>NZ_FOCE01000004.1:0-319225 GCF_900110025.1 Gemmobacter aquatilis | reverse complement strand
GCGGGCTCCCCCGCACACGCGGGGATAGACCCAGGTGCGCCACGCGCCCGTTGATGGACGTGTCAGGCTCCCCCGCACACGCGGGGATAGACCCCCGCATTGCGAAAGCCCTCCGCGAAGGTCAGGGGCTCCCCCGCACACGCGGGGATAGACCCTGGAATTGTCACCCCGCAGACGATGAGGTAAAGGCTCCCCCGCACACGCGGGGATAGACCCGGTTCTGACCGCCGTCTCCCCGGTCCTGACCGGGCTCCCCCGCACACGCGGGGATAGACCCTTGTTCGAAATGCGGCGCGTCTGTCTGGCGCCGGCTCCCCCGCACACGCGGGGATAGACCCTGAAAGAGAAGCTGACCGGCGGCGCTGCCCGCGGCTCCCCCGCACACGCGGGGATAGACCCCCCTACCTGACCGGCTACATGGTGCCGTTCTGGGCTCCCCCGCACACGCGGGGATAGACCATCTTGGCGCGGTCTGGGCGAGTCGTAAGGACGGGCTCCCCCGCACACGCGGGGATAGACCCTCATTGCACAGCACCGACCGGGCGGCCTGCCCGGCTCCCCCGCACACGCGGGGATAGACCCCTGATCCTAGCGCGGGAGGGCGGCGCATGAGCGGCTCCCCCGCACACGCGGGGATAGACCCATCAGGTCCGGGTCGCCGCTCGGCAGCTTGCCGGCTCCCCCGCACACGCGGGGATAGACCTTGGCTGCGCGGCCAGCCGGATCACGAGGTTTAGGCTCCCCCGCACACGCGGGGATAGACCCCATGTTCGCGGCGACCGTGACCGGGGATGCGCGGCTCCCCCGCACACGCGGGGATAGACCCACCCACGCCGAAGACGCGGTGATGCGCGCCGTGGCTCCCCCGCACACGCGGGGATAGACCCTGGAAAAGAAGCTCAACCCGGCCAACGTCAAGGGCTCCCCCGCACACGCGGGGATAGACCCATCACCGGCCTGCTGCGCGAGGGATGCGGGTTGGTTCCCCCGCACACGCGGGGATAGACTTGGCAACTCTGTGCCTTATTGCAGCAGCCGTCAGGCTCCCCCGCACACGCGGGGATATACCCGCGCTTTCGTCGTTTGTCTCGCACCATACAGTGGCTCCCCCGCACACGCGGGGATATCCTCTCTTTGCCGATCAGGCCTGCCCGCGATCACGTGAAATAGATGCCCGTCATCGCGCGAAACTCGCACACCTCCATCAGTTCTGGGTGGAAATCAACAGTGGTTGGTACAGGTTGCAGGCAAGCGTGCCCGGTGGGTGCCACTTGGTTGCAAATAGATGCAATTATGTTTCTCTGTTTCATCGCGCTCATGCTTGTTGCGCCAGACTGTAGATGTAGTCGGCCCAGACCTGCATCATTGCCCGACGCTGATCGAGTTGGTCGGTCCGATGATACGCCGCCTCGGTCGCATTGGCGATGGTATGTGCCAATGCCCGCTCCGCCAGATCGCGGGAATATCCGCTCTCAGACACCCAGTCGCGAAAGCTGGAGCGGAAACCATGCGCCGTCGCGGGGCGGTCAAGACTGTCACTCTGATATTTCCTTAGCCGCAGCACCTTTGTGATGGTCATGTCGCTCATGGCGCCCTTGCCGCGGATGCTGAAGATCAGTTCCCCGCCGAGGTGCGACTTCATGCGGCCCTCAAGCAACGCCACGGCTTGGCGGCTCAATGGCACACGGTGCCGCCGACCCGCCTTCATGCGTTCCGGGGGAATGGTCCATGTCGCAGTCTCGAAGTCGATTTCGCTCCAGCGAGCCTCGCGCACTTCACCGGATCGAGCTGCGGTAAGGATCAGGAATAGCAGCGCCTGGCGGCTGACCGAAATCGGATCGGCGCTTGTCAGATCAAGGACGATCTCGGGCAGCCCACGCCAGGGCGCCGCAGGATGGTGCACGACGCGGTCGCGGTTGCCTGTCTGACGCGGCAGCAGCGCATCAACGGCCGAGAGCGGGTTGGCAGGAGCGTGCCCATTGGCGATGCACCATGTCATCACCCGCTCGCAACGTTGCTTCACCCGGCTTGCAGTTTCTTCCTTGAGAAGCCAGATCGGCAGGAGCGCGGCGGCAAAGTCTGCAACTGTCAGTTCGCTGACAAGCCGCGCTCCCAAGGTCGGAAAAACGTAGGTCTCGAGGCTGTTGATCCACTGATCCCGGTGCTTGGCGTTGCGGAAGCCGGGGGCAATCGTCTCGTACACGGTACGGGCGGCCGCCTCGAAAGACGGGATCGTGATCCGCTGGCTGGTTGCCGCAGATTTGCGCTGATCGATGGGATCAATGCCTTGGCTGATCTGTGCGC
Source organism: Gemmobacter aquatilis (assembly GCF_900110025.1). Classification (GTDB taxonomy): domain Bacteria; phylum Pseudomonadota; class Alphaproteobacteria; order Rhodobacterales; family Rhodobacteraceae; genus Gemmobacter; species Gemmobacter aquatilis. The sequence goes on along the minus strand of NZ_FOCE01000004.1, from coordinate 316,921 downwards.
GGGCTTCCATCGCAAGGCGACGGGCGTCGGCAAGACCCGTCTCGGGGAAGGTGCCAAGGCCCATGTCGCGCCGCTTTCCCGACGTTGGCGAGACAAAGCGCAACATGAACTTTCCGGTTCCTCGTCCCGATCCGGGATGCAGCCAGAGGCCGGGCGTACCGCCAACGGCCAGTGCCTTGTCGCCGGGCAGCAGGTTCTTCGCCTTTGCGTTCGACAGCATTCTGAACACCCCCTGACTTCGCCATGGCCCCACACAAGATACGAGATCGGATAAGACAGAGTAAGACTGCCCGATACAAGGCTGTCAATCAATGTATTGATAGTTATAAGAATATCATATGTCGTGTTTCTGGATGGCACAGAATGAGATATAAATTCTTCGGACTGTCTCTCCGCTATTAACAAATAATTATTGGCAGGCAATTCCTTGATTTAAAAGGGTTTAGCTGTGTCATTGCCTACAGCAGCGCTAACTCTGCTAAACATTTTGCATTATAATCTGTGTTGCATTCCCGAGAACAACCGGGGCGGGAGCATGGTGATCATAACGCGCGACGGTTCCGTTAAGGGCACACTCTGCCTCTACAAGCGGGTGCCGAGGCACTACGCATCGGTGGAGCAGCGCAAGTTCGTCTGGATCAGCCCCGCGATCATCCCCAAGAGCCGTTTGCAAAACTTGGACGCAAGCATCAGCGTGCCGCCATGGTGACAGGCGCTTCAGGCTTCCGGGTGCCCCCCATATTCGTCACATCAGGGTTTTCGCAGGCCCTGCATAGACCAAAGTCACCCGCGTATCGCCCCCGGTCATCTCGATGGCGGCCACATCCAACGGGCGACGGTCAAGATCACCGCCGTGCACCTCGATCGAGCCCGCGCCGTGGAAGGTGGCATCCAGTAGCGAGATGAGCGCCTCGCCGCGCAGGGTCGCCTCGACCCCGCCTGCAATGCGATGGATGGCCGAGGGGGTGATGCGCTTGGCGCCGACGATCAGTTCCATGGGATGTCCTTGGGGGTTCTGCCCGGTTTGGGCTTTGGCGGGTCAGGCCGACTTAGGCCCGCCAAAGAGCCAAGGCCATTGTTGTCAAAGGCCTTGGCAGATTTAGGCGTGGAGATACGAGGCAGGATTGGTGTTGAAGTTGCCTCGGATATACCCTCGATTCCCTCAGCTACACCCACTGGTCCCGCCGCAGGTGTTGCACTTCATGCAGGTGCCGTTGCGGACCAGCGTGTAGTTGCCGCATTCGCCGCAGGCCTCGCCCTCGTAACCCTGCATCTTGGCCTTGACGCGGGCATCCATCGACACGGTACCAGAGGTCAGCGCCGTTGCGGTGGCAGTGGCCATGGCAAAGCCCGCCGCCGCTTCGGAAAAGCCGCCCATCGTGCTCATCCCGCCTTGCAGCACCACCAGATCCTTCGGCAGCCGCTTGCGCAAATAGCCGGTGGAGCTGATCTGGCGCAGCACTTCGAGCGATTTCGAAGCGGCGCTTTCGCTCACCGGCTCCACGTTGGAACGTTTGCCTTCGCTCACGCCGCCGCCCAGCTCGTCGAAGCTTGCGCCTTTGGGGGCAACATGGGCCAGATCAGTGCGGTCCAGATAGCTGACCGCCAGTTCACGGAACACATAGTCGAGGATCGAGGTCGCGTTCTTGATGCTGTCATTGCCCTGCACCATGCCCGCCGGTTCGAACTTGGTGAAGGTGAAGGCATCGACGAATTCTTCCAGCGGCACGCCATATTGCAGGCCGACCGACACCGCGATGGCGAAGTTGTTCATCATGGCGCGGAAGCCCGCACCTTCCTTGTGCATGTCGATGAAGATCTCGCCCAGTTGGCCGTCACCATATTCGCCGGTGCGCAGGTAAACCTTGTGGCCACCGACCACCGCCTTCTGGGTATAGCCCTTGCGGCGTTCCGGCAGCTTTTCGCGGTGGCTGCGCACGATTTCCTTGACGATCACCTTTTCGATGATCTTCTCGGCCAGCACGATCGCCTTTTCCTGCTGCGACCCGGAGGCGAGGATTTCCTCGGCCTCTTCATCATCCTCGACCAGCGCCGAAGCCAGCGGCTGGCTCAGCTTCGAGCCGTCGCGATAGAGCGCATTGGCCTTGATGCCCAGCGAGTGCGACAGTTCGTAAGCCGCCAGCGTTTCCTCGATCGTGGCCGCATTCGGCATGTTGATCGTTTTCGAGATCGCGCCCGAGATAAAGCTTTGCGCCGCTGCCATCATGGTGATGTGGCTGTTGACCGAAAGATAACGTTTGCCGGTCTTGCCGCAGGGATTGGCGCAATCGAACACGCTGTAATGTTCCGGCTTCAGGAAGGGCGCGCCTTCCAGGGTCATCGTGCCGCAAACATGGTCATTGGCCGCGTCGATCTGGGCGCGGGTGAAGCCGAGGTGGCGCAGCAGATCGAAGGTCGGGTCCATCAGCTTTTCTGCCGGGATGCCGAGCGCGCCCTTGCAGAAATCCTCGCCCAGCGTCCACTGGTTGAACACGAAGCGGATGTCGAAGGCCGAAGGCAGCGCGCCTTCGATCTTTTCAATCTCGCGCGGGCCGAAGCCGTGGCCGATCAGCGCGGTGTGGTTGATGCCGGGGCAATTGCCGATGGTGCCATGACCCACGGCATAAGCCACGATTTCTGCGATCTGGCCGGTGGTATAGCCCAGCTTTTCCAGCGCCGCCGGAACCGACTGGTTGATGATCTTGAAATAACCACCGCCCGCCAGTTTCTTGAACTTCACCAGCGCGAAATCCGGCTCGATCCCGGTGGTGTCGCAATCCATCACCAGACCGATGGTGCCGGTGGGGGCGATCACCGTCGTCTGCGCATTGCGGTAGCCGTGCTTTTCCCCCAGCGTCAGCGCCTCGTCCCAGGCCGATTTCGCCAGTGTGACCAGCGCCTGATCGGGGCAATTGGCGGCGTCCAGCGGCACCGGGGCGACATTCACCGCCTCATAGCCCGCAGCATGGCCATAGGCCGCGCGGCGGTGGTTGCGGATCACGCGCAGCATATGGCTGGCATTGCGGGAATAGCCCGCGAAGGTGCCCAGCTCTGCCGCCATTTCGGCCGAGGTGGCATAGGTCACACCGGTCATCAGCGCGGTCAGCGCGCCGCACAGCGCCCGGCCCTCGTCCGAGTCGTAGCCCAGCCCCATGTTCATCAGAAGCCCGCCGATATTGGCATAACCAAGGCCAAGGGTGCGGAAGTCATAGGAAAGCTGCGCGATTTCCTTCGACGGGAACTGCGCCATCATCACGCTGATTTCCAGCGTCACCGTCCACAGCCGGGTTGCGTGCATATAGGCCTGCGCATCGAACTGGCCATCACGGAAGAAGGTCAGCAGGTTCATCGAGGCAAGATTGCAGGCGGTATCGTCAAGGAACATGTATTCCGAACAGGGGTTCGAGCCCCGAATCGGCCCGTCTTCCGGGCAGGTGTGCCAAGCGTTGACAGTATCATGGAACTGGATGCCCGGGTCGGCACAGGCCCAGGCAGCATGACCGACCTGCTCCCACAGCTCGCGCGCCTTCACCGATTTGGCCACCTTGCCATCGGTGCGGCGGATCAGCGCCCAGTCGGCATCGTCCTTCACCGCCTGCAGGAAGGCGTCGGTCACGCGAACCGAGTTGTTGGAGTTCTGGCCCGAGACCGAGATGTAGGCTTCGGAATCCCAATCCACGTCATAGGTGGGGAATTCAATCGATTCAAAGCCTTGCCGCGCGTATTGCAGCACCCGGTTGATATAGGTTTCCGGGATCATCGCCTTCTTGGCCGCGCGGATCGCGGCTTTGAGACCGGCGTTCTTCGTCACATCCGCCGCGTCTTCCGCCGCGCCATCCCAGGCCTTCAGCGCCGCAAAGATCTCGTTGAGGTATTTCTCGTGCATCTTGGACCCGGCCACCAGCGAGGCGACCTTCTGTTCCTCGATGACCTTCCAGTTGATGAACGCCTCGACATCCGGGTGATCCATGTCGCAGATCACCATCTTGGCGGCGCGGCGCGTGGTGCCGCCCGACTTGATCGCGCCCGCCGCACGGTCGCCGATCTTCAGGAACCCCATCAGCCCCGAGGATTTGCCACCGCCCGACAGCTTTTCCCCCTCGCCCCGCAGCGACGAAAAGTTGGTGCCGGTGCCCGAGCCATATTTGAACAGACGCGCCTCGCGGACCCACAGGTCCATGATGCCGCCCTCGCCCACCAGATCATCCTTCACCGACTGGATGAAGCAGGCATGCGGCTGCGGATGTTCATAGGCGCTGGTGGATTTGGTCAGGGCGCCGGTCTGGTAATCGACGTAGAAATGGCCCTGCGACGGGCCGTCGATGCCATAGGCCCAATGCAGGCCAGTGTTGAACCACTGCGGCGAATTCGGCGCGGCCATCTGACGGGCCAGCATGAAGCGCATTTCGTCATAATAGGCGCGGGCATCGGCTTCGGTGGTGAAATACCCACCTTTCCAGCCCCAATAGGCCCAGGCCCCCGCCAGCCGGTCGAACACCTGCTTGGCCGAAGTTTCGCCGACAATGCGCTGGTCTTGCGGCAGTTTCGCCAGTGCGTCCTCATCAGGGACAGACCGCCACAGGAATTCGGGCACGCTCTTTTCCTTGACGCGTTTCAGAACGGCGGGGACGCCAGCCTTGCGGAAGTATTTCTGCGCCAACACGTCAGAGGCCACCTGGCTCCACCCGTCCGGCACCTCGACGGCATCATTGCGGAACACCACCTTACCATCTGGGTTGCGGATTTCCGAAACCGTGGTGGTGAAGGACATCGCGCCATAAGCGCCCGTGGATTCCGTCGTGAACTTCCGTTCGATCTTCATCTGCCCCATCGTCCCTTTGCATCTGGCGCGCTTTGCGCTGCCTTGGTCCCCTCGCCCCGCGCGGCCAGACGCGCAAACCAGCCCCGCCCGGAAACCGGACAGGCTGCGCGCCCGGTCAACAGGCGGCGCATCTTGTGGGAATGGTCTGCTTGCCTGCCCAAGACCACCACATATGGTGGCACCTCGCGCTGCCGGGTCAAACTGTCGGAATTCCGGGTGCCGATCAATGGGAAAATTTTCAGCACACCCCCTATATAGTGTTGACGGTGGTTTTCTCCCCAAGCTGTGCCACAATATGCTGATTCAGGCGGCAGAAATCGGCCTGTGGATAACCAAGCGGAGAAAACTTGGGCAAACCGTGATCTTGCAGCAGAATCCTCAGATTCCATGACAGGTGGATAACGGACGCGTGACACCGCGGCGCCTGTGGAAAACCTTGCCGATGGGTAGGGCGCGGCAAGTTGTCCACCGCTTCTGACACAGGGGAGCAGGGGCAGAAAATTGGCCCCGCGCCGTCAGCCGCGGCGGTTGATCAGGATGATTCCCACCGCGACCAGCCCCGCCGCGCCAAGAATCGCCGGGCCAAGATGCTCTCCCATCACCAGCCAACCGAACAACAGACTGAGGATCGGGGTCAGGAACGAAAAGCTTGCGACCGTCGCCGCCGGATAGCGCCCCAGCAGCCACAGCCAGGTGATGAAGCCCCCCGCCACCACGACCGAGGCCTGAAACACCAGCCAGAACCAGTGGATCGGCTCCACCGCGCGCAGCAGTGGCCCGAAGGCGGGCGCCGCCAGCAACAGGATCGGCCCGGACACACCGACCATCCACAGAAGCTGCATCTCTGGCCCCACCTTGGCCATCGCCGGGCGGCGTGCCAGAAAAGCGGTGCCCGCCCAGCCGAGCGCGCCGCCAAGCGCATAAAGATCGCCCGCAAGGCTCGCCTGCCCCTGCCCGCCTGACCGATCAAGGATCGCCCAGGCCGTGCCCGCAAAGGCCAGCGCAAGGCCAAGGCCCCGCAGCGGCGACAACCTTTCCCCCGGCAGGCCGAAATGCGCGGCAATCGCCAGCCAGACGGGCATGGAATAGAAGATGATCACGGCGCGGCTGACCGTGGTCAGATCCAGCGCCATGAACAGGCACAGGAACTCTGCCGCGAACACCGTCCCGATCAGTAATCCCGGCCCCAGCGTGCCGCGCACATAGCGCATCGGCAGCCCGCGCAGCGCCATCCAGCCCGCAATGAACAGCACCGCCAGCGCCGAGCGCGCGCCCGCGAAGAACACCGGCTGCAGACCCGCCGTGGTGATCTTGACGATCACCTGATTGGCTGCCAGCAGCATCGCCACCCCCAGAAGCGCCGCAAGCCCCTGTCCGTCCAGCCGGTCCTTGCGCATCATCTACCCCCGAATTTTACCGGGCGGACAATTTCTTTCCCCGCCGCCCCTGTCAAGCGGGGTTTGGGTCTGGAGGATCGGGCGCGCAAGGCGTAAACCGCGCGTCATTCAGGCCCCCCGGATGCGGGCCGGGAAAGGACCGCGATGACCGACAGCCGTGACAATCTGCGAGGCATCCTGCTGATGGTCGCCGCCATGGGCGGCTTCGCGCTGGAGGACATGTTCATCAAATGGGCGGCGGCGGGGCTGCCGACCGGGCAGATCCTGCTGATGCTCGGCCTCGCCGGCACGCCGGTCTTTGCCGCGATGGCCCGGCATGACGGCGCGCGCGCCTGGTCGCGGCTGGCCTGGCATCCGGCGGTGGTCTGGCGCAATCTGGGCGAGATGATCGGCACGCTGGGCTTTGTCACCGCGCTGGCGCTGACGCCACTGACCTCGGCCACCGCGATCTTTCAGGCTGCCCCGCTGGCGGTGACACTGGGCGCTGCGCTGTTTCTGGGCGAAAAGGTCGGCTGGCGGCGGTGGAGCGCGATCTGCGTGGGCTTTGTCGGCGTGATGATCATCATCCGCCCGGGGATGGAGGGTTTCCGCCTCGCCTCGCTCTGGTCGGTGCTGGCGGTGTTTGGCCTGTCGATCCGCGACGTGGCAACCCGGCGTATTCCGCAGACCATCACCACCTCGCAAATCTCGGCCTGGGGCTTTGCGGCGGTCACCGTGCTGGGCGCGCTGATGCTGGCGGTGACGGGGGGCGCGATGATGCCCAGCCCGGCGCAGGCGGGCTATATTGCGGGCGCGCTGTTCTTCGGGATCACCGCCTATTGGGCGATCACCCAGGCGATGCGGCTGGGTGAGGTTTCGGCCATCACCCCGTTCCGCTACTCTCGCCTCGTCTTCGCGCTGGTCATCGGCATGCTGGTGTTCGGCGAGCGGCCCGATGCGGTGACGCTGGGCGGCGCGGCGCTGATCATCGCCTCGGGGCTTTATACCTTTGCCCGCGAACGTTTGCGCAAACGCGCCCTTCCCACGACGGGCGCCGCAGGGTAAAGACGGCGCCGAGAGCACCGGTTCCTCAGGAGGAAATCCCCCATGAGCACGATTATCGACATTCACGCCCGCGAAATCCTCGACAGCCGCGGCAATCCCACGGTTGAAGTGGACGTGACGCTGGAAAGCGGCGCGATGGGCCGCGCGGCGGTGCCCTCGGGCGCCTCGACCGGCGCCCATGAGGCAGTGGAAAAGCGCGACGGCGACAAGTCGCGCTATATGGGCAAGGGCGTGCTGGAAGCCGTCGCCGCCGTCAACGGCGAGATCGCCGAGACGCTGGTCGGCTTTGATGCGACCGAGCAGGTCGGCATCGACCGCACCATGATCGAGATGGACGGCACCCCCAACAAATCGCGTCTGGGCGCCAATGCCATTCTCGGCGTGTCGCTGGCCGTGGCCAAGGCCGCTGCCGAATTCACCGGCCAGCCGCTGTATCGCTATGTCGGCGGCACCTCGGCCCGCGTGCTGCCGGTGCCGATGATGAACATCATCAACGGCGGCGAACATGCCGACAACCCGATCGACATTCAGGAATTCATGATCATGCCGGTTGCGGCATCGAACATCCGCGAAGCCGTGCGGATGGGATCGGAAGTGTTCCACACCCTGAAGAAAGAGCTGTCGGCCGCAGGTCTTTCCACCGGCATCGGCGACGAGGGCGGTTTTGCCCCCAACTTGTCTTCCACCCGCGTGGCGCTGGATTTCATCCTGAAATCCATTGAAAAGGCGGGCTACAAGCCGGGCGAAGACATCTACCTTGCCCTCGATTGCGCCTCGACCGAATATTTCCGGGGCGGCAAGTATGAGATGAAGGGCGAAGGCCTGTCGCTTTCGTCGGAAGAAAACGTCGAATATCTGGCGAAACTCTGCGCCGATTACCCGATCATCTCGATCGAAGACGGCATGGCCGAAGATGACTGGGCCGGCTGGAAAGCGCTGACCGACCGCCTGGGCGGCAAGGTGCAACTGGTGGGCGACGATCTGTTCGTGACCAACCCGCGCCGTCTGGCCGAAGGCATCGCTGCCGGTTGCGCGAACTCGATGCTGGTGAAGGTCAACCAGATCGGCTCGCTGACCGAAACGCTGCAAGCCGTCGATATGGCGCATCGCGCGCGCTATACCAACGTCATGTCGCACCGTTCGGGTGAAACCGAGGATGCCACGATTGCCGATCTCGCCGTCGCCACCAATTGCGGCCAGATCAAGACCGGCTCGCTGGCGCGGTCTGACCGGCTGGCGAAATACAACCAGCTTATCCGCATCGAGGAAATGCTGGGCGAAGTGGCCGAATTTGCAGGCCGTTCGATCCTGAAAGCCTGAAGGCCATAAGCCTTTGGTCGAACCCGCCGGGCGCAATCCCGGCGGGTTTTGCTTTTGTTCGGGTCGTAGAGACCTAGGTGCCATTGCCCGCCCGCCGCCCCTGTCCCAGCTTGCCCGCCGACCGCCAGCAGAAAAAGGCGGCGTCTTGGGAGGAGGAACGGAATGAACATCATCACAGCCCTTGCGATCTCGATCGGGCTTCTGGCCGCCGTGGCGACATGGCTTTGCCTTGGATCGGGGCTTGGCCTGCAGGTCTGGGCGCTTTTCATCGCATGGGGCAGTTTCTATCACACCGGCGGCAAGGCGGAGGGGCTGCGCAAATCGGTGATCAACCACCTGTGGGGGGTCGCGGTGGCCGGGGTCACGCTGTTCGTTGTGGCAACCGTCGGCGGCTCGGTCATCGTGACCTCGGCGATTGTCGGCGTCTCGGTCGTGGTTCTGGTGCTGGGGGCGCATCTGCCCGTGCTGGCGACGATCCCGGCGGCGGTCTACGGCTATGCCTCGACGGCGGCCTTCTGCCTGCTGACCAGCGTCGCCATCGGCGATCCTGCCGCACTGCTCAAGGCCTGTGGCATCGTCAGCGCCTCACTGGTGATCGGCAATGTCTTCGGCCTTGTGTCAGAGAAGCTGGCGGGCGTGCTGGCGAAACCGGCCTGAGCCCACGCGTGGCGCCCTGCGGGGCGCCACGTCACGCCGTATTGTGCCCGGCACAAGATAGCCGTGGCGGCCCGCCTGCCGAGGTTTTAGGCAAGGGGCATGACACAGCAAAACACAGATTCTCCGCGCGGTCTGGCCTTTGCGCTGTCCGCTTATGTGATGTGGGGCTTCCTGCCGCTTTACATGAAGGCGCTGTCGCATATCCCGGCCGCCGAGGTCATCGCACATCGCGTCATCTGGTCGGTGCCGGTGGCAGGGGCCGTGCTGATCGCGCTGCGCCGCACGTCCGAGCTGAAGGCCGCGCTGCACAATCCGCGGATGCTGATCATGGCGGGGGTGACGGCACTGCTGATCTCGCTGAACTGGGGCATCTATGTCTGGGCGATCCAGCACGGCCATGCGCTGGATGCGGCGCTCGGCTATTACATCAACCCGCTGGTCAGCGTGTTTCTGGGCGCCACGCTGCTGCGCGAACGGATGAACCGGGCGCAGATCGCCGCCATCGCGCTGGCCTGCTGCGCCGTCGCGGTGCTGACATGGGAAGCCGGGCGCCTGCCAGTGCTGGCGCTGGGGATGACGGCCACCTTCGCCGCCTATGGCTATTTCAAGAAGCAACTGCCGATCGGCCCCAATCAGGGCTTCATGCTGGAGGTGCTGATCCTGCTGCCCTTCGCGCTGGTCTATGCCATCTGGGTGCAGGTCTCGGGGCACAGCCATTTCCTGACCGGCAGTTTCTTCAACGACTGGATGTTGCCGCTGGCCGGTGTGGTGACCGCCGTGCCGCTGATCTGCTATGCCAACGGGGCCAAGCTGTTGCGCCTGTCCACCATCGGCATCCTGCAATATGTGGCGCCGACGATGATCTTCCTCTGCGCCGTCTTCGTGTTTGACGAGCCGTTCGGCACCGCGCGCATGGTTGCCTTCCCGATGATCTGGGCGGCGCTGGCGATCTATACCTATGGCATGTTCCGCGCCTCTAGGCGCCGGGATAGCTGATCTGCCCGCCGCCGACATCGGCGGCCACCCCGGTGGTTGACGGCCCCGAGGTCGGCAGCCCCCGGGCCACGCGCACCGCCAGATAGGCAAAGGCCTGCGCCTCCAGCATGTCGCCATTCAGCCCCACCGCCTCGACCGGCAGCACCTCGCAGCCCATCACCGCACGCAGATGCGCCATCAGCGTGGCATTGTGCCGCCCACCGCCTGACACCAGCAGGCGCGCCACCGGGGCAGGGAAATGCGCGGCGCCTGCAGCCACAGCCTCGGCGGCGGCACGGGTCAGCGTGGCGGCGGCATCGGCATCGGACAGGCCCGCAACCGCATGAAGCAGCCCATGGAAATCGTTGCGGTCCAGCGATTTCGGCGGAATGCGGGCAAAGAACGGATGGGCCAGAAACGCAGCAATGATCGCCGCATCCGCCTGCCCGCTGGCCGCCAGTGCCCCGCCTTCGTCCTGCGTCCGCCCAAGACGCTGCACCATCAGATCATTCACCGGCGCATTGGCCGGGCCAGTATCGAAGGCCAGACAGGCGCCGGTGCTTTCGGCCTTGGGCTGGCGCGGGTCAACCCATGTCAGATTGCCAACCCCGCCAAGGTTGAGAAAGGCCAGCGGTTCTTCTGCGCCGATCCAGCGGGCGCAGGCAAAATGGAAATAGGGCGCCAGCGGCGCGCCCTGCCCGCCAAGCGCCACATCGGCGCTGCGAAAATCCCAGACCACCGGCACGCCCAGCACCTCGGCCAGAACCGAGCCTGACCCCGCCTGATGCGTGCCGCGTCCGCGCGGATCATGTGCCAGCGTCTGGCCGTGAAACCCCACCAGTTCCGCCCCGGCAATGGTGCTGAGAAGTTCGGCATGGGCCAGTTCCACCACCTCCGCCGCCGGATCAACCTCGGCCGCGTCGGGCCACAGGCCAAGGGCAGCGCGGATGATCTCGCGCTCGTCCGTCTCATAGGCGCGGTAGCCCGTCTCGCCAAACTCCACGATCCGCTCGCCATCGGTGAACAGCATTGCCGCATCCACCCCATCCAGCGAGGTTCCCGACATTGCCCCCAAAGCCCAGACCGGCCCAGCCTTCAACATGACTTCCCCTTGCCCCCTGCCCCCGGTATACGCGATGCACCGTCATAAGACACGAGAGAGCGATGACCTACCATCCGAAATCCGACTTCATGCGCGTGATGATCGAGCGCGGCTATCTGGCCGACTGCACCGATTATCAGGCGCTCGACGAGGCTTTGGTCAAGGGGGTCGTGCCTGCCTATATCGGCTATGACGCCACGGCGGCCTCGCTGCATGTGGGCCACCTGCTCAACATCATGATGTTGCGCTGGCTGCAAAAGACCGGGCACAAGCCGATCACCCTGATGGGCGGCGGCACCACCAAGGTGGGCGACCCGTCGTTCCGCGCCGAAGAACGCCCGCTGCTGACCCCGGAAAAGATCGACGAGAACATTGCGGGCATGAAGCAGGTCTTCGCGCGCTACCTTGATTATTCCGATGCGCCGAATGGCGCGATCATGCTGAACAATGCCGAATGGCTGGACAATCTGAACTACCTGGAATTCCTGCGCGACATCGGGCGGCATTTCAGCGTGAACCGGATGCTGTCCTTCGAATCCGTGAAATCGCGGCTGGACCGGGAACAAAGCCTGTCCTTCCTTGAATTCAACTACATGATCCTGCAAGCCTATGATTTTCTTGAACTGAACCGCCGCTATGGCTGTTTGTTGCAGATGGGCGGGTCGGATCAGTGGGGCAATATCGTCAACGGCATCGACCTGACCCGCCGGGTGCTGGACCACGAGATTTACGGCCTCACCTCGCCGCTGCTGACCACCAGCGACGGCAAGAAGATGGGCAAATCGGCGGGGGGCGCGGTCTGGCTGAACGGCGCGATGCTGAGCCCTTACGAGTTCTGGCAGTTCTGGCGCAACACCACCGATGCCGATGTGGGCCGGTTCCTGAAGCTGTATACCGAACTGCCGCTGGATGAATGCACCCGCCTGGGCGCGCTGCAGGGGTCAGAGATCAACGGCGCGAAGATCATCCTCGCCAATGCGGTGACGGCGCTGCTGCACGGCGAAGATGCGGCGGCGGCGGCGGAAGCCACGGCGCGCGAGGTGTTTGAAAAGGGCGGCGTGGGCGACGACCTGCCGACGCTCACGCTCAACGTGGCTGATGTGGCTGACGGAATCACCGTGGCGCAACTGTTCGTGCGCTCGGGCCTTGCCGCCTCGGGCAAGGATGCCAAGCGGCTGATTCAGGAAGGCGGCGCCCGGTTGAACGATGAAATCGTGCTGGATGCCGGCCACAAGATCCATGCCGCCGATCTGGTCGATCCGCTGAAGCTGACCGCGGGCAAGAAACGCCACGCGCTGGTCACGCTGGACTGATCGGGCGATCCGGCAAAGAAAAGGGGCGCGGATCACTCCACGCCCCTTTTCTATTGGTCTACAGATCGGGTCAGATCGAAATCAGGTTCTCATCCCAGACCAGATCGGTCGAAACGACACCCATGACCGTCAGGCGGCCGTCTTCATAGATGATCACGGTATTGCCATCATCATCGCGGAATTCCATGTCGGCAATATCGGCGGCCGAGAGGTTCTTGAAGACGATCACGTCCTCGGCAATATCGAAATCACTGATCGTGTCGGGACCATCCTCCTTCTGGAACTGGAAGTGATCGGCATCTGCGCCACCAAACAGCACGTCGCGTCCCTTGCCGGCATAGATCCAGTCCGCGCCGCCGCCGCCGAAGATCTGGTCGTTCGCCGCATCGCCATACAGGCTGTCGGCGCCATCGTCGCCATAGAGCTTGTCGCCCCCGGCGCCGCCATAGAGCATGTCATTGTCGGCACCGCCCCAGAGCTTGTCCGCGCCGGTGTCGCCGCTGATCAGATCGTCGCCCGCGCCACCAGCCAGGCTATCCTTGCCCGCGCCGCCATAGATCGAGTCGTTGCCCGAAACGATGCTTGTCACCTCGAACACGGTGTCGTTGCCCGCATCACCATAGACCTTGTCGTCACCGGCGCTGTCATAGATCTTGTCATTGCCGCTGCCGGCATGGATTTCGTCGTTCCCCGCTGCACCGACAATCACGTCACCGCCACCACTGGCGTTGATGGTCAGGCCAAGCGGGAAGGAATAGCCGCTCGACGGCCCGAAGTTGAGCGTATCGGTCGCCTGCGTGCCGTTGATCGTCCAGTCCAGCGTGGCCAGATAGTTCAGCAATTGCGCAGGCGCGGCAGGGTCGTCAAAGCCCGGAAAAGCCGAGGCATCTACCTCTAGGCCGATGAAGCGCGCCACAACATTGTCGCCACTCACCACATTCAGGCCATTGATCTCGCCACCACTGAAACCAGTCAGAACATCGCCCTGCACATCATAGGCAAGGCCGGTTCCGGAGAAGATGAACTTGAGCGCGCTGGTATCGAGCACAAGATTTGTATCGGTCATCTTGGAAACCGTTGCGCTGCCGAACAAGGCAAGAAATGCCGACGCCAGCGCATCGGTCGATTTGAGATAGGAAATGGTGGGCATCGGGAAACCTCCGGTTGGCTGGCAGACCTTAGTCAGGCCCGCACGCCCCGGTCAACTCGGCAATTACGCAACAAGCCACGGAACCAAAACGGGCGGGGCGCAACAATCGCGCCCCGCGCGCATCCGTCAATCCTGCACGCTGACTTTCACCATATGGTCGGGCGCGCTGACCGATCCGTTCGGCCCGTCGCCCTTGCGGATCGCATCCACCACATCCATGCCCGAGATCACCCGGCCCACCACGGTATATTGCCCATCCAGATTGGGCGCCGGGGCGAACATGATGAAGAACTGGCTGTTGGCCGAATCCGGGTCCATCGCGCGGGCCATGCCGACAACGCCGCGTTCAAACGGAATGGCCGAGAATTCCGCCGGAAGATCCGGCAGATCCGAAGCGCCCATGCCCGCCTGCGGCCCACCCGCACCCTTGCCGAACTGCACGTCGCCGGTTTGCGCCATGAAGCCGTCAATCACGCGGTGGAACACCACATCGTCGTAATCGCCGCGCTTGGCCAGCGTCACGATCTGTTCCACATGCTTGGGTGCCACATCGGGCAGCAGGTCAATGACGATCTCGCCCTTGGCCTGCCCGTCCACCGCAATCACCAGATTCGGGCCGGGGCTATCTTCGGCCATGGCCGGACTGGCCGACTGGCTGAGCGCAAAGCCCCCCAGCACCGCCAGACCCAGTGCAAAGACACCGCCCGCGATCACCCGATCAAGCGACATCGGCAGCCACCACGACCTTGATCATGCGATCCGGGTTGGCCGGCGGCTCGCCGCGCAGGATCTTGTCCACGAATTCCATGCCCGCGATCACCCGGCCATAGACCGTGTATTGCCCGTTCAGGAAGTGGTTGTCCTTGAAGTTGATGAAGAACTGGCTGTTGGCCGAATTCGGGTTCTGCGAACGGGCGGCGCCCAGTGTGCCCCGGTCATGCGGCAGCTTGGAAAACTCGGCCGGCAGATCCGGCAGATCCGAGCCCCCAGTGCCCGCGCGGCGCAGGTTGAAGCCCTTTTCCATATTGCCGTTTTCCACATCGCCGGTCTGGGCCATGAAGCCGTCGATCACGCGGTGGAAGCACACATTGTCATAGGCACCGGCGCGGGCCAGTTCCTTCATGCGCGCGGCATGTTTCGGGGCCACTTCGGACAGAAGCTCGATCACCACGTCGCCGTCTTTCAGGGTCATGATGATGGTATTTTCGGGGTCTTTGATCTCGGCCATCGGCGCGGTCTCCTCTTTGCTGGGCGCGAAACTAATGGTCTGCGCGCGCAAGGGAAAGGGCAAACCCGCGTGATCGGTTGACGCGGGGCTGCGTTCGGCGGAAACAGGGGGCAACCGATGCTTGGAGGCTGTGATGGCTTGGAAAACCCTTGATGACATGGATCTGGCGGGCAAGGTCGTGCTGACCCGCGTCGATGTGAACGTGCCGATGGAAAACGGCGTGGTCACCGATGCGACCCGGATCGAAAAGATCGTGCCCACGGTGAAGGATATTCAGGCCAAGGGCGGCAAGGTCGTGCTGCTGGCGCATTTCGACCGGCCGAAGGGCAAGGTTGTCCCGTCGATGAGCCTGGGTCTGGTGAAGGACGCGCTGGCGGCGGCCCTGGGCTGCACGGTGATCTTTGCCACCGACTGCATCGGCGCCCCGGCGGCGGCGGCGATTGCCAGCGCCGGGCCGGGCGATGTGGTGCTGCTGGAAAACACCCGCTTTCACGCGGGCGAGGAAAAGAACGACCCCGAGCTGGCCAAGGCCATGGCGGCGCTGGGAGATGTGTATGTGAATGACGCCTTTTCGGCAGCGCACCGCGCCCATGCCTCCACCGCGGGCATCGCGCATCTGCTGCCCGCCGCGGCGGGCCGCCTGATGGCGGCAGAGCTGAAAGCGCTGGAGGCGGCCCTGGGCCAGCCGGTACGCCCGGTGGTGGCAGTGGTCGGCGGCGCCAAGGTTTCGACCAAGCTGGATCTGCTGGGCAATCTGGTCAGCAAGGTGGATCATCTGGTGATCGGCGGCGGCATGGCCAACACGTTTCTCGTGGCGCAGGGCGTCGAGGTCGGCAAGAGCCTGGCCGAACGCGACATGGCCGATACCGCGCGCGAAATTCTGGGCAAGGCGCAGGCGGCAGGCTGCACCATCCATCTGCCGCTGGACGTGGTGGTGGCGCGCGAGTTCAAGGCCGGGGCCGCCAATGAAACCGTCTCCGTGGGCGCCTGCCCCGCCGATGCGATGATCCTGGATGCCGGGCCGCAGACCGTGGCCGCGCTGGAATCGGTATTCGCCGCTGCGAAAACCCTGATCTGGAACGGCCCGCTGGGCGCCTTCGAGATCGAACCTTTCGATGCCGCAACCAATGCCGCCGCCAAATCGGTAGCGGCGCTGACCCGTGCAGGCAAGCTCGTCTCTGTCGCGGGCGGCGGCGATACGGTGGCGGCGCTGAACAAGGCGGGCGCGGCTGACGATTTCAGCTTCATCTCCACCGCAGGCGGCGCCTTCCTTGAATGGATGGAAGGCAAGGAGCTTCCGGGCGTGGCGGCGCTAACCCTCACCTGATCGGGGGATTGACGCAAAAAGGCTGTCTGCCTAGGCTGCCCATCAAGGCCCTGCCAGTTCTGGCGGGGCTTTTTTCTGCGATTTTTCAAGGAGTATGAGATGGCATTTTGGCAGGGTGGCGAAGGTAATGACAAAAAGACAGGTGGCGCGGGCGCGGATGTCTTCTTCGGGATGCAGGGGGACGACACGCTGAACGGCGGTGGCGGCAATGATGCGCTGGACGGCAATGTCGGCAATGACGTGCTGATCGGCGGCGCGGGCCATGACAGTTTGACCATGCTGGGCAACGACACCCTGACCGGCGGCACCGGCATGGACTTTTTCGTCGCCGTGGGGTCGATCTTCGACCTGCGGATGCCGGTCAGCGAGGTGACGATCACCGATTTCAAGGCCAAGGGCCCGGCGCATGACCATTTGCAACTGTCGCTGTTCGGCATCGACTGGAAAGACCGCGATGCTGACATGAACGATGGCTTCTCGATGGTGAAAAGCGGCAGGAATGTCATGATCTCGCTGGAAGATGCGGGCGGCAACGAAATGAAGATCACGTTGAAGAATGTGGCGCTGGCCGACATGTCGCAGCAGAATATTGATTTCCTGTCGCTGCCCGGCCCATTCAGTGCTGCCGACGCTGCGCCCAGGATCTGGATCGGCACCGATGAGCCCGAAGACAAGACCGGCACGCGCAAGGCCGATTTCCTGATCGGTGCGGGCGGTGATGATACGCTGCGCGGTGGCGCGGGGGATGACCAGTTGAACGGCCAATCCGGTGCCGATCTGGAATTGGGCGGTGCGGGCGACGATCGCATCTATACCTCTGGCGGCGACCGGGTGACCGGAGGGGCGGGCAGCGACACTTTCGTGTTCCTCAGCGCCGCCGCTTTTCCCGACATCACCGACGCGGGCCGCGCCATCGTGACCGATTTCACCGCCACCGGCCCCAGCGCGGACAAGATCGAGCTGGTGGGGTTCGATGTCGGCTTTGCCGATGGGGACAAGGGTATGGATGACGGGTTCGAGATGGTACAATTCGGCGATGATGTGCGGCTGCGGCTGCTGGACAGCGACGGCGAAGTGCTGAGCTTCGTTTTGAAGGATGTGCAGCTTGCCGATCTGGGCGCTGGCAATTTCGACTTCATCCTGCTGTAAAACAGCAAGGCCCGCGCAACGCGCGGGCCTTTTGGCGCCCGTCAGCACCAATCAGAGCAGCGTTTCATCGCCCAGCCGCGTTGCCAGCGCCTCCAGATCGGTCCAGCCGCGCAGCAGGATGCTGCGGCCATCCAGCTCGATGAAGGTATTGCCGTTGCGAACCGTGGCATAGGCCTCCAGCACATCCGCCGCCGTTTCCATCCCGGCCCAGAAACCGGCGCCCAGGATGATGCGGTCCTCCATCGTCATGTCGCCGAGGATGTCGCGGCCAAAATTGCCCCGGAAGACAAAGTAGTCCGTGCCTGCATTGCCGCGCAGCTGATCGGCACCTGCGCCACCTTCCAGCCGGTCATCCGCGCCGCCGCCCAGCAGCCGGTCATTGCCCGTGCCCCCCAGCAGCGTGTCGTTGCCAAAGCCGCCCAGCAGCGTGTCCTGACCCGCATCGCCGATCAGCGCATCAAAGCCGCCCTCGCCCAGCAGCCGGTCATCACCGATGCCACCGCCCAGCGTATCATTGCCTTCGCCCGCCGATATCTGATCGGCGCCCTTGAACCCCAGAAGGTTGTCGCGCCAGTCGCTGCCCGCCATCACGTCATCACCGGCGAAAGTTGTGGCAAAGAAGGCGCGGCCATCGGCATCGGCGAGGAAGTTCAGCACATCGGCAACCGCCACAGCCTCGACCGTGATCGTCACGACCGGCTGCCCCACCACACGAATCTCGAAGCCGGTCACCGTGCCGGTCGCCAGCTTGCTGACGGTATCAACCTCATATTCGCCGATCAGGGCAATCCGCTTGCCTGCAAAAGACAGGGAAACATCATCCGGCGCCGCAGCAACGGCAGGGCTGAAGGCGGACTCAAGAAAAAGGCTGACATCGAAGCCTTTGTTGAACGGCGCAAGCGCGGTGAGGCTGGACATGGGATACTCCTCGAAAAATACAATCAGAACGGGATTTTAGGTAGTATTAGTAATTCGTTAACCCGACCCGAGACCGCCCGTCAACTTCGGCGCGACATCGTGCCTGCTGTGTTCCGCTTCAGGCAACAGTCGGGCAAGTGCGCCCTTTCGCAACAGAGCCGCCAAAGTTTGCGGATGTTAGCGCCAACAGCATTGCGCGGCGCCCGCCCCGGTTCTAGTGGCAGGCCAGAGGCCGTTCGGCCGAAGCAGCGCAATCGAGAGGAGCATCCGACATGCGGGCCACCAAGCAGGTGCAGAAGATCCTGAGCAACTACGAAGGCGAAAATGCCGGCGTGAAGGGCAACCTTTGCCGGATGCTGATGGAAGGCAAGCTCGGCGGCACCGGCAAGATGATCATCCTGCCGGTCGATCAGGGGTTCGAACACGGCCCGGCGCGCAGCTTTGCGCCGAACCCGGCGGGCTATGACCCCCACTACCACTATCAACTGGCCATCGACGCAGGCCTGAGCGCCTATGCTGCCCCGCTGGGGCCGCTGGAAGCGGGCGCCGACACCTTCGCCGGCCAGATCCCGACGATCCTGAAGGTGAACTCGGCCAATTCGCTGATGTCGGATACGGCAGGCAAGAATCAGGCGATCACCGCTTCGGTGGATGATGCGCTGCGTCTGGGCTGCGCGGCCATCGGCTTTACCATCTATCCGGGGTCGGATTGCGCGCTCGACATGTTCGAAGAGATCGTGGAAATGCGCAAAGAGGCAGCGGCCAAAGGCATCGCCTCGGTCGTCTGGTCCTATCCGCGCGGCGAAGCGGTGACCAAGGACGGCGAAACCGCCATCGACGTGGCCGCCTATGCCGCCCATATCGCGGCGCTGCTGGGCGCCCATATCATCAAGATCAAGCTTTCGACCGATCACCTGATGCTGCCGGAAGCAAAGAAGGTCTACGAGAAAGAGCAGATCGACATCTCGACCATGGCCGCCCGCGTGAAGCATTGCGTGCAGTCGTCGTTCAACGGGCGCCGGATCATCGTGTTCTCGGGCGGGGCAGCCAAGGGCGCCGATGCGGTCTATGACGATGCGCGCGCCATTCTGGCAGGCGGCGGCAACGGCTCGATCATCGGGCGCAACAGCTTCCAGCGGTCGCGCGAAGACGCGCTGGCCATGCTGCAAAAGCTGGTGGACATCTACAAGGGCAAGGCCTGATCGCCTTTCCTGCGCGGATTACGGGCCGCCCTTCGGGGCGGCCTTTTTCTTGATCGCATTTTCCTGATTCCCTTGGCGATTCGGCTATGCCATACTGGCCAGACCGTCCCCGCTGAAGAGGGATGGACGAGGCAAAGACCAAGAGACCATGAGCAGCACACGCCCCAATATCGGCAGCCTGATGATTTTCGGCCTGGCCTTCGCGCTGGGCAGCTATTTCACCTTTGCCGCCGTGCAGGGCGATTACGGGCTGTTCCGTCGCATCCAGATCAATGCCGAGGCCGAGGCGCTGCGCGCCGAGCGGGATCGGCTACAGATCGAACTGGCGGAATTGCAGAACCGCACCTTGCGCCTGTCGGATGGCTATCTGGACCTTGACCTGCTGGACGAACAGGTGCGCGACGTGCTGGGCTATATCCGCGCCGACGAGATCGTCATCCGCTGACCGCCGGGCGGACCGGGGCGCGGCCCGCCGCTGATCGGGCTTGAACCGATGGCGCCCTGTGGTGGCCCCAGCATATTTCTGTCAGGTTGAGGGGGAAACGCCGGGCGGCAACGCTGCGGTGCGGCGAGGGATTTGCTTGCGCGACCTTATTTTTCCGTTATGATGCAGATAGTTTAATATTGAACTACTTTGCCAAATCGGGAGGGAAGCCGCATGGCCACCAAGAAGGCACCGGAGAGACCGAATGTCTCGAAAGAGGAACTTCTCAAGTTTTACCGGGAAATGCTGCTGATCCGTCGGTTCGAGGAAAAGGCGGGCCAACTTTACGGCATGGGCCTGATCGGCGGCTTCTGCCACCTGTATATCGGGCAGGAAGCCGTGGTCGTGGGGCTGGAGGCCGCGACGAAAGAGGGTGACAAGCGCATCACCTCGTATCGTGACCACGGGCATATGCTGGCCTGCGGCATGGACCCGAAGGGCGTGATGGCCGAACTGACCGGCCGCATCGGCGGCTATTCCAAGGGTAAAGGCGGCTCCATGCACATGTTCTCGAAGGAGCGCCATTTCTACGGCGGCCACGGGATCGTGGGCGCACAGGTGCCGCTGGGCGCGGGTCTGGCCTTTGCCGACAAGTATCTGGGCAATGACAATGTGACCTTCGCCTATTTCGGCGATGGGGCGGCGAACCAGGGGCAGGTTTACGAGACCTACAACATGGCCGAGCTGTGGAACCTGCCGGTGATCTTCGTGATCGAGAACAACCAGTATGCCATGGGCACCAGCGTCAAGCGTTCGACCAAATCCCCCTCGCTGTGGGAACGCGGCGCCGCCTACGGCATCAAGGGCGAAGCGGTGGATGGCATGGATGTGCTGGCGGTGAAGGCCGCCGCCGAAAAGGCCGTGGCCACCTGCCGCGCGGGCGAAGGCCCCTATATCCTTGAAATGATGACCTATCGCTATCGCGGCCATTCGATGTCGGACCCGGCGAAATACCGCACCCGCGAAGAGGTCGAGAAGATGAAATCCGAAAAGGATGCCATCGAACATGTCCGCGACCTGCTGCTGCAGGGCGGGCTGGCCTCGGACGAAGAGCTGAAGGCGATCGACAAGGACATCAAGGCCATCGTGAACGAGGCCGCGGAATTCTCGAAAGAAAGCCCGGAGCCGCCTGTCGAAGAGCTCTGGACCGATATTTACGCCTGAGGGGGAAAACACGAATGGCAACCCAAGTTCTGATGCCCGCGCTTTCTCCGACCATGGAAGAAGGCACGCTGGCCAAATGGCTGGTGAAAGAGGGCGACGTGGTGAAATCCGGCCAGATCCTGGCCGAGATCGAAACCGACAAGGCAACGATGGAATTCGAGGCGGTCGATGAGGGGATCATCGGCAAGCTGCTGGTCGCGGAAGGCACTGCGGGCGTGAAGGTCAACACGCCGATTGCCGTGCTGGTGGAAGAGGGCGAAAGCGCCGATGCCCCGGCCCCTGCAGCCGTAGCTGCGGCCCCCGCCCCGGTGGCGGCGGCCCCTGTGGCGGCCCCGGCTGCGGTGGCGAAAGCCCCGGTCGAAGTCGTGTCCAAAGCCTCGGCCGACTGGCCGGAAGGCACGCCGATGAAGCAGATGACCGTGCGCGAAGCGCTGCGCGAAGCCATGGCGGAAGAGATGCGGGCCAACCCCGGCGTCTTCCTGATGGGCGAGGAAGTGGGCGAATATCAGGGCGCCTACAAGATCAGCCAGGGCCTGCTGGACGAATTCGGGCCCAAGCGCGTGATCGACACGCCGATCACCGAACACGGCTTTGCCGGTCTGGCCGTCGGCGCCTCGTGGGGCGGGCTGAACCCGATTGTGGAGTTCATGACCTTCAACTTCGCCATGCAGGCGATTGACCATCTGATCAACTCGGCAGCGAAGACCAACTATATGTCGGGCGGCCAGATGGGCGCGCCGATCGTGTTCCGGGGTGCCAATGGCGCCGCCGCCCGCGTGGGCGCGCAGCACAGCCACGATTACGCCGCCTGGTATGCCCAGGTGCCCGGCCTGAAAGTCGTGATGCCCTATTCGGCGGCGGATGCGAAGGGTCTGCTGAAACAGGCAATCCGTGACCCGAACCCGGTTGTGTTCCTTGAAAACGAAATCCTCTACGGGCGCTCGTTCGAAGTGCCAGTGCTGGAAGATTTCACCATCCCCTTCGGCAAGGCCCGCATCTGGCGGGAAGGCAGCGATGTCACCATCGTCTCCTTCGGCATCGGCATGACCTATGCGCTGGAAGCGGCGGATATTCTGGCCAAGGACGGCATCAGCGCCGAGGTGATCGACCTGCGCACCCTGCGCCCGATTGATTACGACACGGTTCTGGCCTCGGTGATGAAGACCAATCGCTGCATCACGGTGGAAGAGGGCTTCCCGGTCTGCTCCATCGGCAACCACATCTCGGCCACGATCATGCAGCGCGCCTTCGACTATCTGGATGCGCCGGTGATCAACTGCGCGGGCAAGGATGTGCCGATGCCCTATGCGGCCAATCTTGAAAAGCTCGCGCTGCTGACGACCGCCGAAGTGGTCGAAGCGGTCAAATCCGTCTGCTATCGCTGAGGTGTGACATGGCAATTCAAATCCTGATGCCCGCGCTCTCGCCCACGATGGAAGAGGGCACGCTGGCGAAATGGCTCGTGAAAGAAGGGGATGCGGTCAAATCCGGCCAGATCCTCGCCGAGATCGAGACCGACAAGGCCACGATGGAGTTCGAGGCCGTTGATGAAGGCGTGATCGGCAAGATCCTGATCGCCGAAGGCACGGCGGGGGTGAAGGTCAACGCTCCCATCGCCGTGCTGCTGGAAGACGGTGAAAGCGCCGATGCCGCCGTAGCGGCCCCGGTTGCGGCAGCGGCCCCGGTCGCAGCCCCTGCTGCGGCGGCACCCGCTGCAGTAGCAGCCCCTGCCCCGGCAGCGCCGGTAGCTGCGGGCGGCGCCCGCGTCTTCGCCTCGCCGCTGGCCCGTCGCATCGCGGCGGAAAAAGGGCTGGATCTGACGCAGGTCAAGGGATCGGGCCCGCATGGGCGGATCGTGAAGGCGGATGTCGAAGGCGCGGTTGCGGCCCCGGCCCCCGCCCCGGTGGCAGCGGTTGCTTCTACGCCGGTCGCAGCCGCCCCGGCCCCGGCGGCGAAGTCGGCGGCGGGCGCAATGCCCACCGGCCCGTCCACCGAAACCGTGCTGAAGATGTATGCCGACCGCGCCTATGAAGAAGTGCCGCTGGACGGGATGCGCCGCACCATTGCGGCCCGTCTGACCGAGGCGAAACAGACCATCCCGCATTTCTACCTGCGCCGCGACGTGCAGCTGGATACGCTGATGGCCTTCCGCGAGCAGCTCAACAAATCGCTCGAAGGGCGGGGCGTGAAGCTGTCGGTCAACGACTTCATCATCAAGGCCTGCGCGCTGGCGCTGCAAAAGGTTCCGGCGGCCAATGCCGTCTGGGCCGGTGACCGGATGCTGAAGCTGAAGCCTTCGGATGTGGCGGTGGCCGTGGCGATTGACGGCGGGCTGTTCACCCCGGTGCTGCGCGATGCCGACAAGAAATCGCTCTCGGCCCTGTCGGCCGAGATGAAAGATCTCGCCACCCGCGCGAAAACCAAGAAGCTGGCGCCGCATGAATATCAGGGCGGCAGCTTTGCGATTTCGAACCTCGGGATGATGGGGATCGAGAACTTTGATGCGGTCATCAACCCGCCGCATGGCTCGATTCTGGCCGTGGGCGCGGGCGTGAAGAAGCCGGTGGTGAACAAGGCGGGCGAGATCGTCGTGGCCACGATGATGAGCATGACGCTTTCGGTGGATCACCGGGTGATCGACGGCGCGCTGGGGGCAGAGTTCCTCAAGGCGATCATCGAGAACCTTGAAAACCCGATGATGATGCTGGCCTGAGCCACACCTGCACAACGAAAAAGGCCCGGAGTTCCCTCCGGGCCTTTTTCATGTCTGGCGGCTCAGTTGCAGCCTTTGATCACCTGATCCATCATCACCGCGGGCTGCGGACAGCCCGCTTCCCCGACCACCTTCGCCGGAACCCCGGCCACGGTGGTGCAAGGCGGCACGTCCTGCAACACCACCGATCCCGCCGCGATGCGCGAGCAGTTGCCGATATGGATATTGCCCAGCACCTTGGCCCCCGCCCCGATCAGCACGCCATTGCCGATCTTCGGATGCCGGTCGCCATCTTCCTTGCCGGTGCCGCCCAGCGTCACCGAATGCAGCATCGACACATTGTCACCCACCACGGCAGTTTCGCCGATCACGATGGAATGGGCATGGTCGATCATCAGCCCCTTGCCGATCTTCGCCGCCGGGTGAATATCCACCCCGAACACCTCGGACACGCGCATCTGCACGAAATAGGCCAGATCAATGCGCCCCTGCGTCCAGAGCCAATGCCCCACGCGGTAGGCCTGCACCGCCTGATAGCCCTTGAAGAACAGAATCGGCTGCAGATAGCGGTGGCAGGCCGGATCACGGTCAAACACCGCCATCAGATCGGCCCGCGCCGCCTGCCCCAGTTCGGGGTCGCTGGCATAGGCCTCATCGGCGATTTCGCGCAGGATCTGTTCACTCATCTCGCCCGAGGCGAGTTTCAGCGAAAACCGATAGGCCAGCGCACGTTCCATCGTCGGATGGTGCAGCAGGCTGGAATGGACGAGCCCGCCCAGCAGCGGCTCCACCGCAATCGCCGCCACGGCCTCTTCGCAGACCCGCGACCATACAGGGTCAAACTGGCTCAGCTTGTGCTTGATTTCGGGCATATCCGCACTCCGTTCGCAGGGTCTTGGAGAACATTATCGCAGATTGGCCCGAACTGCGCCAGTTCAAGAATGGTTGAAGTGATCCCGCTCCTGCAAGGCGGCGATCACCTCGGCCAGGGCCGCCCGCAACGGCCCGCCCCAAGGCGGAACGGGATCAGTCTGGATCGCCATGGCCCGCGCCATCAAACTGCCATTGCCCCAGAGCCGATGCGGCCTGCCAAACCGCTTGGCGTAAAGATGCGCGGCATGGGTCTCGGCCAGCAGTCGCCGCAGAACCGGGCGGCGGTCGCAGGCGGGCAGCGGCGCGATCAGCCGCGCCGCCGCCATCAGATCGCCGATCAACACTCGCCGCATGGCGGATCACAGCGCAATGCTTGCCGCAGCCGCAGGCCCCGGCCCGAAACTGGCCGAGATCTGCGCCACCGTGACGGTGATTTCGCCCCCCGCCCCATCTGCACCCTGCATCGCGGCGGTATAGGTCCAGCCGGGGGTCTCAACCACAGCCTCGCGCAGCAGCATCACCCCAGACAGCACGCGCAGCACATAGCGCTCGCGCTCCTCGCCCAGCGGCACATCGACCGATTCCCAACTGTCGCCATCAATCCGCGTGCGCCGCAGCCAACTGGCCTGCACCGCGCCCCCCTGCATCAGCAGCCGCAGATGCACCGGGGCATAGGGCCGCAAGCCAACGCCTGAAAAGGTCTTCACCGCATGGCTGACCAACTGGTCATCATAGCTGCGGCTGGCCCGCCCCACCCGGAAATGCCGCGCCAACCCGCGCGCCGACAAGGGCAGCGTCAGTTGCTGGGGCGCCCCATCCAGCAACACGACCTGTGATCCGATGGGCCATTCGGCAGGCATCACCCCATCGGTGCCAAGCTGGCCGCGCAACCGCAACGACAGCTCATAGGTCGCGGGGCCGACCAGCACCGCCTCGCAGAACTGGAAGACCTCCCAATCGCCTGCGGCGGGATTGCCGATCGCCATGGCATTGGCGCCGTTCAGCACCGCCACTTCGCTGGCCGAGGCGAGTTGCCCGCTGCCCAGCTTCACCCGCAGCGCCGGGCCGCGATCCCAGCGCCCCATCGGCGCCGCCGCCAGCACCGTCTGCGTGCGCCCCAGCGTGGCAGGCGCCTGCACCGTCCGGTTCAGCGTATAGCCCGCATCCTCCGGCGCCGACCAGACCGCCACCGGCCCCGGCCAAGGCCGCGCCGCCACCGCGACATGCGGCGCATGGGGCACCTCGTCGCCCGTGATCAGCGGCAGGTCCAGAAACACCGGATAGACCGGCAGTTCCGCCGCCACCTCGGGCATGCCCACCCGGTCTTCCGCGTAATCCGACGGCTGGAATACCCCGGCTTCGGTGCGCACCGCGTCGATCAGGCGCAGATCGCCCTGCTCCACCCGGTCGATCCGATAGCGGTTCCCGGCATAGCCCAGCACATCCCCCGCCCCCAGATGCGCCAGCGATTGCGGCAGCGCCAACCGCGCCGTATCGCGCCCGACCCGTGCTTCGGCCAGCCAGCGTTCGGCCACCGCCACGCCCTCGGCCCCGGTCAGCACCAGCGCCAGATCGGATTGCGACACGCCCGGCTCGGCATCACCGGGAAACTGCGCCTCGGCCTGACGCAGCGCGAAATCACCCTCCGCCTCGATATGGCCCACCAGCACCCGGCCCACGGTTTCCGCCTCGGGGGCGCGGCGCGTCTCGATCCGCCCTTCCAGATCGGCAGACAGCGCCAGATCGTCATCGTTGATCTGCTGCGTCACCCGCCCGTCGCGCATGCGGAACTGCAAGACCCCCTCACGCTCCACCGCGTCGAACCCATAGGCCAGCATCAGCGGCTGCAAGGCCGCCCGCGCCGTGCCCAGATCGGCCAGGTCATAGCCGCGCACCACGCCACGCAGATCCGCCACCGAAAACGCCGAAAGCCCGGCCCGCGCGCAGATCTCGGCCACCACCGCCGCCAGAACCTGCCCGCTCACCCGCCCGTTCAGCCAATGGCCCCGCGCGTAATTGTCACCATCGCTCCACAACCCCGTGCGGTTGGGAAAGGTGGGGAAGGGCCGCGCATCCCAGGCCCAGACATGGGCGCGGGCCATGTCGATCATACGCCCGTCATACAGCGCGGCCTGCGGATTCCTCGCCGGGTCGCCCCAATAGTCGCGCATCGCCCGCAGGTATTGCATCTGCATCAGATCATCGCGCCGCCCGCTGGAAAAGCGCGGCAGCACGGATTCCGAGGATTTCGGGTCGAGAAACTTGTTGGGCTCGTTCGCCCCCTTGTCGATCGCCGCACAACCATATTCGGTGAAGCGGATCGGTTTCGACCCCGGCACCCAATCCGTCGGCACCGCGCTGCGCACCCCATCAATCCGCTCGTGATGCGCCGCGCCCCACCAGCTTCGGATGTCCTTGTAGCGAAACACCCAAGGCTCACCATGCGCCCCGTCGGTGATCGGCACGCGCCGCTGCGCCGCAACCGCGTCGGCACTGTCGTAATACCAGGCAAACCCCTCGCCGCCCTCGATGTTGGACTGCAGATAGCCAAGGTCATAAATGCTGCCCCAGCCCGCATCCGCATGATCCTCGCCCTCGCGCCAATCGGCCAGCGGCATGTAATTGTCGATCCCCACGAAATCGACATCGGGGTCGGCCCAAAGCGGGTCGAGGTGGAAATACACATTCCCATCCACATGATAGCCGAAATATTCCGACCAGTCGGCGGCATAGCTGATCTGGGTGCCCGCCCCCAGAATGGCCCGCACCTCGCCCGCCAACTGCCGCAGCGCCGCCACCGTCGGAAAGCTGTCGCCCGCCCCCCGGATCTGGGTCAGCCCGCGCATTTCCGACCCGATGCAGAAAGCCTCCACCCCGCCCGCCGCCGCACACAGATGCGCGTAATGCAGGATGAAGCGGCGATAGCGCCACTCCGCCGGGCCGGAATAGGTCACCTGCTCGCCATCCAGCGCAAAATCCCCCGGTGCCGCCGTGCCAAAAAACGCCGCAACCTCGGCCTCTGCCGCCGCCGTGCGGTCGCTGCTGCCCGACCGGCCCGGCGCCTGATCCAGCGTGATCCGCCCGCGCCAGGGCAGAACCGGCTGATCCGCCGCCCCCGTCCAGGGGTCCGCCAATCCGTTGTCCGCCAACTGCTCCATCAGAAGGAAGGGATAGAACATCACCTCCTTGCCGCGCTGCTTCAGCGCGCGGATCGCCTCGATCACCGCGCCATCCGCCGGGGTGCCGCCGTAAACCTGCCGCCCGTCCACCCGCGCCACCTCTGCCGCAGCCTCGCGCGCGATGCCGCCTGCGCGCCAATCCATCCCCTTGGCCTCAAGCTGCGCCTGTTCCACCTTCGGCTGCACCAGACAAGTGCCGCAGCGCAGATCGCTGCCGAACCACGAAACCACCAGCGACACCGCCCCCACCTGCGGCAGTTCGACCTCCAACTGGTCCATCGACGTGTCGAAATCGCTTCTGCCAGAGGATGAATTGGCATTGGCCGACAGCACCGCCGCATCGCCATCGGCATAATGCACCTTGGTCGTCGCCAGCGCATATTCCCCCGTCCCCGGAATCAACGCCACCGCGCGCACCGCCTCCGACAGGCTGGTCAGCCCGTGCCCCCCCTGCGCCGGGCGCACCACCTCGAACGAAAGCTGCGGCACCCGGTTGCCGAAAGCCCCCAGATCCAGATCCTCGATCACCACATAGGCGATGCCACGATAGGCGGGCGCCAGCCCCGCCCCCTCCACCGCCTCGATCTTCGGGTCGGGCAGTTGATCCTCGGCCCCGCTATAGATGCGCAGGTTCAGATCGGCGGGGCGAATCTCCACCCCATCCGCCCAGATCCGCCCGATGCCGTTGATGACCCCGGCACACAGCGCCAAAGCAAGGCTGACCGAATAGGTATAGCTGGTGGTTTTCGGGCGCGAGGCCCCCTTGCCGCCGCCGGTCTTGCTGGCGGTTTCCTGAAACCGCGTGGCCCAGATCACCTGCCCCGCCACCCGCGCGCGGCCAAACACCTGCGCCACCGCCGCCCCTTCCGAGGCGCCCATCAGCCGGAACCGCTCCACCCGGCCCATCTCCACCGCCTCCGACCCGGCGCCCAGCAGCCGCTGGTCGATCACCCGGCCCAGCGTGGCCCCCGCGGCCCGCCCCAGCACCGCGCCCGAAAGCCCCAGCACCGTGCCGCCAAACCCCGACCCAAGCGCCGCCCCGGCGGCAGAAAGCAGTAGCGTCGCCATTCACAGCGCTCCTTCAGGAAATGCAAATCGCGCCACGATGCGGCGCGCCCAAGGGGCGGACAGCGGGCTTTCGATCACCCCATGCCCGGTATAGGCATGGATGAAAGACGCCTGCGCGCCGGTCCGCCCCGCGATACCCAGATGCTTGGCCACCGCGCCATCCCGCATGCGGAACAGCAGCACATCGCCCGGCGCCGCTGCCTCCAGCGGCTTGGCCACCAGCCAGCGCAGCGCGGCGGCCAGCAGTACCTCCTGCCGGGCGGGTTCGTCCCAGTCCTGCGTATAGGCAGGCACGGCTTCCGGCTCCGGCCCGATCACCACCCGCCAGATGCCGCGCAACAGGCCCAGACAATCGCTGCCCGCCCCCTTGACCGAACATTGATGCAGATAGGGCGTGCCGATCCAGCCCCGCGCCTCTGCCACGATCCGCGCGCCGCTCATCCCTTCAGGCTCCCGCCATCATTGACCGTGCCCGAAGACGGGAAAGACGCCAGCCAATCCTCGCCCGGAATATGCGGAAAGCCCCGGAAATTCAGGAAATTGTTGAACTTCGCGCGACAGGTCACCGCCCGCTTGTCGCAGCCCGCCTCCAGCCGCAACAGATCGCCGGGGGCGACATCCGCGCCCAACCGCTCCCACAACTCCACCTCGCGCCCGCCGTTCGCCAGCCGCCGGTCGCGCTTCACCAGCCCCAGCAACCCCGCCGCCGCCCCGCTTTGCACCAACAACCGCCCGCGCTCGAACCAGCGATCCTCGAACCCGCCCGCCGCCGCAAAGCGGAACACCTGCCGCCCCGCCACATCCTCGGCCGCGCGCTCCATCACATAGCCCGGCGTCTCCAGATCGAAACCGCAGCCCGCATCGCCCAGAAGCGCGCCACAATTGCGATGATACACCCGCCCCTGCACCTGATTGAGCACCTCGGCCAGCCCGCGCAATTCCGCCTCGAACGCGCCGCCCGCCCAGGTGATCTCGCCCAGAGATCCCCGGAACTGCATCACCCGCTGGCCCACATCGGCCCAATTGACCAGCCAGGCCGTCACCTCGGCCCCGTCATAGCGGCCCGCCAGAATATCCGCCTCGCGGATCGCGGCATCAGACAGCGCGCCCATCGCCTGACTGTTGTCCACCGAAAGCCCGGTCGATTGCTGCAAGGCCCGCGCCGTCATCCCGGTGTCCGCCTTGAAGGTGATCCCGTCGAAACTGAACCCCCGGTCATGGTCGGTGAACCCCAGCACCACCCCATCGCTGCGCCGCACCGCCCAGGCGCGGCACACCGTTGTCGTCCCCGTCGCCAGATGCGCGTAAAGCTCGGCACTGCCCATCAGACCCGCACCTCCACCACCGGCACCGTCGGCACATCGCCCGCCTGAAACGACGCGACCGAGGTCTGGATGCGATCCGTGTCAAACCGCACCGGCACATCGAATTCGAAACCCGCCGAAACCACCGTGCCGGTGTCGGGCGGCGTGGAAAACGTCACCACCCCCGTCGCCGGATCGACGGTGAACTCCAGCCCCTCCACCTTGTCATCCCGCGCGATGGCCACTTTCACGCTGCCCGCCACCGGCTTGACGATGGGCCGCACATACTCCGCCCCGCCTGAACGATAGGTTTTCACCAGCCCGAAACTGACGGTCTTTCCATCCCCCGTGCCGATGATCTGATCCACCGCCGTCACGGTTTTCGACGCCGGGCAGGATTTGAAATCCGACCAGTCCTTCCAGCGGAACCCGTAAACCTGCCCGCGCCGCGCCTCGAAAAACGCGATCAACCGCTCCACATCATCCAGCGACCGCAGCCCCACGCCCGCGTCATAGCGGCGGCGCGAATGGTCCCAGGGCGTGTTGCGCTCCTCGAACCCGTTGGCCAGCGTCACGATTTCCGTGCGCCGCTCCGGCCCGCCGACCGAGCCAAAGCTCAGATTGGCGGGAAAGCGAATTTCGTGAAATCCCATAACCTTACCTCACCTGTTGCGCTGACCACGCGCCATGGCCCGCGCCGCCTGCGCCGCGATCTGGCTCTGGCTGCGCTGAAACCCCGCCACATCGGGCGTCTGGATGTTCATCACGATGTTGACCGGGCGCCCGCCCCCCGCCGCCTGCACGCCCAGCCGCCCGTCGGCGCCGCGGGTCAGCGGCATGATCGCCTCCGGCCCCGCCTCGCCCATCAGCCCGGTCGCGCCGCGCATCGGAAAGCGCACCGGCTGCGACACCACGCCCCCCTTGGCAAAGGGCATCACCCGGCCTTGCGAAAACGCGCCGCCCTTGGCAAAGGCCATGCCGCCCAACAGCCCGTTGATGCCTTCCGCCACCAGCCCGCCCAGCGCATTCTGCACCGGCTTCATCGCCACACCATACAGCGTGCTGACCATGCTCTGCGCCACGCTCTTCAGCACATCCGACAGCCGCGCCCCGTCGAACACCAGCCCGTCAAAGGCGCGCCGCAAACCGCCGCCGATGCCCGTGCTCAACTGGTTCACCTCACGCCCGGTATAGGCCAGGCTGTCGCGCATCCGGCTCAACTCGCCCTCGAACGCGCCCACCATGCCGCTGGCACTGCCCAGCGTCGCCTCAAGCGCTGTCACCTGCTCTTGCAGGGTCTCGATATCCGCCATCGCCCCTCTCCTGTCTCACATCGGGAAACGCCGCCGCCAGCTCGTCCAGCCGCGCCCGCGTCAGGGCCGGGGCGGCGCGTTCCGCCCCCAGCATGATCCGCAGTTCCACCGGGCTCAGCCGCCAGAACGCCTCCGGGCTCAGCCGCAGCCCGTGCAGCCCCACCCGCAGCAGGCCCGGCCAGTCGATCCCGCTCATGTCTCGCCCGGCAGCGCGAAGGCCCGCGCCAGCAGTTCCGCCGCCGCCCGTGCCGCCGCCACCGGCCCGCCGGCAATCTCCACCGTCCGCAGATCCGCCGCCGTGCCCTGCCAGCCACCGCCGCGCAGCCCCGCCACCACCAGCGCCAGCACATCGCGGCTGGAAAACCGCCCGCCCTCGAACCGCTCGACCAATTCGATCAGCGTGCCCGCCTCCAGCGCCGCCTCCAGTTCCGCCAGCGCGCCCAACGTCAGCTTCGCCACATGGCGCTGGCCGTTCAGCACCAGCGCCACCTCCCCCGCCCAAGGGTTCGCCATCACAGCGCCGTAAAGGTCAGCGCCCCGGCCGAGGCCAGCGTCAGCTCATAGGTCGCCTCGCCATTATGGCTGCCCGCATATTCGATCGCGGTGATCTGGAACGGCCCCTCCACCACGCCGAAATCCGGGATGATCACCTGAAAATTCGGCACTTCCCCGTCAAAGAAGATCTGCCGCGCGCGTTCATCGGTATTCGCATCGCGGAACACCCCCGAGCCGGAGATCGAGGCCGACCGCACCCCCGCCCCCGCCAGCAATTCGCGCCAGCCGCCCTGGCTTTCCAGGCTGGTCACATCCACCGTTTCCGCGTTGAAACTGATGCGCGAGGCGCGCAGCCCCGCGATGGTCTCGAACTGAAGACTGCCATTCAGGTCGATCTTGATCAGCAAATCCTTGCCGCTTTGCACTGCCATGCCAATTCTCCGATTTCATGCTGAATGCTGCGACTTATCCGCAGAAAGACCGCAGCAATTGTTCGATCAGTCCTCGATCCGCGCCACGAAACGCAGGTCGATCCGCCGCGCAGCCCCCGCCTCCAGCCGCCGCGCCTGCGCTTTCACGAAGCCCAGCCAGACCACCCGCCCGCGCGCCAGCACCAGCCCCGCCCCCAGCAGCGCGTCGGAAATGCGCACCGCGATCTCCTTCGCCGCCAGAAAGCCCGCCGCATCCGAAATCACGCTGATGACAAAGCGATGCTCTGCCCCCGCGCCGCTGGCGTCCGAGGCATCGACCGCCTCTTCCGGCCCAAGGATGACAAAGGTTTCCCCCGCGCCGCCCGGCGGCAGCGCGTCATGCACCGCCACATCCGGCAGGTCCGCCACCAGCCGCGCATAGACCGCCGCCTGCAATGCCGCCGCCCCGCCATAGCTCATGCCCCACCCTCCTCTCGGGCGAAACAGGTCAGGTAGAACCCGCCGCCATCGCGTTCCGTCACCGCCAGAATGGCGAAGATCCGCCCGCCATCGCGGAACCGCTGCCCCGCCACCGGGCGCGACGGCGCGCCCTGCGGCGCGCCCCGCACCGTGATGCGATAGGGCACCGAGGTCAGAACCGCCTCCGGCCCGGCAACATCGCGCCCCGCCCCCGGCAGCACCTCGGCCCACAGCGTGCCAAGCCCCACCCAGCTTTCCACATAGCCGCCCGCGCCATCCGCCACGGCCTGCCGCGCCTCCAGCACCAAGGGCCGCGCCAGCACCGGCCCGCTCATGCCGCCCCCCCGCCCAGCACCCGCACATTGCGCCAGCGCTCGATCAGCGCTTGCACCGCGCGCGGCACAGCGCCCGCCTGCGCCGCTTCTAGCCGGTGTTCGTAATATTCCGCCGCCAGCAGCAGCACCGCCTGTTGCAGATCGGCGGGCACCGCTGCCCAGCTCGCCCCGAACCCGGCGGTGAACACCACCTCCACCTGCCCATCCACCGGCACGCTTGGCAGCAGCGTGCCCAGCGCCACCAGACGCGGGCGGTGCCGGTCCGGCATCACCCGATAGCGCGACGCTGCCACCACCGTGCCCGCCCCCGCGCTGTCCACCAGCGTCACACTCTCCACCGCACTCACCGGCGCCACCGGCAGCGCCTGCCCCGCCGGGTCGCGCCAGTCGGGCAGCACCAGCTTGAACACCCGCGCGATCAGCGCCTTGCCGATCCGCCCCTCCACCGCCGCCATGGCCGCGCGCAGATAGCTTTCCACCAGCCCGTCCTGCATCGCGCCATCGGCGAAACCGCTGCCCAGCCGCAGATGATCCTTCAGCGCCTGAACCGGCAGCGCCGCCCCCGGCACCGTCGTCTGTTCGATCAACATCATGTTTCTGCTCCCTCATCCCCTCCAGGGGGTCGGACGCGCGCCCCGCACCACTCGGACGGAGGGGGAGGCTGCTAGAAGGCGCGTCACCGGCGCGCGTCCGCTGGCCCGGCGCAACCCGCCGGGCCATCCGTCACCCGATCAGGCCGTGGCGATCTTCAGCAGCTTGATCGCGGCGTAATCGGTAATGTCGCCCCCCACGCGCTTGGACGCATAGAACAGCACATGCGGCTTGGCCGAGAACGGGTCGCGCAGCACCCGCAGATCCGGGCGTTCGGCCACGGTATAGCCCGACTGGAAGTCGCCGAAGGCAATCGGATAGGTATTGGCCGCAATATCCGGCATATCCTCGCAGACCAGCACCGGATACCCCATCAGCCGCGCCGGTTCCGCCGCCGCCAGCCCGTCCGACCACATGAAGCGGCCATCCGCATCCTTCATCTTGCGCACTGCCCCCGCCGTCTTGGAATTCATCACGAAGGCCGCATTGGCGCGGTAATCCGCCCCCAGCGCATAGACCAGCGAGATGATGCAATCCGCCGCATTGGTCGTGGCAAAATCCGCCGCCGCCCCGGTGGGCACATAGCCCAAAGACCCCCAGGTCCAGCTAGCATTGGCCACCTTGGCGGGCAGCAGAATGCCCTTCGGCTTGTCCACCCCGTCACCATTGATGAAGGCCGCCGATTCCGCCCGGATGAACCGCGTGGCGATCCGGCCCGCCAGCCAGCTTTCCACGTCAAAGGCGCTGTCATCCAGCAGGCGCTGGCTGGCCTTCGACATCGCCGACAGCTCGTGCAGCTTGATCGAGATGCGCTCCACCGCCGGGGTCGCACTCTCGCTCACCGATCCGGTTTCCGTCTGCCAGCCCGAACCGACCTCGCTCCGGTCGATCAGCACATCGAACGACGGCCCGTCCACCTGCACCACATTTGCAATCGCCCGCAACGACGATGTGGCCACCAGCATCGACCGGATGGTCTCCGAGGTGCGCGGGTCCACCAGATAGCCGCCATCCGCCGCCACGGCGGTAGACATGGCCTTGCCCTCCAGCACCAGCCCGCGCAGCCCGTCATCATCGCCCGACCGCAGATAGGCGTCGAACGCCTTCACATGCGGGGCTTCCACCTCGGCATGGGCCGAAAGCGCGGGGCGGCCGTAGGTCATGGTTTTCCGATCCAGCATGGTCAGTCGCTCTTCCTGTTGTTGCAATGCAGATTTCATCTCGGTCTGAAAGCCTTTGAACTCTTTCAGGAACCCGCTCATCGCGGCGGCCACTTCTGCCCCCGGATGCAGGGCCGCAGGCAAAGCGCCACCGGCCCGAGCCTCTCTCTCGGTCATCGTCTCTTCCCTCAAAGGTTGATCCCGTCCTGTGGCCGCCTAACGGTCGGCCAGGCTTTGGCGCGCATCCTCAAGGATCTGCGCCAGACTGCGCCAGCTCTCCGCCTCCAGGCTCTCGCCCTTGGCCGAAACCCGCGCCTCCGCCAGCATGGGAAAGGTGACAAGCGACACTTCCCACAGCTCCAGCTCGCTCAGAACGCGGCGGTTCTTGCCGTCGCGCTCCGCCTTGACGGTGCGATAGCCGATCGACAGCCCGTCCATCGCCCCCGCCGCCAGAAGGGCCGCCGCCTCGCGCCCCTTCTCCACATCCATCAGGATACGCCCCTTGACCCACAGGCCCCGCGCATCCTCGCGCACCTCGTCCCAGACGCCGATCGGCTGCGCCGGGTCATGCTGCCACAGCATCTTCACCCGCCGCCCCGCCCCGGCCAGTGCCGCAAGCGATGCCGCATAAGCCCCCGCCTGCACCACATCGCCGCCCTGATCGCGGGCGCCGAACAGGCTGGCATAGCCCTCCACCACCGCGCCCTCCGAAACCCGGATCGCCGGCGCCGCCCCGCCCAGCGCCACGAACTTGCGCTCCGGCGCGCCATATTGCTGCATATATCCCATCGCCTACCTCATTGCCGCCCTCAGCAAAGCCTCGGCCCCCTGCGCCAGCAGAAAGGCCGCAACGCCGTAAACCCCCAGCCAGATCCGCTTTTCCAGCCGCTCCAGCGTGCCTTCGATCTGGCCCAGCCGGTATTCCAGCCCGTTCCAGCGCGCCTCCGCCACCCGCTCGTTGGCCTCGATCCGCGCATGGGCCGCATCGAAACTGTCATACAGAAAGCGCGAGCCGCTGGCGGGCACCGGCCGCTCCCGCGCGCTCATTCCGGCTCCGAAATCCGCGGCAGCCCCAGCAGCGCGCGCCGCTCGCCTTCGGTCAGGAAATCCGCCGCCCCGACCCGCGCCCAAAGCTGATCCCGCTCCCCCGCCAGCGCCGAGATCTGGTCCGGATCGGGCTTCAGCTCCACCGCCGCACCGCTGAACCCTTCCAGCCAATGCGACACCGCCGCCGCCACCTTGCCGACCAGCGGCAACACCGTCAGCCGGTAAAAGGCGCGGTTGGCCTCCTGATAATTGGCATAGGTCGCGTCGCCGGTGATGCCGACCAGCATCGGCGGCACGCCAAAGGCGATGGCGATCTCGCGCGCCGCCGCCAGCTTGGTCTCGTGAAACTCCATGTCCGAGGGGCTGAACCCCATCGGCTTCCAGTCCAGACCGCCTTCCAGCAGCATCGGCCGCCCGGCATTGCGCGCGCCCTGATGATTGGCTTCCAGCTCGAACACCAGCCGGTCATATTGCTCGGTCGACAGGCCGCCGCCTTCCACCCCCTTGTAGACAATCGCCCCCGAAGGGCGCGCCGCATTGTCCAGAAGCGCCTTCGACCAGGCACTGGCCGCGGCATGAACATCCACCGCCACCGCCGCCGCCTGCAACGGCGACAGCCCATAGTGATCGTCCAGCGGATGATAGCTGCGGATATGGCAGATCGGTGCCGCCCCGCCCATCATGTCAAACCGATGCACCTTGCCACCAACGCGGTAGTCATAGGCCACCGGCCAGCCATCCGCCCCCGGCACCAGCGCCATCCGGTCGGATCGCAGCACATGCAGCTCGCCCGGCAGCTTGCCGGCACCCGGCACCGCCTCCAGATAGGCGTTCCCGCTCAGCAAAAGCTGCGTATACAGCGCCTCGAACAGATCGGCCCGCCCCTGCACCGCATTGGGCCGCCGCAGCAGATCCAGCACCGGATGCCCGTCAAAGCGCCGCATCTCGTCCTGCAACACCAAAGGCACCGCCGCCGCCGCCTCGGCAATCAGCCGCACTGCCCGATAGCCGATCGGATTGCCCTGAAAGCCGTTCTTCACCAGCGACCCGGCATCGCGCGGGCTCCACGCCACCCGCCCCGACCCGCCATAGGCCACCAGCCGCCCCGCCGCCGAGGCTTTCGTCTCCGGCACCGCCTTTTCGGCCCGCCGCAGGAAATCGAACACCATCCCGCCTCACTCCTTCATCCGGGCAAGCGCCCGCCTCGCCATGCCCGCAAGCACAGCCCCACGATCCAGCTTCACCCTGGTCCAAATACTCCCGGCGCCCCGCAGGCCGCCCCGCGCCACACACCCTCTCCCCCCGGGGGAGAGGGCAGGGTGAGGGGGAGGCCCGACAACAGCGCCAACCCCACCACCCCGCACTCCCCTCCCCCTGCAGGGGGAGGGCCAGGGAGGGGGTCAGCCACTTCACCCCTACAACACCCGCACCTGCGGGCGCTGCGCCGCCTGCCCCGGCTCGATCATCAGCGCCGTCAGCGCCCAGACCAGCGCATCCACCCGGTCGGGCGAGCCCTTGCCCTCAAACCCCCGCGTGGTCATCCGGCACATCTGGTCCTCCAGCCGCGCCAGCCCCCGCACATGGCTCACCCGCCCTTGCTCGTACAGCGCCGCCACCGGCTCCGCCCGCGCCACCTTGCCCTTGCTGGCCCGCACCGCGCGATAGGGCACCAGCGGGTCCACCTGCCGGATCACCGATTGCACCAGATCGCCGCCCTGATTAACCTCCGCCACCAGCCGCGACGCGCCATGCCGCGCCATCGCCGCCAGCGCCGCCCGCGCCCAGGCATCGGGCGAGGCGCCCTGCACAGACGCATCCTCCAGCACCACCGCGCGCCAGTCCTGCACCGGCCCCTCGGTCACCGCGCCCACCACCACGATCCCGCATGCGTCGGAACCGCTGTGCCCGCTGACCGGCGGGTCCACCGCCACCACCACCCGGCTGAACACCGGCAACTGCTCCACCCGGCCCCGCTCCAGCATCGCCGCCGTCCACAGCGCGCCCTCGGCATCCTCCACCAGCTCGCCGCCCAATTCCTGCCGACCGGCCCGCGTGCCGCCATAGCGCGCCTGCACCTCCTCCAGAAAGCTCGCCGCCAGATGGGCGCGGTTCGCATCGGTCGGCGCATGTGTCAGCACCGAGGACGGGTTGTTCAGGATCGCCTTCAGCACCGCCACATTGCGCGGCGTCGTCGTCACCACCTGCTGCGGATGCGCCCCCAGACGCAGCGCGAATTGCAACTGATCCCAGGTCTCCTCGGCCTTCTTCCACTTCGCCAGCTCGTCCACCCAGGCCGCATCGAACTGCGGCCCGCGCAGCGCCTCCGGCTCATGCGCCGAAAACACCTGCGCCACCGCGCCATTCGGCCAGACCAGCCGCTTGCGCGTGGCCTCCCACACCGGCCGCCGATCCGGGGGGGAACAGGCCAATATCCCGCTTTCGCCGAACACCATCACCTCGCGCACCTGATCCACCGTCTCGCCCACCAGCGCCACCCGCCGCGCCCGGCCGGGGTCGGCGGGGCGCGCGCCTTCCACCTGCGCGCGCACCCATTCCGCCCCGGCCCGCGTCTTGCCCGCGCCGCGCCCGCCCATGATGACCCAGGTCTTCCAGGCCCCCTCAGGCGGCAGTTGATGCGGCAGCGCCCAGAATTCGAACATCCAGGGCAGCGCCAGCAGCGCCCCGCCGCTCAGGCCCGCCAGAAACTCATCCACCACATCCGGCGTCACGGAGGCGAGCCAGCCTGCGCCCGATCTCGTCCCGCGCCGCGGCGAAATCCAGCTCTCCGGGGCCTCCTGCGACCCCGGCAACCTGCTTGCGGAGTTTGTCAACGCGTGTCCTCTCATCCATGACCAGCTGGAACGCGGCGCGCA
Organism: Gemmobacter aquatilis; assembly: GCF_900110025.1. GTDB lineage: Bacteria > Pseudomonadota > Alphaproteobacteria > Rhodobacterales > Rhodobacteraceae > Gemmobacter > Gemmobacter aquatilis. Next base: position 277,828 of record NZ_FOCE01000004.1, on the reverse strand, counting down.
GATCCTTGACGGCCTGCATGGCCCCCCTGACCTCCAGATCGCCCTGCCGCAGCCTTTCGGTTGCCGCGGCCAGCTCCTGCGCCACGTCCAGATACAGTTCTTCCGTTGCCCGCAGCAAAGCTTCAGGCTCGTGTTCCCCTGCGGAGAATTTCATCGTCATACTGCTGTGCCCGCCTCTCATGCCTCCGCACGAGTGATCGGGAAAACCAAGGCCCCGGTTCCCCGGCCCCAAAGCTCACCCTGTCTTCTAGCATGGGACAATCATTAGCCCAGGTTGAGCGGGATGTCAAATATTATTGTATTTTCAATATGTTAACGCATAGCACGCCACAAGGGACGACGCGCAACACCCAAGAAAAATGCCCCATCCGGGGCCTGCCTTGATATCTTGGACATTTTTGCAAAGCCCGATCTTCCCCGCCGGGCAGACAGTGCCGCGCACCGGCCTGACACAGCAACAGGCCGGGTCACGTCCATGCCATGGCTTCCATACAGGCTTGCGCTTGCGCGAAACGACCCAGGGTCTTACACCCAAAACAGAACGCCCTTGAAGGGAACGAGGCACCCATGTTGCGCGTATTGATTGCAGCCCTGATGGCCATCGGCCTCGCAAAGGCCCTTCATGCAGACCCAGACCCCGGCCATCTCGTCACTCTGAACACGCGGACCTTCGATCTTGGCATCGAGGTCGCAAAGATGCGCCGCGATCCCGATTTCGTACCGATGAACGAAATCGACTGGCTGAAGCCCATCCTCGACGCCGATCCCGCTCTCGGCCCAACCGTCTTCCATATCGAGATGGCCCATCCCAGCATCAAGACCGCCGCCAGACTGTGGGAATGGGGCGAGGCAGGCAAGGCGGGAACTCTAGCTTCCCGCTTCAGATACACAAGCCACATCCCGGAACGCTTCCAGCTTCCCGGATTCGAGACCCGCTCGTATCACGAGAACGGGCAAGGTTCCGTCGTGATGATCCCGACAGATCCGTCGGCAAATTTTTCGGTATCGTGCGACCTCAACCCGAGGACGGACGCGCTGCTTTTCTGCGTCCTCTACGCCGCCTACCCACCCGATCCGCTGATCTTCCTGAAAGCCCGACTTTATCACCCTGCACCCCAAACAATCCGTAGCGCGCCCCTCCATGCCATTGCGGCCCGGATGCGCGAGATCGCCTCTTGTCTGGATGTGACGGTGCAACCGCTGGACCGCGCACCCGACGGCCTGCCGAAACTGCAAGACTGTCAAAGCGGACCGGGGGCGTAAGGCGCAGCGCGACTCACGCGCTCCGCCCCCCATTTCAGGCCTTCACGCATCCCCCAAAATCCGCCCGACAGCAGGCGCACCAGGGGTGAACAGGGGGTGTACCGATGTCACCCCCCCTTTTCGGCGCTCAGTTCCCCTGCACGCCGCCCGCGTCGGGGGTTCCCTGTTGCGCCTCGATGGCGCGCCATTTGGCGACGTTCTCGTTATGCTCGGCCAGCGTTTTGGCGAAGACATGCCCGCCCGTGCCATCGGCCACGAAGAACAGGAAATCGCTGCTTTCGGGGTTCAGCGCCGCCTCGATCGACAACCGGCCCGGATTGGCGATGGGGGTCGGCGGCAAACCGTCGATTACATAGGTATTGTAAGGGGTTGCCCGGCGAAGCTCGCTTGCGCGCAGCCCGCGGCCCAGCACGCCCTCGCCCTTGGTGATGCCATAGATCACCGTGGGGTCGGTCTGCAATTTCATCCCTTGTTTCAATCGGTTGACGAAGACACTTGCCACAAGCTTGCGCTCTTCGGCGATCCCCGTCTCCTTCTCCACGATGGATGCCATGACCATCGCTTCTTCCGGCGTGTCATAGGGCAGCCCCTCGGCCCGCGCGGCCCACAGATCGGCGATGATCTGCGTCTGCGCCGCCTGCATCCGCGCCAGAACCTCCTCGCGCGCGCCGCCCTGTTCCACCTCATAACCATCCGGGGCAAGGCTGCCCTCGGGCGGCACGGAAGCAATTGATCCGTCAAGGAAATCTGCGTGTTTCAGGCTCTCGGTCACCATCCAGCTCGTCACCCCTTCGGCCAGCGTGACCTGCCAGCGCAGATCCCCCTCCTGCACCGCCGCGGCATAGGCCTGCGGCGCCGGTTCCACCGCCGGATCGAACTTCGCCACCTCGACATAGCTGCCCGAAGCCGCATCCAACTCGCGCAGGATGATCTCGGCCTTGGCCACGCCGATCCGGTAATTCACCTCACGCCCGCAGGTCGAAGCCCCGCCTTGGGTCAGGATGTCCAGCACCTGTGCCATCGAGGCGCCCTCCGGCACCAGATAAGACCCGAATTTCAAGCCCTTGGCCTTGCCCGAGTAATCCGCCCCGATGCGGAAGATCCGCGCATCCGACACCGCGCCCTGCGCTTCCAGATTGCGGCTCACCTCGCTCAGCGAGGCGCCCTTGTCCACTTTGACGCAGATCGCCTGCGCCAGCGGCCCCGGCCCGCTATACTGGTTGCGCCCCCAGGCCAGCAGCCCCGCCGCCGCGATCAGCAGCACGATGAACAGCGTCAGCGCGTTCGAGGCGATGGAGCGCCACATCAATCCTGCACCCGCCCCAGCACCAGCGAGGCATTGGTGCCACCAAAGCCAAAGGAATTGGACAGCGCGATGTCGATCTTGCGGTGCACTGCCTTGTTGGCCGCAAGATCCAGTTTCGGCGTCACCGCCGGGTTATCCAGATTGATCGTCGGCGGCGCCACCTGATCGCGGATTGCCAGCACGCAGAAGATCGCCTCCACCGCACCAGCCGCCCCCAGCAGATGCCCGATGCTCGACTTGGTGGAGGACATCGTGGCCTTGGCCGCCGCATCCCCCATCAACCGCTCCACCGCGCCCAGCTCGATCGTGTCGGCCATGGTCGAGGTGCCGTGCGCGTTGATGTAATCCACCTGGTCCGGCGTGATCCCGGCTCGCTTCAACGCCGCCGCCATGGAACGATAGCCGCCGTCCCCATCCTCGGCCGGTGCGGTGATGTGATAGGCATCGCCCGACAGACCATAGCCCAGCACCTCGGCATAGATCTTCGCACCGCGCGCCTTGGCGTGCTCATATTCCTCCAGCACGACGACGCCCGCGCCTTCGCCCATGACAAACCCGTCACGGTCGGCATCATAGGGCCGGCTGGCCTTGGTCGGATCATCGGCGCGCTTGGTCGAAAGCGCCTTGCAGGCGTTGAACCCCGCGATGCCGATTTCGGAAATCGGGCTTTCGGCGCCGCCCGCGACCATCACATCGGCATCGCCCCACTGGATCAGCCGCGCCGCATCTCCAATCGCATGGGCGCCGGTGGAACAGGCCGTCACCACCGCATGGTTTGGCCCCTTGAAGCCGAAGCGGATCGACACCTGCCCCGAAATCAGGTTGATCAGCGCGCCGGGGATGAAGAAGGGCGACACCCGCTTCGGCCCCTTTTCCTTGATCAGAACCGCCGTGTCGGCAATCGTCGAAAGCCCGCCGATACCAGAGCCCAGCATGACGCCAGTGCGCTGACGGCTTTCCTCGTCCTGCGGCTCCCATCCCGCATCGCGGACGGCCTGCACGGCGGCGGCCATGCCGTAAAGGATGAAATCATCCACCTTGCGGCGGTCCTTCGGCTCCATCCAGTCATCGGGGTTGAAGGTGCCGTTGCTGCCATCGCCCAGCGGTATTTCGCAGGCATATTGGGTCACGACATTGGACGCATCGAACCGCGTGATCGGCCCGGCGCCGGACTGGCCAGCCAGAAGCCTGCTCCAGGTTTCCTCAACCCCGCAAGCCAGCGGTGTCACCATTCCAAGACCCGTGACAACAACACGACGCATCGGCATTTCCCTCTTTCGAAGCCCCGGCGGGGCGCGTTCTGCCCCGAGGTGATACACGCCCGAGTTTCCTTAGGCAACATTAGGCCTTAGCCAACACCGGCCCTGGACGGCAGGGAACCGCAGACGACAAGGCAGATATCGGCAGCCGCGACGTTTTCCGACGAGAGCCCGTCCGTCGGGGGCATCGAGCCCCCGCCTGACGATTGCCATGGAAAGCATCGCCCGCAGCTCACCCCGCCGGGCGACCGCGTAGCGGCGCGGTCAGATGGGTATTTGGGCAAAGAAGAAGCCGCAGCCGGGCCAAAGAAAAAGGGCGCCCGCAGGGGCGCCCTGTTCCTGGCGGCAAAGCGGTCGCCTCAGACAGCGCCCGAGATGAACTTCACGGCATCGCCGAAGGTCTGGATTGTTTCGGCAGCGTCATCCGGAATCTCGATCCCGAACTCTTCTTCGAAGGCCATCACCAGCTCGACGGTGTCGAGGCTGTCCGCGCCCAGATCGTCGATGAACGAGGCGTTCTCGGTCACCTTGTCTTCTTCGACGCCGAGATGCTCGACGACGATCTTCTTCACGCGATCCGCGATGTCGCTCATGTCACTTCCTCATATCGTTACGGGGTGGCCCCCGGTCTGGTGTCCCTGCCACGGGTTGCCCCGAAGCTCGTTCCCCCGCGTTCGGCAGGGCACCAAAGCCTTGCGGTCAATGGTGGTTGCGTTCGGGGCTATAGCAAGCGGGCAAGAGCTTGGCAAACCCTTTCCACAGGCTCCGCCAGCCGGATTGCCGCAGTCGCATCGCAGCGTCAGATCATCGCCATGCCGCCATTGACATGCAGCGTCGTGCCGGTGACATATCCCGCCTCGGGGCTGGCCAGATACAGCACCGCCGCCGCGATTTCCCCCGGATCGCCCATGCGCCCGACCGGGACCTGCGTCAGGATTCGCGCCTTCTGCTCATCATTCAGCTTGTCGGTCATCGCGGTGGTGATGAAGCCCGGCGCCACACAGTTCACGGTGATGCCACGGCTGGCCACCTCGGCCGCCAGCGATTTCGACATGCCGACCATGCCCGCCTTGGAAGCGGCATAATTGCCCTGACCCGGGTTGCCCGTGGCCCCCACCACCGAGGAGATGTTCACGATCCGCCCCCAGCGCGCCTTCATCATGCCGCGCAGCACACCCCGGCACAGCCGGAAGGTGGAGGTCAGGTTCACGTCGATCACCGACTGCCATTCATCATCCGACATGCGCATGAACAGGTTGTCGCGGGTGATCCCGGCATTGTTCACCAGCACATCGACCGATCCCATCGCCGCAACCGCTGCCTTGGGCAGCGCCTCGACACTGGCCGCATCGGACAGATCGCAGGTCGCCACATGCACCCGGTCGCCCAGTTCTGCCGCCAGCGCCTCCAGCGGCGCCAGCCGCGTGCCCGACAGCGTGACCGTGGCCCCCGCCTTGTGCAGTGCCCGCGCGATATCGCCGCCGATCCCGCCCGACGCGCCGGTGACCAGCGCATTCTTTCCGCTCAAGTCAAACATCGTTCCGCCTTTCCCAGAAACCCAGCCCCGCTGGCTTCTTCTTTGCCCAAATCCCCTCGGGGGGAGGCCGCAGGCCGTGGGGGGCAGACAGCCCCCCGCGACGGCCCCGTCCCGCGGCTTTGCCCCGATACCGCGCCGCGATTTTTCGCAGAAAAATCGGCCTCAGCCCTTTGCTGCCGCCACATCCTCGGGCGTGCCGACCGCGCGCTGCGTGGTTTCCTTGGCAATCCGCTTGATCATGCCCGACAGCGCCTTGCCCGCGCCGATTTCCCAGAACTCGGTCACTCCGGCGCCGACCATCCATTCCACACTTTCGCGCCAGCGCACCGATCCGGTCACCTGCGCGACCAGCAGGTCGCGGATGCGGCTGGCCTCTGTCACCGCTTCGGCGCGCACGTTCACCACCACCGGCACCGCCGGGTTTTCAATGGTCACCGCCGCCAGCGCCTCGGCCATCACATGGGCGGCGGGCTGCATCAGCGCGCAATGGAACGGCGCGCTGACCGGCAGCATCAGCGCCCGCTTGGCGCCGCGCGCCTTGGCGATCTCGACCGCGCGTTCCACCGCCGCCTTGTGGCCGGACACCACCACCTGCGCCGGATCGTTGTCATTGGCCGCCTGACAGACCTCGCCCTGCGCCGCCTCGGCGGCCACCGCCATCGCGGTCTCGAAATCCAGCCCCAGCAGCGCCGCCATGGCGCCCACACCTACCGGCACCGCCTCTTGCATGGCCTGACCGCGGATGCGCAGCAACCGCGCCGTATCGCTCAGCCCCAGCGAACCCACGGCACAGAGCGCCGAATATTCGCCCAGCGAATGCCCCGCCACGAAAGAGGCCGTCGCGATGCCGATCCCTTCGGTCTCCAGCGCCCGCAGCGCTGCGATCGAGGTCGCCATCAGCGCGGGCTGGGCGTTCTGCGTCAGCGTCAGCGCGGCAATATCCCCCTCCCAGATCAGGGTGGAGAGCTTTTCGCCCAGCGCCTCATCCACCTCGTCGAACACCGCTTTCGCGGCGGGATAGGCCTCGGCCAGTGCCTTGCCCATGCCGATGGTCTGCGCCCCCTGACCGGGGAAAACGAATGCGCGGCTCATATGCCCTCCAACCTGAATTTCACCGCAGGCTTACCCCGCCCCGCCCGGTTGCGCAATCTTTCGTGAGCCTGCCCTGCAGGCCCGCACAGGCGCTGTGCGGCCCGCCCCGGTTCCGCCGCCTGCCCCGCCCTGCTATGCTGCGCCGCAGCACAGAGGAGCCACCCATGCCCGCCCAGAACGCCCCCACCCGCTATGGCAGCGTTGCCCGCAGCCTGCACTGGCTGACCGCCTTGCTGATCCTGTCGGCCATCGGCCTTGGCCTTTACGCCGAAGATCTGCCCTATGACACGGCGGAAACGCTGGCCGCCAAGGCGCAGATCTTCTCGATCCACAAGACCATCGGCGTCGCGGCCTTTTTTGTGGCGCTGGCCCGCATCCTCTGGGCGCTCAGCCAGCCGCGCCCCGCGCCGCTGCACCCGGAACGGCGGCTGGAGACGCTGGCCGCCGAAACCGTGCATTGGGCGCTGTATATCTCGATGCTGGCAGTGCCGCTGTCGGGCTGGGTGCATCACGCCGCCGTCGAGGGCTTCGCGCCGATCCTGTGGCCCTTCGGGCAAAACCTGCCCTTCGTGGCGAAATCCGAAACCGTGGCGACCATTGCCACCACGCTGCACTGGCTGTTTTCCAAACTGCTGATCGCCAGCGTCGCGCTGCACATCCTTGGCGCGCTGAAACATGCGCTAATTGACCGGGACGGCACGCTGGCCCGCATGACGCGCGGGGCCGAGGCCGGAAAGACCAGTGCCCGCCATCCGCGCGCGCCGATCCTCGTGGCGCTGGGGCTCTATGCGGCAGGCGCCTTCGCCGCCGTGTCGATGACCGCACCGCCGCCCGCAGCCCCCGCAGCACAGGCCACAGCTCCGGCGCCGCAGGCCACAGCGCCGGTGCAGACGGCAGGCAACTGGCAGGTCACCACCGGGACGCTGGGCTTCACCATCCAGCAGATGGGGGCCGCGGTTTCCGGCAGCCTGCCGGACTGGGCCGCCGAGATCCGCTTTGACGAAACCCCGGTGGAGGGCAAGAATGGCCATGTGCGGGTCAGCATCGACACCCGCACCCTGACGCTCGGCTCTGTCACCGATCAGGCCAAGGGGGCCGAATTCTTTGACGTGGCGCAGCACCCGACGGCCGTGTTCGAGGCCGACATCCTGCCCGCCGCCAACGGCTATATCGCGCAAGGCACGCTGACGCTGCGCGGGGTCACCCTGCCGCTGGCGCTGCCCTTCACGCTCACCCTCACCGGCGACACGGCAGAGATGGCGGGCAAGGTGACGCTGGACCGCCGCGCCTTCGGCATGGGCGCCAGCTATGGCGACGAGGCGACCATCGGCTTCAACGCCGAGGTCGCGGTGAACCTGACCGCCACCCGCCGCTGATCCCCATCCCCCGCACACAGGCGGCGCCCCGATAAAGGGCGCCGCCTTTTTCATGGCCCCGCCACGCAGGATCAGCAAAGGAAAAGGCCGGGGGTTTCCCCCCGGCCTTCGTTTCATCGCACCTGAAGACGAAAGGCTCAGTCGGCCTTCTTCGCCTCGATCGAGATCTGCACCTGAACTTCGTCGCTGACATAGGGGGCGAACATGCCCAGATTGTAGTCGCTGCGCAGCAGGGTCGTGGTGCCGGTGAAGCCAGCCCAGGGCTTCTTCTCCATCGGGTGTTCCATCACCTGGGTCAGCGCGGCGTCCAGCACGATGGACTTGGTCACGCCGTTCAGCGTCAGGTCGCCGGTGATCTTGGCGGTCTTCTCGCCGGTCACTTCGATGGCGGTGGATTTGAAGCTCACCATCTCGTCATCGGTGGCGCCGAAGAAATCGGGCGACATGAAGTGATCGAACCGCGCCTGCCAGCCGGTCAGCATGGTCTTGACCGGGAAGGACACTTCGACGCTCGACGCGGCCGGTTCGGCCTGATCGAAGGCGATCTTGCCCTCGAAGCCCGAAAACATGCCATAGCCGGTGGAATAGCCGAGGTGGTTGTAGCTGAACACGATCTGGCTGTGGCTCGGGTCAAGCACATAGGCTTCCGGGGCGGCAAGGACCGGGGCGGCGACAAGCGCGCCAAGCAGGGAAAGGGCGGAAAGGCGGATCACGGGGACACTCCGTCTGAAGGGATCGCAGGCAATGCTGCACCCGCGAAGTGTAGCCAATCCGGGCCAAAGCGCACAATTCAGCGCCTATGAACAGGGTCTGTTCGTGGATGAACATCACCATGGCGTCAGCGGGGCTTGCTGATCGGAAGGGCCGATCAGTCCCCGGCCATCAGCCGCAGCATCCGCGCCCGTTCGCCCCCGTCGCCGGGATCGGAAATCGCCCGCGCCAAAGCCTCCAGCGAGGCGATGGAATGGCCTGCGCGGAAGGCATCGACATGCGGCATCATCGCGCGGATGCCGGTGGCCTTGGGCGCAAACCCCTCCCAGCGCAGCAGCGGGTTCAGCCAGATCAGGCGGCGGGCCGACAGGTGCAACCGCTCCATCTCGCGCCCCAGTTGCCCGGTATCGTCGCGGTCCAGCCCGTCGGTGATCAGCAGCACCACCGCCCCCTGCCCCAGCACCCGGCGCGACCAGTCGCGGTTGAAGGCGTGCAGACAGGCGCCGATCCGCGTGCCGCCCGACCAATCCTGCGCCTCGGCCCCCGCCGCCTTCAGCGCCGCATCCACATCCTTTTGCCGCAGATGCCGGGTGATATTGGTCAGCCGCGTGCCAAAGGTGAAGCCATGCACCCGTGCCCAGCCCTGCCCCTTGCGATTGGCCACCGCGTGCAGGAAATGCAGCACCATCCGGGAATATTGCGACATCGACCCCGAAATGTCGCAGATCACCACAAGGTTGGGCCAGCGCGTGGCGGGTGCGCGATGCGCCAGCGCGGTGATCTCGCCGCCCTTGCGCAGGCTGTCGCGCAGCGTGCGCCGCCCGTCCACCCGCCGCCCCAGCGCATCGGCGATCAACCGGCGCGAGGGCAAGGGCTTCACCGGCAGCGCCAGTTTGGCCAGCATCCGCTTCGCCTCGGCGATTTCGGCCACCGACATCTGTTCGAAATCCAGCGTTTTCAGCCGTTCTTCCCGTGCCATGGTGGCCGAGGCGTCAATCTCCACCTGCTCCTCGGCGCCCGGTTCTTCCTTCTGGTCGGGCAGGTCGCGGTTGGCGCCATCCAGCAGCGCCTCGGCCGCGCGTTTCTCGGCGGCCTCGGCGGCACGTTCTTCCTGCACGCCGCGAATGGCGGGCAGCATCAGGCTCATCATATGTTCCATATAGCGCGGGTCGCGCCAGTAGAGCCGGAAGACCTGATTGAACACCGCGCGATGTTCCGGGCGGCTGACGAAACAGGCGTGCAGCGTCCAGTAGAAATCGCGCCGCTCGGTGAACCCCACCGCCTCGACCGCGCGGATCGCGTCGATCACCCGGCCCGTGCCGATCGGCAACCCCGCCTTGCGCAGCGCCCGGGCGAACCACAGGATGTTGCGCGACAACTGGCCGTCTTCCGGCAGATCAAGCTCGGCATAAGTCGCCATCGGTCCTACCGGGGGCTTTCACACCCCGCCCCCCAGATCTTTGTCTCGTCCCTCGGTTTGGCTGGGCGCCCGAAGGTCTGCAGCCGGACCCCGCGCGGGTCATGGCCACAAGGATAAGAGCAAATCGCCACTGCAGGGAGTGGCATTTGGTCCTGGTAGCCCAATAGCGGCGCGACGGCTTCGGGCTGCAGCGTCCGCAAGTACCCACGGGGCCACACGGGATTTCCGGCGCCCTGGGGTCGGTACGCGCGGGTCAGCGCGCAGCAAGGTGGCGTGCCAGTTCAACAAAGGTGCGCACCTGCTGGCTGCGGTTGGTGCGTTTCCACACCAGCGCGGTCCGGCTGCGGAACCCCGGATGCATGATCTGGCGCACCTCGACATTGCGGCCCAGAAAGCCGATCAGGCTTTCGGGGTAGATCGTCACCCCCAGCCCCGCCGCGACGAGCCCCAGCAAGGCCAGCGTATTCGAAGCCTCCAGCGTCACCCGCAGCGACACGCCCTCGCTGTTGAACAGGTCGTTCAGCCGCCAGCGATATTCGTCCCATTCCCGCATGTCACCCAGAATGATGTCCTGATCCGCCAGATCGGCAGGGGTGATTCTGGTGCGGTGCAGCAAAGGGTGATTGCGCGGCGTCACCACATACAGCGGCTCGGCGGTCAGTTGGACGCTGTGATATTCGGAATGGTCGAACGGCCCGATCAGATACCCCACATCAATCTCGTCCTTGGCCAGGGCCAGCTTCTGCCCCTGCGTGCGGATATAGCGCAGGTCCACGTCGATATGCGGATGCGCCGCGCGGAACCGGGCCACGGCAGAGGGCATCACCTCGGTCGCGGCGAAGGCCATGTAACCGATGCGCAGAAGGCCCGATTTTCCTTCGGCAATACGCCGGGCGGCGGTGATCGTTTCTTCGTAGCGGCGCAACAGATGGGCGTTGTCGGCATAGAATTGCTGCCCCGCCTGCGTCAGCGACACCTCGCGCGTGGTGCGTTCCAGCAGCTTGAAGGCAACCGCATGTTCCAGCTTCTGGATGCGCCGGGTCAAGGCGGATTGGTCGAGATTGAGCCGCTCCGCCGCGCGGCGGAAGTTCAGCTCCTCCGCGAGGATCAGAAACGACTGGATATTGTCCAGCCCGGCAGGTCCGTTCATGCACGCCGCCCTCCTGCCGCCGGATTGATGCGTGGCGGACAATAATAATTGCTGACACGCCATTTCCCCCGCGTCAATCCACGCGGGATAGTGAGGACAGAGCGGCGCCCGACAGCAGGCCGCCTGCTCCAGCCCCAAGGCCGCCCGCGACAGGGCCGCCACTGAAAAACAGGAGAACGACCATGAGCGAAGTTGATGCCAAGGAACTGGACCGGCTGCTGCAGCAGGCCTTCGACACGGCCAGCAAGCTGTACCAGCAGCGCGGCTTTCAGCGCCGTGTCGGCTTCGGCAAGCGCCCGGCTCTGGTGAGCGTGGATCTCGCCAATGCCTGGACCCGCCCCGGCAATCCCTTCACCTGCGATCAGGAGAAGATGGACAACGAGATCATCCCCGGCATGCAGAAGCTGCTGAAAGCCTTCCGCGCCGCCGATCTGCCGGTGGTGCATGTGACCACCGCCTATGAAATCACCGACCGCAACGCCGATTTCACCGACATGGGCCTGTGGCACAACAAGATCCCGGTGGATGTGGTCGATCTGGCGAACAAGGATCTCTGGGCGATCGACAGCCGCATCGCGCCGGTGAAGGGCGAATATACCCTGCTGAAAAAGCGCGCCTCGTCCTTCCACGGCACCGAACTGGCCGGTATCCTGCGGGCCAATGGCGTGGACACGATCCTGGTGACCGGCGTGACCGCCTGTGCCTGCGTGCGCCAGACGATCTGCGACGGCATCGCCGACGGCTTCCGCACCATCGCGGTGAAAGAGGCGATTGGCGACCGGGTGCCGGGCGCCGTGGCCTGGAACCTGTTCGACATCGACGCCAAGTTCGGCGACGTGCATACGGTTGATGAATGCGTGGCCTATATCGACGGGCTGGCCGCCCAGAAGATCGCCGCCGAGTAAGGGATCGGGCCGCCGGGGCGCAGGCTCCGGCGGCTGCCACCCTGCCGCAGGACAGGCGGGGGGCCAACCAACAGGAGTTCAGACATGGCCAGAATCGGCGTCGACGTTGGCGGAACGAATACCGACCTCGTGCTGGAATGCACCAAGGGCGTCTTTTACCACAAGGTGCCCACCACGCTGAAAAACCAGTCCATCGGGGTGGTGGAAGGGGTGCAGGGCATCTGCCGCAAGGCGGGCATCGACACGACCGACGTGGAGATGATCGTGCACGGCACGACCACCGCGACCAATATCACCATCGAGCATAACGGCTCGGAATGCGGGATGATCACCACCCACGGGTTCCGCGACATCCTGCATATCGGGCGGCACAAGCGCCCTTACAATTTCTCGCTGCATTTCGACGTGCCGTGGCAAAGCCAGCCGCTGGTCAAGCGCCGCAACCGCATCGCCGTGCGTGAACGCATCCTGCCGCCGACCGGCGAGATCGTCGAACCGCTGGATGAACAGGCGGTGCGCGAGGCCTGCGCCCTGTTCCGCAAGCGCGGCATCAACTCCATCGTCATCGGCTTCATGTTCGCCTTCCTGAACGACGCCCATGAACGCCGCGCGAAAGAGATCGTGCTGGAGGAACTGCCCGGCGCCTATGTCACGCTGTCGTCCGAAGTGGCGAATGTGATGCGGGAATACGAGCGGTTTTCGACCGCCGCGATGAACTCTTATGTCGGGCCGAAAACCGCCTTCTATCTGCGCGATCTGGACTCCCGGCTGCGCGAGGCGGGCGTCACCTCGAAACTGCGCATCATGCAATCGAATGGCGGCGTGTCCACGGTCGATGCCTGCGCCAAACGTCCGGTGCGCATCCTGATGTCTGGCCCTGCGGGCGGGGTGATCGGCGGCGCGTCGGAAGGCGAAATGGCGGGCGTGCCCAATATCATCACCGTGGATATCGGCGGCACCTCGGCAGATATTTCCACCATCCCCGGTGGCGTGGTGAAGATCATGAACCCGCGCGATACCTATGTGTCGGGCCATCCGGTGCTGACGCCGATGATTGATCTGGTGACCATCGGCGCGGGCGGCGGCTCGGTCGCCTATCTGGACGAAGCCGGGGCCTTCCATGTCGGACCGCGTTCTGCCGGGTCGGAACCCGGACCCGCCTGCTATGGCAGGGGTGGCACAGAACCCACCGTCACCGATGCGCAGATCGTGCTGGGGCGGCTGGACCCCGACATGGCCCTGGGCGGCGATCTGAAGCTGGACGCGGCGCTGTCGCACAAGGCGATCGAGGAAAAGATTGCCAAACCGCTGGGCATGACGGTGAAGGAAGCCGCCCTTGGCGTGCTGAAGATCATCAACAGCAACATGGCGCTGGCGATCCGGTCGAACTCGGTCGCCCGCGGCATCGACCCGCGCGAGTTTTCCATCATGCCCTTTGGCGGCGCTGGCCCGCTGCATGGCGTGGCGCTGGCCGAGGCGATGGCCTGCCGCGATGTGATCGTGCCAGTGGCGCCGGGCATCACCGCCGCCGTGGGCCTGCTGAAAACCGATCTGCAATATGAATACACCGAAGCGGTGATCGTGGAGCTGATGAAGGCCGGGCCCGCCGAATTCGCCCGCATCAACGCCGCTGTCGCCACCCTGCAGGGCCGGGTTCAGGCCGAGCTGGACAATGACGACATCCCGCGCGATCAGCAGAGGATCACGGTCGTGGCCGAATGTCGCTATCACGGTCAGGGGTTCGAGCTGCGCGCCGCCATGCCCGACGGGCCGGTGACGGATGCCAACCGCCACGTCATCACCGACAGTTTCCACGATCAGCACCAGCTCGATTACGGCTACAGCTATCGCACCGCCGAGGTGGAACTGATCACCATCCGCGCCATCGGTTCGGCCTCGGTCCGGCGGATCGAGATCCCGACCATCGCGGCAACGGATGGATCGAGCATCGACCGGGCGCTGATGTTCGTGCGCACCACCACCTTCGACGATGGCCGCACGCTGGAAACCCCGCGCTATGACCGCACGAAACTGCTGGCTGGCGACCGCGTGCCCGGCCCCGCGATCCTGCACCAGCACAATGCCACCACGCTCGTTCCCCCCGGCTGGGTCGCCGAGACGCTGGACTATGGCAATACCCGCATCCACCGCATTGGCGCATGAGAAAGGTCGAACCGATGAACCAGATGACCAGACCTGCCCCCGCCACAACCGTCGATCCGATCACGCTGCAAGTGATCCGCGGCAGTTTCGAGACCATCGCCGAAGAGATGGGCCATGTGCTCTATCGCATGTCCTTTTCGTCGATCATCCGCGAAAGCCAGGATCTTGGCGCCGGGCTGTTTGACGCGCATTTCAACACGCTGTGCGAATCCGAATCCACGCCGATGCATATCGGCTCGATCCCCGGCTATCTGCGTGGCATCGCCGAAACGCTGGAAGATGACGAGTGGTATGAGGATGACGTGGTGGTGCACAACCACCCCTATCACGGCGCCTCGCATACGCCGGATCTTGCCATTGTCGTGCCGGTGTTCTTTCAGGGCCGCCTTGTCGGCTTTGCCGGCAACACCGCCCACCATGTCGATATCGGCGCCGCCACGCCGGGGCTGATCATCGACGTGCCGGATGTGTTCGCCGAAGGCATGCTGTTCGCGGGCACCAAGCTCTATCGCAAGGGCCAGCCCAACAATGCGATGTGGAACTACATCCGCCGCAACAGCCGCGCAGCACAGCAACTGGTCGCGGATATCGAGGCACAGGTCGCCTCGGCCCGGCTGGGCGCCAAGCGCTTTGTCGAACTGCTGGAGAAATACGGCGAAGACATCGTGTTCGCCGCCGCCAATCAGCTGATGGACTATTCCGAACGGATGACCCGCCAGCGGATCAGCGAAATCCCGGATGGCGATTACACCGCCGAAGGCTGGCTGGACGATGATGGCCGCAACCGCGACAAACGGCTGAAGGTCAAGGTCACCGTGCGGGTGCGCGGCGACGAGGTGGAGGTCGATCTGACCGGCTCCGCCGACCAGACCCCCACCGCCTATAACGTGCCCTTCGAAGGCTCGACAAAGGTCGCCGCCTATGCCGGGTTCCGCAAGCTGCTGCTGGATTCCGCCGTGTCGGATATCCGCGTGCCGTCGAACGAAGGTTCGTTCCGCCCGATCAAGGTCACGGCGCCGCTGGGGTCGATCTTCAACCCCAAGGCCCCGGCCTCGGCCGAGGCGCGGTTCACCCAGTGCAACCGGATGATCGACCTGATCATCCGCGCGCTGGCCCCGGTGATGCCGGAACAGGTGATCGCCGGCTCCTCCGCCTCGATCAGCTTCGCGGCCTATTCGGGTGTGCGGCCTTCGGGCGATTACTGGGTATTTCTGGAGGTGAACGAGGGCGCCTATGGCGGGCGCCCCCGGTCGGACGGGCCGGACAGCATCGACAACCTGATGGCCAATACCCGCAACAACCCGCTGGAAGATCTGGCGATGCACATCCCGATGATCTGCGACCGCTACGAGCTGCGCGATGACGTGCCGCCGGGCGCGGGCGAGTTTCGCGGAGGCATCGGCGTGGTCAAGGCGCAGCGGGTGCTGACCCCGGCCTTCATTACCCACGAATCCGAACGCCATACCGAAGCGCCTTGGGGCATCTTTGGCGGCAGCGACGGGGCGGTGGGCAAATGCACCCTCACCAACCCCGGCCACCCGGGCGAGGAGAAGGAGATGTATTCCAAATTCTCGGGCCTCGCCGTCGATGCGGATGACGTGATGACCTATTACAGCCCGAATGGCGGCGGTTACGGCGACCCGCTGAACCGCCCCGCCCTGAAGGTGCTGGAAGATGTGCTGGACGGCTATTACAGCGCCCAGCACGCGAAAGAGGCTTACGGGGTCGTCGTCGATCTCGAAGCCGAAACGGTAGACATGGCCGCGACCGAAAAGCGCCGCCACGCCATGCGCCAGATCAGCTGAACCTGAAAAGGGGCCGCAGATGCGGCCCCTTTTTCACCAACAAAAGGGCCGCGCAGGAACAGCCGTTCCGCGTGACGGTCATTCATATCCAACAACAGGGAACCAACATGAGCGTCATTGATCAGACAGACGCGCGGGGCATCGCCAATACCGCGCTGATCGAGGAAAGCATCCTGCCCACCCGCGCCGCCCAGAGGCCGATCGGCCTGCTGGGCTATGCGTGGATCTGGGTCGGCATCGCCGTCATCATCGCCACCTATTCGCTGGGGGCCACCGGCATCGGCGGCGGTGTGGGGCTGCTGGCCGTCATCCTGACCATCATGGCTGCCAATCTTGCCATCGGCGCCTTCATGGTGCTGACCGCCGATATCGGCACCGAACATGGCCTGTCCTTCGCCGTCTATCTGCGCGCGCCCTTCGGGACACGCGGCACGCATCTGCCCTCGCTGTCGCGCGGCCTGGTCGCGGCCATGTGGTTCGGCGTCCAGACCTATCTGGGGGCCATCGCCCTGAACGGGATCGGCGAATACTTCTTCGGCTTCTCGAACTGGGTCGTCTGGTATGCGGTTTTTGCCGTGTTGCAGGTGGCCAATACCATGCTGGGCATCAAGTCGGTCGAAAAGCTGGCCGCACTGGCCGCCCCGGCGATCATCGCCATCTCGGTCTGGATGTATTACGCGCTGGACGGCATCGCCCAGACCAAGGGCCTGAACATCTGGACCTTCCGCGCCGAGGGGCAGATGTCGCTGCTGGTGCTGTTCATCGCCAATATGGGCTTCTGGTCCACGCTGGCCATCGACATCCCGAACCTGACCCGTTTCGTGAAAACGCCGACCGGCACCCGCAGTTTCTTTGGCCGCAACCGCAACATCTTTGTGGCGCAACTGATCGCGCTGCCGGTTACCCAGGCGATGATTGCCGGGATCGGTGCGGTGTCCTTCATCGCCACCGGCAACTGGAACCCGATCGAGGTGATTCAGGCCGACGCGCAGGGGCTGGCGCTGGTGGCGCTGCTCGCGCTGGTGGTGCTGGCGCAATGGTCCACCAACAACTCGGCCAACCTGATTCCTGCGGCGCTGACCTTCATCAACCTCGCCCCGCGCGCCATTTCCTACCGCACTGCCGTCGCGCTGGCCGGGATCGTCGGCACCCTGTGCTTCCCGTGGGAGATCCTGAGCAACCTGTTCGTGTTCCTCGGCTATTACGGCGCCTTCCTGTCGGCAATCGGCGGGATCATGGTGGCAGATTACTATGTCATCCGCCGCCGTCGCCTGAACGTGCCAGAGCTGTTCAACCCGACCGGCCAATATGTCTATTCCGGCGGCTTCAACATGGCGGGCCTCTTGTCCTGGGCCATCGCCGGCGCGGCTGCGGCCTGGTTTTCCGACTATGCCTTCATCATCGGCTTTCCGGCAGGCTTCGTCCTGTATGTCATGCTCATGAAGACGCTTGTCCTGCCCTTCCACCCGCAAGCGGAATGTGCACCGCGGGCCGGAGACGAATACCTTGCCGCCTCGGTCGGTCAGGATTGGGTCTATACCGGCCACGGGCGCTTTACCCGCGGCGCCTGTACCGAACCCGGTGCCGCCACCGGGCGCGAGGATATCTGAACGCGGCAGGACGCTCCCCAAGAGCTGCCGCCACTTGCCGGCCCGTGGAAACGCGGGTCGGCTTTTTCACCCCAAGGACGCAACGGCGTGCCTCACCCGGCTGGTGCCAGATCCTTGCGCACCTCGTCCAGCAGGCGCTTGGCTTCGGAGCCCTGGATTTTCTGGATGTCGTCCTGATATTTCAGAATGGCGCCCAGCGTGTCGGCGATCACCTCGGGGGTCAGGGCGATCACATCCAGCGCCAGCAGGCATTTCGCCCAGTCGATGGTTTCGGCCACCCCCGGCTTCTTGAACAGATCCTCGGTGCGCAGACGCTGCACAAAGGCCACGATCTCGCGCGACAGGGTTTCCTGCGCCTCGGGGCAGCGGGCGGACAGGATCTGCAACTCGCGCGCGGGATCGGGGTAATCGACCCAGTGATAGAGGCAGCGCCGCTTCAGCGCGTCATGCACCTCGCGCGTGCGGTTGGAGGTCAGGATGACAATGGGCGGCGCCGGGGCCTTGACGGTGCCCAGTTCCGGGATCGTCACCTGAAACTCCGACAGCGCCTCCAGCAGATAGGCCTCGAACGGTTCATCGGTGCGGTCCAGCTCGTCGATCAGCAGGATCGGCGGGCCACCGACCTGCGGGCGCATCGCGGCCAGCAACGGGCGTTCGATCAGAAAATCCTCGGTGAACAGTTCCGATTGCAGCACACCACGATCCGCCCCCCCGGCGGCCTCGGCGGTGCGGATGGCGATCATCTGCGCGGCGAAGTTCCACTCATAAACCGCCGAAGACGCATCCAGCCCTTCATAGCATTGCAGGCGGATCAGGCGGCGGCCCAAGGCGGCGGCCAGCACCTTGGCGATCTCGGTCTTGCCGACACCTGCCTCGCCTTCCAGAAACAACGGGCGCCCAAGGCGCAGCGACAGGAACAGCACCGTGGCCAGCGAACGGGCCGCGACATAGCCTTGGGCGGCAAGCATCCGCTCCACGGCGTCGATGGAGTCTGGCAATGCGGTCAAAGGCTCCCCCCTTTTTGGCCATGCTGGCCGGGGGGAGCCCCTGCGGTCAAGCGACATGGCGCCCCCTGCGACCTTAGCACTAGGCTTTTTCGAGCGCGGCCATTTCCTTGCGGATATACCGGTTGTCGCCGCGCGTCAGCACCCAGCGCCCCAGCTTGCGCGCCAGTTCCGGGCGCCCACGGTCCATCACCTTCTTGAACAGCTCTTTCTGATAGCGTGAAGAACTGCGGCGCGCGCGGATGATACTGTAGAATTCCGCCTCGGTCAGGGTGCCGTTCAGCGCCCCCAGCGTGATGGGCGACAGGATGCCCATCTGTTGCAGGCTGGAACCGAGCCGGTGGCCCAGCAGCGGCGTGCGCAGTTTCAGCACATTGGGATGGGTGAAGCGCGCGACATGCCCGGCATCCAGCGGTTCGTAGGGATCATACAGGATCGTCACCTTGCCCGCCGCCTTCGACACCTCGGCGGCATCACCATAATGGCCGGTGAAATCGCGGTCCCAGGCGGTTTTATAGCGGGTTTCCCAAGGCACGATGGTCTTGTCGAGCGTGGATTGCGGACTGATCGCCACCACATTCGCCCCCGGACAGGCCGGGGCGAAGGCACAGGCGGCATAGCCGCCCATCGACGCGCCATAGAACACGACCCGCTTGTAACGGTCGAAGAAATCCGAAGTGGCCAGATCGTCGAACTGATCCCAGACCCAAGGGTCACGATACCAGGTCCAGCCATTGGCCATCACACCCAGCATCGACCAGCCCTGTTTCTCGATAAAGCTGTAGCCCCAGGGACGGCGATCCTCGCGCTTGGTCATCGCGATGTCGAGATTGTCGAAGGTCACGACCAGCGTGTCGGAAGAGCGCGGCACATACAGGAAAGAGTGGGTGTCGCTCTCGCGCACGAACCCGTCCGGCCCGGCCAGTTCGCGGGCAATGGCAGACCAGTCGGCAGCGGATTCGCCGCTGGTGGCACCTGCCGTCACCTCGGCGTCCGCTTCGGCCTCGGGGCTGGTCGTGGCGCGGAACAGCACGCGGGCGACCTCTACCCCGTTGGTTTCGCGCTGCGACAGCACCTCGCATGTGCCCAGCGGACGCAGCACCCCGAACCCGCCCGAACCCTTGCGGATATCGACGAACATCCGGCTTTCGGGTTTGATCAGGCGGCGAAACAGCGGCACCATGTCTTTCAGCTTGCCGTCGTTTTCAAACCCGGCCAGCAGCGAGATCACGTCGCAGGGCACCAAATCTGACAACGAGGACACCGTGACCACCTGTTCGGGTTTCACGCCCTTTTTGATCAGGTAATCGCGATAGCCCTGCACCCATGCCGACGGCTTGCGCGGAAAGTCGCCATGGCCGTCAATGTCAATCAGGTGGATGCTGCAGCCCCAGCGCCGCCACATCTCGAAGGCCAGCGGGCGGGATCGCCCGCCGATATCGGCAAAGCTGACCGGCGCCTCCAGATCGACGGCATCGACCAACACGCCATCCACCACCCGCCGACCACGCGCCTGCAACGGGGCGTCTTCGGCCTGCAACCCGTGCTTTTCCATCAGTTCCGCAATGAAACTGCCCGCCGAGGGTACGCCATTGTGCCGCTGGTTCAGTTCACGCTTGTTGGATGCCCAGAGATGCATCCCGGTGGTATTTTCGGTGATCTTGGCATGAACGCGGCTGGCGCGGCGGATGATGTCCAGCCGTTCCGGGAAGGTGACCGGATAGAAAGCATCAACCGGCTGCGCCAGCCCCTGCAGATCCAGCTTGCGCGCATAATAAGAAAGCATGGTCGGCCCCCAGACCCCCCATTTCTGCTTGCTGACATGCAGCGGCGTGCCTGCGGCGGCAAGGGCGCGGTATTCCGCCTTGATCTGGGGCTTGAGAAACTCCGGGATCGCATGGGGGTCGGAGGTGAATGCGATCATTTCGGCCAGAATCTGGCTGTCGGCGGGCAGGCCCAGCACGGCATTGTTGATGCGCGGCGAGCCCTGGCTCACCTCGTGCTTTTCGATCCCGAACACATAGTCGCTGTCATAATCCAGCGGGCGCCAGCAATAGACATCGGTATCGACCCAGATCATGCCGGGGCATTTCTGCAGCATGTGCAGGCGGAACAGATCGGCAAACAGCGCATAGCTGTCCTTGCCCTCGTATTTCAGGAAATTGTCAGTATCGAGGATCTCGCGTCCGCTGCGGCGGATCACGCCTTCGGGGACATTGGGAATGTCTTCATAGGAAAACAGGGTGATCTTCTGGCCCTGATCCACGAAGGACTTCAGGCACAGCCGCTCCATCCAGCTCAGCGCCCCACCGATCCAGAGCGTTCCCACTTCGCGCTGCCGTGTCATGCCCGTCCTTCCGTCCTGTTCCTTGTCGCCCTGCCCCGCCGCCCTTGCGGACCGGATGACGAGGATGGGCGACACCCGCCGATTGCGCAAGAGACCGCAACAATGCCGCCCGGCCTTACCCGGCCCGCAGCGCGGCACCCTGCTTTCGATCTGTCCTGCCCGCCTCTGACCCCGATCCTTCACCCTTGGGGCGAACGTCGGGATTATCTGTAATTAGGCGACAGTGTGACCAAATTTCACTGATTTGCCAATAGAATGATCCATTCAACTTTCACGACTTTGCCCCACTGAGGCCATTATGCTACGTCTATCTAAACCGCAACAGACGGTGAACATGGCATAAGGACAGGCGGCAGATGCCGAAAGGGCAGACAGCGCAGCACGGAAAGGCTGCGGCAGCACGGTCCAAGCGCAAGACGCCCGGGCC
Source organism: Gemmobacter aquatilis (assembly GCF_900110025.1). Lineage (GTDB taxonomy): Bacteria > Pseudomonadota > Alphaproteobacteria > Rhodobacterales > Rhodobacteraceae > Gemmobacter > Gemmobacter aquatilis. The sequence continues at coordinate 256,453 of NZ_FOCE01000004.1, read as the reverse complement.
GGTGGTGCTGCGCCGGATGCTGAACGCAAGGCGGCTGGATTTGCCGGGCCTGCCTTTGCTGTTGGATTGTGTTCAGACTGGCAACAAAATCCGCGCATTCTTTGGTAATGGCAGCGCCAGCACGGTCTTTGCACCCGATGGCGCCCCCGGCTGTGCCCTGCCGCTGGAACTGCGGACGATCTCCGGCTCCGTTCTGGCCGTGGCGGAACTGCGGGATGGCGATGCGCCCGCCCTGGCGCTGGCCACGGGTGGCAGCCTGCCCCTGGCGCCGGTGCCTGACGATTGCGCCCTGTTCGCCGGGCGACGCTGCAGCATCGGCTTCCGGCTGGAGGAAACTGCCGCGCAAGTGGCGGAAGGCTTGCGCCATCATGTGGCGCATCACGGGCTGGAAGCGGCGCTGATCCTCAACCGCCTGCCGGGTGACCATCCCGAAGGCTTCGCCGTCGATCTGCTGGCCGCGCTTGGCAATTGCCCGATCAAGGTGGTGATCCTTGAATGCGGGGTGCCGCTGGGCAAACCCGATCTCGGGCCGGAAAACCACGTTTTCCTTGCCCCCGATGCCCCCGGCAAAGACCGGATGGACCGCCCGGCCCCCGATCCGTGGCGCAGCCCGCTGGGCGAGGGGATGGTCTACGAACTGGTGAAATGGCGTTTTCTGGCCGAGGCGCGCTCGGTCCTGACGCTGGATGTGACCGACCTGCTGGTGCCGCGCGCACCCGGCACGCCCTCGGCTTTCGAGCTGTGCGAGGCGGCGCCATCGGGGGTGATCCTGCTGGTCGGCCACCGCATCTATCCGTGGCGGGTGCGCAGCGGGCGCGAGGCGCGTTTTGGCGACCATATCTGCCGCCAGTTCGACGGGCGGCGCGGCATCGCGCGCTGGGGTGTGGCGCCGCGCAAGGCCGGGCTGGAAAACACCTGGCGCACCATTCGCGTCAGCTTTGTCAAACCAGACGCGACCGGCATCGCGCATTTCTACCGCGCCATGGCGCTGCGCGTGCCGGGCCGCAGCTCGGGCGAGCTGGCACCGAAATCCTCGCTGGTAGAAGAGGACGACCTGCTGGCCCTGTCCACCGGGCCACTGGCGCATAACCCGGTGCGCGCGCCGGTCTCTACCCCCCGTGCGGCGCCGACGCTGGCGATTGATGGCGGTCGCACCGCGATTGTCACCACGATGAAGAACGAAGGCCCGTTCATTCTGGAATGGCTGGCCTATCACCGGGCCATCGGCGTGGATGATTTCCTGATCTACACCAATGATTGCACCGACGGCACCGACACGATGCTGGATCTGCTACAGGCCAAGGGGCTGGTGCAGCACCGCAACAACCCGTTCCGCGAAATGGATCTGAAACCGCAGCACGCCGCCCTTCAGGCCGCCGAGCATGAGCCGATCATGCAGAACTGCGGCTGGGGCATCTGCATGGATGTCGATGAATTCATCGACATCAAGATCGGCGACGGCACCTTGCGCGCGCTGTATACCGCGATGGGCGAGGCCAACATGATCTCGCTGACCTGGCGGCTGTTCGGCAATTCCGAGGTGCAGGGCTATGAGGACCGCTTCCTGATCGAACAGTTCACCCGCTGCGCCCCCGAGGTGATCCGCAAGCCGCATCAGGCCTGGGGCTTCAAGACGCTGTTCCGCAATATCGACCTGTACAAGAAGTTCGGCGTCCACCGCCCCAAGGGCCTGCGCCCCGATCTGTGGAACGAGGTGCGCTGGCTGAACGGCTCGGGCCAGACGATGCCGAAAGAGATGTTCCGCAACGCCTGGCGGTCCACCACCGAAACCTATGGCTATGACTGGGTGCAACTGAACCATTACGCCGTGCGCTCTGCCGCCAGCTTTCTGGTAAAGCGCGACCGGGGCCGGGTGAACCATGTGGATCGGGATCAGGGGCTGAACTACTGGTTCCGCATGAACCACAATATCGACGAGGACCGCTCGATCCAGCGGATGATCCCCGCCACACAGGCGGAGTTCGACCGGCTGCTGGCCGACCCGGAAATCCGCGCCGCCCACGACCATTCGGTGCGCTGCCACCGCGACAAGATCGCAGAGCTGCTGCAAACGGAAAACTACCGCAACTTCTATGCCGAACTGACCGGCCCGCGGATGGAGCGGCTGTGCCGCCTGCAGCACCATTTCGGCTCGGCGGTGTTCAGTGCCGGGCCGGGGGTCATCCCCGCCGATCTGCACGAACAGACCCTTGCCCCCGATTACTTCTTTACCGTCGAACATAGCGGGGAGGCCGAACATTGACCCCCTGCCCCCGCGAAAGGACCCCCGCATGACCCAGGGCGGATATACCGTTGTCACCACGATGAAAAACGAAGGCGCCTTCCTGCTGGAATGGGTGGCGCATCACAAGGCGCTGGGGTTCGACGACATCGTTCTCTGCACCAATGACTGCGAGGATACCACGGCGCAAATGGCGGTGCGTCTGGCCAAGCTCGGCCTCGTGCGGCATCACGAGACGCGCTACAAACCCGGCCAGTCGATCCAGCGGCGGGCCTTGCGGCAGGTCATGGCCTATGACGAGGTATCCAAGGCCGAATGGGTCTATGTCTGCGATGCCGACGAATTTCTGGCCTCGCGTGTCGGCGATGGTTCGGCGCGCGCGCTGGTCGCCAGTTGCAGCCCGGACGTGGAAGCGGTGCTGGTGCCGTGGCGCTGTTTCGGCACCGATGGCGTGAACGCTTACGAGGAAGGCCGCATCACCACCCAGCGCACCCGCGCCAATGCGACTTCTGGCCCGACCCATGTGCCCTTCGCCTTCCCGAAATCGCTGTTCCGCGCCGACACCATCCCGCTGCTGTCGCGGCTGGGGGTTCACGCGCCAGTGGCCGCCAAGACGCTGGACCGCGAGTTGCGCCGCGAATTGCCGGGCGGGGTGGCCCCCATCGCGGGGCGCAGCATCCTGCATGTGCAGTCGGATTATTCGGTGGCGCAGGTCAACCACTACCAACTGCGCTCGCGCGACAGCTTTCTGGTGAAGGCGGCGCGCGGCAAGGTGAACCACACCAACAGCAAGATCGAGTTCAAATACTGGGCGCGCAATGATGTGGCCGAGGAAAGCTGCGATCTGATCCGCCGCTATGACCCCGAGGTGGAGCGCTGGATGGCCGAACTGATGGAGGATCGCCGCCTGAACACCCTGCATCAGCGCGCCGTGCGCTGGCATCAGGACAAGATCAAGGAATTGCAGGCCCAGCCGGAATTCCAGCAGATGATCGACGCGATCGAGGCGCTGCGCAGCCGCATCGCCGCAGGCGAACGCCCGCCGGAAGACGAGGATGATAGCACCGCCGATCTGGAGGTGGAGGACGACGACGAGGAGACCCGCGCGCTGGATCTGGCCGCGACCCGCGCCGCCTGACCCGCGCCGATGCGCGCGCTTGCCATCACCTCGGTCAAGAACGAGGCGGCCTTCCTGCTGGAATGGCTGGCGCATCACCGTGCCTGCGGCTTTACCGATTTCCTCGTGTTTTCCAACGATTGCGAGGACGGCACCGACCTGATGCTGGACCGGCTGGCCGAACTGGGCTGGCTCACGCATGTGCGCAACCCCGGCCCCCATGACAAGGGCCCGCAATGGGAGGCGCTGCGTCAGGCCGACCGGCACCCGCTGCGCCGCGCGGCGGACTGGATCATGGTGTTTGACGTGGATGAATTCGTGAACATCCATGTCGGCGACCGCAGCCTTGCCGCCCTGCTGGCCGCCCTGCCCGAGGCGACGGCGATCCCGCTGACCTGGCGGATGTTCGGCAATGCCGGTCAGGTGGCCTATGCGGATCGCCCGGTGACCGAAACCTTCACCCGGGCGGCCCCCACCGTGCTGCACTGGCCCTGGCGCGCGGCCATGGTCAAGACGCTGTTCCGCAACGATGGCAGCTATGCCAAACTCGGCGTCCACCGCCCCCGCACGCCGGATCGCGACCGTCTGGTGCAGGCGCGCTGGTTCGACGGGTCTGGCCGGGCGCTCGGGGCCGATTTCCTGACCACGCGGCTGTTTTCCGATTTCGGGCAGGACAATTACGCGCTGGCCCAGTTGAACCATTACGCGCTGGGGGCGATGGAAAGCTATGTGGTCAAATGCGACCGCGGCCGCGCCAACCGCGAGTCCCCGGCTTTCGACATGGGCTATTGGCTGGACCGCAACTTCTGCGATGTCGAGGATCGCTCGATCCTCGCACTGGACAGCACGGGGCTGCGCGCCGCATTGCACGCCGATGCCTCGCTGGCCGCGCTGCACAAGGCCGCCGTTGCCTGGCGCCGCGCCCGCTTTCGCCAGTTGATGGCGCAGGAACCTTGGCGCGCCCTGTTCGGGCGGCTGATGATGGCACAACCCAGCCGTGCCCTGTCGCAGGCCGAGGTGCATCTGATCCATGCGCAGGCCGGCAAGGTGCTGCGCCTTCGGCCCTGAGCGCGCGAAACAATCGGTCGGCGTTGTTTCGCCTGCCCATCCGCCTTGCCCCAGCCCTGCCCCTTTCTGCCCGCGCTTTGGCCACCTAGTCTTGTCAGAACGATGATGTTGATCCCGACCCCAGGTCGCCAAGCCATAGGTTGATCCCATGAGTGCCGAAGCCATCCACAGCCCCTCTCGCTACGACGCCTCGACGGCGACGGATCGTGCGTCCTGGCTGGCACGCATGGAGGAGATCTGCGAGGACAGCGGCTATTTCGATCCGCTCGGCGCGCAGCACTGGGCCTTCTTCGCCGATGAAGGCACGACGCTGCTGGTGACCTTCGAACAGTTGGACAGCATCCGCGCCACGCCCACGCAGATGCCCATGGGCACCACCCTGGCCGCCGCGAAAGGCTGGTCGCATCTGTGCCTGATCGCCGAGGGCGAGACCTGGTATCGTGACCCGCTGGTCTACCGCTATTTCGACCGGCTGGTGGATGATGCGTTTTTTGAGGATTTCGACCGCGTGGTGTTCTATGGCGCCGGGATGGGCGGCTATGCCGCCACCGCCTTTTCCGTATGCGCCCCCGGTGCCAGCGTGGTCGCCCTGCAGCCGCGCGCCACGCTCGACCCCACGATTGCCGTCTGGGACAAGCGGCATCTGGCGCAGCGCTGGCGCGATTTCACCTCGCGCTTCGGCTATGCCCCCGACATGATCGAGGGCACGGGCGAGGTGTTCGTGATCTATGATCCGCTGGCCACCGAAGATGCGATGCACGCGTCCCTGTTCACCCGCCCCTTCGTCACCAAGCTGCGCACCCGCTTTCTGGGCGATCGCGTGGAACAGGCGCTGTCGAACATGGGGGTGCTGACCGAGATCATCCATCTGGCGGGCGAGGGGCAGTTGACCAAACCGCGCTTCAATCAGCTATGGCGCAGGCGGCGGAATTTCGGGCCTTATCTGAAAACCATTCTGGCCCATGCCGGCCAAGCTGGCCACACGGCGCGCGAATTGCTGATCTGCCGTTCGGTCAACCGCCGTCTGAGCGCGCCGCGGTTCCGCCGCAGGCTGGCAGAGCTGGAAGGCCAGGCAGGGTCGGACGAAAGCCCGCCCCCGGCGGAGTAAGCTCACTCCGACGCGGCCAATACCCACAGATCCTGCGCCCGCTGCCCGGTCAACCGGGCGCGGCAGCCATAGATCACCATCGGCTCGGCCGATCCGCCATGCATCTGATAGCCCTCTGCCGCGCAGGCCGCATCGCGAAAGTCGATCCAGGCCCGCTGCGCCTGTTTGAGGTACTCCGCAGCCCCCCGCTGATCCTGCGGCAGGTTGGCATCAATATCCAGCATCGCCTGCCGCGCCGCCTTGTAGGCATCGTTCAGATCGGCATCCGCCGCGATCCAGTCCTGTTCCGCACAATAGGTCATTTCCATCTGCACCTGCGGGGCGGTGCAATCCACCTCCTGCGCGTGAACAGCAGCAGGAACAAGCAGCGCGACAGCGCAGAAAACGATTGATCTCACCGGTATCTTCCATTGCAAAGGGCTCGCCCAGAAAGCCCGCGCTTTGCGCTTGCGTCAAGGTGGCAACGGCCCGCACGGCCCCGCGCAAAGGAATCGTCTGGAATCCGCGCCTCCCTTGCGCTAGGGGCAAACCATGACCCAGAGCCTCACTCTCCGCCGCCCCGACGACTGGCACCTGCACCTGCGCGATGGCGCGATGCTCAAGGGTGTCCTGCCGGAAACCGCCCGCCATTTCGCCCGGGCGATCATCATGCCGAACCTCGTGCCGCCGGTGGTCACCGCCGCGCAGGCCGCCGCCTACCGCGACCGCATCCTTGCGGCCCTGCCCGAAGGTGCCACGTTCGAGCCGCTGATGACGCTCTATCTGACCGAGGCAACCGACCCGGCGGATGTGCGCGCCGCCCATGCCAGCGGGCTGGTGAAGGCCGTGAAGCTCTACCCCGCCGGGGCCACCACCAACAGCCATGGCGGCGTGCGGAACTTCGAAAACGTCCGCGCCGTGCTGGAAACGATGGCCGAAATCGGCCTGCCGCTGTGTGTGCATGGCGAGGTGACGACGGCGGAAGTGGACATCTTCGACCGCGAGGCGGTGTTCATCGACACCGTGCTGGACCCGCTGCGCCGCGCCACCCCCGGCCTGCGCGTGGTGATGGAACATATCACCACCGAGGAAGGCGTGGCCTATGCCCGCGCCGGTGGCCCCGATCTGGGCGCCACGATCACCACCCATCACCTTGTCATCAACCGCAACCACATCCTCGTGGGCGGGATCAAGCCGCATTACTATTGCCTGCCGGTGGCCAAGCGCGAAAAGCACCGGCTGGCCCTGCGCGCCGCTGCCACCTCGGGCGAAACCTGCTTCTTCCTTGGCACCGATTCCGCACCGCATGTCGATGCGCTGAAAGAGCATGCCTGCGGTTGCGCCGGTTGCTTCACCGCCACCAACACCATGTCGATCCTGGCCCAGGTGTTCGAGGATGAGGCCGCGCTGGACCGGCTGGAGGCTTTCACATCGCTGAACGGCCCGGCCTTCTACCGCCTGCCCGCCAATGCGGCCACCCTCCGGCTGGTGAAACACGAGGCGCCCCACGCCTATCCCGACAAGATCCTGACCGAGGCTGGCCCGGTCACCGTTTTCAACCCCGGCTTCCCGCTGCACTGGCACGTCGAAGCCTGACTCCGGCGCCCGGGCAGGGCATCTTCGGCGAAGATGTCCTGCCTGCGAATTTTCGCAGAAAATTCGTGCCCGGCCTGACAGAACATGATGGAGCGCCCATGATCCCGACCGCCTTCCCCCCGAAAGAGGAAATCGCCCGGCTGACCGCCCGGGCGCTGCTCGAAATCAAGGCCGTGCATTTCAATGCGCGCGAGCCTTTCACGCTGGCCTCTGGCCTGCCCTCGCCCACCTATATCGACTGCCGCAAGCTGATCTCCTATCCGCGCATCCGCTCGGCGCTGATGGATTTCCTGTCGGTGACGGTGATGCGCGAGGCCGGGTTCGAGGCGTTCGACAATATCGCCGGGGGCGAAACCGCAGGCATCCCCTTTGCCGCGCTGGTCGCCGAACGGCTGGCCCTGCCGATGACCTATGTGCGCAAGAAGCCGAAAGGCTATGGCCGCAACGCCCGGATCGAAGGCGCGATGTCCGAAGGCCAGCGCGTGCTGCTGGTCGAAGATCTGACCACCGATGGCGGATCGAAACTGTCCTTCGTCGATGCGATCCGCGAAACCGGCGCGACCTGCGCCCATACGGCGGTGATCTTCTACTACGGCATCTTCCCCGAAACCGAAGACCGGCTGGCCGCGCATGGGGTGAAGCTGCACCACCTGTGCACATGGTGGGATGTGCTGGCCGAGGCCCGCGCGCAGGGCGCGTTTGACGAGGAAACGCTGGCAGGGGTGGAAGAATTCCTGAACGATCCCCGCGCCTGGCAGGCAGCCCGCAAGGGCTGATCCCGATATCCGGGCAGGCGACGGCGGAAAGCCGCCGTTGCCGCAACGCAGCATGACATTGCCGGGGATCAGCCTGTGGGAAACCTGTGGATGATCCCTGCACCGAATCGCGGATCATGCTAGGATTACGGCCAGACGCCACAACATGCGGTAGGCTTGGCCCGGCGCTACGCAAACCCGGCTAGGGCCTCCAGCTTATCCACAGGGTGGCACACAGGTTTGCACCCCGGTTGCCCCCGGTCGGTGTGACAGGCTAAAGCCCGGGGCTTCGCGGCTGCGATTGCGGCACGCGCGGGCTTAAGAACAACAATATGGGGGCGAGGCAGGCCATGAACGAAGTCGCAAAAATCCGCACCGATCTTCCCGCCACCGGCGAAACCGATGCACTGCCCCACAACATCGAGGCCGAGCAGCAATTGCTGGGCGCGATCCTGACCAATAACGATGTCTATGACCGCATCGCCGCCCTGGTGAAGGCCGAGCATTTCTTCGATCCCGTCCACCAGCGCATCTTCGAGATTGCCGCCGCCCGCATCCAGAAGAACGCCCTCGCTTCGCCCGTCACGCTCAAGGCCTTTCTGGATGACGACCCCGGCCTGCGCGAATTGGGCGGCCCGGCCTATCTGGTGCGTCTGGCCGGGGCGGCAATTTCCGCCTTTGCGGCGCGCGACTATGCGCAGATGCTCTATGACCTCGCTGTGCGGCGCGAGCTGATCGGGCTGGGGCGCGACATTTCCGCCAAGGCCGCGAAGGTCGAAGTGTCGTCGGAACCGCGCGAACAGATCACCGAGGCGGAACAACGGCTTTACAAACTGGGCGAACAGGGTGTGGCCGAACGCGGCTTCCAGTCCTTCCTGAAAGCCGTGACCGAGGCGGTGAACAGCGCCAATGCCGCCTATCAGCGGGGCGGTGGCCTTGCGGGCATTTCCACCGGGCTGATCGACCTCGACAAGAAGCTGGGCGGCTTGCACCCGTCCGACCTCATCATCCTCGCCGGGCGCCCGTCGATGGGGAAAACCTCGCTGGCGACCAACATCGCCTTCAACGTCGCCAAGGCCTACCGCCGGGGCCGCACCCATGACGGGCATGAAGGGGCGGTGGAAGGCGGCGTGGTCGGCTTCTTCAGCCTGGAGATGAGCGCCGAACAACTGGCGGCGCGGATCCTGTCGGAAGCCTCCGAAGTGCCGTCGGAACAGATCCGCCGCGGCGACATGACCGAGGTCGAATTCCGCCGCTTCGTCGAGGCCGCCAAATCGCTGGAGGCCTGCCCGCTCTATATCGACGACACGCCCGCCCTGCCGATCAGCCAGGTCGCCGCCCGCGCCCGCCGCCTGAAACGCACGCACGGGCTGGATGTGCTGATGGTGGACTATCTTCAGCTTCTCAAAGGCACCGGGCGGGGCGAAATGAACCGCGTGCAAGAGGTGTCAGAGATCACGCAGGGCCTGAAGGCCATTGCCAAGGAACTCAACATCCCGGTCATTGCGCTGTCACAGCTCAGCCGGACGGTGGAAAGCCGCGAGGACAAGCGCCCGCAACTGTCCGACCTGCGCGAATCCGGCTCGATCGAACAGGACGCCGACGTGGTGATGTTCGTCTACCGCGACGAATACTACAAGGAACGCGAAAAGCCCGGCGATCACGAGCTGGAAAAGATGGCGCAGTGGCAGGCGGTCATGGAACAGGTGCATGGCAAGGCCGAGGTCATCATCGGCAAGCAGCGCCACGGCCCGATCGGCCATGTGGAACTGAGCTTCGAGGGCCGCTTCACCCGCTTTGGCAACCTCGTGCGGCCCTGGCAGGACGGCAGCAACGATCCGGGCTTCTGATCCCCGTTGTTTTCTGGCGGCCTCTGCCGCTAAAGGGAAAGCATGACCCATGCGCCCCTGCCCCCGCCTGCTGCCCCGACCAGCTTCGATCTGGTGATCTTCGACTGTGACGGCGTGTTGCTGGACAGCGAGATCATTTCGGCCCGGATGCTGATCGCCGAACTGGCGCAGTTGGGGGTCTCGATTGATCTGGCCTATGTCGCGCGCCACTTCCTTGGGCGCAGCTATCCCACGGTGATGGCGACGATCCGGCGCGAATTCGCGCTGGATCTGCCCGCCGATTTCGAAGACCGCTACCGCGCCCGCCTGTTCGCCGCGTTCGAGCGCGAGTTGCAGGTCATGCCGGGGGTGCGCGCCGCGATTGACGGGCTGGCGCTGCCCCATTGCGTCGCCACCTCCTCCAGCCCGGCGCGGGCGGCGAAGTCGCTGGCACTGGCGGGCCTGGGCGATCTGGTGGGGCCGCGGCTGTTCACCGCCTCGATGGTGGCGCAGGGCAAACCGGCGCCCGATCTGTTCCTGCATGCCGCCGCCCGATGCGGCGCCGATCCGGCGCGCTGTCTGGTGATCGAAGACAGCCTGACCGGCATCCGCGCCGGGCTGGCCGCAGGCATGACCGTCTGGCGCTTCACCGGCGGCAGCCACATGCAAGGCCCGCAGCCACCCGAGCCAGAGGACGCCCGCCCCGCCCGCCATTTCGACGCATTTTCATCCTTCCTCTCCCTTCATCCCGATTTCCGAGGCCACCATGAGCCGAGTTGACCCTGAACCCACCCTGCAGGACGAGGCCGCGCGCGCGGGCTGGCTCTATTATGTCGGCGGCATGACGCAGGATCAGATCGCGGCGGAACTGGGCGTCAGTCGGCAGCGGGCGCAGCGGCTGGTCAGCCGGGCCATGGCCGAAGGGCTGATTCAGGTGCGGCTCAACCACCGAATCGGCGCCTGCATGGATCTGGAGGCGGCGCTGCGCGACCGGTTCGGGCTGACCCGCTGCCGCGTGGTGCCCGGCCTTGGCGCTGGCTCCGATCCGGTGCGCGCCATCGCCCCCGCCGCCGCCGCCGAGCTGGAGCGGTTCCTGCGGATGCCCGACCCCATGGTCATCGGGCTGGGCACCGGACGGGCGCTGCGCGGGCTGGTGGATGCGATGGGCCCGGCCGAGGCGCCGCAGCACCGGCTGGTCTCGCTGATCGGCAATATCGCCCCCGATGGTTCGGCCAGCTTCTTTGACGTTGTGATGCGCATCGCCGACAAGGTACGCGCCCCGCATTACCCGATGCTGGTTCCTGTGATCTCGCCCACCCCGCAGGAACGCGCGGCCTTCCATGCCCTTGCCCCCGTACAGCGCGTGCTGGAACTGGCACGGGCGGTGGATGTGCTGTTTGTCGGGGTGGGCCAGATGGGGGCGGATGCCCCGCTGCTGGCCGATGGTTTCGTCAGCGCGGCAGAGCTGGCACAGATGCAGGCCGCCGGTGCGGCGGGCGAAATCGCCGGCTGGGTCTTCGATTCGCAGGGCCGTTATCTCGATCTGGGCACCAATGACCGTACCGGCGGCGTGCGCGTGGAACCGGGGCTGGACCGGCCCGCCATCGGCATTGCCGCAGGCGCATCCAAGGTTTCCGCGATCTTTGGCGCGCTGAAATCCCGTATCCTCAATGGCTTGATCACCGACGACGCCACGGCAACGGCACTTCTGGCCCGCACCTGACCTTCGCATCTGCGGCGGAAGAGGGGGCTTGACGACTGGGGGCCTGATGTGAGCATTTACCCAACATGCGATGATTTGCTCATCTGCATTCAGGGAGGATACTGATGAAACTGACCATTCGCGCGCTTCTTGGCGCGTCGGTTGCGCTTGCCCTTGCGGGGGCTGCGCAGGCCGAAACCACCATCACCGTGGCCACCGTGAACAACGGCGACATGATCCGCATGCAAAGCCTGATGGACGACTTCTATGCCAAGCATCCCGACATCAAGGTCGATTGGGTGGCGCTGGAAGAAAACGTCCTGCGCCAGAAGGTGACCACCGATATCGCCACCAAGGGCGGCCAATTCGACGTGATGACCATCGGCACCTACGAGGCGCCGATCTGGGGAAAGCAAGGCTGGCTGGTATCGCTGAACGACCTGCCCGCCGAATATGACGTGGACGACCTGCTGCCCGCGATCCGTGGCGGCCTGACGGTGGACGGCAATCTGGTGGCCGCCCCCTTCTACGGCGAAAGCTCGATGGTGATGTATCGCACCGACCTGATGGAGAAAGCGGGCCTCACCATGCCCGAAGCCCCCACCTGGGACGACATCAAGAAAGCCGCCGCTGCGATGACCGACAAGGGTGCCGAAGTCTACGGCATCTGCCTGCGCGGCAAGGCCGGCTGGGGCGAGAACATGGCCTTCCTGACCGCCATGTCCAACAGCTATGGCGCCAAATGGTTCGACATGGACTGGAAACCCCAGTTCGATGGCGAAGCGTGGAAAGCCACCCTCACCGATTATCTGGCGCTGATGAACGACTACGGCCCGCCCGGCGCCTCGAACAACGGCTTCAACGAAAACCTCGCGCTGTTCCAGCAGGGCAAATGCGGCATGTGGATCGACGCGACCGTGGCCGCCTCTTTCGTGACCAACCCGAAGGAATCGACCGTGGCCGACAAGGTCGGCTTCGCGCTGGCCCCCGATACCGGCAAGGGCAAGCGCGGCAACTGGCTCTGGGCGTGGAACCTCGGCATCCCGGCCGGCAGCCAGAAGATCGACGCCGCGAAAACCTTCGTCGCCTGGGCAACCTCGAAAGAGTATCTGGAACTGGTCGCCTCGAAAGAAGGCTGGGCCAACGTGCCGCCGGGCACCCGCACCTCGCTGTATGCGAACCCGGAATACCAGAAAGTCCCCTTCGCCAAGATGACGCTGGACAGCATCAACGCGGCAGACCCGACCAAACCCACCGTGGATGAAGTGCCCTATGTCGGCGTGCAATTCGTGGCGATCCCGGAATTCCAGGGCATCGGCACCGCCGTCGGCCAGCAGTTCTCGGCCGCCCTCGCAGGCAGCATCTCGGCGGAAGAGGCGCTTGCCAAGGCGCAGGAAATCACCACCACCGAAATGACCCGGAGCGGTTACATCAAGTAATCGGTCCTCCCAAGGCGGGGCCGGCCTCTCTCCGGCCCCGCACCCTTTCCCCCCCTCCAGAATTCAGGAAACGCCATGGCAACCGAACATTCGCGGACGGCTGCGCGCCTCATGGTCTCTCCCGCCGTCATCCTCCTTTTCCTGTGGATGATCGTGCCGCTGGCGATGACCGTCTATTTCAGCTTCCTGCGCTACAACCTGCTGATGCCCGGCATGGAAAGTTTCACGGGCTTCGACAACTACTACTACTTCCTCAGCAATTCCGCCTTCATGGATGCGCTGGTGAACACGCTGCTGCTGGTGGGCGGGGTGCTGGTCATCACCATCTTCGGCGGCGTCGCACTGGCCCTGCTGCTGGATCAGCCGTTCAAGGGCCAGGGCATCGTGCGGATCATGGTGATCGCGCCGTTCTTCGTGATGCCCACCGTTTCGGCGCTGGTCTGGAAGAACATGTTCATGAACCCGGTCAACGGCATGTTCGCCCATATCGCCAAGACCTTCGGCTTTCAGCCCTTCGATTTTCTGGCCCATGCCCCGCTCGCCTCGATCATCCTGATCGTCGCGTGGAGCTGGCTGCCCTTCTCCACCCTGATCCTGCTGACCGCGCTGCAATCGCTGGATCAGGAACAGATGGAGGCGGCGGAAATGGATGGCGCAAGCTGGATGAACCGCTTCATCTACCTCACCGTGCCGCATCTGACGCGCTCGATCACCGTGGTGATCCTGATCCAGACGATCTTCCTGCTGTCGGTCTTCGCCGAAATCCTTGTCACCACCAATGGCGGCCCCGGCACGGCTTCGACCAATATCCCCTACCTCGTCTATGCCCAGTCGCTGCTGAACTACGACGTGGGCGGCGGCTCCGCCGGGGGGATCATCGCGGTCATCCTCGCCAATATCGTTGCGGTCTTCCTGATGCGGATGATCGGCAAGAACCTGGAGACCTGAGCCATGGCGCGCAAGACCACCCAAACCCGCACCGCCGTCGTCACCGTCGCCGCATGGACCATCGGCCTGCTGATCTTCTTCCCGATCCTGTGGATCATCATCCTCGGCTTCAAATCCGAAGGCGATGCGATCAAGACGCCGCTGGCCGTGCTGACCTCCGACTGGACGCTGGCCAGCTATCACGAGGTGCAGGAACGCTCCAACTACTTCCTGCACTTCATGAATTCGGTCATCCTGTCGCTGGGCTCCACCCTGCTGGCGCTGGTGATCGCCATTCCCGCCGCCTGGTCGATGGCCTTCGTGCCGGGCAAGCGCACGAAAGACCTGCTGATGTGGATGCTGTCCACCAAGATGATGCCCGCGGTGGGCGTGCTGGTGCCGATGTATCTGATGTTCCGCGATTTCGGCCTGCTCGATACCCGCATCGGTCTGGTCGTGGTGCTGACACTGATCAATCTGCCGATCGTCATCTGGATGCTGTATACCTACTTCAAGGAAATCCCCGGCGAGATCCTCGAGGCGGCGCGGATGGATGGCGCCAACCTGCGGGCTGAAATCCTGCATGTGCTGACGCCGATGGCCGTGCCCGGCATCGCCTCCACCGTGCTGCTCAACGTCATCCTTGCGTGGAACGAGGCGTTCTGGACGCTGCAGCTCACCACCTCCAGCGCGGCCCCGCTCACGCAGTTCATCGCCAGCTATTCCAGCCCCGAGGGCCTGTTCTACGCCAAACTCTCGGCGGCCAGCACCATGGCGATTGCCCCGATCCTGATCCTTGGCTGGTTCAGCCAGAAGCAACTTGTCCGCGGCCTGACCTTCGGCGCGGTGAAATGAGGACCCCATGGGACAGATAACCCTTTCCTCCGTCACGAAATCCTTCGGTGATGTAACCGTCATCCCGCCACTGGACCTGCGCATCGAAGACGGCGAGTTCGTGGTCTTCGTCGGCCCTTCCGGCTGCGGCAAATCCACCCTGCTGCGGCTGATCGCCGGGCTGGAAGATACCTCGTCGGGCAAGATCGCCATCGACGGCACCGAGGCGACCGACCTGCCGCCCGCGAAACGCGGCCTGGCAATGGTGTTCCAAAGCTACGCGCTCTACCCCCATATGTCGGTGCGCAAGAACATCGCCTTTCCGCTGAAAATGGCCGGCCTCTCGCCCGAAATTCAGGCGCAGAAGGTCGAAGCGGCGGCAAAGGTGCTGAACCTGACCAGCTATCTGGATCGCCGCCCCGGCCAGTTGTCCGGCGGCCAGCGCCAGCGCGTCGCCATTGGCCGCGCCATTGTGCGCGAACCGGCAGCCTTCCTGTTCGATGAACCGCTCTCGAACCTCGACGCCTCGTTGCGCGTGTCGATGCGGCAGGAAATCAGCGAACTGCACCAGACGCTGAAGACCACGATGATCTATGTCACCCATGATCAGGTAGAGGCCATGACCATGGCCGACAAGATCGTCGTCCTTCAGGCAGGCCGGATCGAGCAGGTCGGCAGCCCGATGGAGCTGTATCGCCATCCTGCCAACCTGTTCGTCGCAGGCTTCATCGGCAGCCCGAAGATGAATTTCATCACCGGGGCCGAGGCCGCGCAACAGGGCTGCACCACGCTGGGCGTGCGCCCCGAACATATCGACGTGGTCGAAGGCGGGCCATGGCAGGGCACCGTCGGTCTGGCCGAACATCTGGGATCGGACACCTTCCTGAAGGTGAACGTGGCCGGGGTGGGCGATCTGACGGTGCGCGTCTCGGGCGAACGGATGCTGCGCCATGGCGATCCGGTCAGCCTCGCACCGCAACCCGGCAAACTTTACCGCTTCGGCGCTGACGGAAAGGCACTGGCATGAGACTTCGGGGCAAGACGGCGCTGATCACCGGCGCCGCACGCGGCATCGGGCTGGAATTCGCCCGCGCCTATATCGCCGAGGGTGCCACCGTGGCCTTGGCCGACATCAACGCCGATGCGGTGGCGCAGGCCGCCGCCGACCTTGGCCCGCAGGCGCTGGCCGTGCAGATGGACATCGGCGATCAGGCCAGCATCGAGGCGGGTTTCGCGCAGGCCATCGCACAGATGGGCAAGCTCGACATCCTCATCAACAATGCCGCGCTGTTCACCGCTGGCCCGCTGACCGAGATCACCCGCGCCGATTACGACCGCATCTTTGCGGTGAATGTGGCGGGCACGCTGTTCTGCATGCAGGCGGCGGCGAAGCACATGATCGCGCGCGGCGAAGGCGGGCGGATCATCAACATGGCCTCTCAGGCCGGGCGGCGCGGTGAAAGCCTTGTCGCGGTCTACTGCGCCTCGAAAGCCGCCGTGATCTCGCTCACCCAAAGCGCCGGGCTCAACCTCATCCCCCATCGCATCAACGTCAACGCCATCGCCCCCGGCGTGGTGGATGGCGAACACTGGGATCATGTGGACAGCCTGTTCGCTAAGTATGAGGGCCGCGCGCCGGGCGAAAAGAAGCGCATCGTCGGTGACAGCGTGCCCTATGGCCGCATGGGCACCGCGCAAGATCTTGTCGGCATGGCGATCTTTCTGGCCACCGACGAGGCGAATTACATCTGCGCCCAGACCTTCGGGGTCGATGGCGGCAATTGGATGGCCTGACCATGACAGCCAGCGTTCACCTTCCCGCCTATGACCGCAGCGCGCTGCGCCCCGGCATCGTGCATATCGGCCTGGGCAATTTCCACCGCGCGCATATGGCGGTTTACCTTGATGACCTGTTCGCGCTGGGTGTGGCGCAGGATTGGGCGATCCTCGGCGCCGGGGTGCGCGAGGGCGATGCGCGGATGCGCGACGCGCTGAAGGCGCAGGATTGCCTGTCCACCGTGATCGAACTGGACCCGGCAGGGATCACCTGCCGCCGCATCGGCGCCATGCTGGATTTCCTTCCCGTGGAACCCGGCAATGCCAGCCTGATCGCCGCGATGGCCGACCCGGGCATCCGCATCGTCTCGCTGACAGTGACCGAGGGCGGCTATTTCATCAACGCCGCCACCGGCGCCTTCGACCCCGACGCGCCGGAGATCCGCGCCGATGCGGCGGCGCCTGATCAGCCCGGCACCGCCTTCGGCGCGATCCTCGCCGCCCTGCGCGCCCGCCGTGCTGCAGGCATCGCCCCCTTCACCGTGATGAGCTGCGACAACCTGCCCGGCAACGGCCATGTGACCCGCGCCGCCGTGGCAGGCCTCGCCCGGCTGATCGACCCCGCGCTGGCCGATTGGGTCGAAACCCATGTCGCCTTCCCCAATGGCATGGTGGACCGCATCACCCCCGCCACCGGCCCGCGCGAACGCGCCATGGCGGCGGAGTTCGGGTTGGATGATCCGGTGCCCGTCACCTGCGAACCGTTCCGCCAATGGGTTCTGGAAGACTACTTCCCCGCAGGCCGCCCCCCGCTGGAACAAGTCGGCGTCACCTTCACCCCGCATGTCCATGCCTATGAACTGATGAAGCTGCGCATCCTGAACGGCGGCCATGCGATCATCGCCTATCCCGGCGGGCTGATGGATATCGAATATGTGCACGAGGCGATGGCCCATCCGCTGATCTCGGCCCTGCTCGACAAGGTAGAGCGGGAAGAGATCATCCCCTATGTCCCCCCGGTGCCCGAGACCGACATCGCCGCCTATTACGACCTGATCCGCAGCCGCTTTTCCAACCCCGAAGTGGCGGATACCGAGCGGCGGCTGTGCCTTGACGGCTCGAACCGCCAGCCGAAATTCATCGTGCCCTCGGTGCGCGATGCGCTGGCGGCAGGGCGTGGTGCGCGCGGCTTGGCATTGGTCTCGGCCATTTGGTGCCGCTATTGCGCAGGGACCAGCGACAGCGGCACCTTGATCGCCCCCAACGACCCGAACTGGGATGCGTTGCAGGCGCTGGCCCGCGCCGCGCGGTCAGACCCGCAGGTCTGGCTGGGCCAGCGCCAGATCTATGGCGAACTGGCCGATCATCCGGGCTTCGCCGCCGATTTCGCCCATTGGCTGTTCAGCCTCTGGGCACAGGGGACCGAGACCACCCTGCGCAGCTATCTGGCGGAGAGCGCGAAAGTTTGAGTATTTGGGCCAGGGTGAAACACAGGCGGTTTCTCTCTGGTCCGGCTGCCGCAAGGCGCCACGCCCCGGCCACATCTGTGCGAGCGGGCGCCGCAGCGCCGCATTTCCCCTTGACCTTGCCGCCCGCCCTGTCAAAACCGCTGCATGGCAACATCGACCCTTACCATTGATCTCGACGCCATCGCCGCCAACTGGCGCGCGCTGGACAGGATGAGCGATCCGACCACGCAAACCGCTGCCGTGGTCAAGGCTGACGCCTATGGGCTCGGCGCGAAACGTGTCGTGCGCGCGCTGGCCGAGGCCGGGGCGCGGCGGTTCTTCGTGGCGGTGGCCGAGGAAGGCGCCGCCGTGCGGCAGGCGCTTGGCCCGGGGCCGCAGATCAACGTGCTGTCCGGCCACATGGCGGGCGACACCGAGATGATCCACGATCTGGATCTGACGCCGATGCTCAATTCGGTCGATCAGATCACCCGCCATCTGGAATCGCTGCCCGGCCACCCGTTCGGCATCCAGTTGGACACCGGCATGAACCGGCTGGGGCTGGAAGCCGAAGAATGGGAGGCGCTGGCCTCTCTGATGCTGGACGCCAATCCCGAACTGGTGATGAGCCACCTTGCCTGCTCTGACGAGCCCGGCCACCCGATGAACGAGGCGCAACTGGCCGAGTTCCATGCGATGACCGACGGCATCGGCGTGCCGCGCAGCTTTGCCGCCACCGGCGGCATCCTGCTGGGCCCGGAATATCATTTTGAACTGACCCGCCCCGGCGTCGGCCTGTATGGCGGGCGCCCCTTCGTCGATGCGCGCCCTGTGGTGGGCCTGTCGCTGCCGGTGATCCAGATCCGCGAGGTCGCCCCCGGCGAGATCGTCGGCTATTCCTGCGGCTGGGTGGCCGAACAGCCCTCGCTGATCGCCACGGTCGCGGCGGGCTATGCCGACGGGCTGACCCGGCGCTATTCCAACGCCGCTCTGTTGTGGGATGGCGAGACGCCCTGCCCCATCGTCGGCCGCGTGTCGATGGATCTGATCACCGTCGATGTCAGCCACCTGCGCGACGTGCCGCGCAGCCTCGATCTGCTGGGCATGATGCAGGGGGTGGATGATCTGGCGGATGTCGCGGGCACCATCGGCTACGAGGTGCTGACCTCGCTGGGCCATCGCTACGCCCGCCGCTACGTTTCCGCCACGACACGAGGGCAGATGTGATCCTGCTTTCCCCCGTCGCGGCCATCGGTCGCATGACGCTGGGCTTTCTGGCGATGCTGGGCGAGATTGCGATCTTCGCCGGGCAGGTGATCAGCCATGTCTTCCGCCCGCCGTTCTACCCGCGCGAGTTTCTGCACGCGCTGATGCAGATCGGCTGGTTCTCGCTGCCCGTCGTCGGCTTGACCGCGCTGTTCACCGGCGGCGCGCTGGCGCTGCAGATCTATGCCGGCGGCGCGCGTTTCAGCGCCGAGGCGGTGGTGCCCGCCATCGTCGCCATCGGCATGGCGCGCGAGCTTGGGCCGGTGCTGGGCGGGCTGATGGTGGCCGCGCGCGTGGCCTCCTCCATCGCCGCCGAAATCGGCACAATGAAGGTGACGGAACAGATCGACGCGTTGGTCACCCTGTCCACCCACCCGCTGAAATACCTTGCCGTTCCCCGCGTCGTCGCCGCCACGCTGGCCGTGCCCGTGCTGGTGGCGGTGGGCGACAGCATCGGCATCATGGGCGGCTGGGCGGTGGGCGTGCACCGGCTGGGCTTCAACTCTGCCGCCTATATCAAGAACACCGTCGATTTTCTGGAAAGCTGGGATATCACCTCGGGCCTGCTGAAAGGGGCTGCCTTCGGTTTCCTCGTGGCGCTGATGGGCTGCTATCACGGCATGAATTCGGGCCGTGGCGCGCAGGGCGTGGGCAAGGCCACCAAATCGGCAGTGGTGTCTGCCTCTGTCCTGATCTTCGCCGCGAACTACCTGCTGACGGAGCTGTTCTTCTCATGATCGAGCTGCGCGGCGTCACCAAATCCTTCGGTCCGAACCATGTGCTGCGCGGGGTGGATCTGACGATCCCCAAAGGCAGCTCGATGGTGATCATCGGCGGCTCGGGCACCGGCAAATCGGTGTTGCTGAAATGTATCCTTGGCCTTGTGACGCCAGACAGCGGCACGATCACGCTGGAGGGTGCCGATGTGACCAAAGCCGACCGCGATGCCTTTCTCGCCCGCTTCGGGATGCTGTTTCAGGGCGGCGCATTGTTCGATTCGATGCGCGTGTGGGAAAACGTCGCCTTCCGCCTGCAACGCGGCGCGCAAAAGCGCCCCAAGGCCGAAGCGCGCGAAATCGCGCTGGAAAAGCTGCGCCGCGTCGGCCTTGGCCCGCAGGTGGCCGATCTCTATCCCGCCGAACTGTCGGGCGGCATGCAAAAGCGCGTCAGCCTCGCCCGCGCCATCGCCGCCGGGCCGGAAATCATCTTCTTCGACGAGCCGACCACCGGGCTCGACCCGATCATGTCGGGCGTCATCAACGACCTGATCCGCGAAATCGTGGTGGAAATGGGCGCCACCGCCATGACCATCACCCATGACATGTCTTCCGTGCGGGCGATTGCCGACAATGTGGCGATGATCCACGGCGGCAAGGTGCGCTGGACCGGGCCAGTGAGCGAGATGGACGCGACGCCCGACCCCTATGTGCAGCAATTCATCCATGGCCGCGCCGAAGGCCCCATCGAATCGCTGCGCTGAACTTTTCGGCACCGCGCCGCGCATTGTTTCCCGCCTCGCAACAACCCTGCAGCGCAGACCACCAGTCTGCGCCGTTCCGGCAATTGCGGCAAAATTATGTTGCCTTTTAACGATGCCGTAGGACAATGGAGGGGCGGTGCGGGGGTTATCATGTTTGAACGGCAGCATTTTCTTATCCGACAATTGCAATCTGTCGCGCAATCCGTGGCCTTTGTCATGGTCATCGGGCTGACCGGCTTTCTGTGTCTGACCTCGCTTCTGGCCGCCCTCGGGCAGACGCCTTGGCCCGATCTGACGCTGCGCTGGGGCGATATGCCGGTCGCCGATGCCGGAATGTGGGTGCAACTGGCGCTGACGGCGCTGATGCTGTGCATCTGCGTCTTCCTGCCCGCCAATGCCCGTATGGCCCGGCTGGAACGCACCCACCGCGCCTTCCAGATCAATATGGAGGATGTGAAGCGCGCCTACTCGCTGGCCCATGCCGCCGACCGGACCGGGGTGTTCAGCCTGTCGGGCGAGTTCGAGGCGATGCGCCAGCGGATGGAACTGCTGCGCAAACACCCCGATCTCAGCCAGATGGAGCCGGAACTGCTGGAGCTCGCCGCGCAGATGAGCTTTCAGTCACGCGATCTGGCCCGCGCCTATTCTGACGAAAAGGTGGGCCGCGCCCGCGCCTTCCTGACCGCGCGGCAGGCCGATGCCGATCTGCTGGCCGAACGGATCAAGCTGGCCCGGATGACCTGCGACGAACTGCGCCGCTGGCTGCAGGATGTGGAGGCCGAAGAGCGCCGCAACCACGACCAGATCCGCCGGCTGGAGGCCGATCTGCGCGAAATCCTGCCCGGCCTCGGCTATGATTTCGACGAACCGCGCGAACCGAATGTGGTTTCCCTGCCCAAGCCCGCAACCAAGGCCGACGGGCTGCATTAAGCCGCTTTTCCCGCATTGACCTTGCTGCAGGCGCACGGCACCAAGGGCCAATGTCGCGCGCCGCCAATCTTGCCCTGCTGATCCTGTTCCCCATCGCCTGGTTCGCGCCGCTGCTGCGCGCCGGGCTGCTGCCGCTGTTCGGCCTGTCGGAAATCTCGGTCATCTCCGGCCTGCAAGCGTTGTGGGGCACCGATGCGGTGCTGGCGCTGGTCGTCACCTTCTGCGCGATCTTCGCGCCGCTGCTGAAGGTGCTGGGCCGGGCGCTGCGCGATTTCGGCCTGCTGGCGCCCGAGGCGGAACCGGCGCTGCGCTGGATCGGCAAGCTGGCGATGGCCGATGTTTTCCTGATCGCGCTCTATATCGTGGTTGTGAAAGGCGTGGGCCTTGCCCATGTCGAGGTGGCATGGGGGATGTACCTTTTCACCGCCTGCATCCTCGCTTCCCTCTATCTGGGCCGTAACGCATGAAATTCCCTCCGCTGTCCCTGCTCGATCTCGTCCGCGTCACCGAGGCAGGCGGGCCGCGTCAGGCGTTGCTGAACGCCCGCGCCATTGCCGCCCATGCCGAAGGGCTTGGCTTCACCCGCTACTGGGTGGCCGAACATCACAACATGGTGGGCATCGGCTCGGCAGCCACGCCGGTGGTGCTGGCGCATGTGGCGGCGGGCACCACCACCATCCGCGTCGGCGCGGGCGGGGTGATGCTGCCCAACCACGCGCCGCTGATCGTTGCCGAACAGTTCGGCACGCTGGCGCAACTGCATCCGGGCCGCATCGACCTTGGCCTTGGCCGCGCCCCCGGCACCGATCAGGCCACCCTGCGCGCCCTGCGCCAACACCCCGCCGCATCCGACCGCTTTCCACAGGATGTGGTGGAACTGATGGGCTATTTCGCCGCCGAAGACGGCACCCCGCGCATCCGCGCCGTGCCCGCGCCGGGCACCGATGTGGCCTTCTGGATTCTCGGCTCGTCGCAATTCGGTGCGCTGCTGGCGGCGCAACTGGGCCTGCCCTATGGCTTTGCCGCGCATTTCGCCCCCGATTATCTGGACGAGGCGCTGCACCTTTACCGCGCCAACTTCCGCCCCTCGGCGGCGCTGCGCGAACCCCATGCTCTGGTCTGCGTCAACACCGTCTGCGCCGAAACCGAGGCTGAGGCCCGCCACCTGTTCACCACCGCCCAGCAAAGCTTCCTCGGCCTGATCCGCAACGCGCGGGGCTACAGCCTGCCCCCCGTCCCCGACATCGAGGCGCTGTGGACCCCACGCGAACGCAACCATGTCATGCACATGCTGGGCTGCCATGCGGTCGGCGACCCGGCGCAGGTGCGCGCGGCGCTGCAAGCCATCGTTACCCGCACGCAGGCCGACGAGGTGATGCTGGTCACCGACATCTATGATTTCGACGCCCGCGCCCGCTCGCTGGCCCTGACGATGGAAGCGTGGCGCTGATGGCAAAGGCCCCCAACACCTTCACCTGTTCCGCCTGCGGCGCGGCCTATCCGAAATGGGCGGGCAAATGCGAGGCTTGCGGTGCGTGGAATTCGATCATCGAAGAGGCGCCGCTGTCTGCCGGGCCCAAGGCGCTGAAATCCAAGGGCCGCACCATCCCGCTCAGCGATCTGGCCACCGAAGAGGCGCCGCCGCCCCGCGCCTCCTCGGGCATCGGCGAGCTGGACCGGGTGCTGGGCGGCGGTCTGGTCGCCGCCTCGGCCATTCTGGTGGGCGGCGATCCCGGCATCGGCAAATCGACACTTTTGCTGCAAGCCACGGCAAGTTTCGCCGCGAAGGGGCTGAAATGTATGTATATCTCGGGCGAAGAGGCCCCGGCGCAGGTGCGGATGCGCGCCCAACGCCTTGGCCTGTCGCAGGCGCCGGTGGCGCTGGGCGCCGAAACCTCGCTGCGCGACATCCTCACCACGCTGGACGCCGAACGCCCCGATCTGGTGGTGATCGACTCGATTCAAACCATGTGGCTGGATACGGTCGAGGCCGCCCCCGGCTCGGTCAGTCAGGTGCGCGCCGCCGCGCATGAGCTGGTGACCTTCGCCAAGCGCAAGGGCGTGGCGGTGGTGATCGTCGGCCATGTGACGAAAGAGGGCGCCATTGCCGGCCCCCGCGTGCTGGAACACATGGTCGATACCGTGCTCTATTTCGAAGGCGAACGCGGCCACCAGTTCCGCATCCTGCGCGCGGTGAAAAACCGCTTCGGCCCGGCAGACGAGATCGGCGTGTTCGAGATGACCGGCGACGGGCTGGCCGAGGTGCTCAACCCCTCTGCCCTGTTCCTGTCGGACCGCGAGGCCGCCACCCCCGGCTCTGCCGTCTTTGCCGGGATCGAAGGCACCCGCCCGGTGCTGACCGAGATTCAGGCGCTGGTCGCCCCCTCCAATCTTGGCACGCCGCGCCGCACGGTGGTCGGGCTGGATTCCGGTCGCCTCTCCACCATCCTCGCGGTGCTGGAGGCGCGTTGCGGCATCCCGTTCACCGGGCTGGATGTGTTCCTCAATGTCGCAGGTGGGATGCGGGTGTCCGAGCCCGCCGCCGATCTTGCCGTCGCCGCAGCCCTGCTCAGCGCGCGCGAAGATGTGGCAATTCCGCCCGACATGGTGCTTTTCGGTGAAATCTCCCTCTCTGGCGCACTGCGGCCCGTCGGTCAGACCGAAAACAGGTTGAAAGAGGCGGCGAAACTTGGTTTTTCACAGGCAACATTGCCTGCGCGGTCGAAAACCGGGCAGGCAGAAGGGATGCGCCTGCGCCAGATGGCCGATCTGACGGCCTTTGTCGGGGAAATGTTCGGGGCAGGATAAGCCCCGGGAGGGATTGGGTATGGAAGGTTTCACCATCATTGACGGCGTGGTGGCCGGTGTCATCGTGCTGTCGGCGATCCTCGCCTATTCGCGCGGACTGGTGCGCGAAAGCATGGCGATCCTTGGCTGGATTCTCGCCGCAGTCGCCGCCTATGCCTTTGCCGCACAGGCGCAGCCGCTGATCCGCGAATTGCCGGTCGTGGGCGATTTCATCGGCACCAGCTGCGAATTGTCGCTGATTGCCGCCTTCGCCGCCGTGTTCGCCATCTGTCTGGTGATTGCCGCCCTGTTCACCCCGCTGCTCTCCACCTGGGTCAACCAGTCGATCCTCGGCGGCCTCGATCAGGCGCTCGGCTTCCTGTTCGGCGTGGTGCGCGGCGTGGTGCTGGTGGCGGTGGCCTTCATCGTCTACGACCGCGCCGTCGCGGCCGATACCATCCCCATGGTGGACAATTCGCGCTCGGCCAAGGTGTTTGCAACCTTTCAGGGCAATCTGGACGAACAACTCCCGTCTGACGCGCCGGGCTGGATCGTGGCAAAATACGAAGGCCTCGTCGCCGTCTGCGCCGCCCCGGCCGAAAATGCTGCACCCGCAGCAAACAACTAAGCGCGAGGTGCCCTTCGGGGCGTGACACTCCGTCATCAAGCCATTACATGGGGGGCGAAAGCCCCCCTTCGGATTCGGAGTGAGCCTATGCGCGCCCAACTCGGCACCCCCTTTGACGCCTTCGACGATGGCGACAAGCTGAAGGAGGAATGCGGCGTCTTCGGCGTGATCGGCGTCGCCGATGCCGCCAATTTCGTCGCCCTCGGCCTGCACGCCCTGCAGCATCGCGGCCAAGAGGCTGGCGGCATCGTCAGCTATGACCCGGTGCAAGGGTTCAACTCGGCCCGTCGCTTCGGCTATGTGCGCGACAACTTCACCAAGGCCGACGTGATGTCCACCCTGCCGGGTGAACTGGCGATCGGCCATGTGCGCTATTCCACCGCCGGGTCGAAAGGCGCCACCGCCATCCGCGACGTGCAGCCGTTCTTTGGCGAGTTTTCCATGGGTGGCGCCGCCATCGCCCATAACGGCAACCTCACCAATGCCGCCGCCCTGCGCAAGGAACTGATCGAGCGCGGCTCGATCTTCCAGTCCTCGTCGGACAGCGAATGCATCATCCACCTGATGGCGCGCTCGATCCAGACCAATATCTCCGAACGCATCAAGGACGCGCTGCGCCGCGTCGAAGGCGCCTTCTCGGTGGTTGCGATGACGCGCACCAAGCTGATCGGCGTGCGCGATGCCCATGGCGTGCGCCCGCTGGTGCTGGGCCGCGTCGGCGACAGCGGCTGGGCGCTCAGCTCCGAAACCTGCGGGCTCGACATCATCGGCGCCGAATTCGTGCGCGAGATCGAGCCGGGCGAAATGGTGGTGATCGAAGGCAACAAGGTGCTCAGCACCCGCCCCTTCACCCCGGCACCCTCGCGCTTCTGCATCTTCGAACAGGTCTATTTCTCGCGCCCCGACAGCATCCTTGGCGGGCGCTCGGTCTATGAAACCCGCCGCCAGATCGGGGTGGAACTGGCCAAGGAAAGCCCGGTCGATGCCGATCTGGTCTGCCCGGTGCCCGACAGCGGCACCCCCGCCGCCATCGGCTTCAGCCAGGAATCCGGCATCCCCTATGCGATGGGCATCATCCGCAACCAGTATATGGGCCGCACCTTCATCGAGCCGACCGAAAGCATCCGCAACATGGGCGTGCGGCTGAAGCTGAACGTCAACCGCGCGCTGATCAAGGGCAAGCGGGTGATCCTGGTGGACGATTCGGTCGTGCGCGGCACCACCTCGCGCAAGATCAAGGACATGATCCTCGAAGCCGGCGCCGCCGAGGTCCACTTCCGCATCGCCTCGCCCCCCACCGCCTGGCCCTGCTTCTACGGGGTGGACACGCCAGAACGGTCGAAACTCCTCGCCGCGACGATGACCGAGGACGAGATGCGCGACTGGATCGGGGTGGACAGCCTGAAATTCATCTCGCTCGACGGGCTCTACCGCGCTGCGGGCGTCGAGGCGGGCCGCGACCCCAAGGCGCCGAAATTCTGCGATGCCTGCTTCTCGGGCGAATACCCGATCACCCCTTCGGACAAGATCGCCGAGGGTTTCGAGATGAAAGCCGCCGAATAAGGGGGCGCCGCCCCCTCGCGCCTGCGGCGCTCACCCCCGGAGTATTTCGGCCAGGATGAAGGGCAAAGGGTGCGACGCATCGCCTCCCTTGCCCTTTCAGCTTGGCTCAAATATCCCACGGGGGTCCGGGGGTGTGAAACCCCCGGCTTCACCGCCTGCCCCCGGCCAGAGGAAAATCCATGTCCCACCGCATCGCCCTTGTCACCGGCGCCTCGCGCGGCCTCGGTTCCGCCATGGCCGAAGAGCTTGCCAGCCGTGGCTGGCATGTCGTGGCGCTGGCCCGCACCGTGGGCGGGCTGGAAGAGCTGGACGACCGGGTGAAAGCCAAGCGCCAGCCCGGCGCGGGCGAGCTGACGCTGGCCCCGATGGACATCACCAATGACGACGCGATGGCGCATCTGTGCCGCTCGATTCATGACCGCTGGGGCAAGCTGGATCTCTGGGTCCACGCCGCGATCCACGCCGCCCCGCTGACCCCCGCGCCCTTCCTCGACAAGAAGGACTGGGACAAGTCGCTGTCGATCAACGCCCGCGCCACCGGCATCCTGATCCCGATGGTCGAGCCGCTGTTGCAGGCCGCAGACCAGGCCACCGCGCTGTTTCTGGACGATCCGCGCGGCGGCGAGATGTATTTCAGCGCTTATGGCGCCAGCAAGGCCGCGCAGATCGCGCTGGCGCGCAGCTGGCAGGCCGAAACCGGCAAGGTCGGCCCACGCGTCCTGATCGAAAACCCGGCGCCGATGCCGACCGCCACCCGCGCCCGCTTCTATCCGGGCGAGGATCGCACCCTGCTGGCCGACATCCGCGCCGAAGCAGCCCGGCTGGTCAACCTGATCTGACGCCAGCCCGCCCGGCGCACCTCCCTCTCCCCCCGGGGGAGAGGGTCGGGGTGAGGGGGCCTTGCGCCCCGCGCTATTCCAGCCGCGCCGGAAACCCCTCGGCCCGCAGATCGGTGTTCAGCAGATCTTCCAGCAGCTTCACGATCTGCGTCGATTGCGCCCCCCCGCCATAGGCCGCCTTGCCCTTCAGAAAGCTCTGCGCCGCCAGCGACGCCAGATCCAGCGGCACGCCGAATTCCTTTCCGAACCCCATGGCAAAGCCCAGATCCTTCAGCGCCAGATCCATGGTGAAACCGATGTCATAGCTGCCGTTCAGGATCAGCTGCCCCTCCGTCTCATGCACGAAACTGTTGCCGGAGGACGCGCGGATCGCCTGCCACGCCGTCGCCATGTCCAGCCCGCCGCGCTTGGCCAGCATCATCGCCTCGCCATCGGCCAGCAGATGGATGAAGGCCAGCATATTGGTGATCACCTTGATCACCGCCGCCGATCCCAGCGGCCCCATGTGGAAATGCCGCGCCCCGATCGCCTGCAACGCAGGCAGATGCGCCTCATACAGCGCCGCCTCGCCGCCCACCAGCACGGTGATCTCGCCCCGCGCCGCCAGATGTACCCCGCCGGTCACCGGCGCCTCCAGCATCTGCACCCCCTGTTCGGCGGCCAATTGCGCCAGCCGCAGCACATCGTCGCGCCCCAGGGTGGAGTTCTCGATCCAATGCGCCCCCGGCCCCATCACCGGCAGGATCTGCGCCAGCACCACCTCGCTGATCTGCGGCGAGGGCAGGCAGGTGAACACATGATCCACCTGCTCTGCCAGATCCGAGGCAGAGGCCGCAACCTTCGCCCCAAGCGCCCGGTGCCGTTCGGCCAGCGCAGGGTTGCGGTCATGCACCGTCACGTCGAACCCGGCCCGGATCAGGCTTGCCGCCAGATGCCCGCCCAGATTGCCCAGCCCGATATAGCCGTAGCGCATCATGCCTCTCCGTATCCGATCAACGCCTTGACTTCGCAGAAGTCATGGATGCCCCAATCGGCATATTCACGCCCGTTGCCCGATTGCTTGTAACCGCCGAACGGCGCGCAGGTATCCCAATCCGGGTAGTTCAGGTTCACCTGCCCGGCCCGCAGCCGCCGCCCCACTGCCCGCGCCGCGTCCAGCGGGCCCTGCACATAGGCGGCAAGCCCATAGACGGTATCATTCGCCATCGCCACCGCCGCATCCACCGTATCATAAGGCAGAATCGCCAGCACCGGGCCAAAGATTTCCTCGCGCGCGATGGTCATCTGCGGGGTCACATCGCCAAACACCGTCGGCTGCACGAACCAGCCCCGGTTCAGCCCGGCAGGCCGCCCCAGGCCGCCGCAAACCAGCGTGGCCCCCTCGTCGATCCCCTTCTGAATCATCCCCTGCACCTTGTCGAATTGCAGCTTGCTGACCAGCGGCCCCATGGTCGTGGCGGGATCGCAGGGATCGCCCACCACCACCGCCCCGGCGGCCGCGCGGGCAATCTCCAGCGCCTCGGCATGGCGGGCACGCGGCACGAACATCCGCGTCGGCGCGTCGCAGCTTTGCCCGGTATTGCCAAAACACCCTTCCACCCCGCCGGTCACCGCAGCCGCCAGATCGGCCCCCGGCAGAATGATATTCGCGGATTTCCCGCCCAGTTCCTGCGCCACCCGTTTCACCGTCGGCGCCGCTGCCGCCGCCACCGCCGTGCCCGCGCGGGTCGATCCGGTAAAGCTGACCATATCCACCTGCGGATGCGCCGACAGGCGGGCCCCCACCACCGGCCCGGTGCCGTTCACCAGATTGAACACGCCCGCAGGCACCCCCGCCGCATGGCAGACCTCGGCGAACAGCAGGCCCGACAGCGGCGCGATTTCCGACGGCTTCAACACCATGGTGCAACCGGCGATCAGCGCTGGCGCCACCTTGCAGGCGATCTGGTTCATCGGCCAGTTCCACGGCGTGATCAGCGCACAGACCCCGATCCCCTCATAAAGGATCCGGGTCGTGCCGCGCGCATACTCCCACACCATTTCCTCGGCGGATTGGATCGTGCTTTCAATATGCACCTGCCCCGCCCAGGCCTGCGCCCCCCGCGCCCATTCGATCGGCGCGCCCATCTCCAGCCGCATCGCCTGCGCGAAATCCTCATAGCGGTCGTTATAGACCTCAAGGAGGCGCTTCACCAAAGCGATCCGCTCCGCCACTGGCCAGGCGGTATAGCCGTCGAACGCGGCCCGCGCCGCCGCAACCGCCCGGTCGGCATCCGCCGCCGATCCCAGCGCCACCTCGGCCACGATCTCCTCGGTCGCCGGGTTTTCCACCCCCAGACGATCCGAACCGATCGGGTCCACCCAGGCGCCATTGATGTAGAATTTCAGCATGTTTGCAGGGATCATCGCCTCACCGGAACTGGATGTTGAACCGCGCACGGATCGCGCGGTCGATCTCGGGGTCAATCACCGAACGGGCTTTGGACAGAATCTCATTCTTGCGCGCAATCGCCCGGTCGAGCAACTGCGGCTTGCCCGCCTCGTTCCACTCTTTCGGGCTCATCCGGTTGCCCACCGCCGGATAGATATACTCCGTCTGCATCAGGCCCAGCGTCTGGCCCGACCCCAGATAATGCCCCGGCCCGCCCAGACAGACCTCCTTCATCGCCTCGATGCTGGTCGAATCCGGCGTCACGTCGATGCCGCGCACACAGCGCAACACCTGCCCCAGAATGTCGTCGCCCAGCACAAGGCTTTCCATGCAGAAGCCCAGCAGAGAGGCATGCATCCCCACCGCCTCGTAACACATGTTCAACCCGGAAAGCCCGGCCAGAACATTGGTGATCCCCTGCTCCCACCCCGCCTGCATGTCGGGCAGCTTGCTGTCGCTGATGCCGCTCGCCGCCCCGCCGGGCAGGCCGTAGAAGCGGTGCATCTGTGCACAGCCCGCCGTCAGCAAAGCCTGCTCGGCACTGCCCCCCGACATGGCACCAGTGCGCAGATCGGAAACGAAAGGCCAGGTGCCAAAGATCGCGGGCGCCCCCGGCTGGATGGCGTTGACATAGACCACCCCCGCCAGACATTCCGCCACCGCCTGCACGATGGCCAGCGCAATCGGCGCGGGCGCCGTGGCCCCCGCCTGCCCGGCGCTCAGCAACAGCACCGGCATGCCGCGCCGCACGCAATCCTCCATCACCCGGCAGGATTCCTCGGCAAACTTCATCGGCGGCACGACGAAACAATTGGAGTTGCTTACAAAGGGCCGCGCCCGCCAGGCCGCCTCGCCCCCCGCCACCACATGCAGCAGATCGAAACACCCCGCCACATGCGACGGGTCGCTGAAGGATGTGCCCACATGCTTCGCCGTGCCGGACAGGCAGGCATAAAGCGTGTTCACATCCATGTCGAAATTGTCCAGCACATCGCGGCAGACCATGGTGCGCTGATAGAAATGCACATTGTCCAGATGCTGCACCAGCCGCGCCGCATCATACAGATCCTGCGCCGTGCTGTCGCGGTAGTCCAGCGTCACCGGATCGACGATATGCACCGCCGCCCCCGCCGTGCCGAAATGCACATGGCTGCCCGTCAGATGCAGATCGAACTTCTCGTCCCGCGCAAACAGCGTCAGATCGCGCGCCGCCTTGGCCAGCATGTCCTCCACCAGCGCACGCGGAAACCGGATGCGCCCATCCGCCCCCAGCACCGCTCCCGCCCCGGTCAGGATCTCCACCCCTGACGGCGGCGCATTGGCCAGCCCGATCACCTCCAGCGCCTCCAGCGCGCTGGCATGGATCGTGGCCATCCCGGCTTCGGTCAAAGGCCGGTATTGCCCCCCCGGCAAGCCCGCCCGCACCGGGCGCAATCCTTCGGCCAAAGGCGCCGCCCGCTCCGCCACCCGCGCCGCCCGCCCGCCACTGCGCCGCCCGCGCTCACCACCCTCACCCATCCCGCCCTCCTGTTCATTTTCTGTTTCCAAATATCCTCGGGGGGCGGGCCGCAGGCCCGGCGGGGGGCAGACAGCCCCCCCGTCCACCGCCCCATCCCGCACCGCCCTCGCCGTTTCGCGCCCCCTCTCCCCGCGGGGGAGAGGGCCGGGGTGAGGGGGCGCCCCGCCGTCAGCGTCACCCCCGCACCCGCGCCGCCGTCGGGTCATACATCGGCACCAGCGACGCCACCGCCCGATGTCGCACCCCCGCCACCTCGATCTCGTAGCGCGACCCCAGCACCTCCTCCGCCGTCTCCCCGGCGCAGGGCACATAACCCATGCCCACCGCCCCGCCGAGGAAATGCCCGTAATTCCCGCTGGTCACCGGCCCGACGATCCGGCCATCGCGCACCACCGCCTCGTTGTGGAACAGCAGCGGTACCGGGTCCTCCAGCCGGAACTGCACCATCCGCCGCGCCAGCCCGGCCGCCTGCTTGCGCAGCACCGCCTTGCGCCCGATGAAATCGCCCTTGCCCAGCTTCACCGCAAAGCCCAGCCCGGCCTCCAGCACATGATCCTCGTCGGTGATGTCATGGCCCCAATGGCGATAGCCCTTCTCGATCCGGCAGGAATCCAGCGCGTGCAAGCCGCACAGCTTCAACCCCAGATCGGCGCCCGCCTCCTCCAGCGCCTCGAACACATGCGCCGCCTGATCGGTGCCGACATACAGCTCCCAGCCCAGCTCGCCGACATAGGTCACCCGATGCGCCCGGGCCAATCCCATGCCGACCTCGATCTCGCGCGCCGTACCGAACGGATGCGCGGTATTCGAGAAATCGTTCGGGCTGACCCGCGCCATCAGATCGCGCGCCTTCGGCCCCATGACGCACAGCACCGCCTCGCCCGCCGTCACATCGGTAATCACCGCGAAATCCTCGCCCAGATGCCGCCGCAACCAGGCCAGATCGCGCTGCACCGTCGCCCCCGGCACCACCAGCAGATAGGCCGTCTCGCTCAGCCGCGTCACCGTCAGATCGCTCTCGATCCCGCCCCGGTCATTGAGCATCTGGGTATAGACCACCCGCCCCGCCGCCACATCCATCTGCCCGGCGCAGACCCGGTTCAGAAAGCGGCAGGCGTCGCGCCCCTCCACCCGGATCTTGCCGAACGAGGTCATGTCGAACAGGCCGACGCCTTCCCGCACCGCCATATGCTCGGCCTTCTGGTTGTCGAACCAGTTCTGCCGCTGCCAGCTATAGCGATACTCCGCCGCTTGCCCCGGGCCTGCGAACCAGTTCGCCCGCTCCCACCCGGCCACCTC
This sequence comes from Gemmobacter aquatilis, assembly GCF_900110025.1. Taxonomy (GTDB): domain Bacteria; phylum Pseudomonadota; class Alphaproteobacteria; order Rhodobacterales; family Rhodobacteraceae; genus Gemmobacter; species Gemmobacter aquatilis. The sequence goes on along the minus strand of NZ_FOCE01000004.1, from coordinate 223,891 downwards.
GCCGAACACCGCGCCGCGCGCCGCCAGATGCCCATGCAGCGGCGAGCGTCGCACCCCCCGCGCCGTCGCCATCTGCCGGTAAGGGAAGTGATCGGCATACAGCAGGCCCAAAGTCTCGCTCACCCGCTCTTTCAGATATTTGCGGTTCTTCTGGAACGGCTGGGCGCGGCGAATATCCACCTCCCACAGATCGAAGGGCGCCTCGCCCTCGGTGATCCAATGCGCCAGCGCCATGCCCGCCCCGCCCGACGACACGATCCCGACCGAGTTGAACCCCGCCGCGACCCAATAGCCCTCCAGCCCCGGCGCCGGGCCAAGGTAATAGCGGTCATCCGGGGTGAAACTCTCCGGCCCGTTGAAGAAGGTGTGAATCCCTGCCGTCTGGAACAGCGGCACCCGGTTCATCGCCGCCTCCAGAATCGGCGAGAAATGCTCCCAATCCTCGGGCAGCGTGTCGAACTCGAAATCCTCGCGGATGCCCCCCATGCCCCAGGGCTTGGCCTTGGGTTCAAACGCGCCGATCATCATCTTGCCCGCGTCCGATTTGTAATAGGCACATTCGTCCGGCACCCGCAGCACCGGCAGATGGCCCAGCCCCGCAATCGGCTCGGTGATCAGATAGAAATGCTCGCAGGCATGCAGCGGCACGGTGACACCCGATTGCGCCGCCAGATCGCGCCCCCACATGCCGCCGCAATTGATGACCACATCCGCCGCGATATGCCCAACCGCGCCACCGCTTTCCCAACTGACCCCGGTCACCCGCCGCCCGGCCGCGCCCGCCGCCTCGGTGACCCCGGTCACCTTCACCCCTTCGATCACCCGCGCCCCGCGCATCCGCGCGCCCTTGGCCAGCGCCATGGCGATATTGGCCGGGTCGCATTGCCCATCCAGCGGCAGATGCACCGCCCCCACCACGCCCTCGGTGTTCAGATGCGGATACATCGCCTTCACCTCGGCGGGCGACACCTCGTGCACATCCACGTCGAAGATCCGCGCCACCGTCGCCTGCCGCAGCAATTCCTCATGCCGCTCCGCCGTCAGCGCGACCGAGATGCTGCCCACCTGCCGCATCCCGGTTTCCACCCCGGTTTCAGCGGCCAGCTTCACATAAAGATCGGCGGAATATTTGGCGAGCCGCGTCATGTTGGCCGACCCGCGCAACTGCCCGATCAGCCCCGCCGCGTGCCATGTCGTGCCCGAGGTCAGCCGCTTGCGCTCCAGCAGCACGATATCCGTCCAGCCCGCCTTGGCCAGATGATAGGCCATCGAGCAGCCGGAAATCCCGCCGCCAATGATCACCGCGCGTGCGGTCTTGGGAATGTCGATCACGTTCTGTCCGTCCTTCTGTTCTCCCCCTCGCCAGCCCTCCCCCTGTCAGGGAAGCGCGCAGCGAGAGGACCATTCCGCCCCGGCCATCACCGGGCGCACCCCTGCCCGCAACAGGGACAGCGGCCATCCATTCCCCCCAGCCAACCTGCCGGGCCCTTCCCTCCCCTGCCAGGGGGAGGGAGAGGGAGGGGGTGCCCCCCGCATCAGCAGCCCCAACCGCCCCCAACCGGGCGCGCCTCCCTCTCCCCTCGGGGGAGAGGGCCGGGGTGAGGGGGCGCGCCACGCCCCGCGTGAAGGGCGCTACCCCCGCAGCCGCACATTCTGTGCGTCCCACAGCGGCCCCTCCGCCTGCACCACCGCCGCAACCCGTTCGCCGAAAATCTCCACCTCGACCTCGGTCCCCGGCACCGCCAGATCGGCGCGTAGCATCCCCAGCCCGATACAGGCGCCGACCCGATGCCCCCACGCGCCCGAGGTCAGCTCCCCCACGACCGTATCGCCCAGCCAAAGCGTTGACATGTAAGGCGGATCATAATCCCCCGCCGCGATCACCACGGTGACGAAGCGCTTGCCCACCCCCGCTGCCCGCTCGGCCTCCAGCGCTGCCTTGCCGCGAAACTCCGGCTTGGCCCAATCGACAAACCGCTCCAACCCGCCCTGCAACACCGTGTAATCGGTGGACAGATCGCCCTTCCACGCCCGATAGCCCTTTTCGATCCGCAAGGAATTCAGCGCGAACATGCCAAAGGGTTTCAACCCATGCGCCTGCCCCGCCGCCATCACCGCGTCGTAAACCCGCGCGGTATCGGCAATGCGGGAATGGATTTCCCAGCCCAGTTCCCCCGCGAAACTGACCCGCATCAGCACCACCTCGGCCCCGGCGATCCGCGCCGCCTGCCAGGTCAGCCAGGGCCGCGCCAGATCGGCCTCCGCCACCCCGGCCAGAATGGCGCGCGAGGCCGGCCCGGTAAGGATCTGCGTCGCCCACTCTTCCGTCTCGTCCACCAGCCCCAGACCGGGGTCCAGATGCCGCAGCAGCCATTCGCGGTCATGCGCCTGCGCCGTGGCGGCGGTGATCAGCCACAGATCCTCCTCGCCCAGCCGCGCCACCGACATCTCGGTGACGATCCGACCCTTGTCATCGGCGAAATAGGCCAGCCCCAGCCGCCCCACCCCCGGCACCTTGCCGGTGATCTGCCGCGCCAGCCAATCGGCCGCCCCCGGCCCGGTCAGGCGAAAGCGCGAAAACCCCGGCAGGTCCAATATCCCCGCCGCATCGCGCACCGCCGCACATTCCGCCGCCACCGCGCCGAACCACGCGCCCGCGCGCGCCCAGGTCTGCGTGCCCGCCTCCGACACATCATCGCCGGGCCGCGCATACCACAGCGCCCGCTCCCAGCCATTATAGGCGCCAAACTGCGCCCCCTGCGCCGCCACGGCGCCATGCACCGGCGACAGCTTCTTGCCCCGCCCCGCAGGCCAGGCGTGATGCGGGAAGTGGATGGCATATTCGTGCCCATAGACCTCCATCCCCTTCGCCACGCAGTATTCGCGGTCCTCGAACCCGGTAAACCGGCGCGGATCGCAAGACCACATGTCCCACTCCGTCGCGCCCTCGGTCACCCATTCCGCCAGAACCTTGCCCGCACCCCCGGCCTGACAGATGCCAAAGGTGAACACACAGGCCTCGAACGCATTGGGCACCCCCGGCATCGGCCCGATCAACGGGTTGCCGTCAGGCGTATAGGGGATCGGCCCGTTGATCACCTTGGTCAGCGCCGCCTGTTCCAGCAGCGGCACCCGCGCCATCGCATCGGCAATATGCCAGTCCAGCCGCTCCAGATCGTCGGGGAAAAGCTGAAAGCTGAAATCCTCGGGGAACGGATCATCCTTGGTCACCCAATGCGCCTTGCAGTTGCGCTCATAGGGGCCAAGGTTGAAGCCCATCTTCTCCTGCCGCAGATAGTAACTGCTATCCACATCGCGCAGCAGCGGCAGCTTGTGCCCCACCTCTTTCGACCAGGCCTCCAGCTCCGGGATCGTGTCGAACAGCATGTATTGGTGGCTCATCACCATCATCGGCAGATCGCGGCCAAACCACTTGCCCACCTCGCGGGCATAATAGCCCGCCGCATTCACCACGAATTCGCAGCGGATCTCGCCCTTCGGGGTGGCGATCACCCATTCCCCGCCCTCGCGCCGCACGCCGGTCGCCGGGCAGAACCGCTCGATCCGCGCCCCCATCCTCCGCGCGCCCTTGGCCAGCGCCTGCGTCAACTGCGCCGGATCAATGTCGCCGTCGTAAGGATCATACAGCGCCCCGGTCAGCCCCGCCGTCTGCACAAACGGATAGCGCCCCCGGATCTCCTCCGGCCCCAGAATCCCCAGATCCATGCCCTGAGAGCGCCCCATCCCGACCACGCGCTTGAACTCCAGCAACCGCTCGGCGGTATGGCCCAGCCGCACAGATCCGGTGACATGGTAATTCATCGGGTAATCGACCTCGGCCCCCAGCCGCCGATACAGATCCGCCGAATAGCGCTGCATGTTCATGATCGACCAGCTGGAGCTGAAGGTCGGCACATTGCCCGCCGCGTGCCAGGTGCTGCCCGCCGTCAGCTCGTTCTTCTCCAGCAGCACGCAATCCGTCCACCCGGCCTTCGCCAGATGATACAGCGCCGACACGCCCACCGCGCCGCCCCCGATGATGACAACCCGCGCCGTGCCCGGAAAATCCGCCATGATCCGCCCCCTGTTTGGCTGACTATCCGCCAGCCGGGCGCCGCTTTCAATTCGGCTTGCACCGCGTTATTGATCGGAAAACCCGATCAGAGGCCGCCATGCAGACCGAACTTCTCGACACGTTCCTCGACCTGACAGAGACCCGCAGCTTCAACCGCACCGCCGAACGCCTGGGCATCACCCAAAGCACCGTCTCGGCCCGCATCGCGGCACTGGAACAGGCGCTGGGCGCGCGGCTGTTCGATCGCTCACGCGCCGGCACCGATCTTACGATGGAGGGCAGCCGCTTCGCCACCCATGCCCGCGCCCTGCGCCATGAATGGAACGAGGCGAAGCGCCGCATCCAGGTGCCAGACCGCGCGGCGCATCTGATCCGGCTGGGCATCCAGAACGATCTGGCCGCCCAGCATATCGGCGAATGGGTCGCCGATTTCCGCCGCGCCCTGCCCGATACCGCCTTTTACATCGAGCCGGATTACTCCAACCAGATGTGCGCCGACCTGCTGACCGGCACGCAGGATTTCGCGGTGATGTTCTCGCCCAAACCCCATCCCGACCTGCATTTCGAAACCGTGGGCGAAGTGCCCTATCTGATGATCGCCTCGGATACCGACACCCTCGCCGACCTGCGCCCCGAAACCTTCATCTTCGCGCATTTTTCCCCGGCGTTCGAGGCGATGCACCGCGCCGTCACCCCCGATCTGGCCGGCGCCCCGATCTCGGTCGGGCAAAGCGCCACCGTGGCCTCGCTGCTCACCGCCATGGGCGGCGCGGGCTATGTGCTGGAAAAAACGGCAGAAACCATGATCGCCACAGGCACCTTACGCGCCGTCACCGATGCGCCTGTGCTGCGCCAGCCGGTCTATGCCGCGATGCACCTGCGCCACCGCGTCTCGCCGCTGCACCGCCGCCTCACCCGCATCGTGCGCCGCCGCCTCGCCGGAAAATGACCCACGCCCTTCATCCTGGCAAAAATACTCTGGGGGGGCCGCAGGCGGGGGGCAAAGCCCCCCTCTGCCCTCACCGCCTCACAATGCCGTCTGCATCCGGTAGCCCGGCCCATGCGCCAGCCGCACGAAGGTCACCGGCACCGCCCCTTCCCAGGTCGTCCGCTCGACAATGAACAACGCCGCCCCCGCGCCGCCCCCAGATGCGCCGCCACCGCCGCAGGCGGCTCGGCCATCGCCTCGGCCAACAGCCGATAGCCATAGCGCTGCCCCCGCACCGCGATCTCCAGCCGGGTCACCGGAATGTCCAGCGTCGCCTTGCGCACCGGATGCAGCGCCACGCGGGTGCCCGCCTTGCATCAAGGCCCCCGGCGCCCAAAGCCGCGTGCGGATGCGCTGCAACACCTCGGCCCGCACATCCTCCTAGCCTGAAATCGTCACAAAACCCCCGCCAGCCGCCGCATCACCGCCCGGTAGCGCGCCACGATGCCGTCGCGCGCCACATGCCGCCCGCCGCTTACCACAGGCCGCCCGGCAGACCAGACCGCCTGCACCATCCGGTCATCCCCGGCAAAGATCCAGGCATCCAGAATCCCGTCGCCCTGCCGCCCCTCCAGATCGACCGCCCCCATGTCCAGCGCCAGCAGATCGGCCCACATTCCCGGCGCCAACGCGCCACTGTCCCGCCCCGCCGCCTGCGCCCCACCCTGCGCTGCCGTTTCAAACAACACCCGCCCGGTCGAGGCCACCTCGGTCGCCAGCATCGCCCGCCCCCGGTCGCGCAGCCGCTGCGAATATTCCAGACTGCGCAATTCCTCGGCCTGCGCGATGCGCAGATTGCTGTCGGACCCCACGCCGAACCGACCGCCCGCCGCCTGCCAGCGCAGCGCGTCGAAAATCCCATCGCCCAGACTGGCCTCGGTGATCGGGCACAGCCCAGCCACCGCCCCGGTCGCCGCCAAGGCCTCGGTCTCATGCGGTTTCATCTGCGTCGCATGGATCAGACACCAGCGCCCGTCCACCGCCGCATTCTCCAGCAACCAATCCACCGGCCGCGCGCCATAGGCGGCCTGCACCTCCTCCACCTCGGCGACCTGTTCCGCCAGATGGATATGAAACGGCCCCGGCAATTCGGTCAACGCCGCCAACACCGCAGCGCCGCCCCGCTGGCCTCCCACAGCGCCAGAAACGGCTCCGGTGCATTGCCAAACCGCACCGCCCAGGCGACAGCGCCCGCCCGTCGCAGCCGCCCTGCTCATAGGCCACCGGCAGCAGCGTCAGCCCGATGCCGGTCTCCCCCGCCGCGGCCACGATCCGCTCCGCCATTTCCGCCAGCCGCGCATAGGTCACCCCGCCCGGCTGGTGATGCAGGTAATGAAACTCGCAGACCGAGGCATAGCCCGCCTCCAGCATTTCCATCTGCACGAAGGCGGCGATGGCCTGCCCATCTTCCGGCGTCAACTGATCCAGAAAGCGGAACATCATCTGCCGCCAGGTCCAGAACGTATCGCGGGGATGGCCCTTGCGCTCGGTCATCCCCGCCATGGCGCGCTGAAAGGCGTGCGAGTGCAGATTGTGCCCGGCGGGCAGCAGACAGCCCAGCCGCTCGCCCTCTGCCGCAACCCCCGGCGTGACGGCGGTGATCCGCCCCCCCCCCCGCCAGTTCCACCCGCACATCCCGCGCCCAACCGCCCGGCAGCAGCGCCGTCTCCGCCCAGATCGAACGGCTGTTTGCCGAGGCCCATGCCCTGCGCCTGCCGGTGAAGCTGCACGCCGAACAACTGTCCAACCTGCACGGCGCAGCTCTGGCCGCCCGCCACGGCGCCCTGTCCGCCGACCATCTGGAATATCTTGACGACGCGGGCGCCAGCGCGCTGGCCGAGGCTGCCACCGTCGCCGTCCTCCTGCCCGGCGCCTTTTATACCCTGCGCGAGGCGCAGCGCCCGCCGGTCGCCCTGCTGCGCGCCCATGGCGTGCGCATGGCGGTGGCCACCGATTGCAACCCCGGCACCGCGCCGATGACCTCGCTCTGCCTTGCGATGAACATGGCCTGCACCCTGTTCCACCTGACCCCGGCCGAGGCGCTGCTGGGCACCACCGCCCATGCCGCCGCCGCCCTTGGGCTGGCCGATTGCGGCACGCTCACCCTCGGCCACCGCGCCGATCTCGCCATCTGGGAAGCCCGCCATCCGGCAGAGCTGTCCTATCGCATCGGGGCCACGCCCCTCCACGCCCGCATCTGCGGAGGCCGCCTTGACGCCTGAGATCCTGACACCCGAAATTCTGGTTCCGGGCACCACCACGCACGCCCAACTCGAACACCTCTACCGGACCGAAGCCCCCGCAAGACTGGCACCCGAGGCCCGCGCGCGCGTCGAAGCCGCCGCCGCCCGCATTGCCGCCGCCGCCGCAGGCAGCGCCGCCGTTTACGGCGTGAACACCGGCTTCGGCAAATTGGCCAACATCAAGATCGCGCCAGAAGACACAGAAACCCTTCAGAAAACCTGATCCTCAGCTATTGCTGCGGCGTGGGCGATCCGATGCCGCGCAACGTGGCCCGGCTGATGATGGCGCTGAAACTGCTCTCGCTTGGCCGCGGCGCCTCTGGCGTGCGCTGGGACATCGTGGCGCTGCTTGAAGGGATGCTGGCGCAGGGTGTCACACCCGTGATCCCCGCCCAAGGCTCCGTCGGCGCCTCGGGCGACCTCGCCCCTCTGGCGCATATGGCCGCCGTGATGATCGGCGAAGCGCAGGCCGAACATGGCGGCCAGATCAAGACAGGCGCGCAAGCCATTGCGGATGCAGGTCTTTCCCAGATCACTCTCGGCCCGAAAGAGGGGCTGGCGCTGATCAACGGCACGCAGTTCTCCACCGCCTACGCGCTCGCCGGTCTGTTCGGCGCCTGGCGTGCGGCGCAAACCGCGCTCGTCACCTCGGCGCTGTCCACCGATGCCATCATGGGCTCCACCGCGCCCTTGCAACCCGAAATCCACACGCTGCGCGGCCATGCCGGGCAGATCGAGGCCGCAGCCTTCCTGCGCGCCCTGCTCGACGGGTCGGAAATCCGCGAAAGCCACCGCGAGGGCGATACCCGCGTGCAAGACCCCTATTGCATCCGCTGCCAGCCGCAGGTCACCGGCGCCGCAATGGACATCCTGCGCCAGGCCGCCCGCACGCTGGAAATCGAGGCGAATGCCGCCACCGACAACCCGCTCGTCCTGTCGAATGGCCGCATCGTCTCGGGCGGCAATTTCCATGCCGAACCCGTGGGCTTCGCCGCCGACATGATCGCGCTGGCCCTGGCCGAAATCGGCGCCATCGCCCAGCGCCGCGTGGCGCTGATGGTGGACCCGACGCTCAGCCACGACCTGCCGCCCTTCCTCACCCCCGAACCCGGCCTGAATTCCGGCCTGATGATCGCCGAAGTCACCACGGCGGCATTGATGAGCGAGAACAGATGACCGCCGGGTCGTGGATCTATATCGGCACGCAGGGCATCGTGCAGGGCACCTACGAGACCTTCGCCGAAGCAGGCCGCAGCCATTACGGCGGCAACCTCACCGGCCGCTGGATCCTGACCGGCTGGCTTGGCGGCATGGGCGGCGCGCAACCGCTCGCCGCCGTGATGGCCGGCGCCTGCTGCCTCGCCGTCGAGGTGGATGAAACCCGCATCGACTTCCGCCTGCGCACCCGCTACCTCGACGCCAAGGCCAAAACGCTGGACGAAGCCCTCGCCCTGATCGCCGAATGGACGGCGAAGGGAGAGGCGAAATCGGTGGGCCTGCTGGGCAATGCCGCCGAAATCTTCCCCGAACGCGTCGCCCGGATGAAACAGGGCGGCCCCCGCCCCGACATCGTCACCGACCAGACCTCCGCCCATGATCCGCTGCACGGCTACTGCCCGGCAGGGTGGACCGTCGGCGACTGGCGCGCCAGGCAGGAAACCGCCCCGAAAGAGGTGGAACACGCCGCCCGCACCAGCATGAAGACCCATGTCGCCGCCATGGTCGATTTCTGGAACGCCGGGGTCCCCACCCTCGATTACGGCAACAACATCCGGCAGGTCGCGCAGGACGAAGGGCTGGAAAACGCCTTCGCCTTCCCCGGCTTCGTGCCCACCTATATCCGCCCGCTGTTCTGCAAGGGCATCGGCCCGTTCCGCTGGTGCGCGCTGTCGGGCGATCCCGCCGACATCCACGCCACCGATGCCGCGATGAAACGCCTGTTCCCCGACAATGCCCACCTGCACCGCTGGCTCGACATGGCCGCCGACCGCATCGCCTTTCAGGGCCTGCCCGCCCGCATCTACTGGATCGGGCTGGGCGACCGCCACCGCGCGGGCCTGATGTTCAACGAGATGGTCGCCTCGGGCGAGCTGAAAGCCCCCATCGTCATCGGCCGCGACCACCTCGATTCCGGCTCCGTCGCCTCGCCCAACCGCGAAACCGAGGCGATGATGGACGGCTCGGATGCCGTCTCCGACTGGCCGCTGCTCAACGCGCTCCTCAACACCGCCAGCGGCGCCACCTGGGTCAGCCTGCATCACGGCGGCGGGGTCGGCACGGGGTTCAGCCAGCACAGCGGCATGGTCGTGGTGGCCGACGGCACCGCAGACGCCGCCCGCCGCCTGTCGAACGTGCTGTGGAACGATCCGGCCACCGGCGTGATGCGCCATGCCGATGCCGGGTATCCCATCGCGCTGCACCACGCGAAAGACTGCCAGTTGCGCCTGCCGGGGATTCTGGGCAACTGATCCCCTTTCATCCTGACAAAAATACTCTCAGGGGGTCCGGGGGGCAGACAGCCCCCCGTGCGCCGCTGGCAACCTGCCTCAGACCGCCCGCATCCCCGCCCGAAAGCGCAGCGCATTGGCGCGGTATCCTGCCGCCGATTTCAGCAGCCGCGCCACCGCCGCCTCGTCCAGTTCCCGCACCACCTTGCCGGGCGCCCCCATCACAAGGCTGAAATCCGGGATTTCCTTGCCTTCGGTGATCAACGCCCCCGCCCCGATCAGACAGCCCCGCCCGACCTTGGCACCATTCATCACCATGGCCCCCATCCCGATCAGCGACCCAGCCCCGATGGTGCAACCATGCAGCAGCGCCTTGTGGCCAATCGTGCAATCCGGCCCGATCGTCAGCGGATAGCCCATATCGGTATGCAGCACGCAGTTTTCCTGCACATTGCTGCCCGCCCCAACGCGGATTTCCTCGTTGTCGCCGCGCAATGTGGCGCCGAACCAGACGCTTGCCCCCGGCTCCAGCACGATCTTGCCGATCACATTGGCATCCGGCGCCACCCAGGCCTCTTCGGCAATCTCGGGCGCGTGCCCGTCCAGCGCATAGATCATCGCGTCTCGAACTCCCTGTTCAGCCCCCGCACGAACTCGCTCAACCCAGGCTGGCGGTCCCGCCGCATCCGCTCCGCGCGCAGGATCGTCACCAATTCCTCAAAGGCGCGATCCAGATCGTTGTTCACCAGAACATAGTCATATTCCGCCCAATGGCTGATCTCGTCACGGCTTTTCGCCATCCGCCCGGCAATCACTTCGTCGCTGTCCTGCGCCCGGCCGCGCAGCCGCCGGTCCAGTTCGGCAATCGAGGGCGGCAGAACGAAGATCGACACCACATCCCGCCCCAGCGCCGAATTGCGGATCTGCTGCCCGCCCTGCCAGTCGATGTCGAAAAGAACATCATTGCCCAGAGAAATCGCGCGCTCTACAGGTTCCCGAGGTGAACCGTATAAGTTTCCAAAAACCTCGGCATATTCCAACATCTCGCCTTTTTCGGCATAGTTCTCAAAGTCGGATCGTTCGAGAAAGTAATAGTCCTTGCCCTCAACTTCGCCAAGGCGGGGCTTGCGCGTAGTGGCGGAAACCGAAAAGCGAAGCGTCGGATCCCATTGCATAAGTTTTTTCGCCAGCGTCGATTTCCCCGCCCCCGAGGGCGAAGACAGGATAAGCAGCAACCCCTTGCGCGTCATCGTCATTCCACGTTCTGAACCTGTTCGCGCATCTGATCCATGACGGTCTTGAGGTCAAGGCCGATGCGGGTCAGCGCCAGATCCTGCGCCTTGGAGCACAGCGTATTCGCCTCGCGCATGAATTCCTGCATCAGGAAATCGAACTTGCGGCCCACTGGCCCCGCCTCGTCCAGCAGCGCGCGGGCCGCCTGCACATGGGCGGCCAGCCGGTCCAGCTCTTCCGTCACATCGGTTTTCACCGCCAGCAGCGCCAGTTCCTGCGCCAGCCGCGCAGGCTCCATCGCCTCGGCGCTGTCCAGCAACCGCGCCAATTGCCCGCGCAGCAGATCGGCCTGCGTGGCGCCGCGCGCCGCCACCGCCTGCCCCGCCGCGTCACACAGCGCCGCGATCCGGTCCAGTTGCGCCGCGATCACCGCCTGCAGGGCCGCGCCCTCGGCGGCGCGCATCGCGGTGAATTCGGCCAGCAACGCCGGCAGATCGGCCAGAATCGCCGCGCGCAGCGGCCCGGTATCCTCGTCCGCAGCGCCCTGCTCCACCACACCGCGAAAGCCCAGAACATCGGTCTGGCTGGCCTGCCGCAATGTCACGCCAGTCTCCATCGCCGCCGCCTCCACCGTGGCCAGCGCCCCCAGCACCGCCCGCAAGGCGCTGTGGTTGATGCGCAGCGCCTCGGGCGCCTCGCTGGCCTCGCGCGTCACCCGCAGCGTCAGGCTGACATTGCCGCGCGCCATCGCCCGCCCCAGTTCTGCCCGCAGCGCCACTTCCAGCCCGTCGATCCAGTCCGGCACCCGCAGCCGCAGATCCAGCCCCTTGCCATTGACCGACCGCAGATCCCAGGCCCAGCCGATCCCGGCGCCCTGCCCCTTGCGCGCAGCAAAGCCCGTCATGGAAACCGTCATGTGCAATCTCTCCAAATCTCGCCGCAGGGGATTCACCAATCCGTCAGATTCCCCACCCGGCCTGCCGAAATCCGTGTATCTTAATATTCAGGTAATCATTCCTGCCAGGTCAACGCGAGCCACTGCCGCGCCTCTGCCCCTGCTTCAGCATGGCGGATTGGCACAGGCAAGGCAACCGCGCCCGGCGGGCTTCGGGCGAAGGTCGGCGCGCATGGCGATCAATCTGTTTGGCAAGGGTGGTGGCAGCAAGGGCGGTGGCGGCGACGGCCCGGGCGCAATGCCGCCCGATTTCGCCCTGCACGCCATGATCGCCGAAGTGCGCGGTTATTGGGAGGGGCTGCGCCGTGGCCCGCACCTGCCCCCCCGCGAGGCGATTGATCCGCGCGGCATCCGCGGCGCGCTGCAAGGCGCCTTTCTGGTGGAACGCATCGCGCCCGGCATCGGGCGGTTGCGCATCGCGGGGATGAATTTCACCGATCTGATGGGCATGGATGCCCATGGCATGCCACTGACCGCGCTGTTCGATCCGATGGGCCGGGCGCGGCTGGGCACCTTGCTGGAACAGGTGTTCCAGCGCCCCGCCATCCTCGACATGCAGCTTGCCCCCGAAAGCGGCCTCGGGCGCCCGCCGCTGAAGGCGCGGATGATCCTGCTGCCGCTCGACGGCACGGGGGCGCGGGCCGAAACCGCGCTGGGCTGCCTTGCCTTGTCGGGCGATGTCGGGCGCTGCCCGCGCCGCTTGCAGATCCTCACCGCCCGCACCGAGCCTCTGTCGCCCGGATCCCCCGATCTGCGCAGCGCCGAAGCCCGGCTGACCGCCTTCGCCGAACCGAAAGCCGCCTTCGCGGTGAAGGAAAACGCCAAGACCAAGCCTTGGCTGCGCCTCGTCGATCTGGGCGGTCCATAGGCCCATCTACCGCAGCACCGGGTTCGACCAGGCCCGCCGCCCCGCCGCATCAATCACGCTCACCCGCAGCCAGGGCGAATTGCCCAGCCGCGCCAAAGGCACCTCGGCCCGGGTCATGCTGTGGCCATGCACCCCCTTGGATCCGGTGCCCGCCCCCTGCACGATGACCGAGGCCACGGCAGAGCTTTCCACGATCACCCGATCCGCTTCCACCACCACATTGCGCAGTTCCGGCCCTTGGCTCGAATAGAAATTCCCCGATTTCAGCGCCACCAGCAGCGCCTCGGGCGTGTTTTCCGTGGCCTTCACCATCACCCAGCCGCCAAAATGATCGGGTTCCGAAAAATGCGCATCATCGGTGGCGATCAGGCTCAGCGGTCGCCCCTCGGTCAGCAGCAGATCGGCGATGGAAAACCCGTCGGGCCGGTCGCAGCCCATGGCGCAGCCGTGGTTATAGATCTCCACCGCATGGGCCGCGGTGATCGACCGTGCATCGGCCAGCGTCAGCCCCGACCATTGCGGGTGGGCAATGGCCACGAACGCCCCCGCCGCCACCGCCCGCGCCGCGATCTCCGGCCCCGATTCCATGCCGGGATAGACGTGGAAATCCGGCGCATGGGGCGGGGTGAAATCTTCCGGCAGACCCACCGCCAGAATATGCCACAGCTCGCCATTCGCCATGGGGCCGGAATGCAGCTCCGCCCCCAGCAAGGTGGTGAACCCCTCGGCCCGGAAGGGCCGGGTGTCCACGATGGGATAGCCATACGTCCCGATGAAATGGTCAGTCAGCGCCATGAAATCATAGCCCTCCGCCCGATAGCGGCGGCACACTTCCGCAGGCTCCAGCACCCCGTCGGACCGGGTGGAATGGGTGTGCAGATTGCCGCGCCAGAACCGGCCGGGGGCAGTGAAGGCAGACAGACGGTGTGACATGGCGCGCTCCTTTTCCCCTGTTTCTAGGCCAGCCCCATGACGGCGGAATGTCAGCCCGCGACACGCGGCGTCGCTCCGGCCCCGCGCAAAAGCCCTGCCCCTGCAACAGGAAAGCGCCGCGCGGGGCATAAAGGCTCGATCTTGCCGAAAACCCCGCTATATCCCACAAGGAACAGGATGCCGCAGGGCAAAACAGGCAGGAAAACGCTGCGCATGAAAGATATCGTCAAGACGCCAGACGCCACCACCGCCCGCGATTTCCGCGATGCGCTGGGGCGGTTCGCCACCGGCGTCACCATCATCACCCTCACCGGGCCCGACGGCCCGGCGGGGTTCACCGCCAACAGCTTCGCCTCGGTCTCGCTCGATCCGCCGCTGGTGCTGTGGTCGCCCGCGCGGTCCTCGTCGCGCTTCACCACCTTCGCCACGGCGCCGCATTACACAATCCACATCCTCGGCCTCGACCAGTTCGATCTGATCGCCCGCTTTGGCCGGGGCGGCGCGGGCTTTGCCGACATGGCGCCAGAGGTCTCACCCGAAGGGTCGCCGATCCTGCCCGACGCGCTGGCCCGCTTCGATTGCGCCCAGCACGCCACCCATGACGGCGGCGATCACCTGATCATCCTCGGTCGCGTGCTGCGCTTCACCCTGCGCGAAGGGGCGCCGCTGCTGTTCAGCCAAGGCGCCTATGGCGGATTTCAGCATGGCGGCTAAGCGTCGCGATTGAATCCCCACCTCAATCGTATATATTCAGATATGTTTCCGCATCGCCCGGATGTCCCCATGCCCGACCTGCCCCTCGCCGACCTGCCCCTCATCGACCTGCAAGATCCCGAAGCCTGCACCACGCTGTCGGCGGACGAGATGCTGGTGCAGGCCACCGCCGCCGCCGGTTTCCTCAAGGCGCTGGCCCATGAAGGGCGGCTGATGATCCTGTGCCACCTGCAATCGGGCGAGAAATCGGTGACGGAACTGGAACACCTGCTGTCCTCGCGGCAAGCGGCGGTCAGCCAGCAACTGGCGCGTCTGCGGCTGGAAGGGCTGGTCAGTTGCCGGCGCGAGGGCAAGACCATGTTCTATTCCATCCAGGACCCCAAGGTCGCCACCGCCATCGGCATGGTGTACGAGATGTTCTGCAAGGCCCCGAAAGCGCAGGGCTAGGCCCGATCATCATTTGACCCCTGCCCGATTTCGCGGCAATCATGCCCGTTAGCGCAATCACAACGGGCCTCCCATGTTTCGCCGCCTTCTCGCCAGCCTCGCCCTCGGCCTGTCGCTTCTGGCCGCCCTGCCCGCTCAAGCCACACCCCAGGCCGCCGACCCGGCGCATGTGGTGACCACCTGGTATCGGCTGGTGCTGGAACTGGTGCGCCATACCCCCACCTATTCGCCCCCGGTGGCAAGCCGCGCCTTCGCCTATCTGGGCGTCACCGCGTGGGAGGTGACGGCCAGCGCCGACCCCGCCCATCGCCGCAGCCTTGCCGGGCAGTTGACCGATTTCCCCGCCCCCCCGCCGCGCCAACCCGGCCCGCATGACGAGGCCGTGGTGCTGAACGCCGCCCTCACCGCCGCCACCCGGCATTTCTTCGGCAATACCGGCCCCACCGGCCAACGCGCCATGGCCGCCATGGCGGGCAAGCTCGATACCACAACCGCCGCCGGGCTGGACCCGGAGACCATCGCCCGCAGCCGCGCCTATGGCGCCGCAGTGGCCGCCCATGTCATCGCCTGGGCCGCCACCGACGGCGGCGAAGTGGTGGAAAACATGGGCTTCCCGCTCAGCTACACCCTCACCCCCGGCCCGGCGCATTGGGTGCCCACCTCGGCCATCGTGCAGCAACAGATGCCGCTGCTGCCCGACTGGGCCAGGAACCGCCCCTTCGCCATGCCCGCCGCCAATGCCTGCCCGCTGCCCCCGCCCCCCGCCTATAGCGAAGCCCCCGGCTCCGCTTTCCGCGCCGAGGCGGAGGAGGTCTACACCACCGCCAAATCCCTGACCGACGAGCAAAAGCTCATCGCCCGCTTCTGGTCCGATGACCCGATGCTCTCGCCCACCCCGCCCGGCCACTGGATTTCCATCCTGATCGAGATTGCCGACCGCGACGCCCTGCCCGTGGAACGCCGCACCGATGCGCTGGCCCGGCTGGGCGTCGCGCTGGCCGATGCCTTCATCGGCTGCTGGCAGGCCAAGTTCGAACATGATCTGGTCCGCCCCGTCACCTATATCAACCGGGTGATCGACAAGGCCTGGGCGCCGATGCTGATCACCCCGCCCTTCCCCGAATACCCCTCGGGCCATTCCACCCAATCCGGTGCGGCGGCCGAGGTGCTGAGCACGATCTTCGGCGAAGATTTCGCCTTCGACGATGCCACCCATGAAGATGACGGCCTGCCCATCCGCCATTTCCCCAGCTTCCGCGCCGCCGCCGCCGAGGCCGCGATCTCGCGCCTCTATGGCGGCATCCATTTCCGCGCCGCCATCGACCGCGGGCTGGAACAGGGCCTCTGCATCGGCCAGCACGCCGCCCGGCTGGAGACGCTGCAATGACCCGCGCCCTGCTGCTGCTTCCCCTGCTCGCCTCCCCCGCGCTGGCCGAAGACCCCGCCATCCCGCGCTTCGCGGACGAGACTGCCAGCGCCGGTCTGACCCACAGCTTCACCGGCGAATGGGAATATATGGTGGGCGGCGGTGTGGCCGCCTTCGACTGTTCGGGCGATGCGAAACCGGAACTGGTGCTGGCAGGCGGCACGGCACCGGCGTCGCTTTGGCGGAACGAAAGTCCGACAGGGGGTGTACTGAAATTCACCGGGGAGGAGTCCGGGGGGGGGCCGTCCGGTCTGGCCTATACCGGCGTTGCCGGCCTTTGGCCGCTGGATGTGGACAGTGACGGGATCACCGATCTGGCGATGCTGCGCGTGGGCGAAAACCTGCTGCTGCGCGGCCTTGGCGATTGCCGTTTTGAGCGCGCCAACGAGGCTTGGGGCTTTGACGGCGGCGATGCCTGGTCCTCCGCCTTCGCCGCCACTTGGGAGGCAGGCGCCACCCTGCCCACGCTCGCCATCGGCAATTACATCGACCGCGCGCAAGACGCCTTCCCCTGGGGTTCCTGCACCGACAACTGGCTGCACCGCCCCGACGGCCCCCGCTACACCGCCCCCCTGCCGCTGACCCCCAGCTTCTGCGCCCTGTCGATGCTGTTCACCGACTGGAACCGCGAAGGCCGCCCGGCGCTGCGCATCGCCAATGACCGCGAATATTACAAGGGCGGGCAGGAACAGATGTGGCATCTGTCCCCCGCCGCCCCGCCCCGTCTGTATACCGAGGCCGAGGGCTGGCAGCGGCTGCGCATCTGGGGCATGGGCATCGCCAGCCATGACCTGAACTTTGACGGCTACCCGGAGTATTTCCTCACCTCGATGGCCGATAACAAGTTGCAAGTATTGAAAGATCCCGCCGCCCGTCCGCTGTTGCCGCGCTATGCCGATGTGGCTTTCGCGCGCGGCGCCGTGGCACAGCGGCCCTATACCGGGGGCGAGGTGAAGCCTTCCACCGCATGGCATACCCAGTTCGAGGATGTGAACAACGACGGTCGTGCCGATCTGTTCATCGCCAAGGGCAATGTCTCGGCCATGCCCGATTTCGCCATGGCCGACCCCAACAACCTGCTGCTGCAACGCGCCGACGGCACGTTTGTCGAGGTCGGCGACAAGGCCGGTGTCGCCTCGATGCACACCGCGCGCGGTGGGGCGGTGGTCGATCTGAACGCCGATGGCTGGCTGGATCTGGTGGTGGTCAACCGCAACGCCCCGTCCGAGATCTGGCGCAATCAGGGCACCGAGGCCCCCGGCCACTGGATCGCCATAAACGCCCGCCAGCCCGCGCCGAACCTGCACGCGGTGAATGGCTGGGTGGAAGTGCGCGCCAACGGGGTGACCCAGCGGCGCGAAATCACCGTGGGCGGCGGCCATGCCTCGGGGCAACTGGCGCCGCAGCATTTCGGGTTGGGCACAGCCACGCAAGCCGAAGCGCGGGTGATCTGGCCCGATGGCAGCGCCAGCGACTGGCAAAACCTTGCGGCGGATGCGGTCTGGACTGTAGAAAAATAGTTAAATAACAACTACTTATATCTAAGCCGCCTGCGGCAGATCCACCCGCACCTCGAACCCCGTCTCCCGCCCTTCGGCGGGGGACAGCAGCACCAGCTTGCCATCGGCACGCTCGGCAATGGTGCGCACAATGGCCAGCCCCAGCCCGCTGCCCTCTGCCGCGCCCGCCGCCCGTTCAAACCGCCCGGTCAGCCGCGCCAGCGCCTCGGGCGGCACCACGGGGGCCATGTTGACAACTGTCAACCGCGCCGCCGCGCTCAACCCCACCTCGACCGAGCCGCCCGGATCGCCATGTTTCAGTGCATTTTCAATCAGGTTGCGGCACAGGATGCCAAAGGCATCCGGGTCGATGTCCGACAGCACCGGCACCTCGGGCAGCGTCAGCTTCAGCCGCCCCGCCCCGCCCGCGCGTTCGGCATCCGCCACCATCAGCCGCAGCACCGGGCGCAGATCGCTGGCCGTGCCGCTGCGCAACCGCCCGCCCTCGGCCCGCGCCAGTTGCATCAGCTTTTCCGACAGCCGGGTCAGCCGCTTCAGGCTCGCCTCCACCTCGCCCGCGCGGCGTTCGGCCTGCGGATCCTGCGTTTCCGCCCGCAACCGCTGCACCTGCGCAATCGCCCCGGCCACCGGCGTGCGCAGCTCATGCGCGGCATTGGCGGCAAAGCTGCGCTCCGCCTCGAAGGCCGCGCGCAGCCGCGCCAGCAACTGGTTCACCGCCACCGCCATGGGTTCCAGCTCGCTCGGCAACCCGGCATCGGGCAGCGCCGTCAGGTTCTGCGCCCCGCGCTGCGCCAGCGCCGACCGGAACCGCCGCAGCGGGCGAAAGCTCAGCTGCACCGCGCCGATCAGGATGGCAAGGCTCAACGGCACCACCACCAGCAAGGGCAGGCCCAGCCCGATCTGCATCTCGCGCGCAACGCTGGCGCGATGCGCCAAGGGCTCGGCCACGGTGATGGTGATCGAGTTCTGCAAGGCCGCATCATCGTAGAAGCGATGCGTGGCATTCTGGCGGAACCCCACGCCGTCAAATGGCGGAAACAGCGCATCCTCGGCCCCATGAGAGCGCAACAACACCCGCCCCTGCGCATCGCGCACGACATAGGTGAACACCTCGTCATGCTGGCGCAGCGTGGCGATCTGCTGGGTGATGCCGTCCTCTTCGCGGCCCAGCACATCCATCACCGCCAGCGGCAACAGGCGCTGCCCGGTCTCGGCCAGCGTCGCGTCGAACACCTCGTCCATCTCGTGGCGCAACAGGGTGGCGGTGACGCTGGCCGCCACCAGCCACAGCACCGTCAACCCCAGCCCCAGCCCCAACGCCAGCCGAAGCTGCAACGACCGCGGCGCCCTCATGGCTGGCCCAGACGATAGCCAAGGCCGCGTTCCGTCTCGATCACCTCATGCCCCAGCTTCTTGCGCAACCGGCTGACATGCACCTCGATCGTGTTGCTTTCGATCGCAGTATCGAAGGAATACAGCCGCTCTTCCAGTTGCGCCTTGGACAGCAACTGCCCCGGACGCTGCAGGAACGCCTCGAACAGCACCCATTCCCGCGCGGTCAGCGCCACGGGCTTGCCCGCCTTGCGCAGGCTGCGCGCCGCCAGATCCACCTCCAGCGCGCCCAGCGTCAGGATCGGGTTGGGGTTGCCCGCATAGCGCCGCGCCACCGATCCGATGCGCGCCGAAAGCTCGGCCAGATCAAAGGGTTTGACCATATAGTCATCGGCCCCGGCATTCAGCCCCTCGATCCGGTCCGACACCTGATCCAGCGCGGTCAGGATGATCACCGGCGTCACATCGCCCCGCCCGCGCAAGCCGCGCAGAAAGGGGATGCCGCGACCGTCGGGCAGCATCAGGTCCAGCAGCAGCAGATCGAACACCGCCACCGCCAGCGCATCCGCCGCCGCATCCAGCCGCGTGACCCAATCGACGGAATGACCATCCGCCGCGATCTGGTCGCGCACGGCGGCGCCCAGAACGGTATCATCTTCAATCAGCAGGATGCGCATGTCGCTTGCCCTCTCGCGGGTTCCGCCCTTGCAGTGCTAGACCAGACTGACGTGAAACTGAAGGGCTGCCCCCCGTCGCTTCAGGCAGGCGTCAGGTTCGGCGTGCAGGAAGGGGCAACCCATCTGCGAGCCTGACTGTGCAGGAAGGAATGTGCCCGATGAATATCCCGTTGGCTCTGCTTGTCGTCCTTGCCACCGCAACCGCCGCCATGGCGCGCGGCCGCGACGATTGTGCCGTGCCCATGGCCGACTGGCAACCGCGCGACGCGGTGCGTGCCATGGCCGAGGCGCAGGGCTGGACCGTGCGCCGCATCAAGATCGACGATGGTTGCTACGAGATCTACGCCACCGACGCGCAGGGCAACCAGATCGAGGCGAAGGTCGATCCCGCCACCCTGGCCATTCTGGAGGTGGAGCAGGAAGACCATGACGATGACCACGGGCGCATCCGTGGCCATGACTGATTGCGATCCCCAAGGGTCTTGTGTCCCAAGCCCCTGCCTTGGCCCCGCGGCGCCGCAAGGCCTGCGGGGCCCTTCTTTTCTGACGCGAAGCTGAAGCAGAAAAAGCCGCGCTGTCAGGAAGCGATCAGCCTGCCCCGCGATACCGGCAACCAGAGACGAAACGGAGGTCCGACCATGAACAAAGCACAGCTTGCCACACTTGCCGTCGCCCTAGCACTTTGGGGCCAACTGGCCGCCACATCCGCACAGGCCGGGGCTTTTGCTGCGGCAGATCGCCTCGGGGCGCTGCGAATCGCGGATATGTCAACGGAAGCCGGGTTGCTGCACCGTATCAGCAGCGATGACGACGATGACGAAGAAGACGATGATGATGACGGGTATCGTACCCCCTGCCGCGGGGGCGATGACGACGACGATGATGACGATGAAGGCTCGGCCTGCCGCAGCGGCGGTGTCATCCCTGCCGTGCCGGTGGCCCCGCCCGCCAATGGCCTGTTCGGTACTGGCGCCCCGCCCAAGGCGCAGGTGAACTGACCACCCGCTGCCGGACGCGCGCCGGAGAACAGACCGAAGCGAAACCTGACGGCCCGTCGGCACGGGGTCAGCCCCCTTGCCGGCCCGCCACAACCAGACACTTGCAGGAGACACAGATGAACCCGATTCCCGCCGCCCTTGCCCTGACCACCGCACTCACCCTTCCGGGCCTTGCGCTTGCCCGCCCGGTGACGCTGACCGCCAATCTGAAGGATTACGGCGGCGAGGGCGCCTATCTTGCGGTCTATGTCACCGATGCGCAGGGCGCCTATGCGGGCAGCCTGTGGATGGCGGGCGGCAAATCGAAATATTACGAACATCTCAGCGACTGGTATCGCGCCACCGGCGGCGACATGGCGCAGATTGCGGGCATCACCGGCGCCAGCGTCGGGTCTGGGCGGCAGCTGACCATCACGCTGGATCTGGCCGATACGCTGATGGATGCCGGATATGTGCTGCATATCGACGCTGCGGTCGAGGACATGCGCGACAGCCCGTCGGAAATCACCGTGCCGCTGACGACGGCGGGCGCCGGGCAAGCCGTGCCGGGCCGCCGCTACATCGCGGATTTCAGCTATTCGATGTAAGACAGGCCTGCTCCGATGATCCGCACCCTGCACCGCTGGCCCGGCCTGATCGCCGCGCTTCTGCTGACCGTGATCGCGCTGAGCGGCGCCTTGCTGTCCGCCTATCCCGCGCTGGACGCGGTGCAGGCGCCACCTGCGGCAGAGGCAGGGCTGAGCACGGCAGAGCTGGCGACGCGGATCCTCGGGCGCTACCCGTCCACCGAACAGATCCGCCGCGCACCCTCGGGCCGGATCACCGCCTATTATTACGAGGGCGACACGCCCGCCGCCGCCACCATCGACCCGGCAACGGGGGCCGGTGTGCGGGCCGCCGACACCCCGGCGGTCCAGCGCTGGCTGACCAGACTGCACCGCGCGCTGTTGCTGGGCGATGGCGGACGGATCGCGGTGGCGGGCGGGGCGGGCGCGATGCTGATCCTGTCGCTGTCAGGGCTGGTGCTGGTGGCGCGGCGGGTCGGCGGCTGGCGGCGGTTCTTCGCACCGCTGCGCGGCAGGCTGGCCGGGCGGCTGCATGTCGAGATCGCACGGCTGGCCGTAGCGGGGCTGCTGTTTTCCTCGGTCACCGCCCTGTGGATGGCAGCCTCGACCTTTGCGCTGCTGCCCGAAGGGCCGGGCGCGCCACGCTTTCCCGATGTGGTCAGCGGCCAGACCGGGCTTGCCCCGGCCGCGATCGCCACGCTGCGCGACACGCCAGTCGCCGATCTCGTCTCGCTGACCTTTCCGCTGCCGGGCGATGCCAGCGATGCCTTCACCCTGAAAACCCGGCTGGGCGAGGGTTATCTGGATCAGGGCAACGGCACCCTGCTGGCCTGGAGCGACCTGAGCCTGACCGACCGGCTGACGGAAACGATCTATGCGCTGCATACGGGGCAAGGGCTTGTGGTGCTGGGGCTGCTGCTGGGCCTGTCGGCACTGGGGGTGCCGGTGATGGCGGGCACCGGGCTGGTGGTCTGGCTGGCCGCCCGGCGCGGGCGCCCCCGGCTGCGGCACAATGCGGGGGCCGCACAGGCGGACACCGTGCTGCTGGTGGCCAGCGAGGGCGGCTCCACCTGGGGGTTTGCCGCAACGCTGCACGCGGCACTGACGGCGGCGGGCGGGGTGGTGCACAGCGCGCCGCTGGCCAGCTTTGCCCCCGCGCGCTATGCCAAGGCCAAGCGCATCCTGATCCTTGCCGCCACCTATGGCGACGGCGCGGCCCCCGCCTCGGCCAAGGGGTTTCTGGGCAGGCTGGCCGCGCTGGACCGCGCACCGCAAGTGCCGCTGGCGGTGCTGGGCTTTGGCGACCGCAGCTTCCCGGCCTTTTGCGGCTTTGCCACCGCCATCGCACGGCTGGCCGCAGAAAAGGGCTGGAGCGCCCTGATGCCGATGGACACGGTGGATCGCCAGTCGCCGCAGGATTTCGCCCGCTGGGGCCGCGCCCTTGGCGCCACGATGGGCGTGCCGCTGGAGCTGAACCACCAGCCCACCGCCCCGCGCGCTGTGGCCCTTACGCTGATCTCGCGCCGCGATTACGGGGCCGAAATGCAGGCCCCGACCGCGATCCTGCGCTTTGCCCTGCCCGCCCGAAGCCTGTGGCAAAGGCTGCGCGGCGCGGGCCTGCCGCACTTTGCGGCGGGCGATCTGTTGGGCGTGTTGCCGGAAGGCTCTGCGTTGCCGCGCTTTTATTCGCTGGCCTCGGGCTGCCGTGACGGGTTTGTGGAAATCTGCGTGCGCAAACAGGCGGGCGGGCTGTGTTCCGGCCAGTTGCTGGATCTGCAACCGGGCCAGACCATCGCCGCCTTCCTGCGCCGCAACCCGGAATTCCGCCCGGGCCCGGGCCATGCGCCGGTGATCCTGATCGGGGCGGGCACCGGCGTCGGGCCGCTGGCGGGCTTCGTGCGCGCCAACCGGGCCGGGCGGGCGATGCATCTCTATTTCGGCACCCGCCACCCCGACAGCGATTTTCTGTATGCCGAGGAGTTCGCACAATGGCAGGCCGAGGGGCGGCTGGCCAGCCTGACCACCGCCTTTTCGCGCGGCGCCCGGCCCCGCCATGTGCAGGACGCGCTGCGCGCCGATGCGCTGCGGCTGATGGCGCTGGTCGCCTCGGGCGCGCAGATCCTCGTCTGTGGCGGGCGCGAGATGGCGGCGGGGGTCAGCGCGACTCTGGCCGAAATTCTCGCCCCAGCCGGGTTGACCCCGGCAGATCTGAAAGCCGGGGGGCGCTATGTCGAAGACGTGTACTGACCTGCGCCGCCTTGCGCTGAACGGGCCGACGATGGGCACCCGCTGGTCGGCGCTGACCTATGCGCCTGCCACGTTCGACCCTGCGCCCCTGCAAGCCGCTCTGCAGGCCGCCGTTGACGAGGTGGACAGCCAGATGTCCACTTGGCGACCGGACAGTGCCCTGATGCGCCTGAACGCCGCCCCGCCGGGGGCATGGGTGCCCCTGCCCGCCCGGCTGATCGAGGTGCTGGCCTGCGGGCTGGAGATCGGCCGCGCCTCGGGCGGGGCCTTCGACATCGGCATGGGCGATGCGGTGGCGGCCTGGGGCTTTGGCCCCGCTGCGGCAGACCCCGCCCGCATCCGCGCCGCCGTGACCGCGCAGCGCCGCCCGGCGCAAGATCGGCTGGAACTGGACCGGGTGAACCTGCGCGCCCGCAAACACGGGCCGTTGCAGATCGACCTGAACGGGATTGCCAAGGGCTATGGGGTGGACCGGCTGGCCGAGGTGACCCGCAGCTTCGGCCTTTCCGCCGCCCTGCTGGCGATTGACGGCGAGTTGCGCGCGCTGGGCAGCCAGCCCGACGGGAGCCCGTGGCCCATCGCGGTAGAGCGGCCAGACTATGACGCCCGCGCAGCCCTGTCGTTGCTGGCCTTGCAAGACGCCGCCGTGGCCACCTCGGGCGATTACCGGCACTGGGTTCAGGTCGGCGGGCGCCGCCTGTCGCATACGATGGACCCGCGGCGCGGCGGGCCACTGCTGGCGCCCCCTGCCTCGGTCACGGTGGTGGCGCCAAGCTGTATGCTGGCCGATGCTTGGGCCACCGCGCTGATGGTGCTGGGCTGCGAAGCCGGTGCGACACTGGCCGCAGCGCAGGGACTGGACGCGCTGTTCCTGATCCGCGACGGGGACGCGCTGCGCACCGTTCCGGTCGGGCAACTGTTCGGCGCTCAGGCAGCGGCCAGCACCGCCTCGGCCAGCGCCACATCCAGCACCATGTGATCGACATAGCCGCCGCGCAGCGCCGCCAGCGTCGGTTCCAGCTTGTGCAACCCGCTGACCACCAGAAAGCCGGTCATCCGGCGCAGCGTCTCGTGATCCGCGCCGATCAGCCGGTCATCCAGTGGGCCCAGCACCGGCGCGCCCTTGCGGTCGATGAAGCGCCCCGCGATGATCCCCACCGCACCGCGCGCGACGTAATCGGCAATGTCCTGTTCGGTGGCGATCTTGAACAGCACGACATGGGTATCGGGCGTGCAGGGGCTGAGCGAGTAGAGCGCCTTCTGGCAGCGCGACAGGTTGCCCAACTGTTCGGCAATGATCGGCTCGGCCTTCAGCATCGTCGCGAGCGATGCCGAACTGCACACCGCTGGCGCATTGAGGTTGATGCAGGCCGCCGACAACCGCCGCGCAATCTCGGTCGAGCAGCTTTCCGAGGTGGGCAGCAGCGGGTTGGCCATGGAGCCGATCAACTGGCGCACCGTCAGATCGGCCACTGGCCACCATGGCACGCTTTCCGACACGAACCACACGGTCTGGCCCCAACTGACCCCCAGCTCATCCCCCGGGCTGACGAAATCGGGCAGCGATTGCGCCGCCGCCTCGCAGACCGCGCGGGTCAGCGCCTCGCCTGCCAGCCCCTCGTCGGGGATCACCTGCACCTCGGTCAGACCGAAGCGCGATTTCAGCGCATCGGCCAGAGCGTTCAGCCGGAAATGCTCTCCCGAGATCTTGACGCAGACGATCTGCCGCTCTTTCGCCTGTTTCAGATAGCTGATGATCGTCGGGCGCGAGAGGCCCATCGCCTTGGCAATCTCGCCCTGGGTCATGTTCTTCACATAGTAAAGCCATGCCACCTCGGCCACGCTGCGGTTCGACGGGTGATTGATGCGGGTCATTCTGTCTCCGTGCGCGGGCGGCTCATGCTGCCGTCGCGGCCTGTTTCAGCACATCTTCGGAAATGCGCAGGTCCGTGTCCAGATCACGATCAGCGCACAGGCCCGCCGCCGCCAGATCGGCGTGATAGCCGCGCACCGCCTGTGCCGGGGTCACATCGCAGTCGGCCACGCGGCGCATCCAGCGGATCAGGGTCGGCTGATCCTCGGCCATGTTGATCTTGCGCCCGAACAGCGCCAGCCGCGCGCCAAAGCGTTCCGCCTGCGCCACCAGCTCGAACGTGTCGCGATGGGTGCCGCCGCCACCGCCCAGCACGCCGACCACCATCGCGGCGTCATGCGCCGCCAGTTCCTCCAGCGCTGCCGGGCCGTTATAGGCGACCTTGAGGAATTCCGGCCGTTCCGCCCGGGTCAGGCTGGCCAGCCCGCGCACGATGCAGTCGTTGACAAAGGCGCCCATCGCCTCGGGCGGCACACCGATGTCGAGATTGGGGTTGAACACCTCCAGAAAGTGCATCACCCCCGCCACCCGCGCCTCGGCCCGGAAGGCCGCATAGGTTTCCAGTGCTGCCGCATCGCGGGTGGCATCGTTGAGGAAGGTCACCGAGTAAAGGCACAGCGGCGCGCGGGCAAACCCCAGATCGGCACCGCGATGCGGGCGCGACGGGGTGGTGCGATAGGTGCCGCCGCGCAGGTTGCCCCAGACATCCGTCGCCTCGTTGGCGCGAAAGGCGGGCATCACGGCGCTGCCTGCAAAGGCGCCGCTGTCGGCCAGTGCTTCGATATTCCCGGCCGAGGCGAGCAGGATGTCGATCACATCCTGCGCGATCAGCCCGCGCATCTGGTCCAGAAACTCGGCCCGCGTGCGGTTGCCGCTCACCCGGCCCTGCGCATCACGGCGGCGCCCGGTGGTCAGGATGCCGCCCGAGAGATCGGCATCCTTGGCATCGGCGATCATGAAATCGCCGGGGCGATAGCCGCCCGCGCGGATACGGGCGATCTTGGCGGCGAAACGGGTCTGCGCATGGGGCAGCAGGTCGGGCATCTCAGGCGTCCTTGTTCAGCAGCGACCGGCCCGAGGCCCGGTCGAAGATATGCAGATGATCGGGCGACAGGGCAAAGCTGACGGCATCGCCCGGCGCAAGGCGGCGGAACTCCTTGGTGACGAAGGACATTTCGGCCCCGTTCACCTCGGCGATCACCTGGCCCTCGGCGCCCATGTTCTCGATCAGCACCACTCGGCCATGGATCGCACCGGGCGCGTCGCCCGCCACCAGCCCCATGCGCGCGGGGCGCAGGCCCAGTTCCACCTCTTGTCCCTCGGCCACCGCGAAGCGGCCCGGTGGCAGGGGGATGCGGATGCTGCCCGCCTCGGCCACGCCGTTGCGGATGATGCCCATGCGGAAGTTCATCGTGGGCGAGCCGATGAAATCGGCGACGAAGCGGGTGGCGGGGCGGTCAAAGATCTCGTCCGGGGTGCCCTGCTGTTCGATCGCCCCGGCGCGCATCAGCACGATGCGGTCGGCGATGGTCATCGCCTCCAGCTGGTCATGGGTCACGAAGATCGTGGTGGTTTTCAGCGCATTGTGCATCTTGCGGATTTCGGTGCGCAGCTTTTCGCGCAGCTTGGCGTCAAGGTTCGACAAGGGTTCGTCAAACAGGAACACCTTGGGCGTCTTGATCATCGCCCGCGCCATGGCGACGCGCTGTTGCTGGCCGCCCGACATGTTCTTGGGTTTGCGGTCCAAGAGCGCATCAAGGCCCAGCATCGCCGCCACATCGCGCAGCCGCCGCGCCACCTCGTCCTTCGGCACGCCTAGGCGGCGCAGGCCGAAGGTGATGTTGTCGGCCACGGTCATGTGCGGGTACAGCGCATAGCTTTGAAACACCATGGCCACACCGCGCGCGCCGGGGTGCAGATCGGTGACATCGGTGCCGCCGATGGTGATGCGGCCCGCCGTCACCTCCTCCAGCCCCGCGATCATGCGCAGCATGGTGGATTTTCCGCAGCCCGAGGGGCCGAGGAAGACGACGAATTCATGGTCGGCAACGGTCAGATCCAGCCCGTCGATCACCGGATGGGCGCCATAGCTTTTGGTGATGCCGGTGCAAGAGATATTGGCCATGTCGGTCAGCCCTTTTTCGGCCCGCCAGCGCGGACCATGGAATTGATGAGGCCCATCAAGAGGCCGATGAAGACAAGCGGCGGCAGCACCAGAACCACGGTCGCGGCATTGATGACGCCCCAGGGCACCTCTTTGCCCAGCGAGGTGATCGAGGCGGCCACCACCGGCAGCGTGGCGTTCTGCGCGGCCAGCGTCAGCGCCAGCAGCAACTCGTTCCACACAAGGACGAAGGTGAAGACCAGCGCGCCGAACAGCGAGGGCGCGGCGATGGGCAGCGAAAAGCGCCAGAACACCTCGGCCTCGCGGCAGCCTTCCATCGCCGCCGCCTCTTCGATCTCGCGCGGGACACGTTCGAAGGCGGGCACGGCCAGCCAGATCACGGTGGAAATGGTGGTGACGAGATAGACGAGGATCAGCCCGCCGAGGCTGTCATAGATGCCGAGGTCGAGATAGATCACGATGAACGGGATGGCGATGGCCACCGGCGGCATGAAGCGCAGCGACAGCACGAAGAACTGCGCATCATCGCCCCAGCGCCGGGCATGGCGGGCCAGCGTATGCGCGGCCGGAATGCCCAGCACCGCGCCAAGCCCCACCGCAACCGCCACCACGATCACCGAATTGACCAGCCCGTCGCGGATGGTCGGGCTGCCGAGGATGGTGGCGAAATTCTCCAGCGTCGGGCTGAAGAACAGTTTGGGCACCGGCGTCACGATGTCGCGCAGCCGCTTGAAGGCGCCCAGCGTGGTCCACAGGATCGGCGTCAGCGCGATCAGCACCAGAAAGGCCAGCGTCACGCGGGCCAGATTGCGAAGGATCAGCGAGACCATTTTTTCCCCGCGCGCCAGATGAAGGTGAAGGCAACCGTGGTGACCACCAGCAGCAGGATCGACATGGCCGAGGCGTAAGAGATGCGCCCGCCCAGATTGATGCCGCTTTGATAGGCGTAAAGATCCAGCGTTTCGGTCGCCGTGCCCGGCCCGCCCCCGGTCATCACGAAGATCAGATCGAAAGAGCGCAGCGATTCCACCGCCTTGACCAGCGCCAGGCTGATGATCGGCCCGCGCAGCATGGGCAGCGTGACGAAGGCGTGGATTTCCCAGGTGCGGGCATTGTCCAGCATCGCCGCCTCGATCGGGTCTTGCGGCAGGGTTTCCAGCAGCTTGACCAGGATCACGGTGAAGAACAGGCCCCATTGCCAGATATCCACCACCGCCACCGACAGCAGCGCGATCTTCGGATCGGCCAGAAACTCGATCGGGCCGATGCCGAACAGTCCGGCGAACCAGTTGGCCAGACCCAGCGAGGGAGAATAGAGAAAGCGCCAGATGAAAGCCGCCGCCACACGCGGCAGCAGCACGGGCGCAAGGAAGGCAAAGCAGATCAGATTGCGCCACAGCGCGCGCTTCACCGTCTCGTGCACCAGCACCGCCAGCAGCACCGCCACGATCAGCGTGCCCGCCACTGTCACCACTTCCCAGATCGCCGAGATTTCCAGCGCGTTGAAGAAGCGCTTGTCGCGCAGCAGGCGCAGATAGTTGTAGGCGCCGACGAATTCGGAGTCGGGCGAGCGCAGCGCCCGGTTCATCACCGAGAACCAGAGCGCGCCGCCGGTGGACACCAGCGCAAGGGTGACAAGCACCAGCGTCGCCGGGGCCAATGTCAGGAAGATGAACCGCTGTCGGGTCATGCGAAAACCTTTCGGGAAAAGCCCGGCCCCGTGGGGGAGGCCACAGGACCGGGCGGGGCCGTCACTTCACGCGCGACAGGCTGTCTTCGGCGGCAAACACCGCTTCATCCAGCGCGCCTTGCACATCGTCGCGCGTGCCGGTGAACAGCTCTTCCAGCGCCAGACCCAGCGTATCGCCGATTTCCGGCCAGGCCGGGTTGGCCATGATCAACAGGTTGGTCTTGGGGCCGGTGGCGAGCAGCGCGTCGATATATTCCTGCGGCACGGCCTTGCGGTAGGCCTCGCTTTGCAGCGTGCTGACCCGCCCGATATCCGAGGCGATGCCCGCCGCCAGCCGCTGCTGCTCCATCTCTTTCGAGGTGGCCCAGCCGACGAAATCGCCCGCGATGGTCTTGGCGCAATCCTCCTTGGCGCCGACGGTGGATACCGCCCAGCCATGCGCCCAACCGGCGGAAGGCAGCGGCTCCGGCGGCGGGGCATAGCCCACCTTGCCCGCAACCTGCGATTTTTCCGGGTCTTCCATCCACGGGCCGAACACGTCGCTTTCGATCAGGAAGGCCACCTGACCGCCGCGGAACGCCTCCACCGAATCCGACCAGTTGAAGGTGCCGACACCGGGCGGGGCGTTCTTCATCAGGTCGATATAAAGCTCGGTCGCCTTGACGGCGGCTTCGGAGTTGAACACGGGCACATCGCCGTCCAGCCATTCGCCGCCCATGGCGCGGAAGAACGGCGTCCAGCGCCAGACGTTCATCCCCGAGCCGCGCTGCCCGCGCGCCGACCAGCCGTAAAGCTTGTTCGCCGGATCGTTCACCGCCTTGATGCTGGCCACCAGCTCGTCCAGCGTCTTGGGCACCGGCAGGCCCTTGGCCTCCAGAATATCCTTGCGATACATCATCACATCGCCGCCACCGACGAAGGGCGCGAAATATTGCACCCCGCCGGACGAGGCGACATTCGACAGATCCACCCGGAAATCGGCGATGTCATAATCGGCAGGCACCACATCGGCCAGTGGATAGACCCAGCCCGCCGTCACATATTCGGCGAGGTTCGCCTCGTCGATATACATCACCTGATAGGCCCCCGCCCCGGTCGAGGCATCAAGCCGCGCTTTCGCGCGCCGCTCGTTCTCGCCCAGCAGCGACACCTTCACCTCGGTGCCCCATTTGGCGTTGAATTCGGCCAGATGGGCATCCAGCGCGGTGACGGCGGGCATCCCCTGCCCGATCACGTTGAGCTGCGGCAGCTTGCCCTTGCAACTGGCCAGATCTCCCGCCGCGGCGGCAAATGGCAGAAGCGTCAGGCAGGCGGTGCCCAGCAGAACTTTCTTCAGTGTCATTGTCTCTCTCCCTTTGGTCGTTCCGTTGCGGGCCTGCCGCCTGTATCCCCCCGGCAGCCCCTCAGGGCTGCCCGGCAAGCAGGGCCATCATTCCCCGGTCCAGCCGGAGGAATTCGTGATAGCGGGCGTCGTAGAAGCCCGCGTGTTCGGGGTTCGGCGCCAGACGGCGGCGGATGCGGCTCATCGCGCGGGCCGCCGTGGTCAGATCGGGATGCAGACCGCCTGCGACAGCGGCGCAGATCGCCACGCCCAGGGCGCCCACCTCTTCGGCCTCCACCACCTCGACCGGGCGCTGGCAGATATCGGCGAAGATCTGCGCCCAGGGGGCAGAACGGGCCGCCCCCCCGGCAAGGCGAATCGTGTCGGGCCAGTGGCCACCCGCATGGGGCAGGATTTCCTCGGCATGGCGGCGGTGCTGGAAGGCCACGCCTTCGCAGATCGCGCGGATCAGGCTCGCCTCGTCATCCGTGGCGGTCAGGCCAATGAATGCCCCCTGCCGGGGTTTCGGCCCGTGGACATAGGGCAGGAACTGGCAGCGCCGTGCCTGCACCGGGCTGTCGGCCAGGCGTGCGGTCGCCTCGGCGGGGGTCAGGCGGCGGCTCAGCACCCGCTCCAGATACCAGCCCAGATTGGCCGCCGACGAGGGGCTGCCTTCGGCCACCAGCCGCGCCGCGCGGTCGCGGTGCAGCATGTTCAGGATCGGCGGCTGGCCGGGTTCGGTGCCCGAAACCTCCATCCCGTTGATCGCCCAGGTTCCGGCGATCATCACGAGGCTGGTGCCATCGGTGACCCCCGCCCCCAGCGCACAGGCGGCAACATCCATCATGCCGCCCGCCACCGGCAGCCCTTCGGGCAGGCCGGTCTCCGCCGCCGCCTGCGGCGAGATCCGCCCGGCAATCGCCGAATTTTCAACGATGGGCGGCAGCTTGTCGGTGAGGTTGGGCTGGCCCAGCGCATCGAACAGCGCCTGCGCATAGCCCCCCGCTGCCAGATCCATCAGCCCGCCGCCGCTGGCATCGGTCGGGTCGGTCAGCGCGACGCCGGTCAAGCGCAGGCGGATGAAATCCTTGCAGGCCAAAGCCCAGCGGCTGCGCGCCCAGACCTCGGGCTCCTGTTCCGCCAGAGCCACGATCTGCATCACCGTCTGGCCACCCCAGATGCGATGCCCGTTCAGCGCCGACAGGGCGGCCAGCCGCCCCTCGGCCGCCAGCCGATCCACCAGCGGCTGCGCCCGGTGATCGACCGAGACGATGCCGGGCCGGGTGCCCCGCCCCGCCGCATCCACCAGAAACACGCCATTGCCAAAGCCGGTCAGCCCGATCGCCCGCAACCGCCCCGGCGCCAGATCGGCCACCAGCGCCCGGATCGCCCGGGCACAGGCCTGCCAGAACGCCTCGGGGTCACGCTCCACCCGGCCATCGGGGTGGTGCAGCGTGGCAACCTCGACCGCGCGGTCCGCATGGATGCGGCCCTCGGCGTCGATCAGCGCCACTTTCACCGCCGTGCCACCGGCATCCAGCGCCAGAACGAGAGGGGCGTCGGTGCGGGTCATGGCTTGTCTCCGCTGACGGTCACACAGCCCAGAATGCGCGGATCCGCCGCCGCGCGTGCCACTTCTGCCGCCGCCCAATCGGCATCCCGGCCCAGCGCCGCCGCCAGACAGGTGGCCAGATCCTCCAGCGTGGCGCGGCTCAGCGTGCCGCTGGCCACCAGCCGGGTGCGCCGCAGCACCAGATCTTCCAGCGCGCAGGCCATCCGCGCCCGGATCAGCCAATCCGCCTCGCGCCACGACCAGGCTGTTTGCCCGGCCAGCATCCGGTCCGGCCCCACCGCGCAATGCGCCGCCACCGGCACCGCCAGCGCGCCATAGCGGGCGATCAGCGCAGCAATCCGCGCGGGGGTCAGCCCGGTCTGCGCCGCCAGCGCCGCCGCATCGACCGGCGCCGCGCCGGGATAGGCGCGCTCCAGCGTAGACACCCGCCGCGCCCGGCCCAGCAGTGCCAGAACCCGATCCGCCGCCTGTTCCGAGAACGAGCGGAACGTCGTCCACTTGCCCCCCACCAGCGACAGCACCGGCAGGGGGCCCGCCCGATGTTCCTCCAGCGCGTGATCGCGCGCGGCGCTGGTGGCCGACCCGCCGCCGCCCGCCTGCAGGGGGCGGATGCCGGTGGTCACCGCCACCAGATGCGCGCGCCCCACCGCTATGTCGCCGAACAGACGGCCCAGCGCGGCCAGCAGATAATCGACCTCAACCGCCGCAACCGCCTTGTCGTCGGGGTCGCGTGTCTCCACCTCGGTGGTGCCCATCAGGATCGTGTCTTCGACCGGCAGGCAGATCACCATCCGCCCGGTGCCATCGTCAAAATAGAAGGCCCGCCCGGCCATGCGCGCCAGCAGCTGCGGGTGGCGCAATACCAGATGCGCACCTTTCACCCCGCGGATCAGCGCCGTGGTCAGGCCCAGCCGCGCATTCACCGCATCCACCGCTGCCCCCGCCGCATTGACCACCAGCCGGGGCCGCAGCACGGCAGTTTGCCCCGTCAGGCTGTTGCGCACAGTGAAGGCACCCGTGCCGTCGGTTTCCCAGCCAACATGGTTCAGCGCCACGACGCCCGGCTGCGCCGCCGCCTCGTCCAGCATTTCCAGCACCAGCGCCTCGGGGCTAAGGATCTGGCCGTCGTAATAGCTGACCACGGCCCGCGTCGCGGCGCCAAGGCCACGCGGAAAACCAACGCGGCGCAGGCGGGTCGTGTGGCGGGGCAGCGCGCGGCGCACCGCGCCGAAGCGTTCATACAGCACCAGCGCCCCGGTCAGCGCCGCAAGGCTCAACGGTCCGGGGCGCCGCGACAGGCCAAGAAAGCGCAGCACCGCCTGCGGAAAGCCCGCCAGCAGCGCGGTCAGCGGCACGACGATTTCCAGCGGGCGCACCAGATGCGGCGCCTGATGCAGCAGCAGATTGCGTTCGCGCGCCGCCTCGGCCACCAGCCGGAACTCGCGCCCTTCCAGATAGCGCAGGCCCCCATGTGCCATCCGGCTGGAGGCGCCGCTGGCCCCGCCGCAGAAATCGCCGGTATCCAGCAGCACGGCCGAGACGCCATTCAACGCCAGATCGCGCAGCGTGCCCGCACCGTTCACCCCGCCGCCAAGGATCACCACCTCGGGTTCGGGCAAAAGCGCAAGCCGCGCCCATGCCGCGTCGCGGGCTGTCTGGCTGGGGGTCTGATCGCTGGGCAGGGGCATCTTGATCTGAACTCTCGGGGGCGTTGATCCAAGGTGAAGCAGATTGCTTTACATATGGCAATTACTATTTTCAAAAGATCATACTTTGGTCGAAGATTAATGCCGCGCCAAGGGTCGCATTCCGGCGCGCAGATCCGGCCCGCAGGAATCCCCTTCCCACAGCAAAAAGCGGGCCCGAAAGCCCGCCTGCCAATCCTCACCCCGGAAAATGACAAATGCCGCGCAGACCGCGCGGCGTGGCTTACCAGCCCTGCCCGACCTGCCGCATTTCCGGCAGGAAAGAGGCCATCATCGGCGGCACCTGATTGCGCCCCGGCCCCGCGACGATCACCACCAGCCGCGAGCCTTCCATCCCCTCGGGCCAGCTTGGCAGGGTGCGCGGCGGGCTTTGGATGAACTGCACCGCGTGGAACACGGTGGGGCGGCCCGGCCATTCCTCCAGCTCCACCAAGCCTTTCAGGCGCAGAAGATCCGGCCCATAGGTCTGTTGCAGCACGCCAATCGCCATTTCCATCACCCGCGCCTCCAAGGGCGCATCGGCCATGAAGCAATAGGCGGTGACATTGCCATGATGGTTGGCGCTGTGATGGTGGTGCCCATGGCCCATCGCGGCAAAGCGCAGCCATTCGGCCACCACCGGCGGCTTGCCCGCCACATCATAGGCGGCAATCGAGAACAGCCGCTCTGGCGTCAGATCGGCGGCCAGCAGCACTTCGGCATTGGGGGCAAGGCCTGCCAGATCGGCCAGCACCGGCGCGGGATCGGCCAGATCGGCCTTGCTAACCACCAGCAGATCGGCCACGCCCACCTGCCGCCGCGCCTCGTCATAGCGGTCCAGCGTTTCCTGCGCATTGGCGGCATCAACCACGGTCACCACGCCGTTCAGCACGAAGTGTTCCAGCATCAGGTCATTGGCCATGAAGGTTTGCATCACCGGCGCCGGATCGGCGAGGCCGGTCGTCTCGATCACCACGCGGGAAAAGCGCGGGCCCTTGCCGGTTTCCGCCTCCTCCTTCAGCCGCAGCAGCGTCAGGCGCACATCGCCCGACACCGTGCAGCACAGACAGCCGGTCGAGGCGGCAAAGGCACGATCCCCCACGCTTTCCATCAGCCCG
This sequence comes from Gemmobacter aquatilis, assembly GCF_900110025.1. Lineage (GTDB taxonomy): Bacteria > Pseudomonadota > Alphaproteobacteria > Rhodobacterales > Rhodobacteraceae > Gemmobacter > Gemmobacter aquatilis. Next base: position 188,837 of record NZ_FOCE01000004.1, on the reverse strand, counting down.
CCATCCACATCGACGCTGCCGAATTCGTTGACGATCACCGCCGTGTCGCCAAAGCCCGGGGTGGCCATCAGCCGGTTCAGCAGGGTGGTCTTGCCCGCACCGAGAAAGCCGGTGAGGATGGTGACGGGAATGCGTTCGGTCATCGGGATCTCCGCTTGGCTGGCGCCACAGGGGTATGGGGACAAGGACGAAAGGGCAAGCTCAGCGCGCAAGGGCCAGAAGGCCCGGCACATCGAGATGCGCCTCCATGTGATCGGCCAGCGCATCCAGCGTCGCCTCGACCGTGGCGCCATAGCGGGTGGCCCCGCTGGTGGAGCCCATGCCGCGCAGAAAGGCCGCGCGGAAGGCATCGGCGCCAAACAGCCCGTGCAGATAGCTGCCGGTGATCCGCCCATCGGTGGACACCGCGCCTTCCGGCTGCCCCTCGACAAAGGCGAAGGGCCGGGCGCGGGCGGGGCCGGAGGTCGCGCCGATATGGATCTCGTATCCGTCAACGCGCAGGCCCGAGGCCGCATGGGTGGCCGCAACCCGGGTCAGGCGCTTGTCGGGTGTCATCACCGTGTCCACATCCAGCAGGCAAAGGCCCGGCGTCTCGCCCGCGGCCCCCTCGATCCCGTCAGGGTCGCGCACCACATGGCCCAGCATCTGATAGCCGCCGCAGATGCCCAGCACATGCCCGCCGCGCCGCACATGGGCCTGAAGGTCGATGTCCCAGCCCTGCGCCCGCAGAAAAGCCAGATCGCCGCGGGTGGATTTCGATCCGGGCAGGATCACCAGATCGGTATCGCCCGGGATCGCCTGCCCCGGCTGGATCATCCGCAGCGCGACGCCGGGTTCCTGCGACAGCGGATCGAGATCATCGAAATTGGCGATGCGCGAAAAGGCCAGACAAGCCACCTTGAAGCCCCCGGCCCCGCCACCCTTCGGCAGATCCAGCGCATCCTCGGCCGGCAATCTCGCGGCATCGGCAAAGAACGGCAGCACGCCGAAACCGCGCCAGCCGGTGCGCGCGGCGATCAGCCGATAGCCATCGTCGAACAGCCGCACATCACCGCGGAACTTGTTGATCAGGAAGCCTTCGATCATCGCCGCATCATCCGGGTCCAGCACCGCCTGCGTGCCCACCATCTGCGCGATCACCCCGCCCCGGTCGATGTCGCCTGCTAGGATCACCGGCACATCCGCCGCCCGCGCAAAGCCCATATTGGCAATGTCGCGCGCCCGCAGATTGACCTCGGCGGGCGAGCCTGCGCCTTCGACGATCACCAGATCATGTGCCGCTTTCAACCGCCCGAAGCTTTCCAGCACCGGGGCCATCAGCCGCGGCTTCAGATCCGTATAATCCCGTGCCCGCACCGTGGCGATGCGCCGCCCCTGCACGATAACCTGCGCGCCCATGTCGGTCTCGGGTTTCAGCAGCACCGGGTTCATGTCGGTCACCGGCTCCAGCCCGCAGGCCAGCGCCTGCAAGGCCTGCGCCCGCCCGATCTCGCCCCCGTCTGCCGTGACGGCGGCGTTGTTCGACATGTTCTGCGGCTTGAACGGCGCCACTGACAGCCCGCGCCGCCGCGCCGCGCGGCAAAGCCCGGCCACCAGCAGCGACTTGCCGACATTGGACCCGGCACCCTGGATCATCAGCGCCGTCATGGGCGCCTTCCCGCGAAAGGAAGGGGGCTTTGCCCCCTCGGCCCTGCGGGCCTCACCCCCAGGATATTTTTCGCCAAGATGAAAGCCAGACCACGGCATGGGCGCCGCATCTCCGGCCGCTTTCGCAGGGAAGACGCGGCGCTTTCACCTTGGGCGGTCATCGGGATCCCTCCCTGTACCGCCAGATAACATTGGCCCGATTCGATTAACATTCGGTTACTTTCATCTTGGTCCAAATATCCTGGGGGTCCGGGGGCAAAGCCCCCGGGGTCAGCCGCCCCGCTCAGAACTCGACACCCTTCTGTCCCTTGATGCCCGACCGGAACGGGTGCTTCACCAGCGTCATCTCGGTCACCAGATCGGCCAGTTCGATCAGTGTATCCTTGGCGTTCCGCCCGGTCAGGCAGACATGGGTCATCGGGGGTTTCTCGTCGCGCAGGAAGGCCACCACCTCGGCCACATCCAGATAGTCATAGCGCAGCGCGATGTTGATCTCATCCAGCAGCACGAAGCGGATGTCGGGGTCGCGGATCAGTTCTTTCGCCTTCTCCCAGCCCTTGCGCGCCATGTCGATGTCGCGGGCGCGGTCTTGCGTTTCCCAGGTGAAGCCCTCGCCCATCGCGTGAAACTGGCACAGGTCGCTGAAATGCCCTTCGATCAACCGCCGTTCGCCGGTGTCCCAGGCACCCTTGATGAACTGCACCACGGCGCAGGGCATCCCGTGGGCGATGCAGCGCAGAATCATCCCAAAGCCGGAGGAGCTTTTGCCCTTGCCCGGCCCGGTATGCACGATCACCAGCCCTTTTTCGCCCGCTTTCGTCGCCATGATCCTGTCACGCGCGGCCTTTTTCTTGGCCATTTTCACGGCATGGCGGGCCAGATCCCCAGCATCGGCGGGCGGGCTGACAGGCGGGGCGGCATCGGTCATCGCGGTCTCCTTTCCCCCTGCTTAGACCAGTGCCCGCCGCGCGGAAAGCCGCAACACGACCCGCCGATGCCCGCTTGCGTCAGCCCGTCCCGCGATGTCGCATGTCAAGGACGGAGCGGCGCGCAGCGTCCTTGACACGCCCCCCGGATCTGGCACAAGGCTGGCAAAGCTGGTTCCTGCGGCGACGCAGGCGAAGAGGGAATGTGACAGTGCCGGGGTCCGGCATCAAGCACAGCCGCCCCCGCGACCGTGACCGGAGAGGCCGCATGCCACTGGGTTCATCCCCCGGGAAGGCGCGTCCGGGGGGAAACCCACTCCGCAAGCCGGGAGACCTGCCAGCGCATCTATGACACGGGCGGACGGGGTGTTCCGCGACCGGCAGAGGCGCGTCTGCGCCCCTCCCGCCTGCGCTTGCGCACCCCCTCTCGCCCCAAGGGGAGGAACCGCATGGCGCGTGCCACGCTGCATGTCTGCACCACCTGTCGCCGGGCCGAAGCCGCGGCACAGGACCAATGCCCGCCAGACCAGCGCCCGGGCGCCTGGCTTCATGGCCTTTTGTCGCGTTCAGATGTGCCGGAGGGTGTTGAAATCAAGGCGGTGGAATGTCTGTCCGCCTGTTCCAACGGCTGTTCCGTGGCGCTCAGTGCGCCGGGCAAATGGACCTATGTCTATGGTCGGCTGGACCCTGCCGCCGATCTGGCCGCCGTGCTGGAGGGCGCGGCCCGCTATGCCGCCACGCCGGATGGTCTCGTGCCCTGGCGTGAGCGGCCCGAGGTTTTCCGCAAGCAATGCCTTGCCCGCATCCCCCCTCTGGAAATTCCTGTGGAGTCTGCCGATGTCTGACCTTGCCAAAATCCCCGTCACCGTGATCACCGGCTTTCTCGGCGCGGGCAAGACGACGCTGATCCGGCACCTGATGGCCCATCCGCAGGGCAAGCGCCTTGCCGTTCTGGTCAACGAATTCGGCAGTGTCGGGGTGGATGGCGACATCCTGAAATCCTGCGCCGATGAAAATTGCCCGGTGGAGAATATCGTCGAACTCGCGAATGGCTGCATCTGCTGCACCGTGGCCGATGATTTCATCCCCACGATCGAGGCGCTGATGGCCCTGCCCCAACGCCCCGACCATATCCTGATCGAAACCTCGGGGCTGGCGCTGCCCAAGCCGCTGCTCAAGGCGTTCGACTGGCCGGCGATCCGTTCACGGATCACCGTCGATGGCGTGATCGCGCTGGCCGATGCCGAGGCGGTGGCAGCGGGCCGGTTCGCCCCTGATCTGGCCGCCGTTGCGGCGCAGCGCGCGGCGGATGACAGCATCGACCACGAAACCCCGCTGTCCGAGGTGTTCGAGGATCAGATCGCCTGCGCCGACCTTGTTCTGCTGACGAAATCCGATCTGGCGGGCGAGGCCGGTCTGGCCGCCGCCCGCGCGGTGATCGCGGCGGAAAGCCCGCGCAAGCTGCCGATCCTGTCGATTGCCGAAGGCATCATCGACCCGCGCCTTGTGCTGGGCCTGAACGCCGCTGCCGAGGATGACATCGCCGCCCGCCCCAGCCATCACGACGGGCATGATGACCACGAGCATGACGATTTCGATACCGTGGTGATCGATCTGGCCGAAATCACCGACCCCGAGGCATTGCAAGAGGCGATCAGGCGGCTGGCGCGCGAACAGGATATTCTGCGGGTGAAGGGCTATGTCGCCGTGACGGGCAAGCCGATGCGGATGCTGGTGCAGGCGGTGGGAGAGCGGGTGCGCGCGCAATATGACCGGCCCTGGGGCGACACCCCGCGCTGCACCCGGCTGGTGGTGATCGGCGAGCATGACCATGTGGACGAGGCCGCCATCCGCGCCGTGCTGGAGGGCTGACCCTTGCACGTCGTCTACCGCGAAAGCCATGGGCTGGAGGAAACGGAAACCCCGTTCGACCCGGGGCAATCCCCGGCCGATCTGGTGGTGCTGTCGTTTTCCGACAGCGACCTTGGCGCTTTCGCGGCAGGCTGGCACCGGGCGCGGGCGGCGGGTGACGCGCCGTCGCTGCGGCTGGCAAATCTGGTGGCGCTGCGGCATCCGCTGTCGGTCGATACCTATGTCGATCAGACGCTGGCCGGGGCGAAGGGCATCCTGATCCGGCTGATCGGTGGCGAAAGCTATTGGCCTTACGGTCTGGCGCAGGTGCAGGATCTGTGCCGTCGCAAGGGGATCGCGCTGGCGGTTCTGCCCGCCGACGGGCGCCCCGATGCGCGGCTGGACGACCTTTCGACCCTGCCGCTGGGCACCTTGCGCCGCCTTGCCACGCTGTGCGATGCCGGGGGCGCGGTCGCGGCACAGGCCGCGCTGGCGCAACTGGCGCTGGCGGCGGGGCTGTATATGCCGCCGGTGATGGGCGAAAAAACCGTGCCCGATTGTGGCTGGTATGACCTGGCGCAGGGCGTGACGGCGGCGCCTGCGGGCGAAGGCCCGCTGCTGGTGGTGACCTTCTATCGCAGCTACCTGACCGCCGCCGACCTGTCGCCCATCGACGCGCTGATTGCCGAGGCGCGCGCGCGCGGGCTGCGCGCCTATGGCCTGTTCGCCCCCTCGCTGAAAGGCCCCGCGGCAGCTTGGGTGGCCGGGGCACTGCGGGATGCGGCGCCCGTTGCAATCGTCAACGCCACCGCCTTTTCGGCCAAAGGGGCCGAGGGCACCTCGCCGCTCGATATGCCCGGCTGCCCGGTCTGGCAGGTGGCGCTGTCCACCGCGCGGCGGCGGGAGTGGGCGGCGGCGGATCGCGGGCTTTCCCCCGCCGATCTGGCGATGCATGTCGTACTGCCCGAGGTGGATGGCCGCCTGTTCGCCGGGGTCGTCAGCTTCAAATCCCCCACGCGGCGCGACCCCGATCTGCAATTCTCGCGCTTTGCCCATCGCGCCGATCCGACCCGCGTGGCGGCGGTGATCGACCGGGTGGCGGCCCGGCTGCGTCTGGGGCAGACGCCTGCCCGCGCGCGCGATCTGGCGCTGGTTCTGTCCACCTATCCCGGCAAGGACTACAACCTTGCCCATGCCGTGGGTCTTGATGCGCTGGCCTCATCCGAGGCGATTCTGGCAGCGCTGCAGGGCGCAGGCTATGGCACCGAACCCGGCGAAGCATTGGGCCGGGCGCTGGAAGCCGCGACGCTGGACTGGCCGCTGACCGCCTATCGCGCCGCGCTGGAAACCCTGCCCGAAGCGATGCAAGCCGATCTTGCAACCGCATGGGGGGCGCCCGAGGCCGATCCCGCCTGCACCGACGGCGCCTTCCGCTTCCGCGCGCTGCGCCGGGGCCGCGCGCTTGTGGCACTGCAACCCGAACGCGGCGAGGTGGCCGCCCGGGATGGCGAGTATCACGACCTGTCGCGCACGCCGCGCCATGCCTATGTCGCCTTTTACCTGTGGCTGCGCGCGCAGGGTCTGCACGCGCTGATCCATGTCGGCGCGCATGGCACGCTGGAATGGCTGCCCGGCAAGGCGGTGGCGCTGTCGGACACCTGCTGGCCCGAGGCTCTGACCGGCGCCTTGCCGGTGATCTACCCGTTCATCGTCAACGACCCTGGCGAGGCGGCGCAGGCGAAGCGCCGCATCGGCGCCGTGACGCTGGGCCACCTGCCGCCGCCGATGGCCGCCAGCGCCACACCGCCCGCGCTGGGCAGGCTGGAACGGCTGTTGGACGAATATTCCACCGCCGACGGGCTGGATCCGGCGCGCCGCGACCGGCTGATCGCTGCCGTGCGGCTGGAGGCGCAGGCGGCAGGGGTCGAGGCCGATCTGGGCATCCCGCCCGACGCCTCGCCCGCCGAGGCGATCACGCGGATTGACCGTTTCGTCTGCGACATCAAGGAAAGCCAGTATGGCGAAGGGCTGCATGTCTTCGGACAGGGGATCGGGGAAATGCCCGGCCTGCTAATGGCACTGGAAGGGCGCCATGTCGCCCCCGGCCCCTCCGGCTCGCCCTACCGGGGGCGCAGCGATGTGCTGCCCACCGGGCGCAACCTGTTCAGCGTCGATCCCCGCGCCGTGCCCTCGCGCGCGGCTTATGCGCAGGGGGTGAAGCTGGCGGAAGAATTGGTGCGGCGGCATCTGCAGGATCAGGGCGATTACCCGAAATCGCTGGTGATCGACCTGTGGGGCTCGGCCACCATGCGCACGGCGGGCGAAGAATTCGCCATGGCGCTGCATCTGGCGGGCCTTGCCCCGCGCTGGGATGATGGGTCGGACCGGGTGAGCGGCTTCGAGATCACGCCGCTGGCCCTGCTGCGCCGCCCGCGCATCGACGTGACGCTGCGGGTATCGGGCCTGTTCCGCGATGTGTTTCCGGGGCTGGCGCAACTGTTCGAGGCGGGCGCGCAGGCGCTGGCCTTGCGCGACGAGGATCCCGCCGACAACCCTTATCGGGCGGCAAGCCCCCGCGTGTTCGGCCCGAAACCGGGGCTCTATGGCATGGGCATGGGCGAGGCGCTGGAGGATTATTCGCCCGAGGGCCGGGCCGCGGCGGGCGAGGCCTGGCTGAAAGGCTCGGAATGGGCGATCGACGCGCAGGGGCGCGCGCATCACGCCCGCGCCGCGCTGGAGGCGCGGGTGAAGGCGGCGGATGGCTTTGCCCATGTGCAGGATCTGGCGGAAACCGATCTGCTGCTGGCCTCGGATTATGCGGCGCATGAGGGGGGATTTGCGGCGGCGGTGGCGCATCTGGGCGGGGCTGCCCCGGCGCTGTATCATCTGGATGCGACACGGCCCGATACGCCGCGCGCGCGGCTGCTGGGCGAGGAAATCGCCCGGGTGGTGCGCGCCCGCGCTGCGAATCCCGATTGGGCCAGTGCCATGATGCGCCACGGTTTTCGCGGCGGGGCCGAAATCGCGGCGACGCTGGATCATCTGGCGGCCTTCGCCCATCTGACCCGCGCCGTGCCCGCGCATCTGATCGACCTCTATCACGAAGCGACTTTGGGGCGGGACGATCTGGTGGCGTTTCTGGCGGCGCAGAACCCGCAGGCGCTGGCCGCGCTGCGAGCGCGGTTCCGGGCGTTGCAGGATGCGGGGTTGTGGGTAACGCGGCGCAATTCGATTGCCGCGATGATGGAGGCGGGCACATGAGCGGCAGCCGCGACGGGGGGCTGTCTGCCCCCCACGGCCCCTGCGGGGCCGCCCCCCGAGAGTATTTGGGCCAGGATGAAGGCAGGCAGGTGGTGCCAGGCCCCATCGTGCAAGGCTGGTGCCCCGGTGCGTTGCGGCCGATGATGTCGGGCGACGGGCTGGTGGTGCGGGTGCGGGTGCCGGGCGGGCGGCTTGTCCCCGCGCAGGCAGCGGGGATCGCGGCGCTGTCACTGGCGCATGGCAATGGGCTGATCGACCTGTCGGCGCGGGCCAATGTGCAGTTGCGCGGGGTGAGGGCCGAAAGCCATGCCGATCTGATCGCAGGTCTGCGCGGGCTGGGGCTGATTGACGCCAGCGCCGAGGCCGAGGCGCGGCGCAATGTCGTGGTGCAACCGTTCTGGCAGCCGGGCGACGCGGTGCAGGCCATCGTCGCCGATCTGGCGGCGCGGCTGGCGGCCCCGGATGCGCCGGATCTGCCGGGGAAGTTTGGCTTTGCGGTGGATTGCGGCGCGGTCCGGGTGCTGGAGGGCACCGCCTGCGACATCCGCATCGAAGCGCAGGACGGGCAGGTGCTGCTGCGCCCGGATGGCAGCGCTTTGGCGAAAGCGGTGACGCAGGCCACGGCTGCGGCAGAGGCGATCACGCTGGCACGGTGGTTCGTGGAACAAGGCGGCGTCGTGCAGGGGCGCGGGCGGATGGCGGCGCTGCTGTCGGGGCGGCGCGGGGCGGTTGTTCCGCCCGAAGGGTTCTGCGTCGCGGTTCGGCCCGCCCCCTTTGCGGCGCAGCCCGGGCCTTGCGCGCAGGGCGTGCTGGTCGGGTTCGAGTTTGGGCAGATGCGGGCGGAAACGCTGGCCGATCTGGCGGCGCTTGGCGCGCTGCGCGTCACCCCCTGGCGGATGCTGTTGATCGAGGGGCGGACCGAGGCCCCCGCTTTGCCCGGCCTGATCACCGATCCCACCGACCCGATGCTGCGCGTCACCGCCTGCACCGGCGCGCCGGGTTGTGGGCAGGCGCTGCAACCCACGCGCGCCCTGGCCCGGGCACTGGCGCCGCATCTGGGCGCGGCGCTGCATGTGTCGGGCTGCGCCAAAGGCTGCGCCCATCCAAGGCCCACGCCGCTGACGCTGACCGCCACCCCGGCCGGTTTCGCGCTGATCCGCGATGGATTGGCCTCTGACACCCCGCTTCGCTCTCATTCCGCCGCCGATCTGATCGCGCGGCCCGACCTTCTGACCGAGTAAGCCATGCCCCACAGCTATGAAACCGACGGCGCCACCATCTATGTGAATTCGTTCGCCACGATCCGGGCCGAGGCTGATCTTGCCCGCTTCACCCCCGAGGAAGAGGTGGTCGTGGTGCGCATGATCCATGCGGCAGGCATGGTGGGGCTGGAGGCTTTCGTGCGCTTCACCCCCGGCATGGCGATTGCCGCCCGTGCCGCGCTGGAAGCCGGGGCACCGATCCTGTGTGATGCGCGCATGGTCAGCGAAGGCATCACCCGCGCGCGGCTGCCGGCGGAAAATGCGGTGATCTGCACGCTGCACGACGCTCAGGTGCCCGAGCTTGCGCGCGCCATGGGCAATACCCGGTCAGCGGCGGCGGTGGAACTGTGGCGGCCGCATCTGGCGGGGGCGGTGGTGGCAATCGGCAATGCGCCGACTGCGCTGTTCCATCTGCTCAACCTGCTGGAAGATCCGGCCTGCCCGCGCCCGGCGGCGATCATCGGCTGCCCGGTGGGCTTCATCGGCGCGGCGGAAAGCAAGGCGGCACTCATGGCCGATGCGCCCTGCCCCGCAGTGGTGGTGGAGGGCCGTCTGGGCGGCTCTGCCATCACCGTGGCTGCCGTCAACGCCCTTGCCAGCCGGAAGGAATAAGCATGGCCCGCATCATCTGTGCCGGTCTTGGCCCCGGCGATCCTGACCTGATCTCGGTCCGCTCGGACCGGGTGATCCGCGCCGCGACGCAGGTCGCCTATTTCCGCAAGGCCGGGCGGCGCGGTCAGGCCCGTGCGATTGTCGAAGGGATGCTGCGCCCCGAGGCGGTGGAATTGGCGATGGAATACCCGGTCACCACCGAACTGCCGTTTGACAGCCCCGCCTATAACGGCGCCTTGGCCGCCTTTTATGACGGCTGGGCCGACCGGCTGGCGGCGATGGAGGGTGAAGTGGTGGTGCTGTGCGAGGGCGATCCCTTTTTCTATGGCAGTTTCATGCACCTCTACACCCGGCTGCGTGACCGGGTGGACCTGCAGGTCATCCCCGGCATCACCGGCATGGCGGGCTGCTGGCACGCCACCGGCACGCCGATCACCTGGGGCGACGACGTGCTGTCGGTGCTGATGGGCACCCTGCCGGAAGCGGATCTGGTGGCGCATATGCGCAAGGCCGATGCGCTGGCCGTGATGAAAACCGGGCGCAACCTGCCCAAGGTGCGCCGCGCGCTGGAAAGCGCCGGGCGGCTGGGCGACGCCTGGCTGATCGAGCGCGGCACCATGCCGGGCGAACGTGTCGCTAGGTTGGCCGAGGTGGATGCCGCCGATTGCCCCTATTTCGCCATCGTGCTGGTCCATGGCCATGGCCGTCGGCCGGAGGTGGTGGAATGACCGGCTCTGTCATCATTGCGGGCCTTGGCCCCGGCGCCGAAGCCAAGGTCACGCCAGAGGTGACAGCCGCGCTGGATCAGGCCACCGATGTGGTGGGCTATATCCCTTATGTCGCCCGCGTGGCGCCGCGTCCCGGGCTGACGCTGCACCCCACCGACAACCGGGTAGAGCTGGACCGCGCCCGCCATGCGCTGGACCTCGCCGCCCAGGGCGCGCGGGTGGTGGTGGTGTCTTCCGGCGATCCCGGGGTGTTCGCCATGGCCAGTGCGGTGTTCGAGGCGCTGGAGGCCGCGTCGCATCTGGCCCATGTGCCGGTCACCGTGCTGCCCGGCATCACCGCCATGCTGGCCGCCGCCTCCGCAGCAGGTGCGCCGCTGGGTCATGATTTCTGCGCCATCAACCTGTCCGACAACCTCAAACCCTTCGATCTGGTGGCGCGGCGGCTGCGCCTGGCCGCGCAGGCCGATTTCGCCATGGCCTTCTACAACCCGCGCTCGAAATCCCGCCCGCATCAGTTTGCCCGGGTGCTGGAGATCTTGCGCGAGGAATGTGAATCCACCCGCCTCATCACCTTCGCCCGCGCGGTTTCCACCCCCGAACAGGCGCTGCGCACCGTGACGCTGGCCGAGGCAACCGAGGATATGGCCGACATGCGCACCGTCGTGCTGGTCGGCAATTCCGCCACCCGCCGCATCGGGCCCTATGTCTATACCCCGAGGTCGGCCTGATGCCCGTGCCCGATTATTCTGCGAATAATCGCAACCCTTGGCACGACGGTTCCGCCCCGCGCCAAACCGATTTTTCGCAGAAAAATCGGCGCCTAGCCGGTGATCCAGTGCAAAACGTCCGCCACCTGCGCAAAGACCTGCCGGGCGGCCACGTCGGGCCGTGCGATCAGGATCACCGGCAAGCCCAGTTCCCGTGCCGCCTCCAGCTTGGCCCGCGCGCCGCTGCCGCCCGCGTTCTTCGCCACCACATGTGTGATCGCATGATCCCGCATCAGCGCCAGATCCCCCGCCAGATCGAAGGGGCCGCGCGCCACCACCACCGCCGTGTCGGGCAGCGGCAGATCGCCCGGCGGATCAACCAGCCGCAGCAGGTAGTGATGCTGCGGGCGCGCTGCGAACGCGGCCAGATGCAGCTTGCCGATCGCCAGAAACACCCGCGCGGGGGCCTCGGGCAGTGCATCGACCGCGCCCGCCACATCGGCCACATGCCGCCAGTCATCGCCCGGCCCGGCCTGCCACGGCGCCCGCTCCAGCGCGGACAGTGCCACATCGGCCTGATCGCAGGCCAGCACCGCATGGCGGCTCATCTGCGCGGCAAAGGGGTGCGTGGCGTCCACGACATGGGTGATCCCCTCGTCCCGCAGCCAGCCTGCCAGGCCCTCTACCCCGCCAAAACCGCCCACCCGCATCGGCAGGGGCTGCGCCACCGGCTGATCGGTGCGCCCGGCATAGGAAAACACCGCCTCTACCCCCGCCGCCGCCAGGGCCCGCGCCATCAGGCTCGCCTCGGTCGTGCCGCCCAGAAGAAGAACGCGTGTCATGGCTGAACCCTGGCTTCAGATCATCGGTCTGGGCGAAGATGGACCGGCGGGCCTGACCGAGGCAAGCCGTGCCGCGCTGGCCCGCGCCGAAATCATCATCGGCGGCCCGCGCCATCTGGCCCTTGTTGGCGCAGGCGCACGCGGCGTGCCTTGGCCCGTGCCCTTCTCCACCGCCCCCGTGCTGGCCGCGCGCGGTCGCCCGACCGTGGTCCTCGCCTCGGGGGATCCGTTCTGGCATGGCGCGGGCGGTTCGCTGATCCCGGACCTGACGCCGGGCGAGTGGATCAGCCACCCCGCCCCCTCCTGCTTTCAGCTTGCCGCAAACCGCATGGGCTGGCGGATCGAGGAAACCCTGTGCCTCGGCCTGCACGCGGCCCCCTTCGCCCGGCTGCGCCCGCTGCTGCATCGCGGAATCCGTGTGCTGGTCACCCTGCGCGATGGCCCCGCCGCAACTGACCTCGTCACATGGCTGCGCGAAAACGGCCACCCCGATGCCCGCCTGACCCTGCTGGAACGCCTCGGTGGCCCGGCAGAGCGCATCCGCCCCGCCCTCGATCCAATATTCCCCGACCTGCAAGCTCCCGTCATGGCCGCCATCGCGGCCCAGAACCCCGGCCTGCCGCGCACACCGGGCCTGCCAGATGACCTGTTCGCCCATGACGGCCAGATCACCAAACGCCCGATCCGTGCCCTGACCCTCTCGGCCCTCGCCCCCCGCCCCGGCGAACATCTGTGGGATCTTGGCGCAGGCTCCGGCTCGATCTCGGTCGAATGGTGCCTTGCCGGTGGCACGGCCAGCGCGGTGGAAACCCGCGCCGACCGCCTGCCCAATATCCGCGCCAATGCCGAAGGTTTCGGCCTGTCGCACCGGCTGGCCGCCCATCACGGCGCAAGCCGCGATCTGATCGCCACCCTGCCGCGCCCCGATGCCGTCTTCCTTGGCGGCGGCGCGACCGAGGCGCTGCTGGCCGCCCTCTGGGCCATCCTTCCCGCAGGCACCCGCCTGACCGCCAATGCCGTGACGCTGGAAAACGAGGCGCTGCTGTACGCCGCCCATGCCAACCACGGCGGCAGCCTGCTGCGCATCGACCTTGCGCAATCCGGCACCCTCGGCAATTTCCGCGACTGGCAGGCCGCCCGCCCGGTGGTGCAGTGGAGCGTCACCCGATGACTCGCCGCATCATCGCCGGCATCGGCCTGCGCGCCTCCGCCACCCCGGCCGATCTGCGCGCCGCCCTCGCCCTGGCCAAGCAGCCGCCAGAGGCCATTGCCACGCCCGAAGACAAGGCGCATCTGCCCGCCTTCGCCGCCTCCGCCTTGCCGCTGCACCCGGTCCCGCTGGCGCATCTGCGCGCCCAGCCCGCCCGCACCGCCAGCCCCCGCCAACCCACCCGCTACGGCCCCAATTCGGTGGCCGAGGCCGCAGCACTGGCCGCAGCAGGCCCCGGCGCCATCCTCATCCAACCGCGCATCACCGCCCCCGGTGGCCGCGTGACCCTTGCCCTCGCCGCATCAGGAGACACCCAATGACCGTCCATTTCATCGGGGCAGGCCCCGGCGCCGCCGACCTCATCACCCTGCGCGGTCGTGACCTGATCGCCGCCTGCCCGGTCTGCCTTTACGCCGGAAGCCTTGTGCCAAGGGCGCTGCTGGCCCATTGCCCGCCCGGCGCGAAGATCGTCAACACCGCCCCGCTCAGCCTCGACGCGATCATCGACGAGATCGCGCAGGCCCATGCCGCCGGGCATGATGTGGCGCGGCTGCATTCCGGCGACCTGTCGGTCTGGTCGGCGATGGGCGAACAACTGCGCCGCCTGCGCGCGCTGAACATTCCCTATGATGTCACCCCCGGCGTGCCCTCCTTCGCCGCCGCCGCCGCTGCCCTTGGCGCGGAACTCACCCTGCCCGGCATCGCGCAATCGGTTGTGCTCACCCGCACTTCGGGCCGCGCCTCCTCGATGCCCGAAGGCGAGGCGCTGGAGAATTTCGCCCGCACCGGCGCGGTGCTGGCCATTCACCTGTCCGTGCATGTCCTTGAAAACGTGATCACAACCCTCACGCCGCATTACGGCCCCGACTGCCCGGTCGCCGTGGTCTGGCGCGCCAGCTGGCCCGATCAGCGCATCGTCCGCGCCACGCTCGCCACACTCGAGACCGCTGTCGGGGCCGAGATGGAGCGCACGGCGCTGATCCTCGTCGGCCATTCCCTTGGCGCCGAAGACTTCGACGACTCGCGCCTTTACGCGGGCGATTACGACCGCCGCTATCGCCCCGTCGGCACCGCCCCGCGCTTCCCCGAAACGGCATGAGCATCCCCGGCCTAATCATCTCGGCCCCCGCCTCGGGCACCGGCAAGACCACGGTGACGCTGGGCCTGCTTGCCGCCTTCCGGGCGGCGGGCCTTGCCGTGCAACCGTTCAAAAGCGGCCCCGACTATATCGACCCGGCCTTCCACACGGCGGCCTCGGGCCGGGTCTCGCTCAACCTCGACACCTGGGCCATGCCTGCCGCCCGCATCGCCCGCCTGATCGAAAATGCCGATCAGGCCGATCTCATCCTCGCCGAAGGCTCGATGGGCCTGTGCGACGGCGTGGCCGCCAAAGGAGAGACTGGCATCGGCGCCTCGGCCGATCTGGCCGAGCTCACCGGCTGGCCGGTGCTGCTGGTGATCGACGTGTCCGGTCAGGCGCAATCCGCCGCCGCCACCGCGCTTGGCTTTCAGGCGATGCGCCCCGGCCTGACCATCGCGGGCGTCCTCCTCAACCGCGTGGCCTCGCCGCGACACGAGGCGCTGGTGCGCGACGGCATGGCGCAGACGGGCATCCCGGTCTTCGGCGCCCTGCCCCGCAAAGCCTCGATCGAATTGCCCGAACGCCATCTCGGCCTTGTGCAAGCGCAGGAAAACCCCGATCTCGCCCGCATCCTGCAAGATGCAGGCAGCTTCATCGCCAGCCATTGTGACCTCGCCGCGATCCGCGCTGCCGCCCGGCCCGGCCCCATCCGCCCCGGCACCGCCCCGCGCACGCCGCCCCCCGGCCAGCGCATCGCCCTGGCACAGGACGCGGCCTTCTCGTTCATCTACCCCCACCTCCTTGCCGACTGGCATGCGCAAGGCGCCGAAATCCTGCCCTTCTCGCCGCTCGCCGACCATGGCCCCGATGACAGCGCCGATACCTGCTGGCTGCCCGGCGGCTACCCCGAGCTTCACGCCGGAAAGCTGGGCGCTGCCGCGATTTTTCGCAGGAAAATCGCCCGTTTTGCCGAAACCCGCCCCGTCCATGGCGAATGCGGCGGCTATATGGCCCTTGGCGCGGCGCTGATCGACGCCAAAGGCCAGCGCCACCCCATGGCAGGGCTGCTCGGCCTCGTCACCTCTTACGAGAAACGCCAGATGCACCTTGGCTACCGCCTCGCCACCCTCAAAGCCCCGCTGCCCGGCCTGCCGGAAGGCAGCCGCCTGCGCGGCCACGAATTTCACTACTCGACCATCGTCACCCAACCCGATATGCCGCTCGCCCAGGTCATGGACGCAACCGGCACCCCCGTCGCCGAGACGGGATCGCGCCGGGGCCATGCCAGCGGCACCTATTTTCACCTGATCGGATGCGCAACATGACAGGTTTCGTCTCTTTCGTCTCTTCCGGCCCCGGCGACCCGGAACTGCTGACCGTCAAGGCGGTGAACCGGCTCGCCCAGGCCGATGTGGTGCTGTATGATGACCTCAGCTCCGGCCCGATCCTTGATCTGGCCCGCCCCGGCGCCGATCTGATCTCGGTCGGCAAACGCGCGGGTCGCCCCTCGGCGAAACAGGATCACGTCAACCAGCTGCTGCTCGACTATGCCCGCAGCGGTGCCCGCGTGGTGCGGCTGAAATCCGGCGATGCCGGTATCTTTGGTCGGCTGGAGGAAGAAACCACCACGCTGGACACCGGTGCCATCCCTTACGAGATCATCCCCGGCGTCACCGCCGCCTCGGCCACCGCCGCCGCCGCGCATATCCCGCTGACCCGCCGCCTGACCGCGCGGCGCGTGCAGTTCCTGACCGGCGCCGATGTCACCGGCAGCCTGCCGCAAGACCTGAACTGGGCCGCGCTGGCCGATCCCGGCGCCACCACGGTGATCTACATGGGCAAGCGCACCTTCCCCGCACTGGCCGCCGAACTCATCGCCCGGGGCCTTGCACCCGAAACACCCGCCCTGCTGGCCCATGGCGTCTCCACCCCCGCACAAACCGTCGAACGCTTCACCATCGCCAGCCTCGCCGCCCATCTGGCTGACGCCACCTCCACCACCCCCGCCGTGATCCTCTACGGCCCCCTCGCGCCCTGATCCCACAACACCCACTTGACGCCCCGCCCCTTTCCCCGCACAACCGGATGGCAAGGTGTCCCACAGGTGCAAAGCACCGGGACATAATCGGGAATGGGGAAGGGTGGACCGTCAGGCGGCACCCGAAACCCCAGCCGCCCCCGCGACTGTATGCGGAGAGCGCCCCCAGATGCCACTGGCCCCAAAGGCCGGGAAGGCGGGGCAGCGCCCAGACCCGCAAGCCAGGAGACCGGCCTTGCATGTGACCGCAACTTCCAGCCGTCGGGTGTGACGGCAACAGGAGACCGACCATGCATATCGAACCGGGCCTCGTCATCGGGGCCAAACTGCTGCTGGGTGCCGCTACCGCCACCACCGCAGGGCTGTTCACCCTGAAAACCGCACTGGGCGCGATCCGCGACCAGGGGCTGGCCTCGCTTGCCGCGCGCAGCGCCCTTGCCACCGCCGCCGTGTTCAGCTTTTTCGAACTGCTGCCCCATGCGCCGGTCGGCGTGTCCGAGGTGCACCTGATCCTCGGCTCCACCCTGTTCCTGCTGTTCGGCGCGGCCCCCACCGCCATCGGGCTGGCGCTTGGCCTGCTGCTGCAGGGCCTGGTCTTCGCGCCCTTCGACCTGCCGCAATATGGCATGAACGTCACTACCTTGCTGGTGCCACTGTTCGGCATTGCCGCGTTGGCCAAACGCCTGATCGCCCCCGGCACCGCCTATGTTAATCTGCGCTATGGGCAGGCGCTGGCGCTCTCGACCGCCTATCAGGCGGGGATCGTGGCCTGGGTGGCGTTCTGGGCGTTTTACGGGCTCGGCTTCTCGGCCAGCACCTTCGCCTCGGTCGGCACTTTCGGCGCGGCCTACATGCTGGTGGTCCTGATCGAGCCGCTGGTCGATCTGGGTGTGCTCGCCGTGGCGAAATCGGCGCGCGGTCTGGCAGGCTCCGGCCTCGTCACCCCGCGCCTGCATTCCGCCGCCTGACCCGGCCCGCTGCGGCGCCCTGCCCGCGTCGCAGCGGCCTCCCTTCTTCTTTGCCTAAATACCCTTCTTCCTGAAACCAAGCGGGCACAGCCCGCGCCGGTGCCCCAAAGCCGTGCGGTCGCAGGCCGCTCCGCTTCACAAGCCCGCCAGACGCAGCACCGGAGCCCCGGATGATCACCCTCAGTCTCATCGGCATCGGCACCGGCAACCCCGATCACCTGACCCGTCAGGCGATGCGCGCACTGAATGGTGCCGACCTGATCCTGATCCCGCGCAAGGGCGCGGGCAAGGCCGATCTGGCCGAGCTGCGCCGCGCCATCGTGGCGGAGGTGGTGTCCAACCCCACCACACGGATCGCCGAATTCGACCTGCCGACCCGCGATGCCGCCACCGCCGATTACCGCCGCCGCGTCGATGACTGGCACGAGGCCATCGCCACAGTCTGGACCGAAACCATCGACCGCCATCTGGGGCCTGCGGGAAAGGTGGCGCTGCTGGTCTGGGGTGACCCCTCGCTCTATGACAGCACCCTGCGTATCGCCGCCCGCCTGAGCCCCGCACCGCAGATCGAAGTCATCCCCGGCATCACCTCGATCCAGGCGCTGACCGCCGCCCATGCCATCCCGCTGAACGAGATCAACGGCCCCGTGGTCATCACCACCGGGCGCCGGTTACGCGACGAAGGCTTTCCCCCCGGCACCGATACCTGCGTGGTGATGCTGGACGGCGAATGTTCGTTCCAGCATCTGCCGCCCGAAGGCCTGTCGATCTGGTGGGCCGGCTTCGCCGGAATGCCCGAACAGATCACCGAAAGCGGCCCGCTGGCCGAAGCCACCCCGCGCATCCTCGCCCGCCGCGCCGCGGCCCGCGCCGTGCAGGGCTGGATCATGGACATCTATCTGCTGCGCCGACAGTAATCGCCAGTGTTCTTGCGGTGATCCGGCAGAGCCGCCTGCGGCGGCGCTGTTTTCTGTCGCCTGCGCGGCCTTTGGCCGCTTGGCTCCGGTGTTTTTTGAGTATTTGGGCCAGGATGAAAGCGGATCAGCGGTTGACCAGCATCAGGGCGACGCGACGCAAGGCGGCGCGGATGCGGTCGGTTTCCGGGCCGGTATGGCCGCAATCGGCCAGCGCGCGATCCATCAGCGCCAGCCAGTCTTCGGCATCCTGCGCGCGGATCGGCACATGGTCGTGCAGCAGCCGCACATCCATGTGCCCGTGCTTTTCCGCGTAATGCCGCCGCCCGCCGAGGAAGCCGGACAGGAAATTTACCTGTTCCTCGCGCACATGCGCCAGACCATGGCCCTTGAAATGCAGTGCCATGATCTGCGCGCCCTGCGCATCGGTTTCCACCAGATCGTAGAAGCGGTTGACGAGGCTTTTCAGCGCCTCTTCCCCGCCAAGATGATCGAGCGCGGTGGCCATCAGCTTTGCGGCCGGGTTTTCTTCGGGTCGTAATGGCTGAGCGGCACGATGACCGCCGGCAGGCGTTTCTGCTGGCCATCCAGCTTGCCCACCTCGACCTGCACGCCCACGGCCGCATGGGCCACATCCAGCCGCGCCAGCGCGATATTCTTGCCCAGCAGCGGCGAGCGGGTGGAGGAGGTGACGACCCCCACCTGTGCCCGCCCGACATGCACGCCATCGCCATGGCCAACATCCACTGCCGCGTCGATGTCCAGCCCGACCAGCTTGTGCATCGGATGCTCCTTGCGGCGGATCAGCGCGTCGCGCCCGATGAAATCATCGGTCTTGCCCTTCAGCGGCACGGTAAAGCCGATGCCTGCCTCGAACGGGTCAGTCTGGTCGCTGAAATCATAGCCAGCAAAGATCAGTCCGGCCTCGATGCGCACCATGTCCAGCGCGGCAAGGCCCATCGGGCGCAGGCCCTGATCGGCGCCATTGGCCCAGACCGCATCCCAGACCGCGACGCCGTCTTTCGGGTGGCAGAAGATCTCGTATCCCAACTCGCCGGTATAGCCGGTGCGCGACACCACCACCGGCGCGCCGTCCGGGCTGCCGATCCGGCCGATGGTGAAGCGGAACCAGCCCAGCTCCTCGATCATCGGCTGGTGCGGCGGGGTCCAGATCGTGCGGCGGATGATCTCGCGCGAATTGGGGCCCTGTACGGCGAGGTTATGAAGCTGGTCGGTCGAGGACCGCACCATCACCTGCAGCCCCAGCTTTTCGGCCTGTTCGCGCAGCCAGACGCCGCTGTAATCATCGCCGCCGATCCAGCGGAACTGGTCGCGGCCCAGCCGGAACAGCGTGCCGTCGTCGATCATGCCGCCATGTTCGTAGCACATGGCGGAATAGACCACCTGCCCGACGCTCAGCTTCTTCACATCGCGCGTCAGGGTCCATTGCAGCAGCGCCTCGGCATCCGGGCCCGTCACCTCGAACTTGCGCAAGGGAGAGAGGTCCAGAACCACGGCCTTTTCGCGGCAGGCCCAGTATTCTTCCAGCGTGCCGTTGGAGCTGTAGACCTGCGGCAGCCAGTATCCCTTGTATTCCACCATATTGCGGGTTTTCGCTTCCGTGCGGGCATGGAAGGCGGTTTCCTTGGTCATTTTCGGCTCCGCATCAGGGGTCGGTCGATAGGCGATGGAGCGGCTGAATTTCTCCGCCCCGCTATAGGTGCGCACATGGATGTCGCTCAGATACCAGCCATTCGCGGGCGAGGTGTCATCCGGGCAGGCGCTGGACACGCAGATCAGATCGGTCAGCGCCCGGAACAGCACATAATCGCCGGGGCGCGACCACGGCTCATCCGAGATCAGCACCCCATGCGCGTCGATAGCGGTGTTGAAGAACAGGTTCACCGCCATCCAGCCGGGCCGGGGCGCCACCCCATGCGCCGCCAGCGCGCCGTTGAAATTGTCGGAACAGTTCACATGGCCGGGATAGCCGATCTCGTCATAATATTTGCTGGCGCAGGCCATGGCGAAGGCGTCGTGGCGGCCCACGGTATCCTGCACCACCTCGATCAGCGGCAACCAGTCCTGATCATAGTATTTCGCGTGCAACCCGGGCATCGAATAGGCGTGGCCCATCAGGGTGCGCGAGGTCGTCACATCCAGCGCATGTTCGATGCCCTGATCCAGCTTGCGGGCCGAAAAGCACTGGAAATCCGTGCATTGCCGCCCGTCCACGTCGAGGATCTGGATATAGTCGCCCGCCTTCACGAAATAGGCCTGCGCGGTGGCCGATTTCACCCGCAGATCCAGCACCGGATCGGCCAGCGGGTCGGGCAGATCGAAGCCCTTCACCAGCTTCAGCGCGGCGCGCTGCACCGTCACCACCAGCGGCGTGGCCGTATCCTGCGCGCCCGGCTGCATCGCAGCACCCGGGGCGGCGATCACCACCACCCCGTCGCGCGTGGCGGTGAAAGTTTCTTCGGTGCCTGCCGGGGTCTCGCTGCCGAACAGCACTACCGCCCCTGCCCGGCCCAGATCAATGCCACGCCGTTCCAGCCCCAGCCGCAGCCCACCCATGCCCGACCCGCCGCCCAGCAGCAGCGCTTTCAGCCCGCGCGCATCGCCATTGGCCTGCGCGCCGATCACGCCCGCGTCGATCACGCCCCGGCCATCCGCCGCCAAGATCTCGCAGACCTGCCCGCCCTCGGCATTGCGGATGGTCAGCCGGTCGCCCGGTGCCACCGGAATCAGATAGGCGCCACAGCCCGGCACGTCATAACGCTCGCTTCCCGCTTGCGCCCGCACGTTGGCAGGCGTCAGGATGCGCGAGGGGCGCGGCGGGCCGGGGCGGATCTGGGGATAGCTGTCAAGCACGGGGGCCTCCGTAGCGGAATATCGGGCGGCAGCAGTTGCTGGCTGTTAAAAAATGTTTATCCTCAAGAATAATTCCTGCAAGCCCTTTCGCCGGAAAATACCCTGATGGAGCGTCCATGATCTCACTTTTCCTCGGCCTTGCCGCTGCTTTGGGCTGGGGCCTGCATGACTTCCTCGTGCGCTTCGTCTCGCAAAAGGCGGAAACCGGGCCATTGCTGGCACTGGCCTTGGGCAGCGGGGCGATTCTCTTGCTGCCCTTGACGATATGGGAAGGCTGGGGCGCCGTCACGCCGCAGGCTGTCGCACTGGCCACGGCGGCGGGCGCGGCGCTGGCGCTGGCCTCGGTCGGGCTGTATCGCGCCTTCATGATCGGGCCGGTCGGGCTGGTGGCGCCGATCTGCGGCGCCTTCCCGCTGGGCGCGCTGGCGCTGGCCTGGGCCGAGGGGCGGGTGCCCGGGGCGCGCGAATGGCTGGCGGTGGCGCTGATTCTGGGCGGCATCGCGCTGGTTGCGCGCCAACCCGGCACGGCGCAACCGGCGCGGGGCAGCGCCATCCTCTGGGCCGCCCTCGCCGCCGCCTGTTTCGCGCTGACCTTCCACCTCAGCCAGGGCGCCGCCCGTATCGCGGGCACCTTTCCTGCCACCCTGCTCGCCCGGCTCACCGCCCTTGTGCTGGTGCTGGCCGCCCTCGCCCTGCGCCGCGACAGCCTGCGCCCGGCGCTGCGGCAATGGCGCTGGATGGGGCTGATCGGCGCGCTGGATGTGATCGCCATCGGCTGCGTCACCGCCGCAGGCCGCCAGATGCACCCCGAATATGCCGCCATCGCCGCCTCCAGCTTCGGCGTGGTGACCATCCTGCTCGCCTGGCGCTTTCTGGCCGAACGCCTGCGCCCCTTGCAGGCGGCAGGTGCGGCGCTGGCCTTCGCGGGCATCACCACCCTTGCGGCGGGATCATAGACCCATGTCTGAACCGGCAGGGTCAATGTCGGAAATGAATGGCGCAAAACCGCCCTGCGGGGCGATAGTCGCCACAACGGAATACGGAGAGACAGATGTTCGGCAGCGGGCACTATTCGGGCTTCAGGGTGATCAAGGAGGCCCTGACGGGTCACAAGGGCTGGCGCCCGGCATGGCGCGACCCCGAGCCGCAGAAATCCTATGATTTCATCATCATCGGCGGCGGCGGCCATGGGCTGGCCACCGCCTATTATCTGGCGAAACAGTTCAACCAGTCGCGCATCGCGGTGCTGGAAAAGGGCTATCTCGGCGGCGGCAATGTCGGGCGCAACACCACGATCATCCGCTCCAACTACCTGCTCGACGGCAACGAACCCTTCTATGAGTTCAGCCTGAAACTGTGGGAGGGGCTGGAGCAGGATTTCAACTTCAACGCCATGGTCAGCCAGCGCGGCATCCTCAACCTCTATCACACCGATGCCCAGCGCGACGCCTACACCCGGCGCGGCAATGCGATGATCCTGCACGGCGCCGATGCAGACCTGCTGGACCGCGATCAGGTGCGGGCGATGTATCCCTTCCTGAACTTCGACAATGCCCGCTTCCCTATCAAGGGCGGTCTGGCCCAGCGGCGCGGCGGCACCGTGCGCCATGATGCGGTCGCCTGGGGCTATGCCCGTGGCGCCGATCAGCGCGGGGTGGACCTGATCCAGAATTGCGAAGTCACCGGCATCCGCACCGAAAACGGCCGCGTCACCGGCGTCGATACCTCGCGCGGCTTCATCGGCGCGAAAAAGGTCGGCGTCGCGGTGGCGGGCAATTCGTCGCGCGTGATGGCGCATGTGGGCATGCGCCTGCCCATCGAAAGCCATGTGCTGCAAGCCTTCGTCTCCGAAGGACTCAAACCCCTGATCGACGGTGTCATCACCTATGGCGCGGGCCATTTCTATGTCAGCCAGTCCGACAAGGGCGGGCTGGTGTTCGGTGGCGACATCGACGGTTACAACTCCTACGCCCAGCGCGGCAACATGCCGGTGGTCGAAGACGTGGCCGAAGGCGGCATGAGCCTGATGCCGATGATCGGCCGCGCCCGCCTGCTGCGCTCCTGGGGGGGCATCATGGACATGTCGATGGACGGCTCGCCCATCATCGACCGGACCGACATCGACGGGCTCTATTTCAACGGCGGCTGGTGCTATGGCGGCTTCAAGGCTACCCCGGCCTCGGGCTGGTGCTTTGCGCATCTGCTGGCCACCGACAAACCGCACGAAACCGCCACCGCCTACCGCTTCGATCGCTTCCGCAAGGGGCTGATGATTGACGAAAAGGGCCAGGGCGCCCAGCCGAACCTGCACTGACCATGGCACGCCGTTTTCCGCCCCGCCTGCCACTTGCCTCTTTCACCCTGGCAAAAATACTCAATCGCCGTGCGGGGCCCGAAACCGCGCCTGAGTATTTGACCCAGGGTGAGACCACCAACCGCAGCCTGCCGCTGGCAGATGCCGCGAAAGGCCTGACACGATGATCATCAACCACCCCATCCTCGGCCCGCGCGACGCGCAGGAATTCGTCTATCTCGGTGATGCCGCCCTGATCGCCCGCCCCGACGGCCTCGCCCCGGGCGCGCAAGAGGCGTTCCACGACTACCTCTATCTGCGCGACAACCCGGCAGGTCTGCACCGCGAGTTGTGGTATCACGAACAGGGTGATCGTTCGTGGCTCGTCGTCACCCGCAACACCCTCACCCATGAAATCACGCAAGTCGAACTGGCCCGCGACGTGGCCCGCAGCCTGGGGCGCAGCAAATGACGCAAGAGAACCGCATTTCCGGCGGCCAGATCGACCGTGCGCGCACCCTGCGCTTCAGCTTCGACGGCCACCAATATGAAGGCCACCCCGGCGATACGCTCGCCTCGGCCCTGCTGGCCAATGGCGTGCGCCTGATGGGGCGCAGCTTCAAGTATCACCGCCCGCGCGGCGTGATCTCCGCCGGGTCGGAAGAACCCAATGCGCTGGTCGAACTGCGCGCAGGCGCGCGGCGCGAGCCGAACACCCGCGCCACTGTGGTCGAACTGTTCGACGGGCTGAGCGCCGAAAGCCAGAACCGCTGGCCCACGTTGGCCTTCGATGCCATGGCGATCAACGACCGGCTCTCGCCCTTCTTCGCCGCCGGGTTCTATTACAAGACCTTCATGTGGCCGCGCGCTTTCTGGGAAAAGCTGTATGAGCCGATCATCCGCCGCGCGGCGGGCCTTGGCAGCCTGTCGAAGCTCGACGACCCGGATGATTACGACAAGGGCTTCCTCCACTGTGATCTGCTGATCATCGGCGCCGGGCCTGCAGGTCTGATGGCCGCGCTGACCGCAGGCCGCGCCGGCGCCCGCGTGATCCTTGCGGACGAGGATTTCCGCATGGGAGGCCGCCTGAACGCCGAAACCTACGAGGTCGATGGCCGTTCGGGCGCCGACTGGGCACTGAAAGCCCTAGCCGAGCTGCGCAGCCTGCCCTCGGTCCGCCTGATGCCGCGCACTACCATCCTTGGCGCGATGGATCACGGCATCTACACCGCGCTGGAGCGGGTCAGCGACCACCTGCCCGCCCCGCTGCCCGGCAAGCCCCGCCAGATCCTGTGGCGGATCTATTCCCGCCGCGCCATCCTCGCCGGGGGCGCGACCGAGCGCCCGATTGCGTTCGAGAACAACGACCGCCCGGGCATCCTGCTGGCAGGCAGCCTGCGCGCCTATGCCAACCGCTGGGGCGCCGCCGTCGGCAAGCGTGCCGCGGTGTTCACCAACAATGATGACGGGCTGCGCACCGCCGCCGACCTTGCCGCCAAAGGCATCGAAACCCGCGTGATCGACGCCCGCAAGGGTGAAGAGGTGATCGACACGTCGGGCCGCCTCGGCCTGAAATCCGTCACCATCCGCACCCCGAACGGCACCGAGACCTTCCGCTGCGATGCGCTCGGCGTCTCGGGCGGCTGGAACCCGAATGTCAACATCACCTCGCATCACCGCTCGCGCCCTGTCTGGGACGAGGCGATCTGCGCCTTCGTGCCCGGCGCCGACGGCCCGCCCGGCCTGAGTTCTGCCGGGGCCGCTGCGGGCCGCCTGTCCACCCACGGCGCGCTGGAAAGCGGTGCCGCAGAGGCCGAGGCGGCGCTGGCCGATCTGGGCCTTGCCGCCCCCGCCCGCGACCTGCCGGTGGCCGAAGATGCCCCCATCGCCATCACGCCGAAATGGTATGTCAGCGCGGGCAAGGGCCGGGCCTGGATCGACCAGCAGAACGACGTGACCGTGAAGGATGTGAAGCTGGCGCATCAGGAAAACTATGTCTCGGTCGAACACCTGAAACGCTATACCACGCTGGGCATGGCCACCGATCAGGGCAAGACCGGCAATGTGCTGGGTCTGGCCGTCATGGCCGAACTGACCGGGCGCAGCATCCCGCAGACCGGCACCACCATCTATCGCCCGCCCTATACGCCGGTTGCCATGGGCGCGCTGGCAGGCCGGTCGCGCGGGCAGGAATTCAAGCCGACCCGCCTCACCCCCTCGCACAAATGGGCGACCGAACAGGGCGCGGTGTTTGTCGAGGTCGGGCAATGGCTGCGCGCCCAATGGCTGCCCCGCACGGGTGAAACCCATTGGCGAGAAAGCGTGGACCGCGAGGTTCTGGCAACGCGCAAATCGGTCGGCATCTGCGATGTGACCACGCTGGGCAAGATCGACATTCAGGGCACCGATGCCGGGGCTTTCCTGAACAAGGTCTATGCCAATACGTTCAGCACCCTCGCCGTGGGCAAATGCCGCTATGGCCTCATGCTGCGCGAGGATGGCATGGTGTTCGACGATGGCACCACCGCGCGGCTGGGCGACCATGAATATGTGATGACCACCACCACCGCCAATGCGGTGGGCGTGTTCCGGCATCTGGAATTCGTGCGCCAATGCCTGTGCCCCGACATGGATGTGCAACTGATCTCCACCACCGAGGCCTGGGCGCAGTATTCCGTCGCGGGCCCCAATGCCCGCAAGCTGCTGCAAAAGCTGGTGGATCAGGACATTTCGGATGCCGCCCTGCCCTATATGGGCTGCGCCGAGATCACCCTCGGGGGCCTGCGCGCCCGGATCTTCCGCATCTCCTTCTCGGGCGAGCTGGCCTATGAGATCGCGGTGCCCACCCGTTACGGCGATGCGCTGATCCGTGCGCTGGTGGCGGCGGGCGAAGAATTCGACGCCGTGGTTTACGGCACCGAGGCGCTGGGCGTCATGCGGGTCGAAAAGGGCCATGTGGCGGGGAATGAACTCAACGGCCAGTCCTCGGCGCTGAACATGGGGCTGGGCAAGATGGTGTCGCAGAAGAAAGACAGCATCGGCATGGTGCTGTCGCAGCGCGAGGGGATGACCACCGCCAACGGCTATCGCCTTGTCGGCATCAAGCCGGTGAACCCGGCTGAAAAGCTGACCGCCGGCAGCCATTTCCTTGAAAAAGGCGCGGCAGAGGTGGCGGCCAATGATCTGGGCTGGATCACCTCCACCGTCCATTCGCCGCATCTGGGCCATGCCATCGCACTGGGCTACCTGAAGGGCGGCGACAGCCGCAAGGGCCAGCGCCTGCGCGCGGCCAACCTGCTCGCCAAGACCGAGGTCGAGGTCGAGATCGTAAGCCCCCATTTCTTCGACCCGGAAGGAGAGCGTCTCCGTGGCTGACCTCATGCTTGCCCCCCTCACCCCCTTGGGCCATGCCCTGCCCGAACAGCGCAACATCGGCCCGGTGACCCTGACCGAGGTGATCGACTCTGCGCTCGGCTCCCTCACCGCCCGCGCGGGCCGCCTGGCCGAACTGGCAGAACGCGCGGCGGCGGCAGGCCTCCCGCTGCCCGCGCCCGGACAAAGCGCCGAAGCCGCCCCTTACGGCGCCTTCTGGCTCGCCCCCGAAAGCTGGATGGTCGAGGCCCCCTTTGCCAGCCATGAAGACATCCGCGCCCATCTGGTGGCGATCTTCGGCGATGCCGCCTCGATCACCGAACAGACCGATGCCTGGGTGCGCTTTGACGTGACCGGCGCCGATCTGCCGCGCCTGTTCGAACGGCTGAGCAATGTCGATCTGGCCCGCGCCCCCGATCACGCTGCCACCCGCACGGTGATCGACCATATCGGCTGCTATCTGGTGAAACGCGGCCCGACCCGCATCAGCCTGTTTGGCCCCCGCTCTTCGGCGCCGAGCCTGTGGCACGCGCTGGAAACCGCAGCCCGCGCCGCATTCTGATCCGGCGGCGCGCGGCCTCCCGCGCGGACCGGGGGTTTCACACCCCCGGACCCCCGTGGAGTATTTTTGCCAGGATGAAGCAAACAATCCCGCCCTTGCGGCGGATCAGTCACGCGGCGGCAGGGCACCGGCCAGGCCGCGCAGCCCGTTCAGGCGGCGGCGCTCGTCATTCGGGTTCACCCCGAACGCCTCGGCATAATGCCGTGCCATGGGGGTGGAGCTGGCATAACCCACAGACTGCGCGATTTCCGTGATCGTATCGGTGGAATACAGCACCCGCTGGCGGGCCTTTTTCAGCCGCAACAGGCGGTAGTATTTCAGCGGGCTTTGCCCCGTCGCCTGTTTGAAACAGCGCTCCAGATGACGTTCCGACAGATCCACCGCCGCTGCGACATCGGCGATCTGCACCGGGTCTTCGATGTGATCCTCGAAAATGCGGATTGCGGCGCGGATCGGGTCGGGCAGCATGTCATCGGTGCCGCCCTGCCGCGCCACCGGCACTTTCTGGCTGGCATCCTCGTCCCGCACGAACGGGTGCTGAAACCAGCAGGCCACTTCCGTCATCGTGTCGCGCCCCAGCCGTTCCTCGATCAGCCGCAGCATCAGATCGAACACCGCCCCCGCCCCTGATACCGTATAGCGCCGCCGGTCGCGCAGGATCGCGCTGGGGCTGGCCTCGATGTCGGGAAACTCTGCCTTGAACGCCGCCTCATAGCACCAATGCACCGAGGCGCGGTGCCCCGCCAGCAGCCCCGCCCGCGCCAGCGGGAAGATGCCGCCCGAAAACGCCCCCAGCACCACGCCAGACCGATCCAGCCAGCGCAACTGCCCGAAGGCGTGGCGCGGATTGGCAAAGCGCGAGGTCGGGCTGGACAGCAGCATCACATAATCCAGCCCCGCCCCTTGCGCCGCCTCCAGCGCCAGATCCGGGTCGAACCGCACCTCGGCCGAAGACCGCACCGGCGCGCCGGTCTCGCTCAGCAGCCGCCAGGTGAATTCCTGCCGCCCGGTGATCTCGTTCGCCGCGCGCAGCGGTTCGATGGCCGAGGTCAGGCAGGCCATGGGAAACCCGTCCATCAGCAGGAAACCCAGATGTGCCGGGGCTGTCATGCTGCGATCCCCATTCTGATGCCTTGCATTGAATCGCGGAATTTTTCACTATAGGGAAAATTCTCAAGCCATTTTCCGACAGGCCCCCCCCGATGACCGAAGAAGCCGCCGCCGTTTCCCGCCTGAAACCCGCCTTCGAGCAAGACCCCCACCGCGTGCGCGACGTGGCCGAGCGCAATCTGGAGGCGGCGATCGGCCGCGAGGTGCGCGCCTTCCGCCGGGCGCAGGGCATGACGGTGGCCGATCTGGCCAATGTCACCGGCCTGTCCATCGGGATGTTGTCGAAGATCGAGAATGGCATCACCTCGCCCTCGCTGACCACGCTGCAAGTGCTCAGCCACGCCTTCTCCACCCCGATCACCAGCTTCTTCCGCCGGTTCGAGGAACGGCGCGAGGTGCAGCATGTGAAGGCCGGCGACCATATCGAGATCGAGCGGCGGGGCACCCGTGCCGGGCACCAGTACAACATCCTCGGCCATATCGGCTCCAATTCCTCGGGCGTGGTGGTCGAGCCCTACATGATCACCCTCACCGAGGAATCCGATACTTTCCCCACCTTCCAGCATGACGGGATCGAGCTGCTTTATATGCTGGAGGGCGAGGTGGTCTATCGTCATGGCGATCAGTTGTTCCATATGCAGCCGGGCGACAGCCTGTTCTTCGATGCCGACTCTCCGCACGGGCCGGAAGTTCTGGTGAAACTGCCGGCCCGCTATCTTTCGGTGATTTCCTACCCGCAGGCCTGAGGTCTTACTCCTCGGGCCACCACCCCGGCGAGGTCGGCGCGCCGTCGTCAAATTGCGACAGATACTCCACCATCAGGGGCCGGTTGCGGATGAACCCCTTGTAGGTCGCCAATTCGTCCGGCAGATCGCGCACCACCCGATGCAGGCGGCGGGCCCATTTCGGCTGCGTCACCAGATCCTCGAAACTGCACAGATAGCAGCGGATCGGGAAAGCAATGGCGTTGGAGCGCGGCAGCCGGAACAGCGTCTGCAATTCCACCCGCAGATGCTGACGCTTGCCGATATTCTCCTTGGTCAGCGTGGTCTTGCCCGGCCCCCATTTCGGGTAATTCTCCGGCGAGGTATCCAGCAGCGGGTCCACCGTCATCGTCCAGTTGAACCGCCGCACCGGCGCCCCGTGCTGCAGCGCCAGCAGGAATTTCAGCGCCCGGTCGAACACGCCAAGCTCATGCGCCACCGGCACCGGCGCGTGCCATTGGTGGAAGTTCATGCCGATGTCGAAATCAAGGCTCCAATCCGCCTGCGTCGTCACCATCCCGGCTTCGACCCAGAGCGTATCCTCGCGCTGGTCCTGCAGGGTGAAATCGCCCTGCGCCTGACGGGTGATATATTCCATCGGGCCGCAGGGCAGCGTGGTCTCGTCCAGGAAGGTGAACTTCTGGTCGATGTTCAAAGGCCGGTTGATCCAGTGCCAGTCATTACCGGATTTGGTCAGGCTGAACCATTGCGGATAATCGCGCGCAAAGCTCTCCATGATCAGTTCCAGCAGATCCCAGCCCGCCAGCGTCATATGCGGCAAGGACTGGCAGCGCAGCGGATCCTGCTTCAGCACCCGCGCGCGGTCGCGCATCTCGGCTACATAATGCTCGTCCACGTCGAACGTATGCTCGAACACCGACCCGGGGCGACCGGGCACATGCGGCTCCATGTTCACCGAATACATGTAATCGTCTTCGGGGAACGGGAAGGGAAAGCGCTTCACCGCGCGGGGCGAGTTCTTGAAGGTATAATCGCCGAAGAAGCTCTCGTCGTTGAAGAAGTCGTCAAGGCTCATGGCCGTCTCCTATCGGTCGATCACCAGCGCCGCGCCGGTGAACCGGCTGACGCAGGGCATGATATGGCTGTTCTGCGCTTTCTGATCTGCGCTCAGCCAGTGGTCGTTATGGTCGATATGGCCATCGCAGCGGATGACCTTGGTCTCGCACTGGCCACAGGCGCCGCCCCGGCACAGATAGGGTGCATCAACCTCGGCCGCCTCCAGCGCCTCCAGCAGCGATTGCGCCGGGCCGACGGTGATGGTCTTGCCGCTGGCGGCCAGTTCCACGGTGAAAGCCTGCCCCACCGGCGGCGCAAGGAATTCCTCGGAATGCAGCGCGCCTTTCGGCCAGCCCATTGCGGTGGCGGTGGACAGAACCCAGTTGATCATCCCCTTAGGCCCGCAGACATACAGATGCGTGCCCAGCGGTTGCCCGGCCAGCAGGGTTTGCAGATTGATCGCCTGCCCTTCCACGTCGAAATAGCGATGCACCCGCTCGCCATGCCGCTCCACCAGCTCGGCCATATAGGCGCCCAGCTCGCGGTCGCGCGCGGCATAATGCAGCTCGAACCGCGCGCCCAGCGCATCCAGTTGCGCCATCTGCGCCATGAACGGGGTGATGCCGATGCCGCCCGCGATCATCAGATGCTTCTTCGCCCGCAGATCCAGCGGAAACAGGTTCACCGGCGGCGAGATCAGCATCCGCATCCCCGGCTTCACATGGCTGTGCATGTAAAGCGAGCCGCCCCGCCCCGCCTCATCCCGGCGCACCGAAATCTCGTATCCCGTCCGGTCGCCCGGATCGCCCATCAACGAATAGGCGTTCAGCCGCCGCACGCCATGGTCGTCCATCTCCACCACGGTATGCGCCCCGCCGGAAAAGCCCGGCATCTCGCCGCCATCCTCGCGCACGAAGCGGAAGCGTTTGATCAGGCTGTTGACCTCGACCACCTCGGTGACAATCACCGGAATCTTTGCCGCCCCGACACTCATTTGAACCGCTCCACCGCTGCAGGAACTTCGCCCGGGTCTTCCGCGTCGATGCAGACCCCCTGAAACGCCGCCAGACGGCGCGAGTAATGGTCGCGCACGAACAGGTTCAGCCCGCAATGGCTGCACACGAAGGGGTCATGCGTCACGTTCTCGGTGATCCCCTTGCAATGCACGCATTGCACCCGACGCACCAGCGATCCGCGATGCTCCATCTGCACCGCATCACGCGGCAGCCCGGCCTCCATCGCGTCGCGCTCCACCTGGCCCATCAGCCCCTCGGTGCCCGCCACATAGACCTGCACCCCCATATGGGCGTCGGTCAGCGCCTTGACGATGCGCGATCGCCCCGCCGCATAGGACGGCACCCGGCGAAACTGATCCGCCCCCAGCGCCTCCAGTTCTGCCCCCATGTCGGTGCCGTTCGGCCCCGGCATATAGATGACATGCGCCCGCGCCAACATCTCGGGCGCCTGCGCCAGCAGGTCCACCACCGCAGCCCCCCCTTCACCATCCGCCACGATCAGATGCGCGGAACCGGCGCGCGGGCTCAGCACGCCATAAACCGGGCGCGACCGGATCGAAGGTTCAAATTCCGTCTTCGTCATCTCTCTCTGTCCTGCTCATTTCATCCTGGCCCAAATACTCTCCCGCCGAAGGCGTCCCCCCGGCGCCGTTCGCGCAACCGCCGGGAGGGAGAGAGGGGATAGGACCGGCTTCAGCCTTTGGCCGTGCGGCGCTTCTTCTCGATGTCGTAGAACGGCATCGGGCTGGTGACGGCGGCAATCTCGCCATGGGTGGCACAGTTCACCACCAGTTTCGTGCTGTCATTGGCGCAATCCACCGGGATGCGGGCAATGGCGACAGTGTGGTTGTTCAGCGGCGAATGCATCGCCTGCGTCACCACGCCCACCTGCTTGCCATCCTTGAACACCGGCGCGCCATTGCCGGGCACATTGACGCCTTCCAGCTTCAGCCCCCAGATCTTGAAGCGTTCGCGGCCCTTCAGCCGGTAATGCTCTTCCGCCCCGCGGAAGCCCACCTTGCCGGGCGAGACGGTGAAATCGAGGCCCAGTTCCCACAGCGTATCGCCGGGGCCTTCATTCTCGAACGGATACATCTCGCTGTTGTCATAGGGGAAGAACAGCAGATAGCTTTCGGTACGCAGCAGATCCAGCGTGGTGAAGCGGCAGGGGATGATGCCCATCTCGGCGCCTTCCTCCAGAATCCGGTCCCAGATCATCGGCGCATCCTGCCCGCGCACGAACAGCTCATAGCCGCGTTCGCCGGTATAGCCGGTGCGCGAGATCATCGCGGGCTTGCCGAACAGCGAGGTCTGCATCTGGCTGAAATAGGCCAGATCGCGGATGCCCGGCACATGTTTCGCCAGATAGTCCACCGCCAGCGGCCCCTGCAGGGACAGGTCATGCAGGTTGTCGTCGAAGCGCACCGACACATCGCGCCCGCTGGCCGCCATGGTCAACTGCTCGAACCCCTGCCCCGACCCATGCACCACCATGAAGGCGTTCGGCCCGGTGCGATAGATCACGCAGTCATCGACGAACTTGCCGGCGTCATTCAGCATGGTCGCATAGACCGACCGGCCCGGCATCAGCTTTTCCATGTTGCGGGTGGTGGCCCGCTCGATCACATGGCTGGCGCCATGGCCGGTGATATGCACCTTCTTCAGGCCGGAAACATCCATCAGCCCCGCCTTGGTGCGGATCGCCATATATTCCGCCATCGGGTCGCCGTCATACGACCATGCCGTGCCCATCCCGCTCCAGTCTTCCAGAGCAGAGCCAAGCGCACGGTGGCGGTCTGCCAGCGTCGAGAAGCGCCAGGAATTCGTCATCGCAGTCTCCCTATTGAATGCCGTGGTATTCTTTTCACTGAGTGTGAAGCCGACTCGCGGCGAAAATCAACAATCTTGTGCAAAAAACTTTCCTGTCAGGTAATTAATCTGTCGGCTGCCTAAAGTTTCGTCGGAAATGGCCAAGCAAAAGCACAGGCCGGATGCAGCCCAAAAGCAAAGCGGCGAGGCTTGCGCCCCGCCGCTTCGTCATCCTTCCCAAGTGGCGTGGATCAGGCCGGAAGCTGGAAGAACCAGTTCGACCACAGCACCACAACCACCCCGGCAATCAGCGCGACATAGGGCCAGATGCCCGCCTTGCGCGGCCCCAGATCGCCGTGATCGGTCAGACCCAGATCCTCCATCGCCTCTTTCGGGAAATGGCCCTTGTCCTGCACATAATGGCGGAACCAGAACACCGGCAGGATCAGCGCGGCGAAGATCACCCCCGACCACAGCGCGTTGGAATAGCCCCAGACCTTGGCACCGGCGCCAAGGAACAGCGCATTCACGAAGGCCAGCGCGGTGTTGATGCCGATCAGCACGGTCGGCGCCTTCCACGGGCGCGGCAGATGGCCCGAATCGATCCGGTGAATCCAGCCCGCGTTCAGGTTCAGGAAGTTGAACATGATGTAGCCGACGTTGGAAATCGCCAGAACGTAGAAATAGCCCGACACGTCAGAGGCCAGCGCCAGCAGGATCACGTTGAACCCCAGATCGGTCCACATCGCGCCGGTGGGGGCGCCGTGGTCGTTCACCGTGCTCAGGTATTTCGGCAGCCAGCCATCGCGCGAGCCTTGATACAGCGTGCGCGACGATCCGGCCATCGCCGTCATGATCGCCAGGAACAGCGCCATGATCATCAGGATCACGAAGATCTGCGTCACGACCGGGCCGCCGCCAACCATGCCGCCCAGCGCCTCGCCGACGCCGGTGCCATCCACGATGCCGGTGGCCAGCATCCCCGATTGGCCCAGCACGCCCTGAAAGGCGAAGGGGATCAGGAAGTAGAAGACCACGCAAAGCAGACCCGAATAGAAGATCGCGCGGAACGTGTCGGTTTTCGGGTTCTTGAATTCGGCCGTATAGCAGACGGCGGTTTCAAACCCGTAGGTGGACCAGGCGGCGATATAAAGACCGCCGAGGAACAGCGTCCAGCCGCCCACATCCCAGGCGCCATCGACGCCCGAATAGGCGCCGGTCGGCGGCACGATGCTGGTGACGTTCATCGTGTCGATCGCGCCGGTCAGGATCGGCACCAGCCCCACCAGCAGCAGCGGCACCAGCACGATGACCGCCATCCATTTCTGCGATTTCGCGGTCGAGGCGATGCCCCGGTGCTGGATCGCAAAGATGATCAGCATCAGCACGACACCGATCACGAAGGTCGAGTTGAAATGCAGCGTGCCAAGGCCCGGCACCGTGATGCCAAAGGCTTCCCACACCCGGAAGGCCGGGGTCAGCGCGGCAACCCCATCGGCCGAGGCGACGGCGCTGATCGCATCCTGCGCGCTCACCCCCGCATTTGCGGCCATGTAATCCACCACGGCCTGCGTGCTGGCGGTGTAGTTGGCGATATTCGCCGCCACCCAGTCCAGCACCGGCTGGCTGTCGGCCAGCGGGATCGGGAACAGCGCGTTCAGGATATAGCCCGCTGCAATGGCGCAGCCGAGGCTCAGCACCGGCGACCAGGCAAACCAGTTGCACCACACCGACAAGGGCGCGATCAG
The DNA here is from genome assembly GCF_900110025.1 of Gemmobacter aquatilis. GTDB lineage: Bacteria > Pseudomonadota > Alphaproteobacteria > Rhodobacterales > Rhodobacteraceae > Gemmobacter > Gemmobacter aquatilis. The sequence continues at coordinate 154,225 of NZ_FOCE01000004.1, read as the reverse complement.
CTTGGAATAGCGCAGCCACGCCGTGGCGCCATAGACCGAGGCGCCGCCCGACTTGTTGCCGAACATCCCCGCCATTTCCGCATAGGTGAAGCTTTGCAGAAAGCCCATCACCATCGAAATCATCCAGACGAGGAAAGCCGCCTTCCCCGCCACACCGGCGATGCCGCCGATGGAAAACAGCACCAGCGGCGGCACGCCCGCCGCCACCCAGAAAGCACCCTTCCAGTCCAATGTGCGGTGCAGCGCGCCCGAGGTCTGCACCCCCGCCCCGCCCGCCGTTCCGGCGCTGGTGCCGGACCCTGCTATATTCGCCATAGTTACCCTGTTCCCTGTTGAGCGAGACCCCTGCGCACCCTGTCAGCGCGTTCTCCCTGCGGCCCTGCTTGGTTCCTGATCCACGGCGGGATGATCCGCCGCGACGGTTCGGCCGGCCTTGCCCCGCATCGCGGCGACGGCAAGGCCCGGTAGGCCCAGCATTGGCGTAGCGCAGCGCCCATGCAAAACACTTTTTCCCTGTGGAGAAACTTTTTTTCCTGTTTTTTCCGGCCATCGCTCAGAAAAGGGGCATTTTGCTGCGTCGCAGCATTACGCAACACCACCGGACCCCGAATCAGTCTCAGGAATTCCGCTTCACCCTGTGGAAACATCCCGACCAGATTCGCACCCCGATTGCAGCGGGTTCCCCCCTCTGTGAAACCGCCGGAACCGCCCGCACCCTTCGCCCTTCGCCCAAATTCCGGGCATTTCGCCCACGCCGCGCCCCCTCTGACAGCAAATGTCGGATCTGGTCATTTGGTGTCGATTTTCATACCCGTTATTCCCCAAGATGAAAAAATGTTTCTTCACAGTTGATGCGTGAAATGTTCAATGCTAGCGTCACCTCATCAAGTTCACGAAGGAGTCGACCCATGTGCGGTATCGTCGGACTTTTCCTGAAGGACGCTTCGCTCGAGCCAAAGCTCGGCGAGATGCTGACGGAAATGCTCATCACCATGACGGATCGCGGCCCGGACAGCGCCGGGATCGCCATCTATTCGCGCGGCCATGACGGCCACGCCAAGCTGACCGTCCAGTCGGCCAACCCGGACACCGACTTTGACGGCCTGGCTGAAAAGCTCGGCGCCGCCATTGCCGCCAAGGTGAAGATGGCGGTCAAGGACACCCACGCCGTGTTTGACCTGCCGCTGGACCGGCTGGAGGCCGCCCGCCACGCGCTGCGCGACATCGCCCCCGCCATCAAGGTGATGAGCGCCGGGGAAGGCATTGAAATCTACAAGGAAGTCGGCCTGCCCAAAGATGTGGCCGCCCGGTTCGACGTGTCGAAGATGACCGGCACCCATGGCATCGGCCATACCCGCATGGCCACCGAATCCGCCGTGACCACCATGGGGGCGCACCCGTTCTCCACCGGCGCCGACCAGTGCCTCGTGCATAACGGCTCGCTGTCCAACCACAATTCGGTGCGCCGCGTCCTGAAACGCGCCGGGATGACCTTCGAGACCGAAAACGACACCGAAGTCGCTGCCGCCTTCATCAGCCACAAGCTGCAAGAGGGCGCCAAACTGGGCGAGGCGATGGAAGCCACGCTGACCGATCTCGACGGCTTCTTTACCTTCGTCGTCGGCACGAAAAACGGCTTCGGCGTGGTGCGCGATCCGATCGCCTGCAAGCCCGCCGTCATGGCCGAAACCGATCAATACGTCGCCTTCGGCTCGGAATACCGCGCCATGGTCATGCTGCCGGGCATCGAACATGCCCGCGTCTGGGAACCCGAACCCGCCACCGTCTACTTCTGGGAACGCTGAGAATGCAGAGCTTCGATCTTGCCGCGCAGGGCCTGCGCGCCCTCAACTCCACCCTGCACGCGCTGAACGGGCAGACCAACCAGACCTCGTGGGAGGTCATCAACCCCAAAGGCGCCCATGCCATCGCCGTGGGCCTTGACGCGCCGATTGATGTCACCGTGCGCGGCTCCACCGGCTATTACTGCGCGGGCATGAACAAACAGGCCACCGTGCGCATCAAGGGCTCGGCTGGCCCCGGCGTGGCCGAAAACATGATGTCGGGCACCGTCATCATCGACGGCGACGCCTCGCAATATGCTGGCGCCACCGGGCGCGGCGGGCTTTTGGTCATCAAGGGCAATGCGGCCTCGCGCTGCGGCATCTCGATGAAAGGCATCGACATCGTCGTGCATGGCAATATCGGCCACATGTCCTGCTTCATGGCGCAATCGGGCAATATGGTCGTGCTGGGCGATGCGGGCGACGCACTGGGTGACTCGCTGTATGAGGCCCGCCTCTTCGTGCGCGGTTCCGTCAAATCGCTGGGCGCCGACTGCATCGAAAAAGAGATGCGCCCGGAACACCTGGCCCTGCTCGCCGATCTGCTGGCGCGCGGCGAGGCCGACCATCTGGCCAAACCCGAAGAGTTCAAGCGCTACGGCTCGGCCCGCAAGCTCTACAATTTCAACGTCGACAATGCGTCCTCCTACTGAGGCAATCAGAATGACCGATTTCCCCCACACGCCCCCGAAGCAAAGCTGGACGTTCTCCAACGACGTGAACGCCGAAATCCGCCGCGCCGCAGCCACCGGCATCTATGACATCCGCGGCGGCGGCTCGAAGCGGCGCCTGCCGCATTTCGATGACCTGCTGTTCCTCGGCGCCTCGATCTCGCGCTATCCGCTGGAAGGCTATCGCGAGAAATGCGCCACCGATGTCTGGCTGGGCACCCGCTATGCCAAGAAGCCGATCCACCTCGACATCCCGGTCACCATCGCGGGGATGAGCTTCGGCGCCCTGTCCGGCCCGGCGAAAGAGGCCCTGGGCCGCGGCGCCAGCGCGGCGGGCACCTCCACCACCACCGGCGACGGCGGCATGACGGAAGAAGAGCGCGGCCATTCCCGCACCCTCGTCTACCAATACCTGCCCTCGCGCTATGGCATGAACCCCGATGACCTGCGCCGCGCCGATGCGATCGAGGTCGTGGTCGGTCAGGGCGCCAAGCCCGGCGGCGGCGGCATGTTGCTCGGCCAGAAGATCTCCGACCGCGTGGCGATGATGCGCAACCTGCCCAAGGGTATCGACCAGCGCTCTGCCTGCCGCCACCCCGACTGGACCGGCCCCGACGATCTGGAAATCAAGATCCTCGAAATCCGCGAAATCACCAATTGGGAAAAACCGATCTACATCAAGATCGGCGGCGCCCGCCCCTATTACGACACTGCGCTGGCGGTGAAGGCCGGGGCTGATGTTGTGGTGCTGGACGGGATGCAGGGCGGCACCGCTGCCACGCAGGACGTGTTCATCGAAAACGTCGGCATGCCGATCCTTGCCTGCATCCCGCAGGCCGTGAAGGCGCTGCAGGATCTGGGGATGCACCGCGAAGTGCAGCTGATCGTCTCGGGCGGCATCCGCACCGGCGCCGATGTGGCCAAGGCCATGGCTCTGGGCGCCGATGCGGTGGCCATCGGCACCGGCGCGCTGATCGCTCTGGGCGACAACGACCCGGCGCTGGAGGCCGAATATCAGAAGCTCGGCACCACCGCCGGCGCCTATGACGACTGGCACGAAGGCCGCGACCCGGCCGGGATCACCACGCAAGACCCGGCGCTGTTCTCGCGCTTCGACCCGATCCTCGGGGGCCGTCGCCTGAAGAACTATCTGAAAGTGATGACGCTGGAAGCGCAGACGATCGCCCGCGCCTGCGGCAAGAATCACCTGCACAATCTGGAACCGGAAGACCTCTGCGCGCTGAACATCGAAGCTGCGGCCATGGCAGGCGTGCCGCTGGCCGGCACCAGCTGGATCCCCGGCCGCAACGGCACCTTCTGACCCAAAAACAAAAGAACGACAGGGAGTTACCCATAATGGTCAAGGACTTGCAGAAATACGCGGCCGAACGCGGCATCAAGTATTTCATGGTATCCTATACCGACCTCTTCGGGGGCCAGCGCGCAAAGCTGGTCCCTGCCCAGGCGATCAACGACATGGCCGTCGATGGCGCGGGCTTCGCCGGTTTCGCCACCTGGCTGGATCTCACCCCCGCCCATCCCGACATGATGGCCGTGCCGGATGCGTCCTCCGTCATCCAGTTGCCGTGGAAGAAAGAAGTCGCCTGGCTCGCCTCCAACTGCGTGATGGAGGGTGCCCCGGTGGCACAGGCCCCGCGCAACGTGCTGCGCAAACTGGTGGACGAAGCCGCCAAGGAAGGCCTGCGCGTCAAGACCGGGGTGGAGCCGGAATTCTTCCTGCTGACCCCCGAGGGCGACAAGATCGCCGATCCCTATGACAACGCAGAAAAGCCCTGCTACGACCAGCAAGCGATGATGCGCCAGTATGACGTGATCGCCGAGGTCTGCGATTACATGCTGGAACTGGGCTGGGAAGCTTACCAGAACGACCATGAAGACGCGACCGGCCAGTACGAAATGAACTGGAAGTATGACGACGCGCTGCAGACCGCCGACAAGCACAGCTTCTTCAAATTCATGATGAAGTCGGTGGCCGAAAAGCACGGCCTGCGCTGCACCTTCATGCCGAAGCCGTTCAAGGGTCTGACCGGCTCGGGCTGCCACGCGCATATCTCGGTCTGGTCGCTCGATGGCAGCGAAAACGCCTTCGCCGACAGCAGCAAGGAACTGGGGCTTTCGGATCGGGGCCGCACCTTCCTCGGCGGCATCATGAAACACGCCTCGGCGCTGGCGGCGATCTGCAACCCGACGGTGAACAGCTACAAGCGCATCAACGCGCCGCGCACCTCCTCGGGCGCGACCTGGGCGCCGAACACCGTCACCTGGACCGGCAACAACCGCACCCATATGGTGCGCGTCCCCGGCCCCGGCCGGTTCGAGCTGCGCCTGCCCGACGGGGCTGCGAACCCCTATCTGCTGCAGGCGATCATCATCGCCGCCGGTCTGGACGGTATCCGCTCCAAGGCCGATCCCGGCAAGCGCCACGACATCGACATGTATACCCAGGGCCACACGATCACCGACGCGCCGAAACTGCCGCTGAACCTGCTCGACGCGCTGCGCGAGTACGACAAGGACAGCACGCTGAAGGCAATGATGGGCGAGGAATTCTCGGCGGCCTACATGAAGCTCAAGCACAAGGAATGGGACAGCTTCGTCTCCCACTTCTCGCGCTGGGAACACGACAACACGCTCGACATCTGATCGCCCCCAACACACACCACAGGCAAAGGCCCCGGACCTCCTCCGGGGCCTTTTGCCATGCCCGCCGCCCCCTTCTTCTTTGTAAAAATACCCGGGGGAGTCGCCGCAGGCGACGGGGGCAAAGCCCCCTGACCCGCGCAACGAAAAGACCCCGGATTGCTCCGGGGCCCAGGTGCTGTCAGATCTGAAAGGGGGCTCAGTTCCGCAGATAGCTTTCCATGCTGTCTTCCAGCGCATCCTTCCACGGCGTGTGGTGGATCGGCGCCATGGTGCCGGTGATGACCGAACGGTAGGCGTGGTTGCGGAAGCCCATGATGTCTTTCTTCTTGTGGTCCTTCCACTCGAAGAACGCCTCGCAGGCGCCATCCACGTCAAACGACGGATAGTCGGTTTCCGCGATCAGCTCTTTCACATAATCGCCCTGATAGTGGATCGCGTCATGCGCATCCGCCCCGGCATCCTCGCCCGCAATGCGGTCTTCCACATCCTTCAGCAGCACCGCCTTGTCCTCGGGAATCGCGATCCGCCCCATGATCGCATCGCGCACCCACCAGGCCTGCGCGTCGAACATGTTGAAGGTGAACCACTGGTCCTGCATCCCGACATAGAACAGCTTGGGATTATGCACCCAGACCACGCCCTTATACAGGTCGGCGGTCGCCAGCCGGTTCGCCGTCTTCAGCCGCAGATCATCGGGCAGGAAGGGGAAGTGGTGCTTGTAGCCGGTGCACAGGATGATCGCATCGACCTTCTTGCTGGTGCCATCGGCAAAATAGGCGGTGGTTTCATCCACCCGCACCAGCGCCGGCACTTCCTTCCAGTTGTCGGGCCAGTTGAAGCCCATCGGCGCGTTGCGATAGGCCACGGTGATCGACTTGGCGCCATATTTCCAGCATTGCGACCCGATGTCCTCGGCGGAATAGCTGGACCCGAGCAGCAGGATGTCCTTGCCGTGGAACTCCATCGCGTCGCGGAAGTCATGGGCGTGCAGCACCCGGCCGCCGAACACGTCAAAGCCCGGATATTCCGGCACATTCGGGGTCGAGAAGTGGCCCGAGGCGCAGACCACGTTGTCGAACTCTTCCTCGTAGATCGAATCGTTGATCAGGTCATGGGCGGTGACGGTGAAATTGCCCTTGTCCTCGTTGTATTTCACGAAGCGCACCGGGTGGCGGAAGCGGATCCAGTCGCGCACATCGGCCTTTTTCACCCGGCCTTCGATATAATCGAACAGCACGGCGCGCGGCGGATAGCTGGCGATCTGCTTGCCGAAATGTTCCTCAAAGGAATAATCGGCGAATTCCAGACCCTCTTTCGGGCCGTTCGACCACAGGTAACGATACATCGAGCAATGCACCGGCTCGCCATATTCATCCAGACCCGTGCGCCAGGTGTAATTCCACAGCCCGCCCCAGTTGTCCTGCTTTTCAAAACAGACGATTTCCGGGATTTCCGCGCCCTTGGCTGCGGCAGACTGGAAGGCGCGCAGCTGGGCCAGGCCCGAAGGTCCGGCTCCGATGACGGCGACTCGTTTGGTCATGTGGCTCTCCTTGTTGGTAATTCGGGACGTTCGCGCGGCCCTGTTCTGGCAGCCAGCTAAGAAGATTCCGCATTGCGTGTCAAATATTCTTCCTGTGGGGAAACTTTTTCTCTTGAATTTCTCAGGATGAATCCAGTCGCCTGCCCGTTTCCTAAGCAGACTTGCCCGAAAGCGCCCGCATGGCAGTCAGACTGCGTGAAACACCCCGCGCGCAGCACAAACCACCCCCGCCCCAGCACCACGCCACCCTCTCCCCTTGGGGGAGAGGGCAGGGTGAGGGGGCGCCCCGCCAAAAGCCTCAGCCCAACCCGCGCAAAAACGCCGTCAAATTCCCCCCCAGCGCCGGTTGCAGATAGCCGCCCTCCTGCACCACCAGCACCGGCAGGCCCAGCCCGGCAATCGCCGCCGCAATCCGCGTGAACCCTTCGGTCGTCACCCGCAGCCCCTGAAACGGGTCGTCCTCATGCGCATCCAAGCCCAGCGCCACCACCACCACATCCGCCCCGAACGACCGTATCCGCTGCAACGCCGTGCCCAGCGCCGCCAGATAGCCCGCGTCATCCGTGCCCCGCGCCAGTGGCAGGTTCAGGTTGAAGCCCAGCCCCGCGCCCTCGCCCCGCTCTTGCGCGGCACCCCAGAAGAACGGGTAGAACCGCTCCGGGTCGGCATGAAGGCTGACGGTCAACACATCGCCGCGCGTATAGAACAGGCCCTGCGTGCCATTGCCGTGATGCACATCCACATCCAGAATCGCCGGTCGCAACCCGCGCGCGCGCAACCACTCCGCCGCGATGCCGGAATTGTTGAGAAAACAGAACCCCCCCGCCAGATCGGCAAAGGCATGATGCCCCGGCGGGCGGCACAGCGCATAGGCGGCGCCCGCCCCGCCCGCCACCGCCTCGGCGGCAGAAAGCGCGCTCTGGGCCGACCAATAGGCCGCAGCCCAGGTGCCCGAGGCGATCGGGCAGGCCGTGTCCGCCTGATGATAGCCCGCCTGCCCCACCGCCGATTTCGGATAATTCGCCTGCCGCCGGTCGGGGTGGATATTGGGGATCACCTCTTCCGCCGCGCCCTCGATCCGCTTCCAGCGCGGATGGATGGTTTCCAGAAAGGTCAGGTATTCCGCCGTATGCACCGCCGCAATCGGCCCCATGCCAAAATCGCGCGGCGGCTCGAACACCGCGCCCGCCGCCTCGGCCCCCGCACGCAGCACCGCGATGCGTTCGGGCTTTTCGGGGTTGGGCAGCATCACCCCGTTCGCCATGAACATCTGCGGGTCATGCCCCGCCTGCCGCGCGTCCAGAAACGCCCTCATGCCAATGCCTCCAATGCCACACCTTCCAGCGTCAACCAGATCTCGCCCGCCTTGCCGGCAAAGCCCAGCCGCTCATAGAACGCCCGCGCCCCGCCATTGTCGTCATAGACCGACAGCCGCAGGAACACGCGGCCGAACTCTGCCGCCGCCGCATCGCGCACCGCCGCCAGCAGCGCCCCACCCAGGCCCTGCCCGCGCGCAGTTTCGGCCACCCACAGATCGCTGACATAGGCGCCCATCGCCCCCCGCGTGGTGGACAGGAAAGGCGACCACAGCGCCACCCCCTGATCCCCCGCCAGCACCGCCCGCACCGCGCCACAGGCCAGCGCCCGCTCCACCTGCGCCAGATCGCTGCGGAACGGGTCGCCCATCGCCCCGGCCAACTGCCGCAGCGCTGCCGTCACCGCCGCCGCATCCGCAACCCCCGCCACCCGGATCAAAACGCCACCCGGCCCTTCAGCCCCAGCAGTGCCCGCGCCTCGTCTGGCGTTGCCACCGCGCGCCCCAGCGCCTCCACAATCCCGCGCACCTTCGCCACCTGTTCGGCATTGCTTTTCGCCAGCACGCCCTTGCCGAGATAGAGGTTGTCCTCCAACCCCACCCGCACATGCCCGCCCATCGCCGCCGCCATCGCCGCAAACTCCATCTGCCGCCGCCCCGCCGCCAGCACCGACCACTCGAACCGGTCAAACAGCCGCTCTGCCGTCGCCTTCATATGCACCAGATGCTCCGGCTCTGCCGCAATGCCCCCCAGAACCCCCATCACGAATTGCAGGAAGATCGGCCCGGCAATCAGCCCGCGATCCACGAAATGCCGCAGCATGTACAGATGCCCCACCTCGTAGCATTCAAACTCGAACCGCGCGCCCCGTTCTGCCCCCATGATCCGCAAAACGCCTTCAATGTCGCGCGGGGTGTTCTTGAACACCAGATCATCGGTGCCGCGCAGAAACGGCTCTTCCCAGCCGAACCGCCAGTCCCGCGCCTTCGCTGCCATCGGATACAGCGCAAAGTTCATCGACCCCATGTTCAGGCTGCACATCTCGGGTGCAAAGGCCATCGGCGCCGCCAGCCGCTCTTCCAGCGTCATCACCGCCGATCCGCCGGTGGTCATGTTCACCACCGCATCACAGCCCGCCGCAATCGTGGGCAAGAACCCCCGCCAGTGATCCACCGCGCCCGAGGGTCGCCCGTCCAGCGGATCGCGCGCATGAAGATGCAGCACCGCCGCCCCGGCCTGCGCCGCCCCGATCGCCTGCGCCGCAATGTCCTGCGGCGCGAAGGGCAGCCAGGGTGACATCGAGGGCGTATGGATCGACCCGGTGATCGCGCAGGAAATGACGATCTTCATGCCAGCACCGCCGCATGATCCGCCGCGAACCGATCCAGAGCCCGCGTCAGCTTCTCCATGATCTCGTCCACCTGCGCCTCGGTGGTGATCATCGGCGGGCAGACGAGGAAATGGTCCCCCGCATATCCACCCCGCGTGCGCCGCGCATAGATGATCAACTGTTCCGCATAGGCCAGCTCCACCAGCGTATCAAAGGCCTTCATCGCGGCAGGCAGCGGCGCCATCGTCTCGCGGTCCGCCACCAGCTCAAAGGCCAGCAACAACCCCTCGCCCCGCACATCGCCGATGAATCCATAGCGCTGCATCAGGGCTTTCAGCCGCGCCTTCAGCACCGCCCCCACCCGCGCCGCATTGCCCATCAGATCGCAGCGCCCGATCTCCTCCAGCACCGCCAGCCCCGCCGCACAGGCCAGCGGATTGCCCGCATAGGTATGCCCGTGCAAGAAGCCGCCCGCCGCCTGCACCGCATCCACCATCCAGGACGGCGCCACCATCGCCCCCAGCGGCACATAGCCCGCGCCAAACCCTTTGGAGATTGCCACGATGTCGGGCACCACCCCCCACAGATCACCGCCCAGAAAGGTGCCCACCCGGCCGCCGCCGCTCATCACCTCGTCATGGATCAGCAGCACACCGTATTTGTCGCAAATTTCGCGCACCGCCTGCATATAGCCCACCGGCGGCACCAGCGCCCCGGTCGAAGCCCCGCCCACCGGCTCGTGGATGAAGGCCAGAACGGTTTCCGGCCCCTCCGCCAGAATCTGCGCCTCCAGCATCGCGGCGTAATGCGCGCCGGTCGCCGGGTCGTCCATATCCAGCCCGTCCAGATAAGCGCGCGGCGCCGGGATCTTCGGCATCGCCACCATCATCGGCTTGAACGGGTCGGTCAGCGGGTCATAGCCGGTCACCGACAGCGCCCCCAGCGTGGACCCATGGTAAGACGGAAAGCGCGAGATCACCTTCCACCGGCTCGCCTGACCCCGCACCACCGCATATTGCCGCGCCAGCTTCATCGCACTTTCCACCGCCTCCGACCCGCCAGAGACGAAGAACACCTTGTCCAGCCCCGCCGGGCACAGCGCCGCCACCTTGGCCGCCAGCGCCTCGCCCGGTTCCGTCTCGAAATGCAGCCGATAGCCGAAGGTCGATTTCTCCATCTGCGCCCGCATCGCCGCCAGCACTGCCGGGTTGGAGTGCCCGATATTGCTGACCATCGCCCCCGACGATCCGTCGATGAACCGCCGCCCGTCGCGGTCCCACATATAGATGCCTTCGGCGCGATCCAGCACCGGGCGCTTGGCGGTCGAAAGGTAGAACAGATGGCTCATGTCAGGCTCCGGGGCTGCAAAATCCGCGCACGACAGGGGGTGCACAGGGGGTGTACGCACTGTGCACCACAGGTGCCCATGCACAAAATAGATAGTTGAAATCTTTCCCATTGATCCTATCAATGGGTCATGCGCCTCAGTCCCGCCGAAAAACTCGCCCGCGATCTGGATTGGAACCTGCTGCGGGTCTTTCTCGCGCTGGCCGAAGCCGGTTCTGTCACCGGCGCCGCAACCCGATTGGGGCTGAAACAACCCTCGGTCTCACAGGCGCTGAAACGGCTGGAAGATCGCGTCGGCCACCGGCTGATCGACCGCGCGCCGGGTGAATTTTCCCTGACATCCCAAGGTCTTGCCCTGCTGTCCGAGGCGCGCGAGGTCCGCGCGGCCATCCTGCGCGCCGCCATGTCCATGGCCGAGGTGGCAGGCGAAATCTCGGGCGAGGTCACCCTTGCGCTGGCCTCGCACGTCGTCTCCCCCCTGCTGGACGAAGCGCTGCGCCGCTTCCACAGCCGCTACCCCAAGGCCACGCTGTCCATCGACATCCTGCCCTCGCGCGAGGCGCTGACCCGTGTCGCCGAAGGTCAGGCCAGCCTCGCCATCTGCCTGCTGTCCGCCCCGCAAATTCACCTTCAAACAACTGTTTTCTATAAGGAATTTTTCGGCCTGTTCTGCGGCCCACCCCATCCTCTGTTCGGTCGCAAAAAGCTGTCCTTGTCAGACCTGCGCGGCCATGCCGCCGTCAGTTTCCAGACCGACCGCATGGGCGATGCCCTCTCTGCCGTCACCGAACTGCGCCGCAAAGCCGGGCTGGAGGCTCAGGTAATCGGCCAGTCCACCCATCTGGAAGAGGTCCGCCGCATGATCGCCGCAGGCCTCGGCATCGGCCCCCTGCCCCTGCATGTGGTGGAGGATGACATTGCCACCCACAAGCTCTGGCGGCTGCCCCCCTATGCCGCGCCGCCCGCCATCGACGTGCATCTGGCGATCAACCCCAAGGCCCGCCGCAACCGCGCCGAATCTGCCTTTATCGAGCTTATTCAAACGCTTATCGCCGAAACCCCGATGGATCAGCGCACCTACGGCCCCTGATGCCCCTTCACATCCCGCGCAACCGCCCCCGCTCGCGCTGCAACCACAAGGCCGTCACCAACAGCGGCCCGTTCTCGATCTCGCCCGAGGAGACCATCGCGATAAACTCTGCAAAACCAACCAGATGACCGCGAATATCCTCGGCCTCCGACTCCACGCCAAACACACCCTCCACCCCGTCCGGCAGATCGCACAGCGCCACGTAGCTATAAAGATATTCGCTCTTCGCCCCCGGCGACGGATAGAACCGGGCGACAAATTCCAGCGCCCCCAATTCCAGCCCCGCTTCTTCCACCGCCTCGCGCCGTGCCGCCTGTTCGGGGCCCTCGTCGGGGTCAATCCGTCCGGCAATCGCCTCCAACTGCCAAGGCTGGGCATCTCCCCGGCCAAAGACCGCCGCCCGGAACTGCTCCACCAGCAACACCCGGTCGCGCATCGGATCATAGGGCAGCACCGTCACCGCATCCCCCGACAGGAACACCGCCCGGTTGATCTGCTCACTCATCCCGCCATCGAAGCGGCGGAATCGCATATCGTATTCTTCTACCGCAAAAAAATGCCCATAGGGCTGGCGCAGCTGCTCCACCACCACATCGCCCGGCTCGGCACGCCGCCGCAGCGTTGTTGGCGCCGATGCGGCTGCGCGCACCCGGCTTGCCCCTCGCACCAGCATCTGCCGATAGCGCCGCCCGATCGCCGCCGGATCATGCTGCCACCGCAGCGCCATGACATCGCCTGCCGTGGCCACCGCCACTGCCCCCCAGTCACGCTGCCAGTCCGCAAGGCTCCAGTCACCCGCCCCCGCGCCCACCTGATCCGGCAGCCAGAGCCGCGCCACCTGCGCCGTCCCCGCCACCTCGACCAGCGCCTCGCGCCGCCCATAGCCGAACACCGCCTCGTAGAAATCCAGCCGTTCCAGATCCGCGTCGGTCACGTCCTCCAGCACCAGCCCCGGCGCCTGCGCGCCCGGCGCCCCTACCAGAACCGGCCACGCCCCCTGATCAGACCACAAGACCTTGTGGTCCGGCAGGCGTGCACCGACCACCTCCACTTTGCGCCCCAGAACTGTTTCCAGCAGGGCATCATCGCATAGTGTGCCGTAAAAGAACGCAGCCATCACGACCACCGCCGCCCGAACCAGCCCGTGATCACACCACAGACCGGCCCGCCGATCAGCAACGCCATCAGCACAGGCGGCGTCAGCATCAGCACCCCATGTTCAATCATCAGCTCGAAAATCCCGATCACCGCCTCGAACGGCCCGTCATACAGTTTGCGCAGCGACTTTCCGATCATCAGATAGGTCGAAAACCCGAACAGCGCCGCGAAAGCCAGCACCAGCGCCGTCTGTAACCCGGCACTGAATACCCCGGCAAAGTTCATCCCGGCGCGCTTGCCCATCACCAGCCAGCCACACAGGGCGCCCAACCCGGCACAGATGAAGCTGAAATAGCCGAACGCCGTGCCCGGTGGCATCCCCGGTTTGAACACCTCTGCCGTTACATATCCCAGCACTGCAAAAAGCAGCGCCCCTACCAGCTTGCCCGCTGTCGGCATGGCCTGTCCTATCCTCGCGCGGCTTCAGGGCCGCGTCACCGTGATCTGTGTCACGTCGCAGTTTCCGCCGTGGAAGGCGCCTGCGCAAGAGGTGAGGTAGAAATTCCACATCCGCCGGAAGCGATCATCAAATCCCTGCCGCTCAACCTCGGGCCAGCGGGCGTTGAACGTGTCATACCAGCGCCGCAGGGTCAGACTGTAGCTTTCGCCGAACTCGATGGACCCTTTGCGCACCAACCCGGCCGCCGCAATCTCGCGCGACAGCGCATCGGGCGAGGGCAGCATTCCACCGGGAAATATATATTTCTGAATGAAATCAACGGTTTTTCGATAGGTATGGAACCGATGTTCCGGCACGGTGATGATTTGCAGCGTGGCATTGGCGCCGGGCTTCAGGCAATCCCGCAAGGTTCCGAAATAGGTGGGCCAGTATTTTTCACCCACCGCCTCGAACATCTCGATCGAGGCGATGGCGTCATAGCGCCCACGTTCGTCGCGGTAATCCTGCAGCTTGATTTCCACCCGGTCGCTCAGCCCTGCCCGCGCCAGTCGCGCCACCGCAAAGTCATGCTGTTCGCGCGAGATGGTCAGGCCAGTCACCTTCAGCCCCCGCTGACCCGCCGCATATTCGGCAAAGCCCCCCCAACCACAGCCGATTTCCAGCACATGATCGCCGGGCTTGGCGCCCATCTGATCCACCATGCTAGCATATTTGGCGATCTGCGCCGCTTCCAGACTTTCCTGCCCGCTGCGGAAAATCGCGCTGGAATAGGTCATCGTCTCGTCCAGCCACAGGCCGTAGAATTCATTCCCCAGATCATAGTGATACGAGATGTTCTTCTTCGCCTGCCGTTTGGAGTTTGACCGCAGCCAGTGCCGCATCCGCTCGTAGGCCCGCACCAGCCCCATGCCGGGAAAGCCGTCATTCACCGCGTTGTTCGGCGGCGCCTGCACCAGATCCATGAAGGCCTGCAGATCGGGCGTATCCCAGTCGCCATCCAGATAGGCATCGCAAAATCCCAGATCGCCCTCGCGCACCAGCCGCGAAAACACATCGGCATTGCGCACCCTAATCTCGGCCACCGGCCCCGGCTGCGCCCCTTCGGCGCGAAAGCGCCGCCCGTCGGGCAGCACGAACTCCAGCCGCCCCATCTGCAGCCGGTCCAGCACCCGCAAGACCTGCGTAAAATAGCGTGGCAGATCGGCAGCCCCCGCCGTCGTCGTGATGACCGTCATCTGGCACCTCCCCCGGGGATTCCCCTCATGATTCCGCAAGCCTGCCCAAGGCTCAAGACTTTCGTGCGGCATAGGCCGCAAGGGCGCGCTCGCGCCCGCGATCCAGCGCGATCAGCGGGCGCGGGGCGGGCTGATCGGGCGCAAGCTGCCAGGAAAGCGGCACCGCCTCGAAATACCGCCGTGCCTCCGGGCTGCGCGGATCGAGGAATCGCTTGCGATAGGCCCCGTCCGCGTCGAATTTTTCGGCCTGCCCCGCCGGGTTGAACACCCGGAAATAAGGCGCCGCATCCGGGCCACAGCCCGCCACCCATTGCCAGCCCATGGCATTGGCCGCCGCATCCCAATCGGTCAGGCAATCGGCGAACCAGCGCAGCCCCACCCGCCAGTCAGTCATCAGATGCTTGGTCAGATAGCTGGCCACGATCATCCGCGCCCGGTTGTGCATGGTGCCGGTCACATACATCTCGCGCATCGCGGCATCGACAAACGGCTCGCCCGTCATCCCGCGCCGCCAGGCCTCGGCATCCGCATTGTCTTCGCGCCACGGGAACCCCTGCCAATCCTCGCGCCAGTTGGCCTCGGCCATATGCGGCGTGTGATACATGAGGTGCCAGGCGAATTCGCGCCAGACCAGTTCCTTCAGGAAATGCTCGGCCCCCGCCGCCCCGTCCTGCATCGCACGCCAGCCGCCATGCCAGATGCTGCGCGGCCCGATCTCGCCATAGGTCAGGTTTTCCGACAGGCGCGAGGTCGCGTCGCGCGCCGGAAAGTCGCGGGCGGCCTTGTAATCCTGCACCCTGGTTTCCAGAAAAGCCGCCAGCCGCGCCTGTGCGGCGTCTTCGCCAACCACCTGAAACGGCAGGCAAACCCCGGCACCACGCCGCATTGCGGCACCCATCTGCCAATCCGCCAACACGTCGCTTTGCGGCCAGACCGCAGGCCCCGACAGCCGCTTCGGCGCCGGTTCGGGGGCTGCCACATCGCGCCCCTTCACCGCATTCCAGTAGGGCGTATAGACCCGGTAAAACCCGCCCTGCCCGGTCGCCACCTGCCAAGGCTCGTGCAGCAGAAAGCCCTCATGGCTGACCGCTTCCAGCCCGCGCGCGCGCAACGCCGCCTTCACCGCCCCATCCCGCGCAATCGAACCCGCGTCATACAGACGCGACCAATGCACGCCCATCGCCCCGGTTTCGGCCAGCACCTGCTCCAGCACCGCCAGCGCAGGGCCGCGCCGCAGGATCAGCCGGCTGCCCAGCCCTTCCAGCCGCCGCGCGAAATCGGCCAGCGACAGGCCCAGCCGCCATTTCGCCGCCGCCCCCAGCGCTTCGGTTTCAGGATCAAGGATGAACAGCGGCACCAGCGGGCGCCCAGAGGCCACGGCCCGCGCCAGCATCGGATGATCGCCCAGCCGCAGATCGCGGCGAAACCACAGAACAAGAGGTGCGTCTGACATGAAACCTTCGGAAATTTCCGCAATTTCAGATCATTACGCAGAAACCTTCGCCCCGGATCACCTTATTTCGCCATCTTTGCAAAAAAGCTGCCGATCCTGCGCCCTTGCGCCAGACCCGCTCAGCCCCGGTAGAACCGCAGCACCGCCAGACGGATCGCGCTGGCCAGACCGATGTCGCCCGCGCGCGTCTCGTCGATTTCCACCGCCAGCTGGTTGATCCCCAAGCCCCGCGCCGCCGCCAATGCGCGAAAACCCTGCCAGAACTCTTCTTCAAGGGAAACCGAGGTGCGGTGCCCGCGCAGGGTCAGCGAATGTTTGACCGGGCGCCCCGACAGGCCGCTCACGCGCCGTCATCCTCGTCATCGCGGCGATGCGCGTCAAGATCGCGGGCCGATTTCTCGCCCCGCGCCGTATTCAGATCTTTCTCGGCCTTGGATCGGCCGAACTTCGCGGCATTGGCGTCGGCCTCGGCCCGTTTGGCGGCGCGTTCGCGCGCCTTGCGGGCCTTGTTGAGGTTGACGACCTCGCCCATGGGTTCAGCCTTTCGGGCTGATCATGTCTTCGGGCCGCACCACGCGGTCGAAGGTTTCCTCGTCCACATACCCCAGCGCAATCGCCTCTTCCTTCAGCGTCGTGCCGTTCTTGTGCGCGGTCTTCGCCACTTTGGTCGCCGCGTCATAGCCGATGGTCGGCGCCAGCGCCGTCACCAGCATCAGCGATTCCTTCATCAGCTTGTCGATGCGGGCCACATTGGCCTGCGTGCCCACCACCATGTTGTCGGTGAAGCTGCCCGCCGCATCGCCCAGAAGCTGCATGGATTGCAGCACGTTGTACGACATCATCGGGTTGTAGACGTTGAGCTCGAAATGCCCCTGCGACCCGGCAAAGCCGATCGCGGCATCATTGCCCATCACATGGGCGCAGACCATGGTCAGCGCCTCGGCCTGCGTCGGGTTCACCTTGCCCGGCATGATCGAGCTTCCCGGCTCGTTCTCCGGCAGGATCAGCTCGCCCAAGCCCGAACGCGGGCCAGAGCCCAGCAGACGCATGTCATTGGCGATCTTGAACAGGCTGGCCGCCACGGTTTTCAGCGCGCCCGAGAACATGACCATCGCGTCATGCGCCGCCAGCGCCTCGAACTTGTTCGGCGCGGTGACGAAGGGCAGGCCGGTGATCTCGGCGATCTGCGCCGCCACCCGCACATCCCAACCCACGCGGGTGTTCAGCCCGGTGCCGACGGCGGTGCCGCCCTGCGCCAGTTCGTAAATGTCCGGCAGGCAGGATTTCACGCGGGCGATGCCCTTTTCCACCTGCTTGGCATAGCCCGAGAATTCCTGGCCCAGCGTCAGCGGCGTTGCATCCTGCGTATGGGTGCGGCCGATCTTGATGATATCCTTGAATTCTTCGGCCTTCGCCGCCAGCGCGGCGTGCAGCTTTTCCAGCCCCGGGATCAGCACATCACGCGCCATCATGCCGATGGCGACATGCATCGCGGTGGGGAAAGTGTCGTTGGACGACTGGCCCATGTTCACATGGTCGTTCGGGTGAACCGGCTTTTTCGACCCCATCACCCCGCCCAGCATTTCAATCGCGCGGTTCGAGATTACCTCGTTGGCGTTCATGTTCGACTGGGTGCCCGAGCCGGTCTGCCAGACCACCAGCGGAAAATTGTCGTCGAACTTGCCGTCGATCACCTCGGTCGCGGCGGCGGCAATCGCATTGCCCAGTTCCGGCGCGATGTCGCCCTGCGCGATATTCACCAGCGCACAGGCTTTCTTGATGACACCCAGCGCGCGGATGATCGCAACCGGCTGGCGCTCCCACCCGATGGGGAAGTTGATGATGGAGCGCTGCGTCTGCGCCCCCCAGTATTTGTCGGCAGGGACGTCCAGCGGGCCAAAGCTGTCAGTCTCGGTACGGGTGGCGGTCATGTGCAAGCCTCCATGAAAACTCTCGCCCTTCTAGAAACACGGGGCGAAAAAATCAATTGGCATACGGCGGTATACCGTTGTCTACTTGCGGAATTTGTCCAGACTGACGACCTCGGCCTCATGCGGTTTTTCGGGCGCGGCCTCGTCGGCCTCGTCCTCGTCGTCCTCTTCGTCGTCCTCCTCGTCATGCGTCTCGAAGCGCAGGCCGAATTCGACCGAAGGGTCCACGAAGGTGCGCACCGAATCGAAGGGAATCACCAAGGGTTCCGGCGAGTTGCCGAAGTTCAGCGTGACCGAGAACCCGTCATCGGTGACTTCCAGATTCTCGAACCAATGCTGGATGACCACCGTCATCTCCTCCGGATAGCGCGCATGCAGCCAATCGGCGATGGCAACGCCCGGATGGCGCGTGTCGAAGGTGATGAAGAAGTGGTGATTGCCCGGCAACCCGTGGTCTGCCACGTCCTGCAGGACGGACTGGATCAGCCCCCGCATCGCACGATGCATCAGATTGCCGTAGTCGATCGAGCGTGCCATGCCGAACCTCATCTGCCTCGGGTCACCATAAGACGCCATTCCGGCGATGGGAAGAGGGTAGCGCCCCCGCCCCCTCAGCCGGTCACAACACCCGGTCCAGCGCCCCGATCAGGTGCGCCACCTCGGCCTCGGTGGTGTAATGCACGAAGCTCAGCCGCAGCACGCCCCGCGCCCGGTCCACCCCCAGCGCCTCCAGCGGGCGCACCGCGTAGAAATCGCCGCCCCCTGCCATGATCCCATGCGCCGCCAGCGCCGCCGCCACCGGCTCGGCCGCGCGGTCCAGCGCCACGGCGACGGTGGGCGCCCGCCCTTCGGCCCGGCGCGGGCCGATCAGCCGCAGGTCATTGCGCGCGGCCAGATAATCCAGCAACGGCTGCAACAGCGCCACCTCATGCCCGCGCATCAGATCATGCACCGCATTGTTGCGCGCCAGCGGCGAGGCAGGCGTCGGGCCGTGGTGATGGGTGTAGAGCGCGTCGATGTAATCGGCCATGCCCGCACAGGCCGCCACCTGCGCATGATCCGGCCCGGCGGGGGTAAAGCGCTTGTAAAGCGTGTCGCCATTGAAGAAATGCGCCTGATTGGGCAGCGCAGCACCAATCTTGCGGCGGATCACCATGATCCCCTGATGCGGCCCATAGGTCTTGTAGGCGGAAAACAGATAGACATCCGCCCCAAGCGCCGGAATGTCGGGCAGGCCATGCGGCGCATAGCTGACCCCATCGACACAGGTAAACGCCCCCGCCGCCTGCGCCATGGCGCAGATCTCGGCCACCGGGTTCACCTCGGCCACCACGTTGGAACAATGCGGGAAACAGACCAGCTTCACCCGCCCGTCTTCCAGCAGCGGCACCAGCGCGCCGGGGTCCAGATGGCCGGTTTCGGGGTCGATGCGCCATTCGCGCACCTCGATCCCCTCATCGGCCAGCCGCCGCCAGACGCCGCTGTTGGCCTCGTGGTCCTGATTGGTCACCACGATGGCCGCCTTCTTGCCGCGCAGCCATTGCCGCACCGCATTGGCCAGAACGAAGGTATTGGCGCTGGTCGAAGGCCCGAACGACAGCTCATCCCGCGCCACCCCCATCATCGCCGACAGCCGTGCCCGCGCCTCGTCCATCTCGGCGCCGCCCAACTGGCTCGCCTCATAGGGCGCATAGGGCTGCACCTTGCGGTCGTGATAGAAGCGGAACAGCCGGTCGATCACCGGCTTGGCCGTGTAAGACCCGCCCGCATTCTCAAAGAACGCCTGCCCCTGCAGCGCCGGGCTGGCAAAAGCGGGGAACTGGCTGCGTACGAATGCAAGATCGAGAGCGGGCATGGGAACCTCCGAAAATCGGGGCGATCCTGCCGCAGCCTGCCCCGCTCCGCAAGATCAGCCGCCAATCTCTGCCGAAGTTTCAAGCAATTGCCCAACGCTTCGACATCAAATGATCAAATCGCGGGATTTTCGCTTGAGCCATCAATATCCCTCGCTTAGCCTCGGGCCATCTGCGGGCAGGCCTGACCACCGGCCTCCCCCCCATAGCGCCGAGGAACACCATGAACATTCGCACTGCCCTTCTGTCCAGCCTCGCCCTGGCCGTCGCCTTGCCCGCCTTCGCCGCCGACCCCGATCTGACGGTGCTGGACTGGTCGGGCTGGGACATCCCCGAAGTTCTGACCGGCTACAAGGAAAAGAACGGCGACATCCCGACCTATTCCTTCTTCGCCGATGATGACGAGGCGTTCCAGAAAGCCTCGTCGGGCTTCCGCGCCGATATCGGCCACCCCTGCGCCGCCTCGGTCGGCCGCTACCGCGACGCCGACCTGATCGAGCCGTGGGATACCAGCAAGATCCCCGAATTCGCCAATATCGCCCCGCGGATGCTGAACTCGTCGATCTTCAAGGATGACAAGGGCGTCTGGTTCGTGCCGACCGATTACGCCTATACCGCCATCGCCTACAACACCAAGGAAGTGCCCGCCGAGGATGTGAAGTCGCTGAAAGTCTTCACCGATCCGAAATATGCCGGCCGCATCTCGATGCCCGATTCGACCGATGATGTCTGGTCGCTGGCTTTCCTCGCCACCGGCGTCACCAGCTGGGACAATGTGACGGATGAACAGTTCAAGGTTGCCGCCGACTGGCTGCGCTCGGTCCACCCGAATGTGCGCGCCTATTGGGCCGACCCGGCAGAGATGGCACAGCTGATGGCCACGGGCGAGGTGCTGGTGGCCTGGTCGTGGAATGACGGTGTGGCCGCCCTGCAGGCCGAAGAGTTCCCCGTTGGCTTTGAACGTTCGCCCGCCGAGGGTGTGGCGACCTGGTTCTGCGGCTATGTGAACTTCAAGGATGGCCCAGGCAAGGAAGAGAAGGCCTATGACTTCATCAACAGCCTGCTGGCGCCGTCTTCGGCCGAAGGCCTGCTGAATGCGCTGGGCTATGCGCTGTCGAACGACAAGGCAATGGCCACCGTACCGGAAGACAAGCTGAAAGAGCATTTCGTCGATCCGGTGACGACCACCCTGCTGCCGCAAACCCCGGTCAGTCAGGAATTCCGCACCAAGATGATCGAGGAATTCGAAGCGATCAAAGCCGGCTTCTGATCGCCAGTCAGGCCAATCAACCGGAAAGGCCCGCGCCATGGCGCGGGCCTTGCTGTTTTGGGTAAGGCGCGGGGGCGTCCCGCCCCCACGGGGCCTGCGGCCCCTGCCCCCTGAGGGTATTTGACCAAAGAAGAAGACCGCAGACCGCTTGCGATCCGCCCGACAGGCGCCTATATCAGTTTTGTTCGGGTTCGCCCGGACTATGGCGATAAACGCACCTGTAATAAACGGATCGGACCCGGGGGCGGTACCCGGCGGCTCCACCATCACACCGCTCATTGGGCGTGGCGGGGGCCGAAACAGGATCGACGAACGTCTAAAGAGGCCAGCTTTTGCTCGGTGAGGTACCACCGTTATCGGTCCAAATGTACAGTTGCCAATGACAACCGTGCTCCGGCAATGGCTCTGGCTGCGTAAGCAGTTCGAGTCGCCGAAACTAAGTCCTTGCGCTTAGCCGCGTAAGGCGGGGTTCGCAGGTACCTGGCAACAGAAACCTGCACTTTACTTTCCCACCCATAAGCACCTGATTTTCCTCACCTTCCGCTTTACAATTTTTCAAAGTTTTACAGCTTTGGTCTTGTTGCGTTCTTTCATCTCGCGCAGCACGGCTTGGCCCCCGGCCTTGCGGTCGGCATGGCGGCAGTAGCGTTCGATCATTTCGATGGACATGCCCACCATGTCGGAAATCTGCTGCCCGGTGTAGTTCGCCTGCCGCAGCCGGATCACGGCATTCGCCCGCAGGCCATGCCAGACTGCTCCCTCAAGCTCGGGGTGCCTCTCGCGCGCCTTGTCCAGTTCCTTCCAGAGTTGATTGGTGCTGAACGGCTTGCCCGCGCCCTTGCCGGTTTCCTGGATCAGATAAGGTCCGGGGCGCTTTTCCCATGTGGCCATTTCGGCTTCCAGTTCGGGGAAGATCGGGCACCATGGCTGGAAGCCGGTTTTCTTCTGGGGCAGGCTGAACCCGCCTTCGTCAATATCGGTCGGCCCGAGGCGCACAAGATCGCTCACACGCTGACCGGTGTAGCGGGCCAGCACATAGGCGCGGCGAAGCACCCCGGTCAGGGTCTCGTCTGCGAATTTCAGCTGCGCGGGCGTCCAAGGCTTGTGCCCTGCCCCGGCTTCGAACCGGCGAACCCCATGGGTCGGATCACGACCCACCAGTTCACGCGGACCGCTGGCCCAGCTGAACATGGCCTTCATGGCATCCAGCACATTATTGGCCCGTCCGGGTTTCGCCGCCCCGATTTTCTCGATCAGCGCCTGGACGTGCGACGGGCGCAGGTGATCGGTCGACAGGTTGCCCCATGCCGCGCGCACCACCTCCAGGTGGCGCCGGTAGTGGTCCTGCGTGGAGGGGGCCAGCTTGCGAGGCAGGACAGGCCAAGCAACAATATAGGCGTCAATCAGTGCGCCTATGGTATCGGTCGGGATCGGGCCGACGATGCCCTGTGCCTGGCGCACGGCCACCCAGAATTCGGGGGTCTGGGGATTGTTCGGCAGCTTGATCCGTTCCCCGGCATGTGCGGTGCCGCGTCCCTTCTGATAATAGAAATACTCCCTGCCGCCCGAGACGACGCGATGAACGCCGGGCGGCAAGGAAATCTTAGCGGACATTGTTCACACCGGCCATGAAGGGGTCAGTCTCTGCCTGTGCCCGTTGCGACATGGACGCCTGCACTTCCGCCCAGGACCAACGCGGGGTTGCGCCGCAACGGATCGGCTGTGGCAGGATGCCCCGTTCTACCCAGCTATCTACCGTCGATTCACTCACATCCAGCTCAGCCGCCAAGGTGGATTTTGCGAGGAAGGACGGCGGGCGGTCGCCGTAGATTTCGCGTTGTTTCCTCATGCTTCGGTCCCCTCCTTACCAAGGGCGGTCATGTTGAGGGGCGAAAGATATTCATCGCCGCCTTCGATTTCGGGCATGTTTTCCAGCTTGCGGATTTCGTTCGGGCTCAGCCATCCGCCATCCCTGCCGATCCGGTAAGCGGCGTAGCGGGCGCCCAGATCGCCGCGCAGCAGGCCCGCCAGATCGTGTTCGATAAAGAACGTGCGGCGGGCTTCGGGGGTCAGCAGGGCCATGTTCATGGCCTGCTCGATGCGCTTGGCCATGGGGGCGAGGCAGCGTTGCACCAGCGCGCGGCTTTCCTCCCCGATATTGGAATAGGTCGCATTGTCGGTGATGCCCGCAGCCGAAGGCGGCACACCGAAGACTCGACACACGTCCAGCGCGGTCAGCTTGCGGCTTTCCAGAAATTCCGAATCCTTGGAGCTGAAGGCGAAGGGCTTCCAGTCGGCGCCGCCATCCAGAACCAGAATGCCCGAGGTGCTGTCATTCCGTTCGATCTTCTGGCGCAGCTTGTCCAGCACATCGACTTTCTGGCTCGGGTTGATCGACTGCGCGAAGACCACCGCGCCCTCGGGACGAAAGCCCTTGGCGGCCTGCTTGGCGGCGGCATCCTGTTGCGACAGGGCAAGGCCGAAGGTCTCGCGGGCAATCTGAATGGGCGACAGGCCCATGACGCCATTGGGCGCCAGCCGGTAGCGCACATGCAGAACCTCGCCTTGCAGCAGCACCCGACCCGGCACCCCGGCCACGGTGTAGCGCAGCCGCCCGGAGGTGCGCAGCCGTTCCACCGTCACGCCGCGCGGGTCGATCAGATGCAGGCCGATGACCTGGCCGCGCCCGTCACGTTCGACTTCGGCATAGGCGTTGCCATGCACCAGCACATTGGCAATCATCGCCTCGCGGAATTCGAAGGCGGTCATCTGGCCATTCGGGGAATCGTGCAGAACGGAATAGGCCGGATGATCAGAGGCCCTATCTCGGCTGCCGCGCGCGCCGTGGCGGTAGACAAACAGCGGAACGCTGGCCATCAGCTCCGCTACCAGGGTAACGCAGCGATGCGCCACGGCCAGGCCAGATGCGCGGGCCGGGTCCACATGGACCAGCGCGCCGCCGTTCTGGCCGAAGACCTCGGCCAGGTAGGGATCGGAGGTCGGCACAATGCTGCGGGCCTCGCGGCCCATCAGGCGGTTCAGGAGGCCCATTGCTGCGCCTCCATGATGCGGATCACGCGTTGAGCATGTGCCAGAGCGATATGGCCGACAGGCTTCCAGCGTGCTTGAACCGTGGTCTCGGGATAGGCGGGCCATGCCGACACCACCGACACCTCGAACAGATCAACCGCGCGCAAGATGCGGCGGTCACCGTCGCGGCGTTCGTCGGTCGCGGTGAAGCCGAAGGACATGCCGCCCAGATCGCCGCGTTCGGCCAGCGCCAGCACGTCGCGGCCTGCCTGGGTATCGGGCAGGTCGATTTCGAAGGTCAGCCCCCGGCTGTCTTCGGCCAGGCGCAGGGTCTTGGACATGGTGCGGCCCAGAACGCGGGTCGGATCATGATCGGCCAGCGCCAGAATATCGCTCCCGGCCCGCAAGGAACCCGCGAAGGCGCCGGGCGCGATGACTTCTGTGAAGGCACCGGCAATCCGGGCTTCGGTATTGAAGGTGGCCGCATAGCCTTCCAGCTTGCGGCCCTTGGTGCGCAGCTCAGCGGCCATTGCGCGGTGTTCGTGTTTCACAGGGCAATCTCCCGGTAGGGCGCAATCAGGCGATCAATCACGGGATCAAGCCCGATCGGCTCATCTTCGCCGCGCCTGCCGTAGAAGCGGGCCACCAGCATCAGGGCGGCCTGTTTGAGCGGGGCGGGCATGGGGTTTTCGAAAAGGTCGTAATCGAGGCTGACTCCAATCGAGGCGAGATATTCCAGAGCCGCTTCAACCATGCCCTCGACTGCAAGAAGATCATCGTCGGAATCAATGCGCAGGTGGCGCTTGGCCTCATCGAGGAGGATCAGCGGATCTGGAACCGGCATCAGTCGATCTCTGCCCAGACGAAGCCTTCCGGGTGCCGCACCACGACATCGCAGTCGAGGAAGGCATGAAGAAGGACGCCGCCTTTCGAAGCCACATCCGTGTGATAGGGGTTCACCAGCAGGTCGATACCGGACCAGTAGCCCAGATACAGGCTGGCCCATTCGCCATAGATCAGCGGGTATTTGGCAGCGGCAGCCGGATCAACCACGGCAGCCGTGGTGAAGGGCACCTGATTGGTGGCTTCCACGCGCTGGTTATGGAACAGTTCGGCCTGGGTGAAGATATGCCCGTCCGTGTCTTTCAGCTTCCGCGCGACGTTCATCACCCGCGGGTTGGTCAGAAAAGCCGTGGTGCCGGTCACATCGTCCACTTCCAACGCCGAAATCAGATCGGCGGTCAGGTCCGACGACAGGGCGGCATTCGCCAATTGCACCACATCCGCAGTTTCGAGGATGCCCACCGGCTCGTTGGTGCCGCCGCCCTTGATCGCCGCCGCGTCCATCTTCTGCGACAGCAGGAAGGCCAGATCGGCGCGCAGCAGCGGTTCCAGCGCGGTCTGGGATTGCAGCAGCATCCGCCGGCTGATTTCGTATTCCGCCGAAACCGTCTTCGGCCCCATGCTGACTTTCGAGAAACCGGCATCGGAGCGGGTGGTGTTGGTGTGTTCCGCAATCCAGTGGGCAGAACCCGATTGCGCCAAGCGCGGCAGATCCAGATTGCCGGTCAGGCCGCGCAGCACCGTGGCGCCCATGGCCTCGATTTTCAGGCCGGGGCGACGGCGGTCGGTGATCGGTGCCAGATCGGTGCCCACCAGATTGCCCCCCGGAACGCCCACCGGCGCCGTGGTGGTCAGGGCGCGGGCCTCGAACAGCACTTCGGCGGGGATCATCACCCCGCGCGCCTCCCGCCCCCGCGACAGCTCAGCATGAACTTCGGCTTCCAGTCCGGTCAGGCGCCCTGCCATGCTTTCGGCAACCGCCTTGGCGAAGGAATAGCCGCGCAGCTCGCGCCGCATTTCGGCGCCGCCCAGCGGTTCACCCTGGGCCTCGAACCGCTCGAATTCTGCCAGCTTCTCGGCATCGCTGATCCGGCTGGACAGGCTGCGCACTTCGGTTTCGAGGGCGTCGAAGCGCTTGCGCTCGCCTTCGTCCATGTCACGATTTGCGGTCTGGGCTGTATTGGTCAGGCCGCGCATTTCAGCAATGCGGGCTGCGCGGGTCTCGCGCAACGTGTTAAGGGAAGTCATCCTTGATTCTCCAAAGGGGTTAAGGTGGAAGGCCAGCGGGGGATTGTTTGGCGACGTGCCCCGCTGGCCGGATTCTCAGGTTAGCCCCCACCGCGCGCGGCGAAGACCATGGATTTCAGACCTTGCAGCCACGTCGAAGTGAAGCTGCGGCTTTCGACAATCCCATGCAGTGCATTTTTGCCCATGTATGCGCGGAAAAGGATTTTCTCCTCCCGCTCGGCATCGCCCTGCGCCTCTGCAAGTGCAGCCGCATCATGTTCCAGCCCCGCGCGGTCCCCATACATCAGCACGGTTTTCCCGGCGCGGATCACGTCCACAGCCGCCGCTCCGACGAAGGAAACCTCAAATTCGGGCGTGACATTCAGATCAAGTGCGGGGTCACAGATTCGCACCATGAAATCCAGAAGACTGTGATCGGGATCGGGCAGCAGCGAAGCAACCTCACCGTGCATTCCGGTATTCAGAAGCTGCATTCCAGCGAAGCGCTGAAAGGCCTCAACGGCACGCGCAGGCTTGTCCGTGCCCATGCGCGCGATCAGGACCGTTGCCAGATAGGCTGCATCAACCTCGATCCCGCTGCGCCCGCGCCCGCCCTTGTCCAGCAGATCAGCATCACGCAGCGCGCGTGCCAGAACCGAGAGGGTTTTTTCATCCACTCGGGCAAGTAGGGCAAGAAGGGTGACGAAGGGTCCGGGTTTCATTCTATATGAGTATCACTCGCATGATGCTGGCGTCAAGCCATGTGTGTTTTTCTCACATGAAGCATTACCGGATCAACGGCGGGTGATCGTCGCGCCCCGTGGCCGAGCGCCACAAGGCGAGAGTGGGGCGGTTGCCATGGTAAGCAGCTTCCACTGCATATTCAGGGTGGCCGGGGCCAGCTCCTGGGCCGGTGGCATCCCACATCAGCGTGGCCAGCACGGCGATGCCTGCCATGGTCCGGGCCGGTGTCGCCGTCATTGCATCAAAGGCTTCATCCTCGCGCCGCGTGGCGTCCAGCATTTCCGGGGTGTCCCAGTTTACATGCCCAGGCATATCGGCCAGCCGATACCAGTCACGTTTCGCCTGCCCCCATGCGCGGTAATGGTGCAGCAGCTCGGCATCGGCATGGCTGGCGCGGGCGATCAGCGGGGCGGCCAGCAGGCCGGGCGCGGCGAGGATCAGGCGGCGGTTCATGCGCGATCCCCCATCAGGCGTTCGGTCTGGCGCAGGGCGGCGCGCATGTAGCTGCGGGCTTCGCGCAGGGGCTGGGGGTAGCCGTCCGGACTTTCGGTCGCGTCCAGCGCCAGGGCGAGGCAATCGTGGATTTCGTGCAGGCGGGCAGAAGGCAAGCCGATTGCGGCTGCCGGAACAGGGTTCGGCATGACAGGCTCCGTTGCGGGTTTATCAGAACACTGTTACGATACGCTAATGCCGTCGCGCAGGTCAACACAAATCAGAACGGTGTTACGATTTGAACGGAACGCAATGCAAAATGGCCCGCGCGGCAACCGGCTTGGGCGTCAGGGATCTTGCTAGGCTCGCATCGGTATCGCCGGATACGATTGCGAGACTGGAACGTGGTGAGGAGCTTCGGGCGGCCACAGTTGAAGCTATTCAAGCCGCCCTTGAAGCGGCAGGTGTAGATTTCATCCCGGAGAATGGCGGAGGGGTTGGGGTGAGGCTGAAGCGCTAAATGTCAAATTTTTCAGAATATACTGTTAAGCGCCTTCCTATTGCTGAAGTTGGCCGCTGGCGCGCGCGATTGGCAGAATCCGCTAGACAAGGCCAAAAGCGTCACAAACTCTTGAAGCTTACAACGATGGGGGGGAAAAAAACCTATGTCATCGGGCTTGGGCACGAGTTGGGCCAAGATATAGTCCAAATCGACTACGATGTCAGGCAAGAACTCGGAGAGTTGCTGGTTGGAGAAAGAGTATCCCTAAAGGTTGAACCTGCAAATTGGTTTGAGGCAAACAGGTGGTACTTATGCCACCGTGATCCATATGTGTGGATACCGGCGCGTCTTTCTGCGATCTCACTTTTCGTGGGGATCATTGGTTTACTGCTTGCAGTCTACTCTATTTGGCCAAGCTCGGTAGCGCCCGACCAACCTATTCCCGCAGTCGAGTTCAAGCAGCCTAAAGAAACTCCGCCAGACACGCAGGAATTGCCGCCTCCTCAACCCGCCCAGATGCGGCCAGGGCCATGGCAAGAGCCACCATCCCGTCTATTCGGCCCGTGCTCTTATGCTTGGCCAGCTTCCTATTGCCCGCCGCGTCCCGTTCGATAACTGCGTTGCTGGCGCACATGGTCAGGATCGGGTTACCGCCATGGCGCAGCTTGCCTTCGGCCACCAGCCGTTCCAGCGTGTCGATGGCCGGGGCCATGTCGCGGAAGCCCTGGCCGAATTCGCGCAGCGGCAGTTCGGCGCCGATGTTCGCCAGCTCGCGTTTCAGATCCTCGATGCGCCAGCGGTCATAGGCCAGCCCTTGCAGATCGTATTCCGCCGCCGCCTCGGCAATATCCTGTGCCACGAAAGACGGATCGACCACCGCGCCGGGAATGGCCGTCAGATGCCCTTGCCGCGCCCAGACATCATAGGGCACCCGATCCGCCTCGGCCTTTTCGCGCAGGCCCGCTTCGGGCAGGTAGAAGCGCGGCAGCACATCGAACCCGCCTGCGTCATCGGGGAACACCAGAACAAAGGCCGTCAGGTCGCGGCTGGCCGACAGGTCCAGCCCGGCAAAGCAGGGGCACCCGCGCAGATCGGCGCGGGGGGCGGCGCTGTTCATGTCCCATTCCGCCTTGGCGATGAAGCGCACATGGGCGCTGACGCGCTGGTTCAGGATCAGGTTGCGGAAGCTGTGTTCGGCACTTGGCATCCGCTGCGCCTGCGCCGCCTGGCGTTGCACATCCGACAGGCTGCGGAAATCGCCCAGGGCGGGATTGGCCTTCGCCCAGGTGTCGGGGTGCCATGGGTCATCCTGATCGGTGGCGCCGTAGAAGGTCAGGTGAAAGGCCGGGTCTTCCATCTCGCCCGCGTTCAGGCGCTGGCCGTAATCGACCAGTTCCGACATGATGGCGTGATCGTCGGCGGCCTGGGTGGAAATCACCACCATCAGCGGATTGTCACGGGCGCCCATGGCGGTATCAAGGGCTTCGTAAAGGTCGCGCTTGGGGGCCTGCCCGAGTTCGTCATAGACGATGAAGGACGGCGAAAGCCCATGCTTGCCCGCCGCATCGGCAGACAAGGCAGCGAAGATCGACCCCTTGCCGGGGCCTGCCAGCACCTCGATTTCCTTGCGGAACTTGGTCACGTTCACGCGGGAGTCCAGATCGGGCAGTTCGTCCAGGATGGCGACGATTTCGTTGAAGGTCTTGCCCGACTGGAAGCGGTCGTTCGCGGCGGCATAGATTTCGCCGCGCTGTTCGGCCTCGGGGCCAAGCAGGTGGCACAGGGCAAGGCCTGCGACGAGCTGGGTCTTGCCGTTCTTGCGGGGCATCGACAGGACGGCAGTGCGCACCGGGCGCCCGCCTTCGTCGTCTTCCGCATAGACGGCTTCCAGAAACCGGCGCTGGAAGGGGCGAACGCGCAGCTTCTGCCCGGCCAGCTTGCCCTGGGTGATCGGCAGGTATTCTAGAAAAGCCACCACGCGGTCAACGCGGCTCTGGCCGGGGGCATCCCACGGCATCGCGGCAGGTTGCGGGCGGAAGCCCTCGGGGTGGAACAGGTCCGGCGCGCGCTGTTCCACCACATGCAGATGTTTGGGTTTCGCCCCGATCCCACGCTGCCCCATTCCAGATAACCTTCTGTTTTAGCTACATTTGTTATTAAGTCTGCGCTTGTTTACTCCGCCGGTCTTCTGCTGCGGGTTCACCGTCCCTGAAGCCCCCCCATGCCAGGCATCGAAGGGGTCAATCGGGTTGCCGTTCGCGTCGAACCCTTTGAACCGGCGCCTAAATGTCTGGCCGCCTGGCTTGTCGAAGCTGGCGGTCTTCTCGTTGTGGCACGGCAGGCAGAGCGACAGCAGGCCAGACATTTCAGGGAAAGGCGAACCGCCTTGATTGATGGGCTTGAAGTGATCGACGGCCACTGCTTCCACGATCAGGCCGCGCCGGGTGCAGATTTCGCAGAGCGGAGTTGCCGACAGTTTGGCCTCGCGCAGCCGCGCCCATTTTGAAGTGTTGTAAGGCCAATGTGCCATCACGCCGCCTTTTGTGCATCTGCGCACCAAGTTTTCAAGTTCGCGTCTCTTTCGTTCATAGTCAGTCTCGTAAGGTTTCACTGCTCAATGGTGAGGTTCGGAGCGAAGGGCATAGGGAGACCAGCCCGTGCCTTTCGGCACAGGTTGGTCCCTAGCCCTCTGCGTGAAGATCTGCTCAACGGAGCCGGTCCATCGCTTCTGGGCGCCCGAGGTCGTATGACCCCGCCTCGGGCTTGCTCGCTACTTAAAGGCGCCGGGTCTGGCGCCTGATCCCCCGCTTCGAGCTTTCGGGCTGCGGTTGGCCTATGGGATCGCCCCGTGGCAGGCCGTTACTGTGCTGAACGCCACCGTCTGAACCGTCCAATCAGCACAGGTTCACGCGGTCAGGCTGCGCGGTGCCCTCCCTTGCTGGTGCGGACGGGCACGGGTCGCTCCACTTCGATCAGGCTGGCAGCATCCCCATAGAACAGGGCATCCGTCATGCGGCGCATGATGACCAACTGCTTGGCCGTGGGGCGCCACCATGGCTTTTCAGCCTTCTTGGCGATTTCGGCAGCGAACTGTTGTTCCCAACCGGAACTGGCAGCCTTAACCACGGCAGACCAATGGAA
Source organism: Gemmobacter aquatilis (assembly GCF_900110025.1). GTDB lineage: Bacteria > Pseudomonadota > Alphaproteobacteria > Rhodobacterales > Rhodobacteraceae > Gemmobacter > Gemmobacter aquatilis. The sequence goes on along the minus strand of NZ_FOCE01000004.1, from coordinate 123,204 downwards.
CAGGCATTCTTCGGCGCAGCGCTCCTTCATGCCGCTGCCCTCCCTGTCACATAGGCGAGGAACCCGGCTTGATCCTTGGGCGACATGGCCTGAAAGCAGGCGAGGCAGTAGGCCTTCACCTCGAACGGGGTGGCCCATGCCGCCCAGTGCCGTGCTTCCTCCATGGCATTCATCAACGGCGGGATAGGTGCGCCTTGCCGCAGGCGTTCCAGTTCGTCGGACAGGATTAGCGCGGCGTCCAGCGGGTCGCATTCCCGAATCGCCTGCCGCAAGGCCATTGCCCAAGCGAGGCGATGACTGTATTCTTTCGGTTGATGTTTCTCGACATCGCAATTAGCCCCGGTCGCGCCCGCCAGCGCGCCGGGGTTTTCCATTTCCGATCCCTTGTTCAGGGCACCCGGAACAGCCGCCGAAGCAGCTTTACAAGAACCCGCTTCGTTCTTGATCTGTTTTTGGTTTGAGCCGCCTTCATTGGAAAATGCAAGCGATTGATACGAAACGGAAATCCCCGTTTCGGACAGAGACCTGCACCTTCCATTTCATTCCCCGCCTCCTTCGCGAAGGGTGCGCATCACCTGCGGTGCAAGCGCAACCAGATGCCGTCGCGGGCGCGCACGGTCAGATGCGCTTCGGGCACCGGCACCCGGCCTTCCACCGGCAGCAGGCGGAAGTCGCGCAGCAGCAGCGCCAGCAGCAGCGGGCCTTCCACCATGGCAAAGCCCGCGCCGGGGCAGACACGCGGCCCGGCGGAAAACGGGATATAGGCGCTGCGCAGGCAGGCCTTGCCGTTTTCCGTCTCGAACCGCGCGGGGTCAAAGCCGTCCGGGTTGTCCCACAGCCGTTCATGCCGGTGCAGGTGCCAGGGCGACAGCACGATCTGCGCGCCTGCCGGGGCCATGCGGTCGCGCAGTTTCACCGGGCAGCGCGCCTCGCGCACCATCATCGGCACCGGCGGATACAGCCGCAGCGCCTCGCGGAACACCGCCTTCGCCGCCTTCAACCGCCCCAGCGCCGCGAAATCGGCCTCTGCCCCCAGCTCCGCCTGCGCCTCTGCCGCCACCCGATCCTGCCAATCGGGATGGGTCGCCAGCAGATACAGCGCCCAGGCCAGCGCCGAGGCCGAGGTTTCGTGCCCGGCCAGAAAGAAGATTGCCACCTGATCGACCATTTCCTCGGTCCCGAACCGCGCGCCGGTCAGCGGGTCGGGCGTGGCCATGATCTTGGTCGCCAGATCATCGGGCGCCGTGCCCTGCGCCAGCGCCGCCGCGCGCTCCGCCGTCAGCCGGGTGATCAGCGCCCGGATGCGCGCCGCCGTGCGCTTCGTCTCGGGCCGGTGCAGCCGGGGTGCCCAGGCCGGCAGCGGCAGCAGCGCGGCCAGATTCAGGATCGGTTGCGCCTTCTGGTGACGGCGGAATTCATGGAACACCGCGCCTGCGGTTTCATCCTCGATCGGCAGGGAAAACAGCGTGCGAAAAATCACATCCGCCGCCGCATGGCTGGTTTCGAACTCGATCTCCAGCGGCGCGCCATCGGCCTTGGGCGCCAGCCGCGCCAGCATCGCCTGCCCCGCCGCCCGCATCGCCGGCCAGGTTTCGCGCAGCCGCCCGCCCTCGAACGCCGGGTCGATGATGCGGCGCTGGCGTTCCCAGATCTCGCCATTGGTCACAAAGACCGAATTGCCCAGCAGGGGCCGCAACCCCTCGCCCACCCGGTCGGATTTCGGGAAATCCTTCGGGCGTTCCTTCAGCACCAGATCAACCAGCGCCGGGTCGTTGCACAGATAGCTGCGAAAGAACGGCGTGCGAAACTCGGCCATCCAGGCGCGATACAGCCGCGCCGGTTGCGCCGACAGGATGTCACGCCGGAACAGCCGCAGATAGCGCCACAGCGACACCTTGTCAGGCCGGGCCAGCGGTTTGGGCGGATGGGGGTGATCGGCGCTCATGCCACCGTGGTAAAGCGGTTCACCGCGCGGTCAATGCGGCTTTTCGACTGCGGCCGGTCGGCAAAACGCGCGGCCAGCGTCTGCGGCCCGGCGGTGACGCGGAAATAGTCGTAATCCCACGGCTCGCCCGGCAGGTTGTCGAACGCACACAGATACTGGAAATGCAGGCGGAAATAGCGCCGCCGCAGGCTTGCCCATGTCTCGGGCCGCAGGGTCTGGCTGAAGGCCGCCGAATAGATCAACGGCCAGCGCTGCACCTTGGGCGCCACCCCGCTGACCGCCACCGGATCGCACAGCGCAAAGGCGCAGCCATCGCCGGGTGCCGTGACATCGACCCAGGCGATCCGCTCTTGCTCTGCCATCAGCGCCAGATCGGCGCGCAGGCGCCGCGCCTCGGGCAGAAAGCTGATCATCGGCACCACCTGCCCCAGCGACAGGAACGACAGCACCGGCCCGTCCTCCGGCAGCCCTTCGCGCAGCAGATCGGCCAGGATCGACACCGCCAGATGCGCGCCAGACGAATGGCCCACCACCAGCACCTCGTCATAAGGCTCGCGCAGCGCCTCGGCGATGGCGATGCGGAAGGCGGCCATCCGCGCCTCCAGCTCTGGCGGATTGGCCCCCCGCGCCTGCGCGCCAAAGGCGTAATCATGCATCAGGTAATAGGCATAGATCCTGCCATCCTTGCGCTTGAACCAGCGCAGGATCTGCACAAAGGCTGCCAGCCCCAGCGCCCCGCCCCCCAGCGCACCCCAGGGTGCCGGCAGCGCCGCGCGGCAGGCCCAATAGATCAGCCCATTTGCCAGAACAGCCACCAGCAGTTCCGCCAGCAGCACCACGATCGGATACAGCGCCGCGATGATCGGCCCCTGCCGCAGCCGCATCAGCCGGAACAGCGCGCCCGAACCGATATAGGCCCAGGCCGTGCGGATCAGTTGCAGATAGGTGCCAAGGATCCGCTGATCCATGCTGTCGCGCACGATGTCAGACCAGACCAGTACCTCGACATCGCTGTGGACCGCGCGCCCCTCGATCCGGGCGGTCACATGCCAGCCATAGGGGCCGCGCACCTTTTTCGGTTTCAGCGCGATGTCATAGCCCGACAGCGCCGCCTGCGCCGCGCCCTCGCGCCGATACAGCTCGCGGTAGCGGCGCGGGTGGATCGGGTCATAACCGGGGATATAGAACACCCGGCGGCGAAAGCTGCCGCCGCCCGTGCCCCGATGCTCTGCCCCATCCGCCATGCGCCCCCCGCTTTGCTGCCCCAGTGTCGCAGATCAGCCTGTCAGCGCAATCCGGCAAAAATGCGGAAGACCGAAGGCTCAACCCAAAGTGGCAAGAAAGGGAAACTGTTCCAGCAGAAACCACGACGCCTCGGACAAGGCGCCGGTCACCAGCGCGATCCCCACAAGGATCAGCAGCACGCCCATCGCCCGCTCGATCAGCTTCATATGCCGCTTCAGCCGCGCCATCACCCCCATCGCCCGTTCGATGAACAGCGCCGCCAGCAGGAACGGCAACCCCAACCCCAGCGCATAGACCGCCAGCAGTACCGTGCCCCGCGTCAGGCTGGCCTCATTCGCCGCCAGCGACAGGATCGCGCCCAGTTGCGGGCCAATGCAGGGCGTCCAGCCAAAGGCGAAGGCCAGCCCCAGCACATAGGCCCCCAGCGCCGTGCCGCCCTGATCGCCCGCATCCAGCCGCGCCTCGCGGTCCAGCAGCGGGATGCGGAACAGCCCGATGAAATGCAGCCCCAGCACGATCACCATCGCGCCCGATACTTTCGCAAGCACTTGCTGATATTGCAGAAACAGGCTGCCAAAGGCCGAGGCGGCGAAGCCCAGAAACAGGAACACCGTCGAAAGCCCCAGCACGAAGAACAGCGCAGGCAGGATGATGCGTCGCCGCGCCGCCGCCTGCCCCTGCCGCAGTTCCGGCATCGAGATGCCACCCATATAGGCGAGGTAGGGCGGCACGATGGGCAGCACGCAGGGACTCAGGAACGACAGCACGCCCGCGACCAGTGCCACCAGCATGGCGGGCAACAGGCCTGCATCGAATAGATCAATCCCGAACATTCCGCCCTCTTTGCTGCTCAGCCCGTCTTAGTGCAGGATCGCCACGCCGTCACGCGCGGCGGTGTCACATCCCCGTGCCCCCCTGCCCAGCCGCCCGTTTTGGGGCTGGCGGCGGAGCCTCCGGCGGGGATATTTGGGCCAAGATGAAAGGGAGCGCGATGGAGTTCGATCAGGATCTGGATTGCGAAGGCATGATCTGCCCCTTGCCGGTGCTGAAAGCGCGCAAGGTGCTGATGGGGCTGGCACCGGGCGTGGTGCTGCGGGTTCGCGCCACCGATGGCATGGCGGCGGTGGATCTGCCGCATTTCTGCACCCAGGCCGGCCACGCGTTTCTGGGGGCCGAACCGCTGGGCGCCGCCACCGCCTATTTCCTGCGGCGCGGCAAGTGAAAACGCCGGGCGCAGGGCCCGGCGTTCAGAGGATCAGCGGTTTACCGACCACCAGCCCTTGCGTTTCGTCTGCGGCTCCCCGGCATCCGAGGCCGGCGCTTCCGCCTCGGCCGGATCGGGTTGCACCGTCTCGGCCACCGGCCATTCGCCCGGATCGGCCTGCAAGACCGGCTCCGCCGCCACCGGCGCTTCGGCAACCGTTTCGACGAAATCCGCGACCGGCGTTTCGACAACGGCTTCGACAGGCGGTTCGACGGAGACTGCCACCGGCTCGGCCAGCATCGCCTCTACCGTCAGCGGCGCGACCTCTGCCTCGGCTTCGGCCTTCGCCTTGGCCGATTTGCTGCGCGAACTGCTCGACCGGCTGGTCTTGGGCTTGTCACCTTCGGCCGTCACCGTCTCTGACTTCTGCGTCGCCGTCTTCGGTTTGGCGGTGGAGGATTTCGTCGCCCCCGTCTTGGCCGTGCCCGTCTTGGTGGCTGCCGTCTTGGCGGTGCCCGCCTTGGTGGCCGCCGTCTTGCTGCTCCCAGCCTTTTCGCCCACGGCCTTCTCGCCCTCAGCCTTCGGCGATGCGGACCGCGACAGCGTGGATTTCGACGGCGCCTTGGCAGCAGGCGCTTCAACCGGGGCTTCCGCCGCGATCACCGCCTCGGCCAGTTCGCCAACCAGCGGCACCGCTTCAGGCGCAACCGTCGCTGCATCCCCCACCGGCGACTCTGTCACCATCGGAGCCTCTGCCACGTCGGTCTCTTCACCGCCCGCCTCTTCGGCCTCGTCGAGGTCGTCGCCGTCGTCTTCCTCGTCCTCGTCAGCCCCATCGACCGGGCTGCCATCCTTGTTCTTGGATCCGCCACGGCGGCTGCGGCTGCGGCGGCGCTTCTTCTTCGCCCCGCCTTGGCCCGGCGCCCCGGCAGGGGTCGCGGCCACCACTTCGGCCTCGTCCTCGTCCTCCTCGTCCAGCGGCAGTTCCGGGTCGTTCTCGTCCTCGTCCACCGGCGCACCCATCAGGCTCGCATGGCCCGAGATCACGGCCGAGATTTCCGGCACAACCCGCGTCGCGGTCTTGAACTTCTCGATCGCGTAATCCGGCGACACCAGATGCGGATCGGCCTCAAGCCGCACCGCCATGCCATAGCGCGCCTCGATCAGGGCGATATGTTCGCGCTTGTGGTTGACCAGATAGTTGATCACCGCCACCGGCGCCTTCAGCAACACTTCTTTCGAGCGTTTCCGCGTGCCCTCTTCCTCCAGCGCGCGCAGGATGGTCAGCGCAAGGCTGTCATCCGACCGGATCAACCCGGTGCCATGGCAATGCGCGCAGGGCTGGGTGGTGCTTTCCAGCATCCCCGGGCGCAGGCGCTGGCGGCTCATCTCCATCAGGCCAAAGCCAGAAATGCGCCCCACCTGAATCCGCGCGCGGTCGGTTTTCAGCTTGTCTTTCAGCCGCTTCTCGACCGCCGCGTTATTCCGCCGCTCTTCCATGTCGATGAAGTCGATGACGATCAGCCCGGCAAGATCCCGCAGACGCAGCTGGCGCGCCACTTCTTCGGCGGCCTCCAGGTTGGTCTTCAGCGCGGTCTCCTCGATCGAGCCTTCCTTGGTGGCCCGGCCCGAGTTCACGTCGATGGCGACCAGCGCCTCGGTGATGCCGATCACGATATAGCCGCCGGATTTCAGCTGCACCACCGGGTTGAACATGCCCGACAGATAGCTTTCCACCTGATAGCGGGCGAACAGCGGAATGTCGGCGGCATAGCGTTGCACCACGCGGGCGTGGTTGGGCATGATCATCCGCATGAAATCCTTGGCGGTGCGATAGCCCGCCTCGCCTTCCACCAGAATCTCGTCGATCTCGCGGTTGTACAGGTCGCGGATCGTGCGCTTGATCAGATCGCCCTCTTCATAGATCGGCGCGGGCGCAATGGATTTCAGCGTCAGTTCGCGGATTTCTTCCCACAGCCGCATCAGATATTCGTAATCGCGACGGATTTCCGCCTTGGTGCGCTTGGCACCCGCGGTGCGGATGATCAGGCCGGCACCTTCCGGCACCTCCATCTCGCCCGCGATTTCCTTCAGCTTCTTGCGGTCCGGCGCATTGGTGATCTTGCGGCTGATGCCGCCGCCACGCGCCGTGTTGGGCATCAGCACGCAATAGCGGCCCGCCAGCGACAGATAGGTGGTCAGCGCGGCGCCCTTGTTGCCGCGTTCTTCCTTCACCACCTGCACCAGCATGATCTGGCGCACCTTGATCACTTCCTGGATCTTGTAGCGCCGGGCACGCGGCTTGCGCGGCGCGCGGATTTCCTCGGCCACGTCTTCTTCGGCGATGGATTCGATCTCGTCATCCACCTCGGCCGCATGGTCCAGCGCCTCGTAATGCGCCTCGCCCGTCCGTTCCGAGGCGACCTGCGCCCGGTCCTCGTTGCGCGCGACGAACAGCGCGTCGGCGCCGGTTTCCTCGCCCAGATCAACGACATCCATGCCGGCAATCGCGTCCGAAACCGAGGCCTCGGCGGTCACCACCGCATCGGACGCCACTACGGCCTCGGCCCGGGGCTTGTGGCCCGAACCATTGCCCCCGTTGCCGTTGCCGCCATTGCCATTGCGCGGCCCGCGCGACCGGGAACGGTTGTTCTCCTCGTCCTCTTCCGCCCGCGCCAGCGCCCGCTCTTCATCCAGCAGGGCTTTGCGGTCGGCGACCGGGATCTGGTAGTAATCCGGGTGAATCTCGGCAAAGGCGAGAAAGCCGTGGCGGTTTCCACCGTAATCGACAAAGGCCGCCTGAAGCGAAGGCTCCACCCGGGTCACTTTGGCAAGGTAGATGTTCCCCTGCAGCTGACGCTTGTTTACCGTTTCAAAGTCGAATTCTTCAACCTTGTTTCCGTCCACCACCACAACCCGGGTCTCTTCCGGGTGGGTGGCGTCGATGAGCATTTTCTTGGCCATGGTGTTCCATTGCGCCATGGCACGCCTCCCCTCGCCGGGGATGCCCGGAAAAGAGGCGGTCATGCAGATGGCGGCTTGTTCGGGCGGTGCTGCGCGATGCGACAGGCGCAGGGCGGCCCTTGGGCCCCCTGTCAATCGTCCTCGCATCCTGGTCGCGGCACATCGCGGTCTGTATCCCGGGCACCCTCGGCACCCATCTGAAAGCCTGCAGCCCCGAAAGACTGTTTGGCAAAGCTGTGGCCTTGCGGCCTGTGAAATCTGCCTGAGCGGCGCCTTGGGACCTGTGGCCCGTTCCGCGCGCCCGGCAGCGAAACTCTGTGACGGGGCCGCTCCCAGAACGGAAACCCCGATCCTGCGACAATAAGGGCAGCCCCGCCCCAAACACAATGGCTATTTTCCGACCGGGCCGGGCCCGGGGGGCTGTCTGCCCCCCACGGCCCCCTGCGGGGGCCTCCCCCTGAGGATATTTTCACCAAGATGAAACAAGGCCCTGTTTGCGGCTTTCATCTTGGCGCAAATATCCTCAGGGGGTGAATTGGGCCGCCTGCGGCCCAAGAGGGGGCGCGAGCGCCCCCTGCCCGCTCAGACGTAATCGGACCGGCTGAGCCCGTATTTCGCCATCTTCTCGTTCAGCGTCCGGCGCGGCAGGCACAACTCTTCCATCACCGCGACGATCGAGCCCTTGTGCCGGCGCATCGTGTTGTCGATCAGCATCCGCTCGAAGGAATCGACGTAATCTTTCAGCGGCTTGCCCTCGGTGGTCAGCACCGGCCCCGCCGCCTCGTTATCCGCCATCAGCAGCGAGGCGATGGAGCCTGAGCCGCGCCGGTTCTGCAGCACCGCGCGTTCGGCGATATTGACCAGCTGGCGCACATTGCCCGGCCAGGGCGCCTGCAGCAGTTGCGCCGCCTCTTGCGCGGTGATGCCCGGCGCATCGCAACCATATTCCTCGGCGAACTGTTCCGACATGCGGGTGAACAGCGTCAGGATATCCTCGCCCCGTGCGCGCAGCGGCGGCAGCAGGATGGTCATCGCGCCCAGCCGATAGAACAGATCCGGGCGCAGGATGTCTTCCAGCGTATTGTCCGGCGCATGTTCGTTGCAGATCGCGATGATCCGCGTCTCGGGCGGGGTGCCCTGTTCGTTGATCGTGGTCAGCAGCCGCGATTGCAGCGCATGGCTCAGGCTCTCGATGTCTTCCAGACATAGCGTGCCGCCCCGCGCCTCTTCGATCAGCGGGATGGTGCCGTCCTCGGTCGGGCCGAACAGCCGCGCCGCCAGTTGATCCTCGCTCCAGGCCGCGCAGGAAATCGTCACGAATTTCTTCGACGCCCGCGGCCCCACCGCATGCAGCGCATGGGCGACCAGCGTCTTGCCGGTGCCGGTCTCGCCGTCGATCAGCACATGGCTGTCCGCCTGCCCCAGATCGAGGATATCCTCGCGCAGCCGTTCCATCACCGGCGAGGTGCCGATCAGCTTTTTCATCAGCACCGAACCGTCCGACAGTTCCTTGCGCAGCGCCCGGCTGTCCAGCGTCAGGCGGCGGGCCTGCGTGGCGCGCTTGGCCAGTTCGGTCATCCGGTCAGGGTTGAACGGCTTTTCCAGAAAGTCGAAGGCGCCGATCCGCATCGCCTCCACCGCCATCGGCACATCGCCATGGCCGGTGATCATGATGACGGGCAAGCCGCTGTCCATGCTCATCAGCCGCTTCAGGAAGGCCATGCCATCCATCCCCGGCATCTTGATGTCACTGACGACAACGCCGGGGAAATCGGCGGCAATGGCCGCCAGCGCCTCTTCCGCGCTGCCATAAGTCACGGTGTCAAACCCCGACAGCGCCAGCCACTGGCTGATCGACTGCCGCATATCCGCCTCGTCATCGACAATGGCGACTTTCATTGCTCGGGCCATGTGGTCCTCATTCTGCTGCCTTGGCGCCTGCGCCCAATATGGGAAGCTGGATTTCGAAAACAGCCCCGCCCCCCTCGCCATTATGCGCGGTGAGCCTGCCGCCAAGGTCGGTCACGATGCCGGTCGAGATCGCAAGGCCGAGACCGATGCCCTCGCCGGGTTTCTTGGTGGTGTAGAAAGGTTCAAACAGGTTATCGAGATCGGCAATCCCGTGCCCATTGTCGCGCACGGTCAAGGTTGCCGTCTCGCCCGCCGACAGGATCAGGTCGATCTGCGGGCGGGTGGTTTCTTTCGTGGCATCCAGCGCATTGCGCAGCAGGTTGATGATGACCTGCTCCAGCCGGATCCGGTCGGCCATCACCATCACCGGGGCGCGCGGCAGGGTGCGAGTGATACGCACAACGCGCGCCTTCAGTTGCGGTTCCATCATCGACAGCGCCGAGGACACCGAATTGCGCATGTCCACCGGCTCGAACGCCTCGCCGCCCTTGCGGGCATAGGATTTCAACTGCCGGGTGATCGCGCCCATCCGCTCGATCAGATCGTCGATGCGCTGGAACGACGACAGCGCCTCGTCGGGGCGACGGCGCTGCAACAGCAGCCGCGCCCCGGCCAGATAGGTCTTCATCGCGGCCAGCGGCTGGTTCAACTCATGGCTCACCGCCGCCGACATCTCGCCCAAAGCGGCGAGTTTCGACGATTGCGCCAGCGTCAGCTCCGCCACTTCAAGGTTCTTCTGCACCTTCTCGCGTTCCGCGATCTCGCGCTGCAACCGGGCGTTCAGCAGCCGCAATTCCGCACTTTCGCGCTGAAAGCTGACAGATTGCGACCAGGCCCGCCGCGACAGCATGTAGAAGGTCACCGCCAGCAGGATGGCAAAACCCATGATCTCCAGCGCCAGCACGCCGTTCACCCGCTCGCGCACCGAATCATAGGCGGTGTAGGTGATCATCCGCCAACCGCGAAACGCCACGCGGCTTTCGGTCTTCATCACCGCCTCGCCGCTCAGATAGGCATCCGGCGGCTCCTGCGCCCAGTCGGCCGCCCCCTGCAAGGCCCGGCGGATCGCCGAAGGGGCATCGCGCGCCTCCAGCGCCTCGGCCAGCGGCAGCCCGCGCCAGCGCGGCTCGGTCGCCAGCAGCACGGTGCCCTCGCTGTCGGTCACCATCACCGCATCCTGCAACCCGGCCCAGGCGCGTTCGTATTTCATCAGATCCACCGCCACGACGATGACCCCCAGCAACTGGTTGTCATTGCGTACCGCCCGCGAATAGGTGAAATCGAACCCCATCGCCTCGCGCGGGGCGACGGTGAAAATCGTGTCCTTCGCCCGCTGCGCCTCGATGAACTGCGGCGAGGCGCGCAGACTGCCGCCCAGTTGCGTCCGGTTGGTCGCGCCGACAATGCGCCCCTCCACATCCAGCAACACGATCGAGGCCGCGCCGATTTCCGTCTGGAACGAGATCAACCGCTGCGAGGTGGAAGTATATTCGCTTTTCGCCAGCGCCCCGATCATCTCGGGGTCGCGCGCCAGCAGCAGCGGCACGACCGAGGTGCGCTGCAGTTCGGAAATCATGTTGCCGGAATACAGCGCCAGCCGCAGCTCTGATCGGTTGCGCGTCACCTCGGTGAAGCGCTCCGACAGCCAGCGGTTGGTGACGATCACCACCCCCACCGCCAGCAAGACCAACACCGTCACGACAAGCTTAACCTGCCAGGAAATCCCCGGTTCGCGGTCGCTGTCTCTGGTCGTCGCGGCAGTATCCGTCATGCCCGCAGTCTAGGCCGCGCGCGACGGCGCCTCAAGGTGCGGTCTGCTCAGGCCAGCGCCATCTTGCCGACGAGGCTGGCAAACAGCACCGCCCCGTCTGCCCCGCCATGCGCCGGATCCACCACCCGCTCGGGATGCGGCATCATGCCCAGCACGCGGCGGTTCTCCGACAGGATGCCCGCAATATCGCCCATCGAGCCGTTGGGGTTGTCGCCATAGCGGAAGGCCACCCGGTCTTCGCCCTGCAACCGCGCCAGCGTTTCGGCATCCACCGTATAGTTGCCGTCGTGATGCGCCACCGGCACGCTGATCCGCTGCCCCTTGGCATAGCCCGCAGTGTAATCGGACTCCGTGGTCGCCACCACCAGCTCCACCGGCTTGCAGATGAACTTCAGCCCGGCATTGCGCATCAGCGCGCCCGGCAGCAGCCGCATCTCGGTCAGCACCTGAAAACCGTTGCAGATGCCAATCACATAGCCGCCGCGCGAAGCATGAGCCTGAATCGCCGCCGCGATCGGCGATTGCGCGGCAATCGCGCCGCAGCGCAGATAGTCGCCGAACGAAAACCCGCCCGGCACGCCGACAATATCCACCCCCTGCGGCAACGCGCTGTCCTTGTGCCAGACCCGCACGACCTCGGCCCCTGCCTTTTCGAAGGCAACGGCAAGATCACGGTCGCAGTTGGAACCGGGGAAGGTGACGACGGCGGCTTTCATCGGGGGATCCTTTCAGACGCGGCGCGGGGGATGCCGCCCCAATAGCGCAAGCCCCGCGCGCTTTCCAGCCCCCAGACCGGGCCCGCGCCGGAATTCGTGGCCCGGCAGCGCATCGCTTGCGCAGGCCGGCGCTTAAGGCCGCAATTCGCCCCAGAGCTGGCCTCTGCTTGGTCACAATGATTGGTCAAGGTTCAAGGATTGCCAATGCCAGAGGACGATCCGATCTTACCCGACAGGAAACGCCGCGATGACAACGATCAGCTTCTACGCCCGCGGTGACAGCAATACCGCCAACAACGCCTCGCTGAACGCGAAGGGCATCTCGACCACGCCGGTCACGCAACTGACCTTCACCTCCGGAACCGGCGGCGACATCAAGCTTGATTACAACGGCGGGCAGAACGACCCCGACACCCAGGTCATCCTCAACGGCGTGACGCAGGGGTTCCGGGTCGAGTTCACCGGCAACCTGCCGACCACCAACAAGCTGGCCAATGTGAACGGCGTCGATCTGCGCGGCAAGGAAATCACCGTCATCACCACCGCAGACGGCCAGCGGTTCTTTTTCCTCAATGACGGTTCAGGCACGCTTGGCGTGATGACCGCCTTTCCGAACGGCGCGCACGGCATCACGGGCAGCAACTATGCCCCCGGCACGGTCCTGCTGTGTTTTCTGGGCGGCACCCGGATCGCCACCCCGCAAGGCCCGCGCGCAGTCGAGTCGCTGCGCCCCGGCGATGGGGTGACAACCGCCGATGGCCGGACCCTGCCGGTCCGCTGGATCGGAGACACCGTTGTCGGCGAAGCGGCCTTGCAGAAAGAGCCCGCGCTGCACCCCGTGATCATCCCGAAGAACTTTTTCGGGCCAGGCCTGCCCCTGCGCGCATTGGGCCTGTCACCGGGCCACCGGATTTCCTGTTCCGGCTGGCAGACCGAAATGCTGTTCGGCTGCTCCGAGGTGCTGCTGCCCGCAGCCCATCTGCGCGCATCGGTCAAGCCGCTGCGCCCGGTCGGGCCGATCACCTATTACCATATCCTTCTGGACGAACATGCCATGCTGATTGCCGAAGGCTTGCCCGCCGAAAGCTTTCAACCGGGCGCACGTGGCGCCACGGCCATGGGCGCGGCGGAAACCCGCGCGCTTTGCGATCTGATGGGCACCACCCTGCCCGAGCTTTTGTCCCGCCCGGATGCCGCCCAAACCCTGCGCCAGCACGAAACGCAGGTGCTTCTGGCGCTGCTGCGTCACCCGCAACGGGCCGCAGCAGCGTAAAATCAGGCGATCTCGACCGAGTATTTCTCGATCACCGTATTGGCCAGCAGCTTTTCGCACATCGCGGCCACTTCGGCCTCGGCGGCGGTCTTGTCGGTGGCGGCCAGATCCAGCTCGATCACCTTGCCCTGCCGTACGGCCTCCACCCCTTCAAAACCCAGCGTGCCCAGCGCGCGGCGCACGGCCTCGCCCTGCACATCCAGCACTCCGGTCTTCAGCATCACGGTCACACGGGCTTTCATGGGTTCATCTCCGCACTGGGATTCGTAGAGAGGGTGGATAGTCGTGGTTCAATGGGGCGATACCGTCTCTTGTCACGGTAAACAAGGGCTCTTCCTCGCCGCGCTGAGCCTCCGGTTCGACTACGCAAGTCACTTGAAATGACTGATGGAAATTGAATGCAAAACCAGCCCGCGTTGGACTTTCGATGAAGTATCGCGCCTCGAATTGGTCACTTGTATTAAAGCTTCCCTGCTTCAAGGAAATGTAATTGGGAAGTCCGCGAGCCAGTTTCATGACTGCCGCGTGATCGCCTGATGCGTTCGAAACCCAACGCGTTTTGAAACAGGTCTGAAGCGGAACACTTGCACCATGAAAGAGATACACGAGTGCGCAACTGATCCTTGCCGCCATGTATTCAACGGCGAAGTGAACCGCCGGATCCTCAAAGGTTGCGACTATCACTGGCCTCAAGAGCCCAGACGCATCCTTGACCCAGCCTCTACTTGATTTCCGGACAATCTCAACAATCGCCTCTGGAAATCGAGGAACAAGGCCAGAAATCATTGAATTGAAACGAGGTTCGACGTGATTTGCCTTGGATGACAATTGAAGAAACGCAATGAACGCGAAGAACTCGTCAAAGGGTGAATGCGCAGCATTGCAATGACTGCACGCAGGCACCTCCAAGCCAGAAGGACGATGCTTGTATTTGAATACGGCTTTTGGCGGGACGTGATCAATCGACCCCGCATCCACCTCACCACCACAGTAGCAACACTTGGGATGTTGCTTGAGAAAGAATGATAGTTTCGATTTTCGCTGGCCCAAATGACCCCTTTCAGTTGATCAGGGTCGGCTTGGTGGTATGGGTGACATTGGACGGCAGCACGCCAAGGCGCCGCGCCAGTTCGGTATAAACGTCGGCCAGCGGCCCGGGTTCGCGCACGAACCCTTCGCGGTCGGGCGCTTCCAGCCCGCGGGTATCCCACAGGCGGCAGCTGTCAGGGCTGATCTCGTCGGCGACGATCAGGCGCATGAAATCGCCCTCCCAGATCCGCCCGACTTCCAGCCGGAAATCCATCAGCCGGATGCCGACGCCCAGCATGACGCCGGACATGAAATCGTTCACCCGCAGTGCCAGCGCCACCATGTCATCCAGATCCTGCTGGTTGGCCCAGCCGAAGGCGATGATATGTTCTTCCGACACCAGCGGGTTCCCCAGCTTGTCGTCCTTGTAGTAATATTCGACGATCGGGCGCGGCAGCGGCGTGCCTTCCGGGATGCCCAGCCGCGTGGTGATGCCACCTGCGGCAAAATTGCGCACCACCACTTCCAGCGGCACGATCTCGCACATCCGCACCAGTTGCTCGCGCATGTTGATGCGGCGGATGAAATGCGTCGGCACGCCGATGGCGTTCAGCCCCGACATGAAGAATTCGGACAGGCGGTTGTTCAGCACCCCCTTGCCTTCCAGCCCGCCCTGCGGGGCGGTGCCGGGGGTGGCGCTGTCGTCCTTGAAATACTGGATCAGCGTGCCCGGCTCCGGCCCTTCGTAAAGGATCTTCGCCGTGCCTTCGTAGACCTTCTTGCGACGTGCCATGCATTTTCCCGAATCGCACATGGGACGAAAAGCCCGAAAGGCCCGTCCCCCTTGGCGCGGCTATAGTCCAAGCCCGCCGCCCCCGCAAGGTTTAGCGCCACCGGGGCACCTTGGGGCCTTGCGGCGCAAGGCGCGGGCGGGCATATGGAAAGCAACCGGAACCATATTCCTTAGGGGGGCCTTGCCATGACCACCTTCGACGACCGTGAAAAAGCGTTTGAAGCCAAATACGCCCATGACGAAGAGATGCAGTTCCGCGCCGAAGCGCGCCGGAACAAGCTGGCCGGGCTCTGGGCCGCAGATCTGCTGGGCAAGACCGGCGACGAGGCCACCGCCTATGCGATGACCATCGTGGAATCCGATTTCGAGGAAGCCGGGGTCGAAGACGTGGTGCGCAAGCTCGCCGCCGATCTGGGCGACAAATCCACCGCCGACACGATCCGCGCCAAACTGGCCGAACTGCTGCCCGTCGCCAAGGCGCAGCTGATGTCCGAAGCCTGATCCCTGCGGGATCTGTCAGGCTCAGGCCGCCCCGCCGGGCGGCCTTTTCTTTTGCCACCCTGCACGATCTTCACAATGAACATGAAGATTATGAATTTGCCTCATCCCGCCACCCGTGGCACAGGAAGGGCAAAGACCCAAGGCCGCACCCTGCGGCCCTCCCCCCCCCGTGAGGCGACATGACCGACGCTCTTTCCACCCTGCTGGCCACCCGCGACTGGCTGATGGCCGATGGTGCCACCGGCACCAACCTGTTCAACATGGGCCTCTCCTCCGGCGAGCCGCCCGAGTTGTGGAACGTGGATCAGCCTGACAATATCCGCGCGCTCTATCGCGGCGCGGTGGAGTCGGGCTCTGACATCTTCCTCACCAACACCTTCGGCGGCAACGCCTCGCGCCTGAAACTCCACGGCGCGCAGGGTCGCGTGCACGAACTGAACCGCATCGGCGCGGCGCTGGGGCGCGAGATCGCCGATGCCGCGGGCCGCACCGTCGTCGTCGCAGGCTCCGTCGGGCCGACCGGCGAGATCATGGCGCCGATGGGCACGCTGACCCATGCGCTGGCGGTCGAGATGTTCCATGAACAGGCCGAGGGGCTGAAGGCCGGGGGCGCCGATGTGCTCTGGGTCGAAACCATTTCCGCCCCCGAGGAATACCGCGCCGCCGCCGAGGCCGCCGCTTTGGCCGGGATGCCCTGGTGCGGCACGATGAGCTTTGACACCGCAGGCCGCACCATGATGGGCGCGACCTCTGCCGATCTGGCAGCACTGGTGGAAAAACTGCCGAACCCGCCGATTGCCTTCGGTGCCAATTGCGGCGTCGGCTCGTCGGATCTGCTGCGCACCGTGCTGGGCTTCTTCGCCCAAGGCACCGAACGCCCGGTGATCGCCAAGGGCAATGCCGGCATCCCGAAATACAAGGACGGCGCGATCCATTACGACGGCACGCCCGAGCTGATGGCCGATTACGCCGTGCTGGCCCGCGATTCCGGCGCCCGCATCATCGGCGGCTGCTGCGGCACCATGCCGGTGCACCTGAAAGCGATGCGCGAAGCGCTGGAAACCCGCCCCAAAGGCCCCCGCCCGTCGCTGGACGAAATCTCGGCCAAACTCGGCGCCTTCTCCTCGGCCTCCGACGGCACCGGCGACGAAGGCCCGGCCCGCCGCGAACGCCGCCGCGGCCGGTAACAGCCGAACGCCCGGTCCCAAGCCGCGCGGTTTGTACCTGCCAGACCCGTTCAGGCTGCGCGTTTCGCACGCAACCTGAACGGTCACCCTGCCTTACAAAATGAAATCACTGATGTCGAAATCGTGCAGACCGATCACGAGGATCCGCATGTCAACCGCATTGCTGCCGGTTGTATTGCAGGCGATGAACGTATTCCCGCCCGACTCGTAGACGCGCACCTGCCCCAGAGCCGTGATGCGCCCGGACCCGACGAAAGAAAACAGATCGTCGCCGCCACCCGCAATCGCGTCGATCCGGGACAGGTCGATCTGATCCGCCGCGTCGGCATTGAAATCGAGGATGCGATCGCGGCCAACCGTCCCGACCTTCGACTCGGCGATTGTGGCATAGATGAAATCGTCGTTCCCGGCCCCGCCGATCAGGCTGTCGGCGCCGATGCCACCGGTCAGGCTATCATCGCCATTGCCGCCATCCAGCCTGTCCCTGCCGCCATTGCTCTCCAGCAGATCATTGCCATTGGCGCCCTTCAGCAGATTGCCAACGTCCGACCCCCAGATGAAATCATGCTCTGCCGTTCCGACCAGCTTGCGCTGCCCGGCATCGAATTCGGTCGCGGCCGTCTTGATTGCGCCATAGCCCAGGCCAAGGCTCACGGGGTCATCCACATGATCCGCCCAACCGATCTGCCCCTGATACTCCCAATACAATGCCCTGGAGTCATTTACAAAATTGTCGGGCTGACCGCTGTGCCAAAACGTGAAATCCGACTCCTCGCCCGTCTCCCAGACCCAACCGCCGCCGGGTTCGGATGCGCCCTCGGTTTGCGTCAGTCCGATCCATGGCCCGGAGCGTGCGACATCACGCGGCTCAAAGCTCCAGGAATCTACGTCCCGCGCAAGCATCCCAAGAACGACATCGTTCTCCTCGGCGCTGGTGATCACGGCAAGATGCCCACCCAGGCCAAGCGCAAGGTCATGGGCTTCGGTATGGGTCAGGCCGTCTTCAACCCGCGAAATGATATATTGTCCTGTCGGCATCGAATGATCCCCCATCGTTTCTGAGAACGAATTTTGTTTCGAGCTATTCTGCAGCACTCCGACCCGCACGATCCTGTCACATCCCGACCGGCTAAAACGCCCGGTGCAAGACGGCGGCGGCGTGCAGATCAGCCAAAGGCCAAGCTCCCCCCTTCCTCTGACAGACTCATCCCAAACACCCGGCTTCGGATGTGATCACAATTCCATACCAACAGCCCCCTGTCGAGAACGGCGTATGGCTTGCCCGCGCGGTCCGCACGGGCGGCCTGTCCGGCGCGCCTTCGCAACGCAGAGTCCCGCCAGAACCCCCTCACCAGAAACTCATCTGATCCCCTGTCCGCGCGGGCCTGCGGAACAGATCGCACCGCAGCGGCGGCAGCTTCACCCCCAGCCCCTCGCGCGCCACCGCCTTGTCAAACCGCTGCGCCACAAGCTGCGACCACAGCCCCTCGCCGCGCATCCGTTTGCCCCAGGCGGGGTCATAGTCCTTGCCGCCATGCACCTCGCGGATGCGCGCCATCACCTTGGCCGCCCGCCCCGGCACCCGCGCTTCCAGCCAGTCCTGCATCATCGGCGCCACCTCCAGCGGCAGGCGCAGCATGATCCAGCTTGCCGCCACCGCCCCCGCCGCCTTGGCCGCCGCCAGAATCGGCTCCAACTCGTGATCGGTCAGCCCCGGAATGACCGGCGACACCATCACCCGCACCGGCACCCCTGCGGCGGACAGCCGCCGGATCACCTCCAGCCGCCGCGCAGGCAGCGGCGTGCGCGGCTCCAGCGCCCGGCTCAGCCCGGCATCCAGCGTGGTGACCGAAATGCCCACCCGCGCCAGCCCCCGCCCCGCCATCGGCGCCAGCAGATCCAGATCGCGTTCCACCAGCGTGCCCTTGGTGGTGATCGCCAGCGGATGCTGCCAGGCCGCCAGCACCTCCAGCACCGCACGCATCACGCCCCAGTCACGCTCCACCGGCTGATAGGGGTCGGTATTGGTGCCCAGCGCAATCGGCGCCACGCGATAGGCTTTCGCCCCGATCTCCCGCTCCAGCACCGCGGCGATTCCGGGGCGCGCGATCAGCTTCGTCTCGAAATCCAGCCCCGGCGACAGGCCCAGATAGGCGTGCGAGGGCCGGGCGAAACAATAGACGCAGCCATGTTCGCAGCCCCGATAGGGGTTCACGCTGCGGTCAAACGGCAGATCGGGCGAACGGTTGTAGCTCAGCGCCGACCGGGGCCGCTCCTCGCGCACCTCCGTCTGCAGCAGCCGCTCCTCCTCGGCCATCTCCCAGCCGTCATCCACCGCCACCCGGCTTTCGCGTTCAAACCGCCCGCTGGCATTGCCCAGCGCGCCGCGCGCGCGCAGCCGCATCTCCGGCCTGACTGTCCGATCCTTGCCATCCATGCCGGACACTAGAACACAACAGGAACATCCTGCAAGCCCCCGCCCGCTTTCCGCTTGACTGTCGCCTTTGCCTGCGGCCATGTCGCAAAGCGAAAAGTGCCGGGCGATCATCCGTCGCATTCAGGCCTGAACCCTTCCCGCAGGAGCCCCGAAATGGCTGACGAAGACGATATCATCCTGTCTGAACTGAGCGACGACGAACTTGTCCTCCAGATGCACGACGATCTCTACGACGGCCTCAAGGATGAGATCGAAGAGGGTGTGAACATCCTCATCGAGCGCGGCTGGACGCCCTATGACGTGCTCACCAAGGCGCTGGTCGCCGGGATGACCATCGTCGGCGCCGATTTCCGCGACGGCATCCTGTTCGTGCCCGAAGTGCTGCTGGCCGCCAATGCGATGAAGGGCGGCATGTTCATCCTGAAGCCGCTGCTGGTGGAAACCGGCGCGCCGCGCATGGGCAAGATGGTGATCGGCACCGTCAAGGGCGACATCCACGACATCGGCAAGAACCTTGTCGGCATGATGATGGAAGGCGCGGGCTTCGAGGTGCTGGATCTTGGCATCAACAACTCGGTCGAGAAATACCTTGAGGCGATCGAGGCAGAGCAGCCCGACATCCTCGGCATGTCGGCCCTGCTGACGACGACCATGCCCTACATGAAGGTGGTCATCGACACGCTGAAAGAAAAAGGCATGCGCGAGGAAATCATCGTTCTGGTCGGCGGCGCGCCTCTGAACGAAGAATTCGGCAAGGCCATCGGCGCCGATGCCTATTGCCGCGATGCCGCCGTGGCGGTGGAAACCGCGAAATCCTTCGTCGCGCGCAAGCACAACCAGCTCAGCGCCTGACAAACGGAAAAAGGCGCGCCACAGCGGCGCGCCTTCTCTACACGCAGCCTCAGGCGAAGAGGAAATCCGCCTCGTCCAGCGCCGCTGCACTCACACCCTCAAAACGCAGCACGGTTTCGCCAAAGCGCACCACCGCATCGCCATCGGCGGCGGACCCGAACACCAGCAGATCCATGTCCAGCCCGCTGCCGCGCAGGTCGATCCGGTCGATGCCGTCCTCGAAATCCGCGATCACATCCTTGCCCAGCGACAGTTGCCGATAGACGAACAGATCCGCCCCCAGCCCGCCGGTCAGCAGGTCATCGCCCGCCCCGCCGATCAGCCGGTCATCCTGATCGCCGCCGTCCAGCGTATCAGCCCCGGCATTGCCCAGCAGCCGGTCGGCATCCGCGCCGCCCTCCACATTGTCATTGCCGCTGCCCCCGAACACCGTGTCATTGCCCAGACCGGCATCGCGCGCATCCGCGCCCCGGCCCAGACGGATCGTCTCGCTGGCAAAGGCGAACTGTTCTTCGAAGATGTCGCGCGCGCCCTCGGCGTCGATCCATTCGATCTCGCCGGTCGCCGCCGGCAGGATGCCGACATAGCCGTCCTGCGTGCCGTTGATCTCGCCGGTCGATCCCGCGCCATAGCCCGCGCCGACATTCACCCCATGCAGCACGATCTCGCGCAGGATCAGCGGCATCAGATCGTCCATCGTGTATTGCGTGCCGGTCACCGGGCTCAGCAGCGCCTCCGCCTCGGTCAGATCGAAGGCCCGGATGAAGCTCATCTCGCCTTCGGAATTGGCCATCGGCCCATGCGTCACATGGCCCGTGCCATGGTCATGCCCTTCGGTGTCCAGCGTCATGATCACGTCGCCATAGGTCGCCACACCCTCCAGCACCTCGACGAAGCCATCGCCATCGGTATCCTGCGCCAGCGTCGGTTCCCGCGCATCCGACGGATCGCCATCGGCATCGAAGGTGCCGTGGATATGCTGGGCATGCACCTGATCCGGCGCCATGCCCTCGGCGGTGATCGACACGCTCAGATAGGGCGTGCCCTCGGTGTCTTCCCCCAGCGCCAGCACGGCCTGCCCCGACACGCCGGAACTGTTCAGCGCGACAAAATCCACCGCCCAATAGCGTGTGGCACTGTCCAGAAAGGCATCAAGCGAGGTGTAGGAACTTCCAAGATGGGCCATGTGATCCTCCAATCGGTTTCAGGTAGATGCTGCACCTACGGGCCGCGCCCGGCCCGAGTTTCACACCCGGCGCAGAAATCGTCCCGCCTCACGGCTCCGTGATCCGACGCGGGGCTTGACCCGGGCCCCCCTCCCCCCCACACCTTTCACACCAGACCGGAGAGTCCCGTGCCCCCTGAAAGCCCCCCGCCCAACGATACTCAACTCGACGATACCGTGCTTACGGAAACCGGCCTTGACGCCAGCGCGCAAGGCCCGGCCCCGGGCCGCGTGCTGCTGATTGCCTGCGGCGCGCTCGCGCATGAGGTTCTGGCCGTGAAACGCGCGGGCGGCTGGGATCACCTCGATCTGCAATGCCTGCCTGCGAACCTGCATCTGTGGCCCGACCGGATCCCCGATGCCGTTTCCCGCGCCGTGGCCGATCACCGTGCCACCTATGACCGCATCTTCATCCTTTACGCCGATTGCGGCACCGGCGGGCTGCTTCAGGCCCGATGCGCCGAACTGGGCGTGGACATGCTGGAAGGCCCGCATTGCTATTCGTTCTTCGAAGGCAATGCCCGCTTTGCCGAACTGGCCGAACAGGAATTCACCGCCTTCTACCTGACGGATTTCCTCGTGCGGCAATTCGATGCCTTCGTCTGGCGCCCGATGGGGTTCGACAAACACCCCGAACTGATCCCGATGATGTTCGGCAATTACACCAAACTGGTGTATCAGGCGCAGACCAACGACCCCGCGCTGAATGCCAAGGCCGCAGACGCCGCCGCCCGGCTCGGTCTGGCTTACGAACGCCGCTTCACCGGCTATGGCGATCTGGCGCCCGCCATTGCGCGGGTTGCCGCCCCCTGATCGCGCCCACCCTTCCCCTTTGCCCGCCGCTCGCCTAGGGTGCCGCGCATGACAGCCCATGACGCCCTCTCCGCCCTGCTGGGCGACCGGTTCACCACAGCGCAGGCCCATCGCGCGGCCCATGCGCAAAGCGAAACCCATGTGACGGGCGGGCTGCCCGATGCCGTGGCCTACCCCGAAACCACCGCCGAGGTGGCAGACCTGATGCGCATCTGCGCCGCCCATCGCCTGCCGGTCATTGGCTGGGGGGCGGGCACCTCGCTGGAAGGGCACGCGCTGGCGCTGCACGGCGGCGTCACCGTCGATTTCACCCGCATGGACCGCGTGCTCGACATCCGCGCCGAAGACATGCTGGTCCGCGTGCAACCCGGCATCACGCGCGAGGCGCTGAACCGCGATCTGCGCGCCACCGGCCTGTTCTTCCCCGTCGATCCCGGCGCCAATGCCTCGCTGGGCGGTATGGCCGCCACCCGCGCCTCGGGCACCACCGCCGTGCGCTATGGCACCATGCGCGACGCCGTGCTGGGGCTGGAGGTGGTTCTGGCCGATGGCACGGTGATCCGCACCGGCTCTGCCGCGCCAAAATCCGCCGCGGGCTATGACCTCACCGCCCTGTTCGTCGGCTCCGAAGGCACGCTGGGCCTGATCACCGAACTGACCCTGCGCCTGCACGGCCAGCCCGAGGCGGTCTCGGCCGCCGTCTGCGGCTTTGCCACCATGGCGCAGACCGTCGATTGCGTGATCGAAACCATCCAGTCCGGCCTGCCCATGGCCCGCATCGAGTTTCTCGATCCCGCCGCCGTCGCCGCCTGCAACGCCTATTCCGGCCAGACGCTGGCCGAAACCCCGCTGCTGCTGGTGGAATTTCACGGCACCCCCGCCAGCGTCGCCGAACAGGCCGCCCGCTTTGGCGAGATTGCGCAAAGCCATGGCAGCACCGGCTTTCGCTGGGCCGAACAGCCCGAAGACCGCAGCGCCCTGTGGAAGATGCGCCACGCCGCCTACCCCGCCTGCCTTGCCGCGCGCCCCGGCGCCACCGCCATCGTCACCGATGTCTGCGTGCCGATCTCGCAACTGGCGCAAGCGGTCGAGGAAACCCGCGCCGACATCGCCGCCAGCGGCATCCCCGGCCCGATCCTCGGCCATGTCGGCGACGGCAATTTCCACGCCATCCTGCTGATCGACCCGCACAGCCCCGAAGACCGCGCCACCGCCAAAGCGCTGGCCGCCCGCATGGCAACCCGCGCCCTGCGCCTGGGCGGCACGGTGACCGGCGAACATGGCATCGGCATCGGCAAGCTGGGCTACATGGCGCAGGAACATGGCGCCGCATGGCCCGTGATGGGCGCGCTTAAAACCGCGCTGGACCCGCTGAACCTGCTCAACCCCGGAAAGCTGGTGCCCCCGCATGACGCCTGAAGAATTTCCCCGCGCCTTCGCTGCCGGCTGGATCGCCCGCGATGCGGATGCACTGGCCGCCCTGCTCAGCGAAGATGCCGACATGCTCAGCCTCACCGGCGCCTGGGTCGAAGGCCGCAAGGCCATCCTCGCCACGCTGAAGGCCGAACTGTCGGGCCTGTTCAGCCGCGCCCGCCTTGTCACGGGCCGCAGCAAGCTGCGCCCGATGGGCCCCGGCGCTGCCGTGCTGCATCAGCGTTTCGTGCTGTCCGGTCTGGTGGATGAAGAAGGCCGCGATATGGGCCGCATCGGTGCGCTGCTGATCGCAACGCTGGTCGCCCGCCCCGAAGGCTGGCAGGCCGTGGCGCTGCAGTTCAGCGCCACGGAAGGCTGATTTCAGTAAAACGCCAGCGTCTTGCGGCGGAAGCGCCCGCTTTCGACCTCGCGCTCGCGCTGCTCCAGATCATAGCGGCTGGAAGCCTCGTTCAGATAGCGCGACTCAAGCTCTTCGGTGGTGGGAATGCGCAGGGCGCGGATGAATTTCGTGACAGTGTCCAACATGGCGAACCTCGTGAGTGGTTTGCCTCCCTGTCCGCAATATGGGTCAGCATCGCTGACGGAACAACCGCCATTTGCGCCCTGCCGCCCTGCAGTTTCTGCAACGCAGCGAAGATCGGGGCAGCGAAAACCGGGGCGGCGAAGATCAGCCGACCAGCAGCGCCCGCGCCGCCTCGCGCGCGGCGTCGGAAACCGTGTCGCCCGCCAGCATCCGCCCGATCTCTTCGACCCGCGCCCCGGCATCCAGCGGCGTCACGGTCGAGGTGGTCATTCCGCCTGACACCCGCTTTTCCACCCGCCAGTGATGCGCCCCCAGCGCCGCCACCTGCGGGCTATGCGTCACCACCAGCACCTGCGCGCCGTCGGCCAGCGCCTTCAGCCGCCGCCCCACCGCATCCGCCGTCGCCCCGCCGACACCCCGGTCGATCTCGTCAAAGATCAGCGTCAGCCCCGGCGCATCGCCGGTCAGACACACCTTCAGCGCCAGCAGAAAGCGCGACAGTTCCCCGCCCGAGGCGATGCGGTTCAACGGCCCCGAGGGCGCCCCCGGATTGGTGGCCACGGTGAAGGCCACCGCATCCACGCCCTCCGGCCCCGGCTCGCCCGGCGCGACCTCGGTCGCAAACACCGCGCGCTCCATCTTCAGCGGCGCCAGTTCCGCCGCCATCGCCGCATCCAGCCGCGCCGCCGCCTCGCGCCGCGCCGCACTCACCTGCGCCGCCACGGCGGCATAGCCATCCTCGGCCTGCACCACCGCCCGGCTCAGCGCCGCGATGTTCTGCGCCCCGCCATCCAGCGCCGCCAGCCGCCCGCGCAACCCGTCGGCAAAGGTGCCCAGATCATCCGGCAGCACCGAATGTTTCCGCGCCAACGCCCGAATGGCGAACAGCCGTTCCTCCAGCGCCTCCAGCGCGCCCGGATCGAAGTCCAGCCCCGCCAGACAGCGCTCCACCCCGGAAGACGCCTCGCCCAGTTCCACCAGCGCCCGGTTCAGCGCGGCAATCGGCGCTTCCAGCGCCCCATCCGCCTGATCGGCGACCGCCTCCAGCCGCCGCAGCGCCTCCAGCAGCACGCCCTCGGCGCCCTGCTCCGACATCGCCATCCCGGCCCGCGCCACATCGGCACGGATCTTCTCGGCCCCCTGCATGGCGCGGCGGCGGGTGTCCAGCACCGCCTCCTCGCCCGGCTCGGGGTTCAGCTTGTCCAGTTCGGCCACCGCATGGCGCAGGAATTCTTCCTCGGCCTGCACCGCCGCCAGCGCACCCTGCGCCGAAGCCAGCGCCTTCTTTGCCTGCCCCATCGCCGCCCAGGCGGCCCGCAACGGCGCCAGATCGAAGCCCGCATAGGCATCCAGCATCTGCCGATGTCCGCGCGGGTTCAGCAGCCCCCGGTCATCATGCTGGCCATGCAGTTCCACCAGCCGCTCCGACAGGGCGCGCAACACCTCGCCCGATACGCGGCGGTCATTTACCCAGGCAGTCTTGCGGCCATCGGCGAAATTCACCCGGCGCAGGATCAGCTCGTCCTCCGCCTCGATCTCGTATTCCGCCAGCACGGCCCGCGCCGCATGGCCGGGCGGCAGATCGAACACCGCCACCACCTCGCCCTTGTCGGCGCCACCGCGCACCAGTTCGGCCCGCCCGCGCCAGCCCAGCACGAAGCCCAGGCTGTCCAGCAGGATCGACTTGCCCGCCCCGGTTTCGCCGGTCAGCACATTCAGCCCCGGCTGAAACGCCAGCGAAAGCCGGTCGATGATCAGCATGTCTCGAATATCAAGCGAACGAAGCATGGTTCATCCCGTAGGGCGGGGGTCAACCCGCCATCCCTGTCATGGTTCGGCCTGTGGGGCGCGGCTTGCGCCGCCGCCTTACAGCCACTCGCCCTTGATGACCTGACGGTAGATCTTGGTCAGCCAGCTATCCCCCTTCGCCTCGGGTTTCAGCCCTTGCTGGCCCAGCAGCGCATAGCTGTCCTCATAGAACGGGCTTGCCTGATAGTTATGGCCCAGGATCGCCGCCGCCGTCTGCGCCTCGTCGGTCAGACCCAGCGACAGATAGGCTTCGACCAGCCGGTGCAGCGCCTCGGCGGTATGGCTGGTGGTCTGGAAATCCTGCACCACCACGCGGAAGCGGTTGATCGCCGCCGTGTAATTGCCGCGCTTCAGGTAATAGCGACCGATCTCCATTTCCTTGCCGGCCAGATGGTCAAAGGCCAGATCGAATTTGAGGATCGCCGAGCGGGCATATTCGCTGTCCGGGTATTCCTCGATCACGTCGCGCAGCGCCTGCAGCGCCTGATAGGTCAGCCCCTGATCGCGGCCCACCTCGTCGATCTGGTCGTAATAGCTCAGCGCCATGAGGTATTTGGCATAGGCCGCATCATCATCGCCCGGATAATAGTCAAGGAACCGCTGCGCTGCGGCGCGCGAATCCTCATATTCCTTGTTCTTGTGATAGGTGAAGGCCTGCATGATCAGTGCCCGGCGGGCCCAATCGGAATAGGGATACAGCCGCTCCACTTCCGAGAAATAGCGCACCGCGTCTTCCGGCTTGCCCTCTTCCTCCAGCGAAAACTCGCCCAGTTTGTAGATCTGCTCGGCGCTCATCTTGTCCAGCGCAGGCTCTTTCGACGCACCACCGCCACACCCAGCCAGAATTGCGGCGAGAAGCAAGCCCCCAAGGATGCCTGCGCCCGATTTGCTGCCTGTCATCTTACGCACATTCGCCTCGTCAGTTCCGGCCCGTTCCGGGCGGCGAGCACGGGCGCGGCGCAAGGGCTGCGCCGGACCGCTCTGTTTGGCTTGTCCTAGCACAGAAAAATGCGGTGCGCAAAACGCCTTTCACCGCTGCGGCAGGCTCAGCACGTCGCGGGCAGATCGCCGCGATGCACGCCCATGCCCGGCAGCTTGCCCATGGTCTGGCCGCCGCAATCCACCGCCATCCACGCGTCGGGCTGGGCAAACAGCGCGCGCAGCAGCCGGTTGGTCAACGCATGGCCCGCGCGGATGCCGGTATAGCGGCCCAGCAGCGGCCCGCCCGCCAGCGACAGATCGCCCAGCGCGTCCAGCATCTTGTGGCGCACCGGCTCGTCGCTATGCCGCAGACCGCCGGGGCTGAGCACTGCGCCATTCTCGAACACCACCGCATTTTCCAGCGACCCGCCCAGCGCCAGCCCATTGGCGCGCATCCGGTCCACATCGGCCTGCAGGCAGAAGGTGCGGCTGTCGCACAGCTCGCGCACAAAGGCGCCGTTCGCCATGTTCAGTGTCTTTTCCTGCCGCCCGATCGCCGCTTCGGCGAAATCAATGCGGAAGTCGATCTCCAGCATGTCCGAAGGCTCCAGCCGCGCCACCGCCTCGCCGTCGCGCACTTCCACCGCCTTCAGCACGCGGATCGCCTGCACCGGCGCATCCTGCTCCACCAGCCCCACCGCCAGAAACCGCTCCACGAACGGCACCGAGGATCCGTCAAGGATCGGCACTTCCGGCCCGTCGATCTCGATCAGCGCATTGTGGATGGCACAGCCCGCCAGCGCCGCCATGATATGTTCGATGGTGGACACCGAGGCCCCCGCCGCATTGGCAACCAGCGTGCACAGCTTCGACGGCACAACCGTATCCCAGCGCGCCGCGATCAGCGCCTCGCCTGCGGGCAGATCGGTACGGCGGAACCAGATGCCGCTATCGGCAGCGGCGGGGGTCACAACCATACGAACGGGCGCGCCCGAATGCAGGCCGAGCCCTTCAAAAACCGCAGCGGATTTCAGCGTATTCTGCACGTCCAACTCCCAGATCACCCGAGGATCCCCGGCACTTATCCACAGGGATCATGCCGTGCAGTCTAGGTAATTCGGGGGGGCTCAGACCACAACTCACTCTTTGTAACCGGATGTAACAGTCGGTCCCACGCCCTGCAACATTCCGCCACAGCCGCCACAACCCCCTGATTCATCAAAAGAAAAAGCCCGGCATGCCGGGCTTTTACGTCAACAAATGTTACCGATTTCCGCAGCGTCAGTTCGCCTGACGGCGCAGGAAAGCCGGAATCTCGATCCGCTCCTGATCCGCCGAAGGCTCCGGCTCGTCGTCATAGGCCGCGACCTGCGGCTGCTGGCGGGCGGGCGCACGCTCCACCGCCGGTTCCGCCGAATGCCCCGCCATGCGGTTGATCAGCGAGCCGATGCCGAAACGCGGCTTTTCCGCCGCGCGCGGCGCCGGGGCCGGTTGCGGTGCGGGCTGACGCGCGGCGGGTTGCGGGCGCTGCGCGGTGGCCGGGTTCTTGGTCACGGCTGCCTGCAGACGCGCCATCGCCTCGGGCGAGGGCTGGCCTGCCGAGCGCGGACGCGGCGCCACGAAAGAGGCGGCATCTTCGTCATGCGCGGCAAAGCTGCGGCCCTGCGGCGCCGGCTGGGCGGCGGGCTGCGGGCGATAGGCGGGGGCCGGCATGTCGTCAAACACCTCGTCCTGTTCCGCGCGCGGCTGGAAGCCTTGCGGCTGCGGCGCCTCGAACAGGGCGGCTTGCGCGGGCTGCGGGGCCGGTTGCGGCGCGGCAGCGGCAGCCGGGCGGGCTTCGACCTTCGGCTCGGGCGCCGGGGCGAAGGTCGGCGCGGCGCTGCCCATCGGGCGGCGCGACGGGGTTTCGGCGCGGTTCGCCGCCGAAGCGTCGATGCCGGTCGCCACGACCGACACGCGGATCGCGCCTTCCATGCCGGTGTCCAGCGTGGAACCCACGATGATGTTCGCGTCCGGGTCCACCTTCTCGCGGATGATGTTCGCGGCTTCGTCCAGTTCGAACAGCGTCAGATCGTAGCCGCCGGTGATGTTGATCAGCACGCCCTTGGCGCCATTCAGGCTGATCTCGTCCAGCAGCGGGTTGGCAATCGCCTTTTCCGCCGCCTGAACCGCACGATCCTCGCCCGAGGCTTCGCCGGTGCCCATCATCGCCTTGCCCATCTCGTCCATCACCGAGCGCACGTCGGCGAAATCGAGGTTGATCAGGCCGGGGCGCACCATCAGATCGGTCACACCCTTGACGCCCTGATACAGCACGTCATCGGCCATGGCGAAGGCTTCGGTAAAGGTGGTGCGCTCGTTCGCCAGACGGAACAGGTTCTGGTTCGGAATGATGATCAGCGTATCGACGACCTTCTGCAGGGCTTCGATGCCCTCCTCGGCCTGACGCATCCGCTTGTTGCCTTCAAACTGGAACGGCTTGGTCACAACACCCACCGTCAGCACGCCCAGTTCCCGCGCGGCCTGCGCGATGATCGGGGCAGCGCCGGTGCCGGTGCCGCCACCCATCCCGGCGGTGATGAAGCACATATGCGCCCCCGCCAGATGGTCCACGATGGCTTCGATGGTTTCCTCGGCGGCGGCGGCCCCCACGGTCGGGCGGGCACCCGCGCCCAGACCTTCGGTGACCTTCGGCCCCATCTGGATCTTGGCATCTGCCCGGCTTTGCTGCAGGGCCTGCGCGTCGGTATTGGCGACGACGAATTCCACCCCCTCAAGCTGCTTGTCGATCATGTTGTTGACCGCATTGCCGCCAGCACCGCCCACCCCGAAAACGGTGATGCGCGGCTTCAACTCTTCGTTTTGAGAGGTCATCGTCAGATTAAGTGCCATTGCCTATCCGCCTGATTTTTTTGTGGGCCGCCGAAGGTTTTCATTTGATCTCAGGATGTTCGCGCTGTCTGTCCCGGACAGCGGACCCCTGACTTATCCGCGATTCTATCCACAGATGCCACCGCCGTCACGAAAAAAACGCGATTCCCCCACAAAATATGGGGGATTGTGGCGCGTTCTAAGCGGGATTTCGCCGCTGGCGCAGGATGTTGCGGATTACCAGTTGTCCTTGAACCATTTGAAGGCCCGCTTCAGCGACCGCGCCGGATATTTCTCGGCAGGAATGTCGAAATCCCACCATTCATCCTGCGGATGCGTGGCAAACAGGCACAGCCCCACCGCGCCCGAAAAGGCCGGGCCGGTCACCGCCTGCGGCAACCCCTGAATCCGCAGCGGGCGGCCAAGGCGCACGCGCTGGCCCAGAATCCGCGCGGCCAGCCCGTCCAGCCCGGGGATCTGGCTGGCGCCGCCAGTCAGCACGATCTGCTGGCTGGGCAGGTGGTCAAAGCCCGCCACATCCAGCCGCGCCCGCACCTCTTCCAGAATTTCTTCCACGCGCGGGCGCATGATGCCGATCAACTCGGTCCGGCTCACCTGACGGCGGTCCTTCTCCCAGTCGCCGCTGTCGCCGCCCATCTCGATCATCTCGCGGTCGTCCATGCTGGTGGCATGTACGCCGCCATGCTTGGTCTTGATCCGCTCGGCCACCGCCATCGGCACCTGCAACCCCTTGGAGATATCCGAGGTGATGTGGTCCCCGCCCATGCGCACCGCATCGGCATAGATCATGTGTTTCTTGATGAAGATCGAAATCCCGGTGGACCCGCCGCCCATGTCGATACAGGCCGCGCCCAGTTCCTGCTCGTCTTCCACCAGCGAGGAAATGCCCGAAACGTAAGCCGACGAGGCGATCCCCGCCAGTTCCAGATCGCAGCGCTTGATGCAGTAGAACAGGTTCTGCACCACCGTCGCGTCGATCGACAGCAGGTGCATGTCGCAGGCCAGCCGGTTGCCGATCTGCCCGCGCGGATCGCCAAGGCCCGAGCGGTGATCCAGCGCGAAATTCACCGGCTGCGCGTGCAGCACTTCGCGGCCATGGCCGATATCCGGCATGTCGCAGGCGGCCAGCACGCGGGCCACATCCTGTTCCGTCACCACGCTGTCCTGCAGCTCGATCTCACCCGCCAGCCCGTAGCTGCGCGGCTCGGCGCCCGAAAAGCTGGCGATGACGTGATCGACCCGCACATTCGCCATCTTCTGCGCCGCCTGCACGGCGGTGCGGATGGCGCGTTCCGTCTCGTTCATCACATGCACTTCGCCAAAGCGCACCCCGCGCGACCGGGTGGTCGCCGCCCCGATGATGCGGAACTGCGATTGCCCCGCCATCGAGCCCACGCCATCGGCATCGCGCCGCCGCTCCGGCCCGTCGAACCGCAGCACAAGGCAGGCGATCTTGGACGAGCCGATGTCCAGAATGGCCACAACACCGCGTTGCATGGCGGCGCGGCGCATGTTCCGCATGGCACGCTGAGATTGGTAGAGATCGGTCATAGGTCGCTCTCCGCGGTCACGATGCCCTTGGCGACGCGCAGGTCGTTCAGGGCGTTGGGGGCAAGTCTCAATGTGGGGCGCAACTGGCTGCGCAGATCGACAGTCAGCACGTCCCGGCTCAGCAAATCTTCGGCCTTGTCCAGCGCCAGCAGCCGCTCCATCGCGCGCACCGGCTGATCGGCGGGCAGCAGGATGCGCTGGTTGCGGTCCAGCACCACATCCCAGCGCCGCTCGCCCATGCGCACAAGGCCGCGCAGGCGGGGAATGATCGGCTCGGCGGCGGCAATGATCTGTAGTGCTTCGTCGGCCACCAGATTGGCGCCCTCGCCCGCGATCAGCGGCAGGTCGGGCCGGTCTGCCCGCGCCAGCACCTGCGCCACGCGCCGCCCCGTCGGGTCCAGCAGATCCAGCGCGTCGCCCCGGCGCCAGACCAGCACCGGCTGGCGTTCGGTGACGGTCACCTCCATCACGCCGCCGACCCCCACCTTCACCTCGACCTTTTCCACCGCATCCAGCGTGGAAATCCGCGCCTGTGCCGCCACCAGATCAATGTCAAAGCTCGACAGCGGCAGCTTCAGCCCCAGCAATTCGCGGATCGCCTTGTCCAGCGGCGCCGACGCGCCCGAGATCGACAGCGCCGACACCATGAACTCCGGCCGCTGCGCCACCGTGTTGCGCACCCCCAGCATGGTCGAATTCAGCGCCTCGCGCCGTTCGGCATCCGACAGCCAGACCCCACCCACGAAGACGATGATGAAAGCCGGCAACCCCACCCTCATCAGCACGCGGAACACCGGCGTCAGCCACAGCCGCTGCATCCGGTAGGCCATCCGCGTCGGCGCCGGATCGCGCCGCAGCCCCGGCGCCGCCCGCGACGCCGCAACCCGTGTCATCGGCGGCTCGCGGTAATGAGGCCCGGCGGTCACCGCCCGCATGAGGCATCCTCCACGATCCAGGCGCACAGCTCGGGGAACGGCATCCCGCAATGGGCCGCCTGTTCCGGCGCCAGCGAGGTCGGGGTCATCCCCGGCTGGGTATTGGTCTCCAGCAGGATCAGCCCGGCCAGACCGCGGCTTTCATCCCAGCGGAAATCGGTGCGGCTCAGCCCCCGGCAACCCAGCGCCTGATGCGCGCGCAGCGCATAGTCGCGGCAGGCCGCCTCGATCTCGGCGGGGATATTGGCCGGAATCTCGTGCCGCGATCCGCCCACCGAATATTTCGCGTGATAGTCATACCAGCCGCTGGTGATGATATCCGTCACCGCCAGCGCCCGGTCGCCCAGCACCGCCGTCGTCAGCTCGCGCCCCGGCGCATAGGTTTCCACCATCACCACATCGGGCATTTCCGCCGACAGTTTCGGCGGGCTGTTCGCCCCGTCATGCACGATATAGACGCCGACCGACGACCCCTCGTTGTTCGGCTTCACCACATAGGGCGCCGCCATCACATGCGCCGCCTCTACCGCGTCGCGGCTGGCCAGCACGCTGTCCACCACCGGCAGCCCCGCCGCGCGGAACACCTGCTTGCTGCGCTGCTTGTCCATCGCCAGGGCCGAAGCCAGCACGCCGGAATGAGAATAGGGAATCCGCAGCCATTCCAGGATGCCCTGCACGCAGCCATCCTCGCCCCAGCGGCCATGCAGCGCGTTGAACACCGCATCGGGTGCGATCTCGACAAGGCGTGCGGCCAGATCCGGGCCCGCATCGACCTCGATCACGTCATATCCCGCAACCCGCAAAGCATCGGCACATTCGCGCCCGGATGACAAAGACACCTCCCGCTCTGCGGAAAGCCCACCCATCAAAACTGCTATACGGGAGCCCGTCTTGCCCGACTTGCCCGCCATTTACTGCCTCTTCAGGGTCTGACGCCCCGATATTCTTGTTATTTTGCCGCCGGTTCACCGACGCGCATGATTTCCCACTCTAGCGTGATCCCGCTGTGTTGGAAAACCTTTTTTCGCACGTCCTCGCCCAATTCTTCCAGATCCGCCGCCGAGGCGCCCCCGGCATTGATCAGAAAGTTGGAATGCATCTCGCTCATCTGCGCGCCGCCCCGCCGCGCGCCGCGCATCCCGGCCTCGTCAATCACCTTCCACGCCTTCAGATCATGGCTGTCATCGGCCCGCCCGGTGGACGAATGGCCCACCGGATTGCGGAAGGTCGATCCGGCGGAACGGTCTTTCGTCGGCTGGCTCGCATCGCGTTTGGCCAGTTGATCCGCCATCCGCGCCTCCAGCGCCGCCGCATCGCCCGCAGGCGCCCGGAACGTGGCCGAAACCACCACCGCCCCCTCCGGCAGATCCGATTGCCGATAGCGCAGGTGCAGCGCCGCCACCGGCAGCACCTCCACCTTGCCCGCTCGGGTCACGATGCGGATTTCCTCCAGAAAATCCGCCACATAATGCCCATAGCAGCCCGCATTCATCCGCACGGCCCCGCCGATACTGCCCGGAATGGTGCGCAGGAAGGTCAGGTCGCGCCCCGCCTCGGCGGCCTTGCGCGCCACATGCGCATCCAGCGCCGCCGCCCCGGCGATCACCCGCTCCCCTTCGACCGCAATGCCGTTGAAGCCGCGCCCCAGCCGGATCACCACCGCCCGCAACCCGCCATCCCGCACGATCAGGTTGGACCCGACGCCCATCGGAAACACCGCCACATCCTCGGGCAGCGCCGCCAGAAAATCGCACAGATCGGCCTCGTCGGCGGGCTGGAACAGCCAGTCGGCAGGCCCGCCCACGCGCAGCCAGGTCAGATCGGCCAAAGGCCGGTTCGGGGTCAGCGTGCCACGCACAGCCGGAAGGGAATTTGCCAGATCGCTCATTCCGCCTGACTAACCGCTGCCGCCCCACGCATCAAGAGCCGCACGCCGACCTTGCCGCGTCGCGCCCGGACAATCGCGCCCCGCCCCGCCAAGCTATTTCTGGCGCAACAGAAGGAGCCCCCATGTCTGATCGGTCCTACCGCTTCACCCATGCCATCACCCGCAAACCCGCCGCCTCGATCATCGCGGGCCTGCGCGCCGTCGATACCGGCACGCCCGACCTTGCGCTGATGCAGGCGCATCACGCCGCCTATATCGCAGCCCTGCGCGCCACCGGCGCCACGGTGATCGAGCTTGACGCGCTGGATGCCTATCCCGATTCCGTCTTTGTCGAAGATACCGCGCTCTGCCTGCCCTCCGGCGCTGTCACCATGCGCCCCGGCGCCCCTTCCCGTCTGGGCGAGGCCGCCGAAATGGCCCCGCATCTTGAGGCGCTCTATGCAGATGTGAAGCGGATCAGCGGCCCCGACAGCTTCATCGAGGCGGGCGACATCCTGATGACCGAAACCGAAATCCTCGTCGGCCGTTCCGCCCGCACCAATGCCGCAGGCATCGCCGAACTGGCCGCGCTTGTGGCCCCTTGGGGCGAAACCGTGCGCGAGGTTCACACGCCCCCCGGCGTGCTGCATTTCAAGACCGACTGTTCGCTGCTCGACGCCGAAACCATCCTCGCCACCCGCCGCCTGTCCGCCACCGGCTGCTTCACGGGCTACCGCCTGATCGACGTGGCGGAAGGCGAGGAGGCCGCCGCCAACACCATCCGCTTCAACGATGTGGTGCTGATGCCCGCAGGCTTCCCCCGCACCCGCGACGCCCTGCTGGCCGCCGGGTATGACCTGCGCGAGATCGGCAACAGCGAATGTGCCAAGCTTGACGGCGGCATGTCCTGCCTGTCGCTGCGCTTCACCTCCAAGCCGTAAAACGCGGCACCGCTGCGGCACGGGGGGTGTACCGGGGGTGCACCGATGTCACCCCCCTGTTTTCAGCTCGGCCGCCGCGCCTCCTCACCCCGGCATCAGCACCGCGGCGCGCTCGTAATGCGCGCTGTCGCTGGTGCCATCCTCGAACACCACGACCACATCCACCTGCTGCACAGATCGCAGCGGCAACACGGTATAGGGGATGCGGTCCGCCGAAACCGCATTGGGTTGTGCCGTGCCGGTGAAACACGGGTCCATCGCCCAGACCTGCTCCGCCCCGCCATTCACCGCATAGCGCACCTCCGCCACGCCACAGCGCCAGCTTTCGATCTGGGTGAAATAGATCAGATCCTGCCCCTCCCATTCCCGCACCGCAATCCAACTCGCCTTGGTCGCCGCAAAGATCGGCTTCACCTCCGCCGCCGTGGTCAACCCCTGCCCCAACCCCATCCCCGGCACCAGAAGCGCCGCAATAACAACCGCCCGGAACATCCTGAAATCCTTTCGTAATTCAGCTTTCCTCACCCCCACTTCCCGCCTATAGTTCCGCCAAAGGCCAGAAGCAGAGCCCGTTCATCATGCCACAGCATCCCGCCTCCGGGCAGACATTCAACATCCTCGCCGTGCTTCAGGGCGGGCGTCTGCAATACGAGGCGGTGCTGCTCGCCGCCTCGCTGCGCCACACCAACCCCGGCTTTGCAGGCAAGCTCTACCTCGCCGAACCCCAGCCCGGCCCCCGCTGGTCCACCGACCCGCGCCTGACCGACAGCGCCACCCGCGCCCTGCTGGAAAGCCTCGGGGCCGAGATCATTCCCTTTGAAAACAAGGTATTCGGTGAATCCTACCCCCATGGCAACAAGATCGAGGCGATCACCGCCCTGCCGGAAGAACCCTTCCTGTTCCTTGACACCGACACGCTGATCACCGGCAGTTTCGATCAGGTTTTCTTCGATTTTTCAAAACCTTCCGCCTCGATGCGCCGCGAAAACACCTGGCCGCAGATCGAGCTTTACGGGCCGGGCTACGGCGCGATCTGGAAATCGCTCTATGACCGGTTCGGGCTGGATTATGAAAGCTCGCTCGACCGCAGCCAGCCCGATGAATACTGGCAGCGCTACCTCTATTTCAACGCGGGCTGGTTCTTCCACGAAAGCCCCCGCGCCTTCGGCGCACGCTTCCTCGATTACGCCCGCGAAATTCGCAACAACCGGCCAGAACCCCTTGTCTGTCAGGAGCTTAACCCCTGGCTCGATCAGGTCGCGCTGCCGCTGGTCATCCATTCCTTCGGCGGTGGCCGCCCCGGCCCGGACCTGGCCGGGCTGGATGGCGCTGTAACCTGCCACTACCGCAGCCTCAGCCTGCTTTATGCCCGCGAAAGCGATCTGGCGGTGCAGGTGCTGGAAACGGTCTGCGCGCCGCAGGCGATCAAGAAAATCCTCAAGGAATACGAACCCTTCAAGCGTCTGGTCTATCAACCCAAGGGCCAAAAGGCCCGCAGCCTGTTTGATCGCGCCGCCCTGCCGAAACGCGAACAGGTGATCCGCAACACCCTGAAACGGGAAAACTGCTGGTTCCGCTGATCCCGGCCTCCCCCCTCTGCTCCCCATTGCCGCGCCCGCCACCATCCCCTAACCTCCGCCCCATTCGTAATGGGAGGATTACCATGACCGACGCGCGCCCGATGGGCTTTGACACGCTTGCCATCCATGCCGGGGCCAAACCCGATCCCGCCACCGGCGCCCGGCAGGTGCCGATCTACCAGACCACCGCCTATGTGTTCCGCGATGCCGATCACGCGGCGGCGCTGTTCAACCTGCAAGAGGTTGGCTACATCTATTCCCGCCTGACCAACCCCACCGTCTCGGCCCTGGCCGAACGCGTCGCGGCGCTGGAGGGGGGCGTGGGCGCCGTCTGCTGTTCCTCGGGGCACGCGGCGCAGATCATGGCGCTGTTCCCGCTGATGCAACCGGGCTGCAATGTGGTCGCCTCCACCCGGCTCTATGGTGGCACGATCCAGCAATTCTCCAATACGATCAGGAAGTTCGGCTGGTCGGCCAAGTTCGTCGATTTCGATGATCTGAAGGCGCTGAAGGCGGCGGTGGACGAGAACACCCGCGCGATCTTCTGCGAAACCATCGCCAATCCGGGCGGCTATATCACCGATCTGGATGCGGTTTCGGCCGTGGCGAAGGACGTTGGCCTGCCGCTGATCGTCGATAACACCACGGCCACGCCTTACCTGTGCAAACCGATCGAGCATGGGGCGACGCTGGTCGTCCATTCCGCCACCAAATACCTGACCGGCAACGGCACTGTCACCGGCGGCGTGGTGGTGGACAGCGGCACGTTCGACTGGTCGGCCTCGGGCAAGTTCCCGTCGCTGGCCGCACCCGAGCCCGCCTATCACGGGCTGAACTTCCATGCGGCGCTGGGGGGCATGGCCTTCACCTTCCATTCCATCGCCGTCGGCCTGCGCGATCTGGGCATGACGATGAACCCGCAAGGCGCGCATTACACGCTGATGGGGATCGAGACGCTGGGCCTGCGGATGCAGCGCCATGTGGAAAACGCGAAAGTGGTCGCCGAATGGCTGGAGGCCGATCCGCGCGTCGATTTCGTCACCTGGCCGGGGCTGGCCTCGTCGCCATACCACGACCGCGTGGCGCGGATCGTGCCGAGGGGCGCTGGCGCGCTGTTCACCTTTGGCGTGAAAGGCGGTTACGAGGCCTGCGTGCGGCTGGTGGACAGCCTGACCCTGTTCAGCCACGTCGCCAACCTCGGCGACACCCGCTCTCTGATCATCCACCCGGCCTCTACCACCCACCGCCAGTTGGACGAGGCGGCGCAGATCCGCGCCGGGGCCGCACCGAATGTGGTGCGCCTGTCGATCGGGATCGAGGATGTCGCCGACATCATCGCCGATCTGGATCAGGCATTGGCCCGCGCCACCGCCTGAAAAAACGCCCGGCGCGGCAGGGGCGGCGCCGGGCGGCAGGCCGTTGAATTTGCCATATTCACTGGCGGCCCCCTTCCTCATTCACCCTGGCCCAAATACTCCGGGGGAGTCGCCGCAGGCGACGGGGGCAGCGCCCCCGCCTTCTTTCGGCGCTTACTCCTTGATCTCCCAGACGATGGTCACGCTGGTCGTCATCGTCACCTCGCCCGCCGCAATCGGCGGCGCCCCGGCCATATCGGCGGCCATCCGCATCATCGGCACCGGCGCCACGAGGCCGCCGCCCTCTTGAATCGAGGCGATGGGGCCAAGCGCCACGCCTGCCGCTTCGGCCAGCAAGGCCGCGCGCGCCTTGGCGTCGGTCACGGCACGGCGGCGCGCCTCGTCCAGCGCGGGGCCGGGTTCGGACAGGCCGAATTCCACCCCATTCAGCGTATTGGCACCATCCTGCACGGCCGCATCCAGCACGCCGCCCAAACCCTCCAGCGCCCGCACCCGCAGCGTCACCATGTTCGAGGCGACATAGCCCGCGATTCGCGGTGGCGTGCTGCCCGTGCTGTCCTGCTGCCAGTTCGGGTTCAGCGACAGCCCGCTGGTCTGGATATCGCGCGCCGCGATCCCGGCGCCGGTCAGCCGGTCCATCACCTTGGCCAGTTCGGCGCTGTTGGCCGACAGCGCGGCGGCGGCCGTCTCGCCCTCGGTCGTCACACCAAGGCTGACCGTCGCCATGTCGGGCGCACCGTCTACCCGGCCCTCGCCCGTCACCGTGATCTGCCCCGCCTGCGCGCCAAGCGCCGCAAGGCTTATCCCCGCCGTCATCACGGCCATTGTCCAGATCCGCATCACTCGTTCTCCTTGATCTTGTGCAAGATGTGGGCGCCGGGCCGCGCGGCGCAAGCCATGGCAGGGCCCGCTCACGGGTGTTTTCCTTCCCTTCGGCGGAAAGCTGCTATAGTGACGGGGCGACTGCGCGCGCGCGACTCCCCGCGCTGCCCCAAGCCGTGCTAGACCTGTGCAATGAAACCGAATTTCGCTCTTCACATCACCGATGACAGCGTCGCCTTGCTGCACCGCACGGCACGCGGCTGGCTGGAGATCGGCGCAAGCCCGCTGGATACGCCCGATCTGGGCGAAGCGATGAGCTATCTGCGCCGCTCGGCCCTTGGGCTGGCGCCGCATGGGGTGGCCACGAAGATCATCATCCCCAATTCGCAGATCCTGTATCTGACGCTGGACGCGCCGGGGCCGGACGATCTGAACCGCGATGCGCAGATCCGCCGCGCGCTGGAGGGGCGCACCCCCTATGACGTGAACGAACTTGTGTTCGACTGGTCGGGCGACGGGCCGCATGTCCAGGTGGCCGTCGTCGCGCGCGAAACCTTGCAGGAGGCCGAGGATTTCGCGGCGAGTTTCCGGCTGAACCCGATTTCCTTCGCCGCCCTGCCGGGCGATGCGCGGTTCGAGGGCGAGCCGTGGTTCGGCCCGTCGGAGCTGGCGCCCAGCCTGCTGCCCGAGGGCGAGCAGGTGGAGCGCGACAGCGAAGCAGTGCAGATCCTCAGCCGGGGCGAGCGTCTGGCCGCATCCGCGCCAGAGCCGCAAATCGACGTGCCGCCCGAGATTGCACCGGACCCCGCGTTTGCACCGGAGCCGGAGCCCGCGCCCGCCGTGGCCCCGACAGAGGTGCCGTCCGAGGACGAGCCTGCCGTGGCCCCGACGGAGCCTGAAGTGCCACAAGCCGAACCGGAGCCGCTTTGGCCCGAAGTCCCCACGCCAGAGTTGCCGGCGCGGGAGCTTCCCGAGCCGGAAACGCCCGAACAGCCGGTCGCGCCTCCCCCCGAATTGCCTGCCGAATCGCCCGAGGTCGCGCCTGAATTGGCCCCCGAACTGCCGTTCGAGGCGCCACCAGAGTTTGACGCCCCGCCGGACGAGGAGGAAGCGCCGTTCATCGAGATCGACTTTCCCGACCTGACGGCGGCGGATCTGGATATTCCCGATCTGAACCTGCCGGATGCCCCCGTTGCGGCAAATGGCCTGCAGGCAATGTTCGAGACGGACGCGGCCGAAACGCCGGTCAGCCCGCAGGTGATTCCGCCCGTGACCGCTCCTGCGGCGGGGATTGCGGCAGCGCCTTCGGTTGCGGCCAGCTTCGCCTCGCGCCGGCGCCGTGCGGCCAAACCCGGTGCGGCGCCGGTGGCAGAGCCGCCGGTCACCGCGCGCAAGGCACCGTCAGCACCGCTGACGCCACCGCCGCTTTCGGCTTCGGCCCCGGCGCCGCGCGCCTATGATCTGCCGGGCGACCCGGACAACGATCCCTATGACGACCCGACACTGAACGCGCTGCCCGAGGATGATCTGCCGCCTGCCCTGCCCCCGGCCCTGGCGGCGGCGCGGGCTGCCGCGCGTCAGGCGCCGCCCGCCTTGCCCTCGGCCCTTGCGCGCCGGGCGGCACAGGTTGCCGCCGCCCCCGCACGCCCGGCACCCAAGGTCGCGGCGCCGCCGCGACCGGCCAAGGGTGCACAGGTGACGGCGCCCACCATTCCGGGCATGGGCGGGCGGCGCGTGAAGCCCACTCCACCGCCGCAGCACCCCGTCACAGCCGCGGCCAAGCCGCCGGTCATGCCGCCGCTGCCGGTGGAAACGCTGGTCGCCCCGCCCCCCGCCGCCATGGCCGAGGCCGCCCCCTTTACGCCGAAGGCCCGGCCCGCGCGCGGCAAGCCGCGCTATCTGGGCCTGATCCTGACCGGCATCCTGCTGCTGATCCTTGTGTTGATCGGCGCATGGTCCTCGATCTATCTGGCCCGCAGCAGCGATCCCGCCCCCGAGGTGGAAGTTGCGGCCCTGCCTGCGGCAGATGCAGCCGCCTCCGATCCCGCTATTGCGCCGATCACGGACATCCCCAGCCCCGAGGACGAGGCCGCCGCTGACGGCATCGCCCCCGAGGATGTGATGACCGAACCCGCGACAGCGCCCGCAGCGCCGCTGCCCGAAGCGGCAGGCGAGGCCGGGGCGGCCCCCGTGCTGCTGCCCAACGATCAGGACGAGATCATCCTGTCCACCATGGACCAGCCGCCCGCCGCACTGGATGCACTGGCGCTGGAACAACCGCAGACCGCAGCCGACCCGGCCCCGGTGGCGCCGCTGCCGCCGCCGCCCTTTGGCACGATTTATGCCTTTGATGCCAATGGCTTGATCAAACCCACGGTGGAGGGAATCGTCACGCCCGAAGGCTATAATCTGGTGGCGGGTCCGCCGCCCATCCTGCCGCCACAGCGCCCGGCCAGCATTGCGGCTTTGGCGCCCACTGCGGTCGCGCCGGATGCTGCGGCCTTGGCGGAAGCGGCCGACACCACGCCCGAAGCGGCAGCCGCGGCTCCTCCTGTCGCCGATCCGGCGCTGTCCGGCTTCCGCCCGCGCGCGCGCCCTGCCGGTCTGGTGCCAGCCCCGGCGGATGATGCCGCGCTGGCCCCGCCAGTGGACAGCCGGTTGGCCAGCGTCCTGCCACGCGCCCGGCCACAAAGTATTGTCGCTGCCGCCGAAGCCCGCCGCCTGGATGAAGAGGCGCAGCGCGTCGCCGAAGCCGCCTCCCTTTCCGCCGCCGCCGCTGCCCAAGCCCTGGCAGAGACGGCGCCGCAAGAGGATGCTGCGCCCAAAGGACCGATCAGCCCACAGGCCGTAGCCATCTCGCGGCTGCCGCCGCAAAAGCCGCGCAACTTCTCCAAAGCGGTCGAGGCAGCGCTGGCCGAGGCCGCCGCCCCCCGCGCCACCGTGAAACTGGCTGAACCGGAGCCGGAACCCGCACCGGAAGAGCCGAAGCGCACCGCGCGCAAGGCCGTACCCGGTGAGGATGAGGAACCCGAGGTGGCCGCCGCGGCCGCGGCGCCCAAGGTGCCCTCCAAGGCTTCGGTTGCCAAGAACGCGACCTTCGTCAACGCCATAGACCTTGGAAAAACCAACCTGATCGGTGTTTATGGCACGCCCGCCAAACGCTATGCGTTGATCCGCACCTCGGCCGGAAAATACAAGAAGGTCCGCGTCGGCGACCGGATCGACGGCGGCACCATCGCCGCGATCACAGATGACGAGTTGCGCTACAAGAAGGGCGGCCGGATGGTCACCCTTGCCATGCCGCGCGGCTGACGGCAGCGCACACCGATTGTTGCAAATCGGGTCATATTGTTACGCCTCTGCCACCCTGCCCGGTTGCCAGCCTCCGCCTCAATGCGGATAAGGGGCGCATGGAGAGTTTTCTGCTTCAGGCCAGCGTCTATCTGGGCGCTGCAGTCCTGATCGT
The DNA here is from genome assembly GCF_900110025.1 of Gemmobacter aquatilis. GTDB lineage: Bacteria > Pseudomonadota > Alphaproteobacteria > Rhodobacterales > Rhodobacteraceae > Gemmobacter > Gemmobacter aquatilis. Next base: position 81,221 of record NZ_FOCE01000004.1, on the reverse strand, counting down.
GCCACTGACCGTGCGGGCCGGATTGGGGTCTGTTCTGGGGTATCTGGCGGCGGGACTGCTGCTCGGCCCGGCCCTTAGCTTGGCCGGATCGGAAACTCATGACCTGCAGCATTTCGCCGAATTCGGCGTGGTGATGATGCTGTTCCTGATCGGGCTCGACCTGGAGCCGCGCACCCTGTGGGAGATGCGCCACCGGCTGCTGGGTTTGGGCGGCTTGCAGGTGGCTTTGTCAGCCAGCCTGATCGGCGCCATCGTCCTGGCGATGGACGGGCGCTGGCAGGTAGCGGTGACGCTGGGCCTGCTGTTCTCGCTCTCTTCCACCGCCATCGTGGTGCAGACATTGAGCGAGAAGAACCTGATGCGCACGGCGGGGGGGCGTTCGGTGTTTGCCGTGCTGCTGTCGCAGGATATTGCTGTGGTGCCCATGCTGGCGGCGATTCCGCTGCTGGCCACCCGGGCGATCCAGCCCCCGGCAACCGAGGGTGCGGCAGAGCCGCTGCTGTCGCTGGTACAATCGCTGCCCGGCTGGGCGGTGACCGGGCTGACCCTTTCCATCGTGGCGGGCATCGTGCTGGCCGGGCATTTCCTCACCCGCCCGGTGTTCCGCTTTGTCCATGCCTCGCGCCTGCCGGAAATGGGCACCTTCATCTCGTTGCTGATGGTGCTGGGCATTGCCTTTCTGATGATGCTGGTGGGCCTGTCGCCCGCGCTTGGCACCTTTATCGCCGGGGTGGTGCTGGCCAATTCGGAGTTCCGCCACCAGATCGAGGCGGATATCAAACCGTTCAAGGGCATCCTGATGGGGCTGTTCTTCATGACGGTCGGCGTCAGTATCGACATCTCGCTGTTTGCGACACAGGCGCCACGCATCCTTGCGCTGACACTGGGGCTGATCACCGCCAAGGCGCTGGTGCTGTACACGCTGGCGCGGATCTTCCGTCTGCGCGGGCGCGACCGGATGCTGTTCACCTTCGGTCTGGCACAGGGCAGCGAGTTCGGTTTCCTGATCGTCAGCTTCGCGCTGACGCAAGGCATCCTGCCCGAGCCAGTGGCGCAACGTGCCCTGCTGGTCATCAGCCTGTCGATGCTGCTGACGCCGCTGCTGTTCCTGCTGTATGAACGCCTGTCGCACCACCACAATGCCCGCAACAGCGACCGCACCCCCGATGAAATCGACGAGAAGGGCCCGGTGATCATCGCCGGGATCGGCCGCTTCGGGCAGGTGGTGAACCGGATGGCGCGATCTGCCGGGCTGCAGACCGTGGTGCTGGATGCCGATGCCGCAGCGGTGGAGCGGATGCGCCGCTTTGGCATCAAGGGCTTTTACGGCGACCCGGCCCGCCCTGATCTGCTGCTGGCGGCAGGGCTGGCCAGCGCGCAGATCCTTGTCGTGGCCGTAGACGATGCCGCCCGCGCCACGCAGATCGTGCAGTTTGCCCGCAAGTCCCGGCCCGATCTGCATATCGTCGCCCGCGCCTATGACCGGGTGCATGTCTACGAGCTTTACCGCGCCGGGGCGGATGACATCGTGCGCGAAACCTTCGACAGCTCGATCCGCGCGGGGCGCTATGTTCTGGAAAACATGGGCTTTACCGAATACGAGGCCGCCAAGCTGAGCCAGACCTATTTCAAGGTTGATCGCGCGGCGATGCGCGATCTGGCAGAGCTATGGGAGCCGGGAAAGCCCGTCCACGACAACCCCGCCTATGTCGCCCGCGCCCGCCAGCTGGACGAGGATCTGCGCACCGCCCTGCTGGACGATCAGGACGAGATCGGCGCCGACAAGGCCGCGCAGTGACGCGCTTGCCTGCCGTCGCGTTGGCCAATTCCGTCGGGGCGGGCTGAAAGCCCAGAGGGGGCGCCTGCGCCCACCGCCTTGCCCTGCTCAGCCGTCCGAAACGCCCGCTTCGGCAAAGGTCGCCATGCCGGAATGGCAGGCCACCGCGCCCTTCAGCACCCCGATGGCCAGCGCCGCCCCCGAGCCTTCGCCGAGCCGCAGACCGAGTTCCAGCAACGGCGCCTTGCCCAGCTTCGACAGCAGCGTGCGATGCGCCGCCTCGGCGCTGGCATGGCCCGCCACGCAGTGATCCAGCGCGCCTTCTGCCGCCAATGCCAGCACCGCCGCCGCCGCCGTGCAGATGAACCCGTCCAGAATCACCGGAATCCGCGCCTGATGCGCCCGGGCAATCGCCCCGGCCATGGCGGCAATCTCACGCCCGCCAAGGCAGCGCAGCACCTCCAGCGGGTCGCGGTCGGGATGCAATGCCAGCCCTTCGGCCACGACCTGCGTCTTCAGCGCCAACCCGGCGTCATCGACGCCGGTGCCCCGCCCCGTCCATTCGCCCGGCTGGCCGCCAAACAGCGCGCAGGCGATGGCGGCGGCGGGGGTGGTGTTGCCGATGCCCATCTCGCCCACCACAAGAAGATCGGCGTCGGGGTCCACCGCCTGCCAGCCCACAGCCAGTGCGGCAACCAGCTCTGCTTCGCTCATCGCCGGGGCGGTGGTGAAATCGGCGGTCGGGCGATCCAGTTCCAGCTCGTGCACCGCCATCGTGGCGCCGAAAGCCTTGGCCAGTTGGTTGATCGCCGCCCCGCCCGCGCGGAAATTGGCGACCATCTGTACCGTCACCTCGGCCGGAAAGGCCGACACACCGCGCGCGGTGACGCCATGGTTGCCTGCGAAAACAATGACCTGCGGGCGTTCCAGCACCGGGCGCCCAGTGCCGCGCCAGCCCGCATACCAGATCGCCAGATCCTCCAGCCGCCCCAGCGCGCCGGGCGGTTTGGTCAACTGCCCGTTGCGGTCACGCGCCGCCGCCTCGGCCTGCGCATCGCTGCGCGGCAGCGCTTGCAGAACGGCACGGAAGTCGGAAAGGGAGGAGAAAGGCGCAGGCATCGGCATGTCCTCGATTGAACCTTGGTTGCACCTTGGCTACCGATATTCGACGGCGGAAACCATCCCGGAAAGGGCATCCAGATGCGCACGACCGACCCCGGCGACATCGCGTCGCGCCTGATGTGTGATCTGCGCGCGGGGCTGAGCCTGCTCAGCCGGGTGCCGCTGCCGCCTCCGGCCAGCTTCCCCAGCCCGCCCGCCGTCTGGGCTTGGCCCGTGGCGGGGCTGATCCTGGGAGGGCTGGCGGTGGCAGTGGCTCAGCTGGCGCTGGTGCTTGGCCTGCCGGTCGGACTGGCCGCCGCACTGGCGCTGGGGATGGGCACCTTGACCACCGGCGCCATGCACGAGGATGGGCTGGCAGACACCTGCGACGGGCTTTGGGGCGGATGGGAGAAAGCGCGGCGGCTGGAAATCATGAAGGACAGCCATATCGGCAGCTATGGGGTGATGGGGTTGCTGCTGGTGACACTCGCGCGCTGGTCTGCGGTGTCGGCCCTGCTGGCGGCGGGGCATTGGCCGGCCCTGCTGGCGGCAGCGGCACTGAGCCGGGCGCCGATGGCGGTGCTGATGGCGGGCATGGCCAATGCGCGCGGCAGCGGGTTAAGCGCGTCGGTCGGGCGGCCGTCACAGGATGCGGCGGCGGCGGCGGTAGGGGTTGCCGCGGTGCTGGCCCTGCTGACGGGGGGTTTGGGGGCGCTGGCGGCGGTGCTGGCGGTGGCGGCGGCCACGCTGGTGCTGGCGCTGCTGGCACAGCGCAAGATCGGCGGGCAGACCGGCGACATTCTGGGGGCATCGCAGCAACTGGCGGATCTGGCGGCGCTGGCCGCCTTTGCCAGCCTGATCTGATGCAAAAGGGCCGCCCTAAGGCGGCCCTTTTATCCATTTGGCCTGCGATCAGGCGGCGCGCGAGGTCAGCACCGAATCGACGGTCTTTTGCGCCTGCGCCTCGTCTGCGCCCGATACGGCGGCGACTTCGCGGGTCAGACGCTCCAGCGCCGCTTCGTACAGCTGACGCTCGGAATAGCTTTGTTCGCGCTGATCGTCGGTGCGGTGCAGGTCGCGCACGACCTCTGCAATCGACAGCAGATCGCCCGAGTTGATCTTCTGTTCATATTCCTGCGCCCGGCGCGACCACATGGCCCGCTTCACCCGGGCCTTGCCCTTCAGCGTGTCCAGCGCCTTGTTCACCACATCGGGGGTGGAAAGCTGGCGCATCCCGATTTCCGTCGCCTTGTGCGTGGGCACGCGGAGCGTCATCTTGTCCTTCTCGAAGGAGATGACGAAAAGCTCCAGATGAATACCTGCGATCTCTTGCTCTTCGATCGAGATGATCTTGCCCACACCATGGGCCGGATAGACGACGAATTCGTTGGGGCGGAACTCGGGCTTCTTGGTTTTGGTCATTCCAGCAGCTTCCTCATGCGCCGAGCCCCCGTCATCAGACGACAAATGCCCCGACCGGACACCAAGGTATCCAGCGGAGAGGGCGATCTGTCACAAGAATATCCGTCCCAGGCGAGCAATCCTGAGGCGGCGGTCAGGCATCCAGCATTGTTTTATGACGACTTGATAACACAAAATCGGCCTGATTCCAACCGGCGCGTCATGCGGCAAAGATGTGCCGCCATGCAAAATTCGCATGTTCCTTGCACAGTTTCCGCAGCGTCACCCGAAATTCAGGCGAATCAGCACTGCCTTCAGCTGCCCTCGCCCGGATTGGGCGAGAAATACTTGGTCAGCTTGTCCTTTTCGCCGTCATGTTCGGCGGCATCGGGCAGCGGGTCGCGCTTCTGGGTGATGACCGGCCAAAGCTCCGCATATTTGCGGTTGAACTCCACCCATTTGTCCATGTCCGGCTCGGTATCGGGGCGGATCGCATCGGCGGGACATTCCGGTTCGCACACGCCACAGTCGATACATTCATCCGGGTGGATGACCAGCGTATTCTCGCCTTCGTAGAAGCAGTCCACCGGGCAGACTTCCACGCAATCGGTGTATTTGCAGGCGATGCAGTTGTCGGTCACCACATAGGTCATGGTTCGGCCCCGGTCTTGAGTTGCTGCCGTTCAGTTAGTCCAAGCTGCCTGATCATTCAAGCCGCCCCGATCACTCGCCCGCGTGTTCGGCGTCGATCCCGCCGGGCTGCGGGTCCAGATCCAGATAGAGCCGCTGCGCCTCGGCGGCGGGGCCGCGCCGCGTGCCGATCTCCAGCACGCGGATCAGACGGATGCGGCCACCTTGCGGGAAGGTGAGCGTGTCTCCCTCGCCCACCTGATGGCCGGGTTTCATGCAGCGATTGCCGTTCAGCCGCAGATGGCCCTCGGCGATTTCCGCACAGGCGACGGGGCGCGATTTGAAGAACCGCGCCTGCCAAAGCCATTTATCCAGCCGGATGGTGACGCGCGGCGCCGCCACCGGCTTGGATGCCGTCTCTGCCCGATACTTCGCCAATCAGACTTTGCCCTTCAGAGCCAACAGCGCCGCAAAGGGATTGTCAGGGTCGATCGGTTTTTCAACGCGCGGCGGACGCGCCTCGAAGGACTTGGCCTTGTTGTGGCCCTGATCCTTGCCGCCGCGTTCGGGTTTGCCGCCCTTGCGGTCGTCGCGCTTGCCACCTTCATGGCGCGGACGGTCCTCACGCGGCTTGCCGCCTTCGGGGCGCGGGGCGCGCTCGCCTTCGGGCTTGGCCCCCTCGGCGGCGCGGTCCGGGCGCGGGCCACGGTTCGGACGCTCACCGCGGTTTTCCCCCCGGTTTTCGCCACGCGGCTGGCCTTCAGGACGCGGAGCGCGGTTGCCCTGCCCCTGCCCTTCGCGGCGCGGACCGCGTTCCCCGCCACGCGGACGCGGGGCCCAGGTGAAGGTGTAATAGGTTTCCATCTCGGGCGCTGGCGCCTCGGCACCTTCGGCCACCGGCTCTTCCGGCACGGGCGCCAGAACCGACACCTCTTCCGGGATCGGTGCCGCACTGTCCGAAGGTTTCGGCAGTTCCACGACGCGCACCTTCGCCCGTTCGGCCTTTTCGCCCTTGTAGCCCAGCCCGCCCATCAGATCGGCGAATTGTTCCAGCGTCATGCCGGTGATCGACAGCATGTCAGGCGTGGCTTCAAAGCCGGTGCGGCTGTCCTTGGCGCGCAGCAGATCGGCCAGACGTTCCAGCATGTCGATGCGGATGGCACGGGTGCCCGCCGGGCGATAGCCCGCCAGCGTGTAATGATCCTTCGGCACATCCGGGATGTTCGGGATGGTGACAAGGCCGGGCGGCGGGCTTTCGGGGAATTCCTGCAGGCCCTTGGCCAGCGACCACAGCACCAGCCGCAGCCGGGTGGGTGCGGGTTTCAGCAACAGCGGCATGAAGATCGTATACTGGCCGAAGCGCACGCCATGCTTGCGCAGCGCCGAACGCGAATCCTGATCCAGCGCCTTCACGTCATCTGCGACGCTTTCGCGCGTGACGATGCCCAGCCCTTCGGCCAGCCGGAAGGCGAAGCCACGGGTCAGGCCCTGCAGGCTTTCATCGCGCCCCAGCGCCAGCAGCGGCTCGTAAAGCGCGGCCACCTTGCGGTCGATGAAATGCTGCAGACGGCGGCGCACCTTTTCGGTGACATCCGGCCCGGCCTCTTCATCAACAAACGCCTCGACCTGCGGCTTGAGCGCTTCGGACCCTGCCACAAGCTTGCCCACCGCCGAACCGCCCCACATCAGGCCGCCCTGTTCAGTGAAATCCATCTCGGTATCGGGTGCATTGTAGAACCGATCCGCGCGCAGGTGGAATTCGGGCCGCAGCGCCTGAAACGCCGCCTGCCGCATCACCTTTGCCTCTTCGCCGGTTGCCGAGGCATCCTGACGGAAGCGGAACCCTTCCAGACGGCCGACGAATTCGCCTTCGACCGTCACTTCACCCTTGTCATTCACCTCAGCCACAAGGCTCTCCTTCTGTTTCAACCGGCGCATCAGCACGGATGTGCGCCGATCGACAAATCTTTGCGTCAGCCGCGCATGAAGCGCATCCGACAGGCGGTCTTCTACAGCGCGCGTTTCGTCGCGCCAATGGCTTTCGTCTTCAACCCAGCCTTTGCGCTGCGCAACGTAAGTCCAGGTGCGGATATAGGCCAGACGTTTCGAGATCGCGTCAATATCTCCGTCGCACAGATCAATCCGTGCAACAGCTTTCGCCAACCAGTCAGAGGGAACCCGCCCATCCTGCAGGAATCCGAACATCCGCTGCAGCAATTGCACATGATCCGCGCCGCCGTTGGAGCGGAAATCGGGGATGCGGCATACATCCCACAGCAGTTTCACCGCTTGCGGGGTTTTCAGCCGGTCACGCAGGTCGGGCATTTCCGACAGCGCCTTCAACGCCTGAAGGTCATCCGACTCGCGCGTGCGCATCAGCCATTCGTTGCTGGTCGGCGCCTCCAGCGCGGCGATCAGCCGCGCAACCGAACCGAATTCCAGCACCTCGTTGCGCCACATCAGCTTGCGCACCGGGGCGAAGCGGTGTTCCTCGATCGCCTCGACCAGATCGTCGTCCAGCGGGCTGGCATCGCCGGTCACGCCAAAGGTACCCGGCTCCATATGCCGCCCGGCACGGCCTGCGATCTGGCCCATCTCATGCGGGAACAGCGGGCGCATCCGCCGCCCGTCAAACTTGTAAGTGCCCGAAAAGGCCACATGCTTGATGTCCAGATTCAGGCCCATGCCGATGGCGTCGGTCGCCACCAGATAATCCACATCGCCATTCTGATACAGCGCCACCTGTGCGTTGCGGGTGCGCGGTGACAGCCCGCCCATCACCACCGCGCAGCCGCCCTTCTGCCGCCGGATCAGTTCGGCAATCGCATAGACATCATCGACCGAAAACCCGACAATGGCAGATCGCGGCGGCATCCGGCTGATCTTCTTCGACCCGGTATAGGTCAGCGTCGAAAACCGGTCGCGCCGCACGAATTGCGTGCCCGGCACCAGCGCCGCGATGGCAGGGCGCATGGAATCGGACCCCAGAAACATGGTTTCCACCAGCCCGCGCGCGCGCAGCAGCCGGTCGGTGAACACATGGCCGCGCTCCGGGTCGCCGCACAACTGGATCTCGTCAATCGCCACGAAATCGGCGCCGATCTCCTGCGGCATCGCCTCGACCGTGCAGACCCAATACTGCGTCCGCTCCGGCACGATGCGCTCTTCGCCGGTCACCAGCGCCACCACCGACGGCCCGCGCGCCTTCACGATACGGTCATAAACCTCGCGCGCCAGCAGACGCAGCGGAAAGCCGATGACGCCGGTGCGATGGCCCAGCATCCGCTCGATGGCGTAATGGGTCTTTCCGGTGTTCGTCGGCCCGAGAACCGCCGTCACCCGTCCTTGCGCTGCCATGGGCCTGCCGTTTCAGAGTTCCTGCCCGGCCAGTTCGGCTTCAAGGCGTGTTGCAGCCTCGTTTACCGACTGCATGTGGGGATGTATAGCAAGCACCGCCCGATACACCTCCAGCGCCTGCTCTTTCTTCTCCAGCGTTTCGAGAATCACCCCGAACCCCGCCATTGCCCCGAAATGCCGGGGATTGAGCGCCAGCGTGTGCTGGATATCCGCCACCGACTGGCCATAGCGCCCCATGTTGAACCAGGCCGTGGCGCGCGCGTTCCAGCCTTCGGCGAAATCGGGGGCATGGTCGATCAGCGCGGAAAAATGCGCCACCGCCGCCTCCAGATCGCCCTGTTCCATCGCCTTGCGCCCGCGTTCCAGCAAAAGGTCCATCGCGGGCGAACCGGAATGTGACCAGATCCGCCAGATCTCCCGCTCGGCCCGTTCGGCCTGCGGGGCCTCCTCGGCCTGCAATTCGGCGAACAGCGCGTCAAGCTGTGCGGTTTCCTCGGGTGTCGCCGCCATGGCCGCAGCGTCACACAGGGCAAAGGCCAGAACTGCCGCCACGACAAGATTGTGGAAAGGAAACGCTGCTTTCATATCTTCACTGTATCGCAGAGGGGGCGAATTGCCATAACCCTCTGCTCACGTTTCAGGGAACAAAGGAACCAGCATGAGCGAAGTCATCACCGCCGCCGTCGCGGCATTGTCGGCCAAGGTTGCAGGCTTTGACGGCGTGGCGAAATTCGTGATCCCCGGTGAAGGCGCGATCATGATCGACGCCGCAGGTGTGCGCGCCGCCGATGAACCCGCAGATGTGACGCTGACCGCCGAGGCCGAGGTGTTCCGCGCCATTCTGGAGGGCGAGATGAACGCGACCGCCGCCTTCATGACCGGCAAGCTGGCGGTCGAGGGCAATATGGGTCTGGCCATGCAACTGGGCGCCGCCCTCGGCTGATGCAGCCCGCGCCGTTCCATGCCGATGCCGCACAGGGTCCCGATGGGGGCCATGCGGTCTGGGCGCAGGCCGAGGATGGTACCCGTCTGCGCCTGGCACATTGGCCCGCCTGCGGCCCGGCGCGCGGCACCGTCTTCCTGTTCAACGGTCGGTCCGAATATATCGAGAAATACGGGCCGACCGCCATCGCCCTGACCCGTGCCGGCTGGCAGGTGGCCACGCTGGACTGGCGCGGCCAGGGCCTTTCGGACCGCAATGGCCCCGATCCGGCGCTGGGCCATGTGACGGACTTCGCGGAATACCAGCAGGATGTGCGCAGCCTTCTGCAGTTTGCCAACACCCGGGGCCTGCCCGAACCCTTCCACCTGCTCAGCCATTCCATGGGCGGCTGCATCGCCCTGCGCAGCCTGCAGGACGGCCTGCCCTTCCGCAGCGCGGTCTTTTCCGCCCCGATGTGGGGGATCAAGCTGTTCCCGACGGTAGAGCCCCTTGCCGTCACCCTGTCGCGCCTCGCCCATCAGTCGGGCCAGGGCCACCGCCTCACGCCCACCACCACGCGCCTCAGCTATGTGCTGCACGCGCCGTTCCGCGGCAACCTGCTGACCCGCGACCCGGACATGTATCACTGGATGCGCCAGCACCTGACGGCACACCCCGATCTGGCGCTCGGCGGCCCGTCGCTGACCTGGCTGCACGCTGCCTTTACCGAGTTGAAGGCCCTCGCGCGTCTGCCCAGCCCGCCCGTCCCCGCCCTGATCGCCCTGGGCAGCACCGAACGCATCATCTGCCCCCGCGCCATCCGCCAGCGCCTGCGCGACTGGGGCACCGCCAGACTCGATCTCTATCTGCGCGCCCGACATGAGGTAATGATGGAAACCCCGGCCCATCGCGACCGCTTCCACCACAGCGCCATCACCCTGTTCGTCAACGCCACCCTGCCTTCTTCTTTGTAAAAATCCCCCCGCCGGAGGCACCCGAGCCAAGCGGCCTTGCCGCGCAGGCGAGACAAATCGAACGCGCGGCCCAAAGGGCCGCGTTCCGGTTGATTGGCGTTACAGAGAAATCTGGGTGAACCCGTCACGCAGCGCCCGCGACCAGGCCTCGCTCATCGCGCGGAACTGCTCATCACCCGCCTCGATGCGCCGCCGCATCGTCACCTGACAGGCATCCCGTGCGATCACGGCCATATCCAGCGGCATACCCACCGACAGGTTCGAACGCAGCGTCGAATCCATGCTCAGCAGCACTGCCTTCTGCGCATCAAGGATCGAGGTATCCGGCCGCACCACCCGGTCGAGGATCGGCTTGCCGTATTTGTGCTCGCCGATCTGCAGGAACGGCGTGTCCTCGGTCGCCTCGATGAAATTGCCTTCGGGATAGATCAGGAACAACCGCATCGCGCCGCCCTTGCGCTGCCCTGCCACGATCATCGTGGCCGAGGCGCTCTGCTTCTGCGCGCTCATCTTCTCGCCGATCTCGGTGCGCACTTCGGCCAGCATGTTGCCGACGATCTCGGCCACCTTGAGGATGGTCGGCGCCTTCATGATCGAGGTTTCGCCGTCGGCGTCGGGATCCTCCATCGCCTCGCGCAGGCGGGCGATGGTGGTCTGCGTCACCGACAGGCTGCCGGCCGTCATGATGCAGATCACCCGCTCGCCCGGTTCCTCGAACGTGAACATCTTGCGATAGGTCGAGATATTGTCGAGCCCGGCATTGGTCCGCGTATCGGACAGCAATACCATGCCTTCATTCAGCAACAGGCCCACGCAATAGGTCATTTCAAGTTCCGTTTCGGCTGTGTCGCGCAACACTATTGCTGCGCTGCGACAACCGCAACCGTCACGTCGAGGCTTTCCTGCCCCTGCCCCCGTGCCGTGCCGCGAATCGGCGCTGCGTTCAGGGCATCCAGCCCCGATCCCAGCCGGATATAACGTTCGTCCGGGCAGCAGCGATTCGCCGGATCGAAGCCGACCCAGCCCAGCCCCGGCATCCACAGCTCGGCCCAGGCATGGGCCGCTTCATGCTGTTTCCCGTCCCCATCGGCGAAAAGATAGCCCGAAACATAGCGCGCCGGGATGCCAATATGCCGCGCCAAGGCGATCAGCGCATGGGCGTGGTCCTGACAGACCCCCTCGCCCAGAGCGAGCGCCTCTGCCGCCGTGGTGTGTGCCGTGGTCGCCCCGGGCCGATAGGCAATCGCCTCGGCCACCGCGTCTGACAGCTTGTGCGCCGCGTCGAGCTGATTAGCCGCCCCCTCTGCGGCCTTGGACAGCTCGATCAACGCCGTATCGACGCGGGTGGGTGCGGTTTCCTGCATATAGACTTCGGGCTTGGCGACCTCGCGGTGCCCGCGCAATACCCCGGCCAGATCGACGGTTTCCACCGTGCCACGCACCCGCACCAGAATCTCGCTGACCGGTCCCTGAACCGACCAGCTTTGCACCCGATCCCCTGCCCCATCGCGGAACACACCGCCCGGAATCCCGTCGCTGACCTCAACCGACCATTCGAGCACCGTCTGCCCGTCAAAGGCCGAAGGCGTCAGCCGGTGGCTTTGCACCACACCGCGTACCGGCACATCATAGGTGTACCGCGTCACATGATCGACGATCAGCCGCATCAGCGCACATCCCCGCTCAGATAACATTCATGCATCAGATGGCCCAACACAGCCGATTCGCCAATGAAGCGCGACAGAAACTCGTGCAGTCCCTCGTCTATGATCGCATCCACTGTCGTCGTCTCCAGCTCTGCCAGAATCGCGGCCGCCTTCGATTGCGCCAGCGTCGCGCGGCCATAGGCCTTGGCCAGACGCGCCAGGTGGGCATTGGTGCCTGCGACACAGGTGATCAGCGAGCGCGGGCTTTGCGGATTGAGGATCAGGAAATGCGCGATCTTCGCCGCCGTCACCTCGCCGCCATAGGCCCAGTGGAAGGCGCGCTGCGCCCCCATGGCGCGCAGCAAGGTCGCCCATTGATAATTGTCCAGCCCAGACCCCACGAAATCCACCCGTGGCAACAGGACATAATATTTCACATCCATCAGCCGCGCAGTGTTGTCGCCGCGTTCAAGATAATAGCCGATGTTCAGGAAGTTGTAGCCGTCATTGCGCAGCAGCGTTGCGTCTATGGCGCCGCGCACCATGGCCGCGTGGCGCATCACCCAATCCGTCAGCAGCGACAGTTCCAGCTCGCTGCGCGGGGTGCGTTCCAGCTGGCGCAATTCCTGAAACGCGGTGTTCAGCGCATCCCAGACCTGGCTTGTCAGCGCCGTGCGCACGATGCGGGCGTTTTCGCGCGCCGCCGTGATGCAACTGGCCACCGACGAGGGGTTGTCGCGGTCAAAGAACAGATAGCTTTCGATGTTGCGCTGCACCGGATCGCCATATTTCTTGGCGAACCCGTCGGCCGTACCCGAGGACTGCAAAAGGCTATCCCATTCGCTGCGATAGCCCTGCACCCCCGGCAAAAGCGAGATGCGCGAGCCCACTTCCAACAGGCGGGCCGCGATGTCGGCACGCTCCATGTAGCGGGCGATCCAATAGAGGTTGTCTGCGGTTCTGCTCAGCATGGTCTTACTCCGCCAGCACCCAGGTATCCTTGACGCCCCCGCCCTGCGACGAGTTCACGACAAGACTGCCCTCTTTCAGCGCGACGCGCGTCAGCCCGCCGGGCACGAGGTCGATGCTTTCCCCCACAAGGCAATAGGGCCGCAGGTCCACATGGCGGGGGGCTATGCCTTCCTGCACGAAGGTCGGCGTGGTCGAAAGCGCCAGCGTCGGCTGGGCGATATAGTTGTCGGGGTCTTCCATGACCTTGTGGCGGAAGGCCTCCACCTCGGCCTTGCTGGACTTCGGTCCGACCAGCATCCCGTATCCGCCCGAGCCATGCACCTCTTTCACGACCAGCTCTTCCATCTTGTCGAGCACATATTTCAGATCATCCGCCTTGGCGCATTGCCAGGTGGGCACGTTCTGCAACAGCGGCTCTTCCCCCAGATAGAAGCGCACCATTTCGGGCACATAGGTATAGACGGCCTTGTCGTCAGCTACCCCCGCCCCCGGCGCCGAACAGATTGACACGCCACCGGAACGATAGACATCCATCAGCCCCGGCACGCCCAGCATGGAAGACGGGTTGAAGCACAGCGGATCAAGGAAGGCGTCGTCGATCCGGCGATAGATCACATCCACGCGCTTCGGCCCTTCGGTCGTGCGCATCCAGCAATATTCGCCTTCCACAAACAGATCCTGCCCCTCGACCAGTTCGACCCCCATCAGGTCGGCGAGGAAGCTGTGTTCGTAATAGGCACTGTTGAAATGGCCGGGTGTGAGCAGCACCACCGTCGGCTCGCCCCGGCATTTGGCGGGGGCGACAGAGGCCAGCGTGCGGCGCAGCCGGTCGGAATAGCTGTCCACCGGCTGAATGCGGTTTTCGCGGAACAGGTCCGGGAACATCCGCATCATGATTTCGCGGTTTTCCAGCATGTAAGACACGCCCGATGGCGTGCGGCAGTTGTCCTCCAGCACGAAGAAATCTTCCGCCCCGGTGCGCACGAGGTCGATGCCGACGATATGGCTATAAACGCCTTTCGGCGGCACAAAGCCCACCACGGCTTTCTCGTAAGCCTCGTTCTGATAGACCAGCCGCGCCGGGATTCGCCCGGCCCGCACGATCTCGCCCCGGCCATAGACATCGACGAGAAAGGCGTTCAGCGCGCGGGCGCGCTGCTTGATGCCGCGTTCCAGCTTGCCCCATTCCGTCGCGGTGAACACGCGCGGGAACATGTCGAAGGGGATCAGGCGATCCGGGTCACCGCCTTCACCATAGACGGCGAAGGTGATGCCGATGCGCCGGAACAGCGCCTCGGCCTCGGCCTGCTTCATCTGCCTGAATTCGGCAGGCATGGTGCGCATCCAGTCTTCAAGGCGCGCATAAGGCGCCCGGACTGCACCATCCTGATACATTTCGTTGAAATAGCTCGTCACCTGAAGCCACCCCCCACGGTCTTGCTTGAGGCCAGTTAATCAGTGCGTTCCGGCAGAGGGAAGCGGAGACGCCGATGTTTGCGGCGCAAGGGGCAGAAGAATGATTACAATCTCGCCTGTTGCCCGAAATTTAGGCACTTCAGGCGTCAACATCGGTCTCTCCTGCCCTGACCGGTCGATCCGACAGCCCTGCAAGGCCAGAAATGCCGCGTCTTTCGGCCTTGCCTCCCCCAGCGCAACCGCATCACGGCGGCGGCAGATCACATCCGCTTGCGCCCCATGCCCACCCGCACGGGCTTGCGCCGCCGCCCTTCGACTGCCTATCTGTGGCCAAAGCATTGCCGGAGGTTCCTGATGCCCGTTTCCGTTCCCCGCCCCGTCTTCGACGCCGCCGCCATGTCAGGCGCAGGCGCAGCCCCGCTTGGCGCCCTGCCGGATTGGGATCTGACCGATCTCTACCCCGCCCCCGATGCCCCCGAACTGACCCGCGACATGGCCTGGCTGGAAAAAGCCTGCGCCGATTTCGCGCTGACCTACGAGGGCAAGCTGGCCAGCCTTGACGCCGCCGGGCTGCTGGCCTGTGTGCTGGCCTATGAGCAGATCGACGTGATCGCCGGGCGGATCATGTCTTACGCGGGCCTGCGCTATTACCAGAACACCATGGACAGCGAGCGCGCCAAGTTCATGGCCGATGTGCAGGACCGTATAACCACCTTCACCACCCCGCTGGTGTTCTTCAGCCTGGAGTTCAACCGGCTGGAGGATGCGCATCTTGATGGCCTGCTGGCCGCCAATGCCGATCTCGCCCGCTACAAGCCGGTGTTCGAGCGGATGCGCGCCATGCGCCCGCATCAATTGTCGGACGAACTGGAAAAGTTCCTGCATGATGAATCGGTGGTCGGTGCCAGCGCCTGGAACAAGCTGTTCGACGAAACCATGGCCGGGCTGATGTTCACGGTGGAAGGCGAGGCGGAAGAGCTGAACCTTGAATCCACGCTGAACCTGCTGACCGATACCGACCGCACGAAACGCGAAGCCGCCGCCCGCGCGCTGGCCGCCGTGTTCGACAAGCATATCAAGCTGTTTGCCCGTGTGCACAACACGCTGGCCAAGGAAAAGGAAATCCACGACCGCTGGCGCAAGATGCCCACGCCGCAGCATGGGCGCCACCTATCCAACCATGTGGAACCCGAGGTGGTGCAGGCGCTGCGCGATGCCGTGGTCGCCGCCTATCCGAAGCTGAGCCATCGCTATTACCGGCTGAAGGCGAAATGGATGGGGCTGGACAGACTGCAGGTCTGGGACCGCAACGCGCCCCTGCCGATCGAAGCGCCCAAAATCGTGGATTGGGAAACCGCCCGCGCCACCGTGTCGGGCGCCTATGCCGCGTTTTCGCCAAAACTGGCGGAACTGGCCGAACCCTTCTTCACCAAGGGCTGGATTGACGCGGGCGTGAAGCCCGGCAAGGCGCCGGGCGCCTTTGCCCATCCCACCGTCACCACCGTGCATCCCTATGTGATGCTCAACTACCTTGGCAAACCGCGCGACGTGATGACGCTGGCGCATGAGCTGGGCCACGGCGTCCACCAGCGGCTGGCGGCGGCGCAGGGCGAGCTTTTGTCCTCCACCCCGCTGACGCTGGCCGAAACGGCGAGCGTGTTCGGCGAAATGCTGACCTTTCGCAAGCTGCTGGACGGCGCGCAGACCCCCGCCGAACGCAAGACCCTGCTGGCCGGCAAGGTGGAGGACATGATCAACACCGTCGTCCGCCAGATCGCCTTCTATGATTTCGAATGCAAACTGCACGCCGCACGGGCCGAAGGCGAGCTGACCCCCGATGACATCAACGCCCTGTGGATGAGCATTCAGGCCGAAAGCCTGGGCGATGCCTTCGAGTTCATGGACGGGTATGAGACCTTCTGGGCCTATATCCCGCATTTCGTGCATTCGCCCTTCTACGTCTATGCCTATGCCTTTGGTGACGGTCTGGTGAATGCGCTTTATGCCGTCTATGCCTCGGGCCTGCCGGGCTTTGAAGAAAAGTATTTCGACCTGCTGAAAGCAGGCGGATCAAAGCACCACAAGGAACTGCTGGCCCCCTTCGGGCTTGACGCCTCGGACCCGACCTTCTGGGACAAGGGGCTGAGCATGATCGCAGGCTTCATCGACGAGTTGGAAGCGATGGAGGCCTGAACCTTTGCCAGACGCGCCCCGCATCGGGTGCGTCTGGCGTGTAGCTCAGCCAGCCAGAAAGCTTTGCGGCGGGCTGCCAAAATGCTGGCGGAACGCCGCAACAAAGGCGCTGGGGCTGCTATAGCCCAGCGCATAGGCGATGGCGGTGCTGCTTTCGCCATGGCTCAGCCGTTCGATTGCCGCAAGCAACTTCAACTGGCTGCGCCACTGTCGGAAGGCGAGGCCGGTTTCCTGCCGGAACAGCCGCTCCATCGTGCGTGGGCTGGCCCCAGCCAGAGCGGCAAGTGCGGTCAGCGGGCGGGGATCGGCGGGGTTCTGGCCCAGATGGCGGGTCAAGCGCACCAGTCTGGGGTCACGCCCGCCCGGCAGGCAAAGCGGCGCGGTTTCCAGCGCGGCGATCTCGTCCAGCGCCACCTCGCACAGACGCTGGTAACGGTCAGTGTTGTCCTTGGTGGCGTCACTGACCAGCCGCAGGATCACCTCGCGCAGCAGCGGTGTCAGGTGCAGCACGCCGCACCCCTGCGCCGCGTCACGGATCGGGCGCGAGGGATCGACGTAAAGGTTGCGGGTCTGCGCCGCACTTTCGGTCACCACCTGATGCCGCGTGCCCCCCGGAATCCACACCGCATGGCTGGGCGGTACGATCCAGACCGAGCTTTCGCTGATCACCCGCAACACCCCCTGCACCGCCCACAGCAATTGCCCCCGCGGGTGGTGATGCGGCGTCACCGCCGCCCCCGCCTGCAACAGCCGCGCATGGGTCAACACCGGGCGCGCCGGGTCGCGGACAAAGGCCACCGCGCTGGGATCAAAGTTTGGCGTGTTATCGACATCTGTTGTCATCATGGCGGTCTAACGCATTTTCCCCCACCGCGCTACAGTCTTGCCACAGGATCAAACAGGAGCGACGAGGGCCATGACGGGCATCCAGCACACGAAACAGATCATCATCGGCGGGCTGATCGCGCTGGCCCTTGGGCTGGCGCTGGTGCCGCCTGCGGGGTTTGACCCGGCACAGGCGCGCATCTTTGGCATCGTCTTCGTGACACTGCTGTTGTGGAGCACGGGCGCCGTGCCGCCCTATCTGGCCACCCTGCTGCTGTTCGCCCTGACGCTGATCTTCAGTCTGGCCACACCAGAGCTGGTGTTTGCCGGGTTCGGCTCGGCGGCGGTCTGGCTGATCGTTTCGGGCTTCGTGATCGGCGCGGCGATCAGCCGGTCCGGTCTGGGCGACCGGCTGGCTAGCGTCATGGCGCCGCTGCTGACCGGCAGCTATCCGCGGCTGATCGGCGGGCTGATGGGTGTCGCCATGGCGCTGGGGTTCCTGATGCCATCCTCGGTGGGGCGCGCGGTCGTGCTGCTGCCCATCGGCATGGCATTGGCAGATCGCTGCGGCTTTGGCAAAGGCGCCAACGGGCGGATCGGCATTGCCGTGGTGCTGACCTTGGGCTGCAACATGCCCAGCTTTGCCATCCTGCCCTCCAACATCCCCAACATGATCCTGTCCGGCACGGCAGAGACGCTCCACCATGCCAGCTTCGGCTATACCGAATACCTGCTGCTGCACTATCCGGTTCTGGGCCTGCTGAAATCGCTGCTGACCGTGCTGCTGGTGCTGCGCCTGTTCCCGGATACGGTGCGCCGCGATGCCGCCGCGCCGCAGCCCGCCACAGCCGCCCCCGCCAGTGCCGCCATGCAACGGCGCGTGGGGCTGGTGCTGCTGGTCACCCTTGCGCTTTGGATGACCGACAGTCTGCACGGCATCAACCCCGCCTGGATCGGGCTGGCCACCGCCGTGGTGCTGCTGTTGCCGCGCATCGGCGTGGTCGAGCCGCCCGCCTTCAAGGCCTCTGTCGATTTCGGGATGCTGCTGTTCGTGGCGGGCGCGCTGGCGCTTGGGGCGCTGGTCAATGCCTCGGGCCTTGGCACGATGATCGGCCAGACGCTGGAGCGGATGCTGCCCTTGCAGCCGGGCCGGGAGGCGCTGAACTTCATGGCGCTGTCGGTGATGTCCACGGTGACCGGGCTGATCGCCACCGTCCCCGGCGTTCCGGCGGTGCTGACACCGATGGCGCCCGATCTGGCAGCCCAATCAGGCTTCGGGTTGCGTGCCGTGCTGATGACACAGGTGATCGGCTTTTCCACCGTCCTGTTTCCCTATCAGGTGGGGCCGCTGGTCGTGGCGATGCAATTGTCAGGCGAACGGCTGGGCCACCTGCTGCGCATCACCCTGCCGCTGGCCGCACTGACGCTGCTGGTCCTGGTGCCGGTGGATTTCCTGTGGTGGAAACTGCTGGGCTGGCTGTGAAAACTGCCTGCACCGGAGGCAGTTAACAACCTTTGGTGCAGGACGGGCCGGGTCAGCCCCCATAGATCACGGCCCGCGGCACCTCGAAACGCTCGGCGCCGATGCGGATCAAGTAAAGATCGACCTCCCTCTCGAACCGGATCTTGGCCTGAGCATCGGTAAACACCGGCGCACCGTCCTGAAACAGGATGTAGCGTTCACCGCCTTGGGGATGGGCGATCCAGAGGTTGGCCTCGCCAAGCGCCGGACGGATCACGCCGAAAGCGCATGGCCCCGTCGGCTGGCCCTTGGCTCGGGCGCAGGGCAGCGTGCCCATGGCGGTGAAGGGCTCGCCATTGCCGCGAGGCTGGCCCGGTTTGGCGGCAGGCAGCGGCGCGGGTGGCGCTATATTGGCCCCCGGCGCCGACGATTCGCGCAAAAAACGCCCGGCCACCCAGCCAGTGCCATAAGAGGTGCTGACCTGACACCAGCGCCCGCCCCCCTCCATGCGACAGCCAAGGTTGCGGATCACCTCTCCTTCGCCAAGGCTGCCCAGCACGCGCTGCGCTGTTCCCGGCCCGGCGCGCAGGTTCAGCCGATCGCCCGGCGGCAAACCGCTGACCGCCCAATAGTCCGGCCCCCCGGCCAGCCCATCCGCAAAATCGGACTGCACCGCTGCCGCTGCCGCAGCGATGCGGAAACTGATCGCGAAATCCGCCGCCTCGCCCCGCCGGGCCGCATTGCGCATGAGATAGACCTCGACCGTATAATCGCCGGTCGTGGGCAAAAGCCCCTCAAAGTTATTGCCTGCAACCGATCCGATATGCAGCGCCTCTGCCGCGCCAGGCGCGGTAATGTTGAAATAGGCAGAGGCGTTGGAGGTGGTCATCTCGACGATCATCCGCTGCCCCCCGCGCGCACCGAGCGTGAAACGCATGGCCTCATCCCCGGCAATGCGCCCTTTCACAGTGCCGCTGTCCTTCCCGGTCGGGAAGGTTACCCTCTGTGTCGTGGTCTGCGCGGATGTGGGCGAAGGGATCTGCGCGAAAGCAGTCACTGCAAGTGCCATGGCGGCTAGTCGAAGGATACGCATGGGCATGGGCATCAGCTCTGTTCCAAGGTTTCAGGGTCTGCCCTGCGCGCCTTGGCAACAGGCGCGCAGAACTGTGGCGGGTTTCCGGCCATGGCGTCATCAGCCCTTGTCATCGACGCGGCCCGACTCGGGGCGCCTTGGCGGCACAGCGTCGCGGTAGTCAGGATCAGCACTCCGTAAGGTAGACATGTAGCCTGAAACGCATCCAAAGCAATCTGCAGGCGGTGGAATGAAAAGCTCCGCTTGAGAGTCGCGCAGGCCCGCCTTTCCGTCTATCCGGAA
The DNA here is from genome assembly GCF_900110025.1 of Gemmobacter aquatilis. Classification (GTDB taxonomy): domain Bacteria; phylum Pseudomonadota; class Alphaproteobacteria; order Rhodobacterales; family Rhodobacteraceae; genus Gemmobacter; species Gemmobacter aquatilis. The sequence continues at coordinate 61,170 of NZ_FOCE01000004.1, read as the reverse complement.
TGCGAAACACGGCAATCGTTGCGGATTTTCTGGTCGGTCGATCAAGGCTCTGCGCGAACTGCGGAAAACCCCCTCGTCTTCTGAACCCGCGAAGCTATCTTCTGGGTAGATTGTCCCTTCCCGAATACGTCTCTGGCGGAGCTATTCCTTGCTTTCGATCCGCACAACCCAGCACGGCCCTGACGATGGCCACGGCAAAGCCTTCGCGTCGAACATGTTTGATCAGACACGGGCCTTCGCGCTGTCCGAGGGCAATGGCCGCATTCGTGTCGATACCGCCGAGTTGCGCCGCAACGGGCCCCGCGTCAGCCATGTGCAATCGACCGGGCATGTCGTCGAAGTCGCAGAGGAAACCGCTGTCACCCTGCTGATGCCACGAGCCGGGCACCTGCGGCTTCGGGTCGCGGCTGCCGAGTATCGGATGACACAGCGCGGCGGGCTTCTGGTTGCGCCCGGTGCGCGGCGCACCCGGGTTGACGCGCCCGATGGTGGCGGCCTGTTCCGGGCCTGCGCCGTTATGACGCCCTGGGCCGACCTGCGCGCGCAGATCGCTGACGACATCGAACGCGATCTGCCGGGCCTGCCCGACGGGTTGCCAATCCTGAATTCGGCGCCCAGCTATCGGCGCCTGTCCGATCTTCTGGATCTTGTGACCGGCCATTTCCACGATGGCGCCCCCCCGGTGTCTTCGCAGGCCGTTGCAGCTCTTGCGGTACTGGTGAACGAATTGCTTCGGGGTATCGTCGTCGAGACAGTGCAGACGTTTGATGAACTGCGCACCCTGCCTGCCCCGGCGCGGCGTGTGCGTCTGGCCGAAGAGATCATGCGCGCCCGCAGCGACGAACCGCTGTCGATGGCCGAAATCGCCCGTGAAGTGGGCGTTGGTCTGCGCAGTCTGCAACTGGCCTTCATGGAAACGCGTGCGATGGAACCAAGCACCGTGCTGAACAGGATGCGGCTGGAACGGGCGCGCGACCGTTTGTGCGCCGCCCAGCCGGGGGATTCGGTCACTACAATCGCGCTGGATTGCGGCTTTACCCATCTTGGCCGGTTTTCCGGGGCCTATCGTCTGGCCTATGGCGAAAGCCCCGGCGAGACTCTGACGGGTGCCAGGCGCCGCCGGTCCTGATCTGGATCTACGCGCCAAGGCCGAAGGTCCGCGCCGGTGCTTGGGGCACATGGGTGGCGGCGATAAGGCTGCCCTTACGTCTCTTTTTCCAGGAGCATTCGGGCGATTTCGGCCGCATCGGCCAGATGCACGCGCACTGCCTTGGCTGCCGCAGGGGCGTCATTGTTGCAGATCGCCTCGCAGATGCGCGCCATATGGGCCGGGCCAGAAACCCGCCGATCCGTGGTTGCCAGTGTCAGGGCACGCAGCCGGGAAATCCGGCTGTTCAGGCGCTGCACGATCTCCCACGCGATGTCATGGCCCGCCGACGTGAAGATCACTTCGTAAAACTTTGTTGTCGCGTGATAAAGGCGGCTTGGGTCAGCATCGGTGAATGCCGCCTCAAGGGTGCGCAGCGCGGCATGCAGACGCGCTTTCACCCCGTCATCCGCCAGCCTGGCACAGGCAGAAGCAGCCTCGGCCTCCAGCAGACCACGGATATCATAGACTTGGCGCGCGCGCGCCCAGTCCAGCTTTGCCACCATCGGACCGCTGCGGGCAAGCGTTTCCACCAGCCCTTCCGCCTCCAGATAGCGGATCGCCTCGCGCACGACCGAGCGTGATACGCCGAGCTGGTCGCATAGCGTGCGTTCAACCAGACGCTCGCCGCCGCTGAACCGGCCCGAGATGATGGCTTGCCGCAAGCGATCCACCGCAAGTTCCCGCAGTGTCGTGGGCGAATGGTCGATCCGCAGATCGGTGTCATGTGTCTGGTCCATGGCTGCAGGATAGGCGGTGGATTCCGGTAAATCAAGTTCGACTTGACATGTGACCATATGGTATACCAACATACCATTAATGAACTGGAGAACCCCAATGTCGGCACAGATTCGCAAGACCTTCACCACCATCGAGACAACGCTGATCGAAGGCGGCCGCGCCGCCCCCAAACCCCTGAAGCTGATCACGGCGGCAGCGGTGCTGAAAAACCCCTGGGCCGGGCAAGGCTTCGTCGAGGATCTGAAGCCGATGATCCACGCCGTCGCCCCCGAACTGGGGCAGCTTCTGACCGCGATGATCCTGGAAGCCGCAGGCGGCGCCGATGCGGTGGAAGGCTATGGCAAGGCCGCGGTCGTCGGGCTGGATGGCGAATTGGAACACGCCAACGCGCTGATCCACACGCTGCGCTTTGGCAACCACTACCGTCAGGCGCTGGGGGCAAAGACCTATCTGGCCTTCACCAATGTGCGTGGCCCGGCCAACTGCCCGGTGATGATCCCGCTGATGGACAAGCATGACGAGGGCCGCCGCTCGCATTACCAGACCATCCATTTCTCGATCCCCGACGCCCCCGCCGCCGACGAGATCGTCGTGGCGCTTGGCGCGTCAACGGGCGGGCGCCCGCATCACCGCATCGGCGACCGCTATCAAGACCTCAAGGATCTGGGCCATGATGTCGCGAACCCTGCGTCTGTCTGATGGCCTGTCCGTCCGCGTGATCGAGGCAGGAGCGGGGGAACCGCTTCTGCTGATCCACGGCGTGGGCATGCGGGCCGAGGCATGGGCGCCACAGATCGCCGCACTGGCCACGGATCATCGCGTGATCGCAGTTGATATGCCGGGCCATGGCGACAGCGATCCGCTGCCCGGTCAGCCGCAATTGCCCGATTATGTCGCCTGGGCGGCGAGTGTCATTCAGGCGCTGGGTCTGGGGCCGGTATCGGTGGCTGGCCACTCCATGGGTTCGCTGATCGCGGGCGGGCTGGCAGTGGAACACCCGGAACTGGTGCGCCGCGCGGCCCTGCTGAACGGCGTGCATCGCCGCAGCCCTGCGGCCCGCGCCGCCGTTCTGGCCCGTGCCGCCGAAATCGCCGCCGGTGCCGGCGGGATCGAGGCGCCGCTGGCCCGCTGGTTCAGCCCGGACCAGGCCGACCTGCGCGACGCGGTGGCGGGCTGGCTGCGCAAAGTCTCGCCCGCAGGCTATGCTGCGGCCTATCGTGCCTTTGCCGAAGGCGACGGCATCTATGCCGATCGTCTGGGCGAAATCCGCTGCCCGCTGCTGGTGCTGACCGGGGACGGTGATGCCAATTCCACCCCAGCCATGACCGAAGCCATGGCCGCGATGGCCCCGAAAGGCCGGGCCGTGGTGATCACCGGGCATCGTCACATGGTCAACCTGACCGCACCCGAAGCTGTTTCTGCGGAACTTCAACGCTGGCTGTCCATCAAGGAGATCGCGGCATGACCACTGACCCAACCCCGCTGGACCCGCGCGCCCTGCGCGACGCCTTCGGCTGTTTCATGACCGGCGTGACCGTGGTCACGACGCTGGATGCCAGCGGCAAGCCGCTTGGCTTTACCGCGAACTCGTTTTCCTCGGTGTCGCTGGATCCGCCCCTGCTTCTGGTGTCGATCGCCAACAGCTCGATCAACCTGCACAGCTTTGTCAGTGGCAAGGGCTTTGCCGTGAACATCCTGTCCGAAGGGCAAAAGGATGTGTCGGCCACCTTCGCGCGCCCTTCGGAGGATCGGTTCGCCAGTGTCTACTGGCGGCATGGACCCGTCGGGTCTCCGCTGATTGCCGGGGTTTCGGGATGGTTCGACTGCACGCTGGAACAGGTCATTCCGGCGGGCGACCACACCATTCTTCTGGGCCGCATCGGCGCGTTCGAGGCCAGCGCCGCCCCCGGCCTTGGCTATCATCGCGGCGCCTATGTCACCCCCGCCGCCACGACGGCGCAACTGCCCGCCGGGCCGGATGTGGTGATCTCGGCCATTCTGGAGGCCGAAGGTCAGGTGCTGCTGGTCGATGACGGGCGCGGCGGTCTGTCGGTGCCGATGGTGCGCGTCGGGCGCGAAGGTGTTCATGCCGCCTTGGCCAGCCTGATCGCCAGCCTTGATGTCAAGGCGGAACCCGGCTCGATCTATGCGGTGTACGAAGATGCGGGCCTTGGCACGCAACATATCGCGCTGCGCTGCCCGGCCAGCCTTGGCCGCACCGCCAAGGGCGCCTTTGTCGAACTGACCGCCGAAGGGGTCGCCGATGTGACCGATCCTGCGCTGCGCCAGATGCTGCAGCGCCTCGCCGAAGAATCCCGCATGGGCAATTACGGCATCTATTTCGGCACACATGAACAGGGACGCGTGCAACGTATCGCGGAAGGACAGAACTGATGAAATTCTCACTCTTCATCCATATGGAGCGCGTTTCGGCCGAAGAGGACCAGAAGCAGCTTTACGACGAGATGATCGAACTGTGCCGCATCGCCGATGAAGGTGGCATGCACGCCATCTGGACGGGCGAGCATCACGGCATGAACTTCACCATCGCGCCGAACCCGCTGTTGAACCTTGTCGATCTGGCCCGGCGCACGAAAAACGTGCGGCTGGGCACCGGTACGGTGATCGCGCCGTTCTGGCACCCGATCCGGCTGGCGGGCGAGGCGGCGATGGCCGATATCATCATGGATGGGCGGCTGGATCTGGGCATCGCGCGCGGCGCCTACAGCTTTGAATATGAACGGCTGTTGCCGGGACTGGATGCCTGGGGTGCGGGCGGGCGGATGCGCGAGCTGGTGCCGGCGATCAAGGCGCTGTGGGCGGGCGACTACGAACATGCGGGCGAATACTGGCAGTTCCCGAAAACCACATCGTCGCCCAAGCCGCTGCAACAGCCCGGCCCGCCGATCTGGGTCGCGGCGCGTGACCCGAACAGCCATGATTTTGCCGTGTCGCAGGGCTGCAACGTGCAGGTGACGCCGCTGCATCTGGGCGATGAAGAGGTGGTCAGCCTGATGGACCGTTTCAACGCCGCCTGCGCCGCCCACCCCGAGGTGGAACGCCCGAAGATCATGGTGCTGCGCCATGCCTATGTGGCCGACAGCGAGGCCGATGCGCAACTGGCCGCCGAAGAGATCAACAAGTTCTACTGCTATTTCGGGGCCTGGTTCAAAAACGAACGCCCGATCTCGCAGGGGCTGATTCAGGAGCTGACCGAGGCCGAAATCGCCGCGCATCCGTTCTATTCGGCGCAGGCCATGCGCAAGAACCAGATCATCGGCGAGGCCCCCGAGGTCATTGAACGGATCAAGGGGTATGAGGCGCTCGGCTATGACGAGTTCAGCTTCTGGATCGACACCGGCATGAGCTTCGCGCGCAAGAAAGCCTCGCTTGAACGGCTGATCCGCGACGTGATGCCCGCTTTCGCCTGACCCGGAAAGGACACCCGATGGACCGTTTTCAGCACTATATCGACGGGGTTTTCGAGGATGGCACCGCCAGCTTTGACAGCCTTGACCCCGCGACCGCAGCACCTTGGGCCGTGATGCCCATGGCCGGGGCGGGCGATGTGGACCGGGCGGTGCTGGCGGCGCATCGGGCGTTCACCTCCGGGGCCTGGCCTGCCCTGACGGCCAGCGCGCGCGGCAAGCTGCTGATGCGGCTGGCCGATCTGGTACAGGCAGCGGCCCCCCGCCTTGCGGCGCTGGAAACCCGCGACACCGGCAAGATCATCCGCGAAACCAGCGCGCAGATCGCCTATGTCGCGGAATATTACCGCTATTACGCGGGCCTTGCCGACAAGATCGAAGGCGCGCATCTGCCGATCGACAAGCCGGATATGGAGGTCTGGCTGCGCCGCGAACCCGTGGGCGTGGTGGCGGCCATCGTGCCGTGGAACTCGCAACTGTTTCTCAGCGCCGTGAAGATCGGCCCGGCGCTGGCGGCGGGCTGCACGCTGGTGGTGAAGGCGTCCGAGGATGGCCCGGCACCGCTGCTGGAATTTGCGCGACTGGTGCATGAGGCGGGGTTCCCGCCCGGCGTGGTGAATATCGTGACCGGCGGGCCCGAGGCCGGGCGCGCGCTGACCACCCACAGGCGCGTGGCCCATATCGCCTTTACCGGCGGGCCGGATACGGCGCGTCATATCGTGCGGGCCAGTGCTGAAAACCTTGCCAAGACTTCGCTGGAACTCGGGGGGAAATCACCCTTCATCGTGTTCGAGGATGCCGATCTGGACAGCGCCGCCAATGCGCAGGTCTCGGGCATTTTCGCGGCCACCGGCCAAAGCTGTGTGGCAGGTTCGCGCCTGCTGGTGCAGGCCAGCGTCAAGGAGGCGTTTCTCGGCCGCCTGAAGGCCAAGGCCGAGGCGGTGGCGATTGGGGCGCCAGACGATATGGCCACCGAGGTCGGCCCGCTTTGCACCCTGCGCCAGCGCGACCGCATCGCCGATCTGATCGCGCGGTCGCTGACGGCGGGCGCGCAACTGGTAACGGGCGGCGTGGTGCCGCAAGGTGCGGGCTACTACTTCCCACCCACCATTCTGGATTGCAGCAATGCGCCCGATGCGCCCTGCCTGCGCGAAGAGTTCTTCGGCCCCGTCCTGTCGGTTGTCACCTTCGACACCGAGGAAGACGCGCTGCATCTGGCCAATGATACCGAATTCGGGCTGGCCTCGGGCGTGTTCACCCGCAGCCTGACCCGCGCCCATCGCATGATCCGCGGCATCCGCGCCGGAATCGTCTGGGTCAACACTTACCGTGCCGTTTCCCCCATCGCGCCGTTCGGCGGGCACGGGCTTTCTGGCCATGGCAGGGAGGGAGGCCTTGCCGCGGCTTTGGACTATACGACGGTGAAAACGGTCTGGCTGCGCACCTCGGACGATCCGATCCCGGATCCGTTCGTGATGCGCTGATCCGGCACAACACAGGGACGAGACAATGAAAAAGACGCTGATTGCGCTGGCCTTCGCCAGCGCCCTGACTTCGGCTGCGCAGGCGCAGGACATGGTGTTCACCTCTTGGGGTGGCACCACGCAAGACGCGCAGGCCGCGCATTGGGCCGCACCGTTCACCGCAAAAGGCGGCCCGGCGGTGGTGCAGGATGGCCCGACCGATTACGGCAAGATCAAAGCCATGGTCGAGGCCGGCGCCGTCACCTGGGACGTGGTCGATGCGGAATATGACTGGGCGCTGCAGGCCGGCGCACAGGGCCTGCTGGAACCGCTCGATTTCAGCGTGATCGACAAGACCAAGCTTGATCCGCGCTTCGTGTCGGATTTCGCGGTGGGGTCGTTCTACTATTCCTTCGTGCTGGGCTGGAATCCGGCGAATTTCGCGGATGCGCAGCCCGCCACGCTGGCCGACCTGTTCGACACCGCAAAATTCCCCGGCAAGCGCACCTTCTACAAATGGTCGGCGCCGGGTGTGATCGAAGCGGCACTGCTGGCCGATGGCGTGGCGCCCGAGGCGCTGTATCCGCTGGATCTGGATCGCGCCTTTGCCAAGCTGGACACGATCAAGGCCGACATCATCTGGTGGGAAGGCGGCGCGCAGTCGCAGCAACTTCTGGCCTCGGGCGAGGCGCCGATCGGGTTCTTCTGGAACGGTCGCCTGTCCGCCCTGCAGGCTGACGGCATGCCTGTCGGCATCAGCTGGGATCAGAACATCACCGCCGCCGACGCGCTGGTAGTGCCCAAAGGGGCCAAGAACAAGGACGCCGCGATGAAGCTGATCGCCGAGGCGACCAGCGCCGAGGGTCAGGCCGCCTTCGCCGCCGCCACCGGCTATGCGCCGGTCAACCTCGGATCGGCCGCACTGATGGACCCTGCGGTCCGCGCCACCCTGCCCGATGCACAAACGGCGGTGCAGGTGAATGCCGACATGGCCTATTGGGCGCAGCACCGCGACGAGATCGGCAACCGCTGGTATGCGTGGCAGGCGCAGTAACGCCCTGCCCCCGCCCGGGCGCCACTTCTGCGCCCGGGCCCATTGCCTACATCCTGCAAGGGGACCATCATGTTTTCCGCCATCACCGCGGGCCGCCGCGGGTCGGGGCTGGGCTTTGCCTTGCCTGCCGTCCTGCTGCTTTTCGCCTTTTTCGTCGTGCCGGTCGCGGCCCTGCTGACCCGGTCGGTGACAGAACCCGAACTTGGTCTGCAGAATTATGCCGTGCTGGTGGGCAGTTCCACCTATGCCCGGATCTTCTTCAACACCTTCTTCGTGTCGGGCGTGGTGACGCTGATCACCGTGCTGATCGCCTTTCCCGTGGCATGGGCGCTTGCCATCATGCCGAGCCGCTGGGCCTCAATCATCTTCGCCATCATCCTGCTGTCGATGTGGACAAACCTTCTGGCGCGGACCTATGCGTGGATGGTGCTGCTGCAACAGACCGGCCTGATCAACCGCAGCCTCATGGCGCTGGGTCTGATCGACGCGCCGCTGCAACTGACCAACAATCTGGTCGGCGTGACCATCGGCATGGTCTATATCATGCTGCCCTTCATGATCCTGCCACTGATGGGCGTGATCAAGAAGATCGACCCGGCCATCCTTCAGGCGGCGGCTCTGTGCGGCGCGACCAAGGCGCAGGCACTGCGGCGCGTGCTGATCCCCCTTGCCGGGCCGGGCATCGCCTCTGGGGCGCTGATGGTCTTCGTGATGTCGCTGGGGTATTATGTGACCCCCTCGCTGCTGGGCGGCACCGCCAACATGATGCTGGCCGAACTGATCGCGCAGCAGGTGCAAAGTCTGGTGAACTGGGGCATGGGCGGGGCTGCGGCCTTCCTGCTGCTGGTCGTGACGCTGGGCCTTTACGCCGTGCAACTGCGCTTCTTTGATGCGAAGGAGGCCCGCTGATGCTGCTGGATTTCAACAAGCTGGGCGCGTGGAAATGGGGGCTGACGGCGATCTGCGTGCTGATGGCACTGTTCCTGCTGCTGCCGATCCTGTTCATCGTCGGCCTGTCTTTCGGATCGTCGCGCTGGCTGATCTTTCCGCCGCCGGGCTGGACGCTGAAATGGTATGCCGAACTGTTTGCCGACCCGCGCTGGTTGGGCGCGGCGCTGACCTCGGCCAAGATCGGCGTCATCGTGATGGTGCTGTCGGTGGCGCTGGGGCTGCTGGCCTCGCTGGCGCTGGTGCGCGGCACCTTCCGGGGGCGCGAGGTGTTGCGGGCGTTCTTCCTGACGCCGATGGTGCTGCCGGTGGTGATCGTCGCCGTGGCGCTTTACGCCGCCTTCCTGCGGCTGGGGCTGAACGGCACACTGGTCGGTTTTGTCATCGCCCATCTGATCGTGGCCCTGCCCTTCGCCATCATCACCATCACCGGCGCGCTGGAAACCTTTGATCCCGCCATCGAGGATGCCGCCATCCTCTGCGGGGCCAGCCCGTGGGAGGCGCGGCTGCGCGTCACCCTGCCCGGCATCCGCCACGGCCTGTTCTCGGCCGCGATCTTTTCCTTCCTGATCTCGTGGGACGAGGTGGTGCTGGCAATCTTCATGGCCTCGCCCAGCCTGCAAACCCTGCCCGTCAAGGTCTGGACAACGCTGCGGCAAGACCTGACCCCGGTGATCGCCGCCGCCTCTACCCTTCTCGTCGCGCTGACGGTGCTTCTGATGATCGCCGCCGCCCTGATCCGCAAAGGCAAATCCGAATGACAACGCCCTTCCTGCACATCAATGGCATCCGCAAGACCTATGGCCCGGTGGTTGCATCCGACCATGTGGAACTGGCGATTTCCGAGGGCGAGTTCATGACTTTCCTTGGTCCGTCCGGTTCCGGCAAATCGACCACGCTGTATATTCTGGCAGGGTTTCAGGATCCGACCGCCGGTGACATCAAGCTGCGCGGACAGTCGATCCTTTCCACCCCCTCGCACAAGCGCAACATCGGCATGGTGTTCCAGCGCTACACCCTGTTCCCGCATCTGAGTGTCGGCGAAAACGTGGCCTTCCCGCTGCGCGTCCGCCGGATGGGGCAAAGCGAGATTGCCGAGAAGGTGAAACGCGCGCTGGCGCTGGTGCGGCTGGACGGGTTTGAAGACCGGATGCCCGCCAAGATGTCGGGCGGCCAGCAGCAACGCGTGGCCCTGGCCCGCGCGCTGGTCTACGATCCGCCGGTGCTGCTGATGGACGAGCCGCTCTCGGCGCTCGACAAGAAGCTGCGTGAGGAAATCCAGGTCGAGATCCGCCGCATCCATCAGGAAACCGGCGTGACGATCCTTTACGTCACCCATGATCAGGAAGAGGCGCTGCGCCTGTCGGATCGCATCGCCATCTTCAACAAGGGCAAGATCGAGCAGGTCGGCACCGGCCCCGAGCTTTACGCCAATCCCGCAACGCATTTCGTGGCCGATTTCATCGGCGACAGCGCGTTCCTGTCGGGCGAACTGGCCGGGGTTCAGGGCAACCGCGCCGCGCTGCGCTTTGCCAATGGCCAGAAGGTGGTGGACATTCCGCTGCACGGCGCCGGCCGGCAAGGACAGGCCGCCGATCTGATGCTGCGCCCCGAACGGGTGGAACTGTCAGCCGAAGCCGGGGCCGAGGGCGCCTCGCTGCCGGTGACGGTGCAGGACATCACCTTCCTCGGCAATTGCACCGCCGTTGCCGCGCGCACCGATTGGGGCGATGCGATGACCGTGCGGCTGAACTTCGGCCATCCACTGGCAGGCCGCCTTGCGCGCGGCGACCGGCTGCATGTGCGCTGGTCGCCCGAGGCCGCCCATGCGTTCGTGCGGGGGTAAGCCATGCAGTTGACAGACCCCACCCTGCTGGAAACTCGCGCCTTTCTGGCCGGCGACTGGGTACAGCGCGACACCCGCCTTGCCGTGCATGATCCCGCCCATGGCACGCTTTTGGCCGACGTGGCCGATTGTTCCCGCGCGGATGCCGCACAGGCCATTGCCCACGCCGCCGAAGCCCAACCCGACTGGGCCGCGCACACGGGCAAGGAACGCGCGGCGATTCTGCGCCGCTGGCATGATCTGGTGCTGGCCCATGTCGACGATCTGGCCATCCTCTTGACCGCCGAAATGGGCAAACCTCTGGCCGAGGCGAAAGGCGAAATCCTTTACGGCGCTTCATACATCGAATGGTTCGCCGAAGAGGCCAAGCGCATCTATGGCGAAACCATCCCCGGCCATCAGCGCGACAAACGGCTGCTGGTGATCCGCCAACCGGTCGGCGTGGTGGCGGCGATCACGCCATGGAACTTCCCCAATGCGATGATCGCACGCAAGCTGGCCCCGGCGCTGGCAGCGGGCTGTACCATCGTGGCAAAACCCGCCGCCGAAACCCCGCTGTCGGCGCTGGCGCTGGCGGTGCTGGCGGAACGGGCGGGCCTGCCGAAAGGCGTGCTGTCCATCCTGCCCTCCAGCGATGCCGTGGGTCTGGGACTGGAATTCTGCGAAAACCCCACCGTGCGCAAGATCAGCTTCACCGGGTCCACCAATGTGGGCCGCATCCTGATGCGACAGGGCGCAGCGCAGATCAAGAAACTGTCGCTGGAACTGGGCGGCAACGCGCCCTTCATCGTGTTCGACGATGCCGATCTGGAGGCGGCGGTGCAGGGCTGCATCGCGTCGAAATTCCGCAATGCCGGGCAGACCTGTGTCTGCACCAACCGGATCTATGCGCAGGCGGGCATTCACGATGCTTTCGTGGCACGGCTGGCGCAGGCGGTCGCGGCGTTGCGGGTAGGCCCGGGCAATCAGGCAGGCTCTGACATCGGCCCGCTGATCTCCCAAGCCGCCTTGGCCAAGGTGGAAACCCATATCGCCGATGCCCGCGCCAAGGGCGCAGCGGTGCTGACCGGCGGCACGCGGCTGCAGGGCACCTTCTTTCAGCCCACGGTGCTGACCGGCGTGACTGCCAACATGACCATCGCCCGCGAGGAAACCTTCGGCCCGCTGGCTCCGGTGTTCCGCTTTGACACCGAAGCCGAGGTGATCGCCGCCGCGAATGACACCGAATTCGGGCTGGCCTCCTATGTCTTCACCCGCGACATCGGGCGCGTCTGGCGGGTGATGGCAGGGCTGGAATATGGCATGGTCGGCATCAATACCGGCCTGATCAGCACCGAAGTGGCGCCCTTTGGCGGCGTCAAGCAATCTGGCACTGGGCGCGAAGGTTCGCGCCACGGGATCGAGGATTATCTGGATCTGAAATACGCCTGCCTCTCGGTCTGATCCGAGGGCGGTCTTGGCCAATCCGGTTGCCCCGGACCTTGGGTGAAAGTCGGGGAGGACGATCCGCTGTGGCGGCCAACCCGCCGTCCGGCAGGCACTGGAGGGGGAGGGTCATTTTCGCCCGAGCCCCCGCCTGTTTCACAGCGCCCAGAATGCAAGTCAGCGGCGTGGGGGGCATGTTGCCCCCCACGCTCCGGCTCAGCCCCGCGCTTCGCGGATCAGTTTGAGGATGTCGCGTGCCGCATTGGGAATATTGGTGCCCGGCCCGAAGATCGCCTTGACGCCATTACTGTACAGGAACTCGTAATCCTGCTGCGGGATCACCCCGCCACAGATCACCAGAATATCCCCTGCCCCGGCCGCCTTCAGCGCCTGCACCAGTTTCGGCGCCAGCGTCTTGTGACCAGCGGCCTGCGACGAGATGCCGACCACATGCACGTCATTGTCGATGGCGTCCTGTGCGGCTTCCTCGGGCGTCTGGAACAGCGGGCCCACATCCACGTCAAAGCCGATATCAGCAAAGGCGGTGGCGATGACCTTGGCGCCACGGTCATGCCCGTCCTGGCCCATCTTCACCACCAGCATCCGCGGGCGGCGGCCTTCAACTTCGGCGAACGCCTCCACATCCTGCTGGATCTGGGCGAAGCCATCATCGCCCTCGTAGGCCGCGCCATAGACACCGGCAAGGGTTTTCACTTCTGCACGATGGCGACCGAAGACCTTTTCCATGGCGTCACTGATCTCTCCGACCGAGGCGCGGGCGCGGGCGGCATCGACCGCAGCGTCCAGCAGGTTGCCACCCTCCGACGCGCGGCGGGTGAGTTCGGCAAGGGCGGCCTGCGCCTTCGCCTCGTCACGGGCGGCGCGGGTGGTTTTCAGGCGGGCGATCTGGCTTTCACGGACGGCGACGTTGTCGATGTCCAGAATGTCGATCGGGTCTTCCTTGGCGAGACGGTACTTGTTCACGCCAACGATAACCTCTTCTCCGCGGTCGATCATCGCCTGCCGCCGCGCCGCCGATTCCTCGATGCGCAGTTTCGGCATCCCGGTGGCCACGGCCTTGGTCATGCCACCCATCGCCTCGACTTCCTCGATCAGCTTCCAGGCCTCTTCGGCCAGTTGCGCCGTCAGGCTTTCAACGTAGTAGGAGCCTGCAAGCGGATCGACGACCTTGGTGACACCGGTTTCTTCCTGCAGGATCAACTGGGTGTTGCGGGCGATGCGGGCCGAAAATTCGGTCGGCAGGGCAATCGCTTCGTCCAGCGCGTTGGTGTGCAGCGACTGGGTGCCGCCAAGCGCTGCCGCCATCGCCTCGTATGCCGTGCGGACCACGTTGTTATAGGGGTCTTGCTCTTGCAGCGAAACGCCCGAGGTCTGGCAATGGGTGCGCAGCATAAGGCTGCCGGTCTTCTTCGGCTCGAATTCCGCCATGATGCGATGCCAGAGCAGACGCGCGGCGCGCAGTTTGGCGGCTTCCATAAAGAAGTTCATGCCGATGGCGAAGAAGAAGCTCAGGCGCCCGGCGAAGTCATCGACATTCATGCCCGCGGCCAGTGCGGCGCGCACATATTCGCGCCCATCGGCCAGGGTGAACGCCAGTTCCTGCACCAGGTTCGCGCCCGCTTCCTGCATGTGGTAGCCGGAGATCGAGATCGAGTTGAACTTGGGCATCTCTTTCGAAGTGTATTCGATGATGTCCGCAATGATCCGCATCGAAGGCTCGGGCGGATAGATATAGGTGTTGCGGACCATGAACTCCTTCAGGATGTCGTTCTGGATCGTGCCCGACAGCAGGCTGCGATCCACGCCCTGTTCTTCGCCGGTAACAATGAAATTGGCGAGGATCGGGATCACCGCGCCGTTCATCGTCATGGACACGCTGACTTTTTCTAGCGGGATGCCGTCGAACAGGATCTTCATGTCCTCGACCGAGTCAATCGCCACACCGGCCTTGCCGACATCGCCCACCACGCGCGGGTGATCGCTGTCATATCCGCGATGGGTGGCCAGATCGAAGGCGACCGAAACGCCTTGCTGACCAGCGGCCAAGGCCTTGCGATAAAAGGCATTCGACGCTTCGGCGGTGGAGAAGCCCGCATATTGGCGGATCGTCCACGGGCGGCCCGCATACATCGTGGCGCGCACGCCGCGGGTAAAGGGCGCCACGCCGGGCAGCGTGCCCATATGCGGCAGATCCGCCGTGTCTTCGGCGGTATACAGCGGCTTGACCGCGATGCCTTCCAGCGTGTTCCAGGTCAGGCTGTCGGGCGAGCGGCCCTTCAGTTCCTTCTCGGCGAGTTTGCGCCAGCCTTCCAGTTTCTCGGTCATCGGCTCGTTCCTTGGCTTGGGCCGGGGTTCCGGCGATCTTCATTGGTTTCCGGGGAAAAGCACCTATATCAAGGTGCGAGGGAGGCCCCATGAAACCGCTCTATTTCCTTGTTCTCGCAACATTTCTGCCGCTTGCCGCTGTGGCGGAGCCGCTTGTCCCCCTGCCCGCCCGCGATGTGGCGATGGAGGAGTTGCTTTACCACAAACGGCCGGTGGTGGTGTTTGCCGACAGCCCGGAAGACCCGGCCTATCTGCAGCAGATGGCGCTGCTGGCCCGCGACAAGGGCGAGCTGGCAGAGCGGGATGTGGTGGTGATCACCGATACCGACCCCGCCGCCCGATCCGTCTGGCGTCAGAAGCTGCGACCGCAGGGCTTCTCGCTCGTGCTTCTGGACAAGGATCTGCATCCGATCATCCGCAAGCCGCTGCCTTGGGATCTGCGAGAGATCGGTCGGGCGATCGACAAGTTCCCGCTGCGCCGCAACGAGCTGTTGGAGCGACATCCGGGGCGATGACGGCCTTACTCGCGGAAATCCTCGACCGTGGGGATGCGTCCGAAGGCGATCTTGGCGCCGGTATAGGGCACATGATGCGGCGGCAACTGGCCATAGCGGATGGTGTCCTGCCCGAAACGCTGGTTCAGCGCATCGACCGCCGCATGAAGCGCCGCCCTGTGGCCGGGCGGGGCGGATGTGTCGAACAGGTCGGGCACGAAATCCGCCTGTGGCAACAGCCCACCCAGCGTCACATTCACCGCCAGCGGTGCCTGCAACGGCAGCAGCGCCCAATACCGTTCCAGCGTTTCCAGCAGGAACAGCGTGTCCTGCGTGCAGCGGATCTCTCCGCCATGGCCGATCCGGCCCGCCCGGGCGCATTTCGCGCCCAGAGACAGGCTGCGGGCATAGAAGCCTTCGCGCCGCAGCCGGGCCGCAGCCTTGACCAGCAACCGCCGCGCCACCAGCCGCGCGCCCTCGACCGTCTTGTTGGCGCCGGTCAACACCTGACCATGACCGATCATCCCGCGCACCGTGCTGGGCCAGACCACCGTCTCGCCCCGAAGTTCGCGCAGAAACCGTTCGCCCGCCACGCTGCCCCAGATCGCCCGCGCCCGTTTCGGGTCCAGCCGGTAAAGCGTGGGCACATCCGCGATCCCCGCCGCCTCCAGCCGGGCTTTCATCCGCCAGGACACACCCGGCAGATCGTCCAGCGCCAGATGCGCGATCCGGTCGGGCAACACATGCGGCAACAGCCAGTGCAGCCCGCCCGGCTTTTCCAGCCCCGCCGCCAGTTTGGCCAGAAGCCGTGTTGGCCCCAGCCCAACCGAACAGCGCAAGGCCGGGCTGACCTGCGCCAACACCACCTGTTGCAGCGCCCGCCCGATCTGCAAGGCCTGTTCCAGCCCCTGCTGCGATCCGGTCAGCCGACAGGAACACTCGTCGATCGACCAGACCCGATCGACCGGCAGAACCGTTTCCACCGCGCGCAGGATGGCATGGTGATAGGTCACGCAGACATCGTGCTTCACCGGGCGAAAGACGATGCCGGGGCAAAGCTGCCGCGCCTCGTCCTGCCGGGTGCCCATCTTCACACCATGCCGCTTTGCCTCGATGCTGGCCGCGATACAGGCCGCACCGGGGGCATCGGTGGTCAGCACGCCAACCGCCCGCCCCATCAGCGCAGGCTCCTCCGCCTGCGCAACCGAGGCGTAGAAGCTGTTCATGTCGAAGAACAAGGTGGAAACACGAAGCGTCATGGCAGACCGATTCGGATGCTGCGGCGGGCCCCACCTTAGAACAAAGTGAGAACAATCCGCCAGCCCGAAGCCGCCGCCGTGACGCCGCGTGCCGTGCCACCTTATTCGAACTCCATGATCACATCGTCAACGCGCAGCGAGGCGCCCGGCGCGCAGTTGATCTTCTTCACCACGCCCTTGCGTTCCGCCTTGAGGATGTTTTCCATCTTCATGGCTTCGACGGTGGCCAGCGCCTGACCTTCCTGCACCTCTTGCCCCTCTTCCACGGTGATCTTCACGATCAGGCCGGGCATCGGGCAGAGCAGGAATTTCGAGGTGTCCGGCGGCATCTTTTCCGGCATCAGCGCGGCCAGTTCGGCGGCGCGCGGTGTGCGGACATAGACCTTCAGATCGGCGCCGCGCAGACGGATGCGGAAGCCCATCGGGATCTTGCCGACCTTCAGCACCAGCGGCTGGCCGTCCACCATCAGACGCGCCAGCGGCTGGCCCGGCGTCCAGTCCGAGGTGACGCGATGCGCGGTGCCGTCGGCGAAGGTGACGGTCGATCCGTCCTTGTCGGCAGCGATGGTGGCAGCAAGGTCTTCGCCCTGCGCGGTCACCACCCAATTGTCACCGACATGGCGTTCGTGATTGTCCATCGTGCCCGAGATGCGGGTGCGGCGAATTTCAGCCACGCGGTTCATCGCGGCGGCAGCAGCGGCCACCCGGCGCAGCATCTGCGGGTTCAGCGCCACGCCATTGAAACCGTCGGGATATTCTTCGGCGATGAAGGCCGTGGTGATATTGCCCGAAGTGAAGCGCGGATGTTCCATCACCGCCGAGCAGAACGGCAGGTTATGGCCGATGCCTTCCACCTCGAACGTGTCCAGCGCGAGGCGCATTTCCTCGATCGCATCGGCGCGAGTGGCGCCCCAAGTGCACAGCTTGGCGATCATCGGGTCGTAATACATGCTGATCTCGCCGCCCTCGAACACGCCGGTATCGTTGCGCACGATGCCGCCGCCCAGCGTCTTGCCTTCGACCGGAGGGCGGTAGCGGGTCAGACGGCCAATCGAGGGCAGGAAGTTGCGGTAGGGATCTTCGGCATAAAGCCGCGATTCCATCGCCCAGCCGTTGATCTTCAGATCTTCCTGCCTGAACGGCAGCGGCTCGCCCGCCGCAACGCGGATCATCTGTTCCACAAGGTCAACGCCGGTGATCAGTTCGGTCACCGGATGTTCCACCTGCAGGCGGGTGTTCATTTCCAGGAAGTAGAAGTTGCGGTTGCCATCGACGATGAATTCGACGGTGCCCGCCGAAGTATAACCCACCGCCTTGGCCAGTGCACAGGCCTGTTCGCCCATCGCCTTGCGGGTCGCCTCGTCCAGGAAGGGCGACGGCGCCTCTTCGATGACCTTCTGGTTCCGGCGCTGGATCGAGCATTCGCGTTCATGCAGATAGACGCAATTGCCGTGTTTGTCGGCCAGCACCTGGATTTCGATGTGGCGCGGCTGGGTCACGAATTTCTCGATGAAGATCCGGTCATCACCGAAAGAGTTCGCCGCCTCGTTCTTCGAGGATTCAAAGCCTTCCTTGACCTCGGATTCGCTCCACGCAATGCGCATCCCCTTGCCGCCGCCACCAGCAGAGGCCTTGATCATGACCGGATAGCCAATCTCGCCCGAGATTTTCACCGCCTCGTCCGCATCAGCGATCAGGCCCATGTACCCCGGAACGGTGGAAACCCCGGCTTCCATCGCCAGTTTCTTCGAAGTGATCTTGTCACCCATCGCCTCGATCGCTGGCGACGGCGGGCCGACGAACACCACGCCCTCGGCCTCAAGCGCTGCGGCGAAGTTCATGTTTTCGGACAGGAAGCCATAGCCCGGATGCACCGCCTCGGCCCCGGTGGCGCGGATCGCCTCCATGATCTTGTCGATCACGATGTAAGACTGGTTCGCCGGCGGCGGGCCAATGTGATAAGCTTCATCCGCCATTTTGACATGCAACGCGTTGCGGTCGGCATCCGAATAGACGGCCACCGTCTTGATGCCCATCTTGCGGGCAGATTTGATCACGCGGCACGCAATCTCCCCCCGGTTGGCGATCAGGATCTTCTTGAACATTCGGCTTCCTTCCCTGGGCGGCACGCGGGTCCGCGTGCGCAGTCATGTGCAGAACGAAAAAAACCACCGGGGCTGGCAGCCCCGGTGGTTCTGGTGATGGCAAAGCCCGCCGCTTGCGCGGCGGTCAGATCAATAGCAGGCAGGCAGGCCCGGAAGGCCGCAGGATGCGCCGCCCACCAGCCCGCCAATCGCGGCGCCGGCGAGGGCATTTTCATCCATGGCATCAGCGGCTGCAGCACCGATGACGGCGCCGGTGACGGCACGGCCGCCTTGGGTATTGAGCATTCCAGGCTGGCCATAGCCGCTCTGGGTGCAGCCAGCGACCACAGTGCTGAATGCTGCAATGGCGAGAAGGGTGTAGATACGCATGTTGCCCGGCCTCCGTTGGGGGATGTTATGTGGGCCGAGTCTATCGCATTGGCGGGCAGGGAAAAGGCAATTCCCCGCGAGCGGCGCGTCTCGGCGAAGCCTTGCCGACGCGTCGTGCCACGCTGTTGCGCACAGGAAAAAATACGCCCGCCCCGAAAAGAGGCGAGCGTTGAGAGGGGGGAAGGGGCGCATTTCTGGCCATCCCGGACCGGCGCGGGGACATGCGCGATCACTTGCAAAGTCTGGCGCAGCCTCGTGCCACTGGCAAAGGCAAATGCTGCCCCACGCGCCGAATGCGCGGAACTCTGCCAGATTGCCAAGGGGTTGCGCGAAACCATGCTCAGTCGTCCTCGCCCCAGTCATCGTCATCGTCGAAGACGACCGGCGGGGCGTCGTCGGCAAAGACTTCGGGGAACGAGGCCTGCGCCCGTTTCACGTCGATGCGCAGCAGCGCCTCGTAGGAACAGGGGTCGAACGGGTCTTCGGCGGGCACGACCTCACGCCCGAACAGCCAAGACAGGCGCCCGGCATCCAGATTGCCACGTTCAAAAGGTTCTTCACCGAAACAGGCCCAAAGTGCTGCCATGAAGGCAGTGTCGGCTGCTCGGTCGAGGTTCTTGCGGTCCTTGAACCGCTCACGCCGGAAGATCTTGGTCGGGCCGTCTTTCTTGTTGGCGCGACGGATCACGAACTGAAAGTCTGTGCCGGTCATCCGACCGGGGAATCCGCGATGCTTCAGCATGATGCACCTGCCTTGCAGGTGCTACGGGAAAGGGCGGGCCGGGGCTGTGCCCCGCTGGCCCGCCCTTCAGGTCTATCAGAGCTTGCCCGTGTAGGTCGGCTCGACCGAAACAGCGGGATCGGTGACGATGACTTCTTCTTTCGGACCAGCGCAAGCGGCCAGAACAGCGATGGTGCACAGGGCGAAAGCAATACGCATTTTGCTCGACATTCTCTTCTCCAGTTTTCTTGGGAGGTCACGAGTACGGAAGGTTCCGACCCCTGCCCCCGATACGAGGCGTGAAACGCTTGGGAACGTTTCGCGGCCAGCATAAAGGGTTTTCTGCCCGAATGGTATGCATAAACCGCCTGCATCGGCACCTGTGGCAGCGCTACATCAATGGCCCGGCCTACCGCGCAAATCTGCGCAAGATATTGGTGTTGCATCAGAACATCTCCCAGATACAGGTGCCGTCCTGCAGGGCAAAGGCCTCGAAGAACTGGGTGGCGTCAGGGGCGGCCTCGCCAAAGGGCACCGGGCGGTCGGAAAGCGAGATCACGATCTGCGCCGGTTGCGGCCCCTGCCCGGCGATGCGCGGCAAGGCATAGCTTTGGCACAGCGCCAGCATGTCGGCCTGCGCGGTTTCCAGATCGACACTGCCACCCTCGCGCGCGATTTCGGGCGCGAGGAAACGGAACCGCGTGGTCAGACCCAGCGGACCCGGCTGGTTGGTGATGACATCCAGCAGAGTCACCGGCTGCCCGGAGGGCACGGTGATCGGCGCCTCATCCGCAATTAGGCGGGCCTGAAACGGCGCCTGAGGCGGTGTCAGGCGAAGGAAAACCGCGCTCATGCCGCCTCCTTCACCAACTGCACCCGGCGTGCCTTTTTCGGCGCTGCGAGATCGGTGATCGTGCCGTAGGTGGCGAGTTTTGCGGCCTGCTCGGCAGCGGTCGCGGCGCGCAGGTCGAAGATCGCGGTGCCGCCAGCAGTCAGCGCCTGATCGACGAAGGGCAGATAGGCATCGACCGGATAGTGAAAGCCGCAAGACAGGAAGGATACGGCAAAATCCACCGGCCCCGCCGCCTCGGGCGCAGTATCCCGCGGGTTCAGCGTAACGATGCGATCGGAAGAGATGCCGTTGTTTTCCAAGATTTTGCGGGCCACAGACAGGTTTGAATACGCCGCCCCCTGTTCGGCAAAGCCGAAATTCCGGCGGTCATTGACCTCCAGGTCGATCAGCAGCAGATCGCAGTCATTGTCGCGCGCGACAAACAGATCGAACAGCGCATAGCCACAGCCGATATCGGCCAGACGCGACACACCGCGCGCCGCGATCAGCGGCGCCAGCGTGCGATATTCGGCATGGATCACCCCCGCAGCGCGGCGGGCGATATCCTCGCCCATATCCGCGATCACCCGGGAGATCGGGTCCATATCACCCGCCTCCCAGGCCCGGATCACCTGGCCCGACTTCGGTATGTCGAACATGACTTCGGAACGCTGAAGGATCAGGTTCAGATAGTCGTCCGGGCCCAGAGCCGAGAAGTCGAGTGCCGATATGGCACCGCCCCCCGCCTCTGCCCTTATGTCGATGGCCAGTTGCATGGTCGCCCCTTTGCTGCGGAAATCGCGTTACAGGGGGATGTTATCGTGCTTCTTCCAGGGGTTTGCCAGCTTCTTGCCACGCAGGCTGGCAAAGGCACGGGCCACACGACGGCGGGTCGAGCGCGGCTGGATCACCTCGTCGATGAAGCCACGCTCGGCCGCGACGAAGGGATTGGCGAAGCGATCTTCGTAATCCTTGGTGCGCGCCGCGATCTTGTCCTTGTCGCCGAGTTCAGAGCGATACAGGATCTCGGTCGCCCCCTTGGCGCCCATCACGGCGATTTCGGCGGTCGGCCAGGCATAGTTGAAATCACCACGCAGGTGTTTCGACGCCATCACGTCATAGGCGCCACCATAGGCCTTGCGGGTGATGACGGTGACCTTCGGCACGGTGGCCTCGCCATAGGCGAACAGCAGTTTCGCACCGTGCTTGATGACGCCGCCATATTCCTGGCTGGTGCCCGGCAAGAAGCCCGGCACATCGACGAAGGTCAGGATCGGGATTTCGAACGCATCGCAGAACCGCACGAAGCGCGCAGCCTTGCGGCTGGAATCGATGTCGAGGCAGCCCGCCAGAACCATCGGCTGGTTCGCCACAACGCCAACCGTCTGGCCTTCGATGCGGATGAAGCCGGTGATGATATTCGCCGCGTAATCCTTTTGAATCTCGTAGAAATCCGCCTCGTCGGCAACCTTGTGGATCAGCTCTTTCATGTCATAGGGCTGGTTCGGGTTGTCGGGGATGATGGTGTCAAGGCTGTCTTCGATGCGCGACGGGTCGTCGAAGAACGGGCGCACCGGCGCCTTTTCGCGGTTGTTCAGCGGCAGGAAGTCGATCAGGCGGCGCACTTCGGCCAGCGCTTCCACGTCGTTTTCAAAGGCGCCATCGGCGACCGAGGATTTCTTGGTATGGGTCGAAGCCCCGCCCAGCTCCTCGGCGGTGACCACCTCGTTCGTCACGGTCTTCACCACATCGGGGCCAGTGACGAACATGTAAGAGCTGTCTTTCACCATGAAGATGAAATCGGTCATCGCGGGCGAATAGACGGCGCCCCCGGCACAGGGGCCCATGATGACAGAGATCTGCGGCACCACGCCCGAGGCCATGATGTTACGCTGGAACACATCGGCATAACCGGCCAGCGAGGCAACGCCTTCCTGGATGCGCGCACCGCCAGAATCGTTCAGGCCAATCACCGGAGCGCCATTTTGCAAAGCCATGTCCATGATCTTGCAAATCTTCTGCGCATGAGTTTCCGACAGCGAGCCGCCGAACACTGTGAAATCCTGGCTGAACACATAGACCATGCGGCCATTGACCGTGCCCCAACCGGTCACCACGCCATCCCCGGCAGGCCGGTCTTCTTCCATGCCGAAATCGGTGCAGCGATGCCGCACGAACATATCGAACTCTTCGAAAGAGCCCTCGTCCAGCAGAAGCTCGATACGCTCCCGTGCGGTCAGCTTGCCCTTGGCATGCTGCGCCTCAACCCGGCGCTGCCCCCCGCCCGCGCGGGCCACGGCACGACGATCTTCAAGCTCTTGCAGGATGTCTTTCATGAGGTCCTCTCCCCGGAATCGTCGGCACATTATGCGGGGAACAGGATTCCCCAAAGCGGAATTGAGAAAATTTGCAAATTATTGGCAGTCTCGTAATTGCAAATTGCAAATACGCAAAGACTTGCCATTCCCCGCTCCGCGCGGCACATGGAAACAATCCAGCAGGGAGATGCCAATGCCCACCCTTCCGCCCGGAATGATCACCATAGGCTTGCTGGTGATGTCCAACATTTTCATGACATTCGCCTGGTATGGCCACCTGAAGTTCAAAACCGCACCGCTTCTGGCGGTTATCGCCATTTCTTGGGGCATCGCCTTTTTCGAATACGTGCTGCAGGTGCCCGCAAACCGGATCGGGCACAGCGTGTTCTCGGCGGCAGAGCTGAAAACGATCCAAGAGGTGATCACCCTGGTCGTCTTCGCCATCTTCTCTGTCACCTTCCTGAAGGAACCGCTGAGCTGGAACCACCTGCTGGGCTTTGCCTGCATCGCGCTCGGCGCCTTTTTTATCTTCCACAAATGGTGAGTGCTGTGGACAGACGATACATCCGCGCGTAGCGCTATGCCATGACCCTGCCCCGCCCACGCTTTCTTGACCCGAACACCCCGCCGACTCTGCTGACCGTGATCCTAATCGCGGGCATCTCGGCGTTGACGATGAACATTTTTCTGCCCTCTCTTCCCGGCATGGCGGCCTATTTCGACGCGCCATACGCACTGATGCAACTGTCGGTCGCACTCTACCTCGGCCTGTCTGCCCTACTGCAGATCGTGATTGGTCCGATCTCGGATCGTTTCGGGCGCCGCCCGGTGATGATCGGGGCAATGGTGCTGTTCCTGCTGGCGACCTTGGGCACATTGCTGGCGCCCAACGCCTTGGTTTTCCTGGCCTTCCGCATGGGGCAGGCGATTATCGCCGCTGGCATGGTGCTCAGCCGGGCTATCGTGCGAGATATGGTGAGCGGTGATCGCGCGGCCTCGATGATGGGCTATGTGATGATGGGTATGAGCCTTGTACCGATGATCGGCCCGGTGATCGGCGGGGTGCTGGACGAATGGTTCGGCTGGCAGGCGAATTTCGGGCTGCTGCTGGGTCTGGGCGTGCTGGTGTTGATTCTTGTGCTGCGCGATCAAGGCGAGACGGCCGTGCCAAACACCCTTAGCTTCCGCGCGCAACTGCGCCAATATCCGACACTTTTCCGGTCCCAGCGCTTCTGGGGCTACTGTCTCGCCGCCTCTTTCGCCTCGGGCTGCTTCTTCGCCTATCTTGGAGGCGCCCCCTATGTCGGGAAGTTCGTTTTCGGCCTGAGTTCCAGCCAGATCGGGGCGCTGTTCGCGCTGACAGCACTGGGCTATGCCTTCGGCAACTTTTTTGCCGGGCGCTATTCGGTGCGGCTGGGCATGAACCGGATGGTGCTGCTGGGCACCGTGGTAACCACAGCCGCAATGGCCCTGCTGCTCGCCCTGTCGCTGGGTGGATTGATGACGGCGGCCGTTTTTTTCGGCTTGACGCTGTTCATGGGCCTTGGCAACGGCATCGCACTGCCCAATGCCAATGCTGGAATTCTCTCGGTACGGCCAGGGCTTGCTGGCACAGCCTCGGGGCTCGGCGGCGCTATCATGATCGGTGGTGGGGCGGGGCTGGCAGCGCTTGCCACGGCATTGCTGCCCGATGGCGCCACCGAACTGCCGCTGGTCATGCTCATGCTTGCTACATCCGTCGCTTCGGTTCTGGCGAGCCTTTGGGTCATCCGAAGGGCGAGGCAGGTTGGCGTACAGGAGTGAAAGGCTTGACAGCATAAATTTGCAAAGGTGACATGCAAATTGCAAATGGAGGCGCCATGTCCACTCAGAAACTCTATGCCGGGGTCAAGCTGCGCGAGTTGCGTGGACGGTTGGGACTGACGCAAAAGGCCTTTGCCGACAAACTCGGCGTCTCGCTGCCCTATCTGAACCAGATGGAAAATAACCATCGACCGGTTTCAGCTTCGGTTGTACTGGCACTGGTACAGGAGTTCGGCTTCGACGTGACCGAACTGACCACCGGCGATGCTGAACGGATCGTGTCGGACATGCGCGAGGCACTGGCCGATCCGGTGTTCCAAAGTGCCACCCCCCCCCTGGCCGACCTGCGGCTTGCCGCCTCCAACGCCCCTGCTTTGGCTCGGGCCTTCCTGGACCTGCACCGCGCCTATCGCCAGACCCATGAGCGGTTGGCCTCTCTGGACGAGGCGCTAGGGCGCGAGGATGTATCATTACGTCCTTCGCCATGGGAAGAAGTGCGTGACTTCTTTCACTATTGTGACAATTATCTGGATGCGATTGACCGGGCCGCAGAGCATTATGCAATGCCCGCAGGCATCAGAAAAGACCCACTATTTATCGCCAGCGAGACTCTTGCCAGCGCAGGCATAGACTTGCAATTTTCGGACAGCGGCACCCTGCGTACCTATGATCCACTCCAGAAGCGGCTGGCGATTTCGGGGCGGGCGTCAGGGCCAACGCAACGGTTCCAACTGCTCTATCAAGTCGCGCTGATCACCCAGAACGACCTCCTCGACGCGACACTGGATCTGGCCCGGTTTGCCACGCCCGAGGCGCGCGACATTGCAAAGATTGGGCTTGCAAACTACTTTGCTGGCGCGGCCCTGCTGCCCTATCGCACCTTCCAGCAGGCCGCGCTGGATACCCGCCACGATCTGGAACGTCTGTCCGATCTGTTCGGCGCCTCTGTCGAACAGGTGGCGCACCGGCTTTCCACCCTGCAGCGCCCGGGGGCGAAGGGCATTCCCTTTTTCTTCGTGCGAGTTGATCAGGCCGGCACGATCACCAAACGCCATTCCGCAACACGGCTGCAATTTGCCCGGTTCGGGGGCGCCTGCCCATTGTGGAACGTGCACCGCGCCTTTGAAACGCCGGGCCGTTTTCTGCGCCAACTGGCCGAAACCCCGGATGGTGTCCGCTATTTCTGCCTCGCGCGTGATGTCAGCAAACCCGGCGGCTCGTTCAATGCGCCAGTGCGGCGCTATGCGATCGGTCTCGGCTGCGAGGTGCAGCATGCCGATGCGCTGGTCTATGCCGACGGGCTGGATCTGCGCGGAAAGTTCGAACCGATCGGCATTTCCTGCCGGATCTGCGAGCGCCGCGATTGCCACCAACGCTCGGTCCCGCCGCTAGAGCGGCGACTGCGCGTCGATCCCGACAAACGGGGGCTGTTGCCCTACGAGATCGCCGAATGAAAAGGCCCGGCGCGAGGCCGGGCCACTCCAAGATCAGGCGCTAAGACGCTGCCAGATCTGATCTTTCAGTGCCGAGCGTTGCTTGCGCAAATCGGTTTCATGCTCAGGCGCCATCGGTTCCACCAGCGTTTCTGCGCGGTGCACCTTGCGGTTCACCTCGTGATATTCTTCGACCAGACGGGCGAAATGGGCATCTGTTTCCTTCAGCGCCGAAATCTTGCCTGCCTCGGCCGGGAATTCCTCTGCCAGTTCGTGCGGGGTGTTCGCCATCGTCAGTTTCCTCCTTGGTCGTAACGATCTGACGCTAGTGCGGCACGCTGCTGGTCACATTGACCCGGATCAAATTCCGCAGGAAAATCGAAATTCCCGCCGCAGGATTTGCCCAAACGCAAATGATCCCGGATGGATCCTCGGGGCCATGACGATGCAGAGCCGCACAGATGGCCTAGCGTTGGCTGACCCGCCAGTTCGGGTTGATCCACGGCTCCTGGTTGGAGGGTGCGAGAGGCGTGCGCCCCAGCAGATGATCTGCAGCTTTTTCGCCCACCATGATCGAAGGGCCGTTCAGATTGCCATTGGTCACCCGCGGGAAGATCGAACTGTCGGCGACCCGCAGGCCCTCGACGCCAATCACCCGACATTCCGGGTCAATCACCGCCGTCGGATCGTCGCGCCGCCCCATGCGGGCGGTGCCGCAGGGGTGATAGGCGCTTTCGACATGCTCCTTGATAAACCCGTTCAGCTCGTCATCAGATTGCAGGGCAAGACCGGGCTGGATTTCCGATTTGTAATAGGGTTTGAACGCGTCCTGCCCGATGATTTCGCGGGTCAGACGGATGCAACGGCGGAAATCGTCCCAATCCGAGTCGTGCGACATGTAGTTGAACTGGATGCGCGGCGCTGCCGCCGGATCGGCAGAGCGCAGCGTGACAGCCCCACGCGAGACCGAGCGCATCGGGCCGACATGGGTCTGGAAGCCATGCCCTTCGGCGGCGGCCTTGCCGTCATAGCGCACGGCGATCGGCAGGAAGTGATACTGGATATCCGGGTAATCGACCCCGGATTTGGACCGGATGAAGGCGCAGGCCTCGAACTGGTTCGAGGCGCCAAGCCCCTTGCGCGTCAGCAGCCATTGCGCGCCGACCATCGCCTTGCCCCAGAGATTCCAGTATTTGTACAGCGTGATCGGCAGGCGAGATGCAAACTGCAAATATAGCTCGAGGTGGTCCTGCAAATTCGCGCCAACGCCTGGCCGATCTGCCACCACAGGTATTCCGAGGCTACCAAGATGGCTCGCCGCGCCAATGCCGGACAACAACAAAAGCTTGGGCGTGTTGATCGAGGACGCTGCCAGAACAACCTCGCGCGCAGCGGAGATGGTGACGATCTGGCCGCGCTGCTCGATCTCGACTCCGGTGGCACGACCGTTCTCGATCACCACGCGGCGGGCAAAGCCGCGCTCCACCTTCACCCGGCCGGTTTTCAGCGCCGGTTTCAGATAGGCATTGGCGGCTGACCAGCGCTGCCCCTTCCAGATCGTCGCCTCCATGGCGCCGAATCCTTCCTGCTGCTGGCCGTTGTAATCGGGCGTCACCGGGTAACCGGCCTGCGCACCCGCCTCGATGAAGGCATTGAACAGCGGATTGGACCGGGGGCCACGGGTAATGTGCAGCGGACCATCATTGCCGCGGAAGGCAGCATCGCCGGTCTCGCCATGCCAGCTTTCCATCCGGCGGAAATAGGGCAGCACATCGGCGTAAGACCAGCC
This sequence comes from Gemmobacter aquatilis, assembly GCF_900110025.1. Lineage (GTDB taxonomy): Bacteria > Pseudomonadota > Alphaproteobacteria > Rhodobacterales > Rhodobacteraceae > Gemmobacter > Gemmobacter aquatilis. The sequence continues at coordinate 33,649 of NZ_FOCE01000004.1, read as the reverse complement.
ATTCGCCCCCTGTTCGGCCCAATGGTCGAAGTCGCGCGCATGGCCCCGCACATAAACCATGCCGTTGATCGAAGATGAGCCGCCGATCACCTTGCCGCGCGGTGTGGCCAGGACACGCCCCCCCAGATGCGGTTCCGGTTCGGTCTGGAAACCCCAGTCATAGCGGTTCATATTCATCGGATAGCTGAGCGCACCCGGCATCTGGATGAAGGGCCCGGCATCGGTGCCGCCATGTTCGATGACGGTGACGCTGCGCCCGGCCTCGGCCAGACGGTAGGCCATGGCGCAACCGGCAGAGCCCGCGCCGACGATCACATATTCGCTGCTCATAGGCACCTCAGTAGGGCGAATCGACGGGGCCCATGCCCACGTAGACAGATTTGATCTGGGTATAATGTTCGACAGCGGCCTTGCTGTTTTCACGCCCGACACCAGAGAGCTTCACGCCACCGAAAGGGCCTTCGACCGGGGTCAGGTTATAGGCGTTGATCCAGCAGGTTCCGGCCTCCAACTGCCCGACCACGCGGTGGCCGCGCGTCAGATCGGCGGTGAAGACCCCGGCGGCGAGGCCGAATTCAGTGTCATTGGCACGCGCAATCACCTCGTCTTCGCTGTCGAAATCCAGCACGGCCATGACCGGGCCGAACACCTCTTCGCGAGCGAGGGTCATGTCGTCAGTGACATTTGCAAACACGGTGGGTTGCACATAAAAACCGCTGTTCAGCGCGGCACGTCCGCCGCCGCAGATCAGTGTGGCGCCTTCGCGTTCTGCAATTTGCATATAGTTCAGCACTTTTTGCATATGCGCCTCGGAGACCAGTGGCCCGAGCTGCGTTTCCATATCCAGCGGATCGCCAAGACGGATCGAAGCGGTGCGTTCGGCCAACCGGGAAAGGAAGCGGTCCTTGATACCCGTTTGCACAAAAACGCGGGTACCGTTGGAGCAGATCTGGCCGGTCGAATAGAAATTGCCCAGCATGGCCGCACCGATGGCGCTTTCGACATCGGCGTCATCGAAGATGATCAGCGGCGATTTGCCGCCCAGTTCCATCGTCACATGGCGCACACCGTCGGCAGCGGCGGCATAGACACGCCGTCCCGTCGGCACCGAGCCGGTGAGCGAGACCTTGGCCACACGCGGATCGGTGACCAACGCCGCCCCCACGGCCCCCCTGCCCTGCACGACGTTGAACAGACCCGCAGGCAGCCCGGCCTCCACCAGAATCTCGGCCAGTTTCAGCGCGCCAAGCGGCGTGACTTCGGAAGGTTTGAAGATCATCGCATTGCCAAGGCTCAGCGCGGGCGCAGCTTTCCAGCAAGCGATCTGGCTAGGGTAGTTCCACGCACCGATACCGACGCAAACCCCGAGCGGCTCGCGCAGCGTATAGACGAAATCGCGGCCCAGCGGCACGGTTTCGCCGGTGACCGAGGGCGCGAGACCGGCGAAAAACTCCAGCGCATCGGCGCCCGACGGCCAATCGGCCACCGTGGTTTCCTGCAGCGGCTTGCCGGTATCCAGCGTTTCCAGAAGCGAAAGCTCGGCATTGCGATCTCGAATCAGATCGACGGCGCGGCGCAGGATACGCGAACGCTCCACCGGGCGGGTGGCGGCCCAAGCCTTTTGCGCCGCTTTGGCCGAGGCCAACGCCGCCTCGATCACCGCAGGCGTCGCCTCGTGCAGACGGGCGATCACCGCGCCGGTGGCGGGATAGATCACGTCAATCGGCGCCCCGGCCGGGTCTTCCAGATAGGCGCCATTCACGAAATGGCTGGCTTTGGGTTGAGCTTGCATCAGTCGCGCCCCTTCAGTTCTGCCGCCACGAATTCCAGCACCGTGGCCACCGACGAGGCCGAATCAGGCGGCCCCTCCTTCAAGGCTTCGCGCAGGTAAACGCCGTCGATCAGCGCCCCCAGCCCGTCAGCCACAGCATCCGCCCGCGTGCCGATCAGCGGACGCAGGCAAAACAGCAGGTTGGATTTCAGGCGCCGCTGATAGATCGCCAGCAGGCGCCGCGCCTGCGGCACCGTCTGCGCCAGAACGTAAAAGTTGAGCCAGGCGCTCACCGCCTCACGCCGGAAGTTGCCGGGGCTGAAGCTGGCGCGCAGAATCGCCTGCAGCCGCGCCTCGGGCCCATCGACCGCCGAAAGTGCCCCGCGCACTTCCGCGCCATAAAGCGAAAGGATATGGCGCATGGCCGCAAGAAAGATGTCTTCTTTCGAGCCGAAATAGTGATGCGCCAGCGCCGAGGACATGCCCGCGCGTTTGGCGATCTGGCTGACCGTCACATCCAGCGATCCGGCGCGACCAATCTCCACGATGGTTGCTTTGACCAGTGCGGCCTTTCGGATAGGCTCCATTCCAAGCTTCGGCACGGTGGTTTTCCTGAAAAAAAGACTTGCCAAACGGAGCTAACGCGAAGTTTATTGACTCGTCAATCAACAAAAAACGTCCAAGCCGCAGACATCAGGGAATCGACATGACCAAGATGAAATCCACCCTCCTTGCCACCACGGTGGCGTTCGCCCTTGCAGGCACGGCCCATGCGGCCGACTGCGACAAAGTGATCTTCTCGGATGTCGGCTGGACCGACATCACCGCCACCACGGCCGCCACCACCGTCGTGCTGGAAGCGCTGGGATACGAGACGGAAACCAAGATCCTGTCCGTTCCGGTGACCTATACCGCGCTGGCGGGCGGTGACGTGGATGTGTTCCTCGGCAACTGGATGCCGACGATGGAGGCCGATCTGGCCCCCTATCGCGATGCGGGCACGGTAGAAACCGTGCGCGTCAATCTGGAAGGCGCGAAATACACGCTGGCCACCAACGAGGCGGGCGCAGCGCTGGGGATCAAGGATTTCAGCGACATCGCCAAGAACAAGGACGCGTTGGAAGGCAAGATCTACGGGATCGAGCCGGGCAATGACGGCAACCGCCTGATCCTCGACATGATCGAGAAGGACGCCTTCGGGCTGAAGGGCTTCGAGGTTGTCGAAAGCTCGGAACAGGGGATGCTGGCGGAAGTGGCGCGCACCACGGGCGACAGCGCCCCGATCATCTTCCTCGGCTGGGAACCCCACCCGATGAACGCCAACTTCAAGATGACCTACCTGACCGGCGGCGACGAGTTCTTCGGCCCGAATCTGGGTGGCGCGGTCGTGGCCACCAATGTGCGCAAAGGCTATGTCGCCGAATGCCCGAATACCGGCAAACTGCTGGAAAACCTTGCCTTCACGCTGCCGATGGAAAACGAGATCATGGGCGCGATCCTGGATGACGGCACCGACCCGAAAGAGGCCGCCACCACCTGGCTGAAAGCCAATCCCACGGTGATCGAGCCTTGGCTGGCCGGTGTGACCACCAAGGACGGCGGCGATGCGATGGCGGCGGTGAAAACCGCGCTCGGCCTCTGATCCCCGCGTCTTCCCCCGCCCCGGTGGCGGGGGAAGCCTTTTCTGACATCCTCCTCCGCCCGAAAAGGACGCCCGCCGGATGCTCGACTGGCTGACAGATTCCAAATTGCCGCTTGGCAAGATTTCAAAATTCGCCTTCGACTGGATGAAGGTAAACCTCGCCCCGTTGTTCGACGCCATGGGCGCCGTGATGGAGGCGCTGATCAACGCAATCCTCTGGGTGCTGCAAACGCCGCATCCGCTGGTCATCATGGCCTGTTTCCTCGGCCTGACCTGGTATCTGCAGCGCAGCTGGAAGGTGGTGCTGTTCGTGCTGGTGGCCTTCGGCTTCATCCTTAACCAGGGATACTGGGAGGAGACGACCGAAAGCCTGACGCTGGTGCTGTCTTCCTGCGTGGTTTGCATGGGGATCGGCGTACCGATCGGCATCTGGGCCGCGCATCGACCCAAGGTCTTTGCCGCGATGACCCCGGTGCTGGATCTGATGCAGACGCTGCCGACCTTCGTCTATCTCATTCCGGCCATTGTGTTTTTCGGAATCGGCATGGTGCCCGGCCTGATCGCCACGGTGATCTTCGTGCTACCCGCGCCGATCCGCATGACACAGCTGGGCGTGGCCTCCACGCCCGAGCCGCTGCTGGAAGCGGCCACCGCCTTTGGCGCAACCAAGCGGCAGGTGCTGTGGAAGGTGGAGCTGCCCTATGCCCTGCCGCAGATCATGGTCGGGCTGAACCAGACGATCATGCTGTCGCTGTCGATGGTGGTGATCGCGGCGCTGGTGGGCGCGAACGGGCTGGGTGTGCCGGTGGTACGGGCGCTGAACTCGGTCAACACCGCGCTTGGCTTTGAATCCGGCTTCATCATCGTGGTGGTGGCCATCATGCTGGACCGTATGCTGAGGGTGACCCGCAAATGACGGCTGTTGAATTTGATCGTGTTTCCATCGTCTTTGGCGATGCGCCGGACCGCGCGCTGCCGCTGATGGACAAGGGGCTGAGCCGCGCCGAAGTGCAGCAGGCGACCGGACAGATCCTCGGCGTGCATGACTGCTCGCTGACGGTGGAAGAGGGCGAGATCCTTGTGCTGATGGGGCTGTCAGGCTCTGGCAAATCGACGCTGCTGCGCGGGGTCAATGCGCTGAATCCCGTGGTGCGCGGCGAGGTGCGGGTGTCGGATGGCGACAAGATGGTGTCGGTCACCAAGGCCGACCCGGAAACCCTGCGCCGGTTGCGGCTGAACCGGATCGCAATGGTGTTCCAGCAGTTCGGCCTTCTGCCCTGGCGCACAGTGCGCGAAAATGTCGGGCTGGGGCTGGAACTGGCGGGCATTACACCAGAGGCGCGGCGCAAACCTGTCGATGAACAGCTGGCGCTGGTCAACCTGAGCCAATGGGCCGACCGCAAGGTCGGTGACCTGTCAGGGGGGATGCAGCAGCGGGTTGGCCTGGCGCGTGCCTTTGTGACACAGGCGCCGATTCTGCTGATGGACGAGCCGTTCTCGGCGCTGGATCCGCTGATCCGGGCCAAGCTGCAGGACGAATTGCTGGATTTGCAGGCCCGGCTGAAGCGCACCATTGTCTTCGTCAGCCATGATCTAGACGAGGCGTTCAAGATCGGCAATCGCATCGCGCTGATGGAGGGCGGGCGGATCGTGCAATGCGGCACCGCCCGCGAAATCATTGCCAATCCGGTGAGCGAGTATGTGGCGGATTTCGTGGCGCATATGAACCCGCTGAGCGTGCTGACCGCGCGCGATGTGATGCGGCTGGGCCCATCTTCCGCCAGCCGCGCCGTCGATGCCGAAACTCCTGTGAAGGTGGTTATGGAACTTTTCCGCGATGGGGCAGATGAGCTTGCCGTGACACAGGCAGGCAACGGCATCGGCGCGATCCGGGCGGCGGATGTGATGGGCAAGCTCGTCAACCCGCGCGGCATGTAAGCGCAGCAGGGGGCGCTCGCGCCCCCTCTTGGCCTTTGGTCAATCCCCCTGAGGGTCGTGCCGGGCCTATTCGGCGGCTTTTTTCGCCCGTTTGGCCGCAGGCTTCTTGGCAGCGACAGGCTTTTCCACCTTCGCCTTGGCGGGCTTTTCGGCGGCAGCGGCTTTGGGCTTGGCCGCCGCCTTTTTCGCCGGTTTCTTCGTCTTGCCCGCCTTTTCGGCGATCAGAGCCAGTGCCTCGTCCAGCGTCAGCGCCTCGGGCTCGATGTCCTTGGGCAGGGTCGCGTTGACCTTTTCCCATTTGACATAGGGGCCATAGCGGCCCGGCATCACCGAAATCACACCACCATCGGGATGCTGCCCCAACTCTTTGATCGGCTGCGCGGGGGCGCTGGCGCCCCTGCCCCGGCTGGCTTTCAGCGCAAGCACTTCCATCGCGCGATTCATGCCGATGGTGAAGACTTCCTCCACCTCGGGCAGATTGGCATAGGTGGTATTGTGTTTCACGAAGGGGCCGAAACGGCCGATCCCGGCCTCGACTGGGGCGCCGTCTTCGGGATGCGCGCCGATCAGGCGCGGCAGGTTCAGCAGCAGAAGCGCGCGCTCAAGGTCGATGCTGTCTGGTGACCAGCCCTTGGGCAGGCTGGCACGCGGCGGTTTGGGTGCCTCGGTCGTGGCTTCACCCTTTTGCACATAGGGGCCGAAGCGCCCGGCGCGCAGGCTGATCGGGGTGCCGTCTTCGTCTTGCCCCAGAATTTTGCCATCAGGCGAGATCGCCCCAGAATCGTCGCCCACCGAAATCGGGCGGGTATAGCGGCAGTCGGGGTAATTGCCGCAGCCGATGAAGGCGCCGCCGGAACGGGCGGTTTTCAGGTGCAGTCGCCCGCTGCCGCAGGTCGGGCAAATGCGCGGGTCGCCACCATCGGCACGGGCCGGGTACAGGTGAGGCGCCAGGAATTCGTCGATCTTGTCGAGCACTTCGCCAATGCGCAGATCGGCGGTTTCAGCCACGGCCGCCGAGAAGTCGCGCCAGAAGCGCGCCAGCACTTCCTTGTAGTCCCGCTCACCCGCCGACACGTCATCAAGCTGGCCCTCCAGATCGGCGGTGAAGTCATACTCCACATATTTGCGGAAATAGTTGGTGAGGAAGGCAGTTACGAGGCGACCTTTATCCTCGGGGATCAGGCGGTTCTTGTCCTTGCGGACATATTCGCGGTCCTGGATCGTGGTGATGATCGACGCATAGGTGGAGGGGCGGCCAATACCCAGCTCTTCCATCCGTTTGACGAGCGTCGCCTCGGTATAGCGGGCGGGCGGCTGGGTGAAATGCTGGTCGGGGGTGATCTTGCGCTTCTCGGCCGGTTCGCCCTGCATGATCTGCGGCAGACGACCTTCGTCTTCGGCATCGTCGTCGCGGCCCTCGTCATAGACCTTGAGGAAGCCGTCGAACATCACGACCTGGCCGGTGGCCCGCAGACCCACCTGCCCGTCGGGGCTGGCGATATCGACCGTGGTGCGTTCCAGCCGTGCCGCCGCCATCTGGCTGGCGATGGTGCGTTTCCAGATCAGGTCATAAAGCTTGCGCTGATCCGCCTCGACCAGACGCAGGGTTTCGGGTGCCGCCTTCATTTCGGTCGGACGGATACATTCGTGGGCCTCCTGCGCGTTCTTGGCCTTGTTCTTGTACATGCGCGGGCTGTCGGGGACGTAAGCTGCGCCGAAACGATCCTTGATCGCATCGCGGGCGGCCATCACGGCTTCGGGCGCCATGTCGATGCCGTCGGTCCGCATATAGGTGATGTGCCCGGCCTCATACAGGCGCTGCGCAGCACTCATGCAGGCTTTCGCGCCCATGCCGAATTTGCGGCTGGCCTCTTGCTGCAGGGTGGAGGTCATGAAGGGCGGATAGGGGTTGCGGCTGGCGGGTTTCGATTCCACCGATGAAACAGCCAATGTTCGGGAAGTGACAGCCTGCACCGCAATCTCGGCGGCCTCGGCGGTCGGGATGTCGAATTTGTCCAGCTTCTTGCCGCCAAGGATGGTCAGCTTCGCCTCATATTCCTGCCCGCGCGGGGTGGCGAGGATGGCGGTAACCGACCAGTATTCGCGGGCGCGGAACGCCTCGATCTCCATCTCGCGTTCGACGATCAGGCGCAGGCAGACAGATTGCACCCGGCCCGCCGATTTGGCACCGGGCAGCTTGCGCCACAGTACGGGCGAGAGGGTGAAGCCCACGAGGTAATCCAGCGCGCGGCGGGCCAGATAAGCCTCGACCAGCGGCGTATCCACTTGGCGCGGGTTCTTCATCGCCTCGGTCACGGCGGCTTTGGTGATGGCGTTGAAGGTCACGCGGCTGACCTTCTTGCCTTTTTTCAGCGACGAGGCCAGCGCCTCTTGCAGGTGCCACGAAATCGCCTCGCCCTCGCGGTCAGGGTCGGTGGCGAGGATCAGTTCGTCATCGGTCTTCAGCGCTTCGGCAATGGCGCGGACGTGCTTTTTGCTTTCGGTGGCGACCTCCCATTTCATGTCGAAATCATGCTCGGTATCCACCGAACCATCTTTCGCCGGCAAATCGCGGACATGGCCGTAAGAGGCCAGCACCGTATAGTCGGAACCAAGATATTTGTTGATTGTCTTGGCCTTGGCCGGAGATTCGACGACGACGACTGCCATGAATACCTCTTGCGCCAGCCCGAACGGCGGCGCGGAACGATGAGTGGACCGTGCACCCATGTCAAGGCGCGTCCCTGCCGTCAAGCCTTGCCAGTGTTTGACGCAGGTGGCGCAGCGGAGCAGGATAGCGCGAAATCCCTGACCGCCAGATGGAATGTGTCAATGAACCGCGCCCTGATCCTGATCGCCCTGATGCTTGTGCCCCAGATTGCGGAGGCGTTCAGCGAGCCTGCAAAAGGCAGCGCCGAACGGCGGGCGCTGATGGATGCGCTGCGCCCGCTGGCCGAGGCAAAGCTGGGCGCGCCGGTGGAATTCGTCGTGCAGGAACTGCGGGTGGAGGGGCGCGCTGCCTATGCGATGGTGGCGCCGCAACGCCCGGGGGGCGGACAGATCGACCTGTACGCCACGCCGATGGTGCAGCGCGAAGGGATGGACCCGGCCTATATGGATGGTGCCAACATGCAGGCGCTGCTGCTGAAAGAGGGTAACACCTGGGTCGCGGTAGACTGGCGGATCGGCGCGACGGATGCTTGGTGGGCCGATCCGGCCAATTGCCGCAACTGGGGCGCCGTGCTGCCGGAACTGTGTTAACTGCGTGACAGCAGCCCACCGGGCTGTCGGATCAGCTTGCCCTCCAGCTCCAGCGTCAGCAATTGGGGCGCAACCTCATGCGCGGGCACCGCAAGATCGCGGATCAATTGGTCTTCGGCCAGCGGACTGGGGCTGAGGCGATCGAGGATCAGGCGGTGCAGCGCGGCAATGTCGCGCAGCGGGCGGCGGGCGGGTGTCGGGCCGAGTATTGGGCCGGGCCGCTCCTGCAGGCCGAGATGCGCCTGCGTTTCAGGCTTGGGCACGCCACCCAGCAGCTCGATCACATCGGCGGCAGAGCGGACCAGGGTCGCCCCTTCGCGGATCAACTGGTTACAGCCGGCGGCACGGGCATCGAACGGATGGCCCGGCACCGCCAGAACCTCGCGCCCCTGATCGGCGGCGTCTTTCGCGGTGAGCAGTGAGCCGGAGCGCGCCGCCGCCTCGACCACCACCACGGCGCGGGCCATGCCCGAGATGATGCGATTGCGCAGCGGGAAATGGCGCGCCTGCGGCTCCAGCCCCGGGGGTTGTTCGGAAATCAGGCAGCCCTGCGCGGCGATCTGCGCGGCCAGTGTCGCGTTTTCGCTGGGATAGATCACATCGACGCCCCCGGCCAGCACCGCCACGGTGCCCCCGACAAGCGCGGCGGCATGGGCTTCGGCATCAATGCCGCGGGCAAGGCCCGAGGTGACAACGAACCCCGCTTCGGTCAGCGCCTCGGCCAGACGTCGGGCCATGCGCAACCCGAGGCTGGAGGCATTGCGCGCGCCGACCAGCGCCACCATCGGGCGGGCCAGCAGGCGCGGGTCACCGCGCAGCCACAACACAGGCGGCGCATCGGGCAAGGTGGCCAGCGCGGCCGGATAGAACGGTTCGCCGGGGCAGAGCATCCGCGCCCGGGCGGCGCGGGCAGCGCGCGCCTCGTGCAGCGCGACCTCGGGCGGACAGGGCTGATAGTCCTGCACGCCCGAGGCGCGGGCAATGTCTGGCAGAGCCGCCAGCGCGGCGCTGGCCGAGCCGTGTTCGGCGACGAGCCGGTGATAGGTCACCGGCCCAACGCGGCGCGAACGGATGAGGCGCAGCCGGGCAAGGCGATCCTGATCCGTGGTGGGTGGGGTGTGGGGTGTGGGGTCACAGTCCAAACCATCCTCCATCCGGCTGCTCCTCATGCGCCCTTTCACTTGACCCGGCATTGGTTAATCGCCGGTAAAGATTCGCAGAAAGACTCGGGGCTGGTCGCAGAATTTTCGCTATGCTTGCAGTGAAGCACAGGGCGGGTTAGGGCAGCCGGGATGGCCGAGACCGAAACAGACGATTCCCGCAAATTCGTGGCGCGGGGGGTGGCGCATGTGACGCTGCCGAAGGTGACCGAACCCGTTTCGGTGACCTTTGTTCTGGTGCCCAAATTCACCATGCTGGCCTTCACCTCGGCGATCGAACCGCTGCGGGTGGCAAACCAGCTGACCGGGCAGATCCTGTTCCGCTGGCGCACCTATTCGGAAGGGGGGCAGCCGGTCGTCTGTTCCAACGGTGTGCCGGTGATGACCGAGGGTACCCTGCCCGAGGCACCGCCGCCGGGCTATGTGCTGATCTGCGGCGGGGTGGAGCCGGAGACGCAGATTACCGCGTCGCTCGCGGATTGGGTGCGCGGGCAATGGCGGCGCGGGCGCACTGTAGGGGGGCTTTGCACCGGGGCCTATGCGCTGGCGAGGGCGGGCATCCTGAAGGGGCGGCGTTTCACGCTGCATTGGGAAAACCTGTCGGGCTTTACCGAAACCTTCCCCGATCTGGAACCGGCCCGACAGGTGTTCTGCATCGAGGACCGCATCGTGACCTGCGCGGGCGGGGTGGCGGCGGCGGACCTGATGCTGAAGCTGATCCACGACCGCTACGGCGCGCAACTGAGCCAGGAAGTGATGAACATGTGCCTGCTGACCCAGCGGCGCACGGAAGAGGATGAGCAAATCACCTCGCTGGCCGCCCGGCTGGGCACGCGCAACGAGAAGCTGATCAAGGCGGTGGCCTTTCTGGAGGCGCGGATCGAGGAAGAGTTCGATCTGGATGCCTGCGCCGATCATCTGGGCGTATCGCGCCGCCAGATCGAGCGGCTGTTCAACCGTTATCTTGGCGTGACGCCGGTGCGCTACATGAACGACCTGCGGCTGCAGCATGGCCGCGCGCTGCTGGCGGAAACGGATATGAGCGTGACCGAAGTGGCAGTGGCCTGCGGCTATGCCTCGTCCAGCCATTTTTCCAAGAGCTTCCGCAAGAAATACGGGGTTTCGCCCTATCGGTTTTCGCATTTCGGCGCCTGAGGGGCGATTTTTCTGCGAAAAATCGGAACGGCGACCGCGCGCTGCGCTATGGTTCTGTGCAGAAGGATCGCTCGGGATATGTCCTTTCTGCATGGTGTCATGTCGCAATTCCGGTTGATGTGGCGCCCATTTTTGATCAAAATCTGCGGCGCAGGGCCCGCGCAAAGCTGACATTCGGGCCGGAGAGGGAAAACCATGCTGAACACGGATGTGGCCAAGCGCCGGGACGAGGCGATTTCGCGCGGGGTCGGGATGCAGACCCAGATCTACGCCGAACGCGCGCTGAATTCGGAAGTCTGGGATATCGAGGGCAACCGCTATATCGACTTCGCGGCGGGCATCGCGGTGGTGAATACCGGCCATTGCCACCCCAAGGTCATGGCGGCGGTCACCGAACAGATGAGCCGCTTTACGCATACCTGCCATCAGGTTCTGCCCTATGAAAACTATATCCGTCTGGCCGAACGGCTGAATGCCGCTGTCCCGGGTGATTTCAAGAAAAAGACGATCTTCGTGACCACCGGCGCGGAAGCCTGCGAGAATGCGGTGAAGATCGCGCGCGTGGCCACCGGGCGCAATGCCGTCATCGCCTTTGGCGGGGCCTTCCACGGTCGGACCTTCATGGGCATGACGCTGACCGGCAAGGTAGAGCCTTACAAGAAAGGCTTCGGCACGATGATGCCCGATGTCTTCCATGTGCCCTTCCCGCAGGACGTGCACGGCATTTCCACCGCCGATGCGATGGCCGGGATCGAAAAACTGTTCAAGGCCGATGTGGACCCGGCGCGCGTCGCTGCGATCATCTTCGAGCCGGTTCAGGGCGAAGGCGGCTTCTACCCGGCACCGGCCGATCTGGTGAAGGCGATTCGTGCGCTGTGCGACAAGCATGGCATCCTGATGATCGCCGACGAGGTGCAGACCGGCTTTGCCCGCACCGGCACGCTGTTCGCGATGCATGGCCATGACGTGGCCGCCGACATCACCACCATGGCCAAGGGGCTGGCCGGTGGCCTGCCGCTGGCCGCCGTGACCGGGCGCGCCGAGATCATGGATGCGGCCAATCCGGGCGGGCTGGGCGGCACCTACGGCGGCAACCCGCTGGGGATTGCTGCGGCCAACGCCGTGCTGGACGTGATCGAGGAAGAAGACCTCTGTGCCCGGGCCACCGAACTCGGCTCGCGGCTGAAGCAGAAGCTGGAGGCGATCCGCGCCACCACCCCGGAGATCTGCGACATTCGCGGCCCCGGCTTCATGGTGGCGGTGGAATTTGCCAATCCCGGTACCAAGGAGCCGGACGCGGGCTTTACCGGCCGGGTGCGGCTGGAGGCGCTGAAGCGCGGGCTGATTCTGCTGACCTGCGGCGTTTATGGCAACGTGATCCGCTTCCTGGCGCCGATCACCATCCCCGAGGCGCATTTCGCCGAGGCGATGGGGATTCTGGAAGAATCCGTCGCGGCGGCCCGGCTTGGCTGACGGGCGCGGCCCCCTTCGGGCCGCCTTGTGCAGAAGACAGAGGGGGGCTGCGGCCTCCCTTTTTCATTGTGCGGCTGCGGCGTGGGCGGTATTCGGGCGCCAGCAGCTGGAGGGTGCATGAACGGGATCGTGTTGCAGGGGGTGGCATTTGCCGTTGCGGGCAAGCCGATCCTGCACGGCATCTCGCTGGATCTGCAGGAGCAGCGCATCGGGATTGTCGGGCGCAACGGATCTGGCAAGACCACCCTGTTGCGGCTGATGGCGGGGTTGGTGGCGCCGACAGCGGGCACGGTGCGGCTGGGCGGGGTAGACCCGGCGAAGGATCGCCGCGCGGCGCTGGCAGCGGTCGGCATCCTGTTCCAGAACCCGGATCATCAGATCATCTTTCCGACCGTGGCAGAAGAGCTGGCCTTCGGTCTGGTGCAGCAAGGCTTGAGCCGGTCCGAGGCGGCGGCGCGGGTGTGCGCTGCGCTGGAGGCCGAGGGGCGAGGCGACTGGGCCGGGCAGCCGGTGCAGGCGCTGAGCCAGGGGCAGAAGCAGTGGCTGTGCCTGATGGCGATCCTGCTGATGGCACCGGGCACGATTCTGCTGGACGAACCCTTTGCGGCTCTGGATCTGCCGCTGCAGATCCGGCTCACGCGGCGGCTGGCGGCACTGCCGCAGCGGCTGGTGACGATCAGCCATGACCCGGCGGCGGTGGCGGGTTGCGACCGGGTGATCTGGCTCGAGGCAGGCCGGGTGGCGATGGACGGCGCGGCCACGCCGGTTCTGGCGGCGTTTCGGGCCGAGATGGAGCGGATCGGGGGCACGGATGCTGACGCTGACCTCGCCGGTTGAGACGGCGGCGCATCGCTGGCCGGTGGGGGCAAAGCTGGCAGCCGTGGCGCTGGGAACGGCGCTGATCTTTCCGCTGCAGGACTGGCGGCTGGTGGTCGGCGCACTTCTGGCGCTGGCGCTGGTCTATCTGGCGCTGGGGCTTCGCTTTGCAGCGCATGGCGCGCGGATGCTGTCGGGGCTTTGGCCGTTCTTTGCAATTCTGGCACTGTGGCACCTGTGGCAGGCGGAGCTGGCGCGCGCTGTGCTGCTGGCCGCGCGCATGGCTTTTGCGGTCGGGCTGGCCAATCTGGTGACGATGACCACGCGGCTGGATGACATGCTGGCGCTGGTGGAGCGCGGTCTGGCGCCGCTGCGGTTTGTGGGGGCAAACCCGCGCGCGGTGGCCTTGGCCATGGCGCTGGTGATCCGGTTTACGCCGGTTTTGCTGGACAAAATGTCGCAGCTGATGCAGGCATGGCGCGCGCGCAGCCCCCGGCGGGTGGGCGCGAAGATCGTGCTGCCGCTGGCACTGGTTGCACTGGATGACGCAGATCATGTAGCCGAAGCCTTGCGCGCGCGAGGCGGGCTGTGAGGAGACAGAAATAATGGAACGCAATCTGACCCATATCGCGCTGTTTGCGGCGCTGATCGCGGTGCTGGGGCTGGTGCCCAAGATCGATCTGATTTCCGGCGTGCCGATCACGGCGCAATCGTTGGGCATAATGCTGTGCGGCACCGTGCTGGGGACCAGGCGTGGCCTTCTGGCCGTGCTGCTGTTCCTGACGCTGGTGGCGCTGGGGCTGCCGTTGCTGGCCGGTGGGCGTGGTGGGCTGGGCGTGTTCGTCTCGCCGACGGCGGGCTATCTGGTGGGCTTCCCGCTGGCGGCACTGGTCGCGGGCTTCGTGGTGGAGCGGTGGCGCGTGGATGTTGGCGTGGCGGCCTTTGCCGGTGCGGTGCTGGGCGGCATCGGTGTGATGCATCTGTGCGGGATCATCGGCATGTCGGTGGTGCTGGGCAAGACCCTGCCGGAAGCGGCGCTGCTGGCCGTGCCGTTCCTTGCGGGCGATCTGCTGAAAACCGTTCTGGCGGCGGGCATCACCCGCGGGTTGGCGCGGGTGCGCCCGGCCTCGGTTCTGTCGCGCGCCTGATCCGGGTATGCGATTTGCAGAAAGGCGGCTTTCGGGCCGCCTTTTTTCATGCCTGCAGGATAAGGGCGGCGCCGATACCGCCTGCCGCGGCGATGGCGGCAAGGCCAGAGCCATGGTGCAGGTTGTGGAACAGCCGGGCGACAAGGATCGCGCCCGAAGCACCGATCGGATGGCCGCGCGACAGGGCCCCGCCTTGCGGGTTGACGGTTTCGGGGTGCAGACCGCTCGCGTCGATACAGGCCAGCGCCTGCACGGCATAGGCCTCCATCAGCTCGGTCTGGTTCAGGGCGGCGGCGGTGAGGCCGGTCTGGGCCAGCACGCCACGGATGGCCGGAAGCGGCGAGAGGCCGGGTTCGTCCGGTGCCGCGCCGAGGGTGGCTGAGGCCGCGATGCGCAGCGCGCGGCTGGCGCGGGCTGCAATGCGAGGCGAGACGACCAGCGCAAAGGCCACCGCATCGGCGGCAACGGCGGCGGTGGCGGCGGTGATCGTGCCGCACAGGACCGGCGCGCGCGCCGCCAGCGCCGGGGTCAGGCGGCGGGTGAAGCCATCGGTGGTGGCCTGCGCGAAGGGCAGGAGTTCGGGCTGCGGATGCGCCAGCGCCAAGGCGTGGCTGCGGATTGCCCACGCCTCTTGCCGGGCGCGCGAGATGCCGAGACGGGCGGCCAAAGCGGCGGCGGCCTGCGTCATGTCCGGGTCACGTTCGGGCCAGGGGGTGAAGGGCGGCTGGTCATAGGCGACCGGCGCCTGCCCCGGCGCGGTGGCAAGGCGCAGCGGGCGGCGGGAATAGCTTTCCGCCCCGCCCGCCAGCACGATGTCCGCCTGCCCCGCGCTGACCAGCGCGGCGGCCAGACGGATCGCATCCAGCCCACCCGCGCATTGCCGATCAATCGTCAGGCCCGCCACGCGCTCGGGCAGGCCAGCGGCAAGCGCGGCAAGGCGGGCGGGGTTGCCCCCTGCCCCCAGCGCATTGGCAAGGATCAACTCGTCCACCTGCGCCGCTTCGATCCCGGCATCGGCCAGCACGGCCCGGATCACCGGCGCGGCAAGGTCATGCGGCAACAGGCCCGCGAAGGCGCCATTGCGCGGAATGACGGGCGAGCGGCGGGCGGCGATGACAAAGGCAGTCACAGATCCCGCTCCAGCGCCACAAGGTCGGGCTTGCCCGAGGGCAGCATCGGCCAGTCATCGCGCCAATGCAGGCGGCGCGGCGCCTTCAGCGGGCCAAGCCGGGCGCGCAGCGTGGCAAGGATGGCATCGGCAGAGGCCGGATCGCCCATCACCACCGCCTCCAGCACATGGCCGCGCAGGGGATCTTGGCGGGGCAGCACGGCGGCGCGGGTGATGCCGGCAAGTGTCAGCATCAGCGCCTCGATTTCCTCGGGATGCACTGATTGATCGGCGATCTTCACCATGCGCGAGCGGCGGCCCAGCAGATAGAGAAACCCGTTTTCCATCCGCCCGTCTTCGTCAAGACACAGCCAGCCGTCTTGCCAGTTGGCCGGGCGGCCATCGCCATAGCCTTCGGCCAGATAGGGCGAGCGGACGCGGATTTCGCCGCTGCCAAGGTCGATTCCAACGCCGGGATAGGGGCGGCCCACACTGTCAGGTGGAGTGTCAGGGTCGGCAAGGGTGATGAAGCTGGCCTCGGCGGCGCCGTAAAACTCGGAGATCCGGGCCGCCGTAATCGCGTGCAGCGCGGCGCGCAGACCGGGGTCGAGCTTGGAGCCGCCGACAAGGATCAGGCGCAGCCCGGGCAAGGCGGGGCCCGGCGCCTCGACCAGCAGGCGCAGTTGCGCGGGGGTGGCATACAGGATCTCAACCCCGCGCGCGGCAAGGGCGGCGCGCTGACGATCCGGGCGCAGCGTGTCGAGCAGGTGCAGCGTGCCACCCAGATGCAGGGTTTCCACCGCGCCATACAGCGCCAGCGAATGCACCAGCCGCCCCAGCACCGCCGCCGGGGCGCCAAGGGTGAACAGCCGGTGGTTCACCGCGAAACTGGCGATCCACGACGCTTGCGTGCGACGGATGCGCTTGGGCGGACCGGAAGTGCCACCCGACAGGGTTTCAAGAATCGGCAGCGGGCCAGGCTTCGGGGCGGGCTGATCTTCCGCGCCGATGCGAAAGCAGTCTGCGCCCAATGCAGCCTGCAAGGCGGCGGCCCCCGGACGGTCGGGCAGCACACCGCCAGTGCCCTGCCCCGGCCCATGCGCCAGCCCTGCCCCGTCGATCAGCCGGGCGGCGCTGTGCCAGCGAAACCGCATCAGCCCTTGAAGCGCCGCGCCAGCGCGCGGGCGCCGGTGGAGAGTGTGGCCAGATCCATGCCGACGGCGGTAAAAGTGGTGCCCCAGCCAAGGCAGGCTTCGGCAAATTCGGGCGAAAGGGTGAGGATGCCTGCAGGTTTGCCCGCCGCGACGATGCGCTTGATGGCAGCCTCGATGGCCGCGCGCACCTCGGGATGCGACGCATCGCCTGAGTGACCCATCGAGGCGGCCAGATCGGCGGGGCCGATGAACAGCGCATCCACCCCGTCCACCGCCGCGATCTCGTCGATCCGAGCCAGCGCTTCGGCGGTTTCGACCTGCACGATCAGGCACAGCTCCTCTTCGGCGCGGCGGGCGTAATCGGGCACGCTGCCAAAACGGCTGGCGCGCACCATGCCCGCCATGCCGCGGATGCCGCGCGGCGCATAGCGCATGGCGGCAACGGCGGCGCGCGCCTCTTCGGCGGTCTGGACATAGGGGATCATCAGCGTCTGCGCCCCCAGATCGAGCAGGCGCTTGATCAGCACCGGGTCGTTGCTGGCCGGGCGCACCACCGGGCTGACCGGATAGGGGGCCACCGCCTGCAGCATCGGCAGGATGTCGGGCACATCGGTCAGCGCGTGTTCGGTGTCGAACAGCAGCCAGTCATAGCCGCAACCGGCCAGCAATTCAGCCCCGATCCCGCCCGGCAGGCTGCACCAGTAACCGATCAGGCTGCGCCCTTCGGCCAGACCGCGCTTGAAGGCATTGGGCGGCAGCATCATTTCGCCCCCAGCAACGACGCGACGCGGCGCAGTGCCAGCAGATAGCCTTCGGTCCCGCAACCCGCGATCACCCCTTCGGCGCGCAGGCTGACATAGGAGTGATGGCGGAAGCTTTCGCGCTTGTGGACGTTGGAGATATGCACCTCGATCACCGGGCCGTCATAGGCGTTGAGCGCATCAAGGATGGCGACAGAAGTGTGAGTATAGGCGGCGGGGTTAATGATGATGGCGCTGGCGGCGTTCCGCGCCTCGTGGATCATCTCGACCAGCGTGCCTTCGTGGTTGGACTGGCGGAAGGAAATGGCATGACCCAGTTCGGCGGCGAGTGCGGCGCAGCGCGCCTCGACATCGGCCAGCGTTTCCGACCCGTAGATTTCGGGCTGGCGCAGGCCAAGCAGGTTGAGGTTGGGGCCGTTGAGGATGAAGATGGGCAGCATGGCGGGCTTTCCTGTGATGCACGCGCAGGATAACGGTTCGGCAGAGCTGGGCAAGGGGCGTGCCCAAAGCGCCATGCCGGGCGGAATTGCTTCACCACAACCTGAATCCCGCACAAGGGGTTGTCAGATGCCGGTACGGCTGCGCCGGGGCAGCACCAAGGTGTGATGCGGGGCATGAACGCCGCAACGCAGGCAGTCTTTGTGGCCCGGCCCTTGCGCATCTTGTGACCGGTGGTGGCCTGCGTCTAGATAGCGGCACGGCCATACAGGAGGCACGCATGACCCTTCTTCTGATCCATACCGGAGGCACCATCGGCATGTCGGACAGCCCGCAGGGGCTGACCCCCGAAGCCGGGTTGGTCGAGGCGACGGTAGCAGCATTGCTGCCTGCGGGCGTCCGCTTGCAGACCGAGGTGTTCGCCCCACTGATCGACAGCGCCGATATGGGGCCGACCGGGTGGAACCGCATCCTTGCGGCGATCCATGCCGCACCGGGGGCGGATGTGATCGTGACGCATGGCACCGATACCATGGCCTTCACCGGCGCGGCGCTGGCGCAGGCGCTGGCCGGATCTGGGCGCCGCGTGGTGCTGTGCGGCGCGATGCAGCCTTTGGGCACTGGCGGCGATGCCGAAGGCAACTTGCATCTGGCGATGGGGGCAGCGCGATCTGCCCCGGCCGGGGTCTGGCTGGCCTTTGCCGGTGAACTGCTGCCCGCCGAGGGGTTGGCCAAGATCGACAGCCATGCCGACAGCGCCTTCCGCGCCCTGCCGCAAGCCCCCCTGCCCGCCCGCCCGCCCAAAGCAGCGCCCTTCGGTGCCGCGCGCGTGGCGGTGCTGACACTTTCGCCCGGCCTGCCCGCCGCCCTGCTACGCGCGGCACTGGCCGAACTGGATGGCGCGGTGTTGCGCGTTTATGGCGCCGGCACGTCAATGAACGATCCGGCAGTTCTGGCGGCACTGGCCGACGCGGTGGCGCGCGGTGTGCGACTGCGCGCCGTCAGCCAATGCCTGAGCGGCGGTCTGGCGCCGGGCGCCTATGCGGCGGGTGCGGGTCTTTGGGCGGCGGGGATAGAGAATGGCGGGCTGGAGACGACAGAGGCTGCGCTGGTGCGGCTGATGCTGGATCTGTCGGCCTGACGGCGGCTTAACCCACCCGCTTGACGGCTCAGGGGTTCGCCCGCAACCATGCCTCGAACGCGCGCAGGGTGGTTTCCGAAACATAGTGCTCCAGCCCCTCGGCATCCAGTTCGGCGGTTTCCACCGGCACGCCCACAGCCACCAGCAGATCGACCACGGTGCGGTGGCGGGCCCGCACCCGTGCGGCCAGCGCCACCCCGGCTTCGGTCAGGAATACCCCGCGATAAGGGCGCGAGATTGCCAGCCCCTCGCGCTTCAGGCGGGCCACGGCTTTGGTGGCGGTGGGATGGGCCACGCCCATGCGCTGTGCGATTTCAGTCACCCGCGCCTCGCCATGTTCGACGATCAGGTCGTCGATCATCTCGGCATAATCCTCCAGCAGCGCCATGGACTGCGCCGCCCGCGCCTGGGTGAAGCGCTCGGCAGCGCCGTGACCTTCACATTCGGGCGATTCGGCAGATGTCATGGCGGCTCCTTCCCACAAGCACGGCCTGACGGGCAGCGCGTCTGCATCCTGATCCGGTCAGGGTGGACAGGTTACAGCCTTGACGCCGCTTTGGGAATATCAGCCCGCACATCATCAAGACGAGACACCAGAGATTTGCCGATTGACAAAAGTGTAGCCTAGGCTTCATTTTCGCAACAGGAAAAACACGCGACGGATGGAACGGAAGATGATGTTGAAGGGCTCGGTGACGGGACGAACACAGGACGCCATGACGGCGGTGCTAGAGGGCAGGCGACGCGGACCAAGGGCAGCGCTGGCCTTCTTGGGGCCGGCCGTCATTGCCTCGATTGCCTATATGGACCCTGGCAACTATGCGACGAACATTCAGGCCGGCGCGGGCTATGGCTATGCGTTGCTGTGGGTGGTGCTGATGGCGAACCTGATCGCCATGCTGTTCCAATCTCTTTCGGCGCGGCTGGGCATCGTCACGGGCAGCAACCTTGCGGAACTCTGTCGTGACCATTTTCCCCGGCCCGTGGTCTGGCTGCTGTGGATCGGCAGCGAGATCGCCGCCATGGCCACCGATCTGGCCGAATTTCTGGGCGGCGCGATCGGTCTGGCCCTTTTGTTCGACATGCCGCTGATGGCGGGCATGGGCGTCACCGCGATCGTGACCTATGGCATCCTGATGTTCGACGCCAAGGGCTTTCGCCCGATGGAGCTGATCATCGGCGCTTTCGTGGCAATCATTGGGCTGTGCTATCTGATTGAAGTGGTGATCGCGCCCATCGCCTGGGGCGAGGCGGCAGCGGGGATGTTCAGCCCGTCGATGCCCGACAACACCGCCCTGACCATTGCGGTGGGGATCATCGGCGCCACGGTGATGCCGCATGCGATCTTTCTTCACTCCGGGCTGACGCAGGGGCGTGCCCTGATGCGCAACGATGCCGAACGGCGCCGGGTGCTGCGGTTTTCAAATATCGAGGTTGTGCTGGCGCTGGCGGTGGCGGGCATGATCAACATGGCCATGGTGATGATGGCGGCCAGCGCCTTCCATGCCGGGCATAGTGACGTGGCCGAGATCGAGACCGCCTATCACACGCTGACCCCCCTGCTCGGTTCGGCGGCGGCGGCAGTGTTCCTTGTGTCGCTGATCGCCTCGGGCGTTTCCAGCTCGGTCGTGGGCACGATGGCAGGGCAGATGATCATGCAGGGCTTCCTGCGGGTGCGCCTGCCGGTCTGGCTGCGCCGCGCAGTGACGATGGCCCCCGCCTTTGTTGTGGTGGCCATGGGGGTGAATGCCACAGATGCGCTGGTGATGAGCCAGGTGATCCTGAGCATCGCTCTGCCTATCCCGATGATCACGCTGATCATTTTTGTCGGTCGGCGAGACATCATGGGCGATTTCACCATCAGCCGCCCGGTGCGTGCTCTGGCGATTGCCGGGGCCACCATCGTGCTGAGCCTGAACAGTGTTCTGCTGTTGTCGGCCTTCGGGGTAGCGATCCCGGGGCTTGGCTGAGGCGATGCGGGCCAAGGCAACTTGGGCGGCAAAAAGCTGATCCAAAAAAAACGCCCGAGTCCCCCTCCTCGGGGCTCGGGCGCAGGTATGCTGGAAAATGCCTGTCAGGCCACTTTTTCCAGCGCCACCTCGGGGGTGATGCCCAGCGCATGGCAGACATCACGGGTCAGATGCGGACGATTCAGGGTGTAGAAGTGCAGGTCTTCCACCCCTTCCGAAATCAGCGTGTCACACAGTTCGGTGCACAGCGCGACCGACAGAAGCTCTTCGCGGCCATCGCGTTTCGCCGCCGTATAGGCCTCGTCCAGCCACTGCGGCACATGCGAGCCGCAGCGGGTGGCGAATTTCTTCACCCCGACGAAATTGTCGATCGGCAGAATGCCGGGGATGATCGGCGCGGTGATGCCTTCCTTGGCGCAAAGATCACGGAACCGCAGGAAGGTTTCCGCCTCGAAGAAGAACTGGGTGATCGCCGAAGTGGCGCCCGCGTCGATCTTGCGCTTTAGCCAGCGCACATCCTGCAGCGTGTCGGCGGCATCGGGATGCGGCTCGGGATAGGCGCCGACGCGCAGGGTGAACTTGCCGGTGGCGGCCAGCGCCTCGATCAGTTCCACCGAATTGGCGAAGCCCAGCGGATGGGGCACGAAGCGCACGGCGCTTTTGGGCGCATCGCCACGCAGCGCCACGATCTCGGTCACGCCCGCGTCGGCATAGGCCTCGGCGATGGACAGCGTTTCGGATTTCGTCGCATCGACACAGGTCAGATGCGCCGCCACGTTCAGCCCGTAATTCTTGCCGATCGTCGTCACAGCCTCATGCGTCAGCTTGCGGGTGGTGCCGCCCGCGCCATAGGTGACCGACGCGAAGGTCGGCTTCAGCGGCGCCAGCATCTGCACCGTTTCCCACAGCTTGAACGACGCTTCGAGCGTCTGCGGCGGGAAGAACTCGAAAGAGATGCGCGGTGCGGTCATGGTCGGCTCCTGTCTGGATGCCTGTCTTGTGCCGGAAATCGCGATGTGAGACAAATTCATAATACTCAAGATCAATATGAGGATGGCTCATGTACTTCGAACTTCGCCACCTGCGCACCATCCGCGCGATTCACGAGGCCGGGGGGCTGGCCCGCGCGGCAGACATGCTGAACATGACGCAAAGCGCGCTGAGCCATCAGGTGAAGGGGCTGGAAGATCAGGCGGGGGTGGAGCTGTTCGCGCGCCGGTCGAAACCCTTGAAGCTTTCCGCAGCGGGGCAGCGGATGCTGCGACTGGCCGAGCGCGTGCTGCCAGAGGTGGAAGCGCTGGAGGAGGAGTTCCGCGCGCTGCGGTCGGGCAAGACGGGGCGGCTGCATATCGCCATCGAATGCCATGCCTGTTTCGACTGGCTGTTCCCGGTGCTGGAAAAATTCCGTCATGCCTGGCCCGATGTGGATGTAGACATCCGCGCCGGGCTGGCCTTTGACGCCCTGCCCGCCTTGGCCCGCGAAGAGGTGGATCTGGTGATCTCTTCCGATCCGGTGGAAATTCCGGGGGTGATCTTCAATCCGCTGTTCGATTATCACCCGACAGTCGTCGCCTCGGCGCAAAATGCCTTTGCCGACAAGGCGATGATCGAGGCCGAGGATTTCCGCGACCAGATCCTGATCACCTACCCGGTCAGCCGCGACAAGCTGGACATCTTCACCGAAGTGCTGACCCCCGCGAAGGTGGAACCGCGCGGCACACGGCAGGCAGAACTGACGGCGGTGATCCTGATGCTGGTCGGATCAAACCGCGGGGTGGCGGTGCTGCCCGACTGGGTGTTGCGCAGCGTGCGCGACAATGCCGATTACGTCACCCGCCCGCTGGCGCCGGGCGATGTGACGAAACGGCTTTACGCCGCCACGCGGGTCGAGGATGCAACGCAGCCCTATATGGCGCATTTCCTGCGGCTGGGCCGGACCGAGCCGGTGAAGCTGCAACGCGGCTGAGCCTGTTCCGCCGGGAACAGCGTGCGGCGCGCGGGTCGGGCAGGATGGGGCAACCGTTAAAGGAGTTCCCCCCATGGCCCGCACGATCCGCTTCACCAATGGCGCCGACAGTTTCACCCAGGGTTTCGCCATCGAAAACCGCCAGTTGACCTTGCTTCTGGGCGGTGGCGATGACCGGGTGGTGCTGGACCGCGACGACGATTTCGGCGGCGGCAACCGGGTGGATATGGGGGCTGGCGCCGACGGGCTGGTGAACGAGGCAGAGGCAGGCAACCTGATACGGCTGGGCGGCGGGGCGGATACCTATGTGAGCTTGGGCTTCGGCAGCTTCAGCACTGACCGCGCTGATACGGTGCTGGGCGGCGCGGGGGACGATC
The DNA here is from genome assembly GCF_900110025.1 of Gemmobacter aquatilis. Lineage (GTDB taxonomy): Bacteria > Pseudomonadota > Alphaproteobacteria > Rhodobacterales > Rhodobacteraceae > Gemmobacter > Gemmobacter aquatilis. The sequence goes on along the minus strand of NZ_FOCE01000004.1, from coordinate 10,370 downwards.
TGTTTGCAGTGTCCACCTTTCACAGCCGCTATGTTGGCGGGGCCGGGGCGGATCAGTTCTTTTCGGTCGGCTGGCAGAACCGGTTCGAGGGCGGCAAAGGTGTCGATTCGATCAGCTATGCCCCGCGGAACGACGATTTCACCCAAGGTGGCAGCGGCGTGACCGTCGATCTGGGGGCAGGCCGGGCTCAGACCGGCGCCAACCGGTTCGAGACGCTGGTTTCCATCGAAAACGCCACGGGCTCGAGTGCGGATGATGCGCTTTTCGGCTCCGCTGCGGCCAACCTTCTGGCAGGCGGCGGCGGGTTCGATCAACTCACCGGACGCGGTGGCGCCGACACCTTTATCTGGTCGGAGGCGCGCGAGGCGCCTGTGGTGGCGGATGCCATCGACCTCGTGACCGATTTCACGGCAGCAGAGGGCGACCGGATCGACCTGCGCGGGATCGACGCCGACCTGCTGACCGCTGGTGATCAGGCCTTCACTTTTCGCGGCGCCGAAGGGTTCAGCGGCAACGCCGGAGAGTCGCGCTTTGCGGGCCAGATCCTGGAAGGCGATCTGACGGGCGACGGAATCGCCGATTTCCGCATCGGCCTGCTGGACGTGGTGACGCTGAGTGCCGCCGACATCCTGCTCTGACCTTCTCCCTGTCGGGAAAAGGGCAAGGGTGCGGGGGCATCCGTGGTCTGAATAAGCGTCAGTATTTCGACGGCACATAAAGCTCGCGCGGCAGCACCTGGCGTTCGTAATCCGGGTTGAACACCCGGCTTGGCAGGGTGATTTCCTCGTGCGGCACCGGACCATAGGGCACCATGGTCAGCAGATGGTCGATGCAGTTCAGCCGCGCGCGCTTCTTGTCATTGCCCTCGACGATATACCACGGCGCCTCGGGGATGTTGGTGCGGGCCATCATCTCTTCCTTGGCCTTGGTATACTGCTCCCAGCGCACGCGCGATTGCAGATCCATCGGCGACAGTTTCCACTGTTTCATCGGGTCATGGATGCGCATGAAGAAGCGCATCTGCTGTTCTTCGTCGGTGATCGAGAACCAGTATTTCACCAGCCGGATGCCCGACCGCACCAGCATCCGCTCGAACTCCGGGGCGTCGTGGAAGAATTGCGCCACCTGATCTTCCGAGGCGAAGCCCATCACCCGTTCCACCCCGGCGCGGTTATACCAGCTGCGGTCGAACAGCACGATCTCGCCCCCCGCAGGCAGATGCGGCACATAGCGCTGGAAATACCACTGCGATTTCTCGCGGTCCGACGGCGCGGGCAAGGCCACGGTGCGCACCACGCGGGGGTTGAGCCGCTGGGTGATGCGCTTGATCACCCCGCCCTTCCCGGCCGAGTCGCGCCCCTCGAAGATCACCACGACCTTTTCCTTGTGATACTGCACCCAATCCTGCAGCTTGATCAGCTCTGACTGCAACCGGATCAGCGCGTGCATATAGGTGGCGCGGTCCAGCGCATCGGGGTGATGCTGCTTGTAGATGCGCGAGATCTCTTCCGAGACGACGACATCTTCCAGCTCCAGCTCGTATTCCTCGTCCAGCGTATCGGCGAGTTCGGCGGCCAGCCAGTCGCGGCCCGGAAGGTCAGTATCGTCGGTCATGGGAAGGCTCCTGCTTGCGCGCGCACCCAATCACAGAGGCATGACGGTTTTGCGACAGGGCGCAAGCCGGGGCGCCGGATGGCGCGCGCCCCCCCGCAGGGCCTTCACAAAGCCGCGCAAGCCTAGTAGAAGCCGCCGCTTGAACACCCGACAATCCGATCCGACCGAAGCGAGACGAGGAATCCGCCCATGCAAGGCAGCGCCAACCTGAACGTGATGATCAAGGCGGCCCGCAAGGCCGGGCGCAGCCTTGTGAAGGACTTCCGCGAGGTGGAGAACCTTCAGGTCTCGGCCAAGGGTCCGGGCGATTTCGTGACGAAAGCCGACCGCGAGGCGGAACGGATCATCAAGGAAGAGCTGATGGGCGCCCGCCCGACCTATGGCTTCCTGGGCGAAGAGGGCGGTGAGACGGCGGGCGCAGACCCGACCCGCCGCTGGATCGTCGATCCGCTGGACGGCACGACCAACTTCCTGCACGGGCTGCCGCATTGGGCGGTGTCGATTGCGCTGGAACACAAGGGCGAGATCGTGTCCGCCGTGGTGTTCGACGCGGCGAAGGACGAGATGTACTGGGCCGAAAAGGGCGCCGGTGCTTGGATGAACGAAAGCCGCCTGCGCGTGTCGGGGCGGCGCCACATGATCGAGGCGATCTTCGCCACCGGCGTGCCGTTCGGCGGCAAGGGCACCCTGCCCGCAACGCTTCAGGATCTGGCCCGCCTGATGCCCGTCTGCGCCGGGGTGCGCCGCTGGGGTGCCGCCGCGCTGGATCTCGCCTATGTCGCGGCGGGCCGCTATGACGGCTATTGGGAACGCGGCATCAATGCCTGGGACATGGCGGCGGGGATGCTGCTGGTGAAAGAGGCGGGCGGCATGGTTTCGGCCATCCGCGAGGGCGATAACCCGCTGGAAAAAGGCGCGGTGATCTGCGCCAACGAACCACTGTTCGAAGGCTTCCGCAAGATCATCCGCGGCGAGTGATCCGGCAGAGCGCGCCTGCCAAAAGGTCGCCTGCGCGGCCGGAAGGCCGCTCGTCTCCGCCTTAGGGCGAGGGTATTTATACAAAGAAGAGGGGAAAGGGTGCGGGCCTTTCCCCTCTTCTTTGTATAAATACCCATCCTCGTCTGACGCATCGGGCAGGCCGGGCCAGCTGGACGCAGCCCACGCCTGCCATGACAATGCGCGCTGAAGGGGCTAAATGCCCCTGATGTGTGCGCCCCGTTTGAGGTCAGGCCTGACCGCTCATCTACGCCTGCGGATGACGGGAATACGGGTTCCTGCTTGAATAAGGGCCGGATGAGCAGGATGGCCTTCGGTGCGCCGCCAGAACGCCGGACCGCCGCGGCGCAGCCAAGGCCAAAGCATCAGAGCAAGGCCGCTGAGAAAGCCGCCCGCATGGGCCCAATAGGCTACACCACCGGCATCCGTGGGCGTGCTGACGCCTGCGACCAACTGCAACCCGAACCACAGGCCGAGCACGATCCAGGCGCGCATCGGGAAGACACGGAAGAAAATCACGAAGATCACCAGAACGTCGATCCGGGCACGGGGAAACAGCAGCAGATAGCCCCCCATCACTGCCGCAATCGCGCCTGACGCACCGACCATCGGCAGCGGCGAGGCCGGGTCCATCGCCACCTGCAGCCCCGCCGCCCCTGCCCCACCGGCGAGATAGAAGCCGAGAAAGCCCGCAGGGCCCATCAGATCCTCCAGATTGTCGCCGAATATCCACAGGAACAGCATGTTGCCGCCCAGATGCGCCCAGCCACCATGCAGGAACATCGAGGTCAGCACAGTGAACCAGTCGCCCCCTTGCATCAGCCGCCCGGGCACGAGACCCCAGGTGAGGAAGAACCCGTCCTGCGCCGGACCTGCGGGCACCATCAGCCAGTAGCCCAGAAAGATCAGCACATTGGCCGCGATCAGCGCCAGCGTGACATGGGGTCTGCGCCCCGAAGGGTTATGGTCGCGGATCGGAAACATGGGTCACGCTTTCCGATCCGCAGGGCTGCGTCAAGCGGTCACGCGGCCCCAACCTCGGCCAGCAGTTGCGCATTGCCGCCCGAGGCCGTGGTGTCGATACAGACATGGCGTTCCATCATCACATGTGCCGCATCGGGCATCCCACCGATCAGCGGCAGGATGGGGCCAGCGCGCCGGGCCAGTGCCTGCGCATAGGGGCGCGGGGCGCTGCCCCAGAACAGCGCACCGGAAAAACCGGACAGCCGGGTCAGCGCCTCGGGTGCAAGACCGGGGGCCTCGATGGCCAGCCCGCCCAGCGCACGCACGGCTTCGGCCTGCGCCAGGGCAGAGGCCGCATCGGGGCCAAGGCAAAGCAGCGGGGCACGCTGCCAGGCCGACAGGCGGTTGCTTTCGCCGGTCGGCCCCGGCAGGTCGCGGGTATGGGCCGGGCGAGCTGCAGGCAGCAGGGCTGCAAGCTGGCGCTGCACCTCGGCCTCCGACACGGCAGGCGCGACGGGGGTGGAAACGGTAGAAACTGGCGTGGCGGTGAAGCGGGTAAGATACTCCGGCCCGCCCGCCTTGGGGCCGGTGCCCGACAGCCCCTCGCCGCCAAAGGGCTGGCTGCCGACCACAGCGCCGATCTGGTTGCGGTTCACATAGGTATTGCCCACATGCAGCCGTTCGACAATGCGCTGCACCCGGTCGTCGATGCGGGTGTGCAATCCGAAGGTCAGGCCAAAGCCGGTGGCGTTCACCGCGTCGATCACCCGGTCGATCTCGGATGCCTTGAAGGTGGCGACATGCAGCACCGGCCCGAAGATCTCGCGCTGCATCTGGGCGATGCCCTTCACGCGGATCACGGTGGGGGCGATGAAGGTGCCGATCTCGGGCGCCGCCAGTTCTTTCACCACGCGACCCTCGGCGCGGGCGGTGTCGATATGGGCGCGAATGCCCGCCTGCGCCTCGGCGTCGATCACCGGGCCGATGTCGGTGGTCAGGTGCCACGGATCGCCCAGCACCAGTTCATCCATCGCCCCGGCCAGCATGTCGAGCAGATGCGGCGCAATGTCTTCCTGCACATAAAGGCAGCGCAGCGCCGAACAACGCTGGCCCGCGGATTGGAAGGACGAGGCGAGAATGTCGCGCACCGCCTGTTCGGGCAGGGCCGTGCTGTCCACCAGCATGGCATTCAGCCCGCCCGTTTCGGCGATCAACGGTGCCGTCGGGTCCAGATGGTCGGCCATGGCGGCCCGGATCTTGAGCGCGGTTTCTGTCGATCCGGTGAAGGCCACGCCGTTCACCCGGGCGTCGCGGGTCAGCGCCGCACCCACCGTGCCATCCCCCGGCAACAGTTGCAGCGCCGTTTGCGGCACACCGGCGCGATGCAGCAGATCCACCGCAAGGGTGGCGATCAGCGGTGTCTGTTCCGCCGGTTTGGCGATCACGGCATTGCCGGCGGCCAAAGCGGCGGCAATCTGGCCCGAGAAGATGGCGAGCGGAAAGTTCCACGGGCTGATGCAGACGAACAACCCGCGCGGCGGCGCCGTCAGCGTTTCGGTCCCAGTTGCGTAATAGCGCAGGAAATCCACCGCCTCGCGCAGTTCAGCCACGGCATCGGATTGCGATTTGCCCGCCTCGCGCGCCAGCAGCGCGAAGATCGGGCCGAATTCGGCCTCATAAAGATCCGCGGCGCGGCGCAGGATTTCGGCGCGTTCCGGGGCGGCGGCATCCCAGATGCGGGCGGCAGAGAGCGCGGTTTCCACATCGGGGGCAGCGGCGGGCAGCAGATTGCCGACATGTGCGCCCGTTGCCGGGTTGCGGATGTCGATCCGCGCCCCCCCGGCCACCGGCCCGGCAAGGCGCGGACGGGCATCGAACAGCGTCGCTTCATGTGGGGCGCGGGCTGCGGCGATGTCGGCCAGATCGGCATCGTCGGTCAGATCCCAGCCACGCGAGTTGCGGCGGGCGCCGAACAGGTTCGGCCCGGTCAGGATCGCCGGGTTCGGAACCGAAGCCACCTGTCCCATGTAGGTCAGCGGGCAGGCGGCGACAGTCTCGGGTGCCACATCCTCATTCACGATCTGGTTGACGAAAGACGAGTTGGCGCCGTTTTCCAGCAGGCGACGCACCAGATAGGCCAGCAGATCGCGGTGGGCCCCCACCGGGGCATAGATGCGGCAGCGGGTGCCACGGTCGGCCAGCACGATGTCATGCAGGCGTTCGCCCATGCCATGCAGCCGCTGGAATTCAAAATCGCGCAAATCCACGCCCGAGGTTTCGGCCATGTCGAGGATCGCCGCCACGGTATGCGCATTGTGGCCCGCGAATTGCGGATAGATGCGGTCGGTCATGCCCAGCAGCTTTTTCGCATTGGCAATATAGCTGACATCGGTGGCCTGCTTGCGGGTGAATACCGGAAAGCTGTGCAGCCCCAAGACCTGCGCGCGCTTCACCTCGGCATCCCAATAGGCGCCCTTGACCAGCCGCACCATGATCTTGCGATCCAGCCGCACAGCCAAAGCATTCAGCCAATCCAGCACCGGGCCCGAGCGGCGGCCATAGGCCTGCACCACCACGCCAAACCCATCCCAGCCCCGCAGCGCCGGGTCTTCCAGCACCGCCTCGATCACCTGCAAGGACAAGACCAGCCGGTCAGCCTCTTCCGCGTCGATGTTGAAGCCAAGGCCCGCCGCCTTGGCCAGCCCGGCCAGCGCGCGAACGCGCGGCACCAGTTCCTCCATCACGCGGGCGCGTTTGGCCACCTCGTAGCGCGGATGCAGCGCCGACAGTTTCACCGAAATACCGGGGTTCGACCGAATGTCGCCCTTGGTGGCGGCAGCGGCAATCGCGGTGATCGCCTTGGAATAGGACAGGTGATAACGGCGGGCATCGGCTTCGGTGCGGGCCGCCTCGCCCAGCATGTCATAGCTGTAGGTATAGCCTTTGGATTCAAGGTCTTCCGCGCGCTTCATCGCGGCTTCGATGGTTTCGCCCAGCACGAACTGGCGGCCCATCTCTTTCATCGCGCGGCCCACGGCGGTGCGGATCACCGGCTCGCCCAAACGCTTCACAAGGCCACGCAAATGGCCCACCACGCCCGGCTCGCGGTCTTCCAGCACCTTGCCGGTCAGCATCAGGGCCCAGGTGGAAGCGTTCACGAGGCTGGAGGCCGATTGCCCCAGATGGCGACCCCAGTCGGACGGCGCGATCTTGTCCTCGATCAGCGCATCCATGGTTTCGGCATCGGGCACGCGCAGCAGCGCCTCGGCCAGACACATCAACGCGATGCCCTCGTCGGTGGACAGGCCGTATTCGGCCAGAAACACCTCCATCAGCCCCGGCTTCACCGAGGCGCGGATGCGGCGTACCAGATCGGCCCCCGCCGCCGTGATACGGGCACGGGCGGCCTGATCCAGCCCCGCCTCGGCGATCAGATCGCGCAGCAGCGCGGCCTCGTCGCGCAGGCTTGCGGTTTCGATAAGGGTCCAGCTGTCCTGCAGATCGCGCGGCATGGGAAATCTCCTGTTGTTAGCCCCAGAATAGCGCCAAATGCGCGGGCGGATTTCCCGATGATATGGCAGAGTGCAGGCGATTCGCCTGAATTGGAGCCTGTTTGCCATGCCATCCGCCCGCGTCGCGCTTGATTCTTATGATGAGGCGATCTTGCGCCTCCTTGCCGCCGAGGGGCGGATCACCGCCACCGAACTGGCCCGCCGCATCGGCCTGTCGAAATCGCCGACCCAAACCCGGCTCAAGCGGCTGGAGGACAGCGGCGTGATCGCCGGATACCGCGCCATGCTGGACCCGATCGCCATGGGGCTGGCGCATGTGGCCTTTGTCGAGGTGCGGCTGGCCGACACGCGCGAGGCCGCGTTGCAGGCCTTCAACCGCGCGGTGCGCGCGATCCCCGAGGTGGAACAGTGCCACATGATCGCCAGCCGCTTCGATTACTTGCTGAAAGTGCGCACCGCAGACATTCAGGACTACCGCCGCGTGCTCGCAGAACGCATCTCGGCCTTGCCGCACGTCGCTGCAACCTCCACTTATGTAGCGATGGAGGCGGTCAAGGAAACGCTGTGACAGCCGGTCTGCCGCCAGAGGGCGACGTGAAATCGTGGATCTTATTCACCAGAGGAGTGCCAATCATGGCCATCATGCGCAGCTGGGACAGCTTTGATTACAAATCGCTTGATCTGAATTTGTTTTTCAGAACAGCCGACACGCTTGGCTTCGATGACGATGACGGCATCCGCTTTCGCGGCACAACCTATGATGACGCGATCTACATCGAGGGCGTGGTGGATGGGTTCGACAATTCACTGGAGTTCTATGGCTCGGACATCGCGGTCTCGGGGGCACATGTCGTCGCGGGCACGTTCAACGCACTGGCGAACTGGTTTTACGATACCGATGACAGTACATGGTATTACAATCTGGCCCTGACCGGCTTTTCCGTGAATGCGACCAAGGTGGATGCCGCGCTGACCTCGGCGGGCACGGCGGATGATCGGGCGGTGCTGGCCCAGATGCTTTCGGGGCATGACAACATCGTGCTGTCTGCCGATGCCGACCGGATGACCGGCTTTGCCGGCAGTGACACCCTGCGCGGTGGGCGCGACGACGATGCCTTGCTGGGTGGCACGGGGAATGACAGACTGGACGGCGAGGCAGGGGATGACTGGCTGCGCGGCGAGGCCGACAATGACCAGCTGCGCGGCGGCGGTGGCGCGGATACGCTGGATGGCGGCCGGGGTAACGACCGGCTGATCGGGGGCGCGGGGGATGATTTCTTCGTGTTCCGCCAGCAGGATGGCTCAGACCGTGTGCTGCAGTTCGAGGATGGCACCGACCTGATCCGCCTGCAAGGCTTCCACAGCGGCACGGATACCATGCGGATCACCCAGGACAATGACGATACGCTGATCATCTGGGACGCGCTGACCATCCGTCTGGTCGATATCGACGCGCACAGGATCACCGGCGCCGATTTCGGCTGAGAATCCGCAACCCGCGCCAGTCTCGCATCAGACAAGGCCCCGCCCCTTTGGGGCTGTCACATTTCCGGGTCCACCATATTACGCCCGTCAGTCTTGCTCTAGGGCTGCTGCAAGCCAGGGCAAACGGCGATTTTGACGGCCCATGGCAACACTTCAGGGCTTCCGGCAACGCGGGAACAATCTGCCGCAGTAATCTGCGTCGAAGGTTCTGGCACAGCAGACAGCGCCAGAACCACCCACTCGAATCCTGCTTTCAAATGAATGGTGCCGAGGAAGGGACTCGAACCCTCACTCCAGAGGACGCGGTGTTTAAGACCGCTGCGTCTACCGTTCCGCCACCCCGGCCCATCGCCTGTTTCTGACGCCGCGCCGCGCCTGTCAATGCGCATTGGCGCAGATGCCGCAGAGCGGCAATTGACTTGTTGCCCGGCTTCGCCACTAAATCTGCAGCAAAGCTTTAGCGGGGAGTATCCATGAAAAAGATCTACGGCAGTGCATCGGAGGCCCTGGATGGCCTTTTGTTTGACGGGATGACGATGGCCTCCGGCGGGTTTGGTCTGTGCGGCATCCCGGAGCTGCTGATTGCGGCGATCCGTGATGCGGGCACGAAAGACATCACCATCGCATCGAACAATTGCGGGGTGGATGATTTCGGGCTGGGGATCCTGCTGAAGACCCGGCAGATCAAGAAGATGATCTCCTCCTATGTCGGCGAGAATGCCGAATTCATGCGCCAGTATCTGAGCGGCGAGCTGGAGCTGGAGTTCAACCCGCAGGGCACGCTGGCTGAGCGGATGCGGGCGGGGGGTGCCGGGATCGCGGGCTTCTACACCCGTACCGGCGTCGGCACGGTGATTGCCGAGGGCAAGGACGTGAAGCAGTTCAACGGCCAGGACTACATCCTCGAGACCGGGCTGGTGATGGATCTGGCGATCGTCAAGGCCTGGAAGGCCGACCCGTCGGGCAACCTGGTGTTCCGCAAGACGGCGCGCAATTTCAACGCCCCGGCGGCGACCTGTGGCCAGGTCTGCGTGGCCGAGGTGGAGGAGATCGTGCCGCTGGGCGCGCTGGACCCCGACGCGATCCATCTGCCGGGTATCTATGTGCACCGCATCGTGCAGGGCCCGCATGAAAAACGCATCGAACAGCGGACCACCCGCAAACGCGAACCGGCCCTGTAAGGCCGATCATCGCAAGCAGGAACAGGAGAAAGACCATGTGGGACCGCAATCAGATGGCGGCACGCGCCGCGCAAGAGCTTCAGGATGGATGGTATGTCAACCTCGGCATCGGGATTCCGACGCTGGTGTCGAACTATATCCCCGAAGGTGTTAACGTAACCTTGCAGTCGGAAAACGGCATGCTGGGCATGGGCCCCTTCCCTTACGAGGGCGAGGAAGACCCCGATCTGATCAACGCCGGCAAGCAGACGATCACCGAACTGCCGCAGACCGCCTATTTCGACAGCGCCCAGAGCTTCGCAATGATCCGCGGCGGCAAGATCGCCATGGCGATCCTCGGCGCGATGGAGGTCTCGGAAACCGGCGATCTGGCGAACTGGATGATCCCGGGCAAACTGGTCAAGGGCATGGGCGGCGCGATGGACCTTGTGGCGGGCGTGGGCCGCGTGGTGGTGGTGATGGATCACACCTCGAAACACGGTGAAAGCAAGGTGCTGCACGCCTGCACCCTGCCGCTGACCGGCCGCGCGGTGGTGGACCGCATCATCACCAACCTCGGCGTGCTGGATGTGGTGGAGGGCGGACTGAAGATCGTCGAACTGGCAGATGGCGTCACCGA
>NZ_FOCE01000017.1 GCF_900110025.1 Gemmobacter aquatilis | reverse complement strand
ATCCTCGAGACCGGGCTGGTGATGGATCTGGCGATCGTCAAGGCCTGGAAGGCCGACCCGTCGGGCAACCTGGTGTTCCGCAAGACGGCGCGCAATTTCAACGCCCCGGCGGCGACCTGTGGCCAGGTCTGCGTGGCCGAGGTGGAGGAGATCGTGCCGCTGGGCGCGCTGGACCCCGACGCGATCCATCTGCCGGGTATCTATGTGCACCGCATCGTGCAGGGCCCGCATGAAAAACGCATCGAACAGCGGACCACCCGCAAACGCGAACCGGCCCTGTAAGGCCGATCATCGCAAGCAGGAACAGGAGAAAGACCATGTGGGACCGCAATCAGATGGCGGCACGCGCCGCGCAAGAGCTTCAGGATGGATGGTATGTCAACCTCGGCATCGGGATTCCGACGCTGGTGTCGAACTATATCCCCGAAGGTGTTAACGTAACCTTGCAGTCGGAAAACGGCATGCTGGGCATGGGCCCCTTCCCTTACGAGGGCGAGGAAGACCCCGATCTGATCAACGCCGGCAAGCAGACGATCACCGAACTGCCGCAGACCGCCTATTTCGACAGCGCCCAGAGCTTCGCAATGATCCGCGGCGGCAAGATCGCCATGGCGATCCTCGGCGCGATGGAGGTCTCGGAAACCGGCGATCTGGCGAACTGGATGATCCCGGGCAAACTGGTCAAGGGCATGGGCGGCGCGATGGACCTTGTGGCGGGCGTGGGCCGCGTGGTGGTGGTGATGGATCACACCTCGAAACACGGTGAAAGCAAGGTGCTGCACGCCTGCACCCTGCCGCTGACCGGCCGCGCGGTGGTGGACCGCATCATCACCAACCTCGGCGTGCTGGATGTGGTGGAGGGCGGACTGAAGATCGTCGAACTGGCAGATGGCGTCACCGAAGCCGACCTCCGCGCCGCAACCGAAGCCACCATCGTCAACTGACACCAATGGCGCAGGGAAAACAGCCCTGCGCCAAACCCGAACGCCTCTTCATCTTGGCCCAAATATCCCCGCCGGAGGCCCGCGCAGCCAAAGGCTGCGCCCGAGCCGATCCGGGCCCTGCCCGGTCGGCGAGACACAGGCGTGCGCGCATCGCGCGCTCTGCTTTCCTCACCACGCCGGAAAATCGCCGCTCAGTGGCCGCGCAGGAAATCATCCTCGACTTCGGTCACGTCAATGCCCATCGCCTCCAGCCCGGCTTCCAGATTCTCGGCCAGATGTGGCATTCCCATCAGATACTTGTCTGTCGGGGCCGAGCGTTCGGCAAAGGCGGTCTCCACCGCCTCGTCGAAATCCTCGGCCTCATAAACCCCGCGCCCCACCCAGGCCAGCGCCACCAGATGCGCCTGTTCATCTTCGTTCAGCCCAGCGATGAAGGCGTGCAATTCCTGCTCGCCCATGCCGCCTTCGCGCGACTGATAGATGATGTGGACGACTTTGGCAGGGCTGATTTCGAGCATGGTATCCTCCGGTTGCGCCATATGCTGCGCCGGTCTGCGCCGCTTTGCAAGCGGGCGGGTGGACGCGGGGGGGCGGGCGGCATAGGTTGGGGGCGCAGAATCCCGGAAGGCGCCATGTCCGACACCGAACCGCAGGGCTATCAGGTCCTTGCCCGCAAATACCGCCCGCAAACCTTCGCCGATCTGATCGGGCAAGAGGCGATGGTGCGCACCCTGAAAAACGCCTTTGCGGCCGACCGGATCGCCCATGCCTTCGTGATGACCGGGGTGCGCGGCGTGGGCAAGACCACCACCGCGCGCATCATCGCCAAGGGGCTGAACTGCGTCGGCCCCGATGGCACGGGCGGCGCCACGACCGAGCCTTGCCTTGTCTGCGACCAGTGCCGCGCGATTGCCGAAGGCCGCCATGTGGATGTGATGGAGATGGACGCCGCCAGCCGCACCGGCGTGGGTGACATCCGCGAAATCATTGATTCCGTTCACTATCGGGCGGCTTCGGCCCGCTACAAGATCTATATCATCGACGAAGTTCACATGCTGTCCACCAGCGCGTTCAACGCGCTGCTGAAGACGCTGGAGGAACCACCGCCGCATGTGAAATTTATTTTCGCCACCACCGAAATCCGCAAGGTTCCGGTCACGGTTCTGTCGCGCTGCCAGCGGTTCGATCTGAAGCGGATCGAGCCGGAAGTGATGATGGCGCATCTGGCGAAGATCGCGGGCAAGGAAGGTGCCGCGCTGTCGCCCGACGCGCTGGCGCTGATCACCCGGGCGGCGGAAGGATCGGTGCGCGACGCGATGAGCCTGATGGATCAGGCGATTGCCCATGGGGCGGGCGAAACCAGCGCCGATCAGGTGCGCGCCATGCTGGGGCTGGCCGACCGGGGCCGCACGCTTGATCTGTTCGACATGATCATGCGGGGCGCGGCGGCCGAGGCTTTGGCCGAGCTGGCCTCACAATATTCCGACGGGGCGGACCCGATGGCGGTTCTGCGCGATCTGGCAGAGATAACCCATTGGATTTCCGTCATTAAAATCACGCCCGAAGCGGCGGAAGACCCCACGACCCCGCCCGATGAACGGGCGCGCGGGCTGGATATGGCGGGCCGTCTGCCGATGCGGGTGCTGACGCGGATGTGGCAGATGCTGCTGAAGGCGATCGAGGAGGTGGCGCTGGCCCCCAATGCGATGATGGCTGCCGAAATGGCGGTGATCCGGCTGACCCATGTCGCCGATCTGCCCGACCCCGAGGCGCTGGTGCGGCGGCTGCAATCCGGCCCACCGCCGGTGCATCCGGGCGGGGGCGGCGCCCCTGCGGGCGGCGGCGGGGGCATGGTTCATGCGCCGGCACGGATGATGGCGCCTGCGCGCGGCCCGGCCCTTGGGGCGACGATGAGCGGGGCCGCCACGGCGGTGGCCTTGGCCGAAGGCGGTGTGAAGCTTTACGCGACATTCGATCATGTACTTGATCTTATTCGTGAAAAACGCGACATGGCGCTGCTGCTGGAGGTTGAATCCTGCCTGCGCCTCGCCCGCTACTCCCCCGGCCGGATCGAGTTTGAACCGGCCGCCAACGCCCCCGCCGATCTGGCGGCGCGGCTGTCGCAGCGGCTGCAAGGCTGGACGGGCGCGCGCTGGGGCGTCTCGGTCGTGAACAACGGCGGTGCGCCGACGATTGCCGAGGCGCGGGACGCCGACCGGCTGGTGGCCGAGGCCGAGGCGCTGGACAATCCGCTGGTGCAGGCGGTGCTGGCCGCCTTTCCCGGCGCGAAGATCACCGAGATCCGCACCCCCGAAGCCATGGCGCAAGAGGCCCTTGTCCAGGCGCTGCCCGAGGTGGAAGATGAATGGGATCCCTTCGAGGATAACTGAAAGGAAATGAGCATGTTCAAGGGTTTGGGCGGCATTGGCGATATGGCCAAGATGATGAAGGCCGCGCAGGAGATGCAGGAAAAGATGGCCCGCCTGCAGGAAGATCTGGCGCGCACCGTGGTGATTGGCGAAAGCGGCGCGGGGCTGGTGAAGGCGCGCTGCACCGCCAAGGGCGAGGTCACCGGGCTGGATATTGACCCGTCGATTCTGGTGCCCTCGGAGAAGGAGGTGATCGAGGATCTGATCATCGCCGCGATCAAGGATGCGCAGGGCAAGGCCGCCAGCCGGGGCCAGCAGGAAATGGCGAAGCTGACCGAAGGCCTTGGCCTGCCGCCGGATTTCAAGCTGCCCTTCTGATGGCCCCCCACTGATGACTGGCCCGCGCGACATCGAAGACCTGATCGAGCTGATGGCCCGCCTGCCGGGCCTCGGCCCGCGTTCGGCCCGGCGCGCGGTGCTGGTGCTGCTGAAAAAGCGTGGGCCGCTGATGGCCCCGCTGGCGCAGGCCATGGCACATGTTGCGCTGACTGCCCGCGATTGCACCATATGCGGCAATATCGGCACCGGCGACATCTGCCCGATCTGCACCGATGACCGCCGCGCGACGGGCGAGATCTGCGTCGTCGAAGACGTGGCCGACCTCTGGGCGATGGAGCGCACGGGCGCCTTCAAGGGGCGCTATCATGTGCTGGGCGGCACGCTCTCGGCGCTGGACAGCGTGGGGCCGGAGGAATTGCGCATCCCCCGGCTGGTGGAACGGGTCCGCGACGAGGGCGTGCGCGAGGTGATCCTGGCGCTGAACGCCACGGTGGATGGCCAGACCACCGCCCATTACATCGCCGATGCGCTGGAGGGCAGCGGGGTGCAGATATCCTCACTGGCGCAGGGCGTGCCGATCGGCGGCGAGCTGGATTACCTCGACGATGGCACCATTGGTGCCGCTTTCCGGGCGCGGCGCCGCGTCTGACATGCGTACACCCCCCGTACACCCCCTGTGCTGCAAAATCTGGTGCCCCAAATGACCGAAGCCACCCGTATCGCCGCCGCCCTGATCGGCGCAGAAGACCTGTATACCGCGCTGCGCCGCGCCGCGGCGGGCCTGTCGGAAGCGCAGGCCGACAGCCTGCTGCCCGACATCCTCGCCGCCCTCGGCCTGGCACCCGAGGCCGCGCGGCTGCGCGCGGTGGATCAGGGCCTGCTGCGCGCGGTGATGCGGCGCGGCGCGGGCCTGCCCGCCACCGCCGGGGCGGACCGGCTGCGCGCGGTGCTGGCCACCCTGCCCGTGGCGCCGCTATTCCAGCCCGAGATCGCCAGCACAAGCCACATGGCGCTGCTGACCGACCACACACCGCATATGCCCGCCTATTCCGATCGCGCCTTCGATACGTGGTTCGCCGCACAGGGCGCCGCCTATGGCCTTGGCCCCTACGACGAGAAACGCGCGGTCTACAAATCCGCGCAATTCGCCGATGCGGCCAGCCCGGAACGGCGGATGATCCATATGGGGATCGACGTGTTCGCCCCGGCGGGCACCAAGGTTCACGCCCCCCTGCCCGGCCGCGTCCTGTATGTGACCTACAATGCCGATCCGCTGGATTACGGCCATACGCTGATCCTGGAACATGCGGTCGAAGGGATCGCGTTCTGGACCCTTTACGGCCACCTCGGCGCCAGCCTGCCGGGCCTGTGCCAACCGGGCCAGACGGTGACAGCGGGCCAGCATATCGCCGATCTGGGTGACTGGCCCGAAAATGGCGGCTGGGCGCCGCATCTGCATTTTCAGATCATGTCTGACATGCTGAACCAAAAGGGCGGCAATTTCTTCGGCGTTGGCCATGAAAGCCTGTGGGATGTCTGGTCCGACATCTGCCCCGACCCGAATCTGATCCTGCGCCTGCCGACAGAGGCGTTCAAGGCCTGACCGGTCGGCGCAGGATCGAAGGCGCTGCTTTCACCCTGGCGCAAATACTCACCTCTGTCCTCTCCCCCCCAGGCGCAAGGCCGGGGGGGAGGCGCGATTTTTCGCAGAAAAATCGGGGGCGTCAGGCGTGGCGGGCGCGGTGGCCGGTCTGGTAGTGGCTGCCGGTGGGGGTGGCCAGATAGGGGGCCAGCGGGATGTCTTCCTGTTTCAGGAACCCTTGGCTCGGCAGCGCCCCGGCGCGGACCATCTCGATCACCGCGACAACCGAGGCGGAGGTGGTCCAGGCAATCGCCGTGCGGGATTTGCCGCCGATTTCAATCGGGTAATAGGCGCGCACGAATTCCTTGCGGCGCAACTGGCCGTTCTGTTTGCCTTCGGCGGCGACATGGACATAGACCACATCCTCGTCCACCGGCGGCTTGGCATTGGTCAGGATGCGCCCGGCCTCGGCGCGGTTTTCGCGCATCAGCAGCTCGTGGAAGAAGAAATTCATCAGCTTCACATGGCCCGGATAGCGCATGGTCTTGTAATCGAGGTTCTCGATCCGGCCCAGATAGGTTTCGCACATCGTGCCCAAGCCCCCCGAGGTGGTGAAGGCTTCCAGCTGCATCCCGTCGATGAAGATCGCCTCGGTCCATTCCATCGCGGAGACGGTTTTCAGCACGCCTTCCTCGATCACCTCGCAATCGTTGAGATATTCGTTCACCACGCCTTCGGGCGACCAGTTGAAGGCATAGCCGAGCAGCCCCGTCGGGTTCTGCGGCAGCGCGCCGACGCGCAGCTTGATCGAGCGGACGGTCTCGAACTGGTTGGCCAGATCGGCGGCGACGATGCCGACGAAGCCGGGGGCGAGGCCGCATTGCGGCGCCATCAGCCCCTTGGAGGTCTTGGAGAGTTCGCGGATATGTTTGGTGGTGGGCACGTCTTCCGTCAGGTCGAAGTAGTGCAGGCCAAGGCCATGGGCGACGGTGGAGACGCCGATATTGAGGTGATAGGGCAGGCAGGACAGCACGGCCTCTTGCCCGTCCAGCGCGGCTTTCAGGGCGGCGGGGTCGCTGAGATCGACGGTTTTGGTGGCGAAGGGGGCCGTGGTGGGGCGGGCGTCGATGCCGGTGACGGTGAAGCCGCCTTGCACCAGAAGTTCCGCGGCCAGATGGCCGACCTTGCCGAGGCCGAGCACGGCGATCCTGTTGAACGACATTGGTTTTCTTGTCCTTGCGCGTGGTGTTGATGCGCCCACCCTAGGGGGCGGCTGCGCCAGTTTCGCCGGACAGAGTGCCAGAAGTGACGTGTTTTCTCGTCAGATTGACGACCCGGCGGGCGATCTGCCCGCCGGGTGTTGTGGTTCAGAAGTCGAACTTCACGCCTTGGGCCAGCGGCAGTTGGGCGGAATAGTTGATGGTGTTGGTCTGGCGGCGCATATAGCCCTTCCACGCATCCGAGCCGCTTTCACGCCCGCCGCCGGTTTCCTTCTCGCCGCCGAAGGCCCCGCCGATTTCGGCGCCCGAAGGGCCGATGTTCACGTTGGCGATGCCGCAATCCGACCCTGCGGCAGAGAGGAAGGTTTCCGCCTCGCGCAGGTTCAGAGTGAAGATGCAGGACGACAGGCCCTGCGGCACGTCGTTTTGCAGGGCGATGGCCTCGTCCAGCGTGTCATAGCCCAGAACGTAAAGGATCGGGGCGAAGGTTTCTTCGCGCACGGTATCGGTTTGCGTGGGCATTTCGACCAGCGCCGGGGCGATATAGGCGCCGCCCTGCGGCACGCCTTCGGTGACCGTGGCGCCGCCATGGACGGTGCCACCTTCGGCCCGGGCCTTTTCAAGCTGCGCCAGCATCCGGTCGCGGGCGCCGTGATCGACCAGCGGGCCGATCAGCGTGGTGGCACGGCGCGGATCGCCGATGGGCAGGCTGGCATAGGCCTTGGCCAGTTTGGCGACCAGATCGGCGCGGATCGAGTGATGCGCGATCAGGCGGCGCAGCGAGGTGCAGCGCTGGCCTGCGGTGCCGACGGCGGAAAACACGATGGCGCGCACCGCCATATCCAGATCGGCGGAAGGCGCCACGATCATCGCATTGTTGCCGCCGAGTTCGAGGATCGGGCGGCCCCAGCGGGCGGCGACCTTCGGGCCGACGATGCTGCCCATGCGGGTGGAGCCGGTGGCCGACAGGATCGGCACGTCTTTCGAGGCGACCAGCGCCTCGCCGATTGCCGGGCCGCCGATGACCAGTTGCACCAGACCTTCGGGCGCATCGCCAAAGCGGGCCAGTGCGCGGTCCATGATCTTCATCGAGGCGATGGCGGTGAGCGGGGTTTTTTCGGACGGTTTCCAGATCACCGGATCGCCGCAGACCAGCGCCAGCGCGGCGTTCCACGACCACACGGCCACCGGGAAGTTGAAGGCAGAGATGACGCCGCACGGCCCCATCGGGTGCCAGGTTTCCATCATGCGGTGGCCGGGGCGTTCCGATGCGATGGTCAGGCCATAGATCTGGCGCGACAGGCCGACGGCGAAATCGCAGATGTCGATCATCTCCTGCACTTCGCCCAGACCTTCGGAGGTGATCTTGCCCGCCTCCAGCGTCACCAGCGCGCCGAGTTCGGCCTTGGCGGCACGCAGTTCTTCGCCCAGCAGGCGGACGAGTTCGCCCCGGCGCGGCGCGGGCACGGTGCGCCAGGCTTTGAACGCCGAAACGGAGCGCGCGATGATCGCGGGCATGTCGGCCGGGTTGGTTTCATGCACATGGGCGACCAGCGCGCCGTCGATGGGCGAATGCACGGCCAGCGTGCCGCCGGTGATTTCGGCCGGGGTCAGGCCCGCAGCGGTAAGGGTTGCGGTGTGGGTCATGTCAGTCTCCGTTGGTGACCTGGGCCCGTTGCGTATCCATGCCCATGGAGACAAGGATCGGGGCCGCATTCTGGTGGCGCTGGAAATCGGATTTGGAGCGCATCCCGCGCCAATCCGCAAGGATCAGCGATTGCGCGACGGCCCCGCCCAGCGTGGTGCCGGGGCCGGTAACGATGAACAGATCGGGGGCAAACTCCCGCGCGGCATGGGTGATGGCGCGGGTGAAATCGTAAGGTTCGGTGACCTGATGGCCCAGCGTATAATCCCACAGCGCGGCGGGATCGGTGGCGCCTGGCCACCAGACATGGCCGCGCCCGTCGATCAGCGGCAGCTTGGGGGGGCCGAACAGGGCGGGCGACAGGCGGGTGCGGCCTTCGGCGGCGACGGGGGCTTGCAGCGCGGTGTGGAAGGCCGCGTGATTGGCCAGCCGCAGCGGGAAGCGGGTTTGCAACGGCGGCACGGCGGCTTCGAACGCGGCCAATCCGGCCTCGTTCCCCGCCAGAACCAGCATCCCGCCCAGGTCGATGGACAGGGCAAGCGCATGACCGGGCCGGGTGGCGATCTGCGCCACCAGCGCCAGAAGTTCGGCCTTTTTCAAGGGGTTTGGCGCCCAATCTTCATCCACGAACGGGTAGATGAGCTGCCCGCCGATCAGGTGCTGCTGCATCAGCGTGCCCATGGTGTTGACCACATCGAACCCGCCTTCAGGGGTCAGCGCCCCGGCGCAGGCCAGTGCGGAATACCAGCCCATCGAATTGCCGGTGACGGCAACAACATCAACGCCTTGCACCGCGCGGGCATCGGCTAGCGTGCAGGCATAGATCAGCGCCGAGGCGTTGTCGCCGCGCGAATGTTTCGCCACGGAATAGGTGGCGGCGCCATCCAGCGCGGTCAGGGTTTCCTGCCCGGCGGCCTTGCGGCGCGCGTCGAAATTGGCCAGCAGCGCCGCGTCGTGGAAATGGCGTTTCAGGCTGCCAAGTTCCGATTTTGTATAGGTTCCGCGCCCGGGGCAGATGAGGACGGCGGTTTTCCGTTGGGTCTGTGAAGTCATTGCGCGGCCTCCATCAGTGCCTTGGCGGCGGTCACGATGCTGTCGCGCGACGGCATGGTGGCGGCATAGGCCGGGCCGGTGGCGATGAAACTGTCTTCGGCGGTCAGCCGGGCCAAGGGCACGCCGGGAGCGGTTTCATGGAAATGCGCCATGAACGCCTCGGCAAGGCCGCCGGTGTGGCGGGTTTCATCGACGATCAGGATGCGCTTGGCCCCCTGCACCGCCGCCGTCAACGCCGCTTTCGGCAGGGGCGACAGCCAGCGCGTGTCGATGATGCGGGTCTTGATCCCCGCCGCGGCCAGCAGCGGTTCGGCCTGACGGCTGAGATAGGTGCCATTGCCGAAGGTGACGATGGCCAGATCGTCGCCCGCGCCATGGATGCCAACCTCGCCCCGCGCGATCACCTCGTCCCGCGCGGGGTAGCGGCACATCCAGCCGCCATCCTTGTCGGTATGCAGATCGCGCATCGGATAGAGCGCGATAGGTTCGAGAAAGACAACGACCCGCTGTTCTTCCCGCGCCAGACGCACGCATTCGCGCAGCATTTTCGCCGCATCCGCGCCGTTCGACGGGCAGGCGAGGATCAGCCCCGGAATGTCGCGCAGCACGGCGACCGAGTTGTCATTGTGGAAATGCCCGCCAAAGCCCTTCTGATACCCCAGCCCCGCGATGCGCAGCACCATCGGATTGGTATATTGACCGTTGGAGAAGAAGGGCAGCGTCGCGGCCTCTCCTCTCAACTGGTCTTCGGCATTGTGCAGATAGGCGAGGAACTGAATCTCCGGCATGGGCACGAAGCCGTTCTGCGCCATGCCGATGGCAAGGCCGAGGATGGACTGTTCATCCAGCAGCGTGTCGATCATCCGATCCGGGCCGAAGCGCTGTTGCAGCTTTTGCGTGACGCCGTAAACGCCGCCCTTGCGCCCCACATCCTCGCCCATCATCACGATTTCGCGGTGATCCAGCATCAGATCGGTCAGCGCCCAGTTGATGATCCGTGACATGATCTGCGGGTCATTCATCTGTTTCATGTCGCTGCCGAAGGCGGCCTCGCGCGCCTCGGGGGCCGGGCCGTTGGTCGGCTTGCAGGTGCGTTTGGGCGGGATCAGCGCCGCCATGACATCGGCAGCCGTGCGCAGGCGCGGGCGGGTGACGGCCTCGGCGGCGATGCGGGCGACGCGGGCGTTGGTTTCGGTATAGATCGCCAGCGCCTCGGACGCGGGCAGCGCGCCTGCGGCGTCAAGCTGGCGGGCCATGTGCAGCAGCGGGTCTTGCGCCTCTTCCGCCTCCACCTCCTCGCGCGGGAGATAGGTGGTGGGCATGTCGGCCCCGGCATGGCCATACAGCCGGATCGTGCGGATATGCAGGAACGCGGGCTTGCGCCGGGTGCGGACGTAATGCGCGGCTTCCTGCGCGGTGGCGTAGGTGTCGAAGATATCCAGCCCGTCGCAGGCGAAATATTTCAGCCCGGGGCGGTGCTGGAAGCCTGCGGCAATCCAGCCTTTGGGGGTCTTGGTGGAAATGCCGATGCCGTTATCCTCGCAGCAGAACAGCAGCGGCAGGGGGATGGATTGATAGGAGGTCCAGCCCGCCGTGTTGAAGGCGCCCTGCGCGGTGGAATGGTTGGCCGAGGCATCGCCGAAGCTGCAATAGACGATGGCGTCTTCCGGCAATTCGGCATGTTCGGGGCGGTGGCGGCGGGCGGCGCCAATGGCATAAGCGGCGCCCACGGCTTTGGGCAGATGCGAGGCGATGGTGGAGGTTTGCGGCGGGATGGCCAGCGCTTTTGAGCCCAGCACCTTGTGCCGCCCGCCCGAGATCGGGTCTTCGGAGGAGGCCGCGAAAGAAAGCAGCATGTCCCAGGCGATGCTCTGGCCCGGCACCTGCTGGCTGCGGGCGATCTGGAAGGCGGCGTCGCGGTAATGCAGGAAGGCCATGTCGGTCGGGCGCAGGGCGGCGGCCACGGCAGCCAGACCTTCGTGCCCCGAAGAGCCGATGGTGTAGAACCCCTGCCCTGCCCGCTGCATCACGCGGCTTTGCCGATCCAGCGCGCGGGACAGGCAGGCGGCGCGGTAGATTTCCACCCCCTGAAACGCCGAAAACGCCCCCGAAGGAGCGCGGCCATGGCTGAAGTCCCGCGTGGCGAGACGCCGCAGGAAATTGTCGTGAACGATGTCGGCGCGATCCATGCCGGGTCTTGTCCTTTGCAGCTTCATCCTGGCCCAAATACTCCCGCCGGAGGCGTCAGGTGGCACCGCCGGGCGCCTCCGGCGGGAGTATTTTTACCAGGATGAAAGATCAGAAGAAGGCTTGCACGCCGGTGATGGCGCGGCCGAGGATGAGGGCGTGCACGTCATGCGTGCCTTCATAGGTGTTCACGGTTTCGAGGTTCACCATGTGGCGGATCACCTGGAATTCTTCCGAGATACCGTTGCCGCCGTGCATGTCGCGGGCCCAGCGGGCGGCGTCCAGCGCCTTGCCGCAGTTGTTGCGCTTGATGATCGAGATCATCTCGGGCGCGGCATTGGCCTCGTCCAGCAGGCGACCGACGCGCAGGGCGGCTTGCAGGCCCAGCGAGATTTCGGTCAGCATGTTCGCCAGTTTCAACTGGTAAAGCTGCGTGCCGGCCAGCGGCTTGTTGAACTGCTTGCGGTCCAGCCCATACTGGCGGGCGGCGTGCAGGCAGAATTCGGCAGCGCCCATCACGCCCCAGGCAATGCCATAGCGGGCGCGGTTGAGGCAGCCGAACGGGCCTTTCAGCCCCTCGACATTCGGAAGCAGCGCGTCTTCGCCCACTTCCACATCCTTCATCACGATCTCGCCGGTCACCGAAGCCCGCAGGGAGAGCTTGCCGCCGATCTTCGGTGCCGAGAGACCTTTCATGCCTTTTTCCAGCACGAAACCGCGAATCTTGCCGCCATGCGCCTCGGATTTGGCCCAGACGACGAAGACATCGGCGATCGGGCTGTTGGAGATCCACATCTTGGCGCCGTTGAGGACGTAGCCATTGGCGGTTTTACGCGCCACCGTCTTCATCCCCGCCGGATCGGAGCCGGCATCGGGTTCGGTCAGGCCGAAGCAGCCGATATATTCACCCGAGGCCAGTTTCGGCAGGTATTTCTTGCGCTGTTCTTCCGAGCCATAGGCGTAGATCGGATACATCACGAGCGAGGACTGCACCGACATCATCGAGCGATAGCCGCTGTCCACCCGCTCCACTTCCCGCGCCACGAGGCCATAGGCGACGTAGGAGGCGCCGATGCCGCCGTATTCTTCCGGCACGGTGACGCCGAGCAGGCCCATCGCGCCCATTTCGCGGAAGATTTCCGGGTCGGTTTCTTCGTTGGCGAAGGCCTTGATGACGCGGGGTTGCAGCTTTTCCTGCGCATAGGCGCGGGCGGCGTCGGCCAGCATCCGCTCTTCCTCGGTCAACTGGTCGCGCAGGCGGAAGGGGTCTTCCCAGTCGAAGCGACCAAGATCGGGGGCGTCTTTCGGTTTCAGTGCCATGGGGCGGGCCTTTCGGTGAAATCTGTTGATATGCGTATAAGGGATTGTTCATCGGCTGAATAACGATAGATTGGCGTTGTTCTATGCATGATGGGAATACGTTATGGCCACCCCCCGGCGCTTGCTGCCCTCTGTCAGCCTGCTTGCAGCGTTCGAATCGGTGATCCGCACCGGATCGACGCTGGCGGCGGCCAATGACCTGAACCTGACACAAGGCGCGGTCAGCCGGTTGATCCAGAATCTGGAGGCGCAGTTGGGCGTGCAACTGTTCCGGCGCGAGGGGCGGCGGCTGGTGCCGACGGAAAACGCGCTGGCCTATGCGCGCGATGTGGCCAAGGCGATGGACCTGATCTCGCGCGCGTCGATGCGGGTGCGCTCGACGCCGGGGGGCGGGACACTGGCGCTTTCGATCCTGCCGACCTTTGGCACGCGCTGGCTGGCGCCACGGCTGCCGGATTTCCTGACGGCGCATCCGGGGGTGACGATCAATCTGGGCACGCGACTGCGGCCGTTCGATTTCGCGGAAGAGGGGTTCGACGCCGCGATCCATTTCGGCGAGGCGACCTGGCCCGAGGCGGGCTTTGCGCGGCTGTTCGACGAAAAGATGGTGGCCTGCGCCGCGCCGGGCTTTCTGGCCAGCCATCCGGTGGCGGGGCCGCGCGATCTGGTCGGGCTGCCGCTGTTGCAACTGGAAACGCGGCCCGCCGCCTGGTCCGACTGGTTCGCGCATCACGGGGTGGCCGAGGCGGTGCCGCTGGGGATGCTGTTCGACCAGTTCGCGGCGATGATTCAGGCGGCGATCTATGGCATGGGCGTGGCCTTGCTGCCGGAATTTCTGGCCAAGACCGAACTGGCCGAGGGGCGGCTGGTCGATGTCTGGGGCGGGCCGGTGCCGAGCCGGGGCAGCTATTACCTCGTCTGGCCGCTGAGCGCCGAGGGCTATCCACCGCTGGTGGCGTTTCGGGATTGGCTGGTGCAGGCGGTGAGCGGCTGGCGCGAAGAGGAATTGCTGGCGTGGTGAGGGGCGGGTGCGGCCCCCTCACCCTGCCCTCTCCCCCGAGGGGAGAGGGGGGCGTTGTGCGGGGTTTCGGGCGCAGGCCCGGCCTTCATCCGACAGTGACGATGTCGCACAGGTGGCCCCGTCCCGCGCCCCCTCTCCCCTTGGGGGAGAGGGCCGGGGTGAGGGGGATCAGACCGAAACAGTGGCGCGCAGGGTATCTTTCGACAGGGTGTCCTTCGTCCCCTCCATCGCCACGGCGCCGCGTTTGAGGACATAGAAGCGATCCGCCAGATCATGGGCGAATTCGAAATATTGTTCGACCAGCACGATGGCCATGCCGCCCTTGCCCTTCAGATAGGTGATGACCCGGCCAATCTGCTGAATGATGTTGGGCTGGATGCCCTCGGTCGGTTCATCAAGCAGCAGCACCTTGGGGCGCATGATCATGGCGCGGGCGATGGCGAGTTGCTGTTGCTGGCCGCCCGACAGATCGCCGCCGCGGCGGTGCGCCATGTCTTTCAGCACCGGGAACAGGTCGTAGATTTCCGCCGGGATCTTGTGTTCCGATTTCGGCAGCAGGCTGAAGCCGGTTTGCAGGTTTTCGGTCACGGTCAGCAGCGGGAAGATCATCCGCCCCTGCGGCACCACCGCCAGCCCGCGTTTCGCCATGGCCTGGGCTGGGCATTTCGGCACCTCTGCGCCGTCGAGCCAGAGCTTGCCGCCCGAACGGCCATGGGTGCCCGCGATGGCCTTCAGGAGCGAGGTCTTGCCCACGCCATTGGTGCCCATGATGCAGGTGACCTCGCCCGCCTTCGCCTCCATCGAGATGCCGTGGAGGATCTGGCTGCCGCCGTAATGCAGGGTCAGGTTTTCGGTTTTCAACATGTCAGCGCCCCAGATAAACTTCGATCACTTGCGGGTTTTTCGTCACGTGATCGAGCGAGCCTTCGGCCAGCACCGCACCTTCATGCAGCACGGTGACCTTGCAGTTCAGGCGGCGCACGAACTCCATGTCATGTTCCACCACCACGACGGCGCGGGTCTTGGCCATTTCGACCAGCAGCGCGGTGGTGTGTTCGCGTTCGGCCAATGTCATGCCGGCGGCGGGTTCATCGACCAGCAGCAGGCGCGGTTCCTGCGCCAGCAACATGCCGATTTCCAGCCATTGCTTCTGCCCGTGGCTGAGTTCGCCGGATTTGCGGGTCAGCTGATCGGCCAGCCCCACCTCGGCGGCGAGAGCGGCGACGCGGGCCCGGTCGGCCGCGGTTTCCTTCCAGAACAGCACCTTGAACGGGCCGCGCGCGGCTTTCAGCGCCATGGTCAGGTTGTCGGCGACGCTTTGATCCTCGAACACCGTGGGGCGCTGGAATTTGCGGCCCACCCCGGCGCGGGCGATCTGCGCCTCGGACAGCGCCAGCAGCGAGATCGGGCGTTCGCCGAAGCGGACGGTGCCGGTATCGGGGCGGGTCTTGCCGGTGACGATATCCATGAAGGTGGTCTTGCCCGCGCCGTTGGGGCCGATGATGGCGCGCAATTCGGCGGCACCGATGGAGAAGCTGAGGTTGTTGATGGCGCGGAAGCCGTCGAAGGTGACGGAGACGCCGGAGACTTCGAGCAGGGCACTCATTCAACCGCCTCCTTCTCTTGCAGCGAACCGTCATCGGGGCCGAGGGGGGCGCCCTTGCGGTCGGGGTTGCGCAGGCCTTGCAGCTTGTCCACCAGACCGCCGACGCCTTGCGGGGCAAAGAGCGTGACGGCGACGAAGCCGAAGCCCAGCAGCACCAGCCACCAATCGACCCATTTCAACGTCGCAAAGCCCAGCGGGATGTCGGGCACCCGCCCGCCGGTGAACCAGCTTGACAGCAGTGTGACCAGCGCTGCGCCGATCACCGCGCCATAAAGCCTGCCGCGCCCGCCGATGGCGACCCAGACGGCGAGGTAGATCGAGGCGATGGGGGCAAGTTCGGCGGGGTTGATGATGCCCGCCTGCGGGTAATAGAGCACACCGGCGAGGGCGGCGAGGATGGCGGTGAGGGTGAAGAGGAAGAGCTTGTAGGATTCGACCGAGTAGCCGAGGAAGCGCACGCGCTGTTCGTCATCCCGGATGGCGCGGATCACCGAGCCGAGCTTTCCCGAGACGAGCCAGGCCAGCAGCACATAGCCGCAGGCCAAGGCCAGCGCCGAGGCCCAGAACAGCCAGAGCGAGACGGCGGCCTGTGACGGCTCGCCAATGCCGGGGATGTTTTGCAGGCCCGACAGGCCGTTGTTGCCGCGCAGGCCGGAGTCGTTCTGGAACAGGTAGAGCGAAAGCGCCAGGGTCATCGCCTGGGTCAGGATCGACAGATAAACCCCGGTGACGCGGCTGCGGAAGGCCAGCCAGCCGAAGACCAGCGCCAAGAGGCCGGGCACGGCCAGCGCGAGGATCAGTTGCAGCGGCAGGCTATGGGCGAAGGCCCAGATCGGCGGGAAATCCGAGGCGCCGACCACGCCGAAGATCTGCGTGGCGATGCCTTGACGGATTTCTTCGGGGGTGGCGGGCAGCGGGCTTTGCGCCAGCGCCGCGATCACGATTTCTTCGGTGCGGGCATACATCAGCCACATGCCGATCATGTAGCCGCCCACCGCGAAGAAGGCCATGTGGCCCAGCGACAGGATGCCCGCATAGCCCCAGACCAGATCCATGGCGAGGGCGACAAGGCAAAGGCACAGGATCTTGCCCAGCGTCTTCACCATCGAGGTGGAGATGAAGGAGAGGCCCAGCGCCTCGGACCCCAGCGTGACCAGCAGGGTGAAGGCGGCGAGGGCTGCGAGGAAGATCAGGATGGAGGGATTCTTGGCGAGAAAACCTTTGGTCATTTCGGGTCTCCTGCCGTGGAACCGGGGGTTTCACACCCCCGGACCCCCGTGGGATATTTGGGCCAAGATGAAAGGGCGAAAAGCGGGAAGAGGATGCGTGCCATGGTCTCAATCCCCTGCGGCCCGGCCCTTGAGCGCGATGATGCCGCGCGGGCGGAACTGGATGAAGATGATGATGAAGATGATCATGTAGGTCTGGGCGGCGAGGGTGTTCGAGGGGTTGAACCACTCGATCCCCTTTTGCAGCGTGCCGATCAGCAGCGCGCCCGCGAGGGTGCCCCAGATATTGCCGACACCGCCGACCACCACGGTCATGAAGCTTTGCACGATGTAATCAGAGCCGAGTTCCGAGGTGACCTTGGCGAACAGGCCGATGGCCACGCCCGCAATGCCCGCGATGCCGGAGCCGATGCCGAAGGTCAGCATGTTGATCCGGTCGGGGTTGATGCCCATCGAGGCGGCCATGGCGGGGTTTTGCGTCACGGCGCGGACTTCGAGGCCAAGGCGGGTGCGTTTCATCAGCCAGAGGAAGAAGCCGAGGAACAGCAGGGCCAGCACGAAGATCGCGATGCGGATGTAGGAGATCGACACCACGTCGTTCAGCACCCAGGCACCGTCGAGCCAGGCGGGCGCGGTGAGCGGGCGGGCCTGTGTGCCGAAGATGTTCTTGGCGATCTGTTGCAGCGCGATGGAGATGCCGAAGGTGGCCAGCAGGGTTTCCAGCGGGCGTTTGTAGAGGTGGCGGATCACCAGACGTTCCATCGCCACACCGGCGGCGAAGGTGACGGCGAAGGCCAGCGGCAGGGCGACGATGATCGACAGGGTGTAGTTGGTGATGAACAGCTGCACCACATAGCCGGTATAGGCGCCCAGCATGATGAATTCGCCATGCGCCATGTTGATGACGCGCATCACGCCGAAGGTGATGGCAAGGCCGATGGCGGCGAGGAAATAGATCGAGGCGAGCGACAGCGCATCGAGCGAGAGGTCGGCCACCTGCATGGCGCCCACGGTCAGGCCGATGCGTTTGAGCGCGGCCTGCGCGGCGGCTGTCACCTCGGCGTCGGGCTCGGCATAGACCTCGGCGAAGGTATGGGCTTGCAGGGCGGCCTCCACCTCGGGGTCGGTGGCGGCGGGGGGCACGGTGCCGGCGGTTTCCAGCGCGGTATAGGCGCGGTCGCGGGCGGGTTGGCTGTTCAGATCGGCCAGCGCCACGCCGCCGACGCTGCCGTTGACCAGGTTGGCGGCAAGGGCGGCGGTCTGTTCTTCCGGCGTCAGCCGGGCGGGGGCGAGGTTGGCGGCGACCAGCAGGTCATAAGCCTCGGTGCGCGGAATGTCGGTGCCGGGGGTGAGGGTGCGGGCGAGGTTGGCGCCTGCGGGCGGATTGGCGGCATAGGCGATGCGTTTTGTGGCGACCAGCGGGTTCAGCGCCCCGCGGATGTCGAGCCCGAGATCGGCGCCGAAGCTTTCGATGGCGGCGATGCGTTCGGCGGCACTGGCGCCGTATTGCAGGGCCAGCAGCCGTTCCAGCCGCTGTTTCTGCGCCTTCAGCGCGGGGTCGGTTTCGCCGTCGATCGAGGCGCGCAGCGGTTCGAGATGCGCGGCGGCAGGATCGCGGGCGATGGAGGTGAGGGCGGCGGCGCGGGCGGCGGGATCGGGGTCGGACAGGGTGAACTGCACCAGCGCGGTGGCGATCAGGCCGCGCACCCCGGCATTGGGTTTCAGTTCGGTGATGTCAGCTTTCGGCGCGGTGCCGGCGGCGGTGCCATCAGGGGCGGTGAGGGCATAGCCGTCGGCCGTGGGGGCCAGCAGGAAGAAGGCGCCGTCGGATTTGCGCTGCCCCAGGCGCCGGGCCTCCCATGCCGTCAGGATCTGTGCGGCGGTGGGATCGCCCGAGGCGGCGAGCGCGTCGATCACCGGGCCGATGGTCTGGCGCGAGGCTTTGGCCACGAGATCGCGGTTCTGGGTGAGGATCGCGGCGGCTTCGCCTTCGGCGCGGGCCGGGCTCGCGGCGATCTGGGGCAGCGCCAGCAGCAGCACGGCCAGAAATGCATGAATGATATGTCGCATGGTCCCTGCGGTTCGCGGCGGAGGGGAGCGTGAAGGGGCCCGCACGGCCCCTTCAATGGGCGGGGGAACGCGGGCCCCCGGCCTTGGTCACAGGATCAGTAATTGGACTTCAGCTGCACGCAGGTCTTGGTTTCGGTGTTGTACATGCCGCATTTCAGGTCTTTCCAATCCGATTCCAGCACCGCCGATTCCGGCAGGAAATCGGTCCAGGCGTCGCCGGGGACCGGCTCGGTCTGCGAGATGATGTCGAACTGGCCATCGGCGCGGATTTCACCGATCAGCACCGGCTTGGTCAGGTGGTGGTTCGGCAGCATCTTGGCCATGGTGCCGGTCAGGTTCGGGGTTTCCAGCCCGATGATCGCATCGGACACCGCATCCACATCGGTGGTGCCGGCTTTTTCGACCGCGGCGACCCAGAGGTTGAAACCGATCACGGCGGCTTCCATCGGGTCGTTGGTCACGCGCTTTTCACCGGCGAATTTCTTCCACTTGGCGACGAATTCGGCGTTCACCGGCACATCGGCGGACTGGAAGTAGTTCCAGGCGGCGAGGTGGCCGACGAGGTTGGAGGTATCGAGGCCCGAGAGTTCCTCTTCGCCGACCGAGAAGGCGACGACGGGGATCTTGTCGGCGGTCACGCCTGCGGCGGCGAGTTCCTTGTAGAAGCCGATATTGGCGTCGCCGTTGATGGTGGAGATCACGCCCACCTTCTTGCCATCGGCGCCCAGCGCCACCACGTCAGCCACGATCTTGGACCAGTCGGAATGGCCGAAGGGGGTGTAGTTGACGAAGATGTCTTCCTTCGGGATACCCTTGGAGATCAGGTAGGCTTCGAGAATGTTGTTCGTGGTGCGCGGGTAGACGTAATCGGTGCCGAGCAGGGCGAATTTCTGCACGCCGAGTTCGTTCAGGAAATAATCGGTGGCCGGGATCGCCTGCTGGTTCGGTGCGGCGCCGGTGTAGAAGACGTTCTTCGAGGATTCCTCGCCTTCATACTGCACCGGGTAGAACATCAGGCCGTTCAGCTCTTCGATGACCGGCAGCACGGATTTGCGCGAGACCGAGGTCCAGCAGCCGAAAATCGCGGCAACCTTGTCCACCGTCAGCAGCTCGCGCGCCTTTTCGGCAAACAGCGGCCAGTCGGAGGCCGGATCGACCACCACCGCTTCGAGTTTCTTGCCCAGCAGGCCGCCTTTGGCGTTCTGCTCTTCGATGAGCATCAGCATCGTGTCTTTCAGCGTCGTCTCGGAAATTGCCATGGTGCCCGAGAGCGAGTGAAGCACGCCGACCTTGATCGTGTCCTCCTGAGCCTGTGCGGCCCCTGCCAGCGAGAGCGCCATGGCCCCCCCGAGCATCGCGTTCTTGATCGCGTTCATTTCTGACCCCTGTCTAGCGGCCCGGCTTCGGTTTCTGAGAACCTGCCGGACCATCATGCGTTTCGGTTGTGCGGGAGCGGTAGACCCGCTTCTCTGACGCCGCCCTGTTGCGACCCCCGCAGCGACAGGAATCCTCAAATGCGGCGGCGCAGCAAAGATGAACGGCACAGGCGGATTACGGCATTGGCAAATGCGCATACTATGGGCATCATTGCGGGCAGGCGCCGCAAAAACAGGCGGAGACGCGGCGAGAAGCGACACAAAAAAGCCAGGTTCCGCCATGCCTGAAAAAGTGGCGCCACGTCATCGGCGCGCGAATACAGCCACAGCACGAATTCAATGCTTCAAATCCGCGCCAAGGCTGCGCAATAGTGGAAAAAACAGCGGCAGGCAGCGGACATATGGCAACGGCAGAGCTTCTGGACAGATTCGGCCTACCGATCTGGGTTCTTGATCCCACTGCGGCGCGGGTGATCCATGCCAACCGGGCGGCGCAGGCGTTTGGGCTTGGCGCAGGGCTGGAGATCGCGGAGCTGGAGGCGCGCGGGGCGCAGATGGCAGACCTGACGCTGCAGCGCCAGCCGGTGCCATGGGGCGCGGGCGAGGCGCCTGCGGTGGTGGGCATCACCGGCCCGGCCAGCCGCTTTCGGCTGGCGGCGCGCGCTGCCGGGCTGACGGTGTTCGACTGGGACATGGGCAGCGGCGCGCTGGAATGGGCCTGCGAGGGCGGCACGCCCTTCGGCTATGACCCGGCGGTGTTTCCGGGGCATGTGGATGCTTGGCTGGCGCGCTTGCACCCGGAAGATCGCCCCCGGATGACCGGGCAGGTGGGCACGGTCGCGCCGCAGGAGCGCGAGGTCTGGGAGGAAAGCTATCGGCTGCTGCGGGCAGATGGCACGCTGGCGCATGTGATTGACCGGGGCTACCTGCTGCGCGATGCCAGCGGCGCGGCGCGGCGCATGGTCGGCGCGATGATCGACATCAGCGCGATGCACGAGGCGGAGGCGCGGTTCCATCTGGCGACTTCGGCGGCGCATGACGTGCTGTTCATCTTCGACTGCGACAGCGGCGAAAACTGGTGGAGCGATGCGCTGGAAACCCGCTATGGCCATACCCCTGCGGCGGGGCGGGGCGGCGTGACGTTCTGGTTGAGTCTGGTGCACCCGGACGACCGGGCCCGGCTGGTGGACAGCCGCGCGGCGGCGCTGGCGGCTGGGGCGGAAACATGGTCTGAAGAATACCGTTTCGCGCGGGCGGACGGCAGTTATGCCCATGTCATCGGGCGGATGCGGTTTTTGCGCCATGCCGATGGCCGCCCGGCGCGCAGTGTCGGCTCCATCGTCGATATCACCGCGCTGCGCGAGGGGCAGGAGCGGTTTCGGCTGGCGGCAGAAGCCTCGCCCGATGTGATCTATGACTGGTCGCCGGACAGCGGGCAGATCTGGCGATCCGAGAATTATGCGACGCATTTCGGGCTGGACCCGCGGGCCAATGCGACCGGGCCGGGCAGTTGGCGCGCGGCGATCCACCCCGAGGATTACCCGCGCATTGCCGCGTTGCGTGACGCGGCGCTGGCGGAAAAGATCCCGCGCTGGGAATATGCCTATCGGGTGCGGCGCGGCGATGGCAGCATCGCCCATGTGATCGACCGGGCGCTGGCGCAGCGCGATGCGGCGGGCAATCTGCTGCGCATCATCGGTTCGATCGTCGATGTGACGCGGTTGCGCGAAGAGGGCGAGCGGTTGCGCGCGCTGCTGCATGTGGCGGCGGATGCGATCTATGATGTGGACCTTCGGGCCGCCACGGTCAGCTGGTCGGAAGGGATGCGCGGCATTTTCGGGCATGACTGGGAGGGGGTGAACCCCCGGCTGACCCATTGGGAAAACGCCATACACCCCGATGACCGCACGATGATCGCGCGGCAGTTTCGGGCCTTCATTGCCGGGCGGCAGGATGACTGGCGGGCCGAATACCGCTTTCGCTGCGGCGATGGCAGCTATGCCCGGGTGCGCGACCGGGCGCGCGCGCTGCGTGACGACTCGGGCGAGGCGTTCCGCGTCATCGGGTCCATGGAGGATGTGACGGCGGCGAGCGAGGCGGTGGACCGGCTGCATCAGGCGCAGAAGCTGGAGGCGGTGGGCAAGCTGACCGGCGGGGTAGCGCATGATTTCAACAACCTGCTGACAGTGATCGTCGGCAATGCCGAATTGCTGGCGGCGGCGGCGGGATCAGAGACCGAGCAGGCACTGGCCGAGGCGGTGGTGCAGGCGGCGGAGCGCGGCGCCGATCTGGTGCGCAGCCTGCTGTCCTTCGCGCGGCGCCAGCCCTTGCAGCCCCGGATGCTGGAGCCTTCGGACGTGCTGGCCGAACTGACACGGATGCTGGCGCGCACCCTGCCCGCCTATGTCACGCTGCGGCTGGTAACGCCGCCGGGCCTGTCGCCGGTGGAGGCGGACCCGAGCCAGTTGCAGACGGCGCTGTTGAACCTTGCGCTGAACGCCTGCGATGCAATGCCGGAAGGTGGGCAATTGATGATCGAGATGTCGAATGTGCATCTGGATTCCGCCTATTCCGCCAAACATCCGGGGGTGCGGGCGGGGGCCTATCTGCGCATCGCTTTGTCGGATACCGGGGTGGGGATGCCGCCCGAGGTGCTGGCGCGCGCCTTTGATCCGTTTTTCACCACCAAGCCTGCAGGCAAGGGCTCGGGTCTCGGGCTGTCGATGGTGCATGGATTTGCCAGCCAGTCGGGCGGGCATGTGAACATCTATTCGGAGCTTGGTCAGGGCACGACGGTCAGCCTGTATCTGCCCCGCGGCCAGTTTGAAGGCAGAGGCAGCACGCCCTATCTGGCCCCGGCTGTGGCCATACCGATGGGCCGTGGCGAACATGTGGTGGTGGCCGAAGACGACCCTGCGCTGCGTGGCCATGTGCAGCGGCTGGTGGAAAGTCTGGGCTACCGGGTGACGGCGGCGGCGGATGGCGATGCGGCGCTGCTGGCGATCCGCGCGGCGGGGGATGTGGCGCTGCTGTTCACCGACATGGTGATGCCGGGCGAGTTGAACGGGCGCCTGCTGGCGGAACGCGCCTGTGCCGAATGGCCGGAACTGCGGGTGCTGTTCACCTCGGGCTATACCGAGAATTCGATCGTGCATCACGGGCGGCTGGACCCGGGGTTGCATTTGCTGTCGAAGCCCTATCGGCGGCAGGATTTGGCGCTGAAGCTGCATCAGGTGCTGACCGGGCCCCCGCCGGATTTCGGCCCGAAAGGGTAGCGGTCAGCGGGCGGCGGTCACCTCGACCTCGACCAGAAATTCGGGGCGGGTGAAGCCGGAGACGATGACGAGGGTGGAGACCGGCAAGCGGCTGACCCCGGCCAGCCATTCATCGCGCACCGCCATATAGGCGGCCATATGGGCGCGGTCGGTGACATAGGCCACGATGCGGACGGCATCGGCGGGGGCCATGCCCGCCTCGGCCAGAATCGCGGTGCAGTTGGCAAAGCAGAGCCGGGCCTGCGCCGCAACATCGGGCGGCGCCACATCATCGGGGCCAAGGCCAAGCTGGCCTGAGGTCATCACCACGCGCGCCCCGGGCGGCAGTTCCACGCCATGGGCATAGCGCCCGAAGGGCGGGCGGATCGTGGCGGGGACAAGCATCCGGGGCGTTTCGGACATAGGTGACCTTGGTATGGGGCAGGTGGCCAGAAGGCCGACAACCTGACCTAAAGTATAGGAAGGCAGCGCATGGCTGACTGGTTTTAGCAGGAAAAAATGCGGGAAGCTGATTTTTTAACCGCACAGTCAAATCAGCGCCCAGCAATTCAGCACCTGCAAGGATTATTTGCAGGCGTATGACCGGCGCCCCATGACGCGGCCCCGCACGCACCTACCCTGAGGAAAACAGAATCAACCGACAGGGAACAAACATGCGGAAAACGGCAACGACCCTCGCCCTGTGCCTGTGCGGCACGGCGACTGCGGCACTGGCCAACGAGCCGGTGACCTTTGGCACCAACTGGCTGGCACAGGCCGAACATGGCGGCTTCTATCAGGCCGTCGCGGATGGCACCTATGCGGCCTGCGGGCTGGATGTGACGATCATGCCGGGCGGGCCGCAGGTGAACAACCGCGCGCTGATGCTGGCGGGGAAGATCGATTACAACATGGGCGGCAACCTGCTGGGCACCTTCTCGGCTGCGGCCGAAGGCGTACCGGTGGTGGCGGTGGCGGCGAGTTTCCAGAAGGAACCGCAGGTCATTCTGACGCATCCGGGCAAG
This sequence comes from Gemmobacter aquatilis, assembly GCF_900110025.1. GTDB lineage: Bacteria > Pseudomonadota > Alphaproteobacteria > Rhodobacterales > Rhodobacteraceae > Gemmobacter > Gemmobacter aquatilis. The sequence continues at coordinate 14,687 of NZ_FOCE01000017.1, read as the reverse complement.
GCCAAGACGTTTGAAGACCTCAAGGGCCTGAAGCTGCTGATCGGCGACGAAGGCTATGCCAGCTATTACCAGTGGATGATCAAGGCCTATGGCTTCACCCCCGAACAGCGCGAGGTCTATACGTTCAACCCCGCGCCGTTCATCGCGGATGAGGGCGTGGCGATGCAGGGCTATCTGTCGTCCGAGCCGCTGATGGTGGAAAAGGAAGGCGGGTTCAAACCCGATGTCTTCCTGCTGGCCGATGCGGGCTATTCCACCTATTCGACGCTGATCGAGACGATGGCCGACACGGTGGCCAAGAAGCCCGAACAGGTGAAGTGCTTCGTCGATGGGTCGATCAAGGGGTGGTATACCTACCTTTATGGCGACAACGCTGCTGCCAACGCCATGATCAAGGCAGACAATCCTGACATGAACGACGAGCAGATCGCCTATGGCATCGAAAAGATGAAAGAGGCGGGGATCGTGGATTCGGGCGATGCGCTGACGCTGGGCGTGGGTGTGATGACCGAGGCGAAGATCAAGGATTTCTTCGACAAGATGGCGACGGCGGGCGTGGTGCCGGCGGATCTGGATTATTCCAAGGCGATTGATCTGAGCTTTGTCGGCAAGGGCGTCGGCATGGATCTAAAGAAGTAAGGTGTTGCAGGGCGGGGTTCTGCCCGCCCTGCCCTTTCCCAAACGAGTGCCCCGCATGGCGACCACCTGGCGCAAGATCAAACCGATGGGCGCGCGGCCCGAAATCCTGCGCATGGCCGGGGTGAACAAGGTGTTCAACGGCCAGACCGTGGCGCTTCAGGGCATGAACCTGACGGTGAACGAGGGCGATTTCATCTCGCTCCTTGGCCCGTCGGGGTGCGGCAAATCCACGGCGCTGCGGCTGATTGCCGGGCTGATGCACCCGACGGCGGGGGCGATCACCTGGGCGGGCGGGCAGGAAGCGGGCGATCTGGGCGTGGTGTTTCAGGAACCGACGCTGATGCCATGGGCCACGGTGGCGCACAATGTCTGGCTGCCCTACCGGCTGCGCGGCAAAAGCTTTGTGGCGGTGCGCGATCAGATCCGGCTGGCGTTGAAGCTGGTGGGGCTGGAGGCGTTCGAGGACGCCTATCCGCGCGAATTGTCGGGCGGGATGAAGATGCGGGTGTCGATTGCCCGCGCGCTGGTCACCTCGCCCCGGCTGATCCTGATGGATGAACCCTTCGCAGCGCTGGACGAGATCACCCGCCACAAGTTGAACAACGATCTGCTGGAACTGCGCGCCAAGATCGGCTGCACGGTGATCTTTGTCACCCATTCGGTGTTTGAAAGCGTGTTCCTGTCGGATCGGATCGTGGTGATGGCGGCGCGTCCGGGCCGGGTGCATCGGGAGTTGGCGGTCGATGCGCCCTATCCGCGCGGCGAGGATTTCCGCACTTCGGCCGATTATGCGGCGCTGTGCCGCGAAGCCTCGGGCGCCTTGCATCAGGCGATGGGGGATGCGGCATGAGCATCGCCGACCCCATTCCGCTGCTGGACGCCGAAGAACAGAAACGCGCCCGCGCGCGGCAGATCGACCGGATCGGGCGCTGGCTGCTGCCGGTGCTGACCATCGGGCTGGCGATCCTGTTGTGGGACCGGGTGGTGGTGTGGAATGAGATCCCCCACTACATCTTGCCCGGGCCGGGGCTGGTGGCGCAGACGCTGATCAAGGATTGGGCGATCCTGTTCGATGCGCTGCTGGTGACGTTGCAGATCACGCTGATGGCGCTGGCGGTGGCGGTGGCGGGTGGCGTGGGGCTGGCGGTGCTGTTCAACCAGAGCCGTTTTGCGGAAATGTCGTTCTATCCTTTCGCGGTGATCTTGCAGGTGACGCCGGTGGTGTCTGTCGCGCCGCTGATCTTCATCTATGTCGAAAACCGCATGATCGGCCTGCTGCTTTGCGCCTGGCTGGTGGCGTTTTTTCCGATCCTGTCGAACACCACGCTGGGGCTGAACTCGGCGGATCACAACCTGCGCGATCTGTTCCGCATCTATGGCGCCACGCGCTGGCAGCGGCTGCGCTATCTGCAACTGCCCTCCGCCCTGCCCTATTTTCTGGGCGGGCTGCGCATCGCGGGGGGGCTGAGCCTGATCGGCGCGGTGGTGTCGGAATATGTGGCGGGGACCGGCGGGATCGGGTCCGGCCTGGCCTTCCGCATTCTGGAGGCCGGGTATCGGCTGAACATCCCGCGCATGTTCGCCGCACTGGCGCTGATTGCGGCGACCGGGGTGGTGATCTTTGCCGGGCTGTCCTTCCTCAGCCATGCGCTTTTGCACAAATGGCATGAAAGTGCCCTCAAACGGGAGATTTGATGGATTTCCGCGCTCTGCCCAGCGGCGATTATACTTTGACCAACCTGAAGACCCCGGCCTGCCTGAGCGGGCAAGACGGCGATCTGATCCCGCTGACCCTGCATGTGGCGGGGGGCAAGCTGGCCGATGCGGCAACCGGGCCGCAGATCGACATGGGCGGCGCGATCGCCCTGCCCTGCTTCACCGATATGCACACCCATCTGGACAAGGGCCATATCTGGCCGCGCGCCTGCAACCCGGATGGCACCTTCATGGGCGCGCTGAATACCGTGGGGGCCGACCGGGTGGCGCATTGGAGCGCCGAGGATGTGCGGCGGCGGATGGAATTCTCGCTGCGCTGCGCCTATGCGCATGGCACGCGGGCGATCCGCACCCATCTGGACAGCATCCCGCCGCAGGACGCGATTTCCTTCCCGGTGTTCGCCGAATTGCGCGCCGAATGGGCCGGGCGGATCGACCTGCAGGCCGCCTGCCTTGTGGGGATGGAAAATGTCGATGCCAGCGGCGCCTTCGTGCGCACGGCGGATATTGTCGCCGATCATGGCGGCGTGCTGGGCTGCGTGACCTATCCGATCCCCGATCTGAAACCCCGGCTGGTGGATTTCTTCCGGCTGGCCGAGGCGCGGGGGCTGCATACCGATATTCATGTGGATGAAACCGGCGATCCTGCGGTGGCGACGTTGCGGGTGATTGCCGAAACCGTGCTGGAGATGGGCTTCGCGCTGCCGCTGAGCGTGGGGCATTGCTGCTCGCTTGCCGTGCAGGACGAGGTGGAGTGGGCGCATACGCTGGATCTGGTGGCGCGGGCGGGGATCAACGTGGTCAGCCTGCCGATGTGCAACATGTATCTGCAGGACCGGGTGGCGGAGCGCACGCCGCGCTGGCGGGGGGTGACGCTGGTGCATGAGATGCGGGCGCGCGGCATCAATGTCAGCTTCGCCTCGGACAACACGCGCGATCCGTTCTATGCTTACGGCGACATGGACATGATCGAGGTGATGCGCGAGGCGACGCGGATCGCGCATCTGGATCATTCGGCCAGTGACTGGCCGCGCGCGTTTTTCACCAACCCGGCGCAGGCCTGCGGGTTTGAAGCCCCCAGCCTCGCCCCCGGTGCCCCGGCCGATCTGGTGATCTGCAAGGCGCGCAGCTGGACCGAGCTTTACGCCCGCCCGCAATCGGACCGGATCGTGCTGCGGGGTGGCGTGGCCATCGACCGCAGGCTGCCGGATTATGCTGAACTCGACGATCTGATGAGCTGACCCATGGATATTGCCGCCGCCAAAGCCGCCCTTGCGCATCTGGAACTGGACGAGAACCCGACCTCGATCCGCGCGAAAAGCCGGGATTTCTTCTGGTATTCGCCGGTGTTGAAGGCCCGGCTGGATCATGTGACCGCCGATTTCGTGATCTCCCCCCGGTCGGAGGCCGAGGTGATCGAGGTGCTGCGCGTCTGCCATGCGCATGGTGTGCCGGTGACGGTGCGGGGGGCGGGCACGGGGAATTACGGGCAGGCCATGCCTCTGGCCGGGGGCTGCGTGCTGCATATGAAGAACATGGTGGCGATCAAGGCTATCGCGCCGGGGCGGGTGATCTGCGAGCCGGGCATCGTGATCCGCGATCTGGATGCGGCGACGCGCGCCCATTCGGGGCAGGAATTGCGCATGTGCCCTTCGACCGCCGCAACCGCCACCATCGGCGGGTTCATCGCGGGCGGGTCTGGCGGGGTGGGATCGGTGCGCTGGGGCGCGCTGCGCGATCTGGGCAATATCATCCGGTTGCGCGTGGTGACGATGGAGGCGGCGCCAAGCGTGCTGGAGTTTACCGGCGAGGAGTTGCACCGGGTGAGCCATGCCTATGGCACCAATGGCATCATCACCGAAGTCGAAATGCCGCTGGCCCCGGCATATGACTGGCTGGGGGTGTTTGTCACCCTGCCCGATTTCGCCGCCGCCGCGCAGTTCGGTGCCGATCTGGCGCGGCAGGACGGGATTCTGGTCAAGCTGGTCACCGTGTGCGAGGCGCCGGTGGCAGACGCCTATTTCCAGCGGTTCAAGGGCCGGGTGACGGCGGCGGATCATGTGGTGATCCTGATGGTGGCGCCCCATGCGATGGATGGGTTCCTGACCTTCGCCGCGCGCTATCCCGAGGCGCAGGTGATCTACCGCTCTGACGCGCATGACTGGCCGCGCGACCCGGGCGTGGCTTATGAATATGGCTGGAACCACACCACCCTGCGGGCGCTGAAGGTGGAGCCGTCGATCACCTATCTGCAGGTGCGCTATGCCGGGCCGGATTTTCTGGCGAAGATCGCGGCGGTGCGGGCACGGTTCGGGCCGGAACTGATGCAGCATCTGGAGGTGATGCGCGAGGGCGGTCAGGTGATCTATGCCGGGCTGACGCTGGTGCGGTTCACCACCGAGGACCGGCTGGAGGAAATCGTGCGCATCCACGAGGACCTGGGCTGCATGATCTTCAACCCGCATCGCTATACGCTGGAGGAAGGCGGGCGGCAGTCGGTCGATGACCGGCAACTGGCCTTCAAGCGCGAGGCCGATCCGCAGGGATTGCTGAACCCCGGCAAGATGATCGCCTGGGATGTGCCGGATTGGGCCTATCAGGGCATCTATGCCTATGCGGGCCTGAGGGCGGCGGAATGAGCCGGGCGCTGGTGCTGTTTGCCCATCCCTGCGCCGAAAGCTTTTCGGCCAGCCTGCACCGGGCGGTGGTGGACAGCCTGACCGCCAAGGGATGGGAGGTGGATGATTGCGACCTGAACGCCGAAGGCTTTTCGCCCGTGCTGACCGAGGCAGAGCGGCGCGGCTATCACGAGACCGACAGCAACATCGCCCCGGTGCAGGGCTATGTGGAGCGGTTGCGCGCGGCGCAGGCGCTGGTTCTGGTGTTTCCGGTGTGGAATTTCGGCTTTCCGGCGATTTTGAAAGGGTTCTTCGACCGGGTGTTCCTGCCCGGCGTGTCCTTCCGGCTGGAAGACGGGCTGGTGAAGCCGAACCTGACGCATATCCGCAAGCTGGCCGCCGTCACCACCTATGGCGGCACGCGCTGGCGGGCGATCGGCGCGGGCGATCCGCCGCGCAAGATCGTCACCCGGGCGGTGTGGCATGTGACCCGGCCCGACAAGCTGCGCTATCTGGCGCAGTATGACATGAACCGCGCCACCGGGGCGCAGCGCGGCGCCTTTCTGGCGCGGGTAAAGAGTGAGATGGAAGCTTTCTGATGCGGGCGCTGGTTGTGTATTGTCATCCCCACGGGGCGAGTTTCACGGCGGGCATCCGCGATCTGGTGCTGGACAAGCTGGCGGCGGCGGGGGCCGAGGTGCGGCTGCTGGATCTGTATGCGCGGGGCTTTTCGCCGGTGCTGAGCCCGCCGGAATGGCAGGGCTATCTGGCCTGCCCCGGCAATGCCGATCCGGTGGCCGAGGATGTGGCGGCGCTGCGCTGGTGCGACACGCTGATCTTCGTCTATCCGACCTGGTGGTATGGGTTGCCCGCGATGCTGAAAGGCTGGCTGGACCGGGTGCTGCTGCCGGATGTGGCCTTTCTGATGCCCGACGGCGCGAACAAGACCATTCGCCCCGGGTTGCGCCACATCACGCGGCTGGGGGTGTTTACCACCGGCGGCGCCTCGCGCTGGTTGACCTTTTTCATCGGCGCGCCGGGCAAGCGGACGTTGATGCGCGGGGTGGGCCTGCTGTGTGCGCCGCGCAAACGCACCGCCTTTGCGATGCATTATCTGATGGACAGCTCGACCCCCGAAAGCCGGGCCAAACATCTGGCCTGCGTGGCGCGGCAGATGGACCGGCTGCTGGCGGGCGCTGCCCGAGACCCCCGCCGGATGGAGGCACAGGCATGACCCGCAGGCTGGACTGGGCCGCCTTTCGCGCGCCGGAATTTCAGGGGCTGGACCCGGCGCGGCTGATCGCCATCCTGCCCACGGCGGCGGTGGAACAGCACGGGCCGCATCTGCCGGTGGGCACCGATACGTTGATCGCAGAAGGGATGCTGGCCGAGTTGCGCCGCCAGTTGCGCGCCCTGCCCGAGGCCGAAGCGCCCGAGGTGCGCATTCTGCCGGTGCAGGCGGTGGGCAAATCGAATGAACACCTTTGGGCGGCGGGCACGCTGACGCTTTCGGCGGAAGCGGCGCTGAAAGCCTGGCTGGAGGTCGGGCTTTCGGTGGCGCGGGCCGGGGTGCGCAAGATCGTGATCGTCAACAGCCATGGCGGAAATCTGGATCTGGTGTCGATCCTGACGCGCGAATTGCGGGTGCGGGCCGGGATGCTGGCGGTGAAGTGCCAATGGACGGGCTTCGGCCACCCCGAGGCGATGTATTCCCCGCATGAGCTGGCCTTCGGCATCCATGGCGGCGATGTGGAAACCTCGCTGATGCTGCAGTTCAACCCGGACACGGTGGATATGGGTGCTGCGCGCGATTTCCGCTCCAGTGCCGAGGGGGCGGCGATCCCGCCGACCGGGGCGCTCAGCTATGGCTGGATCGCATCGGACCTGAACCCGGCGGGGGTGGTGGGGAATGCGGCGGCGGCTACGGCGGAAAAGGGCCGCGCCACGGCGGAACATCAGGTGCGGGGCTTCGTGGGCCTGTTGCGGGCGGTGGCGGCGCATCCGATGGACGGCATGGTCGCAACGGCAGCACCAAGACACCCGATCACCTGAGAAGGGGCGGGTTCGTGTGAACCCGCCCGCTATCGTTCAGACCAGATCCTCAGAACAGGAAATCATCATCGTCGAGCGCGGAACGCTGTGTGTTTTCAAGGATCAACCGCCCCTCGGCAAAGGTGAACACCACATCATCGCCGCGCTGCACCGCCCGTGCCATCGCCTGCGAGAAGCTGTTGACGCTTGCCAGGCCGGACAGGTCGATCTCGTCATCGCCGCCCTCGAAATCGCGCAGGCGGTCCACCCCGGCGACGAAGACGAAGCGATCAGCCCCGGCACCGCCGGTCATCACGTCATTGCCCTGCCCGCCTTCGATCACGTCATTGCCTTCGCCGCCGATCAACCGATCATTGCCAGCGCCGCCATGGATCAGGTCATTTCCTTCACCGCCATAGATCAGGTCGTTGCCGGTGCCGCCATAGGTGCTGTCATTGCCCTCGCCAGCGCGCAGGATGTCGTCACCGTCCCCGCCATCCAACAGGTCGTTGCCGCTTTCGTCGGTCAGCAGATCGTTGCCCGCGCCGCCATACATGCGGTCTTCGCCCTTGCCGCCCGCGATCGTATCGAAGCCGTTTCCGCCATGGATCAGGTCTTCATCGTCACCGCCGAAGAGCTGGTCATTGCCATCGTTGCCTGTGATCGTGTCGGCACCGTCAAGGCCGCGAATGAGGTCGTTCAGGGCCGTGCCACGCAGCAGGTTCGCGTCGCCATTGCCGATAATGGTTGCCATGAGTGTTTTCCTTGCTGTCCAGAACCCCATTGGTCCTGGTTGCTGGGTAAACGCAGTGAGGCGCGGGTTTATTCCCAAGAAATCGTATGACCTTACGTAAGGGCGTGGGCCGGGCTTGCATATCCGCGCCATGCCCCCGCGACATCACGCGGCAATGGGGGCGCAGACCGGGCTTCATGCCGGGCTGGCTGCGGCCAGTGAAATGGCCCTGCGGCAACAGGCCCGGGGCAGCGGGGCTAGGCCGAAAACCTGACTGTCGCCCGCAACCCCCGGCCCTCGCTGCCGGTCTGCAGAAGAAGTTCCGCATGGAACAGGGCGGCGATTTCGGAGGCGATGGCCAGACCGAGGCCATAGCCGGAGTCCTGATCTTTCAGCGCGGCGCGCATGGGCATGTCGCGTTTGGGGTGCCGGGCCTCGGTCATCTGTTTCGCAGAAAGCCCCGGGCCGTTGTCTTCCACCTCCAGCACGATGGCACCTGCGTCGTTGCCGACGCGCACAGTGACGACAGCCCCCGGCCCGGCATAGGCAATGGCATTGTCGAGCAGGTTCATCAACAGCTCTCCCAGCAGGACCGGCTCTGCCATCGCCATGGCATCCTGCGGGCCTTCGTATCCGAGGTCGATCCCGCGCTGCAGCGCCTTTGGCACCACCTCGGCGGTCAGATCCTTGGCAATGGCCACGATGTTCACAGGCTGCAGGAGGGCGGCCCCCGTGGCCGCATCCACGCGGGCCAGAACCAGCAGTTGCGCCAGCACACGTTCGGCACGTTCCAGCGCGACCAGCGCCTTGGCGGTCGCCGCCGCCGCAAGCTCTGGCGTGGCGCTGCGGTCGATCAGGGCGATCTGGGTGCGGACCACCGCCAGCGGCGTGCGCAACTGGTGGCTGGCATTGCCGGTGAAATGGCGCAGCGCGACAAGCGCCGTATCCAGCCGCGCCATGAAAGAGTTAATCGCATTGACCAGCGCCGCCACCTCTTGCGGGACATTGGCCGTGACCGGACGCAGATCCCCCGGAGAGCGTTCGGCGATGATCGCCCCCAACCGATCCAGCGGACGCAGGGACAGTGTGACGGCGACCCAGACGATCCCGGCCACCCCCAGGATCAGCGCCGCCAGCCGCAGGGCCGAACGAACCAGAATCGCGCGGGCCAGTGCCGATCTGGCCAGAGTGGATTCTGCGACGGTCACCGAAAAGGCGATGGACCGCGCGCCGGTAGACACCTCGCGTTGCAGGGTCGCGCTTCGGATGCCCACATTGCCGAACTGGCCGTCGGCAAAGGCCACGCCGCCTTGCGGGGCCGGCACGACCGGCAGGTCGTCATATCCGGTCAGGAAGGTGCCAATCGGGCCATCCACCCGGTAGAACACCTTGTCCTGCGCCGTGGAGGTCAGCATCTCCAGCGAGGAATAGGGGATGTCCACCTCCAGAACGCCGGTTTCATCCACCGTCACCCGTTCGGCGATTGCAAGGGCCGACCCGACGAGCACCCGGTCCGACACGCCCTGGGCGGTGCGCAGCGCTTCGCGCCAGGTGTCGATCAGGGCCAGCAGGCCGATGAGGATGGTGGCCAGAAAGAGCCAGAGCAACAGCCGACGGCGCAGCGAATAGCGTATCATCGGCTCTCCTGAGCCTTTTCCAGCAGATAGCCAATGCCGCGCACCGTGCGCAAACTCAGCCCGCAGGGCGCAATCCGGCGACGCAGGCGTGACACATATTGTTCGATCGCATTGTCCGACAACATGTCGTCGAGCGAGGTCAACGACTGCACGATCGCCTCTTTCGTCACCACTTTGCCCGAACGGGTCAGCAGCAGTTCCAGCAAGGCCCGCTCCCGCGGCGGCAGATCAAGCGGCTGCCCTGCCAAAACGAACTGCCGGGCGGTCAGATCCAGCGACAGGGCGCCCAGCGTGACCGTGGCCGAACGCAACCCGGCATGGCGGCGCAGGATCGAGCGCACCCGTGCTTCGAATTCGCGCACATCGAAGGGTTTGGCGATATAATCATCTGCCCCCAGATCAAGCCCGCGCACCCGGTCTTCCGCGGCGCCACGCGCCGTCAGGATCATCACCGCCGCCTGATTGGCGCGGGCGCGCATGGCCCGCAAGACCGAAAGCCCATCCATTTCGGGCAGGTTCAGATCCAGAATCACCAGATCGAATTGCTCGGCCGCGACCAGCGCTTCGGCCGAGGCGCCGTCATGCACGCAATCCACCGCATATCCCGATGAGGTCAGAAGCGTCACCAGAGCCTCGGCCAAGGGCAGATCATCTTCAACTACCAGCAAACGCATTGCGGCCCTCCCGGCGGGCAAGTTAGCCTATTCCCGGTGCTTGTGAACGCAACTTGCATCTGGCGAATTGAGATCATGCGAAAAATATCCTGTCTGATCCTGTTGTGCACAACATTCGCCTGGCCCGCGCCGGCCGAGGTCGTGGCCTATCCGGCGCCGAGCGGGACCGCCAGTGCCGAACTGGTGATCTATTCCACACTGGACACCCGGATGGCGGCGCCGCTGATTCTGGCCTTTCAGAGCACGCATCCCGACCTTGCCGTGCGCTATGAGGATCTGCTGGCGGGCGAGATTTCCGCGCGCGTGATCGCCGAGACGCGGGCGGGCACGCCGACAGCGGATTTCGTGTTCTCCTCGGCCATGGACATGCAGATCAAACTGGCCAATGACGGCTACGCGCAGCCCGTTGATGTGTCACAGGCGCGCAACTGGCCCGAGTGGGCCAACTGGCAGGATACCGCCTTTGCCCTGACCTTCGAGCCTGCCGTGCTGGTCTATCACAAGCCCAGCTTTCCCGATGGCCCCCCACAATCACGGCTGGAACTGATGGAATGGCTGCGCAGGCTGCCTGCGGGGATGGCGGGCAGGATCGGCACCTATGACATCGAGCAATCGGCGGTCGGCTATCTGTTTCTGGCCCGCGATGCCGAACATTTCCCGGATATCTGGTCGCTGTTGCGCACGATGGCCGCCGCCGGGCTGCAGACCTTTTCCACAAGTCAGGAGATCATCGACCGGGTTGCCGATGGCCGGCTGGCATTGGGGTACAACATTCTGGGGTCTTATGCCGCCGATCAGGCCCGCAACGCGCCCGATCTGGGTCTGGTGTTGTTGCGCGATTTTACCGTGGTGATCCCCCGTGTGGCCCTGGTGCCGCGCGCCGCAGCCTCGCCAGAGCTTGGCCGCGCCTTTCTGGCCCATCTGATGAGCAAGGACGGCCAATCCCTGCTGTCCGAAACGCTGCGGCTTCCGGCGGTCAGTCTGGAAGTTTCCGGCGCGCGAAATGCCCTGTCCCTGCAGGGCGCACCTTTGCGGGTCATTTCGGTCAGCCCCGGCGTTCTGGTCTATCTGGATCAGGCAAAGCGGCGACGGTTGATCCGGCTGTGGCGTTCGGCGCTGGCACAAGAGTAACCCGTCGGCACTGTCAGCTTGTTGACAGGTTCATGTGCTGCAATTGGTCGCAGGGACAGCACGAGGAGGTGCTGCCCGGGACGGATGGCACGACCTGTGCCTTGGGAGGATAAAAACATGAAACACATGCTCTTGGGAGCCGTGCTTGCGGCCAGCCTGGCGGCGCCCGCATTTTCTGGCGACTATATGATCATGGCCCCGGCAGCGCCGGGTGGTGGCTGGGACAGCACGGCGCGTGCCATGCAGGAAGTGCTGCAGGCCGAGGCCATTTCGGGGTCGGTGCAGGTGCAGAACGTGCCCGGCGCCGGTGGCACGGTGGGTCTTGCGCAGTTTGCGTCGTCCACTTCGGGCGACCCCAGCCAGCTTATTGTTGGCGGTTATGTGATGGTTGGTGCGATTCTGACCAATGAATCGCCAGTCTCTCTGGCCGATGTGACCCCGATTGCCCGCCTGACTGGCGAAGCGGTGGGGATTGCGGTCTCCGCCTCCAGCCCGATCCAGAGCATCAACGAGCTTGTCGATATGATGAAGGCCGACCCCGGCTCCGTCTCTTGGGCGGGGGGCTCTGCGGGGGGCGTGGACCATATCACCGTGGGCCTGCTGGCCAAGGCGGCGGGCGTTGATCCGACCAAGATCAACTATGTTGCCTTCTCGGGCGGGGGCGAGGCGCTGGCGGCCATTCTGGGCAATCAGGTGACAGTCGGCATCTCGGGCGTGGGCGAGTTCCTGCCGCAGGTCGAAGCGGGGACCATGCGGATGCTGGCGGTTTCGACAGCCGAAAAATGGGTCGGCACCGATGCCCCGACCCTGAAGGAAGCGGGCTATGACGTGAATGTTCAGAACTGGCGCATGGTTGCGGCGGCTCCGGGCCTGTCGGCCGACCAGAAGGCCGCTGTCGCCGCCGACATCGACAAGATGGTGCACTCGGCCGGCTGGAAAGCCATTCTGGACAGCAAGGGCTGGGCGAACACCTACCTTGCAGGGGCCGAATTCGATGCGCAACTGGCTGCGGAAATCGAAACGACCACGGCCGTCCTGAAGGACATCGGTCTGGTCAAATGATCAAGGTCTATACTCCTTCCAAGCGTCGCCCCGATGGGGCGGCGCTTGTCATCGCCGGGCTGCTGGCCGCCGTCGGGGCCGTCTTGGTCTGGCAGGGCGCAAGCATCCCCGACAAAGGCGGCTATGCCGGGGTCGGATCGGGCGGTTTGCCAAAATTTGTCGGTTTTGCGCTGCTTGCGCTGGCCGTTGCCCATGTCATCTCGGCCCTGCGCACCGGCGCGGAAGCCTTGCCGCGGCCCGATCACCTGGCCGTCCTTCTGATCGTTGCCGGGCTTGCCCTGCAACTGCTGCTGCTGCGCCCCATGGGGTTTGCCGTGGCCTCGGGGATGCTGTTCGCGCTGACGGCAGCCGGGTTTGGCAAGCGCAAGCTGGTGATGACCATCCCTATCGGCATCGCGCTGTCTTTGGTGATCTACGGTGTGTTCGATCAGCTTCTGAAGCTGAAACTGCCCGCAGGTTTTCTGGAAACCCTGATTTTCGGGGGCTGAAATGACGACATTCGATTTCTTGTTGCAGGGTCTTGCCGTTGCCATGGACCCGATGATCCTGTTTTACGCGCTGATCGGCGTCACGCTGGGCACCGCCGTCGGTGTTCTGCCCGGCATTGGCCCCGCCCTGACCGTGGCGCTGCTGCTGCCTGTTACCTATGGTCTTGACCCTGCCGGATCGCTCATCATGTTCGCCGGGATCTATTACGGCGGGATGTATGGCGGCTCGACCACCTCGATCCTGCTGAACACGCCCGGAGAAAGCGCGTCGATTGTGACCGCGCTTGAAGGCAACAAGATGGCCCGCGCCGGGCGCGGTGGCCCCGCGCTGGCCACGGCGGCCATCGGCTCGTTTGTGGCCGGGCTTCTGGCAACGCTCGCCCTTGCCTTCCTGGCCCCCTATGTCGTGAAACTGGCGCTGGTCTTTGGCCCGCGCGAATATTTCGCCCTGATGATGCTGGCTTTCGTCACCGTTTCGGCGGCTTTTGGCGACAGCACGATGAAAGGCTTGACCTCGCTCTTTGTCGGCCTGGCGCTGGCCCTTGTGGGCATCGACCAGTTGACCGGGCAGGCCCGGCTGACATTCGGCGTGCCGGAACTGCTGGATGGAGTTGAAATCACCACCCTTGCCGTGGCCCTTTTCGCCATCGGCGAGGCACTGTTCGTCGCCTCGCAGGGGCGTCAGGCGGCGGAAACCATCGAAGCGGTCAAGGGTTCGGTCTGGATGACCCGGGCCGACTGGGCGCGCTCCTGGAAACCCTGGCTGAGGGGCACGGCGATCGGCTTTCCCATCGGCGCAATGCCGGCGGGCGGAGCCGAAATCGGCACGCTTCTGTCCTATGCCACCGAAAAACGTCTGGCGCGGAACCCCGAGGAGTTCGGGCATGGGGCGATCGAGGGCGTCGCCGGACCAGAGGCTGCCAACAATGCCTCGGCGGCGGGTACGCTGGTGCCGCTTCTGACGCTTGGGTTGCCCACCTCGGCAACGGCCGCAATCCTGCTGGCCGGGTTTCAACAATTCGGCCTGCAACCCGGCCCGCTGCTGTTTGCAACGTCGCCCAAGCTGGTCTGGGGTCTGATCGCCAGCCTGCTGATCGCAAACGTCATGCTGCTGGTGCTGAACCTGCCGCTGATCCGGCTTTGGGTGAAGCTGCTGACCATCCCGCGCCCTTGGCTTTACGCCGGAATCTTGTTGTTCGCCACGCTCGGCACCATCGGCATGAACCCTTCGCCGGTTGAACTCGGCATGTTGCTGGTCTTCGGCCTCATGGGGTTCATGATGCGGCGCCATGGCTATCCCATTGCCCCGGTGGTGGTGGGCCTGATCCTTGGCCCCATGGCCGAACAACAACTGCGCCGCGCGCTTTCGATTTCGCAGGGCGACTGGACAACCCTTGTTTCCACCCCGCTGGCCGCAATCATCCTGCTGGCGGCGGCCTTGGCCCTGCTGGTTCCCTGGGTGATGCGGATGCGCGGGAAAGGTGCCGTTCTGGCACAGATCGCAAGCGACGAGGATTGAGCTGTCTGCAGAGGGCTTCGCCGGGTTGACCCATGCGTGTGCATGGGCAGCCGGGCGAGGCCCGCTGTCCGCCACTGCGGCAGATGACCGGCGCGCCCCTTGGCGATGCGCTGTTCGGCGGTGCAGGTGACGATTTCCTTCGGCAATGCTGGCTCCGGGCAGGCCTGAGCCAAGGGGAGGATCAGTCGCTCCAATGCCGACGTCGTCGCGGAACGGCTGGCGGCTTACCTGCAGCAGGTCTACCCCGGCCTGCAGAGGTGCAGGGCACGCGCGGCAGTCACGCTGTCACAGGAGGACGCTGGTCGCTAGATCCCGCTTTGGGTAATCCTCCCCAAGGTTAAGGGGCTGCATAGGTAGAATTTTCTCGTAGCGTGAGCTGAGGAGGTTCGAATGAGAAAGAGCCGTTTTACGGAACCGCAGATCATGGCTGTGCTTCGTC
>NZ_FOCE01000026.1 GCF_900110025.1 Gemmobacter aquatilis | reverse complement strand
GCCGCTGCTTGCGCGACTTCCCGGCCTCGGTCTTCAGCCAGCCCGACAGTTTGGCCGCAAAGGGGTCAAGTTTGCTCGGTCGCTCGGCAACCTTGAACTCAAGCTCAACCGCCCCAGACCGCAAATACTTCCTGATGGTGTTGCGCGACAACTTCGTCCGCCGCGCGATCTCCCGAATGGACAGATGCTCCCGCAATGCCCAACGCCGAATAATACTCAAAAAGGCCATGCCGATCACTCCAATGTCCCCTGCTGCCAGCAGCCAAGGGGAAGGTGTCACATGGGTCAGTTCTCAATGAAAATTACGCCGCTACCCGGGTCACTTCTGGGTGGAAATCAACAGGTTGCATCAAGCCGCCGCCGCATGGTCCGCTCCGGCAAAACCGCCAGCCCCTCTGCCACCGCGACCCGCAGCGCGCGCCGGTAGCTGGTGGAAAAGCTGGGGGCCTCGACCCGCAGGAAATCGCTTTTCAGCCGATCGAAGAATTCGGGATCGCAATCCTTGCCGCGTGGGGTCTTGCTCGCCGCCATGCGGTGCCGGGGGGCCAGCGCAGGCAGGCGGTCATCCGGGCGCACGCCCTCGACCAGCGCCAGCCAGCCCCAGACCGTCCGGGCCCCCTGCCCCGAAACCCGCGCCACCTCACGCACCGCCAGATCCCGGCCGATGGCAGGCTCCAGCGCCTCGACCTTCTGGATAATCAGCAGCCGATCCACCGCCTTCAGCTTCACGCTGTCCGGCAGGCCCTCATACCAGGCCCAGGCCTCGGCCCGATCCTGCTTCGGCTTGGCAGCCTTCGGTGCGGCAACCGCCGCCAGCAGCTTGCGCTGCGCGCGCGACGGCAGCAGGCGCCAGCTATACTCCCAGCCCCCGCCCCGGCCCGAACGGCGGCGGCAGTGTTCGGGGTGTGTCCGCCAGCCATGGCGATCAACCAGCTGATCCACGCCTTGCCGGGTGTTCGGCACATCCGGCAACCCGCTCTCGGCGAGTTCGGCGGTGGTCCACCATTCCTTTTCCGGCACCATCAGGGTCATGCACCCCTCCGGTCCAGATCGGCCAGCAGGGTGCGCAGATCATCGGCATGGTCATCAAGAAACCGGCGCTTCGCCGCCTTCGGTGCCCGTGCCCAAGCGGATTTCAGGGCCTTGAAGGCCTCATCAACCGGATCTTTGATCGGGGCTTCACCGCCCGATTTCAGGGCGCGCCGGGCCTCGGCGGCGGATTTCACCTCGCCCTCCGCCAGCAGGCGCACCACATCGTAGCGTTCCACTACCGCACCGATCTTGGCGATTTCCGTCAGGTCTTTCAGAGTGACGGGCCGAGGCGCCGCGCGCAGGGCATCCACATGATCTGGGCCAAGGCTCTCACCGGCCATCGCCAAGCGGCGAATATGCCGCTCACTGAGACCGAACTTCTCAGCAGTCGATTTAACGAATGCAACGGACATCGTGTCCGTTGCATCCCAGCGCGCCAAAGCACCCGCCACGCCCCGTTTCGTTTCCGGGTGCAGCCGCTCATAAACAGCCTTCCGGGTTGCCAGAAATACCGCCGTATCCAGCGCATTCATCTCGGCCCCGGCCAGGTTGTCGTCGATCTCCATCAGCCGCGCCCAATCGTCGGTGACATCGCTCCAGACCTTCGCCTCGACCTCATCCCAACCGAGCCGACGCGCGGCCTCCAGCCGGTGCCCACCCGCGATCAGATGCAGACTGCCGTCTTTCTTCTTGCGCACATGGATCGCGTCCTTCATCACCCCGATCTCGGCGATGGAGGCCATCAGGCTTTCCACCCCCGCCTCGGAGACCGGGCGCAGACGGTTGCGGGTGACAATATCTGCCACCCTGACCCGGTCCTGCTGCATCAATGTCGGTTGTTTCACGGTTTGGCCCCTTGATATTCCGGTCTTCAGCCCTGCCGGGAGCGGCAGGCGGCAAGGCGTTCAAGCTTGGCTTCCGCCTCTGCGATGGTGGCGAGCAGATCCTCCAGCACCGCCAAAGCGGGCCGCGCACCATCGGCGGCAGAGATCGGCAGGCAATCCAGCTGCGCCAGCGCTTCAACCAGCTGATCCACGGCGCGGGTATAAGCCTGCGTCGCCAGATCGCGCCGGACCTGCGCGATGCCCTTCTGGCGCATCGTGTCCCGGGCAATCAGCGCCCCGGCCAGCCGTGCCCGCACCTCGCG
Source organism: Gemmobacter aquatilis (assembly GCF_900110025.1). GTDB lineage: Bacteria > Pseudomonadota > Alphaproteobacteria > Rhodobacterales > Rhodobacteraceae > Gemmobacter > Gemmobacter aquatilis. The sequence goes on along the minus strand of NZ_FOCE01000026.1, from coordinate 7,192 downwards.
GAACTCGGCCAGCACACGGGCGGGGCCAGACGCCCCGCCCTGCGGAAATGCGGCAATCGGCTCGGACATCACAACACTCCCAGAAGGACAAAGAGGAAAACGGAGAAGGCCGAAAACCCGGCACAAGCGATCAGATCGCCGATCCAGCAGGCCTCGATCCGGTCATTCAGCGCCTTGGCCCGGCGCCAAAGACTGCGGCGCGGCACGCCCTGATCGAGGGCGTCTTGCGCACCCATCCGATCAGGGCGGCTTCCGCCGCGGCAGGGGCCAACCGACCGCTGCGAAAACGCGGGTAACACACGCCACGGTTGCGAAATCGCTTCCACCGGGGCGGGGCCGCTCCTACCATCCGAAGCACCAACAACCGGATGGAGAGAGGGAATGAAACAATATGTGCCGCTCGCGAACATGCGCGCTTCGGCAATCGAGCACCCGCTGGTCGCGCTATCGCGGGCAGAACTGTTCGACGAACTGACGGTGATCGAAGACAGGTTGCTGGAAGGGCACCCACCGCCAAAGCGCGAGCCGGATATCAACGAAGAGGCTTGGGAAACCTTCATGTCTGATTTCCTTGAGCAACTGCCTGCGGACGCCACCGGAATTTCCGGTGTTTCCCTTCGCCCTCTGCCTCGATCACCCGGCGCCAAAGCGCTTCACTGGCGCATAGGGCAAGCACTATCGGTTGTTGGCGGGCGGCTTCCTCACGGGACAGTGGATGACCCGCCAGGAGCTGTTCTGCCATCGCACGAAGTTCTGCTTCCGATGCGGCTGCGAGCCAGGCTTCAGCTTGTGCTTGGGTGTGCAAGCATTCCCATGCTCTGGGTTCGGTCACTCGACCTTGCTGGGCGGAAGCCTCTGGCACATCGACCTGCCCGGCCTGACTGACATTGCGGCCACCCGCAACATCCTCGCGCCGCTGCGCAGCGGCTGAACGCTCTTCGAACAGCCAACTCTCGCGCATAGCCCGGATCTGATGTTCGTCTGCCCGGAACGCACACGCAATTTCCGGGCAGATGAACAGCGCCACGCTGCGGCGCAGGCGGGAAAACAGGCGCATCATGCGGCCTCCTTGTTGGATTTGGGGGGACGGGGAATGGTCGCGGGCCACTCAAGATCCGCTGGCCAACGGTCAGAGAACGCCTGCATGGCGTTCTTGTATGTATCGACCCGGCAACCGTGGCCGCCTTTGAGGCGCAGGAAGAGCCGGGCGTGAACGCCACACCATTTTGCGACCGTCATGTCGGACCTATCGACATGCGCGCCGAGCAGTGAGGCAAGGGAGGTGAGGTGCGAATATTCCATGCATCAATTATGGAAATTTTCCACCATTGATCAATGGAAATTTTCCATATAAAGGAAACAGCTTATTTCCATCACACCGAGCTTGTGCGAAGGGTGTTAACGGTGCAAATTTGCACCATGTATAATCCAGTCGAAATTCTTGCTCTGATCGAAGCCCGGCGGGCTGAACTTGGTCTCAGCCAAGCAGAAGTGTGCATGCGGGCGTTCGGAAAGGCCGACAACACCGCCATTCAGAGCCTGAAAAAGGGTTCGTCGCCCGCGATAGACCGAGTTGCAGCGTTAGCCACAGCGCTTGGATTAGAGCTCTATCTTGGCCCCGTGCGTGACACAGAACACGGCCCAGAGGCGGCCAGTTCAAACGAGTTCGCCCAAATTCCCCTACACGATGCTGGGCTGGCTGCCGGAGCAGGCCTCGAAAACCACACCGAAGAGGTCGTGGACTACCTAGCCTTCCGCCGTGATTGGTTGCGAAAGACCGGCGTTGCGCCATCAAATGCCGTACTGGCCCGGGCTCGTGGCGACAGCATGCAGCCCTGCATCTGGGATGGCGATATGGTGCTGATCGACAAGTCCAAGACAGAAATCCCGGTGAGGAAACCGGGCAGCGCCCGGATCCGAAGCCCCATCTTCGCTTTTCTCGATGACGGTACCGCGCGTATCAAGCGCATCGAGCGCCCAGAGGACGGGCAAGTGATGCTCCTCTCCGACAACCCGGACTACCCGCCCCAGTTCGCAAAGATCGAAACGCTCTCGATCATCGGAAAGGTGCTGTGGTGGGGGCACACGAACAGGGAATAAGCGCGGCCCGAAACGGAGTCTCAGCGCTTCCAGAATCACCAGAGTTCCGCATATGTTCTCATTCGGAAAACGCCGGAGGACACGATGCCACACCTTCATGAGCCGCGATTTGATGATACCGGCGCCCTGTTCATCCTCAACCGCGTCATACCCGAAGGCGGCAGGCAGATCACTGTCTGCGCCTCGACCGATCTGACTGCCGTCCTGGCCGCGTGGGAGGCGGTGCAGGACCGCTATTTCCGGGACCAGCTGACCCTGCAACAGGGCGCGCGCATCATGCGCTGCCGCGATCCGATAGAGGCGTGCCGGATCTACTGACCGACAGTAGATTGATTCGGCGTGGTTTTCTTGCTAATGTTCACTTTATGTTCCCGTTCAGGCATAAAGGAACGCCGGTTTGAACCTTCCGTTAACTCCCGTTGAACCCACCCAACCCGTCGCCCCTTGGCTGGGCGGCAAGCGCAACCTCGCCAAGCGGATCTGCGCCATCATCGACGCGATCCCCTGCACCACCTATGCCGAGCCCTTTGTGGGCATGGGCGGCATCTTCCTGCGCCGCGCGCGCCAGCCCAGGGCCGAGGTGATCAATGACGCCGGGCGCGATGTGGCGAACCTGTTCCGCATCCTGCAGCGCCATTACCCCCAGTTTCTCGACACCCTGCGCTTCCAGCTGACCACCCGGGCCGAATTCAACCGGCTGGTCGAAACCAACCCCGACACGCTGACCGATCTGGAACGGGCGGCGCGCTTCCTTTACCTCCAGCGCACGGCCTTCGGCGGCAAGATCTCAGGGCGCAACTTCGGCGTGGCGCTGGACCGGCCGGGCCGCTTCAACCTGACCACACTGGAACCGATGCTGGAGGATCTGCACAGCCGCCTCGCCGGGGTGGTGATCGAATGTCTGGACTTCGGCGAGTTCATCCGCCGCTATGACAGCGCGGGCAGCTACTTCTATCTCGACCCGCCCTATTGGGGCAGCGAGGGCGATTATGGCAAGGCACTGTTCAGCCGGTCGGATTTCCAGCGCCTGGCCGACCAGCTGGCGCAGATCAAGGGCGGCTGGCTGCTGTCGATCAATGATGTGCCCGAGATCCGCGACCTGTTCGCTTGGGCGCAGATCGAAGAGGTGACGACGACCTACACCATCGCAGGCAAAGGCAAGGCCCGCGATCCCCGCGCCGAACTGCTGATCCGCGGGGGCAACCTTTGATCGCCCGGCAGGACATCCGCTGTTGCGCTTGCCGCCTGGAGGAAGCGGCCCATAGCTGCCTTCCGATCACGGCAAACACTAAAATTTGGTTGCCCCAAAGCCGCCGCTGGAAGCTGTCGCAGTGGCGTCCGAAGCGACTCATCGCCCCGCCGCGGCTAACTTCGGTGGTTCTGAACTGCCGGTTCACCCTGACTTGACAAGCGCGACTGTAGCGCGCTGCGAACTTTTGCAGTGCGTGTCATGAAGTATTGCAGCAATGCGATTTTCGGTGGCCAGGGTGATGAACGTCAGTTGAGGGACAGCTTCAAAGGCCGTTAAAGGTGATGCGAAGCCATTAGCATGACCTGTTCCCATTCAACCTGGAAGGCCTCACAATAGTCGAACGTGATTGACTTGTAGCTGGGCATTAAAGGCGTGATGTCGTCACTTAGATGTTTGAAGAGTATCAGGTGTGATGTTGTACACACGATCAGGGCACTAGCGGCGGTCGGCCGAAGCCTCGAAAGTGCGGTTTCGACGGAGCTGATGGATCTCCGCATGAAGATGAGGCCATCTTCCAGTCCAGGAATGTTCAACTCTGAGAATGAGACGGCGCCGCTTCTCCATCGCTCCATGTGCGCATTGTCTTCTGCGTATCTAACGCGCGCCTCATCAATGGGCACCCCGCTCAATCTACCCAAAGAAATTGAATGTAGGCCATCGACGAGCGTACAGCTGGCTCCCAACTTCTTGCTTGCGATCTCTGCAGTCTGCCTCGTTTGCGTATGAGCGGTGTGGAAGACATGGATCGGACCGACATTGGTGCTAAGACGTTCTCCCAAGAGTTCTGCCTGAGAAATGCCCGAGGCGGTGAGCTCCGTCCCATTTCCGCCGGGTATTCCAATCAGGTTTTTATGGCATTCAGCGTGCCGTACGAAATGGACAATCATCGCAAAACCTTCGCAGGTGCACCTATATAAACACCCGGCTCTGTGATAGATTTTGTCACCGCAGCAAGGGAACCGATTTTCGCCCAAGCTACCACGTTGCATAAGGGGTTAACGACTGCCCCCATGCCAACATGACAGCCGGCTTCAAGCGCACTTTCTGCCCCAATGTTGCACCCCGAGCCGAGTGTAACGTAGTCAGCGATGGACGCGAAGGCACCTATCGTGCAGTTGGACCCTATGATGCAGTGCGCGCCAATCCGGCATTGTGGTCCAACCACCGCGCCTGGCAGAACGATGCTGCCCAAACCCAAAGTGGAACCTGCGGCAACATGCGCGGCGGGAGAAATGATCGCCCTGCAGGGGGTTAAGCGTTCTTTCATCGCCGTTGATATCCTGAGCCGATCTTCGGTTCTGCCAATTGCCACGATACCTGGACACCTCCGCAGTACTTCTGCGGTGTCTGGACTGTGCATACCAACAAGGAGTCGCACGCCCTCGACGGGGCTTGTCGCCTTGTGATCATCCACAAATACCAAGGTAGAGATACCGAGGGTCTCGGCCACAGCGTGAACAGTCACTCCGAGCGATGAGGCTCCGATGATCACCAAACCGCAGGGATCTGTCACAGGATTGGCCCGCTCGCGATGACCTCATCGATGGTTCGGTCGACGCCGCTGAATGATAACTTCAGCAGAACCCATAGCCCCTCACCGGGAGCTTCGAGAAAAAGCTTCTTGCTTCTAAGAATATATCTGACGGCCTCTTGGGTTCCTATGCCTCGCAATCCAAAGGCCAAGAGAACAGGGCCGCTCGTCGGAACTTTCGGGTCAATTCGCTTCGCATACATGATTAGTGCATAGTCTGTCTTCACATAGTCATCTGCAATTTCGGCAGCCAATTCCTGTCCTTTGTGTCGAAGGATCGCCTTGGATGTGGCATGCATCGGGCTGGTCGTTTCGACGCGCTCGAAAGAAACCGGCACCTGCGCGCTAAATCTCTCTATCAAGGATTTGGAAAGAGTGTTTGCGATAGGGCCTCCGAGGCAGATCAGTCCGGATTCAGTGAATTCGTGGAGAGTGCGCCCTTGCTTGGGGATCACCATATCCGTCTTGATGCGTAACATGTCGAGTTCCGAGATGATCTCGGAATATGCCTGAACGTCCGTCAAGCTCACCTTCGCCAAGCTGCCTGCGCTGCCTTCCTTGGCGACAATCGCCGTCCTGACCCGTCGCTTCGGTGCCGATGACGAGAATGGTTTCCAAAAACGCCGCTCGAAGCGGAAGCTATATCTATCCTTAAGCCCGCGTGCACAATATCCCAATACACCGGAAATTGCGGAAGCTATGACGCCTGTCGCGATGGATGATGCGCATATATAATCTATGATACTCTCAATGGGCACGGCTTGAAGTCCTACGAGTTGGTGAAAGCCCCTTTATTACTTGCAAGGCGTTCAATTGCAGCGACAGTTGGCGCGTGGGTGATGGCACCGCAGTTGATCTTCGCCAGTGCGTCACCCAGGGAAATCAGCACGACTCTGCCAGAGACATGAGGCGGGATGGTCGCCCAGGCGACAAAGACGTGCGTCTTATGAATCGACACAGATAGATCCATATCGAGCGTGAACAGGTGCTTTGGCTGCGACGCTTCAAGGCCTGTTTCTTCCATGAACTCACGGGATGCCGCTTCGGCAGGCGCCTCTCCATCCATGATCTTCCCGCCGGGGAGTTCGATGGTTTCAATGTCATGCACGGAACGAAATTGCCGCACGAGTATAATCTGGCCGACCTCGGTCAGGCACGCGAGACACGCCGATTCAGGGAACCGATACACTGTATCTGCATTGATCTTGTGTTCGACCACGACTCTGTTTGCCATCATGCTGATCTCCGTGAATGTCGATGAGTTTTCATCCGCTCGCAAGCGTTTGCTGGACGGCGGGGCTTCTTAGGCAAACCTGCCTGTCTCGGGTGGGCAGCGAATGGCCGCTATCGCCGATTGCCGCGGATGCGATGCCGCAACCTCACGGGTCGTTCCCCGCCCTTCGCAACGATGGATGCAAGCAGCTACGCAAGCTCAGAACCTTCATCTCGAAGACCAAGGCAAGCTGAGGCCATTAGCGACATTCTGGCCCGTGCCTTGCCTAGCATCCTGAACCAGGATCAGCGCCACAGAATCGGCAAAATCTCTTGCATGTTCCCATCCCGCCTCAGGTTGCGAGATCCAACCTAAATATAATAAAAACAATTACTTACCATAACATGCAATCGCGTTAGTAAACTTGCGGAGAGCTTTGCATGTTCCGATCCGGCCAGGGCGCCCGATCACGGCATGTCTTGACCTGCACATGGCGTTAAATCTGCCATTTATCAGTGGCTTAAACGGTGTCCGGATCCCAGCGCAGCACCTTGCCGCACATCTTACATAAGCGCCCTTACCGGCGACCTTTGCGATTTATGCATAACATATGGCACACCCGCACAACATCCCCCGATCAACGCCTAACAATCTGTTTTAATTATACCATCCGAGATCTGCCGCCTTCGGCCGAGATCTTCCGGGTTCCTGCAGATTTATGTGTCAAACAACAGGTCCTGCACCACGATGAACAGGCTGTGCTGACCGCAGTGGAAATGGCCTTGGCGGCTGGCGTGCCCACCAAAACCCATGTGCTGAATCTGTTGCACCGGCTGGTCGATGGCAAGGTGGTTGGCGGGCCACCACTGGATACGCCGCAGGCACTGATCCTGCGCCGTGAACCCAAGGCCAATGTCGAACGCTATGACGGCCTGCGCGCCCAGATCGCAGGGGGCCGCCATGCGTCATGATCCTGCAAGTGCGGCCATCGTCATCATGCTCCGCAGCCTGAAGATGCATGGCATGTCCCAAGCCGTCACCGACCTGATCGAGCAATCCGCCCCAGCATTCGAGGCCGCCGTCCCAATGCTATCGC
>NZ_FOCE01000009.1 GCF_900110025.1 Gemmobacter aquatilis | reverse complement strand
TCCGCCGCTGCTTGCGCGACTTCCCGGCCTCGGTCTTCAGCCAGCCCGACAGTTTGGCCGCAAAGGGGTCAAGTTTGCTCGGTCGCTCGGCAACCTTGAACTCAAGCTCAACCGCCCCAGACCGCAAATACTTCCTGATGGTGTTGCGCGACAACTTCGTCCGCCGCGCGATCTCCCGAATGGACAGATGCTCCCGCAATGCCCAACGCCGAATAATACTCAAAAAGGCCATGCCGATCACTCCAATGTCCCCTGCTGCCAGCAGCCAAGGGGAAGGTGTCACATGGGTCAGTTCTCAATGAAAATTACGCCGCTACCCGGGTCACTTCTGGGTGGAAATCAACAGAACTGGTCCAGACGGATCAGATACATCTGATCCTCTGCCAGCCGCTTTCCGCCCCCGGCCCTGACAATCTGACCCGGCAACGCCTCCAGCCGCTTGCGCTCGCGCTCGGAAGCCCGCCGCGCCAGATGATCCTCGCGCGATCCAAGCGCAGCCTGAACCACCTCCAGCACAACCGGGTGATACCAGCGCAGCGCGCCGCGATCCGTGCGGCACCGCCGCCACCCGTAAAGCGGCGAAACCTGCCGCTCCACCAGCGCCCGCCACACGTCCAGCGGCTCTGCCACCAGCTTGGCCAGCATCCGCTCATCCACCGGCAGCGTGCCCACCGGGTCTTCATCCTGCGCGCTGAAAAACAGATCCAGCCCGACAGCGCGAACCTCGCGATCCGCCAGCCCGCGAAACTCCGACCGCAGCCAGCGCCGGTGATGCCAGACCGTGAAGTAATGGGTTTCCAGCCGCTGCCCAGTCGAAATCGGGTAAAGCGGCAGACTGGCGTCATCAACCGCGACCAGCCGTGTGGATGCAGATGACACCGCCATCACGCATCCTCCCCCATGGCCCGCGCCATCCGCGCATGGCGCTGCCCGCACCAGGCCGATTGCAGCAGCGTCACATAGCGCCGCGCGGCGCGGGCCAGCGCGGCCTGCGCCGGATCGGTCGAATACTTGTACATGCGCCACACCAGCAGCGGCTGCGCCGCCCGATGCCCCCAACGCCGCGCCTCGCGCAGATCCGCATCCCGGCAGGCGGCACAGCAGTAAATCTGCCACTCCCGCGCCACCCGGAAAGGCTTGGAGCAATCCGGGTAAAAACAACGCCCCGGCTGGTGATAGGGTGCCGCCGCAATCTCGCGCGCCGCATAGACCGCCCACCCCTCCGGCTCAAAATGCGCTGCCAGTCCATTTGCGTGGGCAGGTGCGTCCATATCCGCGCCACCATCCTGCGCCACTGCGCCCTGCGCGCGCGCCATCACAGCACACCCCGCTTGGCTTCGGCCACGGCATCGCGCAGCTCGCCCACGAAAGCCAGCGCCAGAGGCCCCGGCACTCCGCACATGACGGGCACGCCATCCACGGCCACCGGCTCCAGCGTCAGATAGTCATCCGACCGCGCCGCCCAATCCATCCGCGCCCGGAACTGCGCCACCCGGCGTTGCCCGTCCGGCAATTGCGCCGCCAGACGCGAGATTTCATCCAGCATCACATGCCACGCCGACAGATCGCCCCGAAATTCCATCTGGCTCATGCCCCTCCCCCCACCGGATCGCCTGAATTCTCGGCCACCCAATCCAGACCCTCTTGCGTCAGCACCAGCCGCGACGCACCGCACATCCCCGCGCCGCCCGGCTCGCGCCGCAGCAGCCCATCCATTTCCATCCGCTGCACCGACTGCGTGACCGTCGCAATCCCCAGCCCCGACTGCGCCGCAATCTCGCGCCGCAAATGACAGCCAGCCAGAATCGCCGCGACCACGCGACGCCGCGTGTTGATCACCCGCTGCGAATTGCTGATCCCCGCGCGCGGCTGCAAATTCATCTGCCCAGCCGCGCCCGGCGGCATCCGCCCGCCACTTGCACCCATCGCCGCCAGCATCGCTGCGCACAGCGCATCCTGATCCCAGGCGTCAAACCGCATCCCCGCCGCGCTCATGCCACACCCTCCGTCATCACACCGCACCCCCGAAAATCCCGTCCAGATGCAGCGCCAGCGCGCGCAACTGCGCCGCCACGCCCGCATCGGCGAACTCATTGCACAGTACCGACCGGGCGGCCTGCCCCGGCATCCAGCCATCGCGCGTGACGATCAACTGCACCGTGCCTTCCACCTGCCCGACCGTGATCACCAGATCACTGACCGGGAAATCCCGTGCCGCGCTGACCACCGCGCGCTGCGCCTGACTGGCCATCACGCCACCCCCGGAACTGCAGGCTGGCGGGGCTGCCGCCTGTCCGCAGCCCCGCCTTTGCGCGCCGGTTTCGCCCGGCGCTGCGATGTGACACGGCAGGTCATCCCCGACCCTCCGCCCCACGCGACAGCGCCGCCTGCAGGCGCTGTGCTTTCTCGATAACGTCTTGCAGCTCTTTCGCCGCCTGCGGGCGCATCGCCGGATCGGCCACGGCGGAAAGCGAGGCGTGCTGCGCCTCACCCACCTCGCGCGACAGATCGGCCACCCCCTGCACCAGACAGACAGACCGCGCCTCCGCAGGCACCTGACCCATCAGCCAGTCGAACAAAGACCAGTCCCCCGCCGCCTCTTGCAGCGCCAGAATATCCGGCAGCGTCCAGTCCAGCTGCCGCGCCCGCTTCTTGCTCAGCGTGCCCGCCGAATGCCCGCCACCCCACCGCGCCTCCAACACGGCATTGGCAGCAGTGACGCCGCCCAGCCGGTCGATCAGCGCGCAGACATGGGCATGGATGATCGGGCGCGGGTCAGACATGCAGGTCACCATGGGTAAAGCGCGCAGCGGCGCAACGCGGGAAAAGCTGAGCTGCGGCCACAAGCAGGAGTTGCGAAACATGCACCTGCGCGTAACCATGCAGAGCATTGGTCACTGTCGTTAGGAGTGTCGTGAGATGAGTTTTCTGAAATGGCTTTTCGGGCGCGCAGGCAAAGCCACCGAGGCACCGCCGCCCATCATCCTGCGGGGTGACAGCCATGAACTGCCGCCCCTCGTCGATCTGGACAAGGAGGACGACCCTGACCTGCTGCCGGATGATGACGCGGATGATGACGCCGCGCTTCCCGACATTCTGGCGGAAATCATAACCCCCGCCCAAACCGAGGTTGCGCCGCCGAAACCAAAGTCCAAGCGCGACAAGGGAGAACCGCTCGAAAACCTCTACTGCGAAATCGAATACAGCGATGCCACTGGGAAACTGACCCGACGTGCGATCACCATGCTCAGCCTGAAACAGGAAGGTGATGCCACGCAGATTTACGCCCTTTGCCACATGCGCAAGGCGCAGCGCTGTTTCCGTTGTGACCGGATCGTCAATGTCATCACAGCCGATGGCGAAGTGATGGATGGCGCAACCTTCCTGCGCGACATCCTCTGCATCGACTTCATCCAGCCGGACCCGAAGCCGAAGAAAACCGCGCCCATGGTGATCACGGCTAAAGCCGCCCAGGATGAACCACCCACGCCGCGCGGCAAGCCCGGCAGGAAGCCCGGTCCCGCCCGCAATATCCGCGATGCGATCATGCCGCAGCTTGCCGTTCTGGTGACCTGTGCCAAGAGCGATGGCCAGTTCCACGCAGCCGAGATTGACAGGATCATGTCTTACGCAGAGTCCGAGGCGATCCATCTGCAGCGCAGCGGCGCGCTGGACTGCGAACTGACCATCGAGATGGCCGACAATCTGGCAAAAGCCCTTGCGACCATGCGCCCGCAGGCACGCACCCTCGAACGGAACATACTCGCCGTCCTCGCTTTGCCTGACGCTGCCCGCGCCAGATTCAAGCGCGCGCTTGATGGCGTCATCATGGCTGACGGCGATCTGCATGAGGGCGAAGCGCAGTTCCTGCGTGACTTTGACGATCTTGCCCTGCGCTCTCGCTACGACCTTGCCGGGGCCACCGAAGAGGTGCTTGCCGCTGCCCAAGACTGAGCAGGAAACGTGATTTCCTGTGCAACGGGCGCTGATTGCTGGATGCACAGGAAAGGCACAGAAAACGCAGGGAGGAGACATCATCATGAATCACCCCGGCCAATTATGCCTCGCCGCTCACGCTCTCGGCGCAACGCATCACGGATCGCAGCCTCGGTCTCTGGCCAAATCCTTCGCCCCTCACGGAGGCGATCAAGCAGCTTACCGTTACGAGCCAGCAGAATCCCCACGCGATGTGCGGAAAGACCAGTCTCAGACTGGAAATTTTCAACGACTTTGAGGAGGCTATGGCTCTGCATGTCAAAGCAATCGCACGCTATAGCGTGCAGTTCAATACACGCGATAACGTCCACGATTCACCCGCCCAAGCGTGCTACGCCAAGTCCATGGAAAATGGATGGTTTGACCGACTGAAAGAAGCGATTGAGAGCGATCCTCGCAGCCCGCGAGCGATCAGCTTAGCCGCAAGGTGCGGGCCTAACTACGTCCAGCAGATGCTGAAAGAAGGCAAAGAGCCGGGCTCTGACCGCCTAGCCAGGCTGCTGGATGTGCTAGGCACGTCCGGCGCGATGTATGTATTGGCAGGCATCAGAATGAGCGACGATGATCGCGAACTCTTAAAGGCGATCACGCCTCTTTCACCGGAGCTTCGGGCAAGCGCGCTTCGCTTTCTGACGGAGCTTGCAGCGAGCGGAAGTGGCTCAATGCAGTTTTCCGCTGATTCTGATCAAGTCGCCTCCAAATCAAAACCATCTTAACTATATCTTCCATCCCGCCACCAATGTTCCATATTTGTTCTAATCTGCCTTAAGGTCGATTCGGTCAATCGCAACTCATCCGAGACGCTATAGTGATCCGCCACGCACTGCCGACCCTACCGATTATCCTACTCTCTGCCTGCGCCCAGTATGCGCCGGGTCCAGCCGTTATGATCGACGGACATTCGATCAAGGTTCAGCAATCACTATCAAATTCAAACTCTTACGCCGCAGTTCACGAGAAACTGTTTCGCGGAATCAAGCCAAACGACAACAGCAGGTTCCCCCGGGAGCGCGCAGCCATTGAGCGCGTGACTGGCTGCGCAATTGTTGAGGGCACAGTTGTTCTTGGCGACTACGGCACCACCGCCCTTGTTGACTGCGCAGGCGCACCGTAGGCGAATCGGCGCCATCGACGCATGCACGCTATTGCGTTAGTTCCACAGTTGCAACGAACGCCATAGCGTGCAACACTCGCCCCATCGCAACCCGATGGAGGCACCCTTGTCCGCTCACCTGCACCCCCTGCAAGCCTTCGCCCTCCCGCCCGGCCAACTGCCGCCGGTCGCCATCCCCGGCACCACCCTGCCGATGCCCGCCCCGATCCGCCCTGCCGATCCGCGCAGCGGCTTCGCCCGGCAGATCGCCCACGCCCGCCGCATCGTCACTGATCCAGCAGAGCGCGCAGGCCGCCCGCATATCCTGACCATCGCCCAAGCCGTGCTGAAATCGGCAGGCGCAGCATGATTGCCGCTATCACCCCGCCTGACCACTGGCTGCCCGAGGCCGCCACCTTTTCCCAGCTCAAGCGCATACTGGAAGACCGCCATGTCTTCAGCCCCTGTGAGGCCTGCACTCAGCAGGATCGCGGCTGGACGCTGCTCTCGGAATCCGAGGTCGGCAGGGCAACGGAACTGACCATCGGCGGGCACGCGTTTTTCGCCATGATCTGCCGCCACTGCGGACACACGAGGCTGCACCACAAGCGGACGCTGTTTCTCGCCATCAATGGCTTGCTGGAGGCCGCACCATGATGCGCACCCCCTGCACCGTCCCGCCCGAACTGCGCCGCCTGCGCGACGCACGGGCTTGGGCGCGCCGCACCAGCCCCGCCGCCGACCGCATCGGCGCCCGCTGCCCCGTGATGATCGAGCGGCAGTTGCAACCCGGCATCCACACCCTGACCGCCACCACCACCACGGGCGACGGCGTGGCCGTGATGATCCGCGACACCGAACTGGTGATCCTCCACGTCGCCGACGCGCCGGAACGGATCACCCTCCCCCTGCCCACCCACCTCCACGCAACCCTGCCGAGGCCGCACGCATGATCACCCCGCAGACCCACCTCAACCGCGCCACGATGCGCGCCGAACGCACCGCCCGCGCCCTGCGCCTCGGCGGCGCCGCAGCCCTCGCCACGCTGATCGTGCTGGCCGTGCTGATCGGTGCGGGCACCGTCCTCGCCGCCGCCCTCACCCTCCCCGAAACGCTGGCCCAGGCCAGCGCCGCCCGGGGGATGTGATGACCGCGATCCTCAAACCCCACCCCGCTGTCGGAGCGCCGCGCATGGCAAAACACGAACTGAATTTCCTTGAATTCCTGCAGACCTTCCGGCGCGGCGAACTGCTGAACGAGGGCGACCAGAAGCTGACCGAGCTGATGGAGGCGATCCGCGACACCGGCGGCAACGGCAGCCTGACCCTGAAGATCAACTTCAAGGTCAACAAGGCGGGCCAGCTTGAGGCGACGCCGGATCTGACCGTCAAGAAACCCGCCCGTGCCCTTGGCACCGGCATCTATTTCGCCACCGACGATGGCCGCCTGACCCGGCGCGACCCGAACCAGATGGACATCGAGGACGAAATCGAGCGCCGCCGCGGCCTCGATAACTGACAACCCGAAGCTGAAAAGGACACAGCATGTCAAAACCCGTCCCCCCCGAGGCGACGCCGCCCGCCACCCCGGCAGCACATTCCCCGCGCGAGGCGCTGGATACCGCGATCCGCGCCGCCTATCTCGCCAATCCGGTGATCACCGGGGCCGATGGCCGCCAGAGCATCGTGCTGCCTCGCGAATTCTCGCTGCAGCCGATCCCTGACGAGGCGCGCCTGCCGGCCATTCCGGCACAGCGCGTCACCGTCGATGACCGTGCCTCGCTGGTCACCTATGCCAACCGCTTCCGCGATGACCGCTCGCTCATCGTCGCGGATTTCGACGCGCTGGAAATTGCCGCCCATCTGGATTGGCACCCGCACAACACGCATGAGGATTTCCTGACCTCTGGCGCGCAGAAACACAGCGTCACCCTGAAACTGCGCCCCTCCGAGGAATTCGCCCGCTGGGACGACATGGAGGGCAAGTTTGTGCCGCAGGCGGAATTCGCGCGCTTTCTGGAAGAGAACTCCAGCGACGTGGGTTTCCCCGAGGCAGCGACGATGATCGAGATCAGCCGCGATTTCGAGGCGACCGTGGGCCAGTCCTACAAATCCTCGGTCCGGCTCGACAACGGCGACCGCAAACTGGTGTTCGAGACCGACACCAAGGTGCAGAACGGCGTCACGATCCCGCAGAAATTCACCCTGTCGATCCCGATCTATAACGGCGAACAGCCCGACACGCTGGTGGCCCTGTTCCGCTGGCGCGCCATGGGTGGCGGCGTCATTGCGCTGGGGTTCCAGTGGCACCGCGTCGAATACCAGCGCCGCGCCCATTTCGCCCAGATCGCCGCCAGCGCGGCAGAGGACACCGGCCTGCCGTGGATCATGGGCCGCAAGGCCTGACCCCCGCCCCATGCCGGGCGGGGCGGCGCTTCCCCGCGTACCTCCCTGTTGACCTCCCCCGGCCCCGCGCCGGGGGCCTTTTTCAGAGGCAGCAATGACCCAATCCCACCCGATCATCACCCTCTCCCGCCTGATCCGCACCGCCCGCGTCCACACACCCGGCGGCGTGCTGTTCGCGGATGACCTCACCGGCCTCTACCGCCGCACCGCCAGCCTGCACGGCCTCACCCCAGACGCCGTGCAGCAGCTGCACCGCAGCGCCGAATCCGCAGGCGCCCACATCCCCGGCGCCCGCGCCGCCTGACGTTTCGGTGTCCGCCCGCAGGCCGGGCGGCATCCCAAGCCTCAGTTTGGAGAGAGCAATGACCACCACCCAACAGATCGACGCGCTAACCGAGGCTCTGAAAAGCATCCGCGATGATGCGCACCTGATGATGACTGGAAGGACCAGTCTGCTTGGCAAGATCGAGCGGACTGTCGATGCCGCCCTCGCCGCCGTGCAGGCCCCGGCAGAGGCGGAGAACACCAAAAGCCTGCAACAGCGGGCGCATGAATGGGCAATCGCCTGCTTTGGCGCGGACATCGCGGCAGATAAAACCGAAAGGACGCATCGCTTTGTCGAGGAGGCCCTTGAACTCGCGCAGGCCTGCGGATGCAGCAAGGGCGAGGTATCGCAGCTTGTCGATTACGTCTTTGCCCGCGATCAAGGCGTGGTCATCACCGAGGTCGGTGACGTGCTCAACACCATTGCCATGCTCTGTACGGCCCACAGGATCAACATGGAGGATGCGGGCCACGCTGGGCTAGATCGGTGCTGGGCGAACATCGAAAAGACGCGGGCCAAGCGGGCAACAAAGCCTGACATTGGGCCATTGCCCGAAGCCCCGGCAGAGATGGAGCCGGTGGCGGTGAAGGTCAAGCCGCTGGTTTGGGTTGACGGAGAGGCCACCGACCATATTACCGCGGGTGACTACAATATATACTACAGGGACCATAAATATTGGCTCTATTTCTGGGGTGTGATTCTGGCACCATCGCACCTCACTCTCGCCGAGGCTCAGGCTGCCGCATGGCATCACCACCAGATCCGCATCATTTCCTCACTGGACTCAGTGTCTGAGGAAATCATGCAGGACGCAGCACCAGCTCCGAATACATCATCAAAAATCATGCGCGGTGAATTTATCGAGCGGTATTGCAAATATTTTGATCAGAGAACACAGCGATATATGCGGGGGACGAATTACAAAAATATGGGCTGCGACTACCTCACCGCTATAGAATCTATCAAAAGCAATGCCGAATGGGCGTGGAATGACAATGGCGGGCGCGATGGACGGTCGCCGGAGGATTGCGCTGAGGAATCATTGCAGGACTGGGAAATCGACTGGGTCGATGAGTCTACCGTCCCGGAACACTGCCGCACCAAGCCAACCGCCCCGACCGTGCAGGACGCGGCGGGGGTGCCAGAGGTCGCTGCGGCTGAGAATTTCAGCGACTGTGACCGCCGCTCTGAACAGGTCGGCGCAGATCTGCCAGCTAAGGCTAGCGGCTGTATGGACCGGCTGCGCCGAGCCCTCCGCGCCATCGCAGGGGGTGAGGGATGATTTTGTGGTTGTGCGGATCGCTTGTCATATTTCTTGTGATTATTATCGTGATCTTCCTGAACGTTGATGACCCTGTTGATGGGGTTATGGGGTCATATCTCACCGTTATGGGCATGCTTGCAGTAAACGGCATGATCTATTTGCTATGGAATTTTCCCCCGAGCTTCATTCTCGGAATTAATTTTGACTGGATGGGCGGGAATATCAGGCTGGCAATTCTGTGCCTTATTGCCGCCGCCATCATTACTTTCACGAATGGCTGGGCCTATAAACGATACCAGTGGTGGCGCTGGGGAATGCCAGCCGAGCAGGCCGCAAGGACCGCCACGCCGCCCGGCGAAGACTTGAGCCTGTTCAGGCTTGAAGGTCACAGCGAGCCGGTCGCTTGTAGGGAACACCTGCCTGCCGGATGGCGGATCATCTACATGCGCGACCGCTTTGCTAGGCGAATTTTCCTTCTGCAAAAACACAACGTCACGGTGGCAAAAGGGGGTGCTGATGACTTTCGGCTGATCGTTCGGAAGTATGTTCTCAACACGCCGGAGGCCATCGCTCTGATAGATGCGGTCCTGAAAGGCAAGGAAGAAGGCCGCCAGGCTGACATGGCTCGGCGCCATGCTGAGGCCCGACGCCAGCATGAAAACGCGGAGGCGTGGCAGCGTGAGGCGGCGCAGCGCGCGCTGTTCGGTGGCAAATGACCTGCACCCTCGCCCTCTGCCTGACCGCCGCGCTCACCGTCACAGACGGCGATACCATCCGCGACGGCGCCCTGCGCATCCGCCTCTGGGGCATCGACGCGCCTGAGCTGCAAGACCCGCGCGGCCCGGCCTCACGCGCCTACCTGCGCGCGCTGATCGACGGCCAGCCCGTGGCCTGCGACCCGCGCAATGCCGATCGGTATGGCCGCACCGTGGCCACCTGCCACCTGCCAGACGGACGCGATCTGGCCTGCGAAATGGTCAGGGCCGGGATGGCCCACGACTGGCCGCGCTACAGCAAGGGCGCCTATGCGCGCTGTGAGGGGGAGTGATGGGGCGCAGGCAGGCATTCACGCGGGCCGAGCTGGCCGATGCAGCCGCCGTCGCCCGCATCGAGGGCGCACGCATCACCCTGCGGCGCGGCGATATCATCGCCGTTGTCGATCCTGCCCCCACCACTGTAGCGTCAGGGCCAGATCAGGCAGGCGCAGAATCGGCACTGGAGGCATGGATTGGAGGTCGCAATGAGGGGCCTGCATAAGGTCAACCGCCGTCTGGCGGATGGGTCAACGCGCACCCATTACTACGCATGGCGCGGGGGGCCGACGATCACCGCCGCACCCGGCACCACCGAATTTGCCGCGGAATTCGAGCGGCTGACCGCCAGCCGCGATGCAGCCCCGATCCGGCAGGACACGCTGCAGCACCTGATTAACGAGTATCAGCGCAACCCCGCTTTTACCCGGCTCAAGCCCGACACCCGGTCGGGCTATATCCGCTGCATCCGGCGGATCGAGACGGATTTCGGCACACTGCCCATCAAGGCGCTGTCGGCGCCGAAGGTGCGCGGCGTGTTCCTTGACTGGCGCGACCGCATGGGCGCCACCGAGCCCCGGCAGGCCGATTACCGATTTGCCGTGCTGGCGCGCATCCTGTCATGGGCCTATGACCGGCGCATCATCCCGGCCAACCCCTGCGAGCGGCCCGGTCGCCTGTCATCGGGCTCGCGCGCCGAAATCATCTGGACTGAGGATCAGGTGGCCGCGCTGCTGGCCGCAGCCTCGCCGCAGGTGGCACTGGCCACGATGCTGGCAGTTGAGACAGGCCAGCGGCAGCGCGACGTGATCCGCATGACATGGACGGCCTATGACGGCCAGGCTCTGCGCCTGCGCCAATCCAAAAGCGGGCGCAGCGTGATTGTGCCAGTGACCGCAACCCTGAAAGCGATGCTGGACGCCGCCCCACGCCGGGCAGTGACGATCTGCACCACAGCGCGCGGCACGAGCTGGACGCCAGACGGGTTTCGCACCTCGTTCGGAAAGGCCAAGTTGGCGGCAGAGGTTGAGGGGGTCACATTCCACGACCTGCGCGGCACGGCAGTCATGCGTCTGGCCCGCGCTGGCTGCACCCTGCCGGAGATTGTCGCCATCACCGGCCACAGCGCCCGAGGCGCCGCAGCGATCCTCGAACGGCACTACCTCAGCGCCGATCAGCGGGTGTCCGAATCGGCCATTGCCAAGCTGGAACAAGACCGGAACGCGAACAGGTGATGTAAACGGCCCTGTAAACGGCCCCGAATCAGCGATACGGGGTGCAACATCAGTCGCTTGATTTATATGGGGAATTTTTGGTGGCGAGGGGGGGACTCGAACCCCCGACCCTGCGATTATGAGTCGCATGCTCTAACCAACTGAGCTACCTAGCCACTGGCGCGCTAACTATTGATGCGCGCGGGGGGCGTCAAGCGGGAAATGCGATTTTCCGTCTTAGCCATGTGCGACGCGGGGGCGGCCCGTGGCGGTGACGGTGAGCCGCGCCTCGATGAACATCACCCGGCCCTCGATCTCGGCCTCGCGCACCTCGCGCTGCGTGGTCAGATGCGGGTCCAGTGCCCCGGCCTGATGCGCGCGGGTGGTGGCGTCATGGGCCAGCGCGGCTTCCAGCGCGTCCAGTGCCGCGTCGCGGCTGGGGAAAAGCTGGTTGCCCTCGGGCAGATGCGCGATGAAGCGGCCCTCGGCGGGGCTGGTGACGAGGCCGGTGGCGCGCTGGCTGACTTGCCCCACCACGGCGCCGATGGCATTGGCCACCCCGGCATGTTCGGGCAGGATCATCCGGGTGCCGAGCCGATCCCCCACCGCGCCGTAATAGGCGGGGGCGGAGGCACCCAGGCCGATCACCGGCACACCAAGGCAGAGCGTTGCCTGAATCACCCCGCGATGCGGGCCTAACGCGCGGCGGGTCAGCAGGTGGCGGGCCAGCGCCTCGGGGGGTTCACCGGCAAAGGCCGGATCTTCGGCGAAGGCGGCTTCCAGCAGGCAATCCACCGTCTGCGCGGTGAGCTGATCGACGATCCCCTGCGCCAGCAGCGCAGGGTCCGCGGCAAAGCGTTCGCCCCGCCCGGTGCGGCGGCGGCCCAGCAGGCGCAGCGCCTTTTCTGCCGCCGCGCCATCCCAATCGGCCAGCCGCCCCAGCACATGGCTGGCATCCGAGGGCGTGACGCCCGCGATCATCACCAGCCCGCGCGCCACCAGCCGATCCATCGCCGCCACCTCCAGCCGCGAGGTGATCGGGCGGGCCAGCGGCATGGGGTCGGTGATGCGTGCCAGCAGCGCGGCTTCGCGCGCGGACAAGCCGCCGGTCTGCCCGCCCATCGGCACCACGAAGCGCCCGTCGAACTCGCCCGCGACCTCGGTCGCCAGCGCGCGGTCCAGCGCGGCATGGACCATGGCGCCATGATCCACCGCCAGCAGCGACACCGGGATCAGGCGGCGCGGGCCGAGGCGCAGCCCGCCGTCCAGCCCGGTCGTCAGCAGATGCACCTCGCTGTCGCCGCCCAAGCCTGTGGTGCGCATCGCCACCGCCTCGACCATGGTGCGCCAGCCGCCGACGCGGGCGCCTTCGGGGTCGATCTCGGGCAAGCCGTCTTTCAGCAGGGCCACGTCGGTGGTGGTGCCACCGATGTCGGAGACCAGCGCATCGGACTCGCCGGTCAGCCAGCGCGCGCCGACGATCGAGGCGGCGGGGCCGGAGAGGATGGTCTCGATCGGGCGTTCGCGGACCATGGCGGCGGAAATCAGCGCGCCGTCGCCGCGCACCACCATCAGCGGCGCCGTGATGCCGATCTGCGCCAGATGCCGTTCACAGGCGGCGACCAGCCGGTCGATCATGCCGATCAGCCGGGCGTTCAGCACGGCGGTCAGCGCGCGTTTGGGGCCGTTGAGATTGGCCGAAAGCTCGTGCGAGCAGGTGACGGGCCGCCCGGTGACGCGGCGCAGCAGATCGCGGGCGGCGCGTTCATGGGCAGGGTTGCGGGTGGCAAAGCGGGCGGCCACGGCAAAGCCCATCACATCGGGGCCAAGGCGCGCGGCCTCGGCCTCCAACGCGGCCAGATCGAGCGCGGCGGATTCGATCCCGGCATGATCATGCCCGCCGGCCAGCCGCAGCACCGGATCGCCCGCCAGCGCCTCGGCCAGACCGCCGCGATCCAGATCGCCGTCATCGAAGCCGATGAAGATCAGGGCCACGCGCCCGCCCTGCCCTTCGACCAGCGCATTGGTGGCGAGTGTGGTGGAGAGCGAGACCATCGCCACCTGATCCGCCGCCACCCCGGCGCTGGCCAGCGCGGCATCCACCGCCGCCCCGATGCCCTGCGCCAGATCGCGCCGTGTGGTCAGCGCCTTGGCCTTGCCGATCACCCGGGTCGCGGCCTCGTCCATGAGAACCGCATCGGTATAGGTGCCGCCGGTATCGACGCCGAGAAGATATGCCATGCTGTGCCGTCCCTGTTCCTGCCCCCTCCAGATAGGCCGAAGCGGTGGCGCGGTCACGCCCCCGGGCGACGCGATCTGTCGCGGCGGCGCCTCTCGCCCTTGCCGGGGCTTGGGGATAGGGTGGCGGGGAAGATGAGTATTTGGGCCAGGGTGATGATGCAGACCTATCCGCTGACACGCGATCTGGTGCTGATGGGCGGCGGCCATGCCCATGCGCTGCTGCTGCGGATGTGGGGGATGGACCCGCTGCCGGGGGTGCGGGTGACGGTGGTCAATCCGGGGCCGGTGGCGCCCTATACCGGGATGCTGCCGGGGCATATCGCCGGGCATTACCGGCGCGACGAGATGATGATCGACCTTGTGGCGCTGGCACGATTCGCCGGGGCGCGGGTGATCCTGGACCGGGTGGAGGGGATCGACCGGGCGGCGGGCCGGGTGCATCTGGCCGGGCGCGGGCCGGTGGCCTATGACTTGGCCAGCATCGACATCGGGATTTCGTCGGAATTGCCGGAGATTGCGGGCTATGCCGCGCATGGCGTCTCGGCCAAGCCGCTGGGCGGTTATGCCGCCGCATGGGAGGCGTTCGTGGCGCGCGGGCTGGCGGTGCCCCGGGTGGTGATCCTCGGCGCGGGGATCGGCGGGGTGGAGCTGGCGCTGGCCTCGGCGCATCGGTTGCGCGCAGCGGGCGCGCGGCCCGAGGTGACGCTGCTGGAGCGCGAGGCGACCGCCCTGCCACATATCGGCGCGGGTGCGCGGCGGGCGCTGCTGGCGGAACTGGCACGCGAGGGGGTGCGGCTGATGACCGGCGCGCGGGCGGTGCGGATCGCGGCGGGGGCGGTGGAGCTGGACGGGGGGCAAAGCCTGCCGTCGGATTTCACCCTGTCGGTGGCCGGGTCGCGGCCACAGGGCTGGCTGGCGGAAACCGGGCTGGCGCTGCATGAGGGGTTCGTGGCTGTGGGGCCGACGCTGCAAAGCTCGGACCCCGCGATTTTCGCGGCGGGGGATTGCGCGCATCTGACCCATGCGCCGCGCCCCAAGGCCGGGGTGTTCGCGGTGCGCGAGGCGCCGATCCTCAGCCATAACCTGCGCGTGGCGCTGAGCGAGCAGGGGCGGATGCGCAACTACCAGCCGCAGCGCGATTATCTGAAGCTGGTGTCCACCGGGCGGCGCAATGCGGTGGCCGACAAGTTCGGCCTGCGCCTGTCGCATCCGTGGCTCTGGCGCTGGAAGGACCGGATCGACCGGCGCTTCATGGCGATGTTCGCGGCCTATCCGCAGATGGCACAGCCCGCCCTGCCCTCGCCCGCCGCTGCCGGGCTGGCCGAGGCGCTGGGACCAAAGCCGCTGTGCGGTGGCTGCGGCGCCAAGGTCGGCGCCGCCGATCTGGCCCGCGCGCTGGCCAGCCTGCCCGCGCCGCGCAACCCCGCCGTGCTGACCGGGCCGGGCGATGATGCGGCGGTGATCGCGCAGGGCACGGGGTATGAGGTGCTGACCACCGATCACCTGCGCGCCTTCACCGCCGATCACGGCCTGATGGCGCGCATCACCGCGCTGCACGCAATGGGCGATATCTGGGCGATGGGGGCCGCCCCTGTGGCGGCGCTGGCGCAGATCACCCTGCCGCGGATGAGCGAACGGCTGCAGGCCGAAACCCTGCGCGAGATCATGGCGGTGGCCGCCACCACCTTCCGCGAGGCGGGGGCGGATATCGTCGGCGGCCATACCAGCATCGGGGCCGAACTGACCATCGGCTTCACCGTCACCGGCTGGGCCGAGCGGGTGATCGCCAAGGGCGGCGCGCGGGTGGGTGATGTGCTGGTGCTGACCAAACCGCTGGGCACCGGCACCCTTCTTGCGGCGGAAATGGCGGGCACCGCCCTGCCCGGCGGGTTGCTGGGCGAGGCGGTGGCCGGCGCTTTCGCGTCGATGACCAGTTCACCTGCCTTGGCCGCCGCGATCCTGCGCGAAGGGGCCACGGCGCTGACCGATGTCACCGGCTTTGGCCTTGCGGGCCATCTGATGGAGATCTGCGAAGCGTCAGGCACGGCGGCCACCCTCAGCCTTGCCGAAATCCCGCTGCTGCCGGGCGCTGCGGCGCTGGCGGCGCTTGGCGTGGCCTCCACCCTCGCCCCGGCGAACCGTGCGGCGCTGATCGGGCGGATCGCCGCCCCCACCACGCCCGAAGCCGCGCTGCTGTTCGATCCGCAAACAGCGGGCGGCTTTCTTGCCGCACTGCCCGCCGCCCGCGCCGACAGCACCATGGCTGCGCTGCTCCACGCCGGTATCCCGGCTGCGCGCATCGGCACGGTGACAGAGGGGCCGCCCCGCATCACCGCGCGCTGATTTCATCCTGGCAAAAATACTCCCGCCGGAGGCGTCCGCCCGTTCAGCCCGGCACCCGCTCAGCCCGGCAGGCGCTTGGCCAGTGCGGCGGCGATGCCCGGCAGCGCCTCGGGCGCGAGGCTGTCCACCGACAGCGAGACCACCGGCGCCGCCATGCGGGCGCGGTGCTTGGCATAGCGCGGGTCGTAATGCTGGGCCATCAACCCTTCGGCCAGCGCTTCAAACTGCCCGGTCTCGGCCATGGCCAGCCAGTCGGCGATCAGCTCGGCCGGATGGGCGGGGCGCAGCAGGCCCACCACCTGCATCAGCCGCGCCGGATCGGCCACCAGATCGGCATAGGCGCGGGTCAGATAGCGGGCGCGTTCGGCCAGCGGCGCCACCACCTCGATCCGTGAGGCGGCGACCATCGCCTTCCACAGCGGCGCGGGCAGGCGACAATTGCCGACCTTGGAGCTTTCGGCCTCTACCACCACGGGCCGCGCCGGATCAAGCTGCGCCAGCGCCAGGGCCAGCGCGCCCTCGAACGCCTTTTGCGACGGCTGCCCACCCGGCATGGCGCCGAACAGCGATCCGCGATGCCGGGCCAGCCCTTCCAGATCGATCACCTGCACGCCCTGCGCCGCCAGCAGCGCCAGAAGTTCGGTCTTGGCCGATCCGGTATTGCCATCCAGCACCACGACCGGGCTGGCGACCGGCCGGTCATAGACCTGATCCACCACCAGCTTGCGCCACGCCTTGTAGCCGCCCGCCACCACATCGGCCCGCCAGCCGACGCTTTGCAGGATCGTGGTGAACGACCCCGAGCGTTGGCCGCCGCGCCAGCAATAGACCAAGGGCTTCCAGCCGCCGTCCTTGTCGGCCAGTGGGCCTTGCAGATGGGCGGCGGCGTTCTTGGCCACCAGCGCCCCGCCGACCTTGCGCGCTTTGAACGGGCTGTCCTGCTTGTAGATCGTGCCGACAATCGCGCGTTCGGCATTGTCCAGCACCGGCAGGTTGATGGCGCCGGGGATGCGATCTTCGGCCCATTCGTCGGGGGATCGCACGTCGATGATCGTATCGAAGCCGAGGTCGAAGATCTGGGTGAGGGAGGTGAGTGTGATGGCCATGTGCCGTTCTACCCAGTCGCGCGCCGACCCGAAACCCTTTTCATCCTGGCAAAAATACTCCGGGGGGTGAGGGCCGCCCGGACGGGCTTCCGGTGGAAGCACGTCAGGCCCGAACGCGTGATCCGCAAGGATCAGGCCGGACCGTCGCAGGCGGGGGGCAGCGCCCCCCTCGCGGTCTCCGCCTCAGAACCCCGCTTCGCAGCGCGCCAGCAGCGCATCCAGCATCGCGGCGCCGCGGGCCATCTGTTCCACCGTCACGAATTCGTCCGGCTTGTGGCCCTGCGCCATGCTGCCGGGGCCGCAGATCACCGTGGGGATGCCAAGGTGTTGCGCGAACAGCCCGCCTTCGGTGCCGAAAGCCACCTTGATCGTGCCATTCGCCCCGGTCAGGCCCTTGACGAAATTCACCACGGCGGCATCCGATGGCGTGCCGAGGCCGGGGTAATCCCACAGCCGCTCCACCCGGATTTCCGCCTCGGGGAAGGTGGCGCGCAGCGGGGCCACGATGGTTTCGGCCGCGGCGCGCAGATCGGCGATCAGGGTTTCGGGGTCATCTTCGGCCAGCGACCGGATTTCGAAATCCAGCGTGGCGGTGTTGGGCACGATGTTCACCTGCACGCCGCCCGCCATCTTGCCGACATGGATCGTGCTATAGGGCACGTCATAATCGCCATCGCGGTGGCCGCTTTCCGCCACCCTTGCCTGCAAGGCCCTGACCGCGTTCAGGAAATCCGCCGCCAGATGCAGCGCGTTCAGCGCAAGCGGGGCCAGCGCCGAATGGCCCTCGCGCCCGGTGCAGGTGGCGCGCAGGGCGACCTTGCCCTTGTGGCCGGTGGCGACCTGCATCCCCGTCGGCTCGCCCACGATGCAGAAGCGCGGCTTCACCGGGGCCAGCGCCAGCAGATCGACCAGCGAGCGCACGCCCATGCAGCCGATTTCCTCGTCATAGGACAGCGCCAGATGCAGCGGCACTTTCAGATCGCGCGTCGATGCCTTCAGCATCGCGTCGATGGCCAGCGCGCAGAAACCCTTCATGTCGGCGGCACCGCGCCCGTAAAAGCGCCCGTCCGCCTCGGTCAGCGCGAAGGGGGGTTTGGTCCAGGCCTGCCCTTCGACCGGCACGACATCGGTATGGCCGGACAGCATCACACCGCCCACCCCCTGCGGGCCGGTGGTGGCAAAGAGATTGGCCTTCTGCCCTGTGGCATCGGGGATCAGGTGCGCGGTGATGCCCGCATCGGCCAGCAGATCGCGGACATATGCCATCAGCGCCATGTTGGGTTTGGCGCTGACCGTATCGAAGGCCATGAGTGTTTCAAAAATCCCGCGCATCCTGCCCTCTGCTCCGTGCCGCCTTTGCCAAGGCATAGCGCACTCCTCCGCGAACGGAAGGGCGTTCCGCCAAAGCGGCGCTTCGGGCTTTCCTTTGCCGTGGGGTTCGGCCAGCATGGCGCGACACTCGAACCGGGGTTCCGATGCGCCTTTTGCCTGCCGTTCTTTGCCTTGCCGCCCTGCCCGCTGCTGCCGAACCTGTTGTGCCTGATGCAGCCAGCCCCGTGCGGGCGCTGGTGCTGGGCCATGCGCTGTTTCATCAGGGGCAGGCCACGCGCGACGGGCTGGCGCAGATCGCCGGGGCGCGGATCGTTGCGGGGGTGGTGGTGCAGATCGTCGAGCGCGACAGCAAGATCGAGGGGAAAGCCAGCAAGGAGGCTGCCGCCGCGCGGGCGCCGCTGGATGGCACGCAGATGATGACCGAGGCCGCTGCCGCCGTGCAGGCGGACGAGACGCTGGCCTATCTGCTGACGGTATCGGAGACCACGACGGCGGTGCTGCCCAAGGCCACGGTGAAGGCCACCGCCGCGCAACTGGCCGCCGGGCAAAGCCAGACCTTCCGCCTTGCCGCCGATGGCGGGGCGCGGCTGGATTTGGGGGTGATCGGGGCCGGGCCGGGCGGGCTTGCGCTGGTGGCGCGGGCGGGCGAGGCGGTGCTGTGCCAAAGCGCCGGGTTGCCGCTGTGCGAGGTGGTGCTGCCGGACAGCGGCTTTGTCGATGTGACGGTGCGCAATGCCGGGACGCAGACCGAGAATTACCTGTTTGTCAGCAACTGAAACCGCAGGAGGCCGGGGAGGCGGCCCCCTGCGGGATGCGAGACCTGTGGCCCGTTACAGGATCTCGCTGAGCAGAACGGTGCGCTTTTCGGCGACCGATTTCACCGCCGCATCGGCCAAGGCCAGCGCGATCAGGCCATCTTCGCCCGAGGGTGACGCCGTGCCCTTGCCCGACAGCGCCGCGATGAAACTGGCGATTTCGGCGGCATAGGCCTCGGTATAGCGGGTCATGAAGAAGTCGTGCAGCGGCGGGCGGGTATAGCCTGCGGCACTGGCCACCTCGATGGAGACCGGGCGCTGGTTTTCCGCGCTGACGGCGCCCAGCGAGCCGTGAATCTCGATCCGCTGGTCGTAGCCATAGGTGGCGCGGCGCGAGTTGGAGATCATCGCCTGCTTGCCCGAGGCGGTTTTCAGCATGACCTGAACCGAGTCGAAATCGCCTGCGGCGCCGATGGCCGGATCGACCAGCACGGCGGCGGTGGCGGCAACCTCGGTCACCTCTTCGCCCAAGAGGAAGCGCGCCATGTCGAAATCATGGATCGTCATGTCGCGGAAGATGCCGCCGGACCGGCCGATATAGTCGATCGGCGGCGCGCCGGGATCGCGCGACACGATCACCACCATTTCCACGTCCCCGATGGTGCCCTTGTCGATCTCGGCCCGCACCGCCTTGAAATGCGGATCGAAGCGGCGGTTGAAGCCCACCATCAGCGTGCCTTTGTGGGCGCGCACCACGTCGAGACAGGATTTCACCCGCGCCAGCGACAGGTCGATGGGCTTTTCGCAGAACACCGCCTTGCCCGCCTTCACGAAGCGTTCGATCAGGTCGGCATGGGTGTCGGTCGGGGTGCAGATCACCACGGCGTCGATGTCGGTGGCGGTTTCAATCGCCTCGATGGAGCGGATGTCGCAGCCATATTGCGCGGCAATCGCCTGCGCGGCGGCGGGAAAGGCATCGGCCACCGCCACCAGTTGCGCCTGCGCATCGCCGGTGATCGCCTTGGCATGGACCTTGCCGATGCGGCCTGCGCCCAGAAGCCCGAATTTGACAGTCATCTTGTCCTCACAAGGTTGGCCCTGCGGGCCGGTTGGTCACTCCGGGTGGGCCCCGGAGACGTTTTGATCGAAATCCACCACGGCCCCGGTCATCCCCACAACCGAGGCCGCAGGATCAGGCATAAGAGGCGTCAGAGCCACCCTTGACCCCGGTGATATAGGACACGATGTCGTTGCCGTCGGTTTCGTCCTTGTGCAGGCTGGCCACGATGCGGCCCCGGCGGAACACCACGATGCGGTCCATCAGATCGAAGACCTGCCGCAGGTTGTGGCTGATCAGGATCAGCGGCACGCCCCGGTCTTTCAGGCCGCGGATGATGTTTTCCACCTGCGCGGTTTCCTGCACGCCCAGCGCCGCCGTGGGTTCATCCATGATGATGAGCTTGGAGGCGAAGGCCGCCGCGCGGGCGATGGCCACGCATTGGCGCTGGCCGCCGCTCATGTTGCGGATGGTGTTGTCCACATTGGGGATTTTCACCGCCGTCGCTTCCAGTGCGCGCAGGGTGCGTTCGCGCATCGCCTTGCGGTCGAGGATGGAAAACGGCCCGAGCGGAAACTTGATGATCTCGCGCCCGAGATAGAGGTTGGAGGGCACGTCGAGGTCATCGGCGAGGGCGAGGTTCTGGAACACGGTTTCGATGCCGGATTCGCGCGCCTCCAGCGGGCCGGTGAAGTTCACCTCCTGCCCGTCGAAGAACACCTGCCCGGCGCTGCGCTGTTCCACGGCGGTGATCTGGCGGACGAAGGTCGATTTGCCCGCGCCGTTATCGCCCACCACGGCGATATGTTCGCCCTTGCGCAGCACGAAATTGGCATCGGTCAGGGCGTGAACACCACCGTAACGCTTTGTCAGGCCCCGGGTTTCGAGAATGATGTCGCTCATGGTTTCCCCTCCCTCACGACCGGCTGCGCTTGCGCTGGCGGGCCACGTCGGCGACCACGGCCACCACGATGATCACACCCTTGATCATTTCCTGATAGTAGGCGTCGATGCGCAGGAAGGTGAACCCCGAGATGATCACCCCGAAGATCAGCGCCCCCAGCACCGTGCCGATGATGGAGCCGCGCCCGCCGGACAGCGACACGCCGCCGATCACGGCCATGGCGATGGCGTCGAGTTCATACATCATCCCCATGCCCGCCTGCGCCGTCAGGTTCTTGGACGACACGACGATGGCGGCCAGACCGGCCAGCAGACCCGCGATGGCATAGACCAGCACGATATGGCGTTCGACCTTGATGCCGGAAATCCGCGCCGCCTCGGTGTTCGAGCCGATGGCATAGGTGTGCTTGCCGTAGAGCGTGTATTTCAGCGCCAGATGGAACAGCAGGGCGATCAGCGCGAAGATCACCACAGGCATGATGCCCTTGCCGATCATCGCATAGCTGTCGGTCGGGAACGAGACCGGCTTGCCGTTGGTATACCATTTGGAGATGCCGCGTGCCGCCACCATCATGCCCAGCGTGGCGATGAAGGGCGGGATCTTGGTATAGGCGATGAGCGAGCCGTTCACCACGCCCGCCAGCGCCCCCATGCCCAGCCCCACCGCCACCGGCACCAGCACCGGCAGGTCGGTCAGTCCGGCATAGACCGGCGCCGGGCCGGTGGAGGCCTGGGCGAAGCTCATGGCGATCATGGCCGTGGCGCCCACGACCGAGCCGGAGGACAGATCTATCCCGCCGGTGATGATGACCTGCGTCACCCCGACCGAGATGATGCCGACAATGGACACCTGCAGGATGATGATCATCAGCCGCTGCTTGTTCAGCAGGAAGCTTTGGCCGACCAGCAGCCAGCCCAGAAGTTCAAAGACTGCGATGATGGCGATCAGGCCCAGCAGCACGTTCAGTTCAGCCGGGCGTTTGCGATGGGCGGATGCGCCCGTCAGGCCGGCGGCGGTAATCCCCGTCATGTCCTTCCCCTCCCCTTGGTCAGGTCGATGGTCTCAGGCGCGCCCGCATGCGCTGCGGGCGCTTCAAGCGAAAGGGAGGCGGCGCTGGCCGCCCCCCTGTGTGGCTGCGCGTGGCGCTCAGTTCTTGGTCTGGAACTCTGCCATGTTGGCCGGGGTGACGAGCTGGAACGGGATATAGACCTTCTGGTCCACCGCCTCGCCCCGCGCCAGTTTCAGCGCTGCGTCGATCGAGCCCTTGCCTTGACCGGCGGCATCCTGGAACACCGTCACATCCAGATCGCCTGCCGCCATGGCCGCCAGCGCGTCTTGCGTGGCATCCACACCGCCCACCACGACCGAGGCCATATCAACGCCCGAGGCTTTCATCGCCTGGATGGCGCCGATGGCGCTTTCGTCATTGTTGGCGATCACGGCATCGAAGGCGGTGCCGGTGGACAGCCAGTTGGTCATCAGGGTCTGCGCCTGATCGCGCTGCCAGTTCGAGGTCTGTTCGTCGATGATCTTCATGAACGAACAGTCCGGCGTGGCAATCACGTCATGGATGTCCTTGGTGCGCATCACGGCGGCCTGGTTCGACAGTTCGCCCATGATGACATAGATATTCGCCTCGGTCTTGCCTGCTTCTTTCAGGATGCGGCAGACCTCTTGCGTTTCCAGCGTACCGGAATCGGCCTCGTTCGACGCGACGAAGGCCTGATTGTCGGGCAGGGTGGCGACGTTGATCGGCTCGCGGTTCACATAGACCAGCGGGATGCCTGCGGCGGCGGCGGCATCGGACATGGCCTGTGTGGCCGAGGTATCGACCGGGTTCACCACGATGGCGCTGACGCCCGAGGCGATGAAGTTGTTGATCTGGTCAAGCTGCTTGGCCACATCATTGCCCGCATCTTCGACCTGAAGGGTCACGCCGTCCAGCGTACCGGCATATTCGGTCATGCCGTTGCGCAGCACGGTCAGGAAGTTGTCGTCGAACAGTGCCATCGACACGCCGATATTCTCGGCCATTGCGGTGGTCGCCATCAGCGAAGCGAAGCTCGCCATCATCAGGGTCTTTTTCATTCTCGTTCCTCCACTAGGGTGTCCGGCGCACCCGTTCCGTCCCAACCGGACCGCCCCTCCCCGAGGCGGCTGTCTCTGTCTGGCGCCTCAGGCGGCGCGCAGTTGTGCCACGCCCGCGTCGATGAACCCCATCGAGGCTTGCAGCGGGGCGAAAGCGTCTTGCAGCGCATGAACCTGCGGCGCGAAGGGTTCAAAGCTGATCGGGCCGGTGTAACCGGCGCCGCGCAGTGCGGCGATCTGCGCCACATTGCCCAGCCGGTCCTGCGCATCGACCAGAACGCGATGCGGGTCACGCATGTCGACCACCGCCACCGCAGGATCGACCACGCCCGAGACATGAACGATGCCCGTCAGTTCCGGGAACAGCGGCCCGCCCCCGGCGAGGTGGTGGTGGAAGGTGTCATGCACCATCCAGTAGGTGCCTTCGCCGCCGACTGCCGCGATGGCCTCGGCCAGAATATCCTTGTAGCGCAGCGAGCAGACCTCGAAGCCCAGCGGCTCGACCATCGCCTTCAGGCCGTAGTGGCGCAGCATCGGCAGGATTTCCCGCAGCGCAGTTTCGGTGACGGCGCGGCTTTCGGCGCGATCCGTCGCCACACCGTCATTGCGCGGGATCAGGCTGACCGCCTCGGCCCCAGCGACCACGGCGATCTGCATCAGCGCCTCGGCCTCGGCGCGTTTGGCGTCGGACCAGTCGTTGAACATCTTCACCTCGGCCAGCGCCAGAAAGCGCAGCCCGCGTGCCCGGACCGCCGCGCCGACCTCTGCCGGATCGGCGCCCTGAAACAGCGCGCCCGGCAGATCGTTGCGAAACTCCACCCCCACACAGCCCAGACGGGCGGCCAGATCGACAAAGGCCTGCCAGTCCAGCCGCGGCGTTGTCATGTGGTTCAAGGCGAAAGGCAGCATATCCGTGATTCCCCCGTGATGCAGGGATGCCCCTGCCGCTTGGATGGAATTGATATTCTATTTATGGATCATTTCAACAAAAAAATTCCAATCTGTTTCAGATCGATTCCGCCACATGCAGATCGGGGGGCAGAAAGATCTGCACGCCATTGGGCGGCGCCCCGGCCTGCACCGTGTCGCGCATCTGCGCCATCAATGCCCGGCACAGCTTGTCAAGCGGGGTGTCGATGACCAGCGTCACCACGCCTTCGGCCAGCCCCGCCCGCGATTCGGGGGTCAGCGCCGAGACGATCAGGGCGACCTGCCGCCCTGCCCTGCCCCCCGTCCCGGCCCCCGCCTCGCGCAGCGCGGCAATCGCCCCCTCCATCCCGCCGCCTGCCACATAGACGCCGCGCAGGTCGGGCTGGCGGGCCAGCAGGCCCAGCGTCGCCTCGTAGGTGAGTTGCCGGGTTTCAAGGTTCACCAGCGGTTCCAGCACCGCAAGCTGCGGCGCGGATTCGCGCAAGTAGGCGCGAAAGCCGGTTTCGCGCAGATCGTGCCCATGCCAGCGATGCCCGCCCACGAACACCGCCACCTTGCCCGGCTCCGGTGCGGCAAGGCTCATCATCCAGGCGGCAGTGCGCCCGACCTTGAGATTGTTCAGCCCCAGATAGCCCGCCCGCGCGCCCTGCGCGAAATCCGACAGCAGCGAAAACACCGCCAGCCCCTGCCCGTGCAATTCCTCTACCGCCGCCGTCACCTCGGGGTGGTTGACCGCCGTGGCCGCCAGCACATCGCAGCGCCCGGCCATCGAGCGCAGCAGCCCCGCCATTTCCGACGGCGCCTGCGAGGCGGAAAATTCCAGCAGCAGCCGCCCGCGCACCCCCGGCAATTCGGCCACGGCGCGGTGCAGCGCCTCGGCGAAGGCCTTGTAGAATTCCTGCCCCTGTTTGTGCAGCACCACGCCGAAGCGCAGTTCCGGCAGGTCGGCGGCCAAGGGCGCGATGCGCCGCGCCGCCGGGTGGCCGATGCGCAATGCGGCGTCATGCACCCGGGCGACGGTATCGGGTTTCACCTTTTCGCGCCCGTTCAGCACCCGATCCACCGTGGCGACCGACACCCCTGCCGCCTGTGCCAGTTCCACCATTCCGGGCCGTCGCGCCATGCTGCACCTGATGATTTTTCGTCATTTTACCGCTTGGATTATGACGATTTGCGACGAGAAACACCAGCCCCCCGATTGCAGAGAATCGCAAGGCGCCTATCCTGCACCGCATCAGGGCGCCCTGCCGGGAGGGTGGCGGCGCCCGTCAGGGGAGTTTCACAATGGGAAAACGCGATTACAGCCTTCTGGGGCCGGATGCCCTGCGCGCGGTGGAAACCGGGCTGGCGGCGGCAGAGTGGTATCATACCGAGGTGCCGCGCAAGGTGATGAAGGAACTGATGCAGCGCCGCGACGGCCCGGCGCTGCGCGACACGGCGCTGCTGTTCGGCACGATGATCGTCTGCGCGGGCCTTGGCTGGGCGCTGTGGCCCTCGCTGTGGGCGCTGCCGTTCTGGGCCGTTTACGGCGTGCTTTACGGATCGGCGATGGATTCGCGCTGGCATGAATGCAGCCATGGCACCGCCTTCAAGACGCCGTGGATGAACAACGCGCTGTATCAGGTGGCCAGTTTCTGCATGATCCGCAACCCGGTGACCTGGCGGTGGAGCCATGCGCGCCACCACACCGATACGGTGATCGTGGGCCGCGACCCGGAAATAGCGGTGATGCGCCCGCCGGTGTTCTTCAAGGTCATCGCCAATTTCTTCGGCATTTTCGACGCGATCACCGGCTGGGGCCGGATGCTGCGGAATGCCAGCGGGCGGCTGGATGCCGAGGAGCGCACGTTCATCCCAGACAGCGAACAGCCCAAGGTGATCCGCGTCGCCCGGATCTGGCTGCTGATCTATGCCGCGACGATTGCGCTTGCGGTCTGGATGGGCTCGATCCTGCCGCTGATGGCGATCGGTCTGCCGCGGCTGTATGGCGCGTGGCATCATGTGATGACCGGGCTGTTGCAGCATGGCGGGCTGGCCGACAATGTGAACGACCACCGGCTGAATTCGCGCACCGTCTATATGAACCCGGTCAGCCGCTTCATCTACTGGAACATGAATTACCATGTGGAACACCACATGTTCCCGATGGTGCCCTATCACGCGCTGCCCAAGCTGCATGATCTGATCAAGCATGATCTGCCCGCGCCCAACCGCTCCATCGCCGCAGGCTTTGCCGAGATGTGGCCCGCCCTGCGCCGCCAGTTGGCCAACGAGGATTACTTCGTGCGCCGTGATCTGCCGCTTGGCGCCCGCCCCTACCGTGACGATTTCCACGCTGCCGCCCTTGGCACCGCCGCCGAATGAAAGGACAAACCATGCCCCAATGGATCGCTGCCTGCGCCACCGATGACATCGACGAAGAAGACGTGATCCGCTTCGATCACGGCGCCCAGACCTTCGCCATCTACCACTCGCCCGAGGGGGAGTTTTTCGCCACCGCCGGACGCTGCACGCATGAGGATGTGCACCTGTGCGACGGGCTGGTGATGGGGCACCTGATCGAGTGTCCCAAGCATAACGGCCAGTTCGACTATCGCACGGGTGCTGCCAAACGCGCCCCGGTCTGCGAGGCGCTGCGCACCTATCCGGTGAAGGTGGAAAGCGGTCAGGTTTTCGTGCAGGTGGCGGAATGAGCCGCCGTCCCACGGTGGCCGATCTGCGCGCCAATCGCGGCAAGCACCAATATGCCATGCTGCGGGTCGAGACGCTGGACGAGGCCGAGGCGGCGGCGCAGGCGGGGGTCGAACTTCTGTCGGTGCCCGCGGCCCTGCTGATGCACCCGCGCTTTCGCGCTGTGGCCCCCCATGCCTTTGCCTGCCCCGGCGACAATTTCTTCAACATCGGCGGGCCGGACAAGATGCTGGACTGGGCGCTGACCATGCTGC
This sequence comes from Gemmobacter aquatilis, assembly GCF_900110025.1. GTDB lineage: Bacteria > Pseudomonadota > Alphaproteobacteria > Rhodobacterales > Rhodobacteraceae > Gemmobacter > Gemmobacter aquatilis. Next base: position 128,166 of record NZ_FOCE01000009.1, on the reverse strand, counting down.
GCCATGGCGCGGATGCGGTCTATTGTTCGGGCAGCGTGGCGGCGGTGCGGCTGTTGGCCGACCATGCGGTGCCGGTCTGTGGCCATGTCGGGCTGATCCCGTCGAAGGCCACCTGGACCGGCGGGTTCAAGGCGGTGGGCAAGACGCTGGATCAGGCGCAGAGCGTCTTCGCCCAGTGCCGCGCGCTGGAGGAGGCCGGGGCCTTCGCGGTGGAGATCGAGGTGGTGCCCCATTCGATCACCGATGCGATTGCCGACCATACCGATCTGTTCCTGATCTCGATGGGCGCGGGCGCGGGTGGACATGCACAATATCTGTTTGCCGATGACGTGCTGGGCCAGAATACCGGCCATGTGCCGCGCCATGCCAAACGCTATCGCGATTTCGCGGCGGAATATGCGCGGCTGCAAGGCGAACGGGTCGCCGCTTTCGGCGAATATGTCGCCGATGTGCATTCAGCGCGCTATCCGGCGCCGCAATATCTGGTGGATGGCGACCCGGATGTCACCGCGGCCTTCCGCGCGTGGCTCTCCGAAAGCGTCTGACCCCGCTCCCTCTGGCCTTTCCGCCAGACCTGCCCCGCCGATCCTTCGGCGGGGCTTTTTCAAGCCCGGCGCACCGTTCCCACCAGTTCCACCGCCGGGGCCAGCGTGTTGTGGATCGTGCCGAATTTCTGCACATTGCGCAGCAGCAGATCAAGCCGGTGATCGCTTTCCGCCGTGTCCACCAGAAGCTCATAGGTGATGCGCTGCAACCGGGGCGGGCTGTCCTGCCGGACGCCATGCAGGCGCACCGATACGGCAGAAAGCTGAAAGTTCAGGATCGGCATCACCCGCTCCACCCCTTTGAGGATACAGGCGGCCAGCGCGGCCAGCAAAAGCTCTGCCGGGTTCAGCGCATCCGCCCGCCCGGCCAGATCGGTATCCAGCACCAGCACGGCCTCTTTCGCCCGCGCCTCTGATCCATGCGCGTCGATCCGCCGCGCGCTGACCCGATACTCCAGCATATGTCCCCCCTCCATGATGCATCAGCTTGCCAGAAACCCTGCGGCAGAACCCTGATCTGGCGCAAGCTATTCGGCAGAGCGCAAGACCTGCGCGGGGCGGGCCGCCAGCGGCCGCCAGGCGAAGGCGATGCCAGCCAGCAGCGTGACCAGCACCCCGCCCGCCACGATGGCCAGCGCCGAGACCGGCTCGAAACTGTAGGCGCTGTCCATCACCAGCACCATCACCGCCCAGCCCGCCACGGCGCCTGCGCCGATGGCGACCAGCCCCGCCGCAGCCCCCATCAGGGCGGCGCGCAAGCCAAAGCTCCACAGGATGCGGCCACGCGTGGCGCCCAGCACTTTCAGCACCGCCGCCTCGTAGACCCGGGCGCGTTCGCCCGCCGCCGCCGCGCCGATCAGCACGACAAAGCCGGTGACCAGCACCGCCGCCGCTGCCCAGGCTGTGGCTGTGGCAATGGCATCCAGCGCCTCGGTCACCCGGTCGATGGCGTCGCGCACCCGGATCGCGGTGATATTGGGCCATTGCCCGGCCAGATCGCGCAGGATGCGCGCCTCGGCCTCGGGCGGGGCATAGATCGTGGCGATATGGGTATGCGGTGCCCCCGCCAGCGCGGCAGGGTTCATCGTCATCACGAACCCCATCCCGGCGCTGGAAAAATCGACCTCGCGCAGGCTGGTGATCGTGGCGGCGATGTCGCGGCCCAGCACATTGACCGTGACGGTATCGCCCAGCTTCAGCCCGATCTCGGCGGCCTCTTCGGCGGCAAAGCTGACCTGCGGCGGGCCCGCGTAATCCTCGGGCCACCAGGCGCCGGCCACCACCTTGGTATTTGCGGGCGGGGCTGCGGCATAGGTCAGGCCCCGGTCGCCGCGCACCACCCAATGTTCGCCCGCCACCTCGCGCGCGGGGCGGCCATTGATCTGCGTCAGCACCCCGCGCAGCATCGGCGCGCTTTCGACGCGGGTGATCGCCGGATCGGCCTGCACCCGTGCCAGAAAGCCCTCGATCTGATCGGCCTGAATATCGACGAAGAAATAGGCGGGCGCCCGCACCGGCAGATCGCGGTCAATGGCGGCGCGCAGGTTGGCGTCGATCTGCCCCACCGCCGCCAGCACCGACAGCCCCAGCCCCAAGGACAGGATCACCGCCATCGCCTCGCCCCGTGGCGCGGCAATCGCCCCCAGCGCCGCGCGCAAGGCCACCGCCCCCCGCGCCCGCCGGGCCCCTGCCCGCGCCAGCCGCCGCGCCGCCCAACCGGCCAGCGCCAGCACCAGCAGCGCCGCCACCACGCCGCCCGCCGTGCCCAGCGCCAGTCCGCGCGCGCCCGACAGCGCCACCGCGCCGCCCACCAGCAGCATCGCCAAGCCCGCAAGTGCCGCCAGCAGCAGCGGGCGCGGCCACCCCGCCTGCCCCGCCCCGCGATACAGCGCCGCCGCCCGCACCCGCTCCACCCGCGCCAGCGGCCAAAGGGTGAACAGCAGCGCCGTCACCGCGCCATAGAACCCCGCCTCCAGCAGCGGTTGCGGGTACACGGCAAAGGCCACCGGAAACGGCAGCGAGGCCGCGATCACCGGCCCCGCCAGCAGCGGCACCAGCGCGCCAAGGCCCAGCCCCGCCGCGATGCCCAAGCCCGCCAAGGCGCCGATCTGCAACAGATAGGTGCGGAAGATCAGCCGCCCCTCTGCACCCAGCGTCTTCAGCGTGGCGATCACCGGCACCTTGCCCTCCAGATAGGCCCGCACGGCGCTGGAGACACCGACGCCCCCCACCGCCAGCCCGGCCAGACCCACCAGCACGAGGAAAGAGCCGATCCGCTCGACAAACCGCTCCACCCCCGGGGTGGCGCGGCGGCTGTCGGACCAGCGCAGGCCGGTATCGGTGAACCGCGCCTCGGCCTGCGCCTGCACCGCCGCCAGATCGGCGCCCGGTGGCAGATCCAGCCGGTATTGGGTTTCATACAGCGAGCCGGGCACGATCAGCCCCGACTGTGCCAGATCCTTTGTATACACGATCATTGGCGGGCCAAGGCTGAAGCCGCCGGTCGCACTGTCGGGCATCCGCAACAGTGCGGCCCCCAGCCGGAAGTCCTGCGTGCCCAACCGCAGCACATCGCCGGGCTGCAGGCCCAGCCGGTCCATCAGCACGCGGTCCACCACCGCGCCGGGCAGACCGCCACCGCCCGCCAGCGCCTGCGCCAGCGGCACGGCCGGATCAAGCTCCACCTGCCCGATCAGCGGATAGAGATCATCCACCGCCTGCACCTGCGTCAGCGCCCGATCCTCGCCCAGCGCGATCATCGAGCGGAAGCTGACCACCTGCGACACGCGGTCGGCAATGCTGGCCATGAAGGCCAGTTCGGCGGCGTCGGCGTAGCGATAGGTGAATTCCATCTGCGCATCGCCGCCCAGCAGCACCGCACCCTGATCGCGCAACCCCGCCTCGATCGCGCCGCGCACCATGCCCACGGCGGCAATCGCCGCCACACCCAGCGCCAGACAGGCCAGAAAGATGCGGAACCCCTTGATCCCGCCGCGCAATTCCCGGCGCGCCAGCCGCGCCGCCAAGGGCCAGCTCATGCGCTCACCCGCCCATCGACCAACCGCACGATCCGGTCACAACGCGCCGCAAGCTCTGGCGCATGGGTCACCAGCACCAGCGTCGCCCCGTGCATGTCGCGCAGGCCGAACAGCAGATCCATGATCGCGGCGCCGTTCACGCCATCCAGATTTCCGGTCGGTTCATCCGCCAGCAGGATCGCCGGGCGCGGCACGGCGGCGCGGGCCAGGGCGACGCGCTGCTGCTCGCCCCCCGACATCTGCGCCGGATAGTGATCCAGCCGCTTGCCCAGCCCCACCGCCACCAGTTCCGCCTCGGCCCGGGCGAAGGCATCCTTCGCCCCCGCCAGTTCCAGCGGCACGGCGACATTTTCCAGTGCGGTCATCGTGGGGATCAGGTGGAAACTCTGGAACACCACGCCCATGTTGCCCCGGCGAAAGCGGGCCAGCGCATCCTCGCCCATCGCGCCCAGATCCTGCCCCAGCGCGCGCACCTGCCCGCCGGTTGCCCGCTCCAACCCGCCCATCAGCATCAGGAGCGAGGACTTGCCAGAGCCGGACGGGCCGACCAGCCCCACCGTCTCGCCCCGTTCAACTGTCAGTGTGATGCCCCGCAAGATCTCGACCGGCCCGGCATTTCCCGCCAATGTCAGCTGCGCCTTGTCCAGTGCCAGAATCGGATCGCCCATGTTGCCTGCCTTTCGCCTCGCTTCCCTCGGATATGGGGCGCGCCTCACCCTTGGCAAAGCCCTGATCGTACTGGCATTGTCGGTTTCCCTTGCGGAAGCCGAACCGCTGGAGATCGTGGCGCTCGGCGACAGCCTGACGGCGGGTTATGGTTTGCCCGAGGGCCAGGGCCTTGTGCCGCAACTGCAGGCCTGGCTGGCCGAACATGGTTCTGACGCCCGAATCGTGAATGCGGGCGTGTCGGGTGATACCTCGGCGGGTGGGCTGTCGCGGCTGGATTGGTCGCTGACGCCGCAAACCGATGCGCTGATCGTCACGCTGGGCGGCAACGACCTGCTGCGCGGGCTGGACCCGGCGACGACCCGCGCCAATCTGGAGGCGATCCTTGCGGCAGCGCAGGCGCGCAACCTGCCCGTGCTGCTGATCGGCCTGCCCGGCCCGGCCAATTACGGCCCCGACTACAAGGCCAGCTTCGACGCGATCTTCCCCGATCTCGCCCGCCAATACGGCGCGTTGATGGAGCCGAACTTCATGGCAGGCCTCGGCGCCAGCGATCCGGCCAGCCTTCAGCCGCTGATGCAGGCGGATGGCATCCACCCCAATGCCGAAGGCGTGGGCAAGATCGTGGCGCATCTGGGGCCAAGGGTGCTGGAATTGCTGGGCAAGGCGGCGGGCTGAGCAGAGACATGGCAGCGCAGAGCCCGGGCCGGTGCCGGACGCAGCGCCGGATATACTGCATACAAGCTTCGTAAAGCCTGTTCGCACCAGAGGATCAGAAGGGAAAATGGCAGTCCGTAGGGGAGTCGAACCCCTCTTCCCAGGTTGAAAACCTGGTGTCCTAACCGATAGACGAACGGACCGCGCTTGGTGAGGCGCTATCTATGTCAGTGGCATGACGGGCGCAAGAGGAAAAATGCGTGCGTTTTGCGCCGCATGGCGATCAGGCGCGGGCGGCGTCTTCCAGCCGCAACTGAACCTTCGTGCGCCCGCCATAGGTGTTCAGTTCCAGCTTGCCCGCCAGATGGAACCGCTGGTGCCCCGGATCCAGCAGGGCAGGCCCCAAAGGCCCGTCAAAGGCGCCGAAGGCGATGGCTTCCAGCTTGGCGCCCAGCCCGTCGCCGAAGGTCAGCCGCAGATGGCTTTCGCCGATCCGCCGCGCCTGCACCGCGCAATCGGCGAAGGCGAATCGCGGGGCGGGCGAGGCGGCGCCAAAGGGCCCGGCCTCTTCCAACTGCTCTACCAGTGCCAGCGTGGCCGCGCCCGGTGCCAGCAAGCCATCCAGCCGCAGATCGGCAGGCCCGCCGGCCCCCGCGCCCTGCTTGGCCAGCAATTCGCCCAGCCGCGCCATTGCCGCTTCCAACTGATCTTCTGCCACCGTCAGCCCGGCGGCCATCTTGTGCCCGCCGCCCTTCAGCAACAGCCCCTCGGCGGCACAGCGTTGCACCGCCGCGCCCAGATCGACGCCGCTGACCGACCGGGCCGACCCCTTGCCGATGCCGCCTTCCAGCCCGATCACCACCGCAGGCCGGTTGGTCGCCTCTTTCAGCCGCGCCGCCACGATGCCCACCACGCCGGGATGCCAGCCTGCACCCGCCGCCCAGACCAGCGGCCCGTCCAGCCCCCGCGCCTCGGCCTGCGCCAGCGCCGCCGCCCGCACCGCCGCCTCGATGTCGCGCCGTTCGGTGTTCAGCACATCCAGACGTTCGGCCAAAGCTGCGGCTTCGGCGGGGTCATCGGTGGCCAGCAGCCGCGCGCCCAGATCGGCCTGGCCGATTCGCCCACCCGCATTAACCCGCGGCCCCAGCAGGAAGCCCAGCGCATAGGGGGTGGGCGCCGTATCCATCCGCGCCACATCGGCCAGCGCCCGCAGGCCAACCCGCTCGCGCCGGGCCATCACGCGCAGCCCCTGACGCACGAAAGCCCGGTTCACCCCGATCAGTGGCGCCACATCCGCCACCGTGGCCAGCGCCACCAGATCCAGCAGCGCCATCAGATCCGGCCCGGCAACCCCTTCGGCGCGCAACCGCCGGTTCGCCTCGACCAGCAGCAGAAACACCACCGAGGCGGCACAGAGATGCGCCAGAGATCCATCCTCGTCCTGCCGGTTGGGGTTCACCACGGCCAGCGCCTCGGGCAGCGTCTCGCCACCCAGATGGTGATCCAGCACCACCACATCCGCCCCCTTGGCGGCCGCAATCGGCTCGTGGCTCAGGGTGCCGCAATCGACACAGAGGATCAGGTCATGCGTCGCCGCAAGCGCCTGCATGGCCGGCACGTTCGGGCCATAGCCCTCGTCGATCCGGTCGGGGATATAAAGCGTGGCCTGCCGCCCCATCGCACGCAGCCAGACCAGCAGCAGGGCGGCGGACGATCCGCCATCCACATCGTAATCGGCAAAGATCGCAATCCGTTCGCGCCGCGCCACGGCAGCCAGAAACCGCTCCGCCGCGCGGCCCATATCCCGCAAGCTCAGCGGATCGGGCAGCAGATCGCGCAGGGCGGGGGCGAGATAGGCCGCCGCCGCCTCGGGTGCCACGTCGCGCTTCACCAGCGTCAGGCACAGCGCCAAGGGCAGGCGCGTCACCTGCGCCATGGCTTCCGCCATCCGCTCGGCCTCGGCCCCCGGCCCAACCCAGCGCCGCCCGGTCAGCGACGCCGCCACATTCAGGAAAGCCCGTTCACTCATGCCCTTCTCCTGCCGCGCCCGCCCCCGCACCGCAAGCCTTTCTCAGCCCTCCGTTGAAAATATCCACGCGGAATGGGGGAGGGTATGGCCGAAGGCGGCGGCGACGGGGCGGGTCGGGCAGCAGGCCCTGTCATCGGGGCGCGGATGGACTAGATCTGTGTGACACACGTTGTTGCAATCCACGACGTTCAGCCACGGATACGCATCGCCATGAACCGCCCTGCCCTGACCCGCTTGACCATACTGCTGTTGATCACTGCGATGGCGGGTGCCACGCCTTGGGCCGGTGGGCCTGACCCGTCGATGGGCGCGGCCTGGGCAGACGACGACGATGATGATGGCGGGCGTGATGACGATGACCGGGGGAATGGCGACAGGCCGACCGCCCGCGCGCAGGGGCGGGGGGGCCCTGCCCCGCTGCGGCAGCGCCGGGTCGCCCCTCGGGTGATCGCGCCCGCGCCGGTGCCCCCGCCCCCGACATTCGCGCCCGAGATCGTGACGCTCGGCCTGACGGCAGGGGATGCGGCGGTCTTGCTGGGGGAAGGCTTCGCGCTGATCGAGACGCGGGCCTTGCCCGGGTTCGGCCGCGACCTGCACCGCTTTGCCCCGCCGCCCGGGGTGACGCTGACCACCGCCCGGGACCGGGTGCGCGCCCTGCCCAGTGGCGGGACGGCGGATTTCAACCACTATTACCGCAGCGGACAGGACATCCTGCCCGCCGCCGCCCCATCGCCCGCCCCCGCCGATTGCCGCCATGGCAACTGCCAGTCCCATGCGCTGGTCGGCTGGCCCGACGCCGCAGCGCGGGCGGCGCGGTGCGCGGTGCCGCCCGTGATCGGCGTGATCGACACCGGCGTAAACCAGACGCATGACCTGCTGACCGGCGCAAGGATCGACGTGCAGGGCCTTGCAGCCGAAGGTGGAGATCCGTCGGCCAAGGTGCATGGCACGGCGGTCCTGTCCGTGCTGGCGGGCCGCCCGGGATCGCGGGTCGAAGGGCTGCTGCCCGAGGCGCGCTATGTGGTGGTCGATGTCTTCACCCGCGCCGGGCGGGACGAGCGGGCCGATGTCGTGGCCCTGTTGCGCGGGCTTGACCTGATGGACAGCCACGGGGTGCGGGTGGTGAACCTGTCGCTGGCCGGGCCAGCCAATACCGCGCTTGAAACCATGGTGCGCCGGCTGATCGAAGACCGCAGCATGGTGCTGGTGGCTGCCGTGGGCAATGGCGGCGCGCAGCAACCGGTCGCCTATCCTGCCGCCTATGCGGGGGTGATCGGCGTCACCGCGCTGGATTCGCGCGGGCGGGTGTACCGGGCAGCGCAGCGCGGGGCGGAGGTCGATCTGGCGGCGCCCGGGGTGGGGCTTTTGCTGGCCACCTCGATCCGCGGGGCGCGCGCGCAGACCGGCACCTCGTTTGCAACGCCCTTCGTGACCGCCGCCGCCGCGCTGGTTCTGGCACAGGCCCCCGCACTTGGCTCGGAGGAGGTTGCGGCGCGGCTTGCGGGCACCGCCCGGGATTCGGGCGATACGGGGCGCGACGATGTGTTTGGCCACGGGCTGCTGCAGGCGGGCGCGCTGTGCCCCGCCCTGCCCGCCGCCGAAAGACCTGCGGCACCCGCAATCCTGCCGCCGGGGGAATAGATCGCCCTTCCACGCGTTGTGCGGCATGGTTTCCAGGAGGATGACATGTTCCGCAAACGCCCTGCCCCCGCCATCCGCTTCACCTGCGCCCCGGCAGATCACGGTGTCATTGCGCCGCCGGTGCCGTCCAAGGCCTATCTGCCCCACTGGTTCCGCCGCCTGCCCGCCGTCGATGACGCAAAGCTGGCGCGGAATGACAGCGGGCTGACCGTCAAGCGCTGCCTGCCGTTTCTGGACGCGATGACCACCGGCTGGATCATCCCCTTTGCCGCCACCGTGCGGCTTGAGATTTCCGAGGGGGGCGCGCGGGTCGATGCGGGCTGGGATTTCGACCGCAGCATGGTTTCGAACCACGGCGCACATCAGGTGAAAGGCAACCCGTGGGGGCCGCGCCCGCCCTGCAAGGTGCATAATTACTGGACCATCACCACCCCGCCGGGCTGGAGCTGCCTGTTCGTCAACCCGCTGAACCGCCCGAATGGCGTGATCGAGATCGTGGCCGGGATCGTCGATACCGACACCTACCGCGCGCCCATCCATTTTCCGTTCTTCGCCATCGGCGAGGATGGGCTGCATGTGATCGAAAAGGGGTCGCCGCTGGCACAGGTAATCCCGTTCCGCCGCGACAGCGCCGAACTGCCCGCCGAGATCCGCGCCGAAACTACGGTCGAGGCCGAGACGCGGCAAAAGATCCTGCGCAACACGCAGGCGCAGGAGGGCTGGTATCGCCAGCAGGCACGGGCCAAGCGCTAGACCCGGGGACAGGCGCCCCCCGGGGTGACACAGACCGCAGGTGACCCTGCGGTCTTTTGTTTGGGCACCGCCACGCCATGCGCCATCCTGTCGGGCCGATCTGCCTGCCCCAAAACAGGCAAGGCCGCGAGGAACTCTCGCGGCCCTTTCAGTCTGGTGTCCGGCGCGATCAATCGTCGTCGCGATCATTGTTGGAGGAACTGTTCGACGAGGAGTTCGACGAGGAATTGCTGGAACTGTTGGAAGACGAATTGCTCGAACTGTTGGAGTTGGAATTGCTGGAACTGTTCGAATTGCCGCGCGAGCGGCGGTCATCGTCCCGGTCGTCATCGTCGCGGTGATCGCGGGTGAAGGGTTTCTTGCCGCCCTTCTTCTTTTTCACAAGGAAATGCACCTGTTCAACGGGATCGTCGGACAGGAAGGTGCCCAGCGGCACGACCAGCGCGGGGTGTCCCTTGGCGAAGGGGGCGGCGATGCCCGGCAAGGTGGCGGTCGCGGTCACGATCACGGCGGTCAGCAGGGTTTTGAAGACTTTCATGGCACTCTCCATTGGTTTGGGTTTCGTACCAGAACAACGCCGCAGCCCGGGATCTATTCCACCTATCTCTCTATTTTACAAAGAATAATAGATCCCGAGATTGCCCGGACGGCAGGCCGTAAAAGCATGGCGCCCCGCCCATGACAGGCGAGGCGCGCGGTCTGTCGTGCCGGTGGCCCCCTCAGGATGACCAGCCATGCTGGATCAGCGCGGCTTCCTCGTCGGCGGAAAGCGCCATGCCCGCCCCGCGCCGATCCAGCCAGGGATCAATCGCGCCCGCATCGTTGCCCGAGGCGGGCAGATAGCCCGAGGCCGTCTCGCCCCCGGTTGCGGCGGTTTCGGCCAGCAGCACATCCACCGCCCATCCCGTTCCTGCGCGGCAGGCCAGACCCAGTTGAATATCCCCCGTCTCTGGTGCGACCAGTTCAAACTCGCGGCAATACCCGCCGGTCGCGGGCAGCGTGGCAAGGATGGTCAACTGCCCGGCCTCGCCCAGCGGCTGCACCGCGCCCGAGGCCTGGGCCATCAGCGCCGTCTCCAGCGCCGAACCCGCCGCTACCGGGCCGACGCGCAGCCCGGCGTCTGGCTCGGGCAGGACCGCCATCACCGCCAGCGCCGCAGCCAGAGCGAGCGCGGCCCCGGCCCAGATCCGGGGCATGGACCAGCGGGGGCGGAACGCGACCACATGCGCCGCAGGGTCGGCATCGGGCAGGATCAGCGCCTGAAAGCGATCCGGCACCGGCTCTGCCATCGGCGCAGCGAAGGCCCGCGCCAGCGCCATGTTCGCCGCCATCACCTCGTCCACCCAGGCCTGATCCTCGGGGTGGTCGGCCAGATGCATGACCACGGCGGCGGCCTCTTCGGGCGACAGTTCGCCATCGGCGAAGGCGGCCAGCCGGTCCTTGTCGATCATCGGTTTGCGGGTCATTGGCGGTGTCCTTCGGCGAGGCCAAGTTTCGGAAGCAGACTGTCGCGGGCGCGGGACAGGCGGCTCATCACTGTGCCGATGGGCAGGCCCAGTACATCGGCGGTTTCGCGGTAGCTCAACCCCTCGATCGCGACAAGCGACAGAACCTCGCGCTGGCCTTCGGGCAGGCTGCCCATGGCGACACGCACCTTGGCCAGCATCATGCGGTCTTCGGGCAGGCTGGCGGCCTTTCCGCCATCCGACAGATGCGCGTCCTCGGGATCAATCGAGGTGCCACGCACCTTGTGACGGCGCCGGTCATCCAGCCACAGCGTCTGGACGATGCGATACATCCAGCTGTCCATCCGGCTGCCCGGCTGGAACTGGCTGCGGTTTTTCAGCGCCTTTTCGCAGGCCGCCTGCACCAGATCATCCGCATCCTGCATATGGCCTGCAAGGCTCAGCGCAAAGCGCCTGAGCTTTGGCACCAACCCCACCAGCTCGCGCCGGAAGGCGATTTCCGCGCCCTGATCGGTCATCCTGTCCATCCTCATGGGTGATCATTGCCGAAAACGCTTCAGATGCGCCGCTATTCCCGAAAGGCGAACATTTTTTTCATGCGCACCCCAAACAGGGTGCTGTGGCGATGGGGGACAGAAACGGCGGGGGGTCCGGCGGGGCACCCTTGCGCGCATCGAGGGGTCCGCCGTTTTGCGATCAATCTGTTACTGTCCATCGGTTAGCGCTGGATCGGTCGCAGGATCTGGTGCCTTTTGAACCCGTCGCTGCGAAGCCGCCGCCTGTCTGGCCGATCTCTGACGCCTGCAGCACGGCGCATGTTGCCTGGAGTACCGGATTGCCCATGCCCCTGCCCACCCCCCTCGCCATGCCGCACAGCCTGCCCGCCGAGGCCTGCCTTGCCGCGCTGCAGGCCGGGCCCGAGGGGCTGAGCCACGACGAGGCCGACCGGCGGCGGGCACAGCATGGGCCGAACCGCCTGCCCGAGATACGGGCGCGCGGGCCGGTCCTGCGTTTTGTCCTGCAGTTTCACAATGTGCTGATCTATGTGCTGCTTGCCTCTGCCGTGGTGACCGGCGCCTTGCAGCACTGGGTGGATACCGGGGTCATTCTGGCCGTGGTGCTTGCCAATGCCGTGATCGGCTTTCTGCAAGAGGGCAGGGCCGAAACCGCGATGTCCGCGATCCGCAAGATGCTGGCCCCCCGCGCCGCCGTCTTGCGCGGTGGCGCGCGGGTGACGGTGGACGGGGCCGATCTGGTGCCCGGCGACATCGTGCTTCTGGAGGCGGGAGACAAGGTGCCCGCCGACCTGCGGATCCTCGAGGCGCGCGGGCTGGCGGCGCAGGAGGCGATCCTGACGGGCGAATCCGTGCCGGTGGAGAAGGCACCGGGGCCGGTTGGCGCCGATGCGGCCCTTGGCGACCGTCGCTCGATGCTGTGGTCTGGCACGCTGCTGACGCAGGGCACCGCGCGCGGGCTGGTGGTGGCAACTGGCAGCCGCACCGAGATCGGCCGGATCGGCGGGCTGCTGGCCAGTGTCGATTCGCTGACGACCCCGCTGGTCGCACAGATGGACAGGTTCGCGCGCTGGCTGTCGTTTCTGATCCTGCTCTCTTCGGGCCTTCTGCTCGCCTATGGCCATTTCGTGGACAGGCGCGACTTTTCCGAGATGTTCATGGCCGTGATCGGCATCGCCGTGGCCGCGATCCCCGAAGGATTGCCCGCCGTGATGACCATCACTCTGGCCATCGGGGTGCAGGCCATGGCGCGGCGCCACGCCATTGTCCGCCGTCTGCCCGCGATCGAGGCGATCGGCTCTGTCTCGGTGATCTGCACCGACAAGACGGGCACCCTGACCCGCAACGAGATGGTTGTGGCCGCCGCCGAAACCCCGGCTGGCAGTTTTGCGATCTCGGGCGCGGGCTATGCGCCCGAAGGCGCGGTGACACCTGCGGGCGATCTGTCGCGGCTCGCACGGGCGGCGGCCCTGTGCAACGATGCCGGTCTGATCTGCCGGGATGGGGTCTGGACGGTCGAGGGCGATCCGATGGAGGGCGCGCTGCTGGCCTTTGCGGGCAAGGTGATCCCCGATCCCCGTGCGACGGCCCGGCGGCTGGATGCCATACCCTTCGATTCCCGCCATCGCTTCATGGCGGTGCTGACCGAAAGCGCCGAAGGGCGCATGGTCCATGTGAAGGGCGCCCCCGAACGGGTGCTGCGCATGTGTGCCGGGCTCGATATCCAGCACTGGCACCAGCGCGCCGAAGCAATGGCGGCGCAGGGGCTGCGCGTTCTGGCGCTGGCCGAGCGGGTCAAGGCCGGCAAATGGATCGACCCCGCGCATCTTGAGGATGGTCTGAGGTTCCTTGGCCTCATCGGCCTGATCGACCCGCCGCGCCCCGAGGCGATTGCCGCCGTGGCCGAATGTCGGGCGGCGGGTATCCGCGTCAAGATGATCACCGGCGACCATGCCGGCACGGCCCGCGCCATCGCTGCCCGGATCGGGCTGGAAAACCCGGACCGCGTGCTGACCGGCGCCGACCTTGACAGGCTGGACGATGCGCAACTGGCGCTGGAGGTGGCAACGGTCGATGTCTTTGCCCGCACCAGCCCGGAACACAAGCTGCGCCTCGTGACCGCGCTGCAGGCCAACGGCCTGTCGGTTGCCATGACCGGCGACGGGGTGAACGATGCGCCCGCGCTCAAACGTGCCGATGCGGGCATCGCCATGGGGCTGAAAGGCTCCGAGGCGGCGAAGGAGGCCGCCGTTCTGGTGCTGGCGGATGACAACTTCGCCTCCATAGCCGCGGCGGTGCGCGAGGGGCGCACGGTTTATGACAACCTGAAAAAGGTGATCAGTTTCGAGCTGCCCACCAGTGCGGGCGAAGCCCTGACCGTGGTGCTGGCTTTGCTTGCCGGTCTCGCCCTGCCGATCACGGCGGTCCAGATACTCTGGGTCAACCTGATTACCGGGGTCACGCTGGGAATCGCTCTGGCCTTCGAGCCGACCGAAGCGGGCACCATGGCCCGCCCGCCCCGCCCCCGTAGCGCCCCGATCCTGTCCGCTGCGCTGGTCTGGCATGTGGTGCTGGTGGCGGCGCTGTTCCTTGCGGCGGTCTTTGGCATCTTCACCTATGCCATCGGCCAAGGCCATCCGCTGGCACTGGCACAGACCATGGCGATGAACATGATGGTCGTGCTGGAGATTTTCCATCTGTTCTTCATCCGCAGCCTGCACAGCACCTCGCTGACATGGGCCGCCGCGCGCGGCACCCGGGTGGTCTGGGCCGTTGTGGCGGCCATGACCGCCGCCCAGCTCGCGGTGACATATCTTCCGCCCCTGCAGGCGATCCTTGGCACAAGGCCGGTGCCGCTGACCGATGGCCTGCTGATCCTCGCGATCGGGGTCGCGTTCTTTGTCATTGTCGAGATCGAAAAGCAGATCCGGCTGGGGTTGAAAGGCGCGTCGTAGCACCGCCCTGCCGCCACATCGGGAACCCCCTGCGCTGCGGCGCGTTGCCTGTACAGCAACACAGGAGACGCACCATGAAAGGTATCCTCGCATGGGTGATCGGCATCCCGATCCCGATCATCATCCTGCTATATCTGTTCGACGTATTCTGAAACGGCGCGGGTATTCTGAAACAGGCGGGGGAAACCCCGCCCTATTCCGCCAGAACCGCCAGAACCTCGGCCGCCAGCGCCTTTCCCTCGGTCGCCGCCGCGCCGCGCCCTTCGACGACCGAAAGCCCCTGACCCAGCGATTCCGCAAAGGCCACACGATTGGCCAGCCGCGCCGTGGCCACCTGCGCCACGCCATGGGCCGCCTGTGCCACCTCTTCCGCCAGCCGCGTGCCGGTATTCATCCGGTTCAGCACGATCAGCGCCCGCGTGCTTTCGCGCGCCACCAGATCCAGCACGCCGTCTGTTGCCCACAGATCCACATGGCTGGAGGCCACCGGGATCAGCACCAGATCCGCCTCGCGCAGTGACGGGCGCAGGTCGCTGTCCACCTTGGGCGGCGTGTCCACGATCACGATGTCATGGGTCTGGCGCAGTTTCTTGCACTCATAGCCCACCCCCCAAGCCGAAGCGGTGGAGAATTCGACATCTGCTGCCCCCAGCCGTTCCACCCGCGTCATGAACCAGCGCCCGAGGCTGCCTTGCGGATCGCTGTCCAGCAACGCCACCCGAAGCCCCTGCCGCGCAAAACTGATTGCCAGCGTCACGGCCAGCGTGGTCTTGCCCGCGCCGCCCTTTTGTTGTGCAACCGTGATTACTTTACCCATCCGAATCCCCTCGCTGCACCGCAGCATAGCGAAGTGATCCGAACAAAGACAGGGATTTCCCCCGCGTCAGACCGCCACGTTTACTGGAACGCGCAGCCTGCCTTGATGCCCAGCGCCTTGAAGATCATTGCCGCCGGGCAAAAGCCGGTGAAGGACGACTGGATCAGGTTGGCGCCGATGAACACGGTGAACCACACGAAATAGGGTGAAACCCACAGGGTCAGTGCCACGCTCAGCAGCACCATCACACCGGCAAACAGGAAAATCGAACGATCAAGCGTCATGGCCATCCCCTTTTTTCGGGCGCGACCCGCGCCCCCAGGACCATATAGCGCGACACCCCATCAAATTCAACTTATTGAATTTGATTTCCCCCGTTTCTCGCGAGAATTATTCGACCTTGTAGACAAGCGCGGTTCCATCCGGTCGCATCACGGTCAGCGTGCTGCCGTCAAGTACCGCATCCAGACAGGCCTTACCCGCCAACCGCTGTGGCTCTGTGATTGTACGGCACATCTGGTTGCTCTGCACGCTCCACCGGCCCTTCAATGCATCCTTGCCCACTGTCCCCGACATCACACCGTCGGCCCCGAGAACGATTGTGGCCCCCTTTGCCGTCAAGGTGCGTCCCGAAAGCCCTGCTTGCAGATCGGCCAAGGCAGGGCCGGCCGCTGCGACAAATGCCAGTAGACAAAGAACCTTGGTTTTCATGGCAAGCCTCGATGTTGAAACGATCAGACCTCATCTGAGGCATACACGGCAGGATCCGTGGCCTTGCCGCACATGCACCAGATTTGCCGCAACG
Source organism: Gemmobacter aquatilis (assembly GCF_900110025.1). GTDB lineage: Bacteria > Pseudomonadota > Alphaproteobacteria > Rhodobacterales > Rhodobacteraceae > Gemmobacter > Gemmobacter aquatilis. The sequence goes on along the minus strand of NZ_FOCE01000009.1, from coordinate 112,280 downwards.
CGGCGAATTGACATTGACATAATCTTTCCCCCATATACATCAGAACGAAATAAAGTTGCAATCCCGATTCACGAGGCCCGCCATGACCGTAGCGAAGGATTCCCCCTGGCTGTTCCGCACCTATGCCGGGCACTCCACGGCCAAAGCGTCGAACGCGCTCTATCGCACCAACCTCGCCAAAGGGCAGACCGGTCTCTCGGTCGCCTTCGACCTGCCGACCCAGACCGGCTATGACAGCGACCATGAACTGGCGCGCGGCGAGGTGGGCAAGGTGGGCGTGCCGGTGGCGCATCTGGGCGACATGCGGGCGCTGTTTCAGGACATTCCGCTGGAACAGATGAACACCTCGATGACGATCAACGCCACCGCGCCCTGGCTGCTTTCGCTGTATATAGCGGTGGCCGAGGAGCAAGGCGCCGATATCTCGAAGCTGAACGGCACGGTGCAGAACGACCTGATCAAGGAATACCTGTCGCGCGGCACCTATATCTGCCCGCCGAAGCCCAGCCTGTCGATGATCACCGATGTCGCGGCCTATACGCAAAAGCACCTGCCGAAATGGAACCCGATGAACGTGTGTTCCTACCACCTGCAAGAGGCGGGGGCGACGCCGGAACAGGAACTGGCCTTCGCGCTGGCTACCGCCTGCGCCGTGCTGGACGATCTGAAAGGCAAGGTGGCCCCGGCTGACTTCCCCAATATGGTGGGCCGGATTTCCTTCTTCGTGAACGCAGGCATCCGCTTCGTGACCGAGCTGTGCAAGATGCGCGCCTTTGTCGATCTGTGGGACGAAATCTGCCGCGACCGTTACGGGATCGAGGATGCCAAATATCGCCGCTTCCGTTACGGCGTGCAGGTGAACTCGCTGGGGCTGACCGAACAGCAGCCGGAAAACAACGTCTATCGCATCCTGATCGAGATGCTGGCCGTCACCCTGTCGAAGAAAGCCCGCGCCCGCGCCGTGCAGCTTCCGGCCTGGAACGAGGCGCTCGGCCTGCCCCGCCCCTGGGATCAGCAATGGTCGCTGCGGATGCAGCAGATCTTGGCCTATGAAACTGATCTGCTTGAATATGATGATCTTTTTGACGGCAACCCCGCCATTGACCGCAAGGTGGAAGAGCTGAAGACCGGCGCCCGCGCCGAATTGGCGCAGATCGACGCCATGGGTGGCGCCGTGGCCGCCATCGACTACATGAAGGGCCGGCTGGTCGAGTCCAACGCCGAACGCATCGCCCGGATCGAATCGAAAGAGACCATCGTGGTCGGCGTCAACCGCTGGACCGAGGCCGCGCCCTCGCCGCTGACGGCGGGGGACGGCGCGATCATGGTGGCCGATGCCGATGCCGAACGCGACCAGATCGAACGGCTGAACACCTGGCGCGCCAGCCGCGACGAGGCCAAGGTGCAAGCCGCGCTGGAGGCGGTGCGTCAGGCCTGTGCCAGTGGCCAGAACGTCATGCCCGCCTCGATTGCCGCCGCCAAGGCGGGCGCCACGACCGGCGAATGGGGCGCCGTGGTGCGCCGCGCCTTCGGCGAATACCGCGCGCCCACCGGCGTCTCGCGCAGCCCCTCCAACCGCACCGAAGGGTTGGAACCGATCCGCGAGGCGGTGGCCGCCGTTTCCTCCAAACTCGGGCGTCAGTTGAAATTCCTCGTTGGAAAACCGGGGCTTGACGGCCATTCCAACGGCGCTGAACAGATCGCCGCCCGCGCCCGCGATTGCGGCATGGACATCCATTACGAAGGTATCCGCCTGACCCCGGCCGAAATCGTCAGCGCGGCGGTGGAGCAAGAGGCGCATGTCGTCGGGTTGTCGATCCTGTCGGGCAGCCACCTGCCGCTGATCGCCGAGATGATGGAGCGGATGCGCGACGCGGGCCTTGCCGATATTCCGGTGGTCGTCGGTGGCATCATCCCCGAGGATGACGCGGCAGCGCTGCGCGCCATGGGCGTTGCCGCCGTGTATACGCCGAAGGATTTCGAGCTGAACCGGATCATGCTCGACATTGTGGGGCTGGTCGATCAGGCCCCGATCGCAGCCGAGTAACCCTTTGATCCGAAACCCGAAAGCCCGCCATCCCTGGCGGGCTTTCGGCTTCTTCTTTGCTGAAATACCCGCGCCGCAGGCCCCTGAGCGGCCTGCGCAGGCAGGACGCGAGGCAAAACAGCAACGCCCGGACCGCAGGTCCGGGCGTTTCCGTTTGCTAGGCCGGGGTCGATCAGGCGTGGATCGCGCCGTCGCCGCAGGCCAGCGCTGCTTCGCGCACGGCCTCGCTATAGGTGGGGTGCGCATGGCAGGTCAGCGCCAGATCCTGTGCCGATGCGCCGAATTCCATCGCCACGCAAACCTCGTGGATCAGGTCGCCCGCGCCCGGCCCGATGATGTGGCAGCCCAGAATCCGGTCGGTTTCCTTGTCGGCCAGCATCTTGACGAAGCCATCCGCCTGGAACACCGCCTTGGCGCGGCCATTGCCCATGAAGCTGAACTTGCCCACCTTGTAGGCGCGGCCTTCCGCTTTCAGTTGCTCTTCCGTCTTGCCGACCGTGGCCACCTCCGGCGTGGTGTATACCACACCCGGGATTACCCCATAGTTAACGTGACCGGCCTTGCCCGCCAGAATTTCGGCCAGCGCCATGCCTTCGTCTTCGGCCTTGTGGGCCAGCATCGGGCCGACAATCGCATCACCGATGGCATACAAACCCTTGATATTGGTGCCAAAATGCCCGTCGGTCTTCACCTGCCCGCGCGGTTCCATCTCGACGCCCAGGGCCTCCAGCCCCAGACCGGCGACATAGGGTTTGCGGCCCGTGGCGACCAGCACCACATCGGCCTCGATCTCATGTGCCGAGTCATCCTTGCGCAGTTTGTAGGCCACTTTCGCGCCCGCGCCCGTGCGCTCGGTGCCCTGCACCGCGGCGCCGAGGATGAACTTAAGACCTTGCTTGGCAAGGATTTTCTGGAAGGTCTTGGCCACTTCGGCATCCATGCCAGGGGTGATGGCATCCAGATATTCGACCACCGTCACTTCAGCACCAAGGCGGGCATAGACGGAGCCCATCTCCAGCCCGATCACGCCGGCGCCGATCACGACCATGGATTTCGGGATCGCAGCCAGCGCCAAGGCGCCGGTGGAGGTGACCACAACCTCTTCGTCCACGGTGACGCCGGGGAGGCTCGACGGCTCGGAACCCGTTGCAATCACGATGTTTTTCGCGGTGTGAACCTCATCCCCCACCTGCACCTGACCCGCTGCCGGAATGGTGCCCCAGCCTTTCAGCCAGGTGACCTTGTTCTTCTTGAACAGGAACTCGATCCCCTTGGTATTGCCGGTGATCACGTCCTGCTTGTAGGCCTGCATCTTGGCCCAATCCACCGTGGGATGCGCGCCCATCAGGCCCATTTTCTCAAAGTTTTCATGGACTTCGTGCAGCTGGTGCGTGGCGTTCAGCAGCGCCTTCGACGGGATGCAGCCCACGTTCAGACAGGTGCCGCCCAGCGCATCGCGCCCTTCGACCACTGCGGTTTTCAGGCCCAGCTGGGCGCAGCGAATGGCGCAGACATAGCCGCCGGGGCCGCCGCCGATGATGATGACATCAAATTCCGCCATGGTCAGATCCTTTCCTAGGGGGGGGTGACATCTGTGCACCCTTGGTACACCCGCTGTTCACCCGCCGTCAGACGTTTTTCAGGTCAGTGCGGCGACAAGCATCGCCACGGTTGCGAAGAATCCCACCGCCCAGATGGCGGAACGCCAGGGGCACCAGCCAAGGGCATAGGCGGGAATGTAGAAGATGCGGGCGGCGAGATAGGCCCAGGCACAGGCCTGCGTCACGCCGGAGGATTGGTTGCCGAGCGTCACGACGACGACGGCGAGGGTGAAGAGGATCAGCCCTTCGAAATGGTTGGCCATCGCGCGTTGCAGACGGGCGGTGACGGGGGAGAGCTGCCGCGCAGGCGGCGTGTCGCGGGGGCCGGAGGTGTAGGTGGTGCCGAGTTCGAGATTGGCGGGGACGGCGAAGAGCAGGTATTGGGCGACCTGCACCAGACCGGCGAGCGCAAGGGCGGTGAGTTCGGGGGTCATTGGCGGGCTCCGCAACAAGATGCGCAAGGGATGCGCATCTCAGGGGGTTTTCGGCAGGGTGCGCCGTTCTGGCGCACCCTGAGCGGATCACAGATCCATCAGCAACCGGCGCGGGTCTTCCAGGGCTTCCTTGACGCGGACGAGGAAGGTCACGGCGCCTTTGCCGTCCACGATGCGGTGATCGTAGGACAGGGCGAGATACATCATCGGGCGGATGACGATCTGGCCGTTCACCACCACCGGGCGATCCTGGATCTTGTGCATCCCGAGGATGCCGGATTGCGGGGGGTTCAGGATCGGCGAGGACATCAGCGAGCCGTAGACGCCGCCGTTGGAGATGGTGAAGCTGCCGCCCTGCATTTCCGCCATCGACAGCTTGCCGTCACGGGCGCGCAGGCCGAATTCACCGATCTTCTTCTCGATCGCGGCAAAGCCCATCTGGTCGGCATCCCGCACCACCGGCACGACGAGGCCGTTCGGGGTGCCGACGGCGACGCCCATGTGGACGTAGTTCTTGTAGACCACATCCTGACCGTCGATCTCGGCGTTGACTTCCGGGACTTCTTTCAGCGCGTGGACGCAGGCCTTCACGAAGAAGGACATGAAGCCCAGCTTGACGCCGTGCTTCTTCTCGAACTGGTCCTTGTAGGCGTTGCGCAGTTCCATGATGCCCGACATGTCCACCTCGTTATAGGTGGTCAGCATGGCGGCGGTGTTCTGCGCGTCTTTCAGGCGGCGGGCGATGGTGGCGCGCAGGCGCGTCATCTTCACACGCTCTTCGCGGGCGGCGTCATCGGCGGGCACGGGGGCGCGCGGCGGGGCCGCGACCGGGGCGGGCGCCACTGCGGCAACGGCCAGAGCCTTCGCCACGTCTTCCTTCATCACGCGGCCATCCCGACCCGAGCCTTGCACGGCATCGCGCGAAAGACCGGCCTCGGCCATGGCTTTCTTGGCGGCGGGGGCGTCTTCGACATCCTTGGCCGCCGGGGCTGCGGCGACCGGGGCCGGGGCGGCCACGGCAGCGGCGGGTTTGGCCGCCGGGGCGACAGCACCGGCAGCGCCTTCGACGATGGTGGCCAGCAGCGCGGCAGCGGCGACGGTTTCGCCTTCCTGCGCCAGAATCTCGCCCAGCACGCCTGCGGCGGGCGAGGGCACGTCGAGGCTGACCTTGTCGGTTTCCAGCTCGCACAGGATTTCGTCCACCGCGACAGTATCGCCCGGCTTCTTGAACCAGGTGGCGATGGTGGCTTCGGTGACGCTTTCGCCAAGGGCGGGGACGCGGACTTCGATGCTCATGGCTTATTTCCCTTCAACCGTCAGCGCATCATTCACGAGCGCCTGTTGTTCAGCTTTGTGTTTGGAGGCAAGGCCCGTGGCGGGCGAAGCGGAGGCGTGGCGGCCCACATAGCGCGGACGCTTGGTCGCGCCGCCGACCTGATCGAGCACCCACTCGATATTCGGCTCCATATGGGTCCAGTAGCCCTGATTCTTCGGCTCTTCCTGACACCAGATGACCTCGGCCTGCGGGAAGCGGCCCAGTTCGGCGCGCAGCGATTGCGCCGGGAACGGGTAGAGCTGTTCCACGCGCAGCAGATACACGTCGTCGATGCCACGGGCGTCACGTTCGGCCAGCAGATCGTAATACACCTTGCCGGTGCACATCACGACGCGCTTGATTTCGGCATCCGGTTTCAGCGCGGTTTTCGACACGCCGAGTTGCGCATCATCCCACAGCACGCGGTGGAACTGCGAGCCGGTGGTGAAATCGGCGGCGGTCGAGACGCAGAGCGGGTGACGCAGCAGCGATTTCGGCGTCATCAGCACCAGCGGCTTGCGGAAGTCGCGGTGGATCTGGCGGCGCAGGATGTGGAAGTAGTTGGCCGGGGTCGAGCAGTTGGCGACGATCCAGTTTTCTTGCGCCGACAGTTGCAGGAAGCGTTCCGGGCGGGCGGACGAATGTTCCGGCCCCTGCCCTTCGAAGCCGTGCGGCAGCAGCATCACAAGGCCCGACATGCGCAGCCATTTGCTTTCGCCCGAGTTGATGAACTGGTCGAACATGATCTGCGCGCCGTTGCAGAAATCGCCGAACTGGGCTTCCCACATCACCAGCGCATTGGGTTCGGACAGCGAATAGCCGTATTCGAAGCCCAGCACCGCATATTCCGACAGCATCGAGTCGATCACCTCATACCGCGCCTGACCGGGGCGGATGTGGTTGAGCGGATAGTAACGCTCTTCGGTGGTCTGATCGACGAAGGCCGAATGGCGTTGGCTGAAGGTGCCGCGCGTGCAGTCCTGACCGGACAGACGCACCGGGAAGCCTTCGACCGCGAGCGAGCCGAAGGCCAGCGCCTCGGCCGTGGCCCAATCGAAGCCAGTGCCGGTTTCGAACATCTTCTTCTTGGATTCGAGCTGACGGCCGACGGTCTTGTGCAGGTCGAAATTGTCGGGCACGCGGGTCAGCGCAGCCCCGACCTCGGCCAGCGTTTCCGGCTTGATCGCGGTCTGCCCGGCGGAATATTCGCGCCCTTCTTTCGACAGGTTCTTCCAGCGGCCATCCAGCCAGTCGGCCTTGTTCGGCTTGAATTCCTTGCCGGCCTCGAACTCTTCGTTCAGGCGGGCCTGGAACGCGGCCTTCATGTCCTCGATCTCGCCTTCCGGGATCAGGCCGTCCTTGACCAGCCGCTCGGTGTAAAGCTGCAGCGTGGTCTTGTGCTTCTTGATCGCGGTATACATCGCCGGGTTGGTGAACATGGGCTCGTCGCCCTCGTTGTGACCGAAGCGGCGGTAGCAGAAGATGTCGATCACGACATCCTTGTGGAAGGTCTGGCGGAATTCGGTCGCCACCTTGGCGGCATGCACCACGGCCTCGGGGTCATCGCCGTTGACGTGGAAGATCGGCGCTTCGACCATCAGCGCGATGTCGGTCGGATAGGGCGACGAGCGCGAGAAGTGCGGCGCGGTGGTGAAGCCGATCTGGTTGTTCACCACGATGTGGATGGTGCCGCCGGTGCGGTGGCCTTTCAGCCCCGACAGGCCGAAACATTCGGCCACGACGCCCTGCCCCGCGAAAGCCGCATCGCCATGCAGCAGGATCGGCAGAACCTGATGGCGGTCGGTCTGATCGCCCAGTTGATCCTGCTTGGCGCGGACCTTGCCCAGCACCACCGGGTTCACGGCTTCGAGGTGCGAGGGGTTGGCGGTGAGGCTGAGGTGGACGGTATGGCCGTCAAACGTGCGGTCGGACGAGGCGCCAAGGTGATATTTCACATCGCCCGAGCCATCCACGTCTTCCGGCTTGAAGCTGCCGCCCTGGAATTCGTTGAAGATCGCGCGGTAGGGTTTCATCAGCACATTGGCCAGCACCGACAGGCGGCCGCGGTGCGGCATCCCGAAGACGATTTCCTTCACGCCCAGATTGCCGCCGCGCTTGATGATCTGTTCCATGGCGGGGATCAGCGCCTCGCCCCCGTCCAGGCCGAAGCGTTTGGTGCCCATGTATTTGACATGCAGGAACTTCTCGAAGCCCTCGGCCTCGACAAGCTTGTTCAGGATCGCCTTGCGGCCTTCGCGGGTGAAGGCGATTTCCTTGCCATAGCCCTCGATCCGTTCCTTCAGCCAGCCGGCCTGTTCGGGATCGGAGATATGCATGTATTGCAGCGCGAAGGTGCCGCAATAGGTGCGCTTCACGATGTCCATGATCTGGCGCATCGAGGCGGTTTCCAGCCCCAGCACCTTGTCGATGAAGATCGGGCGATCCATGTCGGCTTCGGTGAAGCCATAGGATTTCGGGTCAAGTTCCGGGTGCAGCGAGGCGTCGCGCATCCCCAGCGGATCGACATCGGCGATCAGGTGGCCCCTGATCCGGTAGGCGCGGATGATCATCAGCGCGCGGATCGAATCCAGCACGGCGCGCTGGATCTGCGCGTCGGAAAGCGAGATGCCCTTTTCCTCGGCCTTGGCGGCGATCTTGGCGCCCGCGCCCTTCGCCTCTTTCGGCGCGATCGGCCATTCCCCGGTCAGCGCGGCGGTCAGATCGTCGCGCGGTTGCGGCGGCCAGTCGGCCCGCGCCCAGGACGGGCCCGCGGCGGCGCGCTTGGCGTCCAGCTCGCTGTCGCCCAGCGCCTTGAAGAAGGCGGCCCAGCCGGCATCCACCGAAGCGGGATCGGCGGCATAGCGGGCCTGAAGCTGGTCGATGTAATCGGCGTTGGCGCCGTCCATGAAGGACGAGGCGTGCAGCGCGTCGTTGGGGGATTGGTCGTTCATCGGCATTATCCTTGAGGATGATCGGGGCCGGGGGTCAGGATCGGGTGAGGGACAGGGGAGAGAGGGAACGGCAAAACGCCCGCCATTGGGACGGGTCCGGCGCGGTCACGAGATATCGACTTTGGACCATCTCACTCCCCTCCCCGGAGTGTGGCCCCCCGCAACCGGGAGGCCAGAGATCAGGCATTACTTGCCCAGCGCCTTCATCACGGCTTCGCCGAGGCCCGCCGGGCTGTCGGCCACGATGATGCCCGCCGCTTTCATGGCTTCGATCTTCGATTCCGCATCGCCTTTGCCACCGGCGACGATGGCGCCCGCGTGGCCCATGCGGCGGCCTTTCGGCGCGGTACGGCCCGCGATGAAGCCCGCGGTGGGTTTCCAGCGGCCACGCTTCTTTTCATCGGCGAGGAACTGCGCGGCTTCTTCTTCAGCCGAGCCACCGATTTCGCCGATCATGATGATCGACTGGGTTTCCGGGTCGGCCAGGAACATTTCCAGCACGTCGATATGCTCGGTGCCCTTGATCGGGTCGCCGCCGATGCCGACCGCCGAGGATTGGCCGAGGCCGAGGTCGGAGGTCTGCTTCACTGCCTCATAGGTCAGCGTGCCCGAACGGGACACGACGCCGACCGAGCCGCGACGGTGGATGTGGCCCGGCATGATGCCGATCTTGCAGGCGTCGGGGGTGATGACGCCCGGGCAGTTCGGCCCGATCAGGCGCGATTTGGAGCCTTCCAGCGCGCGCTTCACCTTCATCATGTCCAGCACCGGGATGCCTTCGGTGATGCAGACGATCAGCTCCATCTCGGCGTCGATCGCCTCGAGGATCGAGTCGGCGGCGAAGGGCGGCGGCACATAGATCGCGCTGGCATTGGCGCCGGTGACGTGCTTGGCCTCATGCACCGAGTTGAACACCGGCAGGTTGAGGTGCAGCGTGCCGCCTTTGCCGGGGGTTACGCCGCCCACCATCTTGGTGCCGTAGGCAATCGCCTGTTCGGAGTGGAAGGTGCCCTGCGAGCCGGTGAAGCCCTGGCAGATCACTTTGGTATTTTCGTTGACGAGAACAGCCATTTGTCTCTCCGTAGGGTGGGGTTCACCCCACCAAAGTTGGAACGGAAGGCGGGGTTTGCCCCGCCCTACGGGTTCAGCCCTTGACCGCTTTCACGATCTTCTGCGCGGCGTCCGACAGGTTGTCGCCCGCGATCACGTTCAGACCGGAGTTGCGGATGATGTCCTTGCCCAGCTCGACGTTCGTGCCTTCCAGACGCACGACCAACGGAACCTGCAGGCCGACCTCTTTCACCGCGGCCAGCACGCCTTCCGCGATCACGTCGCAGCGCATGATGCCGCCGAAGATGTTCACGAGGATGCCTTTGACGTTCGGGTCAGAGGTGATGATCTTGAAGGCTTCGGTCACTTTCTCTTTGGTGGCGCCACCGCCCACGTCCAGGAAGTTGGCCGGTTCGGCGCCATAGAGCTTGATGATGTCCATCGTCGCCATGGCGAGGCCTGCGCCGTTCACCATGCAGCCGATTTCACCGTCCAGCGCGATGTAGTTCAGATCGAACTTCGACGCGGCCAGCTCTTTCGGGTCTTCTTCGGTTTCGTCGCGCAGCGCCTGAATGTCGGGATGGCGATAGAGCGCGTTGCCGTCGAAGGACACCTTGGCGTCCAGCACCTTCAGGTTGCCGTCGGGCATCACGATCAGCGGGTTGATTTCCAGCATCTCCATGTCCTTCTCGACGAAGGCCTTGTAGAGCGTTTTCACCAGAGCGACGCATTGCTTGACGGCAGCGCCTTCCAGACCCAGCGCGAAAGCCACGCGGCGGCCGTGGAAATCCGAAAGCCCCGAGGCCGGATCAACGGAGAAGGAGATGATCTTTTCCGGGGTGTGGGCGGCCACTTCCTCGATGTCCATCCCGCCTTCGGTGGAGGCCACGAAGGAGATGCGCGAGGTCTGACGATCCACCAGCAGCGCGAGGTAGAGTTCGCGCGCGATGTCGGAACCGGCTTCGATATAGATGCGGTTCACCTGCTTGCCAGCCGGGCCGGTCTGGTGGGTGACCAGAGTGCGACCCAGCATCTGCTTGGCCAGCGCTTCGGCTTCTTCCACCGATTTGGCGAGACGGACACCGCCCTTTTCGCCCGCTTCCGGCTCTTTGAACTTGCCCTTGCCGCGGCCGCCGGCGTGGATCTGCGCCTTGACGACCCAGAGCGGCCCGTCCAGCTCACCCGCTGCCGTTTTCGCCTCTTCCGCCTTCAGGACGACGCGGCCGTCAGAGACCGGCGCGCCGTAGCTGCGCAGAAGCGCCTTGGCCTGGTATTCGTGGATGTTCATGGATCATGTCCCATCGCTGCTGATTTGGCGGCGTGATGCCATAGAAAACAGCAGGTTCAAAACGGGATTTGCAGGACAGGCGGGTTTTGGCGCAGAAAAATCGCCTTTGTGATCACAGCCAGAAAAAGTGTGATCACAAGGTGGGAACTGTTTACGCAAACGCTGCATTGCCGCGTTGCGGCGCGCACAAGTCCGGTGATTCCAAAGGACTCAGCGGCGCTGCGCCACGCAGAGCACCTGACCGCGCGGCAGGCGGTTGGGGCGGATTTCGACGGCCAGCCCGGCCTGTGCGGCAAGGTGGTGCACATCCTCGGCCAGCAGGTGATAGGGCGGGCGGATGTCATGGGTCACCACGCCGTCGGGCTGACGCACCGGGCCAAGGCTGGCCTGCGCATCGGGGGCGAGGAAGACGGTGAAGATCAGCTTGTCAAACCGCGTCACATGGGTGGCGATGCGCAGCAGGGCGCGGCGCAGGTGGTTCATCGGCAGATGGGTGAAGACGGCGAAGCACAGGATATAGTCGAAGTCGCGCGGCACGCCGGGCAGCGCGAAATCGGCGTCGCCGATCAGGTGATCGCGCGGCAGGCGGGCGCGGTCGCCCTCGGTCAGTTCTTCGGCATAGCCTTTGAGGATCAGATCGCGCGACAGATCGGTGCCCCAGTAGTTGCCGGGGTTCAGATAGGGCACAGCCCGACAGCCGGTGCGCAGCGGGCCGCAGCCGATGTCGAGCAGGGTATGTTTGGGGCGCAGCCCTTCGGCCAGCAGCATCTGCATCTGGATCACGCCGGTTTCCTCCCACCGGCCGCCAATGATGGCGCGGTGCTTGCCGCGGGCCAGCGCGTCGGGGATGAAATCGGGGGCGTGATAGGGCGAGATGTGCGTGGTCATGGCGCGGGACCTAGCATGGGCGGGCCGGGGCGGAAAGGGGCGCGGCGGTGTCAGAGCCGGGCGAGGAGTTCGGCCTTCTTGCTGGCAAATTCGGCCTCGGTCAGCACACCGATCTGGTGCAGGGCCGCGAGCTTTTCCAGCGCGGCGAAGATCTGGTCGTGGGTGGTGGCCTGGCCCGAGAGGGCTGTGGCGGGCGGGGCGGGTTGTGCCATGACGGGCTGCAAAACGGGTTCGGGGGTGGAGAAGGCCGGGGGGGTGCCCGAGACCACCGGCAGGCTGGCGAGGTTGACCGGGCCGAACTGGCTGGTGAAGGCCCAGTTGGCATCGCCGGATTGCTGCTGGCTGATGCCGCCGATCTGATGCTCGCCGGTGTCATAGACGGTGATCTGGCCGTTCAGGTTGACGGCAAGCCGGCGGCTGGCGGGGAAGATGGCGTAGCTGAGGGCGTTCTGCCCGCCGGAAGCGGAGGGCTGACCAAGGTCGGCAGGCCACCATGTGCCGCCCGACATCTGCATCAGGGTGCCCGCATACTGCGGCGGGGGCAGGTAGAAGCTGCCCTGCGCATGTGCGGCGGCAATCTCGTTGCACAGGCTGGAGACGAGGTGCTGCAACCCGGTGTTGAACATGTCGCCCACCATCGTCATGCCGCCCGAGGACCATTGCCCCATGCCGCCGAGCTCCGGGTGGCTGAACTGCGCCTGATAGCCCGCGCCGCGGCTGACGGCATCCATCAGGGTGCGCACGGCATCAGGGCTGACGCCGTAGCGCTGGCTGAGCGCGCCTTGGACTGCGGCGCCGTGGTCGGTCAGGTCAGACATCGCGCGTTCCTTGTGTTGGGGGTCAGGACGGGTCGCCGCCCTTGCCCTTCGGGCCGGGCACGCGCAGAAGCCCACGGCGCGGGGCGCCTTCGGGCCAGGTGGGATCGGCCTCGACCAGGGTGGTGAGGATCTGCGCCCGTTCGCGGCTGAGCAATTCGCGCATCCGGTAGAAGGTGGCGGGATCGCCCGGCTCGGCGAAATGCAGGGCGCGCACATGCAGGATACGCGGGGCGCCGAATTCGGTGGGCCAGTGATCCAGCAGCGACAGGTGGATGACGTTGTATTCGCCGGGCAGCACCAGAAACGGCAGCCGACTGTCGAACAGCACCTCGCGCAGGCAGCCTTGATCGAGGGCTGCGCCGGTGTCGCGCATCAGCGTTTCCCACCGGGTCAGCAGGTCTTGCGTGGCCGGGCTGTGGCGCAGGGCGATGACGCCGCCGTTGAGCATCGGAAAGGCGCGCGGCAGGCGGCCGGTGCCGTAATAGACCTTGGCGCGCGACCAGCCCTGCGCGGCGGCCAGCTCGGTGTGATCCAGCAGGTCGAACAGCTCGCTGACATCGCAGAGCACGGCGGTATCGGTATCGAGATAGACGGTGCGGGCGAAACGGGAGCGGCGCAGCGCCTCGATCTTGGGGCGATGAAAGCTGTCGGCCAGCAGGTGGATGCGGTCGAACACGTCATCCTGCAGCGGCTGGTCGGTAAAGAGATCGACCTGCGCCGAGGGCATGGCCCGGCGCAGGGTGCGGGCGGCGCGTTGCGCCGCCACGGTATAAGGCCCGGTTGCCGCGAAGACGAAGCCGCGCGTGTCAGATCCGGGTGCCGGTTGCATCAGGCCAGCGACGGGTCGATGGCTTTGCAGGCGGCGACGAGGCCTTTGACGGCATCGACCGACTTGTCGAACATCGCCTGTTCGGCGTCGTCCATCTTGATGTCCACGATCCGCTCGATCCCGTCCTTGCCGATGATGGTCGGCACGCCGACATACATGCCGTCAAGGCCAAGGGCGCCGTCAACGTAAGCCGCGCAGGGCAGCAGGCGCTTCTGGTCTTTCAGATAGGCTTCAGCCATTTCGATGGCCGAGGTGGCGGGCGCGTAGAAGGCCGAGCCGGTTTTCAGCAGGCCAACGATTTCGGCGCCGCCGTCACGGGTGCGCTGCACGATCCCGTCCAGCTTTTCCTGCGTGGTCCAGCCCATGGCGACCAGATCCGGCAGCGGGATGCCGCCGACGGTGGAATAGCGGACCAGCGGCACCATGGTGTCGCCATGGCCGCCCAGCACGAAGGCGGTGACATCGCGCATCGAGACGTTGAATTCCACCGACAGGAAGTGACGGAAGCGCGCCGAATCCAGCACGCCGGCCATGCCGACGACCTTGTTGTGCGGCAGGCCCGAAAACTCGCGCAGCGCCCAGACCATCGCGTCGAGCGGGTTGGTGATGCAGATCACGAAGGCGTTCGGGGCGTGTTTGGCAATGCCTTCGCCGACCGATTTCATCACCTTGAGGTTGATGCCCAGCAGGTCGTCGCGCGACATGCCCGGCTTGCGCGGCACACCGGCGGTGACGATGCAGACATCGGCGCCCGCGATGTCTTCATAGGAGTTGGCGCCCTTCATCACGGCGTCAAAACCTTCCGAGGGGCCCGACTGCGCGATGTCGAGGGCTTTGCCCTGCGGCGTGCCTTCAGCGATATCGAACAGGATGATATCGCCGAGTTCCTTGATCGCTGCGAGATGGGCGAGCGTGCCGCCGATCTGGCCTGCGCCAATCAGTGCAATCTTCGGTCTTGCCATGATTCCGTCTCCGGCTGGGGATTGTATACGGTGGTATGCATAGTGACTTCGCGGGATTTCCGCAAGTCGCGGGTGCGGCATGACAGGCGCCACTGTTTCACGCAAGTTGTTTGCGCTAAAGCGGACGCGATTTGACGGCAGAGGGCGGCGGGCGCGTGGAAGACATGGGATTTTGGGCCATTGCGGGGCTGGCCGCCGTGCTGGTGGGCATGGGCAAGGGCGGCGTTCCGGTGGTGGCGATGCTGTCGGTGCCGCTGATGAGTCTTGTCATGTCGCCGGTCATGGCGGCGGGGCTCTTGCTGCCGATCTATGTCGTGTCGGACGCGTTCGGGCTTTATGCCTATCGCCATGCGTTTGACCGGCGGGTGCTGGCGATCCTGGGGCCGGCGGCAACAGTCGGCATCGGGCTGGGCTGGGCCACGGCCGAGGTGGTGCCCGAGGCGCTGGTCACCGGGCTTGTGGGGCTGATCGGCGTGGTGTTTGCCGCGAACCTGCTGCTGCGGCGCCGGGTGCCGGTCGAGCCGCAGGCGGCGCGCGTGCTGCCGGGGTTGTTCTGGGGCGCCGCTGCGGGCTTTACCAGTTTCGTCAGCCATGCGGGCGCCCCGCCCTATCAGGTTTACACCATGCCCCTGCGGCTGCGGAAGGAAGTGTTCGCGGGCACCTCGACCATCCTGTTCGCTTATATCAACGCGGCGAAGCTGATCCCCTATTGGGCGCTGGGGCAGATCAACATCAGCAATCTGAAGCTGACGCTGGTGCTGTGCATCCCGGCCTCGCTGGCGGTGTTTGCCGGGGTGCGGCTGGTGCGGGTGCTGCCGGAAAAGCTGTTCTTCCAGCTGGTGACCTGGGCGCTGCTGATCCTGTCGGCAAAGCTGGTCTGGGATGGCGCGCGCGGTCTGGCGGGCTGAGCGGCGGCTGGCTACCGGCGCGACCACCCCCACCCCAGCCCTCCCCCCTGCAGGGGGAGGGGGCGCGTTTGTCAGGCCGGGGCGCTACAACATCAGCGGCGCATAGGCCGGGGTTTTGACGCACAGAGGAAGGAGCAGGGCGGAAATTCTGCGCTGCGGCAAATCGGGGCTTGCCGAATATGCCGCTGATGTGGTCTTTGGCGAAAGAATCTTGCTTGGGAGAGACTCATGACCCAGACCGCCCGCCCCTACCGTTCGGTGCTTTACATCCCCGGCTCGAAAGAGCGGGCGCTGGAAAAGGCGATGGGCCTGCCCGCCGATGCGATCATCTTCGATCTGGAAGACGCGGTGGCGCCGGATGAAAAGCCCGCCGCGCGCAAGCTGCTGGCGCAGGTGCTGACCGATTGGGATTTCGGCGCGCGCGCGCGCATCGTGCGGATCAACGGGCTGGACACCGAATGGGGCGCCGCCGATTGCAATGCGATGGACGAGGCGATTGCCCGCGGCGCCAAGATCGACGCGGTGCTGATCCCCAAGGTGAACTGCGCCCGCGATCTGGATGCGGTGGCGGCGCTGGTGCCGGGCGCCGATCTCTGGGCGATGATGGAGACCTGTCAGGGGATGCTGAACGCCGCCGAAATCGCGGCGCATCCCAAGCTGAAGGGCATGGTGATGGGCACCAATGACCTTGCGAAAGAGCTGAACTCGCGCTTCCGGGCCGACCGGCTGCCGATGCAGGCGGGGTTGGGGCTGTGCCTGCTGGCCGGGCGGGCGCATGGGCTGATTCTGGTCGATGGCGTCTATAATGCGTTCAAGGACGAGGACGGGCTGCTGTTCGAATGCGAACAGGGCCGTGACATGGGCTTTGACGGCAAGACGCTGATCCATCCGGCCCAATTGGAGATTGCCAACCGCGCCTTTGCGCCCTCTGACGCGGAAATCGACCTGGCGCAGCGCCAGATTGCCGCCTTTGACGAGGTGATGGCGAATGGCGGCGGCGTGGCGGTGGTCGATGGCAAGATCGTCGAAAACCTGCATATCGTGACCGCCAAGGCGACGCTGGCCAAGGCGGCGGCGATTGCGGCGCTGGCCGGATAAGCGCAGGGTGGCGGTGATCCTTCACACCGGAGCTGCATGATGCCCCTTCTGATCCTTGGCCTGCTGATCTGGGCGGGCGCCCACATGTTCAAACGGCTGGCGCCCGGCCCCCGGGCGGCGATGGGCGAGCGTGGCAAGGCGGTGGTGACCGTCGCCCTGCTGGTGTCGCTGGGGCTGATGGTGATCGGCTATCGCGGGGCGGAGGGCGCGGTGTTCTGGGGCCGCAGCCCGGCGCTGGTGGGGATCAACAACCTGCTGATGCTGGTCTCGGTCTATCTGTTTGCCGCAGCGGGGATGAAGACCGCCGTGGCGCAGCGGATGCGGCATCCGATGCTGACTGGGGTCATCGTCTGGGCCGTGGCGCATCTGCTGGTGAATGGCGATGTGCCGTCTTTCGTGCTGTTCGGCGGCATGGCCGTCTGGGCGGTGCTGGAAATGGCGATGATCAACCGGGCGCAACCGGGCTGGGTGCCGCCGCGCGGCAAGGGCGCGAAGATGGAGGTCATGGCGGCGGTGGGCACCCTGCTGGTCTATGGCGCAATCGCCGGGGCGCATATCGCGCTCGGCTATCCGACATTCGGGTGATGTGATGAAGACGATGAAACTCTACCGCTTTCTGTCCGACGATGACACTTCGGCCTTTTGCCACAAGGTGACCGCGGCGCTGAACAAGGGCTGGGCGCTGCAGGGCGACCCGGCCTATGCCTTTGACGCGGCGCGCGGGGTGATGCGCTGCGGGCAGGCGGTGGTGAAGGAAGTGCCCGGCGAATACAGCCCCGAGATCAAGCTGGGCGAACAGTGATCCCGCGGGGCAGGCCGCCTGCCCCGTTTTTCAGACGGCGGGAAGCCCCCCGCCCTACGGAGTATCCGCGATGAAAACCAATCCGGGCCGCTTCTTCGAGGATTACCGCCTCGGCGAGACGATCATCCACGCCGTGCCGCGCACCGTTTCGGGCGGCGAGCGGGCGCTGTATCACGCGATGTATCCGGCGCGTCATGCGCTGTATTCCTCGGACGCATTCGCGCGGGCCTGCGGGCTGCCGGCCAGCCCGATCGACGATCTGGCCGCCTTCCATGTGGTGTTCGGCAAGACGGTGCCGGATGTCAGCCTGAATGCGGTGGCCAATCTGGGCTATGCCGAGGGGCGCTGGCTGGCGCCGGTCTATCCGGGCGATACGCTGCGGTCGGAATCGACGGTGATCGGGCTGAAGGAAAACTCCAACGGCAAGTCAGGCGTGGTTTATGTGCGCACGCGCGGCATCAACCAGAACGACACCGTGGTGATGGAATATGTGCGCTGGGTGATGGTGCGCAAGAACCGGCTGGAGGTGCCCGCGCCCGAAGCGGTGGTGCCGGATCTGGCAAAGGTGGTGGTGCCCGGGGCGCTGGTGATCCCGGCGGGGCTGGATTTCAGCAGCTATGATTTCGCGCTGGCGGGCGAGGCGCATCGTCTGGGCCATTATGAGATCGGTGAAAAGATCGAGCATGTCGATGGCGTGACGATCGAGGAAGCGGAACACATGATCGCCACGCGCCTGTGGCAGAACACCGCCAAGGTGCATTTCGACGCCACCTTCCGCGAGGATGGCAAGCGGCTGATCTATGGCGGGCATGTGATCTCGATGGCGCGGGCGCTGAGCTTCAACGGGCTGGCCAATGCGCAGATGATCGTGGCGCTGAATGGCGGTGCCCATGCGAACCCCTGCTTCGCCGGCGATACGGTGAAATGCTGGTCCGAGGTGCTGGACAAGGCGCCGACCGCAGCGCCGGGGGTCGGCGCGATCCGGCTGCGGCTGGTGGCGGTGAAACAGGGGGCGGCGCCGTTTGCGCTGAAGGGTGAGGATGGCAAGTATCTGCCCGAAGTGCTGCTGGATCTGGATTACTGGGCGCTGATGCCGGTGTGACGCCGTGGCGAGGGGGCGATGCCCCCTCTTGGCCTGCGGCCAATTCACCCCCTGAGTATTTGGGCAGGGTGAAGCGGCAAGGCGGGCTCTTTCATCTTGGTAAAAATATCCCGGGGGAGCGCCGCAGGCGCGGGGGCAGCGCCCCCCTGCCCGCGTCGATCCGGGCGCAGCGGCTGAGTCGGATCGATCCGGCCGGTCGTGATCACAGCCCGAAAAAACGTGATCACAAATCGAAAAAATCCTGCCTGATAGCGGCAACAGCCCGGAATGGCAGCGAAAGCGCGCGTGACTTGCGCGAAAAAGGCGCTAATGAAACATACAGGAAATCCTGCCAGCGCGCGGCCCTTCTGCCGCGCCAAGCGACAAAGGGAAATGTCATGGCTGAAGTGAAGCGGGTCGAGCGCCCCCTTTCCCCCCATCTCCAGATCTATCGCCCGCAACTGACCTCGATCACCTCGATCCTGACGCGGATCACCGGCAACGGGCTGATCGTGGGCACGCTGCTTGCGGTGTGGTGGCTGCTGTCGGCCGCGATCTCGCCCGAGTATTTTGCACTGGCCAATGGCGTCGCAACCTCGTGGTTCGGCGATCTGGTGTTCACGCTGTCGGCCTGGGCGGTGTGGTATCACTACCTCGCCGGTCTGCGGCACCTTTATTACGATGCGGGAAAGGGGCTCGACATTCCCACCGCCGAGAAGCTCGGCTGGGCCTGCATCATCGGGTCGGTCGTGCTGACCGTCATCACCATCATTCTGGTCTGAGGAGGCTGAGATGCGCTATCTGACCGACCGCAAGCGCGCCGAGGGCAAGGGTGCCGCAGGCACCGGCACCGAGCATCACTGGTACATGCAGGTGTCCGCCGTCGGGCTGGCCTTCATGGTGCCGGTCTGGCTTTATGTCTTCGGCTCGGCGCTGGGGAAAAGCCATGACGCGGTTCTGGCGACCTTTTCGCACCCGTTTCCGGCCATCCTGACCGGGCTCGTCCTGTTCGTGGGGATGCGCCATTTCGCCAAGGGGGCCACCATGATGATCGAGGACTATGCGCGCGGCAGCGCGAAGAAGGGCCTGATCATGCTGGTGATTTCGATTTCTTACGCGGTGATCGCGGTGGGCTTTTACGCCCTTGCGAAACTGGCGCTCTGAGAGGCTGACATGACTGCTTATCCCTATGAAGTGCACGACTATGATGTCGTGGTGGTCGGTGCCGGTGGCGCGGGTCTGCGCGCGACGCTGGGCATGGCCGAACAGGGCCTGCGCACGGCCTGCGTGACCAAGGTGTTCCCGACGCGCAGCCACACCGTTGCGGCACAGGGCGGCATCGCCGCCTCGCTGTCGAACATGGGCCCGGACAACTGGCAGTGGCACATGTACGACACCGTGAAAGGGTCGGACTGGCTGGGCGATACCGACGCGATGGAATATCTGGCGCGCGAGGCGCCGAAGGCGGTGTACGAGCTGGAACATTACGGCGTTCCGTTCAGCCGCACCGAAGAGGGCAAGATCTATCAGCGCCCGTTCGGCGGCCATACCACCGAATTCGGCGAAGGCCCGCCGGTGCAGCGCACCTGCGCCGCCGCCGACCGCACCGGCCACGCCATCCTGCATACGCTGTATGGCCAGAGCCTGAAGAACAACGCGGAATTCTTCGTCGAATATTTCGCGCTCGATCTGATCATGACCGACGGGCGTTGCACCGGCGTGGTGGCGTGGAAGCTGGATGACGGCACCATTCACGTCTTCAACGCCAAGATGACCGTGCTGGCGACCGGCGGCTATGGCCGGGCCTATTTCAGCGCGACCTCGGCCCATACCTGCACCGGCGACGGCGGCGGCATGGTGGCCCGTGCGGGCCTGCCGCTGCAAGACATGGAATTCGTGCAGTTCCACCCGACCGGCATCTATGGCTCGGGCTGCCTGATCACCGAAGGTGCGCGCGGCGAAGGGGGTTATCTCACCAACTCCAAGGGCGAGCGGTTCATGGAGCGTTATGCGCCCCATTACAAGGATCTGGCGCCGCGCGACTATGTGTCCCGCTGCATGACGCTGGAAATCCGTGAAGGCCGGGGCGTGGGCGCGGAAGGCGACCATATCCACCTGCACCTGAACCACCTGCCGCCGGAAACGCTGGCGCTGCGTCTGCCGGGCATTTCGGAATCGGCCAAGATCTTTGCCGGGGTCGATCTGAACAAGGAACCGATCCCGGTTCTGCCGACGGTGCATTACAACATGGGCGGCATCCCCACCAACTATTGGGGCGAAGTGCTGAACCCGCAGCCGGGCAACCCGGATGCCGTGTTCCCCGGCCTGATGGCGGTGGGCGAGGCGGGCTGCGCTTCGGTGCACGGGGCGAACCGGCTCGGCTCCAACTCGCTGATCGACCTTGTGGTGTTCGGTCGGGCGGCGGCGATCCGCGCGGGCGAGATCGTGAACCCCAAGGAACGCTCGGCCCCGGTGAACACCGCCGAGGTGGACAAGGCGCTGGGTCGGTTCGACGATCTGCGCCACGCCAAGGGCGCCGTGCCGACCGCCGAATTGCGGCTTGAGATGCAGAAGACGATGCAGGCCGACGCCGCCGTGTTCCGCACCGAAAAGACGCTGGCCGAGGGCGAGCGGAAGATGACCGCGATTGCGGGCAAGATGGGCGATCTGAAAGTGACGGATCGCAGTCTGGTGTGGAACAGCGACCTGATGGAAACGCTGGAACTGACCAACCTGATGCCCAACGCGCTGGCCACGATCTATGGCGCCCATGCCCGCACCGAAAGCCGCGGCGCCCATGCGCACGAGGATTACCCGACGCGGGACGATCTGAACTGGCGCAAGCACACGCTGGCCTGGGTGGATGGCGCGAAATGCACGCTGGATTTCCGTCCCGTGCATGTCGATCCGCTGACCCCGGAATCGGCGGGCGGCATCAGCCTGAAGAAGATCGCCCCGGCAGAGCGGAAGTTCTGATGACTCTGCGGCCCGCATATCCGCGCCTTGCATCCCAAGGGGCCCCGCTTGCCGGGGGCCTGCGGCGGCAAGGCTGCGCGGGCCGCAACAAGCGGCTTCTTGCCGCCCGGCGCGTTTTCACCTTGTCGCAGGCGGCGGATGCGGCAGGCTGCCCTGATCAGCAACGCAAACAGATTGTGAGCGGATCATGAAACCTGTCCTCCTCCTGCCCCTCTGCCTTCTGGCCCTGACCGCCTGTTCGCCGCAAACGCTGGCCGACAGTGTGAACCGCAAGGCGGCGCGCACGGTGGTCGTGCCGGTGCTGCAGACCTACATGACCGCACCGCAGGCCGAAACCGCCGCCGATTGCGTGATGGCCAATGCCTCGCCCGCCGAGATGGCCGCACTGGCGCGCGATGTCGGCACGCGGGCGGGCACGCTGACGGTGCAGAATGTGGTGACCATCGTGCGCCGTCCGGCCACGGGGGCCTGCATGCGCGCCGCCGGTGTCGGGCCGATCGCGGGATGAACGGGATGGGGCGCCTCGGTCTGATCCTGCTGGGCCTGCTGGCGGCCTGCGGCCCCGTCCCGCGCGAGGTGGCAGAGCGGAACTGTTACGAACGCGCCCGACTTGCGCAGCAACCGCGCGGCGAGATCCGCGCCGGTCTGGGCTCTGACGGCGAGGCGGCAGGCGGCTTCGACATCGCCGTGTCGTCCGATTTCCTCATGGGGCGTGACCCCGCGCAGGTCTACGACTCCTGCGTCTATCAGCAATCCGGGCAGCTGCCCTCTCAGCCGCTCTACTCCCGTTCAGATTGGAGAAACTAGCCAATGGTTCAGTTCACCCTGCCAAAAAACTCCAAGATTCGCACCGGCAAGACCTGGCCGAAGCCCGAGGGCAAGAATGTCCGCAAGTTCCAGATCTATCGCTGGAACCCCGATGACGGCCAGAACCCGCAGGTGGACACCTATTTTCTGGATATGGACAAGTGCGGCCCGATGGTGCTGGACGCGCTGATCAAGATCAAGAACGAGGTCGATCCGACGCTGACCTTCCGCCGGTCCTGCCGCGAGGGGATCTGCGGGTCTTGCGCGATGAACATCGACGGCATCAACACACTGGCCTGCATTTACGGGCTGGACGAGGTGAAGGGCGATGTGAAGATCTATCCGCTGCCGCATATGCCGGTGATCAAGGATCTGATCCCCGATCTCACGCATTTCTACGCCCAGCATGCCAGCATCATGCCCTGGCTGGAAACCAAGACCAACCGGCCCGCGAAAGAGTGGCGCCAGTCGATCGAAGACCGCAAGAAGCTGGACGGTCTGTATGAATGCGTGATGTGCGCGTCGTGTTCGACCTCCTGCCCCAGCTACTGGTGGAACGGCGACAAATACCTCGGCCCGGCCGCGCTGCTGCACGCCTATCGCTGGATCATCGACAGCCGTGACGAGGCGACGGGCGAGCGTCTGGACGGGCTGGAAGACCCGTTCAAACTGTATCGCTGCCACACGATCATGAACTGCGCCAAGACCTGCCCCAAGGGGCTGAACCCGGCCAAGGCGATTGCCGAGATCAAGAAGATGATGGTGGAACGCGCGGTGTAAGCCGCCGCTCTGCACAGGGCCGCCCGCATAGGCCCCCCGCACTGGCCCCGGTATCCCCGGGGCCTTTTGCGTCAGCGCAGCTCGGCCCTTGCATCGCGCAGGATGATCCGCGCCGCGCCAAGGAACAGCCCGGCAATGCCCAGCGCCACCACAAGGTCGGGCCAGGGCGATCCTGTCACTCCGACCAGCGCGGCCGCCGCCACAACCGCCAGATTGCCCAGTGCATCATTGCGCGAGAACAGCCAGACCGCCCGCATTCCGGCATCGCCCGACCGGTGCCGCAGCAGCAGCCCGGCACATCCGAGATTGACCAGCAGCGCCCCCATCCCCGTCCAGCCCATGACGGCTTCGTCCGGCAAGGGCGGTGCCTGCATCCGCCAGAGCGTGCCGCCGATGACCCAGAGCCCCATCAGCGCCAGAAACCCGCCCTGCAACAGCGCGGCCCGCGCCCGCGCCCGCAAGGTCCAGCCGAGCGCCAGCAGTCCAAGCCCCGAAATCAGCCCGTCCCCCAGGAAATCCAGCGCATCGGCGCGCAGCGCCTGCGATCCGGCCATCCAGCCTGCGATGATTTCCACCAGCGCATAGCCCAGATTAAGCGCCACCACTGTCCCCAGCACCTGCCGATAGGCCGGATCCGCCGCCACCGCCCCCAGCGGCGCGATGTCATGGCCGGTTGCCCGCACCGCCGCCAGAAGATCGGCCGTCTGCGGCGTGCCCGTCACCGTCAACTCGCCCGTCACCAGCGAGGCGGTCGCCGCCGCCACCCCCGGCACCGCGCGGGCCGCAGCCTCGATCCGCGCGACACAGGCGCCGCAATCCAGATCGGTGACGCTGAAGCGCTGCTCCGCCATGGCCGCCCTTCCCATGTGCTGAAAACCGGGCCGTGCAAAGGCCTTGCCGCCATGCTAAGGCTGCGGCGCCTCTCTGCACAAGAGCCCCCCATGCTCCTGCTCATCCCCCTGCTCGCCCTCGCGGTCTTCCTGTTCCTCTGGCTGTCGCGCCGCGGCTCCAGCCTAACCCGGCAGTGCCTCTGGCGCGAACACCGCGCCGAAGACCTGTGGCGCTGCGCCGCCTGCGGTGCGATCTGCCACCCCGAGAAAGGCGCGCCGCGTCACTGCCTGCGCCCGCGCTGATCCCGGGCCCTGCTTATTTTCTGTTTGAAAATATCCTCTGGGGGTCCGGGGGGCGAAGCGCCCCCGGCGGCGTCCGCCCCGCGTTGCGGTTGACCTTCTGACCCTGCCGCCGCAGTCTGGCCCGGCCAGCAAAAGGGTCATCCCGATGAAACCTGTCCATCCCGATCACACCGCCCCCGCCGATGCCGAAACCCGCCGCGCCGTGGCACCCGTGATCTGCTATCCGGTCGAAGGCCTGCCCGCCCCCGATCTCGCCCCCTATCGCGCCGCCCGCGACGGCTGGACCAAGGTCGGCGAAACGCAGGTGCCCGCCCGCGAGGCGCGCTGTTTCCGCGTGCCCGCCGGGCATTTCTTCCGCATCACCTCGGTCGAGGGGCCGCAGGTCGGCGATCTGAACCTGTGGAACGCCACCAATCTGGCCGAGCGGTTCTATTCCGGCAAGACCCGCGCGCTGCATGGCACGCATCTGTCCAGCGGCGACCGGATGTGGAGCGCGCATCCCTATCTGCGCCCGATGGCCACGATCACTGATGACAGCCTGGACTGGTACGGGTTCGATGCGTTTGGCGGCGCGGTGCATGATGTGATCGGCACGCGCTGCGACCCTTACACCCACAACCTGCTCAGCCATGGTGGCCAGTATCACCACTGCTGCCATTCCAACCTGACCCGCGCGCTGGCCGATACCACCGGCCTGTCGCTGGCCGAGGCAGAGGGGCATGTGCATGACGTGCTCAACGTCTTCATGTGCACCGGGTTCACCCGCGACACCGGGCAGTATTTCATGAAGGCCTCGCCGGTGCGGGTGGGCGACTATCTGGAATTCTTCGCCGAGATCGACCTGCTGGGCGCCCTGTCGGCCTGCCCGGGCGGCGATTGTTCGGCGGAACATTCGTCAGATGCCGCCGCCTGCCATCCGCTGCTGGTCGAGGTGTTCCGCCCCGTGGCGCCCCCGGCGGGCTGGGTCAGCCCGCCGGTCAATGGCTATGACCGCAGCCACGGGCGCTAGCAATAACGCTCGATGGATTGCAACTGGTGGTCGCCATAGCGATCCCCGGCGGCAAAGCCCACAGGCAGGATACGGTCCAGTTCGGCCCGGTCTTCGGCGCTGAAGCGGATGTCCGGGGCGGGCCGCCATTGGCGCAGCCGGTCGGCGTGGCGGGTGCCGGGGATCGGGATCAGGTGATCGCCCTGTTGCAGCACCCAGGCCAGCGCGGTGGCCGGGGTGCTCCACCCCCGGGCAGCGGCGAAGGCGCGCAGGCGGTCGAAGCTTGCGGTGTTGCGGGTGAAGTTTTGCCCCGAAAAGCGCGGGTTCATCGCGCGGAAGCCGTCTTGCACCTGATCGCGGGTCAGCGCGGTATCGCTGGCCATGCCGCGCGCCAGCGGCGAGAACGGGATGAAGGCCACCCCCAGCGCCGCGCAGGTCTGGATCAGCCCCAGTTCGGGCTGGCGGGTCCAGAGCGAATATTCATTCTGCACGGCGGTGCAGGGATGGATCGCATGGGCCTCGCGCAGCGTATAGGGCGCGATTTCCGACAGTCCGTAGCCGCCGATCTTTCCCTCTTCCTCGAACCGGTGCAGCGTGCCCACCACATCGGCCAGCGGGATCGTGGGGTCGCGGCGGTGGATATAGAACAGCTCCACATGATCGCGGCCAAGGCGGCGCAGCGAGGCTTCCAGTTCCGCCCGCAGATGGCTTCGGAATTGTCGACGCGCCGGGGCGGGCCGTTGACGATGCTGGCCTTGGTGGCAATCGTCACCCGCGGCTTGCGGCGGGCCAGCCATGTACCGATCACCGTTTCGCTGATGCCCGTGCCATAGATATTGGCGGTGTCGATGAAGTCGATGCCGCTGTCCAGCATGGCATCCAGACAGGCGAGGCTTTCCGCCTCGGTCGTCGGGCCGAAAATGCCGCCGAACGACATGGCGCCAAGGCCGATGGCCGAAACCATCGGCCCGCGCTGGCCGAGTTTGCGCTGCTGCATGGAATGTCCTTTCCGCTGGGGGGAGGGCACTACAGCGCAGCGAATCGGATCGTTCAAGCCCGGATGTAGTGCAGCCCGGTAAATTTCTGCCGCAGCGCGGCGGTGCGGGGGGCGATGGTTTCCGGCGCGTTGGACCGCAGGGCCTCGGCGATCAGCGCGGCAAAGGCCGGGGCATCGGCAGGCGTGACACCCCGGCGCACCAGTTCCGGCGTGCCGATGCGCAGCCCGTTCAGGTCGCCCGGCACCTCGGCCAGCGGCAGGCCGATGCCGCAGGCCAGAAACCCCGCCTTGCGCAGGGTTTTCGACGCCGCCTGCCCGCCTCCGAACGCCGCCGCTTCGATGGCAAACTGGTGGCTTTGCGTCGCGCCCCGGTCGGCGGCGAAAACCGGCAGGCCAAGGGCGGACAATTCGCGCGCCAGGGCTTGCGACAGGTCCACCATGGCCTGCGCATAGGCCGGGCCATAGTCGCGCCAATCCAGCAGCGACAGCGCCAGTGCGGCAGATTTCGCCGCGTCGAAATTCGCGGTCATGCCGGGGAAGGCGATATGGTCCAGCGCCTCGGCAATGCCCGCGTCATTGGTGACGATCAGCCCGCCCGCCGGGCCGCCCAGCGATTTATAGGTGCTCATCGTCATCAGATGCGCGCCCTCGGCCAGCGGATTGGCCCAGAGGCCGCCCGCGATGATGCCGCATTGATGGGCGGCATCGAACAGCACCCTGGCCCCCACCGCATCGGCAATCGCCCGGATCTCGCGCACCGGATGCGGGAACAGGTTCAGGCTGCCGCCCACGGTGATGATCCTGGGGCGCACCCGGCCCGCCAGATCGGCCAGCCCTTGCAGATCAAGGGTATAGCCGTCAGCGTTCACCGGCGCCGCATGGGTTTGCAGCCCGTAAAGCCCGGCACAGCCCGCCGCGTGATGGGTGACATGCCCCCCCACCGCAGCCGGGGGCGCGATGATCGCATCGCCCGGTTTTGCCAGCGCCATGAAGCCGTAAAGATTGGCCAGCGCCCCCGACCCGACGCGGATTTCGGCATGGGTGGCGCCGAAAACCTCGGTCGCCAGTTCGGCGGCGATCACCTCGATCTCCTCGATCGCCTCCAGCCCCATTTCATACTTGTCGCCCGGATAGCCCAGCGAGGGGCGGGAACCGAGGCCGCGCGACAGCGCCGCTTCGGCCACCGGGTTCATCACATTGGTTGCGGGGTTGAGGTTGAAACATTCGGCATCATGGATCGCGCTGTTGCGGGCGATCAGCGCCTCGATCCGTGCGGCGACGGTGGCCGAGGCGGCGGTGGCATCGCGGGCGATCTGCTGCACGCGGGTTTCGCAGGCGGCGGGAACCCAGGGACGGGGGGCAAGATGGGGCATGGGGATCTCCTTTTGCGCCATCTGGCCAGAGGTGGGGCTTGCGGGCAAATCAGATTTGCGGAAATCTAGGGTCAGGAAAATTAAGCCATGCCCGTCGCCCCGCCCCGCCCGAAAGACCTTGCGCTGAACGCGCTGCGCGCCTTCGAGGCGGCAGCGCGACTGGGCGGGTTTGCCGCGGCGGCGGCCGAACTGGGGGTGACGCCGGGCGCGGTGACAGCGCATGTGAAGGCGCTGGAGGATCGGCTGGGCGCGGCGCTGTTCGCGCGTGGCGCCAAGGGGGTGCAGTTGACCCCGCTGGGCGCGCGGGTGCTGCCGGAGTTTACGGCGGGTTTCGATGCGCTGGGGCTGGCGGTGCATCAGTTGCGCGCCGAGGCCGCCCCCCGCGTGGTGCATATCGCCACCCTGCCCGCGC
The DNA here is from genome assembly GCF_900110025.1 of Gemmobacter aquatilis. Taxonomy (GTDB): domain Bacteria; phylum Pseudomonadota; class Alphaproteobacteria; order Rhodobacterales; family Rhodobacteraceae; genus Gemmobacter; species Gemmobacter aquatilis. The sequence goes on along the minus strand of NZ_FOCE01000009.1, from coordinate 84,742 downwards.
TTGCGCAGCTTTGGCTGTCGCCCCGGCTGCCAGCGCTACGGGCGCAGATGCCGGGGGTGGAGATTTCGATCACCGCGATGGAGGCGCCGCCCAACCTGAAACGCGCGCCCTATGATCTGAGCCTGTTTTACGGCGATCAGGGGCGGCTGGTGGCCGAAGACGAGATCTTTCCGGTCTGCGCCCCGGCGCTGGCCGCGCGGCTGACAGCGCCCGCCGATCTGGCCGCCCTGCCCTGCCTGATCGACAGCGCCTGGGCGGGCGACTGGGCGCTGTGGGCGGCGGTGGCACTGCCCGGCGGCTTTGCCCCGCGCGGGCCGGTGTTTTCACTTTACGCGCTGGCGGTGGAGGAGGCGGCGAATGGCGCCGGGGTGCTGATGGCCCATGGCGCGCTGGTCGCAGGCCATCTGGCACGGGGCACGCTGGTCGCGCCGCTGCCACAGCGGGTGCGGCTGGCGCAGGGGCTGCGGCTGTGGTCGGCACGGGCATTGCGGGCGGGCCAGCCGGTGGAACAGGTGGCCCGCGCCTTGCTGGCCTAGGCGAATGCCGCGGTCAGCGCGATATCCACCATATCGGCAAAGCTGGTTTCGCGCTGATCGGCGGGCAGCGCCTCATGCGTCAGCAGATGGTCGGAAATCGTCAGCACCGCCAGCGCGCGGCGCTGATAGCGGGCGGCAAGGGTGTAAAGCTCTGCCGCCTCCATCTCCACCGCCAGCACGCCATGGCGCTGCATCTGCTCGTTCAGGTCGGGGCGTTCGTCATAGAAGGTGTCAGAGGAGAAGATCTGCCCGGCATGAAGGCCGATGCCCTTGGCCTGTCCCGCCTCCCACGCGGCTTTCAGCAGGCCGAAATCGGCGGTGGGGGCATAGTGGAGTTCCTTGAAGATGGTGCGCGAGGGCGTGCCCGCCGTGCAGGCCGACATGCCCAGCACCACATCGCGCAGCTTCACCTGCGGCTGCATCGCCCCGGCGCTGCCGATGCGGATCAGCGTCTGCGCGCCATAGTCGCGGATCAGTTCGTTCACATAGATCGACAGCGAGGGCATCCCCATGCCGGTGCCATGGATGGTGACGCGCTGCCCCTTCCAGGTGCCGGTATAGGCCAGCATCCCGCGCACCTCGTTCACCAGCACGGCATCCTTGAGGAAGGTCTGCGCCGCCCAGCGCGCCCGGTAGGGATCGCCGGGCAGCAGCACGGTTTCAGCAATCTCGCCGGGTTTGGCGCCGATGTGGAAGGTCATGGGTCTCTCCTGCGGGTTTGGGCGACTATGCCGCCGGGCGGCGGCAGGGGCAAGACAGGCAGCGCGGCGCATATGGCTGCCGCAGCATGGGGGGCTGTCTGCCCCCCAACGGCCCTGCGGGCCGCCCCCCGAGGATATTTAGGAACAGAAAATGAAAGAAGAACGCGGACCTGCTTCATTTTCTGTTCCTAAATATCCTCGGGGGTGAATTGGCCGCAGGCCAAGAGGGGGCGGAAAGCCCCCTGCCCCATTGGATGCAGGGCGCGGCCTCAGGACGCCAGATGCCGCAATCCCTGCGTGACATCGGTGCGCACGGCGAGGCGCAGGCCCGGCTCATCCCCCGCGCGCAGGGCGGCGAGGATCATGCGGTGATGTTGCGGCGGCTCGTTGCGGCGCAGGCGGGAATAGAGCGCGCGCATGGTGGGGCCGAGTTGCAGCCAGACGGTTTCCAGCATGGCCAGCATCGCGGGCGCCTGGGCGCGCAGATAGAGGGTGCGGTGAAATTCCAGATTGGTGCGGATATAGGCGACCGAATCCTGCCGGGCCACCGCATCGGCATTGGCGGCGTTGATCGTGGCCAGACGGTCGATCAACGCGAAATGGGCGCGCGGCAGGGCGCGCGAGGCAAGCTCGGGTTCCAGCAGGGCGCGGATGGCGGCCAGTTCCTCGATCCGGTCGGGGGTCAGTTCCGGCGTGGCGACACGGCCCGACGAGGACAGCGACAGCGCGCCTTCGGCCACCAGCCGACGCACCGCTTCGCGCGCGGGGGTCATCGAGACGCCGTATTGCTTGCCCAGCCCCCGCAGCGTCAGCGCCTGACCGGGGGCCAGTTCGCCATGCATGACCTGCGCACGCAAGGTGCGGTAAAGCCGTTCATGCGCGGCGGTGGTGTCATTGGGGCGGCTGTTCAGCATGGAGTGAGCGAAACACCCGCCACGGCCCCGGGTCAAGGGCCATCGAAGCGCCAGGCGTGCAGGCCCTGCCCCTGCGCCTTCAGCCAGCCACGCGGCGCCGCGTATCCGGGGCACAGCCGGGTGACCTCGGCCCAGAAGGCGGCGGAGTGGTTCATCTGCGCCAGATGCGCCACCTCATGCGCCGCGACGTAATCCAGCACGGCGGGGGGGGCCATGATCAGGCGCCACGAATACATCAGCCGCCCGTCATGGGTGCAACTGCCCCAGCGCGAGCGGGTGTCGCGCAGGGTGAGGCTGCGGTAAGGCAGGCCCAGCGCCGCCGCGTAGCGGTCGGACGCGGCGGCCAGCCGGTCACGGGCGCGCAGTTTCAGATAGGCGGACAGGCGGCGCGGCAGCAGATCCTCGGCCCCCGGGATCAGCAGCGAATCGGCCTCGGCCCGGATCAGGCGGCCATCACCGGGCGCCAGCCGCAACAGCCGCCCTTCCAGCGGAAAGGCCGCCCCCCAGCGCAGCGCCGCCTGCCCCGGCACGGCTTCCAGCGCGCGGCGGATCCAGCTTTCCTGCGCATGGGCGAAGGCCAGCGCATCGGATTCGCGCGCGCGGGTCGGCAGCGACAGGGTGACCCGCCCGTCAAGCCGCGAGACGCGCAGCGAAAAGCGCCGCGCCCGCGCGGAACGGCGCAGGGTGATCTCGATTGGGGCATGGCCGGGCTGCGTGGGTGGGAGGTGGGGCATAGAACGCTCTTGATTTTCCTGCGTAGAATAGCCAGATGGGCGGTTCTCGCAACCGCTGCAAAAGGTTTTGACAGCGGGGCTGCGCTGTGGCATGGGCCAGCTTTCGCTGGTTCTGCCAGCCCGCCTTTAGGCCTGTTTCAAGGGAACCACCATGCCCAAGGAAGACTGGGGTACGAAGCGTATCTGCCCGACGACCGGCAAACGCTTCTACGACCTGAACAAGACGCCGATCGTCAGCCCCTATACGGGCGAGATCGTCGATATCGAAACCGCGCGGCGCAAGATGGCGGCCTCGGTCATCGCCCGTGTGCCCGAGAAGGACGACGACGTTCTGGTGGACGATCTGGATACCGATGTCGATCTGCTGGAAACCGCAGGCACCGATGACGCGGATCTGGATGATGATCTGCTGGAAGATGATGCCGACGACAACGTCTCGCTCGACGATCTGGCCGATGTGCCGGGCGACGAAGAGGACGTGTAAAGAAATCGTCGCGGGGGGATGAATTTTCCACTTGCAGCCCCCCGCGCCATCCCCTAGATAGCCCGCATCGAAGCGAAGACGCTGACGGAAACGACAGCAGAAGCCGCCAAGATACCCCGGTGGGGTCATAGCTCAGATGGGAGAGCGCTTGAATGGCATTCAAGAGGTCGGGAGTTCGATCCTCCCTGGCTCCACCAACTTCCTCGCCCAGAGGATAACAGGAAAAACCCGCGCCTCGGCGCGGGTTTTCTGCTTTTCGGGCAATGGGTTGGCTTGAGGGGCTTTCGGGTTGTGCCGCGTGGCGGCACATTTGGCACGCGTGAAGGGTTGCCGGAGATGTGCAGATGATTGTCCATGAACCTGTCTATTGGGGAGGCATCGAAGAGCCGGATGGGGACCCCGATATCTTCGTGGTCGCCCTTGGCACATCTGGGCCAGACCGGATGCGCGGCTCGGATGGCGTCGATCTGCTTTATGGCCGCGCCGGGGATGACCGGCTGCGGGCCGGGGCGGATGATGATGTGCTGTGCGGCGGGCGTGGGCAGGACCGGTTGATCGGCGGTGCAGGCGAGGACAGGTTTCTGTTCAACGGGCCGCTGGGGCAGGCCCATGCCGACCGGCTGGTGGATTTTGAATCGGGGGTGGACCGGGTGCTGCTTGCGACCGCCCTGTTTGGCGTCGATGCGCCGGGGCAGATCGCTGCCGGAAGTTTTGCGCTGTCCTCGCGCGGGCAGGCGGCAGAGGCGGATGACCGGATCATCTTCAACCCCGTCACCGGGCGGTTGTTCTTCGACCCGGACGGCAGCGGCGCGGCAGAGCGGCAGTTGATCGCGGTGCTGGACCCGGACAGCGGGCTGTCGGCGGCGGATGTGTGGCTGATCTGACAGGCTCTTGACGCGCGGGCGGGCAGGCGCACCAATGGGGGGCCGCCACGGAGGACCGCCATGCGCCTGCCCTTTGCCCTGTTTGCCCTGCTGGCCTGCCCGGCTGCCGCCCTTGCCGAGCCGCTGGACGGCAAGAGCTATATCATCGAGCTGTCGTCGAGCCAGTATACCAGCGGTTACGGAGAATACCTCGTGCCGCCGCTGGCCAGTGTGCTGGCGAAATCGGGGATGCGGGCAAAGAACGGGCCGGGGGCGGATGTGGTGGTGAACATCGTGCCCGAATCGGATGTGGGCCAATGGGTTGGCACGGGGGATGCCCGGCAATGGCTGTATACGGTGAAGATCACCGTGGGGATTTCGCCCGAAAGCTATGTGATTCCCTATGAGGGCACGCCTGCCTTTGGTGTGACCGCCCGCCTGATGACCCCCAATTCCGACCGCGAGGACGAGTTGGCCTGCCTCGTCAAGCTGGCTGCCCGCACCGCGCTGGCCCATTACCGGCCCACGGGTGCGGTGCAGACCGATGGCAGCGCCTGCCTGCGCCGTTAGGGCATCACCTCGAACCGGTCCACATCGACCATGCCGTGATCGGTGATCTTCAGATGCGGGATCACCGGCAAGGCGAGGAAGGCCAGTTGCAGGAAGGGTTCTTCCAGCACCACGCCCAGCGATTTCGCGGCGGCGCGCAGGGCGATCAGGTGGTCGCGGACCACCTCGAACGGCTCAAGGCTCATCAGCCCGGCCACCGGCAGCGCCAGTTCGGCCAGAACCTTGCCGCCTTCCACCACAACGAATCCGCCCTCGATTTCCGACAGGCGGTTGGCGGCCAGCGCCATGTCGGCGTAATCGGCGCCGACCACCGCGATGTTGTGATGATCGTGGCAGACGGTGGAGGCGATGGCGCCGCGCTGCAAGCCAAAGCCCTTGACGAAGCCGGTGGCGCGGTTGCCGTTCTTGCCGTGGCGTTCGATCACCGCGATCTTCACCAGATCGCGGGCGATGTCGGGGCGTTTGTCGCCGTCTTGCGGCGCAATGTCATAGGTCAGATGTTCGGTGATGATCTTGCCGGGCAGGATGCCGATCACCGGCGTGTCGATGCGGTTGCCGCCGGTGCGGAAATCACTGGCGGCAATCGGTGGGGCCTTCACCGAATGGCGGGCCACCGGGGGGATGATCTTGCGCGCGGCAAAGGCGGCATCACTGGCGCGCACCCCGCCGGTGAACACCATCTCGGGGCGACACGCGGCCAGATCCCCCAGCACGACGATATCCGCCCGCTTGCCCGGCGCGATCAGGCCGCGATCCTTCAGCCCGAACGCCTCGGCCGCCGACAGCGAGGCGGCGCGGTAGACCGCCAGTGGCGGGCAGCCCAGCGCAATCGCGGTGCGGATCATGTAATCCAGATGGCCGTGTTCGGCGATGTCGAGCGGGTTGCGGTCATCGGTGCACAGGCACAGGTAAGGCGCGTGGCGTTCGGTCAGAATCGGCGCCAGCGCGTGCAGGTCTTTCGACACCGAGCCTTCGCGGATCAGCACCCGCATCCCCTTGCGCAGCTTCTCCAGCGCCTCGGGGGCACTGGTCGCCTCGTGTTCGGTGCGGATGCCAGCGGCGATATAGCCATTCAGATCGCGCCCCGACAGCAGCGGCGCATGGCCGTCGATATGGCGACCGCGAAACGCCTCCAGCTTGGCCAGACAGCCGGGGTCTTTCATCAACACGCCGGGATAGTTCATGAATTCCGCAAGCCCGATGACGCGCGGATGATCCATCAGCGGCGCGATATCCGCCGCCTCCAACACCGCGCCGGTGGTTTCCATATGGGTGGAGGGCACGCAGGAGGACAGTTGCACCCGAATGTCCATCACCGTATGGGCGCTGGCTTCCAGAAAATAGCCGATGCCGGTCAGGCCAGCGACATTGGCAATCTCGTGCGGATCACAAATGGCGGTCGTCACGCCATGCGGGGTGACGCAGCGGTCGAACTCATAGGGGGTCACCAGGCTCGATTCGATATGCAGATGCGTGTCGATGAAGCCGGGGACGAGGATCTTGCCGGTGACATCGACGACCTCACGCCCCTCGTAGCTGTCGAACACCCCCACGATCACGCCGCCACAGATCGCCACATCGCCCGCGCGCAACTCGCCCGAGATCAGGTCGAACACCTGTCCGCCACGCAGCACCAGATCGGCGGGCGCCAGCCCGCGCCCTTGGTCAATCAGATCGGCAAGCGGCGGTCGGGTCATGGCGGCACTCCTTTTTGCGCCAGTCAAACCCATGTGCGCAGGCGCGGCAAGCGGCGTTTCGCCCTTGCCCCCGGCGGCGCAGAGTGCGACGCATTGGCGCAGACAACGGAGCCTGCCATGCAGCCGACCCGCCCCCCGCAACGCCCGCTGCGGGGCATTACACTAAAGATCCTGTCGGTGATCGTATTCATCGTCATGTCGGCGCTGATCAAATCGGTGGCTCAGCATGTGCCCCCCGGTCAGACAGTGTTCTTTCGCTCGCTGTTCGCCATTCCGGTGATCGTGGTCTGGCTGGCACTACGGCGCGAATTGCGCGGCGGCTTGGGCACCTCGAACCCGCTGGGCCATGTGTGGCGCGGGGTGATGGGCACGCTGGCGATGGGGCTGGGCTTTGCCGGGCTGGCCTTCCTGCCGCTGCCCGAGGTGACGGCAATCAGTTATGCCGGCCCATTGCTGACCGTGATCTTCGCCGCAATGTTTCTGGGCGAGGAGGTGCGCGCCTTCCGCATCTCGGCCGTAGCCTTGGGCATCGCGGGGGTGATGATCGTGCTCTGGCCGCGCCTGTCGCTGACCGATGGCACCGCCAGCCATACCGAGGCGCTGGGGGCGATGCTGGTGCTGGGCGCTGCGGTTTTCGCGGCGCTGGCGCAGGTTTTCGTGCGCAAGCTGGTGGATGGCGAAAAGACCGCCGCGATTGTCTTCTGGTTTTCGACCACCGCGACCGTGCTGTCGCTGGCCACCCTGCCCTATGGCTGGGTGATCCCCACGGCGCGCGAAGCGGCCATTCTGGTGCTGGCGGGCCTGCTGGGCGGTGTCGGCCAGATCCTGCTGACCTCCAGCTACCGCGAGGCCGATGCCTCGCTGATCGCACCGTTCGACTATGCCTCGATGCTGTTCTCGCTGGCGATCGGCTATGCGGTGTTCGACGAGGCGCCCACCCTGACCATGCTGGCGGGGGCCGCGCTGATCATCGCCGCCGGCATCCTGATCATCTGGCGCGAACGCAAACTGGGGCTGGAACGCGCCCGCCAGCGCAAGGCGATGTCGCCGGGGGGCTGACCCCGCCCTGTTTCATTTTCTGTCTGAAAATATCCTGGGGTGAATTGGCCGCAGGCCAAGAGGGGCAAAGCCCCTGCTTGCTGCCGTCACCCACGCAACCTTGCCTGAAGGCTCAGCAAATCCGCCCAGGCCTCGCGCTTCTGATGCGGCTGGCGCAGCAGATAGGCGGGGTGCAGCATCGGCAGCACCGGCTTGCCCCAGGCCTGTGCCCATGTGCCGCGCAGCTTGGTGATGCCACGGCTGCCCAGCACCGCCTGCGCGGGGGTATTGCCCATCACCACGATCACCTCGGGGTCAGCCAGGTCGACATGGCGCTGCAGGAACGGGATCATCATCGCCATTTCCTCGGGCGTGGGGTCGCGGTTCGACGGCGGGCGCCACGGCATGACATTGGTGATATACAGCGCGTGCTCGGCATCCGGGGTGTCGCGGTGCAGGCCGATGGCGGCGAACATGCGGTCCAGCAACTGGCCCGCGCGACCAACAAAGGGGCGCCCCTCCTGATCCTCGTCCCGCCCCGGCGCCTCGCCGATCAGCATGACCCGCGCCGCCGGATTGCCGTCGGCAAACACCGTGCTGCGCGCGCCTTTCTTCAGCTCGCACAGCTCATAGCCCGCCAGCGCCGCGCGCAATGCGTCCAGCGTGGGCGACTGTGCGGCGGCCTGGGCGGCGATGGCGACGGGATCGACCTGCGCCGCAACCACCGGCGCGGTTGGCGCGGCGGGTTTGCGCGGGGCCTGCGCCTGTGCTGCGGGTGCGGGCGCAGCCCGCACCGGCTCGGCCAGATCATAGCGGTTCAGCGGCGTCTCGCCCACCGGATCCAGCGCGCCAAGTTCCTGCTGCCACTGCAGCGCGGCATAGGCGGCGTCCCAATCGGCCAGAATGTCGGTTTCGATTCCCATCGCGCGAGGGTAGGCCCGCAGCGCCGCAGCGGCAACCGGGGCGCCCAGATATTTCCACCCTCCCTTGCCGCGCCGCCCCCCGCTGCCTATAAGGCCCCAAACCCGCCGCCGAGGGAGAGCCCCATGAGTTTCCGTGCCCGTCACCTTCTCGGGATCGAACATCTGGCGCCCGATGAAATCCGCGCCGTGCTGGATCTGGCGGATCGCTATGTCGATCTGAACCGCCGCACGATAAAAAGCTCTGATGCTTTGGCGGGCATGACGCAGATCAACATGTTCTTCGAAAACTCCACCCGCACGCAGGCGAGTTTCGAACTCGCCGGCAAGCGGCTGGGTGCCGATGTGATGAACATGAGCGTGGCGCAATCGAGCGTGAAGAAGGGCGAGACGCTGATCGACACGGCGCTGACGCTGAACGCCATGCACCCCGATCTGCTGGTGGTGCGCCATCCCAGTTCCGGCGCGGTCAACCTGCTGGCCAGCAAGGTGAATTGCGCGGTGCTGAATGCGGGCGACGGCAAGCACGAACATCCGACGCAGGCGCTGCTGGACGCGCTGACCATCCGCCGCGCCAAGGGCCGGATTCAGCGGCTGACCGTGGCGATCTGCGGTGACATCGCCCATAGCCGGGTCGCGCGCAGCAACCTGATCCTGCTGGGCAAGATGGAAAACCGCATCCGCCTGATCGGGCCGCCGACGCTGATGCCGTCGGGCGTGGCTGAATTCGGCTGCGAGGTGTTTGACGACATGCGCGAAGGGCTGCGCGGCGCCGATGTGGTGATGATGCTGCGGCTGCAGAAAGAGCGGATGGACGGCGGGTTCATCCCGTCGGAACGCGAATATTACCACCGCTACGGGCTGGATGCCGACAAGCTGGCCTTCGCCAGCCCCGAGGCGATCGTGATGCACCCCGGCCCGATGAACCGCGGGGTGGAGATCGACGGAGAGATTGCCGACGACATCAACCGGTCCGTCATTCAGGATCAGGTCGAAATGGGCGTGGCGGTGCGCATGGCCTGCATGGATCTGCTGGCGCGCAACCTGCGGTCCGAACGCGGCGCCAAGGCCACCGGGGTGATGGTGTGACCGGCCCGGCGCGCGACAGCCTGTTCACCGGCCCCCTGCCCTTGGCAGAGGGTGAACAGTTGCGCGCCAGTTTTGTGCCGGACCGGCGGCTCTATGTCCGCAACAATCTGATCATGGCGGTTCTGCTGGGCTTTGTCGCGGGGGCCGCCCTGCTGATTGGCGGCAATCCTTCGCCCTGGGTCGGCCCGGTTGCCGCCGTTCTGGCCATCGGCATCCGCGCGGCCTATGTCGCCTCGGACGCGCTGGCGGCGGAGTGGCGGCTGACCGACCGGCGCCTGCTTGGCCCCGCCGGGCGGGCCGTCGCGCTGGCGGATATTGCCACGGCCCGGCCGTTTTTCGGCGATGTGCAGGTGGTCAGCCGCAGTGGCGACAAGCATCTGCTGAAATATCTGGCCGATGCGCCTGGGGTGATCGCCGCGATCGAAACCGCGGCAGGCAGGACCGCACGATGACCCTGCTGCCGGGCGAAAAGATCCTGTGGCAAGGCCGCCCGGAAGCGCGCGCGCCGCTGGATGTTTCGCGCCCGTCGCAACTGCTGTTCGGGGTGGTGTTCGTCGCCTTCTCGATGGTCTGGATGGACAAGGCGCGCGAAAGTGGCAGCCTGATCTGGCTGGCGGGGTTCGTGTTCATGGGGCTGGGGTTGAAGCTGTCGGTCTGGCGGGCCTGGCAGCCCCGGCTGCGGGCAAAGTTCGCCCGCTATACCCTGACCGACCGCCGCGCGCTGGCCGAAATGCGCTGGCCGCTGATCGCGGCGCGCGGGGCTGCGCTGACGCTTTCGCCCGCTACCATCATCGACATCGAGGGGCATGACCCCGCGACGCTGAGTTTCACCCAATCCGGCCTCGCCGGGCGCGAGGGCGCCCGGTCGCAGACCCTGCGCTTCGAGCGGATTGCCGAGGCGCGCCATGTGCTTGCCCTCGCCCGCGATGTTCAAAAAGGTGCCGCATGACGCTCCATTTCACCAATGCCCGCCTGATCGACCCCGAAGCGGGCACCGACGAAATCGGCAGCCTGACCGTTTCGGGCGGCGTGATTACGGCCCGCGACGGCGCGGCGCCCGCAGGGGCGCGGATCGTCGATTGCGGTGGCAAATGTCTGGCACCCGGGATCGTCGATCTGGGCGTGAAGATCGGCGAGCCGGGCGAGCGGCACCGCGAAAGCTTCAAATCCGCCGGGCTGGCGGCGGCGGCAGGCGGGGTGACCACGATCATCGCCCGCCCCGACACCACCCCGGCCATCGACACGCCCGAGGTGCTGGAATTCGTCACCCGCCGCGCCGCCGAGGCGAGCCCGGTGCGCATCCGCCACATGGCCGCGCTGACCAAGGGGCGGCAGGGGCACGAGATGACCGAGATCGGTTTTCTGCTGGATGCGGGCGCCGTGGCCTTCACCGATGCCGATGCGGTTTCCACCGATACCAAGGCGTTGGGGCGCGCTTTCACCTATGCCCGCAGCCTTGGCGCGCTGGTGATCGGCCATCCGCAGGAACCCGGCCTGTCGAAAGGCGCCGCCGTCACCTCGGGCAAGTTCGCCTCGCTGCGCGGGCTGCCGGGGGTGCATCCCATCGCCGAGCGCATGGGGTTTGACCGCGACATGGCGCTGGTCGAGCTGTCGGGGGTGGCCTATCACGCTGATCAGGTGACCTCGGCCCGCACCCTGCCGGCCTTGGCGCGGGCCAAGGCGAACCGGCTGGATGTGACCGCCGGGATCTCGATCCACCACCTGACGCTGAACGAGATCGACGTGGGCGATTACCGGACCTTCTTCAAGCTGACGCCGCCGCTGCGGTCCGAGGAAGACCGGCTGGCGATGGTCGATGCCGTGGCCGAGGGGGTGATCGACGTGATCTGTTCGATGCACACCCCCGCCGACGAGGAAAGCAAGCGCCTGCCGTTCGAAGAGGCCGCCTCGGGCGCCGTGGCGCTGGAAACCTTTCTGCCCGCCGCGATGCGCCTGTATCATGCCGAGGCGCTGAGCCTGCCGCAACTGTGGCGCGCGATGAGCCTGAACCCCGCGCGGCGTCTGGGCCTGCCGCAGGGGCGGCTGGCCCTGGGCGCCCCCGCCGATCTGGTGCTGTTCGACCCCGATGCGCCTTTCGTGCTGGATCGGTTCCGCCTGCGGTCAAAGTCGAAGAACACCCCCTTTGACGGGCAGCGGATGGAGGGTAAGGTTCTGGCAACCTATGTGGGCGGCACGCCCGTTTTTGAAGCGGGAGAATAAGATGCCGGAACTCACCAGCGGTTTTTCGACCTTGGCGCTGGTGGCGCTGCTGGCCTATCTGCTCGGCTCCATCCCGTTCGGCATGGTGATCACGCGGGCGCTGGGGCTGGGCGATCTGCGCAAGATCGGGTCCGGCAATATCGGCGCCACCAATGTGCTGCGCACCGGCAACAAGGGCGCCGCGCTGGCCACGCTGCTGCTGGATGCGGGCAAGGGCGGTGTGGCGGTGCTGATCGCGCGGGCCATGGCGGGCGAGGATGCCGCGCAACTGGCGGCGCTGGCCTCGTTTCTGGGACATCTGTTCCCGCTGTTTCTGGGCTTCAAGGGCGGCAAGGGGGTCGCCACCTTCCTTGGCACGGTGCTGGCGCTGGCCTGGCCGGTGGGGTTGGCCTGCTGTGCCACCTGGCTGGTGATGGCGCTGATCTTCCGCATCTCGTCGCTGGCGGCGCTGGCGGCGGCGGGGTCTTCGACGTTCTGGATGCTGGGGCTGGGGCAAGGGCGGATGGTGATTCTGGGCATGATCCTGACCCTGCTGGTCTATTACCGCCATGCCGCGAATATCCAGCGGATGCGCGCCGGGACCGAGCCGAAGATCGGCAAGAAGGATTAACCCAAGCGTAACCCCTGCCCCCGATGCTGAAGTGATCAGACAGGGGGACAGGGATGATTCGCGCGCTGCTGCGCATCTGGCTGAGGATCGGCGGGCTGTTCGCCCGCTTACAGCCGCGCGGCGGTGTAGATCGGCGCCAGACTGCCCTGCCATTCGCCCTGATAGGCCGCCAGCAGGCGATCCGCCTGCACCTGACCCGACTCAAGGCTGGCCCTCAGCGGGGCCAGAAGCCGCTCCTCGCCAAGCCCCCGCGCGGCCAGCCCGGCGTGGGACAGACCCACCGCCGCGCGCGCCAGATCCAGCAATTTCACACCCCCGGCCTGCCCGGCAAGGGCCGAGACCGAAGCGGCGACGCGCAACTCTTCGCGCGTGGCGGTGTCAAAGCCCTTGACCAGATCCCAGGCGGCATCCAGCGCGGCCTGATCATACATCAGCCCGACCCAGAAGGCCGGCAGCGCCACGATATGCGCCTGATCGCCACAGTCGGCGCCGCGCATCTCGATGTATTTCTTCACCCGCGCCTCGGGGAAGACGGTGGTCATATGGTCGGCCCAATCGGACAGGGTGGGCTTTTCACCCGGCAGCGCGGGCAGTTCGCCCTTCAGGAAATCGCGGAAGGATTGGCCCAGCGCGTTGATATATTGCCCGTCGCGGTAGACAAAATACATCGGCACATCCAGCACCCAATCGACATAGCGCTGAAAGCCCATGCCGGGTTCGAAGGCGAAGGGCAGCATGCCGGTGCGCGAATCGTCCAGCCCCCGCCAGATGCGCGACCGCCAAGAGCGATGGCCGTTCGGCTTGCCATCGAAGAAGGGCGACGAGGCGAACAGCGCCGTCGCCACCGGCTGCAAGGCCAGCGAGACGCGCAGCTTCTGCACCATGTCGGCTTCGGAACTGTAGTCGAGGTTCACCTGCACGGTCGAGGTGCGATACATCATCTGGGTGCCATGTGTGCCCACACGCCCCATATATTCTGTCATCAGCCGATAGCGGCCCTTCGGCATCACCGGCATGGTGTCATGCGACCATTCCGGCGCGGCCCCGATGCCCAGAAAGCCCACGCCCCAACCTTCGGTCACGGCGCGCACTTCATCGAAATGGTTCTGCAATTCGGCTGCGGTGTCATGCACCGAGGCGAGCGGCGCGCCCGACAGTTCGAACTGCCCGCCCGGCTCCAGCGAGATATTGGCGCCATCGCGGCTGAGACCGATGATATGGCCCTGTTCCAGCACCGGCTGCCAGTTGAACCGGTCGCGCAGACCTTCCAGCAAGGCCTTGATCGACCGCGGCCCGTCATAGGGCAGCGGGGCGTGATCAGCCTCAAGGAAGCCGAACTTCTCGTGCTCGGTGCCGATGCGCCAATCGGATTTGGGCTTGCACCCCTGCTCCATCATCTCGGCCAATTGCGAGAAATGCTCGATTTGGCCGCCGCCGGATTGAGGGATGGACATGGGAAGGCTCCGTGCTCTGGCTTTGGGGTTCGGGCGCCAACAGGTGGCGCGCGCGGCGGCTCAAGTCAAGGCCGGGCGCTGCGCACGCCGCCAGATCACCGGGCCGAGCGTGTCTTGCAGCAACGCTGGCACCCCGTCTGCGCCCGGAGCGACCGGAAGATCAAGGGCTGCGACAAGGCTCTGGCTGTCCATCCCCGGCAGGGCCGAGAACGCATCGAACAGGCCTTCGGCCCCGGTCGCATCGACCGGCACCAGCAGCGCCTGCCCATCGGCCTGTTTCAGCCGCCAGAAGCGCTGCCCGCCGCGCGCCAGCAGCCGCAGCTCCACCAATTCGCGCAGCGACACGAAGCCGCCGGAGACCGGGCCGAAATAGCTCACCTGCCCCTCGTCCACCTCCACAAGGCCTGGGGCGGCGGGGGCTTGGGCAAAGCGCAGGCGGCGCAGCGCCAGCAGCGCCATGCCCGCGCCGACCGCGATGACGGCCCCGCCCACCGGCAACAGGATCAGCCCACCCTGCCCCATCAGCCAAAGCCCCAGCGCAATGATCCCCGCCGCCAGCGCCACCTCGCGCCAGCGGGCAAGGGCCGCCATGGCATCGGGGCGGATCACGCCCAATCCCCCAGCGCGCTTTGCCACAGCGTCAGCGCTGCCACCGCCGCCGTTTCCGCGCGCAGGATGCGCGGGCCAAGGCTGGCCTGCACCACCTGCGGCATTGCCGCCAGCCGCGCGGCCTCGGCTGGGGAAAACCCGCCTTCCGGCCCGATCAGAATCGCCCAGGGCCCCCGCGCCTGCCCGGCCAGCACCGTGGCCGCCCCGGCCAGCGCCTCGTTGCACCACAGGATCCGGCGCTCTGCCGGCCAGTCGGCCAGACGCCGCTCCAGCGGCAGCAGATCCTCCACCTCGGGCACCACCGTCGCGCCGCATTGTTCGGCGGCCTCGCGCGCATTGGCCTGCATCCGGTCGCGGTTCAGCCGGTCGGCATTGGTGCGCGCGGTCTGCACCGGGCAAAGCCGCGCCACGCCCAGTTCCACGGCCTTTTCGACGATGAACACGGTTTCGGCCTTTTTCACCGGCGCGAACAGCAGCCACAGGTCGGGGGACGGGGACAGCGGCCGGGTCTGCGAGCGGCAGATCAGCACGCCACGGCGTTTGGTCGCCTCGGCCACTTCGGCCCGCCATTCGCCGTCCCGCCCGTTGAACAGCAGCACCGCATCCCCCCGTTGCAGCCGCATGACCGAAAAGAGGTAGAGCGCCTGATCGGCATCCAGCGGAACCGATTGCCCCCCGGCCAGCGGGTGATCTACATAGAGCCTGATTTTTGCATCCGTCATCATGGGGCCAAGCCTATGCAACAGCGCGACGAAACGCCAGTGGCCGACCAGAGCGTTGCCGATGCCGTGCAGGGCAACTGGGTGGACCGGCTCGCCCCGCCCGCCACGCGGCCCTATCTGCGGCTGAGCCGGGCCGACCGGCCCATCGGCACATGGCTGCTGCTGCTGCCCTGTTTCTGGGGGCTGGCGCTGGCCGCCGCCGCCGATCCGGCGGGGTTCCGGCTGTGGGATCTGTGGATCGCAGCCAGTTGCACGCTGGGTGCCGCGCTGATGCGCGGTGCGGGTTGCACCTGGAACGACATCACAGACCGCGAGTTCGACGGGCGGGTGGCGCGCACACGGTCGCGCCCGATCCCTTCGGGGCAGGTGAGCGTGCGCGGCGCGTTGATCTGGATGGGGCTGCAATCACTGGCGGGTGCTGCGATCCTGTTCACCTATAACCTGACGGCGATCCTGCTGGGCGTGGGGTCACTGGCGCTTGTGGCGATCTATCCGTTTGCCAAGCGGTTCACCTGGTGGCCCCAGGTGTTTCTGGGGCTGGCCTTCAACTGGGGCGCCCTGCTGGCCTGGGCGGCCCACGCGGGCAGCGTGTCGCCGGCGGCGGTGGCCTTGTGGGCCTCGGGGATCGTCTGGACGCTGTTCTATGACACGATCTATGCCCATCAGGACAAGGAGGATGACGCGCTGATCGGGGTAAAATCCACCGCGCGGCTGTTTGGCGATGCGCATACCGGCACGGCGCTGCGGGTGTTTCTGGCACTTTCGGTGCTGCTGGCGGCGCTGGCGGTGGTACTGGCGCTGCTGCCGCAGGGGCCGCTGCCGCTGGCGCTGGGGCTGTGCGGCGTCTGGGCCTTTGGCTGGCACCTGGGCTGGCAGATGTCGCGGCTGGATACCACCGACCCGGCGCGCTGCCTGCATCTGTTCCGGTCCAACCGCGATGCCGGGTTGATCCTTGCGCTGTTTCTTGCCGGTGCGGCGCTGGTTTAATTGATCCGGGGCGGGGATCGCCCTAATGAACCCATGACACCCGCTTGCGAAAGCCATGCCCATGCGACTCCCGCCCTCCTTGCTGACCACGGCTGCCTTCGTCTCGGCGGGGGTGGTGGCGATTGTCACGGCCTGGACGGGCACGGGGCTGATTGAAAGCCGGTCGGTCGCCGCCGTGCGATCCGCCCTGATGACCGAGGGGATCACCTGGCCCGAGGTGCGCGCCTCGGGGTTGCAGGTGCGCATCGTCGGCACCGCCCCGAACGAGGCGGCGCGATTTCGCGTCATCAACATCGCGGGCACGGTGGTGGACAGCGCGCGGGTGCGCGACCGGATGGATGTGGCGCCGGTGCGCGCGATCGAGGCGCCGCGCTTTTCGGTGGAAATGCTGCGCAACACCGACGGGATCTCGTTGATCGGGCTGCTGCCAGCCCCGGTGGAGCCGGATCCGGCGGCACCTGCCCCCGATGCGCCCGAGGTAAAGCCGCTGTCGGATGTGGTGACGGAACTGGCGGGCGGCCTGCCCGTGTCGGACATGCTGGAAACCGCCGCCTTTCCGCCGCCGGAGGGCTGGGAGGCCGCGCTGAAATTCGGCACCGAGGCGCTGAAGCTGTTGCCCCGCTCCAAGATCTCGGTCGCGGCGGACAAGGTGGCGATCATCGCCATTTCCGACAGCGATGCGCAGAAACGGCGGCTGGAGGCTGAGTTGGCGAAGATCCGCCCCGCCGGTCTGGCGGTCAGCGTCGATATTTCCGCGCCGCGCCCGGTGCTGACGCCGTTCACCCTGCGCTTCATCAAGGATGCCGAGGGCGCGCGTTTTGATGCCTGTTCTGCCGATACCGACCGCGCGCGCGACCTGATCCTGCAGGCGGGAACGGCGGCGGGGATCGAGGGCGCGGCGATCTGCACCGTGGGCCTTGGCGTGCCGACGCCCAGTTGGGCGCAGGCCACCACCGCCGGGATCAGTGCCGTGGCCGAGCTGGGCGGCGGCACGATCACCTTTTCGGATGCCGATGTCACGCTGCTGGCCAGCCCCGACACATCGCAGGCCACCTTCGACCGTGTGGTAGGCGAGTTGCAGGCCGCCCTGCCACAGGTGTTTTCGCTGAAGGCCACGCTGCCGCCGAAATCCACTGCCGCCTTGCAGGGCCCGGCAGAATTCACCGCCAGCCTGTCGCCCGAAGGCAAGGTGCAACTGCGCGGCCGGCTGACCGACGAACTGCTGAAAGCGGCGGTGGACAGTTATGCGCGGGCGCAATTCGGCGCGGCGAATGTCTATACCGCGACGCGGTTCGACCCCGAACTGCCAGACGGCTGGCCGCTGCGCGTGCTGGCCGGGCTGGAGGCGCTGGCCGAACTGCATGACGGCGCGCTGACCGTGCGGGCGGATACGGTGGAGCTCTCGGGCACCACCGGCAAGCCGGACGGGCGGGCGCGGGTGGCGCAGATCCTGTCGGACAAGCTGGGTCAGGGCAAGAGCTTCAAGGTGGCGGTGCGCTATGACGAGGCGTTTGATCCTTTCGCCGCCCTGCCCAGCCCCGAGGAATGTGCGGCGGATCTGAACGCGGTGATGGCCAAGCGCAAGATCACCTTCCCGCCCAGTTCTGCCGAGATCACGCCGGAAGATGGCGCCACGATGGATGCGCTGGCCGAGATCCTGAAAGGCTGCCCGGAACTGAAGCTTGAAATCGCCGGGCATACCGATGCGCAGGGCTCGGTCGATGGCAATCTGGCGCTGAGCCAGGCGCGGGCCGAGGCGGTGCTGTTGGCGCTGCAGGGCCGTCACGCACCTGTGGCCGGGCTGGTGGCCAAGGGCTATGGCGAAGGGCTGCCGGTCGCAGACAATGGCACCGAAGAAGGGCGCGAAGCCAATCGGCGGATCGAGTTCACCCTGCTGGAAGGCAGCGCGCCCGCAGCCGCGCCCCCCGCCGACGCAGCGGGCTCCGCCAAACCCGACGCCCCGCCTGCCGCAGAGGCAGGCCCCGACTTCTCTCAGGATACCAGCCCCTCGGTCGCGCCCGACAAGATCACCCTGCGCCCGAAACCCCGCCCGACCAAGAACTGACCGCCGCTTTCCGTGACGCCACAGGACATTCCGCATGAACCGCAATGAATTCGTCGTCGCCACCGCCATCGTGCTGATGCTGGCCTTTACGCTGGGCTGGTTCGCCAATTGGCTGGTGCACCGCTTCCGCCGCGTTTCAGCCAGCGATATGGGGGAGTTGGACCGTCTGGCGCAATCGCTGCACGAGGCCGAGGAAACCCGCGATCAGGCGCTGCTCTATGTCGAACAGCGCGAGTCAGAGCTGATGAACCAGTTGTCGCAGACCGAGGCCGAACTGCGCGCCGCAATGGAGGGCCTGCGCGATGCCCGCCACGAGGCCGAAGAGATGCGCGGCTATATCGAACGGATGCACGCCAAGAGCTGATCCTGCGGCCCGCAGGTATTTGATCAAAAATGACGGAATTCTTTGGATTTCTGCCGCCGGCGAACTGGACAGCGCAGCGCAGTCGGATCACCATGCGCCAAATTGAAGTCAGGAGACTCCCATGCTTGATTCCGCCACCGATCTGCGCGCCCGCCTGAAGGATCCGTCGCTGCTGGTGACGCAGGCCTATGTGGCCGGCGCCTGGATCGACGCCGATGACGGCGCGACGATGGAGGTGCGCAACCCCGCGCGCGGCGACGTGATCTGCACGGTGCCGAACCTTGGCCGGGCCGAAACTGCCCGGGCGATTGCGGCGGCGCAGATCGCCCAGAAGGAATGGGCGGCGCGCACCGGCAAGGAACGCGCCAATGTGCTGCGCAAGTGGTTCGACCTGATGATGGCCAATCAGGATGATCTGGGCGCCATCCTCACCGCCGAAATGGGCAAGCCGCTGGCCGAAGCCAAGGGCGAAATCGCCTATGGCGCCAGCTTCATCGAATGGTTCGCCGAAGAGGCGAAGCGCATCTATGGCGAAACCATCCCCGGCCATATGCGCGACAAGCGGATCACCGTGATCAAGCAGCCGATCGGCGTGGTCGGCTCGATCACGCCGTGGAACTTCCCCAATGCGATGATTACCCGCAAATGCGGCCCGGCGCTGGCGGCAGGCTGCGGCTTCGTCGCCCGCCCGGCCGAAGACACGCCGCTGTCGGCGCTGGCGCTGGCTGTTCTGGCGGAACGCGCGGGCATCCCGGCAGGCCTGTTCTCGGTCGTCACCTCTGACAAGAAGGGCGCCGTCGGCATCGGCAAGGAATTCTGCGAAAACCACGCGGTGCGCAAGCTGACCTTCACCGGATCGACCGAAGTGGGCCGCATCCTGCTGCGTCAGGCCGCGGATCAGGTGATGAAATGCTCGATGGAGCTGGGCGGCAACGCGCCCTTCATCGTGTTCGACGATGCCGATCTGGATGCGGCGGTCGAGGGTGCGATGGCCTCGAAATTCCGCAACAACGGCCAGACCTGCGTCTGCGCCAACCGGATCTACGTGCAGGCCGGGGTTTATGATGCCTTCGCCGAAAAGCTGTCGGCCGCCGTGCGCAAGCTGAATGTCGGCGACGGGCTGGAGGCGGGGGTGACCACCGGGCCGCTGATCAACATGGATGCGGTGGAAAAGGTCGAGGAACATGTCGCCGATGCGCTGGCCAAGGGCGCCTCGATCATCACCGGCGGCCAGCGGCACGCGTTGGGCGGCACCTTCTTTCAGCCGACCGTGGTCGCCGGGGTGACCGATGACATGCTGGTGACGAATGAAGAAACCTTCGGCCCACTGGCGCCGCTGTTCAAGTTCGACACCGAGGAAGAGGTGATCGAAAAGGCCAATGCCACGATCTTCGGCCTCGCCTCTTACTTCTACGCGCGCGATGTGGGCCGGATCACCCGGGTGCAGGAAGCGCTGGAATATGGCATCGTCGGCGTGAACACCGGCATCATCTCGACCGAGGTCGCACCGTTTGGCGGGGTCAAGCAATCGGGCCTTGGCCGCGAAGGCAGCCATCACGGGATCGAAGACTATCTCGAAATGAAATACATCTGCCTCAGCATCTGACCGGCGAAGGGGGAAGAAACCTCCCCCTTTCATCCTGGTCCAAATACTCTCAGGGGGTGAATGGCCTAAGGCCAGAGGGGGCGCGAGCGCCCCCTTTCCTTATCCGCCCGAACTGCTGCGCGGCGCGGCAGACCCACCGAACCCGCCGCGCGATTGCACCTGTGCCTGCGTCATCGGCGGCAGGCCCTTGGTGATGGGCGCCTTGGCAAAGGCGCTGGCAGGCATCTTGCCCGCGCCCCCCAGATTGGAAACGGCAGTGCCACCCGGCGTGGTGAAGCCGCCCCCTGCCCGCGCCATCACCGGCTGCGCCACCGGGCGCCCGCCGCCCAGCGCACTGCCAATCATGTAGCCCATCAGCAGCGGCATGAAGCTGAACCCGCCGCCCCCGCCCGACACGCTGTCACCGCCGCAGGCGCCCTCTCCATGTTCCTGCTCGCACAGTTCGCGGCTTTCATAGCGCGGCGCGGTTTCCTCGTGCAGCACTTGCGCCTCGGCGAAGGTGGTCTTGCAATCGGCCTCGGTGAACCAGCCGCCATCGCTGGCGGCGGCCAGGCAACTGTCGAGATCGGCAAAGCTGGCCGCCTCGGTTGCCTCTTCCTGACAGGCGGCGAGGCCGAAGGCGGCAGCCCCCAGCAGGGTCAGCGCCACATGGCGAGAGCGTTTCATCGCGTCGTCATCCTTCCATGAAATGCGGTTTGAAGCGGGACAGATCCTGCGTGATCCGGCTGGCATCCTCGCGCAGGCCCATGCCCACGCAGGTTTCGCCGACGATCCAGGCGCCGATCACCGGGCGCATCCCGCCCATCAGCGGCAGGGGATGATAGGCCTGCAGGATTCGCGGGTGGCGGTCGTAATCGGCATTGCCCGACGCCTCCAGCATCTGACCATTCTCGACGATCCGCACCCCGACCCCTTCGCGCGAGAAGATCGGTTTTTCCACATGCCCCGCTGCCAGCGCCTCGGCAGCGCCGGAGGCGCGACCGGCGGTCACATCCTCGGCAAAATAGGCGGGCAGCAGGTTGGGATGGCCGGGGAAGAACTGCCACAACATCGGCAGGATCGCCTTGTTCGACAGCAGCGCCTTCCACGGCGGCTCGATGAAGCGGCAGCCGGACCCCGCCAGATGGGCGGCAAATTCATCGGCCAGCAGGTCTTCCCACGGGTACAGCTTGAACAGCGTACCGATCACCCGGCTTTCGGAATCGGCAAACTGGCCCTGCGCGGTCAGCCCGATCTGTTCCAGATCGGTGTAATGCGCGCCCAGCCCCGCCTCGCGCGCGGCCCAGCCCAGCGCCTCGACTGTGGCGTAATCTTCGGGATTGCCTGCGGCTGCGGCGAAATGCACATCCGTATCGGGGGCAAAGATTTCGGCAAACCGTTCCACCAGCGCCTCGTGGATGCGGTTGAACTGGTCTGCACCTTCGGGCAGCACCCCTGCCGCCAGTTGCTGTTCCAGCCACAGCCATTGGAACGACGCGCTTTCATACAGCGAGGTTGGCGTATCGGCGTTGTATTCCAGCAACTTGGCAGGCTCCTGCCCGTCATGCGCCAGATCCAGCCGCCCATAAAGCTCTGGCTCGCCCGCCTGCCAACTGTCGGCGATCAGGCCCCAATGCGCCTCGGGCAGGCCCATCCGCGCCATCAGCGCCTCGGAACCAACGATCCGCGACACCGCTTCGCGGCACATCGCGTGCAGTTCGGTCGCCGGGTCTTCGATCTGATCTTCCACCTCGGCCAAGGTAAAGCGGTAGGCGGAGGTTTCGTCCCAATAGGGCGCGCCGTGCATATCGGCAAAGGTGAAGCCCAACCTCTCCGCCTCGGCCCGCCAGTCGGGGCGTTCGGGCAATGTCACTCGATCCAATCAACATCCTCCTGCAGGTGCATCGCATATCGGCAGGATGGGCGGCGATGACAAGGGCGTTGATCGCGGTTTGCACCCCGCGCACAGAATGGAAGGGGCGCGCCAGTTGCCCGGCGCGCCCCCGTTGATCCCGCGTGGTTTCAGTTCACGCTGCCTTCGACCTGCCGGGCCGCGACGGGCGCGGCAGGGCGGGCGATCTCGATCCGGCGGGGTTTCAGCGCCTCGGGCGTTTCGCGCATGAGGTCGATATGCAGCATCCCGTGTTCATGCGCCGCCCCCGTCACGCGCACATGATCGGCCAGCGCGAAGCGGCGTTCAAAGGCGCGGGTGGCGATGCCGCGATGCAGGAAATTGCGGTTGCCTTCTTCCGGCGCCTTGCGGGCGGTGACGAACAGCGCGCCATCCCGCACCTCGACATTCAGCTCTTCGGGGGTGAAACCCGCGACGGCGATCGAAATGCGATAGGCGTTTTCGGCGGTCTTTTCGATATTGTAGGGCGGATAGGTGGGTTGGGCGACATCGGCGCTGAGCGCCCGGTCCATCAGATCGGCGATCCGGTCAAAGCCCACGGTGGCACGGTAAAGCGGTGCGAAATCAAGGTTGCGCATGGTCATCCTCATCGAGCGATGTATTTTCATGCCCCCCGTTTGCAGCGGGCGGGCGGTGGTTCCGGGCCCGTCATGGCACCCGGCAATCCTCACTTGGGAAGCGCCGCGCGTGGTTTCAAGAGGGATCAGGGCCGCTGAAAATTTCCGGCATTGCCGCCCGACAGCACGCGCACGCTGCCCGGGCGCACCGTCACCCCCAGCGCAAGTTCGGCGCGCAGATCGGCCAGCGGCGCCTCCAGAGAGGTGCCCAGCGCCACCTTGCGCCCCTCGACCTCGGCCTTGGCCGACACGACAGAAACCACCTGCGGCGCGCCGTCCTTCATCGCAAAGACCGGTGCGCCCGACGATCCGAAATCGACATCGCAGCTCAGCACCAGCATGTCTGGCTGCTGCCCCAGCACCGAACACACCTCTTGCAACGAGGGCGCATCGGCCCGCCCCTTGCCGTAAGACACCACCCCCACCGCATCGCCAGCCCTTGGCTGCGCGCCGGTGGCAAAGGGCTGGATCGAGGGCAGGCGGATCGGCTGATCCAGCTGGATCAACGCGATGTCATGCGCCACCCGTGCCAGCTTTTCCGCGCCACCATAGACGAAATCCGGGTGCGCCAGCGCGCGTTTCACCCCGCGATAGGCGGCGGCCCGACCATTGCGCCAGCCCGCCAGAAACTCGATCTTTTCCGGGTCGATGCGCGCGCCGGTGTCCTTGTCGAACAGGCAATGCCCCGCCGTCAGCACCAGATCCGGCGCGATCAGGGCGCCGGTGCAAAAGCCCTTCTTGCCCAGATTGATCCGCCCCACCGCATCCCAGCCGCGGCTGTCATTGGCGGTCTGCAGGCTGTGCAGCCTTGCATCCTCGGCCTGCAACGGCAGGGCAAACAGGCTCAGGGCAAGGGTGGCGATCAGGCGCATGGAACCTCCGTCTGCGACAGCTTATCGCAGCGCAGCCCGGCAGGAATGTGGCATTTCCGCGCCTCAGGCAAGGGCCTGCGGTTTCGGCCCGCCCAAGGCCCAATCCAGCAGTTCCACCGTATGCACCACCGGGATGCCGGTGCCTGATCCGATCTGCATCATGCAGCCGATATTGCCCGCCGCGATCACCTGCGGCGCCTTCGCCTCCAGCGTCTTCACCTTGCGCGCCTTCAGTTCCGCCGAGATTTCGGGCTGCAGCAGGTTGTAGGTGCCGGCCGAGCCGCAGCACAGATGGCTGTCGGCCGGTTCCACCACCTCGAACCCCACGCGTTTCAGCAGGTCTTTCGGCGCGGTTTTCACCTGCTGGCCATGTTGCAGCGAACAGGCGGCGTGATAGGCGACGCGCAGGCCCTTGGGGGCGCCCTGCGGCAGGCCGATCTTCACCAGAACCTCGCTGACATCCATCGCCAGCGCCGAAACCTCCGCCGCATCGGCGGCGGCGGGATCGTTGCGGAACATATGGCCGTAATCCTTCACCGTCGTGCCGCAGCCCGAGGTGTTGATGACGATCGCATCCAGCCCGCCCTCGCGCTTTTCCGCCATCCAGGCAGCGATATTGGCCCCGGCCTGCGCATGGCTTTCGCCGGTGCGCCCCATGTGATGGGTCAGCGCCCCACAGCAGCCCATGCCCTTGGCCACCACCACCTCGCAGCCCAGCCGCCGCAGCAGGCGGATCGTGGCATCGTTGATATCGGTATTCAGCGCCTTTTGCGCACAGCCGGTCAGCAGGGCGACCCGCATCCGCCGCGCGCCGAGGGGGGCAAACACCTGCGGATCGTCATTGCGGCTGACGGCGGGCACCTGTTTCGGCGCCATCGCCACCATGGCGCGCAGCCGCCGGTCGGGCAGCAAGCGCACAAAGGGCCGCGCCATCTTGGCCCCCAGCAGCGCCAGCCGGAACCGCCCCGGATAAGGGATCACCCGCGACAGCACCCAGCGCAGCGCCCGGTCGGTGAAGGGCCGCTTGTAGGTCTGCTCGATATATTCGCGCGCCTGATCCACCAGATGCATGTAATGCACCCCGCTCGGGCAGGTGGACATGCAGGACAGGCAGCTCAGGCAGCGGTCGATATGCTTTACCGTCTTCGCATCGGCGGGGCGCCCGGTCTCCAGCATCTCCTTGATCAGGTAGATGCGGCCGCGCGGGCTGTCCAGCTCGTCGCCCAGCACCTGATAGGTGGGGCAGGTCGCGGTGCAAAAGCCGCAATGCACGCAGGTCCGCAAGATCTCGTTGGCGCGGGCGATGCCGGGGTCGCGCAACTGTTCGGGGGTGAAATGCGTCTGCATGGATCAAACCTCCTCGGGTGCCGCGAAAATCCCGCGCGGATCGAACTGCGCCCGCAGGCCTTCGCTCAGCGCCACCACCGGCGCCGCTTCCGGCGGCAAGGCGGCAATGCCCGGCGCGCCCGACAGCCGCGTCGCATGGCCCGCAAACACCCCCAGCCGCGCCCGCAGATCGGCACCCGGCGCCATGCGCGCCCAGATCAACCCGCCGCCCCAGTCATAGATCACCGCCTCTGCCCCCATCCGCGCCACGATCCCCGGCGCCTCGGACGGTTTCACCGACAGCCGCCACAGATCCCCCGCCACCGCCGCCAGCGGCCCCACATCGCGGATCGCCGCCCAGGGCGAGGGCACCTCCTCCGCCACGCCAAACCCCTGCAACAGCCGCGCCAGTTCGCCAAAGCGATAGCGCACCGAACCCGCAAACCCCTCGATCCGCAAAAACGTCCCCTGCCCCGGCAGATGCGCGGCCCCGCTCACCTCATAGGGCGATCCCAGCGCCGCCGACAAAGCCGCCACGGCCTGCGCATCGCTCAAACCGCGCAAGGCCAGCGTCACCTCCGCCTCGGGTTTGGGCAGAACCTTCAGCGCCACCTCGGTCAACACCCCCAGCCGCCCCCGGCTGCCCGCCATCAGCTTCACCAGATCATAGCCGGTGACATTCTTCATCACCCGCCCGCCATTGCGCAGCACATCGCCCCGCCCATCGACAAAGCGCACGCCCAGCAGAAAATCCCGGCACGCCCCCGCCTGCACCCGGCGCGGACCCGAGGCATTTTCCGCCACCACCCCACCGATGGTCGAGGCGCCTGCCCGCCCCAGCACCTGCCGCAGATCCGGCACCTCGAAGGCCAGCCTCTGCCCCTCCGTCGCCAGCGCCACCTCGATCTCCGCCACTGGCGTGCCCGCCCCGGCCACCAGCGTCAGCGCCCCCGGCTCATACAGCCGCACACCCGACAAGCCCGAGGTCTCCAGAACCACCGCCCCGCGCGCGGCCAGCCCCCGCGTGCCGCCCCCCCGCACCGCCAGCGGCCCGCGCGCATGCCGGACCATCTCACTCAGCTCGGCCTCATTTTCCGGGCGCATCACATCTTCCATTTTCTGTCTGAAAATATCCTCGGGGGTCCGGGGGCAGACAGCCCCCGACGTTCTCAACCCGCGCGCCGCCCGGCGGTCACATGCAGCGGAAACACCTTGGCGGGGTTCAGCAACCAGCGCGGATCGAACACATCCTTCACCCGCACCTGCGCCTCCAGATCGGCGGCGCCATATTGCACCTCCATCAGATCGCGCTTCTCGATCCCCACGCCATGCTCGCCGGTCAGACAGCCGCCCACCTCGACACACAGCCGCAGGATGTCGGCCCCCAGCGCCTCGCATTTTTCCTGGTCCCCCGGCAGGTTGGCATTGTAGAGGATCAGCGGATGCATGTTGCCATCCCCGGCATGGAACACATTCGCCACATCCAGCCCATAGTCGCGCGACAGCTCGCCGATCCGGCGCAGCACATGCGGCAGGCTCGATACCGGGATCGTGCCATCCAGACACATATAATCATTGATCTGCCCCATCGCGCCAAAGGCCGATTTGCGGCCCAGCCAGATGCGCTTGGCCTGCGCCTCGTCCGCCGCCTCGCGGATTTCCACGGGGTTGTGGCGGCGCGCAATCTCGGTGATCAGGCCAAGCTGGTGACGGATTTCCGCCTCCGATCCCTCCACCTCGACGATCAGCAGCGCCTCGCAATCGGGATAGCCCGCCTTGGCGAAGGCCTCGCAGGCCTTGATGCAGGGGCCATCCATGAATTCGATCGCCACGGGCAGCACGCCCGCCTTGATGATGTCGGAAACGCAGGCCCCCGCCACCTCGGACTCGTTGAACCCGATCAGCACCGGCAACGCGCCCTCGGGTTTCGGCAGGATGCGCAGCGTGGCTTCCGTCACCACGCCCAACTGCCCTTCCGATCCACACACCACGCCCAGCAGATCCAGCCCGCCCGCATCCATCCAGGGCCCGCCGATCTCGACCACCGTGCCATCCATCAGCACCATGGTCACGCCCAGCAGGTTGTTGGTCGTCACCCCGTATTTCAGGCAATGCGCCCCGCCCGAGTTCATGGCGATATTGCCGGCAATCGCGCAGGCCAGCTGGCTCGACGGATCGGGGGCATAGAAGAACCCGTCCGATTCCACAGCTCCGGTCACGCTCAGATTGGTGCGGCCCGATTGCACGCGGATGAAGCGGTTCGGGTAATCGACCTCCAGCACCCCGTTCATCCGCGCCACGCCCAGAATCACCGAATCCGCCGTAGGCAGCGCCCCCCCGGCCAAGGATGTGCCCGCACCGCGCGGCACGACAGGCACGCGTTCCTCGAAGCACACCCGCAGCACGGCGGCCACTTCGGCGGTGTCGCGCGGCAGAACGGCGGCAAGGGGTGGGCAGCGATAGGCCGACAGCGCATCACATTCATAGGCGCGCACCTCGTTGGGGTCATGCACCACCGCGTCGGCGGGCAGCACCTCCAACAATCGCTCCACGATCCGCGCCTTGCGCGACAGGATCTGCAGGCTCGGGGTTGGCATATCCATGGCGCGCCTCCTCACGACTGGTAAATTAATATAACCAATTTGCCGATTTGGCAAGCGAAAGCGAAGCGGCTACACAGGGGCATGGATCTGATGAGCCTCACCGCCCTGTTCTCGCCCGGCGATTACGCCGCAATCGGCTATTCGATGGCCGGGATCGCCGTGCTGCAACGGCTGATCGAACGGCCCAACAGCGTCCGCCCCTCGGTATCCGAGATCATGGCACATTACCGGCGCGACTGGATGCGCGAATTCGTCACCCGGCAGCCGCGGATATTCGATGCGACCATTGTCGGCGGACTGCGCGAGGGGATCACCTTCCTTGCCTCCACCTGCCTGTTCGCGCTGGGTGGCGGGCTGGCCCTGCTGGCCGATACCACGCCGCTGCAAGGTCTGGCGCTCAGCTTCGAGCTGCATCCCGATCCGCTGCTGCTGCTGAAGGCCAAGGTCGCCTTCGTGCTGCTGTTCGTCGTGTCGGGCTTTCTGAAATTCGTCTGGTCGCACCGGCTGTTCGGCTATTGCTCGGTGCTGATGGCCTCGGTGCCGAATGACCCGCACCACCCCCATGCCTTTGAACGCGCCGCTCGCGCCGCCGAGGTGAATGTGACCGCCGCGCGCAACTACAATCGCGGGCTGCGGGCGGTGTATTATGCGCTGGGGGCGATGGGCTGGCTGCTGGGGCCGGTGGGGTTGTTTGTCACCATGACGGCGACCTTTGCCACCGTGGCCCGGCGCGAATTTGCCTCGCAATCGCGGCGCGCCATCGTGGCCCGGCTGGCGGAGCCTGATCTGGCGAAGCCCGACTAGCTCAGGCCCGCCGCCGCACCAGCCGCCCTTCGCGCAGCCACGCCGCCAGCATCAACGCGGCGGCCAGAACAAGCCAGGCCCAACCGGGCAGCAAGGCCGCCACGCGAATATCCTGCGTCACATAGGCGCCGCGCGGGATGAGGCCGATCCAGCCGCGCCCGGCGGCCACCCGCCCTTCGGCCACGGCGCGCAGATCGGGCATCCCCGCTTCGATCCGCAGCACACCGCCACGCGTTGCCGCCACCAGCGGCGCCAGTTTCTCGCCGCTGGCGATGGTTTCCTCGAACTCCTTCGGCGCAGGCGGGCCGATGGCGACCACGGTTTCCAGATCGCCCTGCGTCACCCGATACAGCCCCACCCCAGGCGCCGCGACCTCGGCCTGATAGTGGCCGGGGCCGACCTGCGGCAGATCCAGCGACGCCACGCTGCCATCGGGTCGCGTCAGCTCTGCCGGGCCGGGCGGTGTTTCCGACAGCGTGCGGCGGATCACCCGGATCGCGCCCTCGCCCGGCTCGGCCACCAGCGTTTCTTCCTCCAGCTCCGGCTCTTTCAGCATCCAGTGGGCCAGGCGCCGCAACATCTCCAACTGCGGGCCGCCACCCTCGTAGCCGCGCCCCCAAAGCCACGCATGATCCGAGGCCAGCACGGCCACCCGCCCCTCGCCCTCGCGCGCCAGCACCAGAAGTGGCTTGCCCTGCGCGCCTTCCATCACAACCTGCCCCGCCGGGCGGGCCGAAATCTCGATCTGGCGGAACCAGCGGCCCCAGCCCGCCTCGGGTGCCAGCGCATCAAGGCCCTGCGTCACCGGATGCCGTTCGCCCAGCGGCGTCAGCTTGGGCCGAAAGCCCCCTTCCAGCACGCGGCTGGTGGTCTCCACTGGCAGAATCTCGGCCAAAGGCGACCGCCAGAGGCTGTCCGCCGTGCCAAATTCCGGCCCCGCCGCCACCAGCACCGTGCCGCCGCGCCGCACATAATCGCGCACGTTTTCCAGATAGGCGGTGGGCAGGATGCCGCGCAGCCGGTAGCGGTCAAAGATGATCAGATCAAATTCGTCGATCTTTTCCACGAACAGTTCCCGCGTCGGAAAGGCGATCAGCGACAGTTCCTCCACCGGGATGCCGTCCTGCTTTTCCGGCGGGCGCAGGATGGTGAAATGCACCAGATCGACCGAAGGGTCGGATTTCAGCAGGTTGCGCCAGACCCGTTCCCCGGCATGGGGTTCGCCCGACACCAGCAGAACGCGCAGCCGGTCGCGCACGCCATTGATGGCGGTGACCGAGGCGTTGTTGCGGTCCGTCAACTCGCCTTCTCTGACAGTGACCTGAAATTGCAGGATATTCTGTCCACCATGCGGCAGGGTGACCGGCAGGTCCAGATCTTCGCCCACCGGCACGCTATAGATTTGCGGCTCCCCGCCATCCACCGCGATGGACAGTTCGGCCACGCCCGCCAGATCGGCCGGCACCGCGCCATGATCCTCGATCCGCAGCGTCAGCGTCACCGGCTCGCCGATGATGGCGAAGGCCGGGGCGTTCTTGACGATCAGGCGGCGGTCCCAATCCTTGGCCGCGCCGGTCAGCAGCAGATGCAGCGGCGCGGGCATTTGCGGTGCAAGATCAAGATCATGCACCTGCCCGTCGCTGAGGATCACCGCCCCCGCCACCCGCGCGCGCGGTTCCTGCGCCAGCGCCTCGGCCAGTGCGGCCATGACCTGCGATCCGCCATCGCCCGGCGCATCCGGCACGGTGACCACGCGCAATTCGGTATTCGGCAGGGCCGCGACCTCGGCCCGCAGCGCCGCCAGCGCCGCATCGGCCTGCGCCGTGCGGGTGCCGACAGACTGGCTCGCCGTGCGGTCCACCACCGCGATCACGATATCCGACAGCGGCGCGCGGTCTTCCTCTTGCAACGAGGGGTTGGCCAGCGCGATCAGCAACACCAGCGCCGCCGCCCCGCGCAGGGGCCAGCCCGGCAACCCGCGCCACAGCGCATAGACCACCAACACCGCCGCCAGCCCCGCCAACCCGGCGATCAGCAGCCAGGGCAGATGCGGGTCGAACACCAGCGCGCCCGAAAACAGCCCGTTCATTGCCCCAGCCTTTCCAGCAGCGCAGGCACATGGACCTGATCGGATTTATAATTGCCGGTCAGCACATGCATGATGAGGTTGATGCCGAAGCGATAGGAAATCTCGCGCTGCCGCTCGCCCGCGCTGCCGCGCCCGACGGGGTAAAGCGGGATGCCCCGGTCATCCATCGCCCAGGCCGCCGCCCAGTCATTCCCGCCGATCACCACCGGCGTCACCCCGTCATTCAGGCTGCGGAACGGCATGCCTTCGGCCTGCACGGCATCGGGGGGCGGCGCCTCCACCCAGATCGGGCCGTCATGGCGCCCCGGAAAATCCTGCAGCAGATAGAAGGTGCGGGTCAGCACATGATCGGGCGCAATCGGCGCAATCGGCGGGATGTCGAGGCCGGAGGCGATCAGTTGCAGCCGCTTCGCCTCAAGCGAGGTGCCGCCCACCATGCCGGCGTCGCGGGTGTCGAACAGGATCATGCCGCCACTGCGCAGATAGAGGTTCAGCTTCTGATAGGCCGCGACCGACGGCAGCGGCGCATCGGCGCTGATCGGCCAGTAGAGGAAGGGAAAGAACGCCAGTTCGTCGCGTTCGATGTCCACGGCCATAGGCTCGGCGGGCTCAATGGTGGTGCGTTCGAACAGCCGGGCGCCGATGCCGCGCAGGCCCGCATCGGCCAGATCGTCCAGCTTGCGGTCGCCCGACAGCACATGGGCCAGCCGCACCTCGGTCGTCGCCGCAATGGCGAAACCGTCGTCCTGCGCGCGCGCCTCGGGGGCCAGCCCCAGCGCCAGCAGCGCCACACACAGCCGCGCCGCAAGCGACCCCGACAGCCGCCCCGAAACCCGCAGCGCCGCCAGCACATCGGCCAGCAGCAGCAGCAGCGCCCCGGCAAGGAAAACGCCCTTCAGCGCCCGTTCCTGCAGCGCCTCCTGCCAATCCTGCCGCACCCCGGCACGCCAGACGGCAGGGGACAACGCGGTATCGGGCCGGATCACGTTCAGCGCCACGCGGCGATCCTCGTCGGCATAAAGCCCCGGCAGCAGCGCGGGGCCGGGCTGCGCCTGCGCCAGATCCTCGCCCGCCACGCCCGGCAAGCTGCCCGGATCCTGCAGCGCACCATAGGCATCCAGCACCCGTTCCGGCGCAAAGATCCGCCCGGCCAGATCGCCCGCCTCTGGCTGACCGGGGCGGGTAGAGACCGCCAGCCGCTCCATCATCTGCACGAACAGGCCCGACAGCGGCAGCGAAGACCAGTCGGCGTTCGCGGTGACATGGAACAGCACCACCTGCCCCTGCCCGATGGGTTTGCGCGTCACCAAGGGCGTGCCATCGGCCAGCGCGGCGATGGTGCGCGCGGCCAGATCGGGGTCGGGTTCGGCCAGAACCTGCGCCTTCACCGTCACCTCGGGCGGGATGGGCAGGCCGAAGAACGGGCTGTCCTTGCCAAAGGGCGCCAGCGCCTTCGGGTCGCCCCAGCTCATCGCGCCGCCAAGGCTGCGCCCGCCTTCGCGCAGGCGCACCGGCAGCAGCGGGTCCGCCGCGCCGCGCCCAATGTCAGAGGCCGCCAGTTTCGGCCCGGCAAAGCGCAGCAGCAGCCCGCCCTTGGCCGCCCATGTCGCCAACCCGTCACTTTCGGCCTGTGTCATGCGCGCCACATCGGTCAGCACGATCACATCGGGATTGGCCTGCAGCACATCCTTCAACCCGCCTTCCAGCAGATCGGCCACCGGCTGCAATGCCTGCCGCAGGTAATGGGTGGGCGACAGCAGCAGCAACCCCTCGGCATCGGCGCCGCCGCCGATCAGCGCCACCTTGCGCCGCTTCAGGCTGTCATCGGTCAGCGTCACAGCCCCGGCAGAACGGGTGCCAGAAATCTCGAACCGTGTCAGACGGTTGCGCAGTTCAGGCGGCAGTTCCAGCGCCGTCTCCGCCTCGGTCGCGCCGCTGGCAAAGGTAAGCGTGGCGCGGGCGAGTTCGCGGTCGATCCCCGAAGGGTCCAGCCCGCGGGCCGACACCTCGACCGCCTGTTCGCCCGCCGCGGGCAGGCGCAGCGCGACGATCTGCACCGCCCCATCCTGAAAGCGCACCGGGCGCAGCGCCAGCAACGGGCGCGGCGCCTCGAACACGCGCAGGCGACCGGCATCCAGCAGCGTGGCTTGCAACACCGCGCGCCCCGGCCAGTCCAGCCCGTCGGAATACCAGACCGTTTCCACGGCCCCGGCCTGTTGCAGCAGGGCCGCCCAGCCCGCCAGATCAACCGGGCCGAAAGGATGCGGCTGCATCCCGGCCAGCCGCGCCGCCACCGCATCGGCGGATTGGAACAACGGCAGTTCGGGCCGGTCGCTCAGCCGCGCCAGCGCCACGGTGCGCCCGGCGCGGCCCGCCGCCTCGACCAACACCTGCGCGCGTTCCACCCGGCGCGGCCAGTCGGCGGCATCGGCCCAGGTGCCATCCATCAGCACCAGCAGTGGCAGATCGCTTGCCGGTTCAACGGGTTGCGGGTTCAGCACCGGCCCGGCAAAGGCCAGAATCGCCGCCCCGATCGCCGCCGCGCGCAGCAACAGCAGCCAGAGCGGTGTCTTGTCGGCCTCGGCCTCCTCATCCCGCAGGCCCAGCAGCAGCGCCACGCCGGGAAAGCGGCGGCGGATCGGCGCCGGGGGCACGGCGCGCAGCAACAGCCACAGCACAGGCAGCGCGATCAGGCCCAGCAGAACCAGCGGGGCGGTGAAACCAAGGGGGCCGAGCATGAACATCAGAGCGCCGCCTCCAGCGCGCGGTAAAGCCAGAGCAGCGCGGGTTGCGGCGGGGCCGCGCTGTGATGGGTCAGCATGTGCCAGCCCGAAGCGCGGGCCAGATCGGCCAGTCGCGCCTTGCGTTCGGCCAGCCGTACCAGATAGCGCCCGCGCAGATCCGAGGCGCGCAGGGTTTCATGGCGCAGCGCGCCGGACATGGATTCAAAGATGGTGCGCCCGTCGAACGGAAAATCTTCCTCTGCCGGATCAAGCACTTGCAGGATGACGCCGCGCGCGCCGCGATCCGTGGCCGCCGCCAGCGCCGCTTCGACCCCCGCCAGATCGCCCAGGAAATCCGAGATCAGCACCACGCGGCCATGCGGCGGCACGCCTGCGGTTTCGGGCCGACCGTAATCTTCGGCGCTTTCGGCGGTCAACGCCAGCGCCAACCGTTCCGCCTGCGCCCGGCCAGACCGGGGCGGCGTCTCGGCCCCCAGCAGCCCCACCCGTTCGCCGCCGCGCAGCAGCAGCACCGCCAGCGCCAGCGCCAGCAGTTGCGCCCGGTCGGCCTTGGGCGGGCGGGATTTATCGCCGGAAAACCGCATCGAGGCCGACGGATCGACCCAGAGCGACACGCTTTGCGCCGCCTGCCATTCGCGTTCGCGCACGAAATGCGTGTCGGACAGGGCCGAACGGCGCCAGTCGATCATCCGCGCGCTGTCACCGCTATGGGCTTGACGATATTGCCAGAATTCATCGCCCATCCCCGCCCGCCTGCGCCCGTGATCGCCCAGGATCACCGCCTGTGCCAGATGATCCGCCGCCGCCAGCAAGGGCGGCAGGGTCTGGCCCAGCGCGGCAGCGCGCCCGCGCAGATCGGCGGTCAGGCTCACGCCGCGGCCTCGATCCCGAGGCTGCGGGCTGTCACGCGGTCGATCACCGCGCCAAGGCTTTCGCCCCGGGCCCGCGCCGCGAAGTTGAGCGCCATGCGGTGGGTCAGCACCGGCCGCGCCAAGGCCGCCACATCGGCCACCGAAGGCGCCAGCCGCCCGTCCAGCAGCGCCCTTGCCCGCACCGTCAGCATCAGCGCCTGCGCCGCACGCGGGCCGGGGCCCCAGCTCAGCGTATCGGCCAGAGCCGCGCCCTCCGGCTCGCCGGGGCGGCAGGCGCGGACCAGATCAAGGATCGCCTCGACCACGCTTTCGCCCACCGGCATCCGGCGGATCACGGATTGCGCCTCTAGCAGTTCACCGGCGCTAAACACTTGATGAACCTGCGCTTCTTCGGAGCCTGTGGTGGCAAGAAGGATGTCGCGTTCGGTCGCCCGCGTGGGATATTCGACATCAACCTGCACCAGAAACCGGTCAAGCTGGGCTTCGGGCAGCGGGTAGGTGCCTTCCTGTTCGATGGGGTTCTGGGTGGCCAGAACGTGGAAGGGGCGGCCCAGCGGGCGGTGCTGGCCGGCGATGGTGACCTCTTGTTCCTGCATGGCTTGCAGCAGGGCGGATTGGGTGCGGGGGCTGGCGCGGTTGATTTCGTCGGCCATCAGGAGCTGGCAGAAGATCGGGCCTTCGATGAAGCGGAAGGCGCGGGTGCCGTCGGCGGCGGTTTCCAGCACCTCGGAGCCCAGAATGTCGGCGGGCATCAGATCGGGGGTGAACTGGATTCGGCTGCCGCGCAGCCCCATGACCGTTGACAGAGTGTCAACGAGGCGGGTCTTGCCCAGCCCCGGCAGGCCCACCAGCAGCGCGTGCCCGCCGCACAGCAACGCGGCCAGCACCAGATCCACCACTTTTTCCTGCCCGATGAAGCGCTTGTCGATCGAGGCCTTGGCGGCGACCAGCCGGTCCCCCAGAGATTCGATCTGCTGCACCAGCGCCTCGGCCATGACATTCCTCCTCAGAAGTTTATACTTCGCTATTAGAGCGAATTGGTTGACCGGGCACAAATGACAAACGCGGAGGGGGCACAAATGATCGTGAAACCGGGGGGCGAAAACCTGATGGAAGCGGTGCAGAAGGCCTCGAAAATGGGGCCGCCGCCGGTGCATCTGTGGAATCCGCCGTTTTGCGGCGACATGGACATGCGGATTGCGCGCGACGGGACGTGGTTTCACGAGGGCACACCGATCGGGCGGCTGCCGATGGTGAAGATGTTCGCCTCGATCCTGAAGCTGGAGGAGGGAAAGTATTTTCTGGTCACCCCGGTGGAGAAGGTGGGCATCGTCGTGGAGGATGTGCCCTTCATCGCGGTGGATTTTTCCGTGGAAGGTGAAGGGGATAGCCGGGTCATCACCTTCACGACCAATGTCGGAGACACCGCCACCGCAGGCCCCGAACACCCGCTGCGGGTGGAGCGGGATGCGGCCACGGGCGAGCCTGCGCCCTATGTGATGATCCGCCGCGGGCTGGAGGCGCGGATCGACCGCAAGAGCTTTTACCGGCTGGTCGAGATCGGCGAGACGGCCCCGCATGAGGGGGCGGACTGGTTCGGCATCCGATCCGCCGGGCAGTTCTTTCCGGTGATCCCGGCGGGGGAATTGACGGGGTGACCGGCGTCTGACAAGCGTACACCCCCTGTACACCCCCCGTCGTGCCTTTTTTGCGCACGCCCTGCCCCGAGGCCCCGCATGATCCCCGCCCGTTTTGCCCCCGTTCTGTTCGGCCTGATCCTGTCGGGCCTGATGTCCTGCATCGTCAGCGGCATCGCCACCCTGCGCGCGCTTGGCCCGGTGCCCGGGTTCTTTGGCAACTGGATGGGAAGCTGGGCCTTGGCCTGGGCCATCGCCTTTCCGACAGTGCTGGTCGTGGCGCCGGTGACACGGCGGATCGTGGCGCGGCTGGTGGCGTGATGCCGCAGTGCGGCTTCGGCCTTGCCGCGCGGGGCGGGATCGCTAGAATGGCGCGAACGCGGCCCCTGCGGGCCAGCCATTCCAAGAGGATCAGCCATGTCGATTGAAGCGCCGGAAACCCAGGTTGTCACCACGTGGAAAGTGGCCTGCGACGGGGGTGAAGGCGCGTTGGGCCATCCGCGCGTCTGGCTGTCCATTCCGCAGGATAGTGGCTTTGTCGAATGTGGCTATTGCGACAAGCGCTATGTGATCGACCGCGATCACGCGCATGACGACCACTGAGCGGAAACGCAGTCGTTTCAGGTTTTGGGGGCGCTGGCTGGGCATGGGTCTGGCCGCGCCCTTTTTCGTGGCGGCCTTGTGGGGGTTGGCTGGGCTGGCGGGGGCGCTGATCCCGGCGCCGGTGGCGGTGCAGACGGGCGAGGCCACGGTGGAGATCGGGCTGATCGCCACGCCGATCCATTATGACCTGCTGTTGCCGCTGACCCCCGATCTGCGGGCGCGGTTCGGCTTTGCCGCGCAGGCCGGGGTGGCGGTGGATTCGCCCGAGGCGGGCTGGCTGCTGGTCGGCTGGGGCGCGCGGGAGTTTTACACGGCGGGCGGCGGTTATGGCGACCTGCCG
Source organism: Gemmobacter aquatilis (assembly GCF_900110025.1). Taxonomy (GTDB): domain Bacteria; phylum Pseudomonadota; class Alphaproteobacteria; order Rhodobacterales; family Rhodobacteraceae; genus Gemmobacter; species Gemmobacter aquatilis. The sequence continues at coordinate 48,161 of NZ_FOCE01000009.1, read as the reverse complement.
CTGCGGGCGGTGGCCAAGGGCATTGCGGGCGATGCCTCGGTGCTGCGGCTGGAGGCCTGGGGGCGGTTTGCGCTGCGCGACGCGCCCGAGGTGACGCGGCTGCGGCTGACACCGACGGGCTATGCGGCGCTGCTGGCGCGAATCAGTGCCGAACTGGGCGCGCCGGAACTGGTGAAGGCGCCGGGGCTGACGCAGGCGGATGCGTTCTTTGCCGGGCGAAGCGGGTTTTCGGCGCTGCGCACCTGCAATGTCTGGATGGGCGAGGCGCTGCGCGCCGCAGGCGTGCCGCTGGGCCGCTGGACCCCGACGCCCCAGGCGCTGCGGCTGTCGCTGTGGGTCTGGGGCTGAGGGGCGCGCGCTGAGGCGCCCCCTTTACCCCGCCCCATTTTACCCATTGCGCCTTGGCCATCGCGGCTTACAGCGCCACCGCAAAGCGCGGGCCGGTGGCGGGAAGCTCGGTCAGGCCCATCGCGCGACAGGCTGCGGCGGCTGCGGCATTTGCAGGCGGCGCGCCAATGACCAGCGCGGCCCGCCCTTCACCCTGCGCCAGATCGCGCGCGGCTGCGATCAGGGCACGCGCCACGCCCTGCTGGCGGAACGGTTCCTGCACATAAAGCTGGTCGATCACATAGCTGGCGGCGCCGGTGAGGGCGTTCTGCCGCAGGATCAGCAACGCATAGCCCACCGGATGCCGCGCCGGGCTGTCATCGACACAGGCAACCAGCAACCGGGCCTGCGGCGCGTTGAGCGCCAGACGGGCCAGCGCCTGAGGCGTGATGGTGGCGACATCGCCGTGATGGGCGGCAAGGCCGATCAACATGCGATGCACTTCGGGCAGGTCTTGGGCGGCGGCGGGGTGGATGGTGACGGGGATCATGGGGCGTCCTTTGCGGGGGCGGTCCGCAAGGGGAGCGTGACATGAGCGGCCCTTGCGGGCGGCCTGATGTCAGATGATTGGCATGAATCGCTGACCGGCCGCCTATGTGGCGTCGGGCCAATAAAACGAGAAAGAGGCGTTCCGGGTCAGCATGGCGCGAAACCTGCCGCTTTTGGCGGGCGCCGTCAAGCGTTCAGCGCCGCGGTTCAGCGCCGCCGCGGTCCGAACAGCGCGCCAAGGATCGCGCCGAAGATCGCCCCGACCGGCACCCAGAAGAACACCAGCCCCATGGCATAGGCGCCCTCGGCCTGCGAAATGGGCGTGACATAGGGCAAGGCGATACCCGCCAGCAGCACGCCCCCTGCCCCCAGCACCAGCCCGGCCAAGGCCCAAAGCAGTCTCCGCATCTCTCCCCTCCCCTGACTTTGCCCCGATGGGTGGAAGCCCGCGCGGCTTCGTGGCAATACTGGCATGGAACGGCGTGCAGAGGGGCGGAAAATGACGGGTGACCAGCAAGGCTTCGGCAAGGGGTGCCACCTGCATCTGATCGACGGATCGGCCTTCATCTTTCGCGCCTATCACGCGCTGCCGCCGCTGACGCGCAAATCCGACGGGCTGCCGATCGGCGCGGTGGCGGGGTTCTGCAACATGCTGTTCCGCTATGTCGAAGGCAACAAGGGCCCGGACGCGCCGACCCATGTGGCGGTGATCTTCGACCATTCGTCGAAAACCTTTCGCAACGAGATCTACCCCGCCTACAAGGCCAACCGGCCCGAACTGCCGGAAGACCTGCGCCCGCAATTCCCGCTGACCCGCGACGCGACGCGGGCCTTCAACATCGCCTGTATCGAGACCGAGGGCTATGAGGCCGATGACATCATCGCCACGCTGTCGTGCAAGGCGCGCGACGCGGGCGGGCGGGTGACGATCATCAGTTCCGACAAGGATCTGATGCAGTTGATCGGCGATGGCGTGGTGATGTTCGACGCGATGAAGAACAAGACCATCGACCGCGACGAGGTGTTCGAGAAATTCGGTGTGGCGCCGGAGCGGGTGGTGGATGTGCAGGCGCTGGCGGGCGATTCGGTCGATAACGTGCCGGGCGCGCCGGGGATCGGCATCAAGACGGCGGCGCTGCTGATCACCGAATATGGCGATCTGGAAACCCTGCTGGACCGGGCGGGCGAGATCAAGCAACCCAAGCGGCGCGAGGCGCTGGTGAACAATGCCGATCTGATCCGGGTATCAAAGCGGCTGGTGCAACTGGATTGCGAAACGCCGCTGGATTTCTCGCTGGAAAGCCTTGAGGTGCTGGCGCCGGAGCCGGAGGTGCTGCTGCCCTTCCTGACGGAGATGGAGTTCCGCACGCTGACCAAACGGGTGGCGGACAGTCTGAAAGTGGCCGCCCCGGTGGCGCAGGCGGCGCCCGAGGCCGAGGTGGCGGCGCCCGAAGTGTTGCCGTTTGAGGCGGCGGGCTATGAGGCGGTGACCACGGCAGAGGCGCTGGCGGAATGGGTCGCACGCATCCGCGCGCGGGGCTATGTGGCGTTCGACACCGAAACCACTTCGCTGGACGAGATGCGCGCCGATCTGGTGGGGATCTCGCTGGCCGTCGAGGCCGGGCGGGCCTGCTATATCCCCATCGGGCACCGGGCGGGGGGGGGCGATCTGTTCGCCTCGGACAGTCTGGTCGAGGGGCAGTTGCCGCTAGCGGAAGTGCTGGCGGCGCTGAAGCCGGTGCTGGAAGACCCGTCGATCCTGAAGATCGGCCAGAACATGAAATACGATGCCAAGATCATGGCGCGGCTGGGGGTCACGGTCGCGCCGATCGACGACACCATGCTGATGAGCTATGCGATGCATGGCGGGCTGCACAATCACGGCATGGACGAGCTGTCGGAGCGCTATCTGAACCACCGGCCGATCCCGATCAAGGATCTGATCGGGTCGGGCAAATCGGCGGTGACCTTTGATCGGGTGGCAGTGGCCGATGCGGTGAAATATGCCGCCGAAGATGCCGATGTGACGCTGCGCCTGTGGCAGTTGTTCAAGCCGCGCCTGCATCGCGCGCAGGTCACCACGGTCTACGAGACGCTGGAGCGCCCGCTGATCCCGGTGCTGGCCGAGATGGAGATGCACGGCATTCAGGTGGACCGCGATACGCTGTCGCGCATGTCCAACGCTTTCGCGCAAAAGATGGCGGGGCTGGAGGCGGAGATTCACGAACTGGCGGGCGGGCCGTTCAATGTAGGCAGCCCGAAACAGTTGGGCGAGATTCTGTTCGACCGGCTGGGCGTGCCCGGCGGGGTGAAGGGCAAGACCGGCGCCTATGCCACCGGCGCCGATGTGCTGGAAGACATCACCACGCTGGAAGACAGCCAGCCGCAGGGCGCCCGTCTGGCGGCGCGGCTGCTGGACTGGCGGCAGTTGTCGAAGCTGAAATCCACCTATACCGACGCGCTGCAAGACCATATCAACCCGGAAACCGGGCGGGTGCATACGTCCTATTCCATCGCCGGGGCCAATACCGGGCGGCTCGCCTCGACCGACCCGAACCTGCAGAACATCCCGGTGCGCAGCGAAGAGGGCCGCCGCATCCGCGAGGCGTTCGTGGCGCCAGAGGGGCGGGTGCTGGTCAGCCTTGACTACAGCCAGATCGAGCTGCGCATTCTGGCCCATGTGGCGGGGATTCCGGCGCTGAAACAGGCGTTTGAACAGGGGCATGACATCCATGCAATGACCGCCTCGGAAATGTTCAACGTGCCGCTGGACCAGATGACGCCCGAGATCCGCCGTCAGGCCAAGGCGATCAATTTCGGGGTGATCTACGGGATTTCCGGCTTCGGCCTCGCCCGCAACCTGCGCATCCCGCGCGGCGAGGCGCAGGGATTCATCGACCGTTATTTCGAGCGTTTCCCCGGCATCCGCGCCTATATGGACGACACCATCGCCTTCGCCAAGGCGCATGGCTATGTGCAGACCCTGTTCGGGCGCAAGATCCATACGCCAGAGATCAACGCCAAGGGGCCGGGCGCGGGCTTTGCCAAACGCGCCGCGATCAATGCGCCGATTCAGGGCACGGCGGCGGATGTGATCCGCCGCGCGATGATCCGCATGCCGCAGGCGATTGCCGGGCTGGATGCGAAAATGCTGTTGCAGGTGCATGACGAACTGCTGTTCGAGGTGGCCGAAGCCGATGCCGCCGCCCTGACCCAAGCCGCGAAAGAGGTGATGGAGGCGGCGGCGGCCCCGGCGGTGCATCTGTCTGTTCCGCTGACGGTCGAGGCCGGTCAGGGGCAAAGCTGGTCCGCCGCGCACTGACCCCTTCTTCTTTGTAAAAATACCCCCTGCCGGAGGCAACCTGAGCCGATCTGCCGCAGGCGGATCGGCGAGGACCGTCGTGCAACCGGGCCACAGGCCCGGTTGCTCTGCCGGATCACCGCCAGAGGCCTGTCAGATCCGGGGCGGGGTCAGGCGCGGTCGATCCGGCATTGGTAGCAATTGTTGCGGGCAGATCGCACATGCAGATAGGCCACGCGCGGATCGGCCAACCGCGCCGCCGCCTCGGTCAGGATCTGGCCGGTCAGCACCACCGCGCCGGTGCCATAGACGATGCGGTGCTGCCGGCTGTAGCCGCGCAGGATGTAATCGGGCGATGCGAGGATTTCCGGCAGTGACGGGCCGCCGCCTGCCGGGCAGGGATCGGCACACAGGAAGATCGGGCCAGATTCGGCATAGGGTTGCAGTGCCGGAAAGGGCCGGTAGCCAAGGATCAGCATCCCCGCCCCCTGCGGGATCATCCGCAGGCAATGGCGGCAGGGGGTGCCGGGGCCGTCAGACAGCGCGCGTTCGGGCGGCTGGCCGTTGGCATCGGGGCCGCCCGCCTGCAAGGCGCGGACGGCGGCGGTGGGCAGTGGGGTGAAATGCAGCATCATGGCGCTCTCCTTTGCCGCCAGACTGGCGGCAAAGGGGTGGGTCAGGCGACCCGGAAGCTGCGGATTGCGGCGCCGCGCTCAGGCCGCGGGGGCAAGCATCCGGCCCAGCGGGCGGCCACCGAGGATATGCATGTGGAAATGCGGCACTTCCTGCACCCCGGCCTCGCCCGCATTGGTGATGCCGCGAAAGCCCGCCCCGCCCTCGCCCGGTTGCACGCCGGTCATCGCGCAGACCTGCGCCACCACGCGGTGGAAATCGACGATTTCGGCATCCGATGCATCGCGGGCGAAATGATCGTAGGTGACATAGGGCCCTTTCGGGATCACCAGCACATGCACCGGCGCCTGCGGGCGGATGTCGTGGAAGGCCAGCGTATGCGCGGTTTCCAGCACGGTCTTGTTGGGGATTTCGCCGCGCAGGATGCGGGCGAAGATGTTTTGCGGGTCGTAATCATAGGGCATGGTGTCAGTCCACAAACAGATAGTCGGTTGCGGCGATCTGGCGGGCCTTTTCGGCGGTGATGCCGAGAAAGCTGGCCAGCGGGCCGGTATTCTCTTCGACACTCGCAGATTGCCGCATCCGATGGAAGTTCTCGAAATCGGCATCGCGCAGACGGTCGCTTTCAAAGCGCACATCGTAGCGGATGGTGGGCAGCAGCCGCTCCACCGTTTCCTGGGGCGAGTTGTCGGAGGCGAGGCCGACGCGGCGGGCATGGCCCATCAGATAGTCGTCGGTGAAATCGCATTCGATTTCCAGCAGGCGCACGGTTGATTTGTCGTTGTAGAAATCCTGCATCAGATCGACATTTGCCGGGTCGATACAGACGATCAGGCGGTCGGACTTCCAATAATCGAACAACATGCGCATCAGCGCCCGGCGATGGCGGGTGCGCTTTTCCAGCGTGCTCTGGATGCCGCCCAGATCGGGCAGCGGGGTGGAGGCTTCGTTGAACAGATAGTCCACCGCAGGCAGGCCGGTGACCTGGCGCACCCGTTCGACCAGCCGCTTGGCGACATGCCATTTCTTGCAGGTGACGATCAGCAGGGTGCGTTCGCGCCCCAGACTGGCCTCGGTTTCCCAGAAGCGCGGCGCGAAGCGGCGACCGATCCGACCGCGCCCGGTGAGGAATTTATACAGGCTGCGCCCCTCGTTCGAGATGGGGAAGCGCACGCCGGTCGCGTTGTAGAGATTGCCCAGCCGGTCTTTCAGCTCTTTCGCATCGGGTGAGATCTTGCGGGCGAACAGGTAATCCTGCGAGGTCAGCAGGTCATACTGATCGTTGTAGAAATTCACCGGCATCCCATAATCGGTGAACATCAGGAAGGTCAATGTGCGGGTGCGGATTTCATGCTGCGGCACCAGATGGCGCACAAGGGTCTGAAAGAAGGTCTCGTCGGGAATCCATGTGGTGCGGAAAAAACGCATCACATCGCGGCGGCGGTCGCAGAACTCCAGCAGCCATTCCACCGTGCGCCGCCGCAGGCACCACCATTGCGAGCCGATCTGGATCGACAGGTCGGCGGGGATCTTGCGCTCCAGTCCGAAACGCTGTTGCAGCGACATCGCGGTGTAGAACAGCCATTTCTGGGTGCGTTCGTTGAAATAGTGGCGGTAGATCAGCCGTTCCGCCTTGATGCCGGTTTTGATCCAGTCGGAGGTGAAGAAATCGAAGCTTTCGATATAGTCCACATCGTCGCGGTCGAGGAAATCATGGGCATATTCGGCGGTTTTCACCGGCATGCAATCGCCCGACAGCATGTAGAAATGCGTGGCGCGCGGAAAGGCCGCAACGGCGGCGCGCACCGCCTGCAGCGAGGCATCGACCAGGCTCCATTCGCCCCAGCCGCATTTCAGGCGTCTGGCCGCGAAGGTGACCGAGCGGTTGGCGGCCAAGGCGTTGCGGATGCGGTCATAATCGGCGCGTTTGGCGCGGGCGTCGAAATGGATGGCGATGTAATCGCCCGCCTCGGTCAGCCTTTGGGCCTGGGCGATGATGCCCTCGGGATCCTTGTGGCACAGAAGAATGTAAGCAATTCGCGCCATTCAGGAAACTCTACCCGTTTCATCCCAGACAGTGTTTCCATAAAGTGCTTTATGGGTCATTGAAAAGACAGAGATTGTTTGCTTTTTCTCAGGATAATCAGAAGGTGCTGCGGACCCTGCGGCGCTTGAGGCACTGGAGGCGTGGCAGATGGGGTTTCCCGGCACCTGGATGACGGAGAGTGAGAGTGTGGTGTATCGGGTCGTCCCGAAATGCGCCTGCTCCACCATCGGGCAGATCATGTTCTATTCCGATCACGGGAAATTCTTTGACGGCGACATCCATGATGCCACCACCGGGATGCACAAATGGAGCATGGAGGCCAGCCAGCCGAAGATCGAGCGGAACGTGAAGGCGCACAAGAGCTATGCCTTCACCTGCGTGCGCAACCCATACACGCGCATCCTTTCAAGCTTTTTTGACAAGATCTGCGGCATCCAGCGCAATGGCAAACGCTATCGCGGCAACCTCGTGCCGCTGCTGGTGCAGAAATACGGGATCGAGGTCGGCGGCGACGATGGCAAGCAGGAGTTCGACCAGATCGCCAGCTTCCGCCGCTTTCTTCTGTTCGCGCGCGACACCATCCGCTGGAAGAAACCGATGGAGCCGGACATCCACTGGTCGGCCATGTCGGGCCATGTGTCCACCTTCATCGTGAATGGCGGGCGCTATGACCACATCTTCTTCACCGAGACGTTCAACGAGGGGATGCAGCACGTTCTGGACAACATCAAGGTGAAGAAGAAGGTCGATCTGAAGAAGATCCCGAAGTTCAACGAAAGCGAAGGGCATGGCCCGGCGCGGTTGCATCCGGTGGAGGATTACTTCGACGATCTGTCGCGCCATCTGGTGTGGGAGATCTACAAGCGCGATTTTCAGCTTTTCAAATATGATTTCGACAATCCGGCCAACAAACTGCCGATCGGCGAGATTGATCTGGACGAGGTGCACGCCAAGCTGGGCGAATAGGCAGCGGCGCCGATCCTTCTGCGAAGGATCGGAGAGGCCCCCCGGATCGAGGGGCCTGCGATTTTTCGCAGAAAAATCGGGGGATTACCCGGCGACCTTCAGCACGATCTTGCCGATATGGCCCGAGCTTTCCAGCCGCCAATGCGCCTTGGCGGCATCGGCCAGGGAAAACTCGCTGTCGATCACCGGGCGCAGGGTGCCGCGCGCGACCATCGGCCAGACATGTTTGAGCAGGTGGCGGGCATAGCGGGCCTTGGCATAATCGCTTTGCGGGCGCAGCGTCGATCCGGTGATCGTGAGCCGGCGCATCATCACCTCGGCGAAGTTCAGCTCGACCTTCGATCCTTGCAGGAAGGCGATCTGTACAAGGCGGCCCTCATCGGCCAAGGCCTTGATATTGCGGGGCAGATAGCTGCCCCCCACCATGTCGAGGATGACATGGGCGCCGCCCTCGGCCTTGAGGATCGGCACGAAATCCTCGTCATGGTAGTTGATCGCACGTTCGGCCCCGAGGGCGAGGCAGGCGGCGCATTTCTCGGCCGAACCGGCGGTGGTGAAGACGCGGGCGCCCATGGCGCGGGCCATCTGGATCGCCGTCGTGCCAATGCCGGACGACCCGCCATGCACGAGGAACCGCTCGCCCGCCACCAGCCCGCCACGAATGGCGATGTTCGACCAGACGGTGAAGCAGGTTTCCGGCAGGCAGGCCGCCTCGCGCAGGGTCAGCCCGTCGGGGATGGGCAGCGCGTGGTCTTCGTGGCATTTGGCATATTCGGCATAGCCGCCCCCGGGCAGCAGGGCAGTGACCATATCGCCCACCTTCCAGCGGCTGGCGCCCGGGCCGACGGCAGCGACCACGCCCGACGCCTCCAGCCCCGGCAGGGGCGAGGCGGTGGGCGGCGGCGCGTAAAGGCCCGCGCGTTGCAGCGCATCGGGGCGGTTGACCCCGGCATAGGCCACCTTGATCAGGATCTGGCCATGGGTGGGCACCGGCACGGTCACTTCGGTGGGTTGCAGCACCTCGGGATCACCGGGAGACGTGATTTCAATGGCTTGCATCGTGTGGGGTGGCGAGAGGCTCATGCTTGGTCTTTCAGGCTTCCGGGAAGATCGTCAGGGGTGCGGGGGGCGCGGATCTGGCCCAGCAGCCTCAATGGCCCGGCCAGCAGCGCCTTGGACAACGGGTTTTCCCGCAGCCCGGCTTTCAGCTTTTCGATCTGCATCACGTCGCCGATGCGGCGATCGAGAAAATCGCGGGTGTTTTCATGGCCGGGGCTGTCATCGCCGAGCCAGAACAGCACGGTGGCGGAGTAGACGGCAGAGAGCGTGGCACGTTTGGAATACCAGTTCACATCCTCCGACGTATCGCCCAGCGCCGTCCAGATCGCATCGGCAGTGCCCCAGATTGCTTTCGCGCCTTCGGCGGCGTTCTGCGGCAGGGCGAACAGGGTGGAGCCGCGGCGCACCAGTTCCTTGTCTTCGACCAGATCGAGCCGGGCCATGACGGCGGCGGCGATGCGGTCGCGGTAGCGCAGCGCGGCCAGATCCATCTCGGCAAGCTGCGCGGCCATGCGCCGGTCGCCGCGCCGGTGATAGGCCAGCGCCAGATCCAGCGCCCCGCGCGGGAACAGTGCGGCACCCAGCGCGGGCGCCACACCCGAATCGGCCAGAGCGGCCTTGAGGGTGGCCGCAGACCAGCCATCGAAGGGCACATGCGGCACCGCAGCGTCGAGAACGGCCTCGCGCGTGGCGTGAAGGGTGTTTTCCGGGTCCATCGGGCCTCCTTTCCGGGCAGACGGTAGACAAGGCCTGCGCGCTTTGCTATGGGGCGCGAGCCTGCACATCAGTGCAACTCTAGCTTAGGAAGGTGGTGACAACCACATGCAGGTCAGCGTTCGTGACAATAACGTCGAACAGGCCCTTCGGGCCCTGAAGAAGAAGCTCCAGCGCGAAGGCGTGTTCCGCGAAATGAAGCTCAAGCAACATTTCGAGAAGCCGTCGGTCAAGAAAGCCCGTGAGCAAGCCGAAGCTGTCCGCCGTGCGCGCAAACTCGCGCGTAAAAAGGCGCAGCGTGAAGGCGGTCTTTAAGTAGACGTGTCTGAAAGCTGGACGGGGCGACCCGTCTGACAAGATCAACCCCCGTCCGTTTGGCCGGGGGTTTTTCTTTGCGATCAGACCATCAGGAAATCGCTGGCCGACAGATCGGGGGCCCCGTCGAGAATGGCGATCAGCGTCATCCCCCCTGCCCCGTCGCCATTGGCATCGTAGAACAGCTTGCCGGTGCGGGCCTGATAGATCAGGTGATCATCCGCATCGCGCGCGCCGGCCAGCCGGAATTCGCTGTCTTCGACCGTGGCGCCCAAGGCGCTGAACACGCTGCGCTTGAGCGCGATCTGGTCGGCCGCGGTGAAATCGGTCAGCCGGTCGCCGCCGAAATCGGCAAAGCGGAAGGTATCCGGCCCGTCGCCCCCGGTCAGCACATCGCGGCCTTTGCCCCCATCGAGTAGGTCGCGCCCGCCGCCACCCTTGAGGATATCTGCCCCCTTCAGCCCCAGAATCAGGTCGCTGAAGCCGGTGCCGTCGATCCGGTCATCTTTCTGGCTGCCGTGCAGTTCGGGCGGGGCCGTATCAGCCGTGTCGCTGAACCAGACATGCAGGATCGTTTCGCCACTGGCCAGCCGGTCGATGCCAACTCCCATCGCCTTGAATTTGACCTGCCCCCAGACATCCTGATTGAGGATGACAGCGTTATGCGGCCCGGACCCTTGCCACAGCGCCAGTGCCTGTTGGATCGTGCCGTCATCGCCGATGGAGACGGAGATTTCATAGCCATTGCCGGTAAAGCCGGTGCCGATACGTTCGGGCGCCTCCCACATGATTTCCGGGTCGCGGTGATCGGCGAAATAGGGCGCGTCGGACCAGCTGTGCAGGTTGGTGCCCTCTGGCAGATCCAGCCCGGTGGCCCAGATGTTCTGCGTGGTATCTTCGGCATGGCGCCCGGCGGTGGCGGTCAGCGCCTGCGACAGGGCGATGGGGGCCAGGCCGTTTTCGGCGCGGTAGGCCATGATGAGATTGTAGAGCGCGTATTCTTCAAGGCTGAGCGTATCGTTCGGGGTCGGTTGGTAAATGTCGATGGTCATGGCGCCTCTCCTCCGGGAAAACCGGCAAACCTGTCTTGCTGAAATCAGAGGCAGGATAGGCCGCTTCCCCCCGATGCGACAAGCGCGCCGTGGGGATCAGACGGCGAAGGCGGTGGTTTTCAGCACGGTGCGCAGCGCGAAAGAGCTTTGCATCTGCGCCACGCCGGGCAGGCGGCTGAGATACTGGCGGTGGATGCGGGCGAAATCTTCGGTGTCCTGCGCCACGATCTTGAGCAGATAGTCGGCGCTGCCTGCCATCAGGTGACATTCCAGAATGTCAGGGATGCGCGCCACCTCGCGTTCAAAGGCGTCCAGCGTCTCGTCCGCCTGCCCTTGCAGGGTGATTTCGACGAAGACGGTGGTGGGGCGGCCCAGACGGCGCGGATCGAGCAGGGCAACATAGGCGGCGATGAAGCCTTCCTCCTCCAGCCGTTGCACGCGGCGGTGGCAGGCCGAGGCGGACAGGTTCACCTGTTCCGACAGTTCGGCATTGGTGATGCGGCCATTCTTTTGCAACACGGTGAGGATGCGGCGGTCTGTTGCGTCAAGGTCCATACGGGCGGTGATTTCTTCGATGAAGGGGGCCAGTTTCGGGAATTTCTACCACCAGAGGCGGTGCTTGCGCCACAGAATTCAAACTTCCACCAGCGATTCGGGCGCAGGCTGATCGGCACAAACCGTGCCGGGAGACGCGGTGATCTGGGAGGATGAGATGAAGATTGGTTGCCCGAAAGAAATCAAACCGCAGGAGTTTCGCGTTGGGATGACCCCCAACGCGGTCCGGGAAGCGGTGGCACATGGCCATCAGGTGGTTGTGGAAACCGGCGCAGGGACAGGCGCCGGTTTTTCTGATTCTGATTATGTGGCCGCCGGGGCCACGATGCTGGGCACGGCAGAGGACGTGTTCGCGCAGGCCGAGATGATCGTGAAGGTGAAAGAGCCGCAGGCGGTGGAGCGGGCGCGGCTGCGCGAGGGGCAGGTGCTGTTCACCTATCTGCATCTGGCGCCCGATCCGGCGCAGACCGCCGATCTGCTGGCCAGCGGCGTGACGGCGATTGCCTATGAAACGGTAACGGACGAGCGCGGCGGGCTGCCGCTGCTGGCGCCGATGTCGGAGGTGGCGGGGCGGCTGGCGCCGCAGGTCGGCGCCTGGACGCTGCAAAAGGCCAATGGCGGGCGCGGCGTGCTGCTGGGCGGTGTGCCGGGGGTTTCACCGGCGAAGGTGCTGGTGATCGGCGGCGGCGTGGTGGGCACCCATGCGGCGCGGGTTGCGGCGGGGATGGGCGCGGATGTGACGGTGATCGACCGCTCGGTGCCGCGGCTGCGCTATCTGGACGATGTGTTCGGCGGGCAGTTCAAGAATGCCTATGCCAGCGCGGGCAATACGATGGATCTGGCGCGCGAGGCCGACATGATCATCGGCGCGGTGCTGATCCCCGGCGCGGCGGCGCCCAAGCTGATTTCGCGGGCGCAACTGGCCGAGCTGAAACCCGGCGCGGCACTGGTCGATGTGGCGATTGATCAGGGCGGCTGTTTCGAGACCTCGCGCGCCACCACGCACCAGGACCCGGTGTATGAGGTGGACGGGATCATGCATTACTGCGTGGCGAACATGCCGGGGGCGGTGGCGCGCACCTCCACGCTGGCGCTGGGCAATGCGACGCTGCCCTTCCTTCTGGCGCTGGCCGACAAGGGCTGGAAGCTCGCCTGTGCCGAGGACAAGCACCTGATGGCCGGGCTGAACACCCACAAGGGCAAGCTGACCTATGCGGCGGTGGGTGCGGCACTTGGCCTGCCCGCGATTTCGGCGGCAGCCGCGCTGGATCTGTGATCTGATCCTGTCAGAATCGCATATTCCGAGGTGAAAAAGCCCCCTGCCTGCGCGGGGGGCTTTTGCTTTTGCAACACTTCACTTCTGCAGCGCGTCGCGGATCTGCAGCAGCACCTCAAGTTCGGTCGGGCCTGCGGGGGCCGCGGCGGCGGCGGCCTCTTCCTTCTTCGCCATGGTTTCTTTCAGCGTGTTCACCGCCTTGACGATCAGGAACACCACCCAGGCCACGATCAGGAAGTTGATGCAGGCGGTCAGGAAAGCGCCATAGGCAAAGACCGGGGCGCCCGCCTCTTTCGCGGCGGCCAGCGACGGATAGACGGTTTCATCCGAGAAATTGAGATTGAAGAACAGGTTGGAGAAATCCACCCCGCCGGTGACCACCCCGATCAGCGGGTTGATGAGGTCGGAGACCAGCGATGTGACAATGGCGGTGAAGGCCGCCCCGATGATGATCCCGACAGCAAGATCGACGACATTGCCGCGGGCGATGAAAGCCTTGAACTCGTTGAGCATTCCTTGTTCCCTCATATTCACGGGCGGCCGCTTTTGGCGCAGTCTTACCCGGGTCGTGCACAGATGCCCCGCTGTTATCGCACAGTCAAAGCGGTTTTGTGACGGGGAAAACGTGCCTATCTTCGGCAGATCCTCACATTCGGAGCGCAAATGACCGTTCTTGCCAATTTTCCGATCACCCGCCGCTGGCCTGCCACCCGGCCCGAGGCGATCCAGTTGTATTCGCTGCCCACGCCGAACGGGGTGAAGATCTCGGTCGCGCTGGAAGAGATGGGGCTGGACTATGAGCCGCATCTGGTGAGTTTTGCCACCCATGACCAGATGACGCCGGAATTCCTGAGCCTGAACCCCAACAACAAGATCCCGGCGATCATCGACCCGAACGGGCCGAACGGGCCGCTGACACTGTTTGAAAGCGGGGCGATCCTGATCTATCTGGCCGAGAAATCGGGGAAGTTTCTGCCGCAGGCGCGCCGCTACGAGGTGCTGCAATGGCTGATGTTCCAGATGGGCGGGTTGGGGCCGATGTTCGGGCAGTTGGGGTATTTTCACCATTTCGCGGGCAAGGAGATCGACGACCCGCGCCCGAAGGAACGCTATCGCGCCGAGGCGGAACGGCTGCTGAAGGTGCTGGACGGGGCGCTGGCGGGCAAAGACTGGATCGCGGGCGAGTACAGCATCGCCGATATGGCGATCGGGCCGTGGCTGAACACGTTTCTCAATTACTACAAGGCGGGAGAGATCACCGGCTGGGACAGATTGCAGCATGTGCCGGACTATCTGGCGCGGTTTCTGGCGCGGCCCGCAGTGCAGAAGGGGCTGACGATCCCGGCGCGGGGGTGAGGGCGGGGCCCTGCGTCCCTTCCTCCCTCACCCTGCCCTCTCCCCCAAGGGGAGAGGGTGGCGTGGCGCGGGGTGATGAGGGCAGTTTGCATGATGGCGCGGGTTCTGGCATAAGCCCGCGATCCTGCGCGCGAGGACCAGATGGCCGACGATCTTTCCCTTCCCGACGACATGCTTGACGACATCCACCCGCTGTTTCACGGCGCGCCCGCCAGCACCGAGTTCAAGAAGCTGCGCAAGCGGATCGTGCGCGAGGTGCGCGAGGCGATCGAGCAGTATGGCATGATCGAACGCGGCGCGCGCTGGCTGGTCTGCCTGTCGGGCGGCAAGGACAGCTATACGCTGCTGGCCGTGCTGCACGAGCTAAAATGGCGCGGGCTGCTGCCGGTCGATCTGCTGGCCTGCAATCTGGATCAGGGCCAGCCGAACTTCCCCGCGACGGTGCTGCCCGAATTTCTGAAGCGGATGGGGGTCGAGCACCGGATCGAGTATCAGGACACCTATTCGGTGGTGATGGACAAGATCGGGCCGGGCAAGACGATGTGTTCGCTCTGCTCACGGTTGCGGCGCGGCAACCTGTACCGGATCGCGCGGGAAGAAGGGTGTTCTGCGGTTGTTCTGGGCCATCACCGCGACGACATTCTGGAAACCTTCTTCATGAACCTGTTCCATGGCGGGAGGCTGGCAACGATGCCGCCGAAGCTGGTGAATGAGGAAGGCGATCTGTTCCTGTATCGCCCGCTGGCCTTCGTGGCCGAGGCGGATTGCGAAAAGTTTGCCAAGGCCATGAATTACCCCATCATTCCCTGTGATCTGTGCGGGTCGCAGGAAGGGTTGCAGCGCCAGCAGGTGAAGCAGTTGCTGGATGGTTGGGAGGCGCGCAGCCCGGGGCGGCGGCAGGTGATGTTCCGCGCGCTGATGAACGCGCGGCCCTCGCATCTGCTGGACCCGGCGATCTTCGATTTCGCCGGGCTGACAGTACAGACGAGAACATTTGATGAAAATCTTCCGCAACTTCGGGATGAAAATTAACGAAACCGGAACCGCGATTCCCTAACCTGCGGCAGAGGGGGCTATGTCGGCCCCGGCAGGAACGGAGAATCGCGATGCGGGATCAGCTCCGCGCAGGGCTCTGGCAAGGGATGCGGCGGCTCGGCCTCTGGCTGCGCAAGCCGGAACTGATGGTGTTTCTGCCGGCGGTGACGCTGGCGGCCTTCTGGCTGGGCGGGGAGCGGGTGCTGTTCCTTGTGGCGCTGGGGGCGCCGCTGGTGTTTCTGATGGCCGGGGCCTTCCGCTTTCACGACACGCCGCCGTCAGCGCTGGTCGAGGGGTTGAGCGGGCTGTCCTACCGCCCCCAGCTGATTTCCACCTTCGACCGGGTGCTGCGCGAGGCGCCAGTGACCGGGCGCAATACCGGCTGTCTGGTGCTGCAATTCGACGAGGCGGATCTGTTGCTGGACCGGCACGGCCGCGCCACGCAGACCGAGATTCTGGCGCGCAGTGCCGAACGGATCTGCGCCGCGCTGCGCGAGGGTGATACGGTGGCGCGGCTGGAAGGTGGCGGCTTTGCGGTGTCGCTGGCACCGCAGCGGCGGCTGGAACTGGAGGCGATGGTGCAACTGGCCGCCCGGCTGCAGGCGGCGATTGCCCCGCCGGTCAGCCTGGATGCCGCGCGGATCTATGTGACCTGCTCGGTCGGGTTCTGTCTGGGCGCGCAACTGACCGAGCCTTCGGGCAAGGCGCTGCTGGATGCGGCGCAGGTGGCAGCGGACGAGGCGCTGCGCAACGGGCCGGGCGCGATCCGCGCCTTTGCGCCGGAAATGCCGCGCAAACGGGCCGACCGCGATGCGCTGCGCCAGACGCTGGAACTGGCGCTGGATACCGGCGAGATCCGCGCGCATTTCCAGCCGCAGGTCAGCACCGATACCGGGGAGATCACCGGGTTCGAGGCGCTGGCGCGCTGGCATCACCCGGACCGTGGCATCGTGCCCCCGGCGGAGTTTCTGGGCGCGATCGAAGAGGCGGGCCTGGCGGAACGGCTGGGCGAGACGATGCTGTACAACGCGCTGACCGCGCTGACCCGCTGGGAAAAGGCGGGGCTGCGCATCCCGACGGTGGGGGTCAACTTCTCGGCCGAAGAACTGCGCAACCCACGTCTGGTGGAGCGGATCCAGTGGGAGCTGAACCGCTTTGACCTGACGCCCGACCGGCTGTCGGTGGAGATTCTGGAAACCGTGGTGGCCAGCACCGAAAATGACGTGATCGTGCGCAACATCGCCGCACTGGCCCGGCTGGGCTGTGGCATTGATCTGGACGATTTCGGCACCGGCCATGCCGGGATCACCAATATCCGCCGCTTTTCGGTGCGCCGGTTGAAGATCGACCGCAGTTTCGTGACGCATGTCGATGAGGATCGCGAACAGCAAAAGATCGTCTCGGCGATTCTGTCGCTGGCGGAACGGCTGGGGCTGGAGACGCTGGCCGAGGGGGTGGAGACCCCGGGCGAACATGCGATGCTGGCGCAGCTGGGCTGCGGCCATGTGCAGGGGTTCGGCATCGGGCGGCCCATGCCGTTCGAGCAGACGGTGGACTGGATCACCAGCCACCGCGCCCGCCATCCCGCCCCGCCGAAGATCGGCCATCGCGCAAAATGAGCGGCGGAGCGCAGGAATCGCGCCGCGCACCCCGCCCTGCGGCGGGCGAACCGGGAAAACTGCTTGACCTTTCCGCCCCCCTTCTGTTGAACCACGCCTGACCCGAAAGGGGCCAAGCCTATAAAGGACGGTGGGGATCGCAGATGGACGATCAGAACAAGAACCTCATTCTTGCAACCGCGCTCAGTTTCCTCGTGATCCTGGTGTGGTTCGTGCTCTTCCCGCCGGAAGAGCCCGCGGTCGATCCGAATGCCCCGGCAGCGGTGCAGATGACCGACGCCGCGACCCCGCCCGCCGCCCCGGCCGCTGTGGCCGCGCAGCCCGAAGTGGCGCCGGTGCCCGAAGCGCCGCGTCTGGCGATCGACACGCCGAAGCTGCAGGGCTCGATCTCGCTGCTGGGCGGGCGGATCGACGACCTGTCGCTGAAAGGCTATCGCGTGACCCAGGATCCGAAATCGGATCTGGTGCGCCTGCTGTCGCCGGTGGGCGAAGAGCACGCCTATTATGCGCTCTATGGCTGGGCGCCGGGCGGCGCGCTGCAAACCGGCGATGTGCCGGATGCGACGACCGAATGGCGTGTGGTCTCGGGCAGCACGCTGGCCCCCGGCCAGCCGGTGACGCTGGGCTGGACCAATGGCAAGGGCCTGACCTTCACGCGGACGCTGTCGGTGGATGAGGACTACATGTTCTCGATCACCGAAACGGTGGAAAACGCCGGCACCGCCCCGGCGACGCTGCAACCCTATGGCGTGGTGGCGCGGCATGGCCGCCCCACCGGCTTGCAGAATTTTTACGTTCTGCATGAAGGCGTTGTCGGGCGCAGCGACGGCACGCTGTCAGAGATCAAATATGACGATCTCGCCGAATTGCCGGTGGTGGAACGCGAAGGCGCGCAGGCCGAGGTGACAGAGGCCAAGACCGATGGCTGGCTGGGCTTCACCGACAAATACTGGATGACCACGCTGATCCCGGAACAGGGCAAGCCCTACACCGCCGTGATCAAATACAACCCGACCGCCGACATCTATCAGACCGAAACCCGCCAGCCCGCGATGACCGTGGCGCCGGGGGCGACGGCCGAGGTCAGCTCGCGCCTCTTCGCCGGGGCGAAGGAGTGGGAGACGATCCGCGCCTATCAGAACGAGGACGGGATCGCGGGCTTCATCGATTCGATTGACTGGGGCTGGTTCTTCTTCTTCACCAAGCCGATCTTCTGGCTGCTGCACCACCTGCACGGGCTGATCGGCAACATGGGTCTGGCGATCATGGCGCTGACGCTGGTGCTGAAGGTGCTGGTGCTGCCGCTGGCCTATAAATCCTACGTCTCGATGGCGCGGATGAAGGAATTGCAGCCCGAGATGGAGGCGCTGAAAGAGCGCGCCGGGGAAGACAAGACCAAGCTGCAGAAGGAAATGATGCAGCTTTACAAGGACAAGAAGATCAACCCGGCGGCGGGCTGCCTGCCCATGCTGATCCAGATCCCGATCTTCTTCAGCCTGTACAAGGTGATCTTCGTCACGCTGGAACTGCGCCATGCGCCGTTCATCGGCTGGCTGACCGACCTGTCTGCCCCCGATCCGTCGTCGCTGTTCAACCTGTTCGGCCTGCTGCCCTGGGCCGCGCCGGAGCCGGGCAGCTTTCTCGCGCTGGGCTTCATCGGCGCGCTGCCGATCCTGCTGGGCATCTCGATGTGGCTGCAACAGAAACTGAACCCGGCACCCGCCGACCCGGCGCAGGCGATGATCTTCACCTGGATGCCCTGGGTCTTCATGTTCATGCTGGGCAGTTTCGCAAGCGGGCTGGTGCTGTACTGGATCACCAACAACTCGATCACCTTTATCCAGCAATATCTGATCATGCGCAGTCACGGGCACAAGCCGGATATTTTCGGCAATATCCGGGCTGGCTTTGCCAAGAAGCCCAAGCCTGCGGCCCCGGCGAAAGGCAAGAAATGACGGCACGGCTGGCCCATATCTGCCGCCACCCGATCAAGAGCCACGGACGCGAAGACCTCGCGTCCGTTCGGCTTTTGGCGGGGGAGGCGCTGCCATGGGATCGCCACTGGGCCGTGGCCCATGAGGCGGCGAAGCTGCGCGCGGGCTGGAGCCCCTGCGTGAACTTCGCGCGGGGCGCCAAGGCGCCAGCGCTGATGGCGATTGCATGTGCCTTCGACCCGGAGACGGCGACAATCACGCTGACCCATCCCGAGCGTGCGGCGCTGACCTTCCGGCCCGACGCGGCGGAAGATCTGCCGCGCTTTCTGGACTGGGTGCGCGGGCTGACCCCGCCGGAGCGGGCGCAGCCGCAGCGCATCGTATCGGCCCCGCAGGCGATGACGGATACCGAGTTTCCGTCGATCTCGATCCTCAACCTCGCCTCCAACCGGGAGTTGGAAGCGCGGATGGGGATGACGCTTTCGCCCCACCGCTGGCGCGGCAATCTGTGGGTGGAGGGCTGGGCGCCTTGGGCCGAGTTCGATCTGATCGGCGCGAAACTGCGGATCGGCGACGCGGTGCTGGAGGTGCGCGAACGCATCACCCGCTGCAACGCGACGAAAGTGAATGTGACGACAGGCCGGATCAGCGGTGATACGCTGGGGGCCTTGCAGGCCAGCTATGGCCATCAGGATTTCGGCGTCTATGCCGTGGTGACCGAGGGCGGAACGATCGCGCTCGGCCAGGAGATTGAAGTTATATGACCGCCCTGCCCTTTCCGTTGGCCCCTGAACCCGATGACTTCATGCGCGAGCGTGGACGGCTGCTGTTTGCCGGCCCCGTCGATTTCGTCAAGGGCGTGGTGGCGATGCCCGGCCTGCCCCCGGCGGACCGGATCGAGATCTGTTTCGCAGGCCGGTCCAACGTCGGGAAATCGAGCCTGATCAATGCGCTGACCGGGCGCAAAAGCCTTGCCCGCGCGTCGAACACGCCGGGGCGGACGCAGGAGATCAACTTTTTCGCGCTGGGCGATCATCGCTATATGGTGGACCTTCCGGGCTATGGATATGCCGAGGCGCCGGTGGCGACGGTGATGAAATGGCAGGCGCTGCTGAAATCCTATCTGCAGGGCCGCCAGACGCTGCGCCGCGCCTTTGTGCTGATCGACTCGCGCCATGGTGTGAAGGCGGTGGATGAAGAGATCCTGACGCTGCTGGACCGTTCGGCGGTGACGTTTCAGGTGGTGATGACCAAGATGGACAAGCTGTCGCGCCCGGAGCGGGAAAAGAACCTTGATCAGGTGCGCGCGGCGCTGGCGAAACACCCGGCGGCCTTCCCGGAAATCGTGATGACCAGTTCGGAAAAGGGTGACGGGGTGGAAACGCTGCGCGCCATCATCGCGGGGCTGGAGTGAACCATGTGGGTGCTGGCACAGGTCGCGCTGGGGGGCGCGCTGGGCGCATCGTTGCGCTATCTGGCCAATGTCTCGATCCAGCGGATCGCGGGCCATGGCTTTCCGTGGCATACGCTGTTCGTGAATGTCGCAGGCTCGGCGATCATGGGGGGGCTGATGGTGGCGCTGGCGCATAAGGGGGGGCTGCGGTTCGCGCCTTTTCTGATGACCGGCGTGCTGGGCGGTTTTACCACGTTTTCCGCCTTCTCGATGGATGCGATCCTGCTTTGGGAACGCGGCCAGATCGGGGCGGCGGCTTTGTATATCGGCGGCTCGGTGCTGCTGTCGTTGGCGGCCTTTGCGGGGGCCGCCCTGATCCTGCGGGGACTATTGACATGAGCGGTGTAAAACTGCTGACCGTTTCGGCGGATGAGGGCGAACAGCGGCTGGACCGCTGGTTCAAGCGGCGCTTTCCGCAACTGACGCAAGGCGCGGTGGAAAAGATGTGCCGCACCGGGCAGGTGCGCGTTGATGGCGCGCGGGCCAAGGCGAATGACCGCGTGGTGCCGGGTCAGGTGATCCGCGTGCCGCCGCTGCCGGAAAACGAGGCGCCGTCGCGCCCGCGCCCCGACGGGGTGAGTGCGGCGGACGAGAAGATGATTCAGGACTGCGTCATCTTCAAGGACGAGCATATCATCGTGCTGAACAAGCCGCCGGGCCTGCCGTCGCAGGGCGGATCGGGGCAAGGCGACCGGCATGTGGACGGGCTGACCGAGGTGCTGAAATTCGGCTACAAGGACCGGCCGAAACTGGTGCACCGGCTGGACAAGGATACCTCGGGGGTGCTGGTTCTGGCGCGGACCGACCGGATCGCGCGCGCGTTGTCCGAAGCGTTCCGGCATCGCAACACGCGCAAGATCTATTGGGCGCTGGTGGCGGGCGTGCCGCATCCGCGGCAGGGCAGCATCAAATACGGGCTGATGAAGGCGCCGGGCCACGGGCGCGGCGGCGAAGGCGAGAAGATGATCTGCATCCATCCCGCCAAGATGGCCGATTACCCGGATGCCAAGCGCGCCCATACCGACTATTTCACCCTGTGGTTCCTGGGCACGCGGATGAGCTGGATGGCGCTGGAGCCGGTGACGGGCCGCACCCACCAGTTGCGCGCGCATATGGCGGAGCTGGGGCATCCCATTCTGGGGGATGGGAAATATGGCGGCTCGGGTTCGGAAAACCTGGGCGATGGCTGGGGTGCCAATATCGGCGGCGACATGTCGAAGAAGCTGCATCTGCACGCGCGGCGGCTGATGGTGCAGCACCCGATCACCAAGGCCGAAATGGTGTTCACCGCGCCCTTGCCCGAGCATATGAAGCGGACATGGAAAATGCTGGACTGGAACGAAGGCGACGTGCCGGAGGATCCGTTCGAGGGGATCAGATGAGCGGCTGGACGGCGAAACGATTCTGGAAACAGGCCAAGGCCTGCGCCTGTGAGGGTGGCCATACGGTGCGGCTGGACGGGCGGACGCTGAAGACCCCGGCCAAGACGCCGCTGGTGGTGCCGACGCGCGCGCTGGCCGAGGCGATTGCGGCGGAATGGGACGCACAGCACGGCGCGGTGCGGCCTGACACGATGCCCGCGACTCGTGCGGCCAATTCGGCACTGGACAAGGTGGCGACGCAATTCGCCGAAGTGGCCGACATGATCGCGGCCTATGGCGGCACCGATCTGCTGTGCTACCGCGCCATCGGGCCGGAGCCGCTGGTGGCGCGGCAGGCGGCGGGCTGGGATCCGCTGCTGGGCTGGGCGGCGGAGCGCTATGGCGCGCCGCTGGGGACGACGGCGGGGGTGATGCATATCGCGCAGCCTGCGGCGAGCCTCGCCGCGCTTTCGGCGGCGGTGCATGGGCAAAACCCGTTCCAGCTTGCAGCGCTGCATGATCTGGTGGCGATCTCCGGCTCGCTGGTGCTGGGGCTGGCGGTGACCGAGGGGCGGCTGGATGTCGATACCGCCTTCGCGCTGAGCCGAATCGACGAGCATTGGCAAATCGAGCAATGGGGCCCCGATGACGAGGCTGCCGCGCTGGAAGCGATGAAGCATCAGGCGATGCGGGACGCGGCACGATTCTACACCCTGTGCCAATGAGCAGATTGTATCGGTAACATTCGTGCTTAAATTTTGAGCGGGGCGACAGCACATTGCGCGCCCGGCGCGGATGCCCCCGATCGACCACTCAGTTAGCGCTATCGGAACAGTTTTGCTTGACGATCCAAAGCGCTTTACACGAGACTGGCCGATACCGAGGGGGCACTCCCCCCTCTGCGGTTCTTTGCCCCGCCACAGGGGTATCAAAAACACCGCCTGAAATCGGGCGGAAACTCAGGAAGAGGTACGCATGAACAAATCCGTATTCCTTGGCACGCTGTCGGCCGCTGCGCTGGCAGCCGGCCTTGCAGGCGCCGCCACGTTGGATGACGTGAAGGCCCGCGGCGAGCTGATCTGCGGCGTCAACGTTGGCCTGACCGGCTTCGGCGCCCCGGATGCCAATGGCAATTATCAGGGTTTCGACGTGGCAATCTGCAAGGCAGTGGCTGCGGCCGTGCTGGGCGATGCCTCGAAGGTGAAATATGTGCCGACCACCGGCGAGACGCGCTTTACCGCGCTGGCCTCGGGCGAAGTGGATCTGCTGGTCCGCAACTCCACCTGGACCTTCTCGCGCGATAACGATCTGAAGTTCGATTTCGTCGCGGTGAACTATTATGACGGCCAGGGCTTCATGGTGAAGAAGGATCTGGGCGTGACCTCGGCCAAGGAACTGGATGGCGCCACCGTCTGTATCCAGACCGGCACCACCACCGAGCTGAACCTCGCCGATTTCTTCAAGGCGAACAACATGACCTATACTCCGGTCAACATCGCCGATGACGCGGAAGGCCAGCGCCAGTATCTCGCCGGCGCCTGCGACACCTATACCACCGACGCTTCGGGCCTTGCCGCCTCGCGCGCGACGATGCCGGATGCCGAAAACCACATCATCCTGCCGGAAATCATCTCGAAAGAGCCGCTGGGGCCGCTGGTGCGCCATGGCGACAGCCAGTGGGGCGACATCGTCCGCTGGACCTATTTCGCGCTGGTTGCTGCGGAAGAATATGGCGTGACCTCGGCCAATGTCGCCGAAGTGGCGGCCAGCAGCACCAACCCGGAAGTGAAGCGGATCCTGGGCACCGAGGGTGAACTGGGCGCGATGCTGGGTCTCGACAAGGACTGGGGGATGCGCGCGATTGCTGCCGTCGGCAACTATGGCGAGATCTTCGAGGCGAATATCGGTTCGGCCACGCCGATCGGCCTGTCGCGCGGGCTGAACGCGCTGTGGACGCAGGGCGGCCTGCAATACGCCCCGCCGTTCCGGTAATCTGATCACCGACCGGGGCGCATCGTAAGGATGCGCCCCGTTCCACAAAGACCATTCCATCTGAACCGCCCTGATAAGCCCGGACCAAACCGGCTGCGGTCAGATCTCTGGGGGTACATTCCATGGCTTTCGTCCAAGAGGCGCCGAAAGAAGGCTTTCGGCTGTCAATGCTCATTTACGACACGCGCTACAGGGCAATCACCATTCAGGTGGTGGTGCTGTTCCTGTTTCTGCTGTTCCTGTCCTGGCTGGTGAACAACACCATTGCCAATCTGGCCGCAAAAGACCGGACCTTCGATTTCGGGTTCCTGTGGATGCGCGCCGGATATGACATCAACCAGACGCTGATCCCCTACACCAATGACAGCACGCATATGCGCGCGGCGGTGATCGGGCTTTTGAACACGCTGCTGTCGGCGCTGGTCGGCTGCACCATTGCCACCGTGCTGGGCGTGGTGATCGGGGTGCTGCGGCTGTCGAAGAACTGGCTGGTGAGCCGGTTGATGACGCTTTACGTCGAGATCTTCCGCAACGTGCCGGTGCTGCTGTGGATCCTGCTGGCGGCCACGCTCCTGTCGGAGACGATGCCGGAGCCGAAGGATTTCAAGGTCACGCAGGCGATGGTGGAAAGCGGCGCCGAACCTGCCGCGTCGAACATCCTGTTCGGGACCGTGGCGATCACTAACCGCAGCTCGCTGATTCCGGCACCGCTGCTGGACCGCCCGCTGGGCGGGATGGAGATTGCCAGCATTCCGGTGAACTTTTCGCTGCTGGCGGTGCTGGCGGTGTTCATCGGCTCGGTTCTGGTGAACGCCCGCTTCCTGCGCCGGGTGAAGGCGATTCAGGAGGAAACCGGCGAGCGCCCGGTGACCTGGTGGAAATCGCTGGCGATCCTGTTCGTGCCGGTGATCGCCCTGCTGATGGCGATGGGGTTCCATCTGGAGATTCCGGGCTTTCCAACTGATGCCAGTGGCGTTTCCAAAGGGTTCAACTTCAAGGGCGGCATCGAGGTTCTGCACAGTTTCAGCGCACTGACGCTGGCGCTGGCGCTGTATACGGCGGCCTTCATCGCGGAAATCGTGCGCTCTGGCATCATGGCGATTGCGCGCGGCCAGTCGGAAGCGGCCTTTGCGCTGGGTCTGCGCCCGGCACGCACGATGCGGCTGGTGATCCTGCCGCAGGCGCTGCGGGTGATCATCCCGCCGCTGATCAGCCAGTATCTGAACCTGACCAAGAACACCTCGCTGGCGATTGCCGTGTCCTACATGGACCTGCGCGGCACGCTGGGCGGCATCACGCTGAACCAGACCGGGAAAGAGCTGGAATGCATGTTGCTGATGATGGGGATCTATCTGGTGATCAGCCTGATCATCTCGTCGGTGATGAACGCGTTCAACCGCGCCGTGAAGCTGAAGGAGCGTTGAGATGCCGAAACAGCTGACTTATGTGCGCGGCGAAATGCTGGCACCGAAAGAGCCGCCGCTGCGCGAAGCGGGGGTGGTGAAATGGCTGCGCGAGAACCTGTTCTCGGGGCCGCTGAACACGATCCTGACGCTGCTAGGGCTGTTGGCCACGGCGTGGCTGCTGCTGCATCTGGTGCCCTGGCTGATGCATTCGGTGTGGAATGCCGGGTCGCTGGGCGAGTGCCGGCAGATCATCGCCGCCACCTGGGGCGAAGGCGCTACGGGGGCCTGCTGGGCCGTGGTGCGCGAACGCTGGCCGCAATACATCTTCGGTTTCTATCCGCAGGATTTCGCGCTGATCGCCCGGCTGTCCTTCGCCGATCAATATGCGGCGGCGGGCGGCTATGAAGGCGTGTTCGGCGCGGCGGTCAATGGCGCGGTGCGTGAGGCGTTCATCGCCGATCTGCGCGCCAATGCCGGGCTGTTCGACCTGTATGTGCTGGGCTACTGGCGCCCGATCCTGGCCTTTGTGCTGATGTTCGTGGCGATTGCGCCGGTGCTGTTCACCGCCCTGCCGCGCAAGATGATCTGGTTCAGCCTGCTGTATCCGGCACTGGCCTTCTGGCTGCTGTGGGGCGGCACGGTCTGGCTGCCCGTGGTGGCGCTGCTGGGCTTTGCGGTGATGGGCGCCGTGTTCACGCTGCTGAAAGATCAGCTGGGCGTGCCGGTTTCGGCGGGCCTTGGCCTTGTGGCGGCGGTGCTGTGGTGGCTGTTTGCGCAGGCGCCGGTGACGGCGGGGCTGCAATCGGCACTGCCCTTCGGGCTGGCCTCGGTGGACAGTGACCAGTTCGGCGGCTTCCTGCTGTCGATCGTGATCGGGGTCACCGCGATTTCGGCCTCGTTGCCGATGGGCATCCTGCTGGCGCTGGGGCGGCGGTCGGACATGCTGCTGGTGCGCACGCTGTCGGTGGGCTTTATCGAGTTCATCCGGGGCGTGCCGCTGATCACGCTGCTGTTCACCGCATCGCTGCTGCTGCAATACTTCCTGCCGCCGGGCAACAATTTCGACATCATCCTGCGCGTCATCATCCTCGTCACCTTCTTCGCCGCGGCCTATATCGCCGAGGTGATCCGGGGGGGCCTGGCCGCGCTGCCGCGCGGGCAATACGAGGCGGCGGATGCGCTGGGGCTGGATTACTGGCAGGCGCAGCGGCTGGTCGTGATGCCGCAGGCGCTCAAGATCTCGATCCCCGGCATCGTCAGCAGCTTCATCGGCCTGTTCAAGGATACCACGCTGGTCGCCTTTGTCGGCCTGATGGACCCGCTGAAAGGCATCACCGCCGTCGTGCGCGCCGACATCGACTGGAAGGGCATCTACTGGGAGCCCTACATCTTTGCCGGCACCCTGTTCTTCATCATCTGTTTCGGCATGTCCCGCTACTCCATGTGGCTGGAACGCAAGCTGAAAACCGACCACCGTTAAGGAGCGACATCCATGTCGGAACAAGCAATCGACCGCCGCAAGTTGCAGGTCTCGGATGAAGTCGCCATCCAGATCACCAATATGAACAAGTGGTATGGGCAGTTTCATGTGCTGCGCGACGTGAACATGACGGTGCAGCGCGGCGAGCGGATCGTGATCTGCGGCCCTTCGGGGTCGGGGAAATCGACGCTGATCCGCTGCATCAACCGGCTGGAGGAACATCAGGCGGGCCAGATCATCGTGGATGGCACCGAGCTGACCAGCGACCTGAAGAACATCGACAAGGTGCGGTCGGAGGTGGGGATGGTGTTCCAGCACTTCAACCTGTTCCCGCATCTGACGATTCTGGAAAACTGCACGCTGGCGCCGATCTGGGTGCGCAAGGTGCCGAAGAAGGAAGCGGAAGAAACCGCGATGCATTACCTGCGCAAGGTGAAGATCCCGGAACAGGCGCACAAGTATCCGGGGATGCTGTCGGGCGGGCAGCAGCAGCGCGTGGCGATTGCGCGCAGCCTGTGCATGAAGCCGCGGATCATGCTGTTCGACGAGCCGACCTCGGCCCTTGACCCCGAAATGATCAAGGAGGTGCTGGATACCATGATCGAACTGGCGGAAGAGGGGATGACCATGCTGTGCGTGACCCACGAGATGGGCTTTGCACAGGCGGTGGCGAACCGCGTGGTGTTCATGGACCAGGGGCAGATCGTGGAGCAGAACGAGCCGGGCGAGTTCTTCCGCAATCCGCAGTCGGAGCGGACCAAGCTGTTCCTGAGCCAGATTCTGGGGCATTGAGCGCGGTTTTGGGGGCTTGGCGCCCCCTGCCCGACGGTATGGAAAGGGGGCGCGCTGCGCCCCCTTTTGCTTTCAGGCCATGACTTCGCGCGGGATGATGAAATCATCGACGGCGCCGCTGGCCCAGGTGACCGCATCCCATGTGTCGATGCCGAAATCGACGACGAGGGTCGCGCCGGTGGGATAGCGCTGGAAATCGGGCGACAGCGGCGCGCGGGCGACGATGCGATTGGCAAACTCGGCGATGCCGGGGTTATGGCCGATCATCATCACCGTGTCGCCGGTGGCATGGCGCAGCACGGCCAGCATGACATCGGGACCGGCATGATAGAGCGCGGGCTTGAGGTCGAGCGCGGGCGTGCCGGGCAAGGCGGGGGCAATGCCTTCCCATGTCTTGCGGGTGCGCAGCGCGTCGGAACAGAGCACCTGATCGGGCACATAGCCGCGCGAGGCGAGCCATTTGCCCAGATCGGTGGCCGCCGCCGTGCCACGCGCGTTCAGCGGGCGGTCATGGTCAGTCATCAGCGGGTCATCCCAGCTGGATTTCGCGTGCCGCGTCAGGATCAGGCGCTTGGTCATCTGTGAAACGTCCCCCCGTGAAACACCGCCATGTGATAGGCGGAATGGACGGCCAGTCTTGCATGGGATTGCGAGACCGGGCAAGCGCGGCGCACAAGGCAACCGCCAGCGAGGCAATCGCCCCCTGCCCCCGTATCGAGATAGGTGTGGCAAGCGGGCACGTCATAGCCCGCGCCCGTCAGGGCCGCGGCGGGGCAGGCGCTGAGGCAGGGCTGGTCGCATCTGTCGCAGGGGCGCGGGCCGGGGGGCGGCAGGTCGAGCCGCTGTTTCAGCGCCAGCGCGCCGCGATACGAGACGAAAAGCCCGGCACGTTCATGCACCAGCAGCCGCACCGGGCTTTGCCAGGCCGAACCGGAACGCAGCGCCCATTGGAAGAACGGGTGCCAGGGCGGACCACCGAAGGGAAACAGCGCCTTGGCGCCCAGATCACAGGCCAGCCGCCCGATCACCCGGCGTGACCAGCGGTCCATCGGATCGGGGGCACCATCCTGCCATTCCGGCTGGGCGGTGAAATGCGGCCAGAAGCCCGGCTCGGCGGGGCCGATCAGCAGCAGAGTGCTTGTGCCGGGGGGTAGGCCCGGATCCTCCTCGGCGGAGAACCCGCCAAGGACGGTGAGGCAATGCGCGGCAAGCTGCGCCGCGATTCCGGTCAGGGTCACCGGCGGAGGCGTGGCTTGACCCGCGGCTCGGTCGAACGGATCTGCGACCCGGCGCCGTGATCGGTGAACAGTTCCAGCAGGCAGGCATTGGGCAGGCGGCCATCCAGGATGGTCACCGCGCGCACGCCCTGATCCAGCGCCATCAGCGCGGTTTCGGTCTTGGGGATCATGCCACCTGCGATCACCCCATCGGCGGTCATCTGGCGGATTTCCTCGGGGGTGATCTGGGTCATCACCACGCCTTCGGCATTCTTGACGCCCGACACATCGGTCAGCAGCAACAGGCGGTCGGCCTGCAGCGCCCCGGCAATCGCCCCGGCCGCCGTATCGCCATTGACGTTGAAGGTTTCGTTATCCGCCATGCCGGTGGCGACCGGCGCCACGACCGGGATGATGCCGGCATTGTAAAGATCCCGCAGCACCTGCACGTTCATCTCTACCGGGGTGCCGACGAAGCCCAGTTCCGGGTCATCGGCGACGCAGACCATCAGATCGTCATCCTTGCCGGAAATGCCGACGGCCCGCCCGCCCTGATCATTGATCGCCTGCACGATACGTTTGTTCACAAGGCCCGAGAGGATCATCTCGACCACCTCGACGGTGGCCTTGTCGGTCACCCGCTTGCCGCGCACGAATTCGGATTTGATGCCCAGCTTGGCCAGCATTTCGTTGATCATCGGCCCGCCGCCATGCACCACGACCGGGTTCACGCCCACCTGCCGCATCAGCACGATGTCGCGGGCAAACTCGGCCATCGCCTCGTCATCGCCCATGGCATTGCCGCCGAATTTCACGACGACAACGGCACCGGAATAGCGTTGCAGATAGGGAAGCGCTTCAGAGAGCGTCTTGGCGGTGGCAATCGAATCCTGCATGGTCGCGGTCTGCTTTTTCATGGAAGGGCCCTCGGGGTTCGGGGTTTTTCGTAGCTTCTTTGGCGCCCCCTGCCAAGGTTGCAATTCCCATGCCAGCGCGTAGGGTGGCGCCAAATGGCGGAGGCTGCGATGAGCGAACAGAAGGTCATGGTGCTGACGGGGGCAAGCCGGGGCATCGGACATGCCACGGTAAAACGCTTTGGCGCCGAGGGCTGGCGGGTGCTGACCTGTTCGCGCCAGGCCTTCGATCCACGCTGCCCCTGGCCGGGTGGCGAGGAAAACCATATCCAGATCGACCTCGCCTCGCCTGATGCCACCATCGCGGCGATTGCGCGGATCAAGGAAAAGATCGGCGGCAAGCTGCATGCCTTGGTGAACAATGCGGGCATTTCACCCAAGGCGCCGGGCGGCGGGCGGCTGAGCACGCTGGACACCGATCTGCGCACCTGGGGGCAGGTGTTCCATGTGAACTTCTTCGCCTCGATCGTGCTGGCGCGCGGCTTCAAGGATGAACTGGCGGCGGCGAAAGGCTCTGTCGTCAACGTGACCTCGATTGCCGGGGTGCGGGTGCATCCCTTCGCGGGGGCGGCCTATGCCACGTCAAAGGCGGCGCTGGCGGCGCTGACGCGGGAAATGGCGCATGATTTCGGGCCGATGGGGGTGCGGGTCAACGCCATCGCGCCGGGCGAGATCGAGACGGCGATCCTGTCGCCCGGCACCGACAAGATCGTCGAGAAACTGCCGATGCGGCGGCTGGGGCAGCCGAAAGAGGTGGCGGATGCGATCTGGTTCCTGTGTTCCGATCAATCCAGCTACATTTCCGGCGCCGAGATCGAGGTCAACGGCGCGCAGCACGTCTGATCCTTTCATCCTGGCAAAAATACTCCGGGGGAATCGCCGCAGGCGATGGGGGCTGCGCCCCCTCTTCTGCCGCGCGCCCGGCTTTGCCGGTGGAAAGGTGAGTATTTAGACCAGGGTGAAATGGCAGGCCGTTATCCGCCCTGCCGTTTGCCGCGCAGTTTGGCGAAATATTCCACGCGCTTTTTCAACTCACGCTCGAACCCGCGTTCGGGCGGGGTGTAGAAGACCGGGCGCTTCATGCCTTCGGGGAAGTAATCCTGCCCGGAAAAGCCGTCTTCGGCGTCATGGTCATAGGCATAGCCCGCGCCATAGCCGATATCCTTCATCAGCTTGGTCGGCGCGTTGCGGATATGCAGCGGCGGTGGCAGGCTGCCGGTGTCACGCGCGGCGGCGCGGGCGGCCTTGTAGGCGACATAGACGCCGTTCGATTTCGGCGCGAGCGCGAGATAGACCACCGCATTGGCCAGCGCCAGTTCCCCTTCGGGGCTGCCCAGCCGTTCATAGGTTTCCCAACTGTCGATGCAGACCGCCTGCGCCTGCGGATCGGCCAGACCTATGTCTTCGACCGCCATGCGGGTCAGGCGGCGGGCGAGAAAGCGCGGGTCTTCGCCGCCTTCCAGCATCCGCGCGAACCAGTACAGCGCCGCGTCGGGATCAGAGCCGCGCACCGATTTGTGCAGGGCGGAGATCAGGTTGTAATGCTCCTCGCCCGATTTGTCGTATTTCGTGGCCCGGCGCATCAGGCGTTGCGAAAGCTGGTCGCGCGTCAGGGGGGCGCCTTTATAGGCGGCCACCTGCTCGATCAGGTTCAGCAGGGCGCGACCGTCGCCATCAGCCATGTCCAGCAGCGCCTCGCGCGCCTCGGCTTTCAGCGGCAGGGCGCGGTGCAGTTCCTGTTCGGCCCGCTGGGCGAGGCGTTCCAGATCGGCGAGGCTGAGCCGTTCCAGCACCACGACCTGCGCGCGCGACAGCAGGGCGGCGTTTAACTCGAACGAGGGGTTTTCGGTGGTGGCACCGACGAGGAGGATGGTGCCATCCTCCATATGCGGCAGGAAGCCATCCTGCTGCGCCTTGTTGAAGCGGTGGATCTCGTCCACGAACAGCAGCGTCCCCTGCCCGTTCGCCCGGCGGATCTTGGCCTGTTCGAACACTTTGCGCAGGTCCGGCACGCCGGTGAAGATCGCAGAAATCTGCACGAAGGCCAGATTGGTCTGATCGGCCAGCAGCCGCGCGATGGTGGTCTTGCCCACACCGGGTGGCCCCCAGAGGATCAGCGACGACAGGCTGCCCGCCGCCAGCATGGCGCCCAGCGGCGCCTCGGGGCCAAGCACATGGGTCTGGCCGATCACCTCGGCCAGGGTTTTCGGGCGCAGGCGGTCGGCCAGAGGGCGCGGGGCCTCGGGTTGCGGACGGGCGGGGGTGTCGAACAGATCGGACATGGCGCGAGATTACGCCCTCCCCCGCGCGGGGGGAAGGTCAGATGCGGAAGCGCAGCAGCAAGGGATCGCCGCGGCGCTGCACCTCGATGGCCCAGCGGCCGCGGGCGGGTTGCGACAGGGTTTCGACATCCTCGGGCGTGGTAACGGGCGTGCCGTTGATCGCGGTGATCACGTCGCCCGGTTGCAGGCCCACACGGGCGGCAAGCCCTGCCACCTCGGTCACCACCACGCCGTCGGACAGGCCATCCGGCAGGTCCATCTCGGCGGCGACGGCGGGGTTGATGCGGCTGATGCCGAGCCCGCGCAGCACCAGATCGCCGGTCAGCGTGCGCGCATCGCGGGCCGGGCTATCCGGCGGGGTGATGAGCGAAAGGGTCGCGGTTTCCTCGTCCCCGTCCTGCAGGTAGCGGACGGTGACATCCTTGCCGATGCCAAGCGCGGCGAGGCGGAACATCACCTCTTGCGGGCTGTCGGTCGGTTCGCCTTCCAGCGACAGGATCACGTCACCGACGCCCAGCCCCGCCGCCTTGAACGGGCTGTCGGGATGCAGGCCCGAGATGACCACGCCTTCGGGGCGTGGCAGGCCCATCGCCTCGGCCATGGCGGCATCCATCGCCTGCCCGGTGACCCCGGCCCAAGGGCGCTGATAGCGGGTTTGGCCGGCCACCGCCTGATCAATGAAATTCTGCACCAGATTGGCCGGAATGGCGAAACCGATGCCGTTGGAGCCGCCGCCGCGTGTCAGGATCGCGGTATTGATGCCGACCAGCGCGCCATTCATGTCCACCAGCGCGCCGCCGGAATTGCCGGGGTTGATGGCGGCATCGGTCTGCACGAAATAGCCGCGCCCCGCCCCGATCGACAGGGTGGAGCGGCCGAGGCCCGAGATGATGCCCGAAGACACCGTTTGCCCCACGCCGAACGGGTTGCCGATGGCCAGAACCAGATCGCCCACCTCGACCGTATCGGAATTGCGCAGCGTCAGCGCGGGCAGATCGGCGGCGTCCTCCAGTTGCAGCACCGCGAGATCGGCCTCCTCATCCGCCAGCAGCACATGCGCCTTGAACTCGCGCCGGTCCGAAAGCTCCACGGTGATTTCGGTCGCATTGCCGACGACGTGGTAGTTGGACACGACCAGCCCGTCGGCGCCGACAATCACGCCGGAGCCCAGCGAGTTTTCGATGCGCGGGGTGGTGCGGCCATATTGCTGGAAGAACTGCTCGAAGAACGGGTCGCCCGCGAAAGGGGTTTCGCGGCGCTGCACCAGTTTGGAAGCGTAGATGTTCACCACGGCGGGTGCGGTCTGTTTCACCACCGGGGCGAAGCTGAGCTGCACCTGGGGCTGCGATTGCGGCACGGTTTGCGCAAGCGCGGTGCCGACCAGAAGAAGCGCCAGAAGCGGCGCCGCAAGAAAGGGCTTGATCCGGGACATGAGGGCCTTCGTCGCTGTCAGTGTGACCCCCGATATGGCGCAAGGTCCGGGCTGCCGCAATCGTCACGCGGCGGGGTCACGCGGGCTTGATGGCCCAAAGCAAAAGGCCCGCCAGAGGGCGGGCCTTTCTGTCACCGGGGTGACGGATCTCAAGCTTCGGATGCTTCTTCCGCTTCCAGGCGGGCGCGGTCGCTGGCGCCTTTGGCAGAAGTGTCACGATCCACGAATTCGATGATCGCCATCGGCGCCATGTCGCCATAGCGGAAGCCGGCCTTCATGATGCGGATATAGCCGCCCTGACGGTTGGCATAGCGCGGGCCGAGAATGGCGAACAGACGCTCGACATGCTTGTCTTCCTTGAGCTGCGCATCCGCCTGACGACGGGCGTGCAGATCGCCGCGCTTGGCCAGCGTGATCAGCTTTTCGACGATCGGACGCAGTTCCTTCGCTTTCGGAAGGGTGGTCTTGATCTGCTCGTGCTCGATCAGGGCGCCGGACATGTTGGCGAACATGGCCTTGCGGTGTTCGTGGGTACGGTTCAGACGGCGGTAGCCGCGAGCGTGACGCATGATGATCTCCTAGCGTTTTGCTTTGTCTTGCAGCCCTGCGTTGGGGCCACTTCGTTGGGGCGGAATTGCCCGGGCTTTCCCCGCCAGTGCGGGCATTTGGGGGGCGTTGCCGCCCCCCAAACTCTTAGAACTGGTCTTCGAAGCGCTTGGCCAGATCTTCGATGTTTTCCGGCGGCCAATCCTCGACATCCATGCCAAGGTGCAGGCCCATGCCGGACAGAACTTCCTTGATCTCGTTCAGCGACTTGCGGCCGAAGTTCGGGGTGCGCAGCATCTCGGCTTCGGTTTTCTGGATCAGATCGCCGATATAGACGATGTTGTCGTTCTTCAGGCAGTTGGCCGAACGCACCGAAAGTTCCAGCTCGTCCACTTTCTTGAGGAGGAGCGGGTTGAATTCCAGCCCGGTTTCCAGCTCGGCCTTGGTGGCCGATTCCGGCTCGTCGAAGTTGACGAACACGGCAAGCTGGTCTTGCAGGATACGCGCGGCATAGGCCACGGCGTCATCCGGCGTCAGCGCGCCATTGGTTTCGATCTTCAGTGTCAGTTTGTCATAGTCCAGCACCTGACCTTCGCGGGTCGGGGTGACTTCGTAGGACACTTTCTTGACCGGCGAGAAAATCGCGTCGATGGCGATCAGGCCGATCGGTGCATCTTCGGGCTTGTTCTTGTCGGCGGAAACATACCCTTTGCCGGTGTTCACGGTCAGTTCCATGAACACGTCCGCACCATCGTCGAGGTGGCAGATGACGTGATCCTTGTTCAGAACCTCGATGCCATTCGATTCAGAAATGTCGCCAGCCGTCACGACGCCCGGGCCCTTGGCAGAGATCGACAGGCGCTTCGGCCCTTCGACTTCCATCTTGAGCGCGACACCCTTGAGGTTCAGTACGATGTCGGTGACGTCTTCACGCACACCGGCGACCGAAGAAAACTCGTGCAGCACATTGTCGATCTGCACGGAGGTGATGGCGCCCCCCTGCAGCGACGACATCAACACGCGCCGCAGCGCGTTGCCGAGCGTGAGGCCAAAACCCCGCTCCAGCGGTTCGGCGATGACGGTAGCGGTGCGCGAGGCATCGGGCCCCGGCTTCACGACCAACTGCGTCGGCTTGATGAGTTCAGCCCAATTCTTGTGGATCATGCTATCGCCTCCATACCTGTTCTCTGCCCATGTCCCTAAGCAGAAAACGCCCGAGGATCAGAAATAGACAACCGGGCCGCGCAAAGATGCGCGGCCCGATTGATAAAATCGCGTCAGACGCGGCGACGCTTCGGCGGACGGCAGCCGTTATGGGCCAGCGGCGTCACGTCACGGATCGAAGTGATGGTCAGGCCAACGGCGGCCAGGGCGCGCAGCGCCGATTCACGGCCCGAACCCGGGCCTTGCACTTCCACTTCGACGGTTTTCATGCCGTGTTCCTGCGCCTTGCGGGCAGCATCCTCGGCGGCCATCTGGGCGGCGTAAGGCGTCGATTTGCGCGAGCCCTTGAAGCCCATGGTGCCCGAGGACGACCAGGAAATGGCGTTGCCCTGAACGTCGGAGATCAGGATCTTGGTGTTGTTGAAGGACGAGTTCACATGAACGACGCCAGCGGCGATGTTCTTGCGCTCTTTGCGCTTCATACGGGTCTTGTCGCGAGCCATGTGCTACCCTCCCCTTACTTCTTCTTGCCGGCAATGGCCTTGGCGGGGCCTTTGCGGGTACGGGCGTTGGTGTGGGTGCGCTGACCGCGAACCGGCAGGTTGCGACGGTGACGCAGGCCACGGTAGCAGCCAAGGTCCATCAGACGCTTGACGTTCATCGACACTTCGCGGCGCAGGTCGCCCTCGACGGTGAAGTTGGCGTCAATGTATTCACGGATCGCCAGCACTTCGGCATCCGAAAGCTGGTTCACGCGGCGGGCACGGTCGATCGACAGCGCTTCGCAGATCTGTTCAGCGAAATGGTCGCCGATGCCATGGATATAGGTCAGTGCGATCGGGACGCGTTTCCCGGTCGGAATGTTGACGCCAGCAATACGTGCCATGCGTTCTTCCTCTTGTTGCGGTTCCGTAATGCCAGAACCTTTTTTCACAACCCCGGATCGGCGCGAGAGTGCATTAAACGCCGTCCGGATCGAACATCCCGGCAACCGGGATCAAACCCGAAAGCCACGGACGATTCCCATGCGGGACGCCGTGGATTAGGGGGTTTTCACAGGCCCGTCAAGGGCCGAGAGGTGGATTTCAAGACTTGTCAAGAACTTTCGCAACGGCCGCTGCAACAGCGTCCATTTCCGCCAGCCCATCCACCGTGCTGAGCTTGCCCTTGGCATAGTAATAGCCGATCAGCGGCGAGGTTTTCTTGTAATATTCCATCAGCCGCTGCTTCAGGCTGTCTTCGTTGTCATCGGCGCGGCGCACCATCTTGTCGCTGCCACAGGCATCGCAGATGCCCGGCTGGGCGGTGGGCTTGGTCTGATCGTGGTAAACCGCACCGCAAGTACCGCAGGTGTAGCGCCCGGTGATGCGGGCAACTAGTGCCGCGTCATCCACCTGCATTTCGATCACCGCATCCAGCCCCTGCCCCATCTTTGCCAGCAGCGCCCCCAACGCATCCGCCTGCGGCAGGGTCCGGGGGAAACCATCAAAGATGAACCCACCGCCGGCATTGCCGGTGATCTTTTCCTCGATCAGCCCGATCACGATCTCGTCCGTGACCAGACCGCCCTTGTCCATGACCTCGGCCACGCGCTTGCCCATCTCGCTGCCCGAGGATTTCGCCTCGCGCAGCATGTCTCCGGTGGAAAGCTGCACCATGTTCCGCTCGTCCACCAGCCGCTTGGCCTGAGTGCCTTTGCCGGCGCCAGGCGGGCCGAGAAGGATGATATTGACCATGGTGCGACGTTCCTCTCGTTGTGTCAGCGACGGGTGGGAGCTTTCGCCCCGCGTTTCTTGCCACGCAGTTGCGATTTCTCGATCAGGCCTTCGTATTGATGGGCCAGAAGATGCGACTGGATCTGGTTGATGGTGTCCATGGTGACCGAAACCACGATCAGCACGGAAGTCCCACCAAAGTAGAACGGGATCGCCAGCTGGCTGCGCAGGATTTCGGGCAGCAGACAGATCAGCGCCAGATACCCCGAGCCAAGCACCAGAACGCGGTTCACCACATATTCCAGATAATCCTCGGTCTTCTTGCCGGGACGGATGCCGGGGACGAAGCCGTTCTGGTTCTTCAGGTTCTCGGCCACGTCATCAACCTTGAAGCTGACATTGTGGGTGTAGAAATAGGCGAAGAACACCACCATCGAGGTGAAGAACAGCAGGTAAAGCGGCTGACCGGGGCCGAAATAGGCCAGGATCGTGGACATGACCGGGCCGGACTGGCTGTGCGAGAAGGCGGCGATCGTGGTCGGCAACAGCAAGAGCGACGAGGCGAAGATCGCCGGAATCACACCCGCCGGGTTCACCTTGATCGGCAGATGGCTGGAGCCACCGTCATAGATCTTCATGCCCACCTGACGGCGGGGGTACTGGATGTGGATCTTGCGCAGGGCGCGTTCCATGAACACCACCGCCGCGATGACCAGAACGACCATGACCAGCACACCAACGATGACGAAGGGCGAGATGGCGCCCGACCGGCCCTGGCTGAAGAAGTTGGCGAGAGCGGCAGGAATTTCGGCCACGATGCCAACGAAGATGATCAGCGAGGTGCCATTGCCGATGCCGCGTGCGGTGATCTGCTCGCCCAGCCACATCAGGAACATCGTGCCGCCGACCAGCGTGATGACGCAGGAGGCATAGAAGAACGCGTCAGGCGTATGTGCCAGACCGCCGGAGGCCAGCGAGGCGGCGATGCCATAGGCCTGGAAGGTCGCCAGCGCCACGGTGCCGTAGCGCGTGTACTGGTTCATCTTCTTACGGCCCTGCTCGCCCTCTTTCTTGAGCTGCTCCATCGCGGGGATCATCGACGCCAGAAGCTGCACGATGATCGAGGCCGAGATATAGGGCATGATGCCAAGGGCAAAGATCCCCATGCGGCTGATCGCGCCGCCGGTGAACATGTTCAGGATGCCGCCCAGACCGGATGACACATCCGACATGAACTGACGCAGCGCAGCACCGTCGATTCCCGGCACGGGGATATAGGTGCCAAGGCGATAGACGATCAGAAGCCCGATGGTGAAAAAGATGCGTTGGCGAAGATCAGTCGCCTTGCCGAGGGCGCCCCAACTGAGGTTCGCCGCCATTTGCTCTGCAGCAGATGCCATGCCCAGACTCTTTCCGAGAACAAGTCTCTTTCATGAGAGCGCCGCCGAACCGGGCTTTCCGGTCGGCGGCGCGGGAAAACTTGCGCTTGATGTAAGCGGTCTTGCGACCGCTCACAACATTATTCCGCAGCCGACGCCGTTTCCGCAACGGTCAGCGAGCCGCCAGCCTTGGCGACCGCTTCGACCGCCGCAGCCGAAGCGCCGGTGACCTTCAGGGTCACGGCCGAAGTAATCTCGCCCTTGGCCAGCACGCGGATACCGTCCAGTGCGCGACGCACCAGACCCGACGCGACCAGCGCCTCTTCGGTGATGTCATTGGCCGCGTTCAGCTTGCCTTCGGTGATGAATTTCTGGATCAGGCCCAGGTTCACAACCGCGTAATGCTTGGCGTTCGGCTTGTTGAAGCCACGCTTCGGCAGACGACGGTAAAGCGGCATCTGGCCGCCTTCATAGCCGCCGATCGCCACGCCCGAACGCGATTTCTGGCCCTTGATCCCGCGGCCAGCGGTCTTGCCCTTGCCCGAGCCCGGGCCACGCGCCACGCGCTTTTGCTTCTTGGCGGCGCCGGCGTTGTCTGACAGTTCGTGAAGTTTCATGTCGCACTCTCCTAGGCCGGAATAGCCCCGCCTGCGACGGATGGGGCCAACACGGCATTTCTTGCTTGTTGCACGGCGTCCCTACGGATTCCGTAGGTGCCTATTAAAAGGGAAAGGCGCGCGGTGCAACCCGCGCGCCCTTCAATTCACTGACAAGGTTGCCCCTGCCCTGCCGCTCAGCCGCGCTCTTCGATGATCTCGACGAGGTGCGAGATCTTGCGGACCATGCCACGAACCGAAGGGGTATCTTCCAGTTCACGGGTGCGGTTCATCTTGTTCAGGCCAAGACCCTTGAGGGTCGCGGTCTGGACTGCCGGGCGGCGTGCTGCCGAGGCGACCTGCTTGACGACGATGGTTTTCTTCGCGGTCATGCTCAGGCCTCCACAACTTCAGCTTCGGGCTTCTTCAGGATGTCAGCCACTTTCTTGCCGCGACGCTGCGCGACCTGACGGGGGCTCGATTCCTGCTTCAGACCGTCGATGGTCGCGCGGATCATGTTGTAGGGGTTCTGCGAGCCGAGCGATTTCGCCACGACGTCCTGCAGGCCAAGCATCTCGAACACGGCGCGCATCGGACCACCGGCGATGATGCCGGTCCCCGCGACAGCGGCGCGCATCACGACTTTACCGGCGCCATGACGGCCTTCCATGTCGTGGTGCAGGGTGCGGGCGTCCTTCAGCGGCACGCGGATCATCTGGCGCTTGGCCTGTTCCGTTGCCTTGCGGATCGCTTCCGGCACTTCTTTCGCCTTGCCCTTGCCGAAACCAACGCGACCGCGCTGATCCCCGACAACGACCAGAGCTGCAAAGCCGAAGCGCTTGCCGCCCTTCACGGTTTTCGAAACGCGGTTGATCGCTACGAGACGATCGGCGAATTCCGGAGTTTCCTCGCGGGCATCGCTGCGACGGTCATCACGACGGCCTTCCCGACGGTTTTCACGTTCTGCCATTTTTCAACTCCTCAGAACTTCAGGCCGCCTTCACGGGCAGCATCGGCCAAGGCCTTGATCTTCCCGTGAAAGAGGAAACCACCGCGGTCGAAGTAGCACTCTTCGACACCGGCCGCTTTGGCGCGTTCGGCAATCGTCGCGCCCACCTTGGTGGCGGCCTCGACGTTGTTCTTGCCCACGAAGCCCAGATCCTTTTCGAGGGTCGAGGCCGAAGCGAGCGTGACACCGTTCACGTCGTCGATCAGCTGAACAGAAATGTTCTTGCTGGAGCGGTGCACGGACAGGCGCAGGCGCCCGTTCGACATCGCCTTGATTTTGTTCCGGACGCGCAGGCGGCGCTTGAGGAACAGCTCTCTCTTGTTGTTCGCCATGATCCCGGTCCTTACTTCTTCTTGCCTTCCTTGCGGAAGACGAACTCGCCCTTGTAGCGGATACCTTTGCCTTTATAGGGCTCGGGGCGCTTCCAATCGCGGATGTTCGCGGCGACTTGACCAACGAGCTGCTGGTCGATGCCTTCCACAACGATTTCAGTTTGTTTCGGAGCCGTCACAGTGACGCCAGCCGGAACTTCGAAGTTGACCTCATGGCTGTAGCCCAGCGAGAGCTTCAGCACATTGCCGGCCATCGCGGCGCGGTAACCCACGCCCTGGATTTCCAGCTCTTTCTTGAAGCCTGCGGTCACGCCGGTCACCAGGTTTTCGACCTGCGACCGGACCATGCCCCACTGCTGTCGGGCGCGCTTGGAGGTGCCGCGCGGCGTCACCTTGACCGAGCCCTCTTCCAGCGACAGCGTCACGTCGTCGGCCGCGGTGAAGCTGCGGGTGCCTTTCGGCCCCTTCACTTCGACGGTCTGGCCGGACACCGAGGCCGAAACGCCTTGCGGCAGTGCGACGGGTTTCTTGCCGATACGAGACATTTAACCCTCCTCAGAACACGGTGCAGAGCACTTCGCCACCAACATTGGCGGAGCGTGCTGCTGCATCGGACATGACGCCTTTCGGCGTGGAGACGATGGAAATGCCGAGACCGTTACGGACGGACGGAATGTCCTTCACGCCCATATACACACGGCGGCCCGGCTTGGAGACGCGTTTCACTTCGCGAATGACCGGCGTGCCTTCGAAGTATTTCAGCGAGATCACCAGCTCACCCTGACCGTTTTCGGTCGTGGCGCGCTCGTAGCCGCGGATATAGCCTTCATCAGCCAGCACATCGAGAACCCAGGCGCGAAGCTTGGATGCCGGGGTGGCGACAGTCGATTTTCCGCGCAGCTGAGCGTTGCGGATGCGGGTCAGCATATCGCCGAGAGGATCGTTCATAGACATGTGCCTCTCTCCCTTACCAGCTCGACTTCACCATGCCGGGGATCTGACCGAAGGAGGCCAGTTCGCGCAGCATGATCCGCGAGAGTTTGAGCTTACGGTAGTAAGCATGAGGACGGCCCGTCAGCTGGCAGCGGTTGTGCAGCCGGGTGGCGGACGAGTTGCGGGGCAGACCAGCGAGTTTC
This sequence comes from Gemmobacter aquatilis, assembly GCF_900110025.1. GTDB lineage: Bacteria > Pseudomonadota > Alphaproteobacteria > Rhodobacterales > Rhodobacteraceae > Gemmobacter > Gemmobacter aquatilis. Next base: position 7,217 of record NZ_FOCE01000009.1, on the reverse strand, counting down.
TGAGCAGCGGTGAAGCGCTCGGCAACCGGAAGGTCCTGGTTCTTGATGATCTCTTTCAGCGAGGCGCGCTTGGTGGCGTAAACGTCCACCAGATGCTGACGCTTCTTCTCGCGTTCGATCATGGATTTCTTGGCCATAATATCTTTCCTCGCGCGATCAGCTTGCGAACGGCATGTTGAAGTGCTTCAGCAGCGACTTCGCTTCGGCGTCGGTCTTTGCGTTGGTGCAGATGATGATGTCCATCCCGAGCACGTCGTCGATCTTGTCGAACTCGATTTCGGGGAACACGATCTGCTCCTTCAGACCCATGGCATAGTTGCCACGGCCATCAAACGAGCTGCCCTTCACGCCGCGGAAGTCGCGGACGCGCGGCAGCGCGATGTTGATGAGACGGTCGAGGAATTCGTACATGCGGTCGCCACGCAAGGTGACTTTGCAGCCGAGCGGCATTTCTTCACGCACGCGGAAGCCGGCGATCGACTTCTTGGCATGGGTGATGACAGCCTTCTGACCCGCGATGGCCGTCATCTGCTCGGCGGCAGCTTTGACCTTCTTGGTGTCTTTCACGGCTTCGCCAACGCCCATGTTGATCACGATCTTGTCCAGACGCGGGATCTGCATGTCGTTCTTGTAGCCGAACTCTTCCTTCATGGCCGCACGGATGCTGGCCTTGTAGGTCGCCTTCAGGCGCGGGGTATATTGTGCAGCGTCAAGCATCAGATCACGTCCCCCGTGGTCTTGGCGTAACGGACCTTCACGTCGCCTTCCATGCGGAAGCCCACGCGGGTCGGTTTGCCGTTCTTGTCAACGATCGCCAGGTTCGACAGGTCGATCGGCATCGCTTTCGCGATCCGGCCGCCTTGCGAGGCTTGCGACTGCTTGGTGTGCCGGATGGCGATGTTGACGCCTTCGACCACGGCCTTGTTGACCGAGGGGTTCACCGAGGCGATTTCGCCTTGCTTGCCCTTGTCCTTGCCGGTCAGCACGACAACCTTGTCGCCTTTTTTCAGCTTAGCGGCCATCAGAGCACCTCCGGAGCCAGCGAGATGATCTTCATGAAGTTCTTCGCACGCAGTTCACGCACGACCGGCCCGAAGATACGGGTGCCGACCGGTTCGCCCTGGTTGTTCAGGATGACGGCGGCGTTACGGTCGAAACGGATGGTGGTGCCATCTTCACGACGAACTTCTTTCGCGGTGCGAACGACGACGGCTTTACGCACGTCCCCCTTCTTCACGCGACCTTTCGGAATCGCCTCCTTGACCGACACCACGATGATGTCGCCCACGGATGCGTAGCGGCGGTGTGAACCGCCCAGAACCTTGATGCACTGAACTCGGCGAGCGCCAGAGTTGTCAGCAACATCCAGATTGGTCTGCATCTGGATCATTTGGTTTCTCCCGACCTTTGGTTCCGCTAATCCGTCACGGTCCCAGGGTTTCGTTCAAGGCCGAACGATGGGCCGAGGCTTACGCCTCGACTACCACCGTCCAGCGTTTGGTCTTCGAGATCGGCGCGCACTCTTCGATACGAACAGAGTCGCCAACCTTGAATTTGTTTTCCGCATCGTGAGCGCGATATTTCTTCGACTTACGGACGGTCTTTTGCAGCAGCGGGTGCTTGAAACGGCGCTCGACGAGAACGGTGATGGTCTGCTCGTTCTTGTCCGAGGTGACGACACCCTGCAGGATACGCTTCGGCATGGGTCTTCTCCTCAGTTCGCCGCCGCTTCAGCGGCTTTCTGGTTCAGCACCGTCTTGATGCGGGCCACGTCCTTGCGGACAGCGCGCATGCGGGCGGTGTTTTCAAGCTGGCCGGTCGCTTGCTGGAAGCGCAGGTTGAACGCTTCCTTTTTCAGCGCCAGCAGCTGCTCGCGCAGCTGTTCCGGCGTCTTGGCCTTGAATTCCGTGGCGGTCATTCGCCTTTTCCTTTTTTCAATCACCAGAGGGCCCCTGCTGCTTGCTGCAAGGTCACCTGTGATCTGGTGGATCAATGATAAGCCGACGAATCCCGGTAGCCCGGAATCCGCAGGATGGGTTCCTCTACAGGAGCGCACCCAACAGGGCAAGGGAAAGTTTGCCCCTGCCCCATTGAGAAAGGGCCCCGCCATTTCTGGCAGGGCCCCCTGTCTCAGACGGGTTTGACCCCGGCCCGATCTTACCAGTCTTCGCGCACGATCACGCGGGTGGTGACCGGCAGCTTCATCGCACCCAGACGCAGGGCTTCACGCGCGATCGTTTCGGCAACGCCGTCGATCTCGAACATGATGCGGCCCGGCTTCACCTTGGCTGCCCAGTAATCCACCGACCCCTTACCTTTACCCATGCGGACTTCGGTAGGCTTCGACGAGACCGGGACATCCGGGAAAATCCGGATCCAGACGCGGCCCTGGCGCTTCATGTGACGGGTGATCGCACGACGGGCGGCTTCGATCTGGCGCGCGGTCACACGCTCCGGCTCGGTCGCCTTCAGGCCGAAGGTGCCGAAGTTCAGGGCGAAACCGCCCTTTGCTTCGCCATGGATCCGGCCCTTGTGCTGTTTGCGGAACTTCGTCCGTTTCGGTTGCAGCATCTCTACTACTCCTTAGGCGCGTTCGCGGTCGCGGCGCGGAGCGCGCGGCGCGGGGCCGTCTTGGGCTTCGCTGAGGCGACGGTCATGCGCTTGCGGATCATGCTCAAGGATTTCGCCTTTGAAGATCCAGACCTTCACGCCGATGATCCCGTAAGGGGTCTTGGCTTCGGACAGCGCATAGTCGATGTCGGCACGCAGGGTATGCAGCGGCACGCGGCCTTCACGATACCATTCGGTCCGGGCGATTTCGGCACCACCAAGGCGGCCACCGACGTTCACACGGATGCCGAGCGCACCGATGCGCATCGCGTTCTGCACGCCACGCTTCATGGCGCGACGGAAGGACACGCGACGCTCCATCTGCTGGGCGATCGATTCGGCCACAAGCTGGGCGTCCAGTTCGGGCTTGCGGACTTCAACGATGTTGAGGTGCAGTTCCGATTTGGTGAACGCGGTCAGCTTCTTGCGCAGACCTTCGATGTCCGCGCCTTTCTTGCCGATGATCACGCCCGGACGTGCGGTGTGAATGGTCACACGGCACTTCTTGTGCGGACGCTCGATGATGACGCGCGACACGCCAGCCTGCTTGCATTCCTCGTGGATGAACTCACGCATCTTGAGGTCTTCAAGCAGCAGGTTGCCGTAGTCTTTCGAGTCGGCGAACCAGCGGCTGTCCCAGGTGCGGTTGACCTGGAGGCGCATCCCGATGGGGTTAACCTTCTGACCCATTACGCAGTCTCCCCTTGCTGACGCACCTTGATGGTGATTTCCGAGAACGGCTTCATGATCTTGCCGAACCGGCCACGCGCACGCGGACGGCCCCGTTTCATCACCAGGTTCTTGCCGCAATAGGCTTCGGCAACCACCAGGGCGTCAACGTCGAGCCCATGGTTGTTTTCAGCGTTGGCAATGGCCGACTGCAGGCACTTCAGCACGTCTTGCGCAATCCGCTTCTTGGAGAAGGTCAGATCGGCAATCGCCTTTTCCACCTTCTTGCCACGGATCAGGCCAGCGACGAGGTTCAGCTTCTGCGGCGAGGTGCGAAGCATTTTCGCCTTGGCGAAAGCCTCGTTCTCCGCCACGCGGCGCGGATTCTTTTCCTTACCCATGGCGATTACTTCCTCTTGGCTTTCTTGTCGGCGGCGTGACCGTAGTAGGTCCGGGTCGGCGAATACTCACCGAATTTCTGGCCGATCATTTCTTCGGTCACATTCACCGGGATGTGCTTCTTGCCGTTGTAGACGGCGAACGTCAGCCCGACGAATTGCGGCAGGATGGTGGAACGACGCGACCAGATCTTGATCACTTCGCTTTTGCCCGAGTCACGCGCTTTTTCGGCTTTCTTCAGCACATAAGCGTCGACAAAGGGGCCTTTCCAAACAGAACGCGACATGGATTAACGCCCCTTCTTCGCATTGCGCGACCGGACAATGTACTTGTCGGTCTGCTTGTTCTTGCGGGTCTTGTTGCCCTTGGTGCCCTTGCCCCACGGCGTAACCGGGTGACGACCACCAGAGGTCCGGCCCTCACCACCACCATGCGGGTGATCGATCGGGTTCATGGCAACACCGCGAACCGTCGGACGCACGCCTTTGTGGCGCATGCGCCCGGCCTTACCGAAGTTCTGGTTCGAGTTGTCAGGGTTCGACACGGCACCAACGGTGGCCATGCATTCCTGACGCACCATGCGCAGTTCGCCCGAGGACAGGCGGATCTGGGCATAGCCACCGTCACGACCAACGAACTGGGCATAGGTGCCAGCAGCGCGGGCCAGCTGGCCGCCCTTGCCGGGCTTCAGCTCGACGTTGTGAACGATGGTACCGATCGGCATGCCGGAGAACGGCATTGCGTTGCCCGGTTTCACGTCGGTCTTGGCACCGGCGATGACGGAGTCACCCACGGCGAGGCGCTGCGGCGCGAGGATATAGGCAAGCTCGCCATCCTCGTACTTGATCAGCGCGATGAAGGCGGTGCGGTTCGGATCGTATTCGATCCGTTCAACGACTGCCGCCATATCGAATTTACGACGTTTGAAATCCACAACGCGGTAGAGACGCTTCGCGCCGCCGCCCTTGTGCCACATCGTGACGCGTCCGGTATTGTTCCGGCCACCAGTCTTGATCAAACCCTCGGTGAGGGCTTTGACCGGACGGCCTTTCCAAAGCTCCGAACGGTCGATCAGAACCAGCCCACGCTGGCCAGGCGTCGTCGGTTTATACGACTTGAGTGCCATGCTTTCTGTCTTCCGTTAGCTTGCGAATAGCGCCCCTGTTGGCTCTGATTGCTCAGACTTGGGTCGCCGTCTCGCGGTTGTAGGGCTCCGAAGATCCCCGTCGAAAAAATCCGCGGCCCCGGTCAATTCACCGGGGCCGCAAGATTCGCTGGGCTTCTATCAGAGGCCGGAGGCCACGTCGATAGAGTTCCCCTCTTCAAGGGTCACATAAGCCTTCTTCTTGTCGCTCCGCTCGCCGATCCGGCCGCGGAACTTCTTGACCTTGCCTTTGGTGATGGTGGTGTTCACCGCCTTCACCTTCACACCAAAGACGGCCTCGACGGCTTCCTTGATCTGCGGCTTGGTCGCATCCATCGCCACCTGGAAAACGACGGCATTGGCCTCGCCCACCATGGTGGCTTTTTCGGTGATGATCGGCCTCTTGATCAGGTCGAAATGTTCGGGCTTGACGGTCATTTCAGACGAGCCTCCAGAGCTTCGACACCTGCTTTGGTGATCACGAGCTGATCACGCTTCAGGATGTCATAGACGTTGGCACCGATCGACGGCAGCACATCGATGGTCTCGATGTTGCGGGCCGCCATGACGAAGTTTTCGTTCACGTCGGAGCCGTCGATGATGAGGACGCGTTTCCAGCCCAGTTCCTTCGCAGCCTTTGCAAGCTGTGCGGTCTTGGCCTCGGTCATCACCAGCGAGTCGATGATGATCAGCTCGCCCGCCTTGGCTTTCGCCGAAAGGGCATGGCGCAGGCCGAGCGCGCGGAACTTCTTGGGCAGGTCATGCGCATGGCTGCGCGGCTGCGGGCCCTTGTACACACCACCGTGACGGAAGATCGGCGCCTTCTTGGAACCGTGACGTGCGCCGCCGGTGCCTTTCTGACGATAGATCTTCTTGGTGGAGTAGGACACATCCGACTTGCCAAGCGTCGAGTGCGTGCCAGCTTGCGATTTCGCGCGCTGCCAGCGCACCACACGGTGCAGGATGTCGGCGCGCGGCTCGAGGCCGAACAGCGCTTCGTCCAGATCGATGGAACCGGCGGTGCCGCCGTCCAGCTTGATCACATCAAGTTTCATGCTTCACCCCCTTCGACGGCAGCTTCAGCAACCGGAGCTGCCGAGCGGATGGCAGCCGGAAGCGGCAGGCCCGCCGGAGCAGCCTTTTTCACGGCATCCTTGACGGTGACCCAGCCACCCTTGGAGCCCGGGACGGCGCCCTTGACCATGATCAGGCCACGGTCGGCGTCGGTGCGGACAACCTGCAGGTTCTGCGTGGTGACGCGTACGGCACCCAGATGACCCGCCATCTTCTTGCCCTTGAACACCTTGCCGGGGTCCTGGCACTGGCCGGTGGACCCGTGCGAACGGTGCGAGATCGACACACCGTGCGAGGCCCGCAGACCGCCGAAGTTGTGACGCTTCATCGCACCGGCAAAGCCTTTACCGATCGAGGTACCCGCGATGTCCACGAACTGGCCAGCGAGGTAGTGGTCGGCGGTGATTTCCGCGCCCACTTCGATCAGGTTTTCAGCCGAAACGCGGAACTCGGCCACTTTGCGCTTGGGTGCCACATTCGCTTTCGCGAAATGGCCACGCATACCAGCGGTCGTGTTCTTGGCCTTGGCGGAACCGGCACCCAGCTGAACGGCCGTGTAGCCATCCTTGTCGGCGGTGCGCTGTGCAACCACCTGCAGGGCGTCGAGTTGAAGAACGGTCACAGGAACCTGCTTGCCGTCTTCGAGGAACAGCCGGGTCATGCCCAGCTTCTTGGCGATAACACCAGAACGCATAATGTTCGCCTCCCCTTACACTTTGATCTCGACGTCCACGCCAGCGGCGAGGTCGAGCTTCATAAGCGCGTCCACGGTCTGGGGGGTCGGGTCAACGATGTCGAGAAGACGCTTGTGCGTGCGGATTTCCCACTGGTCGCGCGACTTCTTGTCGATGTGCGGACCACGGAGAACCGTGAATTTCTCGATCTTGTTCGGCAGCGGGATCGGGCCACGCACTTGCGCGCCGGTCCGCTTGGCCGTGTTCACGATTTCCTGCGTGCTGGCATCCAGAACGCGGTAATCGAAGGCTTTGAGCCTGATGCGGATGGTCTGAGTCATATAGTCGCCCCTTGGGCTCGGCGGGTAGCGAAGGGGCGGCTTCCCGCCCCCGGCCCCTCTTCCGAAGGTTTCGTGCATAAGGATGAAATTGAGCGAGTCAGCCCTTGGGCTGACTCGCCTACGCATCATCGCGCGTTTAGTTGGGCCTGCCCTTTCGGGCAAGCCCCAAAATCATCAGGCGATGATTTTCGAGACGACGCCTGCGCCGACGGTACGGCCGCCTTCACGGATGGCGAAGCGCAGCTTCTCTTCCATGGCGATCGGCGCGATCAGTTCGACGTTGAACTTCAGGTTGTCGCCCGGCAT
>NZ_FOCE01000008.1 GCF_900110025.1 Gemmobacter aquatilis | reverse complement strand
GACTTCTGTTCAGAAGCGCCCCGCCCGACAACGCGGGCGAGGCTGGACATGATACCCATGGGGAACTCGTTAACTGCACTACGGTATCATAATACCACAGCGCAGAATCCGCCCGCAAGGGTTTTGTTATAGTATCACGCCGCCAGATGATCCAAGTTCAGGCCGGGGTAGGCAATCGCGTTCACCAGTTCCACCCGCTGTTCCAGCATCCCTTGCGGCATGATCCCATATTTCCCGGTTGTCGTCGGCTCTGCATGTCCAAGGATGAAGCCGAATTGCTGGTCAAGGTGGCCCGCCCGCCGCAGCGCATCGGCAGCCCCATGACGGAAGGAATAGAGCGACAGGCCCCGGCCCACTTTAAGGCCGATCCGCACAAGATACTTTCCGAACTCGCGCGACACATCAGACATCATCTGCCCCCGTTCATTGCGCTTGGCACCGGGGAACAGCGCGGTGCCCCCCTCTTTCACCCGGCCTTCATGGTATTTGATAAAGCCCAGCCGGATCAGTTCAGGATGGATCGGCACAACGCGCATTGAACCGCCAGTCTTCACAGACTTGCCTTCGGCAATTTTGTCGCCTTCGGTCGTAATGTGCATGATCCAATGACCATGCTCTTGCCGAACGTCATTCACCGCAAGTTGCCCGATCTCGCCGGGCCGGGCGCCAGAGAACAGCATAATCAGTGGCACCCAATAGCGGTGATCGCGGATCAGCACATCACCGGGCTTGGCGACATTGCGCCATTCATCCGCACTGCGACAGCCCGCAAACCATGGCGAGGTGAACAGGGTGTTCATTTGCTCACTGGTGAAGGGAAGCGTCTTGGATTGCTTTTCCTTAGGCAGCGACATGCCCGGACAGGGGTTGTCGGTCATATAGCCGTTATCGACAGCCCACGCGCAGAAGGCCGAAAGGCTGGACAGGTAGCGGTTCACCGTGCGGTCAGACAGCACCGGGCGTTGCAGTTCCTCGTTCGCCTTGACGATCTGTTCAATGTTCATGCCGCGAAAGGCGGCAACCTCAGTCGCCCGCACAGGATACTTCCGCAGAAGCGCCTTCCACACCCGGACGTGTTGCTTGCCGATCTTGGCAACGGGGAAGTCAGGGCCAATCGTTTCAATGAAGATGCCAATATCCCGGCAAGATTCCTCAATCCGGCTCTTGGACACGCTGCGCGGGTTCTCACTCTTGAAGGCCGCGACAGCCTCGGCAACACTTTCACCGGGCGGCGCAACCTCTTGGGCAGATCGGCGGGGGCCAACGGCAGGCTTCACCAGCGGGTCGCGCGGCTGGCCCGAATAATCGCCCCGATCCCGTTCAAGGCTGCGTTCCAGCGCCTCAGCCTCGGCCCGCATCATGTGCCGGGCGAGGCTGATCCATTCCGGCGTTCCACGGTTCACCAGAAGGCGGTTCGCTTTCAGATAGGCGTCAACCTCGTGGGCGATCAGCGCCGTTTCGCCCTTCGCCAAGTGCTGCCGCAGATCGGCCAGCTTTACCTTGCGGTGTTCGGATGACACGTCCGCCAAGCGCTGCGCCACCATCAGGTCAAGCCCCGCGTCCAATACCGCCAGAGGGTCAAGGCCGCTGATGTCGTCGCGTTCGATCCGGGCAATGGCTTCGGCCTTCGCGGCCTGCACCTCGGCTTCGCCCGGTAGGGCAGCGCGGGCCTGATCGTCGCGGGCAAGGCTGGCGGTGTATTGATCCCAAACCGCGTGTTCGCGGTCAGCAGGCACCAGCACCCGCCGGGCGCGCATGTCGTCAAACTCGCGGTGCCAGTTCGCAATGACAGGGTGCAGGCGGCGCTTCGCCTCGGCAAGGTCGGAGGTTCCAAGCGCCTTCACCAGTTCCTTCCGGCCTATGACTTCCACCAGATCAAGGGGAACTCTGATCCGCGCGGAATAGGCGGCGCCACGCCGGAAAAGATGGCTGATATTGGACATGAAACGCACCATGTGGAAGGGCCGTGTGTTACAGTCGTGTGTTACATATTGATCTCTAAAACGCAAGCAATTACAGTTATTTGTGAGAAAATCGTGGCTTACGGAAAACCGGGTTATGCTCCTCTCGCTCCGACCAAATAAATCCCCCTGCATATGTCAAATTTCCGCTTTCCGAGCGCACACGCAATTTCGCGTGATCGCGCCTCAATCGGACCTTGGGCCGTATCGCCCCGTCATTTCCGCCTCCTATACTGGTCCCTCCATTCCAGCCAGGAGCCCGATATGAAACGACTTTCCAAGATCATCCTCGCCTCGACCCTGCTCACCGCGACCATGGCCTTCGCCAAGGACGCGCCGAAAGACCCGACCGTGATCGCGCGGGTTGAACTGATGAAAATCGTCGGCATGAACACCAAGGTTCTGGGTGACATGGCCTCGGGCAAGGCTGCGTTCGATGCGGCTGCTGCGGCGACAGCCAAGGCGCAACTGGTGGCCGCCACTGCCGAGATCGCTGCGAAATTTGAAGTGCAGGCGACGGACCCGGTTTCCGAGGCCAAGCCCGAAATCTGGGCGAACTGGGATGATTTCGTGGCAAAGGCAGGTGCTGCCAATGCGGCGGCCACTGCGCTGGATGCCAGCACGCTGGACAGCGTGAAGGCGGGCATGGCCGGGATCGGCGGCGCCTGCAAGGCCTGCCACACCGCCTATCGCCTGTAATTCCGGCTGCGCCCCGGCCTGGCCGGGGCGCGACAGCTTCAGCCGCAGCTTACCCGCTTGATCTTGCCGGCATTGCCGATCTCGATATTCAGCCGCTCCGCCGAATAATCCATTGTCACCGCCATGCCGGGCCGGATCACCCGTACCGGCTGCGAAAAGCGCATCGTGTCCAGGACCGAGGCTTTCTGCCCCACCAGCCCCTGCAACTCCGCCGCCCCGCAGCGCCCGCCGGGCGGCTCGGGCTGAGGCATCGGCCCCGGATAGGGCGCCTCTGCCACACACCCCGCCAGCAGCCCTGCAACCAGCCCGCCTGCCATCCATTTCCGCATCACCAATCCTCCTCTGCCCAAAGTCAAAGCATGACGAAGCCGCACGCCCCCGACAAGGTGCAGTGCGGCTTTACCGATCAACTGTGGGTTACAAGGCCTCAGCCGCAGGAAATGCGGATGATCCGGCCGGTGCTGTCAGTCCAGAAATTGACCCGGAACGAGTTGTATTCTTCCTGGCTGAAGATGCCGCCCGGAATCACCATCCGCGTCGGGCGTGTCAGCCCTGCCGCCGTCACCGCAGCCTCGGTCTGGCCCATCAGATACTGCACATCCGCCGCGTGGCAGGTGTCAGGCTCCCGGTCGTTCAGGCCCGGCGTCAGATCGATCGGCTGGCCGGTCACCGGGTCGATCCCCGGGGGGACGACCGGCTGCACCGGCATCGGCGCCGGTTCGGGCGCCGGCGCGCAGGCCGCCATGAAAAGCGTCAGAAGAAGTGCCGTGGATTTCGCAAGTCCGCTCATAAGTGCCGTTTCCCGCGTTGCAATTATCGCCTGTTTCGCACAGCTTGGCGCAAATTGACAGAGGGAGAGGCCCATGCGCACTCGTGCCGCCGTGGCTGTTGCAGCCGGAAAACCGCTTGAGATCATGGAGGTGAACCTTGATGCCCCGAAATGGGGCGAGGTTCTGGTGGAGATCAAGGCGACCGGCATTTGCCACACCGACGAATTCACCCTGTCGGGGGCTGACCCGGAGGGGCTGTTTCCGGCGATTCTCGGGCATGAGGGCGCGGGCGTCGTCATCGAATGTGGCCCCGGCGTGACCACGCTGAAACCCGGCGATCATGTCATCCCGCTGTATACCCCCGAATGTCGGCAATGCCCGAGCTGCCTCAGCCAGAAGACTAACCTCTGCACCGCGATCCGCAGCACGCAAGGTCAGGGCCTGATGCCCGACGGCACGACACGGTTTTCCATGCTGGATGGCACGCCGATCTACCATTACATGGGCTGTTCCACCTTCGCCAACCACACGGTGATGCCGGAAATCGCGCTGGCCAAGGTGCGCCCCGACGCGCCCTTCGACAAGATCTGCTACATCGGCTGCGGCGTGACCACCGGCATCGGCGCGGTGATCAACACCGCCAAGGTGGAAATCGGCGCGAAAGCGGTGGTGTTTGGCCTCGGCGGCATCGGGCTGAACGTGATTCAGGGCCTGAAAATGGCCGGGGCCGACATGATCATCGGCGTGGACCTCAACAACGACAAGAAGGAATGGGGCGAGAAATTCGGCATGACCCATTTCATCAACCCGAAAGAGGTTGAAGGCTCGGTGGTGCAGGCGATCGTCAACCTGACCAAGACCGAGGCCGACCAGATCGGCGGGGCGGATTACAGCTTTGACTGCACCGGCAATGTGAAGGTGATGCGCGACGCGCTGGAATGCACCCATCGCGGCTGGGGCGTTTCGGTGGTGATCGGCGTGGCGCCTGCGGGGGCCGAGATTTCGACGCGGCCCTTCCAGTTGGTGACGGGCCGGGTGTGGAAAGGCACCGCTTTCGGTGGCGCCCGCGGCCGTACCGATGTGCCGAAGATCGTGGACTGGTACATGGACGGCAAGGTGGAGATCGACAGCATGATCACCCACACCATGCCGCTGGAGCGGATCAACGAGGCCTTCGATCTGATGCACAAGGGCGAAAGCATCCGCAGCGTGGTGATCTACTGACCGGCGATTGCCCGGCGGATCTGTGGCAGGGGGGCTGTCTGCCCCCCACGGCCTTCGGCCTCCCCCCGAGGATATTTTCGAACAGAAAATAGGCGGGCGGGGGCCGAAGGCCAGCACGGCCATGGCTTGCATCGGGCGCGCGGAAATGAAACGCTGGGCCAACAGCGCAGGGGCCCCATGCTTCCCATCCTTCTGAAAACCCTGCCCTTCTTCGCGCTGATCGGCGTGGGATTCTGGGCAGGCCGCCGCGGCATCTTTCCGCCCGATGCGGTGGGCTGGCTGACGAAATTCGTCTTCTACTTCGCCCTGTCGGCCATGCTGTTCCGCTTTGCCGCCAATCTGAGCCTGTCCGAAATCTTCGATCTGCCCTTCGTGCTGGCCTATCTGGCGGCCTCCTCGCTGCTTTATGCGCTGGCCATGGCGGTGGCGCTGCTGCGGCGGCGCAGTCTGGAAGAGGCGGCGATCGAGGCGCAATGCGCGCAATCGGGCAATACCGGCTTTCTGGGCGTGCCGATGCTGGTGGTCTTGCTGGGGCCTGCGGCGGCGGGGCCGGTGCTGATGGTGCTGACGGTGGATATGGTGGTGTTCTCGTCGCTGATCACGCTGATCATCACCGGGGCGCGGGGCGGGCAGATCGGCCTGCACACGCTGCGGCTGCTGGCGGCGGGCTGGCTGAAGAACCCGATGGTGGTGTCCATCGTGCTGGGGCTGATCTGGTCGGGGCTGGCCTTGCCGGTGCCCGGCCCGGTGAACGAGTTTCTGGCCCTGCTGGGCGGGGCCGCCACCCCCGGCGCGCTGTTTGCCATCGGCGCCTCGCTGGCCGGGCGCGGCGCGGCACGGCTTGGCGATGCGGTCTGGCTGTCCTTCGCCAAGCTGATCCTGCATCCGGCGCTGTGCGCCATCGCCGCCTTCTGGATTTTCCCGGTGGACCCGCGCGCGGCGGGCGTGATGATCGCCGCAGCAAGCCTTCCGGTCGCCGGGAATGTGTATATTCTCGCCCAGCATTATGGCGTGGCGCCGCAGCGCGTCTCCACCGCCATCCTGATCTCAACCGCGGCCAGCATCCTGACCGTGACAGCCGTGATAGCCTGGATAACGGGCTGAGGAGGACCGATGAAAACCATTTCCGAAAACCGCTGCTTCGGCGGTGTGCAGGGTGTCTATACCCATGCGTCGGAGAGCACGGGCTGCGACATGACCTTTGGCCTGTTCCTGCCGGAAGAGGCCGAACGCGGGCCGGTGCCGGTGGTCTGGTATCTGTCGGGCCTGACCTGCACGCATGAAAACGCCATGGTGAAGGCGGGCGCGCAGAAATGGGCCGCCGAGGCCGGGCTGGCGCTGGTGTTCCCCGACACTTCGCCGCGCGGCGAAGGCGTGCCGAATGATGACGCCTATGATCTGGGTCAGGGCGCGGGCTTCTATGTGAACGCCACCGAAAAGCCGTGGTCTACCCATTTCCGCATGTGGGATTACGTCACCGACGATCTGCCGCGCATCCTGTTCAACGCCTTCCCGGTCGCGGAAGAGCGGCAGGCGATCATGGGCCATTCGATGGGCGGCCATGGCGCGCTGACCATCGCGATGAGCTTTCCGGGCCGCTTCCGCTCGGTCTCCGCCTTCGCGCCGATTGCCAACCCGACGGCCTCCGACTGGGGGCGCAAGCAGTTCACCGCCTATCTGGGCAAGGATGAAAGCAAATGGGCGCAATATGATGCGACCCTGCTGATGCGGAAGCGCGGCTTTGACGGCCCGATCCTGATTGATCAGGGCGGCTCGGACCAGTTCGTCGACCTGCTGAAGCCCGAAGCGCTGGCCGAGGCGATGGCGGCGCGGCGGCAGGGTGGCATCACCCGGATGCAGAAGGGCTATGACCACAGCTATTTCTTCGTCTCGACCTTCATCGAGGATCACATCGGCTTCCACGCTGCGGCGCTGTATGACTGAGCCGGTGATCTATATCGACGCCGATGCCTGCCCGGTGAAAACCGAGGCAGAGGCAGTGGCCACCCGCCACCGCCTGCGTATGGTGCTGGTGTCGAATGGCGGCATCCGCCCCTCGGCCAACCCTCTGGTGGAAAGCGTGTTCGTCAGCGCCGGGCCGGACGAGGCTGATAAATGGATCGCCGAACGCGCCGGGCCGCGCGACATCGTGGTGACCGGGGATATTCCGCTGGCCGCCAAATGCGTGGAGGCCGGGGCGCAGGTCATCAAACCCAATGGCGAGGCGCTGACCCCCGCCAATATCGGCAATGTGCTGGCCACCCGCGATCTGATGCAGGATCTGCGCAGCGCCGACCCGTTCCGGCAAGGCGGCGGGCGGCCGTTCAGCAAGGCCGACCGTTCGCGGTTTCTTGAGGCGCTGGAGCGGATGGTGCGGGTGGCACGCGTCAGGTAGCCGCAACTCGTCCGCTGGTGGTGATACCCCAAAGCGGCTGCCCGGCCTTGCCGCGCACCTGAACCACCTGACCGCCCTCTGCCAGCGCCTGCAACTCGCGTGCGAGCGTGTCCGCCGTCAAGCCTGTGCGCCGGACCAGCGCCGCCTGCGAACGAAAAGGGTATGGCCCCTCGGCCAATGCCACAAGCACCTTGCGCGACGCAAGGACGCCGGTCAAAGCGCCGAGGCCATCCGTCCCCCCCTCGATCAGCGTTGCCACCTTGAAGGATTCGGGTCCGGTTGGCGGTTCCGCCAATGCTTCGACGATGCGCGCCTGTTCAGCCTTCACCTCGGCCAGCTCAAGCTCCAGATCGCCATATTTGAACTTGGTGATGCGTGGCAGCACCCAAGCAAAGATGCAGATTGCGAACAGGATCAGGATCTTGTCATCCAGCACCAGCACCTTGGATGTGTGAAGCAACAAGAGCACGAAACCTATGACCGAAACTCCCGCCGCAAAATCGGGCGGCAACATAGGTTGGGGTGTCTTTGGCGGAGGGGTCATGGCAAACCTCGCAGAGCGGATGAAGGGGCTTTCGCCAAAAGGCTGTATCTGGAATGAACTATACACCCTGCGGGGCCATTTGCTTCAGGGTTCCAGCGGCGTGACAGGACCGCCCCCAAATGTCGCGCCCGGAACAGACAACCGGCCCCCGCCGACGGAATTTGCGCCCCATGACGCGCGCATCTTCCGGCAGCAGCCTTTCCCGCACCACCCTGCTTGGCATCCTTGCGGCCATCGGCGGCAGCGCCATCCTTTCGGTCAATGATCTGGCGATCAAATCGCTGTCGGGGTCATATGCGCTGCATCAGGTGATCCTGACGCGTTCGGCGATCAGCATGGCCTTCCTGATCGGCTTCATGGCGCTGACCGGCAGCGGGATGCGGCAGTTGCGCACGGCGCGCTGGCGCGGGCATCTGCTGCGCGTCAGCTTCGTGATGCTGTCGAACATCACCTATTTCCTCGGGCTGGCGGCGCTGCCGCTGGCCGATGCGGTGGCCATCGCCTTTGTCAGCCCGCTGGTCGTGACCCTGCTGTCGGTGCTGGTGCTGGGCGAACAGGTCGGGCCGCGTCGTTGGGCGGCGGTGGCAGTGGGGCTGGTGGGGGTGATCGTGATGATGCGCCCCGGCGCCGGGGCGTTTCAGCCCGCAGCGGTTCTGGTGCTGATCTCGGCCTGCACCTATGCCTCGACCCATATGATGACGCGGCGGATGAAGGATAGCGAAAGCGCCGCCACGATGAACTTCTATGTGCAGGTCGGCTTCATTCTGGTCAGCGCGACCATGGGCATGGTGGTCGGAGACGGGCATCTGGCGGGCTCGGCCAACCCCTCGCTGGCTTTCCTGTTCCGGGAATGGGTCTGGCCACCGCTGGCCGATCTGCCTGCCTTTCTGGCGACCGGCCTGTCGGTTGCCATCGGCGGGCTGATGATCAGCCAGGCCTACCGGCTGTGCGCCGCCGCCGTGGTGGCGCCGTTCGAATATACCGCCATGCCGCTGGCAATCCTCTGGGGCGTCACGTTCTTTGGCCAATGGCCGGATCTGACCGCATGGTTCGGGATTGCACTGATCTGCGGCGCGGGTCTTTATACGCTCTGGCGAGAAACCATCCTCAGGACGCGGACATGACCATCGAAGCCGTAATTTTCGACATCGGCAATGTGCTGATCGAATGGAACCCCGAACGGTTCTATGACTGGACGCTGGGCCGGGCCGAGCGCGAGGCGTTCTTTGCCGAGGTCGATCTGCATGCCATGAATGATGCGGTGGATGCCGGGGCGCCATTCCGCGAAACCGTCTATGCCTGGGCCGAGCGCCACCCCGACTGGGCGGCCGAAATCCGCATGTGGCATGACAACTGGATCGACCTTGCCTCGCCCCGGATCGAAGGCTCCATCGCCTTGCTGCGCGCGCTGCGTCTGCGCGGGGTGCCGGTGTTTGCGCTGACCAATTTCGGCATCGACAGTTTTGCCTATGCACAGACCCAGTATGACTTTCTCACCGAATTCGATCAGGCTTTCGTGTCTGGCCATATGGGGGTCATCAAACCCGACCCGCGCATCTACGAAATGGTCGAGGCCGACTGTGGCGTGGCGCCGGGGCGGCTGCTGTTCACCGATGACCGCGCCGACAATATCGCCGCGGCACAGGCGCGCGGCTGGCAGACCCATCGGTTCGAAGGCTGGCAGGGCTGGGCGCGGCGCCTTGTGGCGGCGGAATTGCTGACAGAGAAGGAAGCGGGACTATGAAAGTGGAACTGATCGGCCCCGAGGCCGAGGCACAACTGGACTGGCTGTCACTCTGCGCCGCCTTCGAGACGGGCCACGCCCTGCCCCGCGCCGAAATCGCCGATACCTTCCTGTATCGCCGCGCCGATACGCTGTTGAACCGCGCCGCCTGGATCGACGGGCTGGGCCAGCTGGTGAAATGCGCCACCGTGTTTCCGGGCAATGGCGCCTTGGGCAAACCTTCGGTGAATGGTGCGGTCACGCTCTATGGCGACCAGACGGGCGAGTTGGAGGCGCTGGTCGATTTCCATCTGGTGACAAAGTGGAAAACGGCGGGCGACAGCCTGCTGTCGGCCCGCAAACTGGCCCGCCCCGACAGCCGCGAGATCCTGCTGGTGGGGGCGGGCACGGTGGCACGCTCGATGGTGTCGGCCTATCGTTCCAGCTTCCCCGAGGCGCGCTTCACCGTCTGGAACCGCAGCCCGGCCGCAGCGCAGGCCATGGCGGCAGAGACCGGCGTGGCGGTGGCCGACGATCTGGAAAGCGCGGTGCGCGCGGCAGACATCCTCTGCACCTGCACGATGAGCACCCGGCCCCTGATCCAAGGCGCCTGGCTGCGCCCCGGCCAGCATCTGGACCTGATCGGCGCCTATCGCCCCGACATGCGCGAGGTGGATGACGAGGCCCTGACCCGCGCCACCCTGTTCGTGGACAGCCGCCAGACCACCATCCACCATATCGGCGAGATCAAGGATCCGATCGCCCGCGGCGTGATCTCCGAAGCAGATATTCAGGCCGATTTCTACGATCTGCCTGCCGGTCATTACCGGCGCCGCTCGGCGGAAGAGATCACCATCGCCAAGAATGGGGGCGGGGCGCATCTGGATCTGATGACGGCCTCTTATATCCTCGCCGCCTGGCGCGGGCGCTGATCCGGCAAGAAGGCGGCGCCCCAACCGTTACGCCGCTGTCAGCGCCTGATCCGCGCCGCCACCCGGCCTTTGCACTTGTGGCACCCCCGGGGGCCTTGCCCCCGGACCCCTGCGGGTATTTTTAGCAAAGAAGAAGACAAAGCAAAGCGAGACGCCCCGACGGGACTGGCTACAAGCCTTCCCCGCAGGGCGCCTTCTCCTTTGGCGGTCATCGGCACCCCTGCCTGTACCGCAGACTCAGATCATCTGATTCCGGTTAAGAAAACGTTATGAGCCTTCTTCTTTGGAAAAATACCCTGCGGGGGGCGGGTGCCGCCGCAGGCGGTGCCCGGTGGGGGGCGCAAAGCCCCCCGGCGCGGGTTCACATCCGGCGCAGCAGGTCCAGCAGGTCGCGGTCGGGGTAGCCGTCGGGCACCAAGCCGCGCGAGGTCTGGAAGGCTTTGACCGCAGCATAGGTCTTGGCGCCGACATTGCCATCTGTGCCGCCGGTGTCAAACCCGAGGCTGGTCAGGCGTTCCTGCAACTCCACCCGTTCGGCCAGCCGCAGTGTCTGGTCCCCCGCAGGCCAGGGCGTGCGCAGCGGGCCGCCGCCTTTCAGCCGGTCCGACAGGTGCCCCACGCCGATCACATAGGCATCAGCGGCGTTGTAGCGCTCGATCGCGTGGAAATTGCGGTAGATCAGGAAGGCCGCGCCCTTGATACCCGAGGGCAGCAGCAGCGCCGCCTGCCCATCCGGCACCGATCCGCCCGCCGCGCGGGTGATGCCCATCGCCCGCCATTCCGCGCCTGACCGTTTGGCGCTTTTGCCGGAAACCTGCGCGGCAAAGCCCGGGGGCAGCGTGACCTCCATCCCCCAGGGTTGGCCCATCTGCCAGCCTGACCGGGCCAGATAGGCCGCGGTAGAGGCCAGCGCGTCGGTCGGATCGTCCGACCAGATGTCGCGCCGCCCGTCGCCGGTGAAATCCACCGCATAGGCGAGGTAAGAGGTGGGGATGAACTGCGTGTGCCCCATCGCCCCGGCCCAGCTTCCGGTCATGTGGCGCGGGTCGATGTCGCCCGATTGCAGGATCTTCAGCGCGCCGATCAACTGCCCCTGAAAGAACTCGGCCCGCCGCCCGTCATAGCTCAGCGTGGCCAGCGCCTCGATCAGCGGCAGGTCGCCGCGCTTTTCACCGTAAGAGCTTTCCATGCCCCAGACGGCCACGACCACCTCTTTGTCCACCCCATAGGTGGCCTCGATCTGGCTCAGCGCCCCGGCATATTGCGCCAGCATGGCGCGGCCATTGGCGACGCGTTTTTCCGAAGCGGCGGTTTCCAGATATTCCCAGAGGGATTTGGTGAACTCCGCCTGATTTTGCGAGCGGCGGATCACCTCGGGGTTATAGACCACATCGCGGAAGGCCTGATCGAAGGTCGCATCCGAAATGCCCGAGGCATTGGCGCGGGCGCGAAAGCCCATGACCCATTGGTTCAGCCCAGCCACTTTCGCGGGATCGGGGTTCATGTCGCGGCCATATTTGATCACGGTCGGGCTGCCCCCGGATTGCGAGAGATTACCGCCGCCCATGCAGGCGGCGAGGGCGAGGGTCAGGGCACCAATGGCCAGTGTCGAGAAAATCCGCATGAAACAACGCCTTTCAGGCTTATTCTGTCTGCTCTGGCAGCCAGTCTAGCCCGAAGCGCGGCTTGGGGGAAGGCGCTGCCTGCCCCCAAGCGGATCAGCGCCGCTTGCGGATCACCTTGCGTTTCGCATCTTGTGCCGCCGCCTTGCCGGGCTTGCGCGGGCTGTAGCGACCGGGCCGTCCCTTCGGCCCCGGCAGCGCCCCGCCCTCGATTTCCAGCAGTTGCAGCATCAGTCCGCCGGTCACCGGCACCGCCTCGGCCAGACGCACGGTGACCCGCGCGCCAAGGCCGATGGTCAGGCCGGTATCGGCGCCGCGCAGGGTCTGGCTGTCGGCGTCGAAATGGAAGAACTCGCGCCCCACTTCGCGGATCGGGATCAGCCCGTCGGCGCCGGTTTCATCCAGTTTGACGAACAGGCCGAAGCGCTGCACGCCCGACACGCGGCCGGTGAAGGTGTGCCCCACGCGATCCGACAGATAGGCGGCCAGATAGCGATCCACCGTATCGCGTTCGGCGGCCATCGACCGGCGTTCGGCATCCGAGATCAGCTTGGCGGTTTCTTCCAGCGTATCAATGTCTTGCGCGCTCAGCCCATCCTTGCCCCAGCCATGGCCGAGGATCAGCGCGCGATGCACGATCAGGTCGGAATAGCGGCGGATCGGCGAGGTGAAATGCGCGTAGTTCAGCAGCGCCAGCCCGAAATGGCCGAAATTCTGCGGGTTGTAATAGGCCTGCGTCATGGACCGCAGGGTCGAGATGTTCAGCAGCTCGTCAAACTCGGTGCCCTGCGCCTGCGCCAGAAGGCGGTTGAGATGCGCGGTTTTCAGCACCTGCCCCTTGGCGAGCGTAAAGCCCGATGCCTCGGCCACCTCGCGCAGCGCATCCAGCTTTTCAGGGCTGGGTTCTTCGTGCACGCGGAACAGCAACGGACGCTTCAGGCGGATCAATTCTTCGGCGGCGGCGACATTGGCGAGGATCATGCATTCCTCGATCAATTTATGCGCGTCAAACCTTTCGCGGAAGTCAACCGACAGCACCTTGCCCGCATCGCTCAGCTCGATCTTGCGTTCGGGCAGATCGAGGTCCAGCGGCTGGCGGATCGCGCGGCCCCGCTTCAGCGCCTCGTAGCAGGCGTAAAGCGGCTTGAGCACCTCGTCGAGCAGCGGGGCGGTTTTGGCATCGGCGGCGCCGTCGATGGCGGCCTGCACCTGCCCGTAATGCAAGGACCCCTGGCTGCGCATCATGCCGCGGGTGAAGCGGTGGCTCAGCTTGGCGCCCTGCGCGCTGACCTTCATGCGCACGGCCATGCAGGGCCTGTCCACATGCTCGTGTAGCGAGCACAGATCGCCCGACAGCACGTCGGGCAGCATCGGCACCACCCGGTCGGGGAAATAGGTGGAATTGCCGCGCCGCCGCGCCTCGCGGTCCAGCGCGGAACCGGGGGTGACATAATGCGCCACGTCGGCAATGGCGACCCACAGGATATAGCCACCGGGGTTGGACGGGTCTTCGTCGGGATGGGCATGCACCGCATCGTCGCGGTCGCGCGCGTCGATCGGGTCGATGGTGACAAGCGGCAGCGCGCGCAGGTCTTCGCGGTCGCCCAAGGGGGCGGGCAGGGCGGCGTCGGCCTCGGCGATCACCGTATCGGGAAACTGGTCGGGGATGCCGTGCTGGTGAATGGCGATCAGGCTGACCGCGCGCGGCCCTGCCGGGTCGCCCAGCCGCGCCACGATGCGGGCCGTGGGCAGGCCCAGCCGTTTCGGGCCGCTTTGTTCCGCCTCCACCAGCTCGCCATCTTCGGCGCCGAGGGTGGCATCGCGGGGTACGCGCCATTCCTTGTCGGCGCCCTTGTCGATGGGGACAATCCGCCCGCCTTCGTGGCTGGCGCGAAAAATCCCCAGCAAGCGCACGGCGTTGGAGCCGAGCTTGCGGATCAGCCGTGCCTCGTAGACGTGGTCCTCACCCTCCACCGCTGCCAGCCGGGCGAGGATCTTGTCGCCCTGCCCCAGCGCCGGATCCCCGCTGCGGGTGACGACATGGATGCGGGGCGGCGCCTCGTCGGCCAGCCATTCCAACGGTTTGGCGAACAGATCGCCCGCCGCGTCGGGCGCCAGAACCTGCAGGATGCTGACCGGCGGCAGGCTGGCGGCATCGCGGTAGCTGCGCTTGCGCCGGGCCAGCGCGCCCTCGTCCTCCAGCTCTTTGAGCAGGCGTTTCAACTCGATCCGCGCGGTGCCGCCCTTGATGCCGAAGGCCTTGGCGATGTCGCGCTTGGAAGCGAGGGTGGGGTTATCGGTGATCCATTGCCGGATCTGGTCTTTCGAGGGTAGCTGGTCCATGCCTTTGCGTAGCACGACCCCGCCGCGCCGTCACGCGGGTTTCAGCCGCCGCCGATCAGCGCGCCCGCCGCAAAGACCAGCGCCCCACCCAGCACCACCTGTAGGGCGGCGCGCAGGAACGGCGTCTCCATATAGCGGTTCTGGATCCAGGCGATGGCCCAAAGCTCGACAAACACCACGATCATGGCGATGGTGGTCGCCGTCCAGAATTCGGGGATCAGATAGGGCAGCGCGTGGCCCAGCCCGCCGATCATGGTCATCACGCCCGAGGCCAGCCCGCGCTTCCACGGGCTGCCACGCCCGGACAGCACGCCGTCATCATGCGCCGCCTCGGTGAAGCCCATCGAGATGCCGGCGCCGACCGAAGCCGCAGCACCGACAAGGAAGGTGGTCCAGGTATCCTGGGTGGCAAAGGCGGTGGCGAAGATCGGCGCGAGGGTGGAGACAGAGCCATCCATCAGCCCGGCCAGACCCGGCTGCACCCATGTCAGAATGAACTGACGATGGGCCTGCATGTCTTCCTCGCTACGCCCTTCGCTGGAAAGATTGGCTTTTTCAAGGCTTTCCGCCGATTTCTGATGCCCCGCCTCGGCCGCCGCCAGATCGCCCAGCAGCTTGCGCGTGGCCGCGTCGCCGGTGGCCTGCGCGGCGCGCAGGTAAAACGCCTCGGCCCCCGCCTCCATCGCCGCAGCCTCGGCGCGGATGGATTCGAGGCTGAGGTTTTCCATCAGCCAGACCGGGCGGCGGGCATAGAAGCCTGCGACATGTTCGCGCCGGATCAGCGGGATCACCTCGCCGAACCGTGCGCGGTGCAGCGCGATCAGTTGCTGGCGGTGGCCGTCTTCCTCGCTCGCCATACCGTCGAAGACCGCTGCCGTGGCCGGGTAATCGGCGCGCAGGCGGTGGGCATAGCTGCGATAGATCTGCGCGTCATCCTCTTCCGAGGAAATGGCGAGGGCGAGAACCTCTTGCTCCGACAGGTCGGAAAAGCGGCGGCGGGAGGACAGGGCGGAGAACATGGGGCACCGAATTTGGAATGGTTCTAAATTACCATGTTGCTGCGGGGCAGCAAGAGGACAAATTGCCTCGGTCCCCGCAAGGCTTGCCGGGCGGCGGGGGTGCCCGTAAGCTGGGCCGATGATACGCGCAGAGCCACAGATCCGCCGGGGCCGGAAGTTCGATCAGGTGCTGGAAGGCGCCCGCAAGGTGTTTCTGCAAAACGGGTTCGAGGGTGCCTCGGTCGATGACATCGCGCGCGAGGCCGGGGTCAGCAAGGCGACGCTTTACAGCTATTTCCCGGACAAGCGTTTGTTATTCAAGGAAGTTGCCAAGGCTGAATGTGCCCGGCAAGCCGATGAGGCGGTGCAGTTGATCGACCGCAACGCGCCACCCGAAGTGGTGCTGACCGCCGCCGCCCGGCGCATCCTCGGCTTTCTGATGTCGGATTTCGCACAGGCGATGTTTCGCATCTGTGTGGCCGAAAGTGAGCGTTTCCCCGAACTGGGGCAGGAATTCTACCTTTCCGGCCCGCAACTGGTGCGGGCGCGGCTGGTCGAGTATCTGGCGCAGGCCGTGGCCCGGGGCGAGCTGGCGATCCCCGATCTGGACCTTGCCGCCGACCAGTTCGCGGCGCTGTGCAAGACAACCCTGCACGAACGCGCCGTCTTTGGCCTGTCGCGCCGCTGCACGGTGCCCGAAGCTGAACGGGTGATCCGCGGCGCCGTGGGGCTGTTTCTGGCAGGATATGCGGTGAAGGGTTAATCAGCGGTTTCGCCAGCGGATCAGCGGGCCATTTGCGGCGGGTATCACCTCGTATTCCTCAGCCCGGGCCGCGAAGAATTGCTTCCATGAACTGTAGCCAGCGGTCGAAAGCTTGAAGTTACCCCATTTCTGCACCGCTTGATTTACTGCGCTGATCGGCAGGCCGGTTTTGGGGCCTTCGTTGAACAGCTCACGCAGAAAGGCATCAATCGGCTTGGGCTTCGCTTTGGGTTCCGGGGCAGGCAAGACAGGCACAACCGCCTGACCAAGCTCGATGAATTTCGTGCAGGCCTTACGGAAATCGGCGCTGGTCTTGGCTTCTCCCATCCCGATCACCGGGGTGCCGCGTTCGCGCAGATGGGTGGCCAGATGGCTGAAATCCCGGTCGGAGGAGGCGATGACCAGCGCATCGGCCAGCCCGTCATGGATCAGCGCCATGGCCTCGACCGTCAGCAGCAGGTCGGTGGCGTTCTTGCCCTTGCCGGAATGGACCAACCGGAAGCCCGGCGCCGCATCCCATTGCGGCAATTGGGCTGCATTGCCGTAAACGCGGCGGATGGCGGGTTGGCCGAACCCCAGCGCGCGGGTGATGATCTGCCCGGCCAGAGCGGCACTGAGGTTTTCACCGTCGATGCAGAGCGCAAGGCGGGTCTTTGGCGCGACGGAGGCCGCAAGGTCTTGAAAAGGCAGGGTCATACATACACTCACGCAACCAGTGCGAGAGTGTATGTGCAGGATTATGGCGTGGTTAAGGCGCCCGCCTTCAGGCCACGTCGCGCGCCAGAAGCTGGCCGCCGGGGCCGGGCTGCACCTCGAACCGGCTGATCTTGCGGACCAGATCCGACAGTTTGGCGGCGCCATAGGTGCGGGTGTCGAAATCCGGGTTGGCCTGCGTGATATACTGGCCGACCTGACCCAGAGAATACCATTCGCCCTCGGGATCAATCGCGCGCATAGCGGCGATGATCAGCGGGATGGCCTTTTGCGGCGGCTCTTTGGTGGGGCGGCCTTGCGGTTTCGGCTCGGGTGTCTGGCCGGTGGGGCCGGGGCGGGCCTCGGGTTGCGGCGTGTCTTCCGGGGCCTCTTCGGTGCTGAGATTCTCGACGTAAATGAAGCGCTTGCAGGCCATGCGGAAGGCCTCGGGCGTCTTTTTCTCGCCGATGCCGTAGACATCCAGCCCCTGTTCGCGGATGCGCGCGGCCAGACGGGTGAAATCGCTGTCGGAGCTGACCAGCACGAAAGCATCGAACAGGCCGGAATGCAGGAAATCCATCGCGGCGATCACTAGGCCGATGTCGGAGGCGTTCTTGCCCTTGGTGTTGGAAAACTGCTGATCGGCCACCAGGCCCAACGCCGCCACCTTTTTTGCCCATCCGCCAAGACGTTGCGCCGACCAGTCGCCATAGATGCGGCGCACCGACGCCTCGCCCAGACTGGCGATTTCCTCAAAGATCGGTTCGGCATAGCCGGAGGGCACGTTGTCGGCGTCGATCAGAACGCACAGGCGGGGGGCGCGGGGGTCGGGCATGGCTGTCCTCTTGTTGGTCTTGCGATCATTGTTTCAGGTTCCGGGAAGGGGGGGAAGCGAATTTACCGCAATTTCCCCGAATCGGTCGTTAACAGGCGGGAATTGCGTGGGAAAACCGGGGCACTGAGGGTGCTGCAACCGTGCACCCCCGGTACACCCCCTGTCGGGCGGGATCGGGACGGGAGGCCGGGTTAAGGGAGCGTGCGGAGCATGGCGATGGAGACGGGGCGCAGCACGCTGGCCGGGGTGGCGATGATGGTGGGCGCGATGGCGGTGCTGCCGTTTCTGGACGTGGTGGCCAAGACGCTGGGGCAACAGGGCGTGCCGGTGTTGCAGATCGTCTGGGCGCGCATGGCGATGGGGACGCTGATGACCATTCCGCTGGCGCTGCGCGTCGCGGGGCCGCGCGGGCTGCTGCCGGAACGGCTGGGCGTGCACAGCCTGCGCGCGGCGCTGCTGATCGCCGCGACCTTCTGTTTCTTCTTCGCGCTGAAGTTTCTGCCGATCGCCGATGCGCTGGCGGTGTTCTTCGTCAACCCGCTGGTCATCACCGCGCTGTCGCCGGTGATTCTGGGCGAGCGGGTGGGGCCGCGCCGCTGGGCGGCGGTGGCGGTGGGGTTTGTCGGCACGCTGATCATCATCCGGCCCGGCTTTCAGGCGTTCAATCCTGGCATGGGGCTGGCGCTGGCGGCGGGCTGCTGTCTGGCGCTGTATTTCCTGCTGACGCGGCGGATTGCCGGGCGCGACGATGCGATGGTGACGACCTTCCGCACCAGTCTGCTGGGCACGGTGATGGTGAGCGCGGTGGTCTGGCTGGTGTGGCAGGCGCCGACGCCGGAGCAATGGCTGCTGTTTCTGGCGCTGGGGGTCACCTCGACGCTGGGGCATGGGCTGATCGTCATGGCCTATGACCGGGCGGAGGCGAGCCTGCTGGCGCCGCTGGCCTATACCGAGATGGTGATGGCGGTGATTCTGGGCTGGTGGTTCTTTGGCGATTTTCCCGATGGCTGGACGTTTTTCGGGGTGTCGGTGCTGATCGGCTGTGCGCTGTATATCTCGGCCCGCGAGCGGGTGGTGAAGCAGGGCGGGGCTTGATTTCGGGGGCGGGGGCAGTATTTTGCGCGGCAGAGGACGGCCTCTGATCCGGTAGATTGCGCGGGACGGCCCGCTTTGCCGAAAGGGGCATATCATGCGCAGCTTCCGCGACCGTCTTCGTCACGCCTTGGCCTTTGAAATCTTCGGGCTGGTTCTGATCACCCCTTTGGCCGCCTGGGCCATGGGTGAGGGGATTGCGCATATCGGTGCCGTCACCGCGGGCAGCGCGGTCTTGGCGCTGATCTGGACCTATGTGTTCAACTGGGGTTTCGATCTGGCCATGCAACGCTGGCGCGGCACGACGCGCAAGGGGGCGGGGCTGCGGGTGGCCCATGCGGTGATGTTCGAGCTGGGCCTGCTGGCGCTGCTGGGCCCGTTCATTGCGTGGTGGCTGGGGGTCAGCCTGTGGCAGGCCGTGTTGCTGGATCTGGGGTTTTCGGGGTTTTACATGGTCTATGCGCTTGCGTTCAACTGGGCCTATGACCGGCTGTTCCCGCTGCCCGAATGGGCGGCGGAAGGCGCGCGCTGAGCCTCAGGCGAGCAGGGGCGCCGGTTTGGCGCCCAGCACGCGCAGCGCCTCTGTCGGGGCGATGCCCAGCAGCAGGCCGCGCGCCCCGGCGTTGATCCAGACCTTCGGGGCGGTGCAGGCCGTGGCCTCGATCACCGTGGGGCTGGCCTTCTTTGGGCCGAAGGGCGAGATGCCGCCAACATGGTAGCCGGTCAGCCGTTCGGCCTTGGCGGGCGGCATCATCGCCGCCGCCTTGCCGCCAAAGGCCGCCGCGACCTTTTTCATCGACAATTGCCGGTCGGAGGGGATGACGCAGCAGGCGGCTTTGCCATCCACCTCGACCATCAGGGTTTTCAGGGTCAGGCTTGGGTCAAGCCCGAGGGCGGCGGCGGCGGCAAGGCCCACCGCCTCGGCGTTCGGGTCGTAGTCATAGGGGTGCAGGGTGACCGCCACGCCCTGCGCGGCAAGGAATTTGAGGCCGGGGGTGGAGGTCATCGCGGGGTCCGGTGGCTGGGGCGGGTGGAGAGGGTGAAGGGGCTTTGCCCCTCTTGGCCTGCGGCCAATTCACCCCGGGTATTTTTACAAAGAAGAAGGATCAGAGCGGCAGCACCATATCCTGATGCGGGATGCCCGCGTCATCATAGATCGGGCCGGTGGGGGTGAAGCCAAGCTTGGCATAGAACGGGATCGCATGGGTCTGCGCGCCCAGCTTCACCTGCGTGACGCCGGGGGTTTCGGCGAAATGGGCGATGCCGGCGCGGATCAGTTCGGCGCCAAGGCCAAGGCCCCGGGCGCGGGCCAGCACGCAGACGCGGCCGATCTTGCCGGTCTCGCCCCGGTGCAGCAGGCGCGCGGTGCCGACCGGCTGCCCGTCCAGCATGGCCAGCAGATGGATGGCCTCGCCGTCGAGATCATCCATCTCGTCGGCCTCGGCGATCCCCTGTTCCTCGATGAACACGGCGCGGCGCAGGGCGATGCAGGCGGCGATGTCGTCAGTGGCGGCGATGGTGGGGGTCATGCGAAATACTCGGTCAGGATGCGGGTATAGATCGCCTTGAGCTGCTGGATCTGCGCCACCTCGATCCGTTCATCGACCTGGTGCATGGTCTTGCCGACCAGACCGAATTCCACCACCGGGCAGTGGTTCTTGACAAAGCGCGCATCCGAGGTACCGCCCGAGGTGGAATAGGCGGGCGTGACGCCGGTTTCGGCGGTGACGGCGCGGGCGATCAGGTCGGAAAACGTGCCCGGCGGGGTGAGGAAGCTTTCGCCCGAAATCTGGAGGCGCAGGTCGATCTGCACGCCGGTTTCGGCCTGTACCGCCTGGGCATGGTGGTGCAGCCAATCGGTCAGCGAGGCGCCGGAATGGGCATCGTTGAAGCGGATGTTCACCGTGGCGCGGCCCTTGGCCGGGATGACGTTGGTGGCGGGGTTGCCGCAGTCGATGGTGGTGATGGCGAGGGTGGAGGCATCGAAATGGTCGGTGCCCTCGTCCAGCGGGTTTTCCTCCAGCCGGGCGAGCAGTTTGACCAGTGCCGACATCGGGTTCTTCGCCCGGTGCGGATAGGCGGAATGGCCCTGCACGCCGGTGGCGGTGAACCAGCAGGTCATGCTGCCACGCCGCCCGATCTTCATCATCTCGCCCATCACATTGGGGCAGGTCGGCTCGCCGACAAGGCAATGGGTCATGCGTTCGCCCTGTGCCGCCATCCAGTCCAGCAAGGCGACGGTGCCATGTTCGGCATCGCCCTCTTCGTCGCCGGTGATGGCCAGGATCACCGCGCCGTCGGGCGGCGTGTCACGCACGAAATCCACCGCGGCGGCGGCAAAGGCTGCAACGCCGGATTTCATGTCGGTGGCGCCGCGGCCCCACAGAACGCCATCCACGATCTCGCCCCCGAACGGATCATGCGTCCAGGCGCCTGCATCGCCCACCGGGACGACATCGGTATGGCCGTTGAAGCCGAAACTGCGATTGGCGCCCTTTGCCCCCCAGCGGGCATAAAGATTGGCGATGCCGTCGCGATCAACGCGGGTGCAGGTGAAGCCCGCCTCTGTCAGCAGGCCTTCCAGCAGCTGCAGCGCGCCGCCCTCGGCCGGGGTGACAGAGGCGCAGCGGATCAGGTCGGCGGTCAAGGCAACAGGATCGACGGGGGGCGGAACGGCGGGGGGCATCACGGGTCTCCTTGGCAATGGCACAGGCATAAGGCGGGCGGGCGGGCGCCGCAACACCCGGCGCGGCAGGTGGGGCCATGGAGGCAGGACCAATTACCACATGACAGCCCCCGCGTTTGCGCTTAGTTTTGACCAACAAAACAAGAAACGGGGCGCAGCGGCAGGGGTCGCAGGCGCGGGCAGTAAGGCAGGACCAGACAGTGACGATGCGCGGCATGGCAGGGAACGGCCAGCACCGCCCCTTGACGGGTGCGGCGGCTTCGGCTGCGCCGTCGGGCTGGATTGCGCTGTCGGACCGGGCCGGGCTGATGGGCGCCTTGCCCGAAAGTGGCGTGCTGGAGCGGGGCACGCTGATCTTCGAGATGGCCTGCCCGCTGGAGGCGCCGACGGTGCTGCTGGATCTGGCGGGCAGCGGGGCGGGGGGCGGGCTGTCGCTGTTCCACGATGCGGCAACCGGCCTCGCGCTGCGCCATCGGCAGGGGGCGGCGGTGGTGCGGCACATGCTGCCCGGCGCGCTGCCGCAGGCCCCCGGGGTGGCGCGGGTGCTGTTCCGCTGGGACGTGCCCGCCCAACGCTGGAGCCTGAGCTATGAGCGCCCCGATCTGGATCTGCGGCTGAGTGCTACGGGCCGCGACCCGCTGCCGCTGCCGCTGACCGATCTGCAGGCGCTGTGTGCCGGGGCGGCGACGCATCGCCACCCGGCGCTGCTGTGGTTCGGCGCCACCCGCGCGGCGGCCCCGCCGCCCCATGCGCCGTGGATCGGGCTGCGCACCCCCATCGCCACCCCGACCGGCCTGCGCCCGGCGGGAAACCTGCGCCCCGGCGACATGGTGCTGTGCGGCGACGGGCGGGTGCGGCCCCTGCGCGGCTGCCGCCAGATCGCGCTGCCCAGCCGGGGCGGCTATGCGCCAGTGCTGCTGCGTGCGCCGTTCTTCGGCAATCGCGGCGACCTGCTGGTCAGTGCCGATCAATGCCTGCAGATCCGTGGCACGGCGGTGGAATATCTGTTCGGCGAAGATCAGGTGCTGGTCCGCGCCCGCCACCTGATTGACCACCGCACCGCGCTGGTGGAACGGCGGCGCGCGGTGACGCTGACTGTTTCGCTGGATCTGGGGGCGCCGGGGGTGATTGCCAGCGACGGCATCGCGCTGCTGTCGGCGCAGCATGGCGGGCAGGCCGAACCGCCGCCCTGCCGGATACTGGACGCTTACGAGGCCGCGCCGCTGGTGGCCCAGATGCGCCACCCCGGCGGGCCACGCGCGGCCTGAGCCCCGCCTTAACCCGGGTCTCAGTCGTAGAACGGCGTCATCTGCGCCACGATGACCGAGTTTTCGTCCAGCGCGCGCTGCATCAATTCGCGCTCCGCGTCCTCGATCTCGTCGCCCGCCGCAAGCCGTTCGTCCAGCGTGCCGTAGCCCGAGACATCCAGCGGCGCCAGATCGGCCTGTTTCAGGATCGCCACGGTTTCGCGCACGGCTTCCGCCTCGTCCACGCCGCTGGCATAGATCATCAGCGCGGCGCCAGTCGCCTTGGGGGGCAGGCCGTCGCCCTCCTTGCGGCCCACCTCGACCACCAGCGTGAACACCTGCTGCGGCCGCTTCACCTTGCTTTCGTCACTGCCCATCGCCCGATCCCCTTCTGCCTTGCGCCACACCTATGCCGGAACCGGGCCAGCGGGCAAGGCTTGGCAAGGCAAATGCCCTTTACCCTTTCATCCTGGCAAAAATACTCTGGGGGAGACGCCGCAGGCGGCGAGGGCAAAGCCCCCTGCCCCGCTCAGATCCCCAGCGCGCGCAGCCGGGCGTCCAGCACCGCCCAGCCATCCAGCCGCAGCCGCACCGGCAGGGTCAGCACGCGGGGGCGAAATGCGGCGGGCAGGCGCACGGCGTCTTTCTCGGTGGTCACCAGTTGCGCGCCCAGCGCCATGGCTTCGGTTTCCATCCGGGTCAGCAGGGCGGGCGACAGGGGTTGATGATCGGCCAACGCCTCGGCCCGCACCACTTCGGCGCCTTCGGCGCGCAGGGTGGCGAAGAATTTTTCCGGGTGGCCGATGCCGGCAAAGGCAAACACCCGTTCGCCGGCCCAGCCCATGCCCATCGGCAAGACCTCCAGCCGCCCGCGCAGATGGGTAACGCGGGCGGGCAGCGGCGGGGCGAACGCCGCCTGCGCCGCGTCGGACCCGATCGACAGCAGCAGATCGGCGCGCTTCAGCCCCTCGGCCACCGGCTCGCGCAGCGGGCCTGCGGGCAGGCACAGCCCGTTGCCAAAGCCGCGTTCGGCATCGACGACGACAATCGACAGATCCTTGACCACTTCGGGATTCTGGAACCCGTCATCCAGCAGGATGGCGCGGGCGCCCGCCGCCTCGGCCGCGCGCACGCCTGCGGCGCGATCCTTCGCCACCCAGACCGGCGCGAAGGGCGCCAGCAACAGGGGTTCATCCCCCACCTCTTCGGCCAGATGGCGGGGCTGCACCTGCACCGGCCCGGCCAGCCGCCCGCCATAGCCGCGGGTGACCACATGGAACCCGGCAAAGCGTTCCAGCAGCGCCAGCGCGGTCGGCGTCTTGCCGGTGCCGCCAATGGTCAGATTGCCGATGCAGACCACCGGCACGCTGGCCTTGTAGCCGGGCCGCGCCAGCCGCCGCGCGGTGCCTGCGGCATAAAGCGCCCCCAGCGGCTGCAACAGCCGGGCGGCAAGGGTCGGGCGCGGCGCATACCAGAAGCGCGGTTGCTGCATCACTCTTCCCCCAGCATCCGGCGGATCGCGGCCAGCGCGCGTTCCGTCGCCTCCACCCCGTCCGAGGCGACGCCCCAGGCCGCTTGCGCCAGCCGGGCCGCGCGGTCGGGCGACAGAAGTTCGGCCACCGCCTCGGCCAGATCGGCGGCGCTGGCGACCGAGCGGGTGGCCCGCGCCGCGCCCAACCGCCCGAAGGTCGCACCATGCCCGCCGGGCCGGGGCCCATGGATCAGCGACGAGCCGAGCGCCGCCGCCTCCATCGGGTCGGCGATGCAGCCATGCCCGGCCAGCGAGCCGCCCAGAAAGGTGATCGGCGCCAGACGATACCACAGGCCCATTTCGGCGGCATCGGCGATGAACATTTCGACATCCGCCTCGGGCTCTTCCTCCAGCACGCGGCGGGCGGTGATCCAGCCTTCGTCGCGTTCGACGGTTTCGGCCAAGGCGGTGGCGCGGGCCGGGTCTTGCGGCACGACGATCAGCAGCAGGCGATGGGCCAGCCGCAGGCAGGCGCGATGCGCCTCGATCACGGCGGCCTCTTCGGCTTCGGGCAGATGGGCGGCCAGCCAGACCGGGCGGGTGGCAAGCTGCCGGGCCAGCGCCTCGCGTTCGGCCTCGTTATAGGGCAGCGCGGCGCTGGGTTCCTCCATCCGGCCACTGACGCGGACGGTGGCCCCGGCCTTGCGCAGGGCGCGGGCGGCGGCCTCGTTCACCGCCGACACCTCGCCCAAGGCTGCAAGGGCGCGGCGCATCAGGCCGGGATACCAGCCCTCGCGCCCGGGCGGCAGATGCGGTGCCTCGGCCTCCACCAGCATCAGCGGCAGCTTGCGCAGCCCGGCCTCGTGGATCAGCGCCGGGCGGATCTCGCCGCCCGACATCACCAGCGCGTCGGGGCGCCAGTGATCCAGAAAGGCGCGCAGGGCGGCAGGGGAATCGGGCGGGGCGGGTTGGTGGATCACCCCGTCGGGCAAAGACGCACCTTCGGCGGCGGTCATCAGCACGGGATGGCCGTCTTCATCGCGGATGCGGCGGGCCAGTTCCGCCATGCCCCGGCCCGGCAGCCCTTCGGGCACATGCAGCCAGATCAGCCGCCCCGCCGGGCGGGGCGGGCGCGGCAGCGCCTCAGCGCCCGCAGACCGGGCGGTAAGGGTGTAGAGTTTCAGGCCGATGGCCACCATTTGCGGTGCGGGCGGCGATCAGGCGCCCAGTTCCTCGGTCGGCGAACCGGCCTCTTTCTCGTCGCGCAGGCGGTGGATATGGGCGATGAAGTAGCGCATATGCGCATCATCCACCGTGCGCTGCGCCTCGGCCTTCCAGGCGCTGAAGGCGGTCGCATAATCGGGGAACATGCCGACGATGTGGATTTTCGACGTGTCCTTGAACACGTTCTTGCTGGGGTTCACCAGTTCACCGCCGAAGACGAGGTGAAGACGCTGCGCCATTGATCAGACTCCGTTCTGCAACTGCAGCAACGCTAGCCGATGGCGCGGCAAAGGGAAAGGCGCCGGACAAGGTGCCGGCGCCTTCGTTGCTGCGCTGCCGCGCAATTATTTCGCCAGTTCGGCGTCCAGCAGGGCCTTCAGATCGCTGTAGGACATGTTGGAATGTTTGGTGCCGTTGATGAACAGCGTGGGCGTGGAATCCACGCCGTCGGCTTCCATGGTTTTCTGGAAATTCGCCACCAGCGCCTCGGCGAATTTCTGGTCGGCGAAACAGGCTTCCATCTGCGCATCGGCCAGGCCTGCCGCCTTGCCGATGGTTTTCAGATTGGCGATCACCACCGCCGGATCATCCGAGGCGGCCCAGTCCTTCTGCTTGTCGAACAGGATGCCGTTGAGGCCAAAGTAACGCATCTCGCCGCCGCAGCGCGCAAGGATCGCGGCCCACAGACCATAGCGATCAAAATAGACCTCGCGGAACACGAAGCGCACCTTGCCGGTGTCGATATAGTCGGCCTTCAACTGCTTGAAGACCTCGCTGTGGAAATTCGCGCAATGCGGGCAGGTGTAAGAGGCGTATTCCTTCAGCTCCACCTTGGCATCGGGCGACCCCAGCACCAGTTCGGGCACCTCGGGCAGGGCGGCGTCTTCGCCCTCGGCGAAGGCGGGCAGGCCCATGGCGGAGACGAGGGCGGTGGACAGGGCGAGGCCCATCAGGCGGCGCCGGGTCAGGTCGTTCATTGGTGGCCTCTCATGTTCTGCGGCGGATCAATATGTTCTGGGCCAGCGCCTCCAGCGCGGCGCGCAGGCCCTCGTCCTGCACCCCACCTGCGGTTTCGCGCGCTTCGGCCACGATTTCGGCGGGGGGCGTGGGCGGCGCCACCGGCGGGGCGGCGGTGAATTGCGCCTGCCCTTCGGCAAAGCCCATCGGCGCGGTCTGCGTCAACAGAACCCGCGAAATGGCGGCGTAGCCATAGCAGGCATTCACCCTGTCGCGGATTTTCGGCAGTTGCATCTGCACCATCGGCGCATCGGTCGCGCGCACCAGCACGGTCAGCGTGGCGCCGAAAGCTCCCTTGGAATAGCCCACCTTCACCGGGCGGGTGGTGCGGGCCAGATCTTCGCCCACCACCTCGGGCCAGTGGGTCAGCAGGCGGGTGACGGCAAAGCCCCGGCTTTCGCCCGCAGTGCGGATACGGTCTTTCAGCAGCCCCGAGGCCGCTTCGAACCCGCGCATCCGCCGCCCGCGCGCGCTGCCCTGACCTTGCCCCTCTGTCGCCATTGCGGCGCCGCTCCTTGCTGGTTTCGGGTTTATCCTAGCGGCGGTGGCGGCTGCGGGCCAGTGGGCCTGCACATGCCCGGCATAAAGAATACGTGACGCAGATGTCAGAGCATCTGCCAGACCAGCCGCAGGGCCAGCGCGCTGGCACTGATCACCAGCAGTGGCTTGATGACCTTGGCCCCGATGCGCATCGCCAGCCGCGACCCGATCCGCGCGCCCGCGATCTGCGCCGCCCCCATCGCCAGCCCCATCCCCCACCACGGCGCGCCCTGCGCGGCAAAGATGCACAGCCCGCCAAGGTTGGACGCGAAGTTGAGAAATTTCGTATGCGCGGTGGCGCGCAGCACGCCATGCCCGGCCAGCAGCACGAAGCCGATCATGTAGAAGGCTCCCGCCCCCGGCCCGATCAGCCCGTCATAAAAGCCGATCAGCGGCACGACAAAGGCGGTGAAGGCGGTCGGGGTGATGCGGGCCAGCCGGTCGTCATCGGTCAATCCCGGTTTCAGCGCGAAGAACAGCGCGATGCCGATCAGGATCACTGGCAAGGCATAGCGCAGCCCCTGTGTCGGGATCAGGCTGACGCCCAGTGCCCCAAGGCCGCCGACACACAGCGCCAGCGCCGCAGCCCCCAGCTGGTGGCGCACCTGCACATGCCCGGCCCGCGCGTAAGAGATCGCCGCCGTGGCCGCGCCAAAGCTGCCCTGCACCTTGTTGGTCGACAGCGCCTGCACCGGGCTGGCCCCGGCCAGCAGCAGCGCGGGCAGCGTGATCAGCCCGCCGCCCCCGGCGATACTGTCCACGACCCCTGCCGCGAAGGCGGCGGCGACCAGCATCGCGGCAAGATCGGCTGTCACTTCAAGCATGAACGCCCCTTTTCGCGGCGTTCTTCCCCTTCGGCGCAAGGATGTAAAGCCCCGCACCACATGATTGTCGCACGCCCCGCGCGGGTATAGCCTGCCCTCAGGGGGCATCAGGGAGGACGCACAATGACCCGGATCAGAATCTTTTGCACGGCGCTGGCCGCCTGTGCGCTGGCAGGCCCCGCAGCGGCCGGGGCGCTGGCCGACGGCAATTATTACTGCGGCCTGTCCCAGTTCCACCTTGGCAATATGGAGATCAGCGGCACCACCTATCGCGGCCCCGCCTTCGACGGCAATTACGAGGGCGACTATCCGTTCGAGCTGACAGAGGGCGGCACGATCAACTGGGGTGGGCCGCTGGGCGGCATCACGGCGGATGGCAATACCGTGGTCAGCACCGTGCTGAAAGACGCGGGCGGCGGGCAGACCGGATATGACATCACCATCCAGAACGCCCGCGGCAATTTTCAGACGATCAGTTGTTGGCCAGACTGATC
The DNA here is from genome assembly GCF_900110025.1 of Gemmobacter aquatilis. Lineage (GTDB taxonomy): Bacteria > Pseudomonadota > Alphaproteobacteria > Rhodobacterales > Rhodobacteraceae > Gemmobacter > Gemmobacter aquatilis. Next base: position 152,432 of record NZ_FOCE01000008.1, on the reverse strand, counting down.
AGGCGGCGAACTCCTCGCGGCGATAGCCCTGAATGAACAGCAGCGCGGTGAGATCGCCGTGGTTGATGCGGATGTCGCATTGCGCCGCGACCGAGGGTTTGGCGTGCAGCGCCACCCCCGCCCCGGCGCGGTTGAGCATCGCCAGATCATTGGCGCCATCGCCCACCGCCATGGCCTGCGCCACGTCGATGCCAAGGCGGGCGGAAATCTCTTCCAGCGCCTGCAGCTTGGCGGCCTTGCCCAGAATCGGCTCGGCCACCGTGCCGGTCAGCTTGCCATCCGTGGCGTGCAGCGTGTTGGCGCGGTTTTCGTCAAAGCCCAGCGCGGCGGCCACCCGGCCGGTGAAGGCGGTGAACCCGCCCGAGACCAGCGCGGCATAGCCGCCCTGCGCCTTCATCGTGGCCACAAGGGCCTTGCCACCGGGCATGAAGGTGATGCGGTCGCGGTAGACGCGCTCGATGGTGTCTTCCGGCAGGCCCTTCAGCAGGCCCACACGCTCGCGCAGCGCCGCCTCGAAATCCAGCTCGCCATTCATCGCGCGGGCGGTGATGCCCGCGACATAGGCGCCCACGCCCGCCTCGTCGGCCAGTTCGTCGATACATTCCTGCTGGATCATCGTGCTGTCCATATCGGCCAGCAGCAGCGTCTTGCGGCGGCCCTCGGCGGGTTGCACCACCAGATCGACGCCCAGCCCCTGCAGGCTCTCCCACACATCCCAGCGGTTTTCCGGCAGCGCGGGCAGCGCAAATTCCGCCGCCACGCCGGGCTCCAGCCAGACCGCATCGCCGCCGCCCCATGCGTTGCGCAGCGATTCGACGGTGGTGCGCTCCAGCGCGGGGCGTTCGGGCGAGGTGAGAAGCGTGGCGATGAACATCTGCGGGGTTCCGATAGGGGCAAGCGGTGTCGTGAAGGCAGGATGATCCGCCGCATACGGCAAAACGCCCGCCTGCGCCACCCCGCCGTCAGCCCCAGATCAGCGTCCGATCAGCGCCCGCCTCATCCCTGACGCGACGGGGCAAAACCGTCGCGGTCCAGCGGCCAGACCGGCCTGCGGATGCGCCGATAGGGGCGCAGATGCGCCTGCGGCGTGGCCAGCGCGCCGCTGTCGCACACGATCACCCGACCGGCGACCGGCTCAAAGGCGGCGCGGAAATGCTGCATGGATTTCACCACCAGAAAGCGCAGCGCCGCAGGCTCGATCCCGAAGGCGCGCACCTGTTGCAGGTCCAGCATCTGGCCCGGCAGGGTCACGACCAGAATGTCGATGCCCTGCACCCGCAACACCGCAGTCGGACCGAAACTATGGGTGATCCCGCCCAGAATCGGCCCGTCGCCGGTATAGGTGCCATCCGACAGATGCAGGATCTCGCCCGTCAGGGTCAGCGGGCCACCGCCAAAGGCCGGATCGCATTTGCCGCCCAGCGCCAGCGTCACCACATCGCCCGGCGCGTGGCGGTGCAGGATCGCCGCCGCCCCGGCGTCGATCATCGGTGCGAAGGCCCCGCCGGTGGCCCCCGCCGCCAGCAGCGCGGCCAGCAACGCAGTCGCATCGCCATAGGCCCCGGCGCCCGGATTGTCGGCATAATCGGCGATGACCAGCGGGCCCGAGGTGGCATCGTGATCGCGGGCCTGCGCGGCGGCGGCGGCCGGGGTAAGGAAATCGTTCGACACGCTGTCGCGCTGATCCCAGATCGTATCGGCCAGGCTTTCGGCAATCCCCCGCGCGCGCAGGGCGGCGCCGGGCACGGACGCGTCATGGGTCACCAGCACCGTCGGCCCGGCCTCAAGAATATCGGCCTCGGCAAAACCCGCGTTGACGGAAACGGCAAGGATGCCCGGCTCGGCCTCATGGGCGCGGGCACGGGCGTAAAGGGCGGCGGTTTCGGGCACATCGGTCCGACCGGCATTCGCCTCGTCCAGCATCGGGCGATGGGCGCGCAGCGTGGCCGGGCGGCAGGCGCCGCGCATCGCCGCATCCAGCAGCCGCCCCGCATGGCGCCCGGTCTCGCGCATGTCCACATGCGGATAGGTCTTGTAGCTGACGAAGATCTGCGCCTGTTCGACCATGGCAGGCGTGGCCATGGCGTGCAGGTCCAGCGTCACGGCGATGGGCAGATCGGGGCCGACAATGGCGCGCAGCCGGGTCAGCAGCTCCCCCTCGCCATCCTCGCAGAAGTCGGGCACCATCGAGCCGTGCAGGCTGAGCAGGATACCGTCCAGCGTATCGCGCTGCGCGCGGGCACCGTCGCAGATCAGCCCCGCGATATGGTCGAACGCCGCACGCGCCACGCGGGCCCCGGGCGTGGCATGGGCTGAAACGGTATGGGTGATGCGCCAGCCCGCCGCGCGCCCGGCATCCAGAAAGCCCGCCAGTTCCTCGTTCACATCACCGAAACGGTCCACCGCCACCTGCCCGACATCCAGCACGTCATTGCGGAAATCCTGAAGGCTGGTTTCGCCCGCCTTGAAGGTGTTGCTTTCATGGACAAAGGCGCCGGTCAGAACGTGAAAGGGCATGGCAAGGCTTTCAATGCGGGTGGAAACAGGCGACCGGATGGGCGGCATCGCCCCCCAGCGCAGGGCGATCCGTGCGGCAGCGGTCTGTGGCCCGGGGGCAGCGCCCGGCAAAGGCACAGCCGGGCGGCAGGGCGAAGGGGCTGGGAATCTCGCCGGTCAACGGCGCGATGGTGCGGCGGCGGGCCGGGTCCGGCGCAAAGCCGCTGTCGATCAGCGCCCGCGTGTAGGGGTGGCGCGGCGCGGCATCGGCATGCGGCAGCACCTCGACCACCGCGCCCAGATACATCACCACGATCCGGTCGCAGAAATAGCGCACCAGCCCAAGGTCATGGCTGATGAACAGGTAGGTCAGCCCCAGCCGGTCGCGCAGATCGGCCAGCAGGTCGATGATCTGCGCCTGAATCGACACATCGAGCGAGGCGGTCGGCTCGTCCAGCACCAGAAACTCCGGCTCCAGCGCCAAAGCGCGGGCGATGCCGACGCGCTGACGTTGCCCGCCTGAAAGCTGATGCGGGTGGCTGGTGGCCAGCGTTTCGGGCAGACCCACCGCCGCCAGCATCGCCGCCACCGCACCGGAGGGCAGCGCGCGGCGCTGCACCACAAAGGGCTCGGCCAGCACTTCGGCCAGACTGTAGCGCGGATCGAGCGAGGAATACGGATCCTGAAACACCATCGCCATGCGTTTGCGCGCCGCGCGCAGGGCGGCGGGCGGCAGCGCGGTCAACTCGCTGTCGCCCAGCAGCACCCGGCCCGAGGTCGGCTCCAGCAGGCGCAGCACCAGCCGGGCGAGGGTGGATTTGCCGCAGCCGCTTTCGCCGACCACCCCCACCACCTCGCCCCGCGCGATGGACAGCGACACATCCTGTACCGCCATCATGGTGCGCGGGCGTTTCAGGAAACCGCCGCCGGTTTCAAACCGCCGGGTCAGGGCTTCGATGCGGATCAGGGGGGGCGGGGTCATCGGGCCTCCACCGAAAGATGATGGCAGGCGGCGATGCCTGCCCCATGCGGGGTCAGCGGCGGCACGGTGGCGCGGCACAGCGCACTGGCCTGCGGGCAGCGCGGATGAAAGCGGCAGCCGGGCGGAAACTGCAGCGCGCCGGGCACCGCGCCGGGGATGCCGTGCAGACTGCCGCGCGCCATGCCCTCTTGCGGGATGCAGCCGATCAGCGCGCGCGTATAGGGATGCGCCGGGGCGGCAAAGATCGGGTCCACCGCGTTCTCCTCGGCCAGCCGCCCGGCGTAAAGCACCGCCACCCGGTCGCAGATCTGCGCCACCACGCCCATGTCATGGGTGATCAGCAGCAGCGCCAGCCCCCGCTCGCGCACCAGTGCGCCAAGGATCTGGATGATCTGCGCCTGCACCGTGACATCCAGCGCGGTCGTGGGTTCATCGGCCACGATCAGATCCGGGTCACCCGCCAGCGCCATGGCAATGACGATGCGCTGCTTCATCCCGCCCGAAAGCTGATGCGGCCAGGCTTCGGCCACCGCCGCCGCCTCGGGGATGCGCAACTGCGTCAGCAGATCCAGCGTGCGGGCCCGCGCCGCCTGCCGCGACAGGCCCAGATGCAGCCGCGACACCACGTCGATCTGCGCGCCGATGCGCTGCACCGGGTCCAGCGCGGTCATCGGGTTCTGGGTGACAAAGCCGATGCGGCGCCCCCGCAGCGCACGGCGCTGGCCGTCGGTCATCGCGGCAATATCCTGCCCGTCAAACCGCACCGTGCCCCCCGTCACCCGCCCGCCGATCAGCGGCAGCAACCCCATCGCCGCCATCGCCGTCAGCGATTTTCCCGAACCGCTTTCCCCCACCAGCCCAAGAATGTGGCCCGGCTCCAGCCGCAGGCTGATCCGCTCCAGCAGCGCGGCGCGGCCGATGGACACGCTGACCTCCGACAATTCCAGCAGCGCGCTCATACCTGCCTCCGCATCCGGGCCCGGATGTCCAGCTCGGCGATCAGCGCATCGCCGAACAGGTTGATCGCCACCACGGTCACCGCCACGGCAAGGCCGGGGAAGATGATGATCCACGGCGCCTTGAACACCAGCGCCGACCCTGCCGACATCATGCCGCCCCAGCTTGGCACCGGCGGCTGTGCGCCAAGGCCAAAGAAGCCCAGCGTCGCCTCCAGAATGATCGCATCGCCGGTGGCGAGCATGGCCGACACCAGCACCGGCGCCAGCGCATTGGGCAGCAGGTGGCGGAACAGGATATGGGCATTGCCCGCGCCCAGACTGCGCGCCGCCTCGATGAACGTCTCTGATTTCAGGGTCAGGATCTGCGCCCGGGTCAGCCGGGTGAACTGCGCAAGATAGGCCACGCTGATCGCCACCATGGTGCCGGTGGTGCCGGGGCCGATGATCGCCACAAGGATCAGCGCGATCAGAATCTCGGGGAAGGACCATGTGAGGTCCACCACCACCGTCACCGCCCGGTCGAACCAGCCGCCGAACCATGCCGCCGCCGCCCCCAGCGTCATGCCGCAGGCCACCGACAGCGCAATGGCGATGCCGCTTACCGAAAGCGAGGTGCGCGCGCCATAGATCAACCGGGTCAGCAGATCGCGCCCGAACTCGTCAGTGCCCAGCCAGTGGCGGGCCGAGGCCGGTTGATACGCCTCTTTCAGCGCCTGAATGTCATAGTCATAGGGGGTCAGCAGCGGGGCGAACAGCGCGGCCAGGATCACCGCCGCCAGCCAGCCGCCCGCCACCGCCCCAAGGGGGCGGCGAAAGGCGCGCAGCGGGGCGGGCAAGGCGCGTCCGCTCATCCCAGCGCCGCCCGGACGCGCGGGTCCATCGCCGCTTGCAGAATATCGCCCAGCAGCGTGCCCAGCATCACCGCCATGGCCAGCATCAGCAGGCAGGCCTGCACCACCGGATAGTCATGCTGGCTCAGCGATTTGATCAGCAGCGTGCCAAGGCCGGGCCGGGCAAACACCACCTCGACCGTGACCGCCCCGCCCAGAATCCAGCCGATGCGCAGCGCAAGGATGGTGACCACCGGGATCAGCGCATGACGCAGCACATGGCGCAACTGGATGCGCAGCGGCGACAGGCCCTTGGCGTGCAGCAACAGCACGAAATCGCGCCCCGCCGCCTCGATCATCGCCACGCGGGTGATCCGCGCCACCAGCGCCGTGCCACCCAGCCCGATGGTCAGCACCGGCAGCACCAGCGCCTGCCAACTGCGCGCGCCCGACACCGGAAACCACCCCAGCCAGACCGAAAACACCAGCATCAGGATCAGCCCCAGCCAGAACCCGGGCATCGTCGATCCCAGCAGCACCCCGCCCATGATCGCCCGGTCGGGCCAGCGGTCGCGGTTCAGCGCGGCAACCACCCCCAGCCCCACCCCCACGACCGAGGAAAACAGCAGCGCCAGCCCGCCCAGCCGCAGCGAATGGGGCAGCGCCTGCGCGATCAGATCGGCCACCGGGCGACGCGCCACGATGGCCGTGCCCAGATCGCCGGTCAGCACCCGGCCCAGCCACAGCCCGTATTGCACCGGCAGCGGCTGATCCAGCCCATAGCGCGCCTCCATCTCGGTCCGCGCCTGGGGCGACGACCCGACCTTCAGCAGATTGTCGATCGGATCGCCCGGAATGAAATGCAGGATCAGAAAGATCACCAGCGACACGGCAAAGAACACCGGCACGAGCATCAGAACCCGTCGGATCAGATAGGAGAACATGCCGGTATCCCTGCCGTCTGGCCGTTAATCCTTCACTTCCATGTCCATGATCGCAATCGCCCCCACATCGGCGGCGTTCAGCGGCTCGGGCATCACCAGACGGTCCTTGTTATAGGCCACGCTGTTCACCGGCTGATAGATCGGCGCCATCGGGAACTGGGTCAGCACATAGTCATGGTAGGCGGTGAAATTGGCCACCCGCTCTTCCATGTTCTTCGCCCCGGTCATCGCCGCTGCGCGCAGCTCTTCGGCCTTGGGATCATTGAACATCGACACATTGGGGTATCCCAGCCGGTCGCCGCCGAAGAACCAATCGACAATATCGGCATTGTCCCAGTTGTAGGACCGCACGGCCAGTTGCTGTTCGCCGGTCTTGTACTGGTCACGGATCATCGAGCTGTCGAAGGTGGTGATCTCCGCCGCGATCCCCACGGCTTTCAGCTGCGCCTGCACCACTTCGGTCAGACGGCGGAAGATGCTGTCGCTTTGCGTCCACAGGCTGACCTGCAGCGGCTGGCCGTCCTTGGCGCGCACGCCATCGGCGCCCATCACCCAGCCGGCCTCGTCCAGCAGGGCATTGGCGCGGGCCGGGTCATATTTGATCTTCGCCCCGTCCGACACCTTGCTTTCCGGCAACGCCGAAATCAGGAACGTATCGGCCACCGTGCCCACGCCGCCAAAGACCGAGGCAAGGATTTCTTCCTGATTGATCGCCTTGGCCGCCGCCTCGCGCACCCTGATGTCGTCGAACGGGGCCTTGGTCACGTTGATCGGCATATAATACACGTCCTGCCCCGGCAGGGTCAGCACGGCAAGATTGGCTTCCTTCTGCACTTCGGCCAGCAGATCGGCGGGCACGCCGAACAGCATGTCCACCCCGCCGGTCTTCAGTTCCAGAAACGCTGTCGAATCCTCGGCGATCTCGCGGAAGGTCAGCTTTTCGATCTTGGCCGGGCCGGTATTCTTGGCCAGAGGCGAGCCCCATGTGTAATCGTCATTGCGCACCAGCACGGTTTCCTGCCCCACGGCAAAGCTTTCCAGCTTGAAGGGGCCGGTGCCATAAACCTCGGTCACACCGTAATTGTCGCCCAGTTCGACAAAGGATTTCGGTTCGATCACCGACATGTAGCTGGACGAGAGGTTGTAGAGCATGTTCGGCTCGGGCCGCGCCATGACGAATTTCACCGTGGCCTCATCCACCACCTGCACCTCGGCGATGGCCTCGGCCATGTAGGCATTCTCGCTGCCCTTGAACAGGTCCAGCCATTTGGCAATGGTTTCGGCGGTGAACGGTTCGCCATTGTGGAAGGTCACGCCCTTCTTCAGATGAAAGGTCCAGGACATGCCGTCGGGCGCTTCTTCCCAGCTTTCGGCCAGCCAGGGGTGATAGGACAGATCGGCGGCCTGGCTGACAAGGCGGTCAAACAGCAGCGTGGTCGCCTTGTTCAGGTTGGTGGCCTTGATCGGGTTATAGGTCGGCGCGCCCACCTCGCTGGTGTTCAGCACGAAGACCGCCTCTTGCGCCAAAGCGCCCTGCGCGGCGAGCAGTGCCGCGAGGCTGACGCTGGCGGACAGCAGGGTCTTGCGGAAACTCAGGGTCATGTCGGTCCTCTCTGTTGGTTATTTATTGTCTGAATTGGATTTGCCGGGGCCACGGGCCGAGCCCGTATGCCCGATGAATTCGCCGTAAAGGGATGACACCCGCGCCATGCGGTCTTCCACTGCCGCGCCCAGTTCGCGGAACACGCCGTTCACCATCAGCCCGATCAGCGACGACATGGCCGAGGTGGTATCCCAGAAATGGTTCAGGTTGGTGGGCACGGCAAAGACCTCGGTCACCGCATCGCGCGCCCAGTCGCAATAGGGATCGGTGATCAGCGTCACCGGAATCCCCTCGTCCCGCGCGGCCAGCGCCAGATCGCGCGTCAGCCGCGAATAGCGTCGCCCGTCGATCAGCACCAATGTGCTGTCCTCTGGCCCGTCCAGCAGGATTTCGGCGAAATGCCCGCCCGCCACATCGGCCAGATGCACGCCGGGGCGCAGATATTGCAGATTATGCACCAGTTCCGCCGCGCGGCCCCGTTCGGTCTGAAACCCCGCCACCCAGACGCTGCGGCGATGCGACAGGCGTTTCACCATCGCATCGAAAGCCGGGCTGGCCGCCATTTCATAGACCGAGACCATGGCCGCGATCTCGCATTCCAGCGCGCGCGACAGTTCGGCATTGCCCTGCTGGCTGCGGCGGTGGAAATCCTTCAGCCGGTCGCCGATCAGCCAGGCGCGGTCGCCCAGATCCACCTGCAGGCTGCCCTTCAGATCCTTCAGATGCCGATAGCCGATCGCCCGGCAGAACCGGCCGACCGAGGCTTCGGAAACCCCGACCTTCTGCGCCACACTGGCAGCGGTTTCAAACGGCAGCGATTGCAGGGTGGACAGCAGGAACGAGGCGATGGCGCGCTCGGCGGGCGTGCCGCCGGTAGAGGCGGCCGTCAGGCGCTGGCGCAATTCGCCTGCCGTCGCAGCCACGCCCAGCCCTTCAGATATGCCCCGGTCATCCTGCTGCAAGGCCAAGTCTCCGCTTGTCTGAATCGAGCGTGTCAGGATTCTTTCATTGAGTCAATGTTACAAGTAAACTGCAAAATTCCCGCCACCCGGCCCGGATTTCCCGCAGGGCCGCGCGCGCCCCTCCCGCCTTTCGCAAATCGGATAGCCCGGCCACCGGCGGCGGTGTTACGCCTTCTGGCACCCCGCAATTTCAGACGTGACCCATGGACATCCAGACCATCCTCGCACTCATCGCGGCGCTGACCGGCACGCCGGATCATCGCCCGGCACCCGCAGCCGATGCCCTGCGCACCGCAGGGGTGACGCTGACAAGCTGCCCGCGCCCGCTGCCCCCCGACGAGGTGGAGGGCCGCACCATCCAATGCGGCACGGTCCGCGTTCCCGAAGATCACGCACAGCCCGATGGCAAACAACTCGACCTGTTCTTCGCCATTCTGAAAGCGCAGACCATGTTCCCTGAACCCGACCCGGTGGTCTATCTGCAAGGCGGCCCCGGCGGCAGCGCGGTGGCGCATATCCCGCTGTTTGAACGGGTCTTCCGCCCCTGGCGCCCGCGCCGCGACATCGTGATCTTCGACCAGCGCTCGGCCGGGCTGTCCGGGTCATCGGTCAACTGCTACAAGGCGCTGTCGGAAAACCAGTATGATCTGCTGGCGCCGGCGGCAGAAAAGACCAGCGATGTGGCCGATACCCGCATCGTCACCGAATGTGCGGCAGAGCTGAAGGCCAGCGGCATCAACCTGTCGCTCTACAACACCACGCAGAACGCGCAGGATGTGCAGACGGTGGTCAAGGCGCTGGGATATGGGCCCTACAACATCTACGGCATTTCCTACGGCACCAAACTGGCGCTGGAGGTGATGCGGGTGGCGCCCGAAAACCTGCGCTCCGTCATCATCGACGGCGTGGCACCGTCCTGGGTGCATCTCTACAACTCTTTCGCGCTCAAGACCGACGAGGCGATCCAGACCGTTGTCGATCAATGCGCCGCCGATCCGGTCTGCGACAGCGCCTTTCCCGATCTGGGCCGCATCGTGACCGAGGTGTTGAACAAGGCCGCCGCTGGCGGGCTGACCGTCCGGGGGCAGACCGTGCCGGTTGCTCTGGTCGTGGCCCCGTTCAATGCGCGCAACGGCCAATATGATTCCAGCAGCATCACCCGCTATATCCCGGCCTATGTCTATGAACTGCACCGCGGCAGAGAAATGCCAACGGTGGAAATGCTGCTCGACGCCGGGTTGAAACAGCCCAAACCCGGCGAGCCGGAGGTGCTGGCCGCAGCGGCAAAGCTGACGCCAGAGCAGCGCGCGCTGGTCGCACGCCTGCTCGACGATGTGGCCATAACCAACCGCGCCGCAACCAGTGCGGCGGCGCTGGTCGAAGATCTGCGCGCCTCGGTCGAAAACAGCACGACCTTCGGACCGATGGCCGGGCTGTTCGATCAGGAACTGGGCCGCGCCATGCTGGCTCTGCTGCAGGCCGACAAGACCCTGCTGAAAACCATCATCGCCGATTACGTGGCCCTGCAATCCGCCCCGCCCTCCCGTCAGGCACTGGCCGATTTCGTCACCCGCCATCTGCAGGGCGAGGCGCAGGCACGGCTCACCTCCATCATCGCCGCCATGTCCCCGGCGGAAATCGACGCCTCGTTCACCATCATCCGCCGCGACAGCTATGCCGCGCAGCAGGGTTTCCTCTCGGGCCTCTACCTCGACATCTATGCCTGTCAGGAAGACATCCCGTTCAACACGCTGGACGGCTACAAGGCCGCCACCGCCTCAGCGCGCTATCCGCATCTGGGCACGCTCTATGACGGGCTGGCCGACATGTTCTTCGCCTCATGTGCGGCCTTCGATCCGAAACCGCGCGCCAACTGGAACGTGCCGGTTGCCAGCGACATTCCCATCCTGTCCTTCGGCAGCCTGTACGACATCCAGACCCCGGCAAGCTGGGCAAAGATCGCAACCGAACAGATGACCCATGCGCAGGTGTTCATGATCCCCGAAGCCGGGCATGGCGCGGTGATCTATCAGCCCTGCGTCGCCGATATGGGCGTGGCCTTCTTCGACGATCCGTCGCGCCAGTTCGATGACAGTTGCCCCGCCAGCATTTCGATCGACTGGTTCAAACCCGGCTGGGTCGCCGCAAAGTGAACGCGGGGGCGGCACCGCCCCCCTCAGCCGATGCCGTTGCTTTCGGCGATCATCGCCGCCTGCGTGCGGTTGCGCGCGTTCAGCTTGGTGCAGATCGCGCGGACATGCATCTTGATCGTCACCTCGCTCAGCCCCATCTGGCCGGCGATTTCCTTGTTCATCAGCCCTTCGCGCAACGCGCGCAACACCTGCAACTCGCGCGGTGTCAGGCCAAAGCCGCCCTGCGGCGGCGGCGCCGGGGCATCGAAATTGTCGGGCAGATAGGTCTCGCCTGCCAGAATCCGCCGAATCACCCCGGGCAGATCGCGCGGGGCGGTGCTTTTGGGGATATAGCCCGCCGCCCCCCGGCGCAGCGCCTCCAGCACCGTCTCGCGCCGGGCCAAGCCGGAAAACAGCGCGACAGGCCGCCCGCCATTGCGCGCGCGCAATTCGGCAATGCCCTCCACCCCGTCCATGCCGGGCATCGAAAAATCCAGCAGCACCAGATCGAACGGCCCCTCGGCGCGCACCGCATCGCCCGCCGCCGAAAAGCTTTCCACCGTGACGACATCGAACCGCCCCTGCGCCCGCAGATGCGCCGCCACCAGATCGCGCACCAGCGCGTGGTCATCCGCGATCAGCAGGCGGGTCCGTCCGCTGTCCGTCTCGCCCATGCTGCCCCCGTCTGCCATGGCCCGCCTGATACGGCGGCCTGACCGACAGATAGCACCACCGCCCGCCGGGAACAAATGCGACGCGTGATCACCCGGCCAAATGGTGCAGAACCGCCTGGCGCACCGCCGCCCATTCCGCCGCAAGCCGCCCCGGCAATGCCTGCGGCACCCCGTCTTCCGTCTCCAGCGCGCGCTCCAGCGCCTGCACCTCGCGCAGCAGGCTGCGCCCGCCAAACAGCCCGCAGGCCCCCTGAAACCGATGCGCGCGCAGCCGTTGCCCTGCCGCATCGGTGCCGTCGCCGCGCAGCATCGCCATCAGCGCATCGCCCTCGGCCACGAACCGCGCCACGGCCTCCTGCCGGGCCTGCGGCGACAGGATCGCCACCAGATCGTCCAGCGCCGTTTCGTCGATCTCGGGCGCCGGCCCGACGGACAGGCCGCGCAGCACCTGCGCCAGCGCCGCAAAGGTCAGCGGCTTGCGCAGCACCTCAGTCAGCCCGGCCTCGGCGAAGCGGCGCAATTCCTCTGGCATCCCATGCGCGGTCAGCCCGACGATCCGCGCCCCGGCCGAGGCCCCCTGCGCCCGGATCGCCTGCGTCGCCGCGATCCCGTCCAGCACCGGCATCGAGATGTCCATGAAGATCAGATCGAAGCGGTGCTGCGCCGCAAGGTCCACCGCAATGGCGCCGTTTTCCGCCGCGCTGACCCGCTGGCCCAGATGTTCCAGCATTTCCTGCAACACGATGCGGTTGGTCGGATTGTCCTCGACGATCAGCACCTCGGCCTGCGGCACAGGCCCGCCCGGATCGGGCGGCGCCTCCGGCTCTGCCGCCAGCGTCTCGGCGGGCTGCATCCGGGCGGTGAACCAGAACAGGCTGCCATGGCCCGGCACGCTGTCCACGCCGATCTCGCCCCCCATCTGTTCCACCGCGCGCCGGGCGATGCCCAAGCCCAGCCCGGTGCCCTCGGTCGCCCGGTCATAGCCGCTGTCCAGCGTCTCGAACGGCTCGAAGATCCGGTCCAGCTTGTCCGCCGCGATGCCGATGCCGGTATCCTGCACCGTGATGCGCACCAGCACGCCGCCAGCCTCCAACCCAGCCTCCAACCCGGTCTCCCGCTCCAGCGCCGCGCGGATCAGGATCGTGCCGTCCTGCGTGAACTTCACCGCATTGCCCACCAGATTGAGCAACGTGCGCAGGAAGATGCGCCGCGGCCCGCTGACCTCGGCCGCCGCCTCGGGCGGCAGGTCCAGCGTGATGCGGTTGCCCCGCCGCTGCGCCAGCGGCGCCGTCTGTTCGGCGATCTCGCGCAGGGTGCGGCTGATGTTGAACCGGGCGGGCGCCTCGACCGGCTCGCACCCGTCCAGCCGGGTCAGCTCCAGCACATCGTTGATCTGTTCCAGCGCCAGATGCGAACTGGCCTCGGCAATCCCCAGAAATTTTTCCTGCCGCCGCCCCAGCCGCGTGGTGCGGCGCAGGATTTCCAGCGCGGCAATCGCCCCGTTCAGCGGCGTGCGCATCTCGTGGCTCATCACCGCCAGAAACCGGCTTTTCACCTCGGCCGCCGCCAGTGCCGCATCCCGCGCCGCGCGCAGGCTCGTCTCGAACCGCTGCTGTTCCGAAATGTCGCGGATGAAGGCGAACACCACCTTCTGCCCGTCGCCATCCCGGTCGGTCACCAGCGCCAGTTCGATCGGCAGCGGGCTGCCGTCGCGGCGCTGGGTCGTCACGATCACCCGGCCCGGCGGCGGCTCGCCCTCCAGCCCGCCCGCCAGATAGCCGCGCAGCGCCTCGGCCTCGGCGGCCTCCTGCGGGCCGGGCAGGATCACTTCGGCGAAATTCGCCGCCAGCATGGCATCGCGCCCATAGCCGAAAATCGCCTCTGCCGCCGGGTTCACCTCCAGCACGCGCCCGTCGGCCCGCGCAAGGATCACCCCGTCCAGCGACGCCGCGATGGTCTTTTCCAGATTGGAGCGCATCCGTTCCGCCACCTGCCCGCGCCGGCGCAGCTGCACCGCCAGCCGCGACATCAGCCAGCTTGTGCCCAGCAACAGCCCGATCAGCACCAGCGCCACCACGGCAAAGCGCGTCAGCAGCACGCTCAGCGCCTCGCGTTCGGCGGCATTGGTTTCCACCAGCAAGGCCAGCGCGCCCACCACGAAGCGCCGCGTGGTACGCCGGACCTCGGCCATATCTGCCGCGATCAGCGGCAGGGCGGCGATCAGCGCCGCGTCGGGCTGATCCATCTCGCGGGCGATCCCCTCCGACAGATGCACCACATGCGTCCAGTCCGCATCGCGCCTTTCGCGCGCCAGCGGCCCCGGCTGGTCCAGATGGCCCGCAATCACCCGGATGCGGCTGAAATAGATGTCCGCCGCCCGCCGCAGCGCCAGCAGCGTCGCGGCATCGACCTCGGCCCCCGGCCGTTGCGCCGTTTCCAGCGCCAGCGCGAATTTCAGCGCATCCACCTCGATCTGCGCGATCAGCCAGGTTGTGTTGTCGGTCTGCGAACTGCGCGCGGCATCCAGCTTCAGGCTGACGTTATAGGCGTTCACCACCAGCAGCCCCAGCCCGATCAGCACCACCCCGACCAGCGGCCAGAGCCATGGCACCAGCCGGTCAGAGCCGCCCGCGCGCGGCGTCACGGCACCAGCGCCCGCACCGCGACAATCTGCCAGACGCTGCTGGCATAGACGGGTTCAGTCTGAAAATCGGGGGTGCTGTCATAGGGATAAAGCACCCAGAGCGGCCCGTTCTCGCGCACGTCGAAGGCCTGCCCGTTCTGCCGCGTGGCGATGATCGGCACCGTCTCTGTCGTCTCGGCCAGATCCAGCTCGACCACATAGTCGTTCAGCGCGGCCAGCTCCACCCGCCCTCCCTTGATCCCGGCCGCCGCCAGAACCACCCGCAGCGGCGGGCCGGAAAAGCTCAGCACCCCATCGGTCCAGATGGTGGTTGTGGTGAAGCTCTGCTGCGGCAACGTCTCCAGCGCCGCGCGATCAAAGCTGCGGGTGTTGCCCGCAGCATCGGTCACCGTCAGCAGCACCCCCTCCTGCGCCCAAGCGACCGACAGCGCCGCCTGCAGCAGCAGCGCAAGCAACATCGCCCCGGCACCGGCCAGGATCGTGCGGCCCTGCCAGCCTGCCGCGAATCGCCACACCTGCATCCTGTTCGGCCTCTTCCTGTGCAAAGCGCGCCGACTATACAGGGCGAAAACCGCAGGGCCACACTATCTTAAGGTCATCCGTCACACCGCCGCGATCAGCCGCAAGGCGTCATGGATCGCCGCGTGAACATTGCGCGCCTCCACCGCATCGCCGATCCGGTACAGCCGGAACCCGGCAGGCCCCGCCCCTTCGGGCTGCGGCGCCCCGGCGATCAGCGCCGCATAATCCACCGCGCCCAGATTTTCCGATTGCGGCTTCAGCGCAAAATACAGATCGGCCAGCGGCTGCGTGCCGCCATTCACCACCACCTGATCCACCACCCGCTCCTGCCGCAGCGGCATGTAATCCGACCCGATCACCGCGCGCAGCCGGTTGCCGTCCCGCTCCACCGCCTGCAGGCGATAGGTGACGGTGAAGGTGACGGGCTTGTCCTGCAACGCCCGCATATAGGGCACAAGGTTCATGCCCATCACCTCGGGGGCAAAGCTGCGGTCGGGGGTCATCACCTCCACCACCGCACCGCTTTCGGCCAGCAGTTGCGCCGCCTGCAGCGCCGCATGATCGCCCGCCGCGTCGAACAGCAGCACCTGCGCGCCCGGCTTCACATCGCCTGACAGGATGTCCCAGGCCGAAACCACCAGATCGTCGCCCGCGCGCAGCCCCGCCGCATCGGGCATCCCGCCCGTCGCCACGATCACCACATCGGGGCGTTCGGCCAGCACATCCGCCGCCTCGGCCCAGGTGTTGAAACGGAACTCCACCCCCCGCGCGCTGCATTGCGCCATGCGCCAGTCGATGATGCCGATCATCTCGGCCCGGCGCTTGCTTTGCGCCATCAGCCGCACCTGCCCGCCCGGCTGTGCCGCCGCCTCGAACACCACCACGCGATGCCCGCGCTCTGCCGCGACCCGTGCGGCTTCCAGCCCCCCCGGCCCGGCCCCCACCACCACCACCGTCTTGCGCTGCGCGGCGGGCGGGGCGACATGCGGCAGATCGGCCTCGCGCCCGGTGGCGGCATTGTGGATGCACAGCGCCATGCCCCCCTGATAGATCCGGTCCAGACAATAGGTCGCGCCGACACAGGGGCGGATGTCGTCCTCGCGCCCCTCGATGATCTTGCGCACGATATGCGGGTCCGCCATATGCGCCCGCGTCATCCCCACCATGTCCAGCGTGCCCGAGGCGATGGCATGGCGCGCCGTCGCCACATCGGGGATGCGGCTGGCATGGAAGGTGGGCAAGCCCACCTCAGCCCGCACCCGCCCGGCGAAATCCAGATGCGGGGCCGACCGCATCCCCTGCACCGGGATCACATCGGTCAGCGCCGCATCGGTATGGATGCGCCCGCGAATGACGTTGATGAAGTCGATCAGCCCGGCTTCCTTGAACCGCCGCGCCATTTCCACCCCGTCGTCGATGGTGATGCCGCCCGGCTCCGCCTCGTCCGCCACATAGCGCAGGCCCAGAATGAAATCCGGGCCAACCCGCTTGCGGCACGCCTCCAGCACCTCGCGGGCAAAGCGGATGCGGTTGTCGAAAGACCCGCCATAGGGCCCCTCCAGCCGGTTGGTCAGCGGGCTGAACATCTGATCCATCAGATGCCCGTACATCTCGAACTCCACCCCGTCCAGATCGGCAGCCTTCATCCGCTCCGCCGCATCGGCATAGTCGCCGATGACCCGCGCGATGTCCCAATCCTCGATGATCTTCGGATAGGCCCGGTGCGCCGGTTCCTGCGCCGGCCCGGCCCCCAGCACCGGCAACCAGGCGCCCTTGTCCCAGCGGGTGCGATAGCCCAGATGCGACAGCTGGATCATCACCGCCGCCCCCGCCTCGTGGCAGTCGTCGGCCAGACGCTTCATCCAGCCCACCACCTCGTCCTTCCAGGCCAGAACATTGCTGAACACCGGCGGGCTGTCACGGCTGACACTGGCCGACCCGGCGGTCATCACCATCGCCACGCCCGCCTTCGCCCGTTCCAGATGATACAGCCGATAGCGGTCCTTCGGCATCCCGTCCTCGGTATAGGCCGGCTCGTGGCTGGTGGTCAGGATGCGGTTGCGCAGGGTCAGGTGGCGCAACTGATAGGGCTGAAGCAGCGGATCGGTGGACGGGGAAGAAGACATGGGATGCGGGCCTCTGGCTTGCGGTTTCGCCCAGCCTAGCCCGCAGCGCCGAGTCGCGAAAGCCAAAACTCGACACACATGTCGAATTTGCACACCATACCGTCAATTTTCTTGCGACACGCCCCGCAACCGCCTATCCTGCCGCCATGACGACACCTCCCCCCGACCGCGGCTGGCGCGGCACCCCCGATCTCTGGCTCGATGCCGCCCATGCCCTGCTGCTCGAAGCCGGGGTGGACGCCGTGAAGGTCGCCCCGCTGGCCCAGCGCCTCGGCCTGTCGCGCACCAGCTTTTACCACCACTTCCCCGACCGCGAGGCGCTGCTCGCCGCGCTGATCGCCCGGTGGGAGGCGAAGAACACCGCCAACCTTCTGGCCCGCTGCGCCGCCTATGCCGAAACCCTCGCCGAAGCGATGCTGAACGTCTTCGATTGCTGGATCGACCCCGCCCTGTTCGACAGCGCGATGGAATTTGCCCTGCGCAACTGGGCGCTGACCGCCCCCGATCTGGCGCAGAAACTGGCGGAAACCGACGCCGTGCGCCTTGCCGCCCTCACCGCGCTGTTCCGCCGCTTCGGCCGCGACGCGACCGAGGCCGACACCCGCGCCCGCGTGGTCTATCTGACGCAGATCGGCTATATCTCGCTGCGCAGCACCGAACCGCTGGCCCTGCGGCTGGCACGCATCCCGACCTATGTCGAGGCGTTCACCGGCACCCCGCCCACCCCCGCCGAAATCGCCCGCTTCACCGCCCGCCACATGCCCTGACGCGCCAGAGGGGAGCGCGAGCGCCCGTCCGGGGTATTCTTGTCAGATTGAAGCGATCAGACCAGCCGCTGCAACAGCGCCAGCAGCGTGCGCCGCTCCTCCGCCGACAGCGGCGCCAGCGTCGCATCCGTGATCTCGGCGGCGGCGGGATAGTGGCGCCGCACCAGATCCCGGCCCGCATCGGTCAGCGCCACGGTCAGCCGCCGCCTGTCCTCCGGATCGGCCTGACGCGCCACAAGGCCCAGCAGCTCCAGCCGCCCCACCACGCCCTTCACTGTCGCCGCATCCATCGACGCGGCACGGCCCAGCAGGTTCTGGCTCATCGGCCCCGTCTGGTCCAACCGCACGAGGCAGGCGAACTGCATCGCCGTCACGTCCTGAATATGCTCGGAAAATATGTGCAGATGCCGCTGCGTCACCCGGCGCAGCAGATAGCCCACCTGATCATCCAGCACATAGGGATCGGTATTCTGTTCCATCCCTCTGCGATACCCCCGCGCGCGCCTGTCGCGCAAGGCATTTGCGCCCTTGCCCGGCGTCCTGCGGCCACGGCGGGGCATCCCCCCGGCCGGGGCCGCAGAAACGGCGGCGTCAGTCCCGCAGCAGCTCGTTGATCGAGGTTTTCGACCGCGTCTGCGCATCCACCTTCTTCACGATCACCGCGCAATACAGGTTGATGCCGTTCTTCGACGGCATCGACCCCGCCACCACGACCGAACCCGCAGGCACCTCGCCATAGCTCACCGCGCCGGTCTCCCGGTCCACGATCTTGGTCGATTTGCCGATGAACACGCCCATGCCCAGAACCGAGCCTTCGCGCACGATGCAGCCTTCCACCACCTCGGACCGCGCCCCGATAAAGCAGTTGTCCTCGATGATCGTCGGCCCGGCCTGCATCGGCTCCAGCACGCCACCGATGCCCACACCACCCGACAGGTGCACGCCCTTGCCGATCTGCGCACAAGAGCCGACGGTGGCCCAGGTATCCACCATCGTGCCCTCATCGACAAAGGCGCCGAGGTTCACGAAAGACGGCATCAGCACCACGCCCTTGGCGATATGCGCCGATTTGCGCACGATGCAATTCGGCACGGCGCGGAAGCCCGCATCGCGGAAGTCCGCCTCGCCCCAGCCGGCGAACTTGCTGTCCACCTTGTCCCACCAGCTGCTGCCCTGCGGCCCGCCCGATTGCAGCCCCATGTCCTGCAGACGGAAGCCCAGCAGCACCGCCTTTTTCGCCCATTGGTTCACATGCCAGTCGGCACCGCGCTTTTCGGCCACGCGCAGCGTGCCCGCGCCCAGCGCCGCCAGTGTCGCTTCCACGGCGTCGCGGGCCTCGCCCCTGGTGGCCGGGGTAATGGCATCGCGCGCCTCCCAGGCGGTTTCGATGGCGGCTTCCAGTGCGGCGTTGCTCATGGCGCTTCCTCTGTTTCTCTGCGGCGCCCGCAGCTATAGACGGGACACCCCGCCCACGCAATCACCCCCCGAACGTCCCCCGAGGCCCCCATGACCGACGAACCCCGCGCCCATCCCTTCCGCGATTCCGTGCAGGACGTGGCCGCCGCCCACCGCATCCCCGATACGCCGCAGACCCGCGCGCCCGCCTATCGCCTGGCCTTCGCCGACCCCGATTTCCTGATGCGCGAAGAACTGCGCCCCGTCCGCCTGCAACTGGAACTGCTCAAACCGCAGATGGTGCTGGATGAACGCGGCATCAAATCCACCATCGTGCTGTTCGGCGGCGCCCGCATCCCCGCGCCCGAACGCAAAGAGACGGCAAAGACCGAAACCCTCGCCGCCCTGTCGCGCTATTATGGCGAGGCGCACCGCTTTGCCTTCCTGATGACCGAACGGTCGATGGCCAGCTATGGGCGCGAACATGTCATCTGCACCGGCGGCGGGCCGGGCGTGATGGAGGCGGGCAATCGCGGCGCGTCCGAGGCGGGCGGCCAGTCGATCGGGCTCAACATCGTGCTGCCGCATGAACAGGCGCCCAACCCCTATGTGACCCCCGATCTCAGCTTCAACTTCCACTACTTCGCCATCCGCAAGATGCATTTCCTGATGCGGGCCGCCGCGATCTGCGTCTTCCCCGGCGGCTTCGGCACGCTGGACGAAATGTTCGAAAGCCTGACCCTGATCCAGACCGGGCGGATGAAGCGGGTGCCCTTCCTGCTGTTCGGTCGCGCCTTCTGGGAAGGCGTCATCAACTGGCAGGCGCTTGCCGATGCGGGCACCATCAACCCCGAAGACATCGAGCTGTTCACCTATGTCGAAACCGCCGAAGAGGCCGTCGCGGTGATCGACGCCTGGGTCACGCCCTGCGCCTGAGGGCCCAAGGTTAACGCCCGCCCCCCGGCAAAAGGCGCAGCCCCGCTGCGGCACCGGGGGTGCACAGGGGGTGTACCAATGTCACCCCCCCTTTTCGCGGGTTTTGGCCCGGTAAACTCAGCGCGCGGGCGCCAGCGCCGGGCGCTGCCAGTCCGGCGCGAACTCCACCGCATCGCAGCCCGCAAACCGGGCCAGCCGGTCCAGTTCCGCCTCCAGCTTCGCCCGGCGCCCGGCGCCCAAGGCCACGCCCAACTCCGGCCAGAACGCCCGCACCCGCAGCACGCGCGCATCGCGGAACGCCTTCGCATCCACCCGCCCCACCAGCCGCGCGCCTTCCAGCACCGGAAAGACGTAATAGCCGAATTTCCTTTGGTTTTCCGGCACAAACACCTCGATCCGATAGTGAAAGCCGAACAGCCGTTCCGCGCGTTTGCGATCACGCAGCGCCGGATCAAAGGGCGACAGGATGCGCAACCGCGACGGCGGCTCGGGCGGGGGCGCTGCCAGCAGGCCGGGCCGCGCCAGATGCTTGCGCAAACTGCCCTCCGCCCCTTCCACCATCACCTCGACCAGATCACCACGCCGCAGCGCCGTCTCACACCAAGCCTTTGATTCATCAGGTGAAACCGCGCCCCAATAGGCCGCAATCTCGCCGCTAGTGGCAAAGCCCAACCGCGCCAGCGCCGCATCGCAAGCCCAGTCCACCGCCTGTTCCGGCGCCAGATCCAGCCGCCGCACTGCCTCGGGGATCACCCGTTCCGTCAGGTCATAGACCTTGCGAAACCCCTCGCGCCGCGTCACCGAAAGCTCGCCCACCCGCCACAGATATTCCAGCGCCGCCTTCGAGGGATGCCAGTCCCACCAGCCACCCTTGCCGCGCTCCTCCCCCTCGCCCACCTCGGCCGAAGTCACCGGGCCGTGATCGGCAACCCGTTGAAGAACCTCTGAAAATTTCTCGTGAAACCCGGCGCGCTGCCAGCCCGTCCATCGCTGCACCAGCCGCGCGCGGTCGCGGTCAAACCGATGCTTCCAGGCCGGAAACAGCCCCACCGGCAGGATCGAGGCATCATGCGTCCAATGTTCGAACAGCGCCCGGTCCCGCTCCAGCAACCGCGCCAGCGCCTCGGGCTTGTAGCTTTGCCGCCGCGCCCACAAGATCATGTGGTGGGCCCGCGATACGGTGTTGATGCTGTCCACCTGCACAAAGCCTATGCGGTCAATCAGCGTCGCCAAAGCCGCACCGCTCGCCGCCCCCACCGGCGGTTCGGCCAGCGCGTGACGGTCCAGAAACAGGCGCCGGGCAAGGGCATTGGGGATCACGGGCAAATGGCTCATCCCCTAGGGGTAGCAGCCGCCAAACCCGCTGAAAAGCGCCGCGATTGAAATATGATGAAAGATCGCGGGGCGAATCGTGATCCAATCTTTCCCACATTCCCCCACCCTGCCCTTGTGATGGCGCCGCAAAAGTTTACCTTTGAACCATATCCGCCCATCCCCCATCCTGCCCCGCATCTGCGGGTGCAACGCCTTGAAATCACGCGCCTTACCCCCTCGGAGTCCGCATTGGAGCACAGCACGCCCCTCATCGCCACCATCGTCGCCGGTCTCGGCCTTGCCTTCGTCTTTGGCCTGCTGGCGCAGAAACTGCGCCTGCCGCTGATCGCCGGTTACCTGCTGTCGGGCGTCGTCATCGGCCCCTTCACCCCCGGCTATGTGGCAGATCAACATCTTGCGGCAGAGCTTTCCGAACTGGGGGTGATCCTGCTGATGTTCGGCGTGGGGCTGCATTTCTCGCTGAAAGAGCTGCTGGCGGTGAAAACCATCGCGATTCCGGGCGCTTTGGGGCAGATTCTGGTGGCAACCGGCTTTGGCGCCGCCGTCGGCTGGCTGATGGGGTGGAGCTTGGGCGCCAGCCTGATCTTCGGCCTGTCGCTGTCCGTCGCCTCGACCGTCGTGCTGCTGCGCGCCCTGCAGGAACGGCATCTGGAGACAACCGAGCGTGGCCATATCGCCGTCGGCTGGCTGGTGGTCGAAGATCTGGCCATGGTGCTGGCGCTGGTGATGATCCCGCCGCTGGCCGGGCTGTTGGGCGGCAAACCCGTGCCGCTGGACGCGGGCGCCGCCGAGGTGGCCCGCATCGGCCTTGGCCCGCTGACCGCCACGCTGCTGGTGACGGCCGTCAAGGTTTCGGCC
Source organism: Gemmobacter aquatilis (assembly GCF_900110025.1). Lineage (GTDB taxonomy): Bacteria > Pseudomonadota > Alphaproteobacteria > Rhodobacterales > Rhodobacteraceae > Gemmobacter > Gemmobacter aquatilis. The sequence goes on along the minus strand of NZ_FOCE01000008.1, from coordinate 130,267 downwards.
TTCGTCGCGCTGATGCTGATCGTCGGGCGCCGCCTGATCCCCTGGCTGCTGGATTATGTAGCGATGACCGGCTCGCGCGAGCTGTTTCGCCTGTCGGTTCTGGCCATCGCGCTGGGGGTGGCCTTCGGATCTTCGGCGATTTTCGGCGTATCCTTCGCGCTTGGCGCCTTTTTTGCCGGTATGGTCATGGCCGGGTCCACCCTGTCGGCGCAGGCGATGAAAGACGTGATGCCGCTGCGCGATGCCTTTGCCGTGCTGTTCTTCGTCTCGGTGGGCATGCTGTTCAACCCGATGATCTTGCTGGAACATCCGGTCGCCGTTCTGGCCACCGTCGCCGTGATCCTGCTGGTCAAATCACTGGCCGCCTATGGGATCATGCGCGCCTTCGGGCATGACCGGGCCGCCGCACTGACCATCGCTGCCAGCCTTGCGCAGATCGGCGAGTTCTCGTTCATCCTGATCGTGATGGGGGTCAACCTGACCATCGTGCCGCCCGAGGCGCGCGATCTGGTCGTGGCGGGGGCGATGCTGTCAATTCTGGTGAACCCGTTGCTGTTCCACCTGATCGATCGGCGCTTCGCGGCCCCGCCCCAGGCGGAACCGCTGCCGGAATAGCTTACAGCCCGGCCTCTGCCGCAATCTCGGCCCGGCTCTTGCGCGCCCGTTCCGTGGCGGATTTCAACTGCCCGCAGGCGGCCATGATATCCTCGCCGCGCGGGGTGCGGATCGGGCTGGCATAGCCAGCCTTGTACAGGATATCGGCAAACACCTCGATCCGCTCCCAATCCGAGCGCACATAGGGCGCGCCGGGCCATTCGTTGAACGGGATCAGGTTGATCTTGGCCGGGATGCCCGCAATCAGCTTCACCAGACGGCGCGCATCGGCGTCGCTGTCGTTCACATCCTTCAGCATCACATATTCAAAGGTGATGCGCTCGCTGTTCGACAGGCGCGGATATTCGCGCAGCGTGTCCAGCAAGGTCTTGATATTCCATTTCTTGTTCACCGGCACCAGCTTGTCGCGCACCTCGTCGGTGGTGGCATGAAAGCTGACGGCCAGCAGGCAGCCGATTTCCTCGGCGGCGCGGGCGATCTCGGGCACGATCCCGCTGGTGGACAGGGTGATACGGCGGCGCGACAGGCTGATCCCCTCGCCATCCATCACCACCTTCATCGCGTCGCGCACGTTTTCAAAGTTGTACAGCGGCTCGCCCATGCCCATCAGCACCACGTTGCTGATCAGCCGGGTTTCATCCTTCGGCGCGCCGGGCACCGGCCATTCGTTCAGATCATCGCGCGCCAGCATCACCTGACCGACGATTTCCCCCGCCGTCAGGTTGCGGACCAGTTTCTGCGTGCCGGTATGGCAGAAGGAACAAGTCAGCGTGCAGCCCACCTGGCTGGAAATGCACAGCGTGCCGCGCGTTTCCTCGGGGATATACACCACCTCAACCTCGTGCCCGCCCGCGATGCGCACCAGATATTTGCGCGTGCCATCGGCCGAAATCTGGCGATTCACCACCTCGGGCACCTCGACCACGAAGTTTTCGGCAAGAAGGGCGCGGTAATCCTTGGCAAGATTGGTCATCTGCGCGAAATCGCGCACGCCCCAATGGTAGATCCACTGCCAGACCTGCCCGACCCGCATCTTCGCCTGCCGCTCCGGCGTGCCCGCAGCGATCAGCGCATCGCGCAACTGGTCGCGCGTCAGGCCGACGAGGTTGGTCTTGCCCCCTTCCGGCAGCTTGCGCGGCAGGGTCAGCACGTCTTGCGTGATCGGGGCAGTCGGGGCGGGGCTAAGCGGGGCGGACATGAGGGCACGGATTCCTTTGGCTGAGCGGGCCTCTTACAGGATAAGCGCGCGCTTGCCAAAGGGAGAAAAGGAAAATTGGCGTGACTGCGCCCGCAGCCCCGCCAAAATCCGGTCAGTCGGCTTGCGCCGCGCTCAGTTGCAGCGTTTCGCCGCGTCTTCCATCGCAGCGGTAAACCCGCGCAGCGAGAAGGTGTCCTTGGTCACGGTGCCCCGGCCCGACCGCGCGGTCAGAACGGCGGTGGAGCCTTTTTTCAGCGCCGCCACAATGGCCGCGTCCTGATCGGCATTCGCCGTCCAGGCAAATTCGCCATCGGTGAACAGTTCAAACCCGGTGCCGCCGATATCGACATTCACGGTCGAACCGCCGGCAAAGGGATAGCCGCCGGTGAAGCTCACCTCGCCCTTGCCGCCGCCACCGGCGCGGAAGGTCACGAACAGCAGAATGTCGCTGCGCTGCGCCGCCACCGGCTTGCCGTCACGGGTGTTCACCGTCTCTTTCGGTTTCGACACGCCCCAGCATTCCTTCGGCTTGCCGTCTGTCGGCTCGCTGAAAACCGACCAGTCGGTCATCACAGCCACCTGATTGGTGGATTCCTGTGCCATCACGCCGGTCGCCGCTGCCAGAACCAGCGCGGCCCCGCCGAGGGTGCGTGCGAGAAGGGATGTCATATATGTCAGCCTCCAGCCGAGAATGCCTGTGCCCATCCTGCGCGACCGCTTGACCCGGCCTTGTATCTGGCAGGATGGAATTGAACCCGATATCCCTTCATAGCGTGAAAATGGCAAGCCACGAAAGGCAGATGCGCCAAGAATCGCGCATCTGTGAGGGAGATGGGCATGAACAAGGCGGTTCCGATGGTCGAAGTCTGGCGCGGGGGGCTGCTGGAAAGCGCCCATTCCGGCCATGCGGTGATCTGCGATGCGTCCGGCAGCATCGTCGAGGCCTGGGGCGACCCGGCGGCGGTGATCTTTCCGCGCTCCTCCTGCAAGATGTTGCAGGCGCTGCCGCTGGTGGAAAGCGGCGCGGCGGATGCCTTCGGGCTGAGCGAATCACAGCTTGCGCTATCTTGCGCCAGCCATCAGGGGGCGGCGCTGCACACCGGCGCGGTGTCGCGCTGGCTGGCCGATCTGGATCTGAGCGAGGCCGATCTGCGCTGCGGCAGCCACGAACCCTATGACCGCACTGAACGCGACCGGCTGATCCGTGCCGAGGCACGACCCTGCCAGATTCACAACAACTGTTCGGGCAAACATGCGGGCTTCCTGACCCTGACCAAACACCTGCGTGCCGGGCCGGATTATGTGGCGCTGGATCACCCGTTGCAGCGCGCCGTGAAAGCGGCGTTCGAGGAGGTGACGGGCGAAGCCAGCCCCGGCCATGGCATCGACGGCTGTTCCGCCCCGAATTTTGCGACAAGCGTGCTGGGGCTGGCCCGCGCCATGGCCTGGTTTGCCGCCGCCCGCGACGGCGGGTCGGCCCGCGAAACCGCCGCCGCCCGGCTGACCCGCGCCATGGCCACCTATCCCGAGATGGTGGCGGGCGAAGGCCGCGCCTGCACCGAGTTGATGCGCGCCATGGGCGGGCGCGTGGCAATCAAGACGGGGGCCGAGGCGGTGTTCGTGGCGATTCTGCCAGACCAGAAGCTGGGCATCGCGCTGAAGATCGTCGATGGCGCCAGCCGCGCGTCGGAGGCGGCGATCTGCGGGCTGCTGATCCGGTTGGGGGTACTGGAGGCGCAGCATCCTGCCGCGCAGAAACGGCTGGGGGCGCCGATGCGCAACTGGCGGGGAATCGAGACGGGCGTTCTGCGTCTGGCGCCCGGTTTCGCGTGATCCGGCAGGAAGCGGTGATGGCCCCCGCCTGAGCGGGGGCCGACCGGTTCACAAGCACATTCCGGCGGCACGGACTGGGTGGGGGCTCTGGCCCGCACCACCGGGGGATCACTTGTTACCCTTTCTGTATCGCCCCGGATCACGGCACCAGTTTGCTGGGCGCCGGGTCTTTGCGCGGCGATTTTACGGCGGCCCTGTGGCCTGCGGGATTCTTGATTTACCACACGGAAGGGGTACACTTTGTAACATGACGATGATGCCACCCGTCCCGCCCGTGCCCATGCGCCGCGACTCCGACCTGCCGGAGCGGGTCTGGTTTGATCGGGCCGAGATGGCGGTGATCCTGTCGCTGTATGGCCGGATGGTCGCGGCGGGGGAGTGGCGCGATTACGGGATCTCGGGGCAGCGCGACGTGGCGGTGTTCGCGGTGTTCCGCCGCACGGCAGAGACGCCGCTGTACCGGATCGAAAAGCGGCCCAACCTGCGGGCAAAGCAGGGCATGTATGCCGTGGTGTCGGAAGGCGGGCAGGTGTTGCGGCGCGGCCATGATCTGGCGGCGGTGCTGCGGGTGCTGGAGAAGAAGCTGATCCGGCCAATCGACTGACAGGGGTCGCGGCTTTGGGCCGAAGCAGAGGGGGCGCTGCCCCCTCACCCCCGGAGTATTTTTACCAGGATGAAGGGGGCCGGTTACAGGATACGGCGGAAATGGGTAGGCTCGCCTTCCCCGGCAGCACGGATGCGGGCGATGGCGGCGGGGATGTCTTCCTCGGTTACCGCCATGACGGCGGCGGTGGCGTGGATCATCCGGTCCGGCGACAGGGCGAGGGCGACATGACCCTTCCAGAAGATCAGGTCATTGCGCTGCAAGGGGGCACCCGCAGGGATGGCGGTGCCGCAGGCGGCTTGCAGATCGCTGTCGCCGGGCAGCGCGAGGCCGCAGGCCTGAAAGGCCAGTTGCGCAAGGCCGGAACAGTCGATCCCGGCGCGGGAATTGCCGCCCCAGAGGTAGGGGGTATGCAGCAGGCTTTGTGCGACCGTGGCCGGATCCGCCAGCCAGTCGCCCAAGGCACGCAGATGCTGGGCGGGCACGAACCCATCCGGCGTTTCGGCCCATGTGCCGGTCTGGCCGATGACCTGCACCCGCGCACCGAGGCTGAGCGCGGCACGCTCGCGGTGCTGGACTTTCGGGCCGTCGTAAAGATGCGTGCCGGGCGTGGCGACCCAATGGCTGGACTCTTGCGGCGCGGCAAGGGCGGCTTCGGGCAGGTAGCCGCAATAGCCGTCTTTCGCCGCTTGCAGGAAGGCCCAGCCTGCGTGCCGGTCGATCACCGTCACCGCCTCGCCCCACAGAAGCTGGCGGTCGCGGGCGCCATCGGGGGCTTTCAGCAGATCGGCCACCGGCAAGGCGACGCGGGCCGGTTCGCCCTTCGTGTAAAGGGGGGCGTCAACGAGGCCGCGCAGGGTTTCCAGCGCGGCGCGGCCATTGGCGGGGGTCAAGCGGCGATCCATCACAGCCCCAGCATGTCCGGCAGACCTTGCAGAATGGCCCGCGCGCCCTGCCCCACGCCCCCCTTGGGCCGGGCCGGGGCATCGCTGGGCGTGTGGCCGTAAATGTCGAAATGGATGTAGCGCGGGTGATCGGCGAAGCGGCGCAGGAACAGCGCGGCGGTGATCGAACCTGCGAAGCCGAAGCCCGGCGCGTTGTCGAGATCGGCAATGCCCGGCTCGATGACGCTTTCATAGGCATCGTGGAACGGCAGGCGCCAGACCGGATCGGCGCCCTGTTTCGCCCCGGCCTCCAGCGCCGCAGCAAGGCTTTCGTCATCGGTGTAATAGGGTGCAAGGTCGGGGCCGACCGCCACCCGCGCAGCCCCCGTCAGCGTCGCCATCGAGATCAGCAGTTCCGGGTTTTCCTCGGCGGCCCAGGCCAGCGCATCGCCCAGCACAAGGCGGCCTTCGGCATCGGTATCATTCACCTCGACCGTCAGCCCCTTGCGCGAGGTCAGGATGTCTTTCGGGCGCATCGCCCGCCCAGACACCGAATTTTCCACCGCTGGCACGATGACCCGCAGGCGCAGCGGCAGGTTCAACTGCATGATCATCTGCGCCAGCCCCATCACGGTGGCCGCCCCGCCCATGTCTTTCTTCATCAACTGCATCCCGGAGGAGGGCTTGAGGTTCAGCCCCCCGGTATCGAAGCACACCCCCTTGCCGACCAGTGTCACGCTTGGCCCGCGCTGGCCCCAGCGCAGCGCCAGCAGGCGCGGCGCACGGTCCGATCCCTTGCCGACGGCATGGATCATCGGGAAGCCACGCTCCAGATCGGCGCCCGCGACAACCTCGGTCGCCGCGCCAAAGCGTTCGGCCAGCGCCAGAAAGGCCACCTCCAGCTCTGCCGGGCCCATATCCTGCGCGGGGGTGTTGATCAGATCGCGGGTCAGACATTCCCCGGCTGCCATCGCAAGGATGCGCCCCTCGTCCACCCCTTCGGGGCATTTCAGGCCGGGCAGCACGGTGCTGGCCGGTTTGTAACGGTCAAAGCGGTATTGCGCGAGCAGCCATCCCAGCGCCGCCTCGGCCCGGTGTTCCGGGGCCAGCCCGGTAAAATGCCAATCCCCCGCTGGCAACACCGCCACGGCGCGGGCAAGGCCAAAGCGGCTGCGCGCCCGGGTTTTCGCCGTGCCAAAGCCGACCACCGCGCCCGCCACCTTGCCGCCCGCGCCGGGGAGCAGCGCCACCTCGCCCAATCCCGCGCGAAAGCCCGCATCGCGCAGCCAGACCGCGGTTTCCACCGGCTGCGCCTCGATCCAGCGGTCCAGCGCATCCGCCGCCACCACATGCAGCGGACGGGAGGGGGCGGCGGGGTCGGCGAAGGTCGGGGTCATGCGCAATCCTCAGGCTTTGGTTTGACCGGAGCCTAATCTTTCGCGCGCCGCCTGCAAGCCCGCTTACAGCATCTGATCCAGCAGGCTGCGATCCGGCGCCAACGAGCGTTCCGCCACCCGAATCAGCCGGGCCCAGACAGCGGAAAACGCCGTCACATCCCCCTGTTCCAGACACAGCCGCACATCACCCGCCACAGCACCAAGGCTGATCATGCCCAATTGCCCCGCCATGCGCTGCAATCTGCGCAACTGGCGCGACAGATCGTTCAGATCATGCGCCCGCACCTGCGCCGCCAACCCCGACATGGTGAGCGCAAGCTCCCCCAAAGCACGGGTCACCACCTGTTCGGCCTGTGCCGTGCCCAGATCGCGATAGATCGCCACCACCGGCGCGGAATCCTGCCGGATACTGTCCTTCGGTCGCAAGACCGTCACATTCCCTGTCATGTCGAACCCAACCCCTTGGATCACACCCAGACCGATCTTCGCCCGGCAGGCTGAACAAAAGGTTGACCCCGCCCCAAGAAACCTCTCGAATTTTCTGCAATTGCAGCATAATCAGGGCGCCACAACCTGCCTGACGGAGGACATGATGGACGACGCCAGACCGCTGCCCAGCTACCTGATCAGCCGCTATCAGGGCTGGCGGGCAACGACATTCCAGGACAACAAGGCGTGGTATCGCCGCCTTGCCGAACTGGGCCAGCACCCCCGCGCGATGATCATTTCCTGCTGCGATTCCCGCCAGCATGTGACCTCGATCTTCGGCGCGGACGAGGGCGAATTCTTCATCCACCGCAATATCGCCGGCCTGGTGCCGACCTATTGCCCCGATGGCGGCAATCATGGCACCTCGGCCACGGTGGAATATGCGGTAACGGCGCTGAAAGTGGCGCATGTGATCGTGATCGGCCATTCCAATTGTGGCGGCGTCAAGGGTTGCCACGACATGTGTTCGGGCAAAGCCCCGGAATTGCTGGAAAAATCCAGCTTCGTCGGTCGCTGGATGGACATCCTGCGCCCCGGCTACGAGCGCATCACCCATCTGCCCGAGGCCGAGCGCACCCGCGCGCTGGAAAAAGAGGCCGTGCTGATCAGCCTTGAAAACCTGATGACCTTCCCCTTCGTGAAAGAAGCGGTCGAGGCCGAGGTGCTGACCCTGCACGGGCTGTGGAACGATATCGGCGAAGGCGGGCTGGAACATTACGATCCGGCGCAGAAAGCCTTCGTCGCGATCTGATCATCGCAGCTCCATCCCGGCGGGCCAGCGCAGTTTCGCCTCCAGCAGAATCTCGCGCTTGGCCCCCGGTGCCAGATCGAAATGCCAGCCCAGCAACCCGCGCTGCCCCTCAGGGTCGGTCTCGTCGGGTTTGGGGGTGGCGCTGTAGACAACCTCCAGATCCTCTTGTTCCGAATAGGGGATCTGGTCGATCACATGCAGCGGCCAACTGTCCTGCGTCAGGTTTTCCACCCGCAGCAGCGCCTTTTCCACCCGCGCGGTGTCCGAGGTCAGGATACCGGCATCACCTTCGGAATTCTGCGGCATCTCGCGTGTCAGGCGAAGCCCGTCAATCGCACCGAACGGCAGTTCTGCCTCGGCCCCAGCCGGGATCAGCTCCAGTTCCGTCGCGCCGATCAGCGTGCCTTCGCGCATCAGCAGCACTTCGCCCGGCAGCAGCGGCTCGTCGCCATTGGTGAACCGCGCCAACGCAAAGGCCGTGCGGTCAAGCCGCGGCACGGCGCGGGCCTCGATCTCGGGGGTGAAGGTCAATTCGCCCAAGGCCACGCGCAGATCCTCGACACCACTGGCCACATCGACAGTGCCGGGCGCCCGATACACCACCACGTCGCCGTCAAGCTCGGCCATGGCGGGCTCCATCATCGCCTCCATCACCGGGGCTGCCGCCATCACCGCATCCTCGCTCGCCATGCCCTTGGCATAGGCTCGCTCCTGCTCGGGGTCGGCGATGCGGCGCAGATCGGGCCACAGCTCCGACGGCGCCGCCTGTTCCGTGGGCCGCGCGGTGGAAAGCGTCAGCGCCACCCCCGCCCAATCCTCGCCCGAGGCTTGCGACACCAGCGCGCCGCGCGCCAGTACCAGGGACGGCGCGGGCTTGCGGGTCAGCGCGGCATCATAGACCGGGCGCCAACTGGCCTCCTCGATGAAATGCGTCACGGTCAGATGCCCCGGCCCGTCCGCCACCTGCGCAATGGCCACCGACAACAGCGCCTTCCCGGCCTGCGCGGCGCGGCGCGCATCACGGGCGGCAATCGCCTCGGCCAGCGCAACTTCGGCCTGCTGCACCACACGCCCCGCTTCGGCCCGCGCGCCCTGCGCCGCCAACAGCGATTCGCGCACTGCCAGCACCTCTTGCGCGATCATCCGCCCCATCGCCGCCAGATCGGCAGGCGCTTGGGTCGTCACCTCGGCTTTCGCACCCCGCAGAAAGCCGACCTGCGCCTCGGCTGCCTCGATCCGCGCGTCAATCCGGGCCAGATCCAGCAGCGCCGCATCGCGCGCCGCCTGTGCCGCCCCAATCGCCGCCTCCAGTTCCGGCAAGGGCAGCGGCACCGCCGGGGCCAGCCCGGCCTCCTGCAGGCTGAACCCGCCCGCCTGCGTCCCCTCCGCCCCCGCAACCCGGATCATCCCCGGCGCGATCCCTTCGGGCAGATCGGCGATGCGCAGATCGTGCCGCCCGGCCGGCGCCGAAAACGCCACCTCGCGCGTCACCCGCGCGCCTTGCGGATACAGCACCACCTCGGTGACGGTCGATCCGACGGAAATCGTATCCGCCAGCACCGGCAGCGGCAAAAACACCAAAGTCAGAAACAAACGCATCCAAAACCCCCGGACAGAATGGCCGCAGGATGCGCGCCCGCCCCGGCCTTGGCAAGCCTCTGCCTCCCGCTTCATCCTGGCAAAAATACTCCGGGGGGTGAGGGCCGCCCGGACGGGCTTCCGGGGGAAGCACGTCAGGCCCGAACGCACGATCCGCAAGGATCGGGCGGGGCAGCCGCAGGCGACGGGGCAGCGCCCCCTCTTGCGCCCGTCAAACGGCTAAACCTTGCCCCATTGCGCGCCCTGCATCTCGCGCAACCGGCTGGCCGTGCGCTCAAACTCGAACGCCCCGGCGCCTTCGACATACAGCCGCTCCGGCACATCGGCGGCAGAGCAGATCAGCTTGACCTTCGCCTCATACAGCGCGTCGATCAGCGTCACGAACCGCTTCGCCTCGTTGTAGTTGGAGGCTGATAGCTGCGGCACATCTTCAAGGATCAGCACCCGCACCGCGGCGGCAATCGCCAGATAATCCGCCGCCCCCAAGGGCTTGGCGCACAGATCCCAGAACGTCGCCCGCGCCACGCCATTGGCGAAATGCGGCACTTCCACCTCGCGCCCGTTCACCGGCAGGCGCAGCACCTCGCCCGGCGTGCCGCCCGACAGATCAGACCAGATCGCCCCGATCGCCGCCCCCGACTGGCCTGCCGGATGGAAATAGACCTGCGCGCCCTGCAACCGGTGCTGGCGGTAATCGTTCGGGCTTTCCAGCTCCTGCACCAGCAGCTTGTCGTTCAGATAGGCGATGAAGGGCACAAACAGCGCGCGGTTGAGGCCGTTCTTGTACAGATCCTCGGGCGGGCGGTTCGAGGTGGTCACGATCACCACGCCCTGATCCATCAGCAACTGGAACAGCCGCCCGACGATCATCGCATCGGTGATGTCGGTGATCTGCATCTCGTCAAAGGCCAGCAGCCGCAACTCGCGCGCCACCGCATCGGCCACCGGGGCCAGCGCATCATCGACCCCCTTTTGCCGGGCGGCATGCATCCCCTTGTGGATCTCCTGCATGAAGGCATGGAAATGCACCCGGCGCTTGCCGGCAATCGCCAGATGTTCCACGAACAGGTCCATCACCATGGACTTGCCGCGCCCCACCCCGCCCCAAAGGTAAAGCCCCTTCGGCGGCGCCACCGGGCGCGCGAACAGCCCGGCCAGCAGGCCGGTCTTGCGCGGCGGTGTGGTCTCCAGCCAAAGCCGCAGGCTTTCCAGCACAGGCAGCACCGCATGTTGCGCCGGGTCCGCCCGCAGGCGGCCCTCGGCCACGCGGGCCTCGTAAATCTCGGTCAGGGTCTGTCGCATACCCCTGTATACCGTCGCTGCGCTTGCGAGAAAAGGTCAGAGCGTGACAGTGCAGAGGAAATGCCCGTCCACCTGGGCATGGCGGCCCTGCAACTGCGTGCCGCGCGGGAAGGGCGGAATATCCTCGGCAAAGGTGGCGGTGAACTGCCCGCCCTCGATCTGCACCGCCAGCGCCTGAAAATCGAACAGGCGGCGCGAGATCGGATATTGCGCCTTGTAGGCCGCTTCCTTGGCGCAAAAGATCAGCTTGGCCAGATCGGGCGCCACACTGCGTTCTTCCGGGCGCAACACGATGTCGCGCAGGTCATCGTCCAGCGGCGTGGCAGGCTCCAGATCCAACCCCAACCCGCGCAACGGGTGCCGCGCCACCGCCGCAAGGCAGAGCGTGCCGCTATGGCTGATCGAGCCGCACAGCCCCATCGGCCACAGCGGCGCGCGGTCGCGCTGCATCGGCACCGGCACTGGCGGCAAGCCCAGTTCGGCCATGGCCAGCCGTGCCGCCACACGCCCGGCGCGAAACTCGGCCAGACGCGTGGCGACGGCGGCAATCTCCTCGCCCGGAAAGCCCGGGCGCGGCATCCCCGGATCGGCCACGCCCACGCCGCAGCCGGGCGGCAACAGCCCGCGCGCCGCCGCCTGCAAGGCCGTCAGATCAGCCATCCACCCGGCCACCGCGCAAGGCACGCCGCCGCGCCATGGCATCCGCCCGCGCCTCGGCCCGATCAGCCAGCCCTTGCGGCTGTGCTGCGGTATTGGCCGGGGCCGCCGCAGGCGTCGCAGGCTTCGGTGCCCCCTCCAGATGCGCGGCCAGCGCCGACAGCGTGGGAAAGCGGAAGATGTCGGTGATCGACAGCTTGGTCAGCCCCAGCCCGTCGCGCAATTCACGATGCGCCTGCACCGCCAGCAGCGAATGGCCCCCCAGCGCAAAGAAATTGTCCTTCGCCCCCACCTTGGGCACGCCCAGCACCTTTTGCCAGATCGCGGCGATCTGCGCCTCCAACCCGGCTTCGGGCGCGACATGGGCGGCCTGTTCCACCTGTGCCTGCGGCGCGGGCAGCGCCTTGCGGTCCACCTTGCGGTTGGGGGTCAGCGGGAAACTGTCCAGCCGCACAAAATGTGCCGGGATCATATGATCGGGCAACAGCGCCGCCAGCGCGGGTTTCAGCGTCTCGGCACTGGCCGTGCCGGTGACATAGGCCACCAGCCGCAGATCGCCCGGCTGATCCTCGCGCGCCAGAACCACGGCCTGAGACACCCCCGGCTGCGCCTCCAGCGTGCTTTCGATCTCGCCCAGCTCGATCCGGTAACCGCGCAGCTTCACCTGATAATCCGCCCGCCCGAGGTAATCGAGCTTGCCATCGGCGCGCAGCCGCACCAGATCGCCGGTCCGATACATCCGCGCGCCCCAGACGCAGGCATTTTCGCGGATGAACGGGTCGGGCAGAAAGCGTTCCGCCGTCAGATCAGGCCGCTGCCAATAGCCGCGCGTCACGCCATCGCCGCCGATCCACAACTCGCCCGCCGTGCCGGGCGGCACCGGCTGTTGCCGGTCGTCCAGCACATAAAGCTGCGTGTTGGCGATGGGCGTGCCGATATTCACCACCCCTTCGCCACCCTGCGCGGTTTCCGTGGTGGACCAGATCGTGGTTTCGGTCGGCCCATACATGTTTTCGATCTTCGCCTGCGTCACCCGGCGCAGATCGCTGACAAAGGCCCCCGGCAGCGCCTCGCCGCCCAGCATCAGGGTTTTCACCCCGGCCAGCGCCATCTGCGCCTCGTCATTCAGCATGATCATCCGCGCCATCGAGGGCGTGCATTGCAGATGCGTCACCTTATGGCGGATGATCTGCGCCGCGATCGAGTAATCGTCGGCGGCAGGCCCCGCCCCGGCATTGGCGCGGCGCAGCACCTCGGCCAGCGGATAAAGCCCCTCCATCACCGCTTCGGGGGCGATACCATAGTCGATCAGGCAGGCGACTTCGGTCACCCCGATGCGCTTCAGGCTTTCCACCCGCGCCAGCGCGTCTTCCACCGTGCCGAACAGGCCGGAATCCTCGAAATACCGCTGGAAGGCGAAATCGAGGATCGCCTCGTTTTCTTCCGCCGACAGGGTGCGCAGGTCGATATCCATCGGGTTTTCAATGCCCTGCGGTTTCTTGAACGCCGGGAAGGCCCAGGCATACTGCTTCACCAACCCCACGGCGGCGGCGAGGTAATCCTTCATCGGCTTTTCCGCCACGCGCCGGGCCTGTTCGCGGTCGCGGCAGACATAGGTGTGCAGCATCAGCGTCACCTTGAACTGCGCCGGATCATGCCCCGCCTTGCGCAGCGCGTCGTGATAGATGGCGATCTTGCCCGCCACCTCGTCAATGCTCTGGCCCAGAAGGTGGGTCAGCACATTCGCGCCAATCTCGCCCGCCTCGCGCCATGTGGCGGGGTTGCCGGCGGTGGTCACCCAGATCGGCAGATCCTGCGACACCGGGCGCGGTTGCGTCACCACGCCGAATGTGCCGGTTTTCGTCGGAAACTCCACCGCCTCGCCCCGCCACAGGCGGCGCAACTGGGCGATGCCGTCGAACATCGCGGCGCGGTTGTTCGGCGGGGTATTCTCGGGCCGCAGCACGAAATCATCGGGCTGCCAGCCGCTGGCAATCGCCAGCCCGGCCCGCCCGTTGGTCAGGTTGTCGATCACCGCCCAATCCTCGGCCACCCGCGCCGGATGGTGCAACGGCAGCACGACAGACCCGGCCCGCACGCCGATATTCTTCGTCACCGCCGCCACCGCCGCGCCGGTCACGCTCGGGTTCGGATAGGGGCCGCCAAAGGCGTGGAAATGGCGTTCCGGTGTCCAGACGGCGCAGAACCCATGCTCATCGGCAAAGCGGGCACCGTTCAGCAGCAACTCGTATTTCTTCGGGCCGACGCCATCGTCATTGCCCCAGTAATACAGCGAAAACTCCATCCCCTGCGCCGAGGCGATGGTGCCATTCGACACCAGCGCCCGGTTTTCATCCGAGGTTAGCACCAGCTTGAACCCGCGCGCCAGCGTCCAGAACAGCTCCAGCACCGAAATGTCGAAGGACAGCGAGGTGACGGCCAGCCAGACAGAGCCCGAGGCATGGTCGATCCGCCCATCCATCCCGGCAAAGAAGTTGGCGACGTTGCGATGTTCGACCATCACCCCCTTGGGCCGCCCGGTAGAGCCGGAGGTGTAGATCATATAGGCCAGATCGGCAGAGGTAACGCCCGAAGCCGGGTTCGCCGCATCCGCCAGCCCCAGCCGCCCGTCGGTATCAAGGCACAGCACCTGCGCCTGATGCGCGGGCAGCGCCGGTTCCAGCGCCGCCTGCGTCACGATCACCGGGCAGGCGCTGTCTTCGATATACAGCGCCGTGCGGTCGGCGGGATAGGCCGGGTCCATCGGCACATAAGCCCCGCCCGCCTTCTGGATCGCCAGCGCCCCGATCAGCAGGTTCAGCGACCGGCGCAGATGCAGGCCGACCAGCGTGCCGGGCCGCACCCCCATGCCGATCAGCACCTGCGCCGCCCGGTTGGCGCGGGCATTGAGCTGCGCATAGGTCAGGCTTTCGCCCTCGAACACCACGGCCACCGCATCGGGGCTGCGCGCCACCTGCGCCTCGAACGCCTGATGCACGCACAGGCTGGCGTCATAGGGGGTGGCGGTGCGGTTGTGCTGATACAGCACCTCGTCCAGTTCCGCGGGCGTCAGAACCGGCAGGGTTTCCACCCGCGCATCCCCCTGCGCCGCTGCGGCAAAGGCGGCGATGCGGGCCGCCATCGCCTCGGCCTGCGCGGCGGTCAACCGGCTGGCATCGTAGTGCAGCGCATCGGGGGCCAGCGTGACCACCGTGCCGGGCACCGGCGCAAGGCCCAGCCCGAAGGCGGGCGGTTGCAGGCCGAACAGCTTGCGATCCCGCGCCAGCAGATCCAGCGCAAACCCCGGATGCGCGGCAGCAGCGTCCAGCGCCGTCGTCACCCGGGCCAGCGCCTCGGGCAGCGCGCCTTCTGCCGCCACGCGCAGCGGCACCCAGTCCGACAGGATGCCTTCGGCCGCATGAGCCGCGCCAAAGGCCAGATCGGCCACCGGCTTGCCCGACAGCCGCACCGCCGCCAAGGCCCCCAGCGCCAGCGAGGGCAGCGCCACCGGCACGCTTTGCCAGAAGGCCGGGGCAGTGGCCGCCGCAGCGCCCGCAACCTCTGCCGGGTCCAGCGCCAGCAAGGCCTTGCGCTGCGCCGGTTCCTGCGGCGCCACCCGCGCCAGCGCCGCCGTCAGCGCCGCAGCCTCTGCCGGGCTGGCCGAGGCCAGCGGGTTGGGCAGCGACAGGCCCGAAACCGGAAACCCCTTCTGGCAGGTCAGCCGCGTCAGCCGCACCGCCCCCGCGCCGCAAGCCACCGTCACGTCATCTTCTGTGGCGGCCAGCACCTGCCCCGGCACGCCTGCACCGGCCACAACCTCCGCCCCGCCCACCACGACATAGCGCCCGCCATCCCACAGTTTGGCGCAGGTCAGCGGGTTCCAATAGGTGCCATGATCCAGCGCGCGCACCAGCGCCGCGACCTCTGCCGCCGTCCGGGTGAAATCCAGCCGCCCCGCCGCCGCAGGCCGATCCGCCCGCGTATGAACCGTGCGTTGCGTGAAATCCTGTGCCCGGCGGTGCGGCGCGCCCAGGGCCAGCGCCTCGATCAAGGCCGGGAAACTGTCAATCGCCGCTTCAAAACACCGGGTGTTCAGCGTCAGCGCGGTATCACTCGGCAGCACCGGGAACAGCCGCTGATCAAGGATTTCGCCCTCGTCCACCCCTGCGGTGATCATGTGCCAGGTGATGCCATGCTGCGGTTCCTGCGCCAGAATGGCCCAGACCGGCGCATTCAGCCCGGCATGGCGCGGCAACGGCCCGTCATGGAAGTTCACCCCGCCCTGCCGCGCCAAAGCCAGCGCGGCTTCGGGCACCAGCGACAGGTTGGCGATCGACAGCAACCAATCCACCTGCCCCGGCAGCGCCGCGTCCCATCCCCGATCCTGCGCCAGCACGCTCAGGCCCTTTGCCTGCCCCCAGGCCCGGACATCCGGGTTGCGCGTGATCAGCGCCGCGATGGCATGGCCGCGCGCCAGCAGCATCTCGCCACATTCGCGGGTCAGGCTTTCATTGCCGATCAGGTAACAGGAAAACGGGTTCATCCTACACTCCTTCCGCCCCGGCAGGGCGGCGATGCCCCTATGCCGCGGGGCGGGCCATATCCTTGGGCGAGGGTGCCCCCGCCCGCTGTTGCCGCCCCGCCCGCGTCACAGAATGCACGATCAGATCGCGCAGGAAATGCGGTGGATCAAGGTGATCCCGCCGCTGGACGAAACGCCGCACCCGCCACAAGACTCCCCCGGCCACATGGGCCAGCGTGGCAGCTGCGGCATAGAGATGCCCGTAATTCTTGGTGAAATAATGGCTGCGGCTGTCCAGCCAGAAGGCAGGAATACGGCGCCATGTCTTCATGCCGGTGGACACCGAACCGATATGCATCACCTCCGATTCGCGGACGTAATCGGTGGGAAAGCCCGCCCGCGCGGCACGCAGGCACAGATCGGTTTCCTCGAAATACAGAAAGAAGGTTTCGTCAAACAATCCGATCCGGTCCAGCACATCCTGCCGCATCATCAGGCTGGCACCCGCCAGCCAATCCACCCGCGTGGTGGTCTGCGGGATCGGCAGCGCCACGATATGCGCGCGCAGCAACCGCGACACCGGGCCGGTGCGCGCCGCCCCCTCCAGTTCCGACGCGATGGAGGGAAAGCGAAAGGCGGTGCGATGGGCCACCCCATCCTCGCCATGGATATAGCTGCCCGCAAAGCCGGTGTCGGGATGCGCCTGCAGATGGTCCAGCAGCGCACGAATGGCGCCAGGTGCCGGAAAGGCATCGGAATTGAGGATATAGACGTAATCGGGCCGCGCGCCCCCCGGCAATCCGGCACGGATGCCGACATTGTTGCCCGCGCCAAAACCGCCGTTCCAGCCCGATTGCAGCACCCGCACCGGCACCGCCCCGCGATCCCAACCGCGCGCCGCAACCTCGGCGACCAGCGCCTCGAAACTGCCATCGCCCGAGTCGTTGTCCACGATGGTGATCGCGCCCGCCATCCCCTGCATCGCCCGCAACGCCGCCTCGGTCGCTTGCAGGGTCATCGGCGCGGTGCGCCAGTTGAGGATGACGGTCAGAACCTGCGCCATCACTCCGCCGCCTCGCGCAGCGTCGGGGCTGGCGGCTTTTCCTCTGCACCGGCAATGGCCTCGCGCAACCGCGCCGCCAGAACCCGCACATTCGGCTCCAGCACCATGCTGTCATGGTCGCCCGGCACCTCGACCACCTGCAAGGCCGGGGCAAAGCGGGTCAGGTCATTGTCGGGGAACACATATTCCCGCGCGGCAGACACCCATTGCCCGTTCGACACCGCCCAGCGCCGATCCAGCGGCGGGCGGAACAGCGCCGTCGGCCCCTTGCGCAGCGGCAAGGCATAGATCGGCAAAGCGGCGCGGAACGCGGCCTCGATCTCGGTATTGTGGAACTGATGCGCGGTGTCGGTCGCCTGTTTCGGGCGGCGCTTCTCGATCTCCCATGCCACGCGGCGCCTGGCCCAATCGGCCACGAAGCCCGGCCCGCGCGCCTTCATCTCGGCCGCCTTGATCAGCGCCTTGTCCAGACGCGACAGCGGCGGGCGCATCGGCAAGGGCGTATCCAGCAGCACCAGCAGCGAAACCTGTTCCCCCGCCGCCTCCAACTGCCGCGCCATTTCCCAGGCGGTCAACCCGCCGCCCGAAAAACCGCCCAGCAGATAGGGCCCCTGCGGCTGCACCTGCCGCAACTCGGCGATGTAATCGCGCGCGGCCTCGGGCAAGGTGCGGTGCGGTTCGGCATCGCCGTAAAGCCCGCGTGCCTGCATCCCGTAGAACGGCCGGTCCCCGCCCAGAAGCTGCGCCAGATGCCGCAGGTTCAGCACATTGCCGAACATGCCCGCCACAAGGAAGAACGGCTGCTTCGGCCCCCCTGCCCCTTCGTGCATAGCCACCAGATGGGTGAAGCGGCGCGTTGGGGCCTCTGCCTTCGGCGCAGTGCCATCCTGCGGCCCGATGCGTTCCTCGATCAACGCCGCACAGGCGGCAATCGTCGGTGCTTCGAACAGGACCGAGATCGGGAAATCCACCCGGAACGCCTTGCGCACCATGGAAAACAGCCGCACCGCGATCAGGCTATGGCCGCCCAGCGCGAAGAAGTCATCCTCCACCCCGACCTGCCCCACCCCCAGCAGTTCCTGCCAGAAGCCGGTCAGCGTGCGTTCGATGTCATTGCGCGGCTCGATATAGGCGCTGTCGAGATCGGGACGCGCGAAACTTTGCCCCTCGGGCCGCTCGGCCTCCACCGCATCGGCCTGACGGACCAGCGCCGGCAGATCCAGCGACGACACGATCACCTGCGCCTGCCCGGTGGCCAGCGCGCGGGCAAAGGCATCGGCCCCCTCGGCGGCGCGGATGCCTTGGCCAAGGTTGTGGATCAGCCGTTCCTCTTGCGGCGAGGCGGCTTTCTGCGCCTGCGCATCGTCAAATTCCAGATCGCGCAACTCGGGCGCTTTCGTCGCAAAGGCCCCCTCCAGCTTGCGGATCGTGAAGCCTTCAATCTCCACCAGCACTTCGCCGGTCTCGGTGGCCAGCGTCACGTCGAACACCGCCACCGGCCCTTCGCCCCGGTTCACCGCCGCATTGCGCACCCAACTGATCACCCGCGCCGGCAGCGGCGCATGGGCGCGCAACCGGGCATAGCTGACCGGCACCCACAGATGCGTCGGCTGATAGCCGGAAATCAGCTCCATCGCCCAACCCGTCGCCAGATCCATCAGCGCCGGATGCAGCAGCCAGCCCTGCGCCAGATCGGGCTGCGCCGCCAGCGGCAGGGTCAGCGAGGCGATGCCCTCGCCCTGCCCCAGCGCCATCCGGTGCAGCACCCGCCAGCGCGGCCCGAAGTTCAGATGCTCCTCCTGCGGCGAGCGCAAGCCGCGAATATCCTCGCGCGCCACGCCACAGCGCGCCGCAATCGCCGCCGGATCAATCTGCCCCGGCTTGGCGCGCAACGGCATCAGCCGCCCCTGCGCATTCAGCGCAAAGCCGGTGCGCCCGCGATGGTCCACGCCAGACCGCACCTCGAAGCCAAAGCCCTCATCGGACCGCAGCAGTTTGACCCGCATCTCGCGGCTGGCGCCATCGGCCACGTCCAGCGCGCGGAAGAAGGTCAGGTCGCGCAACTCGAAGGCACCAAAGCCCTCTTCCCGCGCCACCTCGGCGGCCATCTCCAGATAGCCGGTGCCGGGGATCAGCGCCGTGCCACCCTTGGTGCGGTGCCCGTCCAATATCCAGCGCTCGGTCGTCAGCCGCGTGGCGAAGATGCGGTTGCCCGCCCGGTCATACCCGGCCTCGTCCAGCAGCGGGCGCTTCACCGGCACGCGCGGCGCCAGCGGTCTGGCGCCGGTGCGTTCGGCCAGTGCCTCGGCCGCCATGCCGACATCGGCCCAGATGCCCCAGTTCAGCGCCAGAACCCGCGTCTTGCCGCCCCGCCGCCCCTGCGCATAGGCGTTGAGGTATTCATTCGCCGCCACATAATCCACCTGCCCCACCGGCCCCGTGACGGTCGAGGTGGAGGAAAACAGCACCAGCAGATCAAGGCGCCCATCGGGGAAAAGCGCATCCAGCACATGCGTGCCGTGCAGTTTCGGCGCAAAGACGCCTTCCACCTGCGCCGGGGTCTTGGCCAGCAGCGGCGCGTCATCCACCACGCCCGCCGCATGGATCACCGCGCGCAGCGGGCCAAACCGCCCCTCGGCCTCGGCCACCGCCGCGCGCATCTCTTCGGCGTTGCACACGTCGGCCCGCGCCACCAGCACCTCGGCGCCCAGACTTTCCAGCCGCTGCACCGCCAGAATCCGCCGTGCCACCGCATCGCCCTGCGCCAGATGCTGCGGCCAATCCGCCCGCGCGGGCAGGGCGCTGCGGGCGATCAGCACGATCTTGGCCCGCGCCTCCACCGCCAGCTTTTCGGCCAGCGTCAGCCCGATGCCACCAAACCCGCCGGTGA
Organism: Gemmobacter aquatilis; assembly: GCF_900110025.1. GTDB lineage: Bacteria > Pseudomonadota > Alphaproteobacteria > Rhodobacterales > Rhodobacteraceae > Gemmobacter > Gemmobacter aquatilis. The sequence continues at coordinate 110,463 of NZ_FOCE01000008.1, read as the reverse complement.
TCAGCACCGGCGCACCCTCCGGCAGGCCCATCGCCGCCTCGGGCAGCGCCAGCCGCTTCAACGCCCGTTCATAGCGTTTTTCGCCCCGGCGCAGCGCCGCGTGGCTGGAGGGCGCGGCCAGCAGATCCTCCACCACCTGCCCGGCCAGCACCGCCATCGCCTGCGGGTCGGCCTTGGCCCAGCGCCCCTTCGGCGCGGCGGGAAGCTGCACGTCCAGCGTGGCGCAACTCACCCCCGGCAGCTCATGCGGCATCACCTTGGCCGGCCCGGCAATCGCGGCCTTTTCCGGGTAGGGCAGACCCTCGTCCTTCAGCTGCGCCGCCCCCGTCGTCACCACCGACAGATGGATCGGCCGGGGCAGGTTTTCCTCGGCCATCGCCTGGCCCAGGAACATCAGCGCATAAAAGCCCTGCTCGATATTGCGGTGAAAGAAGCTGGACCCCGGGCGGAAGCTTTCGCGCGCCGTCACCAGCCAGAAATGCGCGATCCGGTCCGGCGCGCGGCCCGCCGCCACCAGATCGCGGATCAACGCGTCATAGCCCTCGCGCCCGCGTTCGGGGTTCAGGATGAACCCGCCTTCACCATCGCGCGCATAGGCATCGCCCGCCCGCACCGTGACCACCGATTGCCCTGCCGCACGCAACTGCGCCACGACCTGCGCGCCCAGCCCCGCCTCATCAACGAACACCAGCCAGCTATGCTTTGGCGCCTCGGCGGGTTCATCAAACTCCACCGCCGCCGCGTGCTGGCGCCAGACCGGCTGCCAGCCCCAGTCTGCCACATCGGCAAGGCGCATCGGCAGCGCCTCGGCCTCCACCACCCCAGCCTTGCCCGGTTCGATGAAATAGGGTTTGCGCTGGAAGGCATAGCCCGGCAGCGGCAGCCGCAAGCGCCGCGCGCCGCCCCAGATCGGCTCCCAATCCACCGCCACACCGCAAGCCCAAAGCCGGGCGATGCTGGCGATATGCCATTGGTCATCGGAGATCTTCTGTTCCGGGTGGCGCAGCGCCGGGATTACCTGCCCCGCCGCAACCCCATTGGCCTGCGCCAGCGAGGACAGCGCCCGCCCCGGCCCCATTTCCATGTAGACACGCCCCGGCGTTGCGGTCAGTTGCGCCAGCCCCTGCTGGAACAGCACGGTATTGCGCAGATGCTGCACCCAATATTCCGGGCTGCGCGCCAGATCAGCCGACAGCGGCAACCCCGTGCGGTTGGAAATGATCGGGATCTGCGGCGCGTGCAGCCGGATCGCGCGCAGATATTCGCCAAACCGCCCCAGGATAGGCTCCAGCATCCGGCTATGCGCCGCGATGTCGATGGCGATGCGCTGCGTCTCCACCCCTTCCGCCGCCAACCCTGCCGCCAGCGCCGCCAGTGCCGCATCGGAACCGGACACCACACACAGCCCCGGCGCGTTCACGCTGGCCATATCCAGATCGCCGGTCAGGCGCGGGCGCAGATCGGCCTCGGCCAGCGGCACAGACAGCATCCCGCCCGGCGGCACGGTATCGAACAATTGCCCGCGCAGATGCACCAGCCCGATGCAATCCTCAAAGCTCATCACCCCGGCCAGACAGGCAGCGGTATTTTCCCCCATGCTGTGCCCGATCAGCGCCGCAGGCGTCACGCCCCAGCTTTGATACAGCTTCGCCAGCGCATATTCGGTGATCAGGATCAGCGGCAGTTGCACCGAAGGCCGCTTCAACCGGGCATCCGCCGCCGCCTCTTGCCCCGGTTCGGGCAGCCACAGCGCGCGGATGTCGTAATCCAGCTTGGGCTGCAGGATCGCCAGACCCTTGTCCATCCAGTCGCGGAACTCCGGCTCGGTGTCATACAGCCCGCGCGCCATGCCCGCATATTGCGCGCCGCCACCGGGGAACATGAACACCACCTCGGGGTTGTCGCCCAGATGGTCATGGCTGAACACGCGCCGCGCGTCCTTGCCCTCCAGCAGGTCCGCCGCCTCGTCGGGACTGCCGGCCACCAGCACCCGGCGCTTTTCAAACGCCCGGCGGCCCTCTTTCAGCGTCCAGGCCACATCGGCCAGCTTCTGTTCCGGATGCGCCCGCAGATGCGCCGCAAGATTGCGCGCCGCATCGTCCAGCGCGCCTTTCGATCTGGCCGAAATCACCAGCGGCTGAAACGGCCAGTCACTTTCGTCGGAGGCGCCGCGAACGGGCGCCTCCTGCAGTACGGCGTGTGCATTTGTGCCCCCGACGCCGAGACTGTTCACCCCGGCGCGGCGCGGGTGGGCCTTCGCCTCCCACGCAGTCAGCCGGTCATTCACCTTGAAGGGCGAGGTTTCAAAATCAATCGCCGGGTTCGGCGCCTCGTATCCCAGCGAGGGCGCCATTTCCCGGTGATGCAGTTGCAGCGCCACCTTGATCAGGCTCGCCACCCCCGCCGCCGTATCCAGATGCCCGATATTGGTTTTCACCGAACCGATCCTGCATGTCCCCACGCTGTCGGCGCTTTCGCGGAAGCCTGCGGTCAGCGCCGCCACCTCGATCGGGTCGCCCAGAAAGGTGCCGGTGCCGTGACATTCCACATAATCCACCGTGTCCGAAGGCACCCCGGCAATTGCCTGCGCCTCGGCGATGCAGCGCGCCTGCCCATCGACCGAAGGCGCCAGATAGCCCGCCTTCGCCGCGCCGTCATTGTTGATGGCGCTGCCCTTGATGATCGCCCAGATGTGATCGCCGTCGCGGATCGCATCCACCGCGCGGCGCAGCACCACACAGCCCGCGCCAGACCCGAACACCGTGCCCTGCGCGCGGTGATCGAAGGCATGGCAATGCCCGTCGGGCGACAGGATCTCGCCCTCGTTGAACACATAGCCCCGGCCCTGCGGCAACTCGATGGTCACCCCGCCCGCCAGCGCCATATCACATTCGCCGTTCAGCAGCGCCTGCGACGCGAAATGCACCGCCACCAATGATGTGGAACAGGCGGTCTGGATATTGATGCTCGGCCCCTTGAGGTCGAAGATATGGCTTACCCGGGTGGACAGGAAATCCTTGTCGTTGCCGGTGTGCCGCAGCAAGAACATGCCGGTGTTTTCCACCAGATCGGGGTTGGAACACAGGTTGAAATAGAAATAGCTGCCCATGCCGCAGCCGGCATAAACCCCGATGGACCCGTTGAAGCGTTCGGGCACATGTGCCGCGTTCTCCAGCGCCTCCCAAGCCACCTCCAGAAACTGGCGGTGCTGCGGGTCAAGGATCGCCGCCTCTTTCGGGCTGAAACCGAAGAACTCCGCATCGAACTCGGCAAACTTGTCCAGCGGGGCCGCGGCGGGCACATAATTGGGGTGCCGCATCTTCGCGGGGCTTTCGCCATTGGCCAGCAGTTCCGCCTCGGTCAGGTGGCGGATGCTTTCGATCCCGGCGCGCAGGTTTTCCCAATAGTCAACAATCGAAGGGGCTCCGGGTAGATGCGCCGCCATGCCGACAATGGCAATATCGGTCTCGGACACGGGGTCCGACAACAGGGTCTGATCAGCCATGGTCACTCGTTGTCCTCACCTCACGCAACGCCATTCCCCCCGCCAGAGCCCCCCGGCAACGGAGCGGATGCGTGCCACACCACATCTACTTAACCTATCGTAAACATAGACTTGGCGATAGCGGGCGAAAGCGCGCTCCGGCAGCGTCGCCACATCGGGAACAATGCCGCAATGTCGCCACAATGCCGCCGCATTTCAGGCCGGTTTACAGGCGGAACCGTGAAAACCTGCCTCCGCAATGCCCATATGGCCCTTGGCGCGGCTCTCATTCATGCGCCCTGCTCCACAATCGCGGGGGCCACACCTGCCGGTCTCGGCGGCTCCCGGCGGGTTGGAAACGGACGATTCTCGCCGTGTGATCAGGCCCCATGTGCCCATCCTGCCCCGTTTCGCGGCCCGGCGCTGGAACAGTGCCTCCCAAGGCGCCCCACCCCTGCCACGCCGCCAGCCCCGCCCCTGCACCCGCAGCCGCAGCGGCCTGCACGCCCGCTTCGGCGGCGGCAGAATTGTTGCGAAAACACGGCCAAACCACCTTGCGACGGGCAGCCGTCGCAGAGGCCTCCCTCATAGAATCGTCCGCGTTCGGGGAATACCAGACCTCGCAGTCCGGCTCGTGCCGGCCCGTTCGCGCGCCATTGCCTCGGCCCGCCCCAGCACCGCCCCGGCCATCAGCCAGGTGAAGGGGATCAGCGTCGCATTGGGCAACAGATCCACCAGATTGGCCGCCAGCAGCAACGCCACCCCCGCCACCGGCGCCGCAACCGTCACCCCGCGCCGCATCGCCTGCCCTGCCAGCAGCAGCAGCGGCAGGATCAGCAGGCCAAACTGCACGATATAGCCTAGCCAGCCATAGATCCCCAGCACGATGATCCAGCCGCCATCCGACACCGAGGCCATCTCGCCCGTCACCGGATCATACAGCAGATTGCGCCCATAGCCGCCCCAGCCGAACCAGGGCTTCAGGCTTGCATGGGCCAGCAGCGCCTCTTCGTTCTCGATGCGGAACTGCAGCGAATCCGCCCGTTCCGCCGAGGCGCTTCCGGCAAGGTTCAGGATCGCATCCAGCGGCACCAGATGCAGCCCGCGCAGCAGCGGATAGGTGATGACCATCACCGCCAGCACCGCCGCCACCAGCACCTGCATCCGGCGCGGCGCCAGCAGGATCAGCAGTGACAACCCGACCCCGTACACCAGCGGCCCGGCGCTTTTGGCCAGCACCAGCATCGCCGTCAGGTACAGCCAGATCATCAGCCGCTTCCCCCGCTCCTGCACCGGCGCCTCGCGCAACAGCAGCAGCGCGGAAACCGAGGTCATCAGCACGAAAAACGCCAGCCACAACCCGTGCGGCAGAAACACCATCGGACGGTAGCCACCAAAGCGGATCGTCTGCGTGAAATCATGCTGCATGAAGCCGTAAACCCAGACGTTCATCTGCGGCGACATGCGCAGCTCGATCAGCATCGGCAGCGAATAGGCCAGCCCGCCAGCCACCAGCGCCCGCAGCATGTTGCGCATCGCCTCATCCGTGCCCAGATAGCGGCGGGCAAGGAAATAGGGCAGCACGGCAATCGCCTGATTGGCCACGGCCGCCACACTGTCATAGATCGCCATGCCCTGAAGCTGCGTCGGCCCCGCCTGCACCGCTTCGCCATTGGTCAGCACCGTGGCAAAGGGCGACAGCACGAATACCGCGATCAGCGCCCGGCCCACCGCGCTGTCCGGCAGGAACGAGATCTTCTCGTGCCGCGCAAACAGCACCATCGCCAGCGCCATCAAGGCCGGGATGGAATTCTTGCCCAGATCCGGAACGACCGGCAAATTCAGCGCGATGACCGGCGGCAGCACCAGATAGGCGCCCAGAATGGTCCAGATCAGCGCCCTGTCCGGCGGCAGGCGCTGAAACAGCACGATCACGACCACCGGCCAGATCGCCAGCATGAACCATGCGAGGGGGTTGGCAGAGATCAGCGGGACACTCCTTGCGCGGCACGCGCGATCATAGTCATAACACACACGCCCCTGTCAGACCACGGCCCGGATCAGTGGCAGGCGCTGCAACCCCAAGGCCGTCAAGGCCGAAAGCGCAAAGACCAGCAGCGAAAACAGCGGCCATGGCACCCCGGTCCCGAACAGCTTGTAGCCCACCAGCATGAAGAACGGGTGCAGCAGATAGACCCCGAAACAGGATCGGCCCAGCACCGGCAACACCGGATGTTCCACCGGCAGGTTCCAGAATGTCTCGAAGGCCAGCGCCCCGGCAAGGGTCGTCCAGGCCCAGGGTGCCCCATGCGACATCACCAGCGCCACGAGGTTCAGCCCCCCCAGTGCGGCCAGCGGCAACACAATCCGCTGCATCCGGTGGGCGGGCACCAGCAACACGCCGCACAGGAAGGGCGGCACGGCATAGGCCCATTGCGGCAGCGGCTCCGGCGCAAAGGGAAAAACCGTATGCACCCAGAACAGCGGCACCCCCACCAGCCCCAGCCCCAGCGCGGCCAGCGCCAGACGCGGCACCGTCCGGGTAAAGGCCAGCACGGGCCGCACCACCAACCCCGCCAGCAGCACAAAAGGCAGAAACCACAGATGGATCGACGCCCCGACCAGCAACGACAGCGGCTCGCGCGGCAACACGTCGAGGCTCGCCCCTTCGGCGGTGAGGGCGTTGAGCAGCCAATAAGCGGCCGACCAGAACACCCAGGGCAGCAGGATGCGCCGCACCCGCACCGGCCAGTCGGGCCGCCCGCCATTGCGATCTGCCGCGCGCGCCGTCAGAAAGGCCGACAGCACCAGAAACAGCGCCAGCGCGACATGCCCGAACCAATCATTGACCGAAGCATGGATATGCACCGCCACCACCCCGAACGCCGCCAGCGTGCGCGCAAGGTCGATGGACTGGCGATGCTGACGGGCCTGCGCTGACATGCCCCACCGCTAACGCCTTGGGCCCGAGTCGGCCAACGCGATCTGCGCTTGACCCACCCCGCCGATTGGAAACAGAGTGTCCACCGCGCCGTCACGGGTGAAACGGCGGCGCTTGCTGATTTGCCCGGCAATTCGTGTTACGCAGCAGGCCTTAAACAGTAAGGTGTCCGCCGTGCAGTTCCGTTTTCACGACACGACGATTTCCGTCAACGTGCCCCATGCCGCCGCCCTGCTGGCCGAGGTGCGGGTACGGCTGCAAGATCGGCAGGGCTTCGCACTGGCCACGATCAATCTGGACCATCTGGTAAAGCTACATTCCAGCCCTACCTTCCTGCGCGCCTATGCGGCGCAGGATCTGGTGGTGGCGGATGGCAATCCCATCGTCTGGCTGTCGCGTCTGGCCGGACAGCCGGTGGGCCTTGTGCCCGGATCTGAAATGGTGCTGCCGCTGGCGCGGCTGGCGGCGCAGGCCGGGGTCAGGGTCGCCCTGTTCGGCGCCACCGAAGCGGCGCTGGAAGGGGCGGCAGAACGGCTGCGCAGCCGCTTGCCGGGGCTGGACATCGCGCTGCAGATCGCCCCGCCCATGGGCTTCGACCCCGAAGGGGAAGAAGCCGCGCGTTTTCTGCGGCTGATGGAGGCGTCGGACATCGGCCTCTGCCTGATCGCGCTGGGCGCCCCCAAGCAGGAAATCTTTGCCGCGCGCGGCCGCCACCTTGCCCCGCATGTCGGCTTTGCCTCGATCGGGGCGGGCTTGGATTTTCTGGCCGGCACGCAGAACCGCGCGCCGGACTGGGTGCAGCGCATCGCGATGGAATGGGTCTGGCGGATGCTGTCCAGCCCGCGCCGTCTGGTGCCGCGCTATTGGGCCTGCCTGAAGCTTCTGCCGGGCGAGGCGCTGCGCGCCCTGGCGCAACGCGGCTGATCCCGGCGGCATCAGATCACTTGTATTCGATCAAGCCGCGCCGCTGCCCGCGCAGCCGCGCCAGATGATAGCCGATCCCCCCCTGCGCCTCGGGCAGCTTGCCCAGCACGGTAAAGAACGCCGCCTCCAGCCCCAGACGCGGTGCCAGCCGCAGCACCTGCGCGGGCCAGACCAGCAGCAGCCCCAGCCCCGCCGGATGCACCGCCCCGGCAATCAGCGCCGCCAGTGGCACCCCCGCCCCCCAGAGCAGCGCCCGCCGGGTTTCCCGCACCCAATGCCGCTCTGGCCCCGCGCCATGGCGATGCGCCCCCTCGGCAAAGGCATGGCCCGCCCGCCGCGTGCGCTGCCACCACTGGCCAAAGCGCCGCATGGCGGCATCGTGCAGCGTCATCTCGGCCTCCAGCCGCCAGATCTTGCCCCCCGCGCGCCGCAGCCGCAGACAGAGATCCGGCTCCTCGCCCGCGATCAGCGTCGGGTCATAGCCGCCCACCGCCCGCACGGCGGCATAGCGCATCAGCGCATCGCCGCCACAGGCCGCTGCCGCGCCCACCGGCGTATCCCATTCCCGATCACACAGCCGGTTATAGACCGAGGCTTCGGGATAGCGCTCGCGCCGCCGCCCGCAGACCACCACCACCTCGGGATGTGCTGCCAGAAATCCCGCCGCCTCGGCCACCCATGCCGGTTGCACCTCGCAATCGCCATCCACCAGTTGCACCAGATCGGGTGGATCGGTGGCCAGCCGGTCCAGCCCGGCATTGCGCGCCCGCGCTGCGGTGAACGGCACCGCCAGATCCAGCGCCACCACCTCGGCCCCCAGCGCCGCCGCCGCCGCCACACTGCCATCGGTCGAACCGCTATCGACATAAACCACGCGCCGCACCTGCCCCCGCAACGACGCGATGCAGACCAGCAACCGCGCCCCTTCGTTGCGGCCGATGACCACCGCGTCGATCCGCCCGTTCGCCGCTTCGGTCACACGCCCCTCCTGCCCCGGATTCGCCCTCATCCTAGCGGCCTTGTCACGCCGCAACCACTCCCCCCGCCCTTCCATTTTCATGCGAAATCTGTTAGTTGGAAAAGGCTGGGCGGGGGCCGGGCGAATCCTGAACACCGTGCGCATCCTGCGATGCCGCGCAGATCAGATCCCGATAGTGGCTTGCCGCAGGGCAGGCGTTTATGTGACCCCTGCGGCGCTGCCGCACCGTTTCTGGAGCCTGTCTTGCAGATGACGCGACACACGATGTTGGTGCCCGAGTCCTCCGAAAGCGAAGATATGGGGTCTCCCATGCTGTCTGATGACGAATTCAAAGAACGACTGGGCGACCCGAACGCCAACCGCCAGAACGGGGTCTGGCTGTTCCATCCGCGCGCCGAAACGCCCAAGCGTATCATCGGCCCCCCGGCCACCATCACGCCCTTCTCGGCCCCCGCCCTGCTGACCCCCAACCCCGACCGGGCATGGGAATCGCTGGGCCGGGTGATGCTGAACCGCGAAAACCTCGCCGGAAACGGTCTGTTCCTGAATGCGGCACAAAACGCCGTTACCGCGCAATTCGACATCCTGCGCACCCGGATGCTGCAGGCCATGGCCGAACGGGGCTGGCGCCGCATCGCCATCACCTCGCCCACCCATGGTTGCGGCAAAAGCCTTGTCGCGGCCAACCTCGCCTTCGCGCTGGCCCGCCTGCCCAGTTGCCGCTCCGTGCTGATCGACCTGGAACTGCGCCACCCCGATCTTGCCGACACGCTGGGGATCGAGGCCGGATCGCTGCGCGACTACCTCACCGGGGGCGAGCTGATGGAAACCCATCTGCGCCGCTTCGGCCCGAACCTCGCCCTTGCCCTGAACGGTGAGCCCTGCGCGGATGCCGCCGAAACCCTGCTGAACCCAAGGCTCGACGAAACCCTGCGCCGCCTGCAAACCGATCTGGACCCGGCGGTGATCCTGATGGATCTGCCGCATGCCTTGGGCAATGACGATGTGATCTCGATGCTGCCGCGCGTCGATGCCGTGCTGCTGGTCGCCGATGCCACCCGCACCACCGCCGACGACATCCGCGCCTGCGAACGCCTGTTCGAAGACCGCGTGCCGCTGCTGGGTGTCGTGCTGAACCGCGCGCATGATCCGGTGGCACGCCGCTACCGTTACAGAAAGACCTGACCCGATGGGCCCCGTCCAGAACCTGAGCGACCTTCTGAACCTGCTGCGGCGGCGGATGCTGCTGATCGGCGTGATCGTGCTGCTGGGCTGCATCGCCTCGGTCATGGTGGCGATTTCGCGGCCCAAGGTCTATGAAACCGCCGCCGTGATCCAGGTTGAAGGGCCGGTGGTGCTGGATGCCGGCCCCAATTCCGGGGCGCAGTCCGCGCGGCTGCTGCAGGCGATCGAACAGCGGCTGACCACGCGCGAAAGCCTGTTGGCGCTGATCGACCGGCAGGGCTTGTTCGCCGATGCCCCCGGGCTGACCGACGACCAGAAGATCTGGGCCCTGCGCCAGTCGGTGCGCTTTGAAAGCGTCGCCGCTGCGGCCGGGGCGGGGTATGGCACGGCAAGCTCGGTTTCGGCGCTGGTGATCTTTGCCCGGTTTGAAAATGCCGAACAGGCGGCGCGCGTGGCCAATGACCTGGCCCAAAACGTGCTGGACCTGTCGGTCGCCCGCCAGACCAGCCGCGCCAAGGACACGCTGGCGTTTTTCACCGAAGAAGAGGCCCGGCTCGCCCAGGAAATCTCGGTGCTGGAAGACGAGCTGACCGCCTACAAGAACGCCAATCTTGCCGCCCTCGGCCGCACGGATACCGGCGAGCGGGTGGCGCTGGACACCGAGTTGCGGCAGGCCCAGCAAGACCTGCTGGCACTGCAGACCGAACGCAAGGCGCTGGAGGCAAAGCCCCGTCAGCGCGAAACCGACCGGCGCCAGATCGAAAGCCTGTCCGCGCAAGAAGGCGTGCTGCAATCGCAGATCGACGCGCTGACCGTCCAGCGCGACGCGCTGGACCAGCGGCAATCCGCAGCGCCCGAGGTGGAACGCACACTGTCCGCCTATGACCGCCGCCTGCAACAGTTGCAAAGCCAGTACGACCTGACCAATGCCCGCCGCGCCGAAGCCGAAACCGCCCTGCGGCTGGAGGAAGAGCAGCACTCCGAACGCTTCAGCCTGCTGGAACGCGCCACCGCCCCCGCCTATCCCACCAGCGGCGGCGGCAAGAAGATCGCGCTGGCGGGCGGGATGGCCAGTGTGATGCTTGCGCTGGTGGCGGCCTTTGCGCTGGACCTGATGAACCCGGTCCTGCGCAGTGCCGCCCAGATGGAACGTCAGCTGGGCATCCGCCCGGTGATCACCATCCCCGAACTGCCCCGCCGCCGCCCGGGCCACAGCCTGCTCAAGCGGCTCTGGCAATCGCTGGGGGCAAGCCGCAGCGCCCCACCACCACAGCCGCAAGACTGACCGCGTTCCGCACCCCATAGAAAAACCCGCGACGCCTGGCCTGCGTCGCGGGTTTTGTCTTGCCGGTCTCGGTCTCGCCCGGTTCAGCAGCCTGTCGCGTTCATCACCACCCCGACGGTGCGAAACAGGATCTTCATATCTGCGGCCAGTGACACCTGTGCCTCATAGGCTGCATCAAAATCGGCCCGCGATTCAAAGGTGGTACGGTTGCGTCCGGCGGTCTGCCACAGCCCGGTGATGCCCGGGCGCAGCGCGTAATAGGCCGTCCCCGGATACAGCGCCTGCTGGTTCAGCATCATCGGGCGCGGCCCCACCAGGCTCATGTCGCCGATCAGCACGTTCCACAGCTGCGGCAGCTCGTCCAGCGAGGTGCGCCGCAGGAACCGACCGAACGCCGTGACGCGCGGGTCATTCTTCAGCTTCTGGGTACTGTCCCATTCCGCCCGCGCGGCGGGATTGGCGGCAAGATAATCCGCCATCCGCGCATCCGCATCGCTGACCATCGAGCGCAGCTTCCACATGCGGAACGCCCGCCCCTGCTGCCCCACCCGCTGCTGCGTGTAGAACGCCCGCCCGCCATCGCGTGACACGGCCACCGCCAGCACGGCCACCACCGGCACCACGATTGGCGCCGCCAGAAGTATCGCGCCAACATCCAGCGCCCGCTTGAAAAAACGGCGATAGGCGCCGGATTTCCTTTTTTCCGCCACAATTGCGCTGGGCAGCGCCAGCCCGGGCACGACCTGCGCCGGTGTGACACGCACAAGGGCATCATCCGCCTGAAAGCGGGGATAGCTGATGGTCATTGTCCGTCACCCGTTAACAGTGGAAAGGATCAGAGTGCAGATAAAGCAAAGCGATTCCGATCGCTTGTGATCTGCAACTCGCTTGGATTTCAGTCGGCCAGAAATTCATTGCGCATACTCGGAAGTTACGCCCCCAAGGACGATTTTATCCGCTCCGCCCTTCGTTTGGCGACAGATATCCGACTACTTAACCAAAAGTTAATGCCCAATTTCAGGGGAAATTTTGCCGCCTTGCTGCCATATTCGCGCCGCAATTGAGCTGACACAACCAAAGGGAGATCGCCTCACCCTGCGCACACTCTATTCAATCTGGCTGATTCGCGGGGCTCGGGCACATGGCGCCTGTCGGCAGACCCGTCTCAAAGACAGGATACCGCGCCAGAGATTTCAGCGCCCCGGCCCTGAAGCCACAAAGCACTGTTTCCCATGCGGCATCAAGCGATGCGCTGCAGATCGGCTTGCCCGTCCAGAGAGGCCGAATACTCGGCCCGGGGCGCCTGGGTTTTCAGGGCGACCAGAAGCAGCAGCGCCACCCCCACCATGCCGCCCATCGGATACAGCAGCAGCGACAGCCAGATCGGGAAACCGGACAGCAGCGCCGAAACCGTGGCCACCAGACCGGACAGGATTCCCGAAAGCATCACGCCGATTACCATCCCGCTACCTCTGCGCTAGTGGCCAGACCGCCGAAACCCGGGGCCTGCCAAAAAACGCTAGAACGGAATTAGGGCAAAAACACGGCAGCAGTTCAGCAGCAAAACGGCAACCCGCCGCAATTACAGCGCTCGCAGCAGATCGCCATGCAAACCCAGCGCCAGCGCCACGATTGCCAGCCCGGCCAGCGCGAATCCCGCATCCAGCGCCCCATCCCAGGCCCGGTTGCGCCGCGCCATCCAGATCACCAAAAGATGCATGAAGGCCGAGGACAGGAACTGCGCCAGCAGCGCCCCCATCAGCCCGGCCTGCGACACGCCGATCAGAAAGGCCAGCGTCTGCACCCCGGCCCGCACCGCCATCACCACAAAGAACGTGCGCGAATCCCCGGCGGCCAGCGCCGACTGGTCATAGGTCATGCCGATCACCTGCGGCAATTGCACCAGCACCACCGCCACGACCACCGCCTGCGCCATGGCATAGCGGCTGTCATACAGCACCTCCACCACCGCAGGGCCCAGAAGGGCCCCCACCGCCAGCATCGCCATGATCCCGCCCTGTAAACCCAGCCGCAGCCGCCGCAGCTTGCGGAAATTCGCGGCGCTGGCCGAAGGGTGGTGGTCGCGGTACAGCGGGATCAGCACCCGCCCGGTGATCGCCCCGCCCAGCAGCATCGGGAAAGAGGCCAAGAAATACCCGATATTATAGACCCCCAGCGCATCCAGCGGCAAAAACGCCCCCAGAATCGCCTTGTCCCCCTGCGACAGCACAAAACCGCAGGCGGTGGACAGGAAGATCCACTTGCCGAAATGGATCAGCTCTTTCCCCGCCTTTGCATCCCAGCGAAAGCGGTTGCGGTGCCCCGGCAGCCCGTAATGCATCAGCACCAGCTTCGACAGCGTGCCGATCGTCGTGCCGATCACCAGCGCCCAGACCGAGCCCATCGCAAAGGCCAGCGCCACCATCGCCGCCGTGCCGATCACCTGCGACAGCAGATCCAGCGCCGTCACCCGGCCAAACAGCAGATGCCGCGTCGCCGTCTCGATCCGCGTCGGAAACAGCCCGCCGATCAGCATCCCCAGCCCGGCCACCGGCAGCAGTCCCTGCAACTCCGGCGCGTCGTAAAAATACGCGGCGGGCCAGGCCAGCGCCACCGTGCCAAGGCACAGCATCAGCCCGCGAAACGCCTGCAAGGTCCAGGCGGTATCCAGAAACTCCGGCTCGTCGCCATGCGGGCTGCGCGCAATGGCAGGCCCCAGCCCGACATCGGAAAACATCGCCAGCCCCACGAGGCAGACCGACACCAGCGCCATCAGCCCGAAGGCCTCGGGGAACAGCAACCGCGTCAGGATCAGATTCGCCCCCAATCGCAAGATCTGCGAGGCGGCATAGGCGCCCGCCGTCACGGCAGAGCCGTGCAGGGCGCGTCGGAACATGCTGGGGCGGGCCATTTCCATGGCACGGACCCTAGGGCCGCCCCGCCAAAGGGTCAATCACGCCATTCTTCGGCCATATGCTTCAGCAAGGATCGGGTCTCTGCTACAACAGCTTGCTTGCAACCGGATATGCCGTGAAGATCGCCTGCCTCGTCAACACCTATCCCCGTGCCTCGCACACCTTCATCCGCCGCGAGATTCACGCGCTGGAGCGGATGGGGTTCGCCGTGCACCGCCTCGCCATGCGCTCCGACCGCGCCGCCCTGCAGGACGAGGCCGACAAGGCCGAAGACCTGCGCACCGAACATGTGCTGGAATTGGGCCGCAGCAGGTTGGCGGGCACCGCGCTTGGCTGGATGCTGCGCCATCCGGCGGCCAGTGCCCGGGCGTTGGCCTGCGCCTGGCGCCTGGGCAAACGCGCGGGCAACCGCCCCCGCCATGCTGTCTATCTGGCAGAGGCAGCCTATGTCGCCGCCCGCTGCCATACCCTCGGCATCCACCACATCCACGCCCATTTCGGCACCAATTCCGCCAGCGTGGCCCTGCTGGCGCATCTGCTCGGCGGCCCGCGCTACTCCTTCACCGTCCATGGGCCAGAGGAGTTTGACGCGCCGCACAGCCTCGCGCTGGATGAAAAGATCCGCCACGCCGCCTTCACCGTCGCCATTTCGTCCTTCGGACGCAGCCAGCTTTGCCGCTGGTCCGCCGTCACCGACTGGCCGCGCCTGAAAGTCGTGCATTGCGGCATCGAACCCGCCCGCTTCCCCGACCCGGCCCCCGTGCCCGCCAAACTGCGCCTCGTCGCCATTGGCCGCTTTTCCGAACAGAAGGGCTTCCCCCTGCTGATCGAGGCGGTGGCCCAGGCCATCAGGCACCATCCCGACCTGCACCTGACCCTCGTCGGCGACGGCCCGTTGCGCGGCGAGATCGAGGCGCTGATCGAAACCCATACCCTGCGCCGCCACGTCACGCTGGCAGGCTGGCTGACCGAAGCGCAGGTCCGCGCCGAACTCGCTGCCGCGCAGGCGCTGGTCCTGCCCTCTTTCGCCGAGGGCCTGCCGATGGTGGTGATGGAGGCGATGGCCGCCGGTCGCCCGGTGCTGGCCACCGCGATTGCCGGTCTGCCCGAACTCGTCACCCCCGAAACCGGCTGGCTGGTGCCCGCGGGCGATGCCACAGCGCTGGCCGAAGGGATCAACCAGATCGCCAGCCTCCCCCTCGCCCGCCTGACAGAAATGGGCCGCGCCGCCCGCGCCCGCGTGCTTGCCCGCCACGATGTCAACCGCGAGGCGACCAAACTCGCCCTGCTGATCCGCGCCGCCGCCGAAAGCTGACCGACCCGAACCGCCCCCTGGCAGCCTGATCCGGCCAGACCCACAGGCACGCAGCCCCCGCTTCATCCTGGCAAAAATACTCGGGGGTGAGGGCCGCCCTGACGTGCTTCCAGTGGAAGCACGTCAGGTCCGAACGCACGATCCGCAAGGATCGGGCCGGACAGCCAAAGGCGACGGGGGCAGCGCCCCCTCTCCCCTCACCGCCCGCTCAACCCTTCGGCGCCGGGGTCAGCACGATATCCGACACGGCAAGACCCTGACCGCCCGCCACCACCGCCAGCGGCAGCCCGTCCAGAAAGACTGCCACGTCCCCGCCCGCGCCCGCAGGCTCCAGCGTCAACTGCGGCTCGGGGTGAACCTCCGGGTCATAGACCACCTCGATCTTGTCCGCTGCCCCGTCAAAATCCATCAGCCGCGCCCCGTCGCCCTCCTCCAGCCAGTCGCCCAGTTGAAACCTGTCCGCCCCTTCGCCGCCCGTGGCATAATCGCCCGCCCCCGCGACCAGCAGGTCATCCCCCGTGCCGCCGTTCAGGAAATCCGTCTCGCTGTCCGCCTCGCCCGGCGTATGGCCGATCAGCGTATCCGCGCCGAACTCGCCGTCCAGCGTGTCGCTGCCCGCCCCGGCCTGCAGCAGATCGTCGTCATAGCCCCCCGCCAGCCAGTCATCCCCCGCACCGTCGCGCAGCGTATCATCGCCGCTGCCCCCCATCAGCGTGTCATCCCCGCTGCCGCCCGCCAGCAGATCGTCACCGTCATGCCCGGCCAGACTGTCATTCCCTGCGCCGCCGCCCAGTAGATCGGCGCCCCCCTCGCCGGTCAGCGCGTCATCGCCGCCCTGGCCCAGGATCGTATCCGCGCCAGAGCCGCCGAACACATAGTCATTGCCCGCACCGCCCGCGATCCAGTCATCGCCGCCGCGCGACACGATCTGATCCATCCCGCCCAGACCGTCGAACCCGTCATCCGCGCGGCCCCCTGCCAGCTTGTCATTGCCCGCAGTGCCCTCTTGCAGTGCGTCCCCGGCGCCGCCTTCCGCCCGCTCTGGCGCGGCCAGCGCCAGATCCAGCAGATCGCCCGTCTCGCCCGACGAGTCGTCGCTGTCCTCCCTCGGCGCCTCCGCGTCATGCTCCCCCCCCTCGTCCGAGGACGAGAAGAGGGCATCCAGCATCAGCCCCGCGCTCAGGGCTCCCAGAACCGCAACCAGACCCAGCACTGCACCCACTCCACCCAGGCCCACACAAGCAGGCCGCCCGCATTAACCAAGAACCACACCAAGCCCTTGGGATTGCATGACATTCATCCCTCAGATCATGGCACAAAACCGGCAATCCGGCCATGGGCCGGGGACATTCATTGAACAATTGGTTAAAATGCCAGGCATCCCGCCCCGGCAAATCCTGCTTCCCTTTTGGGGCCTTTTCGCGTATGTGCGCGCATCCGCTGCGGGATTCCGCGCGGAGCCCAAGGGCCCTGCTGGACGACATCCCGGCTTGCGCCGTCACTCTCAACCCTGAAAAGGAGATCCCGATGTCGATCACCGTCGAAGAAAAAGCCCGTCTGATCAAGGACTACGCGACCAAGGAAGGCGACACCGGCTCGCCGGAAGTTCAGGTTGCGATCCTCAGCTCGCGCATTGCAACGCTGACCGAGCACTTCAAGACCCACAAAAAGGACAACCACTCCCGTCGTGGTCTCCTGATGCTCGTGGCCCAGCGCCGCAAACTGCTCGACTATCTGAAGGGCAAGGATGAAGGCCGCTACCAGTCGCTGATCGCGCGTCTGGGTCTGCGTCGCTGACATGACAAAGGCGCGCCCTGCGGGGCGCGTCTTTCTTTTCGAGCCCCGAATATCCGGGAGGAGGGTCCAGCGCGACCGGGCACCATCGCGCGGGAAAGAGAAAAGAGAAGGCGCCGCGGGCATCTGGCCCGCCCGAACCGAATGACGAAAACCGCGCCGGGTGGAGGGTCCCCCGGCAAGATAGGAAAACAGATGTTCAAGATTACCAAAAAGTCGATCCAATGGGGCAACGAGACCCTGACGCTCGAGACCGGCAAGGTCGCGCGTCAGGCCGATGGCTCCGTGATCGCCACGCTGGGGGAAACCTCGGTCATGGCCAACGTGACCTTCGCCAAACAGGCGAAGCCGGGCCAGGACTTCTTCCCGCTGACCGTGCATTACCAGGAAAAATACTACGCCGCCGGCAAGATCCCGGGCGGCTTCTTCAAGCGTGAAGCCCGGCCGTCCGAAAAAGAGACGCTGACCTCGCGCCTGATCGACCGTCCGTGCCGCCCGCTGTTCGTCGAAGGCTTCAAGAACGAAGTGCTCGTGATGTGCACCGTCCTGTCGCATGACCTCGTGAACGAACCCGACATCGTGG
Organism: Gemmobacter aquatilis; assembly: GCF_900110025.1. Classification (GTDB taxonomy): domain Bacteria; phylum Pseudomonadota; class Alphaproteobacteria; order Rhodobacterales; family Rhodobacteraceae; genus Gemmobacter; species Gemmobacter aquatilis. Next base: position 93,058 of record NZ_FOCE01000008.1, on the reverse strand, counting down.
CGATGATCGCCGCCTCCGCCGCGCTCACCATTTCCGGCGTGCCGTTCATGGGCCCGATCGGCGCCGCGCGCGTCGGCTTCGCCAATGGCGAATATGTGCTGAACCCCGAAGTCGAAGATCTGCAGAAACTGCGCGACAACCCGGAACAGCGCCTTGATCTGGTCATCGCCGGCACCAAAGATGCCGTGATGATGGTGGAATCGGAAGCCTACGAGCTGACCGAAGCCGAGATGCTGGGCGCCGTGAAATTCGGCCATGCCGCGATGCAGCCGGTGATCGACCTGATCATCGACTTCGCCGAACTCAGCGCCAAGGAACCCTTCGACTTCCAGGCCCCCGATTATTCGGACCTGTATGCCAAGGTCAAAGCCGCGGGCGAAACCCAGATGCGCGCCGCCTTCGCGCTGCGTGACAAGCAGGAACGCACCAACGCGATCTCTGCCGCCGTCGCCGCCATCAAGGCCACGCTGTCGGAAGACGATCTGGCCGACATCAACCTCGGTTCGGCGATCAAGAAGCTGGAAAGCTCGATCCTGCGCGGCGACATCATCAGCGGTGGCGCCCGGATCGACGGGCGTGACAACAAGACCGTGCGTGCCATCACCGGCGAAACCGGCATCCTGCCGCGCACCCATGGCTCGGCCCTGTTCACCCGTGGCGAAACCCAGGCGCTGGTCGTGACCACGCTCGGCACCGGCGAAGATGAACAGATCATCGACGCGCTGCATGGCAACTCGCGCTCCAACTTCCTGCTGCACTACAACTTCCCGCCCTATTCGGTCGGCGAAGTGGGCCGCGTCGGTTCGCCCGGTCGTCGTGAAATCGGCCATGGCAAGCTGGCCTGGCGCGCGCTGCAGGCCGTTCTGCCCGCTGCGACCGATTTCCCCTACACCATCCGCGTCGTGTCCGAGATCACCGAATCCAACGGCTCCTCCTCGATGGCCTCCGTCTGCGGCGGGTCGCTGGCGATGATGGATGCCGGTGTGCCGCTGAAAGCCCCGGTGGCGGGCGTGGCCATGGGCCTGATCCTCGAAGACGATGGCCGCTGGGCCGTGCTGACCGACATTCTGGGCGACGAGGATCACCTCGGCGACATGGACTTCAAGGTCGCAGGCACCGAAAACGGCATCACCACCATGCAGATGGACATCAAGGTTGCCGGGATCACCCCGGAAATCATGGAACAGGCGCTGGCACAGGCCAAAGATGGCCGCCTGCACATCCTGGCCGAGATGAACAAGGCCCTTTCCGCGCCGCAAGGCTTCTCGGAATACGCGCCGAAGATCGAAACCCTGACCATCCCCACCGACAAGATCCGTGAAGTGATCGGGTCGGGCGGCAAGGTCATCCGCGAGATCGTGGAGCTTTCGGGCGCCAAGGTCGATATCAACGATGACGGCATGATCAAGATCGCATCGAACTCGGCCGAGGCGATCAAGAAGGCCTATGACATGATCTGGTCGATCGTGGCAGAGCCGGAAGAAGGCCAGATCTACACCGGCAAAGTGGTGAAACTGGTCGATTTCGGCGCCTTCGTGAACTTCTTCGGCAAGCGTGACGGCCTCGTCCATGTGTCGCAGATCGCCAACAAGCGTCTGAACCACCCGAACGAGATCCTCAAGGAAGGCCAGGAAGTGAAGGTCAAACTTCTGGGCTTCGACGATCGCGGCAAGGTGCGCCTTGGCATGAAGATGGTCGATCAGGAAACCGGCGAAGAAATCGTTGGCGACAAGAAAGAAAAGGAAGAAGCCGCCGAGGGTTGATCCCCGCCGCTTCGACCGAAAACGCAAGGCCCCGGAGCGATCCGGGGCCTTTTGCGTCAACCCTGCGTGAGGCGGGGCATTCTCCTCTGGAACCGAAGGCCATTCAGGACGATTCTTCTGTGCAAGCCGCAAGCCGAAGGATGCCCCATGCCCTCTCCCCTGTCCCGCCGCCACTTCCTCGCCGCGGGGGCGGCCAGTTGTGCCCTTCCCGCTGTCGCACAGGAAGAACGCAATGCCGAAACCTGGGTCGTGCCGCCCGAACAGCAGCCCTACACGCTGTATCTGCAGGATGCCTATCCGCCCGGCACGATCATGGTCGTACCCGACGCCTTCGCGCTCTACTACATGATCGACAGCCAGTTCGCCCTGCGCTTCACCGTCGGCATCGCCCGGGGCGGGCTGTATGAGGCGGGCTATTTCACCCTTGGCGCCAAGAAAGAATGGCCAAGCTGGACCCCCACGCCCGAAATGATCGCCCGCGACCCGGACCATTACGCGAAATATGCCAATGGGATGCCCGGCGGCCCCGGCAATCCGCTGGGCGCCCGCGCGCTTTACCTGTTCGACGAGGCGCGCGGCGACACGTTCCTGCGCATCCACGGCACGTTCGAGCCCTGGACGATTGGCACCGCCGTCTCCAATGGCTGCGTTCGGCTGGCCAACCAGCACATCATGTTGCTGTATGATCGCGCCCAGCTTGGCGCGCAGATCATCCTGTTTCCCCGCAGCGCCTGACCTGCGCCCCCTTGCGGGGCCAGACTCATCCCGTTATTGTTATTTTATAACATAACGAGAATCACCCATGCCTGATCACCGCCGACCCGATCCCCGCCTTCCCGTCACCGTGCTGTCCGGCTTCCTCGGGGCAGGCAAGACCACCCTGCTCAACCACATCCTCAACAACCGCGATGGCCGCCGCGTCGCGGTGATCGTCAACGATATGTCCGAGGTGAATATCGACGCGGGCCTGATCCGCAACGGCGCCGATCTGTCCCGCACCGATGAAAAGCTGGTGGAACTGACCAATGGCTGCATCTGCTGCACCCTGCGCGACGATCTGCTGACCGAGGTGCGCCGTCTCGCCGCCGAAGAGCGCTTTGACTATCTGCTGATCGAAAGCACCGGCATTGCCGAACCGCTGCCCGTCGCCGCCACCTTCGATTTCCGCGATGCCGCAGGGCAAAGCCTGTCGGATGTGGCACGGCTGGATACGATGGTGACGGTGGTCGATGCCATCAACCTGCTGCGCGATTTTTCCAGCCACGACTTTCTCGCCGACCGGGGCGAAAGTCTGGGCGACGGCGACACCCGCAGCCTTGTCGCCCTGCTGACCGATCAGATCGAATTTGCCGATGTCGTCGTGTTGAACAAGGTCAGCGATGCGGGGGCAGAGCGTGCGGCGACGGCCCGCACCATCATCCGCGCGCTGAACCCCGATGCCCGGCTGATCGAAGCCGATCATGGCAGCGTCGCCCCCGGCGCGATCTTCGACACCGGCCTGTTCGATTTCGACCGCGCGCATGAACATCCGCTTTGGGCGAAAGAGCTGTATGGCTTTGCCCATCACCTGCCGGAAACCGAGGAATACGGCATTTCCAGCTTCGTCTACCGCGCCCGCCGCCCTTTCGATCCGGCGCGGCTCCACACGGTGCTGAACGGCGATCTTGCCGGGGTCATCCGGGCCAAGGGGCATTTCTGGCTGGCCACCCGGCCCGACTGGGCGGCAGAATTTGCGCTGGCCGGGGCGGTCTCTTCGGTGGCACCGCTGGGCCACTGGTGGGCCGCCGTGCCACAGGCGCGCTGGCCGCAACACCCCGAAGCCCGCGCCGAGCTGGCGGCCCAATGGGACGAGGTCTGGGGCGACCGGCGGCAGGAAATCGTGTTCATCGGCGCGGCGATGGACGAGGCTGCGCTGCGCGCCCGGCTGGATGCGGCGCTTGTCGCCGCCGCGCAGTTCACGCCTGCCGCCTGGGCTGGGCTGGCCGATCCCTTTCCACAGTGGCGCAGTCAGGCAGCATGACCCGCAACCTCCGCTCGCCCCATGCCCGCTGGCGCAAGGGCAGCCCGATGCTGCGCCATGACCGCCTGCCCCCCGCCCTGCGCCGCTGGCTGATCCACGCCGCCCTGCCGTGGAGCGCACAGTCCGCCCTGCGGCTGTGGCAGCGCACCCTGCGCGAAGGCGGCAACGAGACGGCAGCGCTCGCCCGGCTGGCCGCCGCCGAACGCGCCACCCTGCGGCGCGAAGCGGCGCAGGTCTGGGGCAACGGCTATCCGCTGGGCGGATCGTAAAGAAAAAGGCCCGTGGCAACCGCCACGGACCTCTGTACCTCTTGCCGTCAGCGCCGGTCAGGCGTGATAGGCCGCCTGCGACGCCACTTCGGCGATCTGCACACGATGGATGCCAAGGTCGGCAAGGTCGCGGTCGCTCAGCCCGTTCAGTTCCGCAAGGGTGCGGTTATAGATGGCGCGACGCGCGATGGCGGCTTTCACACCCGCCACGACGTTGCTGGCGATCCCGGACAGGGAAAAGCCGGTCTCACGCTGCGAAGAAAGATATGCCATGTCATGCCTCATACGGTTAGGCGCGGCAGCGGTCTGCCCTGCGCTCCCCGTTGAAATGGACCTTATGCTGCACCTGCACAATCCCGGGCTTGCCCAAGCCCGCCATGCACCAGACGCATGGCTCGTGCGGCAGACCAGACCCACAAACGCAAACAGCCCCGGAATCCGGGGCTGTTCTCGGGTCTGGCAGACCGCTTACTTCGGCGCTTTGGCGAAGCGCAGATAGGGCAGCTTGATATCCAGATCGCCGTATTTCGCGGCGGCCTGTTCGTTGTTCAGGCTCAGCGCCACGATGACATCCTGCCCCGGCACCCAGTTGGCCGGGGTGGCCAGCGGCACGCCATCGGTGGCCTGCACCGCATCCAGCGCCCGCAGGATTTCCGCAAAGTTGCGGCCCACCGACATCGGATAGGTCATGGTCAGGCGCACTTTCTTGTCCGGCCCGATGATATAGACGGTGCGCACCGTGGCGGTATTGGCCGGGGTGCGGCCCTCGACCGGCAGATAGAACTCGGCCGGCAGCATGTCATAGGCCTTGGCCACGGTCAGCGAGGTGTCGTCGATGATCGGAAAATCCGCCGGGCTGCCCGAAAACGCCTCGATGTCGCGCTTCCATTTCAGGTGGTCTTCCACCGCATCGACCGACACGCCGATCACCTTGGTATTGCGTTTGGCAAACTCGCCCGCAAGCTGTGCCACCGCGCCGAATTCCGTGGTGCAGACCGGGGTGAAATCGCGCGGATGGCTGAAAATGATCGCATAGCTGTCACCCAGCCAGTCATGGAACTTGATGGTCCCTGCCGTCGACTCGGCGGTGAAATCGGGGGCAACGTCGTTGATGCGGATGGACATGCGTGTTCTCCAGAACGGAATCGGTTCGCTTTCCTAGATAACGATCAGGAACAGAAGTTTCACCCCACTGCGGCAAACTGCTCGAAATAAGTCGAAAATCACCCGCGCCACGCCCGCTGCAGAACGCTTTCCCAAGTCCCGCCGCCATGGTGGACGCCCCGCCCCCGCCCTGCTAACCAGAAGCCGCAGCCCGGGGATGCCATGCTCAAGCCCAACCGCCATTTCAGTCCGTTCAAGCTTTTCCTCGATAGGGAGAGCCGCACCGCGCTCATGCTCAATCCCAAGGTGCTGACCACCTTCACCCGCCAATGGTTGACCGATGGCTACCGCGATCATCGCGGCCTTGCCGATCCGTCCAACGGGCGACTGCGCTTCCTGTCGGTGCCGCGCCGCTTTCCGATGGCACCGCTGCGCGATTACTGGGCCTTCATCCGCGATCCCGCCGCGTTTGAAACCTTCGCCTTCGTGCGCAACCCATACGGGCGCCTTGCCTCGGCGTGGAAGAACAAGTTTCTCGATGGCCACCACCGCAGCCCCGATGGCGCCGACGCCGCCTATGCCCGCTCCATGCGCAAGCACGAACTGCCGCCGCTGCGCGCCTTCGCCCGGGCGCAGGGCCTGCCCGGGGGCGCCCCCAACACACTGATTCCGTTCGAAACCTTCCTGCGCTACGCCGCATCCCAACCCGAAGGCCAGCGCGATCACCATTGGGACAGCCAATCCACCGTGCTGATGTGCGACCGGCTGCGCTATGCGCGCATCTTCCGCATCGAGGAAGAAAAGGAAGAGGGCTTCCTCACCCTCGGCCGCCGCCTCGGCTTCCCCGAGGATTGGGTGCTGGCCCGGATGGACCGCCGCCCCAACAGCAGCAAACGCGCCGCCGAAACCTACACCCCCGCGCTGGCCGACCTTGCGCGCGGCCTGATCGGTCAGGATCTGACGCGCTTCGGCTATGATCCCGAAAGCTGGCGCGACTTCTGATAATTTGATCAAATTATCAGAAACCTGTTGCAAGCCTGCCGCCAAAGGTTCACTTTCCGCCCAAACCGGAGGATCCCATGATCGAGAAACGCGACTTCTATATCGACGGCGCCTGGGTCGCGCCGCTATCCCCCCGCGATTGCGCGGTGATCGACCCGTCCACCGAAGAGCCCTGCGCCGTGATCTCGCTGGGGTCCGAGGCCGATTGCGACCACGCCGTCGCCGCCGCCAAATCCGCCTTCGACACCTGGTCCGTCACCCCGCCCGAAACGCGCCGCGCTTATGTGGCGGCAATCCTCGCGCAATACGAGGCGCGGGCCGAAGAAATGGCGCAGGCGATCAGCGTCGAGATGGGCGCGCCGATCAAACTGGCCCGCGAAAGTCAGGCGCCCTGCCTGCCGTGGCACCTGAAGAACTTCCTCACCGCCTTCGATTCCATCGAATGGGTCCGCCCGCTTGGCCCCCACGCCCCCAACGACCGCATCGCGCTGGAGCCGATCGGCGTCGTCGGCCTGATCACGCCGTGGAACTGGCCGATGAATCAGGTCACGCTGAAGGTGATCCCGGCGCTGTTGGCCGGTTGCACCTGCGTGCTGAAACCCTCCGAGGAATCGCCGCTCTCCTCGATGCTGTTTGCCGAATTTTGCCACGACGCGGGCCTGCCCCCAGGCGTGTTCAATCTGGTGAATGGCGACGGCGCGGGGGTGGGCACCCGCCTGTCTGCGCACCCGGATGTCGAGATGATCTCCTTCACCGGATCGACCCGCGCCGGGCGCGCGATTTCCGCCGCCGCCGCGCAGACGCTGAAACGCGTGACGCTGGAACTCGGCGGCAAGGGCGCCAACCTGATCTTCGCCGATGCCGATGACAAGGCGGTGGAACGCGGCGTGCGCCACATGATGCAGAACTCCGGCCAATCCTGCAACGCGCCCTCGCGGATGCTGGTGGAACGGCCGATCTATGACCGCGCGGTGGAAATCGCCGCCGAGGTCGCGCAATCCATCCCCGTCGGCCCGGCCTCGGAAGAGGGAAAACATATCGGCCCGGTGGTGAACAAGCGCCAGTGGGAACAGATTCAGGGCTATATCCAGAAGGGCATCGACGAAGGCGCCCGGCTTGTGGCCGGCGGCCTTGGCCTGCCGGAACATCTGAACCGCGGCTTCTACGTCAAGCCCACCGTCTTTGCCGATGTGACGCCGGGCATGACCATCGAGCGCGAGGAAATCTTCGGCCCCGTCCTGTCGATCCTGCCCTTCGACACGGAAGAAGAGGCCGTGCGCATCGCCAATGATACGCCCTATGGCCTGACCAACTATGTGCAAAGCCAGGATGGCGCCCGCCGCAACCGACTGGCCCGCAAGCTGCGCTCTGGCATGGTGGAAATGAACGGCAAATCCCGCGCCGCAGGCTCGCCCTTCGGCGGGGTCAAGGCCTCGGGCCGCGCCCGCGAAGGCGGTCATTGGGGGATCGAGGAATTCCTCGAGGTCAAAGCCATTTCCGGCTGGGACAGCGACGCCGAATAAAAACTTCGGGGCGCGGCTTGAAATCCCGCGCCCCCCACACATCTTTGTGAGGCGGACCGGGCCCCTCTGACGCAATCGCGTGATGTCGGACCGCATCGAGCATGCTCGGTGCCAGCCCGGTTTTGGCCTGTCTCCCAGTATGCTCCTGTCACAACAAGAGGATGCCATGGAGACCCTGCTTTTTACCCTGTTTCTCGGAACCCCGCTCTGGCTATGGTTCACCTTCCTGGGCCTTGTGCTGGCGCTGCTGGTCTTCGACCTTGGCGTGCTGCACAAGGAAGACCATGAAATCGGCGTGCCCGAAAGCCTGCGCCTGTCCGCCCTGTATATCACGCTGGGCGTCAGCTTCGGCGGCTTCGTCTGGTATCAGCTCGGCGCCACCGCCGCCGCCGAATACATGACGGCCTTCGTGGTTGAAAAAACCCTCGCCCTCGACAACGTGTTTGTCATCGCGCTGATCTTTTCGTTCTTCGCCATCCCCCGCCAGTTGCAGCACCGCGTGCTGTTCTGGGGTATCCTTGGCGTGATCGTGCTGCGCGGGGTGATGATCGGCCTCGGCGCCACGCTGATCGCGCAATATGGCTGGCTGCTGTATTTCTTCGCCGCCTTCCTCGTCTTCACCGGCATCAAGATGCTGGTGACCGAGGAAAAGGAAATGGACCTGTCGCAGAACCCCGTCCTGCGCTTCATGCGCAAACGCTTCCGCGTGACAGAAAGCCTGCACGGCCCGGCCTTCTTCGTGAAACAGCCCAACAAGGCGGGCCGCATCGTCACCTACATGACCCCGCTGTTCCTTGCGCTGATCCTGGTGGAAATCGCCGACCTGATCTTCGCGGTGGATAGCGTGCCCGCCGTGTTTGCCATCACCACCGACCCCTATATCGTCTACACCTCGAACATCTTCGCCATCCTCGGCCTGCGCGCGCTCTACTTCGCCCTCGCCGCCGTGCTGCACCGCTTCCACTATCTGAAACAGGCGCTGGCGGTGCTGCTGGTGTTCATCGGATCGAAGATCTTCATCGCCGATCTGATGGGGTGGGAGAAGTTCCCGGCAAGCTGGTCGCTGGGCATCACCTTCGCCATCCTTGGTGCGGGCGTGGCCTATTCCCTGTGGCGCACCCGGCAGGATGCGGCCAAGGAAATCGGCGCCTGACAGGGATTTGAGGGGCGGCCCCCGCCCCTCAAATCCGCCGCACAGCGGGTGTACGGGGGGTGTACGCCCGGTGTACGCAAGTCACCTGTCGTTTTTTGTCTGCCACAGGGAACCTTTTCGCGTCTCGCGCGCTTTCCCTTGACCGATGCGCGCGGCCCGTGCTGTCTTCTGCACGGGCCTTGCCGCATCTCCGCAGCACAGGAGGCATCCATGCCGAACAAGATCGAAACCGCCGCCGACACGCTGGAGACCCAGCTTGCCCATATGAAGGCCGAACTGTCGCGCCTTGCCGAACAGATGGTTGCCATGGGCAAACAGGACGGCGCAGCCCTCTCCGCCGCTGCCCGCGAACAGGCCGAAACCCTGCGCGCCAAGGGCGCCGCCGGGCTGGCCGGGGCTGAAGGCGCGGTGAAGGATCACCCGTTGAAGGCCGTCGGCATCGCCGCCGCGCTGGGCCTGCTGTTCGGCCTGATCCTCGGTCGGCGCTAAGGCATGGGCCCGCTGATCCAGCTTGCCATCAGTATTCTGGCCCAAGGCGCGGCAGACCGCGCCCGGGCCAGCGCCCGCCGCGCGGCCCTGCTGGTGCTGGCGGGGCTCTGCGCCCTTGTGGCGCTGGGCTTCCTGATCGCCGCAGGCTGGACAGCGCTGGCCGCCTGGTGCGGCCCGATCTTCGCCTCGCTGTCCTGCGCCGGGGGCTTTCTGCTGCTGGCGCTGATCCTCTGGCTGGTGTCCCGCAGGCGCCGCCCCCGCCCCATCGGCCTGAATGCCGCGGAAATTCAGGCACTTGAGGCTGAAGCAACCGCCCTGCTGAACCAGTTCCCCGAGGCGATCGGCAAAGCGCCGTTCCTCAGCCTTGCCGGGGCTTTCCTCGGTGGGCTGCTGCTGGCGCTGCGCCTGCGCCGCTAGCTAGAACGGAACCGGCGCGCTGAACGTGATGCTCTTGCCGGTTTCCGGGTGGCGCAGCCGCAGGCTTTCGGCATGCAGCATCATGCGCGGATAATCATCGCGCGCCGCCCCTTCGGCATAGATCAGATCGCCCAGAATCGGATGGCCGAGTTCCAGCATATGCACCCGCAACTGATGGCTGCGCCCGGTCTGCGGCATCAGCCGCACGCGGGTCGTCTTGCCGTCATGCCGGATCACCCGGTAATCGGTGATCGCCGGTTTGCCGATCTCGTGGTTCACATGCTGGCGCGGCCGGTTCGGCCAATCCACACACAGCGGCAGGTCCACCGTGCCCTCTTTCGGCTCCAGCAGCCCCCACAGCCGCGCGACATAGATCTTCTTGGTCTGCCGCTTCTCGAACTGCTGCCCCAGATTGCCCTGCGCCGCCTTGTTCAGCGCGAACACCATCACGCCGGACGTATCGCAATCCAGCCGATGCACCAGCAACACCTCGGGGAACACGCGCTTCAACCGTTCAATCAGACAGTCTTCCTTGCCCGGGTCTTTGCCCGGCACCGACAGCAGCCCGGCAGGCTTGTCCACGATCAGCAGCGCCGAATCGTGGTGCAGAATCTTCAGCGGCTCGTCGGGCGGGTTATAGGCATAAGGCGGCATCAGACGATCTCGTGCCCCGCATCGCGCAACCGCGCCGCCAGCGCGGCGATATGCGCGGGCCCCACATCGCAGCAGCCCCCCACGATGGTTGCCCCCTGCGCCACCCAGCCCAGCGCGAAATCGGCATATTTCTCCGGCGTCAGGTCATGGCGGTGGGTCAGTTCGGCCACCGTCGGCGCATCCGCCAGAAACCCGTCGGAAATATGCGTGAATCCATTGGCATAGGCGCCGAACGGCTTGCCAAACGTGCCCAGCACCGCCAGCGCATCGCCCATCGCCTCGGGGACCGAGCAATTGGCCAGCACCGCCGCCGGTTGGTATTCGGCCACCAGCCGCGCCAGATCGGTCAGCGGCTCGCCCGAGCGCAGCAGATGCCCCTGCCGGTCATGGACCGAGACCGAAAGCCAGACCGGTTTGCCCGCCTGCACCGCGCCTTTCAGCGCCCCTTCCGCCTGCGCCACGGTGGACAGCGTTTCCAGCAGGATGACATCGACATGCGGCGCCAGCAGATGCGCGATCTCGGCCACCTTCGGCGCGGCCTCGTCCACCGGCAGCACCACATCGTCGCGGTAGGTGGCGACCAGCGGCCCGATGGAGCCTGCAATCCGCCCCGCCCCATGCGCCGCCCGCGCGTCCTGTGCCGCCGCCAGCGCAGCCGCGTGCAGCGCGGCAAACTGCCCGTCCAAGCCAAAGCGTTCCAGCCGGTCATGGTGGATCGCATAGGTGTTGGTGGTGGCCACCGTCGCCCCGGCGGCGAAATAATCGTCATGGATCGCGCGCACCAGCCCCGGATGATCCAGCATCACCCGCGTCGCCCAAAGCGGCGTCGGCGCATCGCCGGATCGCGCCACCAGTTCCTGCCCCATGCCGCCATCCAGAAGGGTAATCTGCGCCATTTCGTTCACTCCCACACCAGACGGGCCGCCAGCCCGCCAAACATCAGCGCCGCCACCTTGTTCAGCGCCCCCATCCGTGCGCCCAGCGCCCGGCCCGCCATGCCCGCCAAGGCACCATAACTGGCCGTGATCAGCGTGCCGGTGCAGGTGAACAGCGCCCCCAGCACCAGGATCTGCTGCCAGACCGGCCCGCGCGCCGGATCGGTGAATTGCGGCAGAAAGGCCAGCACGAACAGCGCCACCTTGGGGTTCAAGGCATTGGTGACAAAGCCCTTCCACAAAGCCGACCCCAGCGCCGCCTCGCCCTTGCCGATACCCGCCTCCCCCGCCGCCCGCCAGCTTTTCACCGCCAGCACCAGCAGATAGCCCGCCCCCGCCCATTTCAGCGCGAACAGCGCCCCCGGATGCGCCGCGATCAGCGCGCTGACGCCCAGCGCCGCCAGCCCGACATGGAACAGCCCGCCCAGCCCCACACCCAAGCCCGCCACCGCGCCCACGCGCGGCCCGCCCGCAATGCCGCTGGCCGTGGCGAATAGCACATCGGCGCCCGGCGTCAGATTCAACACGATGCCCGCCGCCAGAAAGGCCGCAAGCTCCGATAGCGGGACGAGGGAAAACAGGTCGATCATCGCGGCACATTCCGCCGCGGCCCGGCAAAGATCAAGCAGGTTCACCCCTCGGCGACATGCACCGCCGTGCCCCATTCGGCACAACGCGCCAACAGCGCCTCGGGCAAAGGCCGGTCGGTGAAGATCGCATCCACTTCGGACAGGCTGGCCAGCCGCACCGGCGCGCTGCGCGCCAGTTTGGAGGCATCGGCCACCAGATACACCTTGCGCGATTGCCGGATGATCGCCCGCGACACCCGCACCTCGGCCAGATCGTAATCCAGCAGATCGCCATCCGGGTCGATCGCCGAAATGCCGATCACCCCGTAATCCACCTTGAACTGCGCCATGAACTCCGAGGTCAGATCGCCCACCAACCCGCCATCGCTGCGCCGCAAGGCGCCGCCCGCCACCATGATCTCGCAAGACGGGTTGGCCACAAGGATATTGGCCACATTCATGTTGTTGGTCACCACCGTGATCTGCCGGTGATTCAGCAATTCCCGCGCCACCGCCTCGGTCGTGGTGCCAAGGTTCAGGATCATCGAGCAATTGTCGGGCAGCGCCTGCGCGCAGGCCCGGCCAATCGCCGCCTTGGCCGCATCATGCAGGCTGCGCCGTTCCTCATAGCCGATATTGCTGACGCCGGTGCGGATCACCGCACCGCCATGCACCCGGTCCAGATGCCCGGCCTCGGCCAGCTCGGTCAGATCGCGGCGAATGGTCTGCAAGGTGACGCCAAAGCGTTCGGCCAGCCCCTCCACCACCACGCGGCCTTCGCTGCGGGCAATCGCCAGAATCTCGCTTTGCCGGAAACTCAATGCCAAGGTCATGCCCCCCGTTTTCCGACAGGTGCCACAGCTTGGCAGAAATGTCATCTGCGGCTTGCGGCGCTCGGTTACGCAGCGTCGCGGAACACCGCTGCCAGAATCGCCGCCAGATGCTGCGCGTCGTCCTCCGTAAAGGCGGCTTCGGTGTTGCTGTCCAGATCGAGCACGCCCAGCAGCCGCCCCTGCCCGTTCCACACCGGCAGCACCAGTTCCGACCGCGTGGTCGAGGAACAGGCGATGTGATCGGCGAACGCCTCCACATCCGGCACCAGTTGCACCTGCCCCGTGCGCGCCGCCGCCCCGCAAACCCCGCGCGAAAACGGGATCACCAGGCAGCCATGCCCGCCCTGATACGGCCCGATCTTCAGCATCTCCGGCCCGGTGACGCGGTAGAACCCGGTCCAGTCGGCCATCGGATGCGCGTGATGGATTTCGCAGACCACCGTCGCCATCAGCGCCACGGTATCGGTTTCGCCATGGCAGAGCGCGTCGATCTGCTGCGCAAGCTGGGGGTAATCAAGGGTCATGTCTTGTCCTGTCACTGAAGCGGTCCGGCAGCGGGAAGCCCCGGGGGCAGTCTGCCCCCGGACCCCCTGAGAGTATTTGAGCCAGGATGAAGAGGAAAGGGGCGGGCGGAGGCGGGCGGCGGTTACCGAATCCTAACTTCCGGCACCTAGGCTGGCGGTCAGGATAGCGATGGGGGCCCGAGATGGAGCTTTTGGTAAGACCGACCGCCGAGCGGCTGGTGGTCGAGGTCATGGAAGAACGGATCGACGCCGCAGGCGCAATCGCGTTCAAGGACCGGATGCGCGAAATCGTCGGGCGGTCGGCGGGGCCGGTGCTGCTCGATCTGTCGCGCGTGCGGTTTCTGGACAGTTCGGGGCTGGGCGCGGTGGTGGCGGTGATGAAACTGCTGGGGCCGGACCGGCGGCTGGAGCTGGCGCGGCTGACCCCCACGGTGGAAAAGGTGTTCCGGCTGACCCGGATGGATTCGATCTTCGTCATCCATGACAGCCTGCCCGAAAGCCTGCGGGATGTGGGCTGAGGGCTGGGCGACGGCGATGGCTGCCCGCGATGGCCCCGACATCCGGCTGGATCTGCGCAGCGATCCTTTCGCCGTGCGCGACGCGTTGGGCCTGCTGCGCACCGAGCCGGGTTTCCGCGCCCTTGGCCCCGAGGCGGGCGGGCAGGTGGAGATCGTTCTGGCCGAAGTGCTGAACAATGTGGTGGAACATGCCTATGCCGGGGATGGCGGCTGGATCAGCGTGCATCTGTGCCGGGACGCCGGGGCTGTCGGGATCGAGGTGCGCGATCATGGGCGGCCGATGCCGGGCCTGTGCCTGCCCGACGGCACATTGCCCGAACTGGGCGGAGAAATTCCCGAGGGCGGCTTTGGCTGGTTCCTGATTCGCAGTCTCACCCGTGACCTGAAATACAGCCGTGACGGCACGTCAAACCGGCTCAGCTTCAACATTCCGCTGGATCAATGAGGGGCAAGTGGCTGCACTGTTCCACATCGGGAAAAAGTGACGCAGAGTTGCCACGTTTTCCCCGCAAATCCGCCCGACACATCCCCTAGGTTTAGCGGGTAGCTGCATAAAGCTTCCCTCGGCGCCGCGAGTTTTGCCCCCACCCAGATCGTGGCGCCGAGGCACTTCCCAAGTTTGATCAAAAAGCCTAGCCTGCCCGCGGACAGCCGGAGGACAGGATGCGCGACTTCGAGAAACCGGGACGCTCTGCCGTCTTTGCGGCCAATGGCCTCTGCGCCACCTCGCACCCGCTGGCCGCCAAAGTGGCGCTGGATGTGCTGCAGGCGGGCGGCACCGCCGCCGATGCCGCCATTGCCGGGGCTGTGCTGCTGGGCATTTGCGAACCGCAGATGACCGGGCTGGGCGGCGATTGCTTCATCCTGCTGAAACCCGCCGGTGAAGAGCGTGTGATCGGCCTCAACGGCTCGGGCCGTGCCCCCGCGGCCCTGTCAGCCGAGGCGCTGCGCGCGCGGGGCCTGACCGCGATGCCGATCCACGGGATTGATACGGTGACGCTGCCCGGCGCGGTGGATGCCTTCTGCCGCCTGAATGCCGATTGGGGCCGCCTGCCGCTGGCCGATCTGCTGGCCCCGGCGATCCGCTATGCCGACGAAGGCGTGCCGGTCGCACCGCGCGTTGCGCGCGACTGGGGCGAGGATGAATCGATCCTGCAGGGCGATGCCCGGCGCTTTTATCTGCTGGATGGCGCGGTGCCCCGCGTCGGGCAGATCTTCCGCGCCCCAGGTCAGGCCGAGGTGCTGCGCCGCATCGCCCGCGAAGGCCGCGCCGGGTTTTACGAAGGCGAGGCGGCCGAGGACATGATCGCCTCGCTGCGCGCCCTTGGCGGCGGGCACACGCTGGACGATCTTGCCGCAACGCAGAGCTTTTACACCGATCCGGTCAGCACCGCCTACAAGGGGATCGAGCTGATCGAGCATCCGCCGAATGGCCAGGGCGCCACAGCGCTGCTGATGCTCAATATTCTCAAGCACTTCGACCTTACGGCGCTTGATCCGCTGGGCGCCCCCCGCGCGCATCTGGAGGCCGAGGCCGCCAAGCTGGCCTATGATGCGCGCAACCGTTTCCTCGCCGATCCTGACCGCACCACCCGCCTGGCCCATATGCTGGCGCCCGAAACCGCCGCCCGTCTGGCCGCGCTGATCGACCCGCGCCGCGCCCTGCCCGCCGCCACCCCGCTGACCGAGGCGGTGCATCGTGACACCGTCTATATCACCGTGGTGGACCGGGATCGCATGGCGGTTTCGTTGATCTATTCGATCTTCTGGGGCTTCGGCGCGGGGCTTGCCTCGCAGAAATACGGGATCAACTTCCAGAACCGTGGCGCCGGGTTCAGCCTGACCCCCGGCCATCCGAACGAGGCGGGCGGCGGCAAGCGCCCGATGCACACCATCATCCCCGGCATGATCGCTGCGGGCGGGCGCGTCACCCTGCCCTTCGGCGTGATGGGCGGCGCCTATCAGCCCTGCGGCCATGCGCGTTTCGTTACCAATCTGGTCGATTACGGCATGGATCTGCAAAGCGCCATCGACGCGCCGCGCTGCTTTGCCGCGCCCGAGGGGATGAAGGTGGAAAGCGGCTATGCCCCGGAAACCCGCGCCGCACTGGCCGCGATGGGCCATAGCGTGATCGCCCCGGAAGAGCCGATCGGCGGCGCGCAGGCGATCCATATCCATGACAGCGGCGTGCTGGAAGGCGCGTCAGACCCGCGCAAGGACGGCTGCGCGCTGGGATACTAGTTCAGCTGAAACTGCAGCGGATAGCGCCCGTCCTGAAAATCGCCAAACAGGTCATGCACATCCGGATGCTCCACCGGCTCGCCGGTTTCATCGGGCACCAGATTCTGCTCCGACACATAGGCGACGTAGAAGCTTTGGTCGTTCTCCGCCAGCAGGTGATAGAACGGCTGGTCGCGGTCGGGGCGGCTGTCCTCGGGAATGGCGGCATACCATTCCTCGGTGTTCGAGAACATCGCGTCCACATCGAAGACAACCCCGCGAAAGGGGTGCTTGCGATGGCGCAACACCTGCCCGAGATGATATTTGGCCTGAGTTTTCAGCATTCGGTCAGTCCCCCACACCATAAATACTCCCAAGGTGGCCAAAGGTCCACATGACGCACAGCGAATCAGGGAAACAGTCTGTGCCCCGCGATCCGACAGTTTTTGCCGATCTGCAAGCCGCGCCTCTCGTTTTTCTGATGCGAAAGGATGCGGCGCCCCATTTCCCCGCCCGGCGATTTCCCCTATCCTGCCTGCAAAAGATAAAGACACACGAGGGGCAGATGAGCAGACTTCTCCGTGCGTCGATCCTGCTTTTGCTTCTCGCCTCGTGCGGTGGGGGCAGGTTTTCGGCGCCACGCAATCTGGACGACGCCTGCGCCATTCTGAGCGAGCGCCCGGAATATTGGCGCGCCATGAAGGATACCGAGCGTCGCTGGGGCATCCCCGTGCATGTCCAGATGGCGACGATCCATCAGGAAAGCAAATTCGTCGGCAACGCCAAGACCCCGCATCGCTTTGCGCTGGGCATCATCCCGATGGGCCGCCAAAGCACCGCCTATGGCTATAGCCAGGCGCTGGATGGCACCTGGGAGGAATACGAGCAGGAAACCCGCAATCGCGGCGCGCGGCGGGATCGCATCGCCGATGCCACCGATTTCATGGGTTGGTACATGGATGGCAGCACCAAGGGGCTGGGCATTTCCAAATGGGATGCGCGCAGCCAGTATCTGGCCTATCACGAAGGCCGGACGGGCTTTGCCAAAGGCAGCTACAACGCGAAAAGCTGGCTGGTCGATGTCGCCGACAAGGTGCAGCGCCGGTCGGATCGCTATGCCGCGCAACTGGCGTCCTGCGGGCGCAGCTGAACGGGCGGCGCCACCGGCCGCCCGCGTGCCATGCGGTCAGTTGCGCTTCTCAGCCTCGACCTGAATGCTGAACAGATTGGCGGGGTAGCTTTTGCCCTTGGCCATATCGCCCAGAATCACCGTGGTCTGCCCGCCCGCGTCATCGGTGATGACCCATTGACGCAGCTCCACTGGCTTTCCGGTGAACACCATCTCGATCGATCCATATTCCGGGTGCTGCGGATCTTGGGCCTTCACCCGGGTCGAGGTGCCATCCTCGCGGTGACCGATCACCATCTTGGCCTTCGCCAGATCGACATTCTGCGCCAGAATCAGGTTCAGCGGCGTCTTGGCCAGCGGATACTGTTCCGGCGGCTGGTTGGATTTCGTGTCGAAAATCGCCACCGTCCCGGCGCTGGCCAGCACAAGGCTCTTGTCCGGCGGCGCATATTCAAACCGTACCCGTCCGGGCCGATGGATGAACAGCTTGCCGGTGGCGATGCTGCCATCGGAATTGATCTGGGTAAATTCCGCCTCGGCGGTCTTCAACCCGTTGAGATAGCCAGAGATCGCGGAAAGCGAGATCTTTTCCGCCTGCGCGGGCAGCGCAAACAGGGCAAGGGCGAGCGGGGCAAGAAGCAGGATGCGGCGGTTCATGCGCGGAATATAAGCCCTGCACCGGGCTTGCACAGCCCCCGGCGCGCCAGACTGCGACATTGTGTAGAAGCTGTGAGCGCGCGTGAGGCCCGCCAGGGGCGACGGAACCCGAATCCCGCCGCGTTGAACGCCTGTCCCCCGCATGGATGCAAATGCCGCGGGCAACCCCATGCGGGTCCGCACCAGCCAGACCAAGGATCTTCGATGCCCAGCCTGTTCAACCGTTACGCCACCCCGTTCATCACCGGCCTGTTTCTCGTGTCGCTGATCTCTGGCCTTGCGCTGTTCTTCCATATCGGCCCCTCCGGCTTTCACGGGATGCATGAATGGCTCAGCCTCGTGCTGATCCTGCCCTTCGGCCTGCATGTCTGGAAGAACGGACGCCCGATGCTGGGCTATCTGCGCCGCGCGCCGATGGCGATTGCCTCGGCGATCTCGCTCGCCGCCGCGCTGGCCTTCCTCGTGCCGCTGGGGGGCAGCGAGGCCACCGCAGACGGCCCGCCGCCGCTGGTGCTGGCCAACCGGGTGATGGCCCATTCCGCCGCCGAACTGGCGCCCCTGCTGGGCAGCACGCCCGAGGCGATTGTCGCCGCGCTGACCGCCGCGGGGTTCAATGTGACAGGCGAGGAGGCCAGCCTTGGCGAAGCCGCCACCGCTTCGGGCAAATCCGCCTTCGAACTTGCGGCGGTGCTGAACAGCCTCGCCCCCTGATCCACAGGGCGTGGGGCGCTCAGCCGCTCCACGCCACCCGCTGCGCAAAGATATAGCCCGCGCCATAGACCGTGCGGATGATCTCCGGCGCGCGGGAATCGTCATCCAGCTTGCGGCGCAACCGGCTGATGCGGGCATCCATGCTGCGGTCGAACGGCTCGGAGGCCCGGCCCATCGTGGCATCCAGCAGGTTCGACCGGCTCAACACCCGGCCCGGCGCTTTCAGGAACGCCGCCAGCAGCGTGGTTTCCGACGAACTCAGATCCACCACCCGCCCGCTTTCATGGGTCAGCGTGCAGGCCTCCAGATCCGCCGTCCAGCAGCCGAACACCGCCAGCGGCCCCTCGCGCGTCTCGGCCTCGCGCTGCAGGATGCGGCTGCGGCGCAACACGGCGCGGATGCGCGCCACCAGCTCGCGCGGCTCGAAGGGTTTGACGATGTAATCATCGGCGCCCACTTCCAGCCCGACGATCCGGTCGGTCAGGCTGATGCGCCCGGTCACGATGATGCGCGGCACCGTCACCGGCAACACCCCGCCGCTCAGCAGCGACAACCCGTCGCCATCGGGCAGCGACAGGTCGATGATGCACAGATCGGGCGGCTGGCGCCGTGCCTCGCGTTCAAACTCGGCCATGCGGCGAAAGGCGCGCGGGGCAAAGCCGTGCTGGGTCAGCGTGCGCACGATCAGCCGCGACACATCCAGATCGTCTTCCAGCAGATAGATCAGATCGCTCATCCCCGCCGCTCCACCGCATCCAGCGCCTGCGTCAAGGCCGCCGCAAGCTCTGTCGGGCTGAACGGCTTTTGCAGGAACGGCACCGCCAACCCCGCCTCGGCCATCGCCCTTGCGCTGCCGGCCTTGCCGCTCATCAGTGCCACCGCCACCGCCGGAAACCCGTCGCGGATGCGGCGCGCCAGTTGCACCCCATCCAGACTGCCCGGCATCTCGATATCCGACAGCACCAGCCCGATACTGTCCAGCCGCTGCAACAGGCTCAGCGCCGCATCGCCATCCGCCGCCTCGATCAGCGGATAGCCCAGCCCGGTCAGCTTGCGCCTTATGGTGCGCCGCACCTCGGCGTCATCCTCCACCAGCAGCACCAGCACTTCGCCGCCCTCCTGCACCGGCTCCGGCTCGTGTGCCGCCGGCGCAACCGGCTCGCCGATCCCCACGCCCGGCAGCAGGATGGTGAACACCGTCCCCGCCCCCGGCGCCGTTTCCAGCGAAATCGCCCCGTTGGATTGCTTCACAAAGCCATACACCATGGAAAGCCCGAGGCCAGACCCGGCCCCCGCCGCTTTCGAGGTGAAGAACGGCTCGAAAATCCGCTCGGCATGATCGGCGCCCATGCCGCAGCCATCGTCGGAAAAGCGCAGCCGCACATAATCGCCTACCGGCAGATGCAGCATTTCCGCCTCTTCCAGCGGCAGCGCATAGGGGTCCGCCTCGATCACGATCCGCCCGCGCCCGCCCGTCGCATCCCGCGCATTCAGCGCCAGATTCAGCAGCGCCATTTCCAACTGCGCCTGATCGACCAGCGCGCGCGGCAGGTCCGAATGGCGCCGCTGCACCAGTTCCAGCGTCTGCGGCAAGGAAGACCGCAGCAGGCTGCAGATCTCGCTCACCGCCGCGTCGATATCGGTGGGCTGCGGGTCGAACTGTTCGCGCCGCGCCAGCCCCAGCAACCGCTGCGTCAGCGACGACCCGCGCCGCGCCGCCGCAATCGCCGGGCGCAGATATTCGTCGCACAGCTCCCCCTCGCCCAACTGGTCTTGCAACGGCCCCAGATTGCCCAGAATGATCGTCAGCAGATTGTTGAAATCATGCGAAATGCCGCTGGCCATCCGCCCCAGCGCATCCATCTTCTGCGACCGCATCAAGGCCGACATCGTGGCCTTGCGCCGCGTCACGTCGATCGACAGCAGATAGAACCCGATCACCTCGCCCGCCGAGGGCGCCTCGGGGCGCAGCAGGGTGCGGATGTCCTTCATCTGCCCGCCCGGCAGTTCCACCCGCATCTCGAAATCCACCAAAGACCCGCGCCGCGCCTGTTCAAAGAACCGCGCCGATTCGCGCAGCGTGCGCGGATGCAGCACATCGCTGGCGCGCAGCCCGATCATCTGCTCGGGCGTCAGGCCATAGGCATGGGCAAAGCGCTTGTTGGCGTAGAGGATCTTCATGTCCCGGTCGATATGCGCAATCCCGGCGGGCACCTCGTCGGCGATCAGCTTCAGCCGGGCCTCGCTGGCCTGCAAGGCCAGCGTGCGCTGCGCGATCATCACCTGCAGCCGCTCTTCCTGCCGCCGCACCGCCGTCACATCGGTATAGGTGGTCACGAAGCCGCCGCTCGGCAGCGGCGTTCCCGTGACCTGAATCACCGATCCATCCGGCCGCCGCCGCTCCACCTGATGCTTCTCGAACCGCCGCGCCACCGCCACCCGTTCGGCCACCTGCGCTTCGGGGTCGCCGGGGCCATATTCGCCGCGCAAGGCATTGAACCGGATGAAAGAGGCGAAATCCGCCCCCTCGAACGCCAGATCCGGCGGATAGCCCAGCGTCTCCAGAAACTGCGCGTTCCATGCCACCAGCCGCAGATCGGCATCGAACACCGTGATGCCCTGCGCCAGATGGCCCAGCCCCTCCATCACCAGCCGCGGCAGACGCTGGCCGAACGGATTGTCACGCATCATCCCATTCCCTCGCAGGCAAGCCCCGCTTCCGCCGCGCAATCTGCGCCAGCCGCGCGGGTTTCCCAACCCCAAACGCCACCGCGTCACAATTCGCTACATTTCGCGGAAAGTTGCGCAACATCGCCATGTGTATCTGCCTGCGTCGCGCCGGGGTTGGGGGAACTTCGGCACGGTTCGGGAGGAGATCACAATGCTGAACAAGACAAGCATCTACGCCAGTGGGCTTGATGCGGTTGCGGCCAACCATGTCGCCCTGACACCGCTGTCCTTCGCGGAGCGCACAGCCGGGATTTACCCGGAACTGCCCGCCGTGGTCTATGGCGACATTCGTCGCACCTGGGGCGAAACCTATGACCGGATGCGCCGCATCGCTTCGGCCTTGGTGCAGCGTGGCATCGGCAAGGACGATACCGTCTCGGTGATCGCCGCCAATATCCCGGAAATGTTCGAACTGCATTTCAGCGTGCCAATGGCCGGCGCCGTTCTGAACACCATCAACACCCGCCTGGATGCCGAGGCGATCGCCTTCATCCTCGCCCATGCCGAAGCGAAGGCCATCTTCGTCGATCCCGAATTTGCCGAGGTGACAGACCGCGCCATCCGCATCAGCGGCCGCCGCGACATGCTGGTGATCGACATCGAAGATCCGTCCTTCGACGGCGGTCGCCTTGTCGGTCAGGCCACCTATGACGCCCTGCTGGCCGAGGGCGACCCCGGTTTCGACCCGATCCTGCCCGACAATGAATGGGATGCGATCAGCCTCAACTACACCTCGGGCACCACCGGCAACCCGAAGGGCGTGGTCTATCACCATCGCGGGGCCGCACTGAACGCCATGTCGAACATCACCACCTGGGGCATGGCGCATCATTCGCGCTACCTGTGGACGCTGCCGATGTTCCATTGCAACGGCTGGTGTTTCCCCTGGACCATCGCCGCCAATGCCGGCGTCTGTCTCTGCCTGCGCGCCGTGCGGGCCGAACCGATCTTCCAACTGATCCGCGACGAAAAGGCCACCCATTTCTGCGGCGCGCCCATCGTCTTGAACATGCTGGCCAATGCGCCCGACCATCTGAAGGACTTCTCGCATCAGGTGCGGGTGATGACCGCAGGCGCCTCGCCGCCCGCCGCCGTGATCGAGAAGATGGAGGCGATGGGCGTCGAGGTCACCCATGTTTACGGCCTGACCGAAACCTACGGCCCCTCGGTGGTCTGCGCGTGGAAATCCGACTGGAACGCCGAAACGCCCGAACGCCGGGCCCGGCTGAAGGCCCGGCAAGGGGTGAAGAACCTCGCGCTGGCGGGCCTCATGGTCGCCGATCCCGAAACGCTTGTCCCCTGCCCCGCCGATGGCCAGACGATGGGCGAGATCTTCATGCGCGGCAACAACGTGATGAAGGGTTATCTCAAGAACCCCACCGCCACCGACGATTCCTTCACCGGCGGCTGGTTCGCCTCGGGCGATCTGGGCGTCATGCACCCCGATGGCTATGTCGAGCTGAAAGACCGGTCCAAGGACATCATCATTTCGGGCGGCGAAAACATCTCCTCGGTCGAGGTCGAGGATGTGCTGTACAAGCACCCCGCCGTGAACGAGGCCGCCGTGGTGGCCCGCCCGAACGAAAAATGGGGCGAAACCCCCTGCGCCTTTGTGGAGCTGAAACCCGGCGCCACGATCACCGAGGCCGATCTGATCGCCTTCTGCCGCCAGAACATGGCGCATTTCAAAACCCCCAAGACGGTCGTCTTCGGCGAATTGCCGAAAACCTCCACCGGCAAGGTGCAGAAATTCGTCCTGCGTGACCGGGCCCGCGCGCTCAACGACGCCACCTGACCCACCGCCAGCCGGGGCGCCGCCACCGCGCGGCCCCCACCGGCACGCCCCCCCTGTACGAAAGCCAACAACATGACAGAGACAGGCGATTTCATCCTGCAAACGCAGGGGCTTACCAAGGAATTCAAAGGGTTCACGGCGGTGAACGGCGTCGATCTGCGCATCCGCCGCCATACGATCCATGCGCTGATCGGGCCGAATGGCGCGGGCAAGACCACCGTCTTCAACCTGCTGACCAAATTCCTGACGCCGACGCGCGGCACCATCGCCTTCAATGGCCGCGACATCACACCCGCCAAACCGGCGGAAATCGCCCGCATGGGCGTCGTGCGCTCGTTCCAGATCTCGGCCGTGTTCCCGCATATGACCGCGCGCGAAAATGTCCGCGTGGCCTTGCTGCGCAAGCTGGGCACCTCGTTCCACTTCTGGCGCGGCGAACGCGCCTTGGCGCCGCTGAACGACCGCGCCGATGAATTGCTCGCCATGGTCGGGCTGGAACGCTTCCGCGAGGCCGTGGTCGCCGATCTGCCCTATGGCCGCAAACGCGCGCTGGAACTGGCCACCACGCTGGCGCTCGACCCGGAACTGATGCTGCTCGATGAACCCACGCAGGGCATGGGCCGCGAGGATGTGGAACTGGTGACCCAGCTCATCCGCAAGGTTTCGGCCAACCGCACCATCCTGATGGTCGAACACAATCTCGGCGTCGTCTCCACGCTCTGCGACACGATCACCGTGCTGCAACGCGGGGCGGTGCTGACCGAAGGCACCTATGCGGAGGTTTCGGCCGATCCGCGGGTGAAGGAAGCCTATATGGGGCGGGCGGCATGAGCGCGATCATCGAAAACCACGAACTGGGCGGCCAACACGTCTCGGAACGCATCGAGGAGTTGCGGATTCAGGATCTGCACGCCTTCTACGGCGAAAGCCACGCGCTGCACGGCATCGACCTGACGGTCTGTCAGGGCGAACTGGTCACCCTGCTGGGCCGCAACGGCGCGGGCCGCACCACCACGCTGCGCGCCATTGTCGGGCTGATCGGGCGGCGCACCGGCTCGATCATGGTCAAGGGCACCGAGGTCATCAACACCGCCCCCCACATCATCGCCCATCTCGGCGTCGGCTACTGCCCCGAGGAACGCGGCATCTTCGCCAGCCTGTCGGTGGAAGAAAACCTGATGCTGCCGCCCCGTGTCGCCGCAGGCGGCATGTCGGTCGAAGAACTCTATGACATGTTCCCCAACCTCGCCGAACGCCGCCGCAGTCAGGGCACCCGGCTGTCGGGGGGCGAACAGCAGATGCTGGCCATGGCCCGCATCCTGCGCACCGGCGCCAATATCCTGTTGCTGGATGAAATCACCGAAGGTCTGGCCCCGGTGATCGTGGACAAGCTGACCGAGGTGCTGATCGCGCTGAAGGCCCGCGGCTATACCGTGGTGCTGGTGGAACAGAACTTCCGCTTCGCCGCCCCCTTGGCCGACCGGCATTTCGTCATGGATCACGGCAAGATCGTCGCCACCATCCGGCAAGACGAACTGGCCGCCAAACAGCACATTTTCGACAAATACCTGAGCGTCTGAAAACGCCGCCGGATTCATCTGTGGAGGAGAAAAGATGAAATTGTTCAATACCCTCGCCGCCAGCGCCTCGGCGCTTGCCCTGCTGGCCTCGGGCGCCAGCGCCGAAATCAGCGGCGGCAGCGTGAAGATCGGCCTGCTGACCGACATGTCGGGCACCTATTCCGATCTCGCCGGTCCGGGCACCATCGCCGCCGCCGAAATGGCGATCGAAGAATTTGGCGGCAAGGTTGCCGGGGCGCCGGTCGAACTGGTTTCGGCCGATCACCAGAACAAGGCCGACATCGCCGCCAATACCGCGCGCGAATGGGGCGATACCGGCCAGGTCGATGCCTTTGCCGAACTGGTGACCACCTCGGTCGCCATGGCCGTGTTCGAAGTGGCCAAGCAACAGAACAAGATCGCCCTCGTTTCCGGCGCCGCCACTTCGGCGCTGACCAATGACGCCTGCATCCCGACCGGCCTGCACTGGACCTACAACACCCGTGCGCAGGCCGTGGGCACCGGCGCCTCCATCGTCGCCGAAGGCGGCGACAGCTGGTATTTCCTCACCGCCGATTACGCCTTTGGCGAGGCGCTGCAGAAAGACGTGTCCAAAGTCGTCGAAGCGGCGGGCGGCACCGTGGTCGGCGCGGCCAAGCACCCCTTCCCCGCGTCGGATTTCTCGTCCTTCATGCTGCAGGCGCAGGCTTCGGGCGCCAAGGTGATCGGTCTGGCCAATGCCGGCAACGACACGATCAATGCCATCAAGGCCGCCAAGGAATTCGGCATCGTTGACGCCGGGCAAAAGATCGCGGGCCTGCTGGTCTTCCTGTCCGACATCCACGCGCTCGGCCTTGAAACCGCGCAGGGCATGCAGATGACCGTCAGCTTCTACTGGGATCGCACCGATGCGACCCGTGAATGGTCGAAGCGGTTCTACGACCGTACCGGCAAGATGCCCACGGGCGTTCAGGCCGGCACCTATTCCTCCGTGCTCCACTACCTGAAAGCGATCGAGGCCACCGGCTCGGATGACACCGACACCGTTCTGGCCAAGATGCGCGAGCTGCCGGTGAACGACATCTTCGCCGAAAACGGCGTGCTGCGCAGCGACGGGCGGATGGTGCACGACATGTATCTCGCCGAGGTCAAGTCTCCGGCTGACTCCTCCCAGCCGTGGGACTACCTCAAAATCGTGCGGACCATCCCCGGAGAAGAGGCGTTCGGACCGCTGTCCGAAAGCACTTGCCCCACGAAATAAGGCGAGTACCCCCACCGGAGCCCGCTCCGGTGGGGACTTTTGCCCCCGACGGTAACAAGGACATCCCGCCATGCTGACGGATCTGCTGGGCATCCCCCCGCAAGTGCTTTTCGGCCAGCTTCTGCTTGGTCTCATCAACGGCGCGTTCTACGCGGTGCTTTCGCTCGGTCTGGCCGTCATCTTCGGCCTGCTCAACATCGTGAACTTCTCGCATGGCGCGCTGTACATGCTGGGCGCCTTTGCCACGCTGGCGCTGGTGCAGTTTTTCGGCATCGGCTACTGGGGCGCGCTGGTGCTGGCGCCGCTGATGGTCGGCGCGCTGGGCATCGTGATCGAACGGCTGCTGCTGCGCCGTCTGGTCGGCGTGGATCACCTTTATGGCCTGCTGCTGACCTTCGGTCTGGCGCTGGTGATCGAGGGCACCTTCGTCAAGCTGTTCGGCGCCTCGGGCATCCCCTATGCCGCCCCCGCCGCGCTGTCGGGTGGCGTCAATCTGGGCTTCATGTTCCTGCCCTGGTATCGCGCCTGGGTCGTGCTGGCCTCGGTCGTGGTCTGCCTCGCCACCTGGCTGCTGTTTGAACGCACCAAGATCGGCGCCTATCTGCGCGCAGGCACCGAAAACCCGAAACTGTTGCAGGCCTTCGGCGTCAACGTGCCGATGCTGACCACGCTCGCCTATGGCTATGGCGTGGCACTGGCGGCCTTTGCCGGGGTGCTGGCCGCCCCCATCACGCAGGTCAACCCGCTGATGGGCTCCAACCTCATCATCGTCGTCTTCGCCGTGGTGGTGATCGGCGGCATGGGCTCGATCATCGGCGCCATCGTCACCGGGCTGGCCATGGGCATGATCGAAGGGCTGACCAAGGTCTTCTGGCCCGAGGCGTCCGCCACCGTGATCTTCCTGGTCATGGCCATCGTCCTGATCCTGCGCCCTGCAGGCCTGTTCGGCAAAACCGCGTAAGGTGCCCCAGATGAAGACCAAACTCGCCTATCTTCTGCTGCTGGCCCTGCTGCTGGTCGCGCCCTTTCTGGTCTATCCCGTCTTCCTGATGAAGCTGCTGTGCTTCGCGCTGTTCGCCAGCGCCTTCAACCTGATCCTCGGCTATGGCGGGCTGCTCAGCTTCGGCCATGCCGCCTTCTTTGGCGGGGCGGGGTACTTCACCGGCCACGCGCTGAAGGTCTGGGGCCTGCCGACCGAGCTGGGGATTCTGGCCGGCGCACTGGGCGCAGCACTGATGGGGCTGGCCATCGGGCAACTGGCGATCCGCCGCCACGGCATCTATTTCGCCATGATCACGCTGGCCATGGCGCAAATGGCCTATTTCCTGTTCGTCACCTCCTCCTTCACCGGCGGCGAGAACGGCCTGCAGGGCATCCCGCGCGGCACCGCTCTGGGCCTGTTCGATCTGCAGAACAACCTCACGCTCTACTACTTCGTGCTGGCGATCTGCGCCCTGGGCATCGGGCTGATCGCCCGCACCGTCCGCTCGCCCTTCGGGCAGGTGCTGGCCGCGATCCGCGACAATGAAAACCGCGCCCGCTCGCTCGGCTATGACATCGAACGCTACAAGCTTCTAGCCTTCGTGCTGTCTGCCGGGCTGGCCGGGCTGGCGGGTGCCACCAAGACCGTGGTGTTCCAGCTTGCCTCGCTGACCGATGTGCATTGGCACATGTCGGGCGAGGTGGTGCTGATGACGCTGCTGGGCGGCCTTGGCACGCTGGCAGGCCCCGCCGTGGGCGCAGGCGTCATCGTCACGCTGCAGAACTACCTTGCGTCGGGGCCGCTGTCGGCCTGGGTGCCGGTGGTGCTGGGGGTGATCTTCGTGATCTGCGTTCTGGCCTTCCGCCGCGGCATCGTCGGCGAATTGCGCGCCCTGATCCGCAATTCCTTCTGATGCCCGCCCCCTTCCGCAAACTCTGATCCGCAGGACCCCGCGATGACCTATCAAGCCCCGCTTCAGGACATGCTCTTCGTGCTGGAGGATCTGTGCGATCTGTCCACCCTCGCCACCCTGCCCGGTCTGGAGGAAGCGTCGCCCGAAACCGTCGCCGCCATTCTGGACGAGGCCGCCAAATTCGCCGGTCAGGTTCTGGCCCCGCTGAACTGGACCGGCGATCAGGCGGGCCTGGGCTTTGCCGACGGGGCGGTGACCACGCCGCCCGGCTGGAAAGAGGCTTATGCCACGCTGGTGGACATGGGCTGGAACAGCCCCACCGCCGCGCCCGATCATGGCGGCATGGGTCTGCCCGCCGTGGTCAACGCCTGCATTCAGGAAATGTTCAACGGCGCCAACACGGCCTTCCAGCTTTGCCCGCTGCTGACCCAGGGCGCGATCGAGGCGATCAGCCACTATGCCTCGGACGATCTGAAAGCCACCTATCTGGATCATCTCGTCGCAGGCCGCTGGACCGGCACGATGAACCTGACCGAACCGCAAGCCGGGTCCGATCTGGCGGCGATCCGCAGCAAGGCGGTGCCGCAGGGCGATCATTATCTGATCTCGGGGCAAAAGATCTTCATCACCTATGGCGACCATGACATGGCCGAGAATATCGTCCACCTCGTGCTGGCCCGCCTGCCCGACGCGCCCGCCGGGGTGAAGGGGATCTCGCTGTTCGTCGTGCCGAAATTCCTCGTCAACGCCGATGGCAGCCTTGGCGCGATGAACGATCTGCGCTGCGTGTCGATCGAACACAAGCTGGGCATCCATGCCAGCCCGACCTGCACGCTGGCCTTTGGCGACAATGGCGGGGCCACCGGCTATCTGGTGGGCGCACCGCATCAGGGCCTGCCCTATATGTTCGCCATGATGAACAGCGCCCGCCTTGGTGTGGGTCTGCAAGGCATCGGCATCGGCGAACATGCGGGGCAAGTGGCCGCCACCTATGCCGCAGGCCGCAAACAGGGCGGGGCGCCGGGGGTCGAAGGCTCGGTCGCCATTGCGCAGCACCCCGATGTGCGCCGGATGCTGGGGCTGATCAAGGCCCGCACGCAGGCCGCCCGCATCCTCGCCTATCGCGCGGCGGCGGCGCAAGACATCGCCAGCCGCTGCCCCGATCCCTCGGTTGCCGCCCGCGCGCAACGGCGGCTCGATCTGCTGATCCCGGTGGTCAAGGGCTGGTCCACCGAAACCGGCAACCTTTCGGCCTCGCTCGGTGTGCAGGTGCATGGCGGCATGGGCTATATCGAGGAAACCGGCGCCGCCCAGCATCTGCGCGACGCCCGCATCACCACGATCTACGAAGGCACCACCGGCATTCAGGCGCTGGACCTCGTGGGGCGCAAGGTGATCCGCGACAATGGCACCGCACTGGCCGAACTGGTCGAAGACATCCGCGCCAGCCGCACCCGGCTGTGCGCCGCACCGGGCGCCGATTTCGCCGCCCTGGCCGCCATGCTGGCGCAGGTGATTGAGACGCTGGAGGCGGCGGGCGACTGGCTGCTCGCCTCTGCCCGACAAAACGCCCAACTGCCCGCCGCCGCCGCCTCGGCGCTGCTGGAGCTGTTCGGCATCTGCCTCGGCGGTTGGGCCATGGCCGATGCCGCCCTTGCCGCCGCCGCACGTCAGGCGCGGGGCGATGCAGGCACCCTGCCCGGCCGCCAGATGCGTCTGGCCGCCTTCTATCGCACGCAGGTCTTTCCGCAGGCCCAGGCGCTGCGCGTGATGGCCACCGAAGGCGCCGAAACCGTGCTGGCCCTGACGCCCGAAGATCTGGGCGCCGTGGCCTGACAGGCCAACGCCTGACGCCTGCGCAGGGCCGATCCCCGGCCCTGCCCGCCCCGCAAAGGAGAGCGGAATGAACGAACTCAACGGCTATGACATCGAAGACCTCGAAGTCGGCATGACCGCCAGCTTCTCCAAAACCATCACCGAGGCCGACATCATCCTGTTCGCCGGTGCCTCGGGCGATAACAACGCCATCCATATCAACGAAGATTTCGCCCGCACCACCCCGTTCGGTGGCCGCATCGCCCATGGCTTCCTCACCGCCTCCACCATTTCGGCGGCGATTGCCAACCGGCTGCCCGGCCCCGGCACCATCTATATCGCGCAGGAAATGCGCTTTGTCGGCCCCGTCCGCCCCGGCGATACCGTCACCGCCCGCGTGACCGTAAAACAACTCACCCGTGAACGTAGTCGCGCAGTTTTGCTGACAATTTGTTCTGTGGGTGACAAGGTCGTGGTAGAGGGAGAAGCCACGGTCAGGACCACGTCGCGCGCCCGGCGCGAGGCGACGGTCTGAGGGAGCTGGCGCAATCTGGGAGGGCTGCGGACATGGATGTTGAAACTGTCACGAAACAAACGTCAGAAATGATGGAACTGCTGCTGCGCGCCCAAACCGCGCTGCAATCCGCGCAGGAAACCGCGGCCTCCAAGGCCAAAGGCGAAGAATTCTCGATCGTCGATCTGCGTTCGGTCACCGATGCCTATGCGGCGGCCCTGCCCGCGTTTCTGGAACAGCCCTATGAAACGCTGGCCCGCTCGCAACGCATGTGGATCGACTGGGCGCAGGCCTGGCACGCCGCCTGGACGGGCACCGCACCCGAAACCGCCGACAAACGCTTCCGCGACCGGCGGTGGAGCAATGATCCCATGGCGCGCGGGTTGCGCGACAGCCATATCGCGCTGGAAAAGGCCACCGAACAATTCCTGACCCTGCTGCCCGGCCAGACCAAGGAATCGCTGCGCGTCCGCTTCTACACCCGCCAGTTGCTCAGCGCGCTTGCCCCCACCAATTTCCTGTTCCTCAACCCCGCCGCCCGCGAACGCTTTGTCGAAACCGAAGGCCGCAGCCTGCTCGACGGGATGCGCAATCTGGTCGAGGATCTGGAGCGTGGCCACGGCCGGCTCGACATCGCCACCAATGACCCGCAGGCCTTTGTGGTGGGCAAGGATCTGGCCATCACCCCCGGCAAGGTCATCTACCAGAACACCCTGATGCAGCTCATCCAGTATGAGCCGCTCACCCCCACCCAGCACAAGCGCCCGCTGCTGTTCGTGCCGCCATGGATCAACAAATACTATATCTTCGACATGAAGCCCGAAAACAGCCTCGTGCGCTTCATGCTGGAAAAGGGGCACAGCGTCTTCCTGATCTCTTGGGTCAACCCCACGCAGGAACATGCCGAACTGTCGTTCGAAGATTACATGAAGCTCGGCCCGCTGTCGGCGCTGGAGGCGATGCAGAAAGCCACCGGCGAAGACCGCTTTGACATTCTGGGCTTCTGCATCGGCGGCATCCTCACCACCGCCACGCTTGCCTGGCTTGCGGCGCGCGGCGACAAGCGCATCGTCACCGCCACCACGCTGGCCACCATGGTCGATTTCACCGATGTGGGCGAGGTCGGCGTGTTCATCGACCGCGACCGTCTGGTGGCCCTGCGCGCGCATATGGCCGAAAAGGGCTATCTGGAAAACCACCACCTGCAGGACATGTTCTCGATGATCCGCGAGAATGATCTCGTGTGGTCCTTCCATGTGATGAACTACCTGATGGGCCGCAAGCCCCCGGCCTTCGATCTGCTGTTCTGGAACGCCGACAGCACCCGCCTGCCCGCCGCCATGCTGCTGTGGTATCTGGAAAAGATCTATATCGAAAACGGCTTGCGCATCCCCGGCCACCTGTCGATGGACGGCACCCCGATCGACATTTCCAAGATCGACGTGCCCTTCTTCGTGCTGGCCACGAAAGAGGATCACATCGCCCCCTGGACCTCGATCTACCCGACCACCAGCCTGCTCGGCGGGCCGGTGAAATTCGTCCTCGGCGGCTCGGGCCATATCGCGGGGGTGATCAACCCGCCATCGGAACGCCCGAAATACGGCTACTGGACGCGTGACGATTACCCCGCCGATGCGAAAGACTGGCTGAAGGGCGCCACTGCCCACAAAGGCTCGTGGTGGCCGGAATGGAGCGACTGGATCGACAGCCATTCCCCCGAAGCGCGCGTGCCCGCGCGCGTGCCGGGCACCGGCGAGCTGGGCGTGATCGAAGATGCCCCCGGCAGCTATGTGATGACGAAATGAGCCCCGCGCCCGGCCCCGCAAGGGGCTGGGCCGACTCGGCCAACAGGTGCATGATGCTCCAGCGGAATTTTCCCGCTGTAGGAGGAGCACCATGAAACGCGCAGCCCTGATCCTTGCGGCCCTGCTCGCCGCCACCCCCGCCCTCGCCTTCCATTGCCCCGCAGACATGGCCGCGATTGACGCAGCCCTCGCCGCCAATCCGGCACTGACCGCCGAACAACTGGCCGAGGTGACGGCCCTGCGCGCCGAGGGCGAGGCGCAGCATGTCGCGGGCAATCACGACGCCTCGGTCGCCACGCTGGCCAAGGCCATGGCGATCCTCGGCATCGGCTGAACGGCCCGCCCGCTACGGGCAACCCTTCGGGACGGGCGGGGTTCACCCCGCCCCCCGCTTGCGCAGCAGCCCGCCGGTCAGTTGCCGAAGAATTCGAAATCGCCCTGCTGCACCACCACACCGTCCACCGTGATCACATTCTGCCCGCCCGCCCCGTCGGGATAGCTGATGCGGCTGCCGCCATCGCCGGTGGGGGTGATGGTCAGATCGCTGAATTGCAGCGCATTCTGGATGAACCGGATCCGGTCCCCCTCGCTGCGGTTGAAATCGGTGATCGTGTCATCGCCCTGTTCCGCCTTGGGGATGAACAGGAACACATCCTCCTTGGCGCCGCCGGTCAGCCGGTCGTCCCCCTCGTCACCCAGCAGCAGATCCTTGCCGCCGCCCCCGTCCAACGAGTCGTTGCCGGTGCCACCCTCCAGCGTATCGCGCCCGCCGCCGCCCAGCAGCGAGTCATGGCCCTTGCCGCCTTGCAGCAGGTCATTGCCTCCCTGCCCGTCCAGCGTGTCATCGCCATCGCCGCCGGTCAGCGTGTCCTTGCCGTCGCCCCCGGCCTGACTGTCGCCGCCCGCGCCGCCCGCCAGCACATCGCCGCCATTGCCGCCCGCCAGCGTGTCATCGCCGCCGTTGCCGATCAGCACATCATTGCCATCCCGCCC
The DNA here is from genome assembly GCF_900110025.1 of Gemmobacter aquatilis. Classification (GTDB taxonomy): domain Bacteria; phylum Pseudomonadota; class Alphaproteobacteria; order Rhodobacterales; family Rhodobacteraceae; genus Gemmobacter; species Gemmobacter aquatilis. The sequence goes on along the minus strand of NZ_FOCE01000008.1, from coordinate 60,201 downwards.
GAACAGGCCATTCGCCGCGCCATCGCCGATGATCCGGTCGCGGAAGCCCGAGCCCTTCGCATCCTCGAACCCGTCCAGCTCGTAATTGGCGCCCAGCGTCACATTCGCCGCCAACCCGCCCAGCAGGTCGATCTTCGCCCCCGCGCTCCACATCTCCGCCGAAAACGCATCGCGCCCCAAGCCGCCGAACAACTGCCCGCTGCCGGTCTCCGGCCCGAAAAACACATCGTCGCCGCCAGCACCCTGCGCGCTGTTCCAGCCCTGCCCCAGCCCGATCGCCTCGGCCCCGTCATCGCCGGTGTAGAAATAGCTGACCGTCTGGTTCGGGATCACCAGGTCCATGAACGCCTCCAGCCACAGCGCCGCGTTCAGCGTGCCCAGCGCCGTCGCCAGCAGCAGAAAGTCACTCATCGACGCCGGCACGAAGAACTCTGTCTCGCGCGCACCGCCGCTGTTGGCGTGTTCAAAGAACCGGATGTCGCCGCCCAGCGTCTTCAGACTGCCGTCGCCGTTGAAATCCAGCTCCGGGTTGTCCAGCGTGATCCGTGTCCGGGTGCCCCGCAGCGTGTCCGCGATATCCAGCCCATAATCGGCGAGGATCCCGCCGCGCAAGGCCGCAATCGCCTGCGCGGTCCAGTTGATGGTCAGCGTGTCGCCCACCAGTTTCATCACCCGGTCCAGCGGCGTGCCAAGATCATCTGCCCGGCTCAGATACAGCGCGACAACCGCCATTTCAAACCCCGCCGCGCCGTCGGCGCAATGGGCCTGTTCGGTACGATACCCAAGATTAATGGTCCGGCTCATGTTTCCCCCCATCGAAATGGTTCAGTCCCCGATGCCAGTGTAAACCCGCAGGCCGCAGCGCCCTAGCGCAAGTTGCCCTAACGTCACCCAGGCAGGCCGCCCTGCCGCACATGCCAAAAAGCCCCGCCATGAGAACATGGCGGGGAGGTGTGCTTCGGGCGGACCGAAGCACAGGCGTAACCGATTGTTTCGGATTAGGGTGCCTTGGGCGGGGCTGTCCCCCGCCACCCGCCTCAGTGGCGCTGACGCTCGTCAGCCTCCATCTCGGCACGGATCTGCTGGCGCAACAGGTCGATGGGGATCATCTTGCCGTCGCGCTTGAAGTGCCAATAGGTCCAGCCATTGCAGCTTGGTGCGCCTTCCAGCGACGCCCCCACCTGATGGATCGAACCTTTCACGTCATTGCCGATCAGCGTGCCATCGGCCCGCACCTTGGCCTTGAACCGGCTGCCGATGGAATACAGCTCTTCGCCCGGGCGCAACATCCCGCGCTCCACCACCTGCCCGAAGGGCACGCGCGGCTCGGCCCGCTTGCTGCCGGTGATCTCCAGCGCCGAGGCGTCGAACTTGCGCACCCGCGCAATCCGCTCTTCCGCGACCTTGCGATAGGCCTCTTCCCGCTCGATCCCGATGAAATCGCGGCCCAGCATCTTGGCCACCGCCCCGGTGGTGCCGGTGCCGAAGAACGGGTCCAGCACCACATCGCCGGGGTTGGTGGTGGACACGATGATCCGGTGCAGCAGGCTTTCCGGCTTCTGCGTCGGATGCGCCTTGTCGCCGTTCTCGTCCTTCAGGCGTTCATGCCCGGTGCAGATCGGCAGCACCCAGTCGCTGCGCATCTGCACGCCATCATTCATCGCCTTCAGCGCCTCATAATGGAACGTGTATTTGGACCCTTCTTCCTTGCTGGCCCAGATCAGCGTCTCATGCGCATTGGTCAGCCGCTTGCCCTTGAAATTCGGCATCGGGTTGGTCTTGCGCCAGACCACATCGTTCAGCATCCAGAATCCTGCATCCTGCATGGCGGCGCCAACGCGAAAGATGTTGTGATAGCTGCCAATCACCCAGATCGCGCCATTCGGCTTCAGGATGCGCCGCGCCGCCGCCAGCCAGTCGCGGGTAAAGCGGTCATACACGGCAAAGCTGGAAAACTGGTCCCAGTGGTCATCCACCGCATCGACCTTGCTGTTGTCGGGCCGATGCAGATCGCCCTTCAACTGAAGGTTATACGGGGGGTCCGCGAAGATCAGATCCACCGAGGCCTCGGGCAGGCCGTTCATCAACTCAACACAGTCACCGGCAAGAATCTGGTTCAACGGTAGCACGGGGGCCACCGCAGGCGCTTTTCTGATCGTCATGTACTGCCTCTGCTTTCGGCCTCTTTGTGCCGATTTATTGAGACAGAGGATGAGTCATTGGCGATTCGTCGTCAAATTCTTTATTGAATCAAGCACTTACTTAAATCTCTTGATACAAGATATTGTGGACGGGCCTGAACGAACGCCTATGCTGAGGGGTCACCCCAAGATTTAGAAGCGCCGCCAGATGGTCCTTGGTCGGGTAACCGGCATTCCGCTCCCAGCCATAGCCCGGATGCTGTTGCGCCAAATCCACCATGATGCGATCGCGCACCACTTTCGCCGCGATCGAGGCCGCGGCGATCGACAGGCTTTTCGCATCGCCCTTCACCACCGCCTCGGCGCCGCAGGGCAGCCCCTTGGGCAGCCGGTTGCCATCGACCAGCACGAAATCCGGGCGGATCACCAGCCCCGCCACCGCCCGCTCCATCGCCAGATGTGACGCGCGCAGGATGTTCAGCGCGTCGATCTCCTCCACGCTGGCATGGGCGACGCTGACCTGCGCAACCGCAAGCAGTTCCACATAAATCCGTTCGCGCTTCGCGGATGACAGCGCCTTGCTGTCGCCTATACCCTGCGGAATATGCGCCGGATCCAGAATCACCGCCGCCGCCGTCACCGGCCCGCACAGCGGCCCCCGCCCCACCTCGTCCACCCCGGCAATGACAGTGGCGCCCCGGGCGCGGGCGGCGGTCTCGAAACTGAAATCGGCGATCAATCGGGTCATACCCCCAGAAAGCCGATCCGCGCCGCAAGGAAAAGCCTGAAATGAGGGGCAGGGCGGCCAATCCGCCCTGCCCCCGCGATGCCCCCCTGAGGGGATGAGAGGAGCATCTGTCCCGATCTTAAAGGCAGCCCACCGCCGCCCCGGTCAGCGCCATGCGGCACACCGCATGTTCGGCCTGCCCCGGCACGCCCGCCAGCGTTACCGCCGTTGCCACCACCAGCGCCCCGATCATCAGCACCGCAAAGCGCCGTTCGGGCCGCGCCGCCCGCCGAAAGATCTCTGCCCGATTTGCCTGCATGGGTTTGCCCCCTGTTGCGTTCGTTTCTGCCCCAACCCTTCCGCAAAGCCCGCACCGCAAGCAATATCAGCCCCCCTGTCATGCGATAACAACGCCTCCACCCCCGGGTATAGGCCGCGTTCGGGGGGTTGATATTGAATTACCCCGCCGCCCCGTCCAGTATCGCCCAAACCGCGAACCGCATGAGGATCCCTGATGACCCGCCCCTTTCTCGCCGCTGCCCTGCTGCTGGCCGTGATGGCGCTGCCGGCCCATGCGCAATGCTTTGCCGATTACAAGGCGAAACAGGATAACCCCTTGCGCCTGCATTACGGTGTGGCGCAAATCGGCGCCTGCGGCGACCGCAAGGCCGCCAAGCAGGAGTTGAAGCCCCGCCTTGCCGCCGGGGGGTGGAAGCTCCTCAACGTGTTGTCCACCTTCGGCCCCGAAGGTCTGAACGAAAGAAGGTCGAGTGCCGGAGACTACTTCCTCCGTTACTGACAGCCTGCGCGCGGGCAGCCGCGTCGTGGTCTTCGGTATTGCCGCCATCGTCGCCATTCTGGCGGCGGCCGCCGCTTTGCTGTTCCTCAACCTGCCCGACGCCAACGCCTTCAACGCAAGGGTGGAACGGCTGTTCGTCGAAAATGACGACCTGCGCACGCTGGCCGAAATCAAGCTGCTGGAAATCATCGCCCAGTCCGGCACCAGCTTTCAGGAGGTGCTGGCCTCTTACCGCATGGTGATCTTCGTGCTGCTGGTGTTCTCCACCGCGCTCTTGCTGGCCTGCCTCGTGTTCCTCGTCACCATCGTCACGCAGAACCGCCGCATCTCGGCCATTCAACGCTCCGGCATCCAGGTCGCCTCGCTGACCATCAGCCGCGAATCGCGCTCGGTCTTCATCAACGATCTGGAATTCAAACTGACCGAGGCCGCGATCGAAACCCTGTCCGTCCTGGCCGAGGCGCGGATGGATGACGACGTGATGACCGGCGTGCAGATCGAGGCGATGATCTCCGGCAAACCCGAATCGGATTGTGACGAGGCTTCGGGCGCCACCCGCGTCAAACGCCTGCGCGACGCGCTCGGCAACCAGCTCGTCTCCGAACTGCTGGTCAAGACCATCGCCCGCCGCGGCTATGTGCTGGCGGTGGACAAGGACACGATCCGGGTGATCTGATCCGCAACCGATCCTTCGCAGAAGGATCACCCGCCCTTGCACCGCCCCGCCACCTCTGCCAAGCCTCGGAGAAACCAAGGGGGGCAGGCATGAACAGGCAAGCGCACAGCGCCCTCGTCATCGGCGCCGGTCCTGCGGGCCTGATGGCCGCCGAGGCGTTGGCCGATGCCGGCCATGCGGTGACGGTGGCCGAGGCCAAGCCCTCGCCCGCGCGCAAGCTGCTGATGGCCGGGAAATCCGGGCTGAACGTCACCAAAGCCGAACCCCTGCCCGCCTTCGCCGCCCAGTATGATGCCGCCTGGCTGGCACCAATGCTGGCGGCTTTCGGCCCCGATCAGGTGCAGGATTTCTGCCGCGCGCTGGGGCAGCCGGTGTTCACCGGATCGTCGGGCCGGGTGTTCCCCACCGCGATGAAAGGCTCGCCGCTGCTGCGCGCCTGGCTGGCCCGCCTTGCCGCCAAAGGCGTCACCCTGCACACCCGCTGGCGCTGGACCGGCTTCACCGGCACCGCCTTCGCCTTCGACACGCCCGAAGGCCCGCGCGCCCTCTCCCCCACCACCACCGTCCTCGCCCTTGGCGGCGCAAGCTGGCCCCGGCTCGGGTCGGATGCCGCATGGGTGCCGTGGCTGCGCGCCAAGGGGGTGGAGGTCGCGCCATTCCAGCCCGCCAATATGGGCTTCCTGATGGACTGGTCGCCGCATATGGCCAAGCACTTCGGTCAGCCGATCAAAGGCGCCACGCTGATCGCCGGTGCGCAGCGCGAACGCGGCGAATTTGTCCTCTCCGCCCGCGGCCTCGAAGGCGGCGGCATCTATACCGTCAGCCGCGCCCTGCGCCTTGGCGCCCCCCTCGCGCTCGACCTGTTCCCCGATCAGACCGCGGCGCAGTTGCACGCCCGTCTCACGCGCCACAAACCCGGCGACAGTGCCGCCAACCGCCTGCGCAAGCTCGGCCTGCCCCCCGCTGCCGTGGCGCTGGTGATGGAGGTGGCCCGCCCGCTGCCCGCCGACCTCGCCCGCCTGCTCAAACACCTGCCCCTGCCCCATACCGGTCCCCGCCCGCTGGAAGAAGCCATCTCCTCTGCGGGCGGCATCACCCATGACAGCCTGACCGAAGACCTCGAACTGCGCGCCCTGCCCGGCGTCTTTGCCGCAGGCGAGATGCTGGATTGGGAGGCGCCGACCGGCGGCTACCTGCTCACCGCCGCATGGGCCACCGGGCTCTGGGCGGGCCGGGCAGCGGCGCGGCATCTGGAAAAAATGCCCGACGGGGGGTGAACGCCCGGTGTACAGGGGGTGTACAGATGTCACCCCCCCTTTTTGAGCGTCCCGATATCGTGAGGTCCGCTATGCGCCGGGCGCTACTGCTTGACGCTGCCCCCCCCAATCCTTACGTTCAGTGCCTGACAGATTCCCTTGGAGAAAAATCATGGGCGCCGCTACCGTAGCCGTCACCGATGCCACTTTCGACGCCGAGGTCCGCCAGTCGGACATCCCGGTTGTCGTCGATTTCTGGGCCGAATGGTGCGGCCCCTGCCGTCAGATCGGCCCGGCTCTGGAAGAGTTGGCGACCGAACTGGCCGGCAAGGTCAAGATCGTGAAAGTCAACGTGGACGAGAACCCCGACAGCCCCGCCGTTCTGGGCGTGCGCGGCATCCCGGCGCTGTTCCTGTTCAAGGACGGTCAGGTCGTGTCCAACAAGATCGGCGCCGCGCCGAAGGCCGCGCTGGCCACCTGGATCAAATCGGCGATCTGATAACGCCTTGATCTGAAACTACAAAGCGGCTCCCATCGGGGGCCGCTTTCCTCATTCCACCGGCCAACCAAGCCACCCCAGATGCGCCCGTACCCGCGCCGCCGCATCCTCGGCCTGCGCGTCGATTGCCTGTTGCTTGAAGAACCACCACAGGTATTCCGCCATCCGCTGCGGCGCCTGCCGCCCCTTGGCGAAAGCCGCCGCCAGCCCGTCGCGCGGCACCGATCCGGCGGGGTGGTGAAAGTCGATCCCGGCAAACAGCACCGCGCCCTTGCCCGCGATCATCGCCTGCAAGGCCACGCTGGAGTTTTGCGAAACGCAGTAATCACAACGGCTTATCAGGTCCGCCGCAGGGTCCTGCACCAGCCGGAACCGGTCATCCTCCGCCTGCACCGCCGCCAAAGCCGCCCGCTCCGCCGCGCTGTAACTCTCCCCCGGATGCAGCGTCGCCCGCACCTCTGCCCCCTGCGCCAGCGTGGCGCGGATCATCGCCAGCGGCGACATGGATTGAAACGAGCGGTGGTCCAGAAGCCGCCCCTGCAAGGGCATGAAAACAAAGCCTTCCTGCGTGATTTTCCGCCCCGCCAGCACCCGCTCGCGCAGCCGCTGGTGAAAGCCGCGCGCGCGTTGCGGCGGGATGCCCGCCTGCCCCGGTTGTGCCCGCGCCACCGCGAAATTCCAGCGTTCGTTGGTCGGCTCGATCCGCCAGAACGGATAGTAATAGGCCCGCCGCAGGCACAGCGCCCGGGCCGACAGCGGCTCCTGCATATGGGTCAGCGCATGGCCCGGATGCGGCTGGCTGGCACCCTCTGCCTCGGGCCTGTCCACCAGCGTCCAACCCGGCAGGGCCTCGATCAACCGGCTGAGAATGTTCAATTTTCCGGCGTCGTGATCCGCCCGCAGATGCGCAGGCAGATAGAGGTTGAGCACCCGCTCAGCCGCCATGGCTCAGCCGTTCCACCAAGGCCCGATGCAGCCCTGGCGCGGCGGCGATCACGCCTTTGGCTTGCGGATGCGGCGCGTTGAAGCGCAGCCCCGCGCCAAGCCGATCCGACACCGTGGCCCCCGCCCGCGCCGCAATCAGGCTGCCCGCCGCGATGTCCCATTCCCAGGCGTCGCGCAGCATCAGCATCCCGTCATGCCGCCCCTCGGCCACCAGACACAGCCGATAGGCAAGCGAGGCGCGGAAACTGCGCTTCAGATCCGGCACGCCGCCCGGCCAATGTTCCGGCGCCAGATTCGGCGCCGTGGTCAGCAGCGTCGCCCCCTCGATCCCCGCGCGGGTGCTGGCGGCAATCGGCAGCCCGTCCTTCAGCGCCGGGGCCTGCAGGCTGGCGGTATACAGCCGGTCCAGCGCAGGCAGATACACCACCCCCGCCACCGGCACGCCCGCCTCCACCACCGCCAGCGACACTGAAAACGTGTCCTCCCCGGCAATGAAGGCACGGGTGCCATCAATCGGGTCCAGCACGAAAACCCGTTCAGTCTCAAGGCGTTCCGCGCTATCGGCATCTTCCTCCGACAGCCAGCCATAGTCACGCCGCGCCCCGCGCAGCACCCCGCGCAGGTAATCGTTCACCGCAAAATCCGCCTCGGTCACCGGGCCAAGCCCCGGCTTTTCCCAGACTTGCGGCGACTGGCGCCAGAAGCGCAGGGCGATCTCGCCCGCGCCGCGCGCCGCTTCGGTCAGCAGGGCCAGATCATGCGCCGGCAAGCGTCATCCCTTCCAGCAGCAGGCTCGGCACGCGGGTGGACAGGTGGTCGCGCGCGTCATTGGCGGCGATCATCCCGGTCAGCATCTGCCGCAGATTGCCCGCGATGGTGCATTCGTTCACCGGATGGGTGATCTCGCCATCCTCCACCCAGAAGCCACTGGCGCCGCGCGAATAATCGCCCGTGGTGGGGTTGATCGTCGATCCGATCAGTGAGGTGACCAGAAGCCCGGTGCCCATCTGCGAAATCAACTGTTTGCGGGTGGCCGTGCCCGGCGTCAGGTCGATATTCGAGGTGGCGGGCGACGGGGTCGAGGTCGTCCCGCGCGCGGCATTGGCGGTGGACGCCATCCCCAGCTTGCGCCCGGTCGCAAGGTCCAGCGTCCAGCCTTGCAGGATGCCGTTTTCCACGATCACCCGCCGCGCGGTGGGCAGCCCCTCAGCGTCAAACGGGCGCGAGCCGGAAATGCGCGGGCGATGCGGGTCTTCGATCAGCGACAGGCCCTTGGGCAGCACCTGCTGCCCCAGCGCATCGCGCAACCAGCTTGACCCGCGCGCGATGGATGCACCGTTGATCGCCGACAGCAGATGCCCGATCAGGCTTTGCGCGATCCGTTCATCGAACAACACCGGATAGGTGCCCGTCACGGGCTTGCGCGCGCCCGCACGGGCCAGCGCGCGTTCGGCGGCAAGGGCGCCGATCCCGGCGGCGTCGGGCATATCCGCTTGATAAATCCGGGATTCCCCGGCCCAGTCACGCTCCATCCCCGTACCTTCGCCGGTGAAGGCCACCGCCGAGGTGGACCGCGAACTGCGCGCATATCCGCCCGCAAACCCGTTCGAGGCCGCAAGGAACACCCGGCGCAGGCCATACCCGGCCGAGGCTTCCACCTGCCGGATACCGGCCAGCGCCATGGCCCCCGCCTCGGCGGCGCGGGCGTCTTCCTCCAGCGCACGGGCCGAGGGTTCGGCGGCTGGGTCGCACAGCTCGAACGCCGCCAGATCCCAGTCGCGCGCGATCTGCGACGGGTCGGCCAGCCCGGCATAGGGATCATCGGGCGCCTCGCGCGCCATGGCGACGGCGCGTTCGGCCACATCCTCGATGGTGCGGGCCGAGGTGTCGGAGACCGAAACGCAGGCCTGCCGCCCGCCGATCAGCACCCGCAACCCCATCTCGATCGCTTCGGACCGTTCGGCCTGCTCCAGCGCGCCGCGCCGGATGTCGATGGACAGCGACGTGCCCTCCACCGCCAGCGCATCGGCGGCTTCGGCGCCCGCGCGTTTGGCGGCCTCCAGCAGGGCTTCGGTCAGGCGTTGCAGGCGGTCGGTCATGGGATTTCCTTCTCGTGCCATTCCGAGCTAAGTCGCGCCGGGCCTTTAGGCAAGCCCTATGCCACGAAGGGCGTGCGCGGCAGGGTGGACAGGATCTCGCAGCCCGTCTCGGTCACCACCGCGACCTCCTCCAGCCGGATGCCGAAGCGGCCGGGCAGGTAGATGCCGGGTTCCACCGTGAACACCATGCCGGGGGCCAGAATCACGTCGGAAACGCCAGTGATATAAGGCGGTTCGTGGATTTCCTGCCCCACGCCATGGCCGGTGCGATGGGTGAAATACGGGCCATACCCTGCGTCGGTGATCACCTTGCGCGCGGCGGCATCCACTTCGCGCGCGCGGATGCCGGGGCGGATGGTGGCCAGCGCGGCTTCCACCGCGGCATTCACCACGGCATGAACCGCAGCATAGCCTTCGGGCATCGTGCCGCAGCAGGCCATGCGGGTGATGTCGGAATAATAGCCGTCCTTGCGCGCGCCGATGTCGCAGACGATGGCATCGCCCGGCTGCACCACCGTCTCGCCGGTGTGGTGATGCGGAAAGGCACCGTTGCCCCCTGTGCCGACGATGGTGAATTCGGGCACCGCCCCTTCGGCGCGAAAGGCGGCGCGGGCAGCCTCGGCCAGTTCGCGTTCGGTCACGCCGGGGCGGATGGCGGCGCGCAGGGCGGTTTGCGCCAGATCGGCGATGCGGGCGTTTTCGCGCAGGGCGCTGATTTCGCTGGCATCCTTGCACAGCCGCAGCGCGCCCACGGTATCGGCGGCAAAGCTGCGCGCCACGCCGGGCAGCGCATCCAGCAGCAACAGCGCGTGATCGGCGCGCATGGTTTCATCCAGACTCAGCGCCGCCACCGGGCCAAGCTCGGCCAGCGCCTGCGCCAGCGCGGCATCGGGGCCGGTGTCATCCGCCCAAGCCCAGAACGGCCAGTCGCAGTGCTGCCGCGCGTCGTCCCCATTCAGCACCGGCATCAGGAAACCCGCGCCCCGGTGCCCGATCAGCGCCAGACAGGCGCGTTCATCCGCATGGGGGGCAAACCCGCACAGCCAGCGCATATGCGCGCCCGGCGCCAGCGCCACCAGATCCACCCCCGCCTCGACCATGCGCACCCGCAGCCGCGCCAGCCGCGCCTCGACCCCCGATCCGCCCATCGGCACCGCCTGCATGGCGGCGGCGATCCGGTCCAGCCGGTCGGCGATCAGGGCTTGCAGGGCGGCAACACGGGCGGGGGTGAAGTGCCCCTCCACATCCAGAATGTTGATGGTGCCCAACACCTCGCCCGCCACGATCACCGGCAGATTGGCGGCGGAAAAGCAGCCCAGCGCGTTGATCTGCGCATGATCGAAGAAATACGGGGCGAATTCGGCGGTGGTATTGGCGATGAAGGGCTGGCCTTCGATCAGCACGCGGCGCGACCAGTCATCCTGTTGAATCGGCTTGGGCACCGACAGCGGATAGGCCGCCGCATCCGAGGTATAGGCCCGCCGCGCCAGCCCCGCCGCAGTGTCCTGCACGGAAACGGTGAACAGCCGGGCGCCCCCCAGCGCCTCGGCGGCGCGGTGCAGATCGGCAAAAACTTCGGTCGGGGTCATGTCGGCTCCAATGAAAAGGCCGCCCGGCACGAAGGCGCGGGCGGCCGGAAGGGTGCTTCGCCGCGCAGCTTATTGAAGCTGCATGCCGTTGGCAAAGAAGTGCTTGTCCTTGAACTCCAGCGTCGAGGTCATGGTGTCGGGCTCGCCCTCCACCACCTTGGCGAACATGCCCAGCATCATCCGCGCGCCCATCATCTGATCTTCCGGCACCAGACCCATGGCCATCAGCTTGTCCAGCAACCCGTTCACCCCCACACCTTTCAGCGAGACCGTGCCGGTCGGCGCCGGGAAGCCTTCATAGGTGGTCATGTCGGTATTGTCGAAGGTCAGCGCACCCGAGCCGGTGATATCAGCCCCCGCTGCCGTCAGTTGCAGTGCCGAGACGTTGAGCGAATTCAGTTCCCCCGGCGCGTCATCCCCCAGCGCGGTCATCGAGGCTTCGTCCATCAGATCGACATTCAGCGTCGCGGTGCCCTTGGTGTCGATCACCAGCGTCATCGGATCGCGCGCCAGTTGCTTGCCCGGATCGAACATCGACCAGATCTCTTCCGAAACCGTCAGTCCGGCCAATTTCAGCATCAGGCCGAAATCCGCCGGCTTGTCGGACTTCGACACCGGCATCAGGAAGTTGAACGCCCCTTCCTTGTAGGCGAGGTTCAGCTGCGGGAACGGGATTTCCGGCCCCGACATCGTGGCACTGACATCGCGGGCAGCGCCGCCATAGGACAGGCGGCTGGCATCCATGGCGAAATTGATCTCGCCGCCCGAGGCAGAGCTGCTGAGCTTGGTATCGCCCTTCGCATCCGTCACCAGCATGTTCATCGTGGCGGCGGCATAGGCGAAATTGCCCTCGGCGGTCAGGCCGGCCTTCAGCGCGGCGGCGAGATCAGCCATATCGGCGACGGTCTTGGCGGTGGAGGTGCCCGTCAGGGCCGACAGATCAATCTTGGCGTCGATCTTCGACTGATCCTCGGGGTTGGTGCCCTTGATGACCATCGACAGGCTGTCGGCGGACATGCTGCTGCTGATAGCCTTGGCATCCGCCGCCCCTGCCACGATGTAATTGCCCGACAGGGCGGTCATCACCAGTTCGGCCACCAGATCATTGGGAACCTCGGTGGCATCGGCGCCTTCGACGCCTTCGAACTTGACCAGCAGGCTCGGCCCTTCAAAGTCATAACGCATCTCGGCGGCGCTGCCCGAGACGGTGATCGTCAGATCCGGGTGGCTGATGCTGACCTTGGTGGTCACGTCAGGCTTGCCCACCTCGCCCGCGGCGCGGATGACCAGCGGGTAGCTGTTGCTGAGCGTGACATCCACGCTGCCATCGCCGTTATCGGTCAGGTCGATCTGGTCGATGGTGATTGTGGCATCGGCCGTGGTATCACCGGACACCAGCTTGAACCCCGAAACCACCAGCGTATCGCCGTCGCGGCCTTCGCTTGCGACGGTCAGCGTTTCCCCGGCTGAGGTTGCCATATCCTTCCAGTTCGCCCAGACCTCTTCCGGCGTCACATCGGCAAGGGCGGCATTGCCGGCCACGAGCGCCACAAACGCGGTCGTGCACATGAATTTCCATTGGGCCATAACGAAACCTTCCTGTCTTAAATGATGCCCGAGCATCTGCTTGTGGCCCCGTCCCGGTCAAGGGGGAGTAGGGGGTTCCGGGGCCTTTGTGACTGAGGTAACAATCTTTCGGCGACGAGGGAAGATGGTGCAGAGGCAGGAGGGGTGGATGCAAGGTAAGGTGGTCGTGATCACCGGGGCAAGCCGGGGGATCGGTGCGGCGGCAGCGCAGATCTTTGCGGCGGCGGGGGCGCATGTGGCGCTGCTGGCACGCGACGGGGCAGCGGTGCAGGCGCTGGCGGCGGGCCTGCCCGGCGACGCGCTGGGGCTGGGCTGCGATGTGGCGGATTGGGCGGCGGTTCAGGCGGCTTTTGCAGCGGTGCAGGCGCGCTGGGGGCGGCTGGATGTGCTGGTGAACAATGCGGGGGTGATCGACCCGATCGCCCGGCTGGCCGAGGCGGACCCTGCGGCGTGGCGCCGCGCCATCGACATCAACCTGACCGGCGTGTTTCACGGGATGCGCGCAGCGGTGCCGCTGATGCGGGCGCAAGGGGCGGGCACGATCCTGACCGTTTCTTCCGGCGCGGCGCATCGCCCGCTGGAAGGGTGGAGCGCCTATTGCGCCGGCAAGGCCGGGGCTGCCATGCTGACCCGCGCGCTGCACGAGGAAGAGGGGCACTGGCTGCACGCCATCGGCCTGTCGCCCGGCACTGTGGCGACCGAGATGCAGGTGAAGATCAAGGCCTCGGGGCTGAACGCCGTCAGCCAGCTGGACCCTGCGGCGCATATCCCGGCGGATTGGCCGGCGCGGGCGCTGCTGTGGCTGGCGGGCCCGGCAGGGGCAAAATGGGCAGGGCAGGAAGTGTCGCTGCGCGACGAAGGTATACGCAAGGAAGTGGGACTGATCGCATGATTGAACTGAAGATTGACGGCGGGGTCTGGACGGTGCGGCTGAACCGGCCCGACAAGGCGAACTCGCTGACCAAGGCGATGCTGGAAGAGATCGCGGCGATTGCCGGGCGGGCGGCGGCAGAGGGCGCGCGGGTGCTGGTGCTGACCGGCGAGGGCAAGGTGTTTTCCGCCGGGGCCGATCTGGACGAGGCGCGCGCCGGGCTGGCCACGGATGACGTATGGGAACGGCTGTCGGGCACGATTGCCGCGCTGCCCTGCCTGACCATCGCCGCGCTGAACGGCACGCTGGCGGGCGGTGCGATGGGCATGGTGCTGGCCTGCGATCTGCGCATCGCGGTGCCCGAGGCGAAGTTCTTTTACCCGGTGATGAAGTTGGGTTTCCTGCCACAGCCGTCTGATCCGCCGCGTCTGGTGGCGCTGGTCGGGCCGTCGCGGGCAAAGATGATCCTGATGGCCGGGGTGAAAGCCACGGCAGACGAGGCGCTGAGCTGGGGTCTGGTGGACCGGCTGGTGCCGCGCGAGGCACTGGCGGCGGAGGTGGCGGCACTGGCCGCAGACGCGCAGGGCGCAAGCCCGGCGCATGTCGCAGGAATCAAGGCGCTGGTGAAATAGGAAAGGGGGGCTTTCAGCCCCCCTCGCCCGTCCCGGGCTCACCCCCCGAGGATATTTAAGCCAAGATGAAAGACTTATTTCTTTTTCGGCGGCACGAAACGTTTGGACGTGTCCTTGGCATCGAAACGGGCCGGGGCAGGTTTCGCCTTGGCGCCGGGCTTGCCGAAGGTCTTGCCTTCCGAAGCATGCGATTTGAAGCCCCCGGCGCGAGCCGGCTTGTCAGCGCCACCGCCGAAGGATTTGTAGCCAGCCGAGCGCGCCGCAGGTTTTTCCGCCGGGCGGTCGCCGGTTTTCCAGCGGGCCTTGCGCTCGCCGCCTTCAGCCGGAGCTTCGGCGCGCGGGGCGTAGGGCTTTTTGGGGCCTGCCGCATCATCACGCTTGGCATAGGGCTTGCGCGGGCCGTCTTCACCTGCCGGACGCGGGGCGCGTTTGGCCGGATCAAGCGAGCGCGGCGCATAGGTGCGGCGTTCGGTTTCCGCCTCGCCACGCGCGGTTTTGCGGTCGCCATAGGGCTTGCGCTCGGCCGCTTCGCGCGGGGCATAGGGTTTGCGGTCGGACTCTTCGGGCGACCACGGTTTACGCTCGGCGCCTTCGCGCGGCGTATAGGGCTTGCGTTCGGCATCGGCGCGCGGCGCGTAGGGCTTGCGTTCGGCACCCTCACGCGGGGTGTAGGGCTTGCGCTCTGCATCGTCGCGTTTCGCATAAGGCTTGGCGTCCGAGGCCGCTTCGCGCTTGACATAGGGCTTGCGCGGTGCGGCTTCTTCGCCATCCTCGACAAAGCGCGAGGGTTTGGGCGTATAGGCGGGCTTGTCACCGCGCGGGCGCGGCGCCGGGCGTTCGGGGCGGGCCAGGTTGGGTTCGCCGTCAAGGCGGGTCATGTCAACGCCCGGCTCGATCTCCATCCGGGCGCCGAACTTACCGGCCACCGCTTTGGCGATCTGCACGAAAGTGTTGTCTTGCTGCACCCGGATCGCGCCGATCTCGTTCTTGGTGATGCCGGTCGCATCACAGATCTTGGGCAGCAGCCAGCGCGCTTCGGCGCGGCCAGTATGGCCGACCGACAGACTGAACCACACGCTGTCGCCAAATTCGCCACGTTCGCGCGGGGCCTGCGCCCCGGCGGGCGGCAGGCTGTCCTGCAGCACTTCGGGGGCCGAGCGGCCCTCGCGCCACAGGCGCACGAAAGCGGCGGCGATATGGTCGGCGTCATGGCGGGCCAGCAGGGTCTGGGCCAGCGCGGCCTCGTCGCCCGGGGCCTGCGCCAGTGCCGGGTGGTCGAGCAGGCGAGCATCGTCGCGTTCCTGCACTTCTTCCGCCGAAGGCGCCTTGGCCCATTCGGCCACGACCTTGGCGCCCGCCAGCAGGCGCTGCGCCTTGCGGAATTCGGCGGGCGGCACGATCAGTGCCGAAACACCCTTTTGCCCGGCGCGCCCGGTGCGGCCCGAACGGTGCAGCAGGGTTTCCGAGTTGGAGGGCAGATCGGCATGGATCACCAGTTCCAGCCCCGGCAGGTCGATGCCGCGCGCGGCCACGTCGGTCGCGATGCAGACCCGGGCCCGGCCATCGCGCAGCGCTTGCAGCGCGTGCATCCGCTCGGTCTGGCTCAGCTCGCCCGACAGGGCAACAACCTGAAAGCCACGGTTGCCCATGCGGGCCAGCAGATGGTTCACGTTCATCCGCGTCTTGCAGAACACGATCGCGGTGCGCGCTTCATAATAGCGCAGCGCGTTGAAAATCGCGTGTTCCTTGTCACGGGCGGTGACGTTCAGCGCGCGATATTCGATATCGACGTGCTGTTTCGCCTCGCCCTGCGTCTGCAGGCGCAACGCGTCGCGCTGGAAGCTTTTCGCCAGTTCGGCGATTTCCTTCGGCACGGTCGCCGAAAACATCAGCGTGCGGCGCTCTTCCGGGGCGGAGGACAGGATGAATTCCAGATCCTCGGCAAAGCCCAGATCCAGCATCTCGTCGGCCTCGTCCAGCACGGCGACTTTCAGCTTCGACAGATCAAGGCTGCCGCGTTCGATATGGTCGCGCAGACGGCCCGGGGTGCCGACAACGATATGGGCGCCACGTTCCAGCGTGCGGCGTTCGGCACGGTAATCCATGCCGCCGACGCAGGTGGCGATGATCGCGCCCGCCTCGGCATAAAGCCAGTCCAGCTCGCGGGCGACCTGTTGCGCCAACTCGCGGGTCGGCGCGATGATCAGCGACAGCGGCGTATCGGCGAACAACAGGCGGTCGGCACCGGCCAGCACTTCGGGTGCCATGGCAAGGCCGAAGGCCACCGTCTTGCCCGATCCGGTCTGGGCCGAAACCAGCGCATCGCGCCCTTCGACCTCATCTGCCAGAACGGCCATTTGCACGGGGGTAAGGGCTTCATAGCCCTTGGCTGCGAGGGCCGCTGCCAGCGGCGCCGCGATATTCAGTTCGTTCATATTTCTACCTTGAGGGGGCAATCTTGGCCCTGTGACGGCCCGTGCGTTCCCCTCGCGACCCTGCCTCCCAATGCAGGATCGCCCCGGAATCATCGGAGCCTTGGGAGATGCGCATAGAGCAAAGGCGCAATCCTGTATAGGCCCCATCGGATCAGGCGTATGCCCAACCGTCATAGAAATGGTCCAAAGCTGCCTCCAACCGCGATTCTGTCACATGGGCAAAGCGGAAATCGGCGGCCTCAAGCTGGGCAGGGCGCACGCCGCGCAGGGTAAAGCTGATCCCCTGAACCTCGATCCGTGTACCACCTGCGCCATCAGCGGTGATTCGAATATCCCGAAAGCCGGTATGCGCGAACTCCAGCCCGATCAGGTCGCGGCCCGCCTCGAAATCAAGGATACAGGCACCATCAGACTGGCTGGTCAGGATGAACAGATCGGCGCCTTGCCCGCCAGCCAGGCTGTCGGCGCCGCTTTCGGCATAAAGCACATCCGCACCCGCATCGCCGCGCAGCACATCGGCCCCGGCGCCCCCGGCCAGCAAATCGCGCCCATCACCGCCGATCAGCCGGTCTGCCCCGGCACCGCCCAGAACCAGATCACCGCCGCGGCCGCCATTCAGCAGGTCGTCTCCTTCATAGCCAAGCAACGCATCCTTGCCGGTGCCCCCCGACAGGGTTTCATCGCTCCAACTGCCTTCGACACCCAGCAGGATGTCATCCCCCGTCAGCAGCGCACGGATCAGCGCCGCATCGTCCCGCGCATCCGGCGTTTCGCCGACGGCCTGAATCCGGCTGACCTCCACATTGATGTCGAGGATGATGAAGCCGTCAGTGCTGCCGGTTGTTCCCGCGACAATCAGCTTGGCATGGCCACCTTTCAGCACACCATTGCTGCCTACCTCGACGTCATTCCCAAGCACCCCGAAATAGGAAAGATCGTCAAGTTGCGCGGCATAGCCGCCCGTGGTGGCAATATCGGCGATGGTCACCTGCGCGCCCAGAAACCCGATGTCGAAGGTGCCCGCTGTATAGCTGAATGCAGTCGCCTTGGCCCAGCGGTAGGGGTCTGAAATACCCGCATGGAAATCTGGAAGCGGGGTGGACTGGGGCGCGTATAATATGGCCATGGCACGTAACCTTCTGCAACCTTTGAGTGAACGGGTTGTCCGCCCCGCCCGGTGAAAGATCAAGAGGCGACGGGTTACCTGCGCCAAAAAGAGCTCTGCTATCCGATATCAAAGCGGCGGCTTTTGCCTAGCGCAGCACTGCGGCGCATCTGGGTCAGCAATGCAACAGCTTCCCGAAAGGACACGACATGCTGCCCGCTGTCTCTACCTCGCCGCACGCCCGGACCACGGTTGCCCGGGCCGCAATAGCCGGAGCCACCGCCCTTGCCCTGATGGGCGCCAGCGTGGCGCCCGCACAGGCCTTTGGCAACAATGAACGAAAATTCCTGCAAGGCGTCGCCGCCGCCATGGTGATGGACCGCATCTTCGACGATCTGCGCCGCCAACAGCAACAACCGCGTTACTATATGGCCCAGCCCGCCCCGGTCTATGTGCAGCCGCCCGTCTACCAGCCCGCGCCCATCTATCAACCCGCACCAGTGTATCGCCCGGCACCCGTCTATGCCCCGCCGCCGGTTTACCGTCCCGCGCCGGTCTATCAGCCGTCGATCTATTCCAGCCCGGTGGCACAGGCTTTCAACTCTTACGGCTATACCGACCGCCGCCGCATCCAGCAGCAACTGGCCGCCTATGGCTATTATCGCAGCAGCCTCGACGGGTCGTTCGGGCCAGGCACCTACAGCGCGGTTGTCGCCTATGCCAACGACACCGGGCAGGGCCGCGCGCTCTCGGCTCAGGCCGGGGCGTATGGCCTGTTCGATTCGCTGCTCCGCTAGGCCAGCATCGCGGGCGGCATCACACCTTGCGGATGGTGTCGCCCGGCTGCAGCTTTGGAAACAGTTCGATCACCTCGCCGCCGATCACGCCGGTCGGGCGCTTGCCTGCGATGATCTCGGCGGCATGGATGCCGATCTCGCGGCGGCAGGCATCCATCGTGGCGAGTTTGCGCGGCAGGCCATCCAGCAGCTCCACCCCGTTGAACCCGGCAAGACCCAGCGTGCCCGGCACGTCAATTCCCTGCGCCAGACAGTAAAGCAGCCCACCCGCACCGATCATGTCATTGGAGTAATAGAGGAAATCCAGATCGGGCGTCCGCTTCAAGATCGCCTCGGTCATCTCGCGCCCTTTCAGCAGAGCCGAGCCGCCGCGATAATATTCCTCGTCCGCCAGCGTCAGCCCCGCGCGCGCCAACCCCTCGCGGAACCCGTCCAGCCGTTTGCGGGCGCGATGATCGTCGGGCATCTTGGTGCCCAGAAAGCCGATGCGCCGATAGCCCGCCGCGATGATCGCCTCGGCCATCTGCCGCCCGGCCCGGCGATGCGAAATCCCCACCGCGCTGTCCACCGGAGTGCCGTCGATATCCATGATCTCGACGATCGGGATGCCCGCGCTTTCCAGCATGGCATGGGCCGCCGGGCTGTGTTCCAGCCCCGCGATGATCACCCCCGAGGGACGCCAGCTGAGCATTTCATACAGCACGCTCTCCTCGCGCTCGGGCGAATAGTTGGTGATGCCGACCACGGGCTGCAGCCCGGTATCCTCCAGTGTGTCGGAAATCCCCATCATCACCTCGGGGAACACCATGTTCGACATCGAGGGGATGATGACCGCGACAAGGTTCACCCGCTGGGAGGCCAGCGCCCCCGCGATCTTGTTGGGCACATAGCCCAGACTGCGCGCCGCGTGCAGCACCTTTTCCCGGGTCGAATCCGATACATCGCCCCGGTTGCGCAACACCCGGCTCACCGTCATTTCGCTGACACCCGAGGCTTCGGATACATCACGCAGGGTCAGGGTGCGGCGGGGGTCAACAACGGGGGCTTTGGTCACTGGCTGCAATCTCCGGTTCGGAATGCCTATAGTGTTAGCGCCAAAAGAATGGCTTGTCCAAGGGCACGTCACAGGGTATAGTTAGCGCTAACAGTCACAAGACTGACGCAATCCCGCGCGCCTTGCAAGCTCTCAACCGGCGCGATGGACTGAAGGGGGAGTGGTGGGCCAAATTTCACTCCCCCTTTTTCATTTTCCGTAGAAAACCTTGCAACAGACCGCGTTTGCCAGCATGAAGGGCGCGCTGGTTTGGCCTCGTAGCTCAGGGGATAGAGCGGCCGCCTCCTAAGCGGCAGGTCGATGGTTCGAATCCATCCGGGGTCACCAGCGCTTGCGCGGCGGCGCTCGAATGTCTTGGCGCAATGCCCAACCATCTTGAGCGATTCAGGCCAAAGCACGCTGCCGCCGCCACACCTGACGCCAATGGCACAAAATCCACCTGCCGGTGCAGTTGCGCTGACCCCTTACGCAGCGCCCCGCAGCACCGCATCCGACCGCGCGATCAACCCGTCGGGCGCGGGGCGCAGCGCCTCCACCGGCTGCGCGGCCAGCGCCGCCGCCTCGTCCGGTGCCACGCCCAGCAGCCGCAGCAGCGCCGCCACCACCTCGGACGCGGGCAGGACCGCGTCTTGCGCCTGCCGCCGCAGCGCCGACATGAACACCATGGTCAGCGCTTCCAGCGCCAGCGGCACCGACATGCGGCAGAACCGCCCCTCCTCCATCCCGCGGATCAGCAGGGGGGGCACTAGGTCCGCCACCAGATTGCCGGGGCTAAGGAAATGCATCCCGATCTGCGCCGAGAACCGCGCCAGCAGCGGATAGGCCGCCGAGGTGGCCAGCGCCAGCAACAGCGCCCGCGCGCAGGAGTCTGCCGGGTCGGCAATCGCCGCCGTCTCCTCCAGCACCATCAGCAGCAACTCATTGCCCAAGGCATCCTTGGCGGCCTGCATCAGATCGGGCACCGCCGGGAAATGGTTGTAGAAGGTGCCGCGCGACACGCCTGCCGCCGCGATCACATCCTCGATCACCACATGATCCATCCCCTTGGCCGCGATCACCAGCACCGCCGCCTCGACCAGCCGGGCGCGCATCTTCTCGCGCCGCTGTGCCGCGACGGCGGGGCGGTGATCAACCGCCCGCGCGCAGATCATTGCGGCACCGGCGGGCGCAGCCGGAACACCACGCAATACAGCGCCGGCACGAAGATCAGCGTGATCAGCGTGCCGACCACGATGCCCCCCATCATCGCATAGGCCATCGGCCCCCAGAACACCTGCCGCGAGATCGGGATCAGCGCGAGGCTCGCCGCCGCCGCCGTCAGCAGGATCGGGCGCGCCCGGCTGTCCGACGCCTCGAACACCGCCTGCCAGCGGTCGCGCCCCTTGTGCAGCAGTTCTTCCACCTCATGCACAAGGATGATCGAGTTGCGGATCAGGATGCCCATCAGCGCCAGCACCCCCAGAATCGCCACGAATCCCAGCGGCGCGCCCGAAGAGACCAGCGCGATCACCACGCCGATCATGCCCAGCGGCGCCACCGCCAGCACGATCCCCATCAGCCGGAACCCCTGCATCTGCACCATGACCAGCGTCACCATGATCAGCAGCATCACCGGCACCACCGCCGCAATCGGTGCCTGACTGTCGGCGCTGTTTTCCACCGCGCCACCCAGTTCCAGCAGATAGCCCGCAGGCAGCTTGGCCGCGAAGGCGTCGATGGCGGGCTGCAAGGCGGTCACGATGGTGGCGGGCTGATCCTTGGTCGCCACCGCCGCCTTCACCGTCACCGTCGGCACGCGGTTGCGCTGGTGGATCACCGGCTGTTCGGTCGCCCATTCCAGCGTGGCGAAAGACACCAGCGGAATCGGCTGCCCCGCCGCATTGCCCAGTTGCAGGTTCTGCAACGACGCGATGGACGACCGGTCCACCGCCGTGCCGCGCGCCACCACGTCGATCAGCGTCTTGCCGTCGCGCAGTTCCGTCACCGTGGCCCCGTCGAACAACCCATACAGCGCCTGCGCCACATCGGTCTGCGTCAGGCCCAACTGGCGCAGCTTGTCCTGATCCAGCACCACCCGCGCCACGCGGGCAGGCTCGCTCCAGTTCAGGGTCACCTTGGCCAGCCGCGCATCCTGCGCCACCACCGCCGCCAGTTCGCGCGCCAGATCGCTCACCCGGTCCGGGTCGGGGCCGGACAGGCGGTATTGCACCGGCTTGCCCACCGGCGGGCCAAGCTCCAGATATTTCGGGAACAGATCCACCCCCGGCAGGGTTGCCGCCAGCGCCTCGGCCTTGGCCTTCAGCGCATCGCGCGCCTCAAGGCTTTCGGTCATCACCACGATCTGGCCAAAGTTCTGCGTCGGCGTCATCGCATCGAAGGCCAGAATGAAGCGCGGCGCCGACCGGCCCACATAGGTGGACCAATAGCTCGCCTCCTCCTGCTGGCCCAACCAGCCATCCAGATCGGCCATCACCGCATCCGTCGCCTTGAACGACGAATTCTGCCGCAGCGTCACGTCGATCACCAGTTCGGGCCGGTCCGAGGTCGGGAAGAACTGCTGTTCCACGAACCGCATCCCGAAGATCGCCCCCACGAAAATCGCAAAGGTGATCGCCACCGTCGCCCATTTCGCCCGCATCGCCAGCCGCAACAGCCAGTGAAAGGCGCGGCGCATCCGGCCCGGTTCGGGGTTGTGGTGCTTCATCGTCTTGGGCAGGAAGGTCGTGCCCAGGATCGGCGCGAACAGCACCGCCACCACCCAGGACAGCAACAGCGAAATCACGATCACATAGAACAGCGAGATCGTGTATTCCCCCGCCGCCGACGAGTTCAGCCCGATGGGGATGAACCCCGCCATGGTGATCAGCGTGCCCGACAGCATCGGAAAGGCAATCGAGGTCCAGGCATAGCTGGCCGCCTTTTCGCGGCTTTCGCCCAGCTCCATCCGCGAAATCATCGTCTCGATGGCGATCATCGCATCATCCACCAGCAAACCCAGCGCGATGATCAGCGCCCCTAGCGAGATGCGTTGCAGCGTGATCCCCATGATGTGCAGGATCACGAAGGTCAGCGCCAGCACCAGCGGAATGGTCATCGTCACCACCAGCCCCGCGCGCATCCCCAGCGACACGAAGCTGACCGCCAGCACGATCACCACCGCCTCGATCAGCGCGCGCAGAAAGTGGTTGACCGATTCCTCCACCACATGCGGCTGATCGGCCACCTTGTGCAACTCGATCCCCACCGGCAACTGCGCCGACAACCGCTCGGTCAGCACATCCAGCGCCGCACCGAACTGCTGCACATTGGCGCCCGCCCGCATCCCCACGATCAGCGCAATCGCGGGCTTGCCGTCATAGCGGAACAACTCGCCCGGCGGGTCTTCATAACCGGCCCGTACCGTCGCGACATCGGCCAGCGCAAAGAAGGTGTCGCCCACCCGCAGCGTCGTCGCCGCCAGTTCCTCGGCCGCCGAGAACCGGCCGGACACGCGCACCAGCACCTGTTCCTGCGCGGTGCGGATGATGCCCGAGGGCACGATGGCGTTCTGCTGCGCCAGCGTATCCAGCACCACCCCTTGATCCAGCCCCAGCGCCGCCAGCTTGCGGGCGGAAAACTCGATATAGATCACCTCGTCCTGCACGCCGATCAGATCGACCTTGCCCGCATCCTCCAGCCCCAGAATGGCGCTTTGCGCGGTTTCGGCCCAATCCTTCACCTCGCGCGGCGAAAAGCCGTCAGCGGTGAAGGCATAGATGTTGCCATAGACATCGCCGAAACTGTCATTGAACGAAAACCCCGCGAATTCCGCCGGAAAGCTGGCGCGGATATCGGTCATCATGTTGCGCACCCGCGCCCATGTCGGCGCCACATCCTTGGCCGGGGTATCGTCGCGCAGTTCCAGATAGACCGTGGCAGACCCGGGCCGGGTTTCCGACCGGGTGAGTTTCAGGTTTTCCAGCTCCTGCAGCTTTTTCTCGATCCGTTCGGTGACCTGCGTCACCGTTTCTTCGGTCGTGGCGCCGGGCAGCGCCGCCGCGATGATCATGGTCTTGATGGTGAAAGACGGGTCTTCCTCGCGCCCCATCGAGCTATAGCCGATCGCCCCCGCCAGCAGCGAGACAAGGATCAGATACCACACCATGGACCGGTGCTTCAGCGCCCAGTCGGAAAGGTTGAACCCACGCATCATTCGATCCTTCCGCCCACGATCTGGCCCGGCGTCAGGGAATGCACCCCCTTCACCACGATTTCCTCACCGGGCGCGATTCCGCCCGTCACCACCACCCGGTCGCCCAATGGCTCGCCCAGCACCACCGGCACCGCCGCCACCGCCCGGCCCTCGCCCACGCGCCAGACCTGCGGCGCCTCTGCCGGGCCGAACACCGCCGTTGCGGGCAGCGTCACCACACCTTCGGGCACCCCGGCCAGCGTCGCGGTGATCAGGCTGCCCAGCCGGTACGCCGCCGGAATCTCGCCCAGCGTCAGCCGCAAGCGGCGGCTGCGCGTGCCGGGATCGGCGGTCGGCTCCACCAGTTTCAGCTTGCCGGTGATCGGCCCCTGATCGTCGCCATGGCCGCGCAGGGTGAATTCGGCATCGGGCGCCAGCAGCGCCAGATATTCGGCAGGCACGTCGATCACTGCCTCGCGCCCCGTCAGCCCCGCCAGTTGCAGAACCGGCGTGCCGGGCGACACCACCGTGCCCGGCGTGACAGAGGTGGACAGCACGATCCCCGCCATCGGCGCGGTCAGCACGCCAAAGCGCGCGGCATCCTCGGCCTGCGCCAGCGCCGCCTCGGCGGAAAGCACCTGCGCCGCCGCCGTGTCGCGCGCGCTTTGCGCCGCCTCCAGCTGCGCCTCGGCGCTGACACCCCGGCGCGAAAGCTCTTGCGTGCGGGTCAGCGTCTGCGCCGCCAGTTGCGCACTGGCGCGCGCCCCGGCCAGCGCGGCCTGCGCCGCCTCCACATCCTCGGCCAGCGTCACCTGATCCAGCGTCGCCAGCACCTGCCCTTCGGCCACGCGATCCCCCGCCGCCACCGGCAGCGTCGCCACCCGGCCCAATGTCTGAAAGGCCAGCACCGCCGACACCTCGGCCTCGATCTGCCCGGCGAAACTGCGCTGGCGCAGCGGGCCTTCCGTCACCAATTCCGACACCACGGGCCGGGGCGGCGGCGCCTCTTGCGCCGATACGGGCAGCGCCAGCAGCGCCAGAAGCGGCAGCGCGCGGGCTGCGGTCCACCGCGTCATTGCGCGTCCTCCACCTTGATCACCGCCCGCCCGGGATACAGCAGTTGTGACCCTTCGGTCACCACCAGCGCCCCCGGTTCCAGCCCACCCGACAGGCGCACCACCGCCGCACCATAATCCGCCACCACCACCGGGGTCAGCGTCACGGTCATCGAAGCCGGGTCCACCACCCAGACCGCAGGCTTGCCGCCCTGCGTGGTCAGCGCCGTCCAAGGTAGCGACATCCCTCCGGGCAGCGGCAAGCCGATCTTGCCCACCACCGCACTGCCAAAGGCCATGCCCTCGGGCAGCATACCATCGACACGCGCCTTCACCTTGACAGATCCGGTCGCGGCATCGACCAGCGGCGCCACTTCGGAAATCGCGGCGGGCAGCGTCACCTCGGGCCGGTCGATGAAGGACAGCGTCACCGGATGCCCCAGAAACGCCTCCAGATCCACAGCGTCGGGCGCGTTGAACACCGCCTCCAGCCCGGTATCGGCGGCGATCTGCACCACGGCCTGCCCGGCCTCCACCACCTGCCCCGGCTCGCCGCTGCGCGCCGTCACCGTGCCGGCCTGCGGCGCGCGCAGCACCGTGTCGCGCTGGTTCGACCGCGCCTTGGTCAGCGCCGCCGCCGCCTGATCGCGCCCCGACACCGCCGCCAGCAGCGCCTCGGTCGCCGCATCCAGATCGGCCCGCGTGCCCGCACCGCGCGACAGCAGCCCCTCGGCCCGGTCGCGCGCCTGTTGCGCCTGACGCAGCGCCGCCTCGGCCCCGGTCAGCGCCGCCTGCGCCGCGCGCAAGGCCGCATCGGCCTGCGTCGGGTCGATCCGCGCCAGTTCCTGCCCGGCGACCACCCGGTCGCCCTCGCGCACCGGCACCGCGATCAGCCGCCCGCTGTCGCGGAAGGCACTGGCAAAATCATCCAGCGGCTCGATCGTGCCGGTGAACAGCGCGTCGCGCTGCGCCGCATCCGGAAGGGCCGTCACAAGGCGCACCGGCAGCGGCTCGGCCCCCAGCGGGGCGGCCAGCAGCAGCAGGCCAAACGTCAGGGAATATCGGGCGTGGGGCATCGGACCTCCGCAGGGTGCCACCGCGCCTGCGCACGGCAAGGTTCCGATTTCCTCCATAATGACACTTATGTCAATATGAGTTTGATTGCGCTACCGGCGCCCCAACCGCGCCACCAGCGAAAACAGCGCCGGGGCCAGCAGGATCACCACCAGAATCCGTACCACATGATGCAGCGCCACAAAGGCCACATCGGCATGGATCGCCAGCGCCACCAGCCCCATTTCGGTCAGGCCCCCCGGCGCCAGCGCCAGCATCGCCTGCTCGAACCCGATGCCCAGAAAGCGCTGCAGGATCAGACAGAACACCAGCGCGATCGCCAGCGTCAGCACGGTTGACCCGAGGCTGAGCACCGCCGCCCGCGCCAGTTCCACCAGCCGCACCCCCAGAAACCGGCAGCCCAGCACCGTGCCCAGCAAGACCTGCGCGGCATTCACCACCAGCGTCGGCGGCGCCCCGTCGCTCAACCCGCTCAGATGCAGCGCGCCTGACAGGATCATCGGCCCCAGAAAACTGGCCGCAGGCAGCCGCAGCCAGCCGCCGCCAAAGGCCCCCAGCACCGCACAGCCGATCATCAGCGCGGCATCCGGCAGGCTTACCGCATCCAGCGCCACCCAGTTGCGGCTGCTGTTCACCGCATGGCCCTGAATCACCCGGAACCACACCGCGATCAGCGCAATGGTGACCACGATGCGCAGGCTGTGGGCCAGAATGATGCTGCGCACATCCGCCCCCTTCGCCTCGCCGATCTCGATCATCTCGTTCAGCCCGCCGGGCATCCCGGCGAAATAGGCGGTCACCCAGTCGAACTTGCCGCACAGCCGGTAAAATGGCACGATCACCGCCGCAACGACGCAGATATAGACCAGCAGCAAGGCCAGCGAGCCTGACCACGCCGCCGCATGATCCATCACCGCCGGGGTGAAGCGCGCGCCCAGCATGACGCCGATCACCGCCACCACCGCAGGCCGGATGCGCACCGGCGGCAATACCGGCAGCCCGCCGAGCGAGGCCGCCATGCCCGCAAACAGCGCCCCCAGCATCCAGGGCAACGGCAAATCCAGCATGTAAAACGCAGACCCGCCCGCCGCGCCGATGATCAACGCAAGAATGTTGCGAAAAACTGGGGTCACGTCTGTCGATCCGGGAATTTCATCTGCCTGCATCCTTGGCCGGTCTGGCGCCGATGTCCAGCCCTGCTGCGCCCCATGCCCGGCAGGCGGACCGTGTTGTTGATGGTTTCCATCGGATTTTTCACATCCGTCTTCGGCGACACACCCGACAACACCCTTGACGGCATCGCGTTGACCTGTGGCCTCCGGCACACAAGGCACGGGCGCGGAGCGCACATCCGCCTGCGGGCCGATCTGCGGCTGGTCTTGTCGGGCGAGTCATGCTGCACGCGGGCGGCTTCCTGTCCCGGGCAGATTTGCCCTGCCCCACACCAAGGTTCCACGCTATCACAGACGAGTACAGGCGGGGCCTTGGAAAAGTGGGCAGCATGACGAAACGCATTGCGGCGCTGGCACTCGCCCCGGTCATGGCGGCGGCCTTGACGGGCTTCGCCCTGCGGCAGCCGCCCGCACCCGAAGCCCGCCCCCTGCCCCCGGTGATCCAGCCGCTGGCGGGGGCGCCGCAGATCGCCCTGCTGCCCCCCTCTGCCGTCACCGCCCTGCCCCGCCTTGCGCCACAGGTCACCGGCCTCGCCACCGCCACCCCCGAAGGGCTGCAGCACGACTGGCCCGGCCTGCACCTGCGGGCCCGCTTCACCGGCACCGCCCTGCGCCTGCTGTTCGATGATGCCGCCAACCGCTTTCGCCTGTCGCTGGATGGCCGCCCCGTGGCGATCCTCACCCGCACCGGCAATCAGGTGGTCGATCTGACCGGCCTGCCCCCCGGCCCGCATGACATCGCACTGGAAAAGCTGAGCGAAAGCCCCGGACCGGCGCTGTTCGGCGGCGTCTTCCTGCCCCCCGGCAGCACGGCTCTGCCACCCCCGGCCCCGGCGGCCCGGCTGTTCGACTTCATCGGCGATTCCGACAGCGTGGGTTACGCCAACACCGCCACCAACCGCGCCTGCACACCCGACACCGTCTTCCTCGCCACCGACAGCAGCGCCGCCTTCGGCCCGCGCACCGCTGCGCAGTTCGGCGCCGATTACCGGCTCATCGCCCGCTCCGGCCTTGGCCTCGTGCGCAATTACGACGGCGCCGATCCGGGGCGCACGATGACCATGCTCTACCCGCCCCCGCCCGAAACCCCGCCTCAGATCATCGTCATCGCGCTGGGCTCCAACGATTTCTCCACCCCGCTGCGCGACGGCGAGCCTTGGCCCGATGCCGCCGCCCTGCGCGCCGATTTCACCCGCGCGCTGGTCGCCTTCACCCGTCAACGCCACGCCGAGGCCCCGCACGCGCAGATCCTGCTGCTGGTGTTCACCGAATACGGCGCCGACATCCTCGCCGCCCATCAGGCCGCACAGGCCGAACTGGCCAGCACGGGCCTTGCCACAACGCTGGTCCCGCTGCCAAAGCTGGGCCGCCACGCCTGCGACTGGCACCCGACGCTGGACGACCATGCCCTGATCGCCCAAACGCTGATCGACGCGATCACCGCCCTGCCCGCGCCCTGACCAAACCTGCCCCACAACCCCGGCTTTCCTTCCCCGCGCCGCCTTTCTGCCCTAGCCTGACCATCATCGCGCGACAGGAGTCCCGCATGGCATTCGTGAAACCCATCACCAACCGGCTGCGCAGGCTGGCGGGGCATCAGCCCCCCGCCCTGACCGATCTCGCCATCGAAAGCTGGGAAATCGCCCCGGCGCAAACCGCATATCTGCCGCCCGCGATCTTCCTGCCCGATCAGATTGACCGTATCCGCGCCACCGAATTTGCCGATCTGCCCGCCACCCTCGCCGCCTGCCATGGCGATTGCGACGTGGCGCTGACCGCCACGCGCGGCTTCCGGCTGCGCGATGTCGATCTGGTGGATGGCGTGCTGTATCATCAGCACGCCGAATACCACCTGCGCGCCCGAAAGCACCGCAACCCGCTGCGCCCCCGCCCGCGCGAGGCCCTGTCCGGCGCATTCTATGAAAGCTGGAACGGCAACCGCTGGTTCGGCATGTGGCTGCTGGATGATTGCCTGACCCACACCCTCGCCGCCGAAACCGGCATGCCCGTGGCGACCCTTGGGCCCCGCCCCGGCAATATCCCGCGCTTTGAATCGCTGCTGGGCATGACCCCCCGCCGCATCGCTGACGCGCATTTCGACGAACTGATCCTGTTCGACGATCTCGCCCCCAACCCGCACAAGGCCGCCCGCGGCGAAGCGATGCGCCAGCGGCTGCTGGCTGGCCAGACCCCTGCCCCCAATCCCGGCGTCTTCCTGCTGCGCGGCACTTCCGGCTCTCGCCGCGTGCTGCGCAATGAGATGGAGATCGCCGCCCGGCTGGAACGCGACCGCGGCTTTCGCGTGCTGGACCCGATGACCACACCGCTGGATGACCTGCTGCAAGCCTGCGGCGGTGCCCGCATCATCGCCGGGGTCGAAGGCAGCCATATGTGCAACGGCGTGGCCGTCATGCCCCCCGGCAGCGCGCTGCTGACCATCCAGCCCCCCGACCGGATGACCGTGCCGCTGAAGATCTTCACCGACCGGCAGGGCCTGCGCTTCGCCTTCATCGTCTCCACCGGCGGCAATGGCGAATACGAGGCCGACTGGGGCGAAATCGCCCGCACGCTTGACCTGATCCCCTAACCACAGATTGCCCGATCCGGGCCATATCGTTGCCCTTTTCGGCCTTCACCTTGCAATCCGCAGCCATTCCCCATTGACCTAACGGAAGCCTTTCACCGTGTTCAAAGAGATCAAAGAGGATTACATCCGCCACGGCCGGTCCCTGACCGAGCCCGCCTTCGTGTCGCTGGCCATCTATCGCTATGGCCGCTTTGCCATCGGCCTCCGCAACCCGGCGCTGCGCTGGCTGGCGAACAAGGGCTACGGAGTGCTGAAGCTGTTCATCCTCAATGTCACCAAGGTGTGGATTCCGCCGCAGACGCAGATCGGCAAGGATTTTCACATCGTCCATGCCGAAGGCTCGCTGTCGATCCACCCCGATGCGGTGATCGGCGACCGCTGCGGCGTGATGCACAATGTCACCATCGGCACCAATATGGGCGCGGGCGCCCCGGTGATCGGCGACGATGTGTTCATCGGCGTCAACTCCACCGTGCTGGGCCGCATCAAGATCGGCGACCGGGTGCGCATCGGTGCCAATACCTGCGTCACCACCAATGTCCCCGCCGATTCCATCGCCATCGGCTCGCCCGCCAAAATCTACCCGCGCCTGCCGATCTTTGCCAAGAAGGCCCCGAAATGACCGGCGCGCCCCTGTATCGCCTGCTGGCCGACAACCTGCCCGCCCGCGCCGCCAAGATCGCCCTGATCGACGACAAGCGACAAGCCACCTATGCCGACCTCGCCGCCGAGGCGGATCGCGTCGCCGCATGGCTTCTGGCCAGCGGCATCACCGCAGGCGACCGGGTGATCGTCCATGTCCGCAAGGGGATTGACGAGGTTGCCGCCATGTTCGGCGCGCTGAAGATCGGCGCCGTGGTGGTCAATGTGAACGTGCAATGGACGCCCGCGCAACTGGCCTATGTCGCGGGCGATTGCCGCGCCCGCGCGGTGATCCTGGGCCGCGCCGCCGCCGCCCCGGTCGTCGCCGCCCTGCCCACGCCCCTGCCAATGCTGGCGCGCGGCGCAGGCACCCTGCCCGACGGCGCCACGCGCTGGGACGATCTGCCCCCCGCCACCGCGCCCGAGGCCACGCCCGACCCGGCCAGCCTTGCGATGATCATCTACACCTCCGGCTCCACCGGGATGCCCAAGGGCGTGATGCTCAGCCACAGCAACATCCGCATCGGCGCGCAGGCCGTGGCCGAATATCTGCGGCTGACCGCAGACGACCGGCTGCTGTCGGTCCTGCCCTACAGTTTCGACGCCGGGCTGAACCAGTTGACCACCATGCTGCTGCTGGGCGGCACCGTCATCCACCAGCCCGTCGCCATGCCGTCCGAGGTGATCCGCAGCGCCGCCACCCATGGCGCCACCGGCATCGCAGGCGTGCCGCCGCTGTGGAACCAGATCGCCCGCTACCTGCGCGACGCCCCCACCCCGCTGCCCGCCCTGCGCCGCATCACCAATACCGGCGGCAAGATCCCGCCCGACATCCTGCCCTTGCTGCCGCAGGTGTTTCCCGGCGCCGAAATCTTCCTGATGTATGGCCTGACCGAGGCGTTCCGGTCTACCTACCTGCCCCCCGCCCGCTTTGCCGCCAAGATGGGTTCCATCGGCCAGGGCATCCCCTATGCGCAGGTGTTTGTCGTCAAACCCGGCATCGGCCCCGCAGGCCCGGGCGAACAGGGAGAGCTGGTCCATGCCGGCCCGCTCGTCAGCATGGGTTACTGGGAACGCCCCGACCTGACCGCCGAGAAAATCCGCCCCTGCCCCGAACTCGCCCCGCTGATCGGCGACGCGCCGGTGGTCTGGTCGGGCGATCTGATCCGCGTGGACGAAGACGGCGATCTGTGGTTCGTGGGCCGGATGGACGACATGATTAAGACCCTCGGCTTCCGCCTGTCGCCGACCGAGGTTGAAGACCTCGTGTCGAAATCCGGCCTTGTCACCGATGTCGTGGCTTACGGCACCGATGACCCCGATCTGGGGCAGGCCGTCCATGTCGCCGCAACCCTGCTGCCCGACACGACCGAAGCCGCCCTTCTGGCCCATTGCCGCAAGACCATGGCCCATTACATGGTGCCCCGCCGCCTGCACCCCTGGCCCGGCGCCATGCCCCGCACCGCAAGCGGCAAGCTTGATCGCCCCGCCGTCATCGCCGCCTGCAAGGCGCGCCCCTGATCCGATCACCCCGAGGACGCCATGACCCTGACTGCCGACACCCTGATCGCCTATCTGCGCAACGACCTGAACCTTGAAGACGACATCGCGCCGGAGACCGAGCTGTTCTCCTCCGGCCTGCTCGATTCCGTCGCCATGATGACCATCATCGCCTTTGTCGAAGAACAGGCCGGGATCGAGGTGCGCCCCGCAGATGTGACGCTGGAAAATTTCGACACCGTGCAGGCCATCGTGGCCTACGCCCATGCCGAAGCCTGATCTCGACCCCCTGCTGGCATCGGCGGCGGGCCGGTTCGGCACCCCCGCCTATGTCTATGTCACCGATGCCATCGACACCCGTCTGGCCGATCTGCGCGCCACGCTGGGCCAGTGGTTTGCGCTCAGCTATGCGATGAAATGCAACCCCAACCCGGCGCTGCTGTCCTGGCTGGAACCGCGCGTCGATCTGATCGACGTGTCCTCGGGCGGTGAATTTGCGCTGGCCTGCGCCGCCGGATGGGCGCCCGACCGCGCCTCCTTCACCGGCCCGGCCAAGCGCGACGCCGAAGTGCAGGCGACAATCGCGGCAGGGCTGGGCGAGCTGGTGCTGGAAAGCCTGCGCGAGGCGCAAGCCGCCAACCGCATCGCCGCCGCCCTGGGCCGCGTGCAGCCCGTGCTGATCCGCCTCGCCCCCGACCGCGTGCCCAAGGGCTTTGGCGACCATATGGCGGGCCGCCCCAGCCCCTTCGGCATCGACATCGAGGACGCCCCCGAAATCCTGCCGCAGATCCTCGCCCTGCCGCATCTGCGGGTGATCGGGCTGCACATCTATTCCGGCACCCAATGCCTGAAACCCGCCGCCATAGCCGAAAACTGGCGCATCTTCCTGCAGATCTTCCGCGACACCTGCGCGGCGCAGGGCCTGACGCCGCAAAAACTCGTGTTCGGCTCCGGCCTCGGCATCCCCTATCACCCCGGCGACACGCCGCTGTCCCTGCCTGACATCGCCGCCGACATCGGCCCGGACCTGAGCGCCTTCCGCAGCGAACCCCGCTTTGCCCAGACGAAACTCGTGCTGGAACTGGGCCGCTTTCTGGTGGGCGAGGCGGGCTATTTCGTCACCCGCGTCATCTCCACCAAAGCCTCGCGCGGCAGCCGCCTTGCGATCTGCGACGGCGGCATGAACGCCCATCTCGCCGCCTCGGGCAATTTCGGCATGGTGCTGCGCCGCAACTACGTCATGCACAAGGTCGGTGGTGGGATCGGCGAGGAAAAGGTCGATCTTTCCGGCCCGCTCTGCACCTCGATCGACAAGATCGGCGGCGGCGTGCTGCTGCCCCCGCTGGCTGAAGGCGACCTGATCGCCCTTCATACCAGCGGCGCCTATGGCCCCACCGCCAGCCCGCTGCATTTCATCAGCCACCCCACCCCGCGCGAAATCCTCGCCGAAGGCGGCCAGTTGCGCGACGTGACGCGGATCGCCCCGGCGCTGCCGACGCCGGGCTAACCCCGCCGCCTACAGATCCAGCCACAGCCGGCCGTCACGATAGCCGCCACGGATCAGCGTGCCGGGCTGGGCCGCCTCGGGGTAATCGTGCAGCCAGTCGCGGTAACGGTCGTTGGTCACGATCCGCGCGCCATAGCCACGCGCGACGGCCAGAATCACCGGATCGGCGGGCGTGCCCTTGTCCACCACCAGCACCCGGTCCGCCGGCAGGCCAATCGCGCGGCCCAAAGCCTGATCGTGCATATAGCGCCCGCCGATCTTGTGGCCCGCATTGGCATCGAACACGGCGGCGGGGGCAAAGCCCTCGTCCAACAGCCGCGCAATCACCTCGCGTAGGGGCCCGATCTGCGGCGGGCCGCCTTTCCAGTGCATCACGTTCGAGCCATCGACGATGATATGGTTTGCGGCCGCGCGCCTGCGCACCGCCCTGCCGCGCCCGCCCCACCACGCTTTCAGCAGCAGCAACAGGCTCGCCAGCGCCGACAGCCCGGCAAGCGGCAGCCAATCGGCAGCACCGGGCTGGGTCAGGGCGTAAATCGCCCCCAGCGCCGACAGGACCAGAAGAAAAACCGGGGCAATCACGGCGCCATCCCCATCACTCGTGACATGAAAAAGGGCCGCCCTCAGGGCGGCCCCAAACCCTTACGCCTCGGGGATCAGGATCTCGCGCTTGCCCACATGGTTGGCCGAGGTGACCACGCCCTCTTCTTCCATCTGCTCCACCAGACGCGCGGCCTTGTTATAGCCGATGCCCAGTTTGCGCTGGATGTAAGAGGTGGAGCATTTCCGGTCCTTCGCCACGATCGCCACGGCCTGATCGTACAGCGCATCCTCGCCGTCGGTATTGCCGCCGGTCGAAAGCCCCAGCACCGCGTCGATATCGTCGGCCTTGTCGTCCTCCGGCCCTTCCACCACGCCCGACATATAGACCGGCGGGCCATAGCTCTTGAGATGGTTGACGATTTCCTCCACTTCCTCATCGGAAACGAAGGGGCCGTGAATCCGGGTGATCCGCGCGCCATTGCCCATATAGAGCATGTCGCCCATGCCCAGCAGTTGTTCCGCGCCCTGTTCGCCCAGAATGGTGCGGCTGTCGATCTTGCTGGTCACCTGGAACGAAATCCGGGTCGGGAAGTTGGCCTTGATCGTGCCGGTGATCACATCGACCGAAGGCCGCTGCGTCGCCATGATCAGGTGGATGCCGCTGGCCCGCGCCATCTGCGCCAGACGCTGGATGCAGGCCTCAATCTCTTTGCCCGCAACCATCATCAGGTCGGCCATCTCGTCCACGATCACCACAATATAGGGGATCGCCACCGGCTGGAATTCCTCCGTCTCGAACACCGGCTCGCCGGTATCCTCGTCGAACCCGGTCTGGATGGTGCGCTTGAACATCTCGTTATTGGCAATCGCCTCGCGCACCCGGCCATTATAGCCGTCGATATTGCGCACGCCCATCTTGGACATCTTGCGATAGCGTTCTTCCATCTCGCCAACGACCCATTTCAGGGCGACGACCGCCTTCTTCGGGTCGGTGACAACCGGCGACAGCAGATGCGGAATCCCGTCATAGACCGAAAGTTCCAGCATCTTCGGGTCGATCATGATCAACCGGCATTCCTCGGGCGACAGCTTGTACAGCAGGCTCAGGATCATCGTGTTGATCGCCACCGATTTACCCGACCCGGTGGTCCCGGCAATCAGCAGGTGGGGCATCTTGGCCAGGTTCGCCACGATGGGATCGCCGCCAATGTCCTTGCCCAGGGCCAGCGGCAGCCGCATCGCGCTGTCACCAAACTCGCGCGCCGACAGGATCTCGCGCAGCACCACCTTTTCGCGGGTGGCATTGGGCAATTCGATCCCGATCACCGACCGCCCCGGCACGGTGGACACGCGGGCAGACAGCGCGGACATTGACCGCGCAATGTCATCCGCCAGCCCGATCACCCGGCTGGCCTTCAACCCCGGCGCCGGTTCCAGCTCGTACATCGTGACCACCGGGCCGGGCCGGACAGACACGATCTCGCCCTTGACCCCGTAATCATCCAGCACCGATTCCAGCATCCGCGCGTTTTCTTCCAGCGCGTCATCCGACAGCGCGTGCCGTTCCACCGTCGAGGCGGGGGTCAGCAGCGACAGCGGCGGCAGTTCGTAATCCGGCTGGGCAATGTCTTCAAAGCGCAGACGCGGCTGTGCCTCGGCCACCGCGCGGGTCGAGGGCGCCACAGGCTTCTTCACCGGGTGCTGCACCACGCGCTTCACCTCGGCGGTGGTCGGTACGGCGTTCAGTCGCGGGGCGGCCATCGGTGCGGCGCTGCGGCTGGGGGCAGCGCCCAGCGCCACACGCGGCACCACCGGCGTCGGGTCGAAATCCGGCTCGAAATTGTCATCCGGCTCCCAGTCGGCGCTCTCGTCATAGGCATCGGCATAGCCGTCTTCCGCATAGGCCAGCGGTGCGGCCTCAACCTCCGGCTCCCATTCCGGTTCCGGCTGCAATTGCAGCGGCGCCACCCGCGACGAGGCCGGGCGCATCAGCGGCGCAGGCCGGTCCAGATTCGAGGCGGCGGCGGCATGGTCTGCGCCCAGCGTCAGCGGCGCGGCGGCCGCCTTGGCCACCGGGCGCGCCATCTGCTGCGCCAGTTGCGCCTGTGCAGCGGCGGCCCGCGCGGCAGCCCCTGCCACGGCAGCGGCCAGCGGGCTGGCCGGGGCGGCGGGCGCCGGGGCCTGTTGCGGCACGGCCATCACCGGCGGTTCCATCAGGCCACGGCCCACCTTGGCCGCCCGCCCGGCCACCGGCTCGCGCCGGGCAATCGCGGCCTGCAGCGGCGTCATATGCGGCTGCGGCGCCGCAGCCCCCATGCCCAGCCGCACCCGCGTGCGGATCACATCGGAAATCCGCGCCTTGATGCGGTCTTCCGGCGGCAGATGGTCGAAATCCTCTTCCTCGGGCATCATCACCGGATCGGGCTCCACCACGCGGCGCAGGCGGTTCAGCAGCCCGCCCTTCGGCTTGGCCACCACCGGTTGCGGTGCCCGCATCGGCGACGGGGCCAGATCACGCGGCGCAGCGGCCAGACGAGAGGACGCCAGAGCCGGGGCCACCACCGCGGCCGCCCCGCCACGCAAGCTGATCGGTGCCGCATAGCGCGGCGCCAGCGGCAACTCGTCCTGCAGATCGTCCTCGATCATCACCGGCTCGGCCACCGGACGACGGCGCGCCGCCATCGCCTCGGCCTCGGCCCGCACCACGCGCGAGCTGCGCCGCTCCATCGGTTCCGGGGCCGCCGCAGGTTCGGCGGCATAGGCCTGCCCCGCCCGCAACGCCGCCGCATCGGCCCGCCGCTGGCGCTGCCGTTCCTGCATCATCACCGCCGCGCGCGACGCGCCCGCCGTGCCCTTGCCCGCCCACAGCATCACCTGCGAATAGGTCAGCACCGATCCGACCATCAGGAAATGCCGGATCACCCGCAATTCCTCGGCATCGAACCCGGTCACGAACAGCATCATGCCCAGCGCCGCCAGCCCGGCGATCAGCGACATCACCTTCAACCCGAAGGTCGCCTTCACCGGCGCCATGCCCAGCAGCGCGCCCAGCACCGTATCGCCGAACAGCCCGCCCAGCCCGAAGGAATGCGGCCAATCCGCCCCCGGCACATGCGTCGCCGCAAAGACCGAGGCGACCGCCACCGCGATCAGCGCGAACACCACCCGCCCCATGGCGCGATCCGCCCCGCGATGCAGCACGAAGCGCACGCCCCAGGCGCACAGGATCAGCGGCAGCGCCCAGGCGCCCTGCCCGGCAATGATCATCAACGTCGAGGCGATGGCCGCACCAATCCGGCCCAGCCAGTTCTGCACCGGCTGATCCGTCGCCACCATCCAGCCCGGATCGGCGGGCGAATAGCTGCCCAGCATCACCACAAAGACCAGTGCCACGAAGATCAGGCCCAGCCCGATCAATTCGCGCGCCCGCCGCTCCAGCAGCGCCTGGGTGTTCGGATCAACCAGCGGATCGCGTTGACGCATCTGATATAGGGCCATCTGCTGTCCTCACCCGTAAATACAATCGCGCAGCGTTGTCAGGCCGCGTTCTGTTTCATCTTCCGGGGCGACCAGCGCCACCCGGATATAGCCCTTGCCGGGGTTCTGCCCGCCCGCCTCGCGCGACAGATAGGCGCCGGGCAACACCCGCACGCCGGTTTCCGTCCACAGCTTCAGCGCCGCCGCCTCGCCATCCTCCACCGGCAGCCACAGGAAGAACCCTCCCTCCGGCGTCTGGTAGCCCTGCATCCCGGCGAAAATCCGGTCGGCCAGCGCGAATTTGCGCTGATACAGCGCGCGCGATTGCGTCACATGCGCCTCGTCCGCCCAGGCCGCCTCGGCCACGCGCTGCAACGGCAGCGGCAGCGGCGCCCCGGCAAAGGCGCGCAGCTTGCGCAGCCGTTCCATGCTCTGCACACCCGCCGCCACAAAGCCCGACCGCAACCCCGGCAGGTTGGACCGCTTCGACAGCGAATGGAACGCCACCACCCGCTCGGGATCGGCGCCCACCTCTGCCGCCACTTCCAGAATCCCGGGCGGCGGCGCGCTGCGCCAGATTTCCGAATAACACTCGTCGGCAAAGATCTGGAAATCGTGCTTTTCCGCCAGCGCCAGCAGGGTTTTCCAATAGTCGCGGCTCGCCACCGCGCCCTGCGGATTGGCGGGCGAACAGATATAGGCCACCGTCACCCGGTCCAGCACATCGGGCGCCAGCCCGGCATAATCGGGCAGATGCCCGGTCGCCGCGGTGGCGGGCACATAAACCGGCTCTGCCCCCACGGTCAGCGCGGCCACGGCATAGACCTGATAAAACGGATTCGGCATCAGCACGACCGGCTGCCCGCCCCGCTTGGCCTCCGGGCACAGCGCGATACAGGCGTTGAACAGCCCCTCGCGCGTGCCGTTCAGCACCATGAACCGATCCTCGCCCAGCGCCACGCCATAGCGGCGCTGCACCCATCCGGCGATGCTGGCCAGCAGCTCCGGCGTGCCGTCATTGGGCGGATAGACCCCGAACCCCGCCAGATTCGCCGCCAGAATCGGCCCCACGAAATCCGGCATGGCATGCTTCGGCTCGCCAATGGTCATGGCGATGGGCGCACCGCCCGCGGGGTGATGATCCAGCAATTTCCGCAGGCGCGGAAACGCATAATCCGGCAGGTTCGAAAACCGCTCAGGAAACGCCATTATTCTGCCTCTCGTCGGGGTCATGTCGCCCCGTTCGAGGTCAGGATAGCGGGCCTCGCCCGCGCGGTCCAGAAAAACGAACGGGGCCCCCGGCCAAGGCGGTGAAAATTGTGGCTTTTCCGCCCTCAGCCCAGCGCGCGTTCCACCGCAGCGCCCAGCCGCAAAAGCCGTTCCTCCTTGCCCGGTTCGGCCATCAGGCTGATCCCGCAAGACGGCTGCCCCGTCGGCAGCGTCAGCACGCACAGCCCGAACAGATTGCCGATCCGCGTGTTGCGCAGCGCCAGCAGGTTCTCCGCGGCGAAATAGGCCGGGTCGTCCAGCAGCCGCTGCGCCTCGGGCGGCAGAATCGCCGAGGTGGGAATCGCCACCGCATCATAGCCCGCCGTCAGCTTGCCCCAGATGCCGCGCAACACCTCCAGCCGTCGCCAGCCCGCCACATAGTCGGTGGCCTTCACCGTGGCGCCCGACCGGAACCGCTCCAGCACCGGCGCATACATCTTGTGCGGCGCGGCCTCGATGGTCTCGCCCCAGATCGCATAGGCCTCGGGGGTGAACACCACCCCGGCGATGCGCATCGCCTCCTCCACCTCGGGCAGGCGGATATGCGCGATCCCCGCCCCGGCCTTGGCCATGCCCGCCAGCGCATCCTCGAACCCCTTCGCCGGGGCTTCGCGCAAGTCATCCATCGCCACGCTGTCCAGCACCGCGATCCGCGTGCCCGCAAGGCTGACCCCCGCCAGATCGGCAGGCGCGCCGCCTTCCAGCACCGCCAGCAGCAGCGCGCAATCCTCCACCGTATGCGCCAGCGGCCCCACCGTATCAAACCGCTCGCACAGCGGCACCACGCCCTTCAGCGACAGCCGCCCCGGCGTGGTCTTCAACCCCACAAGGTCGTTCCACGCCGCCGGTATCCGCACCGATCCCCCGGTATCCGTGCCAATCGCCGCAGGCGCCAGCCCGAAGGCCACCGAGGCCGCCGCCCCAGAGCTTGATCCCCCCGGCACCGCGCCCGGAAAATTCACGCAAGGCGGCGTCGCCGTCACCGGGTTCAACCCCAGCCCCGAAAAGGCCAGTTCCGTCATATGCGTCTTGCCCAGACAGATCAGCCCCTGCGCCGTCGCCGAATGCA
Organism: Gemmobacter aquatilis; assembly: GCF_900110025.1. Classification (GTDB taxonomy): domain Bacteria; phylum Pseudomonadota; class Alphaproteobacteria; order Rhodobacterales; family Rhodobacteraceae; genus Gemmobacter; species Gemmobacter aquatilis. The sequence goes on along the minus strand of NZ_FOCE01000008.1, from coordinate 20,923 downwards.
GCACCTCGGCATCCACGGCGGGCACCCGCCCCTTCAGCAGCGCCGAGCCCGCCTCGCACACCGCCCCCGCCGCGTCGAAATTGTCTTTCCAGCTCAGCGGCACCCCGTCCAGCAGCCCGATCCGCGTGCCACTGCGCGCCCGCTGTGCCGCCGCCATCGCCATGGATTGCGCCCGGCGCGGCGTGGTGCGGGCATAGATGCGGGGCGCATCGGGGTGGCTGGCAATCGCCTCCAGATAGGCTTCCGTCAAGTCCACCGGATGCAGCTTGCCCGCCCCGATCGCCCGCCCCAGATCCGCCGCCGTCCGCCCAAGCCACTTGTCCATGCCGACCCTCCGATTTGCCCCCACGCTAGCGACGCTTCCGCGCATGGACAATCCCGCCCGCACCACCATATTTAACCCCATGATGCCGGATACAGACATTCTCATCGCCGGTGGCGGCCTGAACGGCCCCGCCCTCGCCCTCGCCCTCGCGCAAGGCGGGCTTTCCGTCACGGTGGTAGACAGCCGCCCCGCCCCCGCCCGGGCCGAGGCCGGGTTCGACGGCCGCGCCTATGCGCTGGCGCTGGCCTCGCAACGCCTGCTCGCCGTCACCGGCGTCTGGCCACGCATCGCCGCCAGCCAGCCGATCCTCAAGATCAAGGCCTCCGACGGCATCGCAGGCCAGGGCCCCTCGCCCTTCTTCCTCGGCTTCGACAGCGCGGAGCTGGAGGAAGGCCCGATGGGCTACATGGTCGAAGACCGCCACCTCTATGCCGCCTTCCTCGCCGCGATGCAGGCAGACCCGCGCATCACCCTGCTGTCCGGCGAAACCGTGGTGGCGCAAGAGCCGCAGCCGCAGGCGATCACCGTCACCCTCGCCTCGGGCCGCCAGATCACCGCCCGCCTGCTGGTCGGCTGCGATGGCCGCACCTCGGGCACTGCCGCCCGCGCCGGGATCAAGCGCACCGGCTGGGGCTATGGCCAGACCGCGCTGGTCACCGCCATTCACCACGAGAAAGATCACGAAGGCACGGCGCAGCAGTTCTTCATGCCCTCCGGCCCGCTGGCCATCCTGCCGCTGCCCGGCGGCCACCATTCCAGCATCGTCTGGTCCGAATCCGACGCCACCGCGCAGGCGATCCAGTCGCTGCCCGATGCCGAATACCTCGATGCCCTGCGCCCCCGCTTCGGCGATTACCTCGGCGCCATCACGCTGGCCGGGGCGCGGTTCACCTATCCGCTGAACCTGACGCTGGCCAATGCCTTCATCGCGCCGCGCGTGGCGCTGGTGGGCGATGCCGCGCATGGAGTCCACCCCATTGCGGGGCAGGGCCTCAACCTCGGCCTGCGCGATGTGGCGGCGCTGGCCCAGACGCTGATCGAGGCGCGGCGCCGCGGCGATGACATCGGCAGCCCGGTCACGCTGGACGCCTATCAACGCTGGCGCCGCTTTGACAGCACCACCCTCGCGCTTGGCATGGATACGGTGAACCGGCTGTTTTCCAACAACAATCCGCTGCTGCGCGCCGGGCGCGACCTCGGCCTTGGCCTCGTAGGCGCCCTGCCCGGCCTGCGCCGCCACTTCATGCGTCAGGCCGCAGGCCTCAGCGGCGATCTGCCCCGCCTGCTCGCCGGCCAAAAGATCTGAGGCGGGTCCAAAACACCCGCCTCCTTCATTTTCTGTTTCTAAATATCCTGGGGGTCCGGGGGCAAAGCCCCCGGCGCTCTCCGCCTATTCCAACGCCCGCGCTTCACTCACCAGCATGATCGGAATCCCGTCCCGCACCGGAAAGGCCAGATTGGCCGCCTTCGACACCAGCTCTTTCCGCTCCGCGTCATAGCTCAACACCGCCTGCGTCACCGGGCAGACCAGCGCCTCCAGCATCCGACGATCCACCACCACCTGATCGCTCATTGCAACCGCTCCCCTTCCGTGCCGCCCCGCAGGGCAATCTCCATCAATGTCACCAGCGTTTCGCGCCGCGTGGTCAGCGAGGGCGCCTCCAGCAGCGCCTGCTTGTCCTCGGGCTCAAAGGGGCACAGCATGGACAGGGTGTTGACCAGCATCTCCTCCTCCGCCTCCTTCAGGCTGCCCCAGTCGGTGGACAGGTTCATCGCCTGAAAATACCGCCCCAGCAGCTCCAGAAACTCGGCCCGCCGGAAACCCGCATCCTTCTCCACCCCGCCCAGATCGCGGGCGAACGGCGCCCAATCCACGGCGCAGCGCCGATAGGGCTGAAAGCCCTGCACCTCCTCGCGCACCCGGAACCGCGAAATCCCCGACAGGGTGATCATGTAGCGCCCGTCTTCCGTCTCGGAAAACCCGGTCAGCCGCCCGGCACAGCCAATCGCCTGCAACCGCTTCTCAGCCCCACCCGGCACCTCGCGCGGCTGCACCATGCCGATCAGCCGCGTGCCGGTCTTCATGCAGTCGCTCAGCATCGCAAGATAGCGCGGCTCGAAAATATGCAGCGGCAACCGCCCCCGCGGCAGCAACAACGCACCGGGAAGCGGGAACACCGCGATGACTTCGGGAAGGTCGGCTGCTTTGATCATGGCACTAACCTAGACCGCGCGCGCCATCAGGCAAATATCATCGACGACAGCCGCCGCCGCCCCTTCAGCACGATGGGGTCGGTGGGCTTCAGCGCATCGAAAATCGTCAGCAACTGCGCCCGCGCCGCGCCCTCGTTCCACTCCCGGTCACGCCGGAACAGCTCCAGCAACTGGTCCACCGCCGCATCCACTTGCCCGGCGGCATTCAGCGCCACCGCCAGATCGAAGCGCGCCTGATGGTCGTCGGCATTGGCGGCCACCGCCGCCTCCAGCGCGTCCAGCGGCCCGGCCTTGGCGGCCTGCTTGGCCAGTTCGATCTGCGCCCGCGCGGCGTCCACTTCCTTGGCCCCGGCGATCTTCGCGGGCACCCCGGCCAGAAAGCCCTCGGCCTGCTCCACCTGCCCCAGCGCCAGATAAGACCGCACCAGCCCGCCAAAGGCCGCCGCATTCTCCGGCTCTTCGCCCAGAATCGCCGCGAAGGTCTCGACCGCATCCACCGCCGCGCCCTCGGCCAGCATCTGCTCTGCCGCCTCGATCGCCTCGGCCAGCCCGCCATCGCCGGCCAGCGCCGCCACGCGCTCCACGAATTTGGTGATCTCCGATCCCGGCAGCGCGCCCTGGAACCCATCGACCGGCTGCCCCTGCCAGAAGGCATAGACCGTCGGAATCGACTGGATGCGCAACTGCCCGGCAATCATCTGGTTCTGATCGACATCGACCTTCACCATCTTCACCTTGCCCTTGGCCGCCTTCACCGCCGCCTCCAGCGCCGGGCCGAGCGTCTTGCACGGCCCGCACCACGGCGCCCAGAAATCGACGATCACCGGCACTTCCCGGCTCGCCTCGATCACATCGGCCATGAAGGTGGCTTCCGTCGAATCCTTGATCAGATCCGCTTTCGGCGCCGCCGTTGCTCCATCCAGTCCGAACATCGTCATCCTCATCCGCAAAGGGGGGTCCATTTGCTTCCCTATATGGTCGCAGCCAAGCCAAAGGCCAAGGGTCTTTGCATCCGCCGCCACAAGGCATAGCCTGCCGCAATTCCGGCAGAGAGGAAACCGCGATGCCCATCCTGCTGACCTTTGGCGACAGCAATACCCACGGCACCCCGCCGATGACCGACCGCCTCACCTATGCCCGCTTCGATGCGCAAACCCGCTGGCCGCCGCTGACCCGCGCCGCGCTCGGCCCCGATTGGGATCTGGTGGAAGAGGGTCTGCCCGGCCGCACCGCCCAATTCGACGATCCGGGGATGGACGGGCTGATGAACGGCCACCCCGCGCTGCGACAGGCGCTGCAAAGCCATGGGCCGATTGATGTGCTGACCATCATGCTCGGCACCAATGACGTGAAAACCCGCTTCGGCGCCCCGCCCGAAACCGTGATGGGCGGCCTTGCCGGCCTGCTCGATCTCGCCACCGGCGCCGAGATGCAGGCCCGCCATGGCGGGTTCAAGATCCTGCTGATCTGCCCGCCGCCGGTGCAGGAAACCGGCGTGCTTGCCGCTGATTTCTGGGGCGCCCGCCCCAAGGCGCTGGCCCTGCCCTCGCTCTGCGCCGCCCTCGCCGCCTCACGCGGCACCGGCTTTCTGGATGCGGGCACCGTCATCGAAACCAGCCCGGTGGACGGCGTGCATTTCGAGGCGGAAGCCCACGCCACCCTCGCCCGTGCCGTGGCCGAAGCGATCACCCGGCTCTAGCCCCTTCATCCTGGCAAAAAATACTCAGGGGCAAGCGGCGCCCGAACGCCCGATCCGCAAGGATCGGGCCGGGCAGCCGCAACGCGGCAGGGGCAGCGCCCCCTTTCTTACAGATCGAATGTCGCCAGCACCGGCACATGGTCCGACGGCTGTTCCCAGCCCCGGCAGGGCCGCAGGATGCGGCTCGAATGGCCCGCCGCCGCGATGTCCTGCGTGGCCCAGATGTGATCCAGCCGCCGCCCCTTGTCGGCGCCATCCCAATCGGCAGCGCGATAGCTCCACCAGCTGTACAGCGGCCCCGACGGGATATCCTGCCGCGTGATGTCCACCCAGTTGCCCGAGTCCTGCACCGCGCCCAGATGCTCCACCTCGACCGGCGTATGGCTCACGATCTTCAGCAGCGCCTTGTGGTTCCACACGTCATCCTCGCGTGGGGCGATGTTCAGATCGCCGACAAGGATCGCCCGGTCCGGCTTTTCCCAGCGGAACCAGTCGCGCATCTCGGTCAGGAAATCCAGCTTCTGGCCGAACTTCACATTCTGCTCGCGGTCCGGAATGTCACCCCCGGCGGGCACATAGAAATTGTGGATCGACACGCCGTTTTCCAGCCGCGCCGCCACATGGCGCGCATGGCCCAAAGCCGCGAAATCCTTGTCGCCATCATCCATGATCGGCAATTTCGACAGGATCGCCACGCCGTTATAGCCCTTCTGCCCCCGCGCCACCATGTAGCGGTAGCCCAGCGCCTGAAACTGCTCCATCGGGAACTTTTCCACCGGCGTCTTGATCTCCTGCAAACACAGGATGTCGGGGCTTTCCTCGGTCAACAGCCGCGCCACCAGCGCCTCGCGCAGACGGACAGAGTTGATGTTCCAGGTCGCAAGGGTGAATGGCATGGCGCGCTCCTCTTTCCCCCTGTCTAGGGGGCCGGGCGGGCTGCGTCAAACGCCGTCACTGGATGGTGAAAGACGCCATGGCGCACAGATCGTTGCCGGTCTGCTCCAGCGCATCGCCATCGGCGAACACCATGCGCAGATCATAGTCACAGCCCTGCGCCTCGGAAATCGTCACCGTGCCGCTGGTCCCGGCACCGACCGTCGCCGTCAGGATATTGGCCTGCCAATCGTCCACGCCCACGGGCGAGGCATAAAGCTCGGTCAGATCCGCCGCCGAATTGTTCACCACATCCAGCGTCAGGCTCTCGGCCAAAGCCGGAGCGGCCATCAGGGCCGAAACCGCCAGAATCCCCAGAACCTTGTGCAGAGCCATCATTCTCTCCATCGGCGACACCTGCGCCCTGACCTTCATCTAATCACGCCCCGGCGCGATTCCAACGGGGAGAAATCGGGGCGCCACGTCATTTTAGCCCCCCGCCGCCGCCGTTGACAAAGCCCCGCCCCCCGCACAGCCTGCCTTGATGACTGATCGCCCCCTCTGGCACAACGCCAATTACCGCAAACTCTTCACCGCCTCCGCGTTCACCAATCTGGGCGACGGGGTGTCCAGCCTTGCCCTGCCCTGGCTCGCCACCCTGCTCACCCGCGATCCGCTGCTGATCGGTGCCGTCGCCATGGCAGGCCGCCTGCCCTGGCTGCTGCTGTCGCTGCCCGTCGGCGTCTGGACAGACCGCGCCGACCGCCGCCGCCTGATCCTGCGCGCCGATCTGCTGCGCGCCGCGCTGTCGCTCGGCCTCGTCCTTCTGGCGCTCAGCCCGCCCGATGCCGCGCTGATCTGGCCGCTGGCCCTGCTCGCCTTCGCCCTGGGCTGCGCCGAGGTGCTGCGCGACACCGCCGCGCAAACCCTGCTGCCCGCCCTCGTCGCCCCCGGCCAGCTTGAACGCGCCAATGGCCAGATCTGGAGCATTGAACAGGTGATGGGTCAGTTCGCAGGCCCGCCGCTGGCCGGGGCGCTGATCGGCCTTGGCGTGGCGCTCCCCTTCGGGCTGGACGCCGCCAGCTTCGCCCTCTCTGCCGCGCTGATCGCCAGCCTGGCCCTGCCCGCCACGCCCCCCGGCAGCACAGGCCGCTTCTGGCCAATGTTCCGCGCCGGGCTGAACTGGCTGCTGGGCCACCGCACGATCCTGCGCCTGGCGCTGATGCTGGGCGTGATGAACGGGCTTTACGCCGCCACCGCCACCGTCCTCGTGCTTTACGCGCAAGAGGTGCTGGGCCTGGCCGCCACCGGCTATGGCCTGCTGCTGATGTGCGGCGCTGCGGGCGGCGTGCTGGGCGGGCTGGGCGGCCCCGGCCTTGCCGCCAAGCTCGGCCCGCAGCGCAGCCTCACCCTCAGCCTCGCCCTGATGGCTTTGGGATACCTGGTCTTCCTCCTCCCCGCCTCTGCGCCGCTGATCGGCCTCGCGCTGGGGACCCAGGCTTTTGCCGGCCTGCTGTGGAACATCGTCACGGTCAGCTATCGCCAGCGCGCCATTCCGCCGCTGCTGCTGGGCCGGGTGAATGCGATTTACCGCTTCCTCGGCACCGGCACCATGGCACTGGGCGCGCTGGCCGGTGGTGCGCTGGTCGCGGCGCTGGACCCGGCGCTGCCGCGCGGCACCGCCCTGCACGCGCCCTTCGCGCTCGCCACCCTCGGCCATCTGGCCCTGCTGGTCGCAGCCCTGCGCAGCCGCCTGCAGCTTGACCCGTAACCCCCCAAAAGAAAACCGGGCACAAGGCCCGGCCAGTCCAACAGGGAGACGCAAGCGCCGTTACAACGCTCACCCCTTGGTTGTATCACGCTTTTCCCCGAAAAAACAGCACCCCCGCCCCCCGGAACAAAAAAAGGCCGGGCACGAGGCCCGGCCAGTCCAACAGGGAGGGAACCGCGCCATGACCCCGACGCGGCAAGGGGAACTGTTTGCGGTGTCAATCCCGCTCAACCTCAGATATAGGCACCAATCCCGACAACAATAAGACCGGCACCGTTAATTTTCCGTTGTCACGCCACCAAGCGATAGCCGCCGCTCTCGGTCACCAGCAGCCGCGCATTCGAGGGATCGGGCTCGATCTTCTGGCGCAACCTGTAGATGTGCGTCTCCAGCGTGTGGGTCGTCACCCCGGCATTGTAGCCCCAGACCTCATGCAGCAGCACATCCCGCGCCACCACCCCTTGTTGGGCGCGGTACAGATACTTCAGGATGTTGGTCTCTTTCTCGGTCAGCCGGATCTTCCGCTCTTTCTCGTCCACCAGCATCTTCTGCGCGGGCTTGAAGGTGTAAGGGCCAAGCTGAAAGATCGCGTCCTCCGATTGTTCATGCTGACGCAACTGCGCCCGGATGCGCGCCAACAGCACCGGAAACTTGAACGGCTTGGTCACATAGTCATTCGCGCCCGCATCCAGCCCCAGAATGGTATCGGCATCCGAATCATGCCCGGTCAGCATCAGGATCGGACATTTCACCCCCGCCTTGCGCATCCGGCGACACAGCTCGCGCCCGTCAGTATCCGGCAACCCCACATCAAGGATCACAAGGTCATAAGACCCGGCCTTCGCCTTCTCCATCCCCTCGGCCCCGGTCGATCCCTCGAAGACATCGAAATCCTCGGTCATCACCAGTTGTTCGCTCAGCGCCTCGCGCAGGTCGTCGTCATCATCGACGAGAAGGATCTTCCGCAGCGTTGCCATGGGTCTGCTCCGTGGTTGGTTCCCCTCACAGATGCGCCCGCCACACGAACCCGGCAAGATTTGTGACGAAAGACTCACGCGGTCGTGTCGCCAGCACGGCAAATGTTTCACTTTCCTGCGCGGGGCGTTACAGAAGGGGCGGAAAGGACGCGCCATGACCCTCGCCCCCAGCATCATCGAACGCCTTGCCCGCGCCCGCGGCGACCTGCGCATGGGTGTGCCCGTGGTGCTGACCGCAGGCGCCCATGCCGCCCTCGCCGTCGCGGTAGAGGCATTGACCCCCGCCCGCCTCGCCGATCTGCGCGCGCTCGGGGCGCCGGAACTGGCGCTGACCGCGCGGCGCGCCGAAACGCTGAAGGCCCGCGCCTATGACGGCGATCTGGCCCGCCTCGCCCTGCCCGCCGATCTGGGGGTGGACTGGCTGTCCGCCATGGCCGACCCGGCGGATGATCTGCGCGTGCCGATGAAAGGCCCGTTCCTCTGCCTGCGTGGCGGCACTGCCGATCTGCACCGCGCCGCGCTGACGCTGGCCAAATCCGCCCATCTGCTGCCCGCCGCCCTGCTGGTGCCGGTGGCCGACGGCCCCGCCACCGCCGCCCGCCTGTCGCTGACCCTGATCGACATCGCCGAAGCCGCCCCCGAACTCACCCGCGCCTCGCCGCTGGCCGAGGTGGTGTCGGCCCGCCTGCCCATGGCCGCCTCCGAGGCCGGGCGCGTCCATATCTTCCGCCCCGAGGACGGCGGCGAAGAACACTATGCCATCGAGATCGGCCAGCCTGATCGCAGCCAACCGGTGCTGGCGCGCCTGCATTCCGCCTGTTTCACCGGCGATGTGCTGGGCAGCCTGAAATGCGATTGCGGCCCGCAACTGCGCGCCGCCCTCGCCCAGATGGGGGCCGAAGGCGCAGGCGTGCTGCTCTACCTCAATCAGGAAGGCCGCGGCATCGGCCTTGCCAACAAGATGCGCGCCTATTCGCTGCAAGATCAGGGCTTCGATACCGTCGAGGCCAACCACCGGCTGGGGTTCGAGGATGACGAACGCGATTTCCGGCTCGGCGCCGGGGTGCTGCGCGCGCTCGGCTTTTCCGCCGTGCGGCTGCTGACCAACAACCCGCGCAAGATCGCCATGATGGAAAGCCACGGCATCCATGTGGCCGAACGCGTGCCGCTGCAGGTGGGCCAGACCGCGCAGAACGCGGGCTACCTCGCCACCAAGGCCGCCAAATCCGGCCACCTGCTATGAGCCGCGATACCCTTGTCGTCACCCCGACCGGCGTCTTGTTCCTTGGCCGCCGCTTTCCCTGCACCCTCGGGCGCGGCGGCATCGTGCCTGCCGCTGCCAAGCGCGAAGGTGACGGCGCCACCCCCGCCGGGCTGCACCGCATCACCGGCCTGCTCTACCGCCCCGACCGCATCGCCCATGCCCCCGCCTGGGCGCAGCCCATCGGCCCGCGCGATCTGTGGTCCGACGATCCCGCCGACCCCGCCTACAACCACCCCGTCCGCGCCCCACACAATTTTTCGCACGAAAAATTGCGCCGCGCCGATCCGCTCTATGATCTGGTGCTGCTGACCGACTGGAACAGCCCCAGCGCCACGCCCGGCGCCGGATCGGCCATCTTCCTGCACCGCTGGCGCCGCCCCGGCTATCCCACCGCAGGCTGCATCGCCTTCGCCCCGGCAGACCTCGGCTGGATCGCAGGCCACGCTCCACCCGGCACGAAGCTGCTCATCCGCTGATCCGCACAATTCTTCTGCGAAGAATTGCCTCCCCCGTCGGGCACCCGATTTTTCGCAGAAAAATCACCCGGTCAGCCGTAATCGCGCGCGCCGAAGATCGCGCTGCCCACCCGCACATGGGTCGCCCCCGCCGCAATCGCCGCTTCGAAATCTCCGCTCATCCCCATCGACAGCCCAGCCAGCCCGTTGCGCGCGGCGATCCCCGCCAACGCGGCGAAATGCGGCGTGCTGTCCCCGCCCTCGGGCGGGATGCACATCAGCCCGCGCAGCGGCAGATCCATCGCCCGGCAGGCGGCAATGAACCCGTCCGCCTCGCCCGGCAACACCCCCGCCTTCTGCGGCTCCGCCCCGGTATTCACCTGCACGAACAGATCGGGGCACGCCCCCCGCGCCTGCGCCAGCTTCGCCAGCTTCTCGGCCAGCGACGCCCGGTCCACCGTGTGGATCGCATCGAACAGGTCCAGCGCCAGCTTCGCCTTGTTGGTCTGCAACGGCCCGATCATATGCACCGAAACCCCGGCAAACCGCGCCCGCAGATCCGGCCATTTCCCCGCCGCTTCCTGCACATAATTCTCGCCGAACACCCGCTGCCCGTCATCCAGCGCCGCCACCACCCGGTCCAGCGGCTGCACCTTCGACACCGCGATCAGCACCACCGACCCCGCGTCGCGCCCCGCCGCCCGCTCTGCCGCCGCCACCCGCGCCCGGATCCCTGCCAGTCCCATCTTCGCCTCCGTCTTTCGCGCGAGATGGCCACAGCGCGCCGCAAATGAAAAGACCCCCGGCTTGCGCCAGGGCCCAAAAGGAAAAGAGCGGGCTTGCGCCCGCTCTTCCCTGAAACCGATCCGGGTAGGATCAGAATTCGAACGACACGCCAGCTTCGGCGCGGGTCGTGCCGGCAACCGAACCGATGCCGCCGACAACAGCAGCACCGCCGCCGAGGTCGTAGGAAGCGCCGAAGCCGTACGAGGTGTCCTCGAAGGCGTCAGCATCAGCCACTTCGGCCGACAGGGTCAGAGCGCCGGTGGTGTAGGCAGCGTAGATGCCGTAGGCGCTTTGCTTGTCGATGTCGAGCTCCGGATCGAACTCGGTGTACATCGCGTTCACGGTGACGCCCGAGAAGGTGCCGCCAGCGTACAGGGACATGGCTTCACCGAAGTTTTCGGTGTTGACATAGCCGAGGCCGACATAGCCGTCGCCGAAGTTGTAGTTCAGGCCGATCGACGAGCTGTCATCGGTGTCATCGCCCGGGCCATTCAGGTTGGTCGACAGACCGATCGTGAAGGCGCCGAAGGTGCCGGTGTAGTTGATGTCCGACGAACGGTTGTAGCCGAGGCCCGGGAACAGGTCGCCATTGTCGCCGGTGTCGCTGTAGAGTTCAGCAACATCGTCAACGCCGAGGCCGTTCAGGCCACCGATGTCCGGCAGGTCGGCGAAGTCGTTGGCTTCTTCAACCGAACCGAAGCTCAGTTTGCCGAAGGCGCCCGAAACGTAGACCGAGGTGCCGTCGTTCGAGATGCCGTCGCCGGCGCGAGCGTCTTCGGTCGAGTAGGTGCCGAAGGTTTGCTCGAAGCCGAACTCGAGGCCAGCGTCCGACTGAACGGTCGCGGTGGCGGTGAGGTAGGTTTCCATCACGGAGAAGGTGTCATTGCCTTCTTCGATCGCTTCCCAGTAGCCCAGACCGAACACGGACGAACCCGACAGGGTCACTTCAGCGGCAGCGAAGCCAGCGGTGCCGACCAGGATCGTGGTCGCAAGCAGAATTTTTTTCATCGTCTTCCCTCGTTGTCTCAAAGGTGCGGCCCAACTCAGGGGAATCCGAATTGGGTATGGACCTTATTTCGACGGAAGGACGCCGGATTGCAACGAGGACGAGGGGCGCCGGGGCAATCATGGCGTAGCTGGTGCAGCAAAGCCACAGTGCCGCCAGACCACCCTTCCCGGGCATGCCGATGGCCCGCTTTGCCCGCGCCTCACAGAGTGCCGCACGGGAAAAGCCTTGTTCGCTTCCGGTCGCTCGGATAGACAACCGCTATACCTGACGGGGAAGACGAATGATCCTGAAAAGCCTCGCACGCGTCCTTTCCACAGGCAGCCTCGCTCTGTTGCTTGCGGCCTGTGGCAATTTCTCGGGGCTGGGCTCCGATGGTGTGACAACCGAACAGGAAATGGCAAGCCGCCAGGCCGCCGATGCCCAACGCGCCGCTCAGGCCAATGCCTATGGCACCGAGAAGCCACGCTCCACCATCTGGGATCTGTTCGAGAATAGCGCCGATCCCAATTCCACCGTCGCGGTAAACAAGTATCTCTGGCAGGCCTCGCTGGAGATCCTGAACTTCCTGCCCATCGAATCGGTCGATCCCTTCACCGGCGTCATCGTCACCGGCTATGGCACCCCGCCCGGCGGCGGCCGCGCCTATCGCGCGACGATCTATGTCAGCGACCCGGCGCTCGACGCCCGCTCGCTCAAGGTGTCGCTGCAAGGCAAGGGCGGCGGCGCCGTCTCGCCGGAAACCCAGCGCGCCGTCGAAGACGCCATCCTGACCCGCGCCCGCGAAATCCGCATCCGCGACAGCAAGCTCTGACCCGGCACCGGGCGCCCCACCCTGGCGGCGCCCCGGCTGACCCGCAGCGCAGATGAGTATTTGGGCCAGGGTGAAAGCCCATGGCTTTCCCTACGCCCCCCGCCGACCCACTGGCCTTTCACCCCGCCGCAGTGTAATCCGCGCGGATGATCCGTTGTGAATGAGGCAAGCATGTCGCGCTATGAACCCGCCGTCATCGAGGCGAAATGGCAAGAGGCCTGGGACAAGGCCGGGGTCTTCACCGCCAAGCGCGACGCGGCCAAGCCGAAATACTATGTGCTGGAGATGTTTCCCTACCCGTCGGGGCGCATCCATATGGGCCATGTGCGCAACTACACGATGGGCGATGTGGTGGCGCGCTACAAGGCGTCCTGCGGCTTTTCCGTGCTGCATCCGATGGGCTGGGATGCCTTCGGGATGCCCGCCGAAAACGCCGCGATGGAACGCGGCGGCCACCCGAAAACCTGGACCTATGGCAACATCGCCGACATGCGCGGCCAGATGAAGCCCCTGGGCCTCAGCATCGACTGGAGCCGCGAATTCGCCACCTGCGACCCGGAATATTACGGCCAGCAGCAGGCCATGTTCATCGACATGATGGAGGCCGGGCTCGTCTACCGCAAGAATGCCGTGGTGAACTGGGATCCGGTCGATATGACCGTGCTGGCCAATGAACAGGTGATCGACGGCAAGGGCTGGCGCTCTGGCGCCGTGGTCGAACGGCGCGAACTGACCCAGTGGTTCTTCAAGATTTCCGACTATGCGGGCGAATTGCTGTCGGCGCTGGACGGGCTGAAAGACTGGCCCGAAAAGGTGCGCCTGATGCAGGCCAACTGGATCGGCCAGTCGCGCGGGCTGCAATTCAGCTTCGAGACCGTCGGCGCCCCCGCCGGCTTCGACGCGCTGGAGGTTTACACCACCCGCCCCGACACGCTGATGGGCGCCAGCTTCGCCGGGATCAGCCCCGACCATCCGCTGGCCAAGGCGCTGGAAGCCAGCAACCCCGAACTGGCCGCCTTCGTCGCCGAATGCCGCCGCATCGGCACCTCGGAAGAGGCGCTGGAAAAGGCCGAAAAGCGCGGCTTCGATACCGGCATCCGGGTGAAACATCCCTTCGATCCGGCCTGGGAACTGCCGGTCTACATCGCCAACTTCATCCTGATGGATTACGGCACCGGCGCGATCTTCGGCTGCCCGGCGCATGATGCCCGCGACTTCGAATTTGCCACCAAATACGGCCTTTCCATCAACGCTGTCTTCACCGCCCCCGATGCAGCCGATGTGCAACTGACCGAAGCCTTCGTGCCGATGAAATCAGAGCGCGTGACCTATGTCCGCGCCCTGCCCGGCAGCACCGCCACCACCGGCGAGGCCGCCGTGGCCGAAGCCATCGCCCTGTGCGAGGCGCGCGGCATCGGGCGCGGCGTCACCAATTACCGCCTGCGCGACTGGGGCATCTCGCGTCAGCGCTACTGGGGCTGCCCGATCCCGGTGATCCACTGCCCCACCTGCGGCGTGGTGCCCGAGGCCAAGGAAAACCTGCCCGTCCAGCTTCCCGATGATGTCACCTTCGACATCCCCGGCAACCCGCTGGACCGTCACCCGACCTGGCGCACCTGCACCTGCCCGAAATGTGGCGCTGCGGCCCGGCGCGAGACGGACACGATGGATACCTTCGTGGATTCAAGCTGGTATTACGCCCGCTTCACCGCACCGCACGCCACCACGCCGACCGTGGCCGAAGATGCCGATTACTGGATGAACGTCGATCAATATATCGGCGGCATCGAACACGCGATCCTGCACCTGCTCTATTCCCGCTTCTTCGCCCGCGCCATGGCCAAAACCGGCCACCTGCCCGCGAAAGCGATCGAGCCGTTCAATGCCCTGTTCACCCAAGGCATGGTGACGCATGAAATCTACATGACGCGCGACGCCAATGGCCGCCCCGTCTATCACCTGCCCGAAGATGTGACCGAGGGAAAACTGGCCGACGGTACGGCGGTAGAGATCATCCCCTCCGCCAAGATGTCGAAATCCAAGAAGAATGTCGTCGATCCGATGAACATCATCGCGGCTTTCGGCGCCGATACCGCCCGCTGGTTCGTCATGTCCGACAGCCCGCCCGAGCGGGACGTGGAATGGACCGCCTCGGGCGCCGAGGCCGCGTTCAAGCACCTCAGCCGCGTCTGGGGCCTGTGCTCCCGCATCGGTGAACTGCCCGCCGACCACACCGGCCCCGGCGATGCGGATCTGGCCCGCGCCACCGCAAAGGCCATTCACGAGGTGACGCAAAGCATCGACGGCTTCGCCTTCAACAAGGCCATCGCCGCGCTCTACAGCTTTGCCAACACGCTGGCCAAGGCCGATGCCTCCAAACCCGCGCTGCAACAGGCGATCCGCACGCTGGCGCAGCTCATGTCGCCGATGACCCCGCATATCGCGGAATCGATCTGGACGTATCAGGGCGGCGCGGGCCTTTGCGCGCAAGCTCCCTGGCCAAAGGCCGATCCGGCACTGCTGATCGACGATACCGTCACCCTGCCGATCCAGATCAACGGCAAGCGGCGGGCGGAAATCTGCGTGCCCAAGGATATGCCCGCCCCCGAGGTTGAAAAGATCGCGCTGGCGAACGAGGATGTCATCAGGTTCCTTGCCGGTCAGCCGGTGAAGAAGATCATCGTCGTCCCGGGGCGTATCATCAATGTCGTTGCCTGACCGCCGCACCTTTCTGGCCCTGCTGGCCGCCAGCCCCCTGGCGGCCTGTACCTTCACCCCCGCCTATGCGCCGGGCGGCCCCGCCGCCACGCTGCAAGGCGCCATCCGGGTGGACAGCCCGGATACCAAGAACGGCTTCGATCTGGTCGAACGGCTGGAAGAGCGCCTTGGCCGCCCGCAAGACGCCCGCTTTGACCTCAGCTATACCATCACCACCAAAAGCATCGGCGTGGGCGTCACGCCGGAAAACGCCATCACCCGCTACAACATCACCGGTCAGGTGGAGTGGGCGCTGAAAGACCAGACCGGCGCCGCCATCCTCACCGGCACCGCGCAAAGTTTCACCTCCTGGTCGGCCACCGGCTCTACCGTGGCGGGTCTGGCAGCCGAGGAAGACGCCTCTTACCGCCTGATGCGCATCCTTGCGGACCAGATCGTCACCCGGCTTCTGGCGGCGTCCGGTACCTTCCTGTGAAGCTCACCGGCAGCGCCGCCCCGGCCTATTTCGCCAAGCCCGATCCCAAGGCCACCGGCCTGCTGATCTACGGGCAGGATGCGATGCGCGTGGCGCTGCGGCGGCAAGAGGTGATCGCCGCCCTGATCGGCCCGGAGGGCGAGGCGGAAATGCGCCTGACCCGCATGTCGGGCGCCGATCTGCGCAAAGACCCGGCGCTGCTGCTCGATGCGCTGAAGGCGCAGGGCTTCTTCCCCGGCCCCCGCGTGGTGTTTCTGGAAGAGGCGACCGACGGCCTCGCCCCCGCCGTCACCGCCGCGCTGAAAGACTGGCGCCCCGGCGATGCGCAGCTTGTGGTCACCGCCGCAGGCCTCACCTCCAAATCCGCGCTGGTCAAACTGTTCGACGCGCATCCCTCTGCCCGCTCTGCCGGTCTTTACGACGATCCGCCCTCGCGCGACGAAATCGAGGCGACCCTCACCCGCGCCGGTCTGACCCAGATCGCGCCCCCCGCGATGACCGACCTGCTGGCGCTGGCGCGCGAGCTTGACCCCGGCGATTTCCGCCAGACGGTCGAGAAGATCGCGCTCTACAAATACCGCGATCCGGCGCCGCTGACGCCCGAAGATGTCGCCGCCTGCGCCCCCGCAACGGTTGAAGCCGAGGTGGATGACGTGCTCAACGCCGTGGCCGAAGGGCGCGGCGCCGCCATCGGCCCGCTGATGCGGCGACTCGAAGGTCAGGGCGTGCTGCCCGTCACGCTCTGCATTGGCGCCATGCGCCATTTCCGCACCCTGCACGCCGCCTCCTCCGATCCCGGCGGCCCTTCAGCCGGGGTGCAACGGATGCGCCCCCCGGTCTTCGGCCCCCGCCGCGACCGCATCCTGCGGCAGGCCGAAGGCTGGGGCCTCAAACGGCTGGAAGAGGCGCTGAGCCTGCTGGTTGAAACCGACCTCACGCTGCGCTCCACCTCCAAAGCCCCCGCCATGGCCCTGATGGAACGCGCGCTGATCCGCCTCGCCATGATGAAACGCTGACAGCCGTCACCCCACGCACCAGCCCCTTCTGTGCTGTGACTCTGCGCTGGCCCTTCCTTCTGGGGCGGCCCGTTTCTGGTCTTGCAGGCCGGATGTCAGGCGACTCAGGCCCCCGGCTATCGCAGTGGACTCTCGGCATGAATCCGCACGGATCTATCGGGCAACAGGGCCCAGACAAAGGGAACGTGACCGTAAACCACAGAAACTACACGATAAACAGCGGCAGCCTTGATCCAAATCAAATCAGGCGCCCATCATTTTGGCGTAGCTTGCGCAAGTCTGCTTGCCAGACCGCCCCCAAAAGAACGTAACTGCTAAGGGCTATCAAAGCCCATGGAGCATTTCGATGAATGATCAGGACAAGAAGATTCGCACGCACTTGCCGATGCGCAATGTCGCGCGTCAACGCCACATCACCTATGATGCGCGGGATCCTGACACCAGCTTTCCCCCGATAGAATTGCTGCGTCCGCCGAAGGGGGCGCCGAACGTTCTGGTAATTCTGATTGATGACGCAGGGTTCGGATCGTCCAGCGCGTTTGGCGGGCCCTGCCAGACGCCGACTGCCGAGAAACTGGCGGCCAGTGGCCTCAAGATGAACCGCTTTCACACCACGGCGCTGTGTTCGCCCACGCGGCAGGCGCTGCTGACCGGGCGCAACCACCATTCCGCAGGCATGGGTGGCATCACCGAAATTGCAACGGGTGCACCCGGCTATTGCTCGATCCTGCCCAACTCGATGTCGCCGTTGGCGCGCACGCTGAAGCTGAACGGCTATTCGACCGCGCAGTTTGGCAAGTGCCACGAAGTGCCGGTCTGGGAAACGAGTGCCGTTGGCCCGTTCGACGCCTGGCCGACCGGCGGCGGCGGCTTTGAATATTTCTACGGTTTCATCGGCGGGGAGGCGAACCAGTGGTATCCGGCGCTGTTCGAGGGCACCAACCCGGTCGATCCTGAAAAGACGCCCGAAGAGGGCTATCACCTGATGGAGGACATGACCGACAAGGCGATCAACTGGGTCAACCAGCAGAAATCGCTGGCGAACGACAAGCCGTTCTTCATCTATTTCGCGCCCGGTGCCACCCACGCTCCTCACCATGTCCCCAAGGAATGGGCCGACAAGTACAAGGGCAAGTTCGACGGCGGCTGGGACAAGCTGCGCGAAGAAACCATTGCGCGGCAGAAGAAACTGGGGGTCATTCCGGCCGATACCGAACTGACCGCCCGGCACGCGGAGATCCCGGGCTGGGACGAGACGCCGGAAGAATTCAAGCCGACCCTGCGCCGCGAGATGGAAGTCTATGCCGGCTTCATGGAATACACGGATTACCATGTTGGCCGACTGGTCGAAAACCTGGAGCGGCTGGGCATCCTTGAAGACACGCTGATCTATTACATCATCGGTGACAACGGGGCCTCGGCCGAAGGCGGCATCAACGGCTGCTTCAACGAGATGAGCTATTTCAACGGTCTTCAGGCGTATGAAACGCCGGAATACCTGAACGAACGGCTGGAACATCTGGGTGGGCCGGAATCCTACAACCACTATGCGGTTGGCTGGGCTCATGCGATGAACACGCCATTCCAGTGGACCAAGCAGGTGGCATCGCACTTTGGCGGCACGCGCAACGGCACGATCGTACATTGGCCCAAGGGCATCAAGGCGAAGGGCGAAATCCGGTCGCAGTTCAGCCATGTGATCGACGTGGCCCCGACCATTCTGGAAGCCGCGGGTCTGCCCGAGCCGGTCGAAGTCTATGGTGTGCCGCAAGACCCGATCGAAGGCACCAGCATGATGTATGCCTTTGACGACAGCGCAGCGCCGGAACGCCATGAGACCCAGTATTTCGAGATGTTCGGCAACCGCGGCATCTACCACAAGGGCTGGACGGCGGTGACCAAGCACCTGACGCCATGGACCGCGATGCAGGCCAAGCCGGTCCCGCTGGATGATGACGTTTGGGAACTTTACGACACAACCAAGGACTGGAGCCAGTCGCGCAACCTTGCCAAGGAAATGCCGGAAAAACTGCATGAACTGCAGCGGCTCTGGATGATCGAGGCCACACGCTACAAGGTGCTGCCGATTGACGACCGCATGGCCGAAAAGATGAACCCGGATACGGCGGGGCGCCCGGTTCTGATCAAGGGCAAGTCGCAGGTTCTCTTCAAAGGGATGGGTCGTCTGTCGGAAAACACCGTCCTGAACATCAAGAACAAGTCCCACTCGGTCACTGCCGAGATTGATGTGCCGGAGAATGGTGCGGAAGGTGTGATCATCTCGCAGGGGGCCGACATCGGCGGCTGGAGCTTGTATGCCAAGGACGGGAAACTGAAGTATTGCTACAACTGGGGCGGCCTCAAGCGGTTCTATATCGAGGCCTCGAAACCGATCCCGGCGGGTCGGCATCAGGTCCGTATGGAGTTCGCTTATGACGGCGGCGGCCTTGGCAAAGGTGGCATGGCAACCCTGTACCAGAACGGCGAGAAGGTAGGCGAGGGCCGGGTCGATGCCACTCTGGCCATTATCTACTCGGCCGACGACGGCTGTGACGTGGGCAAGGATACGGGTGCGCCCGTTTCGGAAGACTACGGCCCGAGGAACAATGCGTTCAACGGCGAGATCAGAGGTGTGCAACTGGCGATTGCCGAGGATGCGGAAGACCTCGACCACCTGATCAGGCCAGAAGATGCCATTGCCATGATGATGGCACGTCAGTAACCGCGCAGGCGCAAATCCGGGGGGCATTCCGATGCCCCCCGGTCTGGTGGTGCCACGAAAGCCAACAGGCGAACTTGGCGTATCATCAGCCAAGCCTGCACCCCCGGAAGTGCAGGTCCGTATCGGCTGCGCGCGCTGTATATCTGCACCGCACCGAACCTACTCTCCAGTCCGACGAGGCGTCACTTTTGAACACTGATGCCCGGCGGATATGCGGGAATTATAGCAAGCATCTGAAACTAAATGGTTTCAGAAAGAGAAGATAGATGCGCCAAGTTTGCTGGCGCCGCTTGGCAGCATAGCCATTTGACTTAATGGCGCTTGAGCCGCCGCTGCATGCGATGCAGCACCTTCACCCCAACCCTTCACGATAGACCACCTCGGGATCGGCGTCGGTGGCGACCGAAAAGCTGGCGAGACCTACAAAATTCGGCGACCTCACGAGAAGTGGCGGTTCAGGCTGACTGGGTTCCCCTTCAATAACAGAACCGGCCTGGATTTCCGGGCGGGCCTCTGTCGTCTGCAGTCCCGTTTCAGCGCATCGCGGCGGGCAGACAGAGCGTCAGGTCGGGCATGATCCGCGACAAGCGGCAATCCTGGTTTGGCGAGGATATCGGCATCCTGATCCTGGATGCCGCTTACCCCTGCGTGCCCGGCAATGTCGGCAATGCCACCAGTTTCCCTTTCCCTGTCCGCTATCAGGAGGTGCGCGGCGCCTCGATCGACCGGCTTTTGAACCAGCGCGATCCGAGCCTGGCCGAGCCCTTCATCGAGGCCGCACGCGAGCTTGAGGCGCGCGGGGTGCGGACCATCACCGGCGCCTACGGTTTCTTGGCGCTGTTCCAGAAGCAGATCGCGGCGAGCGTGCGCATCCCCGTCGGGTTGGCCTATCCATCCCAAGGCACCTTTAAACTCATCTGGCCATAGTCGTGGATGGCCCTTTCAGTGACGCAGTCAAGAAACGGCGTGAAGGATTGTCGTTGCTCTGACATGGAGCAATTGTTTGTTGGAAAACAGGGCAGCAGCAATTTGCTCATTCCCGGTGCTTGCACTCGCGGAATGCCATGTCAGTGATGTCGCGTAGGCGGGCGTAGTAGTGGTCTAACGGTTCAACATGGCCCCCAATTCACATCCACGGGGCTGTATCCGAAGTGGTCGGCGCTGTGCGCCACCAGCCGCGCAAGCATTGCGTCGATCTCGTTCTTGGCGGTGATGAAGGCGTCTAGCGCGGCGTCATTGGTTTTGGGCATGTCTGTCCCCGAGTTGGTTTCGAGGACATGACGGCTCTGGTTTACCCGCTGGTCAAGCTCAATTGGACACGGAACGTCCCATGACATCCGTCCATTCCCGTGTCACATGGGTGATGCACGGAAGAAATCGGACTGGCTGTAAACCTTTGGAATCGCGAAGAAACGTGTTGTGCTGTGTGGTAAATGCAAAAAACGCCCCGTGGGGCGCCCTGGATCACTTTAAGTCATTGATATATTGTTATAAATTTTGGTTGCGGGGACAGGATTTGAACCTGTGACCTTCAGGTTATGAGCCTGACGAGCTACCGGGCTGCTCCACCCCGCGTCTGTCCCGATGGGATAAGCTGATCGGGTTTGGGTGTATCGTAAAGAGAGAGTGTTTGGGTCTTTTCTAGGTTTGGCGGTGACCTACTCTCCCACGTCTTGAGACGCAGTACCATTGGCGCGGCAGCACTTAACGGCCGAGTTCGGGAAGGGATCGGGTGTTTTGCTTGCGCTATGACCACCAAACCGAGGAAAGACCCGCGCTGGGGTTTTGAGTTCCAGCGCGTTTTTACA
>NZ_FOCE01000005.1:295409-302563 GCF_900110025.1 Gemmobacter aquatilis | reverse complement strand
GGGCGTTGCTGTTCCACCTCTTGAGCAAGCTCTACGAACGCACAAGCGTCATCATCACTACAAACCTCAGCTTCAGCGAATGGGCAACCGTATTCGGCGACGCCAAGATGACCACCGCCCTGCTTGATCGTCTTACCCACCGCTGCCACATCCTTGAGACCGGAAACGACAGCTTCCGCTTCAAGGCAAGCTCAGCAGTAGCCAAAACGAAAAGGGAGGCCACGCATGCCTTGACCCCAGCATAACCCGCAGAACATAACCTTCAGGCGGGTCAATTCTCGATGAAAACCCCGGGTCACTTCTGGGTGGAAATCAACATTCCTGCGGCAAGATCGTGCCCGCAGGCCGCCCCTGCGCCTGTCAGATCGCCAGCACCCGTGCCCGGGGCCGTCGCCATGATGCCACCCGCCCGAACAGCCGCCAGCGCGGCTATACGCGCCAATGGGAAAAGGCCCGTGCCGCCTTCCTTCACCTGCACCCGACCTGCGCCCTGTGCGGCGCTGCGGCGGTGGTGGTGGATCACATCACCCCGCACCGGGGCGACAAGGCGCTGTTCTGGAACTGGAACAACTGGCAGGCCCTGTGCGGGCACTGTCATAACAGCGTCAAGCAACGCGCCGAACGGGCGGCAGCATGACCGCCAGCCCGGAACAGAGCCTTTGGCAAGATGTGCTGATGCGCGCCATCACCGATGCCCGGCTGCAACCGACGCGCAAGCCGCTGGGCGAGAATGCGGTGTCCGAAGCCCTTGACGCCCGCCGTTATCTGACCACGCCAAGCAAAGACCTTGCCATGGTCTGCCTGTTCGCCGGTGTGGACATGGAGGCGCTGGTGGACCGGATGCGGGTGCAGGTGGCGAAGGCGCCGAAGGTGGGGTGAGAGGTGGTGAGCCGTAATCAGTCTTGGTAAGATGACGACCTTATGCCCGCCATCTCTGCGCATTCACTTAGTATTTTTCTGTGACGGTGAAAGACATTAAGAAAATCAGTTGGCCCGTAAGAGGGGATGTATTGAGCGGCCTTCTGCAGCTCCAGAGTTAGATAGTCAATCATTGGTGAAAGTCGATTCGCAATTTCCGCTCGATCAATCCCGTTCTCACTTGCAATCAGCACAGGTAGATCATCAATGAAATAGTTGATGTATTTTTGATATTCCAATTCAGCTTCTGCCGTTACGTCTAGGAATACTGAGATTTGTTCGAATTCCGACTTGTGCGAGAGGGTGGAGCTAAAAACAATAGCTACAGCGCCACAAATTTCGTAATCATCCATTTTCATTAATTCATTAGCAAAGGAGGTATTTGCAGTAAGGCTAAGCAGGAATGCAAGCGTGGATTTTTCTAATACCATTGTTTCTGCCTGTGTATCAATGGGGTGTAAGTATCGACATGATGTAGGTATTACGAAGGGAGGCCAATCGCAAGCGGATTTATGCCCCCCACACACAGGTGAGAGATCAGGCCGTCATGAGGCGGGAGAGTGAACTGGTCCGGCGCTCTAATACGGCACTCTAAGAAAATCTGGCGCATTGAAAAGAACAACTGGCAAGAGATGCTGTTTCGAACGATCACCGATGCGCGGTTGAAACCTTCGCGCCACAATGTAGCCGACGATTTTGTGTCGGAAGCCATGGGCGCCTACCGCTACCTGACCACGCCAAGCAAAGACCTTGCGATGCTGTGCGCCTTGGCCGGGGTGGATATGGGGGCCTTGGTTCAAAAGATGCAAAACAGAGGTTCGCTGAGTCTCACATATTGGCCGCCGCTATAGCATATCCAAACGGATGAGACTTGTATTTCTCTGAGAACGCGCCTGAGACGGAGGAATGAATAATTGTCGCTAACGCACCTGCAAAAAACGCAGTGTCAATTTCCGCACCAGCGAGATATGTAACACCCGCAGGCCACAAGCCATTAGTTGCAAAGCTAAATGAAAGATCACGAAGAAGCGGCGCGCCCCATTTTTCCCCGTATACCTGCTGAACTTCTGCAAGACTTCGTCGCAAATCGGAAAGTGATAGTTCTATTGCTGATTGGTCTTCATAGTTATTGATGTATCGTGAAGCTATTGAGCTGACTTCAGTGTGAAGACGGTTTAGCTGATCCTGTCGCTTTAGTTTGAAATCCAATAGGTCTTCATACGGAACGCTGCGGTCTGGCACTGGAAGCGCATTCTTTAGCTGGACTTCGATAGATGACATCCTTCCGCCTGATGAAGCTAGGAAAGGATGTGTTTGCGATACAACGCTAGACGCCGAAGGCAGGCAAGGCGGAAGCACGGACCAAACTTGCCCTTCACGCTCATTGAGGAGAGAAATTTCAGCCGAGTAACGTTGTATCATAGCGGGTATTTCACCCGTATGAAATGCATTGACGGATTTAATATCGAAACTCTCCGCTACGCCAAGACGTAGCATTTCTTCCACTGCGGCGTCGTATTCAGGCGCCATCCCGCGAGTTGCTATCGGTGCATAAACCTTATCCCAATATAGAATTGCAGATGGTGCTATGTTCAGGAATGGAATGTCGCCATAGGTGAAAAATGAGGTTCCATTTTTTCCCCTTTCAAACCCTACTGGAGGTATCAAGACGCCGCGTTGCACCAATATACTCCTGCTAAACACTCATGTTTGACGAAGATTCGTGATTTATTCCTTGGTTAGTTCACCAACATAGGACCGTATCGCCTCTGTAAAGCTTACTGGAAATGACCTAATTTTAGTCATGCCGAAAACAACAGCCGCTTCTGATTCAGGTGATCGGCCAATTGAGAGATGGCGTTTGCCATCGCCTACCAGTGTTCCGTCATTCTGTAGATATAAGGTGCAGACTCTTCCAGACGTTATATGTTTTCCAACAATGACTTCACTATATTGTTGTTTCCAAGCATTGGTCCCTTTCCGTGGTGGCATCTTTCTTCCTCTAAACTAGTGAACGTGGGGGTAGGTTATACATTTGCGTGTATGAAGGGAACCGGCGTGTGGTCCAGCGCACAAGACAGGCCCGAGTATAACTTTTCCTGATGAATCCAGCGTGTTATATCATAACAAGTGATGAGTGCTTGTTGTGAGTAACCCGAATGCCGCTTTCCCTCGCCCTTGTCCGGGCACATCTAAACCTTGACGACGACCGCGACGCCGATCTGCTGATCCATTACTGCAGCGTCGCCGAAGCGTGGGTGCAGGCCTATACCGGCCTGCCCTTTGACGCGGGTAACGCGCTGATGGCGCAGGCGGCGCTGCTGATGGTGGCGCACCAGTATGAAGCGCGCGAGGCTGTCACCTTTGCCAGCGCTTACCAGCTTCCGTTCGGGGTGCATGATCTGCTGTCGCCCCTTAAAACCCGCGTGACCGGCTATCAGCCCGAACCCGAGGCTGCATAATGGGCCGCTATGTGAAAGGCTCCGAGGCGCTGACCCGGCGCATGAAGGCGATGCCGCAAGCGGTTCTGGAAGCGCTGAACCCGGCGCTTGCCAGATCGGTGCAAGAGATCGCCGCCGACGCCAGCGCCTTGGCCGAAACGTCCTGCCGGTCTGGTGCGCTGATCCAGTCTATTGAAGCGACCGCACCGGGCGAGACAACCCCGGCCTATGCGTCAGACGGGGGCCGCCGCACGGCAGGGGACGGGGAGGCCTTCGTCACCGCAGGCGAACCCGGCGCCCGGCATGGGCATCTGGTGGAGTTCGGCACCGACGCCCGCCAGCACCAAGACGGCACCAGCACCGGCACAATGGCGGCGGAACCCTTCCTGCTGCCTGCGTGGCGGCTGAACATGAACCGCGTGAAGGCCCGGCTGCGCCGGGTGATCCGTGCCGAAGTGCGAAAGGCCGCGAAATGATCGAACCGGGTTTTGCGCTGCAAGCGCTGATCGGGGATAGGCTGGCGGCTGATCCTGACATTACCGCGCGGGTGAACCCGCTGAACATCCGCGCCGGGATGATCCGGCCTGACCAGATGCCTGCCATTGTGCTGGCGCCTGCGCGGGTGCGGTTCCTGGGCCATGCGGATGGTGGGCAGATCATGGCCGAGGTGCGGCTGTTGCTGCATGTCTGGGCGGTGGAGGATGGCGCGCAGGCGCAGGCGGTGGCCGGGGCGGTGATGCGGGCCATGATGGATGCACCCGAGGCCGAGGGCTTCGCAATTGACGCTTGGACGCGGCCTGAACTGGTGTGGATGCGCGACCCCGACCCGGCGCGGGCGCATACCCAAGGCGTGATCGCCCTGACTGCGGTTCTGCGGTGGAGGGCGGCGTGATGCAAAGCGGAAAGCTGCAACACCGGATCGAATTGCAACGGCAGACGGAAACCCTCGGGCCGGGGCGGGTGCCGGTGCAGACATGGGCGACCTATGCCAGTGGCAAGGCCGATCTGCGCCAAGCGGGCGTGTCAGAGTTCCTGACAACCTACGGTGAAGGCGTGACGAACAATGCCGTGTTCCTGCTGCGCTGGCTGCCGGGCGTGTCCGTCGCTGATCGGGTGCTGCACGGTGGCAAGGTCTGGAACATCGTCGCCATTGCCGAGATCGGGCGCCGCAAGGGCTTGGAACTGCGGGTGGTGGCGGCATGAGCAAGCATCTTCGCGGGGTAAAGCCCAAGATCGCCGCCGATCAGGAACCCTTGGCACGGGTGCCGAAGGCGCCTGCTTACTTCGGTGCCCATGCGCGGGCGGAATGGAAACGGGTGCTGCCGGTGCTGGTGGCCCGGCGGGTGATCTGTGCCGCCGATCTGGCGCAGGTGGAGACCTATTGCTGCATGGCCGGGCTGGTGCGCCAGATCGAGACCGAACGCCAGCTTGCGGGCGGGGCGGTGGATGTGAAGCTGTTCGGGGTGCAGAACCGGGCGGCACAGACCGCGCGCCAGATCGCCGCCAGCCTCGGGCTTGATCCTGTCAGCCGGGCGCGGCTTGGTATTGTCAGTGATAGCGAGACGCCCGACGCCAGCCCGAACCCGCTGGATATCTGACCATGGCGGCACCTTCCACCTTCCCGACATGGGTGTTTGACAATAGCCCCATTCCTGACCCCCTCGGGCATGGCGAACGCGCGGTGCAATTCCTGCGCGCCCTGCGCCATATCAAGAGCGATCAGCCGGGCCGGGCCTTCACTCTGTATAACTGGCAGGAACGGATTGTGCGGGCGATCTATGGGCCGCGTGATGCCGATGGCGACCGGATTGTTCGGCGGGTGTTTTTCTTCATTCCGCGAGGCAATCGCAAAACCACGCTGGCCGCCGCCCTTTCCATCTTGCACTTGATCGGGCCGGAAAAGGTGCCGGGCGGTGAACTGGTGTTTGCGGCCTGTGACAAGAAACAGGCCGGTATCGCGTTCAAGGAAGCCACGAACATCATCAAGCTGGACAAGCGCCTTGGTGCCGTGACCAAGATCATTGACCAGCGCAATGCCGCCAAGGAAATCGAAAGCCATATCCCCGGATTCGATTCAAAGCTGGAAGTCGTTTCTTCGGATGGTGCGCGCCAGAATGGCGGCACCCCGACCTTTGCCCTGTGTGATGAAATTCACGCATGGAAAGAGGCCGCCGGGCAGGAAATGTGGGAAGTGCTGGAATCCGGCGTTTCAAAAACCCGGAACGGGCTGATTGTGACGGCCACCACGGCGGGGCGTGGCGCCGAAGGCTTCGCTGCCGATCAATACGCTTATGCCCGTGACGTTGCCATGGGAAAGGTGCATGACCCTTCGGTTCTGCCGATCCTGTTTGAAATGCAGGATGGTGACGATTGGACCGACGAAACGGTTTGGCATCGCTGCAACCCCGGCCTGCAATACGGGTTCCAAGACCTGAAAGACCTGCGGAACAAGGTGAACCGGGCGAAGAACATGCCTTCGGCGGCCTATGGGTTCCAGCAATACCATTTGAACAAGTGGCACGGAAATTCGCGTGATCCGCTGTTCGACCTTGCCACCTATGACGCCCGCGCCTTTGCGGATGACGACGCCGACCTGGACCAGCTTCCTGCCTATATCGGGGTGGACATGTCGCAATCGGGCGACCTGACCGCTGTTGCCATCGCCTTTCGCCATGCCGATGGGCAGGTGACGCTTCGGAATACCTGTTTCGTGCCCGAGGCCGATCTGGCAGGCCGGGCGCATCGCGACCGCGCGCCTTACCGGGAATGGGCCGATGCAGGCTTGATCCAGCTTTGCCCCGGCGGGGTGATCGACCAGAAACAGGTTGAAGACCATGTGCGCGACCTCTGCGCCCGCTATGATGTGCAGGAAATCGCGGTGGACCCGGCCTTGGCGCGGGTGCTGTCACAGAACCTGTCGGATGATGGCCTGCCGGTGTTCACCCATCCACAAAGCGCTGTCATCATGTCAGAGGCGACCGGGAACCTGATCCGCACGGTTCATGGCGAGATGATCCGCCATGACGCTGACCCGGTGCTGCGGCTGCACTTTGACAATGTGGCCGTGTCCACCAATCCGCAAAGTGGGCTGGTGCGGATGCACAAGCAACGCTCCACGGGCCGCATTGACGCGGCGGTGGCATCCGTGATGGCGGTATCCCGCGCCGTGACCGCCCATCACAAGAAATCCCGCTATTCAGACCCGGACGTTCTGGGGCTGATGCTGTTGTAAGAGGTAATGAGTATGGCAGAGGCCGATATGATGGGGCTTATCGTCAAGCTGGAGGCGCAGACGCGCCAGTTCCAGCGCGACTTTGCCCGCGCGACCAGCATTCACCAGAAGGCTGCGGCGCAGATGGAACGCCGGGCGAAGGAAAGCGCCGAACGGATGGGCGCGGCCTATGGATCGGTGGGCAGTCGCATCGCCGCCGCCTTGGGTGAGATTCAGCTTCCGGGGCTGGGGGTGGGTCTGGCCGGTCTGGCCGGTGCCGGTCTGGGGGCCAGCCTTGGCATCGCCGCCGGGCAGATCAGGCAGACGGTGCGGGGGATTGCCGAGATCGGCAACGAGGCCGCGCGGGCCGGGGTGCAGGCAGAGGCCTTCCAGCGCTGGCAGTATGTGGCGGAGCAGAACCGTATCGGTGTTGACGCGCTGGTGGACGGGTTCAAGGAACTGTCGCTGCGGGCGGATGAGTTCATCATCACCGGCCAAGGCCCGGCGGCAGAGGCTTTCGAACGGCTGGGCTTCAATGCGACCGATCTTGCCGCCCGGCTGAAAGACCCTTCGGCGCTGATGCT
>NZ_FOCE01000005.1:0-293924 GCF_900110025.1 Gemmobacter aquatilis | reverse complement strand
TGATGGGCGTTCCGATGTTCAGCGCCGGGGGCTATACCGGCCATGGCGACAAGTTCGAACCGGCGGGGGTGGTTCACAAGGGCGAGTTCGTCTTTTCGAAAGAGACGGTGCAGCGCTTTGGTGCTGACAACCTCGCCAGACTCCACCAGAGCGCCCGTAGGGGCTATGCCAGCGGCGGGCTTGTGGGTGACACTGGCAAGGTGGCACGGGCCACCAGCGCGCGTTCTGTGGACTCTGTGAAGGTGCCCGCCCCGGTGGTGACGATCAACGCCCCGGTGACGGTGAATGCCAGCGGCGGCGATGCGATGCAGAACGCCGACCTTGCGAAACAGATCGCCAGCGAAATGGATGTGACCCTGCGGACGGTGGTGCAACAGGAACTGCAACGGCAGATGCGCCCCGGCGCCATGCTGAACCGTGGCAGGGTCTGAGACTCCATAGGAAGCCCGTATAACGGCCTCGTCTGGCGCCGGGTGCATCGGGTGCCCGGCGGGGCAGATGAGTCTGTGCGGGCTTCCTAGTGAGTCTGGCGCGGCACGGCGGGTTCTGGGGCCGGGTGGGTGGTTCTGGTGTGCTGGTTCGGGTGAACCGGGCGGGCCGTTCATATGAACCGGGGGAGGGAAGCGGGCGCAGCCCGCGACCGACCGGGGAAGGGTTTGTAATCAGAGCTTTCCGGCTTCATGTGAACCGGGGAAGGTATGGACGGGTTTTGCCCGTTACATGAAATACTTATAAGTATATTACTTAGAATGATCTTTAATACGGGCAAAACCCGTCCATCCTTTCCCCGGTTCCAGACTGGTTTACCTTCCTCGGTCATGATGCATGTAACGTGCAAAACCGGTCCATTACCCCCTTTGGCGCAGGGATTCTAGTAACGTGCAAAATACGTCCATA
Source organism: Gemmobacter aquatilis (assembly GCF_900110025.1). Classification (GTDB taxonomy): domain Bacteria; phylum Pseudomonadota; class Alphaproteobacteria; order Rhodobacterales; family Rhodobacteraceae; genus Gemmobacter; species Gemmobacter aquatilis. Next base: position 293,027 of record NZ_FOCE01000005.1, on the reverse strand, counting down.
TACATGTTTACTCGTATACCCGTTTCCGGTATGTTCTAGCTTATCCCATCGCAAGAGGTTGCCATGTCCTATATTCTGAAACTGCCCGCCGAACGCGGCGAACAACTGCGCCAGATCGCTGCGGCCAAGAACAAGACCGTGCCCGAGATCATCGGCGATTACATCCGCGCCGAGATCGACGCCCAGACCATCCCTGCCGACCTGCCCGGCGTGGAGGTCGAAACGACCCCTTCGGAACTGAAAATCATCATGCCCGGCTTTGAAGGCGCGGTGCCGCTGTCGCAGGTGCGCATCCTGACCAGCGCCCTGCGCCGGGCCGATGACGAAGCCGCGCCCGAGGGCAAGGAACACATTCGCAACCTGCGGGCCGGTATCGCGGCCTTGTCGGGGGTGTCGGTCAAGCGCATGGGTGGGGGCTTGAAGCTGGTTTCCCCGATCACGGGCCGCAAGTATCCCATGGCCTTCGGTGTCGCCGCCGATCTGGCCGACCAGATCGACCGGGCCACTGAATGAGAACAGGGGCCAGCGCGCCAACGCTGAACCCCTGCAAGGCCTTCTTATCACTGGAAAGAACATATGCGGAATCCCGCTGAATCACAAGACGAATACGAAGACGAGGAAGGCCGCATCTGGCCCGTTGTCAAGCTGACCCCCTATGACCGCCGCCGGATCGAACTGCGCGATCTGGAAGCCAAGCGCGATGCGATCCAAGCCAAGGGCGAACTGACCGCCGAAGACCAGACCCGGCTGGCCGTCCTGGCCCCTTTGATCGACAAGGCGCAGAAGCGTTTTGACCGCGAGGGCCAGCGGGCGCTGGATGACGTATCCCGCAAGCGCCGCGCGATTGACGAATACCGGGCCGGGGAAGGCCGCGAAGTATACAACGCCAAGCGCCGGGGCGTCAGGGATCAACCGAACGCCGATCTGTCGGAACTGACCCCGGACCAGAAGAAACAGCGCGAGTTGGACCAGAACGCAGACAGAAAATGGATGAAGCGCTGTCGCGCCGACAACTGGCCCGAGGCCCGCATACAGGCGGAACTGGTGGTGCGTATCCGCAGCCGCGAGGCCAAGCGGGCGGCGCAGGTGCAGGTGGACGAGGCCGAAGCAGAAATGCGGGCGAACCCGCTTTATGGTCTCTTCGGGTAAGTAGCTATCCAGCCAGATAGCTGTTTCCGGTCCTGAATGGCGCAATGTTCAGTAAGCACTTACTTTACAAGTAATTGAAAAATAACAGAAATATATGAAATTGCATCTTGCGCCGGGATTCCCGGTCTGTGTAGGTTCTGGGCATCGAACCAAGCACAAGGCCGAACCGATGCCGCTGTTTCTCTCTGATGACGCCTATTCCCGCCTGCTGGCCGATCTGGCCGGGGCCTTCATCGCCGCCACCAGCACGGGCGCCGATCTGCGCGACAAGTTGGCCGAAGCGCTGGCCGGTGCGGACGTGCTGCCCGAGGCCTGCCGGGGTGACTTCGTGGAAGGGGTGGCGGCGGCGTGATGGGGTGACGGGATGACGTAACGTCAACTGAATGTTCGCAAATTACTATATTGCATTACTAAGTAAGTAGTAATATGCCTTACTTCAGAAAGGAGACCACGCCATGCCAAACGCGAACGCAGAAGCCCAACGCCGCTGGCGGCAACGCCAGAAAGAGAAAAAGCAAGCTGAACTTACACAGGCCCCGACCGGCCTAGCCGATGTGCTTCAATCTCCATTCTACCAGTTCAAAGCCAAGCAAGAGCCATACGATATATCGTATGAATACGCGATGAGACTGGCCACATGGGCAGAGCCGCAAATGTTCCGCCTAGATGGCCCCTATCATCCGGACGATGAAGATGAGGACGACCCTCATTATGGTTTGAATGCGTCATATCGGCTTGCGGCGGAAACGGTTGGTAATCTGGTGACTGCTGCGCAGGCCTTGGCGCAAGACCTGAACGATTACCTGCGCGCAGAAGTCAAAGCCCGGCTGGCCGAGATCGAGGCTTCCGACCTGTCGGAACCCGATGCCAAGAAAGCCGCGCTGAAAGAGGCCGCGAGGCTGAACAAGATGCTGGACCAGCTTGAAAAGCAGGTTCGCTTGACCTTCCCGCAGTGGAAGGTGACTGGCTGAAAGTAGCCCTGAACCGTCATCCTGCGTCCGGTTCAGTAGTATCGGCAAGAGCGCCAGTCGCCAAACTCACACGCTCTTGCCGTAGCAGATACCCCGATGAACGGAGTGTCATCATGTCTAAAGCCTACAGTAACACCGCTTCGGCGGCAACGCCCGTCACGATCACGATGAACCGTGACTACTTCTATCGCTGGCTCAGTCAGATTCAAGGTTCCGATGATGAAGGCTGCGATGATCCCGACTTCGTCATTGACGAAGTGGATGAACGCAACTCGCCTTATTTTTTGGTTGAGGCATTTGCCGGAACCACAGAAGGCACGGTGATCGCCCGGCACCTTCGTGGTAGCGATAGGGTTAAGGTGACGATCCACGACCGCGATGGCTACCCCGATCTGACACTCATTGTGGGCGAAATGATCGACGAAACCCGCGCCGGTCTGAAAGGCGAGGTGGCATGATGATCTACAACGGCACTGTGACCATTCAGTTCTGCGGTCTGTCTATCCCTGTCGGGTTCGACATCCACGCGGAAACGCCGATTGACCAGAAAGAAGAACTGGTCCGCATGGCCGCTGTCCAGTGTGTCACTGACTTCTTCGCCGTCTATCGCGGTGGTCAATCTGAACCTGTGATCGAGGAAGGCGAGGCGGCCTGACCATCACCCAAGCGGGCGCCTTCACTGGCGCCCGTTTTTCTTTCCATCCCAAACGACATTCCCCGGCCCACGCGTATCAATAGGTATGCGGTTGACGCGCCGGGCTACTCCGAAGCCGAAAGCGTTGCGATCAGTCGGAAAGTGCGCGGGTCTATTCACACCCATCAACCCCGACATGGCACGGCGGCTGACTCCTAGCTGCGCGGTGCCGGGGCTGGACCGTGCAGCCCGAGGAACGGTAAGGGCGGGGCGAAAGCCTCGCCCTTTTCTTTCCATCCCAGCGAACAGATTCTGACAGTGACACTAAAGACTTGGGGTAACAACCCGAGTTTTGCCCATGTCAGCCCCCGTCACCCTGTCCGACCTGCACAAGATGCACCGTATGGCCGCCGCGCTTGTCGTGGCCGATCCGGTCTATCTGCCGGTCTTTGAGCGCATCGAACACGAACTGGCGGCCTATGAAGCCAAGAATGATGCAGTCAGCCGCGCCCGCGCCATTGCGGCCCGTCACAGGGCGGCGGCTTGAAGCAACTGTTGTTTCTGCTCCAGCGTCGCCCCATCGCCATAGCGTTCGCGTGTCAGCCGGTGGCCGAACAGATCGCGCCTGATCCGGTCATCAATGCCTGCCGCCAGCATGCGGTCTTCAAACGCATGGCGCAGCGAATAGAGCGTGTGATCGTCGCTTTCCATCAGGCCGTTTTCCCGCAGGAACTTGTTCACCGTCGCTGACAGGCTGGCGCTGCTTTCCCGGTAACGCGGAAACCCCTCGGGGAAGGCCCGCAGCGCTTCCAGCGACACGCCAAGCAGGGGGATTGTGCGCTTGGCATACTTGCTCTTGACCTGCCGTCCTTCGGGTTCAATCGCAATGTGCGGAACATTGTGATCCAGCCGGATCGTGTTCGCCGTCAGCGCGGCCAGTTCAGAGGGGCGGCAGCCGGTGTTCACCATGACAAGCAAGATCGCCCTAGCCTCGGGGTTCAGCCCGTCCAGCCCTCCCGGTGCCATCAGCTTTTCCCTGATCCACTTTGCAGTGAAGGGCGGGCGTTTCTTCGCGTCAGCTTCCTTGAAGGAAAGATCAGTCAGAGGCAGCACCAGCCCGAGGCGCTTCATGCGGTTCACGGTTTTCAGAATGTCGCCAAGGTGGATGAGATCCTTGTTCGCACTGTTCGGCGTCAAGTCTTCCTCTTCCAGCCGTTCCATCCACCAGTTGCGGAAATCCAGCATGTCATCGCCGGTAATGTCCTTCATGGCCTTGTCACCGACCACCGCGACGAAATTCTTCACCGCCTTGATGCGCGGGTTCTTCCAGCGCCGAAGCTGATCCTCTGACTTACCAAGGGTCTTATCCTTGGCCAGCGTCCAGTAAAGTTCCAGAGCCTTGCTGACCGTCAGGGGCGGTTCTTTGGCGCCCCCAAGCAGGGCCGCCGCTTCCAGCATGTCTGGGCTGTCAGGCTGATCTTTGAAGCCGGGCACGGCGGCGAACCTGTCGCGCAGTTCCTGCACTGGCAACTTCGCCACCTGATCGGCCCGCATGTAACGAAAGCCCCGCGCTTCGGCCAGATCACGGGCGGCGGCGAAGCGCTGTTCCGCATCGGTGGTGTCACCCGCCAGTTTCGCTTCCCATGCGGCGGTCATCTGTTCCCACGTTGCCGCTTCCTTGGTCTTGGCGACCGAAGGGGAATCCGTATGCAGGCTGATCCAGACGAAGGTTCGCGGCTCCACCGATGAGTAGCGCTTAGGCACCCGCTTGTAGAGGTAGAGCGTTCCCTTCACCGAACCGTCGCGCGTTGTGATCGCCATGTGCCTGCCCCCGGGAGTTCCTAGGCAGTGTAACACAGATTGTAATGCAAAATGTATAGCAGGTTTTGCGCCCAAGCAGCTAATGGTCCAGTGTTTCCCTTAGAAATCAAGGGCTTAACTGTCATCAACTAATTGTGAATGGCGGAGAGACAGGGATTCGAACCCTGGGTCGGCGCAAACCGACAACGGTTTTCGAGACCGCCGCATTCGACCACTCTGCCACCTCTCCGCGTCAGTGGGTCTTCGTGAGGCGGGGATTTAGCGAAGCTTCCGGGGGGTTGCAACCCCCCCTGTGCGACTTTCTTGCGAGTTTGTGACATGCGCGGCGAACCGTTCTGGATGCGACTTAATTCACACGACTGTGCGCGCCCGGATGCGGGCAGGGCGGTGGCGGTGCTTGGCAAGGGGCGCGGCAGGCATTAGCTCAGAGGGCAGGCTGCGATGCGACGCGGCTAGTGTGAGAGGATATGCGAATGGCCCAGCGGAATTTCCTGCATCTTGCGCTTGCCGCGCTGCTGGTGTCAGCCGGGGCAGGGATACCGGCACGGGCCGAAACTGCCCCGCCGGTGGTGCGGCCTGCCGTGCCGGGCGCAGGTGCCGAGGCGCAGGTGTTGCGGCTGGCCGAAACGCTGCAGATCGGCGGCGTGATCGAGGTCATGCGGCAGGAGGGCGTCGAATACGGTGCCACGCTGCGCGACGAGATGTTCGCGGGCAAGGGCGGGCCGGGCTGGGATGCCGCTGTGGCGCGGATCTATGATCAGAGCCGGATGCGGGCCGAATTCGATGCGGCGCTGGTCCAGGCATTGGCCGGGGCGCCGGGCGTTGTGGTGGAGGCGCAGGCGTTTTTTGGCGATGCGCGCGGCCAGAAGATCCTGGCGCTGGAGCTGGAGGCGCGGCGCGCCCTGCTGGACGATGCCACCGAAACGGCGGCACAAGAGGCCGCACGGCAGATGCAGGCCGACAGCACGCCACGGTTCGAGGCGCTCAGCCGCTTTGCCACCACCAATGACCTGATCGAGATGAATGTGATGGGCGCGCTGAACGCCAATCTCGCCTTCTATCGCGGGTTGTCGCAGGGCGGGGCCTTCGATACGGCGATGACCGAAGACGACATGCTGGCCGAAGTCTGGGCGCAGGAAGCCGATGTGCGGCAAGAGACGGAAGACTGGCTCTGGCCCTATCTGTCGCTCGCCTATGGCCCGCTGTCGGATGAGGAATTGCAGGCCTATACCGATTTTTCCGCCACGCCCGAGGGGCGGCAGTTGAATGCGGCAGTGTTTGCCGCCTTTGACGCGCTTTTCGTGCGGATCAGCGCAGAGCTGGGCCGGGCGGCGGCGCGGCAGATGCTGGGCGAGGATATCTGACGCGCCGCGCTAATTGTCGTAGCCGAGGCCGGTGATGCCGGTCTTGCGTTCCGGCCCTTCGGCATCGGGCCCCCAGCGGGTGATCACCGCCAGATCCATCAGCGGGAAATAGATCATCCGCCGCTTCACCAGCACTTCGCCATCGGCGCCGGTCACCCGATATTCGATCGGCATCACCGTGTAAGGGCAGCCCGAAATCACCACGTCTTGCAGCGGCAGATAGTCGTAACGCATCTGCACCGGCAGAGTGGCGACCGGGATTGTGGTCCAGTTCTGCTGCTGGGCAGAGACCTCGATCTTGCCCTTGCCGGTCCAGAAGGTGCCGGGGTTCGGGGTTGCAGGGGCGCCGCGCCCGGTGATTTCCAAACTGGCAAAGACCGCGCGCTTGTCGGCCAGAACTTCAGGCCCGGCGATGCGGCGGGCGAGGGGCTCGGACAGGGCGAAGATCTTGTAGCCCTCGGAAATGCTGTAGCCGGAAAGTGGCGTGCCATGGCCTTGGCCCTCGATCCCGGCCGAGATGCCATCGGAGCCCAGTTGCGCCCCGAAACTCCATGTGTCGCCGTTCTGGGTTTTCACACTCAGGCCATAGGTGGCGGCATCGGCGCCGGGGCAATCGGCGGCATGGGCGGGGCAGGCAAGGGCCAGCAGGGCAAGGCAAAGGGCGCGCAAGATCAAGACCTCTCAGGGAAACGGAGAGGAGTGTAGCGCTTGCCCGGCGCCATGCAATCACCCGTTCAGGGCAGGCGGGTGCGACCGTTCACAGGCGCTTGACAGGGCGCACCCGATCCCCGATAAGCGCGCATCCCGGATAGGCGCCGAGTCTGTCCGGGATATTTCTATTCATATCGTCCCGAATGGGGCGCGCTGTCCGAGGCGGGGAAACCCACGAACTCCGGTAAGGGGCCACAGGATGCGGAAACCTTGGAAGGAAAGACCCATGTTCGCGGTCCTCAAGACGGGCGGCAAGCAATACAAGGTGCAGGCTGGTGACATCCTGCGCGTTGAGAAACTTGCAGCCAATGCTGGCGACAAAGTCCAGTTCAACGAAATCCTCATGGTGGGTGGCGAGACCGTCACCGTTGGCGTGCCGACGGTTGCCGGTGCGGCCGTTCAGGCCGAAGTGATCGCCCAGATCAAGGCCGACAAGGTCATCCACTACGTCAAGCGTCGCCGCAAGCACAGCTCGCAGCGTACCAAGGGCCACCGTCAGCAACTGACCCTGCTGCGCGTGACCGAAGTTCTGGCTTCGGGCGCCGATGCGACGGGTGTTCTGGCTGCAACCGGCACTGCCGATGCACGTCGTGCCGCTCACAATGGTGGCGTTGCCGCCACTGCTGCTGAATAAGGAGTAACTTCCCATGGCACATAAAAAGGCAGGCGGTTCGTCCCGCAACGGTCGCGACTCGGCTGGTCGTCGTCTTGGTGTGAAGCTCTATGGTGGCCAGGCCGCCATTCCGGGCAACATCATCGTGCGTCAGCGCGGCACGACCTTCTTCCCGGGCAATGGCGTTGGCATGGGTGTGGATCACACCATTTTCGCCACCGTCGATGGCAAGGTTTCGTTCAAGAAGGGCCTCAAGGGGCGCACCTTCATTTCGGTCCTCCCGGTTGCGGAGGCGGCCGAGTAAGCCGAACCGTTACATCTGGAATGTAATACGGGGGTCGGCCGAAAGGTCGGCCCCTTTCCGCATTTTTGCCCTCAAACGGGCGGAAATGCGGGGCAAAACCGCGTGAAGCGAAGGAGATCCCTTGCCTCGCGCGGGGGTTGACCCCACCTCGGAAGGGCGGGGAGATGAGTATTCGTGCAGGGGGCGGCGTGCCGCACCCGACGCGCTTCGAAGGAGGGAAGCGATGAAGCTGGACGTGATTGCAAAGGATCAGGATTTCGCCGGGATCGCGGGCTTTGGCCAGATGACCGACGGAGTTATCGGTGCGGGGCGGTTCACGCTGCGTCCGGTCCGCAAATCCGATTCCGGGCTGTTTGCCATGTATGCGGGCGACCGCCGCGTGGCCGAGGCCACCCGCTCCATCCCTCATCCGCTGCCGCCGGGCGCGGCCGAGGCCTTCGTGACCCGCGCCATGAGCGGCAAGGGCGGTGAGGATGTCTGGGTGCTGGACGGATCGGCCCACGGGCTGGCCGAAGTGCTGGGCGTCATCAGCCTGAAGCGCATGGACGAAAGCAAATATGACCGGGGACAAAGCGAAATCGGCTATTGGGTCGCCCCTGCCTTCTGGAACACCGGCTTCGCGTCCGAGGCGGTGCGGGCGCTGATCGCGGCCAATCCGCAGGGCAACCGCACGATCTTTGCCGAGGTGTTTCAGGACAATCCGGGGTCTGCCCGTGTGCTGACCAATGCGGGCTTCCAGTATCTGGGCGACGCCGAAACCTTCAGCGTGGCGCGCAATGCCTGCGTGCCGACCTGGACCTATATCCGCAAGCTGGACTGAACAGCCGGGCGGGGCCCCAAAGCCCCGCCCGCACGAGGAGTGACCATGCAGATCCGCGACGCGGGCCCCGCAGATGCCGCTGGCATCGCCGAAATCTACAACGACGCCGTGCGCCACACGACCGCCATCCTGAACGAGGGCGAAGTGGATGCGGCGAACCGTGTCGCATGGATGCAGGCGCGGCAGGCGATGGGCTATCCGGTGCTGGTGGCGGTGGCGGGCGACCGGGTGCTGGGCTACGCCAGTTTCGGCGACTGGCGCCCGTTTGACGGGTTCCGCGCCACGGTGGAACACTCGATCTACGTTCACGCCGACGCACGCGGGCAGGGTCTGTCGCGCCAGCTGATGCAGGTGCTGATGGATCGGGCGCGCGCTTTGGGCAAGCATGTGATGGTGGCGGGCATCACCTCGGAAAACACCGTGTCGCTGGCGTTGCACCGCAAGCTGGGCTTCACCCAATCCGCCCATATGCGCGAGGTTGGCCAGAAATTCGGCCGCTGGCTGGACCTGATCTTCCTGGAACTGCGGCTTGATCCGCGACCACACCCCTAATCTGCCTGCAAATGCAGGCCGCGCTTGAACCCGGAGCGTTCCGGGGCTATCGCCATTTCCCATATCTTTCCCGAAGGGCCACGTCTGATGAAATTCCTCGACCTCTGCAAAGTCTATATCCGCTCGGGCGGCGGCGGGTCGGGCTGCGTCTCGTTCCGGCGCGAGAAGTTCATCGAATTCGGCGGGCCGGATGGCGGCGATGGCGGCAATGGCGGCTCGGTCTGGGTCGAGGCGGTGGACGGGCTGAACACGCTGATCGACTTCCGTTATCAGCAGCATTTCTTCGCCAAATCGGGTCAGCCCGGCATGGGCAGCCAGCGCACCGGCAAGACCGGCGATGATATCGTCCTGCGCGTGCCGGTCGGCACCGAGATCATCGACGAGGACGAGGAAACCGTCATCGCCGACCTGACGACCATCGGCCAGCGTGTGCTGCTGGCCAAGGGCGGCAATGGCGGCTGGGGCAACCTTGCGTTCAAATCCTCGACCAACCGTAGCCCGGCGCGCGCCAATCCGGGGCAAGAGGGGGTCGAACGCACCATCTGGCTGCGGCTGAAACTGATCGCCGATGCCGGGCTGGTGGGCCTGCCCAATGCCGGGAAATCGACCTTCCTCGCTGCCGTGTCGAACGCACGGCCCAAGATTGCCGATTACCCGTTCACCACGCTGGTGCCGAACCTTGGGGTGGTGGGGATCGACGGGCATGAATTCGTGATGGCCGATATTCCGGGCCTGATCGAAGGCGCCAGCGAAGGCCGGGGTCTGGGCGACCAGTTCCTTGCCCATGTCGAACGCTGCTCGGTGCTGCTGCATCTGGTGGATGGCACGTCGTCCACCATCACCAAGGATTACCGCACCATCGTGCACGAGCTGGAGGCCTATGCCGAAGAGCTGGCCGACAAGCCGCGCATCCTTGCGATGAACAAGATCGACGCGCTGGACAAGAAGACGATCTCCACCCGCAAGCGCGCGTTGGAAAAGGCGAGCGGCGGGCCGGTCTATCTGATTTCGGGCGTGTCGCAGGAAGGCCTGCTGGATGTGCTGCGCGCGATCCATGCCGAGATCATGGCGGATCGCAAGGCCCAGCAGCCTGTGGAGATTGCGCCGTGGCAGCCCTGATTCCCCTTGCGGCGCCCGATGTGCGCGCGGCCAAGCGGCTGGTGATCAAGATCGGGTCGGCCTTGCTGGTGGACCGGGCGAAGGGTCTGAAACAGGGCTGGCTGTCGGCGCTGGCGATGGATGTGGCCGAGGCGAAGGTGCGCGGCGCCGATGTGGTTCTGGTGTCCTCCGGCTCGATCGCGCTGGGGCGGATCGTGCTGGGCCTGCCCGCTGGGCCGCTGACGCTGGAACAAAGTCAGGCGGCGGCGGCGGTCGGGCAGATCCGGCTGGCGCGGGCTTACGAGGAAGTTCTGGCGCCGCATGGCATCACCACCGCGCAGGTTCTGGTGACGCTGGAAGATACCGAGGATCGGCGCCGCTATCTGAACAGCCGCGCCACGATGGAAACGCTGCTGGGGCTGGGCGTCGTGCCGATTGTCAATGAAAACGACACGGTGGCGACGGATGAGATCCGCTACGGCGACAATGACCGGCTGGCGGCGCAGATCGCGGTGACGGTGGGGGCGGATCAGCTGATCCTGCTGTCGGATGTGGACGGGTTCTATTCGGCCAATCCGAAAGAAGACCCGACGGCGCAGCGCTTCGATCTGGTGGATGTGATCACGCCCGAGATCGAGGCGATGGCGGGCGACCCGATTTCCGGCCTGTCGAAAGGCGGCATGAAGACCAAGCTGCTGGCGGCCAAGACTGCCGTTGCGGGGGGCTGTGCCATGGCGATCATGGAAGGCTCGGTCCTGCGACCGCTGAAGGCGCTGGCCGAAGGCGCGAACCGGACGTGGTTCGTGGCGCAGGCCGATCCGCAACTGGCGCGCAAGCGCTGGATCAATGCGATGAAGGACAAGGGCCGGGTGCGCGTCGATGCCGGCGCGGTTTCGGCGCTGCGATCAGGCAAGAGCCTGCTGCCGGCGGGTGTGGTCGCGGTGGAAGGCCAGTTCGGGCGGGGCGAGCCGGTGGGCATCGTCGGGCCGGATGGCGCGGCGCTGGGGCGCGGGTTGATCCGCTATACCTCGGACGAGGCGCGGGCGATTGCGGGGCACCGCTCGGGCGATATTGCGGGGATTCTGGGCTATGAGGGCCGGGCCGCGCTGATCCACCGGGATGATATGGTCGTCTGACGGCGGACCGGGGGCCAGCCCCCGGACCCCCGGAGTATTTTAGCCAGGATGAAGGGGCTTTCGGGATGGAAGATGTAAGCAAGCTGATGCGCAAGATCGGGGTTGCGGCCCGGGCAGCGGCGGCGGAGCTTGCCTTTGCGCCAGCCGAGGCCAAACAGGCGGCGCTGGAGGCGGCGGCGCGGGCGGTGGAGGCGCGGCAGGCCGAGATCATTGCCGCCAATGCGCAGGATATGGCGTTCGGCGCGGCCAAGGGGCTGAGCCCGGCGATGATGGACCGCCTGACGCTGGATGCCGGGCGGATTGCCGGGATCGTGGACGGCTTGCGCGCGATTGCGGCGCAGCCCGATCCGGTGGGGCGGGTGCTGGCGGAATGGGACCAGCCGACGGGGCTGCATATCCAGCGTGTCGCGACGCCCCTGGGGGTGATCGGCGTGATCTATGAAAGCCGCCCGAATGTGACGGCGGATGCCGGGGCGCTGTGCCTGAAGGCGGGCAATGCGGTGATCCTGCGCGGCGGGTCGGAAAGCTTTCATTCCTCGACCGCAATCCATGGCTGCATGGTGGAAGGGTTGCGTGCGGCGGGCTTGCCGGAGGCGGCGATTCAGCTTGTGCCGACGCGCGACCGGGCGGCGGTTTCGGCCATGTTGCAGGCGGTGGAGTTCATCGACGTGATCGTGCCGCGCGGCGGCAAAGGCTTGGTGGGGCTGGTGCAGGCCGAGGCGCGGGTGCCGGTTTTCGCGCATCTGGAGGGCATCTGCCACGTTTATGCCGATGGCGATGCCGATCTGGAAAAGGCGCGGCGTGTGGTGTTGAACGCCAAGACGCGACGCACCGGCATCTGCGGGTCGGCGGAATGTCTGCTGATCGACCGGGCGTTCTATGCCAAGCATGGCGCGGTGCTGATCGAGGATCTGCTGGCGGCGGGTGTCGAGGTGCGGGCCGAAGGCGAACTGGCGCAGATCCCCGGCACGGTCTCTGCGCAACCCGATGATTTCGGGCGGGAATTTCTGGACATGATCATCGCGGCCAAGCTGGTGGATGGCGTGGATGGCGCAATTGCGCATATCCGCCGCTATGGCAGCAGCCATACCGAAAGCATCCTGACCGAGAATGACGCCACCGCCGCGCGCTTTTTCCAGCGGCTGGATTCGGCGATCATGATGCGCAACGCCTCGACCCAGTTTGCCGATGGTGGCGAGTTTGGCATGGGGGCCGAGATCGGCATTGCCACTGGCAAGATGCACGCGCGCGGGCCGGTGGGGGCGGAGCAGTTGACCAGCTTCAAATATCTGGTCACCGGCGATGGCACCTGCCGGGCGTAACGCCCGGTTCAGAAGCCGAGCCGGATTTCGCCCTCCTGGATGTCCACCTGCAGCGTGCTGCCTTGGCGGGCAAGCTCGTCCGGCAGGAGGGCGAAATGCACCTGTGCGGGGGTGATGGGATAGCTGGCTGCGGGGTTCGACAGCACCTCCCACAGGGCGGGATCTACTTTCATCTTGCGGGCCAGGCCATTGATCTGCCAGCGGGATTCATCGTGCTCCACCGTGATGCGGCCCCCGAAGGCCATGGCGGTTTCGAGGCACAGGATCAGCAGGAAGGCCAGCTTCACCTCGCGCCGGGGCAGATCGGCGGGGCCGGACCAGTCGATGGTCAGGCGGCCCCCGCGGGTCAGATCGGCGAGAATGGATTGCACCTCGGCGCGGCCGATGCGCTGATCGGTGCCGCTGGCGCCGAAGGCGATTCGGAAAAAGCGGATACGGGCATTGGCGCTGGCGACGCTTTCGGCGATCAGCGTGATCTCGGGGCCTTTGGTCAGGCCGTCCATGATCAGCAATTCCACACCATTGCCGATGGCGCCGATCGGGCTGATAAGATCGTGGCAGATTCGGGATCCGAGCAGGGCGTTGATGTCGTAGCGGTCTGGCATGGGGGCTCCGGTTGCGGGGCGCGGAAGGGGACACGGGGATGAACCAGGGACTGAACGCACTACTTGAACCTGGCATGATGGTCCGGCATCCGCAGGAAGCGGATTGGGGCCTTGGTCAGGTTCAATCGAAGATCGGCACGCGCATCACGGTCAATTTCGAGCACCGCGGCAAGGTGGTGATCGACGGCACGCAGGTCATGCTGATGCAGGTCTTCGACTACTGACACAAGGATAGGGGCAGGCGCGCGGCGGATTCAACCCTCGATTGACCAAGGCTGCGGCGACTGTGGTTTTCCGGCCAATGGCTTGCGCGACGCGACGCGGCCCCCTAAGAGCGGGCAAACGGATGCCAGAGGGAGACCGGCAGGCATGACGGCGGAGGACACCGCGTTCGAGTTGCGCCTTGCGGCGGATGCCCGCGACCTGCGGGCGGCACAGCGGCTGCGCTATGAGGTTTTCGTGGGCGAGATGGGCAGTGATGGCCCGTTGGTGGACCATGTCGCGCGGCTGGAATGTGACGAATTCGACGCGATCTGTGATCACCTGCTGTTGATAGATCGCCGCAAGGATACCGCACAACTATCTGATGTTGTTGGGGTTTACAGGCTTCTGCCGGGGGATCGTCTGGCGCCGGGGCAGCGGTTCTATTCGGAAAGCGAATATGATCTTGCGGCGCTGCGCGGCTCGGGTCGGCGGCTGCTGGAGCTGGGGCGGTCTTGCGTGCATCGGGACTATCGGGGCGGGTCGGCGATGATGTTGATGTGGAACCGGCTGGCCGATTATGTGCTGGAGGCGGGGGTGGAGCTGATGTTCGGCACGGCGTCCTTCCCCGGCACGGATGTGGCGCGGTTGGCGCAGCCTTTGGCCTATCTGTGGCAGAACCATCTGGCGCCGGAAAATCTGCGGGCGGTGGCGCGGCCAGAGCATCGGGCCGAGATGGATGTGTTGCCGCCGGGGGCGATTGACCGGCGGGCGGCGATGCAGGCCACCCCGGCGCTGATCAAGGCCTATCTGCGGCTGGGGGGCTTTGTCGGTGACGGGGCCTGGGTGGACCATGAGTTCAATACGACAGACGTGCTTCTGGTGATGGATACGGTGCGGATGTCGGCCAAGCACCGCGAATATTACGTTCGAAAACATGGGGATACCGCGTGAGCAATTGGCAGGCGGAGCGGATGGAGCCCTTTCGCATCAGCCCCCTTGGCTGGGGGCTGGTGGCGCTGCGGGGGGGCGCGCTGGCGGTGGTGACCTATGGCTGCCTGCTGCTGTTCCTGCTGGTGCGGCTGGTGGAGCGACCGTTGTTCGGGCTGTCGCGGCCGGTCACGCCGCGGATCACGCAATTCGTGTGCCGGGCCGGGCTGTTCATCATGGGGTTTCGCTACAAGCTGACCGGGCGACCGATGGCGGAGCCGGGGGCGATTGTCGCTAACCATGTGGGATGGCTGGATATTTTCTCGCTCAACGCGGCGGATCGGGTGTATTTCGTCTCGAAGGACGATGTGGCGGGCTGGCCGGGGATCGGGATTCTGGCGCGGGTGACGGGGACGGTGTTCATCACGCGCAAAAGCACCGAGGCCAAGCGGCAACAGGAAATGATGGAAGAACGGCTGCGTGCCGGGCATCGGCTGCTGTTCTTCCCCGAGGGCACCTCGACCGACGCGATCCATATGCTGCCGTTCAAGACACCGTTATTTCAGGCTTTTTTCACCCACGGGATGGAGCGGGTGATGCATATCCAACCGGTGACGGTGATCAGCGAGGCGCCGCCCGGGCGCGACCGGCGCTATTATGGCTGGTGGGGTGACATGAGCTTTGCCGGGCATCTGTTGCAGGTGCTGGCGACGCCGCGACAGGGGCGGATCGAGGTGATTTTCCACCCGCCGGTTCCGGTGGACGGCTTTGCGGACCGCAAGCAACTCGCCGCCTATTGCGAGCGGGTGATCCGCACCGCCCATCCGCATGTCGGGGCGGAATGAGCCGAAAATGGGGGGGTGACATCGGTACACCCCCTGTGTGTGGTGTCACATGGTTTGCAAGGGTGATGACAGATGGTTTGATTACGGAAGAGGGCGGGGGTCCGCAGGTTATCCCGTATGGTCCGGGGTCATGGCTTCACTGGCCGGTTCCCGCTGCGGCTCTTGCGCCACCATTCGTGGATTGCACTTTTTCCGACGCGGCGATTTGCGGGGAAGTTCTGGGCGACCTCGGCGGCGATCTCTGCGAAGGTCAAGCGGTCCACCCGCGCGGTGATGAATGCCTGCAACTCGGGATCACCTGCGATCTTGGGCGGCGGGCCGGGGCGGTGTTCGCGCCGGTGCGCGCTGATCGGGGCGGCGGTTTCTGGCAGGGCGTAAATGCCCTGTTGAACGGCCTGTTCAAGTGCCGTTTCCAGCGCAGCGATGGCCCGACCTTGCGCGGCATGGCTTGCCCGCAATTCGGCCAGTGCCTGGGAAAGATGGTCGCGGATAGCTGATGTCATCGCTTGCCCTGTGGCTGGTCAATTTGGCCCGTGACGGATGGACCGCAGCCACGGGCCGAAGGTCGCGTCAACCCGCCAGAAACCGCGACCCTGTTTTCTGCCATGTCGCTCACCCGATCTGGTTCGGATCAAGCCCGAGCTGCGAACAGACGGCCAGCCGTTCCTGACCACCCCGGAAGCGCCCGCGTTCCAGCAGCTCGGGGGGCGGGTTCCGGCCAGCCAATTGCGGCGGACCAAGGTTCACCCGCACCGGCGTGGTGGCTTCCCAGCCTTCGAACAGGGCAAGGTTCTGTGCGGCCAGTTCCCGCGCCCAGCCTTCCATCGCAGGCACCAGCTTTCCCTAGCAGCGGGCACGTTCCAGCGCCGCTTCCACGCGGCCCTCATGCAGTTCGGCCAGAAGCTGCATGTAGCTGGAAGCCAGTTCCTTGGCCGGGGTGGTGTCGGTCCTGGTGCGCTGCGCCGCGTTCAGGATGTTGCGGGCACGTTTGATCAGGTCTGCCACCGGCATGTCGGCAGGCGCACCCAGGGCTTCGCGCAACATCCGCACCACCGCAGCGGCATCGCCGTCTTCGCCCGTCGGCGCATCCTCTTCGGTGGTGCAGATCGCCTTCATGGCGATGGCCGGAGCATTGGTCAGGCCCGCGCGCTTTACGGCCATGACCTCGCCCGCCTTTGTCACCATGACCACGGGGCTGATGAAGCGGTATTCCCGCCCGGCGATCTTGGCCTTGCCGGTCGGCGTCCAGGCGATGCGCGCCCAGATGCCGTCTTCGCGCGCCGCCAGTTCCTCGATCCAGCCCGCAGCCGGGGCTTCGGCCTCATTGCGGCGGTCCAGCGCATGATCCATGTCCACCGGCATTCCGCGCTGCACATCAGCCTGCGATGCGGCGATGACGGCGGCCATGTCCTTCACGACCCACGGCCCGCGCTTGTTGGCCAGATCGAACTGGCCCGAAGGCAGAAGCTGCACCCAGCTTTCCACCGAACTTTGGGCAATTTCGGGCAGGGGCACGGTGTCCACGTCTTTGAGATGTGCGGTCATGGCGATCACTCTTGCAGATAGGGCGAGACAAGCAGTTCCGCCGAGCCGCGCCAGATGTTGGTGCCGCCACCGGGCAGTTCCTCTGCGGTCAGCAGGGCGCGGGCGGCGGCTTCATGGGCGGGCGGCACCACAAGCAGGTTCGGCACCACGCCCATGATGCGCCCGCCGTCATAGCGCATCGCCTGCATTGCCGCGCGCGCCGCCGCATAGTTTTCGGGGGTCAGTTCCTGTTTCGACCCATAGGCGAACTGCCACAGGCCATAACCCGCGTTCACCCGCGCCCGGATGCCGTAAAGGTATTCGTCGTGAAAGAACACATTGCTGTCGCTGTCCTTGTTCAGCGCCTGCATCTGGTAGGGAAGGCGGGTCTGGAAGACCAACGGCTTCACTTGGCGGAAGGTCACCAGCAGGAACCACGGTGTGCCAGTGCCGCCCTGGAAGTTGGAGACGGAAACCGCATCGGTGCCGTTCAGAAGCACAGGGTGATCCGCGTCGAAGAACGGCTGACCATCATAGCAGTCTGCCTCAAAGCCGCGCCGCAGCACCTCGAACACCAGTTCGTCGGGATGGACGGCGGCGGAATGGGCCATCATGCTGATCTGCGGCGTATAGACGCCCAGCCGGTCATCCTCGATGTCTTCCCGGCGCACCCGGATCGTGGTTTCGAACTTGCGGTTGTCCGGTGCCGTTCGTACCTGCCGCATAGATGTAGAACTCGAACTGTTCCCATGCCTCGGGTGAAAGTTCTGCCGTGACGTTGCGACCTTGATACGCCGGGGCCAACGCGGGTGCCAGTTCACGGTATCGACGCCAGTGACCAGCGCATCCCAACGGCGCTTGGTCATATGCGAAGGGGCAAGAATGGCTGTGTCGGCTTTCGCACTCTCGACCTTCAAAAGGCTTGCGATTTGGCCCCATTTCAGACCCGCCCACTCATGCTTCGCAATGAACATCATGGTTTCTGCACGGGCATAGGCGGTGTTCTGCACCCCCACCGGCTTCGTGGCGAGCGCCAGATGCGCAGCATCATCATGGGTGCCCACCGGCAGGCCCATCGTTTCCGCATGGCGGGCGAGAAAGGCTAGGCGCTCAGGTTCGGGCAGGTCAGAAAGCAAGGTATATATTACTATGATAGTAGTAATTGGCAGGGTGAAAAGATGAGCGCCGATACGATTGCGGCTAGGCTGCGACTGGTTAAGGATCAGAACCGCTGGACCGTTGCGGATATGGCGAAGATGATTGGCATCTCTCGTCGCACCTTGGAAAGCTACATGCGGCGCGAGAACGCGCCGCTGTCAGGAGTTGAGGCACTCAAACAGATTGCCCTTGGGCTTAGGGTTTCCCTAGACTGGTTAGTGCTCGGCGACGTCGATGCAGCTTTAGGCGGCGTTTTGCTCGTTCGCCTTGCGGCTGAACGTGCTGCACTCCCCACACTGAAGAACCTTATTGAGATGCAACAGCGTAACGAGTTGATACCTCAACCAGAATACATGGCTCAGGAAATCGGAGCTCATGCTGCTGGGCTTGCCGAGACCATCGTCAGCAGCGGCCTGACTATGGTGCAGATCGCGGCATTCATCAAAATATCAGGTGAGGACATGCAGAAATCGCTGAGAAAGAAAATGGATGAGATGAAGGCTCAGATAGAAGAGCTGGAGAAGGCACACCCCGAGCTGAAGAAGTGAACGGCGGTCGGTTTTTTCGGCCACCTAATATTTTTCAGGCATTGATTTTATTGAATAATTTCTGACCTGATACATGCCTCAGGGGCAATATTGCCGCGATTGGGCCGAAATGTATCAAACCATGTGTCATCGCATCCCTGTAACCCTTTGAAAAATATGAGCCGTAAAAAACGGTCAATGTTCAATCCAAGTGTTACCGCTCACCCTGTACACCTGACGTGCCGCAGGTGGCCTGCGGGTTTTCGTGCGGCAGCGCAGCGGAATTGCATGGCGGCGGGCCCCCAAGACTTGATCAAAACCCGCAAGCACCCCATAACCTCGGAAGGCCGGGGAGGGTGATCCATGGATGATGCGATGCAGGGGCAGGGCGAGACGGCGCGAAAAGTGCCGACGCATGAGCTGACCTATGCGCGGCTGCGCGACATGGTGATGTTCGGCGTGCTGGCGCCGGGCCAGCCTGTGACCATTCAGGGGCTGATCCGCGATCTGGATGCGGGCATGACGCCGGTGCGCGAGGCGATCCGGCGGCTGACCGCCGAAGGCGCGCTGTCCTTGCAGGACAATCGCCGGGTGACGGTGCCGCGCATGACGAAAGAGCTGTTCGAGCAACTGGTCCATGCGCGTCTGGCCATCGAGCCGAAGCTGGCGGAACTGGCCGCGCCGAAGGTGACGCCCGCGCTGATCGCACGGCTGACCGAGATCGACGCCGGGATCGAACCGGCGATCCGGGCCGGGGATGTGCAGGCCTATCTGCGGCAGAACCACGCCTTCCACTTTGCGCTGTACGAGGTGGCGGGGGCGACGGTGCTGGAAGACATCACCCGGTCGCTGTGGCTGCGGTTTGGCCCGTCGCTGCGGGCGGTGCTGGGGCGCTATATCGACAGCGGCTTGCCGGACCGCCATGCCGAGGCGTTGGCCGCGATGCGGGCGGGCGATGCGGCGGCGCTGGCGCAGGCGATCCGCGACGACATCCTGCAGGGGGTGGAGCAGGTGCAGGAGGCGCTGGCGGCGGGCGAGGCGTAAGGGCGCGTTTTTGGCTCCGGTGAAGTGGCTGCTTTTAATTTGATCAAATTCTTGCGTCCTGCTGCGGAACCTCTTAGATTGAGGGGAGAAGGGCGCGCCGAATCCGGCCCGCGCCTCGCCGAACCGATCCGAGGACGCCATGAACAAGATCACCAACCACCTGCCCACGGCCGAGCTTCAGGCGCTGGACGCCGCCCACCACATGCACCCGTTCACCTCGGATGGGGAACTGGCGAAAAAGGGTGTGCGGGTCATCACCGGCGCCAAGGGTGTCTGGCTGAAGGACAGCGAGGGCAACAAGATCATCGACGCCATGGCGGGGCTGTGGTGCGTGAATATCGGCTATGGCCGGCATGAACTGGCGCAGGCTGCGGCGCGCCAGATAGAAGAGCTGAGCTATTACAACACCTTCTTCATGACGACCCATGTGCCCGCCATCGCGCTGGCGGCAAAGCTGGCCGAACTGGCGCCGGGCGATCTGAACCATGTGTTCTTCGCCTCGTCCGGGTCGGAGGCGAATGACACCAATATCCGTCTGGTGCGGCGCTATTGGGATGTGAAGGGCCAGCCGGAAAAGCGGGTGATCATCGCGCGCAAGAACGGCTATCACGGGTCCACCATGGGCGGTGGCAGCCTGGGCGGCATGGCGCCGATCCATGCCACGGGCGGCATCATCGACGGCATCGTGCATATCGGCCAGCCGCATTGGTGGGCCGAGGGCGGCGACATGACGCCGGAAGAGTTCGGTCTGCTGCGCGCGCGGGAACTGGAAGAGAAGATCCTGGAACTGGGCGTGGACAAGGTTGCCGCCTTCATCGGCGAGCCGGTGCAGGGCGCGGGGGGCGTGATCATTCCGCCCAGCACCTATTGGCCGGAAATCCAGCGCATCTGCGACAAATACGGCATCCTGCTGATCGTGGACGAGGTGATCACCGGTTTCGGGCGCACCGGCAACTGGTTCGGCAGCCAGACCTACAACATCAAGCCGCATATCATGACGATCGCCAAGGGCCTGTCGTCGGGCTATCAGCCGATCGGCGGTTCCATCGTCTGTGACGAGATTGCCCATGTGGTGGGCAATGCGGGCGACGATTTCAACCATGGCTACACCTATTCCGGCCATCCGGTGGCGGCGGCTGTGGCGCTGGAAAACCTGCGGATTCTGGAAGAGGAAAACATCATCGGCCATGTGCGCGATGTGGCGCATCCCTATCTGGCCGAGCGCTGGCACGCGCTGAAGGATCACCCGATGGTCGGCGAGACCAATCTGGTCGGGCTGATGGGATCGCTGGTGCTGACGCCGAACAAGGAGACTCGGGCGAAGTTCGCGGGCAAGCAGGGCACCGTGGGCTTCCGCGTGCGGGAACGCTGCTTCAAGAACAACCTGATCATGCGGCATGTCTATGACCGGATGATCATCTCGCCGCCGCTGGTGATCACGCCGGAAGAGATCGACGTGCTGATCGCGCGGGCGAAGCTGTCGCTGGACGAGGCCTATAAGAGCCTGGTCGAGGAAGGGCTGTTCAAGTGAGGTGATTCGCGCATTTCGCGCAGATTCGAACCTGAAGGGCGGGCGCGATTTTCGCGCCCGTTTCGTTTTTAGGCGATTTTATTCTGTAACGGATCGTTCCGGGCGTAATTTTGTGAAGAAAATGTAACAGACGTGTAACCGACTCGTTGCGCGGTGGAATTTTTTGCGCTTGGATCAGCGACAGGGGCGGTTCCATCAAACTGTCACACGACAAGAATAAGACGCTTAAGTCACCAACGGGGCCCTGAGGCCCAAGGGAGATGAAGATGACATTTTCGAAAACCACGGCCGGCCTGACGATCGCGGCGCTGCTCGCCTCGACCGGGCTGGTGAGCGCACAGTCGCTGGCCGAAATTGAAGCGGCGGCAAAGGCCGAAGGCATGCTGACCACCATCGCCCTGCCGCACAGCTGGTGCGGTTATGGCGACGTGATCGCCGGCTTCAAGGCGAAGTACCCGGAAATCACCGTGAACGAGCTGAACCCCGATGCGGGCTCGGCCGACGAGGTGGAAGCGGTGAAGGCCAACAAGGACAACAAAGGCCCGCAGGCGCCCGACGTTGTGGATGTGGGTCTGGCCTATGGCCCGGCGATGAAGGCCGAAGGGCTGCTGATGCCCTACAAGGTTTCGACCTGGGACGAGATCCCCGACAGCATCAAGGATGCCGAGGGGCATTGGTATGGCGACTATTACGGCGTCATGTCCTTCATCGTGAACAAGGATCTGGTCGCCAATACCCCGGCGGACTGGGCCGATCTGACCAAGCCGGAATATGCCGGGCAAGTGGCGCTGGCGGGCGATCCGCGCGCGTCGAACCAGGCGATCCTCGGTGTTCTGGCGGCGGGTCTGTCGTCGGGCGCCGCTGCGGGCGAAGCGGCGGGCAAGGCGGGCCTCGACTATTTCGCGGCGCTGAACAAGGCGGGCAACTTCGTCCCCGTGATCGGCAAGGCGGGCACCATCGCGCAGGGCGCGACGCCGATTGTTGTGGCCTGGGACTATAACGCGCTGGCTTGGGCCGACGAGCTGGCCGGCAACCCGCCGGTCGAGGTGGTCGTGCCGAAAACCGGCGTTCTGGCCGGGGTCTATGTGCAGGGCATCAGCGCCTATGCGCCGCATCCGAACGCTGCGAAACTGTGGATGGAATACCTGTATTCGGATGAAGGCCAGAACCTCTGGCTGAAGGGCTACTGCCACCCGGCGCGCTTCAACGCGATGTCGGCAGCGGGCAAGCTGGATGCCGACGCCATGGCCAAGCTGCCCCCGGCGGCGTCCTATGAGGCCGCCTACTTCCCGACGCTGGAAGAAGTGGACGCCAACAAGGCGGCCGTGACCGGCGGCTGGGATGCCGTTGTGGGCGCGAACGTCCAGTAACCGGACCTGACGCGACTGCCGCCCCGGCCCGAGACCCTCGGGCCGGGGCGTGCCATAAGAAGAAACGCCTCCTCCTCCTCTCCAACGGGACGCCCCCTATGCCCGACGCCCGAACTGCGCCTTGGCGGCGTTTGCCGCTGACCTGGCTGGGCCTTGCGCCCTTCCTGATCTTCAGCCTGCTGTTTCTGATCCTGCCCACCGCCCATATCGTGATTGGCGCGTTTCAGGATCGCAGCGGCGCCTTCACCTTGCAGAACCTGCGCGATCTGAACACCGGCACCATCCCGTCGAGCTATTGGGTTTCGATAAAGATTTCCGTCGCCTCGTCGGCTTTGGGCTGCCTGATCGGCTTTGGCATGGCGGCGGCGGTGGTGTTTGGCGCTGTGCCGCGTGCGATCAAGGCGCCGCTGCTGACGTTTTCGGGGGTCGCGTCGAACTTTGCGGGTGTGCCGCTGGCCTTTGCCTTTCTGGCGACCTTTGGCCCGGTGGGGTTGGTCACGCTGTTCCTGCGCAACAATTTCGGCATCGTGCTGAGCCGCGATCTGGGCTTCAGCATCCTGTCCTTCTGGGGGCTGACGGTCACTTACCTGTTCTTCCAGATCCCGCTGATGATCCTGATCATCACCCCGGCGCTGGAAGGGTTGAAGCGCGAATGGCGTGAGGCGGCAGAGGTGCTGGGGGCCAGTGCGGTGCAATACTGGCGCATGGTGGCGCTGCCGATCCTGTTCCCGTCGCTGCTGGGCACCTTCGCGCTGCTGTTTGCCAATGCCTTTGGCGCGGTGGCGACGGCGATTGCGCTGACCGGATCGGCGCTGAACATCGTGCCGATCCAGTTGTTCGCGCAGATCCGCGGCGATGTGCTGGGCAACCCGAACCTCGGCTATGCCATGGCCTTTGGCATGATCATGGTCACGGCAGTGGCCAATATCCTTTACATCTGGCTGCGCATCCGCGCCGAAAGGTGGCTGAAATGAGCCTTTGGGGACGCATCACCGGCTGGATCGTTCTGCTGTTCGGGCTGGGCTATTTCCTGCTGCCGCTGCTGGGGCTGACCGAGTTTTCGCTGAAGGCGCGGCGCGGGGTCTACAGCTTTGACGCCTATGCGAAAATCATCGGCGACCCGGAGTTTCAGGCGACCTTCGCCTATTCCATCACCATGGCGCTGGTGACCATTGTCTTCGGCGTGTTGCTAGTGGTGCCGACCGCCTATTGGGTGCGGCTGAAAATGCCCTGGGCGCGGCCTTATGTCGAATTCATCACGCTGCTGCCGCTGGTCATTCCGGCCATCGTGATCGTGTTCGGCTATATCCGGCTCTACAACACCTCCAGCTTTCTGCCGCTGACCGGCTCGATCATGGGCACCAATCTGTTGCTGGCCTTTGGTTATACCACGCTGGCGCTGCCCTATATGTATCGCGCCGTCGATACGGGCATGCGCACCATCGATGTGGCGACGCTGACCGAGGCCTCGCAGAGCCTGGGTGCCGGTTGGGTGACGATTCTGGGCCGGGTGATCCTGCCCAATGTGGTGCCTGCCGTGCTGTCGGGCGCCTTTCTGACCTTTGCCATCGTGATCGGCGAATTCACCCTTGCCGCGCTGCTGAACCGCCCGGCCTTCGGGCCCTATCTGGCGCGGATCGGGGCGAACAAGCCCTATGAACCTTTCGCGCTGTCGGTCATCGCCTTTGGCATCACCTGGGCCTGCATGGGGCTGATCCAGCTCGCCAACCGCTTCTCCAAACATACGAAAGCCGCGCAATGAGCTTTTTGGACATCTCGCATCTGGAAAAATCCTTCGGGTCGAACCGGGTGGTGAAGGATTTCAACCTTGCCGTGGAAAAGGGCGAGTTCATCTCGTTGCTCGGCCCGTCGGGCTGCGGCAAGACCACGGTGCTGCGCATGGTGGCGGGGTTCGAGTCGCCCTCGACCGGGGTGATCCGCATCGGCGGGGTGGATGTGGTGGGCACGCGGCCCAACCAGCGCAATATCGGCATGGTGTTTCAGGCCTATGCGCTGTTTCCCAACATGACGGTGGCGCAGAATGTCGGCTTCGGGCTGAAGATCAAGGGGGCCGGGCGCGACGAGATTACCGCGCGGGTGGCCGAGATGCTGAAGCTGATCGGCTTGCCTGACAAGGGGGCCGCCTATCCGTTCCAGCTTTCGGGCGGGCAGCAGCAGCGGGTGGCGCTGGCGCGGGCGCTGGCGCCGAAGCCGCAGGTGCTGTTGCTGGACGAGCCGCTGAGCGCGCTGGATGCCAAGGTGCGGGTGAGCCTGCGCACCGAGATCCGGGCGATCCAGCGCGAGTTGGGGATCACCACGATTTTCGTGACCCATGATCAGGAAGAGGCGCTGTCGATTTCCGACCGGATCGTGGTGATGAATGGCGGGATCGCCGATCAGGTGGGCACGCCGTTCGAGATCTACAACCGGCCGACCACGCGGTTCGTGGCGCAGTTCGTCGGGCAGTTGAACACGTTTTCGGCCGAGGTGCTGGATGGGCCTGCGGGCCGGGTGAGCGTGGCCGGGGTGCCGGTGACGCTGCCGGTGGCGGTTGCGGGGGCCCGCGTCGATCTGGCCGCGCGGCCCGAGGCGGTGCGGCTGGGGCGCGGCGCGGGCGATGATGTGGTGTTGCCCGCCACGGTGCGCGAGGTGCATTTCCTTGGCTCGGTGATCCGCATCACCGCCGAAATCGCGGGCGGGCGGGTGGCGCTGGACACGTTCAACCGCCCCGATGCGCCGCCGCCGGTGATCGGTGCCGCGGTGGAGCTGAGCCTTGCCGCGCGCGATCTGATCCCGCTGGCGGGGTAAGGGCGGCGGCGAAGCGTTTGCCTCTGGCCGGTCTTGCCCCTATCCTTTGTGCGCCAGAAGGGCGCCAGAGGAGAGGCGAAGTGCGGATCGGATATGTCTTCCTGCCGGAGCGCGGTGCCACGGATGCGGTGCTGACCGAGGTTGCGGCGCACCTGCTGGCCGAGGGGGTGCCGGTGGCGGGCGCGGTGCAGAGCAATACCGGCTGCGATATTCATTGCGACATGGATGTGCGGGTGTTGCCCGACGGGCCGGTGATCCGCATCTCGCAGCGGCTGGGGGCCGGGTCGTCCGGCTGCCGTCTGGATGCCGGGGCGCTGGAAGTGGCGGTGATGGAAGTGGCGGCGCGGCTGGCGGGGGCGCGGCTGCTGGTGGTGAACAAGTTCGGCAAGCACGAGGCCGAGGGGCGGGGGTTCCGGCAGATGCTGGCGGAGGTGGCGGGCGACGGCGTGCCGGTGCTGATCGGCATCAACAGCATGAACCGGCAGGCGTTTTTTGATTTCGCGGGCGATCTGGCCGAGGAAGTGGCACCGGAGCGCGCGCTGGACTGGGCGCGGCTTGTGGTGGCGGAGGGGGTGTGATGGCGCTGATCGCGGTTCTGACGGTATCGGATCGGGCCTCTGCCGGGGTCTATGAGGACAAGGGCGGGCCGGCGATCGAGGCGTGGTTGCGCCGGGCGATCACCTCGGCGGTGGAGATCCGGCGCGAGATCGTGCCGGACGGGCGCGAGCGGGTGGCGGCGGCGTTTCGGCACTGGGCGGATGTGGCGGGGGCCGATCTGATTCTGGCCACCGGTGGCACCGGGCCATCGCCCCGCGATCTGACGCCGGAGGCGATGGATGATGTGGTGGAGCGGCACTTTCCCGGTTTTGGCGAGCTGATGCGGGCGGTTTCGTTGCGCGAGGTGCCGACCGCGATCCTGTCGCGGCAGGGGGCGGGGACGCGCGGGAAAAGCCTGATCATCACGCTGCCGGGCAAGCCTTCGGCCATCGGCACCTGTCTGGATGCGGTGTTTCCGGCGGTGCCCTATTGCCTTGACCTGATGGGGGCGGCGCGGATCGAGACCGACCCGGCGATCTGTGCGGCGTTTCGCCCCAAAGGGTGAGGGTGGCCAATCAACCGGAGCGCGCTGCGCGCGCGCGGCTTTTTTGCCGATCCTGCGGATCGGGAGCCTCCGGCGGGGATATTTTCAAACAGAAAATGATGGGCCAGAAAATACGTGTGTCGTGGCGCGAGTGAGGGCGGCGGCGATCAGCGGGGCCACCTGCGGGTGTTCGCCGATGGCCGGGAGCAGGGGGCCGGGAAAGTTGGCCTCGGCCAGCGCTTGCGGCACGTCTTGTGCGACATGGCCCGCGCGGGTGGCGAAGAACGGCAGGCAGAGCGCCGGGCCCAGGATCTGGGCGGCGTGGTGCAGCAGCGGGTCTTCTTCGACATAGCCGGTGACGACGTGGAAGCGGGTGGCTTGGCGCAGCGCCTCGGCCATCTGTTCGGTGATGGTGGCGGAGGCGCGGGAGACCTGCGAGCCATGGGCGGCGAGGAGGAGGGTGGTTTGGGCTTCCGGGAGGCCATGGGTTTGGGCCGCGGCGCGGGCGGTGCGGGCGAGCAGGGCGGGCAGTTCGGGGTCATGGCCGAAGGCGGGAAGCTGGTGGGGGCTTTTCATCCCGGCGGCGGCGAGGCGTTTGGGCAATTGGCGGCGGGTGAAGAAGCCTTCGGCCATGAAGAACGGGTAGATCAGCGCGTCGGGCAGCGCCTTGGTGGCGGCTTCCAGTGCGCCGGGCAGGGCGAGGGTGGTGCCGCGGATCTGCCAGCCGGGCAGCCAGAGGCGCACGCGGGCGGCAAGGGCCTGCATGGCGCGCTCTTGCGGTTCGGGATCGGCGGGGGAGCCGTGGGCGATGAGGATGGCGCTGGTCATCGGGCAAGGATAGGCGGGCGGGGCGGCTTGTCCAGTGCGGGGCGTGAATTGCGGGAGGTGGGACATGGGATGGGGTGAGTTCGCGGCGGCGCTGGCGGCATTCGGGCTAAGCCATGTGGTGCCGGTGCGGCCTGCGGTGAAGGCGGCGCTGGTGGCGCGGCTGGGGCGGGGCGGCTTTGGTGCCAGCTATGGGCTGCTGTCGCTGGCGCTGCTGGTCTGGGTGATCGCGGCGGCGGGGCGGGCGCCGTTTGTGCCGCTGTGGGATCCGGCGCTGTGGATGCGCTGGCTGGCCAATCTGGCGATGCCGGTTGTGGTGGGGCTGGCCTGTCTGGCGTTGGGGGCGGCCAATCCGTTGAGCTTTGGCGGGCGGGCGGCGGGGTTTGACCCGTTGCACCCGGGGATTGCCGGGGTGGTGCGGCATCCGCTGCTGTGGGCGCTGCTGATCTGGGCCGGGGTGCATCTGCTGGTGAATGGCGATCTGGCGCATGTGGTGATGTTCGGGCTGTTCGCCGGGTTTGCCGCGCTGGGGATGCGTGGGATCGACGTGCGGTTGCGGCGGATGTGGGGGGAGGCGGAGTGGCGGCGGCTGGCGGCGGGGACGGCGAACCGGCCCTTTGGCGGGGCTTGGCGCGGCTATCGGCCCGCGCTGTGGCGGCTGGCGCTGGCGGCGCTGGTCTGGGCCGGGCTGTGGCATCTGCATCTGCCGGTGATCGGGGTCAGCCCGGCGCCGTGAGGCGTGGTCAGCCGCGCCAGACCTGTTGCCCGGCGCAGAGGGTGAGGGTGACGCGGGCAGCGTTGGGTGTTTCGGCAAGGCGATTGAGGTCGCCGGTCAGCAGGATCAGGTCGGCCTGTTGGCCGACGGCAAGGGTGCCGCGGTCGGTTTCGGCGAACATGCCGTAGGCCCCGGCTGCCGTATAGGCGGCAAGCGCCTCGGCCAGCGTCAGGCGCTGGTCGGGCATGTCGGGCGCCCAGGGCTGGCGGGTCAGCGCGCAGTGCAGGCAATGCAGCGGGTCGAGCGGCGAGACCGGCCAGTCGGTGCCGAAGGCCAGCGGTGTGCCCTGATCCGCGATCATGCGCCACGGGAAGGCGGTGGGCCAGCGGGTGCGGCCCATGATCGTGGTGGTGGGTTCCAGCGGCAGGCCCGCGCTGCCCGGCGGGTGGACCGGCTGCATCGAGGCCATGACGCCCAGCGCGCGCAGGCGCGGCAGGTCGGCTGGGGTGATCGTGTCGATATGTTCGATGCGGTGGCGCGAGTCGCGGGGGCCGTTGGTCTGTTGGGCGGCCTCGTAACCATCCAGCACCGCGCGCACGGCGCCATCGCCCACGGCATGGACGGCGATCTGCAGGCCTGCGGCATCGGCGCGGGTGGCGAGGAGGGCGAAACCTTCGGGCGAGATCAGGCGGGGGCCGTTGTTTTCGGGCTGGTCGGGGTAGCCGCCGACGACATGCGCTGTCCAGGTGTCATAGACGCCATCCATGAACATCTTGATCATGCCGAAGGACAGGTTGCCTTTGGCGGGCGTTTGCGCCTGCGCGATCAGGGCGTTCTGGCGGGCGGCATCCTGATCTTCGGTCAGGTTCATCGGCAGTTTGACGCGGATCGGCAGGTCATCGGCCAGTTCGGTGAACAGGCTGGCCTGATAGAGATTGCCATCCATGTTCACCGCCGAGGTGATGCCGTGGCGGGCGCAGTAATCGAGCGCGCGCAGGATGGTCTGCTTGTCATGGGCGCGCTGGTCTGCGGTGGGCGGGAGGGGCGGTTCCTGCCCGATCATCGCGGTGCTGTCGCGCCCGCCGGTGGGGGTGAGGCGGCGGACAAGCTCCATCGCCGCACCTTCGCGCAACTCGCCGGTGGCGGTGCCGTCAGGGGCCATCACCACCTCGGACCCCGGCGGGGTGGTGGCGCCGTGCAGGAGGTTTGCGAGGCGCAGGGCGGCGGTGTTGGCCCAGGCGGCGTGGTAATCGGTGGAGGTGATGAAGACCGGGCGGTCCGCGATCACCGCATCAATCGCGTGGCGGTCGGGGCGGGTGCCGGGGCCGAGCAGTTCGTAATTGGCGGCGTAGGCGCAGAGGAAATCGCCGGGGGGCAGGGTTTGCGCGAAATCGCGCAGGGCGGTGGCGAAGGCCGCGGCAGAGGTGACCGGGGCGAGGTTCAGTTGTGACAGCGCGGTGCCGCCGAGGAAGATGTGCAGGTGGCTTTCGGTGAAGCCGGGCAGCAGGGTGGCACCCTGCGCGTCGATGGTTCGGGCGGCGGGCGGGGCGTCGGCGGGGGCGCCGAGCCAGCAGATGCGGCCATCGGTGACGGCCAGCGCAAGCGGCGTGCCTTCGGGGAAGCGGCGGGCGTTCTGGATCAGCAGGTCGGTCATCGGGGCCTCGGGCGGTGTGCCCCCCGGGTTTGGGCCGGGGGGCGTTGGGGTTATTGCAGAAGCTGGGTCCAGACCTTGGTCACCAGATCCTGGGCTGCGGGCGAGCAGGTGCGCGAGAATTCGACCGGGACGGTGGGGAACAGTTCCGGCGCGTTTTCGGGCGTGTATTTCGCCTGTGCCAGATCCAGCGCCACCGGGGCGGAGTGGCCGTAATAGTTGTATTGCACGGTGGCGTTTTCGGGGGTGGACATGAAGTCGATGAACTTCTTGGCGTTCTCGACATTGGCGGCCCCTTTGGGCACCACGAAGCTGTCAAGCCAGCCGACCAGACCCTCTTTCGGCATGGCATATTCGATCGGCGCCTTTTCATTGGCGCGGGTTTTCATCGAATTGCCATCCCACCAGAAATGCGCCGCAACCTCGCCGCCGCCGATGCGGTTTTCGATATTGTCCGAGGTATAGGCGGCGACGAAGGGTTTCTGCGCGGCGAGCAGGTCGTAGACCTTCTTCATTTCGGCCGAGTCTTCCGAGCAGAACGGCACGCCGAGGTAAAGCTGGGCGGCGCCGACGATTTCGTCGGGATAGGACAGCATGGCGATCTTGCCCTGCAGGGCGGCTTCGGGTTCGAATAGCACTTTCCAGCTATCGACCGGGCCTTTGTACTGATCGCGGTTCACGGTGAAACCGGCGGTGCCGTAGGCCAGCGGGATGGAATATTCGTTGGTTTCATCCCACCACTGGCCGCGCCATTTTTCATCCACCGCCTGATAGGCGGCGAGGCTGTGGGCGTCGATGTCTTCCAGCAGGCCTTCGTCGGCCATGATCTTCAGGAAGTGCTGCGAGGGGGTGACGAGATCATAGCCCGAAGCGCCGGCCTGCAGTTTGGTCAGCAGGTCTTCGTTGGCGTTGAAGCCGTCCATCGTGACCTTGATGCCGGATTCGGTTTCAAACTTGGCGATCAGTTCGGGTGCGATGCTGTCGGACCACGCATAGATATTCAGCGTGCCTTCGGCCATCGCGGGCGAGGCGAGGAGGGTTGTGGCGAGGAGGATGCGTTTCATGGAGGACTCCTTGTTGGGTGGTTTCTGGTTGGTGGTTCGGGGTCAGGCGCGCTTTTCGCTGCGGAAGGTGAGGATCAGCGCGGTTGTGGCGAGGATCAGCGAGCCCAGCACGATCAGGGTGGAGATCGCGTTCAACTCGGGCGTGGTGCCCTGTTTGATCAGGCCGAAGATATAGACGGGCAGCGTGGTCGATCCGCCGGAATTGAGCATGTTGGAGGTGATGAAATCATCCATCGAGATGACGAAGGCCAGCATGGCCCCGGCAAACACCCCCGGCGCGATCAGCGGGAAGGTGACGCGGCGAAAGGTGGTCCAGGGGGTGGCGTAGAGGTCTTGCGCAGCTTCCTCGAAATCCGGCTCCATCCCTTGCAGGCGGGCGCGGATCGGCAGGAAGGCGAAGGGGATGCAGAAGGCGGTATGGGCGATGATCAGCTTCGCCATGCCGTTTTGCAGGCCAAGCTGCGAGAACAGGATCAGCACCGCCACGGCCAGCACGATTTCGGGCAGCAGCAGCGGCAGGTTGACCACGGTTTCCGACAGGCGGCGGAACTTCACGTCGCGGCCCCGCACGATGACGAGGGCGGCCATCAGGGCGACGGAGGTGGCAAGGACGGTGGCGATGCTGGCCACGGTGAGCGAGATCTTCACCGCATCCATCAGCGCGCGGTTGGCCAGCGCGCTGTCATACCATTTCAGGGAAAACCCGGTCCAGACCGAGACGAGGCGGTTTTCGTTGAAGGAAAAGAAGATCACCACGCCGATGGGCAGGTAGAGATAGAGGAAGAACAGCGCGGTGAAGCTGCGGGCGAAGGGATAGCGTTTTACGTCAGTCATGGGGCACCTCGGGCCGGGCGCGCAGCGCGTTGACCATCAGGAAGATCATCACCAGCACCATCAGCACCACGGCAATGGCCGCCCCGAAGGGCCAGTTGCGCCCACCGCCGAATTGCGTCTGGATCAGGTTGCCCATCAGCATGGCCTTGCCACCGCCCAGCAGGATCGGTTCCAGCACCGCGCCGAGGCAGGGGACAAACACGAGGATCGCCCCCGCCATCAGGCCGGGCATCGCCAGCGGCAGGATCACCCGGCGGGCGGTGGTGAAGCGCGAGCCATACAGATCGTGCGACGCCTCGATCAGCGCGGGGTCGAGTTTCTCGATGCTGGCGAAGACCGGCAGGATCATCAGCGGGATGTAGCTGTAGACCAAGCCGGTGAGCATGGCGCCATTGGTGAACAGCAGGCTGTCGATGTCGGTCACCAGGCCAAGCGAACGCAGGGTTTTTTCCAGCACGCCGTCATTGCCGAGGATGATGATCCAGGCATAGACCCGCACGATCATCGACACCCAGAACGGCAGGGTGACGAGGTAGATCAGCACGGCCTTGGCCCGCCCCCCGGCCTGCGCGATGGTATAGGCGGCGGGCAGGGCAAGGGCGGCGCAGATCGCCGTGGTCAGGCCCGCCAGCCACAGGGTGCGACCGATGATGGACAGGTATTGCGGGGTGAAGGCCAGATTGCCGTCCCAATCCTCTTCGAACAGGATCTGCGCGTAGGAGGCGGGGGAGAAGCCCCAGTCGAAGCCGCCATAGGCGCCGCGGCTGGCGAAGCTGACAAGGATCACGATGCCGATGGGCACCACCAGCGTCAGCGCCATGATGACCCAGGCGGGGGCGAGGCCCCAGATGCGGAAATCGGTGGGTTTCATCGCGCCAGCACCCGCGCGCTGTCATGGCGAAAGCCGAGGCGGACGGTGCGGCCCGGATCGAAGCTGGCGGAGTGGCTGACGGCGTTGCGGCGCGACACCCGCAGTTCCACCCCCGCCACATCGACGGTGTAATGGGTGTAGCCGCCCATGTAGTTGCGCCCGGTGATCCGGCCCTCCATCAGCTCGCCCGACTGGGCGGGGCCGTCGGCCTGATCTTCCATGCCGATCTTTTCG
The DNA here is from genome assembly GCF_900110025.1 of Gemmobacter aquatilis. Taxonomy (GTDB): domain Bacteria; phylum Pseudomonadota; class Alphaproteobacteria; order Rhodobacterales; family Rhodobacteraceae; genus Gemmobacter; species Gemmobacter aquatilis. Next base: position 260,714 of record NZ_FOCE01000005.1, on the reverse strand, counting down.
GGGCGCAGCGACAGGGTGGCCTTGCTGCCCACCTGCGCGCCCTTGTGGAAGGTGGTCAGGGTCTGGCCCATCGGCGTGCGGATGGTGGCCTGCGGCCCGTTGACCGCCAGCACATCGACCTCGAAGAAATTGGTCTCGCCGATGAAATCCGCGACGAAGCGGTTTTCGGGGTCTTCGTAGATCTCGTTCGGGGTGCCGAGGTGCTGAATCTCGCCATGGCCCAGCACGCAGATGCGGTCTGACATATCCAGCGCCTCTTCCTGGTCATGGGTGACGAAGACGAAGGTGATGCCGGTGGCGCGTTGCAGGGCGCGCAACTCGTCGCGCATGGCCTGACGCAGCTTGAGGTCCAGCGCCGACAGCGGTTCGTCCAGCAGCAGCACCTCGGGTTCCGGGGCCAGCGCGCGGGCGAGGGCGATGCGCTGGCGCTGGCCGCCGGAAAGCTGCGCGGGCCTGCGGCGGGCGAATTGCGACATGTGGACCATTTCGAGCATCTGCGCGGTGCGGGCGCGGCGGCGCTCTTTCTCCCAGCCGAGGTTTTCGAGGCCGAAAGAGATGTTCTGTTCCAGCGTCATATGCGGGAACAGGGCGTAGCTTTGGAACACGGTGTTGACGCGGCGCTTGTGCGGCGGCAGCGACAGGATGTCCTTGCCATGCAGGCGGATGGTGCCCGAGGTCGGGCTTTCAAAGCCTGCGATCATGCGCAGAAGCGTGGTCTTGCCGCAGCCCGAGGGGCCGAGCATGGTGAAGAATTCATTGTCGTAGATGTCGAAGCTGACCCCTTTCAGCGCCTGGAAGGTGCCGAAGGATTTGGCGACATTGACGACCTCGACGGCTTTCTTGCGGTCCATGATCAATCCACCGCCAGTTCGGTGATTTCGCGGCGGAAGGGCAGGGTATCGCCCCAGTCGCCCCCCGTCTCGTCCGGCCAGACGCCGGTATCCAACTCGCGGGCATAGCGGTGCCCGGCGAAGGTGGCCCAGGCGATGGGGCCGGGGGCGGCGGCGTCGCCGATCAGTTGCACCGAGCGGATGCCGGCGTCGGCCCAATCGGCCTGCCGGGCGCGCAGGGCGTGGAACAGGCCGTCGTTGGCGATGCGCGAGGCGACCATGATCACCGCATCGCAGGCGATGTGGCCGCGTTGGTCGGTATAGGTGCAGTTGGTTTCCACCCCGTCGGCGCGCAGGCTGGCCACGCCGGTGTTGAGCACGATCTTCACCCCGGCAGCGATCAGGCGGCGGTGGATCGCGCCCTGTTCCAGCGTGTTGATCGTCCAGTCCGAGACATAGGCCGAAGGGGTGACGAGGGTCACGTCGCAGCCTTTTTGTGCCGCCAGTTCGGCCAGAACGCCGCCCATGTAGTAATGATCGTCATCGAAGACCACGACCTTGCCCGAGGGCAGCCGCCCCTCCATCACGTCATCGGGGGTGAAGACGGGCAGGGCGCCGACCTTGGGCATCGGCATGACATGCTGGCGCGACACGCCATCGGCCCGCCACTGGGCGCCGGTGGCGATGCAGATGTTCTGGAAGCCGAAGTCCAGCACCTCGTCCACGCTGAGGGCGGAGCCGGGATACATCTGCACATTCGGGCGCTGGCCAATCTGATACAGGCGGTAATCGGCCACGCGGCCCCAGGCGGAGAGGCCGGGCAGCAGGCGTTCGCGGGCAACGCGGCCACCGAAGGCCTCGCGCGCCTCGGCCACCGCCACGTCATAGCCGCGCAGGGACAGCGCCCGCGCCGCCTCCAGCCCGGCGGGGCCGGAGCCGATGACCAGCACGTTTTCGCTGTCGCCGCGGGTGGCGATTTTCTCGGGGTGCCAACCGCGGCGCCATTCTTCCATGAAGGTCGGGTTCTGGGTGCAGCGCGAAATCGCCTGCGTCATGTCGCCGGTGATGCAGATATTGCAGCCGATACATTCGCGGATGTCGTCGATCCGGCCTTCTTCGATCTTCTTGGGCAGGAACGGGTCGGCGATGGAAGGGCGGGCGCAGCCGATGAAATCGAGCGTGCCCTGGCGGATCATCTTCGCCATCACATCGGGCGAGGTGAAGCGGCCCACGCCGACCACGGGTTTCGGCGACAGGTCGCGGATGCCGCGCACCAGCGCCTCTTGCGCGGCTTCTTCCTTGAAACGCGACGGGCCGGAGCAATCTTCCCAGGTGCCCTGCGCCAGATCCCAGAGATCGGGCAGTTCGGCGTTCATGGCGATGAAATCGCGCACCTCGGCGTTGGAAAAGCCAAGCTCGCCAATGGTTTCATCCAGGCTGACGCGCAGGGTGATCGCCATGGTATCGCCCACCGCATCGCGCATGTCGGCGATCACCTCGCGCGCGAAGCGCGAGCGGTTTTCCAGACTGCCGCCGTATTCGTCGCTGCGCTGGTTGGTGGCGCGGCTGAGGAAATGCTGGAAGATGCCGAAGCCATGCGCGCCGTAAAGGCAGATCAGATCGAACTCGGCCAGTTTGCAGCGCTTGGCGGCGTTGACGAACCAGCGGCGCAGGTTGCGGATGTCGGATTTATCCATCGCGCGGGCTTGCACCGGATCGTTGGTGAAGGTGCGGATCGGCAGGGCGCTGGGCGCCAGCGGCACCTCTTTGGTATACATGTTCGGGCCGTTGATGCCCGAATAGGCCAGTTGGATGCCCGCCAGCGCGCCATGGGTTTTCATCGCGCGCGCCATCTTGCGCAGCATCGGGATATCCTTGTCCTCCCACAGCCGCAGTTCGATAAAGGGGGTGATTTCCGAGGTATGGTGCATCTCGGTCTGTTCGGTGAAGATCACGCCCCAGCCGCCTTCGGCCTTGATGCCGCGCATCGCGGCGGCGGCCGAAGGGTCGCGGTAGCCGCCGCCATTGCAATGGGGCACCTGATAAAAGCGGTTCTTGGCCGTCAGCGGGCCAATGGCCATGGGTTCAAAGAGGATGTCATAGCGAGGATCGCGCAAGGCCCTGGCTCCTTCGTGTGATCAGGCCGCTTGTTGCGGCGTCAGGGCACAGAAAAGCGGTTGCGGGGCTTCGGGTAAATTATCGGTTCCGAAAGCCCGACTTAGGCGCAGTCTAACAGAAAAGCGACGCGCGTGTGATTTGGGCGAGGTGCCCGGATTTTCGGCGCAATATGAAGGGTCAGAAGTCGCGCGGCGGCCCGTCGAGCCGCAGGCGCAACCCATGGGTGTTTTCGGGCGTCAGTTGCGCGCGGCAATGATCGACAAAGGCACGCACGGTTTGCGAGGCGCGCGCCCCTTCGGACAGCACGAGGCCCAGTTGCATCGGGCGCACCGGCCCGGTCATCGGCACATAGCGCAGCTTGCGGCCATCGGGCGCGCGGTCGGACCAGGGCCGGATATTGGCGATGGAATAGCCGAATCCCTGGCCCACGAGGCTTTGCATCACCGCCATGTCGCGGGTGCGTTCGGCAATGCGCGGGCGCAGGCCGATTTCGGCGAAGAAAGACAGGAAATATTCGGCGCTGATCGGCAGATCGAGCAGGATCATCGGATAATCCGCCAGTTCGGCCGGCGAGACGGCGGACAGATGCGCCAGTTCGTGCGTGTCGGACAGCACGGCATAGGGGGGCAGGCTGGCCAGCGACACGAACTCCAGATCGGGCGGGATGTTCAGGTCATAGGACAGCGCGAGGTCCAGATTGGCACTGCGCAAGCCCTCGAAAATCTCGGACTGGTTGCGCTCGAACTGGTGGAAATCGACCTCGGGGTTCATGTCCACGAAGCTGCGGCGCAGTTGCGGCAGCACGACCTGCGCGAAGGTCAGCAGGCAGCCCACGTTCAGCGGGCCGCGCACCTTGCCGGTGATGGTATTGGCCAGATCGTTCAGCGCCGCCGCCTGCGCCAGCACCACCCTGGCCTGTGCAACGAATTGCTTGCCGCCCTGCGTCAGCGACAGGCCATGCGCGTGTTTGCGCACGAACAGCGGCAGGCCGAATTCCTGTTCCAACTGCGAAATCGCCGCCGAGATCGACGGCGACGACACATTCACCTTGTCGGAGGCCAGCGCGATGGAGCCACATTCCCCCACCGCCACGAGGTATTCCAACTGGCGGAGGGTGAAACGCAAGGGCATGGCTTATCCGATCCTGTTGCGGGTCAGGGGCAGCCTAACCCTCATCCGTATTTGATCCAAGTGGTCTTCAGCGCGGAATATTTGTCGAAGCTGTGCAGCGACAGATCGCGCCCGAAGCCCGACTGCTTCATGCCGCCGAAGGGGGTCATCGCCGACAGCGCATCGACGGTGTTCACCGACACGGTGCCGGCAAACAGCCGGTCCGACAGCGACAGCGCGCGGCCCAGATCGCGGGTCCAGAGCGAGGCGGCGAGGGCAAAGGGGCTGTCATTGGCCAGCGCAATCGCCTCGTCTTCGGTGGCAAAGGTCTGGATCGACAGGACGGGGCCGAAGATTTCCTCGCGCACGATGCGGGCATCGGGGGCGGCATCGGCAAAGATCGTGGGCTGGATATAGGCGTCGGAGCCGTTGATCGTGACACGTTCGCCCCCGCAGACCAGCCGGGCCGATTGCTTGCCCGAGGCGATATAGGACATCACCGTATCGGTATGCGCCCGGTCCACCATCGCCCCCATGGCCGAGGCGGGATCAAGCGGATCGCCGGGCTGCATCGCCGCCGCGCGGGCGGCCATGCGGTCGATCATTTCCTCGGCGATGGAGCGATGCACCAGAAGGCGGGAATTGGCCGAACAGACCTCGCCCTGATTGAAGAAGATGCCGAAGGCGGCCATGTCGGCGGCGGCATCCAGATCGGCATCGGGGAAGATCAGGTTCGGGCTTTTGCCCCCCGTCTCCAGCCAGACCTGCTTCATGTTGGATTCGCCCGCATAGCGCTGGAACAGCTTGCCGACGGTGGTCGATCCGGTGAAGACGAGGCAATCGACATCCGGGTGCCGCCCCAAGGCTTGCCCCGCATCCTGCCCGAAGCCCGGCACCACGTTCAGCACACCGTCCGGCAGCCCGGCCTCGGCGGCGAGTTCGGCCAGACGCAGGGCGGACAGCGGGCTTTGCTCGGCAGGTTTCAGCACCACCGAATTGCCCATCGCCAGCGCGGGGGCGAGCTTCCATGTGGCCATGTCGAGCGGGAAGTTCCACGGCACCACGGCGCCGACCACGCCCAAGGGGACGCGGCGGATCATCGCCAGATCGGCGGCGCCGGTGGGGGCGATCTCGTCATAGAGCTTGTCGATCGCCTCGGCGTGCCACTGGAAGAAATGCGCGGAACCGGGGGCGTCGATGGTGGCGGCGTCCTTCACCAGCTTGCCCATGTCGAGGCTGTCGAGCAGCGCCAGTTCGGGGATATGGTCGCGGATCAAGGCGGCGAGGCGCAGCAGAACCTCTTTGCGGGCGGCGGGGGTCTGGCGGCTCCACCGCCCGTCGTCAAAGGCGCGGCGGGCAGATTTCACTGCGCGGTCAATGTCTTCCGCGCCGCCCTTGGCGATGTCGGCCAGAATCTGGCCGGTGCCGGGGTTGACGGATTCAAACCGCGCGCCGCTGGCGGCGGGTTGGGCTTTGCCGTCGATCCAGATCTGGGTGCGCAAGCGCAGGGCGGCGGCGCGGGCCTGCCATTCGGGAAGGGTGAACATCATGTCCTCATTCGTCTCCGGGCACGCCGTAAGAGGGCGCCTGCGTCGGGTCGATGGCGCGCTGCACATAGGCGGCCATTTGCGGCTTGTAGATCTGCCAGGCGGTGGCAAGGGCGGTGATCGGGCAGTCTTCGGTCCAGTCGCAGCGCAGATCGGCCAGGGGCCAATCCAGCCGGTCCACGATCTTCAGTCCCGCCGAATGCACCGGCCCGGCCTCGCCCCCGGCGGCCAGCCCGGCCTGCAGCGCGGCGATCAGCCGGTCGCCCAGATGGCCGCTTGCGGCCTCAAAGGCGGTAACCATGGCCTGCGGCACGCCTGCATCGGCCAACAGGTTGCCGCCCGCGGCGCAATCCACGCCCTGCGCCTCGCCCCACAGGCCTAGCACCTGCCGCCCGGAATGGATGGCGCGGCGCCCGGCGGCATCCACCACGAGGATCTGGCGGTAGTCGATATGGGCGCGCCCGGTGGTGATCTGCGCCAGCGCCTCCGGCGCGCTCAGGCCCGCGGCCAGCGCGTCCAGCACCAGCGGCCCCAGCGCCGGGTCGGTGACATTCTGGCTGGCCACCACGCCGACACCGGCGCGGGCATGGGCGCAGCGGGCGGCGACGGCGGGGGAGGAGGACGAGATCACCATGCCGAACTGGCCGGTTTTCGCGCAGCGGGCGACGAGGGAAAATGTCATGCGAAGCCTTGGGTTGGAGACGCCGGGGGCTGTCTGCCCCCGGACCCCCGAGGATATTTTTGCCAAGATGAAGGAAGGCTCCCCTTCATCCTGGTCCAAATACTCCACGGGGGTCCGGGGGTGTGAAACCCCCGGTTCTGCGGGGTCAATCGGGGATGACGGCGGTGGCGTCGATTTCCACCAGCCATTCGGGGCGTGCGAGCGCCACGACAGTCAGGCCGGTGCAGACCGGGTGCACGCCTTTGATATATTCGCCCATGGTGCGATAGACCGCCTCGCGGTGGCGCACGTCGGTCAGGTAGACCACCAGTTTCACCACATGCTCCATGCGGCCCCCGGCCTCTTCGACCAGTTGGCGGATGTTCTGCATCACCTTGTGGGTCTGCTCCACCGGGTCGTTGCCCTTGATGTTCACCGCCGTATCAAGGTCTTGCGGGCATTGGCCGCGCATCCACAGCGTGGTGCCGCCCCGCGTGGCGACGGCCTGGCACAGGTCATTGTCCAGCCGCTGTTCGGGGTAGGTGTCCTTGGTGTTGAAGGTGCGGTAGCGTTTATGTTCCATGTCGGTCTCCTTCATTCGGCGGCTTTGGCGGCGGCGGTGTCGCCGGGGGCGCGGTAAGCCAGATAGCTGCGTTGTTTGGCGATATGGTCGGCCACGAATTTGGCATCATGCCAGACGCCCCAGATGAAGGACGAGCCGCGGCGCGACTGATAGGGCAGGCCGAGGAAATAGATCCCCGGTTCCGAGGACACACCGCGCTGGTGGCGGGGTTTGCCGCTTTCGTCCAGCGCATCGACCTTGAGCCAGCCGTAATCATTGCTGAAGCCGGTGGCCCAGAGGATGGTGGTCACGCCCGCCTCGGCCAGATCGAGGCTGAGCAGCGGGTTGACCATGCAGTCGGGGGCGGGGCCGATGGCGCGGGCCTCGGGGTCTTCGGGCAGGTCGATGCCGTTGCGGGCGGCCCAGGCGTCGGCCTCATCCAGCAGCGCCAGCAGGTTGGCGTCGCCGCGTTCGATGTTGCGGGCGAGGTCCTGGGCGAAGGTCATCTTGCCGCCTTCGAAGCGTTCGGTGCGACCCACCAATGTCATGCCGCGCGCGGCGAGTTTGCGGAAATCGACCGTCTGGCCGCCATGGGCGCCGCTGACGGCGATGGTGGTATGTTCCGCCCCCTTGGGCGCATCCGCGTCCCACATGTTCAGCACGCCCAGCCACCAGACGAAATCGCGGCCCCGGTAGCGGCGCGGCGGGCGGTCATGCGGGCCGACCGAGAGATAGACCTTGCGCCCGGCCTCCATCAGTTCCTCGGCGATCTGGGCACCCGACGATCCGGCGCCGACCACCAGCACCGCGCCGGGCGGCAGTTGGCCGGGGTTGCGGTAGCTGTTGGAGTGGATCTGGGTGAGGCCAGCGGTTTCGGGCACCAGCGGCGGGATCAGCGGCACCTGAAAGGCGCCGGTGGCGGCGATGACATATTGCGCCTCGACCGGGCCTTGCGAGGTTTCCACCCGGAAGCCGCCGCCGGGTTTGCGGGTGACCTCGGTGACCGAGACGCCGCAGCGGATGGGGGCGTGGAACTGTTCGGCATAGGCGGCGAAGTAATCGGCCACCTGTTCCTTGCCGACAAACGCCTCGGGATCGCCGGAAAACTCCATCCCCGGAAAGCGGTCATGCCAGGCGGGGCCGTTCGCCACCAGGCTGTCCCAGCGGCAGGAGCGCCAGCGTTCGGCGATGCGCCCCTGTTCCAGCACCAGATGCGGCACGCCTGCGCGGGAGAGGTGTTCGCTCATGGCCACGCCGGCCTGGCCGGCGCCGACCACCAGCGCTTCGATCTTTTCGACTGACATCATCATGTCCTTTGGTATTCAGCGGGTTGCGGGGGCCCGGTTCTGGTTCACGCAGGGATGCGCGAGGCGAGGTAGCGGGCGAAGTCGTAATTGGGGCGTTCAAGGTGGCTGAGCGGGCCGGGTTGCGCCATGCTGGCGCAGAGGCCGCGATAGACCTTTTCGGTGCAGCCCTTGTCTTCGACATTCACATCGTCGAGCAGGGCTTTGACATTGGCGAGATGGGTTTCGGCCTGCGGATCGGCGAGCCAGTCGGCGGACATGCCCATGCCGAACAGCACGTTCACATGGCCCGGCCCATCGGGGGTGAGCGAGAGATACCAGAAATAGCCGGGGGTCAGCGTGATCAGCAGCGCCGGGTAGATGGCCAGAAGCCAGGTCTTGCGGCGGTCGTCGCCGGTCAGCGTGGAGTTCGACGGGTGGGCGAGGGCGAGGGGAACGGTGTCGTTCTTCAGGATCCAGTGATAGTTGAACGCCTCCAGCCCTTCGGGGCAGACCATTTCCTCCAGCTTGGAGGCGCCGCCGATGGTGCCCGCGTGGCACATCGGCAGGTGATAGCTTTCCATGAAATTCTCGGCCAGCACCTTCCAGTTGGTGGCCCAGCGGAAGGTCTCGCGGTAGGTTTCGGTATAGGTCGTCATGTCGAGCGGCGCGATGAGGGCCGCCGCCTCGGCCAGCCGGTCCGACGGGGCGACGGCGTCGGGGTTGAGCGAGACCAGGATCCAGCCCTGCCAGACTTCGCAGCGGATGGCGGGCAGGCCCAGCGCCTCTTTGCAGAAGCTTTCGTTCAGGGTCATCGCCGGGGCGCCGCGCAAGGAGCCGTCGAGGTTGTAGGTCCAGGCGTGATAGGGGCAGACGATGCTGCGGGTATGGCCGCGCCCTTGCAGCAGGGTGGACATGCGGTGGCGGCAGACGTTGGACATCGCGCGGATCGTGCCCTCGCGGTCGCGCAGCACGACGACGGGTTCGCCTGCGATCTGCAGCGTCAGGTAGTCGCCGGGGTTGGGCAGGCTTTCGGCGCGACCGGCGCAGATCCAGTCTTGCGCGAAGATGTGTTTCTGTTCCTGCGCCAGAAACTCGGGCGAGGTATAGACCGATTTCGGCATCGCATGGGCCTGCGGGAAGGGCACGGCGACATTGGCGTGCAGTTCCTGTGCCGGGCTCTGGGGGGTGTGCTTGTTCATCGCTTGGCCCTTTCGGTTACTTGGCGGCTTTGCCTTTGGGGGTTTCGGTGGCGAACCATTTCGACAGGCTGCTGTCGCCCGGCGTCAGGGTCTTGGCGCCCAGCACGCGGTCTGACAGGCCAGCGGCGTCTTTCACCAAGGACAGCGGGCCGTCCCAGTCGAAGTTGCGATAGACGGCAGAGAGATGGGCGAAGGGCGGCGATTGCGCGAACATCTGGAAGCTGAGCCGGTGGCCCGCGTAATCGCTGTTGAGCAGGTCACGCGCGAAGGCCAGCAACTTGCGGCGATCCTCGGCGCCCCATTCGTCGTTGATCGTATAGTATTTTTCCAGCCAGGGCGCGGTATCGGGGTGGCGGAAGCTGGCGGCATCCGGCGTCAGGCTGATCTGGCCGCCGCAGAGATCGCGGGCGATGTGCATCATCTCGTGCAACTGGCCGCAGGCTAGCACGCGCCCGGCGTAAAGCAGCGACTGGTTGGGCATCATCAGCCCGGCAGGTGAGCGTTCGCCCAGCACGATGGCGGCGGTGAGATGGGCGTTGAGGCTTTCGCGCCAGACGGCGAGTTGTGCCAGTTTTTCCTGCACGGGTTGCAGTTTGTCCAGCCCGGTCTGGCGCACGTTGAACAGCGCGGCGCCGATCAGCATGTCGGCCAGTTTCAGGCTGCGCTGCACGAAGGCGAAGGCGGAATAGCGGTGCAGCGTGGCGCGGATGTGCATGGCCGCCTGCGTGTGGCGGTAGAACAGCACGTTTTCCCACGGGATCAGCACATTGTCGAAGATCACCAGCGTATCCACCTCGTCAAAGCGGTTGGACAGCGGGTAATCCTCGGCCTGGGCGCGGGTGGCAAAGCCGGTGCGGCAGATGAATTTCAGCCCCGGCGCGCCCAGATCGCAGATGAAGCCCACGGCGTAATCGGAGAGCGCCGCGTCGCCCCAGTTGGCGATGGTGGGTTTGGTGAAGGCCTGATTGGCATAGGCGGCGGCGGTTTCGTATTTCGCACCGCGCACGATGATCCCGGCATCGGTTTCCTTCACCACATGCAGCAGCATGTCGGGATCCTGATCCTGCGGTGCTTTGGACCGATCACCCTTCGGGTCGGTATTGGCCGACACATGGAACGGGTCGGCCTGCAGCACCTTGGCGATATGGGCCTTGATGTTGGGGGCGAATTGCGGGTCGATCGCGGCCAGCGCCTCGGCGCCGTCGAGCAGCGACCACATCTCGCCCACGGTTTCGTCACCGACGCGGGTGACGATGCCGCCCACCGCATCCAGCACGGTATCGGTGGCGCGGCGCTTGGCCCACCAGTCGGCCTGGGTATAGGGCAGGGCATTGCCGATGGCGTTGGTCTGGCCGTTCTGGGTGACGGTCATCACGTCGCGGGTGGCCGGGTCATGTGCCATGTCGTGGATGCGGGCGCGGATATCGACCAGCGGTTTGAACATCGGATGCGTGGCGACATCGCGGACCTTTTCGCCGTTCACATAGACCTCGCGGCCGTCGCGGATCGAGTCGCGGTACTCTGTGCCGGTGCGGATCATCTCAAACGCTCCCGAAGGAATTGGGTTGAGAGCAGAGTGCCGCAGCAGGGCTTAAGGGAAAAGCAGTGAGTTTTTCAGCTTTGATTAGGCTGAGGCTAAGATCGCGCTGGGCGCGGACCGGGGCGGGATCAGGGCAGGAGAGCGGTGAGCCGGTCCAGCGGGCGGCACAGCGCGGTGCCGCGCGGGCTTTGGACGAAGGGGCGTTCGACCAGCACCAGATGGGCCAGCATGGCGGCGAAGATCGCGGCGTCCGGCGTGTCGGGCGACAGCAGGCCCAGGTCTGCGGCGCGGGGGTCTTTGCGGCGCAGCGCGTCGCGGGCGGTCAGCCCGGCGGCAGAAAGCAGGGCGGCAAGGCTGTCTGCCGTCCAGCCGGTTTGCAGATAGAGGCGCAGTTCGGGTTCCACCCCTGCGGCGCGGATCATCTCCAACGCCTTGCGCGCGGTGGAGCAGGCCGGGTTGTGCCACAGGATCATCGGAAAGGTGTCGGTCATCGGGCGAGTTTAGGGGGCGTGCTGCGGCGGGGCAAGCGGGCCTGCGACGGAAACGCCGCCGTGCCGCGTATGAGGACGGTGGTCTTGCGGCAGAATGGGTTAGGGTTGTATGCTGACAGTTGAATGTGACGCTGGCCTTGCCCGAGAAGGCATGTTGCCGTGGGGGTTATTCTGTGGCATCACAGTAGGGATTGAAACTAGACCGATGAGTTTAGCATGACCGACTTCGCTGCCCGCCGCACCATGATGGTCGATACCCAGATCCGCCCCTCGGACGTGACGAAATTCCCGATCATCGAGGCCATGCTGGCCGTCCCACGCGAGGCGTTCGTGCCCGCCGACAAGCGCGAGGCCGCCTATATGGGCGAGCATGTCGCCATTGGCGGCGGCCGCGTGGTGCTGGACCCGCGGGTTCTGGCCAAACTTCTGGACGCTCTGGACATCCAGCCGACCGAAACGGTGCTCGATCTGGGCTGTGGCTTCGGCTATTCGACGGCTGTGATCGCCCGCATGGCGGAAGCCGTGGTGGCGGTGGAAGAGGACGAGGCGCTGGCCGCCGAGGCGCAGCGCACGCTGTCCTCGCATGGTGTGGACAATGCGGCGGTGATCGTGGGCAAGCTGGTGGCGGGTGCGCCCAAGGCCGGGCCCTATGATGTGATCACCGTGCAGGGTGCGGTGGAAACGGTGCCCGAGGCGCTGCTGGCGCAGGTGAAAGAGGGCGGGCGGATCGGCTGCCTGTTCATGGAAGGTGCGCTGGGTGTGGCGCGCATCGGCTATAAAATCGACGGCCAGGTAACCTGGCGCTATGCTTTCAACGCTTCGGCCCCGGTTCTTCCGGGCTTTGCGGCGAAGCGGGCCTTTACGCTCTGACCGCAACAGCGGCAGCGCCAAGAAACAGGAGCAGGTGATGTTTGGACTGAGGCAGTGGCTTGCGGCGAGTGCCGCAACGGTGGTCATGGCGGCTGCCCCGGTGGCACAGGCCGAGACGCTGGCGGATGCGCTGATCGCGGCCTACAAGACCTCGCATCTGCTGGACCAGAACAGGGCATTGCTGCGCACGGCTGACGAGGATGTGGCAACGGCGGTGGCCGGGTTGCGCCCGGTGATGCAGTTCGTGGCGCAGGCCACGCGGCAGCACCGCATCTATGACCGGGGCGGCATCAAGCAGAACATTGATACTGCCGCCGTCGCGCTGTCGTTCGATCTGACGCTGTTCGATTTCGGGCGCACGCAGGCCAGCATCGACGCCGCGAAAGAGGCGGTACTGGCGACGCGCGCCGGTTTGCGGGGGGTGGAGCAGTCTGTCCTGCTGAACACGGTGCAGGCCTATGTCAACGTGCGGCTGGCGCAGGAGATCGTCGATCTGCGCCGCAACAACCAGCGGGTGATCGGCGAGGAACTGAAAGCCTCGCAGGATCGGTTCGATGTGGGTGAGGTGACGCGGACCGACGTGGCGCAGGCGGAATCGGCGCTGGGCGCGGCGCGGGCGTCGCTGGCGGCGGCAGAGGGTGATCTGCTGGTGGCCCGCGAAGCCTACAAGGCATTGACGGGGGCCTATCCGGGCAAGCTTGCGACCCCTCCGGCGGCACCGAAACTGCCGAAATCACTGGAGCAGGCGGTGGCCATGGCGATGCGCGAGCATCCGGACATGATCCAGCAGCAGCATCAGGTGAAGGCGGCCGACATGGTGGTTGCGCAGGCCGAGGCGAACATGAAGCCGACCATCGGCCTGTCCACCCGATTTGGGCGCACCAGCGGTATTCTGGTGAACGAATTCGACGAGGGCACGACCAGCCTGACGATGAGCCACACGCTGTATGCCGGGGGCAAGCTGTCGGCGCAGTATCGCCGTGCTCTGGCACAGCGTGAGGCGCAGCGGTCAGCCTTGCTGAATACCACGGTCACCGTGGAGCAGAATGCGGTCAATGCCTGGTCGTCGATCACCGTGCTGGGCGCGCAGATTGCGGGCAATTCGCGGCAGATCGAGGCGGCGCAGGTGGCCTTCGAGGGCGTGCGCGAAGAGGCCAAGCTGGGCGCGCGCACCACGCTGGAGGTGCTGGATGCCGAGCAGGATCTGCTGGACGCCCGCGCGGCGCGTTTCCAGACCGAGGCAGAGCGGTATTACAGCTATTACAGCCTGCTGGCAGCCACCGGGCAACTGACGGTCGAAAAGCTCAATCTGGGGATTCCGACCTATGATGTCGCGGCCTATTACAACGCGGTGAAGGATGCCCCGGCGACCTCATATCAGGGCCGGGCGCTGGACCGGGTGCTGAAGGCGATCGGCGAAGAATAAGCGCCGGGCGTCAAGTCCTTCTGTTGCTTGCGAATTGTTAACCGCTGCTGCGGCATCGTCTTGCGGGACATGCGGGCAGCGGTTACTGTTTGGCAAAGCATGAATACGGTCGGGCAAGACGGGCCGGGTAGGACGGGGCAGGCATGAGCGAGCCGATGAGTTCAGTGGAGATCGAAGATGTCCTGTCCTCCATCCGGCGGCTTGTGTCGGAGGAGTTGCGGCCCGTGCAGCGCATGGCGCCTGTGGCGCAGGCTTCCGGGGCGAAGGCCCCTGCGGGGGGCGGGCGGCTGCTGCTGACCCCGGCGCTGCGGGTGGTGCCGGGCCGGGCTGAGCCGGACGCGACGCCTGACCCGACACCGCAAGGCGATTCGGTGCTGGAGGCGCTGCTGGGGCAACTGGCCGGGCGACCGGCGGACGAGGCCGAGGCTTTGCCCGATCCGGCAGAGGATGCGGCGGCACCGCGCGGCGGCGCGGCCTCTGTCGAGGCGTTGTTCGCGGCGATGGGCACGCGTATTCCCGATGCCGAATTTGAACCCGAACCGGATGTGGCGCTGCGACCTGCCGCCAAGGGAGAGGTGGAGGCCGACGATCTGGCGGTTGAGGAGGCCATGGCGGCCGTAGCCGCGGCGGTACCCGGCTGGCCCCGATCGGAGGTGATGGAGGTCGATCTCGACGCGGTGGACGAGGCCGAGGTGATCGAGGTCGAAGGTGACGAGGCCGGAGAGATCGACGGGGAGAACGTCGAGGCGCTGCGGCTGTCGGAGGCCTGGCGCGATGGGGCTTGGCCGCTGGAGCCTGCGCCTGCCGATGCGGCCCGTTTGGACTCTGCGCCCGAAGCAGCGCTGGATGCCGATCAGGCCGAAGCTGCGGCTGTGGCCGAGATTCTGGCCGCCGATCAACAGGCGGCGCAGGCGGCACCAGAGCCGGATCTGCTGGGCGAAGAGGATTTCCTGATCGACGAAGAGGTGATGCGGGCGCTGGTGCGCGACATCATCCGCGAGGAATTGCAGGGCGCGCTGGGAGAGCGGATCACCCGCAATGTGCGCAAACTGGTGCGGGCCGAGATCCACCGGACGCTGCTGTCGCGCGATCTGGGCTGACGGAGAGCTGTGTGCGGGCTTGTGCGGCGGGATGATCCGCCGGATTCAGGCATCCGGCTTTGCTCACCTTGGGCTTTTACCCTGTGCCCCACGACAGAAAACGCGCCCCGCAGGGCGCGCTGTTCAAATCCTCGGCGGCGTTCAGCCGCAGGCGTGGCAGTGCTCAGGCGGCTTCGGCCTCAAGCTCCATCGCGTGGCGGCGTTCGGATTCCTCGCGCGACAGTGCGACCGAGGTGCGCACGCCTTTCGAGACGAATTCCATCAGGCCCTTGACCACCCGTTCGTTCGGGTCGATCCCGGCGCAGGACAGAACCTCGCGCCCGTCGCGCGAGCGTGCCCAACGGGCGATCTGTTCCGGCCCGTTGCCATATTTCTTGTCATCGGCGATCGCGTCATCAAGTGCGGCAAGCACGACGGCGGCAAAAAGTTTGCGCGCGCGCTGGCCTTGCTCGTAGTTGAACGCGGTGCCGTCGATGAAGTCAGCCATTTTTCTTGTCCTGTTCTTGCTCTTGCATGTTCCGGCGTTTGGGGGGGATACGCCTGAACTGCATGATTCGGTATGCCGGTCCTGTCATGGCAGCCATGCGTCAGGTGCATGGCTTGGGGCGGGGCGCTACAGTATCTAGTTGCCTTGCCAGGAAGCAGCCGCCGATATATAGGGGCCTCTGCAAATTAATCAAGCTTTTGACAAGGTTTTGCCGAGATGCCGAAGATCAACGGGAATGAGATCCGTCCGGGCGCGATCCTGGAACATGATGGCGGCCTCTGGGCGGCGGTCAAGGTCAACCATGTGAAGCCGGGCAAGGGCGGTGCCTTTGCGCAGGTGGAGCTGAAGAACCTGCGCGACGGGCGCAAGCTGAACGAACGCTTCCGCTCGGAAGACAAGGTGGACGAGGTGACGCTGGAAAACAAGGACCAGCAGTTCCTGTATGAAACCGACGGGCGGCTGGTGTTCATGGATGCCGAAACCTATGAGCAGATCGAGATCGACGCCGATCTGCTGGGCGATCGCCGGCCGTTCCTGCAGGATGGGATGACCGCGACGGTGCTGTTCTATGGTGAAGAACCGCTGAGCGTGAAGATCCCGCAGAAGGTGAAGTGCCGCGTGGTGGAGGCCGAGCCGGTGATGAACGGCCAGACCGCCTCGAAAAGCTTCAAGCCCGCCGTGCTGGACAATGGCGTGCGCATCATGGTGCCGCCGTTTGTCGGCCCGGATGAGGATATCATCGTGCATACCGAATTGATGGAATATTCGGAACGCGCCTGAGCGGGCGAATTTTCTGCGAAAATTCAGGGGCGGGGCCTTTGGCCCCGCTTTTCTTTTGCGGCTGTGGTTGGGGCGTGTTGCGAATTTTCGCAGAAAATTCGGTCGGTCAGGCGGTGATGCGGGCCTCGCCTGCGGTCAGCGGACCGTCCAGCCGGTCGAAGCGCAGATGGGCCAGCGCATGGCCGCCCGACTGGGTGAACAGCGTGCCCGCCTCGCGTCCGTCGGGCATCAGGATCGGGGTGCCCACGGGGGCCGTGCCGGTGATGCCCACCCGGATCAGGCCCTTGCGCAATTCGGTCTTGTGCTTCATCCGCGCGGTGACCTCTTGCCCGACATAGCAGCCCTTGCGGTAATCGACGCCCTGCAGCGTCTCGAACCCGGCTTCGAGGATGAAGGTCTCGTTCGGGATCAGCTCGATGCCGGTTTCGGGGATGACATGGGCGACGCGGATCGCGTCCCAGTCGATCATCGGCGTTGAACCGGGGGCGCCATAGGTGCGCCAGCCAAGGGCGGGGTGGCGCGGGTCGGGCAGGGCATCTGCAGGGGCAGGGCCGAGGCCGCGCGTCACGCTCAGGTCAGAGGGCGCGAAGGTGACGGCGGCGCGCAGGCGATACAGGGTCAGCCGCCGCAGCGTATCGGCGGCAAGGCTTTCGGGCAGGTCGAGCAGCAACTGCCCGCCGCTGTTCACCACGAAGAAATCGGCGAGGTATTTGCCCTGTGGCGACAGCAGCGCGGTGTAGACGAGATCGGGGTCGCGCAGGCGCAGCACGTCATTGGTGACCAGCCCTTGCAGGAAGGGCAGGGCATCGGCACCGCCCAAAGCGATCAGGCGGCGGTCGGGGGCGGTTTCACCGGGCATTGCAGGCTCCGTCACGGCTGAAATTGCAGCTTGTAGAGATCGGCATACAGCCCGCCTTCTGCAAGCAGGGTGTCATGGGTGCCTTGCTGCACGACGCGGCCCTTGTCCATCACCACGATCTTGTCGGCATCGCGCACGGTGGCAAGGCGGTGGGCGATCACGATGCGGGTGCGCCCGGTGCCCAGCCGGTGCAAGGCATCGGCCACCAGCGCCTCGGACTGGGCATCCAGCGCCGAGGTCGCCTCGTCCAGCAGCAGGGCCGGGGCCTGCGACAGCAAGGCGCGGGCGATGGCGACGCGCTGGCGTTGGCCGCCCGACAGGGCAGAGCCGCGCGGGCCTGCCGGGGTATCGACCCCCGCAGGCAGGGCGCGCAGAAACTCGCTGACATGGGCGGCGTCCAGCGCGCGGGTCAGATGGGCCTCGTCCACCTCATGGCCCAGCGCGATGTTCTCGCGGATGGTTTCGTCGAACAGCATGGCGTCCTGACTGACCACGGCGAATTGTGCGCGCAGTTCGGGCAGGGTCATGTCGGCGATGTCGGCGCCGTCGAGCGTGATCGTGCCCGCATCGGGTTCGGCCAGGCCGGTGAGCAGGTGGAACACGGTGGATTTGCCCGCACCCGAGGCGCCGACCAGCGCGGTCATCCGGCCCGCCTCGGCGGTGAAGCTGAGGCCGTTCAGCACCGGCACCTCGCCATAGGCGAACTGCAGATCCTGCACGCGGATGGTGGGCGGGGTGCCGGTGGGATGGGCGGTGCCTGCGCGCGGGCGCGGCGGGGCCGACAGATCGAACAGGCGATAGAGTCGCTCCAGGCTGGCCGCCGCGATCTGCCAGACGCCCGACATGTCGCCCAACCGGCGCAGCGGCTGGAAGGTCAGCGACATGGCGGTGAAGAAGGCCATGAATTCGCCCGTGGTGCGGGTGCCCTCGGCAATCTCGCGCCCGCCGAGCCACAGGACGGTGAAGAAACCGATCCCGGTGATGATGTCGATCAGCGCGGGCACGGTGGAGCGGCCCGCCATGGTGCGCACCTCGGCCCGGACGATGGCGCCGACGATGCGGCGGAAGCGGCCGGTCTGATAGGTCTCCATCCGGTTCAGCTTGATCGCCATGATGCCATGAAAGATCTCGTCCAGCCGGGTGGCGCGCAAGCCCGCCTGTTCGCGCATCTGTGCGGTCTTGCGGCGGATATAGCGTTGCACCACCAGCGCGGGCAGGATCAGCACCGGCGCGCCGATCATCGCGGCCAGCGTCCAGCGCCAGTCGATCGACAGGGCCACGGTGAACAGCGCCACCAGCGAGACGATGTCGCGCCCCACCCCGACGATCACCGCCGACCAGACGCGCTGCACGGCGCTGGTATCGCCCACCAGCCGCTCCATCAGCGCGCCGGGCGGGTTGTCCTGAAAGAACCGTGTGTCCAGCGTCAGCACATGCGCCAGCAGATCGACCTGCATCGCGGTAGAGCTTTTCTGCGCCACCATGGTCAGCAGTGTCTTGCCGAAGATCGAGGTGAAGGCGCGCACCACGAACAGCCCGAGGATGGCCAGCCCGACCCAGAGCAGCATTCCGGTGCCGCCCGGTGCGAACACGTCGTCGAACAGCGGCACCAGCAGCCAGGACAGCGCGCCCAGCGTGCTGCCCTCGATCACCATGAACAGGAAGGCCAGCAGCATCAGGGCCAGGTGAGGGCGCAGGTAACCGCGCCACAGCCGCCCGAACAGGCGGCCAGTCGTATAGCGCGGGTCTTGCGGGGCACGGGCCAAGGGAACCTCCGGGGCTCAGGATGACCCGAGGTCTAGCCCGGCAGGCGGGGCAGGGCAAGGCGGGGCGGGGCAGGGTGGGGCGGCCCCGCGTTGACCTTGGCGCAAGGCGGGCGTAGCCATTGGGCGGAACCCGCGCGGAGACTGCGATGCTTGCCAACGGACGCCCCTATCTTGCCATTCCCGGCCCTTCCACCATGCCCGACCGGGTGTTGGCGGCGATGCACCGGGCGGCGCCCAATATCTATGCGGGCGCCTTGCCCGAGATGGTGGAAACGCTCTGGCCCGATCTGCGCGCCTTGGCGGGCACGGTGGCGCATGTGGCGATCTATATCGCCAATGGTCATGGCGCGTGGGAAGCGGCGAATGCCAATCTGTTCAGCCGGGGTGACCGGGCGCTGGTGCTGGCCACCGGGCGCTTTGGCCATGGCTGGTGCGAAAGCGTGCAGGCGATGGGCGTGCAGGCGGATCTGCTGGATTTCGGCAAAGCCGCCCCGGTCGATCTGGCGCGGTTCGAGTCGGCGCTGCGGGCGGATGCGGGCCATAAGCTGAAGGCGGTGCTGGTGACGCATGTCGATACCGCAAGTTCGGTGAAGAACGACATTGCGGCGATCCGGGCGGTGATGGATACGGTGGGGCATCCGGCGCTGCTGGCAGTGGATTGCATCGCCTCGATGGGCTGTGATGCCTTCCATATGGATGCCTGGGGCGTGGATGTCATGGTCGCGGCCAGCCAGAAGGGGCTGATGGTGCCGCCGGGGCTGGGCTTCGTGTGGTTTTCCGACAAGGCGCTGCTGGCTTGCGCCAACAGCGATCTGCGCACGCCCTATTGGGATTGGCGCCCGCGCGCCAATGCGACAGAGTTCTGGCAATACTGGGCGGGCACCGCGCCGACGCATCACCTGTTCGGGCTGCGCGAAAGCCTGAACATGATCGCCGAAGAGGGCCGCGCGGCGGTCTGGGCGCGGCATGCGGCGCTGGCCCGCAGCGTCTGGGCGGCGTTTGACGCCTGGGGCGCGGGTAACCCCGACATCGCGCTGAACGTGGCCGATCCGGCGCATCGCGGCCATTCCGTCACCGCCGCTCGGCTGGGCGCGCCCCATGCCACCCGGCTGCGCGGCTGGCTGGAGGAAAAGGCCGGCGTCACGCTGGGCATCGGGCTGGGCATGGCGGCGCCGGACGACCCGGCCTATCACGGCTTTCTGCGCGTGGCGCATATGGGCCATGTGAATGCGCATATGACGCTGGGGGTGCTGGCCACGATGCAGGCGGGCATGGTGGCCCTGGGCATCCCGCATGGCCCCGGCGCGCTGGATGCCGCCGCACGGGTGGTGGCCGAAGCGGCGGGCGCATGATGCCGCGCCGGGCCACGGCGGCGGATTGCGCCACGGTCAAGGCGGTGATCGACGCCGCCTTCGCGCCCTATGCGCCGCTGATCGGGCGCAACCCTGCGCCAATGCAGGCCGATTGCGCCGCGCTGATCGCGGCGGGGGCGGTCTGGCTTTGCACCGATCAGGCGGTGATGGCCTGCACACCTCAGGCCGACAGCATGGAACTCGACATCCTCGCCGTCAGCCCCGCCGCGCAGGGGCAGGGCCTCGGCGCGCGGCTGGTCGCGCAGTGCGAAAGCCTTGCCCGGCAACAGGGCCTGCCCGCCGTCACCTTGCACACCAATGCCGTGATGAGTGGCGCGCTGCGGCTTTACCCAAAGCTGGGCTATGCGAAAACCGACTGCCGTGTCGATCAGGGGTTCCAGCGCGTCTTCTTCCGCAAGACGCTCTGACCCCTGTTTCATTTTCTGTCTGAAAATATCCTCGGGGGGCGGCCGCAGGCCGTGGGGGGCAGACAGCCCCCCGTCCATCCTCGCCACCCCGCGCTAGAACAGGGCTTTCAGCACCAGCCCTGCCCCCCAACCCACCAGCACCAATCCTGACCCGAGGTCGATCCAGCGCAGCGCCTGCGGCGTCAGCCAGCGCCCGGCGAACAACGCCAGATGCACGAGGATCAGCCACCAGAGCGCCGAGCCGCAGAACAGCCCCGCCACCAGCCAGACCGGCCCGGCTGCCGCCTCGGCCCCAAGGGCGGCGACCATGCCCAGAAAGGCCAGGATGGTAGCCGGGTTCGACAGCGTCAGCAGATAGGTGCCGGTGAAGGCGCGCAGGGTGGCGATGCCCGTGGCCCCACCCCCGGCCCCTTCTATGCGGGGCGTCCGGGGCGGGGCGAAAAAGGCGCGCAGCGGCCCGCTGCCCAGCCAGATCAGCAGCAGACCGCCCAGCACCTGCATCGGCTGGGCATAGGCCAGCAGCCCGGTTGCCGCAAACCCCAGCGCCACCGCCAGCCCATAGCTGGCATCCGCCGCCGCGGCCCCCAGGCCGGTGGCCAGGCCCGCCGCCCGCCCGTCGGCCAGACTGCGCCGGATGCAGAGCAGCCCGATCGGTCCGACCGGCGCGGCGATGGCAAAGCCCATCACCGTGGCATTCAGAAACGCGCTCATGCCCGGCCCCCGGCCAGATCCCCGGCGAGGGGCAGGCAGGGCGTTTCCTTTTCGGCCTGCAGCGAGAAGATGGTTTCGGTTCTCAGCACGGCGGGCAGGGGCTTGACCGCCTCGGTCAGAAAGCGCTGCACGGCGGCGGGATCGGCGACCCGGATCTTCATCAGATAGGAATGTGGGCCGGAAATGTGATGCAGCTCCATCACCTCGGGGCGGGCGGTCAGGGCCGCCACCGCCTCGGCCTCGCCCTGCCAGGCCAGATCGAGCAGCAGAAAGCAGCAGCATCCCGCGCCCAGCCGCGCCGGGTCCAGCAGGGCGGCGGTGGCGCGGATCGTGCCATTGGCCTGCAGGCGGCGCAGGCGGTCATTGGCGGCGGAGACCGACAGGCCCACGGCGCGGGCGATCTCGGTCGCGGAAAGGCGGCCCTCCTGTTGCAGGAGGGCCGCGATGGTCAGGTCTGTGGCATCAAGGTCCATGATCGTCCTGTGGGAGGTATGTTCAGGATGATTTATGGAATGATTCCATATTTTACGCAAGTATTGCGGAATTTATTCCTTTATTCGTTACTTCTTGTGTTTCTCCAGCCAGTCGGTCATCCAGGCGATCTCGGCCTCCTGTGCGGCGATCACGCCTTCGGCCAGTTTGCGGACCTCGGGGTCTTTGCCATGTTCCAGCACGATCTTCGCCATCTCCACCGCGCCCTGATGGTGCGGGATCATCCCGGCGATGAAATCGACATCGGCGTCGCCGGTAAAGGCCATGTCCATGCCGCTGTGCATCTTCATGTTGGCCTCCATATAGGCCATGGTCGCCGGGCTTTCGGTGCCGGTCATGCCATGGCCGGAATGGTCCATTGTGCCTTCGGCCAGCGCGGGCAGGGCGAGGGTGGTGCAGGTGGCAAGGGCGATCAGGAAACGGGTCATCGGGGGCTCCTCTCTGGATTGGACCTGCACTATCCAAGCTTCCAGCGGGGGGAAGGCAAGTCACCCTGACGTGAGCGGGGCGGTGCAAGCGCGGGCATCTGCCCGAAATGCAGGCGGGCTGAGCGTTGTTGCACCGAAAGCGCGGGGATTCCCCCTTCAAAGCGGGGCGGGGCGGGCCTAGACTATGGGCGTAACCGTGGAATGTCGCGCATGTCCAAATCATCCAGACGCCCCGTCGTGGGGATCATCGGCAACATGAACCTGCTGAATGAAAGCTATCCGGTCCATGCCGGGGGCACGATGAATTCCGAGGCGGTGGCGCAGGTGGCAGGCTGCTTGCCGCTGATCATCCCCGCCGATCCGCGGCTGGTCTGCGTGGCCGAACTGCTGGACACCTGCGACGGCTTTCTGCTGACCGGCGGGCGGCCCAATGTGCATCCCACCGAATATGGCGAGCCGGAAACCCCGGCGCATGGCTGTTTTGACCGCTGCCGCGATGCGATTACCCTGCCGCTGATCCGCGCCTGTGTCGATCGGGGCCAGCCCTTCCTGGGCATTTGTCGCGGGTTTCAGGAGGTGAACGTGGCGATGGGCGGCACACTTTACCCCGAAATCCGCGATCTGCCGGGGCGGATGAATCACCGGATGCCGCCCGATGGCTCGATCGAGGAGAAATTCGCGCTGCGCCATGCGGTGCGGTTCACGCCGGGGGGCGTGTTCGCGCGACTGATGGGGGCGGAAGAGGTGATGACCAACACGCTGCACGGGCAGGGCATCAACCGGGCCGGGCCGCGCATCGTGATCGACGGACTGGCACCGGATGGCACGCCCGAGGCGATCTATGTGCAGGACGCGCCGGGCTTTACCCTGTCGGTGCAATGGCACCCGGAATGGAACGCGGCAGGCGATCCGGTGTCGCGCCCGCTGTTCACCGCCTTTGGCGCGGCCTGTGCGGCATGGGTGGCGGGGGCGGCGGGGCAGGCGCGCGTCGCCTGAGCGGCTGATACAGGTCAAGGCAGGGCGGGCGCGGGTCAGGCAGGATGGCTTGTAACGGGGGAGTTCTGCGATGAAGATCCTGATCGTCTATGCCAGCACCGACGGGCAGACCCGCAAGATTGCCCGATTTGCCGCCGACCATCTGGTGGATCGCGGCCAGACTGTTGAATTGTTGCCCGTGGCTGAGGCTGAAGGGGTGGATCTGGCGCGGTTTGGCGCGGTGATCCTTGCCGGATCGGTGCATATGGGAGGGTTTCAGGCGCCATTGATGGCGTTTGCCAAGGAGGCTGCCGCGCGGTTGTCGGCGGTGCCGTCGCTGTTTCTGGCGGTGTCGCTGTCGGCTGCCGGGCAGGATGCCGAGGATTGGGCGGGGCTGCGCGCCTGTGTGAGTGCGTTTCAAGAGACGACCGGCTGGGTGCCGGGGCAGGTGGAGCATGTGGCGGGGGCGTTCCGCTTTTCCAGCTATGACATGATCCGCGGCTGGGCGATGCGCTGGATCGCAGCGCAGAAACATCAGCAGATCGCCCCGCATGAGGACCGCGAATATACCGACTGGGCCGCGTTGGCGGCGGTGCTGGATCGGTTCGCGGTCTGACTTGTTTGCGCTAACGCGCGTGATATGCTGGCGGACTTCAGGGGGAGGGACGGCATGAAACGCTCACGCATCAACGATATCATGCAGGCGGCGGACGGGATGATCCGGGAGTATGGATTCGTGCTGCCGCCTTTTGCTTATTGGACACCGGCTGAATTTGCCGCGCGGCGCGATGCCGGGCAGATCGCGGCGCGGCGCATGGGCTGGGACATCACAGATTACGGGCAGGGCCGGTTCGACCGGATGGGGCTGTTTCTGTTCACGCTGCGCAATGGCATGCTGGCCGATCTGCAGCGCGGCGGTGGCATGTGCTATGCCGAAAAGCTGCTGATCTCGCGGCAGGATCAGCTTTCGCCGATGCACACCCATGTCATCAAGGCGGAAGACATCATCAACCGGGGCGGTGCTGCGCTGGTGATCGAGCTTTATGGCAGCGACGACGCGGGCGGCTTTGCCCCGGATCGCGGCGGCGTAGTGATGTGCGACGGGATCGCGCGCGCCTATGCGCCGGGCGAGAAGCTGCGGCTGGCACCGGGCGAAAGCGTCACGCTGATGCCGGGCGACTGGCACGCCTTTTGGGGCGAGGGCGGCGATGTGCTGATCGGTGAGGTCAGCACGGTGAATGACGATCTGACCGACAATATCTTCCGCGAGCCGATTGGCCGCTTTGCGGAGATCGAAGAGGACGAAGCGCCGCTGCACCTGCTGGTCAGCGATTATGACCGCTGGCTGAAGGGCTGAACGGCGGATCGCAACGGAAAAGGGCGGCCTGTGCGGGGCCGCCCTTTTGCTTTGGGGGTGCCCGGTTCAGGGGCAGACGATGCCGGGCGCCGGAACGCAGGTGGCGGCAGGCGCCGCTGCCGGGGGCACCACCGCCGGGGCCGCAGGCTCGGGCGGGGTGTCGGCGGCGGGCACGCTGGCCGGATCGGTCGCAGGCACGACGACGGCGGGGGCGGCAGGCGTGGCCGGGGCCACGGCGGGCGTAGGCGCCACGGGGGCCGGTGCCGCCAGCGCGGGCGGCACGGCGCCCAAAGCGGGCGGCGTCAGCGCCGGGGCGGTCATCGTCGGGAAGCCCGGCGCGGGGGCGCCAAGGGCTGCGGGCTGCGGTTTGGGCGCAGCCGGGGCCTTGGGCGCCGCGGCTTTCTTCGGTTTGGGCGCGGGCGGCGGCAGCTTCAGCTTGGTGGGCCGGGTGCCATCGGCGTTCAGCACCACAACCTTCGCACCATCGGGCACGCGGTTATACAGGTCCATCACGTCTTGATTGATCATGCGGAAGCAGCCGGACGAGGCATTGTGCCCGATGGATTTCCATTCCGGTGTGCCATGGATGCGGAAGCCGTAATCCACCCCGCCGGTGGTCAGATACAGCGCGCGCGCGCCCAGCGGGTTGGTCGGGCCGCCCGGCTGGCCGTCTTTCCACTTTTCCAGCTCGGGCTTGCGGGCGATCATTTCCGGCGGCGGCGTCCAGGTGGGCCAGTGACGGCGATTGGTGATCAGCGCCTCGCCCGCCCATTGGAAGCCATCCTTGCCGACGGCGATGCCATAGCGCAGCGCCTTGCCGGGGGCGGTGACCAGATGCAGGGTCTTGTTGGTGGGGTCGATGATGACTGTGCCGGGGGCATCGGTCGTCTCATAGGCGACTTCCTGGCGGATCAGATGCGGCGGGATCTTCTCGACCGGCACGGCGGGCACGACAAAGCTGCCATCCTGTTTGGCGGCATAGGCTTCGACAAAATCCGCAGGGACGGGCTGGGGGATGACGGGCGCGGTGGCCGTGGGTGTCTTTGTCGCCTCGGTCAGCGACGGATCGACGCAGGCGGCGAGCGTGCCGGCAAGGGCGGTGCTCAGCGCGAGGCGCATCAGGTGGCGCAGCATTCTTCAAATTCTCCCAAGGCGCAGAAACAGGTCGGTCAGGTCTTTTAGTATTGTTTCCAGAGTTACCCAAAGGCGCTGTGCCGGTCCACCGTTGAAATTGCGCAGACGCGTGCGGCGGCGCCACAGACAAGGGGCTGGGCGATCACAGTCCTGTGACCATGGTCAGGTGACGCGGGCACGGGTGCGGTATTCCGGCTGATCCCACAGGCGTTCGGCCATGACCTGCGACAGGATCGCCACGGCGCCATCCACCTCGGCGATGCCGATATAAAGCGGGGTGAAGCCGAAGCGCAGGATGTCTGGCGCGCGGAAATCGCCGATCACGCCGCGTGCAATCAACGCCTGCATGATCGCATAGCCCTCGGGGTGGCGGAAGCTGACCTGAGAGCCGCGTTGGGCATGGGCGCGGGGGGTGGCGAGTGTCAGGTCGGGGCAGGTGGCTTCGACCCCCGCGATGAAGCGGTCGGTCAGCGCCAGCGAGGTGGCGCGCAGGTCATCCAGATCGACCGCATCCCAGATGTCGAGCGCGGCGTCGAGTGCGGCCAGTTGCAGGATGGGCGGGGTGCCGACGCGCATCCGTTCGATCCCGCGACCGGGGCGATAGGACGGATCGAAGGCAAAGGGCGCCTCATGGCCCAGCCAGCCGGACAGGGCGGGGCGGGCGATTTCGGCATGGCGCGGGGCGACATAGATGAAGGCTGGGCCACCGGGGCCGGAATTGAGGTATTTGTAGGTGCAGCCCACCGCGAAATCGGCGCCGCCTGCGGCCACGCCAACCGGGAAGGCCCCGGCGCTATGGGCCAGATCCCAGATCGCCAGCGCACCCACCTGATGGGCACGGGCGGTCAGGGCGGGCATGTCATGGCGCCGCCCGGTGCGGTAATCGACCTCGGTGATCATCATCACCGCCACGCTGTCATCCAGCGCAGCCATCACCTCTTCGGGGGCCACGGTCTTCAGCCGGTAATCGCCGCCCAGCGTGCGGCACAGCCCTTCGGCCATATAGAGGTCGGACGGGAAATTGCCGGTGTCGGACAGGATCACCCGCCGATCCGGGTTCATTTCCAGCGCCGAGGCCAGTGCCTGATAGACCTTGATCGACAGCGTGTCGCCCATCACCACATGGCCGGATTCGGCGCCGATCAGCTTGGCGATGCGGTCGCCGGTGCGGGCGGGCTGTTCCATCCATCCGGCCTTGTTCCAGCCGGTGATCAGCATCTGGCCCCATTCTTCGGTCACGGTGCGGGCGATGCGGGCGGCGGCGGCGCGGGGCAACGGCCCGAGTGAATTGCCGTCAAGATAGATCACCCCTTCGGGCAGATCGAACAGGGCGCGGGTGGCAGTGAAATCGGTGGTCATGGCGGGCTCCTCCGGGCTGGGCGGAAAGGTGCGACAGCGCGGGGGCGCCTGCAAGGGCGGGATGCGGTGTGACGTAACGGAAGGTCACTTTCCCTGAATTAGCGCGCGGTGGCGATCAGAGGTTGCATTGTCGGGCTTGAACGGGATTATGCCGGAAATGTGAGGTTCGCAACTTTCATAGCAACGGGGCGGACCATGCGTGACAGGACGGGAACCGATACTTTTGCCGCATGGCAGCAAGTATGTTTTGTAATTTTGTTGCGCGATGGGTATCGAGTAGGGGCGAAAGGCGCCGCGAGGCGCGCAGGAACAGGGGAGTGGCCGTGAAGATCGGGGCACCGAGGGAAATATTCGAGGGCGAGAACCGGGTTGCGATGACGCCCGATTCGGCGCTGCAACTGGTGAAGCTGGGGCATGTTTGTGTCGTCGAGACCGGAGCCGGGGCGAAGGCCGGTTTTTCGGATGCGGCCTATGCCAAGGCGGGGGTCGAGGTTCTGGCTTCGGCGCAGGCGGTGTTCGAGGCAGCCGATGTGGTGGTGAAGGTCCGCGGGCCGGAACCGTCGGAGGTGGAGATGCTCCGCCCCGGCCAGACGCTGATCAGCTTCTTCTGGCCGGCGCAGAATCCGGATCTGCTGGAGGCGGCGCGCGCCAAGGGGGCGACCGTGGTCGCCATGGACATGGTGCCGCGCATCAGCCGCGCGCAGAAGATGGACGCGCTGTCGTCGATGGCCAACATCGCCGGTTACCGCGCGGTGATCGAGGCGGGCAACAACTTTGGCCGCTTCTTCACCGGGCAGGTGACGGCGGCGGGCAAGGTGCCCCCGGCCAAGGTGCTGATCGTCGGCGCCGGTGTGGCGGGGCTTGCGGCCATCGGCACCTCTGTGTCGCTGGGCGCGATCGTGATGGCCTTCGACGTGCGTCCCGAAGTGGCCGAGCAGATCGAATCGATGGGCGCATCGTTCGTCTACCTTGAGTTTGACGCCTCGGAATTGCCCGATGGCGCGGCGACGGGCGGCTATGCGGCCCCGTCCACCCCGGCGTTTCAGGCCAAGCAGCTGGCGAAGTTCCGCGAACTGGCGCCCGATGTGGACATCGTCATCACCACCGCCCTGATCCCCGGCCGGCCCGCGCCGAAGCTGTGGACCGAGGACATGGTGGCGATGATGAAGCCCGGCTCGGTCATCGTGGACCTTGCGGCGGAACGCGGCGGCAACTGCGACCTGACGGTGCCCGATCAGAAGATCGTCACCGAAAACGGCGTGACCATCGTGGGTTACACCGATTTCCCCAGCCGGATGGCGGCGCAGGCCAGCACGCTTTATGCCACCAACATCCGCCACATGCTGACGGATCTGACGCCCAAGAAAGATGGCGTGATCTTCCACAACATGGAAGATGACGTGATCCGCGGCGCGACCGTGGCCAAGGATGCGGCGATCACCTATCCGCCGCCGCCGCCCAAGGTGGCCGCCATCGCCGCTGCCAAGCCCAAGGAAAAAGCCAAGGAGCTGACGCCCGAGGAACGCCGGGCGCAGGAAACCGCGGCCTTCAAGGCGCAGACCCGCAATCAGGTGGGGATGCTGGTCATCGGGGGCGGGCTGATCCTGCTGGCGGGGCTGTTCGCGCCGGCCAGCTTCATGTCGCACTTCATCGTCTTCGTGCTGTCGGTCTATGTCGGCGTTCAGGTGATCTGGAACGTGTCGCACAGCCTGCACACGCCGCTGATGGCGGTGACCAATGCGATTTCGTCGATCATCATTCTGGGCGCGCTGATGCAGATCGGCTCGGGCAGTTTCCTGGTGATCGTGCTGGCGGCGCTGTCGGTGTTCATGGCCGGGATCAACATTTTCGGTGGGTTCATGGTCACGCGGCGCATGCTCGCCATGTTCCAGAAGTCGTAAGGAGGCAGCCATGGAATTCGGTTTTACCACGGCGGCTTACGTCGTTGCGGCGGTTCTGTTCATCCAGTCTCTGGGTGGGCTTTCGGGGCAGGAAAGCGCCAAGCGCGCGGTCTGGTATGGCATTGCGGGCATGGCACTGGCGGTGGCGGCGACGCTTTACGGCCCCGGCGCTGGCCTGTGGGGACTGTCGGCGGCGCTGATCATCGGCGGCGGGGCCATCGGCTGGGTTGTGGCCCAACGCGTGCAGATGACGGAAATGCCGCAGCTTGTGGCGGCGATGCACAGCCTCGTCGGTCTGGCGGCGGTGTTCATCGGCTTCAACACCCATATCGAACTGGTCCGCGTCGCGGGCATGGACGAAGCGGCGCGTCAGGCGCTGGAGGGCTTTGCCGCGGTGATCGCGCATAAATCGCCGGTCGAAATCTCGATCCTGCGGGTGGAGACGTTCCTCGGCGTGTTCATCGGGGCTGTCACCTTCACCGGGTCGGTCATTGCCTTTGGCAAGCTGGCGGGCAAGGTGGATGGCAAGGCGAAGAAACTGCCGGGCGGGCATCTGCTGAACGCAGGGGCGGCGCTCATTTCGGTGGTGCTGCTGGTGGTCTATCTGCAGACCGGCTCCACGCTGGCGCTGCTGGTGATGACGGTGGCCGCGCTGTTCATCGGCTATCACCTGATCATGGGCATCGGCGGCGCCGACATGCCGGTCGTGGTGTCGATGCTGAACAGCTATTCCGGCTGGGCGGCAGCGGCGATCGGCTTTTCGCTGTCGAACGACCTGCTGATCGTGGTGGGCGCGCTGGTGGGGTCTTCGGGTGCGATTCTGAGCTACATCATGTGCAAGGCGATGAACCGGTCGTTCGTGTCGGTGATCCTCGGCGGTTTCGGTGGCACCACCGGCCCGGCGATGGAAGTGACCGGCGAACAGATCGCGATTGACGCCGATGGCGTGGCGGCGGCGCTGAACGATGCGGACAGCATCATCATCATTCCGGGGTACGGCATGGCGGTGGCGCAGGCGCAGCAATCGGTGTCGGAACTGACGCGCAAGCTGCGCGCCAAGGGCAAGACCGTGCGTTTCGCCATCCACCCAGTGGCAGGCCGTCTGCCGGGGCACATGAACGTGCTGCTGGCCGAAGCGAAGGTGCCTTATGACATCGTTCTGGAAATGGACGAGATCAACGAGGATTTCCCGAATACCGATGTGGCCATCGTCATCGGCTCGAACGACATCGTGAACCCGGCGGCACAGGAAGACCCCAACAGCCCCATCGCCGGCATGCCGGTGCTGGAATGCTGGAAGGCGAAACAGGTGTTCGTGTCGAAACGCGGCCAGGGCACCGGCTATTCCGGCATCGAGAACCCGCTGTTCTACAAGGAAAACACCCGCATGTTCTATGGCGACGCCAAAAAGAGCATCGACGGCCTGCTGCCCATGATCGAGTGACACGATTTTTCTGCGAAAAATCGAAGGCCCCCGGAAGACCGGGGGCCTTTTGCGTTGCGCGGCCCGGGGGTAGAACTGGGCAGGTTCACAGGAGGACGATGCGATGAAGCTGGTGCGCTATGGCGAGCGGGGGGCGGAACAGCCCGGGCTGATCGACGCCGAGGGGCGGCTGCGGTCGCTGGTCGGGCATGTGCCCGATATTGCGGGCGCGGTGCTGGAAGATCTGGGCGCGCTGCGGGCGCTGGATGTGGCGGCACTGCCGCTGGTCGAGGGCGAGGTGCGGCTGGGCGCCTGTGTCGGCGGCGTTGGCAAGTTCATCTGTATCGGGCTGAACTATTCCGATCACGCCGCCGAAAGCGGCATGGCGGTGCCGCCCGAGCCGGTGATCTTTGCCAAATTCACCTCGGCGATCTGCGGGCCGAATGACCCGATCCTCATCCCGCGCGGCTCGGTCAAGACCGATTGGGAGGTGGAGCTGGCCTTCGTGATCGGCAAGCGCGCCAAACATGTGAGCGAGGCCGACGCCCTGTCGCATGTGGCAGGCTATTGTCTGGCCAATGACGTGTCGGAGCGCGCCTGGCAGACCGAACGGTCAGGCCAATGGTCGAAGGGCAAGGGATCGGACAATTTCGGGCCGCTGGGGCCGTGGCTGGTGACGCTGGACGAAATCGCCGATCCGCAGAACCTGCCGATGTGGCTGGAGGTGAATGGCGAACGGATGCAGCAGGGCAGCACGACCAGCATGGTCTATGGCGTGGCCTATCTGGTGTCCTATCTGTCGCAATTCTTCACGCTGCATCCGGGCGATGTGATTTCCACCGGCACGCCGCCCGGCGTGGGCATGGGGCACAAGCCGCCGCGTTACCTAAAGGCGGGCGATGTGGTGACGCTGGGCATCGACGGGCTGGGCACCCAGCGCCAGCTTTGCGTGGACGAGGGGTAAAAGCGGGCGGGGCGGTCTCCGCCCCGCTGCCCCCCCTTGGATGGGGCATTTCGGGTGCCAGCTGTGGCGCGCAGGCACGGTATTCCGCTGTATGCCATTAAATCATTGGTTTCGCTTGATATTTTTGTTTACAGACGCAATTCCCGCGCTATGGAGGGAAACCGACCTCCTTGCCGGAGCCTGACATGATCCCGATGCCCGACCATCCGCTGCGCTATGCGCTGGTGAACGAGTTGCACGCGCGCCCGTTTCCGGCGCTGCTGGCGCCCTGCACTGCCGCCTATGTGGCGATCAAACAGCCGGACAATGCCGCCAACCGCGACCGTGCGGTGGATCGCGCGCATCTGCTGGACCTGCTGGACCGCAACGGCGCGCCGCATCCGCAGCCCGACGCCACGCATTTCTCGGGCCAGATCGGGCGGGCAGAGCTGAAATGGGAAAGCCATACCGAATTCGTGACCTATTCCGCCTTCACCCCCGGCCTGTCGGATCGCCCGTTCGACCCGATGGAGGCGCGGATCTTCCCGGAAGACTGGCTGGCGGCGGCGCCGGGGCTGCGGCTGGCCGCCGTGCTGATCCGGGTTGAATTGCTGCCGGAGCGGATCGAGGAGGTGCATGAGAAACTGGCCGACTGGTTCGTGGCCGAAAGCCTTGCCGTGTCCAGCGTCGTCGATGGGGCGGCGGTGATCGCCGGTGATTTCCGCATCGACCCGGCGGGGCATATGCGCTTTGCCGTCTTCGTGCGCCCGGAGACCGGCGCGCGGCGGGTGGGCCGCATCGTGCAGCGCCTGTGCGAGATCGAGACCTATCGCGCCATGTCGATGCTGGGGCTGATGCGGGCGCGCGATTTGTCGATGCGGCTGAACGCGCTGGACCCGGCGCTGTCGGGGCTGGTGTCGGGGCTGGATGCGGCGGCCCGTTCGCCCGAAGAGGCGCTGCATGAATTGCTGGTGATTTCGGCGGAACTTGAAAGCCTCGCCGTGCGCTTCTCGTTCCGCTTTGGCGCGACCGAGGCCTATGAGGCGATTGTCTCGCAGCGCATCGAGGTGCTGCGGGAGGAACGGCTGGATGGGCGGCAGACCTTCGGCGAATTCATGATGCGGCGCTATGATCCGGCGATGCGCACGGTGAAATCCACCGAGGCGCGGCTGCGCACCATGGCCGAACGCGCCGCCCGTGCCGCCGAACTGCTGCGCACGCGGGTCGATGTCGAACGCAGCGCGCAGAACCAGCGCCTGCTGGAAAGCATGGACCGCCGCGCCGATCTGGCGCTGCGCCTGCAACATACGGTGGAAGGCCTGTCTGTGGTGGCGATCAGCTATTACGCCGTCAGCCTTGCCACCTATGCGCTTTATCCGCTGGCCAAGGCCGGGCTGCATTTCAGCAAGGAAGCCACGGCGGCCCTGCTGGTGCCGCCCGTCATCCTTGGCGTCTGGCTGATGGTGCGGCGCATCCGCAAGGCGATGCACTGATCTTCATTTTCTGTTCAAAAATATCCCACGGGGGTCCGGGGGCGTGAAGCCCCCGGTCGCCGCTCATCGCCCGCGAATCCGCGGGTCCAGCGCGTCGCGCAGCCCGTCGCCGATATAATTCACGCTCAGCACCGTGAGCGAGATCGCCAGCCCCGGCCAGACCACCCGCTCCGGATAGGTGCGAATGGAATCGATGCCGTCATACAGCAGCCGCCCCCAGGTCGGGAAATCCGGCGGGAAGCCGAGGCCGAGGAAGCTGAGCACGCTTTCGGTGATGATCGCGGCGGCGATGCCCAGCGTGGCGGCGACCAGCACCGGCGACAGTACATTGGGCAGGATATGGCGCAGGATGATGCGGCGGTTCGGTGTGCCGATGGAGCGGGCGGCCAGCACGAATTCGCGCTCTTTCAGCGCCAGAACCTCGCCGCGCACCACGCGGGCCGATTGCATCCAGCTTGTCACCCCGATGGCCAGCACGATCAGCAGGAAGGTGCCCAGCCGCGGCCCGAGGACCGAGGCCACCATTTCCGAAAACAGCATCATCATCACCAGCAGCAGCGGCAGCAGCGGCAGGGCCAGAAACAGGTCGGTGAAGCGCATCAGCAGCCCGTCGGCGCGACGGAAATAGCCGGCCAGCACGCCGATGGTGGTGCCGATGAAGATGGCGACCAGCATCGCCACCAGCCCCACCGCCAGCGAGATGCGCCCGCCGAACATCATCCGGGCCAGAATGTCGCGGCCCAGTTGATCGGTGCCCAGCGGGTGGTCGAAGCTGGGCGGGTTGTTGCGCAGCTTGAACATCTTGACGGTGTTCGGCTCGATGAAATTCGGGTCGATGCGCCACAGCAGCGGACCGATCAGCACGAAGAACACCAGCGCGCCCAGCAGGATCAGCGCCGCCATGGCGCCCTTGTGCTGGCGGAACTGGTGCCAGACGGCAAACCACTGGCTGCGGGGTTTCTGGCTCTGGGTCGCGTCAGTCATAGCGGATCCGCGGGTCGAGGATGCCATACAGGATGTCGGCGATCAGGTTGAACATCACGATCAGCACCGCAAAGATGAAGGTCAGGGTCTGCACGGTGGGCAGATCGCTGACATGGATGGCGCCGATCAGGGCGGCCCCAAGGCCGTTGATCTTGAAGATCTGCTCGGTCACGATGGCGCCGCCGAACACGGTGGGCAGGCCCAGGGCGATCACCGTCACCACCGGGATCAGCGAATTGCGCAGCACATGTTTCAGCAGCACGGTGCTTTCGGTCATTCCCTTGGCCCGCGCGGTGCGCACATAATCCTGCCCGAGGTTTTCCAGCACCGAAGACCTTGTGTAACGGCTGATCTCAGCGGCGTTGAACAGGGCCAGCACGGTGACCGGCATCGCCATCTGCATGACCATCTTGTAAAAGCTCGCCCAGTCGGTCACCCGCAGCGTGGTGTCATAGATCGTGGGCAGCCAGCCGAGTTTCACCGAAAAGATCAGGATCAGCAGGTTGCCAGTAAAGAAGGTGGGCACCGAAAAGCCCGCCATGGCAAAGAAGGTGCCCGCCTGATCGAACCAGCTATACTGGCGATAGGCGGAATAGATGCCGATGGGCAGGGCGATCAGCACCCCCACCGCATAGGCGGTGCCGACCACGGTCAGCGTTTGCGGCATCCGTTCGCCGATGATGCGGAACACCGGCACCTTGGATTGCCAGGAAATGATTCGCTGCGCGCCCTGTGCGAAATCGGTGCCGAAGATCGCGTCGATGCCATACAGCGGTTCTGTCCAGAAAAACTGTTTCAGCCACAGCAGATAGCGCACCATGACCGGCTGGTCGGCGCCCATCGCCTCCATCATCTTCTGGCGCACATCGGGGGGCACGGTCAGCGGGATGTCGGACATCGGGCTGCCGGGGGCGAAATCGACCAGAAGGAAGATCACCAGCGAAATGAGGAGGAGGGTGGGGATCGCGGTCAGCAATCGCCGGATGGTGAAGGTCAGCATGGGCCCTCGCGGTTTTTGTTCTTGGTGCTGCCAAAGACAGGGGCGCGGCGGGGCCGGGGCCTCGCCGCGCCAGGGTTCAGATCACTTCACACGATACCAGTCGGCTGCATTCCACAGTTCGCTGTCCCACGAATTCATGATCACGCCGCCCAGTGCGTTGGACTGGGCCGAGAACCGGCCACGGTCCACCAGCGGCACGACAACCATGCTGTCCTTGGTCAGCATGTCGTTCAGCTTTTTCACCAGTTCGGCGCGCTTGGTCGGCTCGCCGGTGGCGGACAGCTCTTTCAGCGCCGCATCATAGGCCGGATCGCAGAAGCGGTTGATGTTCTCACCCTGCCACTGGTTGTCGGGGCCGGGGATCTTGTCGCACAGATATTGCGACAGGTAAGGTTCCGGGTCGGTGCCGTCGAAGTTGTTGGCATACATTTCAACGTCGGCATAGAATTTCTGGAACGTGTCGGGTGAACCCGCATCGCCGCCGAAATACACGCCCGGGTCGATGGATTTCAGCTCCACCTCCACGCCCAGCTCGTTCCACCAACCCTTGATCAGCGCCTGAAAGTCCTGACGCACCGGGTTGACCGAGGTCTGATACAGCATCGACAGCTTCTTGCCGTCCTTGTCGAGGATGCCGTCCCCGTCGCTGTCGGTCCAGCCTGCCTCGGCCATAAGTGCCTTGGCGCCTTCCATGTCCTGCTTCAGGCAGCCGGTATTGTCGGACGCATAGACGGCCGGAGCGGGGACGAGGTTGCAGGTCGGCCGACCGGCGCCGCCATAGCCGATATCCACCAGCGCCTGACGGTCAATCGCCATCGACAGCGCCTGACGGACCTTGATGTCCGACAGCACCGGGTGCGGGTGTTTGGTGGTGGACCGTTCGCCTTCCGGCAGCGCCGGGGACGGATCGGTCATGTTCATCTCGATCAGCTCGACCAACGTGCCGAAAGCGTTGACGAACTTGCCCTTGCCGCCGGCCTCCATCTGGGTCTGCTGCTCGGGGTTGATCTGGGTGTTCCAGGCGTAATCGAATTCGCCGGTTTCCATCACGGACGAGGCTGCCGCCAGCGCATCGCCGCCGCCCTTCACCGTCACGGTGGCAAAGGCGGGTTTCGCCGGATCGCGGAACTTGTCGTTCGCGGCAAGGATCACCACGTCATTCACCTTGAAATCAGTGACGACGAAGGGGCCGGTGCCGATCGGCTTGGTGTTCGGGTCGGTGCAGCTTGCGGCGGCAGCGCCGAGGCAGGCTGCGAATTGCGCCTTTTGCAGGATCGGCGCGGTGGCGCCGGTGAAGGGCTGATAGGGATAGGGCTTGGGGGCCTCGAAGGTCACGACGACCGTCTGGGCATCGGGTGTTTCGACCGATTTGATGCCTTCATATTTGGCGCCCTGCGCGCATCCGCCATCGGGATGGGTGCAATATTCCCAGGTGAATTTCACATCTTCCGAGGTGACCGGCGTCCCGTCGGACCAGACCAGCCCATCCAGCAGTT
Source organism: Gemmobacter aquatilis (assembly GCF_900110025.1). Lineage (GTDB taxonomy): Bacteria > Pseudomonadota > Alphaproteobacteria > Rhodobacterales > Rhodobacteraceae > Gemmobacter > Gemmobacter aquatilis. The sequence continues at coordinate 224,606 of NZ_FOCE01000005.1, read as the reverse complement.
TCCAGGTGATCGAGGTCTGGTCGGCGGCCACGCCGCCATTTTCCAGCGTCGGGATCTCTTTCACCAGACGCGGCACAAGATTGCCGTCCTGATCGAAGCTTGCCAGCGGTTCCAGCACCAGCGAGCCGACTTCCACGTCCTTGGTGCCGGACGAGAGATAGGCGTTCATCGTCGAGACCGCCTGATAATAGAGGATCTTCAACTCGCCGTCGCTGCCGCGTTCGGCATGGGCGGCGGGGGCCAGCGCGAAGGCGGCTGCCGCGCCCAGAAGGGCTGCTTTCAATTTCATTGTGATACTCTCCTCGTTGTTTGTGACGCTCGGGTGGCCTGACGGAGCCTCGGGGCGGCCGGTTATCCGGCTCTGGTGGTTTGGGGCGGGGTCACGAGATGGCAGGCGACAAAGCGGCCCGGGCGGGCCTCGGTCAGCACGGGTTCCAGATCGTGACAGATCGGCATCACCTTGGGGCAGCGGGTGCAGAAGTTGCAGCCCTTCGGCGGGTTGGCGGGCGAGGGCACATCGCCCTTCAGGATGATCCGGGTGCGCCGCCCCTCGCGGTTGGGGTCGGGTTCGGGCACGGCGGACAGCAGCGCCTCGGCATAGGGGTGCAGCGGATCGGCATAAAGATCGTCACGCGGCGAGATTTCGGCGATCTGGCCCAGATACATCACCGCCACGCGGTCGGCGATATGGCGCACCATGCTCAGGTCATGGCTGATGAACAGATAGGTCAGGCCCAGCCGGTCCTGCAGGTCTTCCAGCAGGTTCACCACCTGCGCCTGGATCGAGACATCCAGCGCGGCAATCGGTTCGTCGCAGACGATGAATTTCGGGTTCAGCGCCAAGGCGCGGGCAATGCCGATGCGCTGACGCTGGCCGCCGGAAAACTCGTGCGGGTAGCGGTTGGCGAAGCGGCGGTTCAGACCGACCTGATCCATCAACGTATAGACGCGTTCCAGCTTTTCGGCGGTGGGCAGGCCGGAATGTTCGTCCAGCGGTTCGCCGATGATGGCGGCGACGGTCATGCGCGGGTTCAGGCTGGCCTGCGGATCCTGGAACACCATCTGCATGGTCGGGCGTTTCTGGCGCAGCGCCTCGGCCGAAAGGGTGGCCACGTCATCGCCGTCGATCACCACATTGCCAGCGGTGGGGGTGTAAAGCCGCAGCAGCGCCCGGCCCACGGTGGATTTGCCGCACCCGGATTCGCCCACCAGCCCCAGCGTCTCGCCTTCAAAAATGTCGAAGCTGACATTATCGACGGCCTTCACATCGCCGCTGTGGCGGCGCAGCAGGCCCGAGAAGATCGGGAAATACATCTTCAGATTGCGCACCTGCACCAGCGGGCGCTTTGCCGTGTCAAGCATCGGCGCTCTCCTGTGCCGGGGCGGTCCAGTGGCAGGCCACGTCATGGCCGTGGCCCAAGGCGGCCCCATCCACCGGGCGGCGCAGCGGGTTTTCCGCTTCGCAGCGCGCGAAGGCATGGGCGCAGCGGGCGCGGAACGGGCAGGCGGTGGGGGCACCGGCGAGGATCGGCGGCTGGCCTTCGATCACCTGCAACCGCGCCTCGCGCTGGCCCCCCAGTTTCGGGATCGTGCGCAGCAAGGCGCGGGTATAGGGGTGCTGCGGTTTGTGGAACAGCTCCCACACCGGGGCCTGTTCGACGATCTGCCCGCCATACATCACCATCACCCGGTCGGCGATGCCTGCAATCACCCCAAGGTCATGGGTGATCCAGACGATGGCCATGCCCAGCTTCTGGCGCAGTTCTTTCACCAGTTCCAGAATCTGCGCCTGAATCGTCACATCCAGCGCGGTGGTGGGTTCATCGGCGATCAGCACCTCGGGGTCGCAGGCCAGCGCGATGGCGATCATCACCCGCTGCCGCATCCCGCCGGAAAACTGGTGCGGATAGGTTTTCAGCCGTTTTCGCGCATCGGGGATGCCGACCAGCTCCAGCAGCTCCACCGCGCGGGCCTCGGCCTGCGCCTTGGTCAGCCCCATATGCACGCGCAACGGCTCCATGATCTGGGCGCCGACGGTAAACACCGGGTTGAGCGAGGTCATCGGGTCTTGAAACACGAAACCGATGCGGGCGCCGCGCACCTTGCGCAACTCCTCTGGCGAGGCTTTCAGGATGTCCACGCCGCCCAGCAGCACCTCGCCCGCCCGCACCTGCGCCGGGGGCGATGGCAGCAGCCCGATCAGCGACATCATGGTGACGGATTTGCCAGAGCCGCTTTCCCCCACCACGCCCAGCAATTCGCCGGGGCGCAGGTGAAAACTGACATCATTGACCGCATGAACCTCGCCGCCCCGTGTCTGGAAGACGGTCTTCAGGCCACGCACTTCGAGCACGGGCATATGTAACTCCCCAAGACTTTGTTTTTGTTCGTTATTGCCGGTCTTTTTTCGTTTTTGCGCTGACCGTTTGGTCAAGTGTTAGCCATTTTTGGGCATCCCGCAAGAAACTTTCGGCGAAATGCCCGGCGATCGGGCATGATGACTTGGCGTCAGCGGGCGATCCCTTGCGTTTCGCGCAAAGCGCGCGCAGGCTCCGCCCGAAAACGGAGCATACGATGCCGCAACGCCTTACCCCGCGCCAGATTCTGGACCGTCTGGTTGCCTTCCGCACGGTCAGCCGCGACAGCAATCTTGATCTGGTGGATTGGGTCGAAGATTACCTTGCCGGATGGGGCGTCAGCGCCCGACGCGTCTACAATACCGAAGGCACCAAGGCCGCGCTTTATGCCAGCGCCGGGCCGGATGTGGCGGGGGGCGTGGTGCTGTCGGGCCATACCGATGTGGTGCCGGTGGACGGGCAGGACTGGACAACCGACCCTTGGCAGGTGGTGGAGCACGACGGGCGGCTCTATGGCCGCGGCGTCTGCGACATGAAGGGATTCGACGCGCTGGCACTGGCCGCCGTGCCGCTGGCGCTGGAACGGGGGGTGAAGCGCCCGCTGCAGATCGCGCTGTCTTATGACGAGGAACTGGGCTGCACCGGCGCGCCGCCGATGATCGCGGCAATGGCCGCAGGGTTGCCCCGCGCCAGCGCGGTGGTGGTGGGCGAGCCGTCGATGATGAAGCTGGTGAACGGCCACAAGGGCGGCCACGGCCTGCGCGTACATGTCGAAGGGTTCGAGGTGCACAGTTCCATCCTGCACACCGGGGTCAGCGCGATCATGGAAGGGGCGCGGCTGATCGACTGGGCCAACCGGGTGAATGAAGCGAATCGGGCCAAACAGCCCTCGGACCTCGCGGCGCTGTTCGATCCACCTTGGACAACGCTGCATGTGGGCACGATTCAGGGCGGCACCGCCGAGAATATCACGGCGCGGGATTGCAGCTTTGGCATGGCCTTCCGCGTGGTGCCGGGCGAAGACCCGCTGGAATGGGTGGCCCGTCTGCGGGCCGAAGCCGCGCGGATCGAGGCGGGAATGCAGGCGGTGCGCCCCGAGACCCGGATCTGGCTGGAAGAAAAGTTCTTCGTGCCGCCGCTGAAACCCGAAACGCAGGGCGCCGCCGAGGCCTTGGTGCGCCGTCTGACCGGCGACAATGATACCGGCGTGGTCAGCTATGGCACCGAAGCCGGGCAGTTTCAGGCCGAGGGCTATTCAGCGGTGGTCTGCGGGCCGGGCGATATCGCGCAGGCGCATCAGCCGGATGAATGGCTGGCGGTGGATCAGTTCGAGGCAGGATGGCGGTTCATGGAATCGCTGGTCGAGGAGTTGTGCCAATGATGCCCTTTCCGATTTCCGAGGCGACGCCGATCCGCTTTGCCGGGCCCTTGCCTGCCGCCTGCGATGTGGTGGTGATCGGCGGCGGCGTGATCGGCGTGATGACGGCGTGGTATCTGGCCGAAAAGGGGCTGCGCGTCACCCTGTGCGAAAAGGGCCGCATCGCCGGGGAACAAAGCAGTCGCAACTGGGGCTGGGTGCGCCAGCAGGGCCGCGATCCGGCGGAATTGCCGATCATGGTGGAAAGCCTGTCGATCTGGAAAACGCTGGCGCAGGAATTTGGCGACGCGCTGGGGTTCCGGCAGGAAGGCGTGCTCTACCTCGCCAAGACCGAGAAAGAGATCGCAGGGTTCGAGGACTGGCTGGTTCATGCCAAGGCGCATGGGCTGGATACCCATATGCTGGGCGCGGGCGCGGTGGCCGAGCGGGTGAAGGGCGCGGAAAAGGCGTGGAAGGGCGGGCTGTTCACGCCCTCGGATGCGCGGGCCGAGCCTTGGGCGGCGGTGCCGTTGCTGGCGCAGGGGGCCGTGACGCGCGGCGCGGTGATCGTCGAGCATTGTGCGGTGCGGGCGTTGGACATCGCGGGCGGCAAAGTGGCCGGGGTGGTGACCGAACAGGGCCGCATCGCCTGCGATCAGGTGGTGCTGGCGGGTGGCGCCTGGTCGGCGCTGTTCGCGCGGGCCCATGGGGTGGCGCTGCCGCAGCTTGCTGTGAAGGCCACGGTGATGGCGACGGCGCCCTTGCCCGAGGTGTTCGCGGGCAATGCGGCGGATGATGATTTCGCGTTTCGGCGGCGGCAGGATGGCGGCTATACGCTGGCCCCCGGTGCCGCGCATGATTTCTTCATCGGGCCGGATGCGTTTCGCAACTTCGGCGTCTATCTGCCGGTGCTGAAAAAGGATTTCCGCTCGACCCGCTTTCACTACACCGCCCCCGAGGGCTATCCCGACGCCTGGCGCACGCCGCGCCGCTGGTCGCCCGACGCGCCCAGCCCGTTCGAGGCGCGCCGCGTGCTGAACCCGGCGCCCAGTCGGCGCATCGTGGCCGAGGTGTCGAAACAGTTCGCGCATACTTTCCCGGGGTTGGGGCGGTCGCAACTGGTGGCCGCCTGGGCCGGGATGATCGACACGATGCCCGATGTGGTGCCGGTGGTGGACCGCGTGGCGCAACTGCCGGGGCTGGTGATCGCCACGGGGATGAGCGGCCATGGCTTCGGCATCGGGCCGGGCATGGGGCGGGTGGTCGCCGATCTGGTGGCCGGGGCGACGGTGGGCCATGATCTGGCGCGCTTCCGGCTGGCCCGGTTCACCGATGGCTCGAAAATCGCACCCGGCCCCTCGCTGTAGCGAAGATCCGGCGGCGGCGCGGCATGTCGCTTTCGGCGTTGAAGGGGGGCGGGCTTTGCGCCACGCTGGGACAAAGGAGATCTGCCATGCCGCCCAAGAACCGTTTCGCCGAACTGCTGCCGGAAATCACCGCATGGCGCCGGGATTTTCACGAAAACCCGGAACTGCTGTTCGAGGTGCATCGCACGGCGGCCAGGGTGGCGGAGTTGCTGCGCAGTTTCGGCTGTGACGAGGTGGTGGAGGGGATCGGTCGCACCGGCGTCGTGGGGGTGATCAAGGGGCGGGCCGATGGCTCGGGCCGGGTGATCGGCTTGCGCGCCGATATGGATGCGCTGCCGATCATCGAGCAGACCGGGGCCCCCTATGCCTCGAAAGTGCCGGGCAAGATGCATGCCTGCGGCCATGACGGCCATACCGCCATGCTGCTGGGGGCGGCCAAGTATCTGGCCGAGACGCGGAATTTCGACGGCACGGCGGTGGTGATCTTCCAGCCCGCCGAAGAGGGCGGCGGCGGCGGGCGCGAAATGGTGGCCGACGGGCTGATGGAACGCTGGGGCATCACCGAGGTCTACGGGATGCACAACATGCCGGGGATTCCGGTCGGGCATTTCGCCATCCGCCCCGGCGCGATCATGGCGGCGGCGGATCAGTTCGACATCACGGTGACGGGCAAGGGCGGCCATGCCGCCAAGCCGCATGAATGTGTCGATACCACGGTGGTGGCCGCGCATATCATCGTGGCGGCGCAGACGATTGCCAGCCGCACGGTTGATCCGCTGAAACAGGTGGTGGTGTCGATCTGCACGGTGGCGACCGACAGCACGGCGCATAACGTGATCCCGCAGGTGGTGAAGATGAAGGGCACGGTGCGCACCATGGATGCGCGCGTGCAGGATCAGGTGGAACAACGGCTGCGCGAGATCGTCGAGGGCACGGCGCTGGCCTTGGGCGCCAAGGCCGAACTGGCCTATCAGCGCGGCTATCCGGTGACGGTCAATGCCGAGGCGCAGACCGAGTTCGCGGCGGAAGTGGCGCAGGCGGTCTCGGGTCAGGTGGATACGGCGACCGCGCCGCTGATGGGGGCCGAGGATTTCAGCTATATGCTGAACGAACGGCCCGGCGCCTATATCTTTCTGGGCAATGGCGATACCGCCATGGTCCACCACCCGGCCTATAATTTCGACGACAACGCCATTCCCTTCGGCGCCAGCTGGTATGCCGGGATGGTGGAGGGCCGGATGCCGGTTTCGGGCTGAGGCGTTTTCCCCCTCACCCTGCCCTCTCCCCCCGGGGGAGAGGGCAGGGTGAGGGGGCAGAGGGCGTGCGGTCAGCCGCCGGTATGGCTCATATGGCGTGACATCTGGCCGCCGACGCTCTGGCGGCTATAGTCGAAATCATGGCCCTTCGGCTTGCGGGTGATCGCGTCGCGGATCGCCTGTTCCAGCAGCGCGTTGTCGGGGCTGGCCCGCAGCGGCGCGCGCAGGTCGGCCCTGTCTTCTTGGCCGAGGCACATGAACAGCTCGCCCGTGCAGGTCAGCCGCACCCGGTTGCAGCTTTCGCAGAAATTATGGGTCAGCGGCGTGATGAAGCCGATCTTCTGGCCGGTTTCCGCAATCCGCACATAGCGTGCCGGGCCGCCGCTGTTTTCCGCCAGTTCGGTCAGGGTGAAGCGGGCGGCCAGACGGGCGCGCAGGTCCGACAGTGGCCAGTATTGATCCAGCCGGTCCTCGTTGCCCAGATCGCCCATCGGCATCACCTCGATGAAGGTGAGGTCATGGTCCTCGCGGGCGCACCAGTCGAGCAGCGAGAACAGCTCATCCTCGTTGAAGCCTTTCAGCGCCACGGTGTTGATCTTCACCCGCAGCCCGGCCGCCTTGGCCGCCGCGATTCCGTCCAGCACCTGCGGCAACCGGCCCCAGCGCGTGATCTCGGCAAACTTCGCGGCATCGAGCGTGTCGAGCGAGACATTGACCCGCCGCACCCCGCAATCGGCCAGATCCTGCGCAAAGCGGGCCAATTGGCTGCCATTGGTGGTCAGCGTCAACTCCTTCAGCGCGCCGCTGTCCAGATGGCGGCGCATCGCCTGAAAGAAGGTGAGGATGCCCTTGCGCACCAAAGGCTCGCCCCCGGTGATGCGCAGCTTTTCCACCCCCATGCCGATGAAGGCGCTGCACATCCTGTCCAGTTCTTCCAGCGTCAGCAGGTCGGCTTTCGGCAGGAAGGTCATGTTTTCCGACATGCAGTAGACGCAGCGGAAATCGCAGCGATCCGTGACCGAGACCCGAAGGTAGCGGATGGCACGGGCGAAAGGGTCGATCAGGGGCATGGTCATGCTGGAAAGGTAAGCCTTTGCCGACTGAGCGGCAAGGCCAATGCGGTGGTTGTTGCCGGGCCGGGCCGGGACTATCGTCGGGCAAAGGGCAGGAGGTTTCAGATGGCGAAGATCGGGGCGGGGATCGGGCTGGCGCTGCTGCTGGCGGGCTGTGCGCAGGTGCAGGGATTGTGGCCGGGGCGTCAGGCGGCGGTGCCCAAGGCTGCGCCCGCCGTGGCAGCCCCGGCCCTGCCCGAACTGGTGGCGCCGCCGCCAAAGCCCGGCGCCCGCAGCGCCGAGGCGCTGGACACCACGACCGAGGCGCAGCGCGAAGCCGCCACCGCCGTGCCCGTGCCGCAGGCCGAGGCGCCTCTGGGCAAGCTGGTGGTCAGCCTGGGCGATGTGACCAGCCCGGGCTTCTGGCTGAGCGCGCCGTTGATCGGCACGGCTGGGCCGGGGCTGGTGAAAACGGCGGGCGGGCAGGTGGTGCAGGTGGAGCTGCGCCCCGGCAGCGGTGCTGCGCAACTGTCGCTGGCGGCGTTTCGCGCGCTGGGTCTGGGGCTGACCGACCTGCCGGAGATCGAGGTTTACCGGCGGTGAACAGGTGAGTATTTAAGCCAGGGTGAAATCAGGCGCTCGGCAGCAGCTCCGGCGGCAGATATTGCGCGGCTTCCTTGCGGGCGAAGGATTTCATGTAGGGCCCATGTTCGGCCAGAAATCCCGCGGCAGCGGCGGCATCGTGTTTCGACAGGTCGCGCACCCACCAGGCGATGGCCTTCTGGATGAACCAGTCGCGATCACCCACATAGCTGCCCGCCCAGCCCAGCACCCGGTCGCGCGCGGCGGATTCGGCCTCTTTCAGGTTGTTCAGCTTGGCGAGCGGCAGGGTGGCGACCAGCGCCGCGCGGCGCGCCCACATCAGATCGGAGGTGGTCCAGCCCTCGACATCATCCAGGCGCGAAAGATCGGCCATGATGCGCTTTTGCGCCGCGCTGCACACATGATCGGCAATCGCCCAGGCGTCGAATTGCGGCACCCAGGACTGGATCAGTGCCCAGGCGGCGCTGTCATCGGGGCGGATGCGGGCCTGGGTCAGAAGTTTGGCGGCGGCGACGCGCGCCTCGTGGATATTGCTGTCCCACAGGCCGGCGGCCAGCGCCAGCCGGTCCTCCAGCGACAGCTCGGCGCGCCATGCCTTGGCCAGCGCGTCGATCTCGGGGACCGAGGTGCCCAGATAGCGGCGGTCCACCTTGTGATAGGCGGCCATTTCGGCGGCCTTGCCGGGTTGGGCTGCGGCTGCGATCTGCGCGATGGCGTCGGCGGGGGTCATATGCGGTCTTTCAGATTGGCGTCGATGCCGGTGGGCAGCCCGTCAATGGAACTGCGGTTTCTGTCGGCCCAATAGGCGGCGAGGCCTTCGGGGCCCTTCTGTTCGGCCCAGTCGCGCAGGACCGGGCGGTCCTGCTGGAATTCCATGAACGGCACGGCAAAGCCGCAAGAGCTTTGCACCAGATCGACCGTCATGTCGCAGATCTGACGGGCGCCGGGCAGGGCGGGCAGATGCGCGGCCAGATCGGCCCAACCGGCATCGCCCAGATGCACCATGCGCGCCGTGCCATAGGCGCGCATGATCAGCGGGCGTTGGCTGAAGCTGCACCACATCACCGTCATGCGCGGATCCTGCGCCAGATGGGCGGCCGTCTCGTTCCCTGATCCGGTGACATTCAGCCAGAGCAGCCGGTTCGGCCCGATCACGCGCAGGCTGTCCATCCCCTTGGGCGACAGGTTGATCCGCGCGCCGGGCGCCGAGGTTGCCACGAAATACACCGGCTGTTCGGTGATGAAGGCGCGTTGGTCTTCGGTGAAGGCGTCGAACTGTTTCGCCATCACTCCACCGTCACGGATTTCGCCAGATTGCGCGGCTGGTCCACATCGGTGCCCTTGGCAATCGCGGTGTGATAGGCCAGCAGTTGCGCCGGGATCGCATAAAGGATCGGCGCCAGCAGATCGGGCACCTGCGGCAGGGTCAGCGCCTGCCAGCAGCCCGCGCCCGCCTCGGCCACGCCTGCCGCATCCGACAGCAGCAGCACCTTGCCATGCCGCGCCATGACCTCTTGCATGTTGCTGACGGTCTTCTCGAACAGATGGTCGCGCGGCGCCAGCACGATCACCGGCACGCGGTTGTCGATCAGCGCGATGGGGCCGTGTTTCAGCTCGCCCGACGCATAGCCTTCGGCGTGGATATAGCTGATTTCCTTCAGTTTCAGCGCGCCTTCCAGCGCCAGCGGATACATCGGGCCACGGCCCAGGAACAGCACGTCCTGCGCCTCGGCCAACTGGTCCGACAGGCTTTCGATCTCGCCCGCCAGCCCCAGCGCATGGTTCATCAGCCCCGGCAGCAGCGCGAAATCGGCCAGATGCGCCTGCACCTGCGCCGCCGTCAGCCGCCCGCGATCCTGCCCGGCCTTCAAGGCCAGCAGCGCCAGCACCGCCAACTGGCAGGTGAAGGCCTTGGTCGAGGCCACGCCGACCTCGATCCCGGCCAGGATCGGCAGCGCCAGATCCGCCTCGCGCGCGATGGAGGAGGTGGAGACGTTCACCACTGCCACGATCTTCGCCACCTTGTCCTTCGCATAGCGCAGCGCCGCCAGCGTGTCGGCGGTTTCGCCCGACTGGCTGACGAACAGCGCCCAGCTGCGCGCGGAAAGCGGCGGTTCGCGGTAGCGGAATTCGGAGGCCACGTCGATGTCGCAGGGCAGACCGGCGAGGCTTTCAAACCAGTATTTCGCCACATGGCAGGCGTAAGAGGCCGTGCCGCAGGCGACCATGGTCAGCCGGTCGATCTGCGTGAAATCCAGCCCTTCGGGCAGCCGCAGCGCCGGGTTCACCCCGCCGCTGTTTTCCACATAATGGCGCAGCGCATCGGCCAGAACGGCGGGCTGTTCGGCGATTTCCTTTGCCATGAAATGCTTGTAGCCCGCTTTCTCGATCCGCGTGGCATCCACCTGAATCCGGGTCATCGCGCGATTGGCGCGGCGGTTCTGCGCGTCAAAGATCTCGGCCCCGGCGCGGGTGACCACCGCCCAGTCGCCTTCCTCCAGATAGGTGATGCGGTCGGTCATCGGCGCCAGCGCGATCGCGTCGGAGCCGACGAACATCTCGCCGTCGCCATGGCCGATGGCGAGGGGAGAGCCTTTGCGGGCGCAGATCAGCAGATCATCCTCGCCTTCAAACAGGAAACACAGCGCAAAGGCACCATGCAGCCGGGGCAGCAGCGCCTCGACCGCCTGTTGCGGGGTCTTGCCGCTGGCCAGCAGGGCGCGGGTCAGCACCACCACGGTTTCGGTATCGGTTTCCGATTCGAAATCGTAGCCCGCCGCTTTCAACTCGCAGCGCAGATCGCGGAAATTCTCGATGATGCCGTTATGCACCACGGCGACAGTGCCCGCCTTGTGCGGGTGGGCATTGGCGACGGTCGCGGCGCCATGGGTGGCCCAGCGGGTATGGCCGATGCCTGCGCGCCCGGCCAAAGGTTCATGCACCAGCAGGTCGGACAGGTTCACCAGCTTGCCCACGGCGCGGCGGCGATCCAGCTTGCCGTCGTTCACCGTGGCGATGCCTGCGCTGTCATAGCCGCGATATTCCAGCCGCTTGAGCGATTCCACCAGCAGCGGCGCCACCTGATGGTTGCCCAGAACCCCGACAATCCCGCACATTATGCTTCGCCTTTCTGGCGTTTCGCCTTGATGGCCCGATACATCTCGAACAGGCGCGGGGCGAGCCCCGGCTTCGTCACCTGCTTGGCTCGCCCCAGCGCCACGGCATCCGAGGGCACGTCTTCGGTGATGACAGAGCCCGAGCCGGTCATCGCCCCGTCGCCCACGCGCACCGGCGCCACCAGCATGGTGTCCGATCCGATGAAGGCGCGTTTGCCGATTGTGGTGCGGTGCTTGTTCACGCCGTCATAATTGCAGGTCACGGTGCCCGCGCCAATATTGGTATGCTCGCCCACATCGGCATCGCCCAGATAGGTCAGGTGGCCGACCTTCACACCCTCGTCCAGAATGGCGTTCTTGATCTCGACAAAGTTACCGACATGCACATCCTCGGCCAGTTCGGCGCCGGGGCGCAGCCGGGCAAACGGGCCGACGGTGGCCCCGCGCGAGATATGGCAGCCTTCCAGATGGCAGAAGGCGCGGATCTCGGCGCCGGACTCAATCGTGACGCCCGGCCCGAAAATCACATTGGGCCCGATGATGGCATCGCGGCCGACATGGGTATCCAAGGCGAAGAACACGGTCTCGGGCGCGGTCAGCGTCACGCCGTTCTCCAGCGCCTCGGCCCTTGCCCGCGCCTGAAAGGCGGCTTCCGCCTCGGCCAGTTGCGCGCGGGTGTTCACGCCCAGCGTCTCCGCCTCGTCGCAGATCACCACGCCCGCCGACAAGCCGCGCTTGCGGGCCAGTTCCACGATGTCGGTCAGGTAATATTCGCCCGCCGCATTGTCGTTGCCGACGGCGGAAACAAGGCTGAACAGCGTGGCGGTATCGGCGCAGATCACGCCGGAATTGCAAAGGCTTATCGCGCGTTCTTCAACTGTGGCATCCTTGAACTCCACAATCCGTTCCAGCGCCTCGCCCTGCGCGATCAACCGGCCATAGCGCCCCGGATCGCGTGCCTCGAAGCCCAGCACCACCACGGCATGACGGGCGCGGGCGTCCAGCATCGCCTCCAGCGTTTCGGGGCGGATGAAGGGCGTGTCGCCGTAAAGCACGACACAATCGCCTGTCGCCCCCTCCAGCGCCGGGGCCGCCTGCGCCACGGCGTGCGCGGTGCCCAACTGCGCCTCCTGCACCACCACCGTGCAGGCCTCGTCATAGGCGCGGGCGGCCTTGCTCACCGCCGCGGCGCCATGGCCGGCAACCACCACCACCCGCTCTGGCGCCAAGGCCGCACCGGCCTGCATCGCATGGTGCAACAGCGGGGCGCCTGCCACATGATGCAGCACCTTCGGCAGGTCGGAATTCATCCGCGTGCCTTGCCCTGCGGCAAGAATGACGAGCGAGACAGGCATGGCACCCCTTTTCTTTGGCTTGCGCCCGTTTTAACCCGGATCACGGGGCGCGCAAGCTGTGCCCCTTCACACATCCTTACCGCAGGTTTCAACCCCTGAAGGAGCGATCATGCGCACTGTGGTCTTTGATCTGGACGGCACGCTGGCCGATACCAGCGCCGATCTGATCGCGGCGGCCAATGCCTGCTTTCGCGGGCTGGGGCACGGCGACCTGCTGGACCCGGAACAGGACGCGCTGACCGCGTTCCATGGCGGGCGGGCAATGCTGACGCTCGGCCTCTCTCGGCTGGGGATCGCCGATGATGCGCTGATCGCCGCGCAATATCCGGTGCTGCTGGCCGCCTATGCCGACGGGATCGACACCCATACCCGCCTTTACCCCGGCGCGGTGGAGGCGGTGCAGGCGCTGCGGGCGGCGGGCTATGCCACCGCGATCTGCACCAACAAGCCCGAAGGTCTGGCCGAAACCCTGACCCGGCGCCTTGGCATCCGTGATCTGTTCGGCAGCCTGATCGGCGCCGATACGCTGCCCACCCGCAAACCCGACCCCGCGCCCTATCTGGCGGCGGTGCATCAGGCCGGGGGCATCCCGGCCCGCTCGATCCTGATCGGCGACACGGAAACCGACCGCAAGACCGCCGCCGCCGTCGGCGTGCCCTGCGTGCTGGTCAGCTTCGGCCCCGAAGGCGCCGGGGTGGCGCGGCTGGCGCCCGAGGCGCTGCTGGACCATTACCGCGATCTGCCCGCCCTGGCCGACCGCCTGCTGGGGGCCTGAGCATGGAGCGTTTCACCGGCAGTTTCACCCAGCAGGAACCCCTGCCGCCCGAGGCGATCGACGCGGCGCTGCGTGTCATGCAATCGGGCCGCCTGCACCGCTACAACACCGCCCCCGGCGAGATCGCCGAAGCGGCGGCGCTGGAAGAGGAGTTCGCCGCCCAGACCGGCGCGCGCTACTGCCTTGCCGTTGCCTCGGGCGGCTATGCGCTGGCCTGCGCGCTGCGGGCCGTGGGGGTGCAGCCGGGGGATCGGGTGCTGACCAACGCCTTCACCCTGGCCCCGGTGCCGGGCGCGATTGCCAGCATCGGCGCTGTGCCGGTCTTCGTGGGCGTGACCGAAGGGCTGGTGATCGACCTTGACGATCTGGCCGCCAAGGCAGGGCAGGCGCGGGTGCTGCTGCTCAGCCATATGCGCGGCCATATCGTCGATATGGCGCGGCTGATGGCGCTGTGCGACGCCCAAGGCATCACGGTGATCGAGGATTGCGCCCATACGATGGGGGCAAGCTGGGCCGGGCGGCTGACCGGGCGCTGGGGGGCGGTGGGGTGCTTTTCGACGCAGACCTACAAGCACGCCAATTCCGGCGAGGGTGGGCTGCTGATCTCGGATGATGCGCAGGTCATGGCGCGCGCGATCCTGCTGTCGGGCAGCTACATGCTCTACGACCGCCACCGCGCCGCGCCGCCGCCCGAGGCTTTTGCCGATCTGCGGCTGGTCACGCCCAATATCTCGGGCCGGATGGACAATCTGCGCGCCGCGATCCTGCGCCCGCAACTGCGCGACCTTGCCACACAATGTGCCCGCTGGAACGACCGCTACCGCGTGCTGGAAGAGGGACTGGCCCAGACCCCCGGCCTGACCCTGATCGCCCGACCCGAGGCGGAGGGCTATGTCGCCTCCTCCTTCCAGTTCCTGCTGCTGGATTGGGCGCCCGAGGCGATCCGCGCCGTTACTGCCCGCTGCGCCGCGCGGGGGGTGGAGCTGAAATGGTTCGGCGCGCCCGAACCCGTGGCCTTCACCTCGCGCTATGAAAGCTGGCGCTATGCGCCGGGCGATCCGATGCCCGAAACCGACCGCATCCTGACTGCCATCCTCGACATGCGCCTGCCGCTGACCTTCAGCCTGGACGATTGCGCCCAGATTGCCCGGATCCTCCGCGCCGAGGTGTCGGCGGTGTTTCAGGGCGACCTGACGGCGCCCGATGCCGCAGCGCGCGCCGACTGATCCGTCGCCGGGGGGCTGTCTGCCCCCCACGGCCCTGCGGGCCTCCCCCCGAGGATATTTAGGAACAGAAAATGAAGCAGGGGGCCGCACCTTTCCATTTTCTGTCTGAAAATATCCTCAGGGGGTGAATTGGCCTCAGGCCAAGAGGGGGCGCGAGCGCCCCCTTCTGCTCCGCCGGATGCAGGGCGCGCCTTACGGCGCGGCATCGCCCAGCGGCACCACCGACAGTGACATCTTGCCCGAGCCCTGGGTCAACTCGCTGGCATGGGCGAGATAGACCAGCGCCTTGTTCTTCGCGTCATAGACCCGCGTCACCTTCAGCGATTTCAGGATCAGCGAGCGGCCCTCGCTGAACACCTCTTCACCGCCGCCGCTGCGGTCGATCTTGCCCAGCACGATCGGCCCGGTCTGTGTGCAATCCACCGCCGAATAGGACGGGTCTTCAAACCAGTTGCCCTGTTGCAGCCGGTCGATCACCGAGCGGTCGAAATAGGCCAGATGGCAGGTCACCCCCTGCACATCGGGATCGGCGAAGGCTTCGATGATGATGTCATTGCCCACCCAATCCACGCCGACCTGCCCGATCTCTTCGGCCAGGGCCGGACTGGCCAGCAGCGCTGCAATCACAGCCAGAACCTGTTTCATCTTTCTCTCCTGCGCTTTGCCTCAAGGTGGGGCAACGCAAGGCAACCCGCAAGGTTGGCGTGTCACGAAACGCTTGACGCGACTCGGTGAATACCTTTTATTGAACGAGCGTTCAATTCTTGGGAGGGAATGATGTTCACAAGCCCGATGCACTTCGATCTTGGCGAGGATGTCGCCGCCCTGCGCGACATGGTGCATCGCTGGGCGCAGGAGCGGGTGAAACCGCTGGCGGCGCAGGTGGACCGGGACAATGTGTTCCCCG
Organism: Gemmobacter aquatilis; assembly: GCF_900110025.1. Classification (GTDB taxonomy): domain Bacteria; phylum Pseudomonadota; class Alphaproteobacteria; order Rhodobacterales; family Rhodobacteraceae; genus Gemmobacter; species Gemmobacter aquatilis. The sequence continues at coordinate 209,235 of NZ_FOCE01000005.1, read as the reverse complement.
CCGAGCTGTGGCGCGAGATGGGCGATCTGGGCCTGTTGGGCATCACCGTGCCCGAAGAGTTTGGTGGGGCGGGGATGGGCTATCTGGCCCATGTCATCGCCACCGAAGAAATCGCCCGCGCCTCTGCCTCGGTCAGCCTGTCTTACGGCGCCCATTCCAACCTCTGCGTCAACCAGATGAAGCTGAACGGCAGCCCCGAGCAGAAGGCGAAATACCTGCCCGGTCTGGTTTCCGGCACCCATGTCGGCGCTCTGGCGATGAGCGAGCCGGGCGCCGGGTCCGACGTGGTGTCGATGAAGCTGCGGGCGGAAAAGCGGAATGGCTATTACGTTCTGAACGGCTCCAAATACTGGATCACCAACGGGCCGGATGTCGATACGCTGATCGTCTATGCGAAAACCGATCCCGAGGCCGGGCCGAAAGGCATCACCGCCTTCATCGTCGAACGCGGCTTCAAGGGCTTTTCCACCAGCCCGCATTTCGACAAGCTGGGGATGCGCGGCTCGAATACCGGCGAGCTGGTGTTCGAGGATTGCGAAGTGCCGTTCGAGAATGTGCTGGGGGCCGAGGGCAAGGGCGTGCGCGTGCTGATGTCGGGCCTTGATTACGAACGGGTCGTGCTGTCGGGCATCGGCACCGGCATCATCGCCGCCTGTCTGGACGAGGTGATCCCCTATGCGAAAGAGCGCCACCAGTTCGGCCAGCCGATCGGGAATTTCCAGCTCATGCAGGCCAAGATCGCTGACATGTATGTCGCGCTCAACACCGCGCGCGCCTATGTCTACGAGGCGGCGCGCGCCTGCGACCGGGGCACCGTGACGCGGGCCGATGCGGCGGGCTGTGTGCTTTATGCCAGCGAACAGGCGATGGTGCAGGCGCATCAGGCGGTGCAGGCGCTGGGCGGCGCAGGGTTCCTGAACGACTCGGTGGTCAGTCGGCTGTTCCGCGACGCCAAACTGATGGAGATCGGTGCGGGCACATCGGAAATCCGCCGGATGCTGATCGGGCGCGAGCTGATGGCACAGGCATGATCGGGCCGGTGAAACAGGGGCGCAGGTTGAACCTGCACCCGGCCATGAAAAAGGGGCGCAGGCCAAGCCTGCACCCCAGTCCGCACCCCTCATCCCCGAGGAAGTCAGAACTTCATGATATACGAGATGCCCGCCACCAGCGGATTGACATCAACCTTGCCGATCTTGGCACCATCCAGATAGACATCGCTGTTGATGTCGATATAGCGCAGGTCCATCCGCAGCGCGCCGGTGTCGGACAGGGCGTAATCCATGCCCAGATGCGCGGCCAGACCCCAGCTGTCGTCGATGCTCAGATCGCCCAGGCTGGAGCTTTCTTCGAAGAACGTGGTGTAGTTCACGCCAACCCCCACGAAGGGCGTGATCGGGCCGCTGGTCGGAATGTGATAGTTGACCGAGACAGTCGGCGGCAATTGCTTGGTCGATCCGACACGATCCCCGCCAAGGTCGATGGAATGATGGAAGGGCAGGGCGCCCAGCACTTCGATGCCGATATTGTCGCGCACGAAATACTCGAAGGTGATGGTCGGGCGCACGCTGTCGCCGATATCGGTATCCGCCCCGGCGAGCGTGCCGTTATCGCTGGTCGGCGCCACATAGCCGATGCCGAAGCCGAACGTCATATCCCCTGCCGACTGGGCAAGTGCCGGGGCCGCCGTCGCGGCGAGCAGGACAAGGGCGAGAGAGGAGGTCTTCATGGTCGTGCCTTCCGTTGCATTACGCACCGAGCTATGCGCCCGGCCCAGATCGGCGACCTTGACCTGAATCAATTTCGTGACATGCGGGGCTGCGACATTCCGGCTCAGGCCCCTGTGGCACAACCTGTTGGGAAGGCGATATAAATCATGATTCTGAAATCTCGCATTCAGACCGGATCGGAAAGCTTCCGCGCCAACCGCGCCGCCCATCTGGCCCTGCTGGGCACCGTGGCCGGGGCGGCAGCTCAGGCGGCAGCAGGCGGTGGCGACAAGGCGATGTCCCGCCATGTGGCGCGCGGCAAGATGGCGCCGCGCGACCGGGTGGCCAACCTGCTTGATCCCGGTTCGCCCTTTCTGGAAATCGGCGCCATGGCAGCGCATGGGCTGTATGATGGCGCGGCGCCTTGCGCCGGGGTGATCGCGGGCATTGGCCGCATCCATGGGCAAGAGGTCATGGTGCTGTGCAACGACGCCACCGTGAAGGGCGGCACCTATTACCCGATGACCGTCAAGAAACACCTGCGCGCGCAGGAGATCGCCGAGGAATGCGCGCTGCCTTGCGTCTATCTGGTGGATAGCGGCGGCGCCAACCTTCCCAATCAGGACGAGGTGTTCCCCGACCGCGATCACTTTGGCCGCATCTTCTACAATCAGGCGCGGATGAGCGCCAAGGGCATCCCGCAGATCGCCGTGGTGATGGGCTCTTGCACTGCGGGCGGCGCCTATGTGCCCGCGATGTCGGATGTCACCATCATCGTCAAGGATCAGGGCACGATCTTCCTGGCCGGCCCGCCCTTGGTGAAGGCCGCGACGGGCGAGGTGGTCACGGCCGAAGACCTCGGCGGCGGCGATGTGCATACACGGCTGTCCGGCGTGGCCGATTATCTGGCCGAAGATGACGCCCATGCGCTGGCGCTGGCCCGCCGCGCCGTCCGCCACCTGAACCGCGCCAAACCCGCCACCGTGCAATGGCAATCGGTCGAAGACCCGGCCTATGATCCTGAGGAGATCCTGGGCGTGGTGCCCGGCGATCTGCGCACGCCTTACGACATCCGCGAGGTCATCGCCCGCGTGGTGGACGGCTCGCGCTTTGACGAGTTCAAGCCGCGCTTCGGCGAAACCCTCGTCACCGGCTTTGCCCATGTGATGGGCTGCCCGGTTGGCATCATCGCCAATAACGGCGTGCTGTTTTCCGAGGCCGCCGTGAAGGGCGCGCATTTCGTCGAATTGTGCAGCCAGCGCAATATCCCGCTGGTCTTCCTGCAAAACATCACTGGCTTCATGGTGGGCCGCAAATACGAAAACGAAGGCATCGCCCGCCACGGCGCCAAGATGGTGACCGCCGTCGCCACCACCAATGTGCCAAAGATCACCATGCTGGTCGGCGGCAGCTTCGGCGCGGGCAATTACGGCATGGCGGGCCGCGCCTATTCGCCCCGCTTCCTGTGGACTTGGCCCAATTCCCGCATCTCGGTGATGGGCGGCGAACAGGCGGCAGGGGTGCTGGCCACCGTGAAGCGCGACGCGCTGGACCGCGCGGGCACGGATTGGAGCGCCGAGGACGAGGCCGCCTTCAAACGCCCCACCATCGAGATGTTCGAGACGCAGAGCCATCCGCTCTACGCCACGGCCCGGCTGTGGGATGACGGCATCATCGACCCGCGCCGCACGCGGCAAACGCTGGCGCTCAGCCTCTCCGCCGCCCTTTGCGCCCCGATCGAGCCGACGCGCTTCGGCGTATTCCGTATGTAATGCCTCCGGCAGGAGTATTTGAGCCAAGGTGAATGCAGCTTCATCCTGGCAAAAATACTCTCGGGGGGCGCGGGGGGCAGACAGCCCCCCGGCGACATCACTCAAGGGGAGGAACGCCATGTTCCAGAAGATCCTGATCGCCAATCGCGGCGAAATCGCCTGCCGCATCATCGCCACCGCCCGCCGTCTGGGTGTGGCCACCGTCGCCGTCTATTCCGAGGCCGACGCGCAGTCCCGCCATGTGGCGCTGGCCGACGCGGCGGTGCCCATTGGTGGCCCGGCGCCGCGCGACAGCTATCTGCGCGGCGATGCCATCATCGCCGCCGCCAGGGCCACCGGCGCGCAGGCCATCCATCCCGGCTATGGCTTCCTGTCGGAAAACCCCGATTTCGTCGATGCCGTCACGGCGGCGGGGCTGGTCTTCATCGGCCCCTCGGCCAGCGCCATCCGCGCCATGGGGTTGAAGGATGCCGCCAAGCGGCTGATGTCTGCCGCAGGCGTGCCGGTCGTGCCCGGCTATCACGGCGACAATCAGGATCCCGAACATCTGGCCGGGGCCGCCGATACCATCGGCTATCCGGTGCTGATCAAGGCCGTGGCGGGCGGGGGCGGCAAGGGGATGCGCCGCGTCACCCGCCCCGCCGATTTCGCCGATGCGCTGGCCTCGGCCAAGGGCGAGGCCGCCACTGCCTTTGGCAATGACGCCGTGCTGATCGAGAAATATGTCGAAAAGCCCCGCCACATCGAGGTGCAGGTGTTCGGCGACGGCACCGATGCCGTGCATCTGTTCGAGCGTGACTGTTCGCTGCAACGCCGCCATCAGAAGGTGATCGAGGAAGCCCCGGCGCCGGGGATGCCCGCCGAAATGCGCGCCGCGATGGGCGAGGCTGCGGTGCGGGCCGCCCGTGCCATCGGCTATAGCGGTGCGGGGACCATCGAATTCATCGTCGATGCCTCTGACGGCCTGCGCCCCGACCGCTTCTGGTTCATGGAGATGAACACGCGGCTTCAGGTGGAACATCCGGTGACCGAGGCGATCACCGGCGTCGATCTGGTGGAATGGCAGTTGCGTGTGGCGGCGGGCGAGCCGCTGCCCCTGCGGCAGGACCAGCTTTCGATCACCGGCCATGCCTTCGAGGCGCGGCTTTATGCCGAAGACGTGCCTGCCGGTTTCCTGCCCGCCACCGGGCGGCTGGCGCATCTGGCCTTTCCGGCGGGATGCCGCGCCGATACTGGCGTGCGCAGCGGCGATGCGATCAGCCCGTGGTATGACCCGATGATCGCCAAGATCATCGTCCACGGCCCCACCCGTGCCGTGGCGCTGAACCAGTTGGCGCAGGCGCTGGCCCAAACCCAGGTGGCAGGCACCACCACCAACCTTGCCTTCCTCGGCGCGCTGGCCCGCCATCCGGGCTTTGCGGCGGGCGATGTGGATACCGGGTTGATCGAGCGTGATCTGCCCAGCCTGACCCGCACGCCCGACCCCTCGCCACAGATCCTCGCTGCCGCCCTGCTGGCCAGCGCCGACCTGCCTGCCGATCCGCTGGCGGGCTTCACCCTCTGGGCGCCGCTGGCCCGCAGCCTTGCCATCACGCGGGGGGATACCGTCACTGAAGGCACCCTGCGCCTGACGCCCGCGCCGCAGATCACGCTGGCGGGCGAAACGCTGACCCCCCGCCTGCCGGTGGTGAAGGCCGCAGGCCAGATCCATGTCTTCGATCACGGCACCTGTTTCAGCTTCACCCCGCAAGACCCGCTGGACCGCGCCTCCAGCGCCGGGGCTGCCGGCAATGCCACGCTGTCGCCCATGCCCGGCCTTGTGAAGGCGGTCTTCGTCTCCGCAGGGCAGGCGGTGGCCGAGGGCGACCGTCTGGCGATTCTGGAGGCGATGAAGATGGAACACACCCTCACCGCCGCCCGCGACGGCGTGGTGGCCGAGGTGCTGGTGGAACCCGGCGCGCAGGTCGAGGCGGGCGCCGCCCTGATCCTGCTGGAGGATGCCGCATGATCCGCCTGCATCACGTTCCCGGCTCGCGCAGCTTCCGCATCCTGTGGCTGCTGGAGGAGCTGGGCCTGACCTATGAGGTCCGCAACTGGCGGCTGGATGACGGCTCCACCCGCTCGCCCGAGTTTCTGGCGGTGTCGCCGATGGGCCGGGTGCCGGTGCTGGAGATTGACGGGCTGGCGATCTGCGAAAGCGGCGCGATCCTGCAATGGCTGGTCGAACGCCACCCCGAGGCGGGTCTGGCCCCGCCGCTGGGCACCGCCGAACGGGCGCGCTTTCTCGAATGGGTGCATTTCGCCGAAACGCAGGCGCCGATTCTGGAACAGCTCAACATCCAGCACATCTTCCTGCGCCCCGCCGAGGCGCGCTCTCCCGTGCTGATGAAGCTGCTGGTCAGGCGGCTGGCGGTCACCATGAAGGTGATGGAACAGGCGCTGGCCACGCGTGAGACGCTGCTGGACAGCGGCTTTTCCGCCGCCGATGTGATGCTGGGCTTCAACATCCCTGCCGTGTTCCGTTTCGTGCGGGCCAAAGGCTTCCCCCGGCTGGCGGCTTATGGCGCTGCCATGGCGGCCCGGCCCGCCTATCAGCGCGCGCTGGCGCAGGCGGGGGCGGATACGCTCTATACCCGCGATTTCTACGAGGTGCCCGATGCCTGAGCGTGCCGAAATCTTCGAAATGGGCCCGCGCGACGGGTTGCAGAACGAAAAGCGCCTGATCCCCACTGCGGAAAAGATCGCGCTGGTCGATCTCTTGTCACGCGCGGGCTTCCGGCGGATCGAGGTCACCAGTTTCGTCAGCCCGAAATGGGTGCCGCAGATGGCCGATGCGGCGCAGGTGCTGGCCGGGATCACCCGCGCACCCGGTATCCGCTATGCCGCGCTGACCCCCAACCTGCAGGGCTACGCGGCGGCAAAAGCGGCCCGCGCCTCGGAAGTGGCGATCTTCGCCTCGGCCTCCGAAGGCTTCTCGCGCGCCAATCTCAACTGCTCCATCGCCGAAAGTCTGGAACGTTTCGCGCCCTTGGCCGAGGCTGCGCGCGCCGATGGCCTCCCGCTGCGCGGCTATGTCTCGGTGGTCACCGATTGCCCGTTCGATGGCCCGACGCCGCCCGCGCAGGTGGCCCGCGTGGCCGCAGCCCTGCGCGATCTGGGCTGTTACGAGGTCAGCCTGGGCGACACGATCGGGCAGGGCACGCCCGCCACCATCACCGCCATGTTGCAGGCCGTGCTGGCGGAACTGCCGCCCGACCGGCTGGCGGGCCATTACCACGATACCGCAGGCCGGGCGCTGGACAATATCGAGGCGTCGCTGGCGCTGGGCCTGCGGGTGTTCGATGCGGCGGTGGGCGGCTTGGGCGGCTGCCCCTATGCGCCGGGGGCGGCGGGCAATGTGGCGACCGAGGCGGTCGCGGCCCGTCTGGCGGCCCTGGGCTTTGACACCGGCCTTGATCCGGTGATCTTGGAAGAAGCCGCGCAACTGGCGCGGGCGATGCGGGCAGGAGCAAGCGACCATGTATGACACCCTTACCCTGGAAACCGACGCGCGCGGTGTGGCGCGGCTGACGCTCAACCGACCCGAAAAGCACAACACCCTGTCCGCGAAGATGATCGAGGAACTGACGCAGGCCGCAGCGGCGCTGGGCGCCGATCCGGCGGTGCGCGTGGTGGTGCTGGCGGCGGTGGGCGACAGTTTCTGCGCGGGCGGCGATCTGACCTGGATGAAGGCGCAGATCGACGGTGATGCCACCACCCGGCGCGAGGGCGCCACCGCGCTGGCGCTGATGCTGGCGGCGCTGAACGCCCTGCCCAAGCCGCTCATCGGGCGGGTGCAGGGCCCGGCCTATGGCGGCGGGGTCGGGGTCATGTCGGTCTGCGATCTGTGCATCGGGGTGGAGGGCACGAAGTTCGGGCTGACCGAAACCAAGCTCGGCCTGATCCCCGCGACGATCTCGCCCTATGTGGTGGCGCGCATCGGCGCCACGGCGGCGCGGCGGCATTTCATGGCCTCGCGCCTGTTCGACGCGGTCGAGGCGCATCGCATCGGCCTGCTGTCCACCGTCACCGCCGCTGGCGATCTGGACGCGGCGGTGGAGGCCGAAGTGACCCCCTTCCTGTCCTGCGCCCCCGGTGCCGTGGCCGATGCCAAGGCGCTGGTGGCCCGTCTGGCGCCGCCCCCCGACCGTGCGCTGATCGACGCGACCATCGGCCTGCTGGTCGCCCGCTGGGAAAGCCCCGAGGCCGCCGAAGGCATCGCCGCCTTCCTTGGCAAGCGCAAGCCCGACTGGTCGCAGTGAGCGCGGCCAAGCCCGAGAGATTCCATCGGTCTTTGTCTATTCGCAGCGCAGCACCGGCAACGGCGCTGCGCTGCGGCGTCTTTATGGTGTGCAACGGTATACAATCGCCAAATCCCTGCGATTGGAATGGCTTTTTCGCCACCGCTTCGGTTGACCCGGCCATGGGCGCGGAGTAAACGGAACGCAGCAACGATCCGCGCGCGCCCGCCGTCCGGCATGGGCCGCCAGCCGAAGGAGCCACTCGTGGACGCACTTCTCCGAGAGTATCTGCCCATCCTGATCTTTCTGGCACTCGCCGTCGGCCTCGGCCTCGTGCTGATCCTCGCCGCCGTGATCATCGCGGTGCGCAACCCGGACCCCGAAAAGGTCTCGGCCTATGAATGCGGTTTCAACGCCTTCGACGACGCCCGGATGAAGTTCGACGTGCGCTTCTACCTCGTCTCCATCCTGTTCATCATCTTCGACCTCGAAGTGGCCTTCCTGTTCCCCTGGGCCGTGGCCTTCGGCGAGATTTCGATGTTGGGCTTCTGGTCGATGATGGTGTTCCTGGGCGTGCTGACGGTCGGCTTTGCCTATGAATGGAAGAAAGGGGCGCTGGAATGGGCGTGAGCACTTCAGCCAACCACGCGGCGAATGACCTCGATGCAGGCATGGTCGCGATGAACCGCGACCTGCAGGACAAGGGCTTCCTGCTCACCTCCACCGAAGACATCATCAACTGGGCGCGCACCGGCTCGCTGCACTGGATGACCTTCGGTCTGGCCTGCTGCGCGGTGGAAATGATGCACACCGCCATGCCGCGCTATGACGTGGAGCGCTACGGCTTCGCCCCGCGCGCCAGCCCGCGCCAGTCCGACGTGATGATCGTCGCCGGCACGCTGACCAACAAGATGGCCCCGGCGCTGCGCAAGGTCTATGACCAGATGCCGGAACCGCGCTATGTGATCTCCATGGGCTCCTGCGCCAATGGCGGCGGTTACTATCACTACAGCTATTCCGTCGTGCGCGGCTGCGACCGCGTGGTGCCGGTGGACATCTATGTTCCCGGCTGCCCGCCCACGGCCGAGGCGCTGATGTATGGCATCCTGGCCCTGCAGCGGAAGATCCGCCGCACCGGCACGCTGATCCGCTGAGGAGGAACCCATGTCCGAAGCCCTGATCCAGCTTGCCGAACACCTGACGCTGAAGCGCCCGCAGGCGATCATCGGCACCGACATCGCCTTTGGCGAGCTGAATGTCGATGTCGCCCTGTCACAGCTGCTGCCCTTCATCGACTTCCTCAAGACCGATGCCGCCTGCCGCTTCTCGACGCTGGTGGACATCACCGCCGTCGATCACCCGGAACGCCCGGCGCGCTTCGATGTGGTCTATCACTTCCTGTCGATGTATCAGAACCACCGCATCCGCGTGAAAGTCGCCGTGCGCGAGGACGAGATGGTCCCTTCGATCATCCCGGTGCATGAAAGCGCCAACTGGTTCGAACGCGAAGTGTTCGACATGTTCGGCATCCTGTTCTCCGGCCACCCGGACCTGCGCCGCATCCTCACCGATTACGGCTTCCGCGGCCATCCGCTGCGCAAGGATTTCCCGACCACCGGCTATACCGAGGTCCGCTATGACGAAGCGCAGAAGCGCGTCGTCTACGAACCGGTGAAACTGGTGCAGGAATACCGCCAGTTCGATTTCCTGTCTCCGTGGGAAGGCGCGCAATATGTGCTTCCCGGGGATGACAAGGCCAAGGCATAAGGGGCAACAGGTGGGCGGGGAACCGACAGTGCTGATCTGCGTGGGCGCGACGAAGGCCGGGACATCCTGGCTCTTCGATCACCTGTCCACGCATGACGACTGTCATCTGCGCTCGATCAAGGAGCTCCATTGGTTCGACATGCAGCATCACCACAACCATGACCGCTACATCACCGGCCTGACCCGCCGCGCTGCCAGCCTCGATGCGGGGCAGGCGGGGCTGACGGGCCGGGCCGCGCAGCGCGCTGCGCGCAAGCGGGCGGATGTGGCCGATTGGCTGGCCGTGGTGTCGCAGCGGGCCGATGATCTGGCGGCCTATCGCGGCTACCTGACCGGCGGCTGGCAGGGGCAGGCACTGGTCGCCGATCTGACCCCCGGCTATGCCCCGCTGCCCGAGGCCAGCTTTCGCCGGATGACCGAGGTCGCCGCCGATACCCGCTTTCTCTACCTGCTGCGCGATCCCGTCGCCCGGTTGTGGAGCCAGGTGCGCATGATGGCCCGCCGTCAGGTGACCGATGCCGCCGACTATCCGAAACGCGCCACCGCGCTGATGCGGCAGGAAATCGCCCGCATCACCACCGGCCAGCCCGACCGCGAGGATTACGCGGGCACGATCACCCGGCTGCAAGCCGTTGTGGCGCCTGCGCGGCTGAAGGTGATGTTTCAGGACGACATGCTCACCCCGCCCGGCCTGTCCCGTCTCTGGGGCTTTCTGGGCATCGGCGCGGGCAAGGCCGATTTCGCGCGCCGCGTGCTGGAAGGCGCGCCACTGGCGCTGCCCGCGCGGCTTGCCGCCAAGGCTCTGGCCGCGCTGCGGCCGCAATATGACTTCGTCGCCCGCCTCTTCCCGGAGCTTCCGGCAAGCTGGCACAAGACCCTGAATGAGGTTCACGCATGATGGACGGACAATTCGAAGACGCGCTGACGGGCGAGCAGAAGATCCGCAACTTCAACATCAACTTCGGCCCGCAACACCCTGCTGCGCATGGTGTTTTGCGTCTGGTGCTGGAGCTTGACGGCGAAATCGTGGAACGCTGCGACCCGCATATCGGCCTGCTGCATCGCGGCACCGAAAAGCTGATGGAAAGCCGCACCTATCTGCAGAACCTGCCCTATCTGGACCGGCTCGATTACGTCGCCCCGATGAACCAGGAACATGCCTGGTGTCTGGCCATCGAAAGGCTGTGCGGCGTGACCGTGCCGCGCCGCGCCTCGCTGATCCGCGTGCTGTATTCCGAAATCGGTCGCGTGCTGAACCACCTGCTGAACGTCACCACGCAGGCGATGGACGTGGGCGCGCTGACCCCGCCGCTCTGGGGCTTTGAAGAACGCGAAAAGCTGATGGTGTTCTACGAACGGGCCAGCGGCGCGCGTCTGCACTCGGCCTATTTCCGCCCCGGCGGCGTCCATCAGGATCTGCCCGAGGCGCTGCTGAACGACATCGAGCAATGGGCGGTGGAGTTCCCCCGCGTGCTGGACGATATCGACGGGCTGCTGACCGAAAACCGCATCTTCAAGCAGCGCAATGCCGATATCGGCGTTGTCACCGAAGACGATATCCTCAAATGGGGCTATTCGGGCGTCATGGTGCGCGGCTCTGGCCTCGCATGGGATTTGCGCCGCGCGCAACCCTATGAATGCTATGACGAATTCGACTTCAAGATCCCGATCGGCAAGAATGGCGATTGCTACGACCGCTACCTGTGCCGGATGCAGGAAATGCGCGAATCCACCTCGATCATCAAGCAGGCGATTGCCAAGCTGCGGGTCGAAAAGGGCGACGTGCTGGCGCGTGGCAAGCTGACGCCGCCGAAGCGGGGCGAGATGAAGACCTCGATGGAGGCGCTCATCCACCACTTCAAACTCTATACCGAAGGCTTCCACGTTCCGGCGGGCGAAGTCTATGCCGCCGTCGAGGCGCCCAAGGGCGAATTCGGCGTCTACATGGTCGCCGACGGCTCCAACAAACCCTACCGTGCCAAGCTGCGCGCGCCGGGGTTCCTGCACCTGCAATCCATGGACTACATCGCCAGAGGCCACCAGCTGGCCGACGTCGCTGCCATCATCGGCACGATGGACGTGGTGTTCGGGGAGATCGACCGCTAATGCTTCGCCGCCTGCACAAAGACCAGCCCGCCGCCTTCGCCTTCACCCCGGCGAATATGGAATGGGCACAGGGCCAGATTTCCAAATATCCCGCAGGCCGTCAGGCCTCGGCGATCATTCCGCTGCTGTTCCGCGCGCAGGAACAGGAGGGCTGGCTCAGCCGCCCGGCCATCGAATATGTGGCCGACATGTTGGGGCTTGCCTATATCCGCGCGCTGGAAGTGGCGACCTTCTACTTCATGTTCCAGCTGCAACCCGTTGGCACTGTTGCCCATATCCAGATCTGCGGCACCACGTCCTGCATGATCTGCGGCGCCGAGGAGCTGATCGCGGTCTGCAAGGAACTGATTTCGGCCCATCCCCACACGCCTTCTGCCGATGGCAAATTCTCGTGGGAAGAGGTCGAATGTCTGGGCGCCTGCGCCAATGCGCCGATGGCCCAGATCGGCAAGGATTATTACGAAGACCTCAGCCCCGCCAAGCTGCGCGAGCTGATCGCCCGCTTCTCCAACGGCGAAGTGCCAGTGCCCGGCTCGCAGATCGGGCGCTATTCGTCGGAACCGCTGAACGGGCTGACCGCGCTGAAAGAGTTTGAATCCGGGCGCACCCAGTATAACGCCTCGGTGCAACTGGCGACCGATATCGGCGATACGGTGAAGCGGATCGACGGCACCGAAGTGCCGATCCTGACGCCGTGGCGCGCCAAGCCCGCGCTGGCCGAACCGGCTGTGGCCGACGAGGCACCCGCCGCCGCCGCGGGCGGCATCGCCGCCCCGCTGGCCGAGGTGCTGACCGCCGCCAAACCCGAACTCGCCGAACCCGTGGCCGAAGGCGTGAAGCCCGCGCTGCTGTCGGCGCCGCGCGATGGCAAAGCCGACGATCTGCGCGTGCTGGAAGGCATCGGTCCGAAGATCGAGGCGCTGTGCCACGAACTCGGCATCTACCATTTCGACCAGATCGCCGCCTTCACCGAGGCGGAGGTCGCTTGGGTCGATGCCAATCTGAAAAGCTTCAAGGGCCGTGTCGTCCGTGACAAATGGGTGGCGCAGGCGAAAATCATCGTCGAGCAGGGCATGGAAGAATTCCTCCGCCGTGCGAAGACCAACGACTACTGAGGCGCCGGGATGAGCAGCCCGACCCCCGAGGACAAGCGACAGGCGCGCGATGCGCGCACCGTCGCGCTGGTCATCGTGGGGGCGATGCTGCTCTGGCTTCTGGCGCAGGGTCTTGGGGGGATGTATGGCTGGGATCCCCGCTATGCCTTCCTCTTCGACCTCGCCGCACTGGCCGCGTTCATCTGGGCGCTGGTTGTCACGTATCAGATCTGGCGGCGGCACAAGGCTGCTGGCCGGGGAAATTGAGGGCAGAACATGCTGCAGGATCAGGACCGGATCTTCACGAACCTCTACGGGATGCACGACCGCACCCTCAAGGGTGCGATGAAACGCGGCCATTGGGACAATACGGCGGGCCTGCTGGCGCTGGGGCGTGACGGCATCATCCAGATCATGAAGGACTCAGGGCTGCGCGGCCGGGGCGGCGCAGGCTTCCCGACCGGCATGAAATGGTCCTTCATGCCCAAGCAAAGCGATGGCCGCCCGTCCTATCTGGTGGTCAACGCCGACGAATCCGAACCCGCCACCTGCAAAGACCGCGAAATCATGCGCCACGATCCGCATACGCTGATCGAAGGTTGCCTTGTTGCCGGTTTCGCCATGAACGCCGTGGCCGCCTATATCTACATCCGCGGCGAATACATCCGCGAGAAAGAGGCGCTGCAGGCCGCCATCGACGAATGCTATGACGCGGGTCTGATCGGCAAGAACGCCTGCAAGTCGGGCTATGATTTCGACGTGTACCTGCATCACGGGGCGGGCGCCTATATCTGCGGCGAAGAAACCGCGCTGCTGGAAAGCCTGGAAGGCAAGAAGGGCATGCCGCGGATGAAACCGCCGTTCCCGGCCGGCTCGGGCCTTTACGGCTGCCCGACCACGGTGAACAACGTGGAATCCATCGCCGTGGCGCCGACCATCCTGCGCCGGGGCGCCGCGTGGTTCGCGGGCTTTGGCCGCCCGAACAATGCGGGCGTCAAGCTGTTCGCCATGTCGGGCCATGTGAACACCCCCTGCGTGATCGAAGAATCCATGTCGATCTCGATGAAGGAACTGATCGAGAAACATGGCGGCGGCGTGCGCGGCGGCTGGAAGAACCTCAAGGCGGTGATCCCCGGCGGGGCAAGCTGCCCGGTGATCCCGGCGGACAAATGCGAAGACGCGATCATGGATTACGACGGGATGCGCGCGCTGCAATCCTCGTTCGGCACCGCCTGCATGATCGTGATGGACCAGAACACCGACATCGTGAAGGCGATCTGGCGTCTGGCGAAGTTCTTCAAGCATGAATCCTGCGGCCAATGCACGCCCTGCCGCGAAGGCACCGGCTGGATGATGCGGGTGATGGATCGCCTGGTGCGCGGCGAGGCCGAGGTCGAGGAAATCGACATGCTGCTGTCGGTGACCAAACAGGTCGAAGGCCACACGATCTGCGCCCTTGGCGACGCCGCCGCTTGGCCGATCCAGGGCCTGATCCGCCATTACCGCGACGAGATCGAGGACCGCATCAAGGCCAAGAAGACCGGCCGCATGGGCGCGATGGCGGCGGAATAAGATGAATATGCACCCCCTCATCAGCATGGGTGTCGTCGCGGGCCTTTCGGCCTGCGTCGCCGCACCTGCGACGCCAAGGGGGCCGCAGCCGACCTATGGGCCGTCGCAGACCGTGGAATATCGGGGTGTGGCGTTCCAGTCGAAACTACTGGCCGGGCAGCCGGGCCGGGCGCTGACCCCGGCTGGGGCGGTGCCGGTCGATGGGCTGCGCGTGGTCGTGGCGCCGTTCGCCGACGATCAGGGCCGCATGGCCAAGGACGTGGCGCGCATCGCCTGCGACCGCGCCGGGGGCCGGTTCAACACTTCCGCGCTGGGGACATATGTCAACGGCGCATGGGTTTTCGAGGGGGGCTGCGCATGACTCCCTTTCAACAGATGACGGCGCGGGGCCTTGCCCCGTCGCGGATTTCGGCGGAGTAACCTGATGAGCAACCTCAAGAAAATCATCATCGACGGCATCGAGGTCGAGGTTGACGCCGCGATGACGATCATTCAGGCGGCCGAGGTCGCCGGGATCGAAATCCCGCGTTTCTGCTATCACGAGCGTCTGTCCATCGCGGGCAACTGCCGGATGTGTCTGGTCGAGGTCGTGGGCGGCCCGCCCAAGCCCGCCGCCTCTTGCGCCATGCAGGTGCGCGACCTGCGCCCCGGCCCGAATGGCGAACCCGCCGTGGTGAAAACCAATTCGCCGATGGTCAAGAAGGCCCGCGAAGGCGTGATGGAGTTCCTGCTCATCAACCACCCGCTGGATTGCCCGATCTGCGATCAGGGCGGCGAATGCGACCTGCAGGATCAGGCCATGGCTTATGGCGTGGATTTCAGCCGCTACCGCGAGCCGAAGCGCGCGTCGGAAGACCTGAACCTCGGGCCGCTGGTCGAAACCAAGATGACCCGCTGCATTTCCTGCACCCGCTGCGTGCGCTTCACGACCGAGGTCGCGGGCATCACCCAGATGGGGCAGACCGGGCGCGGCGAGGATAGCGAGATCACCTCCTACCTCAACGAAACGCTGGCCTCGAACCTGCAGGGCAACATCATTGATCTGTGCCCGGTCGGCGCGCTGACCTCCAAACCCTATGCCTTCACCGCCCGCCCGTGGGAGCTGACCAAGACCGAATCCATCGACGTGATGGATGCGCTCGGCTCGAACATCCGCATCGACACCAAGGGCCGCGAAGTGATGCGCATCGTGCCGCGCAACCATGACGGCGTGAACGAGGAATGGCTGAGCGACAAGTCCCGCTTCATCTGGGACGGCCTGCGCCGTCAGCGGCTGGATACGCCCTATATCCGCGAAAACGGCCGTCTGCGCAAAGCCAGCTGGGGCGAGGCGCTGGCCGCCGCCGCGAGCGCGATGAAGGGCAAGAAACTGGTCGGCCTCGTCGGCGATCTGGTGCCGGTCGAAGCGGCCTACAGCCTGAAGACACTGGTCGAGGCGATGGGCGGCAAGGTTGAATGCCGCACCGATGGCGCGCGCCTGCCTGCGGGCAATCGCGCCGCCTATGTCGGCACCGCCGCGATCGAGGATATTGATACCGCCAAGGCGATCTGGCTGATCGGCACCAACCCTCGCAACGAGGCGCCGGTGCTGAACGCCCGCCTCCGCAAGGCCTGGACCAAAGGCGCGCAGGTCAACCTGATCGGCCCCGCCGCCGATCTGACCTATGATTACACCCATCTCGGCACCGACCGCGCCGCGCTGGTCGCCGCCGCGAAATCCGCCACCCAGACGGGCGGCGTGGTGATCGTGGGGCAGGGCGCGCTGACCGAAGCCGATGGCGAGGCGGTTCTGGCCCATGCACAGGCGCTGGCCGCCGCTGCGGGTGCCGGTCTCTTGGTGCTGCACTCTGCCGCCGCCCGTGTCGGCGCGATGGATGTCGGCTGCACCACCGAAGGCGGCCTTGCCGCCGCGCTGGACGGGGCCGAGGTGATCTACAATCTGGGCGCCGACGAGGTGGAAATCGCCGCCGGGGCCACGGTGATCTATCAGGGCAGCCATGGCGACCGCGGCGCGCACCGCGCCGACATCATCCTGCCGGGCGCCGCCTATACCGAAGAAAACGGCTTGTTCGTGAACACCGAAGGCCGCCCGCAACTGGCGCAGCGCGCCGGGTTCGCGCCGGGCGAGGCCAAGGAAAACTGGGCGATCCTGCGCGCGCTGTCCGCCGAAATCGGCACGACGCTGGCCTGGGACAGCCTTGCCGCGCTGCGCCATGCCATCCTCAACGTGCATCCGCATCTGGGGCAGATCGACGAGGTGCCCGCCAACACCGGCCCGGCACTGGCGCTGCGTGATCCGGGGGCTGCCACCTTCCGCGTTGCGGTGAAGGATTTCTACCTGACCAACCCCATCGCCCGCGCCTCTGCCCTGATGGGCGAGCTGTCGGCCATGGCCATCGCGCGGGCGCAAACCCCGCTCGCGGCGGAGTAAGCCGATGCGCCAGCGTCGCCCCCTTGCTGCCCTGACCGCCGCGCTTGCGGTGCTGTCGGGCTGCGCGGTGGCGACGGTGGCAACCTCGGGCGCGCCGAAATATCACGGGATCGAAACGATCCTGCTGGATGACGAGATGGTGGATTTCCGCGTCTCGATGGACGGGGCGGCGGGGGTCGAGGATGTAGAGGCCTATGCGCGCTGTGCTGCGGCCCAATATGCGCTGATCCGGGGCTTCGGGTTCGCGCGGCATGTGCGCACGAATGTGGCGCAAACGGGAACAACCTGGCGCGGGGATGCGGTCTATGTCATCTCCGCCGCTCTGCCCCGCGGGCTCAAGACGATCGACGCCGAGGTGACGGTGCGCGATTGCGGCGAGCAGGGGATACCGACGGTATGAACGAGAAAGAATGGGCTGAGGGACAACGGCAAAATGGCTGAATTTCTGCAAACCGGGCTGGGGATGGCGCTGCTGATCGCGGCGCAAAGTCTCCTTGTCATCGCCTTCGTGATGATCTCGCTGCTCTTCCTCGTCTATGGCGACCGCAAGATCTGGGCTGCGGTCCAGATGCGGCGGGGCCCCAACGTGGTGGGCGCCTTCGGCCTGCTGCAATCGGTGGCGGACGCGCTGAAATATGTGGTGAAGGAAGTGGTGATCCCGGCCGGCGCCGACCGCCCGGTCTATTTCCTCGCCCCGATGCTCAGCTTCGTGCTGGCGATGATCGCCTGGGCGGTGATCCCGTTCAGCACCGGCTGGGTGCTGGCCGACATCAACGTCGCCATCCTCTACGTTTTCGCCATTTCCTCGCTGGAGGTGTACGGCGTCATCATGGGGGGCTGGGCGTCGAACTCCAAATACCCGTTCCTCGGCTCGCTGCGGTCTGCCGCGCAGATGATCTCTTACGAGGTGTCGCTGGGCCTGATCATCATCGGGGTGATCATCTCCACCGGCTCGATGAACTTCTCGAACATTGTCGCCGCGCAGGATACCGGCTGGGGCTTCTTCGGCTGGTACTGGCTGCCGCATCTGCCGATGGTGGCGCTGTTCTTCATCTCGGCACTGGCCGAAACCAACCGCCCGCCCTTCGACCTGCCCGAAGCGGAATCCGAACTGGTGGCCGGCTATCAGGTGGAATATTCGGCGACTCCCTTCCTGCTGTTCATGGCGGGCGAATATATCGCCATCTTCCTGATGTGCGCGCTGATCTCGCTCTTGTTCTTCGGCGGCTGGCTGTCGCCCATCCCGGGTCTGCCCGACGGCGCCTTCTGGATGGTGCTGAAAATGGCCTTCTTCTTCTTCATGTTCGCCATGGTGAAGGCCATCGTGCCGCGCTACCGCTATGACCAGCTGATGCGCATCGGCTGGAAGGTCTTCCTGCCGCTGTCGCTCGGCTGGGTGGTCGTCGTGTCGTTCCTTGCCAAATACGAAGTGCTCGGCGGCCTCTGGGCGCGCTGGACGATCGGGGGCTGATTTCGATGGGAGTGGACTTCGTCATCTTCGACGAGCTTTGCAAACTCTCGACCCGGTTCCAGCCTGCGGGCCGGACGCTGATGCTTGGGCGTCACAAATGGCAGCCGCAGGGGCGGTTGCAGCGGAAATACCAGCGGGCGTGGAAGCAGGCCGGCAAGGAGGGCGACTTCCTCGCTACCGTGCAGGAAGACGGCTATTGCGAAACGCTGATGTCCAGCCTCGGCTTCGGCCAGATGGAGGCGCTGGATTTTTCGGATTACGAAGGCGCGACGATCCTGCAGGATCTCAACTGCCCGGTCGGGCCGGAACTGGAAGGCCAGTTCGACCTGATCTTCGACGGCGGCACGCTGGAACATGTGTTCAACGTGCCGATGGCGCTGCAAAGCGTGTTCCGCATGTTGAAACCGGGCGGCCGCTTCATCTCGGTCAACGGGATGAACGGCTGGATGGGGCACGGGCTGTATCAGTTCAATCCCGAACTGGTCTGGAGCTTCTGGAAACGGACCTGCGGCTGCAAGGTGCATGTCTGCAAGGCCGTCGAGAAAGACGCGACCAAAGAAGGCTACGAGCTGGCCTTCCCCGATCCGGCCATCGTTGGCCGCCGCTTGCGCTTCCGGGGCATCAACTTCCCGGCGGGCCGCGTCTATCTGTATTACGAGGTCGAGCGTCTGCCCGACAGCGTGATGGGGGAGCGGATGCTGCAAAGCGACTACGAGGTGAAGTGGACGCCGCATAACAACGCGGGCGAAATCAGAGATATCAAGGCAAAGGAAGCGCAAGATGGGCGCGATTGATTTTAACCGGGCCACGAAATACTTCCTGCTCGTGGATTTCATCAAAGGCTTCGGTCTGGGGTTGAAATACTTTTTCGCCCCCAAGGCGACGCTGAACTATCCGCATGAAAAGGGCCCGCTCTCGCCGCGGTTCCGCGGTGAACACGCGCTGCGCCGCTATCCCAATGGCGAAGAGCGTTGCATCGCCTGCAAGCTGTGCGAGGCGATCTGCCCGGCGCAGGCCATCACCATCGACGCCGAACCGCGCGAGGACGGCAGCCGCCGCACCACGCGTTACGATATCGACATGACGAAATGCATCTATTGCGGCTTCTGCCAAGAGGCGTGCCCGGTCGATGCCATCGTCGAAGGCCCGAACTTCGAGTTCTCGACCGAAACCCGCGAAGAGCTGTATTACTCCAAGGAAAAACTCCTGGAAAACGGCGCCCGCTGGGAGGCAGAGATCGCCCGCAACCTCGAGCTTGACGCTCCGTACCGGTGAGAACCCCATGACCGAAGATTTCACCAAGCTTTTCAAGTCGATGATGGAACAGGGGCAGGAGATGGTCCGCTCCTTCAACCCTGCGCTGGAAAGCATGTCGGTGAAAGGCTTCGAAAAGCTGTTCCCCACCATGACGAAAGACATGATGGAGCTGTGGTTCGGCAAGACCTTCAACCGCGAAGGTCTGGATGCCAAGACGCGCCTGCTGGTGACCATCGCCGCGCTGACGGTGCTGGGCGCCCATGCCGAGCCGCAGTTGAAACTGACCATCCGCCATGCGTTGGAGGCGGGGGCAACGAAACGCGAGATCGCGGAAGTGATCTGGCAGATGAGCATGTTCGGCGGGGTGCCCGCCATGCAGAAGGCGCTTGAGCAGGCTCAGGCCGTCTTTGCGGAAATCGAGGAGAAAAACGCATGAGCGTTGCGGATTACGCCTTCTATTGCTTCGCCGTGGTGGTGGTGGCTGCGGGGCTCATGGTCACCGTGTCGCGCAACCCGGTCCATTCGGTGCTCTGGCTGATCCTGGCCTTCCTCAGCTCTGCCGGGCTGTTCGTGCTGCTGGGCGCCGAATTCGTGGCGATGCTGCTGATCATCGTCTATGTCGGCGCGGTGGCGGTGCTGTTCCTGTTCGTGGTGATGATGCTCGATGTCGATTTCGAGGAATTGAAGGGCGAAATGGCCCGCACCATGCCGCTGGCGCTGCTGGTGGGCGTGGTCATCCTGCTGCAATTCGGCATGGCCTATGCCGCCTGGGTGCAGGCCGACGGCGCGCTGGGTCTGCGCCAGGCGGTGACCCCGGCGATGACCGAGGTGGAAAACACCCGCGCGCTGGGTCTGCTGATCTATGACCAATACATCTACCTGTTCCAGGCCTCGGGCCTCGTGCTGCTGGTCGCCATGATCGGCGCCATCGTGCTGACCCTGCGCCACCGCAAGGACGTGAAGCGCCAGAACGTGCTGCACCAGATGTGGCGCGACCCGGCCAAGGCGATGGAGCTGAAAGACGTGAAGCCGGGGCAGGGGCTGTAAGGCACCGCTGCCGGATGACGGAACCGGGCGGCCCAGTGTAGGCCGCCGACAAGTAAAAAATATCGGGTGACGGACCCGGAGGGACGAGAATGGTAGGACTTGAACATTACCTGACGGTGGCGGCGGCGTTGTTCGTCATCGGCATCTTCGGCATCTTCCTCAACCGGAAGAACGTGATCGTCATCCTGATGTCGATTGAACTCATGCTGCTGGCGGTGAACATCAACCTCGTCGCCTTCTCCAGCTTCCTCGGCGATCTGGTCGGGCAGGTCTTCACGATGTTCGTGCTGACCGTCGCCGCCGCCGAGGCTGCCATCGGTCTTGCGATCCTCGTCAGCTTCTTCCGCACCCGCGGCACGATCGAAGTCGAAGACGCCAACGTGATGAAAGGCTAAGCACTCATGGCCACGATCATTCTTCTTGCGCCGCTGGTCGGCGCCCTGATCTGCGGCTTCGGCTGGCGCATCATCGGCGAATTTGCCGGGCAGGTCATCACCACCTCGCTGGTGTTTCTGGCGGCGGCGCTGTCCTGGGTCATCTTCCTGACCTTCAATGGCGAAACGCAGCATATCCACCTGCTGACCTGGATCCAGTCGGGCACGCTCGATACCGAATGGGCGATCCGGCTGGACCGGCTGACCGCGATCATGCTGGTGGTGGTGAACTCGGTCTCCGCGCTCGTCCACCTCTACAGCTTCGGCTACATGGCGCATGACGACAACTGGCACGAAGGCGAACATTACAAGGCGCGCTTCTTCGCCTACCTGTCGTTCTTCACCTTCGCCATGCTGACGCTGATCACCTCCGACAACCTGGTGCAGATGTTCTTCGGCTGGGAAGGCGTGGGCGTCGCATCTTACCTGCTGATCGGCTTCTACTACCGCAAACCTTCGGCCAATGCCGCCGCGATGAAGGCCTTCATCGTCAACCGTGTGGGCGACTTCGGCTTTGCGCTTGGCATCTTCGCGCTGTTCTTCCTGACCGACAGCATCCGTCTGGATGACGTATTCGCCAAGGCGCCCGAACTGGCCACGATGAACCTTTCCTTCCTGTGGGGCGAGTGGAACGCTGCTAACCTGATCGGCGTCCTGCTGTTCATCGGCGCGATGGGCAAATCGGCGCAGCTTGGCCTGCACACCTGGCTGCCCGATGCGATGGAAGGCCCGACCCCGGTGTCGGCGCTGATCCACGCCGCCACCATGGTGACCGCCGGGGTGTTCCTCGTCTGCCGCATGTCGCCGCTGTATGAATATGCGCCCGATGCCACGACCATGATCACCGTGCTGGGCGCCACCACCGCCTTCTTCGCTGCGACCGTCGGTCTGGTGCAGAATGACATCAAGCGCGTGATCGCCTATTCCACCTGCTCGCAGCTGGGCTACATGTTCGTCGCTGCCGGTGTGGGGGCCTATCCGGTCGCCATGTTCCACCTGTTCACGCACGCCTTCTTCAAGGCCATGCTGTTCCTTGGCGCCGGTTCGGTGATCCACGCCACCCACCACGAACAGGACATGCGCAATTACGGCGGGCTGCGGAAGAAGATCCCGCTGACCTTCTGGGCGATGATGATCGGCACGCTGGCCATCACCGGCGTCGGCATCCCGCTCACCCATTTCGGCTTTGCCGGCTTCCTGTCGAAAGACGCCGTGATCGAAAGCGCCTATGTCGGCTCCGATTACGCCTTCTGGCTGCTGGTGATCGCCGCCTGCATGACCTCGTTCTATTCCTGGCGCCTGATGTTCCTCACCTTCTACGGGGAAAGCCGCGCCCATGCGCATGACGATCACGGCCATGATGCCCACGGGCATGGCCACGACGATCACGGCCATGGCGCACACGAGCCGCATGAAAGCCCGATGGTCATGCTGATTCCGCTCGGCGTTCTGGCGCTTGGCGCGGTGTTCTCGGGGATGCTGTGGTATAACAGCTTCTTCGGGGATGAGGCGAAGATGCGCGCCTGGTTCGCGATGGAAGCCGTGGCCGAACACGGCGAAGTCGCTGCCGAAGGCGATCACGCGGCCCCGGCCGAAGGCACCGCAACCGAGGCGACCGCGACCGAAACCCACGCGGCCCCGGCGGAAACCCATGCCGTTGCCACCGCCCCGAAAGGTGCTGTCAGCATCCTGCCGTATGGCCCGGAAGAGCTTGAATCGGTGAAGGCCCGCATCGGCTTCCATGAAGGCGAAGGCCATCACGAGCCGGTCAATATCATCGCCGCCGCCCATGCCGTTCCGGCCTGGGTCAAGGTCTCGCCCTTCATCGCCATGGTGCTGGGCTTCGCGCTGGCCTTCCAGTTCTACATCCGCAAGCCCGACCTGCCGAAGCGTCTGGCTGCGGCGCAACGCCCGCTCTACGAATTCCTGCTCAACAAGTGGTATTTCGACGAGCTGTATAACGCCGTCTTCGTGATCCCCGCCCGCTGGCTCGGCTCCTTCCTGTGGAAGAAGGGCGACGGCGCGGTGATCGACGGCACGATCAACGGCGTGGCGATGGGCTTCATTCCGCTGCTCACCCGCCTCGCGGCCCGGATGCAATCGGGCTACATCTTCCACTACGCATTCGCCATGGTTCTGGGCATCGCCGCCCTGATCACCTGGATGTCGCTCTCGGGGGGCGCGCACTAATGGAAAACGTCCTTTCCATCATCACCTTCATTCCGGCAGTGGCCGCCGCCGTTCTGGCGCTGTTCCTGCGCGGCAATGATGCGGCGGCCCAGCGCAACGCCAAATGGGTTGCGCTGCTGGCCACCACCGCCACCTTCCTTGTGTCGCTGGTGATCCTGACCGGCTTCGATCCCGCCAATACCGGGATGCAATTCGTCGAGGATCGCGAATGGATCCTTGGCCTGCAGTACAAGATGGGCATCGACGGCATTTCGGTGCTGTTCGTGCTGCTGACAACCTTCCTGATGCCGATCACCATCGCCGCCTGCTGGGGCGTCGAGACGCGGGTGAAGGAATACATGATCGCCTTCCTGCTGCTGGAAACGCTGATGCTCGGCGTGTTCTGCGCGCTGGATCTGGTGCTGTTCTACCTGTTCTTCGAGGCGGGCCTGATCCCGATGTTCCTGATCATCGGCATCTGGGGCGGCAAGGAACGCATCTATGCGGCCTTCAAGTTCTTCCTCTACACCTTCCTCGGCTCGGTGCTGATGCTGGTGGCGATGATCGCCATGTATGTCGATGCGGGCACCACCGACATGGTGGCGCTGATGTCGCATACCTTCGCTTCGGAAACCCTGTCGATCGGCGGCCTGCAGATCGTCGGCGGCTTGCAGACGCTGCTGTTCCTCGCCTTCTTCGCCAGCTTCGCGGTGAAGATGCCGATGTGGCCGGTGCATACCTGGCTGCCCGATGCCCACGTTCAGGCGCCGACGGCGGGGTCTGTCGTGCTGGCCGCGATCATGCTGAAGATGGGGGGCTACGGCTTCCTGCGCTTCTCGCTGCCGATGTTTCCGGTGGGGGCTGACGTGATGACGCCGCTGGTGCTGTGGATGTCGGCCATCGCCATCGTCTACACCTCGCTGGTCGCGCTGGCTCAGCAGGACATGAAAAAGCTGATCGCCTATTCGTCGGTCGCGCACATGGGCTATGTGACCATGGGCATCTTCGCCGCCAACCAGCAGGGCATCGACGGCGCGATCTTCCAGATGGTCAGCCACGGCTTCATCTCGGGCGCGCTGTTCCTTTGCGTCGGCGTGATCTATGACCGCATGCACACCCGCGACATCGACGCTTATGGCGGCCTTGTCATCCGCATGCCCGCCTATGCGCTGATCTTCATGTTCTTCACCATGGCCAATGTCGGCCTGCCGGGCACTTCGGGCTTCATCGGTGAATTCCTGACGCTGATGGGCATCTTCCAGGTCAATACCTGGGTGGCCGCTGTCGCCACTTCGGGCGTGATCTTCTCGGCGGCCTATGCGCTGTTCCTCTACCGCCGCGTCGTCTTTGGCGATCTGGTGAAAGAGGCGCTGAAATCCATCACCGACATGACCTCCCGCGAAAAGGCGATCTTCGCCCCGCTGGTGGTGATGACCCTGCTTCTGGGCGTGTATCCTTCGCTGGTGACCGACATGATCGGCCCTTCGGTGGGACAGCTCGTGACCGAATACCATGCTGCCATCCCCACGTCGTCCGACGTGGCGGAAGCGGCCAGCCACTGAGGGCCGCAAGATGACTGGTTCCGATTTCAACATCCTCCTGCCCGAGGTCATTCTGGCGCTCTTCGCCATGGCCGCGCTGCTGTTCGGGGTCTATACCGGCAAGGACAAGACCACCGGGCTGATCACCTGGGCCACGGCGGCGGTGTTTGCGCTGCTCGCCGTCTGGATTGGCGTGAACGGCGAAGGCGCGCGCACCGCCTTTGGCGGCATGTTCAACGATGATCCCTTCGCCCGCTTTGCCAAGGTCACCATCCTGCTCTCCGCCGCCGCCGTTCTGGTGATGAGCGCCGATTACATGCAGCGCCGCGGCCTTGCCCGGTTTGAATACCCGATCCTCGTCGCCCTGTCGGTTGTCGGCATGATGATGATGGTCTCGGCGGGCGACCTGATGGCGCTCTATATCGGTCTCGAACTGCAATCGCTGGCGCTTTACGTCATCGCCTCGATCCGCCGCGACAGTGCCAAATCGACCGAGGCCGGGCTGAAATACTTCGTGCTCGGCGCCTTCTCCTCGGGTCTGCTGCTCTATGGCGCTTCGCTGACCTATGGCTATGCGGGCACCACGCTGTTCTCGGGCATCCTGTCCACGCTGGGCGAGGGCGTGCCGCTGGGCCTGCTGTTCGGCCTTGTGTTCATGCTGTCCGGTCTGGCCTTCAAGGTGTCTGCCGCGCCGTTCCACATGTGGGCGCCCGATGTCTACGAAGGCTCGCCGACCCCGGTGACCGCCTTCTTCGCCACCGCGCCGAAAGTCGCCGCCATGGCGCTGTTCGCCCGCCTCGTCTATGACGCCTTCGGCGCCATCCCGGCGGACTGGACGCAGGTCATCGCGGCGATGTCGCTGCTGTCGATGTTCCTCGGCGCGGTTGCCGCCATTGGCCAGAAAGACCTCAAGCGCCTGATGGCCTATTCCTCCATCGCCCATATGGGCTATGCGCTGCTTGGCCTTGCCGCCGGCACGGCAGCGGGGGTGCAGGCGATGCTGGTCTACATGGCGATCTATGTCACCATGAACGTCGGCACCTTCGCCTTCATCCTGTCGCTGGAACGGGACGGCAAGCCGGTTTCGGATATCCACGCGCTCAACATGTTCTCGAAAAAGGAACCGCTGAAGGCGCTGGCCATGCTGGTGCTGCTGTTCAGCCTCGCCGGTGTGCCGCCGATGCTGGGCTTCTTCGGGAAGTTCTATGTGCTGAAGGCCACCGTCGATGCGGGCATGGTGTGGCTTGCCACCGCAGGCGCCGTGGCCTCGGTGATCGGCGCCTTCTACTACCTGCGCCTCGTGTTCTACATGTATTTCGGCAAGGAAACCGATGGCGTCGAAAGCCGGATGGGCGCGGTGCAATGGCTGGCCCTCATGGCCTCGGCGGCGATCATGGTCGTCGGCATCGTCAACCTGATGGGCATCGACCCGGCAGCGGCCATCGCGGCAGAAGCCCTTGTGCGCTAAACCCGCTTGGCCCGCAGGCGTGGCCCGCCACGCCCTGCCTGCGGTAGACAGCACCAATGCCTTTGCGGCATCCCTCGCGCCGGGCCTCTCAGGTCCGGCGTGGGTCATTGCGGGCGAGCAGACCGCCGGGCGTGGCCGCCGGGGCCGCCCGTGGAGCAGCCCGCGCGGCAATTTCTACGGCTCGCTGGTGATGAAACCGGCAGGCCCCGCCGATCAGGTGGCACTGCGCAGCTTCGCCGCCGCCCTCGCGCTCTATGATGCCTGCGTCAACCTCACCGGCCTGCCGCAGGCCTTCGCGCTGAAATGGCCCAATGACGTGCTGTGCAATGGCGGCAAGCTGGCCGGCATCCTGCTGGAAAGCGCGGGGCAGGGCGGGCAGGTCTCGCATCTGGTGATCGGCATCGGCGTCAACCTGATCGCCGCCCCCACGCCCGAACAGGTGGAACCCGGCGCCGTCGCCCCGGTCAGCCTGCTGGGCGAAACCGGGCTGCGCATCCCGCCCGAAACCTTCCTCGACCACCTCGCCCCCGCCTTCGCGGCATGGGAGGCGACCTTCACCACCGAAGGCTTCGCCCCGCTGCGCGCCGCCTGGCTGTCGCGCGCCGCGCGCCTGGGCGAAAAGATCCGCGCCCGCACCGGCACCACCACCCGCGACGGTATTTTCGAGACCATCGACAGCACCGGCGCGCTGGTGCTCAACATGTCCGGCACGCGGGTCGCCATCCCCGCCGCCGAGGTTTTTTTCTGAGAGAGGCCCCATGCTCCTCGCCATCGACTGCGGCAATACCAACACCGTGTTTTCCATCTGGGACGGCGCACAGTTCCGCGCCACCTGGCGCATCGCCACCGATCACAAACGCACCGCCGACGAATATTTCGTCTGGTTCTCGTCGCTGCTGATGCTGACGAAAACCGAGGCGCATATCACCGAGGCGATCATCTCCTCCACCGTGCCGCGCGTGGTGTTCAACCTGCGCGTGCTGTGCAACCGCTATTTCGACTGCCGCCCCATCGTCGTGGGCAAGCCCGAATGTGCGCTGCCCGTCGCGCCGCGCGTCGATCAGGGCACCACCGTCGGCCCCGACCGGCTGGTGAACACCGTCGCGGGCTTCGATCGCCATGGCGGCAACCTGATCGTGGTCGATTTCGGCACCGCCACCACCTTCGACGTGGTGGATGTGGACGGCGCCTATATCGGCGGCGTCATTGCCCCCGGCGTGAACCTGTCGCTGGAGGCGCTGCACATGGCCGCCGCCGCCCTGCCGCATATCGACATCGCCCGCCCGCACTCTGCCATCGGCACGAATACGGTGGCCTGCATGCAGGCGGGCGTGTATTGGGGATATATCGGCCTCGTCGAAGGCATCGTGCGCCAGATCCGCGCCGAGCGCGAAAACCCGATGATGGTCATCGCAACCGGCGGCCTCGCCCCTTTGTTCCAGCAGGGAACCGAACTATTTCATTCGGTGGAAGACGATCTGACGATGCATGGCCTCGTCCTCATCCACCGCCACAACAAGGAACTGGAAACCGCATGAGCACGACGAACCGCCTGATCTATCTGCCTCTGGGCGGCGCCGGCGAAATCGGCATGAACTGCTATGTCTATGGCTACGGCCCCGAAGACCGCGAACGCCTGATCGTCGTCGATCTGGGCGTGACCTTCGGCGAGATGGAAACGACGCCCGGCGTCGATCTGATCATGGCCGATGTGAAATGGCTGGAAGACCGGCTGGACCGGATCGAGGCGATCTTCATCACCCATGCGCACGAAGATCACATCGGCGCGCTGGGGCACCTCTGGCCCCGGCTGAAGAAGCGCGTCTATGCCCGCCGCTTCACCGCCGCCATCGGCCGCCTGAAGTTTGAAGAACACGGCCACCCGCTCGATGTGATCCACACGGTCGAGGCCCGCCCCGCCGTGATCGAGGCCGGTCCCTTCAAGTTGCAATTCGTGCCGGTCGCCCATTCGATCCCCGAAAGTTCGGCGCTGATCATCGACACGCCCGCCGGGCGGCTGTTCCATTCCGGCGACTTCAAGCTGGATCCCTCGCCGGTGGTGGGCGAGGGCTGGAACGAAGCGCTGTTCCGCGACATCGCTGCCGAGGCGCCGATCCGCGCCCTGATGTGCGACAGCACCAACGTCTTCTCGCCGCTGCCGGGCCGGTCGGAAACCACGCTGGCCGATCCGCTGCACGGGCTGATCGCCAATGCCGGCGGCATGGTGGTGGCCACCACCTTCGCCTCCAACGTCGCCCGCCTGAAAACCCTGGCCGAGGCCGGGCGCGCCGCAGGCCGCTCGGTCTGCCTTCTGGGCCGCGCCATGCAGCGCATGGTCAAGGTGGGCGAGGAAACCGGCGTGCTGACCGGCATGCCCCCCACCATCCCCGCCGAAATGGCGGTGGAAGTGTCGCGCCAGAATCTGATGCTGATCGTCACCGGCAGCCAGGGCGAACGCCGCGCCGCCACCGCGCAACTGGCGCGCGGTCGCTATCTCGGGCTGGAGATGAAGGAGGGCGACACCTTCCTGTTCTCCTCCAAAACCATTCCGGGCAATGAACGCGGCGTCGGCCGCATCATGAACGCCTTTTCGGAAATGGGCGTCGATGTCGTCGATGATACCAACGGGCGTTACCATGTGTCGGGCCATGCCAACCGCCCCGATCTCGAAAAGATGCACGAGATCCTGAAGCCAGAGATCCTGATCCCGATGCATGGCGAACACCGCCACCTCCGCGAACATGCCAAACTGGCCGCGGCACGCGGCATCGCCGCCGAAATCGCCACCAATGGCATGATGATCGACCTGACCGGCCCCACCCCTGAAGTGGCCGAATATATCGACACCGGGCGGCTCTATCTCGACGGCTCGGTGCTGATCGGCGCGATGGATGGCGTGATCCGCGAACGCATCCGCATGGCGCTGAACGGCCATGCCGTCGCCACCGTGATCCTCGATGAACAGGACGATCCGCTGGGCGACGCCTGGGTCGAACTGATGGGCCTGCCCGAAATCGGCAAACGCGGCACCGCGCTGGCCGATGCGATGGAGACCGAGATCACCGAATTCCTCGGCAATGCCCCCGCCAAGGTGATGCGCGACGATGACAAGATGGACGAAGCCATCCGCCGCATCGTCCGTCAGGTCGCGGTCGAGGAAATCGGCAAGAAACCCGAAGTCACCGTGATCGTCTCGCGCCTGATCGAAGAATGACCGCGCCGGTGGGGCACCTGACTGGCGCCCCGCTTGGTTTCACGGTCTTTTTTTGAGTATTTGGGCCAGGATGAAGGGGCAAGGCTGCGCTTTTCCCATCACCCTGGCAAAAATACTCCGGGGGAGGCGCGCGGCACGCGCGGCGGGGGCAGCGCCCCCAATCTTCTGGCAGATGGATGGGACATAAAGCAAAGGGGCGCCGCAGCGCCCCTTTTTGTCATTCCGCGTCGGCGGTTTCGGTTTCCACCGCCGGCAATTCCGGCAGCTCGTTCTCGGTCTCGTCCACCACCCGCTCGGGCAGCTTGAAGCTGCGCAGGATGAAATCCGGCACATGGTCGCCCATGCCGACCACACGGTCGTCGCGATCATTGCGCCCGCGATAGTCGCGCCGGTCATCCCGACGCTCTTCGCGCGGCGCCACATGGCCGGTGCCGTGGTGATGGACATGGCCATGGCCATGATGGGCCGGTGCCGCCGGGCGCGGGCTGTCGCGCCGCTCTTCCTTGCGCGGGGCTTCGGCCACAACGACCACGGGTTCTTCACGCTGCGGCTTGGGCTCGTCGCGTTGCGGCTTGCGGTCGTCGCGGGTCTGGGGCTTGCCGCCTTTGCCGCGCGGGCCGCGATCATCCTTGCGGTCCGACCGTTCGGGCCGATCCGGGCGCGCGCCCGGTTCCGGCAGGGTAAAGCCTTCCGGCACCGATCCGCGCGGGATCGGCTGTTTTACCAGATTCTCGATATTGGTCAGATATTTCTCATCCGACGGCACCGCGATGGTGAAGGCCTTGCCCTTGCGCCCGGCGCGGCCAGTGCGGCCGATGCGGTGCACATAATCCTCCGGGTGCGACGGCACGTCGAAGTTGAACACATGGCTCACCGCCGGAATGTCCAGCCCGCGCGCCGCCACGTCCGATGCCACCAGCAGATGCAGCGAGCCGTCGCGGAACCCGTCCAGCGTTTTCGTGCGCTGCGACTGGTCCAGATCGCCATGGATCGGCGCCGCGTTGAACCCATGCGCCTTCAGCGACTTGGCCACCACATCCACATCCATCTTGCGGTTGCAGAAGATGATCGCGTTGGTGCAGCTTTCGCCCTCGGCCTTGATCAGCGCCCGCAGCACCGCGCGCTTGTCGGCGAAAGACCGGTCCTTGCGCGACGGCGTGATCTGGATCAGCGCCTGTTCGATGGTTTCCGAAGACGAGCTTTGCCGTGCCACTTCGATCTTCACCGGATTGCTCAGGAAGGTCTTGGTGATCCGCTCGATTTCCGGCGCCATGGTGGCCGAGAAGAAGAAGGTCTGCCGGGTGAACGGCGTCAGCGAGAAGATCTTCTCGATATCAGGGATGAACCCCATGTCGAGCATCCGGTCCGCCTCGTCCACCACCATGATCTGCACGCCGGTCAGCAGCAGCTTGCCGCGCTCGAAATGGTCCAGCAACCGGCCCGGGGTGGCGATCAGCACATCGACGCCGCGGTCGATCAGCTTGTCCTGTTCGCCAAACGCCACGCCGCCGATCAGCAGCGCCTTGGTCAGCTTGGTATATTTCGCATAGGTTTCAAAGTTTTCGGCCACCTGCGCCGCCAGTTCGCGCGTCGGGCACAGCACGAGGCTGCGCGGCATCCGCGCCCGCGCCCGGCCTTGGCCCAGCAGCGTGATCATCGGCAGCACGAAGCTTGCCGTCTTGCCGGTGCCGGTCTGGGCGATGCCCAGCACGTCGCGGCCTTGCAGGGCGGGCGGGATCGCCTGTGCCTGAATCGGGGTGGGGGTTTCATAGCCCGCTTCCGCGACGGCTTGCGTAACACGCGGATCAAGCGCGAGATCAGAGAATTTGGTCATATACGTCCTGTCACAGCGGGATCGGCCCGCAGGAATTGAGAGGGACGCATCGTTCCGGGCGCCCCGGCGTCTTGGCAACGTGCCATGCCTCGCGGTTAGCCCAAATTGCCGCCAAGGTCAAGCCCGGCCGTCAGATGTAGTCCTTGTAAGACCCGATCAGCGGCACAAGCCCCTCGAATTTCAGGCAATCCTTGCGCAGGCGCTGCGCTTCGGGGTCTTGCATCACGGCGGCGAATTTTTCCTTGTGCCGCGCGATCGACTGGCGGCGCAGCCGCACCAGCCGCCCGCCCGAGGCGTCATCCAACGCGCGCAGCCGCTCGAACATGCGGGGCAGCCAGGGTTTCATGCTGGCATCCTCCACGAAATTGCGGTTGCGCAGCGCCCAGTATTTCAGCCCCACCTCGCGGTCATCCTGATGCGCCGATCCGCGCCGGGTTTTCACGATGAACGTATCCAGATCGCGCACGATGTAATGGTTGATCTGCGCGAGGCTCTGCCCGCCCGGATCGGTGGAGTTGTAATTCTTCACCAGATACTGCCCCGGCAGCAGGCCCGAGCCATTGGTGATGCGCGGCGCGGCGGTGACACCCGGTTTCGGCTGCGGCTGGTGGATGCCGGGCCGGTCATACAGCGCCGGGCGGAACAGCGCCTTGAAGGCATTGAAATGGCTGTTATCCTGCATCGGATAATCCGCCATGGTGAAGCGTTCGGTCTGTTTGCGATAGCTCATCAGCCGCTTGCCCGATGACCCATAGAGCCGCCAGTTTACCATCATCAGATCGAAGGGCGGGGCGGCGGCTTCCAGATCGGCAATCCGGCCCCCGCCGGTTTTCACCACCAGAAACTCGTCCAGATCCAGCGCCATGGCATAATCGGCGCTTTTGAACTCCCGCAACTTGCTGGCGCGCGAATAGGCCTTCACCTGATTGGTGCCGCGCGGCGCCGGATTCTCGTAATACTGAATCACCCCCATCGCCTGCAGCAGCAGGAGGATTTCATGGGTCAGATCGTCCGAGTCGTTCTGGTAGATGGCAATGTCGGTGAAGCCCGTCTCAAGGTGATGCGCCACCCATTCGAGGATATAGGGCCCCTCGTTCTTGGCCGTGCCAACCAGAAAGGCGCGTGGTTCGGTCATGTCGTCTCCGTTCGGGGTCATCGGCGAAACCGGGCGAAGTGTCGCGCGATTCCGCCGCCGTGGACAAGACCGTTCGCGCCCGCCGCTTACACCATCATCTCTTTCGTCGCCGTCAGCTTCAGTTCCGGGTGGTCGCGTTCCACCCGGTCGATGTCCCAGCGCAGGCGGGTCAGGTAGACCAGATCGCCGTCATTGTCATAGGCGATATGGCCCTTGTTGACGTTGACGAATTTCTCCACATCCGCCTTCGCCCCGGTCAGCCAGCGGGCGGAGGTGAACTGCGAAGGTTCAAACCGCACCGGCAGCGAATATTCCTGCTCGATCCGGCTGGCCAGCACCTCGAATTGCAGCGCACCCACCACGCCCACGATGAAGCCCGATCCGATCATCGGCTTGAACACCTTGGCGGCACCTTCTTCGGCAAACTGCATCAGCGCCTTTTCCAGATGCTTGGCCTTCATCGGATCGCCCGCCCGCACGCCCTGCAGCAGTTCCGGCGCGAAAGACGGGATGCCGGTAAAGCGCAGCGCCTCGCCCTCGGTCAGCGCATCGCCGATGCGCAACTGCCCGTGGTTCGGGATGCCGATGATGTCACCCGCCCAGGCCTCCTCTGCCAATTCGCGGTCGGCGGCGAGGAACATCACCGGGTTGGCCACCGCCATCGGCTTTTTCGTGCGCACATGGGTCAGCTTCATGCCGCGTTCGAAATGGCCCGAGGCAAGGCGCACAAAGGCGACGCGGTCGCGGTGCTTGGGGTCCATATTGGCCTGCACCTTGAACACAACGCCCGTCACGGCGCTTTCCTCGGGGGCCACCTTGCGCGTCGCGGTGGGCTGCGGCTGCGGTTCCGGACCGTATTTGCCGATCCCGTCCATCAGCTCTTTCACGCCAAAGGAATTGATCGCCGAGCCGAACCAGATCGGCGTCATATGCCCTTCGAGAAAGCTCTGGCGGTCAAAGACCGGCAGCAACTCGCGCGCCATTTCCAGCTCTTCGCGCAGCTTTTCCAGCAGGTCGGCGGGCACATGGTCCGCCAGTTGCGGATCGTCCAGCCCGTTGATCTGGATGGTTTCCGCCACGCGGTTGCGATCCGCCCGGTCCATCAATTCCAAACGATCGTTCAGAATGTCATAGCAGCCAAGGAAATCACGCCCCTGGCCGATGGGCCAGCTTGCAGGCGACACGTCGATCGCCAGATTCTCCTGAATCTCGTCGATGATCTCGAAGGTGTCGCGCGCCTCGCGGTCCATCTTGTTGCAGAAGGTCAGGATCGGCAGGTCGCGCAACCGGCACACCTCGAACAGTTTGCGCGTCTGGCTTTCCACACCCTTGGCCCCGTCGATCACCATCACGGCGGCATCCACCGCCGTCAGCGTGCGATAGGTATCCTCGGAAAAATCGCTGTGGCCGGGCGTATCCACCAGATTGAAGCGATAGTCGCGGAAATCGAACGACATGGCGCTGGCGGAGACCGAAATCCCGCGCTCCTGCTCCATCTTGATGAAGTCGGATCGCGTGCGCCGCGCCTCGCCCTTGGCGCGCACCTGACCGGCCATCTGAATGGCGCCCCCGAACAGGAGGAACTTTTCCGTCAGCGTGGTCTTGCCGGCATCCGGGTGCGCGATGATCGCGAAGGTCCGGCGGCGGGCGATTTCAGGCGGGAGGGTGGGGCGATTGTCCAGCATGGGCAGGGCAATACCCCGGACAGCGGGTTTTCGCAATGGATCAGGCAGGGGGGAACGGGCGGCACGCGCCGGGGGCGCTGCCCCCGGACCCCCGGGATATTTGGGCCAAGATGAAAGACAGGCGCGGGTCAGCCCCGCATCGGGCGGCGCAGCGCGGGGTCGGCGGGCGGCTCCAGCACCAGTTGCCCGGTTTCGGTGCCGAAATGCTGCACCTGGCTCAGCCCCGGAAAGCGCGCCTGCACTTCGGCGGACAGTTCTTTGGGCAGGCGCGACAGTGTGGCCTCGGTCACCAGCAGGCTTTCGGCGGGGATCCCTTCGGCATAGACGATCTCGTGCCGGTCGAAGACCAGGCTGAAATAGTCGATGAAGGCGCCCTCGCGCAGGAAGATCGTCTCGCCATTCACCAGATGCCGCGCCTGCACCAGCAGCTCCGACGTGGGCAAGCCGCCGCGCCGCTGGCGCTGATACAGGAACATGCGGTGGTGCTGGCTGACGATCAGATCCCCCGCATTGCCCATCGCCCCCGCCGAAATCACCACCGGCGCAAAGGCCCCCACCGCGCGCAGCGTGGCATGGCCGACCCAGCGCACCGGCTGCGGCCCGTGATCGCGCGTCAGCACCCGTTCGCCCGCCACCAGCGCCTCGATCGGGCGCTGGCTGCCATCGGCCATGGTGATCTGCGTGCCCCGCGCAAAGCTGACGCAGAGCAGTTCCGACAAAGGCGCCGCCTCGGGTGCCTCTTCCACCTTCACAAGCGAATATTCGATGCCCGCACCCATCGGCGACAGCGGCGCCGCGTATAGCCCCGCCTGTGTCCCGGCCAGCGCCAGCATCAACAGTTCCACCCGGTTGCCGTCATCACCCATCAGCGTATAGCGCCCGATCAGCGTCACCGCATCGCCGGGCTGCCCCAGCGCCGATCCCGGCGCCACATGCTGCACCCCCGCCGCCCGCGCCAGCACCAGCCGTTCGGCGGCAAAGTCGCGGTCCAGCTCGTAGATGTCGCCGGGGCAGACCTCGGCCGGGCCACGCAGCGCATCCCCCAGATTGACGCCGATCGACACAAAGATCGCATCCGCCGGAAAGACCATGCAGGTCTGTCCGGGAAGGGAATGCGGTGTCGGCATGTCGGTCATGGGCGGGATCCGGCTGTGATCTTAAGGGCGTAGGCGGTGCAAACATGAGCGCAGCCGCCGGGTCAAGCACAGATGATCAAAGGATTGGAGCGAATCTTGGGCAGCGTCGCGGCCAGAGGCAGGACTTTCCGTCACCGCCCGCAGTTGCTAGGCTCAGCGCCGCAACGACAGGAGGAACGCGCAATGGATCTGGGAATTCGCGGCAAACGGGCGCTGGTCTGCGCCTCGTCCAAAGGCCTTGGCCGGGGCTGCGCCGAGGCACTGGCCGAGGCGGGCGTCGATCTGGTGCTGAACGCCCGCGGCGCCGAAGCGCTGGAGGCGACGGCGGCGGCGATTCGTGCCGCCCATGGCGTGCAGGTCACCGCCATTGCCGCCGACATCACCACCGAAGACGGCCGGGCGCAGGTTCTGGCCGCCGTCGGCCCGGTGGACATTCTGGTGACCAATGCCGGCGGCCCGCCCCCCGGCCTGTGGAGCGACTGGACGCGCGACGATTTCATCCGCGCGCTGGATGCCAATATGCTGACCCCCATCGCGCTGATGACCGCACTGATGCCCGCGATGATCGACCGGGGCTGGGGACGGGTGGTCAACATCACCTCGCAATCGGTGAAGGGGCCGATTGCGCAACTGGGCCTGTCCAATGCCGCGCGCACCGGGCTGACCGGCTATGTCGCGGGCACGGCGCGGCAGGTCGCGCCCTTTGGCGTCATCGTCAACAACCTGCTGCCCGGCATCCATGACACCGACCGCGCCACCGCGCTGGATACCGGCGTGACCAAGGCACAGGGCATCGACATGGACGCGGCGCGCGCGCAACGCATGGCCACCATCCCCGCCCGCCGCTATGGCACCGCCGCCGAGTTCGGGGCGATGTGTGCCTTCCTCGCCTCGCAGCATGCGGGCTTCATCGTCGGCCAGAACATCCTGCTGGATGGCGGGGCGACCAATGTGACGATGTGAAAACGCGGCACCGCTGCGGCACAGGCGGTGTACGGGGGGTGTACGGATGTCACCCCCCGTTTGCGCGTCTTGTCTCGGGCCGGGCGGGCTGCTAGGCAGAAACCTGATCAATTTCCTCGGATAGTCCCGTGCCGCAGCCCGTTCCCCGCCTCGAGATCCGCGCGCTGACCCGCAGCTTCGGCGGGCGGCCTGTGGTAAACAATGTCTCGCTGACCATCGCGCCGGGGCAGGTGACCTGCCTGCTCGGCCCCTCGGGCTGCGGCAAATCCACCACCCTGCGCATGATCGCCGGGGTGGAAACCCCCGATTCCGGCGAGATCCTGATCGACGGGGTGCCGGTGTTCGGCGCCGGTCGCACCCTGCCACCCGAGGCGCGCGGCGTCGGCCTGATGTTTCAGGATTTCGCGCTGTTCCCGCATCTGACCGTGGCGCGCAACGTGGCGTTCGGTCTGCAGGGCGACCGCGATTCCAGGATGAAGAGAGTCTCGGAACTTCTTGAGAAGGTTAATCTTTCTGGATATGGCGACAAGCACCCCCACCAGCTTTCAGGGGGGGAACAGCAGCGCGTGGCGCTGGCCCGCGCGCTCGCGCCGCGCCCCCGGCTGATGCTGATGGACGAGCCGTTTTCCGGCCTCGACAACCGCTTGCGCGACGGGATTCGCGATACCACGCTGGAGGTTCTGAAAGAGGAAGGCGCCGCCGTTCTTCTGGTAACGCACGAGCCGGACGAGGCGCTGCGCATGGCCGATGAAATCGCCCTGATGCGCGGCGGCCATATCGTGCAACGCGGCTCTCCCTACAATGTCTACAACAGCCCGGTCGATAAGGCCGCGGCGGCGTTCTTCAGTGATATCAACGTGATACCAGGTGTTTCTCGTGGGGCGCTGACACTGACGCCCTTTGGTGACTTCCTCACGCCCGGCCATGCCGATGGCGGCGCGGTCGAGATCATCATCCGCCCGCAGCACATCAAGATCGACTTTGACCGCGCCGGGCGCGGCCCCAACCCTACGCCGATGGATGGCACCCCCGCCCGCGGCACGGTGACCCGTGCCCGCTTCCTTGGGCGGGAAAGTCTGGTCGAGTTTTCAATGGATTACGACAAATCCACCCTCACCGCCGCCGTGCCGGGCGTGTTTCTGCCCAAGCCCGGAACCGTGCTGTGGCTGATGATCCGCCGCGACCGCTGCTTCGTGTTTCCGGCCCATCCGCGCGGCTAGGCGGGGTCTTCGGCCACCTGTGGCAACACCGCCGCGATCTTCGCCGCCAGCGACCGCGCGCCGCGCGGCAGCGTGCCTTCAGGCGCCTCTGAAGTGGCGGCCAGAAACTGTTGCAGCACCGCCAACTCGTCGATCGTCAATATCAGTGGGGGCAGCGTGACCGGCGCACGCAAGATATAGCCCACCCCGCGCTCTCCTTCCACCGGCAGGCCAGACCCGGCCAGCACCGCCATGTCGCGCCAGATCGTGCGGGTGGACACACCAAGCCGCTGCGCCAGATCACTTGATCGGTGCAGCCGTCCATCTCGCAGGATCTGGACAAGATCGAACAGGCGGTCGTTGCGGCTCATGTCACAAAATGATCCTGCGCCCCGACCGAGTCAAGCCAAGGCAACTGACATCTAGCTGTCAGCAAGTCCCGCCGGGGGGCGGATCGGGGCTTGATACGCGGCAGGGTCGGCGTAGAGATGAAGGGGTAACAGGTGCCGCTCGCACCTTTTGGAGACTGACATGGGAAGATTCGGACCGCTTGAAATCATCATCATCGCCGCCGTTGTGCTTGTGCTGTTCGGGCGCGGCAAGATCAGCAATCTGATGGGCGAAGTTGGCAAGGGCATCACCGCCTTCAAGAAAGGCGTGAAGGACAGCACCACCGCTGCCGCCGAAGAACCGCCGGCCGTCGATACCGTGCGCGACGTGACGCCTGTCACCGAGAAAGACAAGGTCTGAGCCGCGTTTGCGCTAGATCTGGTTTCTGGAAGGGCAGGACATGCTGGATATAGGCTGGAGCGAGTTGATCCTGATCGGGATCGTCGCGCTGATCGTGGTGGGTCCGAAAGACTTGCCGCGCATGTTTCACACGCTGGGCCGGGTCACCGGCAAGCTGCGGAGCATGGCGCGCGAGTTTCAGCACGCCATGGATGACGCGGCCAAAAGCGCCGGGCTGGACGAGGTGCGCCGCGATCTGTCGGAGGTGGTGTCGAAGAAAAACCTCGGGCTGGACGCGCTGGAAACTGCCGCGACCAAGTTCGAGAAATGGGACCCGACGCGCAGCATGACCGGCCCGCAGACGCCTGCCACGCAGGCGATGGCCGAGATGCGCGCCGCCGAAGCTGCCGCAAAGGCAAAGGCCGCCACCGCCGCCGAAATCGCCGCAGATGCGGATTTTGACCATGAACCGCCGCAACCGGCCCCCGCTGCCGCTGTGGCCAGCGGTGCGGCGAACAAAGAGTAAACCATGGCTGACGAGACGATCGACGACAGCGCCGCCCCCTTGGTGGAACATCTGGCCGAGCTGCGCAAACGGCTCATGTGGTCGGCGCTGACCTTCATCATCGGCATGTTCACGGTCTATCCCTTTGCCATGGACGTGTTCAACTTTCTGGCGCAGCCGATCTGCAATGCGCTGGCCGCGCAGGGGCAGAACTGCCAGCTTGTGCTGATTTCACCGCAGGAAGGCCTGTTCGTCGCCATCAACATCTCGTTGTTCGGCGCGCTGGTTCTGGCCTTTCCGGTGATCGGCTACCAGTTGTGGCGCTTTGTGGCGCCGGGGCTGTATCGCGCTGAAAAGAATGCGCTTTTACCGTTTCTGATCGCCTCTCCGGTGATGTTCTTCTTTGGCGCGACCTTCTCGTATTACGTCGTGCTGCCCACCGCCTTCGGCTTCTTCCTGCAGTTCCAGCAGATGGGGCAAGAGGCGGCCGCAGTTGCCACCGCCGCGACCGACGCGGCCGCTGCAGTGGCGGACAAGCCGGTGCCGGGCATCATGTTTCAGGGCTCGGCGCAGGAATATCTGGGCGTCACGATGAAATTCATCCTCGCCTTCGGCCTGTGCTTCCAACTGCCGGTGTTGCTGACGCTGCTGGGCAAGGCGGGGCTGGTTTCGGCCAAGGGTCTGGCCTCGATGCGGAAATATGCGGTGGTGGGCATTCTGGTGCTGGCCGCCGTGGCGACCCCGCCGGATGTGATGAGCCAGGTCATCCTGTTTGCCGCGATCTATCCGTTGTATGAAATCTCGATCCACATCATTCGCCGGATCGAGAAGAGCCGCGAAGCCCGCATGCGCGCCGATGGCAGCTGGATCGAGGACGAGGAGGACGCATGAGTCTGGATGCCTTTTCGCCCGATGCGCTGACCCGCATCGCCGAGGCGCTGGAGCGGTTGGCCCCGCCGCCACAACCTGCGCCGGATTTCACGGCGGCCAGTGCCTTCGCCTGGCATACCGGGCCGGACCGGCTGGAGCCGGTGGCCAAGGTGGCGCGGGTGGATCTGTCGCTGTTGGTGGGGGTGAACCGGGCGCGCGACACGCTGTTCGACAACACGCTGCACTTCGCCCAAGGGCTGCCCGCCAACAACGCGCTGCTTTGGGGCGCGCGCGGGATGGGAAAATCCAGTCTGGTCAAGGCGGTTCACGCGGCGATCTGCGCGCGCGGGCTGGATCTGAAGCTGGTGGAACTGTCGCGCGAGGATCTGCCCTCGGTCGCGCGGCTGCTGGCGCATCTGCGCCAGTCACAGGCGCGGTTCGTGCTGTTCTGTGACGACCTGTCGTTCAGCCATGATGACCAGCATTACAAAAGCCTGAAGGCCGTGCTGGATGGCGGGATCGAGGGGCGGCCGGACAATGTGATCCTCTATGCCACCTCGAACCGCCGTCACCTGATGCCGCGCGACATGATCGAGAATGAACGCTCCACCGCGATCAACCCCGGCGAGGCGGTGGAGGAAAAGGTCTCGCTGTCAGATCGTTTCGGGCTGTGGCTGGGGTTCCATCCCTGTTCGCAGGATGAATATCTGGCGATGATCGACGGTTATTGCGCGGCGCATGGCGTGCAGGTTGCCCCCGATGTGCTGCGGGCTGAGGCGATCGAATGGCAGGCGACACGCGGGTCGCGGTCAGGCCGGGTGGCGTGGCAGTTCTTCACCGATCTGGCGGCGCGGCACGGCGTAAGTCTTTGATCTTGAAGGGGCAGGCCTGCAAGCCTGCCCCTTTCGCTTATTGCAGATAGCTCATCGGATCGACCGAGTCGAAGCCCTGCCGCACCTCGAAATGCAGGAAGGAGGGGCTGCCCGCGCGCACCTTGGCAATGGCCTGCCCGCGCGTCACGGTGGCGCCCTTTTCAACGCTCAGCGCATCAATCCCGCCGTAAACCGTCAGCAGGTTGCCGCTGTGGCGGATCACCAGAATCGGCACGCCATCGGTGCTTTTGGTGATCGCGGCGACGGTGCCGGCCTCGGCGGCGGTGACGGTGGCCCCGGCTGACGCGCCGATGTCGATCCCGTCATTCTTGCCCTTGGCATAGCCGCGGATCACCGAACCGCCGACCGGCATCGCCAGTTTGCTGGCCGACGCGGCGGTGCGGTTGGCGCCCAGATCGGCTACGGGTTTCGGGGCGGATGCTCCGTCCGCACCCTGCGCCACCGGGTTCGGGGCCTCGTCCTTTTCCGGCAGCGGTTCGGAGGCCGAGGGCGGCACCGGGGTGGGCGAGCCTGCGCCGGGTGGGGTGACAGCGGCGGTTTCGGCGGGGGCTGC
The DNA here is from genome assembly GCF_900110025.1 of Gemmobacter aquatilis. GTDB lineage: Bacteria > Pseudomonadota > Alphaproteobacteria > Rhodobacterales > Rhodobacteraceae > Gemmobacter > Gemmobacter aquatilis. The sequence goes on along the minus strand of NZ_FOCE01000005.1, from coordinate 168,401 downwards.
AGCCGCGACGGCGACCGGGATCAGCAGATATTGCCCTTCGCGCACCGTCAGATTGGCGTCGAGCCCGTTCCAGTCGGCCAGATCGCGGGCGGTGACATTGTAGGTTCGGGCGATGGTGAAGGCGGTTTCGCCACGCTGCACCTGATGGCGGGCCGGCTCGACGCCCGGCGCCTGACTGGCGGCATCGGGGCCTTTCTGCCAGCCCGAAGCGGGCGTTGCGGCCGGGGCCGTCGCCGCGGTCGGCGTGGCGCGGTTGATGGCGGTCGTGGCGATGGTGGTCACGTCGATGGCGCCCGCGCGGATCGGCGCGCCGACCACGGCGCCGGTGCCGCCCGTGGTGCTGCCGCCTGCGGTTTCCGCCACGCGGCGGGGCAGCGCCAGAACCTCACCGTCGCGCAGCGGGGCTTCGGGCTTGGTGGCGTTGTAGCGTGACAATTCTGCGGCATCGACGCCAACCCGCGCGGCAAGGCTGGCCACGGTATCGCCTCGCCGGGCGACAGCCACCTGATAGCCGGGATAGGAGATCACGCCGCGCGCATCCGGCGTGGGGCGGTTTTGCGCGGCGGAGCGCGCCGCCTCGGCGGTGCTGAGCCCGCTGCGCCGCAGATCCCAGTCGAAGGGTTTGCCACCGCCCGACTGGCAGGCCGCAAGCGCGAGGGTCAACCCGAAAGCGGGCAACAGCGGAAGGGGGGAACGGATGTGACTGCGCATGGATCTACCTCAACTCGGACGCCCGGTTGCCCCGGGTCGTGACTGATTACACCGTATCTGGTGGCCAAAGTCTACTCTGACGCGATCCCTTCGACCAGCGGAACAAAGCGCACTGGGCGGAGTTCCTCGTAGTCAAACCCCTGATCGGTGCGGGTGACCTTGATCAGGCTTTGCACCGCATCGGATTGCCCGACCGGCAGCACCATTACCCCGCCCGGCTTCAACTGCGCCAGCAGCGGCCCCGGCGGGTCTTCGGCGGCGGCGGTGACAAGGATGCGGTCGAACGGCGCCTGTTCGGGCAGGCCGAAACTGCCATCGCGGGTGACGGCGGTGATGTTGTTCAGGCCCAGGTCGCGGAACAGATCGACCGCCTCGCGCACAAGGCGGCGGTGCCGGTCCACTGTATAGACGCGGCGCGCCAGCAGCGACAGGATCGCCGCCTGATAGCCCGATCCGGTGCCCACCTCCAGCACCACATCGCGCGGCTGCACGGCCAGCGCCTGCGTCATCAACCCCACGACCGAGGGCTGGCTGATCGTCTGGCCGCAAGAGATTGGCAGCGGCATGTCTTCATAGGCGCGATCCGAGAAGATGTTCTTCACGAAACGACCGCGATCAATCCGCTCCATGGCGGTGAGCACGCGGCTGTCGGTCACGCCGCGCGAGCGCAGGGCAAAAAGGAAGCGCATCTTGCGTTCTGCCGGGTCGTCGTCGTGATCCGGCACCTCTGTCGTCATGCGAACCGCGCCTCAAGCTCTGCCAGCACGTCATGGGCGGTCAGATCGGCGCGCATCGGGGTGACCGAGACATAGCCTTCAAGATTGACGGCGGCATCGGTGCCGGGCTGGGTCGGCGTGTGCTGCGGCCCCCCCTTGATCCACAAAAACCGCTTGCCCGAGGGTGAGATATGCGGATCGGCGGAGAAGGTGGTATCGCGGCGGAAACCTTGCGCGGCGATGCGGGTGCCTTTGACATTCGCGCCGGATACAGGCGGAAAATTCACGTTGTAGAACAGGCGGTAATCGGCCTCGGCCTGCCAGATGCCCTTGTCGAGCAGCGCGCGCACCACGTCGGCGCCATGCACGCGGGCCGCCTCGAACGGGTCGGCCAGATCATTGGTTTCCGGCCCCATGAACTGCGACAGCGCAATCGCCGGAATCCCCTGCAACGCCGCTTCCATCGCGCCGCCGATCGTGCCGGAATAGAGCGTGTTCTCGGCGGCATTGTTGCCCCGGTTTACCCCCGACAGCACCAGATCGGGTCGTGCGCCTTCCAGCACGTCATAGATGGCGGCCAGCACGCAATCGGCAGGGCTGCCTTCGGTGGCAAAGCGGCGCGGGCCCAGCTTGGCGATCAGCATCGGGTGGGTATAGCTGATGCAATGGCCGACGCCCGATTGTTCAAAGGCGGGCGCCACGGTCCAGACCTCGCCCTTGGGGCCGGCGATGGCCTGCGCGATCTCGGTCAGCACTTCCAGACCGGGGGCGTTGATCCCGTCATCATTGGTAATCAGAATGCGCATCGGCCCCTGCCTTTCTCTTGCCTCCTGCTTAGACGAGGCGGGGTGAGGCGGCAAGCGCCGGGGCGGCGGAAGCCGGGATTTTCCACGGCTTCCACGGGTTTGCACCGCCTAGCGGTTGCGGAACTGCGGTTTGCGCTTTTCGGCGAAGGCGGCCATGCCCTCGCGCCGGTCCTCCAGCGCGAAGGTCGCGTAAAGCAGGCGGCGTTCCAGATGGATGCCTTCCTGCAGCGCCGTCTCGTAGGCCTTGTTCACCGCCTCTTTCGCCAGCATCACCACCGGGCGCGACGAGCGCGCAATCTGCGCTGCCAGTGCCAGTGCGGTGTCCAGATAGGCGTCATCCGGTTCGACCCGCGCCACCAGTCCCGCCGCCCGCGCCTCTTCGGCGGTCAGCACCCGGCCTGTCAGGATCATGTCCATCGCCAGCGCCTTGCCGACGACCCGGGTCAGCCGCTGCGTGCCGCCCGCGCCGGGGATGGTGCCGATGCGGGTTTCGGGCAGGGCAAAGCGGGCGCAGTCTGCCGCGACGATGATGTCGCACATCATCGCCAATTCGCAGCCGCCGCCGATGGCATGGCCCGACACGGCAGCGATGGTGGGTTTGCGGGCCGAGGCGATGCGTTCCCAACTCGCGGTGACGAACTGTTCGGAATAGACATCGAACAGGGTCTTGTCCTTGATTTCCTTGATGTCTGCCCCGGCTGCAAAGGCGCGGGCCGAGCCGGTCAGGACGATGGCGCCCACCGCCTCGTCCGCCTCCATCGCATCAACGGCGGCAGAAACCTCGCGGGTCAGCCGGTCGTTCAGGGCGTTCAGCGCCTCGGGGCGGTTGAGGGTGATCAGGCCCACGCCATGTTCGACGCGGGTGAGGATGGTGTCATAGGTCATGGGGCCCTCAGGCAATGGTGATGATGATCTTGCCCAGCCGGTCCGGGTGTTCCAGCCGGTCGAAGGCGCGGGGCACGTCGGCAAGGGGGAAGGTGCTGTCGATCTGCGGGGTGAAGGCGCCGGCGGCGAAGGCGGCGATCAGGCGGCGGAACTCCTCGCGGCTGCCCATGGTCGATCCGTGGATCGACAGTTGCCGCACGAACAGCCGCTGGATATCGGCGGAAGGGTGGGCGCCTGTGGTGGCGCCGCAGGTCACCAGATGGCCGCCCCGCGCCATGGCGCGCAGCGAGGCGGGCCATGTCCGCTCGCCCACATTGTCGATCACCAGATCGGCACCATCGCCTGCGGTCAGCGCGGCCACGGCCTTGGGCACATCGGCGGTGCGATAGTCGATGACCTCGACCCCCAGCGCGCGGAAATGGGCCAGCTTGTCAGCGCCGCTGGTGGTGACGATCACCCGCGCCCCGGCCATGCGGGCCAGTTGCATCGCGGCATAGGCCACCCCGCCGCCCGCGCCCTGCACCAGCACCGTCTGCCCCGGCCCGGCGGGGGCCTTGCCAAAGACCATGCGCCAGGCGGTCAAGTAGGCCACGCCAAGCGCCGCCGCCTGCGTGACATCTGTGCCCAGCGGCAGGGCCACCAGTGCGGCGGCGGGCACCACGATTTCTTCGGCGAAAGTGCCATCGCGGTGTTCGCCGAAGATCCGCGCCGAGCTGCACAGCGGCTGATCACCCGCAAGGCAGGCGCGGCACTGGCCGCAAGTGTCGTAGGGATACAGGATCACCCGGTCGCCCGGCGCAAAGCCGGTGCCTTCGGGCGCCTCGATCACCTCGCCCACGCCGTCCACGCCCATGATCTGGGGCAGCGAATGAGTGATGCCCGCCCCCGAATCACGCATGTAGAGATCAACGCGGTTGACCGAGGCTGCAAGCATCCGCAGCCGGGCCATGCCGGGGCCAGCGCTGGGGCGGGCGGTTTCGGTCAGGCGCGGGCCGTCGGGGCCGCGGCTGTGCAGGATGATGGCTTTCATGGTGGTCCTCCCGATAAAAAGACAACATATTTACGTTATTTGCGCAAGGGGTCTGTGGGCTTTCTCCGTGCTACGCAGATTTCCGCAGGTTCTGCCTGTATCAAGGCAGTTGCTGTTCGGAATATAAGTAAATATATTGTCTTAAATTTGGAGGAGGATCCCATGCCGCTTGACCCGGAAACCCGTGCCCAGCTTGTTGAAACCATGCGCCGCTTTGTCGATGAACGGCTGATCCCGCGCGAGGCGGAGGTGGCCGATGCCGATGCCATGCCCGCCGACATCATTCAGGAGATGCGCGACCTGGGGCTGTTCGGCCTGTCCATCGCCGAGGAATATGGCGGGCTTGGCCTGACCATGGAGGAGGAGGCGCTGGTGGTGATGGAGGTCGGCCGCGCAGCGCCCGCCTTCCGTTCCATGTTCGCCACCAATGTCGGCATCGGCAGTCAGGGCATCGCCATTGACGGCACGGCGGAGCAGAAGGCGAAGTATCTGCCGGGCTTGGCTTCGGGCGCGATTATCGGCTCTTTCGCGCTGACCGAACCGGAGGTCGGATCGGACGCGGGCAGCGTGCGCACCACGGCGCGGCGTGACGGGGATCACTATGTGCTGAACGGCACCAAGCGTTACATCACCAACGCCCCCCATGCCGGGTTGTTCACCGTGATGGCGCGCACCGATCCGGCGGTGAAGGGCGCCGGCGGCGTGTCGGCCTTTGCGGTCGAGGCGGGGGTGCCGGGGCTGAGCCTGGGCAAGCCCGAACGCAAGATGGGCCAGCAGGGCGCGCATGTCTGCGACGTGATCTTTGACAATTGCCGTGTGCCCGCAGAGGCGCTGATCGGCGGGCGCGAGGGGCAGGGGTTCAAGACCGCGATGAAGGTGCTGGACAAGGGCCGCCTGCATATCGCCGCTGCCTGCACCGGCCTGGCCGAGCGGATCATCGACGACATGGTGGGTTATGCCGTGGGCCGCAGGCAGTTCGGCAAGGCGATTGCCGAGTTCCAGTTGCTGCAGGGGCTGTTCGCCGACAGCAAGGCCGAGGCGCTGGCGTCGCGCGCATTGGTGCTGGATGCGGCGCGGCGGCGCGATGCGGGCGAGGATGTGGCGATGGCGGCAAGCTGTGCCAAGATGTTCGCCTCGGAAATGGTGGGGCGGGTGGCGGATCGCAATGTGCAGGTGCATGGCGGCGCGGGCTATATCCGCGACTACAGGGCCGAGCAGTTGTTCCGCGATGCGCGGCTGTTCCGCATCTATGAAGGCACGACGCAGATCCAGCAGACCATCATCGCCAAGGCATTGATTGCCGAGGCGCGTGGCAAGGCCGGTCTGTAAGCTGGCCGTTCAGTCTTCGCCCCCCTGCGCGTCATCCACGGCGCGCAGGTTCTGCCGCAGCCTGTCCATGTAATGCAGCATGTGGATCATGTCGTTGTTCGACAGATCGCGCATCGCGTCGGCATAATAGGCGGCGATGTCGGCCTGCATGTCCGACCAGCGCTGCCACCCGGCCGGGGTCAGCTTGATCAGGCGCGAGCGGTTGTCGTTGGCGTCTACCGTCCGCTCCACCAGCCCGCGCGCCTCCAGCCGTGACAGTACGCCGGTCAGGTTCTGGCGGCTGACCATCAGCAGCGCCGCCAGATCGCGCACCGCGATGCCGCCCACCCAGCGGTCGCGCACCAGCGCGCCGAGGATCGCCCATTGCTGGGTCGTCACTTCGTGCCGTTCCAGCGCCTTGGTGCCGGTCTTGTTCAGCATGTTTGCGCATTGATACAGCCGGAACGCCATCCGGTTGGCGAGGCTGAGGCCGAGCGGGTCTGATGGATCAACATCTTGCTTCATTGCGCCACCATCTGCCGCTGTGGGGGCGAGGTCAAGAGGGGCCAGTGTAGCGGGATCTTTCGTCAATATACGTAAATAAGTTGACATAAATAGCCCGCGCCCGGTATCAAGATTCGAGGAAGCCAGCGAAAGATTCGAGCGTCAGCTCTGCCGGGTGCGAAAGGAAAGTTCCTTTTCTCGGTGCGAAATCGGCTGGTCATGTGATGCGAGGAGGAAGCCGTGAGAGGCCTTAAAGGAAAAGTAGTTGTCATAACGGGCGGCGGCGGCGGGATCGGCACGGCCACCTGCCTGCGCTTTGCCGAAGCGGGTGCGCGGGTCGTGGTCTGCGACATCAATCTGGCTGCTGCCGAGGCGGTGGTGGCCCAGATCGTGGCTCAAGGCGGCGAGGCGCTGGCGGTGGCGGTGGATCTGACCGATTTCGCCGCGACCGGCGCTGCGGTCGAACAGATCGAGGCCGGGTTCGGCGCCATCGACGTGCTGGTGAACAATGTCGGCTGGGATCTGTTCGTGCCCTTCCTGAAATCGGAGCCGTCGTTCTGGTCGAAGATCATCGACATCAACCTGCGCGGCGTTCTGAACATCACCCATCCGGTGGTCGCCCGGATGCAGGCGCGCAAATCGGGGCGGGTGGTGTCGATCGGCTCGGATGCGGGCCGGGTCGGTTCGTCGGGCGAGGCGGTCTATGCCGCTTGCAAGGCCGGGGTCATCGCCTTTTCCAAGACCATGGCGCGCGAACATGCGCGGGCGGGCATCACCTTCAACGTGGTCTGCCCTGGCGTGACCGAAACCGCGATGCTGGAAAGCTTCATGGATGCTTCGGGCAACAAGGAAAAGCTGCGCGACGCTTTCACCAAGGCGGTGCCGATGGGCCGCATGGGCCGCCCCGACGATCTGCCGGGCGCCATCCTTTTCTTCGCTTCCGACGATGCGGGATTTGTCACCGGGCAGGTGATCTCGGTCTCCGGCGGCCTGACCATGCACGGGTGACCAGATGACCTACGAAGACATTCTTTACACTGTCAAAGACGGCGTGGCGACGATCACCATCAACCGCCCCGACAAGTACAACGCCTTTCGCGGCCAGACCTGCGAAGAGCTGATCCATGCCTTCAACAAGGCCGGGTGGGACAAGTCGATTGGTGTGATCGTGCTGACCGGCGCGGGCGAAAAGGCGTTTTGCACCGGCGGCGACCAGTCGGCGCATGAAGGCCAGTATGACGGGCGCGGTACCATCGGCCTGCCGATGGAAGACCTGCACACCATCATCCGCGATGTGCCGAAGCCCGTGATCGCCAAGGTGCGCGGCTTTGCGGTGGGCGGCGGCAATGTGCTGTGCACCATCTGCGATTTCACCATTGCAGGGGAAAGCGCGCAGTTCGGGCAGGTGGGGCCGAAGGTCGGCTCGGTCGATCCCGGTTTTGGCACGGCGTTCCTGGCCCGCGTGGTGGGTGAAAAGAAGGCGCGCGAGATCTGGTATCTGTGCCGCCGCTACAAGGCGGCCGAGGCGCTGGCCATGGGGCTGGTGAATGCCGTGGTGCCGGATGACCAACTGGACGCCGAGGTGGATCGCTGGTGCGCCGAGATCATGGAGAAATCGCCCACCGCCATCGCCATCGCCAAGCGCAGCTTCAACGTGGACACCGAACACCAGCGCGGCATCGCCGGTTTGGGCATGTATGCGCTGAGCCTCTATTACGACACCGACGAAAGCAAGGAAGGCGGGATCGCGTTCAAGGAGAAGCGCAAGCCCGATTTCCGCAAGTTCTCGCGCTGAGGCACGACAGCGGTGGCGCCCTGTCGAGGAGGGCGGGGCGCCATCGCCGGACATTACAAACCAAGAACAGGGAGGATTATAGGATGCGTGTACAAATTCTGTGCGCCGCTTCGGTGCTGGCACTGGCTGCGGGGGCCGCACTGGCCGAGGGCGAGGCGCTGAAAGTGGGCTATGTCACCGGGCTGACCGGCGCCTGCGCCCCGATTTCGGAAGACGGGCTGAACGGATCGAAGCTCGCGGTGGCCGATCTGAACGCCAAGGGCGGGATTCTGGGCCGCCCGGTGGAACTGCTGATCCGCGACAGCCAGACCAAGCCGGAAGAGGGCGGCAAGCAGGCGCGGGAACTGGCAGCCTCGGAAGGGATCGAGATGCTGACGGGCGTCTGTTCCTCGGCCGTCATGCTGGCGGTGAACGAGGTGGCGAAGGAATTCAAGCTGCCGCATCTGGCGATGATCGGATCGACCCAGAAGGCGAATATCGAGGCGTTCAACCCCTATTTCATCCAGACCCAGGCCAATGCCACGATGGAGGCGCGTGCCGCTGCCGAATATGTGGCCAAGAAGGCCGAGTGGACGCGCATCGCCCCGATGGGCTTTGATTACGAATGGGGGCACACCTCGGTCGAGGCCTTCACCGCGCGGCTGAAAGAACTGCGCCCGGATATCGAGATCACCGAGCCGGTCTACATGAAGGTCGGCGAGGCGAATATGGGGCCCTATGTGACGGCGGCGCTGTCCTCCAAGCCCGATGCGGTGTTTGCGGCGGTGTTCGGCGGCGGGCTGGTCAGCCTGATCAAGCAGGGGCAGGCTTTCGGTCTGTTCCAGAAATCGAACCTTGTCACGCTGCTGACGGTGGACACGCTGCAATCCATGGGCAGCGCCATGCCCAAGGATCATGTCTATGGCATCGCCCGCGCGCCCTTCTTCGCGCTGGAGCAGACGCCGGAACTGGCCGCCTTCATCGAGGCTTACCGCGCCGCCTATGGCGAATACCCGACCGACTGGGCGATCAACGGCTATGACGCGATGATGTTCTACGCCAAGGCCGCGACCGATGCGGGCGAAACCGGCGGCGATGCGGTGGTGGCCGCCTTCCAGACTGGCAGCTTCGACGGATTGAAGGCCAAGGGTTTGAAACTGCGCGGCTTTGACGGGCAGATGGATGCGCCCGCCTATGTGGGCGAGGTGAATTTCGATCCCGCCTTCCCCTTCCCGACGATGAAGAATGTCGAGAAGTTCGCCGGTGCCTCGCTGATGTTCAGCGAAGAGACCATCCAGGCCATGCGCGACGCCGCGCAATAAGGGGCGGAGGCGGCGCCGGGTACTGCCCGGCCTGCCACCGGAAAACAACCATGATCTGGGTTCAGCTTGTGAACGGGCTGATGGAGGGCATGATGCTCTTCCTCATCGCCTCGGGATTGACGCTTATCTTCGGTGTCTCGCGCATCGTGAATTTCGCCCACGGCTCGCTTTACATGCTGGGCGCCTTTCTGACCTATGCTTTCGTGCCGCTGATCGCGCCCGGCACGGTGGCGGGCTTCTTTGCCGCCGTGCTGGCGGCAGGGCTGGTGACGGCGGTGATCGGCACGGCGTTCGAGGTGCTGGCGCTGCGCCGCATCTATGGGCGCGACAGCCTGATGCAGCTGATCATCACCGTGGCACTGGTGTTCATCATCCGCGATCTGGTGCGCTGGATCTGGGGGCCGAACAGCCTGATGGTGCCGGTGCCCGATGCGCTGCTGGGCGCCTGGGTGGTGGGCGAGACCTGGTTCCCGCTGTTTCCCTTCGTGATCTTCGCGGCGGGTCTGGTGGTGGTGGTGGCGATGATCGGCACGATCCGCTTCACCCGGGCGGGCATCCTGTTGCGCGCCGCCACCGATGATCGCGGCATGGTGGCGCTGCTGGGCAGCAACGAGAAGCTGATCTTCACCGGCGTCTTTGCGGCGGGGTCGTTTCTGGCGGGGATCGCCGGGGGCATGGCCGCGCCCTATGGCGACGTGAACTATCTGCTGGATACCACGGTGATCGTGTCGGCCTTCATCGTCTGCGTGATCGGTGGGATGGGCAATCTGTATGGCGCGCTGGCCGGGGCGATGGTGGTGGGCCTCACCAAGGCGGTGGGGGTGATGTATTTCCCGCGCCTGTCGATGATGTTGATTTTCCTCATCATGGCGGCGGTGCTGGTTGCGCGGTCGATGGGCCGTCAGGGAGGGCCTGCACGATGAGCCTGCTGTCCAATCAAATGAGCCCGGCGCGCTGGGCGGTTCTTCTGGCCGCCGTTGTGGGGCTGGAACTGGCCAACCGGCTGACCGGGGCGGGCACCTCGCTGATGCTGGCCGAGATGCTGATCCTTGCGATCTTCGCGGCCTCGCTGAACCTGTTGATGAGCTATGGGCACATGGTCAGCTTCGGCCATGCCGCGTTCTTCGGGCTGGGCGCCTATGGCTTTACCCTTGCGGTCAGCCGGGCCGGGTTGCCGGTGGAACTGGCGCTGCTGTTCGGGCCGCTGCTGGCGGGGTTTGGCGGGCTGGTGTTCGGCGCACTGTGTGTGCGGCTGACCGAGATCTACTTTGCCATGCTGACGCTGGCCTGTGCCCAGATCACCTATACCGTGCTGTTCCAGTGGTATGACGTGACGGGCGGCGATACCGGCATCACCGGCTTCATGCCTGCCCGGTTCGGCCTGTCCGAGGCGAATTTCACCACGCTGGTGCTGGTTGTGCTGGCGGTCTGTCTGGCGCTGATGGCGCGGCTCGTCGCCTCGCCCTTGGGCCTTGCGATCCGCGCCGTGGGGCAGGACCGCTGGCGGGCCGAGGCGCTGGGCCTTGCGCCACGCCGGGTGCAACTGGTGGCCTTCGTGATCTCGGCGGCCTTCGCCGGGGTGGCCGGCACGCTGTTCGCGGCGTTCCAGGGCGCGGCCTTCCCCGATTATGCCGGGCTGGGCTTCACGCTGGAGGCGCTGATCATGGTGGTTCTGGGCGGGCTGCACAGCTTCTGGGGCGGGGTTCTGGGGGCGGTGCTGTTCACGCAACTGCGCCACTGGGCGCCCGTGCTGACCGGCCATTGGGGCCTGCTGCTGGGCATCGTTCTGCTGATCTTCGTCATCGCCCTGCCGCATGGCGTGGCCGCGCTGGGCGCCCGTCTGGGCCTTGGCCCGAAAGGAGACCGCGCATGAGCCCGCTTCTGTCAGCCCGTCAGGTGCGCAAGGCCTATGGCAGCTTTGTTGCGCTGAACAATATCGACTTCGATCTGGCGCGCGGCGAACGCCATGCACTGATCGGCCCGAACGGAGCGGGAAAATCCACCTTCATCGCCTGCATTGCCGGGCAGTTGCCGGGGGTGGAAGGCTCGATCCGCTTCAAGGGCGACGAGGTGGCGCGGCTGCTGCCCGCCGAGGTGGCGAAACGCGGGATCGGGCGCACCTTCCAGATCAGTCGGGCCTTTCTGCAGATGAGCGCGCTGGAAAACATGACCGCCGCCTTCATCATCGCCTCGGGGCGCTGGGCCAGCCTGTCGCGCGCCCTGCTGGCCGAGGCGGAGGACCGCGCGGGCGGGATGCTGGCCACGGTGGGCCTTGCCGCGCGGGCGGGCAGCCGCGTGGCCGACCTGTCGCTGGGCGACCGCAAGCGGCTGGAATTCGGCATGGTGCTGGCGGGCGACCCCGATCTGCTGCTGCTGGATGAACCGACGGCGGGCATGTCGATCAAGGAACGCCATCACCTGATGGAACTGGTGGCGACCCGCGCCGAAGAGGCGGGCAAGACGTTGCTGTTTGTCGAACATGACATCGACGTGGTGCTGAAGATCGCGCAGCGCGTGACGGTGATGGTGCGTGGGGCGGTGCTGGCCGCCGGAACGCCCGTCGAAATCGCCGCCAACGCACAGGTACAGGCCGTTTATCTGGGGGGGCATCACTGATGCTGCGTCTGACATCCGTCCATGCCGCCTATGGCAAATCCGAGGTGCTGCACGGCATCGACGTTGCGGTGCAACCGGGGCAGGTGGTCTGCCTGATCGGGCGCAACGGGGTGGGCAAATCCTCTACCATGAAGGCCATCGTGCAGGATCAGATCACCGTCACCGGCGGCGAGATCACCTTTGATGGCGCCTCGCTGGCGGGCCTGTCGCGGCACGAGATCGTGCGGCGCGGTGTGGGCTATGTGCCCGAAGACCGCCGCGTCTTTGCCACGCTGACCGTGCTGGAAAACCTGCGGGTGCCGCGCAAGGTGGTGGCGCAGGACCGGCGCATGTGGAGCCTCGATCAGGTCTTCGCGCTGTTCCCGCAGCTTCACGATTACCGCCACCGCATTGCCGGGGTGATGTCGGGCGGCGAGCAGCAGATGCTGTCGATTGCCCGTGCCCTGCTGACCCAGCCGAAGCTGCTGCTGCTGGACGAACCGCATGAAGGGCTGGCGCCCAAGGTGGCCGAAGAGGTGGTGGATGCCATTGTGGCGCTGAAGGCCGAGGGCGTTGCGATGATCGTCTCGGAACAGGCGCTGAACACCATCCGCCGCTGTGCCGACCGGGTGATCGTGGTGGACCGGGGCAGCACCGTTTGGGAAGGCACGGTGGATGCCTTCTATCAAGATCCTGAAATCGCAAGAAAATATCTGATGGTCCAATAGGGCCGGGAGAGACGCATGACCCGAACGATTTTCGATACCGAAGAACTGGATGCGATCCGCGATCTGGCCCGCAAATTCGCGCAAGACCGCGTGGCGCCGGGCTACATGGCACGCGAAAAGGCCGGGGCGATGGATATGGCGCTGGTGCGCGAGATGGGCAGCCTTGGCCTGATCGCCCCCGAACTGCCCGAGGAATTCGGCGGCATGGGGGCAGAGTTCCTGTATTCCGGCGCCATCGTCGAGGAAATCGGCCGCGCCGATTTCACCTTTGGCTATATCCCGCTGCTTGCCTCGCTGAACGGCCAGATCCTTGCGCAATTCGCCAAGCGCGAGATTGCCGCCGAATGGCTGCCCAAGCTGACGGCGGGAGAAATCGTGCTGTCCATCGGGCTGACCGAACCCAAGGGTGGATCGGATGCCGCCAGCCTTGGCCTGCGGATGGAACGCGACGGCAACCACTATATCCTGAACGGCGAGAAAACCTCGATCTCGGCCAACCAGATTTCGGCGGGCACCGTGCTGTTCGCCCGCTCTGGCCGCCCCGAGGACAAGGCGCGTGGCGTGTCGGCGCTGTTGGTGCCGATGGATCTGCCCGGCATCACCACCTCAAAATTCTCGAACATGGGGCAGAATTCCATCGGCCACGGTTCGATCTGGTTCGACAATGTGCGGGTGCCAGTGGACTATCTGCTGGGCGAAGAGGGCAAGGGCTTTGTGCAGGTGATGCAGGGCTTTGACTTCTCGCGCAGCCTGATCGGCCTGCAATGCCTTGGCACCGCGCGGCAAAGCCTGGATGAAACCTGGGCCTATGCCGGGGAACGCCGCGCTTTCGGCAAGCCGCTGGCCAGCTTTCAGGGCGTGGCGCATCAACTGGCGGATTTCGACACCAAGGTCGAGGCGGCGCGGCTGATGTCGATGAATGCGCTTTGGCTGAAGGACCGGGGCCTGCCGCATACCGCCGAGGCGGCGATGACCAAATGGTGGCCGCCGCTGCTGGCCTATGAGGCGATCCATGCCTGCCTGCTGATCCATGGCCATGCCGGCTATGCCGACGCGCTGCCCTTCCAGCAGCGGCTGCGCGATGTGCTGGGCCTGCAGATCGGCGACGGCACGGCGCATATCATGAAGAACATCATCGCGCGGGAACGCGCGGGCCGCGACGCGGTCAGCGGCTGACGCCGGAACAGGGAGGAGGACACCATGAAATTCGATGCGGTTCTGATCGAACCCCGCCGCGCCCGGATGGAGGCCGAAGGGCTTTGGCCGGGCAAGACCCTGCTGGATTACTTCGAGATGCGGCTGGCCGAAAAGCCCGATGCGCTGGCACTGACCGCCTTTACCGTGGCGACCGGCGCGCGGGCCGATCTCACATGGGCCGAAATGGACCGCCTGTCGTGGCGGGCGGCGGCGGGTCTGCACCGGCTGGGGCTGGGGAAGGACGATGTGCTGGCCTGCCAGTTGTCGAACTCGTGGCAGTTCGTGGTGCTGTATATCGCCTGCCGCAAGCTGGGTGTGGTGTTCAACCCGCTGATGCCGATCTTCCGCGAACATGAACTTCTGTTCATGTTGCGCCATGGCGAAGCGAAGGCCTTTGTCGTGCCAAAGCTGTTCCGGGGTTTCGATCACGAGGCGATGGCCGAAGGAATGCGCGGCAGCCTGCCCGATCTTGAACATGTCATCGTCATGGGGGGCAGCGGCGCCAACAGCTTTGACGCCTTGCTGCAAGACCCGGCGCTGGAGGCCACGCCGGACCTGCGTGCGATCAGCGCCCGCGACCGCGGCGATGCGAATGATGTGTGCCAGCTCATCTACACCTCGGGCACCACGGGGGAACCGAAGGGCGTGATGCACAGCGCCAACACCATGTATGCCAACCTTGTGCCCTATGCCGAACGGCTGGGGCTGGGGGCGGGGGATGTGGTGCTGATGGCCTCGCCCATGGCCCACCAGACCGGGTTCATGTATGGCTTCCTGCTGCCGGTGATGCTGGGCGCGCGCATGGTGCTGATGGACAGCTGGGACCGCGTGCTGGGCGCGCAACTGGTGGCGCAGGAGCGTGTCAGCTTCACCATGGCCTCCACTCCCTTCCTGATGGATCTGTCCACCACGGTCGAGGAACTGGGAACCGATTCCTCCAGCCTGCGCATTTTTCTGTGCGCGGGCACGGCGATCCCCGGCGCGGTAGTGGAACGGGCGCAGCGGATCCTGGGAACCAAGGTGATCTCGGCCTGGGGGATGACGGAAAACGGCGCGGTGACGCTGGTCAGCCCGTCGGACCCGGACGAACGCTCGATCAACACCGATGGCTTCCCGCTGCCGGGGATCGAGTTGCAGGTGCGCGGCCCGGATGGGCAGGTGCTGCCCACCGGGCAGGAGGGCGAGCTGTATGTGCGGGGCTGTTCCAACTTCGGCGGATATCTGAAGCGTCCGCATCTGAACAATGTCGATGACGCAGGCTGGTTCGACACCGGCGACATCGCCCGGATCGACGCGCAGGGTTACATCCGCATCTGTGGCCGGTCGAAAGACATCATCATTCGCGGTGCGGAAAACATCCCGGTGATCGAGGTGGAATCGATCCTGTTCAAGCACCCGGCAGTGCAGAGCGTGGCGATTGTCGGCTATCCCGACGAACGTCTGGGTGAGCGGGCCTGTGCCTTCGTGGTGCCGAAGGCGGGGCAGGATTTCAGCTTTGATGACATGCAGGCACATCTGAAGGCGCATCACCTGGCAGTGCAATACTGGCCGGAACGGCTGGAAGTGCGGCAGGCGCTGCCTTCCACCGCCTCGGGCAAGATCCAGAAATTCGCGTTGCGCAAGATGCTGCGGCAGGAAATGGGGCTGGAATGAGCGTCGCGGGCAAGATTGCCGCCGTCAGCGGGGCGGGCGGGCCGATGGGGCGTGCCGTCATCGCCCGGCTGGTGGCGGGGGGCATCGGCGGGCTGGCGCTCACCGACATTTCCGCCACGCGGCTGGCCGAGGCGGTGGCGGCGCTGCCGCCCGGCCTGCCGGTGGTGGCATTGCGCGGCGATGTGACGGTGGCGGACGAGGCTGCGGCCTTCACCGCTGCCGCGCTGGATCGGCTCAAAGGTGTGGACCTGCTGGTGAACCTTGTGGGCGGCATCCGCTCGCGCCAGCTTTACACCCCGTTTCTGGAGATGGAGGAGGCGCAGTTCCGCGCGACCTTCGATCTGAACCTGATGGGCGGCTTTCACCTGACCCGTGCCTTCGCGCCGGGGATGCTGGCGCGGCGCTGGGGGCGGATCGTCAACATTGCCACCATCGTCTATGGCGGCGAGGCGGGGCAGGCGGATTACGCGGCGGCCAAGGCGGCGGTCGCCTCGCTGTCCCGGTCCCTCGCGGCGGAATTCGCGCCGGATGTCACGGTGAATTGCGTGGCGCCCGGGCTGACCAATACCTCTGTCACCCGGCTGATGCCCGAGGCGGAGCAGAACCGGCTGGTCGGGCAGGCCTTCCATCGCCGCATGGCCGAGCCTGCGGAGACCGCCGAGGCGGTAGCGTTTTTCCTAAGCGACGCCGCCCGGTTTATCACCGGCGAGATGATCGCCGTCTCGGGCGGCATCCGCCCGCATCTTTGAGGTTTCCCATGGCTGTGCGCTATTTGATCGAGGATCAGGTCTGTCTGATCACGCTGGACAATCCGCCGGTGAATGTCATCGGGCAGGCTTTGCGCGCGGGGCTGGTCGCTGCGCTGGAGGCGGCCGAGGCGGCGGGGGTGCAGCGCATCATCCTGACCGGCGCCGGGGCGGCCTTTGCCGCCGGGGCCGATGCGCGGGAATTCGATACTCCGCCCGTGCCGCCGCATCTGCCCGATGTGCTGGCCCGGCTGGAACGCCTGCCTGCCATTGCCGCGATCAATGGCACAGCGCTGGGAGGCGGGCTGGAGATCGCGCTGGCCTGCCGCTATCGCATCGCCGCGCCCAAGGCGCTGCTGGGCCTACCCGAGGTCACGCTGGGCGTGGTGCCCGGCGCAGGTGGCACACAGCGCCTGCCGCGGATCATCGGCATGGCCAAGGCGGCGGATCTGATTGCCGAGGGTCGCACCTTCCTTGCCCCCGAGGCGCTGGATCTGGGCGTGATCGACGCCATCGCCGCTGATCCGGTGCAGGCCGCGCGTCGGCTGCCCGATGCGGTACTGGCCTGCCACCTTGCCGCGGCCGACCGGCCCACGCCCGCGCCCGAACCTCTGACGACCGCCCGCGCCCGTGCGGCGAAACGCACCGCCGGGCAGGTGGCGCCGCAAGTGGCGCTGGATCTGGTGGAGGCCGCGACCCTGCCTCTGCCCGAAGGGCTGGCCCGCGAACGCGCCGCCTTTCTTGCGCTGCGCGACAGCGATCAGGCCCGCGCGCTGCGCCATGTGTTCTTCGCCGAGCGCGCGGCGATGGGCCGCAAACCCGCCGCCCCGGCCACCGAGATCACGCAGGCCGTGGTGGTGGGGGGGGGCACCATGGGGGCGGGCATCGCCTATGCGCTGGACGGGATCGGCATCGCGGTGACGCTGGTCGAAACTGGCGCCGAGGCCGCCATCCGCGCCCGCGCCAATCTGCAAAACCTGTTCGACGAAGCGGTGCGCCGGGGCAAGCTGACGCCGGAGGCCGCAACGGCGCGGGCGGCGGGGATCGCGGTCGTCACTGGCTATGACGCGCTGCCCCCCGCCCAGATCGCCATCGAGGCCGCGTTCGAGGATATGGCGGTCAAGCGCGCGATCTTTGCCGCGCTGGATGCCGCGCTGCCGGAAACCACGGTGCTGGCCACCAATACCTCTTACCTTGATGTGAACCGGATCGCCGAAGGCATCCGCCACCCCGACCGCCTGCTGGGCCTGCATTTCTTCAGCCCGGCGCATGTGATGAAACTGCTGGAGGTGATCCGCGCCAGCGCCACCTCGGACACCACCTTTGCCACCGCGCTGCGGCTGGCGCAGCGGCTGAAGAAACTGCCGGTGGAGGCCGGGGTCTGCGACGGGTTCATCGGCAACCGCATCCTGACGCGCTATCGCCAGACCACCGACATCCTGCTGATGGACGGCGCCTTGCCGTGGGAGGTGGATGCCGCGCTGGAAGGCTTCGGCATGGCGATGGGGCCTTATGCGGTGCAGGATCTGTCGGGGCTAGACATCGCCTATGCCAACCGGCAGCGCAAGAACCTGAAGGCGCAGCCTGGGGTCCGCTATATTCCCATCGCCGACCGGATGGTCGAGGAGTTGAAGCGGCTGGGCCGCAAGACCGGCGCGGGTTGGTATGACCATGGCGGGGCGAGCCCCGCGCCGTCTGCCGAGGTGGCGGCGCTGATCGCCGAAAGCTCGGTCGCCGCTGGTATCCGCCGCCGCGCCATTCCGGCAGGGGAAATCGTGGAACGTGCGATCACCGCGATGATTGCCGAAGGCTTTGACATCCTTGAGGAAGGCATCGCCCGTCGCCCCGCCGACATCGATCTTGTGCTGATCCATGGCTACGCCTTTCCGCGCTGGCGGGGCGGCCCGATGCACCATGCCGATACCCTCGGCCTGCCGCAGTTGCTGAGCCGGATCACCGGCTATGCGGCGCAAGACCCGCTGTCCTGGCGCGTGCCGCCGCTGCTGTCGCGGCTGGTGGCGGAGGGGCGCCGCCTTGCCGATCTGAACCTCTCTGAAAGGGCCTGACTGATGGATGCCTTCATCTGCGATTATATCCGCACCCCGATTGGTCGCTATGCCGGGGCGCTGGCCCCGGTGCGGGCCGATGATCTGGCGGCGCTGCCGCTGGCGGCGTTGCTGGCGCGCAATCCGGGGCTTGACCCCGCGATGATCGAGGAGGTCTGGCTGGGCTGCGCCAATCAGGCGGGCGAGGATAACCGCAACGTCGCCCGCATGGCGCTGCTGCTGGCGGGCCTGCCGGACAGCGTGCCGGGGGTGACGGTGAACCGGCTGTGCGGTTCGGGGATGGAGGCGGTGGCGGCCGCAGCCCGGGCGGTCAAGGCGGGCGAGATCGGCCTTGCCATTGCCGGGGGCGTGGAAAGCATGACCCGCGCGCCTTTCGTGATGCCCAAGGCGGGTGCCGCCTTTGCGCGCAGCGCCGAGGTGCATGACACGACCATCGGCTGGCGGTTCGTGAACCCGAAGATGCAGGCGGCCCATGGCACCGACTCGATGCCCGAAACCGCCGAGAATGTCGCGGAGGAATACGGGATCGCCCGCGCCGATCAGGATGCCTTCGCCCTGCGCTCGCAATTGCGGGCGGTGGCGGCGCAAGCTAACGGGCGGCTGGCGGCGGAAATCCTGCCGGTGACTGTGGATCTGGGCCGGGGCAAGCTGGCGCAGGTGGCGCAGGACGAACATCCGCGCGCGGGCGCCACGGCTGAGGATCTGGCGAAGCTGCGGCCCATCGTGCGGGCGGGCGGCACGGTGACGGCGGGCAATGCCTCGGGCGTCAATGACGGGGCGGCGGGGCTGATCGTCGCCTCGGCAGAGGTGGCGCGGGCGCAGGGGCTGCGGCCGATTGCGCGGATTGTCGGGGCGGCCTCGGCCGGGGTGGCGCCGCGTATCATGGGCTATGGCCCGGTGCCCGCGATCCGCAAGCTGTGCGCGCTGACCGGGATCGGCCTGCCCGACCTTGCGGTGCTGGAACTGAACGAGGCCTTTGCCGCGCAGGCGCTGGCCTGCACGCGGGTGCTGGCGCTGGCGGATGACGATCCGCGGGTGAACCCCAATGGCGGGGCCATCGCCCTGGGGCATCCGCTGGGCATGACCGGCGCGCGCATCGTGGGCACCGCCGCGCTGGAACTGGCGCGCGGCGGCGGGCGTTATGGCATGGCCGCGATGTGCGTCGGCGTGGGGCAGGGCGTGGCGCTGCTGCTGGAGCGGGTCTGAGCGGCTCAGGCGCCGGGATTTGCCGCCAGTTGCGCCAGACGCAGGCAGACGCGGGTCGCCTTCGCCATGTCCTGTACGCTGACCCATTCCAGCGGGCCGTGGATTTCCTGCATCCCGGTAAAGATATTGGGCGTGGGCACGCCCATCTCGGTCAGCCGCGACCCGTCGGTGCCGCCCCGGATCGGCACCGACACCGGCTCCATCCCCTCGGCCCGGCAGGCGGCGCGGGCCAGTTCGACCGGCGTCATGTCCTGTTCCAGCCAGTAGCGCATGTTGCGATATTGCGGGCGGATGTCGCAGGTGATGCGGGCGCGCGGCTCGGTCGCCTGCACCGTGGCGCAGACCTGCCGCAGCAGATCGCCCTTTGCCGCCAGCCCGTCGCGTTCGAAATCGCGCAGGATGAAGCGCAACTCGGCCTCGGCTGCCGTGCCGCCCATCTGATAGAGGTGCAGGAACCCCTCGCGCCCCTCGGTCACTTCCGGCGTCTGGGTGGCCTGCGGCAGGGTCGCCACGATCTTTGCCGCCAGATGCAGCGCGTTGACCAGCTTGCCCTTGGCATAACCCGGATGCGCCGAAACGCCGGTGATCTTGACCACCGCCCCATCGGCGGAAAAGCTTTCAAACTCGATCTCGCCGGGTTTGGCGCCGTCGAAGGTGAAGGCGAAATCGGCGCCAAGATCCTTAGGCAGCCGGGCATCCACGCCGCGCCCGATTTCCTCGTCGGGGGTGAAGGCGATGCGCAGCGAGGGATGCGGAATGTCGGGATGGGCCAGCAGGTGGCGCGCAGCGGTCATCAGGATTGCCACCCCGGCCTTGTCATCGGCGCCCAGCAGAGTCGTGCCGCTGGCGGTGATGATGTCTTCGCCAAGCTTTTCCGCCAGATAGGGCGAGATTTCGGGTGACAGCAGCAGATCGGGCGCATCGGCAAAGGTGATCGCGCCGCCGTTATAGCCGCGATGCACCACGGGCTTCACCCCCTGCGCGGCAAAGGCGGGGGCGGTATCGACATGCGCCAGCAGACCGATGACAGGCCCCGGCGCGGTGGCGGGTATGGTGGCCAGAACCGCGCCATAATCGGTGATCCGCACCTCTGCCGCGCCGATTTCGGCCAGTTCGGCGGCCAGCATCCGCGACAGATCCAACTGGATCGCCGTGCTGGGCGATGTGGTCGCGTTCTCATCGCTTTGGGTATCGACGGCAGCATAGCGCATCAGGCGCTGTTCCAGTTCGCGGTCAAATTTGGGCATCTTTGGCTCTCCTGCACTTGCCGCGATCACGCCGCCGCGCGGGCGGCGTGTCAAGCCCGCGCGGCGCTCAGATCAGCCGCGCCAGCAGCGATTGCGCCAGCCCGTGCCCGGCCCGGCTGAGCCGGGCGTGTTTGTAGAACAAGCCGATGCGCAGCGGCGCCAGCGGCGGCAGCCCGTCGCCCACATCGGCGCGGCGCAACCCGGCGGCCAGCGTGGCCGGGGTCAGCGCGGTGACCCCCAGCCCCGCGCGGACAGCGGCCACCAGCCCTTCGACATCGTTGCACACCAGCAACGTGCGCCAGGGGCGACCGGCATCGCGCAGCGCACTGCGCATCCGGTCGGCATATTCGCAAGGATCGGGGTGGCGCAGCAGCGGCACAGGGGCGGCCGGATCAAGCTGTACTGCCGCGCTGATCGCCCAGAAGGGCGTCACGCGGAAAGACTGCACCAGCCAGGGCATCCCGTCCTCGGGGGCGATGGCAAAGATCATGTCCAGCTCCTCGGCCGCCAGCGCCGTGCGCAGATCGCGCGAGGCACGGCTCGACACCTCGATCCGCACCCCGCGATGGGCGGCGGCGAAATCGGCAATCGCCTGCAGCATGAAGGCATTCGAGAAATCTGTGGGCACGCCAACCCGCAGCCAGCCCGACAGCCGTTCATCAGCAAAGCTGGCGGCGATGTCGTCATTGATGCGCAGCATCTGCCGCGCCAGCGTATCCAGCGTGCGGGCGGCATCGGTCAGGCGGATCTGCCCCGCCTCGGCCAGCAGCAGCGGCTGGCCGATGATCGCCTCCAGCCGCCGCAATTTCTGGCTGATCGCGGGCTGGGTGCGCCCCAGCGCCTCGGCCGCGCGGGTATAGCCGCCAAGGTCGATGACGGTGACGAAGGCGCGCAGCAGATCGGTGGGGATATTGGTCGGCATGGCATAAGAATCCATTATGCAATGATCAAGTCAATCAATTTCCATTCTGCCGCAATGCAGCGCAGGCTGGCAGCAAGGAGAGTGCCATGACCCCAAACCTGACCAGACACGACTTCCGCCGCCGCTTCGGCTGCACCGGCCCCGTCGTTACCCCTGTGATCCACGTGCTTGGCGTGGCGCAAGTGGCCGAAAACCTCGACCATGTGGCGCGGGCCGGGGCGGCGGGGGCCTTTTTGATCAACCATGATTTCGACCGCGAGACCTTTCTGCCGATCCTGCGCCAGGCGCGGCGCGACCACCCCGACCTGTGGCTGGGCGTCAATTTTCTGGCCGAGGATGGCCGGACAGGCTTTCCGTTGCTGGGGGCGCTGGCGGCAGAGGGGCTGGCCCTTGATGCCCTTTGGGCCGATGACGCCTGTCTGAACGAGACCCGCGCCGATCAGACGGAGGCAGAGGCCATTGCGGCGGCGCGCGCCGCCTCGGGTTGGCAGGGGCTTTATTTCGGCGGTGTCGCCTTCAAGAAGCAGCGCCCGGTGGCCGACGCGGATTACCCGGCCTCCGCCCGGTTGGGCGCGCGCTGGCTGGATGTGGTGACGACCTCGGGCCTTGCCACCGGGCAGGCGCCCGATCTGGCGAAGATCGCCACTTTCCGCGCCGCGATGGGGGATCGTCCGCTGGCGCTGGCCTCGGGCATCACGCCCGACAACGCCGCAGCCTTCTGCGCCGATGTGGACTGTTTCCTTGTCGCCACCGGCATCAACCGCCCCGGCGATTTCTACACCATCGACCCCGCGCGCCTTGACGCGCTTCTGGCCATCACCCGCACGGAGGGAACCCGCCATGACTGACCTGAACAGCCCTGATCTGCACAGCCCGCGCGACAACCGTTGGTATCTGTCGCTGATGTCGCCCAACACCAAGGGGCCGAAATTCGCCTGGCTGGACCCGACCTCGATCTACATCAATCAGGCGGCCTTCGGTGATCTGCTGGATGATCTCTGTGCCGAGATTGCGCCTGACACGGTGGATGTGGTGGGGGGCTGCGATGCGATGGGCTTTGTACTGGGGGCGGCGCTGGCGGCGCGGCTGAACCGGGGCTTCCTGCCGATCCGCAAGGCGGGCAAGCTGTGTGTCGAAACCGACCGGGTGGAGTTTTCCAACTATTCCGGGCGGGAACAGGGGATGGAGATGCGCCAGCCTGCCTTCGCCACCGGCACCCGCGTCTTGCTGGTCGATCAGTGGATCGAGACCGGCGGCACGATGGATGGTGCGATCCGTCTGGTGGAAAGGCAGGGAGGCAGTGTGGCAGGGCTGGTGGCCGTGGCCATGGAAACCAATGCCCGCACCGCCGGGTATCGCGCGCGCTATCGCTGCGTGACGGCGGTGCTGCCGGGCAGCCGCTGGCAGACGCAATGCGATGCCCAAAATCTGGACAGCTTCGCCACCTATCAGGCCGAGCGCACGTTCCCCACCGCAGGGCGCAGCAGTGCTGCCTGATCAGGCTTGCATTTTGCATACGATCTGTCGCCATTATGCGTGCAGTAGCATGTGTAACGAGGCAGGATCATGGCCGCAAAAAAGACGCCGCGCGCCCCGCAATCGCGGACGGAAAAGGTTCATGCCGCCCTGCGGCTGGCGATCATCGAACAGCGCCTGACCCCCGGCGCGCGGCTTCCCGAAGATGCAATCGGCGAAAGCTTCGGCACCTCGCGCACCATTGCGCGCGAGGCGCTGGGGCGTTTGGCCGTGGAAGGGCTTGTCGATCTGATCCCCAATCGTGGCGCCTTTGTCGCCAACCCCTCGCTGGACGAGGGGCGCGATATCTTTGTGGTGCGCAAGGGGCTGGAGCGGATGGTGATGCTGCAGCTTGCGGCGCGCATGACACCAGAAATCGCCGGAATTTTGCAGAAATTTACCGAGGAAGAAGCAATTTACGCCGCTGTCAGCGAGGCTGAGGCCATTCGGCTGGCCGGGGAGTTTCACTTGCGGCTGGCTGAACTGACCGGCAATGTGTTGCTTTTGCGCTATGTAACCGAACTCGTTTCGCGCTGTTCACTGGTTCTGGCGATGTATGGCCGCCCCCATTCCGCCGATTGTGGCGCCGCTGAACACGCCCAACTTGTTGCCGCGCTGGTGGCAGGTGACGGGCCGCGTGCGGCAGATCTGATGGACCATCACCTGGATTCTGTGGCCGGTCGCGCCCTGATGGAACGCGTTGCGCCGCGCGATATCCGCGCCATCCTGTCGGACTATGCGCGCAAGGCCGAGTGACTTCTGGATGATTCGTATCGCGGGAAAATTGCATGCAATCCTGATATAGAAATCCGGCAGCTTTCCAAAATCCGAACCGAGCCCCCCGAAAGATGCCCGAATTTTGTGCGCCAAGAAAATCGAGCCCCTCCTCGCCCGTTTTGCGCCGAATCTGTGATGCCGCAGCGCAGAAGCGCCGCAAGACTTCTCTGCGGGATCAAACGACAGGAGTGGTGCACATGAAGAAATTCAATCTCGACCTCAGCCGCCGGGGCTTTCTGGGCGCTGGCGCGGCCCTTGCCGCCAGCTCGGCGCTGCGCTGGTCGCCGTCTTACGCGCAGGAACCGCAGGTTCTGAACTATCTGTCCTGGCCGGGCAATGCCGACCCCTATCTGGTCGCGGAGTTCGAGAAGGAGAACAACTGCAAGATCGCCATCAAGGAATATGTTGGCGGCGATCAGATGCTGGCGGTGATCAACCAGTCGCCGCCCGGATCCTTCGATGTGGTGCTGGCCGATGCCGAATACATGCACCTGCTGCACGAGGCCGATTTCCTTGAGGAACTCGACCCCGCCGATTACCCGCTGGCCGATTACTGGCCCGAATTCCAGAAATTTCCGCTGCACTGGTTCGACGACAAGCTGTTCGGCGTGATGAGCGATTTCGGCTATCTGGGTCTGTCTTACAACTCGGAAGTCTACAAGCCCGAAGAACTTGCCAGCTATGCCGCGATGTGGGAGGCGAAGGCGAAGGGCAAGGTCGGGTTCTTCGACTGGTATCTGCCCTCGATGGGCTGTGTCAGCCTGTCGAACAAGAACGCCAATCCCTTCGATATTGACGAGGCCGCCTTCGGCGCGCTGAAGGAAAAGCTGTTCTCGCTGAAACCACAGGCCTCGGGCTTCTATACCATTGCCGACATCTTCTCATCGTTGCGCAACGGGCAGGCGCATCTGATCCCCGGCATCGGGGAATGGATCACGCTGGGCCTGCGCATGGACGGCGCGCCCGTTGATACGATCCTGCCGGAAGAAGGCGGCATTCAGTGGACGGAAAGCCTGTCCATCGTGAAGGGCACGCCGAAGAAGGATCTGGCGCGTAAGTTCATCCAGTATACCGCCTCGCCCAAGGGGCAGGTTTTGCAGGCCACCAAGGCCGACAACAAGAAATCCATCCCCTCGATCGCGGGCTGGAAGTTGCTGAACGAAACCATGCCCGATCAGGCCGAAATCCTGCGCCTGCAATTCGACAAGCCGAACGTCATGGATGAATGGAAGAAGGGCCGCATCCACTTCCGCAAACTGCCGGTCCAGCAGGCCATCGAAGACTGGAACGATGTCTGGAGCGAGCTGAAGAGCCTGTGATGACCGAGGCATCCTTGCCCGAAATCTCTGCCGCGTCCTCCCCACCGGGGGGGCGCGGTACGCGGCGCGCCCGGGCCGCGCTGCCTTTGCTGCTGGGCTTGCCGGTGGCGCTGTGGCAGGTGGCGTTTTTCGTGCTGCCGCTGGCCTTTCTGGTGGTGGTGACCTTCTGGAAAGTGCGCAATTTCCGGCTGGCCCCGGCCTTCGATCTGGCGAACTGGGAAAAGGTGCTGACCTCGACCCCATTCCAGCGCGCGCTGGTCTATACCGCCGAGGTGGCGCTGGTGGCCACCGTGCTGTCGATGCTGCTGGCCTTTCCGGCCGCCCATGCGATTGCGCTGCGCCTGTCGGCGCGGGCGCGGGGCCGCTGGATCGCCTTTCTGATCATCCCGGTGTTTTCCAGCTATATCCTGAAGGTCTATGCGTGGCAGGTAGTGCTGTCGCCCGGTGGTCTGGTGAATACCGGGCTGGCCTTGCTGGGTCTGCCTGCGGCGGATCTGCTGGGGGGCACGCTGTCGCTCAACATCGGGTTGCTGACGCTGACGCTGCCGGTGGTGACGCTGATCCTGACCTTCGCGCTGATGGGCATGGATCACAGCCTGATCGAGGCGGCGCGGAATCTTGGTGCATCAAAAGTGCAGGTGCTGACGCAGGTCACGCTGCCTGCGATCAAGCCGGGGCTGGGGCTGGCCGGTGTGACCGCCTTCCTTCTGTCCTTCGGCGACTATGCCAGCCCGGTGTTCCTGACCGGATCAAACCCGCCGACACTGGCGATCCTGATCGTGGACACGGTGAAATCCGGCTCGCAATGGCCGCGCGCCTCGGTGATCGGGGTGTCGATGCTGGCGATCCTCGCGCTGGCCTTCGTGCTGGTGCAGGCGCTGACCCAAAAGAGGAAAACGCGATGACCGGGCGTATCCTGCGCAATCTGTATCTGGCCGCGCTTGCGCTGTTCATCGCCATGCCGATGCTGGTGATCGTGGTGTTTTCCTTCGACGCCAACCGCTTTCCGGCCCTGCCCTGGGGCGGGTTCACGCTGAACTGGCATCGCGAGGCGCTGGCGGATGCGATGATCCTCAGCGCGATGAAGAACTCGGTGATCGTCAGCCTTGGCACGGCGGTTCTGGCGACGGTGCTTGGCTTTTCGGCGGCCTATCTGGATTACCGCTATATGTTCTTCGGCAAGCGCCCGCTGATGCTGGCGGTGGCGGTGCCGCCGGCGGTACCGGTCACCATTCTGGGCATGGCGATGCTGGCCGCGCTGTCGCGCACGCCGATGTTCGGCACGCCTGCCGGGATCATCGTCTGCCATGTGGCGATTGCGGTGTCATTTTCCATGGCGCTGATCCGGCTGCGGCTGGGCGAGCTTGGCCCCGATCTGGAAGCGGCCGCGTGGAACCTTGGCGCCTCGCCGCTGGCGGCGCTGTGGCATGTGGTGATTCCGTTCTGCAAACCCTCATTGATCGCGGCCTTCTGCCTGTCGGCGGCGGTGTCTTTCGATGAATTCATGGTCGCCTGGTTCGTGGGCGGCGTGAACGAGACGCTGCCAGTGCGCGTTCTCAACCTGCTGCAAGGGCAGGTGAACCCCAAGATCAACGCCATCGGCACCCTGGTTCTGGCGATCAGCCTGATCCTTGTGACGCTGGCGCAGCGCTTTGCCCGGCTGGGCGGCGCCGGAAAGGAGACAGCATGACCGAGCCTTATGTGCGCCTTGAGGCGCTGGATATGGCCTATCCGGGGCACCATGCGGTGAAAAGCCTGAACCTCGACATCGCGGCGGGCGAGTTCATCGCGCTGATGGGGCCGTCGGGCTGCGGCAAATCCACCACGCTGCGGATGATCGCCGGGCTGGACAAGCCGACCGGCGGGCGCATCCTGATCGGCGGGCGCGACATGACGGAGGTGCCCGCCGAGGAACGCGGCACGCCGATGGTGTGGCAAAGCCTTGCGCTGTTCCCCTTCCTGTCGGTCGAAGACAACGTGGCCTTCCCGCTGAAGATGCGGGGCGAGTCGCCCAATGCCCGGCGCAGGCTGGCGAATGACTGGCTGGACCGTGTGGGTCTGGGCGGCATGGGCAAGCGCGACATCAGCCAGCTTTCGGGCGGGCAGCGTCAGCGCGTGGCGATTGCGCGGGCGCTGGTCACCCAGCCGTCGATCCTGCTGCTGGATGAACCCCTGTCGGCGCTGGATGCCCACCTGCGGGTGCATCTGCAAACCGAACTGGCCCGGCTGCACCGCGAGCTGAAGATCACCTTCATCTATGTCACCCATTCGCAATCCGAGGCGTTTGCGCTGGCTGACCGCGTGGTGGTGATGGCTGACGGCATCGTGCAGCAGGCGGGGCCGCCGCGCGATGTGTATCGGGCGCCGGTTAACGCCTTTGTCGCGGGGTTCATGGGGATGAACACCCGGCTGGAAGGCACGGTGACCGGGCGCGCCGATGGCATGATCTGGCTCGATTGCGCCGAGGGCCGCATGGCGGTGCCTGATACCGTGCCGGTGGCGGTGGGGGCCGTGCAATCCTTCGTCATCGGCGCCGACCGGCTGCGCCTGCTGGCCGAGGGCATGGCGGCGCCCGTGGGGCAGCCGCAGGTCTCGGGCAAGGTGGTGGGGATGGAATTCGTCGGATCGACGCAGACCATCTTCATCGAATCCGACACCGGGCGCGATTTCCGCCTGCAACGGCTGGATCTGGGCGACGATGCCACCCTGACGCCCGGCACGCCGGTCACCCTGACCTGGGATCCGCGCCACGCCTGGGCCTTGCCAAATACCTGAAAGGAACAAACGATGTATCAGGAAAAATTCATGCGCCGCGCGCTGGAGCTTTCGGCCTCGGCGCTGACCCTGCCGGGCACCGAGCCGTTCGGCGCCGTCATCGTCAAGGATGGCCAGATCGTGGGCGAGGGGCTGAACCATTCGCTGGCGCATTTCGACCCCACTTCGCATGGCGAGACCGAAGCGATCCGCGATGCCTGCCGCAAGCTGCAAACCGTCGATCTGCGGGGGTGCGAACTTTACACCTCGGCCGAACCCTGCGCGCTGTGCGTGGCGGCGATGGTGATTTCGGGCATCGGGCAGCTTTACTATGCCGCCTCGCTGGATCAATGCGGGCCTATCTTCGACAAGCTGCCCTTGGCGGAACGCTTTCCCATCGACGTGGCGCATCTGCGGGCGGAATGTGGCGGGCCGGTGCAGGGCCGGGCACTGCCCGCCGAACAGAAGCTGGACGATGAGGCGGTGGCGATCCTGAAGGCCTGGGCCGCGCCCCGGCTGGCCTGACGCGATGGAGTTCGATTTCACCACGCTGCCCCCGGCAGACCGCTATCGCCTGCTGACCAATTTCGTCGGCCCGCGCCCCATCGCGCTGGTCACCACGCTGAACCCCGATGGCAGCAACAACGCCGCGCCCATGAGCTTTTTCAACGTCTTCTCGCATGATCCGGCCCTTGTGGTGATCGGCGTGCAGATGCGACCGGACGGGCGCGAAAAGGATACGGTCGCCAATATCCGCCGCACGCGCGAATTTACCGTGAACATGGTGGATATGGCGCTGGCGCCGGGGATGCTGGCCTGCGCCATGACGGTGGAACCGGGGGTGGACGAGATCGCGCTGGCCGGGCTGACGGCGGTTGACGGTCACCGCATCGGCGCGCGGCGCGTGGGTGAAAGCCCCTGCGCGATGGAATGTCGGGTGGAACGGATTCTCGACTGGCCGGGCCGGGCGCTGGTGATCGGCGAGGTGGTGTTCATGCAGGTGCGCGACGCCTGCCTGGATGCGGCGGGGCGCTATGTGAACCCGGAGGCCTATCACCCCATCGCCCGGCTTCATGCCGACAATTATATCGTGGCCGACCGTCAGTTCGAGCTGAAGGTGCCACGCCTGCCAGAGCCGGAGGCGACCTGATGGAATGGCCGAATGGCGCGGGCTTTGCCGCCGCGATCACCTTTGACATGGATGCCGACAGTCTGATCCATGCCGCTGATCCGGCGGGCTGGCAGCGGCCCTATCCGATCAGCATGGGGCAATATGGCCCGACCGTCGCCATTCCGCGAATTCTTGAAACCTATCGGCGGCTCGGGTTGCGGCAGACCTTCTTCATTCCCGGTTGGTGCGTGAAAACCTATCCCCGGGCGGTGGAGGAGATTCTGGAAGGCGGGCACGAAATCGGCTGTCATGGCTGGATTCACGAAAACCCCGCCGCGCGCAGCCTTGCCGAACAGGGCGAGGATCTGGACCGCGCGATCGAGGCGCTGGCGGCGTTTTCCGGCACTCGCCCGCGCGGCTATCGCGCGCCGGTCTATCAACTGACCAATGACACGCCCGGCCTGCTGGCGGATCGCGGCTTTGCCTATGACAGCTCGATGATGGCGGATGACGATCCCTATGCGCTGGATCTGGGCGGGCGCAGCCTGATCGAGATCCCGCCGCATTGGGGCATCGACGACTGGCCGCCCTTCGCCCATTATGCCGAGATCGGCTACATGATGCCGGTGCGCGGCCCGACCGAGGGGCTTGCGCCGTTTTTCGAGGAGTTTGCGGCGGCCAAGGCGGATGCGGGTCTGTGGCACGCGGTCTGGCATCCGTTCCTGACCGGGCGGCGCGCGCGCTGGCAGGTGGTGGAACGCTGGCTGGAAACCGCGCTGACCGAAGGCGCATGGTTTGCCACCTTGGGCGAAATCGCCGATCATGCCGAAACGCTGCGCCGGGCGGGCCGGTTGCGCAGTATAGCCTTTCCCACCTATGCGGAGCGTCAGGAATGAGCTTTGATCTGATCATCCGGGGCGGCACGCTGCCCGATGGCCGTCAGGCCGATATTGCCATTCAGGCCGGGCGCATCGCCGCCGTGGAACCGGGCATCACCGCCGAAGCAGCCGAGGTGATCGAGGCCACTGGCAAGCTGGTCAGCCCGCCCTTCATCGACGCGCATTTCCATATGGATTCGACGCTCAGCTACGGGCGCCCGCGGGTCAATGCCAGTGGCACGCTGCTGGAAGGCATCGCGCTATGGGGCGAGCTGAAGCGGATCCAGTCGCGCGAAGACATCGTGGCCCGCGCGCTGGATTATTGTCGGCAGGCGGTGGCCAAGGGCGTTCTGGCTATTCGCAGCCATGTCGATGTGACCGACCCGGCCTTCCACACCGTCGAGGCGCTGCTGGAGGTGCGCGACCATCTGCGCGGTGTGCTGGATCTGCAACTGGTGGCCTTTCCGCAGGATGGCTGGTTCCGCGCGCCAGAGGGCGAGCGTCAGGTGATCCGCGCGCTGGATGCGGGCGTGGATGTGGTGGGCGGCATCCCGCATTTTGAACGCACGATGGCAGACGGCACGGCAGCGGTGCGCGCCGCCTGCCGCCTTGCGGCAGAACGCGGACTGCGCGTCGATCTGCATTGCGATGAAAGCGACGATCCGCTGTCGCGCCATATCGAAACGCTGGCGGCGGAAACCATCGCCTGCGGCTTGCAAGGCCGTGTGGCCGGGTCGCATCTGACCTCGATGCATTCGATGGACAATTACTATGTGTCGAAACTGCTGCCGCTGATCGCCGAGGCAGGGGTGGCGGCGATCCCCAACCCGCTGATCAACATCACGCTGCAAGGCCGGTCGGACAGCTATCCCAAGCGGCGGGGCATGACGCGGGTGCCGGAATTGCTGGCGGCGGGGGTGACGGTGGCCTTCGGGCAGGATTGCACCAAAGACCCGTGGTATCCGCTGGGGTCAGGCGACATGCTGGACGTGGCGCATATGGGCCTGCATGTCGCGCTGATGACCGCACCGCAGCAGATGCGCCAATGCTTCGATCTGGTCACCACGGCCCCCGCGCAGGTGCTGGGGCTGGAGTTCGGGCTGGAAAAGGGCCGCCGCGCCAGCCTGGTGGTGCTGGATGCCCCCGATCCGGTCGAGGCGATCCGCCTGCGCCCGGCGCGGCTGGTGGTGGTGTCGGACGGGCGCGTCGTGTCGCGCTGCGAACCGGCGCACATCAGCCCGCCGGTGTTCTGAGGTGGTCAGGACAGCCGCGCCAGCCGGAACTTCACCCGCCGGATCGGGATCGAGGATTCGATTGAGGCAACCCCGGCAATCTTGGTCAGGCGCCCGGTCAGGAAATGCTCGAACTCGTTCAGGTCGCGCACGGCGATGCGCAGCAGATAGTCGAAGCTGCCGGTCATCAGCCAGCAATCCACCACCTCGGGGCAGCGCGCCACCTCGCGTTCAAAGGTCACCAGCCGGTCATCCACCTGCCGGTCCAGCCGGACCGAGACAAAGACGCTGACACCGAAGCCCATCTTCGCCTCGTCGATGCGGGCGCTGTAGCCGGTGATGAACCCCTCGGCCTCCAGCTTGCGGATGCGGCGGGCGCAGGGCGAGGGCGACAGGCCGATCCGTTCGGCCAGATCCTGATGGGTCAGCCGCGCATCGCGCTGCAATTCGCGCAGAATCCGCTGGTCGGTTTCGTCCAATGCACCGCTCATCTTGCCTGCTTTCAGCGCCAAATCCAGAAACTGCGCTGGAATCTGGCGCATTATCTGTGCAACCGGGGTGACTTTAGCGACTTTCGGCAGGGATTGCGATCTATTCTGTGCTGAGGAGGAGACCCTGATGCGCGACGATACCCAAACCCTGAAAATCATTGAACAGCGGCTTTTGTGGCTGTCTCACTGGATGATCCATCACGCCAACCACATCCGCCCCAAGGCCGATGGCATCAAGGTGGGCGGGCATCAGGCCAGCTCCGCCTCGATGGTGTCGATCCTGACGGCGCTGTATTTCTCGGCGCTGCGGCCCGAAGACCGGGTGGCGGTGAAACCCCATGCCAGCCCGGTCTTTCATGCGATCCAGTATCTGATGGGCCATCAGACCCGCGAGAAGATGGAGAATTTTCGAGGGCTTGGCGGGGTGCAAAGCTATCCCAGCCGCACCAAGGACATCGACGATGTGGATTTCTCGACCGGCTCGGTGGGCTTGGGCGTGGCGATCACCTCTTTCGCGTCGCTGATCCAGGATTACATCCGTGCCAAAAGCTGGGGGCAGGGTGGCCCGCTGGGCCGCATGGTCGCGCTGGTGGGCGATGCCGAACTGGACGAGGGCAATATCTACGAGGCACTGCAAGAGGGCTGGAAGAACGACCTGCGCAACACCTGGTGGGTGATCGACTATAACCGCCAGTCGCTGGACGGGATCGTGCGCGAAGGGCTGTTCGCTCGGGTCGAGCAGATCTTTGCGGCCTTCGGCTGGGATGTGGTGCGGGTGAAATACGGCGCCCTGCAACGGGCGGCCTTTGCCGAACCGGGCGGCGACAAGCTGCGCGACTGGATCGACGCCTGCCCGAACGCCGAATATGCGGCGCTGACCTTCATGGGCGGTGCGGTCTGGCGCAAGCGGTTGCTGGATGATCTGGGCGATCAGGGCGATGTGACCGCGCTGATCGACCGGCGCGACGACGAGGCGCTGGCGGCGCTGATGGAAAACCTTGGCGGCAATTGCGTGGCCACCATGGCCGAAACCTTTGCCGCCATCGACCATGACCGCCCGACCTGTTTTCTGGCCTATACGATCAAGGGCTGGGGCACGCCGATTGCTGGCCACAAGGACAATCACGGCGGGCTGATGAACAAATCCCAGATGGCGGCCTGGCAGGCGCATATGGGCGTGCCCGCAGGCCAGGAATGGGAGCCGATGGCCACGGTGCAAGACCCTGCTGCACTGCAGGCCTTTCTGGCGCAGGTGCCGTTCTTCGCCAAAGGCCCGCGCCGCTTTGGCGATGCCCGGCTGGCGGTGCCCGCGATCAGCCTGTCCGCCGAGCGCGAGATTTCCACCCAGATGGCGTTCGGCAAGATCCTCGACGATCTGTCGAAGGGCGACAGCGATCTGGCCGCGCGTATCGTCACCACCTCGCCCGATGTGACGGGCACCACCAATCTTGGCCCATGGGTCAACCGCCGCAAGCTGTTTGCCCGTGCGGCACAGGCGGATGTGTTCATCGAACACCGCATCCCCTCGACCGCGAAATGGGAATTCACGCCCGAAGGCCAGCATATCGAACTGGGCATCGCCGAGATGAACCTGTTCCTCTTGCTGGCGGCGGCGGGCCTGTCGCACAGCCTGTTCGGCAAGCGGCTGATCCCGATCGGCACGGTCTATGACCCGTTCGTGTGCCGCGGCCTCGATGCGCTGAACTATGCCTGCTATCAGGATGCGCGGTTCATTATCGTGGGCACGCCGTCGGGCGTGACTCTGGCGCCGGAAGGTGGGGCGCATCAATCCATCGGCACGCCGCTGATCGGCATGGCACAGGACGGGCTGGCCGCTTTCGAGCCTGCTTTTGCCGACGAACTGGCTGTCATCATGGAATGGGCCTTCGACTATCTACAACGCGACGGCGCGGGCGACCCGGACGAACGCACCTGGCTGCGCGATGAAACCGGCGGCTCGGTCTATCTGCGGCTGACCACCAACCCGATCGAACAGCCGGGCAAGCGCCATGACGATGCCTTTCGCCAAGGTGCGGTCGATGGGGCCTATTGGCTGCGCCCGCCCGGCCCGAATTGCGAGGTGGTGATCGCCTATCAGGGGGCCGTGGCGCCCGAGGCGATCAAGGCGGCCGGGCAACTGGCCGAGGCGCGCCGCGATGTGGGCGTTCTGGCCGTCACTTCGGCCGACCGACTGAATGCGGGCTGGACGGCGGCACAGCGCGCCCGCTCGCGCGGCAATGCGCAGGCGGTTTCGCATGTCGAACGGTTGCTGGCCGATCTGCCGCCGCATTGCCGGATCGTGACGGTGATCGACGGACACCCGGCCACGCTGTCCTGGCTGGGCGGGGTGGTGGGGCATCCGACGATTCCGCTGGGGGTGGAGCATTTCGGCCAGACCGGCACCATCGCCGATCTGTACCGCCACTTCGGCATCGACGCCGTAACCATCGTTGCGCGGGTGGCGGGGCTGACCACAGGCCGGCGCCTCTGATCCCCCTCACCGGGTTGCCCCCGGATCTGCCGAAAATGCGAAGGCTGCCCTTTCGGGCGGTCTGTCAGGCCGTCGCCTGTTCGCGCAGGATCGCCACGGTCATCGAAATCATCAGATAGATCCCGCCGAAGATCAGCAGGGCGACCATGGTATTCTCAAAGGCGCGCGGATAGGCGGCTTCGTCGGGCGGCACCGGGCTGACCGAGACGGAGAGATAGCGCACCTGCCGGTTGGCCTCGACCCGCGCGGCTTCCATCGCCTGCAGGCTTTGTGCCAGCAGCAATTGCCGGGTCTGCACATCGGCCTGCGCCACCAGCAATTCGCCCTGCACCACCGCCAGACTTTCGCCACCGCCGGTGGTTTCTGTCAGCTTGGATCGCAGGCTTGCCACTTCGGCCTCCATCGCGGCGATGCGGCGGACCAGAGGGTCCATCCGGGCGCGGTTGGGGTTGGCATTGCTTTGCATCTGCTGCAGCGACAGGCGGTCGGCGGTCAGTTGCGTGTCAAGCTGCGTGATCTGCGTGGTGATCAACTGCACCTCGACCTCGGAGGACAGCACCTTGTATTTCTCTTGCAGCTCCACCACCCGGCGCTGTGCGTCGAGCATTTCCTGTTCGGCATTCTCGTAGGTGTCGCGCGCGCCCTTCATCTGGTCTTCGCGCATCCGCAGTGTCAGCTCGTCCACCTGTTCTTCGGCATAGCTGATCAGCGCCTGCGAGAAATCCACCGCCTTGGCCGGATCGGTAGCCAATACTTCCATGCGGATCAGGCCCTCGCTCGGGTCGTAGGAGATATGGATATTGCGCGAATAGGATTTGTAGGCGGCCTCCTGCGTGGCATCGGGTGACAGGCGTTGTACCGGGTCCACCGCCGGGTCGCTGAAATGCGCGCGATAGCCCAGATCCTTGTCCAGCCGCAGCATCGCGTCGCGCGATTGCAGATAACCCTGCACGGTGATCGAATCCTGCGAGGTGGCAAAGCCCGTACCCGACAGCAGACCGCCCAGACCACCAGCCCCCCCCGACGCGACGGAGGAGGATTGCTGGATCACAAATTCGGTTTTGGCTGCATAAAGCGGAGT
Source organism: Gemmobacter aquatilis (assembly GCF_900110025.1). Taxonomy (GTDB): domain Bacteria; phylum Pseudomonadota; class Alphaproteobacteria; order Rhodobacterales; family Rhodobacteraceae; genus Gemmobacter; species Gemmobacter aquatilis. The sequence continues at coordinate 133,336 of NZ_FOCE01000005.1, read as the reverse complement.
TGCCACGAAGTAATAGTAGAACCCGGCCAGCAGCGTCGGCAGGCCGACGAAGAAGAACAGCCGCAGCGCCAGCAGCGCGGCCTTGCGCCGCCGCCGTTTTGCCAGATCGCGCTGGATGCGCATGATGTCGGCGGCATGGTTTTGTTCGGCCCGCACCTCAGTGGAGGGGACCTGAATTGGCTTGATCGTCTGGGGCAGGCGCACCCCGTCGCCGGGGACCGGCGCCAGCGCGCGCGTGCCGGAGTTCGGCGGCTCGTCATCGCCGCCGCCTGCACCACCGCCGATCAGCTCCAGCAGGCTGGCGCGCTGGAACGGGTCGATCCCGGCCTTGCGCAGCAGCCGCACCGCATCAAAATCGGATGTGGCGGGCAGGTTGTGCTTTTGCGCCAGCCGCCGGGCCAGCCGCAACTGGCGGCCGGTCAACCCTTCGCGCTTGATCGCCTCCAGATCGGTGCCTGCGGCGGTCGGGGCAGGGGCCGGCTTTCCAGCTTGTACCCGTGCGGCCGGATCGGGGGGCAGGAAAGACTGCGCGCCGAACCCGTCATCCCGCGGTTCGAACAGCATTTCCCCCGGCAGATCCGCCGGGGCGGCTTTGCGGGGCGGCAGCGGTTCGACGGTTTCGGGTTTGCGGACGCGGAAGCGCTTAGCCGTGAGTTTGGTATTCATACAGGCGCTTCGCTTCCTCAAGGGTTTCAAACATGTAAAGTTGGCCATCCTTCAACACGGCGGCCGAGCGGCAGAATTTTTCCAGAGTGGAGGGTTGGTGCGAGACGACGATGATCGTGGTGTTGCGCAACCGTTCCTTCAGGATCGCCCCGGCCTTGCGGTTGAATTCGACATCCGTGGTGCCGGGCATCCCTTCGTCGATCAGATAGATGTCGAATTCCAGCGACAGAAGCAGCGCGAAGGTGAAGCGCGCGCGCATCCCGGCGCTGTAGGTGCCCACCGGCATGTCGAAATATTCGTCCAGCCCGCACAGCCAGCGGCAGAAGCTTTCGACATAATCAGGGTCCAGCCCATAGAGTCGGGCGATGTAACGGGCGTTTTCGGTCGCGGTGTGCTTGTTGTTGACGCCGCCCATGAAGCCCAGCGGAAACGAGATGCGCGACGTGCGGATGATGCGCCCCTCGTCCGGTTTTTCAAGGCCGGCCATCATGTTGATGATCGTGGTCTTGCCCGTGCCATTGGGGGCGAGGATGCCCAGCGAATTGCCGAGTTCGACCTTGAACGAGGCCCGGTCCAGGATCACCTTGCGCCGCTTGCCGGTCCAGAAGGACTTGCTGACATTCTCGAACTCGATCATCCACGCCTCGCTTCGCCGCCTGTGGGCGGCGCGCACCGTTCCGGTTATGTCCCGGATAAGGTATCTTTCTTAACTTTTGGTCACTGCGTCTGCCAGACGGGAGATAAGCCGCCTTTCAGGCAGCATTATGTCAGCACAGGCGGGCGCTTGGCAATCACTCTGCCGTGTGGCGGGCGGGCCTCAGCGGGGGCGGCGCAGCAGCACAAGCGCGGTGGCCAGCAGGCTGACCAGCAGGCCCAGCCGGGCCGCCTCGGCCATGGCGCCGCCGGGCAGTGCACTGTCCAGCGCGACCAGCGGCACGGTGAAGCCGATACCCATCAGCCCCGCGATCCGCGCCATGTCGGCCAGACTAACGCCTTCGGGCAGCGGCAGGCGCAGGCGGCGGGTGGCCAGCAGCGTGGCCGCGATCAGCCCCATCGGCTTGCCGATCCAGAACGCCGCCAGCGTGACCAGCGTGGTGGGGGCAAAAGCTCCCAGATCGACGCCGCCGCGCGTCAGCCCGAACAGGAACAGCGTCAGCAGGATCGGCCGCACCAGCAGATGCGCGATGCGGTTCAGCGGGTCATGCAGCAGTTCCTCGGCTTCCGCGAACAGGCCAAAAGACCGGTCCGCATGGGGGATCGCCGGGATCACCGGCAACAGCCCCAGCGCGCCGGGCAAGCCCGAGGCGGCGACGCCGATCCAGCTCAGCGCCCCAGCCAGCAGATAGGGCCACAGATGCAGCGCGCGCTGGCGGTCACGTTCGCGCCCGGCGCGGGCATGGCGGCCGCACAGCAGCCAGACGCCAAGGCTGGCCACCAGCGGTAGGATCAGCCAGACCAGCCGCAGCGGTTGCGCTGGGAAAGCCAGACCCAGCGCCAGCAGCCCCGCCAGATTGGCGCCGATGCTGATCAGCAGCAGCAGATGCAAGGCCGGGCTGGCCGGGCCGAACACCCGCCGCCCGATGATATAGCACAGCACCACATCGCCCCCCAGCGGCACCGGCCAGCCGGTGCCGAAGCCCGCCTCCTCGGCCCGCACGATCAGCGCGGCGGTCAGCAGCCAGACCGCCACCCCGCCCGCCAGCGCGCCCAGCGTCGCCAGCAGCGGCAGCGCCGCCCGCGCGCCATGCAGCGCGCCACGCTCGAACCGATGCGCCTCCCACAGCTCCTTGCCCAGCAGGAAGAAGAACAGCGCCATCAGCAGATCCGAGGTGAGCGAGATCAGCGTCACGCGGGTATTGCTGTCCAGCAGCCAGCCCGGCAGATGCAGGGTCACCAGCCGCCATTCCATCGCATCATAATAGGTGGCCGGGGCAAGGTTGACCCAGAGCGTCGCCAGCGCCGCGCCCAGCAGCAGAGCATAGGCGAATTGCGGGATGAAGGAAGATACGCGATACATCAGGGCTCCGCCGGGGGTCGTTTGTTCTGTCGTATCGCTCCGCCGCGCCGCTCACAACGGCGCTTTCACTTGGCGGCCAGCGCCTGTTGCAGAGCGGCGCGCAATTCGGGCAGCAGCTCTGCCTCGAACCACGGGTTGCGCTTCAGCCAGCCGCTGTTGCGCCAGGACGGGTGGGGCAGCACGAACGTGCCCGGCGCGAAGCGGCGCCAGTCGCGCACCAGCGCATCGACGGGCTGGGTCAGGCCAAGATGGCGGCGATGGGCATAGCTGCCCGCAAGGACGCGCAGGCGGATATTCGGCAGCGCCGCATCCACCTCCGCGCCCCAGGTGGCGCGGCAGAGTGCGGGCGGCGGCAGATCGCTGCCCTTGGCATCATAGCCGGGAAAGCAGAAGGCGGCAGGCACGATGGCGATGCGCGAGCGGTCGTAAAAGGTGGCGGCATCGATGCCCAGCCAGTCGCGCAGCCGGTCGCCCGATGGATCGGTGAAGGGCTGGCCCGAGGCATGGACCCGCGCGCCCGGCGCTTGCCCCGAAATCAGCACGCTGGCCCCGGGCGCGAACCACACAACCGGGCGCGGCGCGTGCGCCGTGGCCGTGGCGGCGAAACGCCCGGCGCACAGGCGGCAGGCGCGGATACGGTCGGGCAGGCTGTCCATGCGGCAGATATGTCGCGGGGGGCATCGGCGGGCAAGGGGCTTGCCGTGGCGCGCGCTTCGTCCTAGGCGAAGGGAAATCTGCAAGGAGGTGCCCCGATGACCCCGCTTGATGCCGCCTATGAGGCGATGGTGGCCGCAGCCGATGGCGATGACGCGCCGCGCCTGCGCTTCTATGAACGGCTGGCCGATGGCGAGATGGTGCTGTTGCTGGCCACCGAGGCGGTGGGCGAGACTCTGGAGCCGCGGGTCTTCGATCTGGAAGACGGGCCGGTCGTGCTGATCTTCGACAACGAGGCGCGGCTGGGCAAGTTCACCGGCATCCCCGCGCCCTATGCGGCGCTGCCGGGGCGGGTGGTGGCGCAATTGCTGGCCGGGCAGGGGATCGGGCTGGGCATCAATCTGGGCGTGGCGCCCTCATCCATGCTGCTGCCGCCCTTTGCGGTGGACTGGCTGGCCGAAACGCTGGCGCATGGGCCGGAAGAGGCCGAGGCGCTGCCCGAACGGTTCGACCCGCCCAAAGGTCTGCCCGAGGCGCTGATTGCCGGGCTGGATGCCAAACTTGCCCGCGCTGGCGGGCTGGCGGCCCATGCGCTGCTGGCCGCGGTGACCTATGAGGGTGGGCGGCGCGGCCATATGCTGGCCTTCATCGACGCGGTGGCAGGGGCGCAGGCGGCGCTGGCGCGGGCCAGTGCCGAGGCGCTGACCTTTTCCGGCGTCGAGGCGGGCGAGATGGATGTGGCATTCCTCGCCTCGGACGAGATCGCCGCACAGGCCATGGCGCGCGTGGCGCTGCGCTTCGATCTACCCGAACCTGTGGCGCAAGAGCCATCTGCGCCCCAGGCCCCCGGCATGAACCCCGACAAGCCGCCGGTGCTGCGCTGAGCCGCTGACCAGGCGGAGCCGCCTGGCAGGCGGCAGGTCTTCGAGGTCGCCTGCGCGGCCTTGCGGCCGCTTGGCTCCGTTTTGCCTCCGGCGGGGATATTTGGGCCAAGATGAAGGGGCGGATTTGGGGTATATTGATACCTAATTTGTAAGGCATTGGTTTTGTGGTGTTTTATTGTGGGTTGGCGGGTTGACCTGTGGCGGGAAATGGCGGAAAAGCCGCCATCCGAGATACCGGGGGCAGATGCCTCCCTCTTTCCATGGGTTCCGCTATGAAAACCTTCACCGCTACTCCGGCGGATATCGAGAAGAAGTGGATCCTGATCGACGCCGAAGGCGTCGTTCTGGGCCGCCTCGCCACGATCGTCGCCAATATCCTGCGCGGCAAGAACAAGCCGACCTTCACGCCCCATATGGACATGGGTGACAACGTGATCGTCATCAATGCCGACAAGGTGCAGATGACCGGCAACAAGCGCAACGACAAGCGCTATTACTGGCACACCGGCCACCCGGGCGGCATCAAGTTCCGCACCGCGCGTCAGGTGCTGGAAGGCAACCACCCCGAGCGCGTCGTGGTCAAGGCGGTTGAGCGCATGATCACCCGCAACTCGCTGGGCGCCAAGCAGATGACCAACCTGCGCGTCTATGCGGGCACCGAGCACCCGCATGAAGCCCAGCAGCCGAGCGTCCTCGACGTGAAGGCTCTGAACCCGAAAAACACCCGGAGCGCCTGATCATGGCTGACATCAAATCCCTCGACGATCTGAAATCGGCCGTCTCGGGCGCTGCGGCTCCGGCTGCTGCCGCAGTGGCGGCCCCGCGTGAGCCCAAGCGCGATTCGCTCGGCCGCTCCTATGCGACCGGCAAGCGGAAGGACGCGGTTGCCCGCGTCTGGATCAAGCCGGGTTCCGGCAAGGTCGTGGTGAACGGCAAGGAAATGGCCGTCTACTTCGCCCGTCCGGTGCTGCAGATGATCCTGCGCCAGCCCTTCACGGTTGCCAATGTCGAAGGCCAGTTCGACGTGTTCGCGACCGTGGCCGGTGGTGGCCTGTCGGGTCAGGCCGGTGCGGTGAAGCACGGCATTTCGAAAGCGCTGCAGATCTATGAGCCCACCCTGCGGGGCGCGCTGAAGGCTGCTGGCTTCCTGACCCGCGACTCGCGCGTCGTGGAACGCAAGAAATACGGCAAGGCCAAAGCCCGCCGCTCGTTCCAGTTCTCGAAGCGCTGATATTTCGCCTTTGGCGATGGAGAGGCCCGCGCCCTGCGCGGGCCTTTTGCTTTTGGGCATTGCCCCTTGCCGTGTGGCCAGCCGGACATGAAAAAAGGGGCCGGAAACCCGGCCCCAGTCTGGGGGTAATCAGGGAAGGATGGGCAGGTCAGTCCTGCCAGAAGGGCTTTTCGGCCTCGACGGCGGCGGCCTGTTCGGTCAGCCCGATATCGCGCAGCAGATGCGGATCGAGATTGCGCAGGGCGCGGCGGCCATGGCGGCGCAGATCCCAAGTGAGGACAGTCTGGGCCAGCGCGATGACGATACGCGAAACCGGCGGCAGAGGCTGCACGTTGGAGAGGATCAGCGACGGGGCGGTCAGCTGTGACCGGGCCATGGGAGCACCTTTTGTGTTGATACAATGCGCGTAATTGCGTATAGATGTGATACAATATGAATTGTGCCGCCGCCAGAGGAACATTGTGACTGTTACAACTTGGCATCCTGACCTGAGCCTGTATCCCGGTCCGAAATACCTCGCCCTGACGCGGGCGCTGCGCGAAGCGATCCGCGCGGGCGAATTGCCGCCGGGCACGCAATTGCCCACGGTGCGCGATCTGGCCTGGACGTTGCAGGTGACGCCCGGCACGGTGAGCCGGGCTTACCAATTGTCCACGCAGGAAGGGCTGCTGGCGGCGACCGTCGGGCGGGGCACCTTCGTCGCCGCACGGGCGCCGCGTCTGGGGCCGACCCAGGCGCTGTTTCAGGAACGGGATCTGAAATCCGAGCCGTGGCTGGTCGATCTGCGCTCACCGCAATTGCCGGATGTGGGGCAGGGCGCGGCCTTCGCGGCGGCGCTGGATCGGCTGGGCCGCGGGATGAGTGCGGGGCTGGATGCTGCCTGGATCGACTATCCGACCCAGCGCGACGAGGCGCCGTTGCGCGCGGCGATCTGCGACTGGCTGTCGGACCGGCTGCTCGGCGCCGTCACCCCCGAGGATATCGCGCTGACACATGGCGGGCAGAATGCGCTGCTTCTGGTGTTCCTGTGCTGCCTGCGCGGCGATCGCCCGGTGATCCTGACCGAAGATCTGGCCTATCCGGGCATCCGTCATGCCGCGCGGCTGGCGCGGGCCGAGATGGTGGGGGTAGAGATCGACGCGCAGGGCATGATCCCCGAGGCGCTGGAGGCGGCCTGTCGGCGCCACGGCGCGCAGATCCTTGTGCTGACACCCGAGGCGCAGAACCCCACCGCCAGCCGGATGCCCGCCGCCCGCCGGGCCGAGATCATGGCCATCGCCCGCCGCTATGATCTGCAAGTGGTTGAGGATGATTGCTATTCCATCGCCGAAAGCAGCCTGCCCTCGCTGCGGGCGCTGGCGCCCGAGCGGACATGGTATGTCGGCTCGCTGTCCAAAAGCCTGTCTGCGGCGCTGCGCTTTGGTTATGTCATCTGCCCGGCGGGGATGGGCGAGGCGGGGCGGCTGACGGCGCAGCACGGCTTCTTCGCGCTGGCGCGTCCGGTGTCGGATCTGGTGCTGGATCTGATGGAAAGCGGTGCGGCCGAGATGTTGCGGCGCAAGGTGCAGGCGGCGTTTTCGGAGCGGTTGCAGGCGATGGTCAATGCGCTTGGCGGGTTCGAGCTGAGCTGGCAGCCGGGCCTGCCCTTCGTCTGGCTGCCGCTGCCCACCGGCTGGCGGGCCTCGACCTTCGCGCGCACCGCCGAGGCGGAGGGCGTGCTGGTGCGGCAGGCCGACGAATATGCGCTGATCCATGGTCGCGCGCCCCATGCGCTGCGCATCGCGGTTGGCGGTTCGGTGCCCTTGCCGCGCTATGATCAGGCGCTGGCCACACTGGCCCGACTGCTGCGCCGCCCGCCCTCGGATATGGCTGTCTAGGCACGCGGGCGATTTTTCCGACGCCAAAGAAACGGGCAGGGTGCCTCGGGAGGGGCTTGCGGCCCCTGCGCACGAAAAAAATGATCAAATTTTTTTCGTCTTTGAAATCATGCAATTGTCATGTTTCGTTCTGCTTATTCCCCTGCGGAAAGGCCGGTCTGGCAGATTTGTCCCCTTTCCTTGTGCAGGGGCCTATGCCAGAAATTTGGAAAACAAGCCGTTTATCGCCAGAAAATAAGGCATCCAACAGGGGGCATGATGGACAAAGGCAATTCACGAGGCCGCTTCCGTGATACGGAAGCCGCCAAGGGGTTGATGCTGGTCTCGCCGACCGCACTCTACGCCACGCTGCTGCTGGCAGCGCCACTTTTCGCCGTCGTCGTCTATTCCTTGATGATCGACAGCAAGACCGGCGCCTCTGCCGGGTTCACCTTCAACAACTATATCGAGGTCTGGACCGGCAAGATCTATCAGGCGATCATGCTGCGTTCCTTGATCGTGTCGATGACGGTGACGCTGATCACCGTGCTGCTGGCCTATCCCGTGGCCTATTTCGTCAGCTTCGGGGTATCGCAACAGCGCAAGGCGCTGTGGCTGTTCCTGATCACCATCCCGTTCTGGACCTCGTATCTGATCCGCGTGTTCATGTGGAAAGTGATCCTCGGCTATAACGGCGTGATCAATTCCGGCCTGATGAGCCTTGGCATCATCGACGAGCCGCTGACGGTGATCAACTATTCTGTCGGCTCCATGGTGGCCACGCTGGCCCATGCCTATGCGCCCTTCGCCATCCTGCCGATCTTCGTCAGCCTTGAAAAGATCGACCGGTCGCTGCTGGAGGCGGGGCAGGATCTGGGCGAAAGCAAGTTCCTCACCTTCTGGCGCGTCACCCTGCCGCTGTCGATGCCGGGGGTGATTGCCGCGGTGCTGATCGTGTTCATCCCGACCATCGGCGACTATGTGACCCCCGAACTGATCGGCGGCGGCAAGATCCCGATGATCGCCAACATGATCGAGGTGAAGATGCTCAAGCAGAACGACAAGGCGATGGGGTCTGCCATCGCGGTGACGGCCATGGTGATCGTGGCGGCTGTATCGGTGCTGTTCCTGCTGCTGAACAAGCGCTTCCTGAAAGGGCAGAGCAAGTGAAGAAAAGCCCCGCACTCAAAACCTATGCCATCGCCTATCTGATCTTCCTTTACGCGCCGATCGCGCTGCTGCCGATCTTCGCCTTCAATGACAGCCGGGTGATTGCCTTCCCGCTCAGCGGGTTCACCACAAGCTGGTTTGTCGAGATGTGGAACGACCAGCAACTCTGGATCGCCTTCAAGAACTCGCTGACCATCGCGGTGTCTTCGGCGCTGTTCTCCACCCTGCTGGGCATCTTCGGCGCCCGGGCCACCACCCGTTACAAGTTTCCGGGCAAGGGCGGCATTCTGGGCCTGATCATGCTGCCGCTGGTGCTGCCGGAAATGATCATGTCCATGGCGCTGCTGGTCATCCTGATCGGCATGGGGGTGAAGCTGTCGATCTTCACCATCATCATCGGCCATGTGCTGATCTGTACGCCCTATGCGGTGGCGATCCTGTCCTCGGCCTTCCAGTCGCTGGATCGCTCGCTGGAAGAGGCGGCCTATGATCTGGGCGAAACCCCGGCTTCCACCTTCCGGCTGATCATCCTGCCGCTGGTGATGCCCGGCATCATCTCGTCGCTGCTGATTGCCTTCACCATCTCGCTCGATGAATTCATCGTGGCCTATTTCCTGGGGGGCAATCAGACGGTGCTGTCCGTCTATATCTTCGGGCAGTTCCGCTTCCCGCAGCGGGTGCCGTCGATCATGGCACTGGGGTTCGTCCTCGTCTGCCTGTCGATCCTGCTGCTGACCATTGCTGAATATTTCCGCCGCCGCGGCATCGCGAAAACCGGCGCCAAGGATACCGGAGGCTTCCTGTGACCACCGAAAAACCCACGATGATCGAATTCCGTGACGTTCAGAAATACTATGGCGATTACCACGCCTTGCGCGGCATCACCGCCACGATCCGGGCGGGAGAGTTCTTCTCGCTGCTCGGCCCCTCGGGCTGCGGCAAGACCACGCTCCTGCGCACCATCGCCGGGTTCGAGGATATTTCCTCGGGGGCGGTGCTGATCGACGGCAAGCATATGGACGGCGTGCCCGCCAACAAGCGCCCCACCAACATGGTGTTTCAAAGCTACGCCATCTTCCCGCATCTGACGGTGGCGGAAAACGTGGGCTTCGGCCTGCGCCGCGATCCGCGCCCGGCGTCTGAAAAGGCCAAGGCAGTGGCCGAGGCGCTGGAGATGGTCGGCCTCAAGGGTTACGGCGCCCGCGCCGCGCACGCCCTGTCGGGCGGGCAGCGGCAGCGCGTGGCCCTGGCCCGCGCGCTGATCCTGAAGCCGAAGGTGCTGCTGCTGGACGAGCCGCTGAGCGCGCTGGACAAGAAGATGCGCGAACAGATGCAGATGGAGCTGATCAAGCTGCAACGGCAGGTCGGCATCACCTTCATTCTGGTGACCCACGATCAGGAAGAGGCGCTGGTCATGTCGGACCGGATCGCCGTGATGTTCGAAGGCCAGATTGCCCAGCTCGCCGACCCGGAAACCCTGTATCGCCGCCCCAACAGCCGTCAGGTGGCCGATTTCATCGGCACGATGAACTTCCTGCCCGCCAAGATCCTGTCGGAAAACGGCGTGGTCGAGGTGGAGGCGCAGGGGTTTGGCCGGCTGACGCTGGCCGCCGATCAGGTGATGGGCAGCAAGACGACCGAGGGCACCAGCATCGGCTTCCGCCCGGAAACCGCCACCATCCTGTTCGACGGGCAGGTGGCCACCGACCGCGAAACCCTCGCCACTATTGAGGAGGTCGTCTATTACGGCGACATGACCTATTACGATGTGCGGCTGGATGGCACCGAAAAGCCGATGCGCCTGTCGATGCGCAATGTCTTTGGTCGCCCGGTGCTGGACATCGGCACCCGCACCCGCGTGGGGTGGAGCCCGGGGGCGCTGGTGCTGTTCCGCTGATGCGGCAAGTCCGCCCGGCGGATTGGTTGACGCGGGGTTGGCTGGAAGCAGCCCCGCCGACGCTGATCTTCCATGCGCGCGAAAAACTGGCCGTCACGCTGGCGCGTGGCGGCTTTCGTCTGTTGGCGGCGCTGGCGGCCCATGCTGAAACCAGCGGCTGGGGGGTAGAGATCGTGCCCTATAGCCGCGAGACCGCCGATCTGGCGCTGGCGCAGGGCGGCCATCTGCACGTGTTTCTGGAAGACCGGCCCGCCTATGCCCCCAATGCCTTTCACGCGGTGCCCGGCTATCTGCGCGGCTACTGGTATTTTGACGAGATCGGCACCCGCAACAACTCCTCCCACCGCTTGCGCCGGTTCGATGCCCGGCTGGTGGCCGAGAAGTTTGCGCAGAATTTCCACGCCCGGCTTGCGGAACAGTTTGTGGCCGAAAATTTCTCGAAATTCCAGCAGCTTGCTCGCGGGTCTTCCCCCGTTCCGCAAGGCTGCCTTGCCCTGTTCGCGCAGGATTTCCTGACGCCGCGCTGGCACAAACACTATCTGACCGTGCCGGAATTGATCGAAACTGCGGTGGCGGCGCGCGGCAATCGCCCGCTTTGTATCAAGCCTCACCCGAACAATAGCCCGGTGGAGCTGGACTGGATCGCCCGCCACCATGCGCCCGAACAGGGGGTCTGGGTCACCGATGCCTCGATCCACGATCTGTTGTCCGCCTGCGATTGTGTGCTGACCGTCACCTCTGCCGTGGGGTTCGAAGCGTTCTTGCACCGCAAGCCGGTGGTGCTGGCGGGCCAGACCGATTTCGCGCAAAACGCCATCACCCTGACTGATCCCGCAAAGCTGCCCGAGGCGATTGCCGCCGCCATGGCGCAGGACTGGCCGCACGAGAAATTCCTCGCCTGGTTCCTGCGGCAGAATTGTATCGAAGATCACCCCCGCGCCCTGCCGATTGTGCTGGACCGTATACGCGCCAAGGGCTTTCGCCTTGGCCCCGATGCCGGGTTCTACTGATCCGCAGGCAGCAGGCCCAGCCCGCGCAGGTAGATGCCGACCCCGGTTTCCAGCAGGTCTTCCGGCGGAAACGGGCTTTTGGCGCCGCCACGCATGTACAGTTCCACCACCCCATGGCTCATCGCCCAGATATGCGCCGACACCATGCTGCCCGGCGGGCGGCGGGTGGGGGGCAGGTGGCGCGACAGCCCGTCCGCCGCGCGTTCCAGCACGCTGCGCGCCTTTTGCGCCACGGGTGCCAGATCGGGATAGGCGGCGGGGCTGAGCCCGCTTTCGAACATGGCGATGTAATGGCCGGGATATTTGCGCGCAAAGGCCAGATAGGCCCGCCCCGTCGCCTCGAACGCCGCCAGCGCCGAGGGTTTGCCGTCGTCAAAGGCATATTCCATCAGCGCCGCGAAAATCTCGTAGCCCTGCCGCGCCACCTCGGCCAGCAGGTCTTCGCGCCCGGCGAAATGGCGATAGACGGCGGCGGGCGTCACATCCGCCACCTTCGCCGCTTCCGACAGGGTAAAGCCGCTCGGCCCCTTTTCGGCGATCAGCCCCAAGGCCGCCTCGACCAGCGCCTGCCGCAGATTGCCGTGATGGTAGCCGCGTTTAGTCATTCGCGCCGTCAGACCACAGATCCGGCCCGCCGCAGATCAGGCTGTCGGGCACGCCGATCACGCGCGGATCCTTGCCCGCATAATCCACCGCATGCAGCAGCGTCTGGACTGCGGCGATCCGCGCGCGTTTCTTGTCATCCGACCGGATCACCGTCCAGGGCGCATGGTCCGAATGGCTGCGCGTCAGTGTTTCGGCAATCGCGTCGCAATAGGGCTCCCATTTGCCCAGGCCTTCCACGTCGATCGGTGACAGTTTCCACTGTTTCAGCGGATCCCGCTCACGTGCCAGCATCCGGCGCAACTGCTCGGCCCGGCTGACATCCAGCCAGAATTTCAGGAAGGTGATGCCTTCCTGCACGATCATTTCCTCGAATGCCGGAAGCTGTTGAAAGAACGCGTCTTTCTGGTTTTCGGTGCAAAAGCCGAACACGGGTTCCACCACGCCGCGGTTATACCAGCTCCGGTCGAAGATCACCATTTCGCCCAAGGCCGGAAACCAGTCGATATAGCGCTGGAAATACCACTGTCCCGCCTCACGGTCCGAGGGTTTGGACAGCGCCACCACCTGCGCGCCGCGCGGGTTGAGGTTCTGGGTCAGCGCGCCGATGGTGCCGCCCTTGCCCGCCGCATCGCGCCCCTCGAACACCAGAACGATACGCTTGCCGGTCTTTTTCACATCGGATTGCAGCTTGACCAACTGGATCTGCAGCGCGGCCATCTGCGCCTCATATTCCTTCTTGTCCATCTCTTCGCGGTAGGGATAGCCCTGCGACAGGATCTCGTCCTTGCCGCCCTTTTCGATGGCCTTGCGGATGGCTTTGGGGGCGTCTTGCTCGAAATAGCGGCTGATTGCGCCGTTGAAGGGCAGGTCCATCGCGGGTCTCCTTGGCTGTGGCGCCAGTATGGCGATTGGCGCGGCTAGCGCAATCCGGCGCGGGCGGCGGCGCGGTGGATGGCGGCGATCACCGTTTCGGGGTGGCTGTGCTGCGGCATGTGGCCTGCACCGGGGATCACCGTCAGCCGCGCGCCGGGGATCAGCGGCGCCAGACGCCGGGCATGTACCTCCAGCGGCACGATGGTATCGGCATCGCCATGCACCAGTTCCACCGGCAGGGCCAGCCCGGCATAGCGCGCCGCCATATCGACGACAAAGGGCCGCAGCCCGTTCACCTGCGCGGTGTTCACCCGCAGGCTGTCGCGCCGCAGGCTCAGCCCCGCGCCGACATGATCGGCATAGCCCTGCGGCACGGCATCCGGGGCGAAGATGCTTTCGACCGTGGTCCGCACATGGGTTTCGGGCACGAAGGCCGCGACCAGCGGCTGCACCAGCGATGCGGCGATGCGGCTGCTGTTGATCACATACCAGCCGCCCAAACCGCCCGGCCAGGGCATCGACGCGGCAGACACCAGCACCAGCCCGGCCGGCGGTTCGGGCGCAGTCAGCGCCCATCCCAGCGCCACCGCCCCGCCATAGCTATGCCCCAGCACCAGCGGCCGGTCTGCCCCCAGTTGGGCTGCGGCGCGGCGCAACAGATCGCCCTGCGCCAGCGGGCTGAGCCCCTTTGCCCTGGCCTCGTCAGACCAGCCCAACCCCGGACGATCCAGCGCGATCACCCGGTAATCCGGCGCCAGCCGCGCCACCAGATCAAAGGTGAAATCGCGGGCATTGCCGCTGGCGCCATGGATCAGCACCAGATCCGGCCCGCTGCCCGCCACCACCGCATGAAGGCGCAACCCGTCCACCGTGACAAACTGCCCCTCGGGCGGGTAGGCGGCCTCTGCCGCCGCCTCGCGTGCGGCAGCACGGCGGTCCACGACCACCGCACCGCCCGCAAGGGCCAAGGCTCCGATGAGAAGGCTAGCGGCCAATTTCCTGCAGATCATAGGGCGTGGACTGGTACATTTCGTTGATCCAGTTGCCATATAGAAGATGCGCGTGGCTTCTCCAGCGATTGAGCGGCGGCATCGCGGGATTGTCATCGGGGTAATAGTTCAGCGGCACATTGATCGGCGTGCCATTGGCCACGTCGCGATCATATTCCTGTTTCAGCGTGTCGCGGTCGTATTCGAAATGGTTGAAGATATACAGCGCCCGGTGCCCCGCATCCTCCACCAGACAGGGGCCGACCTCATCTGACCCGAGCAGCGTCTTCAGCCCCGGCTTCGTGTCGATCTCGGCCTGTTTCATCTCGGTCCAGCGGCTGACCGGAATCACGAAATCATCCGAGAACCCGCGCAGATAGGGCGAGGTCGGGCACAGATTGCGGTGGCGGAAGCAGCCGAAGGCTTTGTGATCCAGAATATGCTTCTGCACCCCGTGGAAGTGATAGATCATCGCCATCCCGCCCCAGCACACACCGAAGGTGGATTGCACATGGCTTTGCGTCCAGTCGAACACCCGCCGCAATTCGTCCCAATAGGTCACCTCCTCGAACGGCAGATGTTCGATCGGGGCGCCGGTGATGATCAGCCCGTCAAACTTCTCGCCGCTGTCCTCCACCTCGGCGAAGGGGCGGTAGAAGGTTTCCATATGTTCGGCGGCGGTGTTCTTGGTCTGATGCTCGCTCATGCGGATCAGCGACAGGTCGATCTGCAGGGGCGTGGCGCCGATCAGCCGGGCGAACTGGTTCTCGGTCTGGATCTTCTTCGGCATCAGGTTCAGCAGCGCGATGCGCAGCGGGCGGATGTCCTGACGGCTGGCGCGTTCAGGGGTCATCACGCTGACGCCCTCGCGGCTCAACACGTCGAAAGCGGGCAGGGTTTCGGGCAGGGTAATCGGCATCGTCGTCTCCGTTCAGCGGAGGGAATTAAGCGTGCGCGGCCTTCGCTTCAATGGCCTGGGCGATCAGATCGTTAAAGCTGCCCTGATCGCGCACTTGCGCCACCTGTTCGGCAGTGACCGTCACACCCCAGTTTGCCATGGCGGCATAGCGCGGCTGGCGATGGGCAAGGGCCTGGGCATAGGTCCAGCGCACAAAGGCGTCGGGGTCCACGGCCTCGGGCGGCTGGCCCGTTTGCATTCGATAGGTGCCCCACATTCGCTCAAGGAAATGTGGCTGGTAATACATCGGCTTCGGCGCGCGGTCGAAGCGGCGGATCAGCTCTGCCGTATGGGCATCCGATCCCTTGATCCACACCAGCAGCAGATTGTCCGACAGCGCGCGCAGCACCGGATCGGCGGGGTTTTCAGGGTCCACCACCTCGCAGATCGACCCGCCGCTGTCGCAGATGAAATTGTCGTATCCGTAGATATCCGCCGCGCGGTCGATGAAGCGCGGGGTATCCAGCAGGGCCGCAATCTCCGCCTCGCGGTGCTGATCCTGCCGACGCATGTATTCCGCGAAGCTGAGGCCCCCCAAGCCCGGATCGCCCGGCTTGCCCAGATAGGTCGACAGCGGCGCCAGATTGTCGAAGGTGATGTTCGACGCGATGTAAACCGAATCCGTGAGCAGCAACTCCCGCAGGAAGGGCACCTTCATCGCTTCACGCTTGAAGTTGTCGGAAATAAACTCGCCCATGTAGCGCGTGCCGATCCGGTAATCGACCGAGTAGTGAAACCACCCACCCGCGCCCCGCAGCATCGAGGCGAGATGCGTCTTGCCAAGCCCCGACATGCCGAACATCAGCACCCGCTTGCGCGGGGCCGCCCGCCAGTCGGCTGCCGTCCGGTAGATCATTGCATTGGCCCTCGGTTCCGTTTGGCCCCTGTTAGCGCGGCTTTGCGGCAAGTTCACGCGTAAAATGCGCAGACCGGCTGTGCAAAAAGGCCCCGCGCGCGGCGGGGCCCGTGTCGTGCGGCTTGTTCAGAAGGTGAAGCCTACCTTCACCCCAACGGCCACCGCGGTATTGCCCTTGAACTCGGCCCGCGCCACATCGGGCGTGCCGGTTTCAGGGAAGGAATCGCCCAGCCACAGATAGCGCACCCCGGTGGTGATCTTCATGTTGTCCTTGGTATAGACCGCTGCCAGACCCAGCCCCTTGTAGCCATTGGTCGGCGCCAGCGGCGACACCAGCTTGCCGGTGCCCGGCTCCCATGTGGCAAAGACCGAACCGGACCAGGTGTCGCTGAACTTGCGCCCCACGCCCAGGGTATAGCTGGTCGTGTCATCCAGATTGGTCAGGCTGCCGACCTTCGGGCCAAAGAACTGATCGGGGGCGATCTTGAAATCGCTCCAGTCCACCCAGCGGATCGTTCCGAAGACCAGCGTATCTTTGGCGACCCCGGTCTGGAAATCGAGGTTCACAGCCTGCGGTGTATCCACCTGCGTATTGGCGTCCAGCGTCGTCACCCCCAGCAACGCGGCAGCGCCGCCCGGCAGGGTTTCGACCGTATCAAAATTGTGCCGCACCTTGGAGAAATAGGTCAGCGCCACGCGCAGTGCGATTTCCGGCTTTTCATAGGCCGCGCCGATCACATAGCCATGGCCCCAGTCTTCCTTCAGCTCGGCCTCATAGCCATTGACCGAGTTATAGGTGGCCGGGTCCGTCGCATCGAAAGCCGGGCCATAGGCCACCCCGCTCAGCCCGACATGCCCCGAGGCCTTGGTCGCGCGCAATCCGCCATGGACCGAGATGTTGTCGTTGAACTTGTAGCGCAACAGCGCCGTCACCCCTTCGCTTTCCACTTCCGCGAAGGTGCCCCCCAGCATGTAAGACCCGGTGCCGGTGAAGCCGCTGAAAGCCGGATAATTAATATCCGCCCCATAGGCGTGATCATAGATCACTGCCGCCGAAAGCTTTTCGTTGATCTGGTATTTCAGCGCCAGTCCCGGCAGCGTGTGATCCCCTGCAACCGCACCCGAAGCGGTGGCATAAGGTGTAAGATCGGTGCCCGAAACGCTTGGGTTGATTTCCCCGAAGCCCAGCTCGACATAGTTGCCTTTTTCAAACAGGATTCCAATCGGTTGCCCTGATCTGTCAATGCCGCCAGCCTGTGCCGATCCGGCAGCAAGCAGCAGCACGCCGCAAAGCGACGATGCGTGTTTCATCTCTCCATCCCCGTAAATTCAGTCCACGATGCCGGGCTATTGCTGTCCGGTTCACCCAAGCCTAGGCGCCGCTTGACCTGCGGGTCAATCTCTGACGCGGCGTCACGATTTCAAGCTGTCCTGCGCTGCAGCATGACGACGGTTCTCGGCGCGGATGTTCATCCAGTTTGCGAGGAAAATGATGCAACCACCCAGCAGAACACGAAAATCCAACGACTCTCCATAAAGCGCCATGCCCACAAGGGCGATCAGCGGCAGGCGCGCAAAGTCGATCGGCACCACGACCGAGGCCGAAGCCAGCGACAGCGCCTTGGTCAGGCACAGATGCGCGATCACCCCGGCGGCGCCGATCAGGCCCAGCCAGGGCAGCGTGGCCGCGCTTGGCAAGGCGATACGACCATCGAAGCCCGCAGCGGCCAGCCCCAGCGCGCCCTGCATCAGCGTCAGCCAGAACAGGATCGACACGATGCTTTCCCCGCGCGTCAGCGCCTTGGTCAGGATGATCGAGGTGGCAAAGCACACCGCCGATGCCAGCGCCGCCAGCAGCGCCGGGTCCAGCGCCCCGAAATTGGGCCGTGCCACGATCATCGCGCCCCCGAACCCCGTAAGCGCGGCCAGAACCCGCACCCGCGTCAGCCTTTCGCCCAGAAACAGCGGCGACAGCAGGATCACCCAGATCGGCGAGGTGAATTCCAGTGCGAACAACTGCGCCAGCGGCAGCGTGGCCAGCGCCCAGAACCACAGGTTCTGCCCGGCGAAATGCGCCGTGTTGCGCAACAGGTGCTGGCCCAGCCGTCGGCTCTGCACCTCGCCCAGCCGCCCCAGCGCCGCCGCCACCGCGACAACCAGCCCAAACCCGACCACCGACCGCCACAGCATGATCTCGAACGTGTCATGCAGCCCCACGACCGCCCGCCCGGCCACCGCCATGGCGGTAAAGGACAGGATCGAGCCGATCATCCACAAGGCGGCGGCAAGCGGGCGGTGGGTCTGGGGCATGGCGGCTCTCGTGACGGCTTCTTGTCGCGCGGCAGTGAGCCTGCGCCGCGCCGGATTGTCCAGCCTTCAGCGCCGGTTGTGCATCTGCGCATGGCCGCTCTGCCGCTCTGCGCAGTTGTTGCCGGAACAAAAGAAGTTATCTGCTCAAGCAAAGTTTCTCGGAAAGGCGATCCCATGAATGCTCCGCTCAAGACCCCGCGCACCCCCCTGCACCCGGTGGACCCGCTGTTCCTGAACCGCTGGTCAAGCCGGGCCTTCGCGACCGACGCGATCACCGAGACCGAGCTTCTGTCGCTGATCGAGGCTGCCCGCTGGGCGCCTTCGGCAAGCAACCTGCAACCCTGGCGTTTTGCTTACGCCCTGCGCGGCGACGCGGGTTTCGCTGCGCTGGCGGCAACCTTGGCAGCGGGCAACGCGCTGTGGGCACCGCAGGCCGCAGCGCTGGTCGCCATCGCGTCGAAGGAAACCATGCTGCCCGCCGGGGCCGAGGCCGAGGTGGTCAACCCCGCCCATGCCTTCGATGCCGGGGCGGCCTGGGTCAGCCTGGCCTATCAGGCGCACCATTCGGGCTGGGTGGCCCACGCTATGGGCGGCTTTGATCGCGTGGCCGCGGCCGAGGCGCTGCACCTGCCGGCGGGCCATGTCCTCCATGCGGTGATCGCCATCGGGCGGCGCGGTGATGCGGCGGTGCTGCCCGAAGCGCTTCAGGCGCGCGAACAGCCCAGCCAGCGCCTGCCGCTGGACCGGATCGCCACGCGCGGCCAGTTCCCGGCGTAACCACAGGCGAGGGGCCGTGCCAAAGCGCGGCCTCACCCGCCGTCAGTCGCCGATGTCCTCGATGCGGAAATCGCGCAAGATGCCCCGCGTGGCGGTGAACCAGTCACTGTCGCGGGTGCGCGCCTGATGGGCGTCAAAGGCGGCGCGGTCGCGGAACGCCTCCATCACTTCCCAGATCAGCGGGTCATCGGTCGGCGTGACCTCGAAGGTCAGGCAGCCCGGTTCGGCGCGGGTCAGGCTTGTATGCACCGCGATATGCGCCGCAACGGCGGCGGCTTCCGCCGCCGTCATGCAGATCATCTGCCCGCGCAGCCGGATCATCCGCGCCCCCGGATTTTCTGCGAAAATCCGCAGAACCGAGTTTTCTGCGAAAACTCGGGCCACAGATCTTTCGCAGAAAGATCGGTGCGCTGGGTCATTCCAGCTCGATCGTGCCCGGCGGCTTCGACGTGCAGTCGTAGAACACGCGGTTCACGCCCTTCACCTCGTTGATGATCCGCGTCACCGTCTCGCCCATGAACTCATGGGTGAACGGATAGTAATCTGCCGTCATGCCATCAACCGAAGTCACCGCGCGCAGGCCCACCGCAAAGTCATAGGTGCGCCCGTCGCCCATCACGCCCACGGTGCGCATCGGCAGGATCGCCGCGAAGGCTTGCCAGATTTCATCATACAGCCCGTGCTTGCGGATCTGGTCGATATAGACGGCATCGGCATGGCGCAGGATGTCCAGCTTTTCGCGGGTGATCTCGCCGGGGCAGCGGATCGCCAGACCGGGGCCGGGGAAGGGGTGGCGGCGGATGAAATGTTCCGGCAGGCCCAGCTCGCGCCCCAGCGCGCGCACTTCGTCCTTGAACAGCTCGCGCAGCGGTTCCACCAGCTTCATGCCCATCTTTTCGGGCAGGCCGCCGACATTGTGGTGCGATTTGATGGTGACCGACGGCCCGCCCGCGAAAGAGACGCTTTCGATCACATCGGGATAAAGCGTGCCCTGCGCCAGAAACTCGGCGCCGCCAATGGCCTTGGCGTGCTTGTCGAACACGTCGATGAACAGCTTGCCGATGGTCTTGCGCTTGACCTCGGGGTCGGACACGCCTTCCAGCGCGCCGAGGAACAGATCGCTTTCATCGGCATGGATCAGCGGCAGGTTATAGGCCTCGCGGAACATCTTCACGACTTCCTGCGCCTCGTTCAGCCGCAGCAGGCCATGATCGACGAAAACGCAGGTCAGTTGCGCGCCGATCGCCTCGTGAATCAGGATCGCCGCGACAGAGCTGTCCACGCCGCCCGACAGCGCGCAGATCACCTTTTTGTCGCCCACCTGTTCGCGGATCTTGGCAATGGCATCCTCGCGGTAGGAGGCCATGGTCCAATCACCCTTGAAGCCTGCCAGCTTCACGAAATTCTCGTAGAGCTTGGCGCCCTTGGGGGTGTGATGCACCTCGGGGTGGAACTGCACGGCATAGAAATTGCGCGACGGATCGGCGGTGATGGCAAACGGCGCGTTGGGCGAGGTGCCGAACACCTGAAACCCCGGCGCGATCTTCGACACATGGTCGCCATGGCTCATCCAGACCTGCTCGGTCCCGGATTCGAACCAGCCGTCCAGCAGCGGCAGCCGTTCCGCGGTGGGGGTGACATAGGCGCGGCCGAATTCGGCGGTGCCATGCCCACCTTCGACATGCCCGCCAAGGCAATGCATCATCACCTGCTGGCCATAGCAGATGCCCAGAATCGGCACGCCCAGATCGAACACGCCCGCCGGTGGCATCGGCGCCCCCTCGGCATAGACCGAGGCCGGCCCGCCCGAGAAGATGACCGCCCGGGGCGCGAAGTCCTTCAGGAAGGCCGCGTCCACTTTGTTGAACGGATGGATTTCGCAATAGACTTTCAGCTCGCGCAGGCGCCGTGCGATCAGCTGTGTGACCTGGCTGCCGAAGTCGATGATGAGGAGGCGATCATGGGCGTGTGTCATGGTCGCGCATTAGCTTTGCACAGCCGGAATCGCAAGTAGAAAGCGGCGTGCCGCCGGGGGTTTCACACCCCCGGACCCCCGTGGAGTATTTGGACCAGAGTGAAGGGGCATATGTCGTTTTTCGGCGTCAGGTGACGCAATCAGGGGGCGGGGCGGGGCGCAAAACCGGCATACAGGGGCAAAGATCAGGCGCCCGTGCGGCGGTTTCGGAGGATGAGCGATGAGCGATGTGGCAATGGCCGGGCGGCGGGCGCGGGGCGGCGGGGCGGCACGGCGGGCCGAGCGCACGGCGGTGTCGCTCGATACCGCGAAATTCATCACCCGCAACATTCCGAATTTCGAGATCCTGAACGAAGAAGCGCTTCAGATCATCGAATGGAACGCGGAAACGGTTCTGGAAGAGGTCGGCGTCAACTTTCTTGAAAATCCCGGCGCGCTGGCGCTGTGGCGCGCCGCAGGTGCCGATGTGCGCGGCGAGCGGGTGCATATCCCGCGCGGGCTGGCGCGCAAGCTGTGTGCCACCGCGCCGCGCAGCTTTACCCAGGCCGCCCGCAACCCGGAGCGGAACGTGGAAATCGGCGGTCGCAATCTGGTGCTGGCGCCGGTTTACGGCCCGCCCTTCGTGCGCGACCGGGAAGGCGGGCGCCGCTATGCCACGATGGCGGATTTCAAGAATTTCGTGAAGCTGGGCTATATGTCGAAATGGCTGCACCATTCCGGCGGCACGGTGTGCGAGCCGACCGATGTGGCGGTGAACAAGCGCCATCTCGACATGCTGCACGCGCACATGACGTTGAGCGACAAGCCCTTCATGGGCTCGGTCACCGAGCCGGTGCGCGCGGCGGATTCGGTTGAAATGGCCAAGCTGCTGTTCGGCGCCGATTTCGTCGATCAGAACGTGGTGATGACCTCGCTCATCAACATCAACAGCCCGCTGACCTTCGATTCGACGATGATGGGCGCGCTGGAGGTTTATGCCAAGGCCGGGCAGGCGGCGATCATCAGCCCCTTCATCGTCGGCGGCGCGATGGCGCCGGTGACGGTGGCGGGCACGCTGACGCAAGTGCTGGCCGAGGTGCTGGCCGGTGTGGCCTATAGTCAACTGGTGCGCCCCGGCGCGCCGGTGATCTTTGGTGCATTTGTTACCTCGATCGACATGAACTCGGGCGCGCCGACCTTTGGCACGCCGGAGGCTGCGCATATCACCTATGGCGCCGGGCAGTTGGCGCGGCGGCTGGGGCTGCCCTATCGCAGCGGCGGGGCGTTCTGCGGCTCGAAACTGCCGGATGCACAGGCGGCTTACGAGACGGCGAACAGCCTGAACATGGCGCTGCTGGCCGGGGTGAACTTCATGCTGCACGCCTGTGGCTGGCTGGAGGGTGGTCTGGTCTCCAGCTACGAGAAATTCGTGATGGATGCCGATCAGCTCGGCACGCTGCATCACCTCGCCAAAGGCATTGCGGTGGACGAGAACGGGCAGGGCATGGATGCAATCCGCGAGGTCGGCCCCGGCGGCCATTACCTCGGCTGCGCCCATACCCAGGCCAATTTCAAGACCGCGTTCTGGCGCAGCGACCTGCTGGATTACAAACCGTTCGAGACCTGGGATGAAGAGGGCGCCCGCGACACCGAGGCGCTGGCCGCCGAACGGGTGAAAAAGCAGCTCGCCGACTATCAGGCCCCGGCGCTGGATGAAGGCATCCGCGAGTCGCTGGATGACTATGTGGCGCGCAAGAAGGCGGCAGAGCCGGATGCCTTCATCTGATTGATGCCGCATCGGAAACGGAAAGGGCCGCCCCTGGGGCGGCCCTTTTGCATTGGCGGAACCGGGGGCTCAGGCCGGTTGTTGCCCGCGCGGCAACAGACGCAATTCGCTGATCAGCGCGATCAGCACCTCGATATGGCGGTTGAGCGAATAGCTGGCATCGCCGATGCGGCGGGTTTCCTCCAGCCGCTCTTCCTCGGCGATCAGGCGGGGCAGCGACTTCTCGGGGCCAGAGGGGCATTCGCCGTTCAACACCCGCTTCAGATCACGGTCGCGGCGAAAATCCTCCACCCCGAAGCGGGCGGCGCGCAGCAGCAGGCACGGGCGGCGCAGGTCGGCAAGAAGGCTGCGAAAATCGGTCATTTCTGGTCTCCCCTAAGCGATGGGGAAACAATGCCACAGCGCAACCTTGCGTTGCGTCCGGCTGCGTTTCAGCGCGCGATGCTGCAGCAGTTGTTTAGGTTTTAGAAACAATTATCGGCCTCAAGCCTGAGGGAACGCAGTTGTTAACGCTCAGGTAACCAATGCTACCCACGGTTGCTTTTGTCCAATTCTGGGGAAGGCGACCGGGGCATGGCCGCAGGACGTGAAATGATGGAACCGAATCTCAGCGCGAGTGTCACTTTGCCGGCATGGTTGCCGGATGCCGTCAGGCTGTATCTCGATCACACCGAAGAGGGACTGTCGCTGCGCGAACTGGCCCGGCGCGAGGGGCTCGCCGCCTCGACCGTGCTGCGTCAGGTCCGCCGCTACGAGGCGCGCCGCGACGATCCGCTGGTGGACGAGGCGCTGGCGGCGCTGGCCCGCGCGCAGGGCACGGCCCCCACCCCCGACGACCCCGACAGAAAGGACGCCCCGAGCATGACAGCCCCGTTGCGCAGCACCCCGATCACGCTGGATGACGACAGCATCGCCCGCGAGGGCCGCCGCATCCTGCGCCGCATGGCCGAACCGGGGGCGGTGATGGCGATTGCCCCCGACATGGAAAAGGCCGCCGTGCTGCGGACAGGCTCGGATGGCTCCATGACGCAAACCGCCGTGCTGGATCGCGGCGTGGCGCAGGCCTTTGCGCTGAAAGACTGGATCACCTGCCTCAAACCGGGGCGACCGGCCACCTATGCGATCACCGCCGCCGGGCGGGCCGCGCTCAAACGCATGGTCGAGGAGGAAGACCGCCGCCGCATGGCGCATCACACGGCCTGCGGCATGGCCGAAGCCCCCGCCGCCTTCACCGGGCCGGAGCGCTGGTCCGACCGGGCAGATGACGGCGCGCGGCGGATGCGCCATGCGGTCAGCGAAAGCCCGGTCGCCGTGCTGGCCCGGCGCCGCGACAAGGAGGGCAATGTGTTTCTGGAACCGGATCTGCTGCGCGCCGCCGAACGCCTGCACGAAGATTACGAACTGGCGCAGATCGGTGCGCGCGGGGCGCCGAACTGGGACAGTTTCCTGACCGGCGGCGCGGCACCGCTGCCCGCCAGCGGCTCGGCCCGGGATCGGGTGGCGGTCGCCTTGCGCGATCTGGGGCCGGGGCTGGGCGACATCCTGCTGCGCGTCTGCTGCTATCAGGAAGGGTTGGAGATCGCGGAAAAGCGCATGGGTTGGGCCGCGCGGTCGGGCAAGATCGTGCTGCGCATCGCCTTGCAGCGGCTGCGGCGGCATTATGATGAAACCTATGGCCGCACCGGGCCGCTGATCGGATAGGCCGATCAGGTTACAGGTGCGGCAGGCTGCCCAGCATCAGCCCAAGTGACAGCGCCCCCAGCCACAGGGCTGCGATGCGGCGAAACAGCGGCGCCGTCTGCCGCGCCGGGCAATCGGATCGCCCGGCGATACAGGCCCCCAGCGCCGCCCAGACCGCCGCGACGCTCACCACCAGCGCCGCAAACAACCCCGCCCGCAGCGCCAGTCCGGCCCCCGGCAGCAGCACCAGCCCGACGATCAGTGCCTTGGGGTTCAGCAGCGTGGTCACGAACACCCGCCCCGCCGTGACCTGCGGCGCGGCCCCGGCTTCGGGCAGGCGCCACATCTTCACGGCCAACCCCATCACCCACAGCGCCGCCATCCCGCCGATCACCGGTTTCAGAACGGGCAGGGCGGTCAGCAGCGCCTGACCGGCCAGCGCCAGCGGCACCACCACCAGCAGATAGGCCAGCACCTCGAACGGGATCAGTGGCAGCGCCCCGCGCCAGCCGCGTTCGGTGCCCGCCACGGCGAGCAGCGTATTGGTCGGCCCCGGCGTCAGCAGCAGGACCAGCAGCGCGAAAGCCAGTTCCGTCAGGGGCATCATCTCTCCTTGGCAGCAGGCGTTGGGGGCAGCAGGCGATGGATCGCCCGGCAGCATGGCGCGCGCCTTGATGCAGATCAATGAATTGCTGCGCCTGCACAGAGTTCTCCACAGAAAACTGCCCTGCAAATGAAACGGGGCCGGGCCTGCGCCGGCCCGGCCCCATCTTTCTGCCTGCAATCGCAGCGTCAGGCGGCCTGCGCCTTGGAAGCCTCGATCAGCCAACCCAGCACGGTTTCCGGCGACGACACGCCGTAAGGGTCTTCGCCATGGTTGTCGGCCAGACCCGGTTCCTCGAACCACGCCTCCACCACGCCGTCGTTGATCACGGCGGCATAGCGCCAGCTGCGCAGCCCGAAGCCCAGATTGTCCTTGCGCACCAGCATCCCGACGCGCCGGGTGAACTCGCCCGATCCATCCGGGATGACCTGCACGTTTTCAAGACCTTGCGCCTTGGCCCACTGGTTCATCACAAAGCTGTCGTTCACCGACAGGCAATAGATCGTGTCGATCCCCAGCGCCGCGAAATCGCCGAACCCCTTTTCAAAGCCCGGAAGCTGATAGGTCGAACAGGTGGGGGTAAAGGCGCCGGGCAGGGCGAACAGCACCACGCGCTTGCCGCCGAAATAATCCTCGGTGGTCATGTCCTGCCAGCGATAGGGGTTGGGCCCGCCCACGGCTTCGTCGCGCACGCGGGTGTGGAAGGTGACAGAGGGCAGCTTGGAGCCGGGAAGCATGAGGAGGATCCTTCTTCAGAGCCACTTGGACTCGTTCTAAAACGATGCCTCCGGGCTATCGCGCCGCGCTGCAGCGGTCAAGGCGCCGCGCCGCAGCAGATCCGCGCCCCGGACAGGCTGCGCAATTATTGCGCAGCCTGATCGCGTGGGCGCCTCAATCCTCGGCGCGGGTCAGGCCTGCCGCATACAGCAATCCGGCCAGTGCCCCGCCCGCCAGCGGCGCCACAATGAACACCCAAAGCTGCGCCATCGCCTGCCCACCCACGATCAGCGCCGGGCCGAAGCTGCGCGCCGGGTTGACCGAAACGCCGGTGACGTTGATGCCCACAAGGTGAATCGCCGCCAGCGTCAACCCGATCGCAAGGCCCGCAAAGCCCGGCGCCGCCTCCGGGCCGGTCGCGCCCAGAATCACCGTGACGAACAGGAACGTCATCACCGCTTCAAAGATCAGCGCCGCAGTCAGGCTGTATTCGCCCAGATAGCCCGGCCCAAAGCCGTTCTGCCCCAGCCCGTTGCCCGCCAGCGTGTAATCCGCCTTGCCGCTGGCAATGGCAAACAGCACCAGCGCGCCCAGCACGGCGCCCACACATTGCGCTACCGCATAGCCGATGAACTCGGCCACCGACATCCGTCCGGCCAGCACCATGCCCAGCGAAACGGCCGGGTTCAGATGCGCCCCCGAAATCGCGCCCAACCCATAGGCCGCCGCCACAATCGCCAGCCCGAAGGCCAGCGCGATGCCGGTCATGCCGATCTGCGCCCCCATCAGCACCGCTGCCCCGCAGCCGAACAGCACAAGGATCAATGTCCCCAGCGCTTCGGCGATCAATTTCTTTGTCATCACTCAAACTCCTGCACATGTCCCGAAGACCGCCCGCGCGCCTTTCCAGCGCTGCGGTTGCCAGTCCCCGGGAAAAAGCCTATGTCAGAAGGGAACGTGCCGTCAGGGGGAAATTTGCGATGCGTGACCTCAAGATTCCCGATCAGCGTCACCCTGAAAAGGCGCACCGCCCCGATCAGGAACAGCCGAAGAAGCCGTCCTGGATCCGCGTCAAGGCGCCGACCTCGCAGGGCTACAAGGACACGCGCGAGATTCTGAAATCGAACAAGCTGGTCACAGTTTGCGAAGAGGCCGGCTGCCCGAATGTCGGCGAATGCTGGAGCCAGGGCCACGCCACCATGATGATCATGGGCGACATCTGCACCCGCGGCTGTTCCTTCTGCAACATTGCCACCGGCAAGCCCGACACGCTGGACGCCTTTGAACCCGGTCGCGTCGCCCATGCGGTGCAGACGCTGGGGTTGAAGCATGTCGTCATCACCTCGGTGGACCGTGACGATCTGGAGGATGGCGGGGCCGAGCATTTCGCCCAGACCATCCGCGCCATCCGCCACCGCGCGCCCGACACCACGATTGAAATCCTCACCCCCGATTTCCTGAAATGCGCCCCCGCCGCGCTGGAAAAGGTGGTCGAGGCGCGGCCTGACGTGTTCAACCACAACCTTGAAACCGTGCCCGGCCTCTACCCGACCGTGCGCCCCGGCGCGCGCTATTTCCACTCGCTGCGCCTGTTGCAGCGGGTCAAGGAACTCGATCCGACCATGTTCACCAAATCCGGCATCATGGTGGGCCTTGGCGAAGATGCGCAATCGGTGCGGCAGGTGATGGATGACATGCGCGCGGCGGATGTCGATTTCCTGACCATCGGCCAATATCTGCAACCAACGCCGAAGCATCACCGGGTGGACCGTTTCGTGACGCCCGAGGAATTTGCCGCCTACGAAAAAGCCGCCTATGGCAAGGGCTTCCACATGGTTTCGGCCACGCCGCTCACCCGGTCGAGCTATCATGCGGGCGACGATTTCGCCCGCCTGCGCGCCGCACGGATGGAAAAGCTGGGGCGCGGCTGAAAAACCTGGATCGGGGGCTTTGCCCCCGAACCCCCAGAGTATTTTTGCCAGGATGAAGACTATTCGCTGGGATTTACCTTCTTGAGGTAGGCCGCCACAGCCTGCGCTTCGGATTCCGGCAACCGCGCGAAGTTTTCCACCACATGCGCCATATGGCCGCCCACGCTGTCGAACTCCGGCGTGAATCCGGTGGTCAGATAGGCGGCGATGTCGGCTTCGCTCCAGTCCAGTTTCGCGGGGGTGAGGTTGGGAATGGTGCCCTTGCCACTGGGATTGGGCGCGCCCGCCAGCCAGCGCGTGGTCTGCAAGCCCCCCAGCGCATTGCGCGGCGTGTGGCATTCGCCGCAATGCGCCAGCGCCTCGGCCAGATAGCGACCGCGTTCTTCCTGCGCCGTCAGATCGCCCGTCACCCCCCAGCCCTCGGTCAGGAACAGCAGCTTCCAGCCGCCAAGCGCGCGGCGGATGTTGAAGGGAAAGCCCACCTCATGCGCCATGCTCGGTGTCGGGTCGGGCGGCAGCGTGTCCATGAAGGCCTTCAGATCGGCCAGATCCTGCATCGCCATCTTTGCATAGGCCGCATAGGGGAAGGCGGGGTAAAGATGGTCGCCCTCGGGCGAAATGCCGCGCTGCACCGCATTGGCAAATTGCGCCAGGCTCCACCCGCCGATTCCCTGCTGCGGATCGGGCGAGATATTGGGGGCGATGAAGGTGCCGAACGCCGTGGTAAACCGCTGCCCGCCCGACAGCACCCGCTGCGCCGCCCCCGACGCCTCGGGTGCCATGTGGCATGACGCACAGCCCGCCGCCCAGAACACCGCCTCGCCCTTCACCGCGTCGCCGCTCAGCCCCGCCGTCGCCTCGGGCGGCAGTGGCTGCGGCGCCGTCATCCACCAGCCAAATCCGCCGCAAAGGGCCGCGAGCAGAAGCAGGCTGGGAAGCAGGCGCGGCATGGGCAGACCTCTGGCAAGGGATTCTGCCGCCAGTCTGCCAGAAAGCGGCAGGGGCGTCTTGCGGGATGCACAGGGGGTGGACTTCTGTCTGAACACCCGGTGTACAGGGGGTGTACGCAAAGTGTACGCAAAATGGACGCGCTGTGCCGGGGGTCAGGGTCGGCGCGGCAGCCGGTTGACGGTCAGCCAGTCGGGCCAGCCCCAAAGGTATTCGGCCCCCGCCAGCGCCAGACAGACCAGCACCACGCCGACCACCAGCTTCACCCGCCCCCAGCTTGGCGGGTGGCGCGCCCAGCGGGCCATGCGGATCAGCCAGATCATCCGCGCCGCCAATCGGCAAGCGCCTGCCACGGGCCAAGCTGAAAATGCCCCCGCGCGCTGCCCGAAGGCGACGGCAGCGCCCAAATCTCCAGCCCCGGCAGGCGCGCATCGGCGGGCTGCAGACCGGGCCGCAGATAGGCGTTGCCAAGCGCCAGCCGCGCGGCGGTCAGGCTGGTGAAGGCCAGGGCGCGCGGGCGGTATTGGTTGATCTTCTGCATAAGTCCTTCAGGATCATAGGCTTGCGCCGGGATCTTCGCATCTGTCCCCGAGGCGGTCTTGGCCAGATCGGTCAGCCCCAAACCGAAATCGGGCAGCAGATGGTCGTCCTCTGGCATCAGGCGGCGCGGCGTCAGCCCGGTTTCGGCCAGCAGCGGCCAGAACCGATTGCCCGGCCCGGCATAATACAACCCGCGCTTGGCCGAAACCGGGCCAGCCGCCGTGCCGCAGAACACGATGTCCAGCCCGGGGCGCAGGCGGTCCGGCAGGATCATGCGAGGAAACGCACCTTGCCGATATAGGGCAGGTTGCGGTTGCGCTGTGCGAAGTCGATGCCGTAACCCACGACAAACTCATCAGGAATCTCGAATCCCGTCCATGTCGCGCGAATATCCACCTCGCGCCGCGACGGTTTGTCCAGCAGGGCGCAGACCTCCAGCCGCTTCGGCCCCCGCGCGCGCAGCAAGTGCAGCACATGGCTCAGCGTAAATCCGGTATCGACGATGTCTTCCACCACCAGCACGTCGCGCCCGGCAATTTCACCGCGCAAGTCCTTGAGAATACGGACTTCCCGGCTGGAATGGGTGGCGTCGCCATAGCTTGACGCCTCCAGAAAATCCACCTCGACCGGCAGATCCAGCTCGCGCAC
The DNA here is from genome assembly GCF_900110025.1 of Gemmobacter aquatilis. Taxonomy (GTDB): domain Bacteria; phylum Pseudomonadota; class Alphaproteobacteria; order Rhodobacterales; family Rhodobacteraceae; genus Gemmobacter; species Gemmobacter aquatilis. Next base: position 103,774 of record NZ_FOCE01000005.1, on the reverse strand, counting down.
CAGATCGGCAATGAACACGAAAGACCCGCGCAGCAGCCCCACCACCACCAGCTTGTCGGTGCCGCGGAAATGTGCGGTGATCTCGCGCGCCAGTGCCTCCACCCGCGCGGCAATCGCCTTGGCCGAGATCATCTGGTCGATCACATAGGGGTTTTGTGTCATGTCCGGCCCTTGATTTCCTTGCCCGTTTTACCCAATACCGAAAGCGAAGTCACGCCGGGAAGAAGCCATGCCCACCCATCACGAGAAGCGCGTTCTGCCCTATACGGCGCAGCAGATGTATGACCTCGTGGCGGATGTCGCCTCCTATCCGAAATTCCTGCCCTGGACGGCGGCGGCGCGCATCCGTTCGCGCACGCCGATCGAGGGGGGCGAGGTGATGGAGGCCGATCTGGTGATCAGCTTCAAGGTGTTCCGTGAACGCTTCGGCAGCCGGGTGACGCTGTACCCAGAGCGCTTCAAGATCGACACGGAATATATTGATGGGCCTTTCAAATTCATGAAAAGCACCTGGGGATTCCGCGATGTTGAAGGCGGATGCGAGGTGGAGTTTTTCGTGGATTTCGAGTTTCGCAACGCCATCCTGCAAGGCATCATCGGCGTGGTGTTCAACGAGGCGATGCTGCGCGTGGTGCGCGCTTTTGAACGGCGCGCGGCAGAGCTTTATACGCCCGTGCCGCGCTGAAGTGCCGTAGCCAGCAGGCGCAGCGCGTGGTCGCGGCTGGCGGCGCGCACGCCCGCGCGGCCTATGGCGCCAAATTCCACGGTTTCACAAAGGGTTGTGCGGCCTTCCTGTGCCAACCCGAAGCAGACGCGGCCTTCCGGTTTGTGCTCTGATCCGCCCGGTCCGGCGATGCCGGTGACCGAAACCGCCAACCCGGCGCGTGATCGGGCCCGCGCGCCCTCGGCCATTTCGCGGGCGACCTCTTCCGAAACTGCGCCATGGGCATCCAGCGTCTCTACCCGCACCCCCAGCATGTCCTGTTTGGCGGCGTTGGAATAGGTGACGAAGCCGCGGTCGAACACCGCAGAAGACCCGGCAATATCGGTCAGCGCCGCGGCGATCATGCCACCGGTGCAGCTTTCTGCGGTGGCAATCATCACACCAGATTTCTTTGCCAGATCAATGAGTTCTGAAACATTCATCACATGAAGACTCCATGCGCGATGCCTGCGGCGACCATGGTTGCCAGCCCGGCGAACAGCCCGGCCCAAAGGTCATCCAGCATCACGCCCGCCGCATCGCCGCGCCGGTCGGCGCGGCCGACCAGCCAGGGTTTCCAGATGTCGAACAGGCGGAAAAACAGGAAGGCCGCGACCCAACCGGGATAGGCGACCACCGCCCAATCCTCCAGCCCGCGATGCCAGAAGGCGGCGGCGGGGAACAGCAGGGCCAGCCATTGGCCCGCCACTTCGTCGATCACAATCTCCGACGGGTCTTCACCGGGCCGGTCGGCCAAGGCGATGCGGCACACGAGGAATCCGAGACAAGTGACTGCAATCGTTGCGATAACCAGCGCCGGAAAGCCCAGATACCTGTCAATCGCCACGCCCAGCACAATTGCCCCGGCAGAGCCCCAGGTGCCCGGCGCCGGGCGCAGCAGGCCCAGCCCGAAAAAGGTGGTCAGCGCGCGGATCATGGGCGCACCAGCGTTGCGGTGGCCAACGCCGCGATGCCTTCCTCGCGCCCGGTGAAGCCCAGCCGTTCCGAGGTGGTGGCCTTCACGCTGACCCGTTCGACCGCAACCCCCATGATGGTGGCCAGCGCCTGCCGCATCAGCTCGGCATGGGGGCCGATCTTGGGGCGTTCGCAGATCAGCGTCACGTCGCAGTTCATCAGCGCGAACCCCATTTCCCGTGCCATATCAATGGCATGTTGCAGGAAGATGTGGCTTGCGGCCCCCTTCCATTGTGGATCGGAGGGCGGGAAGTGCCGCCCGATATCACCCATCGCCAGCGCGCCATAGATCGCGTCGGTCAGCGCGTGCATCCCCACATCTGCGTCGGAATGGCCCAGCAGCGCCTTGCCATGCGGCACTTTCACGCCACAGAGCCAGACATGATCGCCCTCGGTGAAGGCGTGAACGTCAAAGCCGTTGCCAAGCCGGATATCCATGCGGGCGCCTTTCAGAATCGCTTCCGCACGGGCGAAATCGCCGGGGAAGGTGAGTTTCAGGTTGGTTTCTTCACCGGGAACAATCGCCACGGGCAGGCCGGCGGCCATCGCCACCTCCACATCATCCGCCGCATCGCCGACAAAGGCGCGGTGGGCGGCAAGAATCCCTGTAAAACGAAAGCCTTGCGGGGTTTGCGCCCGCCACAGACCTTCGCGCGATTGCGTGCCGATGACCCGCCCCTCGGCCCCTTTCCACAGCGCGTCGGTGACCGCGAGCGCCGGGGCGGCGGCGGGGGATGTCTCCAGCGCATCAACAATCCGGGCGATCTGTGCCGGGCTGACCAGCGGGCGGGCGCCGTCATGGATCAGCACCTTGTCCACGCCGCTTTCCGCCAGAGATTCCAGCGCGTTGCGCACAGATTGGGCGCGTGTCGCACCGCCCGTCACGATCTCGACCCCCGGGGCCAGGGCGTTGGCGCGCGCGCGGTCATCGGGATGGATGACCAGCACCCGGCGCAGTCCGGCAAAGGCGTCAAGCGTGTGGGCAAGAACAGGACGCCCCGCAAGGCTTTGCCATTGCTTGGGGATTTCGCCTCCGGCACGGGTGCCCCGGCCTGCGGCGACGATGATGGCGGCTGTCGTCATGGCCCTCTCCTTGGCCGACTGCATAGGCCATGAGTTGCGGCATGACAATGCGGTGGCAGAGAGGGACGAAATTGCCTAATATTTGTGCGATGATTGCATGGCGCACAGAAAATCGGCGACTTGTCGTTGTAACGTCATGCTGTCAGGGTTAGTTGCTGAATAATCAGACAAGGACCGCGCAAGTGCCTTTGAAATTGGCCGACATCTCTCTGGAGCCCCCGGTGCTGCTGGCGCCGCTGGCGGGAATCACCGACCTGCCGTTTCGCAGGCTGGTGGGGGCGTTCGGGGCGGGGCTGGTGGTCAGCGAGATGGTCGCAAGCCAGGAGGTGGTGCAGGCGCGCCCCTTGGCACGGGCGCGGGCCGAACTGGGCTTTGGCGAGGCGGCAACCAGCGTGCAACTGGCGGGGCGCGAGCCCTACTGGATGGCCGAGGCCGCGAAATATGTGGCAGGCCAGGGCGCACAAGTGATTGATATCAATATGGGTTGCCCGGCCAAGAAGGTGACCAACGGCTATTCCGGTTCGGCGCTGATGAAGGATCTGGACCATGCGCTGACGCTGATCGAGGCGGTGGTGGGCGCGGTGGATGTGCCAGTCACGCTGAAGACGCGGCTGGGCTGGGATGATGCCCTGATGAACGCCGCCGATCTGGCGTGGCGGGCGGAAGGCGCGGGGGTGAGGATGATCACCATCCACGGGCGCACGCGCTGCCAGTTCTACAAGGGGCAGGCGGATTGGGCGGCGATCCGGGCGGTGAAGGATGCGGTTTCGGTGCCGGTCATCGCCAATGGCGACGTGACGGATGCGGGTTCGGCCGCCGAGGCGCTGCGTCTGTCGGGCGCCGATGGCGTGATGATCGGGCGCGGGGCGCAGGGGCGGCCCTGGGTTCTGGCGCAGGTGGCGGCAGCGCTGTACGGCAGGCCCGCGCCGGTGGTGCCGCAGGGTGATGCGCTGGCCGATCTGGTGGTGGGACATTACGAAGAAATGCTGGGATTCTATGGGCTTGAGCTGGGGCTGAAGGTCGCGCGCAAGCATCTGGGCTGGTATCTGGAAACCGCCGGGCTGGAGGCCCATCGCGGCCCGATCCTGACGGGCGACAGCCCGGCGCAGGTGATCGCGGCGCTGCGCCGGGCCTTTGGTGCCCAGGAAAGGGTTGCGGCATGAAGGGCTTTCGCCAACCCTACCCGGTGCCGGGCGTCATCTGGGCTTCGCTGCCGATCCCGGCGCTGTTGATCGACGAGACCGGGCATATTCTGGAAACCAATCCGGCGGCAGAGCTGTTTCTGAACGCCTCGTCGCGCAACCTGAAGGGGCAGCCGGTGTTCGACCGGGTGCATATCAATGCCGAGATGGACGAGGCCTGCGCCCGCGCGCGCGCCAACCAGTCAGCGCTGTTCATCAACGATGTCGATGTCACCAACGGGGAAAAGCCGCCGATCCAGTGCACGGTGCAGGTGGCCCCGATGGCTGATAACCCCGATGTGCTGATGCTGCTGATGACCCCGCGCGAGATTGCCGACCGGCTGAACCGCGCCGGGGCGGCGAAAACGGCGGCGAAATCGGCGATCGGCATGGCGGAAATGCTGGCGCATGAGATCAAGAACCCGCTGGCGGGCATCGCCGGGGCGGCGCAACTGCTGTCGATGGGGCTTGGCCCCGAGGATCGCGAGTTGACCGAGCTGATCGTCGAGGAAACCCGCCGCATCGTGAAGCTGCTGGAACAGGTGGAACAATTCGGCAATCTGCGCCCGCCAGAGCGCCGCGCGGTGAACATCCACGACGCGCTGGACCGGGCGCGCAAATCGGCGCTGGTGGGCTTTGCCGCGCGGATGAAGATCGTCGAGGAATACGACCCCTCGCTGCCGCCGACCTTTGCCGACCCCGATCAGCTGATGCAGGTGTTCCTGAACCTCATCAAGAACGCGGCGGAAGCGGCGGGCGAGAAGGGCGGCACGATCAAGCTGCGTACCCGCTATGACCTGTCGCTGCGGCTGCGGCGCAAGGATGGCACGGGCAAAGCCCTGCCGTTGCAGATCGAGATCATCGACGATGGCCCCGGCCTGCCGCCCGGCATTGCCGACGAGATTTTCGAGCCCTTCGTCTCGGGCAAGGAAAACGGCACGGGGCTGGGCCTCGCGCTGGTGAGCAAGATCATCACCGAACATGACGGATGGATCTCCGTCGACTCGGTGCCCGGACGCACGGTGTTCCGGGTATCGCTGCCCGTGGCGCCACGGGAGTTGCAGAAGAAGGAAGCTGAGTGATGGATGGCACGGTTCTGGTCGCAGATGACGACCGCACGATCCGCACGGTGCTGACGCAGGCGCTGACCCGGGCGGGATGCAAGGTTCATGCCACATCGTCGCTCGTGACGCTGATGCGCTGGGTCGAAGAGGGCAAGGGCGATCTGGTGATTTCCGATGTCATCATGCCGGATGGCAACGGGCTGGAGGCGCTGCCCAAGATCAGCCAGATGCGGCCCGGCCTGCCGGTGATCGTGATCTCGGCGCAGAATACCATCATGACGGCGATTCAGGCGGCCGAGGCGGAGGCGTTCGACTATCTGCCCAAGCCCTTCGATCTGCCCGACCTGATGAAGCGGTCCGCGCGGGCACTGGATATGAAGCGACGCGCGCCCAAGGCTGTGGCGACCCCGCGCGAGGCGGGCGATGATCTGCCGCTGGTGGGGCGCACCCCGGCGATGCAGGCGCTGTATCGGCTGGTGGCGCGGGTGATGAACACCGATCTGGCGGTGCTGATCACCGGCGAAAGCGGCACCGGCAAATCGCTGATCGCCCGCGCGATCCATGATTTTTCCGACCGGCGCACCATGCCCTTCATCGTGGCACAGGCTGCCGATCTGCAGGGGATGGATGGGCCTTCGGCGCTGCTGGCCAAGGCGCGCGGTGGGTCGCTGGTGTTTGACGAGGTGGCCGATCTGGATGACGAGGCGCAGGCGCGCATCGTGCGGATGCTGGACATGCTGGGCGACAATGCGCCGCGCATCATGGCCACGAGCCAGAGCGATCTGGCAGCAAGGATGGAGGGCGGGGCCTTCCGGCAGGATCTGTTCTACCGTCTGGGCGGTGTCACGCTGCATGTGCCCAGCCTGCGCGAGCGGGTGGATGACATTCCGCTGCTGGCCGAACACTTCCTCGCCAAGGGCGAGCGCGATTTCGGCACGGTGCGCCGTCTGTCACCCGATGCGCGCGAACTGGTGCGCGCCTATAGCTGGCCGGGCAATGTGCGGCAGCTGGAAAACACGCTGAAGCGGCTGATGGTCACCTCGTCGGAACCGGAAATCAGCCGGACCGAGGTAGAGGCCGCCCTTGGCAGCCAGCCGCTGCCCGAGCCGATGAAGGGCGTGGGCGAGAGCGACAAATTGTCCGCCTCGGTCGCGCGGCACCTGAAGCGGTATTTCGATCTGCATGGCGGGCAATTGCCGCCTGCCGGGGTCTATAACCGTATTCTGCGCGAGGTTGAGGCGCCGCTGATCGAAATCGCGCTGGATGCGACGGGCGGCAATCAGGCCAAATGTGCCGATCTGTTGGGGATCAACCGCAATACCTTGCGCAAGAAGATCACCGAGCTGGATATTCGCGTGACACGGCGCCGCAAGTTGATGTAAAACCGCAACAGAGAGCGTGTCTTTGGGGCCATCCCCGATTCAGGCCGCTTGTATGTCGGCGGGGCAACAGTCCCCGGTTGCGGGGGAGTTTGCATTTGCGGGCGGCGGCGCGAAGCTCGATCTGGCTGGACCGTCTGGCCAAGCTGCAGCGTCAGCGCCGGGTGCAGACAGCGCTGACTTTTGCGCTGGTGGTGCTGGGGCCGGTGCTGGTGGTGGCGACGCTGCTGATGCTGGGGCCGCTGGAAAACGGTGCAAGCTCCACGCAGTTGCGCGTCATCCTGCTGACGGATTTCGTCTATGTGCTGCTGGTGGCGGCACTGGTGCTGATCCGCGTGCTGCGCATGGTGGCCGACCGGCGGCGCGATTCTGCCGGGTCGAAGCTGCATTTGCGGCTGACCGGGGTTTTCACGCTGGTTGCGCTGACACCGACGATCCTTGTGGCGGTGTTTGCCGTGCTGACGGTGAATGTCGGGTTGGAGGGCTGGTTTTCCGACCGGGTGCAGCGCGTGGTTGGCGCCTCGCTGGCCGCAGCTGAGGCCTATGAAAGCGAGCACCGTGAAGACCTGACCAAAGATACCCGGGCCTTCGCCGCCTATCTGAACGTCGCCAAGCGATCGACCTTCTTTCTGGATGACGGCCAGTTGCGCCCGCTGCTGACGCAGGCGCAGGGCCGCATCCAGCGCGGGCTGCGCGAGGCGTTCCTGATCGACGGCGGCGGCGAATTGCGCACACGGGGCGACAAATCCTATCTGTTCGATTTCGAGAAACCTTCCGCCGAACAACTGGCGCAGGCGCAGGCGGGTGAGGTCGTCATCATTCAGGACTGGGCAAGTAACGAGTTTCGCGCGCTGGTGAAGCTGGATGCCTATGCCGACCGTTATCTTTATGTCTCGCGCGAGGTGGACGGGTCTTTGCTGGGCCTGCTGGACGAGACGAAAGAGACGGTGCGCCTGTATCAGCAGGTCGAACAGGCGCGCGGGCGGCTGCTGTTCGAATTCGGGCTGCTGTATCTGGGCTTTGCGCTGATCCTGATCCTCGCCGCCGTCTGGTTGGGCCTGTGGTTCGCCGAACGGCTGAGCCGCCCGGTGGGCCGTCTGGCCTCGGCGGCGCAGCGGGTGGGCGATGGCGATCTGGATGTGCAGGTGCCGGAAGAAGACGGCGATGACGAGATCGCCATGCTGGGCCGCATCTTCAACAAGATGACCCGTCAGTTGAAGGGCCAGCGGGCCGAGCTGGTGGAGACCAACCGTCAGACCGAACGGCAGCGGCGTCTGTTCGATTCCGTGCTGTCTTCGGTGACGGCGGGGGTGATCGGGCTGGATGCCGAGGGCGAGGTGGATTTCGTCAACCGCGCGGCAGAGCGGTTGCTGGATTACGCCGAGGGCCGGGCCGATGTGCCACTGGCTGTGGCGGTGCCGGAATTCGCAGCCCTGTTCGAGCGGTTGCGGCAGGGCGGTGGCGTGGCCGTGCAGGAAGAAATCCGCCTGACGCGCAAGGGCCGGATGGAAAGCCTGCTGGTGCGGATGAGCGGACGGACCTCCAGCTCGGGCCGGCTGGAGGGGTATGTGGTGGCGTTCGACGATGTAACCGACCTCGTGTCGGCGCAGCGGATGGCGGCCTGGGGCGATGTGGCGCGGCGCATCGCACATGAGATCAAGAACCCGCTGACCCCGATCCAGCTTTCGGCCGAACGCATCAAGCGCAAGTTCCGCCGCGAAGTGGCCGAACCGGCAGAACTGGAACAACTGGCCGATGTGATCGTGCGCCAGACCAATGACCTGCGCCGCATCGTGGACGAATTTTCGAAATTCGCGCGGATGCCCGAACCCGACCGGCGCGAGACCGATCTGGCGAAACTGCTGCGTGAGGCGGTGGTGTTGCAGGATGTCGGATTGCCGGACGTGCGGCTTGTCGCCGATCTGCCGGATCAGCCCTTGCTGATGGATCTGGATGCCACGATGATCGGGCAGGCGCTGACCAATCTGATCAAGAATGCGGGCGAAGCGATCGAAGGGCTGATCGAAAAGGGCGCACCATCGGGGTTCCAGCCAGAGATTCGCATCTGGTGCGAGGTCGGGCCGCAGGATGTGCTGATCGCCATTGCTGATAACGGGATCGGCCTGCCGCCCGACAGGGCGCGGCTGTTCGAGCCCTATGTGACGACCCGCGAAAAGGGCACGGGCCTCGGCCTGCCCATCGTGAAGAAGATCATCGAGGAACATGGCGGGTCGCTCGTGCTGACCGACGCGCCGGTGTTTGAAGGTAACGCCCATGCCGGGGCGCTGGCAGAGATCCATCTGCCACGCGCGCAACGCATCACGCGACCGCGGGGCAAAGTGGCAGGCGCAGGAGGCCAAGGGGACGCATGAGCAGCATTCTCATTGTCGATGACGAGCGCGATATCCGGGAACTGATCGGGGATATCCTGCAGGACGAGGGGTTTCAGATCCGGCTGGCCGCCAATGCGGACGAGTGCATTGCGGCGATCAACGCCGAACAGCCCGCGCTGATGATCCTGGACATCTGGCTGAAGGACAGCCGGATGGACGGGATCGACATCCTGAAAACCGTGAAGCGCGATAACCCGGATGTGCCGGTTGTCATCATTTCGGGCCATGGCAATATTGAAATCGCGGTCGCGGCGATCAAGCAGGGGGCTTACGATTTCATCGAAAAGCCGTTCAATATTGATCAGCTGATGGTGGTGGTCAGCCGCGCGATGGAAACCTCGCGGCTGCGGCGGGAAAACAGCGAGTTGCGGCGGCGCGATGTCTCCTCGTCGGAAATGCTGGGCAATTCACCGGCCTTTCGCGGGCTGAAAGCGCAACTGGACAAGGTGACCAAATCCAATGGCCGCGTGATGCTGACCGGGCCTGCCGGATCGGGCAAGGAACTGGCGGCGCGCTTCATCCATACCCATTCCAACCGGGCTTCGGCGCCGTTCATTTCTGTCTCCTCCGCAACGATCGAGCCGGAGCGGATGGAGGAAGTGCTGTTCGGGCGCGAAACGCCGGAGCGGGGGGTGGAGCCCGGTCTGCTGGAACAGGCGCATGGCGGCGTGGTCTATTTCGACGAAGTGGCCGACATGCCGCTGGGCACGCAATCAAAAATCCTGCGCGTGCTGGTGGAACAGCAATTCACCCGCGCGGGCGGCCAAGACAAGGTGCGCGTCGATCTGCGGGTGATTTCGTCCACCACCCGCGATCTGCGCGCCGAAATCGCAGCGGGCCGCTTCCGGCAGGAGCTGTATGACCGGCTGAACGTTGTGCCGATTGCCGTGCCCAGCCTTGAGGAACGGCGCGAGGACATCCCGGAGCTCACCTGCCATTTCATCGAGATGTTCCACCGCACGCAGGGCCTGCCGCTGCGCAAGCTGACCCCGGATGCCGAGGCGATGCTGCAGACAATGCAATGGCCGGGCAATGTACGCCAGTTGCGCAACGTGATTGAGCGGGTGCTGATCCTTGGCGACGGCACCGGCCCGATCGAGGCGAAGGAACTGCCGGGGCAGGACAGTGCGGGCGGTGAAGAGGGGCGGCTGGTGATCGGCGGCGCCTTGGCCACGCTGCCGCTGCGCGAGGCGCGCGAGTTGTTCGAAAAGGAATATCTGCTGACCCAGATCAACCGTTTCGGTGGCAATATCAGCCGCACCGCCAATTTCGTGGGGATGGAACGGAGCGCGCTGCACCGCAAGCTGAAGAGCTTGGGGGTTGTCACCGGCGCCAAGGGGCGTGGCGCGGGCGAGGTGGAGGACGACGACGGCGAGGAGTGAGGGGGGCCTGATCTTTCCCCATATCCGCCGCAATTTCGGCAACCCTGCGTTGCATTCCGTCATTCGGGCGGCGCTGCGATCCGGCAGAACCGTCGGTTGTGCGACAGGATGCTTCGATGGCCGATCCCACCTTTCTGATGAATCCCGAACCCCAATGGTCCGCCTGTGTCGAGCCGAGCCATGCGGGCCTGTTCGACCCGGCTTTTCTGCGCGACATGGCGGGCCTGTATCGCCGCCAGTTCGATGGCGCGGCGGTCGAGAGCAATCTTCTGACGCAGCCCATTCCGCTGTCGGCCTGCCGCTTTCCTCAGGCGACAGAGGTTGCGGCACAGCGGTCCGGCTTTGATCTGCCGACGCTTCTTGTGCCAAGGGGCGGCTGGAACGGCGCGTATGTCGCTTTGGCCGGGCAGGATGCGCTGCGTCGCGGGGCGCATTGGGCGGACCGTCTGACGGTGGCAAATCCCTGGGGGCTAAGCTGGGAAGGCAACCGTTCAAAACGGGGCGGGCGGCTGATCTGGTCGGCCGTGCAATATCTCTGCGCGCGGGGATTTGCGGTCTATGTGACGGATGTGGGCAAGATCCATGTCTCTGACCCGCGCTTTGCAAAGCAACCGGCGCTGGTGGTGGCAGAGCGGCAGGCCTTCGTGGCAGAGGTGGCTGCCGTGGCACCGCACCTGTGGATCACCTTTGGGGGCGAGGCCCGCCGGGCCTTGGCGGGTGCGCTGGCCGGGGCAGGCCGGTGCCTTGCGCTGCCACATCCCAATGCGCATGGTCATATCCCGCGAGATTTCTATGGCACCGAGGACGGAAGCCATGCCTCCATCTCGGCGGCGCTGTGTGACCGGATCGCCGCAGCACTGGCCGGGATGGAACGGACCACCGCGTAACGACACACGGCCCCCATCCTTGACCACACCCCCCACCCATGCGATGCCTTGGCGCAATCAGGGTTCGGGAGTAGCCGATGAAAGTCATCATCTGTGGCGCGGGGCAGGTGGGGTGGCAGATCGCGCGGCACCTGTCCGGCGAACGCAATGACGTGACGGTGGTGGACAGCAACCCCGAACTGGTGCGCCGCGCCTCGGAAACGCTGGATGTGCAGGGGGTTACCGGCTTTGCCTCTTACCCCGATGTGCTGGACCGCGCCGGCGCGCGCGATGCCGACATGATCATCGCCGCCACCCATTCCGACGAGGTGAACATGGTCACCTGTCAGGTGGCCCATTCGGTGTTTTCGGTGCCGCGCAAGATCGCGCGGCTGCGGGCGCAGAACTATCTGGATGCGATCTATTCCGACCTCTACCGCCGCGACCATCTGCCCATCGACGTGGTGATCTCGCCCGAGCGCGAGGTGGCCGAGGCGGCGATGCAGCGGCTGGCGGCCCCGGCGGCCTTTGATACCGAAAGCTTCTTTGACGGGCGGGCGCAATTGCTGGGCATCGTGCTGGATGAGGATTGCCCGGTGCTCAACACCCCACTGCGCCAGTTGAACGAGCTGTTCATGTCGCTGCGGGCCATTGTGGTTGGCGTGCGGCGGCAAGGGCGGCTGTTTGCCCCCGATCCGGGGGACCAGCTGTTTGCGGGCGACCAGATCTATATCTTTGCCCATGCCGAGGATGTGAACCGCGCGCTTGGGATTTTTGGCAAATCCACCAAGAAGCAGGAGCGGGTGGTGATCATCGGTGGCGGCAATGTCGGCCTGGCGGTGGCGCGGGCGCTGGAGACGCGCGCCGACCGGGTGCGCGCCAAGGTGATCGAGCGAAACCGTGCGCGCGCCGAATATGCGGCGGACAATCTGGAGCGTACCATCGTGCTGAACGGCGATGGCATGGATATCGACCTGCTGATGGAAGCGGCGGTGGACCGGGCGGATGCCGTGCTGGTGGTGACGGATGACGACAAGACCAACATGCTGGTTTCGGTGCGCGCCAAATCGCTGGGCTGCCCGATGGCGATTGCGCTGATCAACGACCCGACGCTGGTGCCGCTGATGGCCGATCTGGACATCGACGCCTATATCAATCCGCGCGCCACCACCGTGTCGTCGATCCTGCGTCATATCCGGCATGGGCGGGTGCGGGCGATCTATTCGATCGGCGATGCCGAGGCCGAGGTGATCGAGGCGCAGGTTCTGGGCACATCGCCCCTTGCCGGGCGGCTGGTGCGGGATATCGAGTTTCCTGAAGGCGTTCTGGTCGGTGCAGTGATGAAGGGCGACAAGGTGATGAAACCCACCGGCGATCTGCGGATCGACGAGGGCGACGCCATCGCCATCTTCGCCATGGCCAAGGACGTGCCCGAGGTTGAACGCCTGCTGCAAGTCTCGGTCGATTTCTTCTGATGTCGGGTTGGGCACGCCGCCTGCTGGATCTGCCGCTGCTCGTCATTCTCATGGCGATTTCGGCGTTGGCCATGCTGGTTCCTGCGGCTCATGCCTATGCGCTGAGCCAGCATGATGTCGGGCGGCCGTTCTTCTATTCGGCGCTGGGGCTGCTGGTGCTGAGCGCGATGATCGGGCTGGCGACGGTGGAGCGGACGCCGCGCGACGGGCGGCGCAGCCATCTGAAGGCGCTGATCGGCGCCTATCTGGTGCTGCCGCTGCTGCTGGCGGTGCCTTTCGATCATGCGGTGCCCGACACCTCGTTCCGCAATGCCTGGTTCGAGATGCTGTCCAGCTTCACCACCACCGGCGCCACGCTGTATGACACGCCGGGGCGGCTGGCGCCGAGCCTGCATCTGTGGCGCGCTCTGGTCGGCTGGCTGGGCGGGTTTTTCATCCTGCTGATGGGGGTGGCGGTGCTGATGCCGCTGAATCTTGGCGGCATGGAGGTGCTGGGCGGGCGCAGTCTCGGCGAACATGCCTCGCGCCAGATCACCCGCATTGCCGACCCATCTGAACGCATCCTGCGCTTTGCGGTGATGTTGTTTCCGGCCTATGGCGGGTTCACCTTGCTGCTTTGGGTCGGTCTGACCTTTGCGGGCGAGAGCGGGTTTGATGCGCTGTGTCTGGCCATGGCCACCTTGTCCACCAGCGGCATCCTGCCCGAAGGTGCGCAGGGGACGGTGGTGTCGGGGGCGGTGGGCGAGATGATGATCGCGGTGTTCCTGACGCTGGGCATTTCGCGCCGGGCCTATCCGGGGGCGTTTTTTGCTGACCGCAGCCTGCCGATCCGCCGCGACCCCGAAGTGGCGATGGCCTTTGCGCTGGTAGGGCTGGTGACGGCAGTGCTGTTCCTGCGCCACTGGGGCGGCGCGATCGAAAATGCCGAAGGGCAGGATATTCCGGCGTTTTTTCATGTGCTGTGGGGCACGGCCTTTACTGCACTGTCCTTCCTGACCACCACGGGCTTTGCGGCCGAACAATGGGCTTCGGCGCGGATCTGGTCGGGGCTGGAAACGCATGGGCTGATCCTGATGGGGCTGGCAGTGATCGGTGGCGGGGTGGCTACGACGGCGGGCGGGGTGAAGCTGCTGCGTGTCTATGCGCTGTTCCGGCTGGGCGAATACGAGATGGAAAAGCTGATCCATCCCCATTCGGTCGGCGGTGCGGGAATGCGCGCGCGCAAGTTGCGCAGCGAGGGCGCGCATGTGGCCTGGGTGTTCTTCATGCTGTTTGCGATGTCGATTGCGGTGATCGTGGCGGCGCTGACTCTGGTGGGCATCGGCTTCGATCCGGCGCTGATCCTGACCATCGCAGCCCTGTCCACCACAGGGCCGTTGGCGCAGTTCGCAGGCGAGGCGCCGGTGCGGTTTGCCGAGCTTGGTTATGACGCAAAGGTGATTCTCGGATGTGCCATGGTTCTGGGTCGGGTGGAGGCGCTGGCGGTTCTGGCGCTGCTTGCCCCCGGCCAATGGCGGAGGTGAAGCCGAGAATGGCAGGATAAAGCTCTGTTTTGGGGCTGGAATCTCCGGGAAAGCGCAGACATACTGCGCAGGCTGCCAACCGGGACAGGGGAGGGTGGCGCCAAGGACCGCGCGATAAAAAAAGGCAAAAAAAATGGCTGCCGATAAACAGAATTTGCAGGACGCATTCCTGAACCATGTCCGGAAGGCAAAAGTTCCGGTTACGATTTTCCTGATCAACGGGGTGAAGCTGCAGGGCGTGATCACCTGGTTCGACAATTTCTGCGTGCTGCTGCGCCGGGATGGCCAGTCGCAGCTTGTTTACAAACATGCGATTTCGACCATCATGCCGGGTGCGCCGATCAATCTGTATGAGGGTGAAGACTGATTTCCGACCTTCCTGACGAAGACGAAGATTTCGACCCGCTGAATGAAGATGGCAGCGGGATTGATGCCTATGAAACGGCGGCACAGCCGACGCGGGCCTTTGTTCTGCATCCTGACATCCGCACTGACCGGGGCCGCAGGTTGCCCGAGCATCGGCTGGCCGAGGCTGTGGCCTTGGCAAGTGCGCTGCCGGGGCTGGTGGTGGTCGGCTCCGAGGTGGTGCGCTTGCCGCGGGTTCAGCCGGGGCAATTGTTCGGATCGGGCAAGGTGGCCGAGCTGAAGGCACGGTTCGCGGCCGAGGATATTGATCTGGTGCTGGTCGATGGGCCGGTGACGCCTGTGCAACAGCGCAATCTGGAAAAGGAATGGGGGGTCAAGCTGCTGGACCGGACCGGCCTGATCCTGGAAATTTTCGCGGATCGCGCCCGCACTCGCGAAGGCGTGCTGCAGGTGGAGCTTGCGGCGCTGAGCTATCAGCGGACCCGGCTGGTGCGTGCCTGGACCCACCTGGAACGCCAGCGCGGCGGCTTCGGCTTTGTCGGCGGCCCCGGCGAGACGCAGATCGAGGCGGACCGCCGCGCGATCGATGATCAGGTGATCCGGCTCAAACGCCAGCTCGACAAGGTGGTGAAAACCCGCGAATTGCATCGCGCGGCGCGGCGCAAGGTGCCGTTCCCGATTGTCGCCCTAGTGGGCTATACCAACGCCGGCAAATCCACGCTGTTCAACCGCGCGACCGGGGCCGAGGTTCTGGCCAAGGACATGCTGTTCGCCACGCTGGATCCCACGATGCGCGGCGTCACGCTGCCGTCGGGGCGCAAGGTGATCCTGTCGGATACGGTGGGGTTCATCTCGGACCTGCCGACGCAGCTTGTGGCGGCCTTCCGCGCCACGCTGGAAGAGGTGCTGGAGGCCGATCTGATCCTGCATGTGCGCGACATCGCCCATCCCGAAACGGTGGAGCAGGCGGCGGATGTGGCGGATATTCTGGCCAGCCTTGGCGTGAAGGGCGGCACCCCGATGTTCGAGGTGTGGAACAAGCTGGATCTGGTCGATGCCACCACGCATGAGGGGCTGCTGGTGCAGGCCCGTGCGCGCGAGAACGTCTTTGCCGTGTCTGCCCTGACCGGCGAGGGGCTGGATCTGTTGCTGGAGGCCGTCAGCGCCGCCTTCGACGAGGAAAAGACCGAACGCACGCTGGCCCTGCCGTTCAGCGAAGGGCGCAAACACGCCTGGCTGCATGGCGAAGGTGTGGTGCTGGCCGAACGCGAAACCGAAGACGGTTGGGAAATGGACCTGCGCTGGACCGCCCGGCAGGAAAAGCGTTACCGCGAGCTGTAAGTGGCCCGCGGGCAAAGCAGGTAAACGCTGTCGCACCATTCATCGCCCCAAAGCAGGGTGCGTTCGGCGCGGTGGGTTTCGGTGAAACCGAAGCCCGCCAGCAGGCGCAGGCAGCCGGTATTGCGCGGATCGGCCTCGGCGGTCAGGGCGTCGATGCGGTGGTTGGCGAACAGATGCGGGATCAGCGCCGCCAAGGCCTCGGACATATAGCCGCCGCGCCAGTAATCGGGATGCAGGATGAAGCCGATTTCGGCCAGCCGCCACATGCCCGCCTTGCCGATCACCCGGCCCTCATGTTCCAGCACGAACTCGTCAGCCTCGGGCGGCAGGGCGTGCATCAGGCGGGCAAGGGTGGCCTCGGTTTCGGCCAGTTGCGTATGCGCCGGGCGCGACCAATAGCGCATCGCCTGCGCATCGCTGAAAACCGCGTGCAGATCGGCCAGATCGCCCGGCGCCGCGCGCCGCAACAGCAGGCGCGCGGTGCGGATCATTCTGCAACCTCGACCGGGGTCAGCACAGTATCGCCCACCGCTGCCGCGCGGGCCAGATCCGGGTCCAGCGACATCGGAATATACTCGCCCTGACGCCAGCGTTCGCCCAGATTGTCATAATGGCGGCTGAGCGGGTGGCCTGACTGCCCGGTGGAGATGATGAAGACCGAACTGTCCGGGTCGGCGAAATCATAGACCCCGCGATAGCCTGCGCCATGCACGTTCAGATAGGGGTTCGGCCCGCTGCCCTTGGTGACGCCGCGCATCAGCGTGCTGTCATCGCCGCTGGTGCTTTGCCGGATATTGACGAAATAGCGCAGCACCGGCACATCGCCCATCACCGGATGATCCTGCGCCGCCTGATGCACATCGCCCCAGCGCCAGCTTTCGACATTCGGCCCATAGGTTTCCGACAGGCCCAGCAGCGCCTCGTCCAGCGCGATGCGTGCCAGATCGGCGCAGGTTTCCACCACCGCCGATTGCACCACATCGCACCAGCCCGCCGCCCCTTCGACATTGCGATAGACACGTTCCAGAAAGATCGGTTCGATATGGGTGAATTCATCGGCCATCGGCCCGATCTCGTCGCGGATCAGCCGGTCTTGCAGCGCCCGCATCCAGGCCTGATAGATCAGCGGTTCGGGCAGATGCTCGTTCATCTCGCCGTTCCACTTGGCCATCAGCTCCAGCGCGCGCTGGCGCAGGCGTTCGGGCGTGCCCTCGGGCGCGGCCTCGCCGGTGAACCACAAGTCTGCCCCGATCAGTGGCAGCAGCGTGCGCGCGGTGGGGCTGACGGTATCCAGCTGCGCCTCGATGAAGCTTTCGCGGGTATGCACCTCGCGGGTTTTCATCAGCGTCAGCCAGCGTTGGATGCGCTGCGTATCGCCCCAGGTAAAGCTGACATGTTCGGGGAAGGGGCGGTTGATGATCTTGTTGTTGGTATTGCCCAGAATCCCGCTGACCGGATCGGTGAAGCGCGGGTTCTCCTCATAGGGAAAGCTGCCCTGCCAGCGGTTTTCGGCCAGCCAGCCGGGGGCGGGCATCCGGCCCTGGGTCTGGTGGCGGGCATCGCGTTTCGGCATGGCGCCGATCATCTGCAGCGCCACCCCGTTCCGGTCGGCCAGCATCAGGTTCTGCGCCGGGGCAACGTACAGCTTCCCGGCCTCGATCGCCTCGGCCACCGATTTGGCCTTCAGCAGATGCAGCGCCGCCGTCATCGACGTGTCCTTGCCGGTCAGCGCCGTCCAGCCCAGCGACACCACATGCCCCGCCGGGGTGACAGAGCCGATGTCGTAATGGCTGCCGGGCAGGACCGGGCCGTTTTCCGTCCATCGCAGGGTGATGGTGACGGGTGGGGCATCCTTCACCTGAAGGATGGTGCGCCGCGTCTCGAAAGCTTTCCAGCCGTCTGGGGTGCGGTATTGTTCCGTGTTTTCGGGGTTCACCTCTTCGATGAACAGATCCTGATCGTCGAGATAGGCGGTCGTCAGCCCCCAACCCAGCGCCTCGGATCGTCCGATCAGGATGGTCGGCACACCGGGGATGGTGGCACCGATCACGCCGCCCGATTGCAGCTCCAGCCGGGCCAGATACCAGATCGACGGCGCGGTGAAGCCCAGATGCGGATCATTGGCCAGCAGCGAGCCACCCGCCGCCGACCGCGACGGTGCCGCCGCCCAAGCGTTGGAGGCGCCCGCCGTTTCGCGCCGGGGGAAGGGCGACAACACATCCTGCGCGATGCGCAGTGGGGCCGCAGAGGGGCTGACACCGGGCACAAGGCTGGCGTAATCGGGCAGGGCGGCGATGCCGCTACCCGGATCATCGGGCAGAATGTCGCGCAGCCGCGCATCGGGCAGGAGCAGCGACATGCGCGCGCGCAGCACCTCGTCCCCCAACTGGCCTGACACCTGCAGCGCCATCAGTTTCAGGATCGCGAGACTGTCCGCCGGTTGCCACGCGGCAATTTCGTTGGAAAAGAAAAAGAACTCCGGTGCGCCACGCCCGCGCGCGCCCAGATTGACCTGCTCGATCCAGGCGTTCACGCCGCTGGCATAGGCCTCCAGCGCCGCCTGCGTTTCGGCATCCTGCACGGCCACCGACTCGCGCGCATGGGTGTAGAGGTCATAGCGCCGCATCAACTCGTCGATCTTCACGGTGCGGGTGCCGAACACCTCTGACAGCCGCCCCTGTGCGGTGCGGCGCAGCATGGTCATCTGCCACAGCCGGTCCTGTGCATGGGCAAACCCCAGCGCATAGAACACATCCGCATCGGTCTTGCCGAAGATATGCGGCACATTGTCATTGTTGCGCACGATCTCGACCGGGGCGTTCAGCCCCTGCAGGGTGAAATCCTCGTCATAATCCGGCAGCGAGCGGCTGAGAAACCAGTAGCTGATCAAGGTGGCCAGCAGCGCCAGCCCGATCAGCCCGGTGAAGATGCGCAGCAGCCAGCGGAAGAGGGTAAGCATGGGGTCGTCCTTGACCTTGAAACCGAGTTGGGTTCCTAGTCCATCCTGCGCGCCGGAGCAATTGCAGAGGGGATCACCATGGCGAAACTGGCATTTCTGGGTCTGGGGGTCATGGGCTTCCCGATGGCCGGGCACCTTGTGGCAAAGGGCCATGCGGTGACGGTTTACAACCGGACCGAGGCGAAGGCGAAGGCCTGGGTCGCGGCGCATGGCGGCCAGTGGGGCGCCACACCGCGCGCGGCGGCGGAGGGCGCGGATTTCGTGCTCGCCTGTGTGGGCAATGACGATGACCTGCGCGCGGTCTGCCTTGGCCCCGATGGGGCCTTTGCTGGGATGAAGCCGGGGGCGGTGTTCGTCGATCACACCACGGTTTCAGCGCAGGTCACCCGCGAACTGGCGGCGATTGCCGCCGAACAGAGAAAGGGCTTTGTCGATGCGCCGGTGTCCGGCGGGCAGGCAGGGGCGCAGAACGGTGTGCTGTCGGTGATGTGCGGCGGGACGGAGGCCGATTATGCCGCTGCCGAGCCGGTGATCGCCGCCTATGCCCGCATCTGCCGCCGTCTGGGCGACAGTGGCGCGGGGCAACTGGCCAAGATGATGAACCAGATCTGCATCGCCGGTCTGGTGCAGGGGCTGGCCGAGGCTTTGGCCTTTGGCCAGAAGGCGGGCCTTGATGGCGAGGCGGTGGTCGAGGTGATCAGCCAGGGCGCCGCCGGAAGCTGGCAGATGCAGAACCGCCATAAAAC
Organism: Gemmobacter aquatilis; assembly: GCF_900110025.1. Taxonomy (GTDB): domain Bacteria; phylum Pseudomonadota; class Alphaproteobacteria; order Rhodobacterales; family Rhodobacteraceae; genus Gemmobacter; species Gemmobacter aquatilis. The sequence goes on along the minus strand of NZ_FOCE01000005.1, from coordinate 84,338 downwards.
CATGCTGGCGGGCGAGTTCGATTTCGGCTTTGCGGTGGACTGGATGCGCAAGGATCTGAAGATCTGCCTGGAAACCGCCGATGAAATCGGTGCCTCGCTGCCGGTCACCGCGCTGATCGACCAGTTCTACAAAGAGGTGCAGCTGATGGGGGGCAACCGCAACGATACCTCCAGCCTGATCCGGCGGCTGACGCGCTGACAGGACGATTGCGGGAATCCGGGCCGCGGCGTAGCCTGTCGCGGTCAAATCATTTCAGATATGGATTTCCGCCATGACCCTGCATGCCTTCAATTCGGATATTCAGTTTGTGAACCCCTTGGTGCTGAACGCCGGTGATGCGGTGGTGATCGGCGTCAATGGTTTTGTCTACGGCCAGGACACGCTGTTCCTTGGGCAGACCGGCAATGACATTCTGGTGGCCGGCGGGGTGGCCTCCTGGCTGACGGCCTTCAGCTTTGGAATATCCGGGCAGGTGCAGGGCGCAGCGATCCAGCTTGCGGACAATGGGCTGATTCAGGCCTATCAGGCCTTGTTCTACAATGGCGTGAATCTGGTTTTCCACAACGCCGGAACCATCATGACCGACACCGTTGCGCTAAGCCTGCGCGGCAGTGCCGAATTGGGCAGCGCCTCGCGCATCGACAATTCGGGCTCGATCGTTTCGGGTGGGATTGCGGCGATCTACGGGCGGGCCGGCCAGACCGAGCCCTACAGCATTCACAACACCGGGGTCATTGCCTCGACCAGTATCTACGCGGTCCTGTTTGACGATACTGATGTGGTCAATGACCGATTGATCAACGCGGGGCAGATTGTCGGCACTGTCGCGATGGGTGGCGGCAGTGACCTGTATGACGCGCGCGGCGGTGGCACGGTTGATGGCACCATCGGCGGCGGGCTGGGCGACGACCGTTTTCGCCCCGGCGCGGCCGAAGAGGTGTTTTCGGGGGATGCGGGCATAGACACGCTGGATTTCCGCGGTGGCGGTGGGGCGGTTGTCATCGCGCTGGATAGCGGATGGGAGGCCGGTGGCTGGGCCGAGGGCGATATCTGGACCGGGATCGAGAACGTCACCGGCACCCGTGGTGCCGACCGGATCGGCGGTGACGGACAGAACAACCGCCTGTTCGGTGCTGCGGGGAATGACACGATCTTCGGCGCGGCAGGCGGTGATGTTCTTGAGGGAGGCGATGGAAATGATGTGTTTTCGGGAGGGGCCGGCAATGATATTTTTGTCTATCGGCGGCTGGGCGAGATCGGCGACCTGATTTCCGATTTCTCCAGCGCGGCGGCGGGAAATGATGACCGCTTCCTCATTTCTGCGGCAGGTTTCGGTGGTGGGCTGTCGGCAGGGACGCTGGCCACCACACGGTTTCGGACCAGGGCGGATAATCTGGCGCAGGATGGCGATGACCGTTTCATCTTCCGCACCACGGACCGCACGCTGTGGTTTGATGCCGATGGCACCGGATCGACCGCCGCAGTGATGGTCGCCGACCTTCAGGCCAATGCAACCGTCACTGCAGGCGACATTGTGATCTTCTGACCCGGCTCAGGGGATGATCCGGGTGTATTTCGTGCCCGACAGCGTTGCCCCGGCGATAAACCCCGATTGGCCAAACACCAGCGCGATCACCGGCGCGATTTCGGTCGTGTCCTTGCCGATGGAGCCGCCCTGATCCGGGATCGCGTATTTCAGATCCGCGCCTGCCGCCCAGCCCTGCGAGCTGCGGAATTCGCTCAGCGCATCCTGCGTCATGAAGAACAGCGCATGGGCATATTGCTGCGCCCCGATCTGGAACCCGATCGTGGCCTTGGCGGCAGAATAGTAATCCACCGTCGCATCCTTGATGCGCAGCGCGCCACGCCCGAAGGCGCCGCCGATGCCCAGGCCCGCCTCGGTGACCAAGGGCATATACAGCACGCCATAGGATTTCTGCGCCAGTTCGCGCGTACCCGGATAGCGGTTGAACAGGTAGTTGCGGGTCTCGTCCACGCGCGCGTCAATTGTGGGGGCGCCATTGCCGCCAACCCCGTTGCCGCAGGCGGCCAGTGCAAGCGTCGCACCGGCGGTGCCGATCAGGGTCCGTCTGGAGATCATCTCTGCCTCGCTGCCTCAGGAAAAGGGCTCTGTGGCCCTGTTACGGCAAAATATAGCGGCTTTCCGCGCCGTTGTCACCGCGCGACAGTGTGATCGGCGCAAAGCCGCCCGCGCACTGCCCGAAGATCAGTTGCGCAACAGCCGTGCTGCGGCGGGGGCGAAATAGGTCAGGATGCCGTCGCAACCGGCACGTTTGAAGCCCATCAGGCTTTCCATCATCGCCGCCTCGCCATTGATCCAGCCGCGATCCGCCGCCCCTTGGATCATCGCATATTCGCCCGATACCTGATAGGCATAGGTCGGCACGCCGAAGGCATCCTTCACCCGGCGGCAGATGTCGAGGTAAGGCATCCCCGGCTTCACCATCACCATATCCGCCCCCTCGCGCAGGTCGCGTTCGATCAGGCGCAGCGCTTCGTCGCTGTTGGCGGGGTTCATCTGATAGGTCTTCTTGTCGCCCTTCAGCGCGCCGCTGGCGCCCACAGCATCTCGGAACGGCCCGTAAAAGGCGCTGGCATATTTGGCCGAATAGCTGAGGATCGCCACATCCTTGTGCCCTGCAGCCTCCAGCGCCATACGCATCGCGCCGATGCGGCCATCCATCATGTCCGACGGGCCAAGGATGTCGGCCCCGCTGTCGGCCTGCATCAGCGCCATTTTCACCAGCGCTTCGACGGTTTCGTCGTTCAGGATCACGCCGTCGCGCACCAGCCCGTCATGGCCGTTGCTGTTATAGGGGTCCAGCGCCACGTCGGTCATGATCGCCAGATCCGGCACGGCGTCCTTGATCGCGCGGATGAAGCGGTTGGTCAGGTTGTCGGGGTTCCACGCCTCTTCGCAGCCTTCGGTCTTCACTGAAGGGTCGGTATAGGGAAACAGGCAGATCGCCGGGATACCGAGGTCGGCGGCTTCCTCCGCCGCCTTAAGCGCCTGATCCAGCGACAGGCGGAATACGCCGGGCATCGAGGCGATGGGTTCGCGGATGTTCACACCATCGCGGATGAAGATCGGCCAGATCAGATCATTGACCGAAAGCAGGTTCTCTTGCGTCAGGCGGCGCAGGGCATCGCTGCGGCGGGCGCGGCGAAAGCGGGTGGCGGGGTAGGCGGCTTGACTCGGGCGCATCGGACCTCCTGCGCTGGCAAAAGCTGGCACTCCGGCAACGGCCTTGCCGCGTCGGCATATTTTTTGCCTGCCTGCCATGGAAAAGCGGGCACGGCAAGGATAGGAATGCCGCAGCATTTGGCCCCGGGGGGCATTCAGGCCGGAGTTCGCGCGTGCAGTGGTATCAATTCGTGCTGGAGATGATCGACCTGCGGTCCTTCTCGAACCTGTGGTTCTGGATCATACTTGCGGTACAATGGTCGATGAGCAGCCATTGGGTACTGGGCGTGCCCTTCGATCTGGTACTGCGAGCGCGGCGCAAGGGCGGGCCGGCGCTGGAGGATCTGGAGGCGATGGCCCGGGTCAATGTGAACCGCATCCTGTATATCACCCATGTCTCGGGCCTGTGGATCGCAGGGTTCGTGGCTTTCACCCTGACGGCGCTGCTGGTGCTGGGCTTCTTTTATCATGTGGAATTCGCGCAGGCGGTGTTCTGCCTGCTGTTCCCGATGACACTGGTATTTCTGCTGGGCCTGCGCACTGCGCATCGCATTGCCGATGGTGACCATCAGGGCGAGGCGTTGCAAGGCTGCCTGATCCGGTTGCGGCTGGCGACGCAGGGCATTGGCATGGTATCCATCCTGCTGACTTCGCTGTGGGGCATGTACCAGAACATGCACATAGGCGCGCTCGGCTGATCCTTTACATCGGCGCGGGACAGGTTAAATCACGGTCATGGCGGAACAAATAAAGATCATCCTCGGTGGTGCCCCCGAGGGCTATGACGCAAGGCTGCTGGCAAAAGAGCTTGCCCGCGGCAAGCCGGTCATCCACATCGCGCGCGACGACAAGCGGATGGAGGCGATGCGCACTGCGCTGGCCTTCATGGCGCCCGATGCGCTGGTGCTTGATTTCCCGGCCTGGGATTGCCTGCCCTATGACCGCGTGTCGCCCAACCCCGAGATTCTGGCGCGGCGCATGGCGACGCTGGCGGCGCTGGCGCATGGTGTGCCGGGGCCGTTCATCCTGCTGACCACGCTGAACGCCGCCACCCAGCGTGTGCCTGCACGCGCGGTTGTGGCGGGGGCCTCTTTCACCGCCCGGGTGGGCGACCGGGTGAATGAAGGCGCGCTGCGGCAGTTTCTGGCGCGAATGGGGTTCAGTCAGGTCACCACCGTCACCGAACCCGGCGATTTCGCCGTGCGGGGCGGCATCGTGGATATCTACCCGCCGGGCGATTCCGGCCCGGTGCGGCTCGATTTCTTCGGCGATGTGCTGGATGGCGCCCGCCGCTTTGACCCGGACACCCAGCGCACCACCGAAAAGCTGACGGCGATCGACTTTGCGCCCATGTCGGAAATCGTGCTGGACGAGGCGGCGATCACCCGCTTTCGCCAGACCTACCGGATCGAATTCGGCGCAGCCGTGTCGGATGATCCGCTGTACGAGGCGGTCAGCGCCGGGCGCAAGCATCAGGGGATGGAACACTGGCTGCCCTGGTTCCATGAGCAGATGGCGACGCTGTTCACCTATCTGCCCGATGCCGCCGTGATGCTGGACGATCAGGTGACCCCCGCGCGCCTGTCGCGCTGGGAGGGCATCGCCGATCAATACGAAGCGCGGCGCGAGCATCTGAACGCCAAGGGGCGGCTGGATACGGTTTACAAGCCTTGCCCGCCCCATGCGCTGTATCTGGATGATGGTGCGTTCGAGGCGGCGATTGCCGGGCATCGCGTGATCCAGCTTTCGCCGCTGCCGCAATCGCCGGGGCCGGGGGTTCTGGATGCCAGCGGCCGGTTGGGGCGCAATTTCGCGGCTGAACGGCAGGCGGAAAGCATCAGCCTGTTCGGCGCGCTGGCCGATCACATCCGCAAGCTGGCCGAGGATCGGCAGGTCGTCGTCGCCTCGTGGTCGGAAGGTGCGCGCGAGCGGCTGAAAGGGTTGATGGAGGATCAGGGCCTGCGCGCCACGCGCGAGATCCGCGATCTGCGTGAGGTGCCCGAGGGGCGCGGCGGCGTGTTTCTGGCGGTCTGGGCGCTGGAGGAAGGCTTTGTCGCGCCGGGGCTGGCGGTCATTTCCGAACAGGATGTGCTGGGCGACCGGCTGCTGTCCAAGCCACGCCGCAAGCGCAAGGCCGAGAACTTCCTGCAAGACATCGGCACGCTGTCGCCCGGCGATCTGGTGGTGCATGTCGAACATGGCGTTGGCCGCTTCATGGGGCTGGAAACCCTGCGCGTGCCGCTGCCGCCGTCCAACAAGCCCGGCCCGCCGCATGAATATGTGCATCTGGTCTATGCCGAGGATGCGAAACTTTACCTGCCGGTCGAAAACATCGAACTGCTCAGCCGTTATGGCCATGACGAGGGCCTGCTGGACCGGCTGGGCGGCGGGGCATGGCAGGCCAAGAAGGCCAAGCTCAAGGAACGCATCCGCGAGATTGCCGACCGGCTGATGCGCATCGCCGCCGAACGCCACCTGCGCCATGCGCCCATTCTGGAGGCACCCCACGCGATGTGGGAGGCCTTTGCCGCCCGCTTCCCCTATCAGGAAACCGACGATCAGTTGAACGCGATTGCCGATGTGGTGGCCGATCTGGAGGCGGGCAGCCCGATGGACCGGCTGATCGTCGGCGATGTGGGCTTTGGCAAGACCGAGGTTGCCATGCGCGCGGCCTTTGTCGCGGCGCTTGCCGGGATGCAGGTGGCGGTGATCTGCCCCACCACGCTGCTGGCGCGCCAGCATTACCGCAGCTTCGCCGAACGCTTCCGCGGCTTCCCGATCGAGGTGCGCCCGCTGTCGCGTTTCGTTTCGGCGAAAGAGGCGGCGGCGACGCGGGCCGGGCTGACGGATGGCACGGTGGATATCTGCGTGGGCACTCATGCGCTGCTGGCCAAGGCGATCAAGTTCAAGTCGTTGGGCCTGCTGGTGATCGACGAGGAACAGCATTTCGGCGTGTCGCACAAGGAACGCCTGAAAGAGATGCGCGCCGAGGTCCATGTGCTGACGCTGACGGCGACGCCGATCCCGCGCACGCTGCAACTGTCACTGACCGGGGTGCGCGACCTGTCGATCATCGCCACCCCGCCGGTGGACCGGCTGGCGATCCGCACCTATGTGTCGGAATTCGACACCGTGACGCTGCGCGAGGCGCTGCTGCGCGAACGCTATCGCGGCGGGCAAAGCTTCTTCGTGGTGCCGCGCCTGTCGGACCTGCCGGAGATCGAGGATTTCCTGAAAACCCATGTGCCGGAAGTGACCTATGTCATCGCCCATGGCCAGCTTGCCGCAGGCGATCTGGACGAGCGGATGAACGAGTTCTACGACGGCAAATATGACGTGCTGCTGGCCACCACCATCGTGGAAAGCGGGCTCGACATTCCCACCGCCAATACGATGATCGTGCACCGGGCCGACATGTTCGGCCTGTCCCAGCTTTACCAGATCCGGGGCCGGGTGGGCCGGGCCAAGACCCGCGCCTATTGTTATCTGACCACCAAGCCGCGCAGCCCGCTGACGCCGCAGGCGCAAAAGCGGCTGAAACTGCTGGCCAGCCTCGACAGCCTGGGCGCCGGGTTCAACCTTGCCTCGCATGACCTTGATCTGCGCGGCGCGGGCAATCTGCTGGGCGAAGAACAGTCAGGCCATATCAAGGAAGTCGGCTACGAACTGTATCAGTCGATGCTGGAAGAGACGATTGCCAAGATCAAATCCGGCGAGATCAGCGGTCTGGCCCCGGTGGATGACCAATGGGCGCCGCAGATCAATCTGGGCGTGCCGGTGCTGATCCCCGAAGATTTCGTGCCGGATCTGGATATCCGTCTTGGCCTGTATCGCCGCCTCAGCCAGCTTGCCACGAAAGTGGAGCTGGAGGGCTTTGCGGCGGAACTGATCGACCGTTTCGGACCGCTGCCGAAAGAGGTGAACACCCTGCTGCTGGTGGTGCGCACCAAGGCGATGTGCAAACGCGCGGGCATCTCGCGGCTGGATGCCGGGCCGAAGGGCGTGACGATCCAGTTCCACAACGACAAATTCGCCAATCCGGCGGGGCTGGTGGAATATCTGCAGGCGCAGAAGGGTGCCGCGCGGGTGAAGGACAACAAGATCATCCTAGCCGTGGATTGGCCGGCTGAGGGCGACCGGATCAAGGGCGCCTTCAGCGTGGCGCGCGATCTGGCGGAAAAGGTGCTGCGTCCCGGCGGCAAATGAAAAAGGCCCGGCAATCGCCGGGCCTTTTCGGTGTCTTGTGTCAGCCTCAGAAGAAGATCAGACCATCGCTCAGCGCCGACAGCTTGGTGTTGATCAGCGTCAGCGTATCGCCATTGTCGAAGGTCACGACCAGATCGTTGCCATCGACAACCGTATGGGCGCGCACTTCGGCGTAGGAGCTGACGCCATAGTCGAGGTCGATCGCGATCAGATCCACATCTTTGGTGAAATCGGTGATCGTGTCGCTGCCCGCGTTGAAATCAAGCACGAAAGTATCCGCGCCGGAGCTGCCGGTCAGGACGTCATCGCCATTGCCGCCGTTCAGTGTGTCAACGCCCGCACCACCGATCACGGTGTCGGCGTCATTGCCGCCGTGGATGCTGTCATTGCCAGCCGAACCGTTCATCGTATCGGTGCCTGCACCGCCGGTCATGCTGTCATCGCCCAGACCGCCGACCACCTTGTCGTTGCCGTCGTTTGCGTTCAGCGTGTCGTTGCCGCCATCGCCGTTCAGCACGTCGTTGCCGTCGTCGCCCTGCATCTGGTCCGCATCCGAACCGCCCGACAGCGTGTCGTCGCCGATCCCGCCGCTCATCGTGTCGGCGCCCGAGTCGCCCTTCAGCACGTCGTTGCCATCGTCGCCCGAAATGCTGTCATTGTTCGCACCACCCGACAGCGTATCGTTGCCAAGGCCGCCCGTGATCAGGTCGTTGCCTGCACCGCCCGAGGCCTTGTCAGCACCGTCGCCGCCGGTCAGGGTGTCATCCCCCGCAGCGCCATTCAGGCTGTCGTCGCCCGTGTTGCCGATCAGCACATCATTGCCGGTGCCGCCGGAAACGGTGTCGGCATCCGCGCCGCCATCAACGGCGTCATTGCCTGCGCCCGCGTCGATGAAATCGGCGCCCGCATCGCCGTCAATGCTGTCTGCGCCTTCAGCACCGCTGATGCGGTCTGCATCGTCGCCGCCCTGAATGATGTCATTGCCCAGCCCACCCGAGATCGTGTCGAGGCCAGCACCGCCCAGAATGGTGTCATTGCCCGCTTCGCCGTCCAGACGGTCATTGCCGCCCAGACCATTGACCGTGTCGGCACCGTCGCCGAGGTCGATCAGGTCTGCATTCTCGGTGCCGGTCACGCTGTCATTGCCCAGCCCGGTGTCGAGCGTTTTGGTCGTCCAGTCGTTGAACGACGCGTTGCCCACGATCAGATCGTGTTCCGTTTCCGAGTCGAACGAGGTCATCAGTTCCGGGCGCACGGCCTGGCCCGGCTTCATCGTCGTCGGCTCCCAGGTATCTACATCGGAACTGGCGAAGGAACCCGCGAGGAAAGCCTCATAGGCGGCGAGGTTTGCGAAGGCCGGAAGGGCATCACCTGCCATTTCGAAGAAGTAGTCCACCCCGCTCATGGTGACTTTCAGCATCAGCGTATACTTGTCGCCGGTGTCATCGCTCCAGCCGATCTGCGCGATCGAGGCTTGGGTATCCAGATTGACCTGCGTGCCATTGATGGTCAGCGCCGGGGCCGAGCCGGTGATGCCCGCAGCGGGCACGGTGATCGACGAGTAGTCGTTGATATTGGGCGCGTCCAGCGTGTATTTGAAGCTGAACGAGTCCGATGTGACGATGGTCATGGTGGTCGCGGCAACGGCAGACGGCGCGCCGCTGCTGTATGTGACCCGGAAGCCGGCGAGAGTTGTGGTGGTCATGTTCTGTCCTCTGTGTGCAAAAGAAGGTCGCGAAGTATCCCCAGCGTCGGGAATTAATCGTGATCCGAGGCAGAAATATGGAAATGGCATGGCCGGATGGGCCAATTTGCCAGAAACCTGTGGTCAGTGGCGAAAAAATCTACCCTAGCGTGCGGGAAGCCGTCGCATCAGGATCGCCCCCAGCAAAGCCAGCGCGGTGATACCCAGCGCAAGCGGTACGGGTGTCCCATCGAAGACAAGGCCCAGCGGTGTGGCGATCAGAGCGGCAACCACGGTGGCGATTGCTCCGGTGACCGAGGCCGCCATGCCTGCCACATGGCCCACCGGCTCCAGCGCCAGCGCGTTCAGATTGCCCAGCGTCAGCCCCGCCAGCATGAAGACAGAGACCGTCCAGCCGACGAACAGCGCGAAATACAGCGCCTCGGGCAGAAGGCCGCTGGCCGCCAGCAGCGCGAAACTGCCCGCCAGCCCGACCTGCACCTGAAGGGTGCGCATCACCAGAAAGCGCATCCCCAACCGCACCACCAGCGTAGCGTTGATGAAACTCGCGCTGCCCGCCAGCACGGCGATCAGCCCGAACCAGTAGGCGAAGTTGGCGCCTTGCCCGAAGGTTGCGTCAAAAATTGGCTGGGTGGAGGCGAGCATGGCATAAAGGCAGGCAAAGCACAGCGTCTGAACCATGGTGGCAATGCGCACCACCGGAATGGCCATCACCTGACGTATGGTCTGCCACAAGGGGCGCAGCGCGAGTGCGCGGCGCGCCTCGGGCGGCAGCGTCTCGGGCTGGCGCAGGCCGAGCCAGGCCATCATCAGCGCGGCAAAGCCGATGAAAGACAGAAAGATGCCGCGCCAGCCGAACCCTGCGATGATGAAACTGCCGATCAGCGGGGCAATCGCAGGCACCAGCGAAAAGATCGTCATGGCGAAACTGACCACCCGGGCCATCTCGCGGCCCTTGTATTGATCACGCACCAGCGCCAGCCCGACGATGCGTGGCGCGGCCGCCCCGATCCCCTGCAACAGCCGCGCCGCCAGCAGCGTGTCCAGCCCCGGCGCGACAGAGGCGAGGAAGGCCCCCGCACAATACAGCAGCGCGCCCCCCAGAATGACCGGCCTGCGCCCGAACGCATCCGACAACGGCCCCACGACCAGAGTGCCCGCCCCCATGCCGATGATGAAGAACATCACCACCAGTTGCGCCCGGTTGGGGGCCTGTGCCGAAAGCTCCTGCGCGATTTCGGGCAGCGCGGGCAGCATCGCGTCGATGGAGAAGGCGACGGTGGCGAACATCATCGCCACCAGTGCGGTGAATTCGGGCAGCGACAGCCGGGCGCGCGGGGTCATGCGCGGTCTGCGCCGGCAAGTTCTGCGATGACCTGGCCCCAAAGCTGCGGCGGCTGCGCGCCCGACAGCGCATATTGATCGGCGACGATGAAGGTCGGCACCGCCGAGATGCCCTTTTCGCGGGCATGGCGTTCGCGGGTGCGGATCACATCGACATCGGCATCGCTGACCAGCAGACGCGCCACGGCGCGCGGGTCCATGCCACATTCGCCCGCCAGTTCGGCCAGCACGGCACGGTTGCCGATATCGCGCCCCTCGCGCCAATAGGCGCGGAACAGCGCTGAAACGACTTGGCTCTGCTGCCCCTCCAGCCCGGCCCAATGGATCAGGCGATGGGCGTCAAAGGTGTTGGGCGTGGTCTTGATTGCCTCGAAATTGAACTCCGCCCCGGCCTCGCGCGCCAGTTCCTGCAGCCGCAGATGCGCGGCGACCGTCTGTTTCTGCGTGCCGAAGATGCGCAGCAGGTATTCGGCGCGGTCATAGCCTTCGGGCGGAGTTTGCGGCGACAGTTGAAACGGGTGCCATTCGATCACGAACGGATGGTCGGGATGCGTCTCCAGCGCGCGGTCGAGATTGGTCTTGCCAAGGTAGCACCAGGGGCAGACCGGATCAGAGAAGATGTCGAGGCGGATCATTCGGGTCTCCATGCCGCGGCAAGGGCGCGGCGGTTGAGTTTGCCATTGGCATTGCGCGGCAGGGCATCCAGCCGCTGCCAGAGGCGGGGCTGGCGATAGCGGGCCAGTCGGCTTGCGGCAAAGGTGGCCAGCGTATCGGCGTCCAGCGGTTCGGTTGCGGTATAGAAACAGGCGATGACGGTGGTGCCGGGCTTCACCGCCACCTCGGCCACCGCGAAATCCTGCGCACCGGGCAGGCCGGCCAGCGCTGCCTCCACCTCCAGCGGGGACACGCGGTAACCGCCGGGGTTCATCTGGTCATCGGCGCGCCCCAGATAGCGGATCGCGCCATCGGCCCGCATTTCCACCTGATCGCCAGTCAGGAACCAGCCGTCGCGAAATCGGGCGGCTGTTTCCGCAGGATCGTTCAGGTATTCCAGCATCAACCCCGGGTCATCCCGCCAGACAGCCAGCGTTCCGGCCTGCCCGCGTGGCACAGGGCCATTGTCGCCCAGCACGGCAATCCGGCGCCCCGGTTGGGCAAAGCCGGTGCAGCCTTCGGGCGCGGGCCGATCCGGGCTGCCCGAGATGAAGGTGGAACATTCCGACATGCCCAACGCCTCGTGTAGATCGGTGCCGGTGCGGGCCTGCCAGTCCTGCCGCAGCGCGGGTGACAGGCTTTCGCCCGCGCTCAGTCCATGGCGCAGGCGCGGCAGGGCGGGCAGGGTGCCGCGCAGCATCTGGCGGATCACGCCGGGGGCGGCGGCAAAGATCGTCGCATCGAACCGTTTCAGCAGCAGGGGCAACTGGTCCGGCGTCACGCCTGCGCCGGGGATCAGCGCGGTGGCGCCTACCGTCCAGGGGTCCATCAACCCGGTGCCCAGCGTATAGGTCCAGTTGAAGGCCCCGGCGTGCAGCAGCCGGTCAGCCTCGCCCAAGCCCTCCCACCCGCTGTGCATCATCCGCCGCGCCCAGATCGCGCGATGGGCATGCAGCACTGCCTGCGGGCGCCCCGAAGTGCCGGAGGTGAACACTGCATAGGCCGGACGGTCCGGGGTGCCCATATGCCAGTCGCAAGGCGGCAGGTCTGCCATGGCGTGCAGCTGCGCGGCTGGAAGCACCGGGCATGCAGTGCCCTCGGGCAGTGCGATCCCGTCGGCGGCGATGATCAGCGCCGGGGCGATGCGGGCCGCCGTGGCGGTGATCTCGGGCACCGTCAGTTGCGTCGAGGTGGGCACCGGCACCAGACCGGCGGTGATGGCGCCCAGAAAGGCCACCGGAAAATCCGGCGTATTGCCCAGCCGCAGCAGCACCCGGTCGCCGGGCACCAGCCCCAGCGCCAGCAAACCGCTGCCCGCCCCGCGCACCGCTGCGATCAGCCGCCCATAACTCCACCGTTCGGCGCCGGTAGGGCGCACGATCTGCAGCGCCAGCTTGTCAGGCAGCGCCGCCCCGCGCGCCAGAACATGGGCGGCAAGGTTGAATGGCGCAGGGCAGGGCGCATCTGGCGCCCCCGGATCACTTATGGACAGCATTTCGTCTTGCTAGACCTGCGGCGCAGACGTTGCAAGGCGCGCGGCCCTGCCGTAATGCACAGGGGTATGAGCACACCGGAACAGCCCTCCATCCTGCGTATCGCCCGCGAAGCGGGCATCGAGACGGCGGTCGAGCCGCTGAACCTTGGCTCACGCGTGCGCGAATTGCGCAAGGCCAAGGGCTGGACGCTGGAACAGGCGGCCACACAGGCGGGGCTGGCCCGCTCCACCCTGTCGAAAATCGAGAACGGCCAGATGTCGCCCACCTACGAGGCGCTGAAGAAACTGGCCGAAGGGCTGGCGATTTCGGTGCCGCAGCTTTTCACCCCGCCATCAAAGGCGCAGGTGAACGGGCGGCTTGCGGTCACGCAATCGGGGCAGGGGCAGGCCCATGCCACCGCGACCTATGAGCACGAGTTGCTGGCGGGCAGCCTGCGCGGCAAGCAGATGCTTCCCTACCGCGCCACGATCCGCGCCCATGACATTGCCGAATTCGACGGCTGGGTGCGCCATGATGGCGAAGAATTTCTCTATGTGCTGACCGGCGTCATCCGGCTGTATACCGAGTTCTATGCGCCAGTCGATCTGCGCCGCGGCGACAGCGCCTATTACGATGCCTCGATGGGCCATAACGTGATCAGCCTGAGCGAGGATGACGCCACCATCCTCTGGGTCACCTCGCTGGCCTGAGGGGCGGGACGATGCGTCGCAGCTGCGCGTGATTGTCGCAGGGGATGCAACCCCCTAGGCTGCGCAAGCCAATCGGGGGGAGCGGCAGGATGCGAATTGCGATTCTGACAGATATTCACGCGAACCGAGAGGCATTTGCCGCCGTTCTGGCAGATGTAGACCAGCGCAAGGTGCAACAGATTGTGCTGTTGGGCGATATCGTGGGCTATGGGCCGGACCCGGAATGGTGCTGCGCCCGCGCCATGCAGCTTGCCGGGGCCGGGGCGCTGGTGGTGCAGGGCAACCACGATGCGGCGGTCGCAAAGCCCGACACCTCGATGAACATCACCGCCCGGCGCGCGATGGACTGGACGCGCCCGCGCCTGTCGCCGGGGCAGGTGGCCTTCCTGTCTGGCCTGCCAATGACCCACCGCATCGGCGACCTCCTGTTCGTCCATGCCAGCGCCAATGATCCGCAGGACTGGATCTATGTCACCTCGGCGCAGCGGGCCATGCCTTCGTTCCGGGTCTGTCAGGATCGGGTGATCTTTTGCGGCCATGTGCATGTGCCCCGTCTCATCAGTTGCGACATCAACAACCGCGTGGCGGAACAGCCGATCCCGATGGGCAACCCTGTGCCGCTGATCCGGTCGCGCCGCTGGCTGGCGGTGGTGGGGGCGGTGGGGCAGCCGCGCGACGGGCGGCCGCAGGCGGGCTATGCCGTGATGGATACCGTGCGCAACGAGCTGAGCTTCATGCGCGTGCCTTATGACACTGCCACCACCGTGGCGAAACTGCGCGCGGCGGGGCTGCCCGAAAGCCTTGCCATGCGCCTGCAATCCGGAGCCTGACCATGAGAACCAGACCGCAGACCGGGATGGAAATTGACGGCTTCACGCTGGGCGAAAAGCTGCACGAGGGCGGCTTTGCCACCATCTGGGACGTGACCCACGCGCTGTATCGCACGCCGCTGGTGATGAAGGTGCCGAAAATCATGGATGGTGACGATGGGCCGACCATTGTCGGGTTCGAGGTCGAACAGATGATCCTGCCGCGCCTGACCGGCGTGCATGTGCCGCGCGTGGTTGGCGTCGGCGATTTCACCGCCATGCCCTATATCGTGACCGAACGCATCCCCGGCGACTCGATGCTGAAGCTGTTTCTTGACGCGCCAAGCCCGTTGTCAGAGGTGATCGAACTGGGCGCCCGCATGGCCGCCGCTGTGCATGACCTGCATCGCCAGCATGTGATCCATCTGGATCTGAAGCCCGAGAACTTCCTGCAACGCCCGACGGGCGAGATGGTGCTGGTCGATTACGGCCTGTCGCGCCATGACCAGATCCCCGATCTGCTGGCGGAAGAATTCACCATTCCGATGGGCACCTTTCCCTATATCGCGCCGGAACAGTATCTGCGCTCGCGCATTGATCCGCGCAGCGACATCTTTGCGCTGGGGGCGATGCTGTATCAGTTGGCGACCGGCAAATACCCGTTTGGCAAGCCCGAAAAGCTGCGCGGTGTGAAAAAGCGGCTGTGGCGCGATCCGGTGCCGCCGCGCGCGCTGGTGCCGGACTTGCCGGAGTGGCTGCAGGAAATCATCCTGCGCGCGCTGGAGGTCGATCCTGCCCGCCGCTATCAAACTGCCGCGCAGATGATGTTCGATCTGACGCATCCGACGCAGGTCAAGCTGACCGACCGCGCCGCAAAGCTGCAACAAGACGGTTTCGGCACCGTGTTCCGCCGCTGGCGCAAGATGCGGCGCGTCAAGGGCTTTGCCGCGCCTGCTTCGGTGCAATCGCAGATCAGCCGGGCGCCGATCATGCTGGTCGCCGTCGATCTGTCACACGAGATGGAGCGCCTTGCCGACCAGTTGCGCCTGAACGTGCAGCGGATGCTGGTGACCGAACCGGATATGCGCGTGGCCTGCGTCAATGTCATCAAGACCCACCGCATGGCGATCGACAACGTTTTGGATGACGAGGGCAACCACATGCATGTCTCGCGCCTTGTCGGGCTGAAACACTGGGCCGAGGGGATTGATCTGGGCGAGGACCGGCTGACCTATACGGTATTGGAAAATACCGATCCGGCGGCGGCGATCATCGACTATGCGCGCCACAACCATGTGGACCACATCCTGATGGGCGCGCGCGGCCATTCGACGACACGGCGCTATCTGGGGTCGGTGTCCAGTCAGGTGGTGGCGGAATCGCATTGCAGCGTGACGGTGATCCGCCTGCGCGAAACCGAGGACAGCGCGGCGGCCTGACGGGCCGCCCTCCACGTCAGGCGACCTTCAGCAGGCCTTCCAACTCGCAATTACCCTGCACCATGTCCACCAGCGACAGCTTGTCGAGCGTGGCATAGAACGCCTCCACCGCCTCAGCCAACGCGCATTTCAGGCGGCAGCAGCCGACCAGCGGGCAAGAGTTTTCTCCGCCCGCGAAACATTCGGTAAAGGGCAATCCGCTTTCAAAGGTGCGGAACACATCGCCGACACCGATGTTTTCGGGCGCCCGCCCCAGCATCAGTCCGCCCGCACGCCCGCGCACCGTATGCAGAAACCCTTTCTGCGCCAGCAGATGGATCACCTGCGCCAGATGGTTTTCCGAGGCATTGCAGGCCAGCGCCACCTCTTGCTTGCGCACGACGCGCCCAGGGTTCACTGCACAGAACATCAAGGTCCGCATGGCAAGATTTGTGCGTGTCGTCAGGCGCATCCCCAGGCTCCTCTGTCCCTCACGTCTTGCACCCTAGCGGCGGCGCTGCCCTGACGACATGATCCAGATCATGTCTTTGGGACTCGGCCTTTTTGCCTGCCGCCCGGCCCTTGGCCTCTGCTTCGAATCGATCCATCTGCGGGTTTGGCGGGCGCCGCCGCGAAACACCGGAAAAACAAAGAAAAACCGGGTTGCCCGACAAAATGATTGCGCTAACATGACGGGAAGGTGTATGTGCTGCCTGAAAAAGCAGCATGTGATTGTCTGTGGGGATGCACCCGCCCCGGTTGCCTTGCCCATCGCTGCGCGCCACCGCTTACTTGCCACGAGGGCCGGATCAGTGCCGGTTGTTGAGAGATAGGATCCCGACGTGACAGACCTGACCGCACCCAAGCTCAAGGCCGAAATCCTGCGCCACCTCACCTACACGCTGGGCAAGGATGCGGCCCATGCCAGCATCTATGACTGGCGCATGGCGCTGAGCTACGCGATCCGCGATCAGATCATGGGGCCGTGGTTCGCCTCCACCCGCAAGACCTGGGATACCGGGCACAAGCGGGTTTACTATCTGTCGATGGAATTTCTGATCGGGCGCCTGCTGGAAGATGCCACGATCAACCTCGGCCTGCGCGACATCGCCGAAAAGGCCATGGCGCAACTGGGGCAGGACTTCCGCGAGATCGTGGAAGACGAACCTGATGCGGCATTGGGCAATGGCGGGCTGGGCCGGCTGGCCGCCTGTTTCATGGAAAGCATGGCGACGCTGGGCTGCCCGGCCTATGGCTATGGCATCCGCTATGAACACGGCCTGTTCCGCCAGCGGTTCGAGGATGGGCGGCAGGTCGAAACCCCGGAAGACTGGCTGAAAGAGCGCAACCCGTGGGAGTTTGACCGACCGGAGGCCAGCTATACCGTGGCCTTCAAGGGCCATGTCGAACACCGCTTCGGGCGCGATATCTGGGTGCCGGGCGAAACCGTGCTGGCCGAGGCGCATGACACCCCGGTGATCGGCTGGCAGGGGCGCTGGGGCAACACGCTGCGGCTCTGGGCCGCCCGTCCCACCACCATGTTCGATCTGGAACGGTTCAACCGGGGTGACTATGCCGCCGCCGCTGAACCCGAGGCGCTGGCCCGCACGCTGAGCCGGGTGCTGTATCCCGATGACACGACCTATCAGGGCAAGGAGTTGCGGCTGAAACAGGAATATTTCCTGACCTCCGCCGCGCTGCAAGACATCCTGCGCCGCTTCACCACCGGTGGCCATGCGATCACCGATCTGCCCAAGCACGTCGCCATCCAGATGAACGACACCCATCCCGCGATTGCCGGGCCGGAGCTGATCCGCCTGCTGGTCGATGATCACGGGCTGGATTTCGAAACCGCGCTGGATACCGCGCGCGCCTGTCTGGGCTATACCAACCACACCCTGCTGCCCGAGGCGCTGGAACGTTGGGCCACCTTCACCTTCGGCAATGTGCTGCCGCGCCACATGCAGATCGTCGAACGCATCGACGCCTGGCACAAGGCGAAATACCCGACGCGCCCGCATTATGTGGGCATCGTGAAGCATCAGGAAGTGCGGATGGGCGAGTTGGCCTTCATCATGGCACACAAGGTGAACGGTGTTTCGGCGCTACACTCCGAACTGGTGAAGAAGAACCTGTTCCCCGAACTCAACGCCCTGCATCCCGACCGGATCGTGAACCAGACCAATGGCGTGACCCCGCGCCGCTGGCTGAAGATGAGCAACCGCCCGCTGTCGGCGCTGATCACCAAGACCATCGGCGAAGGCTGGGAGGCCGACCTGGACCGCCTGCGCGAGCTGGAGCCGCATATCAAGAAGAAGACCTTCCTCAAGGCCTTTGGCGCCGCCAAGCGCGAAAACAAGGTGGCGACGGCGGCATGGATCGCGGAACATTGCGGCGTCACCGTCTCGCCCGATGCGCTGTTCGATGTGCAGATCAAGCGCATCCACGAATACAAGCGCCAGCTGCTGAACATCCTTGAAACCATCGCGCGCTGGCACGCGATCCGCCAGAATCCCGATGCCGACTGGGTGCCCCGCGTCAAGATCTTCGGCGGCAAATCGGCGCCGGGCTATTTCGTGGCGAAAGAGATCATCCACCTGATCAACGATGTGGCCAAGGTGGCGAACCATGATCCCGTGGTGGGCGACCGGCTGAAAGTGGTCTATCCGGCCAATTACAACGTCTCGATGGCCGAACATCTGGTGCCTGCCGCCGATCTGTCGGAACAGATCTCCACCGCCGGGAAAGAAGCGTCCGGCACCGGCAACATGAAGTTCATGATCAACGGCGCGCCCACCATCGGCACGCTGGACGGGGCGAATGTGGAAATCCTGCAAGAGGTCGGGGCCGAGAATTTCTTCCTGTTCGGGCTGACGGCGGAACAGGTGGTCAAGCGCCGCGAAGACCCCGAACATTCCCGCCATGCCATCGAGGCCAGTCAGGAGTTGCAGGACGTGCTGCAGATGATCGCCGAGGGCCTGTTCTCGCCCGAGGATCCGGGCCGCTATCACGCGCTGGTGCACCGTGTCTGGCACCATGACTATTTCCTCGTCGCGTCGGATTTTGCATCCTACCTTACGGCACAGGCCGAGGTCGACCGCGCCTATGCCGACCGCAACCGCTGGCTGGCCATGGCGGCGATGAACACCGCACGCTCGGGCTTCTTTTCTTCGGACCGCACGATCCGAAGCTACATGGCCGATATCTGGTCCGTGCAATCCGCGCTCTGATCGGGCGCAGGCAGGAGGAAGACATGTCCGATGCTCGGGGAGGGGGCGTCTGGATCGACGGGGGGGCGGCGCGCGCAATCGTGTCCGGCTCTCATGGCGATCCGTTCGCGGTGCTGGGGCTGCATGAACAGGCGGGGCGTTTCGTGCTGCGCGTCTTCCAGCCGGGGGCGGACCGGGTCTGGGCGCTGACGCCTGACCCCGTGCCGCTGGAGCCGCTGGGCGATGGCCTGTTCGCTGGCGCCTTGCCGGGCCGCATCGCTTACCGTCTGCGTGCCGAAGGCAGCGGGGCTGCGTGGGATTGGGATGACCCGTTCCGCTTTGGCCCCGTTCTGGGCGAGATGGACGAATACCTGCTGGGCGAGGGCACGCATAAACGGCTGTGGCAGGTGTTGGGCGCGCATGTGATCACCCATGAGGGTGTGGCGGGCACACATTTCGCCGTCTGGGCGCCCAATGCCGAACGGGTTTCGGTGGTGGGCGATTTCAACATGTGGGACGGGCGCCGCCACCCGATGCGCAAGCGTGGCCCGACCGGCGTCTGGGAAACCTTCATCCCCGGTCAGGGCGAAGGCTGCGTCTACAAATACGAAATCCGCGGGCCGGGTGGTGTGCTTCTGCCGTTGAAGGCCGATCCGGTGGGCTTCGGGTCGGAACACGCCCCGAAAAACGCCTCGGTGGTGCGGCGGATCGACGGGGCGGTGTGGCAGGATGACGGCTGGATGGCTGACCGTGCCGGGCGCCATACCGTCGATGCGCCGATCTCGGTTTACGAGGTGCATCTGGGCTCGTGGCGCCGCGCGCCGGGCGACCGGATGCTCAGCTATCTGGAACTGGCGGACCAACTGGTCGATTACGCCGCCGACATGGGCTTTACCCATATCGAGCTGCTGCCGGTGTCGGAATATCCGTTTGACGGCAGTTGGGGCTATCAGCCGGTGGGCCTGTTCGCCCCCACGATCCGCCACGGCACCCCGCCCGAGTTTCGCGCCATGGTGGACGCGGCGCATCGCAAGGGGCTGGGCGTGATCCTCGACTGGGTGCCGGGGCATTTCCCCACCGATCCGCATGGGCTGGGCCAGTTCGATGGCACGGCGCTGTATGAACACGCCGACCCGCGCGAAGGCTTCCATCAGGACTGGAACACCCTGATCTACAATTACGGCCGGACCGAGGTGCAGAATTACCTCGTCTCCAACGCCCTGTATTGGCTGGAAGAATACCATGTGGACGGGCTGCGCGTCGATGCCGTGGCCTCGATGCTCTATCGCGACTATTCGCGCAGCGCGGGCGAATGGATCCCCAACAAGGATGGCGGGCGCGAGAATTACGAGGCGATTGCCGTGTTGCAACGCACCAATGTCATCGCTTACGGCGAATGCCCCGGCGTGATGACGATTGCCGAGGAAAGCACCGCCTTCCCCGGCGTGTCGCGCCCGGTGAGCTGGGGGGGGCTGGGCTTCGGCTTCAAGTGGAACATGGGCTGGATGAATGACACCCTGTCCTACATGCAGCGCGACCCGCTGTTCCGCCGCTATCATCACCACCAGATGACCTTCGGCCTGCATTATGCCTGGTCAGAAAACTACCTGCTGCCGATCAGCCATGACGAGGTGGTGCATGGCAAGGGTTCGATGCTGGCCAAGATGCCGGGTGATGGCGATCAGAAATTCGCCAATCTGCGCGCCTATTACGGTTTCATGTGGGGGCATCCGGGCAAGAAGCTGCTGTTCATGGGCTGCGAATTTGCGCAGGGGCACGAGTGGAACTACCAGCAAAGCCTCGACTGGCACCTGCTGGACCTGCCGCAACATGCCGGGATGCAGCGGCTGATCCGCGATCTGAACACGCTCTACCGTGCCACGCCCGCGCTGCATGTGAACGACAGCCGCCCCGAAGGGTTCGAATGGCTGGAGGCGAATGATGCCGAAGGCTCCACCTATGCCTGGCTGCGCAAGGGGGGCTCAGGCGATGCCATGGTGGCGGTGGCGGTGAACATGACCCCGGTCGAACGGCGGCTGCGCATCGGCCTGCCGGTGGCGGGGCAATGGGACGAGGTGATGAATACCGATGCCGCGCTCTATGGCGGCGGCAATCGCGGCAACATGGGCGGCGTGACAGCCGAACCGACGCCGTGGCACGGCCAGACCCATTCGGCCATGATCACCCTGCCACCACTGGCGGCGGTGTTCCTGCGGCAAGCAAAGATTTGACGTAAAGGTTTGAGGCGGCGCAGCCGTCCGGAGGGAGGAGAACATGAAAGCAAGACCGAACCAGAGGCTCTCGTCGCAGGCCATGGCCTTCGTGCTGGCCGGGGGGCGCGGCTCGCGCCTCAAGGAGTTGACCGACCGCCGCGCCAAACCCGCCGTCTATTTCGGCGGCAAGACGCGGATCATCGACTTCGCGCTGTCCAATGCGGTGAATTCGGGCATCCGCAAGATGGCGATCGCCACGCAGTACAAGGCGCACAGCCTGATCCGCCACATGCAGCGCGGCTGGAACTTCTTCCGGGCGGAACGCAACGAATATCTCGACATCCTGCCCGCCTCGCAGCGGGTGGACGAGACGAAATGGTATCTGGGCACCGCCGATGCGGTGACGCAGAACATCGACATCGTGGACAGCTACGGGGTGAAATACATCATCATCCTGGCCGGTGATCACATCTACAAGATGGATTACGAGATCATGCTGATGCAGCACGCTGCCACCGGCGCCGATGTGACCATCGGCTGTCTGACCGTGCCGAAGGAAGAAGCCTCGGCCTTTGGCGTGATGCATGTGGATTCCACTGGGCGCATCACCGATTTTCTGGAAAAACCCGCCGTTCCGCCGACCATTCCGGGCGATCCGGCCAATTCGCTGGCCTCGATGGGGATCTATGTCTTCGACTGGGCCTTCCTGCGCGATCTGCTGATCCGCGATGCCGAAGACCCCAATTCCAGCCATGATTTCGGCAATGACATCATCCCGCAGATCGTGAAACACGGCAAGGCGATGGCGCATCGCTTCGCCGAAAGCTGCGTGACAAGCGGTCTGGAGGACGAACCCTATTGGCGCGACGTGGGCACGATCGATGCCTTCTGGCAGGCCAATATCGACCTGACGGAATTCGTACCGAAGCTGGATCTTTACGACAACAGCTGGCCGATCTGGACCTATGCCGAACTGGTGCCGCCTGCGAAATTCATCCATGACGAGGACGGGCGACGCGGCTCGGCGATCTCGTCGCTGATTTCGGGCGATTGCATCGTATCCGGCTCCGAGGTGCGCAATTCGCTGCTGTTCACCGGCGGGCGGACGCACAGTTATGCGGCGCTGGATCATGTGGTGGCGCTGCCTTACGTCGATGTCGGGCGCTATGCGGACCTGAGCCGCTGCGTGATTGACCGTGGCGTGCGGATCCCGGAAAAGCTGGTGGTGGGTCAGGATCCGGTGGAAGATGCCAAGTGGTTCCGCTGCAGCGAAGGCGGCATCGTGTTGATCACGCAGGATATGCTGGATGCGCGCGCGCGCGCGCTGGGCTGAGGCGGATTGGCTGGGGGCGACCTGCCCCCAGACCCCGTCGCGGGTATTTGGACAAAGAAGAAGGCAGGGGCGGTGGCATGGAAATGAAGCGGGTTCTGTCGGTGGCGTCGGAATGCGTGCCGCTGGTGAAAACCGGCGGGCTGGCCGATGTGGTGGGCGCGCTGCCTGCGGCGCTGGCCGCGCAGGGCTGGCAGATGCGGGTGCTGATCCCGGCCTATCGCCCGTTGCGCGCGCAGATCGCCGATTGGCCCGAGGTTTTCGCCGAGGAGGATCTGTTCGGCGGTCGTGGCGCGGTGAAGGCCGGTGATGTGGCGGGGGTGCCCATGCTGCTGCTGGATGCGCCGCATCTGTATGACCGTGAGGGCGGGCCCTACAACTCGGGCGGGGTGGATTGGCCCGACAATCCGCAGCGCTTTGCCGCGCTGTCCTGGATCGCGGCACGCATCGCGCGCGAGGGGCTGGCCGATGGCTGGCGCCCGCAGGTGCTGCACGCGCATGACTGGCAGGCGGGCTATGCGCCGACCTATCTGGCTTTTGGCGGCCCGCGCGATGTCGCCACGGTGATGACCATCCACAACATCGCCTTTCAGGGCTGGGCCGATGCGCCGATGCTGGGCACGCTGCGCCTGCCCGCGCATGAGTTTCACCCGGCCTCGCTCGAATACTATGGCGGGCTGTCCAGCCTGAAGGCCGGGCTGGTGACCGCCGACAAGATCACGACCGTATCCCCCAGCTATGCAGCCGAGCTGATGCGGCCGGAATTCGGCATGGGGCTGGAAGGGGTGATTGCCGCGCGGGCGGCGGATGTGCAGGGCATCCTGAACGGGGTGGACGAAGGTGTCTGGTCGCCCGAGGCCGAAGCCGTGCCCTATACCAGCCGCCGGATGAAGGGCAAGGCCGCCAACCGCGCTGCCCTGTGCGAGGAATTCGGGCTGGACGTGCCGGGGCCGCTGGCCATCGTGGTCAGCCGGATGACCGATCAGAAGGGCATCGACTTGTTGCCGCAGGTGCTGCCCGATTTCATTGCGGGCGGCGGCGGTCTGGCGATCCTCGGCTCCGGCGATCCGGCGCTGGAGTCGGCGATGCTGGATCTGGTGCGCCGCTATCCGGGCCGGGTGGCGCTGCGGCTGGGCTATGACGAGGCGCTGAGCCACCGCATGTTCGCGGGCGGTGATGCGGTTCTGGTGCCCTCGCGGTTCGAACCCTGCGGCCTGACCCAGCTTTACGGGCTGCGCTATGGCACGGTGCCGGTGGTGGCGGCGGTGGGCGGTCTGGCCGATACCGTGATCCACGCCAACCCGGCGGCACTGGCGGCGGATGTGGCGACCGGCATCACCTTCCACCCGACCGACGCGCCCGCCTTCGCGCAGGCACTGCGCCAACTGCTGGCCCTGCACGCGCAGCCCGCCGTCTGGGCGCGGCTGGTACGCCACGCCATGGCGCAGCCGGTGGGGTGGGAGGGATCCGCCGCAGCCTATGCGCAGCTTTACGACGGTATCCTGCGGTGAGAACCGGGGCTGCCCCCTCTGACCCGCCGCGCGAAACCGGCCATGCGATCACCGCCGGGCGCCCTTGGCCGATGGGCGCCAGTTTTGACGGCGACGGGGTGAATTTCGCCGTGTTTTCCGCCCATGCGGAACGGGTGGAACTGTGCCTGTTCTCGCAGGACGGGCGGCGCGAATTGTGCCGCCTGCCCCTGCGCGAACGCGATGGCGACATCTGGCATATCCATGTGGGGGGCCTGCCGCCCGGCACGATCTACGGCTACCGGGTGCATGGCCCCTATGTTCCCGAACAGGGGCACCGCTTCAACCCCAACAAGCTGCTGCTGGACCCTTACGCCCGCGCGCTTTCGGGGCGGCTGAAATGGTCGGATGCGGTGATGGGCTACAAGGTGGGCAGCCCGCGCACCGACATGAGCTTTGACACCCGCGACAGTGCCTTTGCCGTGCCGAAATCGGTGGTGGTGGACCCCAGCTTTCACTGGGGCCCCGACCGACCGCCGCGCCGCAGCCTGAACGAGACGGTGATCTACGAAGCGCACCCAAAGGGCCTGACCGCCCAGCATCCGGGGGTGGAAAAGGGGCTGCGCGGCAGTTACCTCGGCCTCGCTTCCGATGCGGTGCTGGATCATCTGGTGAAACTGGGCATCACCGCTGTCGAGCTTTTGCCGGTGCAGGCCTTTGTCGATGACCGTTTCCTGATCGCCAAGGGCCTGCGCAACTACTGGGGCTATCAGACCATCGGCTTCTTCGCCCCCGAACCCCGCTACATGACGCGCGGCGAGATCTGGGAGTTTCAGACCATGGTGCGCCGCTTCCACGGCGCCGGGATCGAGGTGATCCTGGATGTGGTCTACAACCATTCCGGCGAGGGCGACGAACTTGGCCCGACGCTGTCCTTCCGGGGGCTGGACAATCGCAGCTATTACCGGCTGCGCGAGGGCGGGCGCTATTACGTCAACGATACCGGCACTGGCAATACGCTGAACCTGACGCATCCGATGGTGCTGCGCATGGTGATGGATTCCTTACGCTACTGGGTCGAGGAGATGCATGTCGATGGCTTCCGCTTCGATCTTGCCTCGGTGCTGGGGCGCGAGGCGCAGGGGTTTGACCCGAATGGCGGATTCTTCGATGCAATCCGGCAAGACCCGGTGCTGGCCCATGTGAAACTGATCGCCGAACCCTGGGATATCGGGCCGGGCGGTTATCAGCTTGGCGCCTTTCCGCATCCGTTTCTGGAATGGAACGACCGCTTCCGCGACGGCCTGCGCCGGTATTGGCGCGGCGATGCCGGGCTGGCACCCGATCTGGCCAAGCGCCTGCTGGGCAGTTCGGAACGCTTCGATCATGCCGGGCGCGCCGCTACCTCATCGGTGAATTTCATCACCGCGCATGACGGGTTCACGCTGCAGGATCTGGTCAGCTTCACCATGAAGCACAATCTGGCCAATGGTGAAGACAACCGCGATGGCCACAGCGACAACCATTCCGACAATTTCGGGGTGGAAGGGGCAAGCGAGTTGCCGCCGGTGAAAGCCGCGCGCGCGCTGCGCAAACGCAATCTGCTGGCGACGCTGATGCTCAGCCAGGGCACGCCGATGTTGCTGGCGGGCGACGAGATCGGCAACAGCCAGCGCGGCAACAACAACGCCTATGCGCAGGATAACGAGATCGGCTGGGTGAACTGGGCCAACCCTGATGCCGGGCTGACTGCCTTTGTCGCAAGGCTGATCGCGTTGCGGCAGGCCCATCCGGTACTGCGTCAGCGCCGCTTTCTGCATGGCAAGACTCGCGCCTTTGACGGGCTGCCCGATGTGATCTGGCGCCGCGCCGATGGGGGCACCCCGCGCCCCGAGGATTGGCACGACCACGCCTTCCGCTGTCTCTGTGTCGAACTGCGCATGGCGGCCGAGGCTGAAGACCCGCATCGGGACGCAATCTTCGCCGTGTTCAATGCCGGTGCGGCGCAGCCTCTGGTGCTGCCCGACACGGCACCCGGCTGGCGACTGCTGCTCGATACCACCCGCCCCGAGGCGCCCGAACAGCCCGCATCGCCGGGGCTTGAGGTGCCCGCCCATTCCGTGCTTGTCTTCGCATCCGTTCACTCCTGAGGGCCCCATGACCGCTCTGACCATTGCCACCCAACCGATTGCCGGGCAAAAACCCGGAACCTCTGGCCTGCGCAAGAAGACCCCGGTCTTCATGGGGCCGCATTATTTGCAGAATTTCGTGCAGGCGATCTTCGATGCTATTGGTGGTGCTGCGGGCAAGACCTTTGTCCTTGGCGGCGACGGGCGCTATTTCAACGACAGCGCGGCGCAGATCATCCTGAAGATGGCCGCCGCCAACGGGGCTTCGCGCGTCATCGTCGGGCAGGGGGCGGTTTTGTCAACTCCGGCGGCCAGCCACTTGATCCGGCTCAATAAAACCGATGGCGGCATCATCATGTCGGCCAGCCACAACCCCGGCGGCCCCGAGGAAGATTTCGGGGTGAAGTTCAATATGGGCAATGGCGGCCCGGCGCCCGAGGCGGTGACGGATGCCATGTATGCGATCACCCAGACGATAGCCGAATACCGCATCTCGGATGCGCCCGACATTGACCTGAACGCGGTGGGGCGCGTCACCCTCGACGGGATGGTGGTCGATGTGGTGGACAGCGTCACCGATTACGCCGCGCTGATGGAAACCCTGTTCGATTTCCCGGCGATCCGCGCCATGTTCGCGGGCGGCTTTCGGATGCGCTTTGATGCGATGTGCGCCGTAACTGGCCCCTATGGCACGGAAATTCTGGAAAACCGCCTGGGCGCAGCCCCCGGCACGGTGACCCATGGCACCCCCTTGCCGGATTTCGGCGGGATGCATCCCGACCCGAACCCGACCTGGGCGCATGAGCTGATGGCCGAGATGTTCGGCGCCGATGCCCCTGATTTCGGCGCGGCCTCGGATGGGGACGGCGACCGCAATATGGTGGTGGGGCGCGGCATCTATGTCAGCCCGTCAGACAGCCTTGCCGTGCTGGCCGCCAATGCGCATCTGGCGCCGGGCTATGCCCGCGGTCTGGCGGGTGTCGCGCGCTCGATGCCGACCTCTGCCGCGGCGGACCGGGTGGCGGATGCGCTGGGGATCGGCAAATATGAAACGCCGACCGGCTGGAAGTTCTTCGGCAATCTGCTGGATGCCGGAAAGGCCACGCTGTGTGGTGAAGAAAGCTTCGGCACCGGATCGGATCATGTGCGCGAGAAAGACGGGCTTTGGGCGGTGCTGCTCTGGCTCAACATCCTCGCCGTGCGGCAGCAGACCGTGGCACAGATCCTGGCCGAACACTGGGCGCAATTCGGGCGCAACTATTACAGCCGCCATGATTTCGAGGCGATCGCCACCGACAAGGCCGATGCTATGGTGGCGGCCCTGCGCGCCTCGCTTACCACCCTGCCGGGGCGCGAGATCGAGGGGATGCAGATCGAAGCCGCCGATGATTTCGCCTATACCGATCCGGTCGATGGCTCCACCAGCGCCAGACAGGGCGTGCGCATCCTGTTCGCCGACGGCTCTCGCATCGTGATGCGGCTGTCGGGCACCGGCACTGAAGGCGCCACGCTGCGAGTTTATCTGGAACGCTATGCCCCCGGCCCCGAGGGGCTGGACCGCGATCCGCAAGAGGCGCTGGCCCCGGTGATCCGCGCTGCCCATGCGCTGGCTGACATTGCGGGCTTCACCGGACGCACCACGCCGGACGTGATCACCTGACGCCAGCGTAGCAAACAGGCAAGCCGTTGGCGCGACCGCGACTTTCGGCTTGCTTGTGTCGCCTTCGCCCTGCGTTAATCTGCCACAGGAGGACGGAGGAATTGCCATGTCGGAACGGAGCTTGTCCACGGCGCTGATCATCGATGATCACCCGCTGTTTTGCGATGCCCTGTCGATCACCCTGCGCGCAGTTGCAGGCGTGGCGCAGGTGGAAACGGTGGATCGGCTGGAAACCGCGTTGGCGCGGCTGGATCTGTCACCCTTGCCGGATGTGATCGTGCTGGATCTGAACCTGCCCGATGTCACTGGGCTGGACGGGCTGATCCGGCTCAAGGCGGCGGCGGGGGCGGTGCCGGTGGTTGTGGTGTCCAGCCTCGCCGACAACCGCGTGGTGGCGGCGGCGTTTCAGGCCGGGGCGGCGGGCTTTGTGCCGAAACATTCGCGCCGCGAGGTGTTCCGCACCGCCTTTGATGCGATCCGTGCTGGGCAAAGCTATTTCCCCGAAGGCTTCGTGCCGCCGACGGCGGAAGGTGGCCCGGTGACCAGCCGCGAACAGGCGATTGCCCGTCTGGCGCTGCTGACCCGGCAACAGGCCAAGATCCTGCAACTGATCTGCGAGGGGCGGTTGAACAAGCAGATCGCCTATGATCTGTCGATTGCCGAAACCACGGTGAAGGCGCATGTGACCGCGATCATGCGCAAGCTGGGGGTGCAAAGCCGCACGCAGGCGGTGCTGATCGCCGGCGAGGCAAGTTTCAGCGCGATCATGCCCGAGAATGGCTGAGCGCTGGCGGGGTGGCAAGCGGCGCTGCCTCCGGCGGGAGTATTTGCGCCAGGGTGAGGAGGGGCGCGGGCAATGAGTGACGGCCCGGTGATCGTGACGGCCCATGTCGGCGCGCGTGAGGCGCTGCCGGGCGCGCGGCTGGCTGCGGCGCTGGGGCCGGGGCCGTTTGCCTGCATCTTCCTGTTCATCTCGCCCGAGGCCGATCTGCGCTCGCTTCTGGCCGAAAGCGCCTTTTCCGCCCCGGTGATCGGCTGCACCACGGCGGGCGAGTTGTCGGATGAGGGCTATTCCGAAGGCGGAATCGTGGCCTTGGGGTTGCCCGAACGCTATTTTGCAACCGATCTGCTGCTGGTCGAAGATCTGGCCGCGATTGACCGCGAAGACATCATCGGGCGCCTGATCCGCTCGCGTCAGGGGCTGATGGCGGCGCGTCCGGGGTGGGAGCATGAGTTTGCCTTTCTCATGGTCGATGGGTTGTCGATCCGCGAAGACGAGTTGACGGCGGCGCTGGCGGCAGGCCTTGGCCCGGTGCCGTTGTTTGGCGGCTCGGCCGCAGATGGCACGCGGTTCCGGGAAACCTTCGTGATCCATGGGGGCAGGGCGCTGCGCAATGCCGCCGTTCTGGCCATGGTGCGGTCGCGCTGCCGGGCGCGTGTGTTCAACATAGATCACCTGACGCCGACCGATCTGCGCATGGTCGTCACCTCGGCCGATCCGGCCAACCGCATCGTACGCCAGATCAATGGCGAGCCTGCCGCGCAGGAATATGCGCGGCTTCTGGGCAAGGATCCGGGGCAGCTCGATACCTTCACCTTCGCCGCCCATCCGGTGGTGGTGCGCATCGGCGGGCGCCACCATGTGCGCGCCATTCAGCGTGTGGCGCCCAATGGCGATCTGATCTTCTTCTCGGCCATCGACGAGGGGCTGGTGCTGACGCTTGCCGAACCGCAGGACATGGTCACCCATCTGGAACAGGAGCTGGCCCAGCTGTCGCGCAATGCCGCGCCCGAGGCGATCCTCGCCTGTGATTGCATCCTGCGCCGGATGGAGGCGCTGGAAAAGCAGAAGACCGGCGCCGTCTCGGCTATCCTGCGGGCGAATCGCGTGGTGGGTTTTTCCACCTATGGGGAGCAGCTCAATTCCATGCATGTGAACCAGACGATGACAGGCGTTGCCATCTATCCGCCGGGGGTCTGACCGATGCCCGATCTGAACGCGCGCAACCTGCTCAACCCTGCCGATCCGCCGGAACGTCAGCGCGAAAAGCTGCTGGTGATTGCCGAGGCGCTGATGCGGCGGGTGGAACAGGCCACCGATGACGGCGGCGCCGCCTATGCGCAGTTTCAGCGCGCCGCGATGCTGGAAGATCAGGTGTCCGCCCGCACCCGCGATCTGGAACGCGCGCTGGATCTGCTGAACCAGTCCAACGCCCGGCTGGGCGAGGCCAACCGCGAGACCGAGGCCGCGCGACAGAACCTCGCCGATGCCATCGAGACGGTTCAGGAGGGGTTTGCCTTATTTGGCCCCGATGATGTGCTGGTGATGTGCAATTCGCGCTTCGGGATGCACATGCTCGATCTGCGCGACCATCTGAAACCCGGGCTGCCCTTTGATGAATATGTCGAACGGGTCAGCCGGTCGCGCTATCTGGCGCTGCCCGAAGGCGAGACACCGCAGGACTGGGCGGTGAAGCGGCGCAGGCGGCATCAGGACCGGCACGTCATCTTCAACGTCCGCCTGATCTGGGATCGCTGGCTGCAAATCTCGGAACACCGCACGGGCAATGGCGGCACGGTGATCATCCAGACCGACGTGACCGACATCATAAGGCTGGAGCGCGAGGCGCGCGGCCGGATGCTGGACGATCAGGCCCGCATCATCCGCGCCACGCTGGACCATATCAGCCAGGGCGTCTGCATTTTTGATGCCGAACGGCGGCTGGTCGGCTGGAACCAGCGGCTTGGCGCGCTGCTGGCCATTCCGATGCAGCGTTTCCGCATGGGGGTGGGCTTCGGCACGCTGATGGAGCGGCTGGAACATGAGGTGCGCTTCGGCGAGGGCATGACGGCGCAGCGCTTTGCCGATTGGGTGATGGGCGGGCCGGGGCGCCCCGCGCTCAGCTTCGAATTGCAGCATGGCACGCTGATCCTGCAAGCCCATGCGCAGGAAATGCCCGATGGCGGTTTCGTGGTCAGCTTCACCGACATTACCGCCGAACGCGCCGCCCGTGCCGCCCTGTCTGCCGTGAACGAGACGCTGGAAGCCCGGGTGATGGAGCGCACGCTGGAACTGGCCGATGCGCTGGCCGATGCCGAACGCGCCAATGCCAGCCGCGCGCGGTTTGTGGCCGCGGCCAGCCACGACCTGCTGCAACCGCTGTCGGCCGCCAAGCTGTTCATCGGCTCGATCGAGGCCGAGGCGCTGGAGCCTTTCGCGCATGAGGCGGTGACCAAGGCACAGAACGCGCTGGATTCGGTGGAAGGCATCCTTGCCGCGCTGCTCGATATTTCCAAACTGGAAAGCGGGCGGCTGGCGGTGTCGCCGGTGCCGGTGCGGCTGGACCGTATCCTGAACCCGCTGCGCGAGGAATTTGCGGCGCTGGCGGCGGCCAAGGGGCTGCGGCTGACGGTGATGCCCTGTTCCGCCGTGGTGTTTTCCGATCCGGCCTATCTGCGCCGCATCCTGCAGAACCTGATCGGCAATGCCGTGCGCTATACCGCGCAGGGCCGGGTGCTGGTGGGCGCGCGGCGCCATGGCGGCATGATCCGGCTGGAGGTGCGCGATACCGGCCCCGGCATTGCCGAAGAAGATCAGGACGCGATCTTCCGCGAGTTTCACCGGCTGGATGCGCCCGCCTCGGCCTCTGAAGGGATGGGTCTGGGCCTCGCCATCGTCGAACGTGCCTGCGCCGCCTTGGGCCATCCGCTGGGCCTGCAATCCGAGGTCGGGCGCGGCAGCTGCTTCATGCTGCAGCTCAACCGTGCCGAGGGCTTGACCGAGGCCGCAGCCCCCGCCCCGCGCCGCGATCTGCCCGAACCGCAGGGCACCCAGGACCGCATCGCCTTTCTGGTGGAAAACGAACCCGACCTGCGCCGCGCCATGACGCTCTTGCTGGAAAAATGGGGCGTCAGCGTGCTGGATGCCGCCAATGGCGAAGAAGCCGCCGCGCTGATCGAGGAAATCGGCATCCTGCCCGATGTCTTCCTCGTTGATCAGCAATTGGGCGAGGGCATGTCGGGGCTGGAGTTCATCGCCCTGATCCGCGCCCGCCATGGGTTTCTGCCCGCCTGTCTGATCACCGCGCAGCGCACGCCGCAGCTTGCCGCCGCCTGTGTCGAGGCCGGGGTGAAGCAGTTTCTCAAACCGATCGACGCCCGCGCGCTGGAAGCCTGGCTGGCCGCGTTGCCAGCTGCGGCCTGATTTTCTACGACCAAGGTTCCATAGCGGCTTGCGAAGGAACCTTGGTAGCGTTCACATAAAACGATGGGGAGGGATTTCGATGCAACTCACCGATCAGCGCGACATCAAGGCGCCACCCGCAACCGTCTGGGCTGCGATCCTTGACCCTGACATGCTCAAAGCTGCCGTGCCCGGATGCGAAAGCGTGGTCGGCAGCGTCGAGGACGGGTTCGAGGCGGTCGTGGTGCAGAAAGTCGGCCCGGTCAAGGCGCGGTTCACTGGCATGGTGAAACTGTCCGACATCGTGCCGGGCGAAAGCCTGACGATTTCGGGCGAGGGCAAGGGTGGGCCTGCGGGCTTTGCCAAGGGCGGCGCCAAGGTGCGGTTCGAGGCGATCCCCGAAGGCACCCGCCTGAGCTACGAGGTGGAGGCCAATGTCGGCGGCAAGCTGGCGCAACTGGGCAGCCGCATCATCGACGGGTTTGCCAAGAAGATGGCCGACGAGTTTTTCGAGCGGTTCCAGCAGGCTGTGGAGGGCCCGCAGGAACCGGATACCCCACCCGAGCCGGTCGCCGAGGGAGAAGCGGCGCCGGAACAGAAAAAGGGCTGGATCAAACGTCTGCTGGGCTGACCGCGGCCCGGACCCAAGCATAAGCCAGGGAGGAAAGAATGGCGAAAGTCTCGATGACGGTGAACGGCAAGGCCGTTTCCGGGGAAGTGGAGGGGCGGACGCTGCTCTCCACCTTCCTGCGCGAAGGGTTGGGGCTCACCGGCACCCATATCGGCTGCGACACCTCGCAATGTGGCGCCTGCACCGTGCATGTGGATGGTAAGCAGGTGAAAAGCTGCGCCATGTTCGCAGCCGAAGCTGATGGGGCCGAGGTGCGCACCATCGAAGGCATGGCCAATGCCGATGGCTCTCTGTCGGTGATCCAGCAGGCGTTTCAGGATCACCACGGGCTGCAATGCGGTTTCTGCACGCCGGGCATGGTGATGGCTGCGGCCTCGCTGCTGGCCGACAATCCGAAACCTACCGAAGCCGAAGTGCGCCACCATCTGGAAGGCAATATGTGCCGCTGCACGGGCTACCACAACATCGTCAAGGCGGTGCTGGCGGCATCTGGTCAGGACGCAGGCCAGATCGCAGCGGAATAACAAGCGCAAACAGGGTTTTGCGGTGCAAAGTTAAAGCACTGTATCAAGGGAGGATACTATGCCGAAAGACGGTGGCATCGGCGCCAGCACCAAGCGGCGCGAAGATGTGCGGTTCCTGACCGGAAAGGGCCGCTACACGGACGACATCAACATCCGCGGTCAGGCCTATGCCTGGTTCATCCGCTCGGATGTGGCTCATGGCAAGATCAACAGCATTGATTCCAGCGCCGCCGAGGCGATGCCGGGCGTGGTGAAAGTGTTCACCGCCGCCGATTTCGCGGGCGTGGGCGGTATTCCCTGCGGCTGGCAGGTGACGGATCGGTTTGGCAAGGTGATGCAGGAACCCAAGCACCCGGTCCTGGCCGATGGCAAGGTGCGCCATGTCGGGGATCCCATCGCGGTGGTGGTGGCCGAAACGCTGGAACAGGCACGCGACGCCGCCGAGGCGGTGGAGATCGACATCACCGAACTGCCTGCGGTGGTCAACATGAAGGCGGCTTTGCTGCCCGACTCTCCGAAAGTGCATGAGGAGCTGACCTCAAACCTCTGCTATGACTGGGGTTTTGTTGAAGAGAACAAGGCGGCGGTGGACGAGGCGTTTGAAAAGGCCGCCCATGTCACCACGCTGGAACTGGTGAACAACCGTCTCGTCGCCAACCCGATGGAGCCGCGCGTGGCGGTGGGCGATTTTGAATCGCATAGCGGCCAGCACACGCTCTACACCACCTCGCAGAACCCGCATGTGATCCGCCTGCTGATGGGCGCCTTCGTGCTGGGCATCCCGGAACACAAGCTGCGCGTCGTGGCCCCCGATGTGGGTGGCGGCTTTGGGTCGAAGATCTACCACTATGCTGAAGAGGCCTTCGTCACTTTCGCCGCCAAGGCCTTGAATCGCCCGGTGAAGTGGACCTCCAGCCGGTCCGAGGCGTTTCTGTCCGACGCGCAGGGCCGCGACCATGTGACCAAGATCCAGCTGGCGCTGGACGCCGACAACAACTTCACCGCGCTGCGCACCGATACTTATGCGAATATGGGCGCTTATCTGTCCACCTTCGCGCCCTCGATCCCGACATGGCTGCATGGCACGCTGATGGCGGGCAATTACCGCACGCCGTTGATCTATGTGAATGTGAAGGCGGTGTTCACCAACACCATTCCGGTTGATGCCTATCGCGGCGCGGGCCGCCCCGAGGCCACGTTCCAACTGGAACGGCTGGTGGACAAGGCTGCGCGCGAACTCGGCGTCTCGCCGATCGAACTGCGCCGCCAGAACTTCATCAAACCCGATCAGTTCCCCTACCAGACCCCGGTCGCCGTGGTTTATGACACCGGCAATTACCACGCCACGCTGGACCGGGTGCTGGAAATCTCCAACTACGCCGGGTTCGAGGCGCGGGCGGCGGAATCGAAGGCGCGCGGCAAGCTGCGCGGCTTTGGCCTTGCGCATTACATCGAGGCCTGCGGCATCGCGCCCTCCAACCTCGTGGGGCAACTCGGCGCGCGCGCCGGTCTGTACGAATCCGCCTCGGTGCGGGTGAATGCCACCGGCTCGATCACCGTGTTCACCGGCAGCCACAGCCACGGCCAGGGCCACGAGACCAGCTTTGCCCAGGTGGTGGCCGAAATGATCGGCATCGACGCCGGCCAGATCGACATCGTGCATGGCGACACCTCCAATACGCCGATGGGCATGGGCACCTATGGCTCGCGCTCGCTGGCGGTCGGCGGCTCCGCCATCGTTAAGGCCACCAACAAGATCATCAACAAGGCCAAGAAGATCGCCGCCCATCTTCTCGAAGCCTCTGAAGGGGATATCGAGCTGAAGGACGGCAAGTTCACCGTCGCGGGCACCGACAAGTCGGTGGATTGGGTCGGCGTGACGCTGGCGGCCTATGTGCCCCACAACTACCCGCTGGAAAGCATGGAGCCGGGGCTGGAGGAAACCGCCTTCTACGATCCGTCGAACTTCACCTATCCCTCGGGCGGCTATGCCTGCGAGGTGGAGGTCTGCCCCGAAACCGGCAAGGTCACCATCTGCGCCTTCTCGGCGGCTGATGATTTCGGCAATATCGTCAATCCGATGATCGTCGAAGGTCAGGTGCAGGGCGGGCTGGCGCAGGGCATCGGGCAGGCGCTGATGGAAAACTGCGCCTATGACGAAAACGGGCAGCTTCTGTCGGGCTCGTTCATGGATTACGCGATGCCCCGCGCCGATGACTTCCCGATGTTCACCGTCGATCACAGTTGCAACACGCCCTGCACCCATAACCCGCTGGGCGTGAAAGGTTGCGGCGAGGCGGGCGCCATCGGCTCTCCGCCCGCCGTGGTCAATGCGGTGATCGACGCGCTGCACCGCGCCGGCCGCACCGACATCGCCCATATCGACATGCCGCTGACGCCTTCGCGCGTCTGGTCGGCGATGAACGCGTAAGGAGGACAGGATGCACAATTTCGAACTCGTCAAACCCTCCACCATCGCCGAGGCGGTGGCTGCCTTGGGGCAGGAGGGCGCGCAAGCGCTCTCCGGTGGCCAGACCCTGATCCCGACGATGAAGCAGCGCCTGAACATGCCCGACATGCTGGTCAGCCTGACCGGCATCGCCGAGATGAAAGGGGTGTGCAAAGGCGATGGCGGCCTGCATATCGGCGCCGCCACGCAACATGCCGTTGTGGCGAAAGAGGCCGCTGCGGCCTATCCGGCGCTGGCAAAACTGGCGGGCGGCATCGGCGATCCGGCGGTGCGCAATCGCGGCACCATCGGCGGCAGCCTTGCCAATAACGACCCGTCCGCCTGCTACCCCGCCGCCGCTCTGGCTTCGGGGGCGACCATCGTCACCAACCAGCGCAGCATCGCCGCAGATGACTATTTCCAGGGCATGTTCGCCACCGCGCTGGAAGAAGGCGAAATCATCACCGAGATCCGCTTCCCGATCCCGGAAAAGGCCGCCTATCTGAAGTTCGAACAACCCGCCTCGCGCTTTGCCCTGACCGGCGTCTTCGTGGCGAAATACCCCTCGGGCGTGCGCGTCGCGGTCACCGGCGCCTCGAATGACGGGGTGTTCCGCTGGGCCGAGGCGGAAGCGGCGCTCAGCGCCAATTTCGCCCCCTCGGCGCTCGAAAGCCTCAGCCTGTCGGGCGAGGGCATGATCGCCGATCTGCATGGCAGCGGGGATTACCGCGCCCACCTTGCCAAAGTGCTGACCAAACGCGCCGTGCTCGCCGCGTCCTGATTTCATCTTGGCAAAAATATCCCCGCCGGAGGCAAGGCCCGCTACATAGCGGGCCTTTTCTTATCCCTTGCCGCCATTCACCAGATAGACCGCACAGCCGGTCAGCGCCGCATAGTCATCAGCCACCACCGTCACCGCAAATTCGCTTTGCAGCAGCGGAATCCGGCGCGGCTTGCGGAACCCCGCTTCCAGTCCGAAACTTGCGAAATGTGGCGCCATGGCCAGCGACATGCCGCCGATCAGGTAGATCCCGCCATAGGGCAGGTGGATCAGCGCCAGATCACCCAGCGTCTGCGCCAGAATCCGGGTGTAAAGCCGGGCCGCGTGTCCCGCCGTTGCCTCGCCCGCCGCCAGATTGGCCAGCACTTCCGCCGATGCCGCCGTGCTGCCAAGCCCGGCCTCGGCTGCGGCAAAGGCGTGCAGATTGGCAAGGCCACGCCCCGAAAGCGCCTCTTCCACCCCGGCATGGGCCACTTCGCCGCGCAGGTCCAGCAGCGCCTCCAGAAAGCGCACCAGCCGCAGATCCTCGTCCGATTGCGCGGGCAGGTTCACATGGCCACATTCCGAAGGCGGCACCACCCGGCCCCAAGGCGTGTTGTGCACCGGCGCCGCATTGACTCCGGTGCCCAAGCCCACCACCAGCATCGAGCCGCCGTCTTCCATCGGCCCTTCGACCACACGGCGCAGGTTTTCCGGCGCGATATAGCCCAGGGCCTGCCCCTGCGCCTGCAGATCGTTTAGAATCGCCACCTGCGCCGCCCCTGTGGCCCGCGACACCCGATCCGCATCGATCACCCAGGGGCTGTCGTCGCTGTCGCGCAGATTGGTCATCACGATGGCGCCATGGCGCAGCGGCCCCGCCGCCGCGACGCAGGCCCCGGCCAGCGCGCCCACCGCCTCTTCGGCCATGTAGCGCGCCAGAACCTCGTCGATCCCGTTGTAATCGGCATTGCGAAAGCGCCGGATGCTGGCCTCGCGGATCGCCTTGCCATCGGCCAGCGCCACGCGCGTATTGGTGCCGCCGATATCCGCCACCAGCGCGGGAAGGGTGTCACTCATCAGGTCCTCCAGATGCGTAAGCGGTGCCGGGCCAGAGCAACCAGTTTCAGTTCCGCGCCAAGGCGCGTTTCAGCGCGTGATAGGACGCTTTCGGGGTTCTTGCAAAGGTCTTGAAGTCCACATGCACCAGACCGAAGCGTTTCTCGTATCCCTCTGCCCATTCGTAATTGTCGAGCAGCGACCAGTAGAAGAAGCCGCGCAGATTGCAGCCCGCCGCAATTGCCCGCTGCGCCGCCGCGAAATGCTGCGCGACAAAGCGGATGCGGGCTTCGTCGTCAACGCCGGGCACATCGGCATGGGCCATGCCGTTTTCGGTTACATAGATCGGCAGATCGCCCACATGGTCGCGCGCCAGCCGGGTCAGGAACCCCTCCAGCCCCTCGGGATAGACTTCCCAACCCATCTGGGTTTTCGCCAGCGGCCCCGGCACCTCGCGCGTGGCGGGCCAAGGGGCGCCGGGGGCGGCGGCATGGATGTGGCGGGTGTAGTAATTCACCCCCAGCCAGTCGAGCTTCTGCCCGATCAGCCCCATATCCGCCTCCCATCCCGTGGGCATATGCGGCGCAAGCCCGGCCAGCGCCTCGGCGGGGTAGGTGCCGCAGGTGATGCCTTCGATGAACCAGCGGTTGAAGATCGCATCCTGCACCGCCGCCGCCGCCTGATCCGCAGGGGCCTCCGAGGCCGGGGTGGCATGGTCGAAATTCAGCACGATCCCAAGGTTTTTCTGCCCAAGGCCGCGCAACCGCTCCACCGCCGCGCCATGGGCCAGCAGGATATGGTGCATCGCCCGCGCCGCCGCCCGGATGTCGCGCAAGCCCGGCGCATGGGCGCCCAGAAAATGCGATAGCCAGGCCACGCACCACGGCTCGTTCACCGTGGCGGTGCTGACCACCCGGTCGCCGATCCGGCGCGCGATCACCTCGGCGAAATCGGCGAACCGCAGGGCGACATCGCGGTTGCGCCAGCCGCCCAGATCGGCCAGCGTCGCGGGCATGTCCCAGTGATACAGCGTCAGGAACGGCTGCAAGCCACGCGCCAGCATCCCGTCCACCAGCCGGTCATAGAAATCCAGCCCTTCGGGGTTCACCACCGCCCCATCGGGCATCACCCGCGCCCAACTGGTGGAAAAGCGATAGGCATCGAACCCTGCCGCAGCGATCAGATCCAGATCCTCGGCCCAGCGGTGGTAATGGTCGCAGGCCACCGCGCCATCCTCGGCCCGCACCACATTGCCCGGCGTTGCCGCGAACGTATCCCAATGCGACGGCCCGGCGCCGCCAAAGCGGCTGCCTTCGATCTGATAGGCGGCGGTGGCCGTGCCGAAGAGAAACCCTTCGGGGAAAGTGGCACGCGGCGGGATCATGGGTCAGCCTTTGCAGGGGCCGGTGGACTGGCCGATGATCAGCTCTGCTTCCAGAAGCAGCTCTTTCGGCCCGGTTTCGCGCCCGGAGATGAGGGAAAGCAGCATATCCGCCGCCTGCCGCCCGGCCTCGCGCACGGAGGAGCGGGTGGCGGTGAAGATCGGCACATCGTCGCCGTTGCGCAGATAGCTCAATTCGTCGTCATGGATGATCACCGACACGTCGCGCCCCAGCCGCAGGCCCTTTTCCTCGATCGCGCGCCGCGCCCCCAGCGCCATGATCATCGACGACACCAGCAGCGCCGTCGGCGGGTTGGGCGCGCGCAGCATGGCCGCCACGGTGCGATGCCCCGCGGTTTCGGTCATCTCTTCGCTGACCATGATCGCGGGGTCGAGCGCGATGCCGCGCTGTGCCAGCGCCTGTTCATAACCCGCGCGGCGGCGGATGGCGAAATCCATGAATTCTAGCCCGTTCACCAGCCCGATCCGCCGATGCCCCAGATCGAGCAGGAATTCCGTCGCCCGGTGAAAGGCGCGGCGGTTGTTCACATCGACCCAGCTATAGGGCAGGGCGCTGCCGGTGGCGCGGCCATGCACCACGAAAGGCACCTCCATCTCGGTCAGCAGGGCGATGCGCGGGTCGTCCAGCCGAGGCCCATGCACGATCACCCCATCCACCGTGCCGCGCGATTTCAGCTCGCGGTAAGCGCGTTCCTCGTTGTCATCGGGCACCACCGACAGCAGCATGTCATAGCCGTTGCGCGAATAGACCTCGCCCGCACCAGCGATGAAATCGGCGAAAACCGGGTTGACGATCTCGTGCCTTGTGGTCAGCGGGATCACATGCCCCACCGCCATGGCCCGCCCGGTTGCCAGCCGGATCGCCCGGGTGTTGGGCTGATAATTGTAGCGCTTCGCCGCCGCCGCCACCCGCTCGCGCGTGGCCTCGTTGACCTCGGGGTAGCCGTTCAGCGCCCGGCTGACCGTGGTCGGCGAGAGATCCAGTTTGCGCGCAAGCTCCTTGAGGTTCATATTTTTGCCCAAAGCGTTTCAAATCAGCGGTCAGATTAGCGACGACATGTCGCAAGGTCAAAGGTGAAACTGCGGATTTTCCGCAGGCGCACGTTGTTTCTGCACATGCATAACAACAGATTGCCGCCGCAAAGGTGCAGAGTTTCATTGACAGGCAACCTCTGCGCCGCATAGTTGAAACACCCAAAGCGGTTTGAAAATGATTCCCGCTGGGACTGGATGCAGGGCGACGGCCCGCATCTTCGGAGGATTACGGGGAGGATGGGAATGACACGGAAACTTTTCGCCAGCGCGGCCGTGCTGGCTTTGCTGGGCGGTGCCGCCGCGGCGCAGGACCTGAAATTCGCGCCGGGCGAGGATGCGCGGTTTCACTGGGACAGCTATGAGGCGCTGAAATCGGTTGACCTCAAGGGCCAGACGCTGACCGTGCTTGGCCCCTGGCTTGGCCCCGACAAGGATCTGGTCGAAAGCGTGATCGCCTATTTCGAGGCGGCGACGGGCGCGACGGTCAACTATTCCGGCTCCAACAGTTTCGAACAGCAGATCGTGATCGACGCCGAGGCCGGTTCGCCCCCCGATGTCGCGGTCTTCCCGCAGCCCGGCCTTGCCGCCGACCTTGCCGCCAAGGGTTTCCTGCGCCCGCTGGGCGACGATACAGCGAAATGGCTGACCGACAATTACGCCGCAGGCGAAAGCTGGGCCGATCTGGGCACCTATCCGGGCAAGGATGGCGCCAAGGCGCTTTATGCCTTTCCCTACAAGGCCGATGTGAAATCGCTGGTCTGGTTCGTGCCCGAGAATTTCGAGGATGCGGGCTATGAGGTGCCCGAAACCCTGGAAGACCTGAAGGCGCTGACCGAACAGATCGTCGCCGATGGCGGGGTGCCGTGGTGCATTGGTCTGGGTTCGGGCGCCGCCACCGGCTGGCCCGCCACCGATTGGGTCGAAGACCTGATGCTGCGCATCAACACCCCCGCCGATTACGACGCCTGGGTGAAGAACGAACTGAAATTCGACGACCCGAAAGTCGTGGCCGCGATTGATGAATTCGGCTGGTTCGCCCGCAATGACGCTTTCGTGGCAGGCGGTGCCGGCGCAGTCGCCTCCACCGACTTCCGCGACAGCCCGAAGGGCCTGTTCGCCTCACCGCCGCAATGTTTCATGCACCATCAGGCCTCGTTCATCCCCTCGTTCTTCCCGGAAGGCACGGTAATCGGACAGGATGCCGATTTCTTCTATTTCCCGGCCTATGCAAGCAAGGATCTGGGCCAGCCGGTGCTGGGGGCAGGCACGATGTTCGCCGTGATGTCCGACAATCCGGCGGCCAAGGCCTTCATCGACTTCCTGAAAACCCCGATCGCGCATGAGGTCTGGATGGCGCAGACCGGCTTTGTCACCCCGTACAAGGGAGTCAATACCGAGGTTTACGGCGATGTGACGCTGAAAAAGATGGGTGAAATCCTGCTCGGTGCCTCGACCTTCCGGTTTGACGGTTCCGATCTGATGCCGGGTGCCGTGGGCGCGGGTATCTTCTGGACCGGCATGATCGACTACACAGGGGGCAAAGAGGCCGCTGCGGTTGGCGCCGAAATCCAGAAAACCTGGGACACCATCAAGTGATCTGAGCCTTGCAGGCCCGCCCGGCACCGCCGGTCGGGCCCCTGCCGCCAGAACCCGGGGAGGGGTTTCGATGCAGCAACTGTTCATGGCTTCGGCCACCATCATCATCGGCGTCTTCGGCTGCGTCGGGTATTTCTTCGTCTCGAACCTCGTGCTCGACACGCTCCTGCCGCCCCGCGGCCCCGAGGCCGGGCGCAACATTTCCCGCGCGGCGCAGATCCGCCCCTGGCTGTTCCTGCTGCCGGCGATCCTGCTGCTGTCGGTCTATCTCGTCTATCCGCTCGTCGTGTCGGTCGTGCTGTCCTTCAAGGACTCGCAGGGGGCAAGCTGGGTGGGCTTCGACAATTACACCTGGCTGCTGAACGACACGAAATTCCGCGAATCTCTGGGCAACAACCTGCTCTGGCTGCTCGTCGTGCCTGCCGCTGCCACCTTCTTTGGCCTGATTGCCGCCGCGCTGACCGACCGTATCCGCTGGGGCAACTTTGCCAAGGCGATGATCTTCATGCCCATGGCGATTTCTTTCGTCGGCGCGTCGGTGATCTGGAAGTTCATCTATGATTACCGGGGCGAGGGGCAGACCGAGGTCGGCGCGCTCAACGCCATTGTCTCTGCTTTC
Organism: Gemmobacter aquatilis; assembly: GCF_900110025.1. GTDB lineage: Bacteria > Pseudomonadota > Alphaproteobacteria > Rhodobacterales > Rhodobacteraceae > Gemmobacter > Gemmobacter aquatilis. Next base: position 42,543 of record NZ_FOCE01000005.1, on the reverse strand, counting down.
GGGGGCACACCGCAGGCCTGGCTGACGGTGGAGCCGACCAATTCCTTCCTGCTGATGGTGGTGCTGATCTGGATCCAGACCGGCTTTGCCATGGTGATCCTGTCCGCCGCGCTGCGCGGCATCCCCGAAGAAACCATCGAGGCCGCCATTCTGGACGGCGCCTCGCCCTTGCAGATCTTCGCCCGCATCAAGGTGCCGCAGATCTGGGGCACCATTGCCGTGGTCTGGACCACGATCACCATCACCGTTCTGAAGGTGTTCGACATCGTGCTGACCATGACCAATGGCCAATGGGGCACCCAGGTGTTGGCCAACCTGATGTTCGACTGGATGTTCCGCGGCAACGATACCGGGCGCGCCTCGGCTGTCGCGCTGGTCATCATGCTCATGGTCACGCCGATCATGGTCTGGAATATCCGCAACGCCCGCAAGGAGATGCGCTGATGGACAACATCGCCGGAACCAAATCTTCCCTCGTCTGGGCGGTACACATGGCCACCGCCGCGCTGGTGCTGCTCTGGGTGTTGCCGACGCTGGGCCTGCTGGTGTCATCTTTCCGTGACGCCGATCAGATCGCGGCCTCGGGCTGGTGGCGTGCGGTGTTCAGTTCGGAACAAAACATCGTCTACCGCGCCGCCGATGTGCAGACCCAGGTGCAGCAGGGTGATCTTTGGGTGTTGCAGGGCAATGTGTTCGACGGCGGCAAGGGCGAGGTGCAATCCTTCGGCATCACCTCGCGCGCGCCCTCCGACTTCGCGCCCGGCACCGCCGCGCCGATGAAAGACGGCATGGCCGCGCAGGTCGAGGTGAATGGCGATTACCGCATCACCGCCCCCAAAGCGTTCGAGGGGCGCAGCCCGCGCCTTTTCGTCACCTCGCTGACCCCGCCGCGCTTCACCCTCGCCAATTACAGCAAGGTGCTGTTCGCCGAAGGCATCGGCCGCGCCTTCCTCAACACCATGACGGTGACGATCCCCGCCACGGTGATCCCGATCCTGATCGCCGCCTTCGCCGCCTATGCGCTGGCCTGGATGGAGTTTCCAGGCCGGGCCCTGCTGATCGCCGCCATTGTCGGCCTGCTGGTCGTGCCGCTGCAACTGTCGCTCATCCCTTTGTTGCGGCTGCACAATTCCATCGGAATCGGTAAGGAATATCTGGGTATCTGGTTGGCCCATAGCGGTTTTGGCCTGCCTCTCGCCATCTATCTCTTGCGCAATTACATGGCCGGTCTGCCGCGCGAGATCATCGAAAGCGCGCGGGTGGACGGGGCGACAGACTTCCAGATTTTCCTCAAGATCATCCTGCCGCTCAGCTTCCCTGCGCTCGCCAGCTTCGCCATTTTCCAGTTCCTCTGGACATGGAACGACCTGCTGGTGGCGACCGTGTTCCTGGGCAACACGCAGGATCAACTGGTGATGACCGGCGTGCTGCGCGAGCTGATGGGCTCGAAAGGCGGCGAGTGGGAAATCCTTGCAACCTCGGCCTTCGTCTCCATCGCGGTGCCGCTGGTCGTGTTCTTCGCCATGCAGAAATACCTGGTGCGCGGCCTGCTGGCCGGCTCCGTCAAATAGAGGCGCATAATGACCCTGACGAAAGACGAAAACTGGTGGCGCGGGGCGGTGATCTATCAGATCTACCCGCGCAGCTATCAGGACAGCAATGCCGACGGCATCGGCGATCTGGCGGGCATCGTGCAGCGCCTGCCGCATATCGCCGGCCTTGGCGCCGATGCGATCTGGCTCAGCCCGTTCTTCACCTCGCCGATGAAGGATTTCGGCTATGACGTGGCCGATTACTGCGATGTCGATCCGATGTTCGGCACGCTGGCCGATTTCGAGACGCTGGTGACCACCGCCCATGCCCTTGGCCTGCGGGTGATGATCGACCTCGTGCTGTCGCATACCTCTGACGCGCATCCTTGGTTCAAGGAAAGCCGGGTGGACCGCAGCAACCCCAAGGCCGACTGGTATGTCTGGGCCGACCCTTCGCCCGATGGCACCCCGCCCAACAACTGGCTGTCGATCTTCGGCGGCCCGGCCTGGCACTGGGACTCGCGGCGGCAGCAGTATTACCTGCACAACTTCCTGACCTCGCAACCCGATCTGAACTTCCACGAACCGGCGGTGCAAGAGGCGCTGCTGGATGTCGCGCGGTTCTGGCTGAAACTGGGGGTCGATGGGTTCCGGCTGGATACGATCAACTTCTATTTCGCCGACAAATACCTGCGCGCCAACCCGCCGCTGCCGAAGGAACTGCGCAACGATTCCATCGCGCCTGCGGTCAACCCCTATAACCACCAGCTGCATCTGTTCGACAAGAACCAGCCGGAAAACCTTGAATTCCTGAAGAAATTCCGCGACGTGCTGCGCCCTTACGGGGCTGCCGCCGTGGGCGAGGTGGGCGATGCCCAGCGCGGGCTGGAGATCATGGCCGAATATACCTCGGGCGGCGACAAGGTGCAGATGTGCTATCCGTTCGAGATGCTGCAACCCGCCCGGCTGACCGCGCAGGGTGTGGCGCAGATCTTCACCCGCATGGGCCGTGCCGCCCCTGATGCCTGGCCGTGCTGGAGCTATTCCAACCACGACACCGTGCGCCACATCACCCGCTGGCACCTGTCTGACGCCGGGGCCAAGGCCTATACCGCGCTGCTGATCGCCTTGCGCGGCTCGATCTGCCTGTATCAGGGCGAGGAACTGGGTCTGCCCGAGGCCGAACTGTCGTTCGAGGATCTGCAGGATCCTTACGGCATCGAATTCTGGCCCGAGTTCAAGGGCCGCGATGGCTGCCGCACGCCGATGGTCTGGCAGCGCGACAATCTGCATGGCGGGTTCAGCACCGCCGCCAAAGCCTGGCTGCCGGTCACCGCGCCGCATCTGCCGCTCGCCGTGTCGGAACAGGCCGGGGAAGCCGGGTCGATGCTGGAATTCTACCGCGCCGCGCTGGCCTTCCGCCGTGCCCATCCCGTTTTGCGTGACGGCAGCATGGAAGGATTGCAGGCCGAGGGCGACGTGGTGCAATTCCTGCGCCGGGGCGACGAGGTGCTGTTCTGCGCCGTCAACCTTGGCGAAACCTGCATCACCGTGACCCTGCCGGAGGGGAGCTGGCAGGGCATCGGTGCGGAACTGGGAGGTCAGCCGGTCACCGGGGGGACCGTGACGCTGGACGCCTGGCAGATCTGCCTCGCACGCCGGGCATAGGGGAGGGACAAGATGGCCGAACTGAAACTGAGCAATGTCGCAAAAGCCTATGGCGATGTGAAGGTGCTCAAAGACATCAACCTCGACATCAAGACCGGCGAGTTGATCGTCTTTGTCGGCCCCTCGGGCTGTGGCAAATCCACCCTGCTGCGGATGATCGCGGGGCTGGAGCGGATCACCGGCGGCGATTTCACCATCGACGGCGTGCGCATGAACGATGTGCCGCCCGCCCAGCGCGGCATCGCCATGGTGTTCCAGAGCTATGCGCTCTACCCCCATATGACCGTGCGGCAGAACATGGAATTCGCGCTGAAGATCGCGAAGAAATCCGCCGCCGAGATCAACGCCGCGGTCGAAAAAGCCGCGCGCATCCTGCAGCTGACCCCCTATCTGGAGCGTCTGCCCAAGGCCCTTTCGGGGGGCCAGCGGCAGCGCGTGGCAATCGGGCGGGCGATCGTGCGCGACCCCAAGGTCTATCTGTTCGACGAGCCGCTTTCCAACCTCGATGCGGCCCTGCGCGTCGCCACCCGGATCGAGATTGCCCAGTTGAAAGAGGCGATGCCCGACAGCACGATGATCTATGTCACCCATGATCAGGTGGAGGCGATGACGCTGGCCAGCCGCATCGTGGTGCTGGCAGGGGGCGGGATCAGCCAGGTTGGCACGCCGCTCGACCTTTATCAGCGGCCCGAGAATGAATTCGTGGCGCAATTCATCGGCAGCCCGGCGATGAACCTGATGCCGGGAGAGATCACCGCCACCGGCGCGCAGACCCGCATCCGTCTGGCCAATGGCGGCGAGGCGCTTGCCGATATTCCGACAACTTCGGTCGATCTGGGCCTGAAGGTCAATCTCGGGGTGCGGCCAGAGGATCTGGTGCCCAGCACCGGCATCCCGCTGTTCACCGGCCAGGTGGAGATCACCGAGGCGCTGGGGGAGGTGACGCTGCTCTATTTCGCCCGGCAGGGCGAGGCGGCGCAGGTCGTGGCCAAGCTGCCCGGCATCCATTCCGGCTTGCGCCACAGCACGGTCAGCCTGAGCGCCGATCCGTCGAAGATCCATCTGTTCCACAGCGGCCGCTCGCTGCTCTACCGCTGACAGGACCAGCAGGAACAGCGCCGACAGCGCCACTGCGATCAGCAGCGGCAGCCAGAGCGTGAAACGGGGCGGAGGCGGCAGGTTTTCCATGCCGCCTTCATCGCATGTAAAGATTTCCGGCCTGTTAATGCGGGATGGACATCGACTGGATCACCGACGAATCAGATTGGGCGGCGGCGCTGGACGGGGCAGGGCGCGCGCCCCTGCAGCAAAGCTGGGCCTATGGGCAGGCCATGGCCCGGCTGGGCGCCCGGGTGCGCCGTGCCGTGCTGCATCATGGCGGCCAGATCAGTGCCGCGCAGATGCTGGAGCGGCGGGGCCTGCGCCTGATCAACCGCGCGCCGCTGGTCTCGCGTCCTCTTTTGCGCCGCCTTGCCCGCCAACCGGGCCTGACGCTGGCCACCTCGCCCCTGCGCGGGCCGGGCGTGGTGCCGCTGATGACAGACCGCTTTCACGCCGAATGGGATCTGCGCCCCGAACCTGCGGCGCTGCAGCGCGCCCTGTCACGCGACTGGCGCGCCCGCTTGCGGCAGGCCACGGCGCGGATCACCCAAGGCGATGCCCGCGCCATGGCTGAAATTGCCGCCCGCGATGCCGCACAGGCCCAGGCACGCGGCTATCGCCCGCTGCCCCCCGCCTTCCTGCAGGCCTGGCCGGGGGAGGTGCTGACCCTGCAATACCGCCCCGACGGACCCCTGTCTGCCGGGATCGTGGTGCTGATCCATGGCAATGAGGCCAGCTATCACTGCGCCTTTGCCGATGCGCAGGGCCGCGCCGCGCAGGCGCATCGTGCCATGCTCTGGCAGGCCGCGCTGGCCCTGCGCGCCCGCGGTATCACCCGGCTCGATCTTGGCGCCGTTGACAGCGCCACCCCCGGCCTTGCCCGGTTCAAGCTTGGCACCGGGGCGGCGCTGGTCAGCCTTGGCCCCGCCTCACTCATCCTGCCGGGTTGAGCGGGCATGGAAGATGAAGCCCAGAAAGTTCAGCAGAACCTGTGCCGCAAGGATCGCGGTCGATTGGCTGTGATCGTAATCCGGCGCCACCTCCACCAGATCGACGCCCACGATGTCATGCGCCCGGGCCAGCCCCTGCAGGATCTCCAGCACCTCGTAATACAGAAACCCACCATGCGACGGCGTGCCCGTCCCCGGCGCGATCGAGGGGCAGAAGCCGTCGATGTCGATCGTCACATAGACCCGCGCCCCCGCCGGAATCCGCGCCAGAACCCCCTCTGGCCCCAGCTTGCGCACCTGCCGGACCGAGAGGATGTCGTCGCCCATCACCCGCGCGGCGTCATAACCCTCTTTGGTGGTGGAGCTGACATTGCGGATGCCCAGCGCGGTGATCCCGGTCACATAGCTCTGTTCCGCCGCGCGCCGCATCGGGTTGCCATGGCCATGCCGCACGCCGTGGCGCACATCGACGAAATCCAGATGCGCGTCGATCTGTACGATATGGATCGGGCCCTGGTCGTCAAACGCCCGGATGCAGGGGATGTTGATCGAATGGTCGCCGCCAATCACCACCGGCAGCGCCCCCGCCTTCAGGATCGCCCGCACCCCGGCCTCGATATTGGCGTGGCTGGTTTCGGTATCGGTATGCACGATGTCGGCATCGCCGATATCGACGATGCGCACATCGGCGCCCAGATAGGTGCAATCATCCTCGTGGTCATAAGCGCCCGCATGGCCAAAGCTGAACAGGGTCGAGGCGTCGCGCACCGCCCGCGGCCCGAACCGCGCGCCGGCCCGGAACTGGGTGCCAAAGTCGAACGGCGCGCCCAGGATCGCCACATCCGCCTCCAGCGCATCCCAGTCCGGCTGATAGCTGCGCTTGCCGAAGGTCGAAATGCCCACGAAGGGCAGGTTCAGCCGCCCCTTGTCATAGCTGTTGGCACTCATGCCCAAACTCCCTGCTGTTTCGCCCGGATGCTGGACCGGACGGGCGGCAACGGCAAGGGGCCCCGTTTCGATCTCTGTCCCTGTGTCAATCCATCCCCTTGCACCGGGGCGCAGATCGGCTACGGCTAAAGCGGTGCAGCAGGAGCCTCCCATGTCCGACCCGCAGAAAGCCCGCCAAACCCGCCCCAAGGCCTTCCCGCCGCCACAGTTTCCGCCGCACCGGCCGAAACTGTTTGCGCGGATGCCGCCTGCGGTGTTTCCGGTGCTGATGGGGCTGCTGGGCCTTGGCCTTGCGCTGCGGCGCGGACTGGTGGCGCTGGAGCTGCCGGTGGCCGCGGGCGAGTTGCTGCTGGGCCTCGCCGTCGGCCTCTGGGCCTTCGCGGTGTTCGGCTATGGCGTGAAGATCGCCCGCCGCCCCGGCGTGGTGATCGAGGATCTGAAAACCCTGCCGGGCCGCGCGGGCCTTGCCGCCGCCACGCTCGGCCTGCTGCTTTGCGCCAGCGCCGTGGTGCCCTATGCGCCCAGCCTTGCCCGCGCCATGCTCTACACCGGGCTGGCGCTGCACGCCGGCCTCGCCGCCCTTGTGTTGCGCCAGTTCTTCCGCCTGCCGCGCGAGGCGCGCGAGATCACGCCGGTCTGGCACCTGCAATTCGTGGGCTTCATCATCGGCGCGCTCAGCGCCGCGCCCTTGGGACTGACCGCGCTGGCGCAAGCGCTGCTCTATGGCACACTCCCGCTGGCTGGGGCGATCTGGGCCGTCTCGCTGGCGCAATTCGCCCGCCGCATCCCGCCCGCGCCGCTGCGCCCGCTGCTCGCCATCCACCTCGCCCCGGCGAGCCTGTTTGCCACCGTCGCCGCATCGCTGGACCAGCCGCTCCTCGCCCTGATCTTCGCTGCCCTTGCCGCCGCCCTGTTCCTCACGCTGCTCTTTGCAGTGACATGGCTCACCACCTCCGGCTTCTCGGCGCTCTGGGGCGCCTTCACCTTCCCGATCGCCGCCTTCTGCAGCGCGCTTTACGCCACCGGCTTTGCCGCCACCGCCACCGTGCTGCTGATCTTCGCCCTGGGCCTCATCCCTGCCCTCCTGCTCAAGACCCTCACCGCCTGGTCCAAAGGCGGCCTCGCCGCCAAAACCAACGCCGCCGAGGCCTGATCCTTCATCTTGGAAAAAATATCCCGGGGGAGGCGCCAAAGGCGCCGGGGGCAGCGCCCCCTTCTTCCCGTCCCCCGCTCAGATCTGCGCGACAAACCCCCGCGCGATTTCCAGCCCGATCCGATCCGCCTCCACCCCGAGCCGCTCGGCCAGCCCCGGATGCGCCGCAGCCCAGCCCGGCTGCATCGCCTCGGTCAGATCGGGAAATTCGCGCGTCCAGTCGGCCACCACCCGCCGGTTCGCCTCGAAATGGAACTGCGTGCCCCAGGTTGCCCGGCCCAGCCGAAAGGCCTGATGCGCCACCGCCCCCGAACGTCCCAGATGCACCGCCCCGTCGGGCAGGGTGAAGGTGTCGGAATGCCACTGGAACACCGCAAAGGCCGGGGGCAGGGCGCCCAGCACCGGGTCATCCGCTGCCGCTGCGGTCAACGCCACCTCGCACCAGCCGAATTCGGGGGTCGCGCCCAGAATGTTGCGCCCCCCGAAGCCGCGCGCTAGAATCTGGCTGCCCAGACAGATCCCCAGCACCGCCCGATCCGCCGCGGAAAACGCCCGCATCCGCTGCGCCAGCACCGGCAGATAGGGATACGCCGCGTCATCGCAGGCCGTTTGCTCGCCCCCAAACACCACCAGCGCGTCATAACCGGCAAGCTCCGGCAAGCGCCCGTCGGCAAAGGGCCGGTACAGCCCGATCCGCGCCCCCGCCTCATGCAGGGCCACGCCCACCTGCCCGTGATGGGTGATCGCTGTATTCTCGACAATGGCAACCCGCATCGCCCGCCCTCTTGCATTATGCGGCCATCCTGCACGCCTGCGTCCGCCCCGCAAGCACCCTTGCCCCCGGATTTTGCCCTTGCACTCGCAGCAGACCCGTGAAACAGGGAACCGCCAAACGATACCATCCATAGACCCGCTCAGGAGGCATTCATGGAGATTCGCGAGGCCCTCACCTTCGACGACGTTCTGCTGGTTCCGGCGGCAAGCAATGTGCTGCCGTCCGATGCCGATACCTCCACCTTCGTCACCAAGCAGATCCGCATGAACATCCCGCTGATCTCCTCGGCGATGGATACGGTGACCGAGGGGCGCATGGCCATTGCCATGGCACAGGCGGGCGGCATGGGCGTGATCCACCGCAATCTGGATCTGGAGGCGCAGGCGCGCGAAGTGCGCCGGGTGAAGCGCTTCGAATCCGGCATCGTCTACGCGCCGATCACCCTGACCCCCGATCAGACGCTGGCCGACGCAAAGGCACTGCAGGATCGCTACAACGTCACCGGCTTTCCGGTGGTCGATAACGATGGCCGTGTCGTCGGCATCGTCACCAACCGCGACATGCGCTTTGCCTCCGATGACAAGACGCCGGTCCGCGTGATGATGACCTCCGACAATCTCGCCATCCTGCACGAACCCGCCGACCGCGCCGCCGCGATCAGCCTGATGAAGGCGCGGCGCATCGAAAAGCTGCTGGTCACCGACGGCAAGGGCAAGCTGACCGGCCTGCTCACGCTGAAAGACACGGAAATGAGCGTGCTCAACCCCCATGCCTGCAAGGACGAGATGGGCCGCCTGCGCGTCGCCGCCGCCTCGACCGTGGGCGATGCCGGGTTCGAACGCTCTGCCGCGCTGATCGACGCCGGGGTGGACATGGTGGTGATCGACACCGCACACGGGCACAGCGAAGGCGTGGCCCGCGCGGTGGAACGCATCAAGAAACTGTCGAACACCGTGCAGGTCGTGGCTGGCAACGTCGCCACCGGCGCCGCGACGCGGGCGCTGATCGACGCGGGCGCCGATGCGGTGAAGGTCGGCATCGGCCCCGGCTCGATCTGCACCACCCGCATCGTGGCGGGCGTCGGTGTGCCGCAGCTCACCGCGATCATGGACAGCGCGCGCGCGGCGGGTGACATTCCGGTCATCGCCGATGGCGGCATCAAGTTCTCGGGCGATTTCGCCAAGGCGATTGCCGCCGGGGCCTCCTGCGCCATGGTCGGTTCGGCCATCGCGGGCACCGATGAATCGCCGGGCGAGGTGATCCTGTGGAACGGCCGCAGCTTCAAATCCTATCGCGGCATGGGCAGCCTTGGCGCCATGGCGCGCGGCTCGGCTGACCGCTATTTCCAGAAGGATGCCGCCTCCGACAAGCTGGTCCCCGAAGGGATCGAGGGGCAGGTGCCCTATAAAGGCTCCGTCGCCGCGGTGATCCACCAGATGGTCGGCGGGCTGCGCGCCGCCATGGGTTATACCGGCAACCGCACCGTCGCCGACATGCGCGCCAAATGCGAATTTGTCCGCATCACCGGCGCGGGGTTGAAGGAATCCCATGTCCATGACGTGCAGATCACCCGCGAAAGCCCGAACTACCGGCTGGGCTGATGCGCGCGCTGGTCACCGGGGCCGGGGCGCCGGGGGGCATCGGCCTCGCCTGCGCCCGGGCGCTTGGCGCCGCCGGGCATGAGCTGATCATCGCCGGGGTCTCGGGGCGGATTCATGCCCGGGCGGCGGAACTGATGGCCGAAGGCTATCAGGTCACCGCCCATCAGGGCGATCTGACCGACCCGGTGGAGGTGGCGCGTCTGGCCGCCTCTGGCCCGGTGGACATCCTGGTGAACAATGCAGGCATGGGCACGCTGGCCGAGCCGCAGAAGATCAGGACTTTCGTGAAATCGGACCCAGCATCCTGGCGGCGCGAGTTTGACCTGTCGCTCACCACCGCCGTTCTGGTGACCCGGGCCTTCCTGCCCGCCATGGTGGAGCGCGGCTATGGCCGGGTGGTGATGATGGCCTCGGTCACCGGTCCGCTGGTCTCGGTGGCGGGCAGTTCCGCCTATTCGGCAGCCAAGGCGGCGATGGTGGGGCTGACCCATGCGCTGGCGCTGGAGGTGGCGAAACACGGGGTCACGGTGAATGCCGTGGCACCCGGATGGATCGGCACCGATGCCACGCAAAAGGGCGAGGTTTCGGCGGCGCGCAAATCGCCGATGGGCCGCGCTGGCACCCCGGAGGAAGTCGCGGCCTGTGTCGGCTTCCTCGCCTCGCCCGCCGCGTCCTATGTGAATGGTGTGACGCTGGTGGTGGATGGCGGCAACATGCTGCAGGAAAAGAAGGGCTGACAGGATGCGACACGAGGCGATGCCATGACCCCCGCCGCCCGCCTTTCCGCTGCGATCTCGATCCTCGACCGGATCCTCGCCGGGGCCCCCGCCGAACAGGCGCTGACCAACTGGTCCCGCGCCAGCCGCTTCGCCGGGTCGGGCGACCGCAACGCGATCCGCGATCTGGTGTTCGACGCAATCCGCTGCCGCCGCAGCTTTGCCGCGCTTGGCGGCGGTGAAACCGGGCGCGGGTTGATCCTCGGGGGGCTGCGCGCCGCAGGGCTTGACCCCGCGCTGCTGTTCACCGGCGAAGGCCACGCCCCCGCACCGCTGACCGAGGCCGACACCGGGCAGCCCCCCGAGGGCGCCGCCGCCCTCGATCTGCCCGACTGGCTGCTGCCCGATCTGCAAGCCAGCCTCGGCGCCGATTTCGCCGCAACAGCCGAGGCGCTGCGCCACCGCGCGCCCGTCTTCCTGCGCGTCAACACCGCCCGCATCCCGCCGGATGCCGCCTGCGCCGCCCTGGCCGACGAGGGGATCACCGCCGAACCGCATCCCCTTGCCGCCACCGCCCTTCTGGTCACCGGAAATGCGCGCAAGGTGCAGGCCTCCACCGCCTATACATCGGGTCTGGTGGAACTGCAGGACGCCGCCTCGCAAGCCGTGATTGCGGCGTTGCCCCTGTCCAACGGCATGAAAGTGCTGGATTATTGCGCAGGGGGCGGCGGCAAGTCGCTCGCCATGGCCGCCGCTGCCAAGGTGGCGCTTTACGCGCATGACGCCGATCCCCGCCGGATGCGCGACCTGCCGGATCGCGCCAAACGGGCGGGCGCCCGCGTCACCCTGATCGAAACCGCCGATCTGTCGCGGCAGGCGCCCTTCGACCTCGTGCTGACCGATGTGCCCTGTTCCGGCTCCGGCAGCTGGCGCCGCGCCCCCGAGGCGAAATGGCTGCTCACCCGCGCCCGGCTTGACGCGCTTTGTGCGATTCAGGCCGAAATCCTGCAAAACGCTGCCCGCCTCGTGCGCCCCGGCGGCTGGCTCGGCTACGCCACCTGTTCGCTGCTGCAGGCCGAAAACGGGGCCCAGATCGACCGGTTTTGCGCCGGAACCGCCGGTTGGCGCGAAGTTTCCCGCCGCAGCCTGACCCCGCAGGATGGCGGCGACGGGTTTTTCATAGCGGTATTGCAGCGGATCAGCTAGAAGTTGAGTCAAACCCCGGGAACAAAACGGGGGGCAGTTAAGAACGAGTTAACTTTTTGCGTGCCGTATAGAGCTGTTCGATTCCGCGGAGATCGGTGAATGGCAGGCAAGACAGGGACGCAACTGCCGCTGCAGGACAGGATGGGGTTCGCCACGCCTGTAACGCAGGTGGCGCGCGGCGTCGGGCAATCGGTCTGGGTTCTGCTGGCCGCGGCGATCGGCTGTGCGGTGACCATCAGCCTTGCACCGGATCCGCAGATCCGGCTGGCGGCGGGGGTTGCGGGGGCCACATTCTGCATCTTCGTGCTGCTGCTGCGTGGTGCCGTGCTGCGTGACAGCGCCCGCCAGCACCGGCTGGAACGTGATCTGGCCCAGATCATGGGGCATGATGCGGCGCCCTGTTTCTCGACGGATGGCAGCGGGATCATCGGCTTTCAGAACACCGCCGCGCGCGACAGGTTCGGCATCCGCGATGGCACCACGCTGATCGCCACGCTGAAGGATTTCTTCGCCAGCCCCGCCTCGGTGCTGTATCGGCTGCAAACCCGCGCCATGTCGCTGGGTTTCGCCCGCGAGGATGTGGTCACCCGGCGCGGCCATACTCGGCTCAGCGTGCATCGCATCGCCGACAGCAGTTTTCTGTGGCGGCTGGAAGAATTTCAGGATCGGTCCGGCACCGGGCGCGGCGCCGAAACGCTCAGCCTGCCGATGCTGGTCGCCAGCAAGGCCGGGGTGGTACTGTTCACCAACGAGGCGATGCGCCGTTTGCTGGGCGGGCGCCCCAAGCGGCTGGATCGCATCTTCGCCGATCAGGTGCTGCGCTCGGGCGAAGAAATACAGGTGTCTTCGGTCGATGGCCCCGTGCGCGCCATTCTGGCCGAGGTCGAAGGCGCGGGGGAGCGGCGCGAGATCTATCTGCTGCCCGTGCCCGAGACGGCAGCCAGTGGCAGCGCGCTGGCCGATTTTGAAAACGTGCCGGTGGCCTTGCTGAAATTCGCCTCCGACGGGGCGCTGGTTCTGGCCAACCGCGCCGCCTGCGAGGTGCTGGGTATCACGCCCGAGGAAGACACCGCCTTCCATGACCTGTTCGAAGGGTTGGGGCGCCCGGTTGCCGACTGGCTGTCGGATGTGGTGGCTGGGCGCGTGCCGGCCGGGGGCGAGGTCTTGCGGCTGCGGCACGGCGAGGCCGACGCGTATTTCCAGATCAGCCTGCGCCGCATCGTCGAACAGGGCCGCCCGGCCGTGCTGGCGGTGCTGAACGATGCGACCGCGCTGAAAAAGCTGGAGGCGCAGTTCGTGCAAAGCCAGAAGATGCAGGCGATCGGGCAGCTTGCGGGGGGCATTGCCCATGATTTCAACAATCTGCTCACCGCGATTTCCGGCCATTGCGACCTGCTGCTGCTGCGGCATGACCGCAGCGACCCCGAATTTGCCGATCTGGTGCAGATCCACCAGAATGCCAACCGCGCCGCCAGTCTGGTGGGCCAGTTGCTGGCCTTCTCGCGCAAGCAGACGCTGAAACCCGAAATGCTGGAGCTGCAAGAGGTGCTGTCAGACCTCACGCATCTGCTCAACCGTCTGGTCGGCGAACGGATCACCCTGCGGCTGACCCACGCGCCCGATCTGGGCGCAATCCGCGCCGACAAGCGGCAGCTGGAACAGGTGGTGATGAATCTGGTGGTGAATGCCCGCGATGCCATGCCGATGGGGGGCACCATCCGCATCGAGACCGAGGCTCTGACCCTGCGCGAGGAACTGCGGCGCGACCGGGCGGTGGTGCCACCGGGGGAATATGCAGTGATCCGCGTGCTTGACACCGGGGTCGGTATCCCGGCGGACCGTCTGCAAAAGGTGTTCGAACCGTTCTTCACCACCAAACGGGTGGGCGAGGGCACCGGGCTCGGCCTCTCCACCGCCTATGGCATCGTGAAGCAATCGGGGGGCTTCATCTTCGTGGACAGCGAAATCGGGCTGGGCACGGTGTTCCACCTCTATTTCCCGATCCATCACGCCACCGAGGCAGAGCGGTTGCCGGGCAAGGGGGCCGCGCGCAGGCCGGTGCTGAAACCGGGCGAGGGGGTCGTGCTGCTGGTGGAGGACGAGGCGCCGGTGCGGGCCTTTGCCTCGCGCGCGCTGCGCCTGCGCGGCTATACCGTGCTGGAGGCCGACAGCGCCGAACAGGCGCTGCGCACGCTGGAAGATCCGGCGCTGGATGTCGATATTTTCGTGACCGATGTGGTCATGCCGGGGATGGATGGGCCAAGCTGGGTGCGCCAGGCGCTGGAGGCGCGGCCGAATGTGCGGGTGGTCTTCGTTTCCGGCTATGCCGAGGATTGTCTGTCGGAAAACCAGGCGCGAATCCCGAATTCGGTTTTCCTGCCCAAGCCCTTCTCGCTCAACGACCTGACCGAGACGGTCCAGGGCCAGATGCATTGATCCCGGGCGCGGCCCGCCCCTTTGGCCCCTTGTTCGTCGCGCTGCCCGTCAGCCCGCTTGACACAGCGTATCGTAAAGCTCGAAATCCTTGGCCGCGACCTTGCGCAGCAGCTTTTCCGTCTCTGGCGCCAGATCCAGCGGGGCGAGCGGCGAGACGTTCAACCGGGGCAGGGTGATCGCACAGTCCAGCCGGTCTTCCAGAAACTCGATCACCTCGTCGATCTTCTCGTAACGGAAAATCCGGTCTGCCCCACGCTCGTTCTTTGCGGCAAGAAACTGCGACTGTGCCCCCACGGCGGCATGGGCGGGCGGCTTTTCCGCGCAATAGTCGCGCACGAACTGATCAAAGCTGATGCCGACGGTGCTTTTCTCTTCGCTGCCCATGTCTTCGCGCTGGCGATAGCGATACCAGCTGCCCAGCCAGTCGCGCGGCTCGCGCATCATGGCGATCACGGTGAACGGATGCCCCGCCGCGCTTTCCAGCCAGGGGCCGATGAAGCGGTGATATTTGCGCACCGAGGCGTGTTTCAGCTGCGGCGGCCGCTGGATCGACACATGCGCCAGCGATTCGAGCGCCGACTCGATTGCTGTGGTGCCCGTTTTGGGCGTGGCGAGAAGCGTCAGCCTCTGATGCCAGAAAACCAGCATTTCTGCCTCTATTTTTGCCTGCGGCCCGGTTATGGCCTGCGGCGTAAACTATCCCTTAACCAGATCGCGCAAAAGCTGAATTTGTGAAAAATCGGTTGAATTGTTCCTGTTTTGCCCTCATACATCTGGAACAAGACAAGAACAAATCGGCGCAGGCAGCGCATTGCCCCGCTGGGGCGGCTATGGGATAAGGATCTGAAAGATGGCAACGGCACCCCTTCTCGATCTGAACGGAAAGCGCGAAATGGATAAGCAGAAGGCGCTTGAAAGCGCACTGGCACAAATCGAACGGCAGTTCGGCAAAGGCTCGATCATGAAGCTTGGGGCCAACAACCCCGCGATGGATGTCGAAGCGACCTCGACCGGTTCGCTGGGGCTGGATATTGCGCTGGGGATCGGCGGCCTGCCCAAGGGTCGCATCATTGAAATCTACGGGCCGGAAAGTTCGGGCAAGACCACGCTGACGCTGCATGTGGTGGCCGAAGAACAGAAAAAAGGCGGGGTCTGCGCCTTTGTCGATGCCGAACATGCACTGGACCCGCAATATGCCAAGAAGCTGGGCGTCAATCTGGACGAGCTGCTGATCAGCCAGCCCGACACCGGCGAACAGGCGCTGGAGATTGTCGATACCCTTGTGCGCTCTGGCGCGGTCAGCCTTGTTGTGGTCGATTCGGTCGCGGCACTGACCCCGAAGGCCGAGATCGAGGGGGATATGGGCGATATGCAGATGGGCAGCCAGGCCCGTCTGATGAGCCAGGCGATGCGCAAGCTGACCGCCTCGATCGGGCGTTCCAACTGCATGGTGATCTTCATCAACCAGATCCGCATGAAGATCGGCGTGATGTTCGGCTCGCCCGAAACCACGTCGGGCGGCACCGCGCTGAAATTCTACGCCTCTGTCCGGCTCGACATCCGCCGCACCGGCTCCATCAAGGACCGGGACGAGGTTGTCGGCAACGCCACCCGCGTCAAGGTGGTGAAGAACAAGGTGGCGCCGCCCTTCAAACAGGTGGAATTCGACATCATGTATGGCGAGGGCATTTCGAAAACCGGCGAGCTGATCGACATCGGCGTGAAGGCGGGCGTGGTCGAGAAATCCGGCTCGTGGTATTCCTATGGCGACGAGCGCATCGGTCAAGGGCGCGAGAATGCCAAGAACTTCCTCAAGGCCAATCCCGCCACCGCGATGGAGATCGAAGACAAGATCCGCGCCGCCAACGGGCTTGATTTCCACATGACCGAGGGTGGAACCGAGGATGTGGTGGATCTTTGATCAAATCCGGGCGCCAACCCCCCGGAAACAAAGGGCGCCCTATCACCGGGCGCCCTTTTTCATGGCCTGCGCCGCGCAATGGTGGACAGCCCCGCCGCGCGCCGTTAAACGAAGCGGAATTGCCCATTCGCCCAAGCGGCGCAGCTGCGGAGCCACGACATCATGCCGTCGTTGAACGACATCCGGTCCACCTATCTCGATTTCTTCAAGCGCAACGGCCACACCGTGGTAGACAGCAGCCCGTTGGTGCCGCGCAACGACCCGACCCTGATGTTCACCAATTCCGGCATGGTGCAGTTCAAGAACTGTTTCACCGGGGTCGAAACCCGCGATTACAAGCGCGCCACCACCGCGCAGAAATGCGTCCGCGCCGGTGGCAAGCACAATGACCTCGACAATGTCGGCTATACCGCGCGCCACCACACCTTCTTTGAAATGCTGGGCAACTTCTCCTTCGGCGATTACTTCAAGGCCGAGGCCATCGCCTTTGCCTGGGAATTGCTGACCCGCGATTTCGACATCCCGAAGGACAAGCTGCTGGTCACCGTCTATCACACCGATGACGAGGCGGCGGCGCTGTGGAAGAAGGTCGCCGGGCTGGGCGATGACCGGATCATCCGCATCCCCACCTCCGACAATTTCTGGCAGATGGGGCCGACCGGCCCCTGCGGCCCCTGCACCGAGATCTTCTTCGACCATGGCGATCACATCTGGGGCGGCCCGCCCGGCTCCGCCGATGAGGATGGCGACCGCTATATCGAGATCTGGAACAACGTCTTCATGCAGAACGAACAGTTCGAAGACGGCTCGATGATCGACCTCGACATGCAGTCGATCGACACCGGCATGGGGCTGGAACGCATCGGCGCGCTGCTGCAGGGCAAGCACGACAATTACGACACCGACCTGATGCGCAGCCTGATCGAGGCCTCGGCGCATCTCACCTCCAACGACCCCGACGGGCCGGGCAAGGTGCATCACCGCGTCGTGGCCGATCACCTGCGCTCCACCTCGTTCCTGATCGCCGATGGGGTGATGCCGTCGAATGACGGGCGCGGCTATGTGCTGCGCCGCATCATGCGCCGGGCGATGCGCCACCTGAACATGCTCGGCACGCAGGACGTGACGATGTACAAGCTGGTTCCCGCGCTGGTGCGCCAGATGGGCACGGCCTACCCGGAACTGGCACAGGCGCAGAGCCTGATCGAAGAAACCCTGCGGCTGGAAGAAACCCGGTTCCGCACCACGCTGGACCGCGGGCTGAAACTGCTGGACGAGGAACTGTCTGGCCTGCCCGAAGGTGCCGATCTGCCCGGCCCCGCCGCGTTCAAGCTCTACGACACCTACGGCTTCCCGCTGGACCTGACGCAAGACGCGCTGCGCGAAAAGGGCCGCGCCGTCGATGTCGCAGGCTTTGACGCCGCGATGGAGGAGCAACGCGCCAAGGCCCGCGCCTCCTGGTCCGGCACGGGCGAGGCGAAAGATGCCAAGATCTGGTTCGAGCTGGCCGAAAAGCACGGCGCGACCGAATTCCTCGGCTATGACGGCGAAATCGCCGAAGGTCAGATCCTTGCCATCGTGAAAGACGGCGCCGCCATCGGCTCGTCAGACGAGGCGAAGGGCGAAACCATCAATATCGTGGTGAACCAGACGCCGTTCTATGCCGAAAGCGGTGGTCAGATCGGCGATCAGGGCTGGATCCGCACCGATACCGGGCTGGCCCGGGTGATCGACACGCGCAAGGCGGCCAATGTGTTCTATCACGTCGCCGAAATCACCGAAGGCACCGTGATCAAGGGCCAGCCCGCCAAGCTGGAACTGGATCACGCCCGCCGCCAAGCGGTGCGCGCCAACCACTCCGCCACCCACCTGCTGAACGAGGCGCTGCGCCGCACGCTGGGCGATCACGTCGCGCAGCGCGGCTCGCTCAACGCCGCTGACCGGCTGCGCTTCGATTTCGCCCATTCCAAGGCAATGACCGCTGAAGAGCTGAAAGCGGTGGAGGACGAGGTCAACGCCTTCATCCGCCAGAATGGCGCGGTGGAAACCCGGCTGATGTCGCCCGACGATGCCCGTGGCCTTGGCGCGCAGGCGCTGTTCGGCGAGAAATACGGCGAGGAAGTCCGCGTCGTCTCGATGGGCGCGCTGAACGGCTCCGGCAAGGGCACCGCGGGCAGCACCTATTCGATCGAACTCTGCGGCGGCACCCATGTCGCCCGTTTGGGCGAGATCGGCGCCTTCGTGCTGCTGTCCGACAGCGCCTCCGCCTCCGGCGTGCGCCGGATCGAGGCGCTGACCGGCGAGGGCGCGCTGGCCCATATGGCCGAACAGTCGAAACTGCTGGCCGATATCGCTGCCGTTCTGAAGGCCCCGGCCACCGAACTGGCGGATCGCGCGAAAGCCCTGCTGGACGAACGCAAGGCGCTGCAGAACGAGGTCGCGCAACTGCGCCGCGAACTGGCGATGGGCGGCAAGTCCGGCGGGCCGGACGCCAAGGAGATCAACGGTATCAAGTTCATCGCGCAGGTGATGACCGGCGTGTCCGGCAAGGATCTGCCCGGCCTGATCGACGAGATGAAATCCCGCCTTGGCTCGGGCGCGGTGCTGCTGATCGCCGATACCGGCGCCAAGCCCGCCGTGGCCGCAGGCGTGACCGCCGATCTGACCGACCGTCTGTCGGCGGTGACGCTGGTCAAAGTTGCCGCCGAGGCGCTTGGCGGCAAGGGCGGCGGTGGCCGCCCGGATATGGCACAAGCGGGCGGCGCCGATATCGCGCTGGCCGATCAGGCAATCGCGGCCGCCGAAGCCGCTATCGGAGCGTAACCCATGCCCACCGCCCTCTGGATCGCCCATGTCACCGTCACCGACGCGGAGGCTTACGGCAAATATGCCGTGGCCGCCGGTCCGGCCATCGCCGCGCATGGGGGCAAGTTCCTCGCCCGTGGCGGTCGCCATGTGCAGCTGGAAGGCACTGACCGCCCGCGCAACGTGGTCGCCCGCTTCCCCTCGCTGGAAGCGGCGGTCGCCTGCTACAACAGCGCCGAATATCAGGCGGCGCTGGCCCATGCGAAGGGCGCCAGCATCCGCGATCTTTGCGTGGTCGAAGAGGCCGAGTGACCGGCCAGCACCGCATCTGACGCAGAAGGGGCCGGCTTCGGCCCCTTTTTCACAGCGGCAGGGCGGTGGTGTCCTTCAGCTCCTCCATCACGAAACTGGCCGACACATCGTGCAGATCAACCCGCGCCACCAGCGCGCGATACAGCCGGTCATAGGCTTTCACATCCGCCACCCGCGCCCGCACCAGATAATCCAGATCGCCGGTCATCCGGTAGGCGCCCAGAATCTCCGGCATCTCGCGCGTGGCTTCGGCAAACCGCTCCAGCCAGTCCGGCGTGTGGCGATCCGTGCGGATCAGCATGAACACCGTCAACCCCAACCCGATCCGCTCGGCATCCAGCAGCGCCACCCGCGCGCGGATCACGCCGCTGTCCTCCAGCACCCGCACCCGGCGCCAGACGGCATTGCGGGACAGCCCGACCTCCTCGCCCAGTTCTTCCAGCGAGAGGCTGGCGTCGCGTTGCAGGATGGTCAGGATGCGGCGGTCGATATGGTCCAGTTTCTCCATGAATAGAAGGATTGCGGGAAAACCTCCCAAAAGCAAGCCGGAATGGCCGAAAAATCCGGCTTCATATTCCTGATACATCGCGTATGATGCAGGTGCAGAAAAACAAACAAGGCGGGGCAGGTCTTGATGCACGGGCAAAAACGGGCGGCAGATGCCGCAAGGGGGCGCTGATGTGCCGCTGGGCCGCCTATATCGGCGCACCGATCTTTCTCGAGGATATCGTCAGCCGCCCCGGCCATTCGCTGATCCATCAAAGCCATTGCGCCACCGAATGCCGCACCGCGATCAACGCCGATGGTTTCGGGATCGCCTGGTATGGCGACCGGCCGGAACCCGGCCTCTACCGCGACGTGATGCCGGCGTGGAGCGACCCGAACCTCCGCTCCCTTGTCGCGACCGTGCGCTCCGGCCTGTTCCTCGCCCATGTCCGCGCCTCCACCGGTACGGCGACCAGCCGCAACAACTGCCATCCCTTCACCCACGGGCGGTGGAGCTTCATGCATAACGGACAGGTCGGCGGCTATGACGCGATGCGCCGCGATGCCGACATGCTGATCCCCGACGCGCTCTATCCGCAGCGCAAGGGCGCGACCGACAGCGAGGCGCTGTTCCTCGTGGCGCTGGCCGAAGGGTTGGAGAATGATCCGCGCGGCGCCATGGAACGTGCTGCGGCGCAGTTCATCCGCCTGTCGCGCGCCAAGGGCGCCGCCCCGCATCTGCGCCTGACCGTCGCCATGTCGGATGGCCAGCGGCTTTATGCCATGCGCTATGCGACAGACCATCAGGCGCCCAGCCTCTATCACCGCTGGTCCGACACCCGGGGCGGCCGCGCCGTGGTCTCGGAACCGCTGGAAAGCGATCAGGGCGACTGGCTGGAGATTCCGTCGGCCAGTTTCTGCACCTTCGAAGGTGCGGATGTGGTGGTGGAACCGTTCCTGCCCTGCCGTCTGGCGGCTGCGGCCTGATCTGTCTCCACCGCCAAAAACGAAAAACGCCGCAGCCCAAAGCTACGGCGTTTCCCATTTCATCTTGGCAGAAATATCCCGGGGGGTGCGGGGGGCTGGCCCCCCGCTTCGTTCGGGTCACTCCGACCGGCTGGCGCGCTTGCGCTCATGCGGGTCAAGGTGGCGCTTGCGCATCCGGATGGATTTCGGCGTCACTTCGACCAGTTCATCGTCTTCGATATAGGCGATGGATTCTTCCAGGCTCATCCGCACCGGCGTCGTCAGGCGCACCGCTTCATCCGTGCCCGAGGCGCGGACGTTGGTCAGCTGCTTGCCGCGGATCGGGTTGATTTCCAGATCGTTGTCGCGGTTGTGCTCGCCCAGGATCATGCCCTGATACACCGCTTCCTGCGCGCCGATGAAGAAACGCCCGCGATCTTCCAGCTTCCACAGCGCGTAAGACACCGACACGCCGTTTTCCATCGAGATCATCACGCCCTGACGCCGCCCCTGGATCGGGCCCTTATGCGGCACCCAGCCATGGAAGATACGGTTCAGCACGCCGGTGCCGCGCGTATCGGTCATGAACTGGCCGTGATAGCCGATCAGCCCGCGCGACGGCACATGCGCCACGATGCGGGTCTTGCCCACACCCGCCGGTTTCATCTCGACCAGATCGCCCTTGCGCTCGCCGGTCAGCTTCTCGATCACCGCGCCGGAATATTCGTCATCGACATCGATGATGACTTCTTCCACCGGCTCCATCCGCACGCCGTCTTCTTCCCGGAAGATCACGCGCGGGCGCGAGATCGACAGCTCGAACCCTTCGCGGCGCATGTTCTCGATCAGCACGCCCATCTGCAGTTCGCCCCGGCCCGAAACGATGAACGCCTCGCCGCCCGGCGTGTCTTCGACCTTGATCGCCACGTTCACTTCGGATTCGCGCATCAGCCGTTCGCGGATGACGCGGGATTGAACCTTGTTGCCATCCTTGCCCGCCAGCGGCGAGTCATTGATGCCGAAGGTGACAGAGATGGTCGGCGGGTCGATCGGCTGGGCGGGCAGGGCGGTTTCCACCGACAGATCGCACAGCGTATCGGCCACGGTGGCCTTGGTCATGCCGGCCAGCGTCACGATGTCTCCGGCCTGCGCTTCTTCGATCGGGGTCTGGCTCAGCCCGCGGAAGGCGAGGATCTTGGTCACGCGGAACTGTTCGATCCGCTCGCCGTCACGGGTCAGCGCCTTCAGCGAAGCGCCCACCTTGATGGTGCCCGCCTCAACCCGGCCGGTCAGGATGCGGCCGATGAACGGGTCGGCCGACAGGGTGGTCGCCAGCATCTGGAACGGCTCTTCGGCGCGCGCCACCTGTTTCGGGGCGGGGACGTGCTTCACCACCAGATCGAACAGCGCGGTCAGATCCTTGCGCGGCCCGTCCAGCGAGTCATCGGCCCAGCCAGCACGGCCCGAGGCGTAAAGATGCGGGAAATCGAGCTGTTCATCCGAGGCGCCGAGGTTGGCGAACAGGTCGAACACCTCGTTCAGCGCGCGGTCGGGTTCGGCGTCCGGCTTGTCCACCTTGTTCAGCACCACGATCGGGCGCAGCCCCAGCGCCAGCGCTTTCGAGGTCACGAACTTGGTCTGCGGCATCGGGCCTTCGGCGGCGTCCACCAGCAGGACAACGCCGTCCACCATGCTCAGGATGCGTTCCACCTCGCCGCCGAAATCGGCGTGGCCGGGGGTATCGACGATATTGATGCGCATCCCGTCATGTTCGACGCTCGTGCATTTCGCCAGAATGGTGATGCCGCGCTCGCGTTCGATGTCATTGCTGTCCATCGCGCGTTCGGAAACGGCCTGATTTTCGCGGAACGAGCCGGACTGTTTCAGCAGTTCGTCCACAAGGGTCGTTTTGCCATGGTCAACGTGCGCGATGATCGCGATGTTGCGAAGCTCCATCGGGAGGGTCTCTTTCGGTTTTTCTGCAGTTGCGCGGGCCATAACCGACAGCGCCGGGAAAGGCCAGTGAAACCTGTGTTTCAAGGCGAGATAGCGCCGTGGCGCTGCGTCAACTCACCACATACCAGTCGCGGCGATGGTTCACGGCGACGATGAAGTTCAGAATGGCGGCCCCAAGCAGCGACCACATCACCCGGTCGGGCGCCAGGAAGATCAGCGCCACCGCGAACAGCGTCAGGTCATAACCCAGCTGAATCCAGCCCGCGCGGATGCCGAACCGGTCTTGCAGGATCAGCGCCACGATCGACACGCCGCCCAGGCTCGATGTGTGGCGGAACAGGCCCAGCAGGCCGACGCCCGCGCTGACCCCGAACAGCACCGCCGCCGCCGCCGGATGGATGCCCGCCACCGGCACGAAGGGCGCCATCACATCGGCCAGCAGCGAAACCGCGGTGACAGTGGCAAAGCTTTTCACCGTGAACGCGGTGCCCTTGCGCAGATAGGCGAAGATGTAGAAGGGCAGGTTGACGGTAAAGAACACCGGGCCAAAGCCCCAGCCGCTGGTATAGGCGATCAGCAGCGCCAGCCCCGCCGTGCCCCCGGTGATCAGCCCCGCCGCGCGCAGCAGGTGAATCCCCAGCGCCGCCTGAATCGAGGCGGCCAGCAAGCCCTGCGCATCTTCGAACAGCGAATAGCGGGGTTCAGATTTAAGGTCAGTATCCATGACCTATATCTGCCCGAAATCGCCGCCCCCGTCCAATGCTGGCGCTGCAATGCAGCAATGCGCCCGGCGACTGGCTCAGGTGGCGATATAGCGGTCGCGGCGATGGTTCATGGTGATGACAAGATTCAGCACCAGCGCCCCCAGCGCCGACCAGGCCACCGTCACCGCGTCGCGCAGCGTCAGCGCAATGGCGAAGACGCAGATGTCGAACAGGATCTGCGTCCAACCCGCCTTGAACCCGGTCTTGTCCTGCAGATACAGCGCCACGATCCCCACGCCGCCCAGGCTCGCCCCATGGCGGAACAGCGCCAGCAGCGCCGAGCCGGAGACGAAGCCGAACAGCACCGCCCCCACCGCCGGATGCAGCGTGGCAAAGCTCACATACTGCGGCAATATCGCGCTGACCACCGATAAAAGCCCCACCGCGACAAAGGTCTTCGCCACGAAAACCGGCCCCATCCGCTTGTAGCCCAGCCAGTAGAACGGCAGGTTGATCGCAAAGAACACCGGCCCGAAGCCCCAGCCCGTGGCATAGGAAATCAGCACCGCCAGCCCCGCCGTCTGCCCGGTGACAAAGCCCAGATGCGTCAGGATCACGATCCCAAAACTCGCCATCAGGCTGCCATAGGCAATCCCTTGCGCGTCGTCGATCAGGCTGTGGCGGGTGTTTCCGGTCATGGCGCGGTGATGGCATGACTGTGCGGCGGGGGGCAAGGGGGGCTGTGGCGCAGATCCCACGCCCCCGCCGCTTTTCAGGCTCTGCCGCAAAACTGCTTTGGGTTGCGGGGTGAGTCGTGTTTCATATGACCATTCGCAACGCCAGATCACAGGGAGGCGCCGTATGACTTTTGCATTTACCGGCGCTTTCACGGGTGGCAGCTTGACCGGAACGGCCCGATATGTCGCGCGCCGTGCCACCATCTCACATGGACTGTATCAGTTCGGTTGAGCGTTCGGGCGTCTGACGCCCCTTCCTTCCTTGCGATGACTCGGCCCGCCTGACTGGCGCGCTTTTCCACATTTCCCAATCGGAGCCCGCCTGCGCGTCCCGCAGCCGGGAAATCATATGACACACAGCCCTGTTTTGTCGGCACCCGTCCCGGTGCCCGATCTGCACGACCTCATTGCCCAGCACGGCCCCTGGCGTGTGCTGCGCGCCACCCTTGCGGCGATCCTGCGGCCCAGACGGCAGCGCCTGCCGGATGACCTGTCGCTGCTTGGCCCTCATATCCTGCGCGATCTCGGCCTTGGCCCCGGTGGTCACGGGCCGTTCTGAACGCAAAAGGGGCGCCCGTGCGGGGCGCCCCTTCCGATCCGTCGCAGATGGGATCAGCCCACCAGCGCCTTGTTCAGATATTCGTCCACCTTTTCCAGGTAGCCCATGGTGGTCAGCCACTTCTGATCGGGGCCGACCAGCAGCGCCAGATCCTTGGTCATCCAGCCGTCTTCCACCGCATCCACCGTCACTTTTTCCAGCGTCTGGGCAAAGCGCATCAGTTGCGCATTGTCGTCGAGCTTGGCGCGATGCTTCAGACCGCCGGTCCAGGCAAAGATCGACGCAACCGAGTTGGTCGAGGTTTCCTTGCCGGCCTGATGCTGGCGATAGTGGCGCGTCACCGTGCCATGCGCCGCTTCGGCTTCAACGGTTTTCCCATCGGGCGTCATCAGCACCGAGGTCATCAGACCCAGCGAGCCAAAGCCCTGCGCCACGGTATCCGACTGCACGTCGCCGTCATAGTTCTTGCAGGCCCAGACATAGCCGCCCGACCATTTCATCGCGCTCGCCACCATGTCGTCGATCAGGCGGTGTTCGTAATGGATGCCCGCCGCCTTGAACTTGTCTTCGAATTCTTCGGCATAGACCTTCGCGAACAGATCCTTGAACCGCCCGTCATAGGCTTTCAGGATGGTGTTCTTGGTCGACAGGTACACCGGCCAGCCCTTCAGCAGACCATAGTTCATCGACGAGCGCGCAAAGTCGATGATGCTGTCATCAAGGTTGTACATGCCCATGAACACGCCCGAGGACGGCGCCGAATAGACATCACGCTCGATCACGGTGCCATCATCGCCGACGAATTTCATCGTCAGCTTGCCCGCGCCGGGGAAGCGGAAGTCGGTGGCGCGATACTGGTCGCCAAAGGCATGGCGGCCCACCACGATCGGCTGGGTCCAGCCCGGCACAAGGCGCGGCACGTTCTTGCAGATGATCGGCTCGCGGAAGATCACGCCGCCCAGAATGTTGCGGATCGTGCCGTTCGGCGATTTCCACATCTGTTTGAGGTTGAATTCCTCGACGCGGGCTTCATCCGGGGTGATGGTGGCGCATTTCACGCCCACGCCGTATTTCTTGATCGCCTCGGCAGAGTCGATGGTGATCTGGTCGTTGGTGCGGTCACGCTCCTCGATGCCCAGATCGTAATATTTCAGGTCGATGTCGAGATAGGGCAGGATCAGCTTCTGTTTGATGAAGTCCCAGATGATCCGGGTCATCTCGTCGCCGTCAAGCTCGACGACGGGGTTTTCCACCTTGATCTTGGTCATGTCCGTCCCTTTGTGATTGGAAGATTCGACTGTTCGCTGCATAGCGGAAAAAGACAGGCTTGGGAAGCCCGGTATGCAGATGTATACCGAAATTTGCGCCTCACGGCGCGACCTCGAAAAACACCCGCGTCTGCGCCCGCACCCAGTGCCAGATCCCCGGCGCGCCCCGGGCCACCTTGGCCCCCACGCGGCTTTCCAGCTGCTCCGCCGTCACCTGATAGGTGATCCATGTGCCACCGCCCGACATCAGGTTGGCCATCACCGGCTGCACCCGGTCCAGGCTCTTGGCAAACACGGCATCCGGCGTCTCCGCCGCCTCGAACTCGTGCCACAGCGCCCGCAGGGCAGCGCCTTGCGTTCCGGGCAGCAAGCCGAACAGCCGTTCGGCGGCGGCGGCCTCGGCGGCCTGCGTGTCGGCGCTGGCATGGGCCTGC
Source organism: Gemmobacter aquatilis (assembly GCF_900110025.1). Taxonomy (GTDB): domain Bacteria; phylum Pseudomonadota; class Alphaproteobacteria; order Rhodobacterales; family Rhodobacteraceae; genus Gemmobacter; species Gemmobacter aquatilis. The sequence continues at coordinate 16,309 of NZ_FOCE01000005.1, read as the reverse complement.
CCGTTGGCCGAATGGATCGGCACATCGCCCACGTCGATTTCCACCAGATCATGGATCAGCAACATGCGGATCACCCGCGCAAGGTTCACCCCGACCCCGGCCTGATCGCCCAGCACCAGCGCATACAGCGCCAGATGCCAACTGTGTTCGCCCGAATTTTCGGGGCGCGAACCATCGACCAGCGTCGTCGCCCGGTAGACCGATTTCAGCCGGTCCGCCTCGGCCAGAAAACCCAGCCGCGCCAGCAGATCGGCGGGCGTGGCCTCGGGCACACCCGCCCCAACCAGCAGGCTGGAGGCCAGCGCATGCACCTCGGGCCATTCGGCGCGGAACCGCGCCGCGCGCCCGGTCGCCAGATTGTCGCGCACCACATCCAGATGATCGGGCAGGGGGTCGGGCGCGTGCAGCACCTGAAAGATCGGCTGCGTATGGTCCAGCCGCTTGGCAAAACGGGCATCCGCCGTTTCCGCCGCCTCGAACTCGCGCCACAGCGCCAGCAGGGCCATGCCCTGATCCTCCGGCAACAGCCCGAAGATCCGCAGCGCCGCCGCATCCTCGGCCTGCGCCACCGCCACCGGATCATGTTCCAGATGGATCGGATGGTCGCCCACGTCGATTTCCACCAGATCATGCAGCAGCAGCATGGCGATGACGCGATCCACGTCCACACCCGGCGGCACGTCATCCGCCATCACCAGCGCATACAGCGCCAGATGCCAGCTGTGTTCCGCCACATTCTCGGGCCGGGCCAGCGACATCAGCACGCTCGCCCGCTCCACCGCCTTCAGCCGGTCCGCCTCGTTCAGAAAGGCGAATTGCCGGGCCAGACGGTCACTCACCGGCGATCCCCTTGCGATGGGCGGCCAGTTTCTTTTCCAGAAACTCCCGCCCGCGCCGTTCCGCCAGCCGCACCCGCATCGCCGTCAGAAAGCCGTCTTCCATCGACGGCGACAGCGAGCCCAGCATCTTGGCCACCTCCAGATAGAAGCGGTCATTGCCCATCTCGTCCATCGCCTGCAAGACATCCCGGGCCAAGGCGTCGGAAAGATCGTCGGTGACGCTCATCTCAGCGCGACACCTCGCCCAGACGGCGCTTCACATAGCCCGACACCGTGTCGATCATCGGCTTCATATGCGCCTCGTCATCCTTGAAGAAGTGATCGGCACCTTCGATCACCTGATGGGTGATGGTGATACCCTTCTGCTCGTGCAGCTTGTTCACCAGGCTCACGGTATCCTTTGGCGGCGCCACCCGGTCGGCCGAGCCGTTGATGATCAGGCCCGAAGACGGGCAGGGGGCGAGGAAGCTGAAATCATACATGTTCGCAGGCGGAGAGACCGAAACGAAGCCGGTGATTTCCGGGCGCCGCATCAGCAACTGCATCCCGATCCAGGCGCCAAAACTGAAACCCGCCACCCAGCAATGCTTGGAATTCTGGTTCATGCTCTGCAGGTAATCCAGCGCCGAGGCCGCGTCCGACAGCTCGCCAATACCCTGATCGTATTCGCCCTGGCTGCGCCCCACGCCGCGGAAATTGAACCGCAGCACGGTGAAGCCCAGATTGTAGAAGGCGTAATGCAGGTTGTAGACAACCTTGTTGTTCATCGTGCCGCCAAATTGCGGATGCGGATGCAGCACGATGGCGATGGGGGCGTCACGGTCCTTTTGCGGGTGATAACGGCCTTCAAGACGGCCTTCGGGGCCGGCAAAGATCACTTCGGGCATTTCGTCGCCTTTTTCTGTCGCACCGCCCATGGAGATTGCGCAATCCGGGCGGTTGAATTAAGTCCCGACGGGCCGAAGCCCGGGGCTTGACGTGAGTTAAGCGCCCGGATCGGGCGCGTCAATGGATTTGGGGGGCGGGCGATGAAACTCTCGACAAAGGGTCGCTATGCAATGGTGGCACTGGCGGATCTCGCGCTGTCCAGGCCCGAGGATCTCGTCTCCCTCGCCGAAATTTCCAAACGGCAGGATATTTCACTGCCCTATCTGGAACAGCTTTTCGTCAAATTGCGCCGCGCCGGTCTGGTCGAGGCGGTGCGCGGCCCCGGGGGTGGCTACCGTCTGGCCAAGCCGCCCGCCGAAATCCGCGTGTCCGAAATCATGGAGGCGGTGGAGGAAACCGTGAACGCCATGCACACCGGCGCAGGCGCCACCGGCGCCGTGTCGGGCAGCCGCGCCCAGTCGCTCACCAACCGGCTGTGGGAGGGGTTGTCGGCCCATGTCTATGTCTTCCTGCACCAGACCCGCCTGTCCGACGTGATCCGCAACGAAATGCGCCCATGCCCCGCCGTGCCCGCCCTGTTCCGCGTTGTGGATGAAGACTGATGACCCGCGAGCGTCTTTACCTGTTCGACACCACCCTGCGCGACGGCCAGCAAACGCAGGGCGTGCACTTCTCGATGCCCGAAAAGATCCAGATCACCCATGCGCTCGATGCTTTGGGCGTGGATTACATCGAAGGCGGCTGGCCGGGCGCCAACCCGACCGACAGCGATTTCTTCGAAGCCCGCCCGCAGACCCGCGCCACCTTCACCGCCTTTGGCATGACCAAACGCAGCGGGCGCAGCGCCGCGAATGACGAGGTTCTGGCCGGTGTGCTGAACGCAGGCACCCCCGCCGTCTGCCTTGTCGGCAAAAGCCATGATTTCCACGTCACCACCGCGCTTGGCATCACCCTGCCGGAAAACCTGGAAAACATCGCGGCCTCCATCGCCCATCTGGTCGCCATGGGGCGCGAGGCGCTGTTTGACGCCGAACATTTCTTCGATGGCTACAAGGCCAACCCGACCTATGCGCTGCAATGCCTGCACGCCGCCCGGACCGCAGGCGCCCGCTGGATCGTGCTCTGCGACACCAATGGCGGCACGCTACCGGCCGAGGTGGGCCGCATCACCGCCGATGTAATCGCCTCGGGCATCCCCGGCGATCGGCTGGGCATCCATTGCCACGATGATACCGGCAATGCGGTGGCCAATTCGCTGGCCGCCGTGCTGGCCGGGGCGCGCCAGATTCAGGGCACGCTGAACGGGCTGGGCGAACGCTGCGGCAATGCCAACCTGACGACCCTGATCCCGACGCTGCTGCTGAAACAGCCCTTCGCCAGCCAGTTCGACACCGGCATCACCCCCGCCGCGCTGGCGTCGCTGCTGAAAACCTCGCGGATGCTGGATGACATCCTCAACCGCGTGCCGCTGCGTTCCGCGCCTTACGTCGGCGCCTCGGCCTTCGCGCACAAGGCCGGACTGCACGCCTCGGCCATCCTGAAAGACCCCACCACCTACGAACATATCGACCCCGCGCTGGTCGGCAATGCCCGCCTGATCCCGATGAGCAATCAGGCCGGCCAGTCCAACCTGCGCGCCCGCCTCGCCGCCGCCGGGATCGAGGTTGCGCCCAATGATCCGCGCCTCTCGGGCATCCTCGACACGATCAAGCTGCGCGAAGACGAAGGCTATGCCTATGACGGCGCGCAGGCCTCGTTCGAACTGCTGGCCCGCCGCGCGCTGGACCTGTGCCCCGCGTTTTTCGAGGTGAAGCGCTACCGCGTTACCGTCGAACGCCGCAAGAACAAGTATAACGACATGGTCACTCTGTCCGAGGCCGTCGTCGTGGTGAAGATCGGCGGCGAAAAGGTCATGTCGGTGTCCGACAGCATGGATGAAGACGGCGCCGATCGCGGCCCGGTCAACGCGCTGGCCAAGGCGCTTGGCAAGGATCTCGGCCCCTATCAATCCTGCATCGACGACATGAAACTGGTCGATTTCAAGGTCCGCATCACGCAAGGCGGCACCGAGGCGGTGACCCGCGTCATCATCGACAGCGAAGACGGGCAGGGGCGGCGCTGGTCCACCGTCGGCGTCAGCCCCAACATCGTCGATGCCAGTTTCGAGGCGCTGCTCGATGCGATCCAGTGGAAGCTGATCCGCGATCATGTGACGCCCGCACAATGAGCGACGCCTGCGCCGCACTGGTCGAACGCGCCGACCCGGACCGCTTTACCGCCACCATGGCCGCCCCGCCCGATGCGCGCGGCCCGCTCTGGGTGCTTTACGCCTTCAACGTCGAGGTGGCCCGCGCCCCCTGGGCCAGCAAGGAACCGATGATCGCCGAAATGCGCCTGCAATGGTGGCGCGACGCGGTAGAGGCCGAGGCCGCAGGCCCCGCCACCCCGCATGAGGTGATGTCGCCGCTGGGCAAGCTGATCCGCACCCGCGCCCTGCCGCTGGCCGTGCTGGATACAATGATCGCCGCCCGCCGCTGGGACATCTACCGCGACGCGCATGAGGATGCGGCAGCCCTGGCCGCCTATCTGGATGATACCGGCGGCAGCCTGATGTGGCTGGCCTGCAAGGCGCTGGGGGCCGAGCCTGCGCAGGAAGCGGCGGCGCGTTCGGCGGGCTGGGCGCTGGCGCTGGCCAATTACCTGCGCGCGGTGCCGCAACTGGAAGATCTCGGGCGCATCCCTTTGGTGGACGGTCGGGCCGAGGCCGTGGCGGCTTTGGCGCGCGACGGGCTGGCGCGGCTCGATCTGGCGCGCCGCGCCCGTCTGCCCCGCGCCGCCCTGCTGTCCGCCCATCTGACCCGCCCGCTGCTGACGCTGGCCGCGCGCGAACCGGGGCGCGTGGCAGAAGGCGCGCTGATCCTGCCGGAATTCACCCGGCGGCGGCGCTTGCTGTCGCAGGCGCTGACCGGGCGGTTCTGAGCGGTCTGGGCCGCAGAGGGGGCGCTGCCCCCGTCGCCTGCGGCGACTCCCCCGGAGTATTTTTGCCAGGATGAAGCGTAAGAGCGGGATTTCTGGACGGGCGGATTTTGCCCGACAGCGGGTGAACCGGGGGTGTACGGGGGGCGCCGCGATGTCACCCCCCCTGTTTTCAGGCCGGAAGCTTGTCTTTCAGGAAGGACAGCGCCACCTGCAGCCCGTCTGGCGCGATGCCATGGCCGGTGCCCTTCATCACATGCCCATAGGTTTCGAACCCCGCCGCGACCAAGGCGTTTCCGGCGCGGCCCATGTCTTCGAACGGCACCATCTCGTCGGCATCGCCATGGATCAGCAGCACCGGCGGCTTGACCCGCGCCTCGGCCTCCAGCAGCTCCGGCACCAGCAGCCGGCCCGAGAAGGCAACCACGCCCGCAATGGCGCGATCACGGCGCGGGGCGATATGCAGGCTCATCATCGACCCTTGCGAAAATCCAACCAGAGCAAGGGCTTCCGGCTCGATGTTCTCTTCCTTCATCTTGGCGTCAAGAAAGGCGTTCAGCGCGAGGATGGAGCGCGCCATGCTCGCTTTCGCCGCCTCTTCCGACGATCCGTCAAGCCAGGGGATCGGAAACCACTGAAAGCCGAAAGGGTTGTTGACGCAGGGTTCCGGCGCGTTGGGGCTATAGAACACCGTATCGGGCAGATGTTGCGCCAGCGGATCGGCCAGACCCAACAGGTCGTTGCCATCGGCGCCATAGCCATGGACAAACACCACCATTGAGCGCGCCTTGCCCGATTTCGGCGCCTTGCGCCGCGATTCCAACTGTTGCGTCATCTGATCCCCTCGCGTTCCTTTGCCACCCGGTAGTAGGCCCAGAGCAGCCGCGCCGCAACCGCCCGCCACGGGCTCCACGCCTCGGCCATGGCCCGCATCTCGCGTTCCTTCGGGCGATTTTCCAGCCCAAACAACAGCTTGGCGCCCTCTTGCAGCGCCAGATCATTGGCGGCAAACACATCGGCACGGCCAAGGCTGAACATGGCATAGATCTCGGCCGTCCAGCGCCCTATGCCTTGCAGTTCAATAAGTTGCGCGATGATCTTCTCATCCGGCATCCGGCGCAGAGATGCGAAATCCACCTGCGCTTCGGCCAGCGCCCTTGCATAGCGCAGCTTCGGGCGCGACAGCCCGCAACCGCGCAGGTCTTCATCCGTCGCGGCGCGGATCGCCTCGGGGGTGACCATGCCCGCCGCCTCCATCCGCCCCCAGATCGCGCGGGCCGAGGCGACGGAAACCTGTTGGCTGACAATGGCGCCCAGTAGTTCGGCGAACCCCTCCGGTTTGCGGCGCAGCGGCAATTCTCCTGTCAGGACATAGGCTTGCGCGAATCTGTTGTCATGGCGCGAAAGCCAGTCCATGCCCTCGGCCAGATCCTGTGGCCCCTCGATGATGCGCCCGACCATGGATTTCCCCGTTTTGCCGCAGCCTAATCCGCAGGATCGCCCTTGCACAAGCGGTGGCGGCGGGCTTACCTCGCGCCATGAGCGAGACATTCACCCTCCCCGACGACCGGATTGCCCGCCGCAACGTGTGGGTGCTGATTGCCGCACAGGCGATTCTTGGCGCGCAGATGCCGGTGATCTTCACCATCGCCGGGCTGGCCGGGCAATCGCTCGCCTCCAACCCCTGCTGGGCCACGTTGCCGATTTCGCTGGCGGTGATCGGCTCGATGCTTGCGGCGCAGCCCTTGTCGGCGATCATGCAGAAATGGGGGCGGCGGGTCGGGTTCGTGATCGGCGCGCTGTCGGGGGCACTTGGCGCGGCACTTGCAGCTTATGCGCTAAGCATCGGATCTTTCGCGCTTTTCGCGATCAGCGGCCTGTTTACCGGCGGATATATGTCGGCGCAGGGCTTCTACCGCTTTGCTGCCGCCGACATGGCGTCAGAGACCTATCGGCCCAAGGCAATTTCCGGCGTGATGGCGGGCGGGCTGCTGTCGGCAGTGTTCGGCCCGCAACTGGTGAAGGTCACCTCGCAGGCGCTGGTCGTGCCGTTTCTGGGCAGCTATCTGGCGGTGATCGCCCTCAACCTGTTGGGAATGTTCCTGTTTGCCGCGCTGAAAAGCCCGCGTCCTGCACCGCGTCAGGCGGGCGCGCCGTTGGGCCGCAGCCGGATGGAGCTGTTGCGCACGCCCGCCATCGCCGTGGCGATGATCTGCGCCACAGTCAGCTATGCGCTGATGAACCTCGTGATGACCTCTTCGCCGCTGGCGGTGGTGGGCTGCGGGTTCGAGACGGCGGATGCTGCGAATGTGGTGACGGGCCATGTGCTGGCGATGTATGCCCCCTCGTTCTTCACCGGCCATATCATCGCCCGGCTGGGCGCGGAAAAGGTGGTGGCGCTTGGCCTGACCATTCTGGCGGCGGCGGGGGCGGTGGCCATGGCGGGCGTCGCGCTGGAGAATTTCTTCATCGCCTTGATCTTGCTGGGAATTGGCTGGAATTTCGGCTTCATCGGCGCCACCGCCATGCTGTCGGCCAACCATACGGTGCAGGAACGCGGGCGGATGCAGGGGCTGAACGATTTCGTGGTGTTCGCCGGGGTTTCGACCGCCTCTTTCGCCTCGGGCGGGTTGATGAACTGTTCGGGCGGCTCGGTTCAGGCCGGGTGGTCGGCGGTGAACATGGCGATGTTGCCGTTCCTTGTGCTGGCGGGTGGGGCGCTGATCTGGTTCGCGCTGCGGCCCAAGGAAACCCGGTAAGCCTGAAATTTAGGCAAATACTGTCACGATGCCGTCACGCAAGCTTGCGACAAAGTTGCGCGAGAGTATGGGGCTTGTCACATCGCAACCGCGATATATAGTTTTTTCTGTCGGGGCGGCTCTCCCCGCCTTGGCAGCCGGTGGCGGTTTGCGAAGCAAAGGCGGAGTCTTTGGGCACTATGGACGGTAATTTCAGAACGACTTTCGTGCGGGAACCCGCAAACCTGAGGCACTATCCGGCGTTGGTGCTCAACGCCGATTATCGGCCCTTGTCTTATTACCCGCTCAGCCTCTGGCCCTGGCAGGAGGCGATCAAGGCGGTCTGTCTGGACCGGGTGCAGATCGTCGCCGAATACGAACAGACGGTGCGAAGCCAGAGGGCGGAGTTCCGCATACCTTCGGTGGTCGTTCTCAAAGATTTCGTCAAACCCCAGAAGCGCGTGGCATTCACGCGCTTCAATCTTTTTCTGAGGGACGAATTCTGCTGCCAATACTGTGGCAGCAAGGGCGATCTGACCTTCGACCATGTGCTGCCACGGTCACGCGGTGGGATCACCAGTTGGGAAAACGTGGTGGCGGCCTGTTCGCCCTGCAACCTGCGCAAGGCGGACAAGACGCTGCGGCAGACGGGGATGCGGCTGGCCAAACCCGCCCGCGCCCCGACTGCCGAGGAGATGCAGGCCCATGGCCGCCGCTTCCCGCCCAACCACCTGCATGACAGTTGGCTGGACTATCTGTATTGGGATGCTGAACTGGACGCCTGATTTCGGTTTTGTCGCAAAACTGTCGTAAAACCGTTACAAATTCCGCACCGGGCAGCTAAGCTGGCCTCCTTTGACTGGAGAGCCGGATGATCCCTTCGCTTGACCTTGCCGCGATCAACATGGCCGTGGCGCTTGGCTGCGGCGCGCTGATCGGGTCGGAACGGCAGGTGCGCCAAAGGATGGCCGGGCTGCGCACCAATGCGCTTGTCGCGCTGGGGGCGGCGAGTTTTGTTCTGTTTTCAACGCTTTTCCCCAATGAAGTCAGCCCGACCCGTGTTGCGGCGCAGGTGGTCAGCGGCATCGGCTTTCTGGGGGCCGGGATCATTTTCCGCGACGGGTTCAATGTGCACGGGCTGAACACGGCGGCGACGTTGTGGTGTTCGGCGGCGGTGGGGCTGATGGCGGGGGCGGGGTTCTGGCCCCATGCGCTGATGCTGACCGGCTTTGTCGTGTTCATCAATCTGGGGCTGCGGCCGCTGGTGAAGTGGCTGAAACGCAAGACCAATGCCGGGGTGCCGATTCTGCGCCATTACCAGATCTGTATCACCGGCACGGCCGCGCAGGAGGCCGAGATCCGCGCGTTGCTGCTGCGCACGCTGGCGGTGGGTGGGCTGCATCTGGTGCAGATCGAGCTGGGCACGGCTGAGGGCGACGGGATCACTGTGACGGCCACCATAAATGCAGAAGGGCTGGTCGATTCCCTGCTGGATCAGGCGGCGGCGCGGCTGGCGGCGGAACCGGGGCTGCGCCGGGTCAGCTGGCAGGTGCTGGACGAGAACTGATCCCGGCAAAGCGTTTCCAAACCGGCCGATCAGGTGCTAGACTTTCGGTCGGCCAGCGGGTATGAACACTCTCGTTAGCGCTAACATCCGAGGCGGAGAGGCGCGGGCAGCAGTTGCAGCGGAGAGAGACCATGGTGTCGCGAGTCATTCCGGTTGAGGTCTTCGATCTCGTGATCTTTGGCGCGACGGGCGATCTGGCCCGGCGCAAGATCCTGCCGGGTCTGTATCGCCGCTATCTGGCAGGGCAGATCCCGCCAGACAGCCGCATCATCGGCGCCGCCCGTTCGGCGATGACCGAGGCGGAGTTCCGGCAGATGGTGCGCGAGGCGATTGACGAATTCGTCAGCCTCGACAAGCGCGACGCACGGATCATCAGCGAATTCATCGACCATCTGTCCTATGTCGCCGTCGATGCGAAGGGCGAGGAGGGCTGGGCGGCGCTGAAGGCGCTGGTGCGGCCGGACAGGGTGCAGGCCTTCTACTTCTCGGTGGCGCCGGCTTTGTTCGGCGATCTGGCCGAACGGCTGCACGCTTGGGGGATCGCCCATCCGCAAAGCCGGATCGTGGTGGAAAAGCCGTTTGGCCGCGATCTGCAAACGGCGCGCGCGCTCAATGCCACGCTGGCCGAGCATTTCTGCGAACAGCAGATCTACCGGATCGACCATTATCTGGGCAAGGAAACCGTGCAGAACCTGATGGCGGTGCGTTTCGCCAATATCCTGTTCGAACCGCTGTGGAACGCCCAATATATCGACCATGTGCAGATCACCGTGGCGGAAACCGTGGGGGTCGAAGGGCGGGGCGCCTATTACGACAAATCCGGCGCGATGCGGGATATGGTGCAGAACCACCTGATGCAGCTGATCTGCCTGATCGCGATGGAGCCGCCCTATCACTTTGACCCGAACGCCGTGCGGGATGAAAAGCTGAAGGTGATCCGCGCGCTGCAACCCGTGGCGCCAGAAGACATCGTGCGCGGCCAGTATCTGGGGCTGAAAGGCGCGCCGGGCTATATCGAGGACAGCGAGAACCCGGAGTCGAAAACCGAAAGCTATATCGCGCTGAAAGTGCAGGTGGCGAACTGGCGCTGGCAGGGCACGCCCTTCTATCTGCGCACCGGCAAGAAGCTGCGCGCGCGTGAATCGGAGATTGCGATCACCTTCAAGGAGCCGCCGCATTCGATCTTTGACGATGCGCCGGGCTGGCGGGAAAACGTGCTGGTGATCCGGTTGCAACCGAACGAGGGCATGAACCTGAAGGTGATGATCAAGGAACCGGGGCCGGGCGGGATGCGCCTTGTGCAGGTGCCGCTGGACATGAGCTTTGCCGATGCGCTGGGTGAAGAAGGGGCCGATATTCCCGACGCTTACGAACGGCTTATCATGGATGTGATCCGCGGCAACCAGACTCTGTTCATGCGGGGCGACGAGGTGGAGGCGGCCTGGGCCTGGACAGACCCGATCATCCAGGGCTGGGAGGCACGGGGCGACCGGCCGCGCGGCTATGATCCGGGCACCTCGGGGCCTGAAGATGCGCTGATGCTGATGCATCGCGACGGGCGCCGCTGGCGGGAGATCCGCGAGTGAATGTCCTCGAATATCCCGACCGCGAATTGCTGATGCTGTCGCTGGCCGACCGGCTGGCGGGAGAGTTGGCCGATTTCCTGCGGCGCGAGGGGCGGGCCTCGTTCTGTGTGCCGGGCGGCACCACGCCGGGGCCGATCTTCGACACGCTGTCGGGGGTGGATCTGGATTGGGCCAATGTCGCGGTGTTTCTGAACGACGAACGCTGGGTGCCGGAAAGCAACCCGCGGTCCAACACGCGGCTGCTGCGCGAGCGGTTGCTGCGCGGCAACGCCCGGTTGGCGCACTTGGTGCCGCTTTATGCCGAGGCCGAAACGCCTGAACCCATGCTGGAGACACTGGCCGAAGGGCTGCGCCCGCATCTGCCGATCTCGGTGCTGTTGCTGGGCATGGGGGCGGATATGCACACCGCCAGCCTGTTCCCCGGCGCCGACCGTCTGGCCGAGGCGCTGAGCCCCGACGCACCGATCCTGGTGCCGATGCGGGCCGATGCGGCGGGCGAGCCGCGCATCACCCTGTCGGCCCCGGTGCTGGCGGGGGCGATGAACATCCATATCCTGATCACCGGCGCGGACAAACGTGCCGCCCTTGAGCGTGCCGCGCACCTGAGCCCACTTGAAGCGCCGGTCGCCGCAGTGTTGAAGAACGCAACCGTCCATTGGGCGGGCTAAACTACAGGGACGCGAACCGATGACCGCACTGTTTCAGCCGCTGATCGACCACCATAGCGCCACCAAAGACACCCGCATTGCCGATCTTTTTGCCGCAGGCCGCGATGCGGCGGCGTTTTCCGTCGAACATGCGGGTTTGCTGTTCGATTTCTCGAAAACCGCGATTGATGACACGGCGCTACGCCTGCTGCTGGATCTGGCCGAAAAGCAGGGCGTTGCCGCCAAGCGCGAAGCCATGTTCTCCGGTGCGCAGATCAACGATACCGAGGGCCGCGCCGTGCTGCACACCGCGCTGCGCAACCTGTCTGCTTCGGTGATCGTCGAAGGCCGTGACGTGATGCCGGAGGTGCGGGCCACTCATGCCCGCCTGCAGGCCTTTGCGCGGGATGTGCGGTCGGGGCGCTTCACCGGGCAGGGCGGCAAGATCACCGATGTGGTGAATATCGGCATCGGCGGCTCCGATCTTGGCCCGGCCATGGCGGCGCTGGCGCTTGCGCCCTTTGCCGACGGGCCGCGCTGCCATTTCGTCTCGAATGTCGATGGTGCGCATATCGCCGATGTGCTGGCCGGGCTGAACCCGGAAACCACGCTGGTCATCGTTGCCTCGAAAACCTTCACCACCATCGAGACGATGACCAATGCCGATACCGCCAAGCGCTGGATGGCGGCGCGGGTGGCCAACCCTGCGGCACAATTCGCCGCCGTGTCCACTGCGGCGGATCGCACGGCGGCCTACGGGATTGATGCCGAACGGGTGTTCGGTTTCGAGGATTGGGTCGGCGGGCGCTATTCGATGTGGGGTCCGATCGGCCTTGTGCTGATGCTTGCCATTGGCCCCGAGGCGTTTGACGACTTCCTCGCCGGGGGCGCCGACATGGATGCGCATTTCCGCACCGCGCCCTTTGCGCAGAACCTGCCGGTGCTTCTGGCGCTGGTCGGGTTGTGGCACAATCAGGTCTGCGGCCATGCCACCCGCGCCGTGTTGCCCTATGAACAGCGCCTCAGCCGTCTGCCCGCCTATCTGCAACAGCTGGAGATGGAATCGAACGGCAAGCGCGTCAGCATGGATGGCGCCGATCTGCCCTATCACTCTGGCCCGGTGGTCTGGGGCGAACCCGGCACCAATGGCCAGCACGCCTTCTATCAGTTGATCCATCAGGGCACCCGCATCGTGCCCTGCGAATTCCTTGTGGGGCGCGAGGGGTTTGAACCCGCTCTGGCACATCAGCACCTGCTGCTGGTCGCCAACTGCCTTGCCCAATCCGAGGCGCTGATGCGCGGCCGTTCGCTGGACGAAGCCCGCGCCATCATGGCGAAAAAGGGCCTGACCGGGGCTGAACTGGAACGGCAGGCCCGCCACCGTGTCTTCCCGGGCAACCGTCCCTCCACCACGCTGGCCTATCCGAAGCTCACGCCCTTCGTGCTGGGGCAGATCATCGCGCTTTATGAACACCGCGTCTTTGTCGAGGGGGTGATCCTCGGCCTGAACAGCTATGATCAATGGGGGGTGGAACTGGGCAAGGAACTGGCGCTGGCGCTGCAACCGATCCTCGAAGGCACACAAAGCGCCGAAACCAAAGACGGCTCCACCCAGCAACTGGTGGCCTGGCTGCGCGCCTGATCCTTCATCTTGGCACAAATATCCCGCAGGGGGGCCGGGGGGCGCGCAGCCCCCCGGTCTTTTTTCGAATTTTCGCAGAAAATTCGGGCGCCTTACTTCAGCGCCGCCGTCACGATGACCTCGACCTTGTATTCCGGTGCGGCCAGCTTGGCTTCGCCGGTGGCGCGCGCAGGGGTATGGCCTTGCGGCACCCAGGTATCCCAGACCGCATTCATCTCGGCGAAATCCGCAATGTCGGCCAACCAGATCTGGGTGGACAGGATGCGGGTCTTATCGGTGCCCGCTGCGGCGAGGATGCGGTCCACCTCGGCCAGACAGGTTCGCGTCTGATCGGCGACCGAATCGCCGGGATTGCCGACCTGACCGGCCAGCCAGATGATGCCGTTGTAGCACACACCCTCGCTCATGCGGGCGCCGGTGCCGATGCGCTTGATATCGTCGTTCATGCGAAGCTCCTGAAAACTGACAGGGATGTGCTAGCGCCTGACCCGGCGAAAGGAAAGCCGTTCCCTGTGGGGGACAGGCCGAATCTCTGCGGGTTATCGCCGTATCCCGCTGGATCAAGAGGAGATTTTTGCCAGCCGTTCCCGCTGCGCGGTTTGCTGCCGCTGGATTGGTGGGGGGTGGCGGGTTTCGGCCTAACGAAATCCGGAGGGCTTGCCCAGACGGAACCGCCCGTGGCACCCAGACTGAAGAAATCGTTTAACCCTGAACGACCCAGACCTGACGGATAAGGACGGACATGATCTGCAAGACCGCATCTGCAGCCCTGCTTGCCTTCGCCCTTCTCGCACAGGCGCCCGTCGCGGAAGCCAAGAACAGCGATGCGCGGGGGGATGCACAGATCGCCCGCATGACGAAGCCTGTTGTGGCCGATGAAAAAGAGGCGCAGGTCGAAACCGAGGCGCTGCGCTCCGAGTTGAAACAGGCGGTGGCAGAAGTCGCCAGCGCGCCGCGCAAGGGGCGCCTCTGGTGTGTGCCTTTCGCCCGTGCGGTGTCGGGGATCGAGCTGAAGGGGAATGCGGTTACCTGGTGGAAGCAGGCGGCAGATCGCTACAAGCGTGGATCAGAACCGCAGGTCGGCGCTGTGATGAACTTTCGCGCCACCCGCAAGATGCCGATGGGCCATGTTGCCGTCGTGTCTCAGGTGGTGGACGAACGCCGCATCCTGATCGACCAGGCGAATTGGGAGCGCAACCGCATCACGCAGGATACACTGGTGATCGACATTTCCGCCCAGAACGACTGGTCGAAAGTGCGTGTGGAAAACTCGGCCGGCTCCATGGGCGCACCCTATCCGGTGTTCGGTTTCATCTACCGCTGACTTCGAGCGGGCGCGAAACGGATCAAGGCGCAGGCAGAAATGCTTTGCGCCTTTTCTTTTGCGATGTCTTGCAATGTCTGGGGAAAATTGGAGCGGGTGAAGGGAATCGAACCCTCGTCATCAGCTTGGGAAGGCAAAGCCGCCCGTTAATAATCAATGGCTTGCGCGGCGTTTCGGGGATTTCTTCGGGACTTGACCATTCAACGAGTATCCGTCCAACGCTGTCCGGAGGTCATCATCCAGCACATGAGCATAGCGCATCGTCGTCTCGATCTGGGTGTGCCCTAGCAGGCGCGAGACCAGCTTGAGATTGCCGGTCTGGCGCAACAATCGGGTGGCGAATGTGTGGCGCAGGTCGTGAAAGCGGAAGTCCTCGATGCCGGCATCTGAGACGGCGGCGCGGAATACCTCCATGATGCCGCCGCCCTGGCTGATCTTGTGGCGCGGCTGGCCCTTGGCCTTCTGGTTGATGTAGGTCAGCACATGGCGGGCGTGGGGCAGCGTGTCGGCGCGCGGCAGGGCTGACAGGAAAGCCCGCATCTCGCCACTGATCGGAAAGTGCCGGGTCTTGCCGCCCTTCTGCACAAAGCGAATGCGCGCGGCGTCCAGATCGACGGCAGACCATTGCAGGCTGCACAGCTCCGACAGGCGCAGGCCGGTCATCAACGCCGCCTTGACCAGCGGGTGAAGATCGTCGCGCAGGTGCTTTAAAAGGCGCGTCTGCTCGTCCTGTGTCAGCTCACGAATGCGCTCTTCCGCCTCGGCCACCTCGACAGACCGCAGGTCCAGATCCGGCAGGCTGGCCTTGTGGATGCGCTGCATGTGGCGCAGGGCCCGGCCAAGCAGCTGAAGCTCGCGGTTGACGGTGGCATTCGCCACGGTGGCCCGCCGCATCGAGACGTAGCGCTGCACCTCGGCCATGGTCAGATCGGGCAGGCGCTTCTTCGGATCTAGGATCGACAGCAGGGCCTTGCCTTGTGACAGCGTGGTGCGACCGGATGGCTGGTGCGCCGCGATGTCAGCGTAATAGGTGCCGATGGCCTCCGCCAGCGTGAAGATGCCGGGTGGAGCGTCTGTCAGGCTTTGCTTGGCCTTGACCCGCGCCTCGGCCTCTACGCCCTTGGCTTCCGCGAAGTCCTCGGTCCCGCAAGAGCCATGAACTCGACGACCCCTGATCTGGAAGTCGTAGTGCCAGAAGCGCGAGCCTTTGGGGCGGAATGGCATTGCTGGGTGCGTCCTGCGATGAATGAGGTCAGGTCTTCGGGCTTATAGCGGATCGTGCCGCTGGTCAGCATTACATAGGGCAGGCCCTTGTCACGCAAGCGCCGCAATGTCTTGGTCGAGACGCGCAGCAGGGCGGCTGCCTCGTCCGGTGTCATCAAGATAGAGCCAGCCGGTTCAGGCCCGGTGAATGTCTGCCTGCGGCCCATCACTCCCCCTCGCAGCGCGCATAGGCGCCACCACTGTAGCGCGGCCAATCGACGGCGTGCCCGGCTCTCACCATCTCGCAGGCCAGATCGCGCCCATCCGGCAGGTAGCAGGTGGCGACGGTGCGGCCATACCGATCGGCATTGCGCGGGTCGCAGGCGACAGGCTGGCCGTCGATCAGCGCCCGCAGGTAGGCGCGTGAGGCCAGGCCCCGCGGATCGTGCAGCTCGGGCGCGTCGATGCCCCAGAGGCGGATGCGCAGGGCGCCGTCGCGGATGGTGTCGCCGTCTGTGACGGTGATCGCGGCGGTCAGGCAGAGGGCGAGGGTGCAGGTCACATGTTGATTTCCACCCAGAAGTGACCCGGGGTTTTCATCGAGAATTGACCCGCCTGAAGGTTATGTTCTGCGGGTTATGCTGGGGTCAAGGCATGCGTGGCCTCCCTTTTCGTTTTGGCTACTGCTGAGCTTGCCTTGAAGCGGAAGCTGTCGTTTCCGGTCTCAAGGATGTGGCAGCGGTGGGTAAGACGATCAAGCAGGGCGGTGGTCATCTTGGCGTCGCCGAATACGGTTGCCCATTCGCTGAAGCTGAGGTTTGTAGTGATGATGACGCTTGTGCGTTCGTAGAGCTTGCTCAAGAGGTGGAACAGCAACGCCCCGCCCGAGGCGCTGAACG
>NZ_FOCE01000018.1 GCF_900110025.1 Gemmobacter aquatilis | reverse complement strand
GAGGTGGTGATCCATCCCGCCCCGATCCATGTCACCGAAGACGGCCCGGTGGCCCTGCCCAGCTATACCCCGGAGGTGGTCGCATGATCGACTGGACCCTGATGAAATCCCCCGAAACCCGCGCGACCGAGGCGCTGGCCGAGGCCAAGGCGCAAGCCCGCACCGAGATCACCGCCCGGATCAGCGCCGCCCGCGCCACCATGATCACCACGCTGCCCGGCCAGCAGATGATCTACATGGCCAAGGAAGCCGAGGCCGCCCGCTACATCGCCGACCCCGCGCCCGACCCCGCCACCTATCCGCTGCTCGCCGCCGAGATCGGCATCACCGCCCCCGACGCCTGGCAACTGGCGCAGATCTGGCTGGGCATGGCAGATCTGTGGCGCCAGGCCGCCGCCCAGCTCGAGGCGCTGCGGCTGGGCACGGCCGCGGCGGTGGAAGCGGCGGACACGGTGGGGGAGGTGGACGCGGCGATGGAGCGCCTGCTGTGAAGAATGAAGGGATCGTGCCGTTTATTCTCGCTGTCCTCATCGCCTGCGGTGGCGTGGCGGCCTCCATCGGCCTCGCAAAGCTCGGCGAGCCGCAGTCTGTCTGGCTGTGGTGTGACATGGTTGGTCTGTGCGCGCGGTAGAGGGGCGAAAATTTAGTCCGCCGGTATGTGCTTCAAGGGCGGCCAGGCAGTTTTGTGAGCTGCACTGATTGGCGGCGGAACAGGCTGATAGGGAATTTCTCGGGTGCCTTTTTGGCACCCGAACTTGTCTCATGCTGCGGCAGGGGGCCGACCTCGGGCCAAAGTGCCATGAAGTCATCCACAAAATCAGCGATGGGCGGGTGTGAGAGGCGCAGGTTCATTGGCTTGTCTCCGAATCCTCAATTCAATCTGGGGGCGAGTGGTTAACAAATGGTTAACATCTGGCCTGAGTGTCCAATGTGCCGCGTGTTCTCAGATGGTGGCAAAACGAACTGACAAATCCGCCTGCATTGCGCGGGCTTTTTCTTGCGTGGAAACATGATGGATACACCACCCACGTCTGGCCTGATTGACGCGCTGCGGGCGCTGTGGGGCGCGGCTGCGACCACACTTCTTGCGGCAGTGCTCGGCAGGCTGGTTTATCACAGCGGCGAAGCACGTGCCGGGCGGCGGCCATGGATCGGCTGGCACCTGATCTGGGAGGTGCCGACCGCTGTTGCCATGGCGCTGGTGGCCGAGTCTCTGGCGCAATATCTCGGCCTGTCACCGCAGGTTACAACGGGGGTGGTGGCCGTGCTGTCATACCTCGGCCCGCGCGGCGCGCGGGACATCGTTGAAAGCACAATCGGCAAGGCCAAGCGCTGACCGGGCGGAAGTCGGTGGCGCTGCGTTTATCGGCTCGCCGTCCCGACCAGTTCGCGCCGCGCTGCAGATGCCAGAAACGAGGATCGCGTCATCTTCCGCGCCTTGGCGGTTTCATCAATGGCGCGCAGCAACGCGCGCTCCATCGAGACGTTGACCCGCTCCATCGCGGTATCTGCCGGGATATAGGGCACAGGCATCAGGACTGCGCCAGATGCCAAAGCCTCGGCCACATCCGGGCGGTGGCGGATTGCTTCGAGCGAGGCGGGAACCACGTCCGGCATATCCTCGAACCACAGGTCGATGGCTTCGGTGGCGGCGGCAGGGATGCCATCCCAGCTGTCGGCGGCGGCAAAGCAGCCGGGCAGATCGGGAAAGGTCAGGCCGTAGGCGCTGCCCCCGTCCTGGTGAATGATGGCGGTGAAGTAACGCATGGTGTTCCTTTCTGCGCCTGTGGTTGTTGTGAAGGGGCGATGGTGGGCGGGGCTAGATCAGCCCCGCCTGTTCATAGATGCTCCTCACGGTTCCGAGCGGCAGGTCTTTCTTCGGGTGCGGCAGGATCACGGTTCGATCCCCTTTCCGAAGTTTGAGGTGTGATCCGCGCTTGGACACTTCCTCGAACCCTGCGTCTTTCAGAACCTTCAAGAGCTTTCGGGAGTTTGTCTCAAGCTCCATCGCCCCTCCTTTGTGGGTAAATATATACACATGTCTGGCCGGGCCGTCAAGCTGACCGTGCATATAAGTGTGTATTCAGGGATTCTCAGGCCGCGAATGGCCTGATGTCCTACTGAACCAAGGCGCTCCCGCTCGGGGCGCCTTTCTGCATCCGCCCCGCCTCGTGCGGGGCTTTTTTCATGGAGAGAAAGATGACCAAGATCGCCTTGGTGATCGGGCACAACGTCCGGTCGCAGGGGGCTGTCCGGGTGACAGACCAGCGCACCGAATACGACTGGTGCGCCGACCTGGCTGCCGCCATCCGCGACAGCGGGCCGGGTATTTACGAGATATTCCGCCGCCCGGCAGGTCGCCCCTACAGCGCCGAGATCCGCGAGACCTATTCGGCTCTGAGCGCCAAGGGGGCGCTGGCATCGGTGGAGCTGCACTTCAACGGCGGCCCGGCGAATGCCACCGGCACCGAAACGCTGACCAGCGGGTCCGTCGGGTCGCGCCGTCTGGCGGGGCTGATCCAGCCCGCCATGGTGCAGGCGCTCGGCCTGCGAGATCGCGGCATCATTGCGCGCAGCAAAAATGACCGTGGCGGCCTCAGTCTGCACGCCGGGCGACCGCCTGCCGTGCTGCTGGAGCCGTATTTCGGCAGCAATCCCGGCGACTGTGACGCAGCCACCCGCAATTTCTCGGCCCTCGCACGGGCCATCCATGGGGCCTGTCTGGCCTATCTGAAAGGACTCTGATCCATGCAAACCGAAGTCGCCCGTATTGCGCGCCACGTTCTGCCGCCCGCGCTGGCTTATGCCGTCGCAAAGGGCTGGATTCCCGCTGATTTGCAGCAACCCCTCATTGAGGCCGCGCTGGCTGTCGGTGCGGTACTGGCTGCGCTCTGGGCAAGCCGCCAGCGTGACAAGGCGCGCTGACTGCCCTGCGCAATCGGGCGGCTGGCCGAGCTGGCCCGCACCCAGGCTTGGGTATCTGCTGAGCGCGGTGAAAAATCCCCCGGTCTGATCAGCCGGGGGGTAATCATCATCCTTAAGGATTTATTAACTGTTTCGACATATGTGGATAAATGTTCAATTTATGGAGTATAGGTTATCGAAAATCCGCTAATTTTATGTGCACTGAATGCAGCAATTTTGGCAGAGAGCCGTGGGGATACCCAGGCATCCAGAGAGTGCATCAGTCGTGTTGTAGACTTGGTCGTCCGGTGTACTGCCGCTACGAGTCAACACGACAGAGCTGACGGGAACGCTCAAACCGACTTGGCTTCGGTGTCGCGCCATACTTACTCAATGTTAACTGGCCATTAACTCGCCTCGGCATAACGTGATTCTGCAATCTAAGGTGGAGGTGGTGCAGAATGCCCGAAGACGAACTGTTAATTTCATTCTCAATTGCTGCCTGTGCGGAACGCGCATCTTGTGAAGCTGAACGTTCGCATCTGCTTTCGGTCTTGATCAATAACATGTGCCGTCGGAACGTCTCCATCGACTTCGATGCAGTGCGTGGAAACCAAGACCATAGGCCGTCTATGTAGATTTTGGATTTCCTACCCCTTGGATAATATTCAACAGGATTTGTGTGCATAGACCCGTAGCAGGCGGAGTACAACTCGCAAACTTGTGCAAACCTCTGGAGATGACAGAAGTGGGTTGGATTGCATTGTTGTTTAGTGTCGGGGTCAGTGCAACGAGTGTACCCTTGGAGATATCGAATTGCCGCATCAGGGAGGATTTGTGCGTCGGCGATAGGGTTGGCATCGAGTGTGATATGACAAACACCGGAGTCGTACCGCTTGCTGCAGTTCGCTTCAGATCTGTCACAACTGCAGAACCAAAAAACGCATACAGCCTTCCAGGGGTAGCCGGGTCCAAGAACTATGAGGAACTCAACCCGGCACTATGGCCGGGAAAAGCCCAAAGCCATGTCATGGTATTCAAAGGACCAGGAGAAGAATTTCTCATGGAAACGTTGAGTATCAGATTAGATCAACTCGAAGCACTCGATTACTATAGAGACGTCGTAAAGGGATCTCAAACCTACCGATATGTGATACCAAATGCTGATTAGAGAGCAGGAGCGTGCCACGTCTTTTTCGCAGCATGGCACGCGAGGGCAGGTGCGTCTAAAACAAGAAGTTATCTTCCGTGATGATCTGATGCCAGCTTGCATCGGTCTCGATGATCAGTCGTTCACCCGTCGACTTGAGCATAATGATGTAGACATCATCACCATGAAAATCTGTCGCCCAAGCTCTGATATCATCAATCACAATTGGTGTGCTCCGGCCTGCAAAAGATATCCTGTCTTCACCAATCGTAAAGTCACGGATGATGTCCAGTTGATCCAGTTTGTCCTCGGTGGATCCATCGAGCTTAAGCCAAACTGCAAGATCTCCTTTGTGGAAGACGAACGTGTCTGCACCTGTGCCGCCGAGCACTGTGTCTGTTCCGGCACCTCCGCGTACGGTGTCAGTGCCGTCTCCCCCGTAGAGGGCATCGTTGCCCAACTCTCCGTCACAGTGATCGTTGCCAGCACCCCCGTACAAAATGTCGTTGCCACTTCCAGCCAAAATGTTGTCCGAGCCAGTACCGCCCAGAAGCTTGTCTTGGTCCGGGCCGCCGAGAATACGGTCATTGCCTCCGCCGCCAGAGACATTGTCGTTCTCACCGCCACCATACAGAATGTCGTTGCCCCCGTTGCCGCTCACAACGTCATTATCGACACCTCCGGCGAGCTGGTCAGCACCTGCATCGCCAAACACGGAATCTCGCCCCTGACCCGCGTTGACCGTGTCGTTTCCGGCCATCCCATGAATCACGCTGCTTGTCGTGTAGGCGGAAATATAATCGTCCATGTCGGTGCCGTGAATTTGCGCATCGTCCGACAAGATTTCGTGTCCACTGTGCCCGCCCTGCATGGAGGGCATGGACTCGATCAGGTTGCCGTGATGCATCCCTGCAATCGGAACGAAGTTGAATGGGTTTTCATAACCCACGTTGGGGCGCATCAGGATATCGTCGGGCAGGGCGGGAAAGTGCGGTTCATCCAATCCGGGCCCGATGATCCTGGCGCCCTCCAGCCCGATGATGGCTTGCCCTGCGACCAGCCATTGCTGTCCCTGAAACTCGATTACCTTCATCGATTTCGGCAGGTTGAACAGGTTGATGATATTTCCATCGATTTTCAGCACATCGACGCCATATTGAAAGTCATCAATCCTGCTGAGCAAAGTCTCGGCCAGCTTTTCCGATTCATTGAAGTTAAAGATGTCGCGGCCCTCTCCTCCATAGACGTGGAAGCCCTGGGGTCCCCACGTGGCGCGATTTTCGAGGCTCATCTCAATCAGGTCATCGCCGCTGCCACCATAGATGTGGTATTGACCATAGTTGCGCTTGGTGGCTTCGATTTTGTCATCGCCGTTAAAGCCAACCAACATCCCACCCGAACCGACCGCAACGATGTGATCGCTCCCGCTATTCCCGATCAAAGTATCGTGACCGCCGCCACCGTAAATTGTGTTATTGCCAGAGTCACCTCTGATGCTCTCTGTTTGCGTTGTTCCATTAATGACGGCCATCTGGTTCACCCCAAGAAACAGTTATGTTCTGATGGTCCGCCAAATCGAGAAACGAAAAGTTAACTCGTGAAGCGATTCTCCGTAAACTTGAAGATTCTAGACTTTTCATGGTATCGAGTACAATTTCAGAAATTTTTAATCAATTTATGGCATCACAGATCTATCAGACTTGATCACCTCCAGCGTCTTCGAAGGGAGAAATAATGGCTGCGAACATCATCGAAATGTTCCTGAACTATCTTGAGGTTGAGGCGCAATGCGAAGCCGTCGTTGAGAGGCAGGAAGTGCTCTCGCGCTCACTCGGCCGGAATCCCGCGCCCGCTCATGCAAACGATGACCTTCACCGCGACTTGTCAGATCTGACATTCGACCAGTTCCGCGAGTACTGTGAGCAGATTGTGAAAGTCGTACCTGGGCGTTTACCCGGGTCGATCCGCTCGGCGCTTCTGTCTGTTGAGCCTCAGGTCATGACCGAACTCAAAGAGCTTGACCTCAAGGTCGAGGCCTGCCGGATACGCATGGCCATGGTAGAGCACGCCATTCTGGAAGCTTCTCCGGTTTCCATGGCAGAGGCACTCGCAAAGCTGCGCTTCATCTCCGGGATCATGCTGGATGGTGCGGAAATGGAGCCCCTTTATTTTGCTCATGCCCTTGAGGAGTGCACCTTCCTCATTGCGCGGCATCTACCCGCATCCCTGCCCACTGCGATCAGCAAATGGCAGCTTGGCGCGACCCCCAACAACTCGCCGGATTACGTTGTCCATTGAAAAAGTTGCGCGCCGCAGGGGCTGCGGTTGCTCACGGGGGAGATGAACAACCAGTCATCTGAGCCGGTTCCCATGACTGGTCCGCGCCGTGCACCGGCTTGGACCAGCATTCGTGTGGCGGGAAGCCCCTGGTTTGATCAGCCGGGGGCGAATCTAGAACATCCTTCGGGGATTTCTTCGGGACTCTTTGGGATTCTATGGCAGAAATCGTCCAGTGTTGTCCAAATGTTCTGAATTATGATGCGCAGAAATTGCTCTTACGGTCCGGAAATTCCCGTGCAATATCAATTTATTATGCATGATTTTGCTGGAGCGGGTGAAGGGAATCGAACCCTCGTCATCAGCTTGGGAAGCTGCGGCTCTACCATTGAGCTACACCCGCGTGAGGCCTGAGGTAAGCGAGGCGCGGCGGGTCGTCAAGAGGGAAGATCGCGCGAAAAGACAAGAGCCGCACCCATGGGATGCGGCTCTGCCGGAAGCGGGGCAAGTGGGGGCTTGGGCCCCGCCGTCGGAACGCGTGACGCTTACATGGCGGGCAACAGCACCGTGTCGATGACGTGGATCACGCCGTTCGATTGCTTCACGTCGGCGATGGTGACGGTGGCGACATTGCCCTGACCGTCCTTGATCTGGATCTTGTCGCCGTCCATCATCGCGGTAAATTCGCAGCCGCCCACGGTTTTCACCGGGTGCATCCCGGCATCATCGGCGATCATCTTGCCGATGGCATCCGACATCGCATTGGCGGCCACGACGTGGCAGGTCAGGATCTTGGTCAGCTGATCCTTGTTTTCCGGCTTCAGCAGGGTGTCCACGGTGCCGGCGGGCAGCTTGGCGAAGGCTTCATTGGTCGGGGCGAAGACGGTGAAGGGACCGGCGCCCGACAGGGTTTCCACCAGACCGGCGGCCTGCACCGCCGCGACCAGCGTGGTGTGATCGGCCGAGTTCACGGCATTTTCGACGATGTTTTTCGTCTCGTACATCGGGGCACCGCCGACCATCGGATTTTCCGCAAACGCGGCGACGGTGGACAGGGCGAGAATGGCAGTGGCCATGCGCATGGTCTTCATCGGTAACTCCCTTGTAGCAAGGCGGGCCATCCCCGCCTGAACACCAGAAGTTACGGAGGTCGCGGCGGCGAAGTTTCAGCACTCACGCCGCCGTGATCCAAGTTTACCGCGTCACAGCGAAATTTCTGCCGTGGCGACGATCGGCCCGGTCGGCACGCCCTCCGGCGCGCCGCCCAGCGGTTCAACCGAAACGGCCAGCACCCAGCCGGGCGGCGGTGCGGGATAGGTGAGTGTCAGGCCCTCGGGTTCGATCAAGCCAAGCGCCACCGGGGCAGCACCGGGCGCGATGACCCAAAGCTCGTAACTGCGATCTACCGCTGCCGGAGCCCCGGCCACCTGTTGCGCGATCAGGCGCTGCCCATCATGGTGCACATCAAAGCGCAGCGCCGAGTTTTCGGCGCCCAGCGTGGCAATCACCGGCGGCACGGCAGGCGGCAGCAGCGCCAGCGTGGCGATGCCCAAGGCCGCAGCCGTGGCCACCCCGCCAAGCCAGGCAAACCAGCGCCTGCGCGGGCGCGCCGCCACCGGGAACAGTCGCGCCTCGATGCGGGGCAGCAGATCGGGGGCGGGCGCTTCGGCATAGGCATCATTCAGCTCGGCCAGCCGGTTTTCCCAATCGGAAACCAGCGCCTGCAAGGCGGGTTCGGCCTTTAGCCGGGTCTCGAATGCGAGGCGTTCGGCCAAAGGCAGGGTGCCCAGCACATATTCGCCCGCAAGTGCCAGATCGTCATCCGGGGTCATGCCGTGGCCTCCCCGCCCATGCAGTTGCGCAGCGCCAGAAGGCCGCGCCGCAGCCAGGTACGCAGGGTGTTCAGCGGCACGTCATGGCGCTGCGCCAGATCAGTATAGGACAGCCCGTCGAGATAGGCGCCTTTCAGGGCGGCGGCCTTGGCAGGCTCCAGCGTGGCGAAACATTCGACGATGCGCCGCGCCTCGCCTAGGGCAACCAGCCGGTTTTCGGCGCGCGGCGCGGTGTCGGGCAGAATGTCGATGGCATCGCCATCGGCCTCTTCGTCAGGCCGGGCGCGCAACCTGTCGATGGCAAGGTTGCGGGTCACGGCGATGACCCAGGTCATCCCGCGCCCGCGCGCCGGATCGAACCGCGCCGCGCGCAGCCAGATGCGTGTGTAGACCTCCTGCAAGGCATCCTCCGCCTCGGATTTGCGTTTCAACATACGCAGCAACACCCCCATAAGTTTCGCGGAGGTGGCACCATAAAGCGCGCGGAACGCCGCGCGGTCCTGCGCGGCGATGCGGAGCAGCAGATCTGCAATCGGATCCTCGGTCATGGGCAGGACTTAGGGCACGGGTTGCAGAAGTCACCCCTTGCGGCGACGGCGCCCTTCCGATCCGGCCCCGGAGGTGTTGTAGCTGACCTGCGGCAGATCTGCGATCCCTGCCAGATGCGGAAACAGGTCCACCGCATGGGGGATCGCATTGGCATTGACGAAATGCTCCTGAAAGCGCGGCTCGATGGCGGTTTCGACCTTGTGGATGTTGTGAACCGTCGCCTCGATGGCATCGCGGGCGGCGCGGTTGCACAGCGCGATGCGCGCGCCGGTGCCCGCGGCATTGCCCGCGCTGGTGACATTTTCCAGCGGCGCATCGGGGATCATGCCCAGCACCATGGCGTGTTTCGGGCTGATATGGGCGCCAAAGGCCCCGGCAAGGGTGATCCGCTCCACCTTGTCGATCCCCATCGTATCCATCAGCAGCCGCGCCCCGGCGTAAAGCGCCGATTTCGCCAACTGGATGGCGCGGATGTCGGTCTGGGTGACAAAGATCACCGGCCCGCCCTCGGCAGCGCCGTCATGCAGCAGATAGCTGTTGGTGCGGCCTTCGGCCCGGCAGCGCGGCGTGCCCACCTGATCGGCGCTGCCGATCAGGCCAGAGCCATCGACGATTGCCGCCATGCGCATCTCGGCCACCGCCTCGATGATGCCCGAGCCGCAGATGCCGGTGATGCCGCTGGCCTCGGTCGCCTTGGCGAAGCCCGGATCGTCGGACCACAGATCACAGCCGATCACCTTGAAACGCGGCTCCTTGGTGACAGCGTCGATCTCCACCCGTTCGATGGCGCCGGGGGCGGCACGCTGGCCGGAACTGATCTGCGCGCCTTCAAAGGCCGGGCCGGTAGGGCTGGAACAGGCCAGAACGCGGGTCTTGTTGCCCAGCAGAATCTCGGCATTGGTGCCGACATCGACGATCAGCACCATGTCTTCGGATTGGTCGGGCGCCTCGCTCAGCGCCACGGCGGCGGCATCGGCGCCGACATGGCCCGCGATGCAGGGCAGCACATAGACCTGCGCCGCGCGGCTGACATGGGTCAGATCCAGATCGCGGGCGGGCAGGGACAGGCTGCCCGAGGTGGCCAGCGCGAAGGGGGCCTGACCCAGCTCCACCGGGTCGATGCCCAGCAGCAGGTGGTGCATCACCGGGTTGCAGACGAAGACCAGTTCGAAAATATCGGCTTCGGCGACATGGGCTTCGGCGGCAATGGTGGCGGCCAGCGCATTGATCGCCTCGCGTACCGTGCGCGTCATCTCCACATCGCCGCCGGGGTTCATCATCGCATAGCTGACGCGCGACATCAGATCCTCGCCAAAGCGGATCTGAGGGTTCATCAGGCCAGAGGAGGCGAGAACCGCGCCGTCGCGCAGATCGCACAGATGCGCCGCGATGGTGGTGGACCCAAGGTCGATGGCCAGCCCGTAGATCCCGCCCTCATGGAAGCCCGGCCAGATTTCAAGGATGCGGTGGCGGGCATCGTGGTTGCCCTTGTGCAGCGCCACGGTGATCTTCCACGCCCCCTTGCGCAGCACCGGCTGCAACCGGCGCAGAAGCGCCAGATCGGCCTCCACCGCGTCTACCTGCCATTGCTCGCGCAGCGCCTGCACCACCCGTTCGAAATCGCCCGAGGGTTCTTCCATGTCCGGCTCGGCAACTTCGATGTACAAAAGCCGGGTGGCCGGATCCATCACGATGTCGCGCTGGGTCGCCGATTTGCGGATGACCTGCTTGTGCACCTGACTTTCGGGCGGCACGTCGATCACCACATCGCCCATCACCTGGGCCTGACAGCCCAGCCGCCGCCCATCCAGCATGCCGCGCTTGGACTTGTAGCGCTCCTCGACGGCATTCCATTCCGTCAGCGCCTCGTCATCGACATGGATGCCGAATTTGGGAAATTCGCCGTAGCCGGGCGAGATCTGGCATTTGGAACAGATGCCCCGCCCGCCACAAACGCTGTCGAGATCGACGCCGAGTTGCCGGGCGGCGGTCAGCACCGGGGTGCCAAGCGGGAAACGTCCGCGTTTGCCCGAGGGAGTAAAGATCACCAGCGCGTCTTCTGTCATGTCTGCCTCTTGTCCGGGCCCGGTTGAACGGGTTCGAAGTGATAGTCGATGTCGTCAAAAGAGTTGCGGGCGAAGGTGTAGAACCAGCGCAACGGCTCTTGCGTTTCGGGCACGCCATGAATGGCATTGCCCGGGATGTAAAGGGCGATGCCAGGGGCGAGGCGGTGCGGGATGCCGTCGATCATCACTGTGCCTTCGCCCTCCAGCCCGAAATAGATTTCAGGCTCGGCATGGTGATGCAGGGCGAAGTGCTCGCCCTGTCGCATCAGCGCCACACCGCAGACAAGGCTTTCGCTGGGGGTCAGCCCGGCGGAGATCAGCGTCTTCCACCGGAGCGTGCCTCTGGCCGGATCATCCCATGTGTCTTCGGGACGATCTGCCATATTTACCGATACCGGGCGTGTCATCCCTGTCCCCATTCTGGCCGCCTGAGCATTTCTAGGCTGCGGCAGGCGGGCTGCAATGCCTGTTCGCGGCAGATTGCGCCCCGGTTGCGTCCTTGTGGGTTACAAGATCGATTCTTCTGCGAAGAATCAAACCGGCGATCTTTCTGCGAAAGATCTTTTGGCGAGTTTTCGCAGAAAACGCGAGAACACTGATTTTCGCAGGAAATCAGTCAGAACACGATCTGGATCGGGCGTGGGTCGCAGACGATCACGAACTGGTCGCCCGCCATGATCAGATGGAAGCCGCGGCGGCGCACCTCGTAAAGAAAGCGGTCCCGCCCGATTTCCCGATCGACCCAGCCGATGCTGCGGCGGATCACACCGCCTTGCGCCGATTTCGCGGCAAAGATCAGGTCGATCCAGGGCTGGGGGGCGGTGGTGCGGGAGATCTGCGTCATGGGAGGACCGTAGCCCTCCCATAGTTAAAAAACGGTTATCAGCCGCGCGAGCGGCGCCCACCGCGGCGGCCCGACGTAGCCGAGGATTGCGCAGCACTTGCTTCGGCAAAGCTCGCCCCGGCCTCCACCGCCTCGATCACCTTGGAGAAGCGGATCCATTCGCCGCCATTGGCATCGTGGTTCATCAGCATGTTGGCGGCACGGATCGCCTCCATTTCCACCTGACGCACCGGGTTCATGATGGCCGAGGTCATGCCTGCGCCGATCGCCATCGGCAGGAAGGCTGCGTTGATGCCATGGCGCTGCGGCAGGCCGAACGAGATGTTCGAGGCGCCACAGGTGGTATTCACGCCCAGTTCATCCCGCAGGCGGCGCACCAGCGCGAACACCTGCTGCCCGGCGCTGGACATGGCGCCCACCGGCATGACCAGCGGGTCCACCACGATGTCATGCGCCGGGATGCCGAAATCGGCGGCGCGCTGCACGATCTTTTTCGCCACCGCAAAGCGCACATCCGGGTCGGGCGAGATGCCGGTGTCGTCGTTGGAAATCGCCACCACCGGCACGTTGTATTTTTTCACCAGCGGCAGCACCAGCTCCAGACGCTCTTCCTCGCCGGTGACCGAGTTCAGCAGCGGACGCCCCTCACAGGCGGCAAGGCCCGCTTCCAGCGCAGCAGGCACCGAGCTGTCGATGCAGAGCGGCACATCGACCACGCCTTGAATCGCTTCGATCAGCGCGCGCATCAGCGGCGGTTCGACGAAGTTGTTGTCGGCATAGCGCGGGTCTTCGGCCATCTTGTTGGTGAAGACGGCGCCCGAGTTCACATCCAGCACATTCGCCCCGCAGGCGACCTGTTCCAGCGCGTCTTTCAGCACGGTTTCAAAATTGCCCATCTCCAGCTCGGCCGCCAGCTTCTTGCGGCCGGTCGGGTTGATGCGTTCGCCGATCACGCAGAAGGGTTCGTCAAAGCCGATGATGACGGTCTTGGTTTTCGATTCGATTACGGTCCGGGTCATGGTCTGATCCTTATGCCTGATGGGACGGAACGCCCGCGGCGCCGCCATGGTCGGTGGCCCAGGTGGCATTGGTCTTGATGCCGCCGAGGGGGAAGAAGTGAACGGATTCGATGCCAAAATCCGGGTTCTGTGCCTTGTGCGCGGCCAAAGCCGAGACGAACTCGGTCGGCTCGTAGGGCACCAGCAGCTTGGTCACATCCATCGCCCGCTTTTGCAGCACGCGCAGCGAGGCGCCGACACCGCAGGAAATGGCGAATTTGATCAGCGTCTGCAGCTTGGCCGGGCCTGCCACCCCGATATGCACCGGAAGCTTCACCTCGGCGGCGTTCAGCGCATTGACCCAGGCGATCACTGGCTCTGCCTCGAAACAGAACTGGGTGGCGATGGCCATTTTTGCGTCTGTCCGTTCGGAAAACGCCTGTTTCCACTTCAGCGCCTGCATCACGATCCGGTCAGAGCCGTCCTTGTCGATGTCGCGGTTGCCCTCGGGGTGGCCTGCCACATGCAGCCGCTTGAACCCGTCGAACAGCCCGGTTTCGATCAACTGCATCGAACTGTCGAATTCACCCGCCGGGGTGTTGACGCCGCCGCCCAGCAGCAGCGCCTGATCGACGCCAGCCTCGCCTTTGTAGCGGGCAAGCCAGTCGGCCAGCGTGGCGCGATCCGGGATGATGCGGGCCGGGAAATGCGGCATCACCGGAAAGCCTTCAAGAGCCAGGCGCTTGGCGGTTGCCACCATCTCGGCAATCGGCGTGCCCTCGATATGGGCGATGTAGACGCGGGTGCCCTTGGGCAGCAGCGCGCGGAAATCCTCGACCTTTTCGGCGGTGCGGGGCATCACCTCGATGGAATAGCCGCTGAGGAACGCCTCCAGCTCGGCATCCGGCGTGGCGGGCGTGGTGTCGCGGCGGAAGTTGAACAGCGCCATGGGGCGGCTCCTCGGCAATGGGGCAGGGCGCTCCGGTCAGGAGACGGCCCGGCCCTCGGATTCGATCAGCGCTTTCAGGCGCGCGGTGTCATAGGTGGCATCCAGACGGGCGGCCTCGGTCTTTGCGACCTCTTCCGCCTCGCCCTCGACCTCATAGGGGGGGGCCTTGCTCCACTCTGCCAGATAGGCGTCGGCATCCTTGGCCCCCACCTTCATGGCACAGCGGTCGATGGCCTGTTCAAAGCGTTCCGGCAACTGCACCTTCGCGGCGCGGCGGCCCTTGCCCACGATGACCTGGGCCGGAATGTCGCGCCAATAGACGATGGTAACTTCTGGCACCGGCTGATTCCCCCTGTGACGATGGATCCGTTCTATGCGTCGCCCGTGCCCGCCCGGTGTCGGTTTTCGACATTCAGCAGACAGGGAGCGACAGCGCTGTGATGCCGCCCTTCTAGCTGGCCCGCGCCGGGCGCGGGAGGGGGATCTATCGGAAAAAGATACATGTCCTGCATGAGTTTTTCTCATCTTGCAGGCTGTGGCACGGCAGGCCCGGGATCGGCGCTTGCGCGAGGGGGGGAGAGGCACTAGTTTGGGGATAACCACCTATGGAGGGCGCAGCATGACGCCCGAGCGTCCCCGAGGGGAGGACGCGATCCCGCAGATGTTTGCCCCCGTCGGGGCGGGCGCGGTCGAACCGTCTCCCCCTCGCCAAAGCCCGGCGGGTCCGCATCTTTATGCGGCACTTGATCTGGGCACGAACAGTTGCCGGATGCTGATTGCCCAACCGCGGGGCAGTCAGTTTCAGGTCGTGGACAGTTTCTCGAAAACTGTCCAGTTGGGCGTGGGGCTGGAAGCCTCGGGCCGGTTGTCGCGTGCCTCGATGGGGCGCACGATTCAGGCACTGCGCATCTGTCAGAAGAAGATCGAAAAGCACGGTGTCACCCGGATGCGTCTGGTTGCGACCGAGGCCTGCCGCCGCGCCCGCAATGCCCGCGATTTCATGCGGCAGGTGCGGCGCGAGACCGGGCTGGCGCTGGAGATCATCGCGCCGGAAGAAGAAGCGCGACTGGCGGTGATTTCCTGCGCGCCACTGGTGTCGCCACGCACCGAACAGTTGCTGGTTGTCGATATTGGCGGTGGCTCGACCGAACTGGTCTGGATCGACCTGTCGGCAGTGCCGCCCGAAGATCGCCCGCGCGCCATCATGCGGCTGCATGCCGGCTTCACCGCGCATGGCGATTTGCCCGCCGCGCGGGTGGTGGACTGGATCTCCGTGCCGCTGGGCGTCGCGACGCTGAAGGATCAGTTCGGCGATGTCGATGATGATGCAGCGCGCTTTGCGCTGATGAGCTGGTTCTTCGAGGAAAACCTCGCCAGTTTCTCGCCCTATAATGCCGACAACCCGCGCGCGGGGTTCCAGATCATCGGCACCTCCGGCACGGTGACCACGGTTGCGGCCAGCTTTCTGGGGCTGCGCCGCTATGACCGCACCAAGGTGGACGGGCTGCGCATGTCGTCAGACCAGATCGACTCGGTGATCCGCGACTACCTTTCCCTTGGCCCCGAGGGCCGCCGCACCGATCCGCGCATCGGGCGCGACCGGCACGCCCTGATCATGTCGGGCGCGGCGATTCTGCAGGCGTTGATGCGCATCTGGCCGACCGACCGTCTGTCGGTTGCGGATCGCGGTCTGCGCGAGGGGCTGCTATATGCTCAGATGAGCGCCGATGGCGTTCTGGAAGATGGACCTTACGCATGACGACACCGCCCAAGAACACCTCTGGCCGCGGCCAGCGCGAACTGCGCGTGCGGGTGAAGACCGCCAAAGGGCGCAAGCTCTCGTCCACGCTGTGGCTGGAGCGGCAGTTGAACGACCCCTATGTCCAGCGCGCCAAGCGCGAGGGCTTTCGTGGTCGTGCCGCCTACAAGATTCTGGAACTGGACGAACGCTATGGCTTTCTGAAGCCCGGTGCGCGGGTCGTCGATCTGGGCTGCGCGCCGGGCGGCTGGTGCCAGGTGGCGGTGGAGCGGGTGAACGCGCTTGGCCAGAACCCGAAAAAGCCGGTTGGCACTGTGCTGGGCGTGGACCTGCAAGAGGTGGAGCCGATCGCCGGGGCCGAGATCCATCAGCTCGACTTCCTGTCGAACGATGCCGATGCGCTGGTCAAGGGCTGGCTGGGCGGCGAGGCTGATGTGGTGATGAGCGACATGGCTGCCGCCGCCTCGGGGCACAAGGGCACCGATCACCTGCGTATCATCGCTCTGGTCGAGGCGGCGCTGGCCTTTGCCTTTGACGTGCTGGCCGAAGATGGCACCTTTGTCGCCAAGGTTCTGGCGGGCGGGGCGGAAAACGAGATGAATGCCATGTTGAAGCGGAACTTCAAGAAGGTTGCCAATGTCAAACCCCCGGCCAGCCGGTCTGACAGTTCCGAGAAATTCGTGGTGGCGATGGGCTTTCGGGGCCGGGCTGCCGAAACTGGGCAAGAACCGGACGCTGAATGAAAAAGGGCGCCAGCAGGCGCCCTTTGTTTCGCTGGTTTGTAACGATCAGCCGCCCCAGTGGCGCACCGGACCGCAATCCATATGCACGAAATTCGACCCGGAATAGCGGCCAACCCCGCCAGAGGCGCAAGCCTCGGCTGCGCGGGCCATCTGGCCGACCGAGCGCGATTTCAGCCTCAGGTCCGCTGCCTGGCCCACCATGTGCAGAGAATGTTTGGCAACGCCGCCCGATTTGGACCGCAGCATCGCGTTGGTCTGCGGGCTGCGATAGCCCGACAGCAGCATGAAAGGTTCCGACACATCCAGCAGCCGATGTGAAGCGGCCATGATGTCCAGCGTGCGCGGGTCCATCGTCTTGCTCTGGTCCGTGCGCCAGTCGCGCATGAAGTGATTCACCTCGGTGAGCACTTCCTTGATGTATTTGCCTTCGACCCAGTAGATCGTATCCATGCTTTCGCCGGTACGGCCCGAATACATGCGGACGCGGCGCACATCGCCCGCCCCCCGCAACAGCCCGAACGCATTGGAATAGGTCGGCGCTGCAACAACAGCCGTCGCAGCGAACACACCCAGAATGCCACGCCGTGAGATCACGGATTGTGTTGATTTGCTCATCGGAAAGCCTGTCCCTCAGTCTTCTGCCGCATGTGTCTGCGGTTTCTGCCCTTATCCCCAAGTGCATAAACTTTATGGCACAGGACGATTCGTAACAGAAGGGCAAGTTTCGCCGCAGAAGGCCAGTGAAGCGCAGATCGGCGAATAATTGCTGAACGGCGGGATTTTTCGGGAACCGTTCAGCAATTTCCAGCCGCGTTGCATAAATGCGACAAAAATGCCCTTGCAGCGTGGGTTTTCTGCCGCAAGGACGATGAGGTGAATGGACTCGGCGCCCGAAATCCCTGAAATCTTGGAAAAGCTGATTTTCAGAGGTTTCAGATGCCCGCAGCACCCGGATTCCGCCCGAAGATGTCGCCTCTGCTTGCGCTGGTCCTGGCCTCTTTTCTGGTCGCCCCGCCGGTGGAGGCGCAGATCAGCCCGTTCACGCAATCCATTGCCGCCGCCGCCGCGCCGGATAGCGCGATTGCCGCCTATTACGCACAGAACGGCTATGCGCCTCTGTGGACCGCGCCAGATCAGGCCGAACGGCGCAACCTTCTGCTGACCGCCTTGTCCCATGCCGCCGATCACGGATTGCCCGTGCAGCGCTATGATGCGGTGGCGTTGGCCGATGCCTTTCGCGCCGCCCGCACCGAGGGCGACCGGGGGCGGCTGGATGTGCGGATGACCCGCGCCTTCCTCGACTATGCGCAGGATTTGCATTCCGGTGTGCTGACGCCCTCGAAGGTAGATCCGACCATCGTGCGCGAATTGCCGCGTCTGCCTGTGGAGCAGATGTTTGCCGTGCTGGAAAATGGCGACCTCGGGGCCTTTCTCGCCGGGCTGGCGCCGAAAGCCCCCGCCTATGCGCAACTGATGAAGGCGCGCATCGGGCTGGAGCGGCAGATCGCGCAAGGCGGCTGGGGGCCAGTGTTGACGGCGAAACTGAAGCCCGGCGCCAGTGGGGCAGAGGTGGTGGCGCTGCGCGACCGGCTGGTTGCCATGGGGTACCTGCGCCGCTCGGCCACGCGCGATTACGATGGCGAGGTGCAGAAGGCCGTTCAGCAATTCCAGCTTGCCCATGGGCTGGAGGCTGACGGCGTTCTTGATGAAAGCACATTGGCCGAATTGAACGTGGCGCCGCAGGACCGACTCAAGTCCATCCTCGTGGCGATGGAGCGGGAGCGCTGGATCAATATCGACCGTGGGCACCGGCATATCTGGGTGAACCTGACCGATTTCAGCGCCCGTATTATAGACGACGGCAAGGAAACCTTCACCACCCGTTCGGTCGTGGGCAAGAACGCGCCGGAAACCCGCAGCCCGGAATTCTCGGACGAGATGGAATATATCGTGGTGAACCCGAGCTGGTCGGTGCCGCGATCCATCACCACCAAGGAATATCTGCCGCTGCTGAAGAAGAATCCCAACGCAGCGGGGCATCTGAAGATCGTGGACAGCAAGGGCCGGGTGATTGATCGCGGCAAGATCAACTTCGGCAAATACACGGCGGCCAATTTTCCGTTCTCGATGCGCCAGCCGCCCTCGGATGGCAATGCGCTGGGGCTGGTGAAGTTCATGTTCCCCAACAAGTGGAACATCTATCTGCATGATACGCCGTCGAAATCTCTGTTTGCGCGTGAGGTGCGGGCTTTCAGCCATGGGTGTATCCGGCTGGGGGATCCCTTCGATTTCGCCCATGCTCTGCTGGAAGTGCAAAGCGATGATCCGCGTGGCCAGTTCCAGAAGGCGTTGGACAGCGGGCAGGAGCAGGCGATCAAGCTGGATGTGCATGTGCCGGTGCATATCGTCTATTTCACCGCATTCCCCGGTGCCAAGGGCCAGATGAACTATCGTCGCGATGTCTATGGCCGGGATGCGCTGATCTATGACGCCTTGATGGAGGCCGGGGTGGTGCCGGGCGGGCAACAGGGCTAAATCAGGGCAAGGCGCGTGTTGCGCCTGTCTGATGCGAGGACGCCATGGCCCATACGATCCGCGATATTGCCGCAGCCCTTGGCGCAGAGGCGATGGGAAATCTTGATCTGACCGTCAGCCGCGCGGCAGAGCCGCAGATGGCCGGGCCCCAGGATCTGGCGCTGGCGATGGACCCGAAATATGCTGATGGCCTTGCCAAGGGCCGCGCGCGCGCGGCGATGGTCTGGCAGGGCGCCGACTGGCAGGCGCTGGGGCTGGAGGCGGCAATCTTTGCGCCCCGGTCGCGCGTGGCCATGGCGGGCCTTTCGCAGATGCTGGACCCCGGGCCGCAGATTGCATCGGGCATCCACCCGATGGCGGTGATCGACCCCGGCGCCGAGATCGGTGAGGGCGCGGCCATCGGCCCCTTCGTGGTGATCGGCGCAGGCGTGCGCATCGGGTCGGGTGCGCGCATTGCCAGCCATGTCAGCATTGCCGAAGGCGCCAGTCTGGGCGCGGATGCCATGATTCTGCAGGGCGTGCGCATCGGGCCGGGCGTGACCATTGGCGACCGTTTCATCGCCCAGCCCGGAGCGGTGATCGGGGGCGACGGGTTTTCCTTCGTCACGCCCGAGAAATCGGGCGTCGAAGAGATTCGCGGCACGCTGGGCCAGCGCGACGAGATCCGCCAGCAAAGCTGGACCCGCATACATTCACTTGGTTCTGTAACCATCGGAGATGATGTGGAAATCGGCGCCAATGCCACCGTAGACCGTGGCACGATCCGCGACACGCGCGTGGGGTCGGGCACCAAGATCGACAACCTTGTGCAGCTTGGCCACAATGTGCAGGTGGGCCGCGATTGTCTGCTCTGCGGGCAGGTGGGTGTGGCCGGTTCGACCCGGATCGGCGACCGGGTGGTATTGGCCGGGCAGGTCGGCGTCAGCGACAATATCTTCATCGGGGATGATGTGATTGCGGGCGGCGGCACCAAGATCTTCTCCAACGTGCCGGCAAGCCGAGTGATCCTTGGCAACCCGGCGGTGAAGATGGAAACGCAGATGGAGATCAACAAGGCCCTGCGCCGCCTGCCGCGTCTTGCGGCGACGGTAGCCGAGCTTCAGAAACTTGTTTCAAAACTGTGAGATGACGCCATAACTTCCCCGAAAGGGGCTCAGGGGGTTTGCATGACACAGACAGTGAAAGACCGGGTGATTGCCATCCTCGCCGAACAGGCGGTGATGGATGTCTCGGATATTCGGATGGAAGACACGCTGGACGATCTGGGGCTGGACAGCCTCGGTCTGGTGGAAAGCATCTTTGCCATTGAAGAGGCGTTCGACATTTCGGTGCCGTTCAACGCCAATGCGCCTGACAAATCGGGTTTCGACATCTCTTCGGTGGCGGCCATCGTGACGGCGGTCGAAGGTCTGGTGTCTGAGCAGGCGGCATGAAGCGCGTCGTCATCACCGGCGCAGGCACGATCAACGCGCTGGCCCATGATGTGAAAGGCACGCTCGAGGCGTTTCGCGAAGGGCGTTGCGGCATCACCGAGTTGGACATCCGCGACAGCGAACGCTTGACGATCCGCATCGGCGGGCAGGTTCACAACTGGGATCCAGAGGTGAACTTCAACCGGCAGCAGATTGTTTTGTATGATAAATTTACGCAGTTCACTCTGCTTGCCGCGCGGCAGGCGATTGCGCAGTCCGGCCTCGATTTCGACGGGCATCTGGGCTATGAGGCGGGCGTCGTGCTGGGTACGGCGGCGGGCGGCGTGAACACCTGGGACGACAATTATCGCACCGTCTATGAAGAGGGGAAGAACCGCGTTCACCCCTTTGTCGTGCCCAAGCTGATGAACAATGCCGCAGCGAGCCATGTCTCGATGGAGTTCAACCTGAAAGGGCCAACCTTCACCGTCTCCACGGCCTGTGCCAGTTCCAACCATGCGATGGGGCAGGCGTTCCATATGGTCCGGTCTGGCATGTGCCGGGCGATGGTGACCGGCGGGTCGGAATCCATGCTCTGCTTCGGCGGCATCAAGGCGTGGGAAGGACTGCGCGTCATGTCGAAAGACGCCTGCCGCCCGTTCAGCCTGAACCGTAACGGCATGGTGCAGGGCGAGGGCGCGGCGGTGTTCGTGTTCGAGGAATATGAACAGGCCAAACGCCGCGGCGCAGAGATTCTGGCCGAGGTGGTCGGCTTCGCCATGACCTCGGACGCGTCGGATATCGTGATGCCGTCGAAACAGGGCGCGGCGCGGGCGATTTCGGGGGCGCTGCGCGATGCGCATCTGAACCCCGAGGGTGTGGGATATATCAACGCCCATGGCACAGGCACGGCGGCCAATGACAAGACGGAATGTGCTGCGGTGGCGGATGTGTTCGGACCCCATGCCGACCGGCTGATGATCTCGTCCACAAAGTCGATGCATGGGCATCTGATCGGCGGCACCGGCGCGGTGGAACTGCTGGCCTGCATCATGGCGCTGCGCGACGGGGTGATTGCGCCGACAATCGGGTATGAAGAACCCGACCCGGAATGTGCGCTCGATGTGGTGCCCAATGTGGCGCGGCAGGCGCGGGTCGAGGTGGCGCTGTCGAACGCCTTTGCCTTTGGCGGCTTGAACGCCGTGCTGGCGCTGCGCCGGGCGCCATAATGCGAACCGCCGCGCCCTTTGGGGGGCGCGGCGCTGTTTCAGATCTCAGCGGTCTTACTTGGCCGGAATCGGCAGGGCATCAAAGCCGGCAGTGAAGCCCTTGAGCGAAATGTCGAGCGTAACCTTTTGATCCGGCTTCGCAATCGGCACAATGCTCATCGTCATCTTGTTGCCCTTTTTCAGGCTGGCGATGTCTTCTGCGGTGAAGCCCACACGGGCCACGCAGCCGCCGCGGTCACACCAGCTGAACGGGTAGACGCGGGCTTTCTGGGCGTCGATCTGCAGCACGACGTTTTCGGTCAGAAGGGTTTCCAGCGGGGTGATGAGGGTGGCGCCGGCTGCGGCCTCAGCCCCTGCCGGCAGCGGGAAAATTCCGATTTCGGCCACCGAGTTGCCTTGGGCATCTTTCAGAAGCTGATAGATCTGGCAGGGATCGGCCTTGCCTTCCCCGGCTTTCACGCAACGCAGTTCCCAGCTGTCATGGGTGGATTTGACATAGACAGAGCCCACCCCGTCAGCCGGAGCGGCAGGTTGTGCCGGAGCCGCCGCCGGGGTTTCCGCGGCAGGTGCCTCGGCTGACGGGGCAGCGGGGGGCGTGGTGGCTTCCTGCGCAGCCGCGCTGGTTGCAAAACCCAGGATCAGGGAAAGCGCAAGGGCTTTGGTGACATCGTTTATCGACATGGCGATAGGTCCTCGAATGATATGGCTGCCACTTAACATGCGGTTTGCGCCAAGTCAGTCGCGAAATTGCTGCAATCACGCAAAGGTGGAAAGGACCGTCTGAGCCGCATCCTGAGCGGAAATAAACAAAAAGGGCCGTGGTTCCGGCCCTTTTTGCTGTCTTTTTTGCTCCCTGTCGGACTGGCCGACTTCATTGTTCGTGACGCTACGGCGACATGCTTTGCAGGTCAACTGGATTTTCATGCTGCGCTGCCGCAACACCCCCTGAAAAATGCGTGGCTGCCGGGCGTGGTCAGTCAACAGCGAGGTCTCGTATCCCGTGCGGCAAGACGCGGCGGGGTATGACGACAAGGCTGGCGCAAAGCGATGAACACTGTATTTTCGGGGCAAATATGCGGTGGAGGGCGGGTGTGAGCAGCGATCAGGGTGTGATTTTCGTGGGCGGCGGCGGCGATGGATATGGGGTGCCGCAGAACCTTCTGCTCCGCTATGGCAATCGTCACGGGCTGATTGCCGGGGCGACAGGCACTGGCAAGACGGTGACACTGCAGGTTCTGGCCGAAGGGTTTTCAGCGGCAGGTGTGCCGGTGGTGCTTTCGGATGTGAAAGGCGATCTGGCGGGGATGGGGATCGCAGGCTCTGCCGAGGGCAAGCTGCATGAAGCCTTCACCAAACGTGCCGCGACAATCGGGCTGGACCTGCACTATGAGGCTTGCCCGGTGACATACTGGGATCTGTTCGGCGAACAGGGCCACCCGATCCGCACCACCGTTTCGGAAATGGGCCCGTTGTTGCTGGCACGGATGCTAGATCTGAGCGAGCCGCAGGAAGGCGTGCTGAATGTCGCTTTCCGTCTGGCTGACGAAGAAGCGCTGCCACTGCTGGATCTGAAAGACCTGCAGGCCATGCTGGTGTTCATCGGCGAGAATGCACAGGCGATTTCAACGCGGTATGGGCTGGTTTCCACCAGTTCCATTGGGGCGATCCAGCGGCGGTTGCTGGTGCTGGAGAATCAGGGTGGCGAGCAACTGTTTGGCGAACCGGCCCTGGCGCTTGCCGATCTGATGCTGGTGGATGCGGCGGGCCGTGGGCGGGTGAACCTGCTGGCCGCCGACAAGCTGATGCAGAATCCGCGGCTGTATGCCACTTTCCTGCTGTGGCTGCTGTCGGAACTGTTCGAGGAACTGCCCGAGGTGGGTGACCCCGAAAAGCCCAAGCTGGTATTCTTTTTCGACGAGGCGCATCTGCTGTTCGACGATGCCCCCAAGGCGCTGGTGGACAAGGTGGAACAGGTGGCGCGGCTGATCCGGTCGAAGGGCGTGGGGGTGTATTTCATCACGCAGAACCCGGCGGATGTGCCCGAAAACATTCTGGGCCAGTTGGGCAACCGGGTGCAGCATGCGCTGCGCGCTTTTACCGCGCGCGATCAGAAAGACCTGCGCATGGCCGCGCAGACCTACCGTGACAACCCGCGCTTTGCGACGGAAGACGCGATACGCGATGTGGGCACCGGCGAGGCTGTCACTTCGTTTCTCGAGGCCAAGGGGATTCCGGGCATGGTGGAACGCACGTTGATCCGCCCGCCCGCCTCGCGTCTTGGCCCGATCTCGCCCGAGGAACGGACGAGGCTTATTGCAGCTTCGCCGCTCAGGGGCCGTTATGAGGCAGTGATCGACCGTGACTCGGCCTATGAGAAACTTCGCGCCCGCGCCGACGCTGCCGCGCGCGAAGCTGCGGCAGAAGATCCGGCACCTAGGGCGGAGCAGGAGTTCAACAAGGCGCGGCGCTATGATGGCAAGGTGGACCGTGCGGCCCCGGCACCACGCACGACCAGCCGCCGCAGCGATTCTGCCACCGAAGCCTTCACCAAGAGCTTTGCCCGCCAGCTCGGCTCCACTGCGGGGCAGGCTATCGTGCGTGGGGTGCTTGGCAGCCTGTTTCGCAAGCGCTGATCCGGTAATGTCACGAAATTGATGCCATATGCCAAGGTCGCGCCTTAATTCTGGCGTGAGTTTTTTTATAATCGGCCGAGACGCGCGGACGACGGCGGGAGGGCACGATGGCAATTTCAGCGGCAGAGCAATATGCGATCGAACTGATCAATCGCGCCCGGCTGGATCCGGCAGCAGAGGCTGCGGCCTATCGGATTGGTCTGAATGAGGGGCTGGCCGCAGGGACGATCACCGCGGCGCCGAAACAGGCGCTGGCGCCGATGGAAGTGCTGGGCGATTCTGCCGAGAGCCATGCAAGCTGGATCCTTTCGGCAGATATTTTCTCGCATACCGGCAGAGGCGGCAGTGATGCTGGTGACCGTATGGTTGATGCGGGGTATCCGACATTCTATTTGAAGACAGATGTTTGGGGTGAAAATCT
Source organism: Gemmobacter aquatilis (assembly GCF_900110025.1). Taxonomy (GTDB): domain Bacteria; phylum Pseudomonadota; class Alphaproteobacteria; order Rhodobacterales; family Rhodobacteraceae; genus Gemmobacter; species Gemmobacter aquatilis. Next base: position 9,032 of record NZ_FOCE01000018.1, on the reverse strand, counting down.
CTCGTTGATGAGCTATCGGGGCTTCACGCTGGCGCAGCTTATCGAAGAACACCACAAAGCCGTGATGAACAGCGCATTGCACCGGGCGGAAATGCTGCTGACCAACCTGCGGGTGGTCGGCGTTGCCGAAATGCAGGGTGTGTTCACCCAGAATCGCACCAACTATGACGTGTCCGTCGAGGTGCAGAACTTCGCCTATTCCGCAAAGACCGCCTATGTGACGGGCGTTGTCTATGATGACAAGGATGGGGATAACTTCTATTCGATCGGCGAGGGTCGGGCCGGGCTTGCCATGCGGATCCTGAATGGGATCGAAGGCGAAAGCCTGAATGCCGGCGGCTATGCGCTTGCGGCAGAGGCGGGCACGACCGTGACGGCGATCTTCGGGCGTGGCCCCTTGGCGAGCAAGGTCGAGGTGGATCTTTCGGCAGGCAATGTGAAGGTGGATCTCGTTGACGGCACTTTGCTGCGCGTGTCCGGCAATGTCAGCCTGATCAGCGGGATCGCCAATGCCAGTGCGCTTGGCATCGCCGATATCGCACTGACCGGCAGCGAGGTGGCCAATGTGCTGACCGGCAATTCCGGGGCCAACAGGCTGTCGGGCGGGGGCGGAAATGACCGGCTGGTCGGGGCAGGTGGCGATGACGTGATCCGCGGCGATGCGGGGGGCGACAACCTGCTGGGCGGCGGCGGCAATGATGATCTCGATGGCGGTCTGGGGAATGACATCCTGAACGGCGGCGGCGGGCGCGACAAGCTGACTGGCGGCGGCGGGGCGGATGATTTCGTGTTCGCATTGGGCGGCAGCCGCATCCGCATCGCCGATTTCGACGCCGCGTCCGGCGACATGCTGCAACTGGACGATGCGCTCTGGACGGGCACCCTGACGGCCCGCCAGGTGATCGACAAATTCGGCACCGTGAACGATGCAGGCATCTTGCTGGATTTCGGCGATGGCGATGCAATCCAGTTGAGCGGCCTGACGAAACTTGCCGCCCTTGCCGCCGCGATCGAGATCTTCTGAGCGTTACAGCGGGCGGATCTTCAGCCGCGTCAGCCGGTTTTCGCGTTTCGCCGCAACCTCGAACCGGAAGCCGTGGAACGAGAAGGCTTGGCCTTCATTCGGGATCATCTGCGCCTCGTGGATCACCAGCCCGGCGATGGTGTTCGCCTCGTCATCCGGCAAGCCCCAGTCGGTGGCGCGGTTCAGGTCGCGGATCGTCATGGCACCATCGACGATGAAATCGCCGCTGGCGTCGTGTTTCAGCACACCATTCTTTTGAACCACGTCGAATTCATCGGTGATGTCGCCGACGATTTCTTCCAGAATGTCTTCCAGCGTGATCAACCCCTGCAGTGCACCGTATTCATCCACCACCAGCGCGAAATGGGTGCGCCGTTTCAGAAACTCGCGCATCTGTTCATCCAGCGTGGTGGTTTCGGGCACGAAATACGGCTTCATCGCCACTTTCATCACGTCCAGATCGGCCAACTGGCCCGGCGCGCCCTCTGGCCCACGCAGCAGGCGTTCCACCTCGCGCAGCAGATCCTTGGCATGTATAACGCCGATGATGTTTTCGGCATCGCCGCGATAGACGGGCAGGCGGGTATGGGGCGAGTTGAGCACCTGTGTCAGGATCGCATCGGCGGCCAGATCGGCATCGACCATCTCGATCTCGCGCCGGTGCAGCATCACCTCTTCCACGGTGCGTTCACCCAGATGCAGTGCGCCCAGCAGCCGGTCGCGGTCTTCCTTCTCCATCGCGCCTTCGCTATGGCCCAGCGAAATGGCCCCGACGATTTCCTCGCGCATGGCCAGCATCCGGCCCTCGGGATTGGATTTCACGCCGAACAGGCGCAGGATACCGCGCACCAGCAGCCGCACCAGCATGACAACCGGCGAAAAGACGGCGATCAGAATGCGCACCACCGGGGCGACCTTGACCGCCACAGGCTCGGGATAGGTGATCGACAGGGTCTTGGGCAGCACCTCGCCGAACACCAGCACCAGCACCGTCATCACCACCGTCGCCATGGCCACGCCGCCATTGCCCAACAGGCGGGTGAACAGCGCGGTGGCCAGCGCGGTCGACAGGATGTTGACGATATTGTTGCCCAGCAGCAGCGCGCCGATCATCCGCTCGTTGTCTTCGGTCACTCGCATGGCAGATTGTGCGCCGAGCGAGCCCTTATCCGCCTGCGCCTTCAGCTTGCCGCGCGAGGCGGCGGTCAGTGCGGTTTCCGACCCCGAAAAGAAGGCCGACAGAACCAGCAACAGCAGAATGGCCGCCCCCGTCAGCAGCGCGGCGGTATCGAGCAGCGGGGCGGTTTCGGGCGTCATTCGGGATCGGTCCTTTTGGCAAGCGGATGATGGTCAAGCACGAGGGTCTTCAGGTGATCGTCCAGCACATGGGTATAGATTTCTGTTGTGGCCACATCGGCATGGCCCAGCAGCGTCTGGATCACCCGCAGATCGGCGCCATGGGCCAGCAGATGGGTGGCGAAGGCATGGCGCAGCGTGTGCGGAGTCACCTTGGCGGGCGAGACGCCGGCCAGAACCGCGATCTGCTTGATCAGCACATAGAAATGGTTGCGCGTCAGATGCCCCCCGGCGCCCCGGCTGGGAAACAGGTATTTCGAGCCGGGCCCACCCGCCTTGCGGTCAGCCTCATCTGCGCGGTCACGACGGGGCAGCCAAGCTGCCAGCGCCTCGCGCGCCGGGGGCGACAGCGGCACCATGCGTTCCTTGCCACCCTTGCCGCGCACCAGAATCATCTGCGGATCGCCGCGCGCCGCTGCGACCGGCAGTTCCACCAGCTCCGATACCCGCATCCCCGTGGCATAAAGCAGTTCCATCAGTGCGCGGTTGCGCACCTGATCGTCCAGCGAGCGGCCCTTGTCGCGGGCGGCCTCCAGCAGGCGGTCCACCTCCTCCTCGCTGAGCACGATGGGCAGGCGCTGATCCTGGCCGGGGCCTTTCAGCCGCAGCGCCGGATTGTCGGCACGCCAGCCTTCCTCATGCGCGAAGCGGTAAAGCTGACGGATCGCCGACAGGCGCCGGGCGCGAGTAGCCTTTGACAGGCCCTGCGCATCGCAGAACACCAGATAATCCTCGACCGCCTGTCGGTCGGCGCCGGTGAAATCAAGCTGCCGCTGCGCCAGCCAGCCCGCGAAATCCAGCAGGTCGCGGCCATAGGCAAGGCGGGTATTGCGTGCCGCGTCCCGCTCGGCTGCCTGTGCGTCAAGAAAGGTGGTGATCCAGCGGTGCATCAGCGCCTCGGCGGCCATAGCTCAGCCCCGCCGTTCCAGCAGCAGCAGTTCCAGCGCGGTGCGGCGGGCAATGTCTTCCAGCCCCAGCTTGCGCAGCAGCGACAACCCTTCGGCGACGCCGCGCGGATCGCCCTGCACGCCGCGCGCCACGCCATCTATGGCCAGCATCAGCGCCTCGCCAATGCGATGTTCCGCCAACAGCAACTGCGCCTCGTCTGTGGTGACGGGGGTCAGGAAGGCGGGGGCGACGGCCCGCGCCATGCTGTCGGGCGGGATCAGCCCCTGAATGTTTCCCTGCGCCAGACCCAGCAGAAAGGCCTCTTGCGGATTATCCGCCGGGCCATTTGCAAGGTGGCTGCGCGCCGCATGTTCATATTGCGGTGACAGCAGCGCCATACGCAGGGCCAGCACCCCTTGCGCATCGGGCAGTTCCATCGCGGCAAGCCGCTCGCCGAACAGCGCTGCGAAAGCGTTTTCCAGCTCGACCGCGCGCATGGCGTCCCATGCGGGTTCCAGCGTGCGCAGCACCGCTTCACGGTCACCCGAAGTCACGGCTGCGTCAAAATCCTGAAATGCTGCCACGCGATCCCAAACCCCACCCGATGCAGCCGGTTGGCGATCCGTATAGATCCCCAGCAGCAGATTCGGTGTGATCGCCCCGGCGCGCGCCAGACGTTCTGCTGCCTCGATCTGGGCTTTCCACCCCGATTGAGGGCGCAATTCGGCATGGGCAAAGGCCAGCGGCAGATGGGCGGTTGCCAGCGGTTCGCCGATCGCCTCGTACATGCGCCAGATCAGCGGGGTCGGCAGGGCAGGCGGGGGCAGGGGTTCGGCGCCATCGGCCAGTTCGGGATCAAGGAAGCGTTCCAGTAACGCTTCCTGCTCTGCCGGAACCTGCTGCAGCGCCTGCGCGCTTTCCAGTGTCAGCGCCGCCGCGTTCCAGTCGCCCGCGCGGGCCAGACAGAAGATGCGCGCGGTCAGCGTCGGGGCCAGATGCGGTGCGGATTGCATTTCGGCGCAGGCCAGATCTTCCTGCCCGGTCAGCAGCGCGATGTCGAAACGGCGCCGGAACAACTCGGGCGAGGCATTGCCCGCAATCTCGGTCAGTGCCGCCGCCTGATCCAATGCGCCCATCGACAACAGCTTGTCGATCCGCGCCAGCAACAACAAACCGCGCCCGCCACTGTCCACCGGCGGATCGGCCTCGGCCAGCAGCAGGGTAATCAGCAGGCCCTGCAGCGCGGGCAGGGTATCGGTCTGCTCGCGTGTAAGCCGCAGCGCGATGTCCTCGGTCTTTGACAGGCCCCAAAGTGCACGTGGCAATCCTGTGCGGGCGGCAGGCAGCAACCCCACCCCGTCCAGCGAGGGCGCCCCCAGCACCGTGACCGTAACGGCCCCCGGCAGGGCACCCTTGGTCACCGCAGGCTCGTCCGTTTTTGGTGCGGGATTGGGGGTGGAACTGGGAACTGGCCCCAGAGACGGCGCCGCCGCCGGAACCGCCACCGATTTCGACAACCAATCGATGGCCGACAGCGGCTCATCCGCCGCAGCCCCTGTGCCGCACAGGCAGGCCAGCAGGCTCAGCGCCGAAAGCGGGAACCTGCGCCTGTAATCAGTTTGCATCCAGCGTCACCGGCAAGGTCACGTCATGCCGTTCCGGGCTGAGATCCGCGAGATAGGCATAACCGGTCAGCCCGATCAGCCCCAGAATCGCCAGAAGAAGAAGAAGTTTGATGATCCGGCCCATGCTGTCTTGCGTCCCTCATGTTCTGCCCGTTTCTTGCCGCGACGGCGCGGCAAAGCCAAGGCCGCTGCGGAGTATCCGGAAGAATATATATGGCAATTGCCGCGAGTTCACGCCATTCAGGGACAAAAGTTCGCACAACCGGCATTGCATCGCCGGATATGTGCCTCGGCGGGGGAACAAAGGGTGACGGAGCGGCTGAAAAAGACGGTCGTGCTGGTTGGAATGATGGGGGCGGGCAAGACGGCGGTGGGCACCGCGCTGGCGCGCACATTGGGAGTTCCGTTCCGGGATTCCGACGAAGAAATCGTCAAGGCCGCACAACGCAGCATCGCCGAAATCTTCGAACGCGATGGCGAGCCGTTCTTTCGTGCCCGCGAAACCGAGGTTCTGTCGCGGTTGGTGAAGGGCGAGCCTTGCGTGTTGTCCACCGGCGGCGGGGCGTTTCTGTCCGAAGTGAACCGGGCGACGATTGCGGGGCAGGGCATCTCGGTCTGGCTGCGCGCCGATCTGGAATTGCTGTGGCACAGGGTTCGCCACAAGACCACGCGCCCCTTGTTGCGCACCGAAAACCCGCGCGAGACGCTGCGCCTGCTATATGAGGCGCGGGTGCCGCATTACGCAAAAGCCGACCTGACAGTTGACGCCGCTCCCGACCTGTCGGTCGAACAGATGGCGCTGCGGGTGATCGAGGCGTTGCGCGGGCGCGACGACGTGCTGGAAAGGATCTGAGCAATGACGATGGATGTGGTGCCGGTGGCGCTGGACGCGCGCGCCTATGAGGTGCGTATCGGAGTGGGGCTGCTGGGCAGGGCCGGGGCCGAAATCGCACCGCTGCTGCGCCGCAAGCGCGTGGCTGTGGTGACCGATGAAACCGTCGCGGCCCGGCATCTGGCCGCGTTGGAGGCGGCGCTGGTGGCCGAGGGGATCACGATGGTCAGCCTTGCCCTGCCGCCCGGCGAGTCGACCAAGGGCTGGCCGCAATTCGCCCGCACTGTGGAATGGCTGCTGGAGCAGAAGGTGGAGCGGCGCGATGTCGTCGTGGCCTTTGGTGGCGGCGTGATCGGCGATCTGGTGGGCTTTGCCGCCGCCGTGCTGCGGCGCGGGGTGCGCTTCGTGCAGATCCCGACCACGCTTCTGGCACAGGTGGACAGTTCGGTCGGTGGCAAGACCGGCATCAACACCGCGCAGGGCAAGAACCTTGTCGGCGCCTTCCACCAGCCTGCGCTGGTGCTGGCCGACATTGCACTGCTGGAAACGCTTCCCACCCGCGATTTTCTCGCCGGCTATGGCGAGGTGGTGAAATACGGCCTGCTGGGCGACGCGGCTTTCTTCGACTGGCTGGAGGTCAACGGCCCCGATCTAGCCCGCGACCCGGTGAAACGGCAGTATGCCGTGCGCCGGTCTGTCGAGATGAAGGCCGAAATCGTGGTGCGCGACGAGACGGAAGAGGGGGACCGCGCGCTGCTGAACCTGGGCCACACCTTCTGCCACGCGCTGGAAAAAGCCACGGGGTATAGTGACCGGCTGCTGCATGGCGAGGGCGTGGCCATCGGCTGCGCGCTGGCGTTCGAACTCAGCCAACGGCTGGGCCTGTGCAGCCAGGAGGCGCCGAGCCGCGTGCGCGCCCATCTGCGCGCCATGGGGATGAAGGTGGACATCGCCGACATCCCGGGCGACCTGCCGGGTGCCGAGGCGCTGATGGCGCTGATGGCGCAGGACAAGAAGGTGCTTGATGGCAAGCTGCGCTTCATCCTCGCCCGCGGCATCGGTGAGGCCTTCGTCACCGATCAGGTGCCCGCCGAGATCGTCACCGGCCTTCTGGCCGAAGCGCTCTCCCGCAAGGGGTGAACCTGACCGCGCGGGGGCAATTCCGCGCTGGTCCTTTTGGGGACTGGCCTGAAAAGGGTTGGCCATATGCGCGGCGTGTACCCATGCTAAGATGATATTGGCTGGGGCGCTAGGACATTAATCCAACTTTTTCCAAGCCCTTATTTTCTCGTAAGTATATGGTGTTTATTGACTATCCAGCTTTGAACTGTAACACATGACTGTAACACGCGACCCTTCCACATGGTGCAGTCATGGCCCTTCCAAGTTACCTTTTCCGGCGCGGTGCCGCCTATTCCGCGAGGATCAGAGTTCCCCTTGATCTGGTGAAAGTCATAGGACGGAAGGAACTGGTGAAGGCGCTTGGAACCTCTGATCTGGCCGAGGCCAAGCGCCGCCTGCACCCGGTCATCACGAACTGGCACCGCGAGTTTGAAGACATGCGCGCCCGGCGGGTGCTGGTGCCTGCTGACCGCGAACACGCGGTTTGGGATCAATACACCGGCAGCCTTGCCCGCGACGATCAGGCCCGCGCAGCCCTGCCGGGGGAAGCCGAGGTGCAGGCGGCGAAGGCCGAGGCTATCGCCCGGATCGAACGCGACGACATCAGCGGCCTTGACCCGTTGCAGGTGCTGGACGCAGGCCTTGACCTGATGGTGGCGCAGCGCATGGCGGATGTGTCATCCGAACACAGGAAGGTAAAGCTGGCCGATCTGCGGCAGCATTTGGCAAAGGGCGAAACCGCGCTGATCGCCCATGAGGTTGACGCCTATCTGAAAGCGAACCGCCTTCTGGTGAACCGTGGAACGCCGGAATGGATCAGCCTTGCCCGGCACATGATGCGGGCCGAGGCTGAGGCGCTGGAACGCAGCCTTGAACGGGATCGGGGCGATTACTCGGGCCAGCCGCGTGACCCGCTGGTGAAGCCTGCCGTTGGCCCGCGCCGCGAAACTGCGAAGCCGGGCGAAACGATCATGGATGTGTTCGAAAAGTTCGCCCGCGAGAATCCGAACGGTGTGGCGCAGGATCGGCTGGACCAGTGCCGCCGCGACATTGGCACCTTTGTTGATCTGGTGGGGGCCAGCTTCCCGATTGCGAAGATCAGCAAGGTTGAAGTGCGCGAGTGGAAACAGCTTCTGCAAGATTACCCGGTCAAGGCCACGGAAACCAAAGCCTTCGCCGGGATGACCTTTCACCAGATCATCCGGGCGAATGAACAGATCGGCAAGCCTACGCTGTCTGACCGCACGGTGAACCGCTATCTGTCCAGCCTCGGGGCCTTCCTGTCATGGGCGGTGGATAACGCCTATATTGGCGAGAACCCGACCGAAAAGATGATGTTGAAGAAGGAACGCAAGACCGCGACCTTGCCCTTCACCAGCGACCAGCTTCAAACCCTGTTCACCTCGCCTTGGTTCACCGGCTGCAAGAGCGCGACCGAATGGCGCAATGTTGCCAAGCCCGGTGATGTGCTGATCCGCGATCACCGCTATTGGGTGCCGCTGATTATGCTGTTCTCTGGTGCCCGGCCCGGCGAGATCGGCCAGCTTGCGGTGAACGATGTTCGGCAACAGCATGGGCACTGGATCATGCACATTACGACCGAAGGCGACGAAACCGCTGCGGGCAAATCGGTGAAGACCGCCGGTTCCATGCGGGTGGTGCCGGTGCATCCAGAACTGATCCGCCTTGGCTTCCTCACATACCATGAGACCCGCGTGAAAGAGGGCGGCCCCGCGCTGTTCCCCGGTGCGGTGCGCAATGTGCGCGGGCAGATGATGGCGGATGTGTCGCGCGAGTTCGGGCGCTACATGATCCGGATCGGCCTGAAAGAAGGCCGGGGCCTGTCGCTCTATTCCTTCCGTCATGGGGCTGCCGATGCGCTGCGGCGGGCGGGCCACCTTGACCAGCAATTCGGCTTCATCCTTGGACATGCAGAGCCGACGACAACCGGGAAATATGGGATCATGCCGCAAGGGATGCTGGAACAGCGGGTGGAACTGGTGAACGCGATTGCCTACCCCGGCCTGAACTTGGATCATCTGGCGGCGTGATACTATAACAAAACCCTTGCGGGCGGATTCTGCGCTGTGGTATTATGATACCGTAGTGCAGTTAACGAGTTCCCCATGGGTATCATGTCCAGCCTCGCCCGCGTTGTCGGGCGGGGCGCTTCTGAACAGAAGTC
>NZ_FOCE01000001.1:413381-770119 GCF_900110025.1 Gemmobacter aquatilis | reverse complement strand
GTATCGCCAGACCTCTGACGCGGCCCTCACCGCATAAGGCGATACCCACCCCGGCGGGGCCTCCCCCCCGCCGGGGATCAGGTATTGGGCCCGGTCTGGTTGCGCCATGCGGTAGCGCGGCGTTCAAAGGGCTGGATCAGCGCATAGTCGATCACCAGCATCACCGCGACGAAGCTGAGCGCATAGGCCAGCACGCCGGGAATATCGAACAACTGGAATTTCAGGTGGATCTGAAAGCCCACGCCGGAAGAGCGGCCCAGAAATTCGACCACCAGCACGATCTTCCAGATGATCGCAAGGCCGGTGCGGGCGGCGGCGGCGATGAAGGGCGCCAGTTGCGGCAGCAGGATATGGCGCAGCCGGGCCATGCGGGAAAAGCGGTAGACCTGCGCCATGTCGGCCAGCGCGGGCGACAGGGTGCGCGCGCCTTCGCGCAGGGTGACCAGCACCATGGCGGTCTTGTTGATGGTGACGGCGGCGATGGCGGCGGTCTCGTTCAACCCGATCCACAGATAGCACAGCACGATCACCACCAGCGCGGGCAGGTTGAGGAAGATGGTGACCCAGGGGCCAAGCCAGCGGTCCAGCCGGGGGATCCGGCCCAGCATCACGCCCAGCCCGCTGCCCAGCAGCATCGACAGGCCGAAGGCCAGTGCCACGCGGCCCAGCGTGGCGCCCATGTGGTGCCAGAGCCGACCCGACGCCGCTTCGGCCCAGAGGGTGGCCAGAACCTCGGGCGGGGCGGGCAGCACGCGGGGATCGGCCTTCAGCGCCGACAGCCCCCACCAGAAGGCGACGAACCCCGCCAGCGACAGGGCGAGGATCAGGCGGTCGGGCAGGGTGGGGGCGGTGCGGGTCATAGGCGGAAGATAAGACGTTGTGCGGGCGAGGGCGTTGCGACCTTCGTCCAATTCCCGGCGCGGGGCGGGCGGGCATAGGCTTTGCGCCATGCGTATTCTTTTGGCACTTCTGTTCTTGTTTGTGCAGGGCCTTGCCGCCTTGGCCGCGCCTTTGACCCGCGACGAGATCGCGGCCTTCATCGTGCCGCCCTATGCCTTGGGCGAGCCGGTGAATGATCTGGGCGTGTGGACGCTGCTCAATTCCGGCGGGGCCGAGGCGGGCTATGTGTTCGAGACCAAGGACATGGCGCCGCTGCCCGGCTTTTCGGGCGGGCCGATCAACATGCTGGTGCTGCTGGATCTGGAAGGCAAGTTCATCGATGTGCGGTTGATTTCGCATAACGAGCCGATCTTCGTTTCCGGCCTTGGCGAGGCGCCGTTCCGGAAGTTTCTGGAGCAATACCGGGGCCATTCGATCAATACGCCGCTGGTGGTGGGGGTGCCTTATGGCGAGGGCGGCGCGGGGTCGGGGCTGGTCTATCTGGATGGGGTAACGAAGGCCACGGCTTCGGTCCGTATCGCGCATGAGTCGATTTTGGCGGCGACGCTGCAGGTGGCGCGGGAAAAGATGCAGGGGGTGCAATCCGCCCCGCCTGCGCATCCCGACCCGGACCATGACGAGGCGCTGGATTGGCAGGCGCTGGTGGATCAGGGCATCGCGCGCAACCTGAAAGTGACCAATGCCGAACTGGATGCGGCGTTCAAGGGCACGGTCTGGGCGCAGGACGATGCCGAGGCGCAGGCTGATCCGGGTGGGCTGTATCTGGATCTGTGGCTGGTGGATATTGGCGCGCCCAGCATCGCGCGGGCGGTGCTGGATGACGAGGCGCTGCGCGATCTGGATCGGTTTCTGAAAGTGTCGCCCGATGACGAGCCGTTGCTGGTGATCGACGCCGGGCGGCATGGGTTGGTGAGCGCGGATTTCGTGCGCAACACCGCCCCCGATCTGCTGGGCGCAGTGCAGGATGGCTTGCCGGTGGCGCTGCGCGATGCCGACATGATCTTCAACACCCGGCCCGGTGTGCCCGAGGGCACGGCGATGATCTTGCGCACGGATCGGCGGCTGGGCTTTGATCCGGCGCGCGAGTGGACCTTGCAGGTGCAGGCGGTGCGCCAGCATGGCATGTTTCAGCCCGAGGTCGGGTCGGTGACGTTCGAATTGACCCATGTGACGCCGGAGCGGTTTTATGCCCGGGCCGAGGTGGCCAAGGCGCTGGCGCCCTGGGCCGAGGCGATGCGCAACCGGGCGGGCGATCTGATCGCGCTGGCGGTGGCCTTGCCGCTGCTGCTGCTGGCGCTGGGGCCGGGGATGAACCGGCTGGCGGCGCTGCGGGTCTATACGCCGGTCCGGCTGGGGATTCTGGCGGTGATGACCGGGTTTGTGGGCTGGTGGGGGCAGGGACAGCTTTCCATCGTCACCCCGCTGGCCACGCTGCGCACGGCGCTGGAGGGCGGCAGTTTCGCCTATCTGCTGTATGACCCGTTTTCGCTGCTGATCTGGGCGGTGGCGGGGCTGGGCTTCGTGCTGTGGGGGCGCGGGCTGTTTTGCGGCTGGCTGTGCCCGTTCGGCGCGTTGCAGGAATTTGCGCATCATCTGGGGCGGCTGTTGCGCCTGCCGGAATGGGAGCTTTCGACGATCTGGGATGCGCGGCTGAAATGGCTGAAATACGGGTTGCTGGCGGCGATGGTGGCGACGGTGCTGCTGCGCCCCGACAGGGTGGATACCGTGGCCGAGGTGGAGCCGTTCAAGACCGCGATCACCACGTTCTTCCTGCGCGACTGGCCGTTCGTGGCCTATGCCGCGGCGTGGCTGGTGCTGGGGATGTTCACCTTCAAGGGGTTCTGTCGCTATGTCTGCCCGCTGGGCGCGCTGATGGCGATCGGGGGTCTGCTGCGCGGGCGCGACTGGATCGCGCGGCGGGCGGAATGTGGATCGCCCTGCCAGTTGTGCAAGGTGCGCTGCAAATACGGGGCGATCAAAGCCTCGGGGACGATCAGCTATTCCGAGTGTTTTCAGTGTCTTGATTGCGTGACGATTCACAATGACGCGCGGCAATGCGTGCCTTTGGTGCTGGCGGCGAAGGGGCGGGCGATGAAGGTGACGAGTCAGGCGGGGGCGGCGCGATGAGGCGGCGGCGGTTCTTGCAGATCGCGGCGGCCTGCTGTGTGGCCGGGCCTGCGCAGGCGGCGGGCTGGCAGGGCGTGGCGCTGGGGGCGGATGTCGCGGTGCAGCTTGACGGGCCGGGGGCCGAGGCGGCGCTGGCAGAGGTGCCGGGGCTGCTGGCGCGGATCGAGGCGGTGTTCAGTCTCTATCGCGACTCGGAGCTTTCGCGGATCAATGCGGCGGGGGGCGGGGTGCCCTCGCGCTGGATGGCCGAGGTTCTGGCGCTGGCGGACCGGCTGCATGGGCTGACCGGCGGGGTGTTCGACCCGACGGTGCAGCCGCTGTGGCGGGCCTTGGCGGAAGGCGGGGACGGGACGGCGGCGCGGGCGGTGATCGGCTGGGACCGGGTGGTTTTGGCGCCCGATCTGCGGTTGGCACCGGGGCAGGCGCTGACGCTGAACGGGGTGGTGCAGGGCTGGGCCAGCGATCTGGTGCGCGACTGGCTGGCGGCGCGGGGCTTTACGCGGGCGCTGGTGAATATCGGCGAATATGCCGCTTTGGGCGGGCCGTTCCGGCTGGGCATCGCCGATCCGGTGGCGGGGATATTGGCGGAGCGGCATCTGAGCGGCGGGGCGCTGGCGACGAGTTCGCCCGGCGCGATGCTGGTGGGCGGGCAGGGGCATATCCTGCACCCCAAGGGATATGGGCCGCGCTGGTCCACCGTGGCGGTGGAGGCGGACAGTGCTGCGCTGGCCGACGGGCTGTCTACCGCGCTGGTCTTTGCCGACCGGGCCGGGGTGGCGGCAGTGAGAGCGCAGGTGCCCGAGGTGCGGGCGGTGGTGCTGGTGGATTTCAACGGGGATTTGCAGGTGGTTTGAGCGGGGCGGTGCGCTGCCCCCTCCCCAACCCTCCCCCTGTCAGGGGGAGGGGGTGCGGTGTGTTTGGGGTGGCGGAGGTGGCGCGTTGTCCCCCTCACCCTGCCCTCTCCCCCGGGGGGAGAGGGGGGCGTTGCGCGGGGGTGGTTGGGGTCAGCGCTGCGGGGGCGTGAAGGTCAGGCCGTAATCGGCATAGGCTTTTTCCAGCCGGCCATCGGCCAAGGCGGCCACGATGGCATCATCCAGCGCATAGGCGAGGTCGCGGTGGCTGTGATGCACGGCGATGCCGAGCGTCCAGCTGCCAAGCGCGAAACCGGCGAGGGGCGGCTGGTGGATGGTGACCCCCTCGCCCGCGCCGAATTGCAGCTGTGCGCGCGGGCCCATTGCGGCCATCACCTCGCCCGTGTTCAGCGCCGCCATGGCCTTGGCCATATCGGGAAAGCGGTGGATGTTCGGCCCGATCTGGCCGCCGGGAAAGGCGGTCAGGTAGAAATCGGAGATCGAGTCGTTTTCCACCGCCACGGTATCGAAGCGGAAATAGGCGGGCACCGGCGCGCCTTCGTGGCGCAGCGCGTCAGATTGCACGGCATCGGGATAGGCGTCGCGGCGATAGGCGATGGCGACGATTTCCTGTGCATATTGCCCGGTGAACACCACCTGTTCGACCAGACAGGTGAATTCGCTGTTATAGGGCACATGCAGCATGACGTTGGAGACGGGTTCCTTCAGAACGCCGCCGCGCCAGACATAGGTCATCAGATCGGTCTGCATCGTTTCGCCCGCCTGCACGAAACGGTAGACGGGCTTCACGCCGAGGCTGTCGGCGAGGATGCGCCCGACCTCGATATCCACGCCTTTCGGTGTGCCGTCCTCCTCCCAGCTGTAGGGGGGGAAGTTTTCGTAGACCGCGATGTTGAGCGTGCCGCGCGCCACGATGTCATCCAGCGTTTCGCCGATGAATTCGCGCGCGGTGTTTTGCGGGCGGGGGCCGGGGGTCACGTTTTCGCAGCGGGCAAAAACGGGAAGGGCGGCGAGGGCAAAAGCCCCCGCCGCCAGCCCCGTGAAAAGGGCGCGGTGCCGCATGATCAATGCGCGGCCGACAGCCCGACGGTCAGCGCGTCGGCTGCGTGTTTGGCGCCTTCGGGCGAGCCGTCCAGGAACAGGGCTGCCTGCCGCGCCGCACTGTCGGCCAGTGGCGCGCCGGAGGCGGTTTTCACCTCGGCGGCGACGGCCATCAGCTCTTCCTTCAGCTTGGCCGCATCGCCGGTGCCGGCATGGATTGCATCGCGGATCTCGGTCAGGCGGGCGGAATGGGCATCGAGCGCGCCATCCTCGGGGCGGGTTTCGATATAGGTGCGGATCGCCCAGGCGGCTTTCTGGCCCAGAACCTCGCCGAAGGCGGGCATCTTGGTCACGCCGTCCTGCTGGTAGCCGTGCTGGAAGCGTTCGACGAACCATTCATCGCCATATTCCGATGCTTCCAGAAAGCGCAGGTCGGGGGCCAGCCCGCCCGACACCACGCCCAGGCCGTGGCAGCGGGCGCAGTTCTGGTTATAGGCGCTGTCGCCGATCGACACGGCAGTGGCCCAGACCTCGTCCCCGGCCTTTTCGGCGCGATAGGGGTTTTCGATCAGCCATTCCTCGCCCACGTCGGGCAGGGCATCGGTATTCACCGGCTGCGGGTTCACGTCGCCATGGCCGAAGGCAACCGAGGTGAGGCCCGCGAGGGCCAGAGCGGCTGCAAGTCCGCGCGCAAAATAGGTCATTGGCTCTTCCTCCCTGGAGCGTTTGGTTGAGGTAACCGAACCATGCCGCAGTGCGGTATTGGACTTTCGTGCAGAACGGGCGGGGGCTGCGACCAATGTCTTATACCCTTTGTCGCCCCCCGCGCCGAACATGGCGACAGGGAGACGAGGAACATGGATTTCACGGTTTTGCAGCGGGCCGCGCTTGCGGTCACGTTCGGGGTTTGCGCCGGTGCGGCTGCCGCGCAGGCGACAAAGCTGGAGGTGCCGGTGCTGTATCTGCGGCAGGAGGTGGTGTTGCCGCCGGTGCTGTCCAACCTCGATCCGGTGCCCGAGGATCTGGGGATTGCGGGCGCCGAGGTGGCCTTGGCCGATGTGAAGACCACGGGGCAGTTTCTGGGCCATGATTATGCGCTGACGCTGGTTTCGGTGCCGCCGGGCGGTGATCTGGCGGCGGCGGCGCGGGCGGCCTTGCCCGGCGCGGGTGTCGTGCTGATGGAGGGGGCGCCCGCCGATCTGTTGACCGTGGCCGATCTGGCCGAGGCGCAGGGCAAGCTGTTGTTCAACGTCGCCTCCGGCGCGGCGGCGCTGCGGTCGCAGGACTGCCGGGCGAATCTGCTGCACACGATGCCCGAGGATGCGGCGCGCACCGATGCGCTGATGCAGGTGCTGCAATCCAAGCAGTGGCGCAATCTGGCGCTGATCGTCGGGCCAAAGCCGGAAGATGCCGCCTATGCCGAGGCGCTGCGGGCCTCGGCGCGCAAGTTCGGGCTGACGCTGGTGGGCGAAAAGACCTGGAGCTTCGACACCGATCTGCGCCGCGCCGCGACCAGGGAACTGCCGCCCTTCACCCAGGATCTGCCCGACCATGACGTGCTGCTGGTGGCGGACGAGGCCGATGATTTCGGGCGTTATGTGGAGCATAACACCTGGCTGCCCCGCCCCATCGCCGGGTCGGAGGGGCTGGAGGGGCTGGGCTGGACCCCGGTTCTGGAACAATGGGGCGCGGTGCAGTTGCAGCAGCGGTTCGAGAAGGTCGCGCATCGCAACATGCAAAGCCGCGACTATGCCGCCTGGGCCGCGATGCGCGCCATTGGCGAGGCGGTGACGCGGACGGGCAGCGCCGATCCGGCGACCCTGCGCGCCTATATGCTGTCTGATGCGTTCCAGTTGGATGGCTTCAAGGGCCGCGCGCTGACCTTCCGGCACTGGAACGGCCAGTTGCGCCAGCCCATCGCCGTGGCCAATGCCCGCGCTTTGGTGACGCTGGCCCCGGTGGAGGGGTTTCTGCACCAGCGCAATGAAACCGACAGTCTCGGGATGGACGAACCCGAGAGCCAATGCACCGCTTTCGGAGGATGACGATGACCCGCCTTGCCCTGTTGCTGATGACGATTGCCCTGCCGGTGCAGGCGGGCGAGATCTGGGTGACCAATGAAAAGGACGATACGGTCAGTGTGATCGACGCCGATACGCTGGAGGTGGTGAAGACCTATCCCACCGGCGAACGCCCGCGCGGCATCACCTTCTCCAAGGATTTCAGCCGCGTCTATATCTGCGCCTCGGACAGTGACACCGTGCAGGTGATGGACCCGGCGACCGGCGCGATCCTGCACGAACTGCCCTCGGGCGAAGACCCGGAACAGTTCGTGCTGGCCCCGGATGACCGCCATCTTTACATCGCCAACGAAGATGATGCGGTGACGACGGTGGTGGATACCGAAAGCCGCACGGTGGTGACGCAGATCAATGTGGGGATCGAGCCGGAAGGCATGGCAGTCAGCCCCGATGGCAAGGTGGCGATCACCACATCGGAAACCACCAATATGGCGCATTGGATCGACACGGGCACCCATCAGCTTTTCGCCAATACGCTGGTGGACAGCCGCCCGCGCCATGCCGAATTCACCGCCGATGGCGCGCAGCTTTGGGTCAGTGCCGAAATCGGCGGCACGATCACCGTGTTCAAGGCGGCGGATCAGACCGAACTGGGCAAGGTGCGGTTTGAAATCACCGGGGTGAACAGCGATCTGATCCAGCCGGTGGGGTTCAAGTTCACGCCCGATGGCAAGAAGGCCTTCGTGGCGCTGGGGCCGGCCAATCATGTGGCAGTGGTGGATACCGCAACGCTGGCGGTGGAGAAATACATTCTGGTCGGCCGCCGCGTCTGGCACATGGCCTTTTCGCCCGACAATGCGCAACTGTTCACCACCAATGGCGTGTCGGGCGATGTGACGGTGATCGACGTGGCGGCGGAAGATGCGGTGAAGTCGATCAAGGTGGGCCGTTTCCCTTGGGGGGCCGCGATGCGCCCGACCAAGGGCTGAGTTTGAAGGGAAGGATGATATGAAAGCGCTGATGATGGCGGCCCTGATGGCCGCAACACTGCCCGCCATGGCCTGTGCCGAAGGCGCCGAGATGGGCTTGGCCGGGCTGCTGTCCGCGGGCAACAAGCAGGATCTGCCGCCCATCACCCTGTCGGCGGGCGCGCCTTTGGCGGCGGCGCCCTGGGTGCTGAAATCCGGCACCTATTACGAATTCGAGATCGAGGCCGATGGCAGCCAGGAGCTGGCGCTGGTCGGGCCGGAATTCTTCCGCGCGATCTGGATCGACGAGATCGTGATCGAAGGGCTGGAAATCCGCCCGCTTGGCCTCGATTCGGTGGAGTTTGACGAGGCGGGCACGATGGAGATCGGCTTCATCGCGGTGAAACCGGGGCGCTTTACCCTGCATGTGCCGGGATCGACCGGCGACAGCCAGAAGCTGGAGATCACCATCGAGTGACGGATCAGGGCCTGAGCATCACCGGGGTCGGCTATCGCTACGGCGCGAAACGGGCGCTGGAGGGCGTCACGCTGGACGTGGCGCCGGGGCGGTTCTGTGCGCTGCTCGGGCCGAACGGGGCGGGGAAATCGACGCTGTTCAACCTGCTGACCGGGCTGTTCAGCACGCGTAAGGGGCGGATCTGCGTGGCGGGGCAGGATATTGCCCGCGCCCCCCGCGCGGCGCTGGCGCGGATCGGCGTGGTGTTCCAGCAACCGACGCTGGACCTTGATCTGACGGTGCGGCGCAACCTGCTCTACTTCGCCGCGCTGCATGGCATTGCCGGGCGCGAAGCCGAGCGGCGCGCTGCCGAGGTGTTGGACCGGCTGGGCATGGCCGAACGCGCGCGCGAACCCGTGCGCAACCTGAATGGCGGCCACCGCCGCCGGATGGAGATTGCCCGCGCCCTAATCCATCGCCCCGCCGTGCTGCTGCTGGATGAACCCACCGTCGGTCTTGATGCCGCCGCGCGCATGGCGATCACCGATCATGTGCATGATCTGGCGGATCAGGGGCTGGCCGTGCTCTGGGCCACCCATCTGACCGACGAGGTGCGCGACAGCGACCAGTTGGCCATCCTGCATCAGGGGCGCATCCTCGCCTGCGGCGAGACCGCCGCGCTGCGCGGGTCGGAGCCGCTGCGCGAGATGTTCCTGCGCCTGACCGCGACTGCGCCTTTCATCTTGGCCGAAATATCCTCGGGGGGCGGTGCCGCAGGCACCGTGGGGGGCAGACAGCCCCCCGGCGACAGAGGCCACCCATGAGCTGGCTCATCGCCTTGCGCGCCATCCTGCACCGCGAGGCACTGCGCTTTGTCGGCCAGCGCGGGCGGCTGGTCGCGGCGCTGGTGCGCCCGCTGGTCTGGCTGTTCGTCTTTGCCGCCGGCTTTCGCGCCGCGCTGGGGCTTTCGATCACCCCGCCCTATCAGACCTATATCACCTACGAGACCTATATCGTCCCTGGCCTGTGCGGCATGATCCTGCTGTTCAATGGGATGCAAAGCGCGCTGTCGCTGGTCTATGACCGGGAAATGGGCTCGATGCGGCTGCTGCTGACGGCGCCCTTGCCGCGCTGGTGGTTGCTGTTCGCCAAGCTGCTGGCGGGAACGCTGGTGTCGATTCTGCAATGCGCGGCGTTTCTGGCGATTGCGGCGCTGTGGGGCATCGTGATGCCGTGGCAGGGCTATCTGGCGGTGATCCCGGCGCTGGCGCTGGGGGGGCTTATGCTGGGGGCGCTGGGGTTGATGCTGTCCTCGGTGATCCGCCAACTGGAGAATTTTGCGGGCGTGATGAACTTCGTGATCTTCCCGATGTTCTTTCTGTCCTCCGCGCTTTACCCGCTGTGGAAAATGGCGGAATCGAGCCCGCTGCTGCGCGATCTGTGCGCGCTGAACCCCTTTACCCACGCGGTGGAGCTGATCCGCTTTGCGCTGTATGGCCAGATGAACCTGCCCGCCTTGGGCTGGGTGGCGCTGGCGCTGGCAGGTTTTGCAGGCGCGGCGCTGTGGGGCTATGACCCGGCGCGCGGAATGCAGGGGCGCAAGGGCTGACGTTCAGAGAGAGGGCGGGTGCGGGTCGCGGCGTGCGGCCCGTTTTGGCTTGTGCAGGCTTTGCCGGGCCTCCCCTCACACCCTGCCCTCCCCCTCACCCTGCCCTCTCCCCCGAGGGGAGAGGGGGGGCAGGTGATCTGCCGGGGTTTGGGGGTGGCCAGCGGCGCATGAGTATTTGGGCCAGGGTGAAGGGGCAACGGGAGGTGCGCGCCGGATCGGGATGGCGCTGCCTTGGGCGCGCCCATGCAAAACGCGCCACCCTTGCGGATGGCGCGCCTTGCAGGCTTTGCTGACCGGAGGGGGTCAGTTCGCCATGGCAAGCTGTTTTGGCAGTTTGAACGTCCAGACGGTGCCGCCCTGATTGAGGTAGTTCACCTTCTTGGCTACTTCGCCGCCCCAGAGCGGAACCGCGCCGCCCCAGCCCGATACGATCGAGACATATTGCTCGCCATCGGCTTCCCAGGTGACCGGCTGGCCGACGATGCCCGAGCCGGTCTGGAACGACCAGAGCTGCTCGCCCGTCGTGTCGTCCAGCGCGATGAAGTCACCTTCGGGCGTGCCGAAGAACACCAGACCGCCCGCCGTGGTCATCACGCCACCCCAGAGCGGGGCTTCGTTCTTGAACTCCCATTTCCATTCGCCGGTGACCGGGTCGATGGCCTTGAGCGAACCGATATGGTCTTCGTAGTTCGGCTTGATGGTGAAGCCGGAGCCGAGATAGGCGGCGCCCTTCTTGTAGGTCACCGGCTCGTTCCAGATGTCCATGCCCCATTCGTTCGACGGCACGTAGAACAGCCCGGTGTTCTGGCTGAACGCCATCGGCATCCAGTTCTTGCCACCCAGGAAGGACGGCGACGAGAACACCATTTCGCCCTTGGCGCCATCGGCGGCCTTGGACGGATCGCCGGGGCGGCCTTCTTCGATGTAGATCGGGCGGCCGTTGTCGTCGATGCCCGAGGCCCAGGTGATGTCTTTCACGAAGGGCCAGGCATCCACGAAGCTGCCATCCTCGCGGTTCAGGACGTAGAAGAAGCCGTTGCGGTCGGCGGTGGCGAATTTCTTCTTGCCGTCCTTGTCGGTGAAGGCGACCACTTCGTTCACACCGTCAAAGTCCCAGCCTTCGCGCGGGGTGGTCTGGAAGTGCCACTTGATTTCGCCGGTCGCCGGGTCGATGCCCAGACGCGAGGCGGCATAGAGGTTGTCGCCCACATTGCCTTCGGTCGGGGTGCCCGCGTTGCGCAGGTGGCTGTTCCACGGTGCCGGGTTGCCCGCGCCGAACACCAGCGTGTTGGTGTCGATGTCATAGCTGCCGCCCAGCCAGGTCGCGCCGCCGCCGGTTTTCCACATGTCGCCCGGCCAGGTCGCGTTCAGCGTCCCGGTCATGGTGGATTCCTTGCCGTTCAGCGTGCCCATGTGGCCTTCGATCACCGGGCGCGTCCAGACCATTTCGCCGGTTTCGGCGTTGCGGGCCTGCACCTCGCCGACGATGCCGAATTCACCGCCCGAGTTGCCGGTGATGACAAGGCCGTTCACGATCAGCGGGGCGGCGGTGTAGCTGTAGCCTTCCTTGTAATCGGCGATCTTCTTGTTCCATTTCACATCGCCGGTTTTCAGATCCAGCGCGACGATGCGGGCATCCAGCGTGCCGAAATAGATGTTGTCGCCATAGATCGCGCCGCCGCGGTTGATCACGTCGCAGCAGGGCAGGATGCCTTCGGGCAGGCGGGCGTCGTATTGCCAGACTTCCTTGCCGGTTTTCAGGTCGATGGCATACATCCGCGAGTAGGAGGCGGTGACATACATCATGCCGTCATGGATCAGCGGCTGGGTTTCCTGCCCGCGCTGCTTTTCACCGCCGAACGAGAAGGCCCAGGCGGGGACGAGGTTTTTCACGTTGTCCTTGTTCAGGGTGGCAAGCGGGCTGAAGCGCTGCAGGTCGCGGCCCATGCCGTTGGTCAGCACGTCGCCCGTGCTGGTGGCGTCATTCGCCAGATCCTCTTCCGTGACACCTGCCATTGCCGGTGATGCGGCAATGAATGCGGCGGTGACGGCCACGATAAAGCGGTTCATCTGTTTCCTCCCTTGGATGACCCCTGAAGACCTCGGCGGCACGCCCCCTCCGGCGGGTAGCTTGGTCCTGCCGTATCATCGGGCCGCTCACGGGTGCGTGAAATTGCACAATGGTCGTAAAGCGGGGGGACCATGGTCGTAGAGAGGGGCCGGTGCCGGGCCATGCGCGGGCAGCGCGCCGGGCGGGCACGGGATCAGCCTGCGGAAAAGGGGGGATACCCGTCTGACGGGCCTTGGCCGTCGGTGCAGGGCGCACCCTCCTGCCCCCTGCGCCGACGGTGGCTGTCTGGCTTACTGGTGCTGGACCGAGCGGAGATAGGCGAGGATGAATTCCTCGACCACCGGGTCGGTGATGCCGACATGGCGCATTTTGGTGCCGGGCACGAAGCCCTGATTGTCGGCCATCCAGGCCTTCAGCGCCGGTTCCGTCCAGACGAAGGACGCGGCTTTCAGCGCGTCGGAATAGGGGTAGCCCTCGATCGAGCCCGCCGGGCGGCCGATCACGCCTTCCAGTTTCGGCCCATAGCTTTCATGGGTGGCATCGGTGGCGTGGCAGCGGCGGCAGGTGGCGTCGAACAGTTTCGCCCCGGCCTCGACCTTGATGGTGTCGAAAGCGGCGAAATCATCCTCGGCCATGGCCGCGCCGCCGGACAGGGCGGTGGCAAGGCAGAGGGTGGTGAACAGGTGTCGGAGGGTCATTCCCGTCTCCAGTCGTTGGGGGTTGCGCGTTCCGGGCGAGGGTTGCGCCGGGGGGACGGGTTGCGCGTTGATGCAGGTCAAGCCGTGCCTCGTGCTTTGGTCGTAGGCGGGGCGGCGGGATAGGGGTCTTTGGTCGAATTTGCGGGGCGCTGTGGCGCGCTATGATGGGGAAAATTCTCTGGGAGGAGAGATCATGTTCCACAAACGCCATATTCTGGGCGCGGCGCTGGCCGTGCTGGTTTCCACCACCGCCAGCCTTGCGGAAGACGCGGTGTTGCGCATCGCCACGCAGGTCAGCGGCACCGTCAACTGGGAGTTGACGACGATTGCCAGCCATGGGCTGGACAAGGCCAACGGCTTTACCATGCAGGTGCAGGATGTCGCGGCAGGGCCTGCCGCACAGGTGGCGTTTCAGGCGGGCGAGGCTGACGTGATCGTGTCGGACTGGCTTTGGGTGGCGCGGCAGCGGGCGGCGGGCGATGATTTCGTGTTCATCCCCTACAGCCGTGCTGTGGGGGCGCTGCATGTGGGCAAGGACAGCACGGCGCAGACGCTGGCCGATCTGAAGGGCGGTCAGATCGGTATCGCGGGCGGGCCTGTGGACAAAAGCTGGCTGATCCTGCGCGCCTATGCGCAGCAGGAATACGGCATGGATCTGGCGGCGGAAACCGAACAGGTGTTTGGCGCGCCGCCGCTGATCTTTGAAACCGCGCTGTCGGGCGATCTGGATGCGGCGGTGAATTTCTGGCATTTCGGCGCCAAGATGGAGGCGGCGGGGATGCGCCCGCTGGTGACCGTGGCGCAGGCGGGCGAGGCGCTGGGGCTGGATGCCAATACGCCGCTGCTGGGCTATGTGGTGCGGGGCGAACTGCTGCGCGACAAGCCGGAGCTGGTGGCGGGTCTGGCGGCGGCCAGCCGGGGGGCGAAGGAAATCCTCGCCACAGATGATGCGGCATGGGAGGCGCTGCGTCCGCAGATGAACGCCAAATCCGATGCGCAGTTTGCGGCACTGAAGGCGGGTTTCCGCGCCGGTATCCCGGCCCCCGGTCCGGTGGACGAGGCGGCGGCGCAGAAGATGCTGGAGATCATGGCGAGCCTTGGCGGCGAAGAGTTGGTCGGCAAGATGACCAGCCTGCCCGAAGGCGTGTTCGTGCAGCCGGGAAGCTGATGGCGCCCGCGCTGTCCCTGCGGCTGGACACGGCAAGCCATGGGGTGATGCCATTGCTTGGCCCCATGGCGCTGGATGTGGCGCCGGGCGAGACGGTGGCGATCACCGGCCCGTCGGGCGTGGGCAAGACCACGCTGCTGCGGATACTGGCAGGGTTGCACCGGCGCTGGAAGGGCACGCTTGTAGTGCCGGGGCGGGTGGCGATGGTGTTTCAGGAACCCGTGCTGATGCCCTGGCGGTCGGCCTTGCGCAACATCGTGCTGGCGGCGAATTGCAGCGAGGCCGAGGCGCAGGCGGCGCTGGAGGCGGTGGAACTGGGTGACAGGGCGCAGGCTTGGCCCGGCACGCTGTCGCTGGGCCAGCAACGGCGGCTAGCGCTGGCGCGGGCCTTTGCGGCGCGGCCCGATGTGCTGCTGATGGACGAACCCTTTGTTTCGCTCGACCCCGCTTTGGCCGAAGAGATGATGGCGCTGTTTGAACGCCTGCGCGCGCAAAGCGGGGTGGCCACGGTGCTGGTGACCCATGCCGCAGCAGAGGCGGAGCGGCTGGCCGACCGGATCCTGCGGATCGGCGGCACACCGGCGACGGTGATCGAGGCGCGTCAGAACAGCGGCGCGTATTTCCAGTTGTCGGCGTCGGGCGTCACCTCCTCCAGATCATAGCCCGAGGCTTGCAGGCGCTGCGCATCCTTGAACCCCAGCGCCGCCGCCTGATCGACCAGCGCGCGCCCGGCGGCTTCGTCCTGCACGGTGCCGCGGCCGCGAATCTGATCGAGCCCGTAATTGAACATGCCCACCGGATCGCCCGCCTCGGCGGCCATCCGGTCATAATTCGCGGCGCCGTCCGGGTCCATCGGGGCACCAAATCCGTTGTCATCCAGATACGACATCCAGGTCATCGCGCCGGTATAGCCATCGGCGACACATTCCTGAAACAGCTGGCGCGCCATATCGTGCTGGCCGGATTTCGTCATCAGATAACCCGAGGCGCAGGTGGTCATCGAGGTATTGCCCTTCAGCGCCTCGTCCAGATTGCGGTTCAGGCTCATCTCGTCGGGGTTCAGCGTGCCCTGCGCCTCGGTTTCGGCCAGCGCGGGCAGGGGCAGCAGGGCGAGGCAGGCCAGCAGGGGGCGTAATTGGATCATGGTCGCATCTCCGCGCAGGATGAGATGATGGTAGCGCGTTCGGCTTGCGGGGCAATTGGACATTGGTGCGCCGGGCGGGGCCTGGGGTCGTAGATCCTGTAACGATCTTTCCAGAAATGCGCGGCGTAGTCAGAAACAGTTCAGAAACATTCGTTACGTCTGCGCGGCGCGGTTCAGCAACATTCGGGGCGCAGAACGGTTTCCAGAGCAACGGGCGCAGCGCCCGGATTTCAGGAGACATGAGATGCCCATCGTTCAGATCGAACTCAGCGAATTCAAACCCACCTTCACCGCGCCCGACGATGCCGACTACTGGATCAAATCGTTCAACGTGGATGCCGTCATCACCACCAAAGGCGGCACCGATGTCATCGAGGGTGGCAGCGGCAGCGAAAACATCAGCACCGGCGCGGGCAATGACAGCATCGATTCGTCCGATGGGAACGACACGATCGACGCGGGCAGCGGCAATGACACGATCAGCGCGGGCGATTTCGGTGTGTTCGACGATACCGGCAATGCCACGATCTATGGCGGTTCGGGCAATGACCAGATCTCTTTCTGGGGCGAAACCGCGCTGATCTATGGCGGCGACAATGACGACTACATCAGGGTGATTGATAATGTCGCCTCGGCCACCGTCTATGGTGACAGCGGCAATGACAAGATCGAGTTTGACACCGACGGCAAGACCTATGGCGGCATCGGCGACGACCATATCACCCTGGGCACCTTTTCTGCGGATGTCGAAAGCTGGGCCTATGGCGGCGAGGGCAATGACCGGCTGGAGGCCAATCCGAGCGGGTTCTGGGGCAATTCGACCTTCCATCTGGAAGGCGGCGCCGGGAACGACACCTATGTGAATGTCGGCCCGCAGGAACATACTGTCACCGTCACCGAGGCGGCAAATGCGGGCAATGATACCGTGGTGGTGCTGCTGGCGCAGGATTACACGCTGGGCGCCAATATCGAGAATTTGCAGGTGTCGTCCTATTTCTTCGGCTCCACCACCGTGGTCGGCGATTACGAGACGCCTTCGGGTGGCAGCCTGCTGATCGGCAACAGCCTGAACAATGCGATGACCGGCTCTTACCGCGAGGACGAGCTGCGCGGCGAGACGGGCAACGACTCGCTTTATGGCGGCAAGGGCAACGACACGGTGAAGGGCGGCACGGGCGACGACCTGCTGTCGGGCGGCGATGGCGCAGACAAGCTGTATGGCGAGGATGGCAATGACACGCTGCACGGGTTCGGGCCGGATTCGGTCTATGGTGGCGCGGGCGACGACACGTTCCTCGTCGATTCCAACTATTCGCTGATCTATGAGTATGCGGATGCGGGCGAAGATACCGTGCAGTCGCTGGCCAGCCATTATTCTCTGGGCATCCATTTCGAGAATCTCGACCTGCTGAACGACAACATCGTGTCCTCGGGCGAGGGCAACCAGTTTGCCAACCGGATCACCGGGTCGAACAATGTGAACACGATCTACGGTTGGTCGGGCAATGACACGCTGGACGGGCGCGGCGGCAATGACAGCCTGCTGGGCGGCGAGGGGTATGACGTGATGCAGGGCGGCGATGGCCATGACACCCTGCGCGGCGAGAACGGCAATGACATCGCCAATGGTGGCACAGGCAATGATCAGGTCTATGGTGGGGCGGGCATCGACTATCTGTCGGGCGGCGACGGCAATGATTTCCTGAACGGCGATGCCGATGGCGATACGGCCGTGGGGGGCGCCGGGGCCGATACGGTGCGCGGTGGCGATGCCAACGACTGGCTGGGCGGCGGCGATGACAATGACGCGCTTTATGGCGATGCGGGCAATGACACGCTGAACGGCGATGCGGGCAACGACATCCTGTCGGGCGGCATTGGCGCCGACAAGATGACCGGCGGCACCGGCGACGACTCCTATTTCGTGGACAACATCGGCGATCAGGTGATCGAGGGGGTCGGGCAGGGCAATGATACCGTCAATGTCTCTCTGAACGTCTATACGCTGGCGGCGAATGTCGAGAACCTGACCTTTACCGGCGTGGGCGGCATCCGGGCGAACGGCAACGCGCTGAACAACACCATTCTGGGCAATTCGGCCAATGACACGCTGTACGGGCTGGATGGCCATGACAGCATCCGCGGCGGTGGCGGCAATGACATCATCGCAGGCGATGCGGGCGATGATACGATCGAGGGCGGCATCGGCGCCGACCTGATGAACGGCTGGTCGGGGGCCAATACGCTGAGCTATGCCGGGTCGGTGGGCGCGGTGACGGTGAATCTGACGACGCTGACAGCGTCGGGCGGGGATGCGCAGGGCGATACGATCTACAACTTTACCCATGTCATCGGCGGCCAGTCGCATGACAGTCTGACGGGCAATGCCAGCGGCAACAGCCTGCGCGGCGGGGCGGGCAATGACGTGCTGTCGGGGCTGGCCGGGGCGGATACGCTGGATGGGGGCGCCGGATCAGATACCGCCAATTACATCGCCTCGGCCAGCGGTGTGACCGTGGTGCTGAACACCGCCAATGTGGCAGGCCCGGATTATGCAGGCTGGATCGGCAACGGTTCGGGTGGGGATGCACAGGGCGATCTGCTGGTGAACATCGAAACCGTGCTGGGGTCGAACTTCAACGACAAGCTGGAAACCAAAGGGGCGGCCGCAACCTTCTATGGCCTGGGCGGGAATGACCTGCTGACCGGCAATGTGAACACCGACTGGTTCGATGGCGGGATTGGCAACGACACGATCACCGCCGGCGCAGGGGCCGACACGGTGTTTGGCGGGCAGGGCAACGATGTCATCTCGGGCGGGTTTGGCAATGATGTGCTTTCGGGTGGCACGGGCGTGGACAGCTTTGTCTTTGTCACATCTGCCGAGACGGGCGGCATGGACCGCATCACCGATTTCGAGGACGGCATCGACAAGCTGCAATTCGCGCTGGCCATGAAAGGCCAGATCACCACCGTCGATACCGCCAGCGGGACCGAACTGCATGTGCCCGCAGGGGGGGGAGAGTTTGTTCTGGTGCTGGATGGCATGACCGGCGCGCAGGTGATGGATCAGTTGATCTTTGTCTGACCCCCGGTCCGGCGCTGCCCTGTGATCCCCTCCGGGGTGGCGCCACTTTTCCTTTGTATATGGAGCAAGCCAATGACCCCCAATCTTATAACTCCCGACCAGATTTCCCTCGTCCGGTCCCATGTGGCGCTGTTGAAAGGCCAGGAGCACGCCTTTGCCGCCGCCTTTTATGACCGGCTGTTCGCCATCGCGCCGCAGGTGCGCCCGATGTTCCCGGCCGATCTGGCGGATCAGGGCCGCAAGCTGATGACGGTGCTGGCCTTCGCCGCTGCTACGCTGGACCGGCCCGAGGCATTGGCCCCCGCCGCCCGCAGCCTGGGCGCCCGGCATGTCGCCTATGGGGTGACCGCCGACCATTTCGCCCCGGTGGCCGAGGCGCTGCTGATCTCGCTGGCGGGCTGGCTGCGTGCCGGGTTCACCGATGCGGCACTGGAGGCGTGGCAGGCGGCCATCACCGCTTTGGCCGGGCTGATGGCCGAAGGCATGGCCTCGGTGAAAGCTGCCGCCTGAGGCCTTGTTCATAAGGCTTGCAGACTCGGTGCCTTTCGCCTATATGGCTTGCAACAGCGGCGCTGCGGGTCCAAACCGACAGCCCACCGAGCGAATGCGAACGGGCCGCCAGTGCCCGTTTTTTTGTTTTGGCCGGATGGCCTCAGGAATACCATGTCCGATCTGATCGCGAAAACCGCCATTGACCGCCGCATCGCGGATATCATCAACCCCGTCATCGAAGGGCTGGGGTTTGAACTGGTGCGCATCCGCCTGATGGGCGGGCGCACCCGCACCCTGCAGATCATGGCAGACCGCCCGGATGGCGGGATCGAGGTGGACGAATGTGCCGCGATCTCCACCGCCGTGTCCGCCGTGCTGGATGTGGAAGACCCGATTGAAGAGAACTATATCCTCGAAGTCTCGTCGCCCGGCATCGACCGGCCGCTGACCCGGCTGAAGGATTTCGACATGTGGGTCGATTACGAGGCCCGGCTGGAAACCACCGAGCTGATCGACGGGCGCCGCCGGTTCAAGGGCGTGCTGCAGGGCACCGAAGGCGACGAAGTGCTGATCGAGATCGAGGAAGGCGGCGAGCCGCTGACCATCGGGTTGAAGTTCGAGTGGCTGTCGGATGCGAAACTGCTGCTGACGGACGAGTTGATCGCCGAGATGCTGCGCCAGCGCAAGGCGGCGGGTGTTGTGGACGAATCGCAGTTCGACGAGATCGAAGAAACCGAAGGGGACGAGGACGAAGAGTCTGACACCCCTGCGACGAAACACTGAAGGCCAAGAGGAACGTCATGGCGATTACTTCTGCGAACCAGCTGGAACTGCTGCAAACCGCCGAGGCGGTGGCGCGGGAAAAGATGATCGACCCCGATCTGGTCATTCAGGCCATGGAAGAGAGCCTCGCCCGGGCCGCGAAATCGCGCTACGGCTCGGATCTCGACATCCGGGTGAAGATCGACCGCAAGACCGGCCGCGCCACCTTTGCCCGCATCCGCACCGTTGTCGGCGATGACGAGGTGGAAAACCACCATGCGCAGCTGACCGTCAAGCAGGCGAAAACCTATCTGAAAGACCCGCAGATCGGCGACGAGGTGATCGACGAGGTTCCCCCGGTCGATCTGGGCCGCATCGCCGCGCAAAGCGCCAAGCAGGTGATCCTGCAAAAGGTGCGCGAGGCCGAGCGCGACCGCCAGTTCGAGGAATTCAAGGACCGCAAGGGCACGATCATCAACGGCGTGGTCAAGCGCGAAGAATACGGCAATCTCATCGTGGATATCGGTCGGGGCGAAGGCATCCTGCGCCGGAACGAGAAGATCGGCCGTGAAAGCTATCGCCCGAACGACCGGATCCGCTGCTACATCAAGGATGTGCGCCGCGAGGCGCGCGGGCCGCAGGTCTTCCTGTCGCGCACCGATCCGCAGTTCATGGCCGAACTGTTCAAGATGGAAGTGCCGGAAATCTATGACAACATCATCGAGATCAAGGCCGTGGCCCGTGATCCGGGGTCGCGCGCCAAGATCGCCGTGATTTCCTATGACAACTCGATTGATCCCGTGGGCGCCTGCGTCGGGATGCGCGGCAGCCGCGTGCAGGCCGTGGTGAACGAACTGCAGGGCGAGAAGATCGACATCATTCCGTGGAATCAGGATCAGGCGACCTTCCTTGTGAACGCGCTGCAGCCCGCCGAGGTGAGCAAGGTCGTGTTCGACGAAGAGGCGAACAAGATCGAAGTCGTGGTGCCGGATGAACAACTGTCTCTGGCCATTGGCCGCCGCGGGCAGAACGTGCGTCTGGCCTCGCAACTGACGGGCCTTGATATCGACATCATGACGGAAGCCGAAGAATCGGCCCGCCGTCAGGCCGAATTCGCCGAGCGCACCAAGCTGTTCATCGACACGCTGGACATCGACGAGATGATGGCGCAGCTGCTGGTGGCCGAAGGCTTCACCAACCTCGAAGAGGTCGCTTACGTCGATCTGGAGGAGCTGCTGTCGATCGACGGCTTCGATGAAGGCACGGCAGGCGAGCTGCAGGCCCGCGCCCGCGACTATATCGAGGAACAGAACCGCAAGGCGATTGAAACCGCCCGTGCGCTGGGGGTCGATGACAGCCTGTTCAACTTCGAGGGGCTGACGCCGCAGATGATCGAAGCGCTGGCGCGCGACGGCATCAAGACGCTTGAAGACTTTGCGACCTGCGCCGACTGGGAGCTGGCCGGTGGCTGGACCACCGAGAACGGCCAGCGCAAGAAGGACGAGGGCGTGCTTGAAAAGTTTGACGTGTCGCTGGAAGAGGCGCAAAATTTGGTGATGACCGCCCGCGTCATGCTGGGTTGGGTCGATCCGACGGAGCTGCAATCCGGCGACGTTGAAGCCGAAGGCGACGACGAAGAGGAGGCCGAGGCCTGAGGGCCTCGGAGCGTCGGGGATGACCCGCGGGGGCCGGACTGACCAGCAGGATGAACCGGAGCGGAAATGCATCGTCTCCGGGGAAAGCCAGCCGAAAGGCGGGCTGATCCGCTTCGTGATGGGGCCGGATGGTGTGGTGGTGCCGGATCTTCTGGGCCGCCTGCCGGGCCGGGGGTTCTATGTTGCGGCGGATCGCGCGGCGATTGACAAGGCGGCGGCGAAGGGCATGTTTTCCCGCGCCGCGCGCCAGTCGGCCAAGGCGCCGGACGGGCTGGCGGATCTGATCGAAGGTCTGCTGGCGCGCCGCGTGGTGGAACTGCTGAGCCTTGCCCGCAAGGCGGGGCTGGCGGTGACCGGCTACGAGAAGGTGAAGGACTGGCTGGTCAAAGGCAGCGCACGCGTGCTGCTTCAGGCCAGCGACGGGTCGGAGCGAGGCAAGGCCAAGCTGCGCCCGCCAGAGAAAACGGGCCTGTTTATCGACTGTCTGACTGCCCAGGAATTGGGTTTGGCTTTCGGTCGTGAACATGCAATACACGGCGCGCTTGCGGCTGGTGGACTCAGCGACCGTGTTGTAGAGGAAGCGGCAAGGCTTGCCGGGCTCCGGGGTGGAGCGGGCAGGCAGGACGGCGGCGAGACCGCCGGAAGGGATACGAAGACGGCATGAGCGATACAGACGGTAAAAAACCCCTTGGCCTTGGTGGTGGGAACGCGCCGCGTTCCGGTCAGGTGAAGCAAAGCTTCTCCCATGGCCGCACCAAGAGCGTCGTGGTGGAGACCAAACGCAAACGCGTTGTGGTGCCGAAGCCCGGCGCAGCCGGTGGCGCCGCCAGCGGCTCGGCGCCGCATCTGGGCGATCCGTCCAAACGTCCGGCCGGGATTTCCGACGCCGAGATGGAGCGGCGTCTGGCCGCCCTGCGCGCCGCCAAGGCGCGTGAAGCGGATGACAACGCCCGCCGCGCGGAAGAAGAACGCCAGCGCGAGGAAGATCGCCAGCGCCGCCGCGACGAGATCGAGGCGAAAGAACGCGAAGCCCGCGAACAGGAAGCGGCGAAGAAGGCCAAGGCCGAAGAAGAAGAACGCCAGGCCCGCGCCGAGGCAGAGGCGAAGATCGCTGCTGCAGCTGCCCGCAAGGCTGACGTTCTGGGCACGCGCCCGAAATCGGCTGTGAAAGAACAGCCTGCTGCCCCGGCGGCTAAGGAAGCTGCGGCGCCCGCCGCATCGCCTGCCCCGACCGAAGACAATCGTGGCCCGGCCTCGGCCAAGCCCGGGCTCAGCCCGCGCAAGACCGATCGCGAGCGCGAAGAGCGTGAGCGTGAACGTGCCTCCAAAGGCAAGGGCGACGATGGTCGCCGCGCCGGCAAGCTGACCCTGACCTCCGCGCTGGATGGCGAGGGCGGTCGTACCCGCTCGCTCGCCGCGATGAAGCGCAAGCAGGAAAAGGCGCGTCAGAAAGCCATGGGCTTTGGCGCCAAGCCGGAGAAGCAGGTGCGCGACGTGCAGCTGCCGGAAACCATCGTGGTGTCGGAACTGGCGAACCGCATGGCCGAACGGGCTGCGGATGTGGTCAAGGCGCTCATGAAAATGGGCATGATGGTCAACATGAACCAGGCCATCGACGCCGATACCGCCGAACTGGTGATCGAGGAATTCGGCCACAAGGCGGTGCGCGTGTCGGATGCCGACGTGGAACAGGTGATCGACACGGTTCAGGACAAGGCCGAAGATCTTCAGCCGCGCCCGCCGATCGTCACGATCATGGGTCACGTTGACCACGGCAAGACCTCGCTTCTGGATGCGATCCGCAAGGCAAATGTGGTGTCCGGCGAAGCCGGGGGCATCACCCAGCATATCGGCGCCTATCAGGTGAAAACCCCGAATGGCGCGCTGGTCAGCTTCCTCGATACGCCCGGCCACGCTGCCTTCACCTCGATGCGGGCCCGTGGCGCGCAGGTGACGGATATCGTGGTGCTGGTGGTTGCCGCCGACGATGCGGTGATGCCGCAGACGATCGAGGCGATTGCCCATGCCAAGGCCGCCAAGGTGCCGATGATCATCGCCATCAACAAATGCGACAAGCCGGGTGCCAATCCGCAGAAGGTCCGCACGGATCTGCTGCAGCACGAGGTGGTCGTGGAAGAGATGTCGGGCGACGTGCAGGATGTCGAGGTTTCGGCCAAGACCGGCAAGGGGCTGGACAATCTGCTGGAAGCCATCGCGCTGCAGGCGGAAATTCTGGAACTGCGTGCCAACCCGAAACGTGCTGCGGCCGGGGCGGTGATCGAAGCCAAGCTCGACGTGGGCCGTGGCCCGGTGGCGACGGTTCTGGTGCAGAACGGCACGCTGAAGAAGGGCGACATCTTTGTTGTGGGCGAGCAGTGGGGCAAGGTCCGCGCGCTGATCAACGACAAGGGCGAAGTGGTGACCGAGGCTGGTCCGTCGGTTCCGGTGGAAGTGCTGGGCCTGAACGGCACGCCGCAGGCCGGGGACGTGCTGAACGTGGTGGAAACCGAAGCGCAGGCGCGCGAGATTGCCACCTATCGTGAAAGCGCTGCCCGCGACAAACGCGCCGCTGCCGGTGCCGCGACGACGATGGAACAGCTGATGGCCAAGGCCAAGGCGGACAAATCGGTCGCCGAACTGCCGGTGCTGATCAAGACCGACGTGCAAGGCTCTGCCGAAGCGATCGTGCAGGCGCTGGAGAAGATCGGCAATGACGAGGTGCGCGTGCGCATCCTGCATTCCGGTGTCGGCGCGATCACGGATACCGACGTGGGTCTGGCCGAGGCGTCCAACGCCCCGATCATCGGCTTCAACGTGCGGGCCAATGCCTCGGCGCGCAACAGCGCCCACCAGAAGGGGGTCGAGATCCGCTATTACTCGATCATCTATGACCTGGTGGATGATATCAAGGCGGCGGCCTCGGGCCTGCTGAAGAACGAAGTGCGCGAGCATTTCATCGGCTATGCGCAGATCAAGGAAGTGTTCAAGATCACCGGCGTCGGCAATGTGGCGGGTTGTATCGTCACCGAAGGCGTGGCGCGGCGTTCGGCAGGCGTGCGCCTGCTGCGCGACAGCGTGGTGATCCACGAGGGCACGCTGAAGACGCTGAAGCGCTTCAAGGACGAGATGAAGGAAGTCATCTCGGGTCAGGAATGCGGCATGGCGTTCGAACGCTACGAAGATATTCGCCCCGGCGATGTCATCGAGATTTTCGAGCGCGAAGAAGTGGTGCGCAAGCTGGCCTGATCGGCGGGCCTGTGCGCCTGCCAGCGCGATTGTCCGGGAAACTGGGCGATTGCGGGGCGGCGCCGGGCTGGCTGAAGCTGCCGCACAGAAATCAAAAGGCCGGGCGTGAGCCCGGCCTTATGTCCTTCCGGCGCATGATCAGAACATCACAAGATCAGGCTGCGCGAGACGGCGTGACGGGATAGCCGACAAAGGTCTTGTCATCCACCCGAACCATCAACTTGCCGTCTGCAGTCTTGCCGACGACAATACCCTGCACCGAAACGCAGGTCCCCAAAGAAATCGTGCGCAGCATCTTCCTGTTCCCCCCAATGCAGCCTCAGGAGATCAGGATAGCGGGAGAAAGCTTAATTTTGAAATAACAAATTAGTCGCAAAACTGTTCCAAAGGTATGTATTCCCGCACAAATTATAGCCAGTCCCGCAAGATTGGGATCAGGGGAACATCTGCGGGTGGCATTGGATAGTCTTTAAGGCTACCTGCACGCGCCCAAGTGATTCGCTGCCCCTCGCTGCCCATCGGTGTACCCTGCCAGCGGCGGCAGGCGAACAGCGGCATGAGCAGGTGGAAATCCTCGTAGCTGTGGCTGGCGAAGGTCAGCGGTGCGAGGCAGCTTTGCCAGGTGTCGATGCCCAGCTCTTCTTTCAACTCGCGGATCAGCGCGGCCTCCGGCGTTTCGCCGGCTTCGACTTTGCCGCCCGGAAATTCCCAGAGCCCGGCGAGGGATTTGCCTTCGGGACGCTGGGCCAGCAGCACGCGCCCGTCGGGGTCGATCAGGGCGACGGCGGCGACGAGGACGATCTTCATGGGTGGCTCCGGCACTGGCGAAGAGCGCCGGGGGCTTCGCGCCCCCGGACCCCCGCGGGGTATTTTTACAAAGAAGAAGGGATCAGGAGCGGTAATCCGCGTTGATCTCGATATAGCGGTTGGTCAGGTCACAGGTCCAGACGGTGCGGGAGGCGCGGCCCAGCCCCAGATCGACGGCGATGACCAGTTCCTGACCTTTCATGTAGGCGGCGGCGGCCTCTTCCGAATATTTCGGGCTGCGCCAGCCCTTTTCGGCGACGAGGATATTACCGAAGCTGATGCGCAGCTTGTCGCGTTCGGCCAGCGCGCCGGATTTGCCGACGGCCATGACGACGCGGCCCCAGTTGGGGTCTTCGCCCGCGACGGCGGTTTTCACCAGCGGCGAATCGGCGATGGCCTTGGCGACCTTGGCGGCGTCTTCCGCAGTGGCGGCGCCGGTTACCCGGACCTCGACGAATTTGCTGGCGCCTTCGCCGTCTTTCACCACCTGATGCGCGAGATCGAGCATGATGGTTTTCAGCGCGGCCTCAAATGCCTTGGCGGTGGCGCCCTTCACCTCGGCGGCCGGGCTTTGGCCGGTGGCGCAGAGCAGCAGCGTGTCGGAGGTGGAGGTATCGCTGTCCACCGTGATGGCGTTGAACGTGTCATCGACATTGCGCGACAGCAGCTTTTGCAGGTTCGCCGGGCTGATCTTCGCATCGGTGAAGATATAGACCAGCATCGTCGCCATATCCGGCGCGATCATACCCGAGCCTTTGGCGATGCCGGCGATATGGATCGGGCCGCCTTCGCCTTCGATCACCGCGCAGGCGCCCTTGGGGAAGGTGTCTGTGGTCATGATGGCTTCGGCGGCCATCTGGATGCCTTCTTCCGTCAGGTCGGCAGCCAGTTGGCCGATCACGGCGGTGATCTTTTCATAGGGCAGCGGTTCGCCGATCACGCCGGTGGAGGAGGAGAAGACCCGGCTGGCGGGCAGACCCAGCGCCTCGGCCACGCCGCCGGTGACGGCGGCGACAGCGGCATCGCCCACCGCGCCGGTGAAGGCATTGGAGTTGCCGGAGTTGACGATGATCGCGGCGCCAGCCCCGGCGGGCACTTTCATCGCCAGTTTCGTCTGGCAGTCGCGCACGCAGCCCGAGCGGGTGGACGACCGGGTGAAGACCCCGGCGACCGAGGTGCCGGGGGCCAGATGCACCAGCATCACATCCTTGCGGTTCTGATACTTGATGCCCGCGCCGATGGCGGCGAAAGTCGCGCCCTTGATCACCGGCAGGGTAGGGAAGCTGGCCGGGGCCAGCGGCGAGACCGGCTTGGCGGCCTTGGTCACGGCGGCCACAGCGCTTGCTGCGGCCCCGGTCACTTCGGCGCGCACGTCCTCAAGCTGGGCGGTCAATTTCTCGACCTTCTTGCTGAGCTTTTTCTTCAGCGCCTTTGCTTCGGCTTTCCAGTCGGTCTTGGCCATGGTTTCCCCCGGTTCCGCAGGATTACTTGTCGAGCAAGGTCTCGTCTTTCAGGACCGCCGGGTCAATCCCCTCGCCGGGTTTCTCCACCTTTGCGGCCTTGGTGACGGCCTCGACATGGGCCTGCACGGCCTTCTGTTCCAGCTCTGCCGCCAGATCCTCGCGCACATCGTCCAGAGCGGGGGCCGATGCGGGGCGGGTTTCGATCAGCTGGATCAGGTGCCAGCCGAATTCGGTCTGCACCGGGCCGACCAGTTCGCCGGGTTTCATCGCGGCCACGGCGTCTTCGAACGGCTTCACCATCATGCCCGCGCCGAACCAGCCCAGATCCCCGCCCGAAGCGGCGGTGCCGTCGGTGCCATGGGTCTTGGCGGCATCGGCGAACAGCACGCCTCCTTCGATCTGTGCCTTGATCTCTTTCGCCTTCTCTTCGCTGTCCACAAGGATATGGGCGGCATGGTATTCGGTGCCCGGTTTGAAGTCCTTGTATTTGGCGTCATAGGCGGCCTGCAGCGCCGTATCCGTCACGGCCTTCTGCACCACATCCTGCAGCGCGATGGCAGCGAGGGCGCTGCGGCGGTCATTTTCGATCTGGATACGGTCTTTCTTGCTCAGCGTCGGTTCGACTGATTGTTCCAGCGCGCTTTGCTGCACCATCTGGTCGAGGATGCCCTTGAACAGCACGTCATCGGGCAGCGACAGATATTGCTGTGGCAGCGAGGCGCGCATCACGATCATCTCGCCCAGCGTCACCGGTTTGCCGTTCACCGTGGCGACCACCGTTTCCGGCGTCAGATCCCCGGCCAGCGCAGGCAGGGCGCAAAGGCCTGCCGAAAGCGCCATTGCGCCCAGAATCTTCGTCATTTTCGCCATATCACCGTCTCCTGATCGGGGCAGCCCATTGCGCCACGTTGACTTGGGCGAAGCCGCCCCTTACATCGCGGAGGTCGCGCGAGACGGGGCACCTTCGCGCCTTTCCGGGTTCTTCTATGAAAGCTGGGTGAGGCGGGCAAGTCCCCAAGCCCTACACACCCTCGCACGATCTTGTCAGCTAAGAGGCACCGGAGAAAACATGCTTGGTCTCGGAACGCTCGCGCGGAAGGTCTTTGGCACGCCGAATGACCGTATGGTCAAATCGGTTCGCCCGCTTATCGCAAAGATCAACGCGCTGGAGCCAGAGTTTCAGGCTCTCTCCGATGAAGGGCTGATCGAAAAGACACGGGCCTTTCAGGCGCGGGTGCAGGGGGGCGAAAGCCTTGATGCGCTGCTGCCCGAGGCCTTTGCCAATTGCCGCGAAGGCGCGCGCCGCGCGCTTGGCCTGCGGGCCTTCGACGTGCAGCTGATGGCGGGGATCTTCCTGCATCAGGGCAATATCGCCGAAATGAAGACGGGCGAGGGCAAGACGCTGATGGCGACCTTCCCGGCCTATCTGAACGCGCTGGCGGGCAAGGGCGTGCATGTCGTGACCGTCAACGACTATCTGGCCAAGCGCGATGCGGAATGGATGAGCAAGGTTTACGGCCATCTGGGCCTGACCTGCGGCGTCGTCTATCCGTTCCAGCCCGATGGGGAAAAGCGCGAGGCCTACAAGGCCGACATCACCTATGCGACGAACAACGAGCTGGGCTTCGACTATCTGCGCGACAACATGAAATCCTCGATCGAGGAAATGGCACAGCGCGGGCATTTCTTCGCCATTGTGGACGAGGTGGACTCTATCCTCATCGACGAGGCGCGCACGCCGCTGATCATTTCCGGCCCGTCGCAGGATCGCAGCGACCTGTATCTGAAGGTCGATGCCCTGATGCCAGAGCTGACCGAGGCGCATTTCAAGCTGGACGAAAAGGCCCGCAACGCCACCTATACCGAAGAGGGCAACGAGTTTCTCGAACAGCGCCTGCATGAAATGGGCGTGCTGCCCGAAGGCCAGACGCTGTATGACCCGGAAAGCACCACGCTGGTGCATCACGTCAACCAGTCGCTGCGCGCGCACAAGCTGTTCCACAAGGACCAGAACTATATCGTGCGCGAAGGCGAGGTGATGCTGATCGACGAATTCACCGGGCGCATGATGAAGGGCCGCCGTCTGTCGGACGGGCTGCATCAGGCGATCGAGGCGAAGGAACATGTGCAGATCCAGCCGGAAAACGTGACGCTGGCCTCTGTGACGTTCCAGAACTATTTCCGTCTTTATGAAAAACTGTCGGGCATGACCGGCACGGCGCTGACCGAAGCCGATGAATTCATGGAGATTTACAACCTTGGCGTGGTGGAGGTGCCGACCAACCGGCCCATCGCCCGCAAGGATGACCACGATCAGGTCTATCGCACCGCGCGCGAGAAATATGACGGCATCGTCGAGGTCATCAAGAAGGCGCATGACAAGGGCCAGCCGCTGCTGGTCGGCACCACCTCGATCGAGAAGTCGGAATTCCTGTCGGATCTGCTGAAGAAAGCGGGTATTTCGCATAACGTGCTGAACGCGCGCCAGCATGAACAGGAAGCGCAGATCGTCGCCGATGCCGGCAAGCTGGGCGCGGTGACCATCGCCACCAACATGGCGGGCCGCGGCACCGACATTCAGCTGGGCGGTAATGTGGAAATGAAGGTGATGCAGGCCATCGCCGCCGACCCGCATCTGCACCCCGACGAGGTGCGCGCCAAGATCGAGGCGGACCACGCCGCCGAAAAGGCCCGCGTGCTGGAGGCGGGCGGGCTGTTCGTGCTGGCCACCGAACGGCACGAAAGCCGCCGGATCGACAACCAGTTGCGTGGCCGCTCGGGCCGTCAGGGCGACCCGGGCCGCTCGGCCTTCTTCCTGTCGCTGGAAGACGATCTGATGCGCATTTTCGGCAGCGAACGACTGGATTCGGTTCTGTCGAAACTGGGGATGAAAGAGGGCGAGGCGATTGTGCACCCTTGGGTGAACAAGTCGCTGGAGCGGGCGCAGGCCAAGGTCGAAGGCCGCAACTTCGACGTGCGCAAGCAATTGCTGAAATTCGACGACGTGATGAATGACCAGCGCAAGGCGATCTTCAGCCAGCGGTTGGAGATCATGCAGGCCGAAGACCTGTCGGAGATCGCGCAGGACATGCGCTATCAGGTGATCGACGATCTGGTCGAAGACTTCATGCCGGGCAAAACCTATCCCGAACAGTGGAACACGCAGGGGCTTTATGCCGCCTGTATCGAGCGGCTGAACCTTGATGTCCCGGTGATCGACTGGGCCAAGGAAGAAGGCGTCGATCAGGACGTGATCCGCGAGCGGCTGGAAGCGGCCTCGGACAAGATGATGGACGAGAAACTGCAGGCTTTCGGGCCGGAAACCATGCGCAACATCGAAAAGCAGCTTCTGTTGCAGACGATTGACGCGAAATGGCGGGAACACCTGCTGACGCTGGAACATCTGCGCTCGGTCGTGGGCTTCCGGGGCTATGCGCAGCGTGACCCGCTGTCGGAATACAAGACCGAGGCTTTCACGCTGTTCGAATCGATGCTGAACGGGTTGCGGCAGGATGTGACGCAGAAACTCGCCATGATCCGCCCGATCAGCGCCGAGGAGCAGCAGGCGATGATCGCGCAATATCTGGCGCAGCAGCAGGCCGCGCAGGCGCCCGTCGCGGCACCGGAGGAACAGGTGGCGCCGGCGCCGGCATCGCAAGCGCTGGCGGGGTTCGATGAAACCGACCCCACGAGCTGGGGGAACCCCTCGCGCAACGACCCCTGCCCCTGTGGCTCGGGTGAGAAGTTCAAGCACTGCCACGGTCGTCTGGCCTGACGGTAAGCGGGGGCCACGGCCCCCGTTTTGCGGCGCAAGGTTGGAAACATTCCCCGCTTTCGCCGCAGATTCTCCGCTTTTGGCCGATAGATCTTGCCCGGTAATTCGTGTGGTGGAGCCGGAAGATGGATCGCAAACGTCAGATTGCCCTCGTCGCAGCCCTTGTGGCCGTGGGTCTGGGAGCGGGGCATTTCGTGCAGAAGGACGCCCCGCAACAGACGGCAAGCCTGCCTGCCGTGAAGCCCACGACGGTCGTGCCGCTGGCGGCGGGGCCGGATGATCTGCCGGAACCCGCACCGCCGGTGGTCAAGGCGCCGCCTGCCACGGTGCCGCTGGCCAGCCCCGCGGCGGTTGAGGCCGAAGCCTGCGCCGCGCAGCTGGATATGATCCCGCGCGCGCGGGCGATGATCGGCATCACGCTGATCGCGCCCTGCCACGGCCACCAGCGTGTGGTCATCAAGCATGGCGGGCTGGTAGTGACGGGCCGCGCCTCGGCCAATGGCGTGCTGTTCCTCGATCTGCCCGCGATGGAGCCTTCGGGCCGTGTGACCGTGACTTTCGCCGATGGCGAGACGGTGCAAGGTGCGCTGCCAGTGCCGGACATGGCAGCGGTGCAGCGTTTCGCGGTGCAATGGCTTGACGAAGATGCCTTCCAGATCAACGCGTTCGAGGATGGCGCCGATTATGGCGATCCGGGCCATGTGTCGCAGGCCACCCCCCACCATCCGAGCGATGCGGGCGGGTTTCTGACCTTGCTGGGCGATGCCACGGTTGATCTGCCGATGCTGGCCGAGGTCTATACCTACCCTGCGGCGGGCAAGGCCGAAGTGGTGGTCGAGGCGGCGGTGACGCAGGCCACCTGCGGGCGCGAATTGCTGGGCGAAACGCTTGCATCGCAGGGCGGCGAGGTGCGGACCGAGGAATTGACGCTGGCGATGCCCGAATGCGAGGCCGAAGGCGACATTCTGGTGTTGAAGAATCTTGCCCCGGAGAGGAAACTCGCCACAAGGTAACAGGTGGGGCGCAATGCAGCCAAGGCTCTGGTGCGCGGCGGTTTTCGCCGCGCTCTCGTTTTCCGGGGGAAGCGCTGCGGCGCAGGATGTGACGTTAACGGCACGCGATGGCTCGCTGTCGATTGATGGCACATTGCAGGCCTTTGATGGCGAGTTCTATCGCGTGGTTACCAAATACGGCCCCCTGACCGTGGATGGCGAAGGTGTGATCTGCGAGGGGCCGGGCTGCCCCGACCTGACGGCCACGCTGGCGGTCCTGCGGATCACCGGCGCGGGCGAACAGGGCAATGCCTTGCTGCCAAAGCTTTTTTCGGCCTATGCCGCCACGCGCGGCCTGACGCTGACACAGGCGCCCGAGGGCGAGGGTTTTGTGGCAGAGCTGACCGATCCGGCCAGCGAACAGGTGCTGGCGCGCATCACCTTTGCCCCGGCCACCCCCTCGGACAGCCGGGCAGCGCTGCTGGCGGGCGGGGCGGAGCTGGTGGTCTCGGTGACGGCGGACAAGGGCTTTGGCGCCCATGCCATGGCGCTGGATGCGCTGGTGCCTATCGTGGCGCCGGACAATCCGCTGGGGCAGGTTTCCACGCCGGATCTGGCGCAGGCGCTGTCGGGCGAGATCGACAACTGGAAGGTGCTGGGCGGGCCGGACATGCCGCTGGTGCTGCATGCGCTGCGGCGGGACAATTCGATGCAGGAGGCGCTGGCGGCGCGGCTGGGGCGCGATCTGCCCGCCGTGGTGGTGCATCGCACGGCGGCCGAGCTGGCGGCGGCGGTGGCGGCGGACCCTTGGGCGCTGGCGATCACCGGCATGGCCGAGGCGGGCGCGGCGCGGGTGTTGCCGCTGACCGACAGTTGCGGCTTTCCGCTGCTGCCCGACCGGGCCTCGGTCAAGGCGGCGGATTACCCGCTGACCCTGCCGGTGCAATTGCTGACCCCACGGCGGCGGTTGCCGCTGTTTGCCCGAGAACTGCTTGAATTCCTTGACCATCCTGCGGCACAGGCGGCGGTGGATCAGGCCGGTTTCGTGGGCAGCGCGCCGGAAATCGTGCCGCTGACCGCCGATGGGCTGCGGCTGCTGAACGCGATCAAGGGGGCGGGGCAGGATGTGCCGCTGGACGAGTTGCAGCGGCTGGCCGAGACCATGGCGGGGGCGAGCCGGTCGTCGCTGACCTTCCGGTTCGAGGATGGCACCAGCACGCTGGACGCACAAAGCCGCCAGAATCTGGAGATGCTGGCGCAGCTTCTGGCGGTGGGGGCCTTCAAGGGGCGCGATGTGATTCTGGCTGGATTTTCAGATGGTTCCGGCGATGGCGTGGCGAATATGGATCTGTCGGAAAGCCGGGCGATCGGGGTGGCGACCAGCCTGCGCGCGCTGCTGCCCGATCTGGCCGAAGGGCAGGCCTTTCCGCGCGTCATCGCCTTTGGCGAGGCCCTGCCGATGGCCTGTGACACCACGGCTGCCGGGCGGCGGGCGAATCGACGGGTAGAGGTTTGGTTGCGGCCTGCCGCTATAGATAGCGAGATGCCCTGAAGCTGAGTTCGCGTTCCTTGCCGATGATCAGGTGGTCGTGCAGGGTGATGCCCAGAACCTCGGCCCCGTCGCGGATCTGCAGGGTCATCGCGATGTCGGCATCCGAGGGGGTGGGGTCGCCTGACGGGTGATTATGCACCAGAATCAAGGCGCTGGCGTTCAGTTCCAACGCGCGTTTGACCACCTCGCGCGGGTAGACGGGCACATGATCGACGGTGCCTTTCGCCTGTTCTTCATCCGCGATCAGCACGTTCTTGCGATCCAGAAACAGGATGCGGAATTGTTCGGTTTCGCGGTGGGCCATGGCGGTGTGGCAATAGTCGAGCAGGGCATCCCAGCTTGACAGGATCGGGCGCAGCATCACCCGGGCACGGGCCATGCGCTGGGCCGCCGCCTCCAGAATTTTCAGTTCCAGAACAACGGCTTCTCCGATGCCTTTCACCGCCAGCAGGCGCGGCACCGGGGCGGTGATGACGCGGTTGAAATCGCCGAAAGTCTCCATCAGCAGGCGGGCGAGGGGTTTGACATCCTGCCGGGGGATGGCGCGGAACAGCACGAGTTCCAGCAGTTCGTAATCCGGCATCGCGGCGGCGCCGCCTTCCATGAAGCGGGTGCGCAGGCGTTTGCGGTGGTCGGCGATGTAGGAGGGCAGGCGGTCGGGAACGGGCGTGGGCGGCGCCTCGTCAGGATCGCCGAAGAGACGGGGTTGGGGGGATTCGTGGAAGGCGCGGGGCTGGGTCATGCGGGCAGG
Source organism: Gemmobacter aquatilis (assembly GCF_900110025.1). Classification (GTDB taxonomy): domain Bacteria; phylum Pseudomonadota; class Alphaproteobacteria; order Rhodobacterales; family Rhodobacteraceae; genus Gemmobacter; species Gemmobacter aquatilis. Next base: position 736,460 of record NZ_FOCE01000001.1, on the reverse strand, counting down.
GTGGCGCGCAATGGTAAAGGCCGGGTTAACGGCTGACACCGGGCAGGGGGACGAATCGGGGGGCAGGCAGGGTTAACAGGCTGGATTTCGGGGATTTTATGGGGGTGACAGGGGGCGGATTTCTGTCGGCCCTTTGTACACCCCCTGTCGGGCGGGGTTTGGGGATCGGGCCGGGTTAAGGGGGCGGGCGGTGCGTGCCTTCAGCCGGAATGGGCACGGGCAGGAATATGGGCGGCGGCGCGATATTTGGCGATGCGGCGGCGCGGCACGTTCAGGCCCTGTTCGGCCAGCCAGCGCGACAGCGTGGCATCCGAGGCGGGGCCCTGGGTCAGGCGCTGCTGCATCAGGGCCAGAATCTGGCTGCGGCAGGCCGTTTCATCGCTGTTGCACGGCCGCGCAAAGAAGGCGGCGAGCGGGATGACGGTGCCGTTGATCTGGGCGGTGGCGTGGCGGACGATGCGCCCGATGGTGGTTTCGTGCAGGTTCAGGGTCTCGGCCAGAGTGCGGCGGGTCAGCGGGCGCAGCGCGGCGGGGCCGTGGCGCAGCGCCTCGGGCTGGTGCCGGGCGATGGCTTCGGCCACGGCGAGCAGCGAGCGATTGCGCAGATCCATGGCGGTGACGATGCGGCGTGCCTCGTGATGGGTGCGGCGCTGGTCGGCGCTGGTGCCGGACTGGCGCGGCACGAGATGCAGCGCGGGCATGGCGTCGGGGCTGAGCCGGGCCTGCCAGCCGGTTTCGGTTTCGGTGAAGGTGACATCGGGCAGGCGCGGCGGCGGCGGCGTGAAGCTGAACCCGGCGCCGGGGCGTGGGTCAAGGCGGCGCAGTTGCGCGGCCATGGTGGCGAGGCGATCGGGTGCGACGCCGCAGAGGCGCGCAAGGTCGGCGTGGCGGCCTTGTGCCAGCAGGGGCAGGTGATCCAGCAGGGCGGCGAACGCCGGATCAAGGCGGTTTTCGGCGCGCAGTTGCAGCGACAGACATTCGGCAAGGCTGCGGGCGAACAGGCCCGCAGGCTCGATCTGTTGCAAGTCTGCAAGCACCTGCGCCAAGGCGGCTTCGGGCTGGCCGGCGCGCAAGGCGATGCTGGCCAGCGGTTCCACCAGATAGCCCGAGGCATCCAGCGCCTCGGCCAGCGCCAGTGCCAGCGGGTGCTGGCGCCGGTCGGGCACCAGCAGGGGAAGCTGCGTCAGAACATGGGCGATCAGGCTGGGGGCATCGGCGGCGATTTCGACGGCGGGCGCTGTGGCGCGGGGGCGGGTGAGGCGCAGATAGGGGTTTGCCTCCGCCGCCTGCGCAAGCTGTTCGGCCAGTTCCGCCCCCGGCAACGCCATGAAGGCCACCGCCTGCCGCAGCGTCTGGCTGAGGGTCTGGCGCTGGTGCAGCGCGGTGCGGGCGGTGCGTTGCAGCTCCACGGCGGTCAGCCTTCCGGGTGGGGGGCACGAAAGAAGCGGGCGAAACCCTGCGCGACAAGATCGGCATCCAGCGGATCGTGCAGGTCTTTCTGCGCTTCGGCAAGGATTTCGGGGGTGAAGCGCATCCCGAGCCCGGCATCCAGCACCATATCCACATAATCGGCGCCAAATTCCGGGTGGAATTGCACCGACAGTGCCGGGAACGGGTAGCGAAAGCCGCCATGGGGCGAGGCGTCGGAGCGCAGCAGAAGCTGCGCGCCGGGCGGGGCGGTGATGACCTGATCCTGATGCACCGAGACGGCGGCCAGCGGGCTGGGGCCGAACAGCGCTGCGCCTGCGGGTGTGGGATCGTGCAGGTGGCGCCCGATGGTCCAGCCGCGGGCGGCCCGGGCGACGGTGCCGCCAAAGGCCTGCGCCATCAGTTGATGGCCGAAGCAGATCCCGGCGATGGGCGTGCCCGCATCGCGCAGGGCGTGCAGATGCGGGATCAGCGCCTCGGCCCAGGGCTGGCGGTCTGGCACACCGGCGCGGGAGCCGGTGATCAGCACGCCATCGGTGCTGCCGGGCGGCGGCGGGGGTTCGCCCGCCGCCACATGGACCCGGGTAAAGCGGGCCTCGGGCAAGGCCGCGCCCAGCCAGCGTTCGAACATGTCGGCATAGGTGCCGAAGCGCGGCTGCTGGTCGGGCGCGGGGCGGTCTGCCTCGTAGATGCAGATCTGCATGGTTCAGCGCAGGTCGATCCAGACGGATTTGGTCTGGCTGTATTGCGACAGCGCCTCCAGGCACTTGTCGCGCCCGTTGCCCGATTGCTTGAACCCGCCCCAGGGGGTGGTGGCGTCGCCCGCCTCGTAGGCGTTGACCCAGACGATGCCCGCCTCGATGTCGCGGGCGAAACGGTGGGCGGTCTTCACATTCGAGGTCCAGATCGAGGCGGCGAGGCCATAGATCGTATCATTGGCCACCGAAATCGCGTGATCGACATTGTCCACCGGGATGACCGAGGCGACAGGGCCGAAGATTTCTTCCTGCGCGATGCGCATGGAATTGGCGACATTGGTGAACAGCGTGGGTTCCACATAGCAGCCCGCGTTCAGCCCGGCGGGGACAGCGCCACCGAAGGCGAGATTGGCGCCCTCTTTCTGGCCGATGTCGATATAGCGCAGCACGCGGTCCTGCTGTTCGGGGGTGACCAGCGGGCCCATGGTGGTGGCCGGATCGAGCGGGTCGCCGGGTTGGTGGGCGGTTTTGGCGACCTCGGTGAACTTCTCGATGAAGGCGTCATAGATCGGGCGTTCGACCAGAAGGCGCGAGCCTGCAGAACACACCTCGCCCTGATTGCCATAGATGGCGGAAACGGCCGTGGCGGCGGCGGTATCGAGATCCTCGCAATCGGCCAGGATGACCTGCGGCGACTTGCCGCCACATTCGTTGGTGACGCGCTTCATGTTGGACTGGCCCGCATAGATCAGCATCAGCTTGCCCACCTCGCCCGAGCCGGTGAAGCCGATCTTGTCCACATCCATGTGCAGGGCCAGCGGCTTGCCGGTTTCCTCGCCAAAGCCGGTGACGACGTTCAGGATGCCGGCGGGGCCGCCCGCCTCCATGAACAGTTTGGCCAGCAGCAGGGCCGACAGTGGCGATTGTTCGGCGGGTTTGAGCACGACCGAATTGCCGGCTGCCAGCGCCGGGCCAAGTTTCCACGCGGCCATCATCAGCGGATAGTTCCACGGCACCACGATGCCGCAGACGCCCAGCGGCTGGCGCAGGATGTAATGCAGCGCCGAGGCGGTGGTATTGGTGACGGCGCCTTCGGTCTTGTCTACCACCTCGGCGAAGAAGCGGATGTTGGAGACCGAGCCGGGCACGTCGATGTTGAGCATGTCGGAGATCGGCTTGCCCATGTCCAGCGTGTCGAGCAGGGCAAAGCTTTCGGCATTCGCCTCGATCAGGTCGGCAAAACGCGACAGCACGGTCATGCGGTCGCGCGGGTCCAGCCGCGACCAGCGGCCATCGCGGAAGGCGCGCTTGGCCGAGGCGACGGCGCGATCGACATCTGCGGCGGTGCCGCGCGCGACCTCGGCCACCACTTCGCCGGTGGCGGGGTTGATCGTGGGGAAGGTGGCGCCCGACAGGGCATCGACGAATTCACCGTCGATGAACATGCGGGTTTCGGGTTTCAGCGCGGCGGCGCGGGCTTTCCAGTCGTCACGGGTCAGGGTCATGGCAGGCTCCAGTCAGATCAGCGGGGGCTGCGGTCGCGCGACAGCAGCACGGAGACAATGATGAGGATGAGAGAGGCGAGCACGATCAGCGTGCCGACCGCATTGATTTCGGGCGTCACGCCGCGCCGCATGGTCGAATAGATATACATGGGCAGCGTGTTGTCGCGGCCGGTGAGGAAGAAGGTCACCGGGATTTCATCGAAGGACAGCACGAAGGACAGCAGGCCCGCGCCGAACACCGCAGAGCGGATGTTGGGCAGGGTGATGTGCAGGAAGGTGTGCAGCGGCGGGGCGCCCAGATCGGACGAGGCTTCCTCCAGCGATTTCGGCAGGCGTTGCAGCCGGGCAAAGACCTGCGTGACCACCACGCCGATCAGGGCGGTGGCATGGCCGATGATCACGGTTTCAAGGCTGGGGTTGAAGCCGAACAGGCGGAACATGTTCAGCATCGAGATGCCGGTGACGATGCCCGGCAGGGTGATCGGCAGCAGGATCAGGCGGCGGAACAGTGTCTTGCCCCAGAAGTTGAAGCGGTGCAGCGCCATGGCCGCCGGGATGCCGACCGCCAGCGCCAGCAGGCTGGCGAAGGTGGCGACGTAAAAGCTGTTGCCGACGGCGGTCAGCAGATCGGCATTGGCAAAGAGCTTGCGATACCAATCCAGCGTGAAGCCGGGAATCGGCCAGGTGAGCGAGCGCGAGGAGGAGAAGCTGAAGGCGATCAGCACCCAGATCGGCACATAGAGGAAGGCCATCAGCAGGCAGACAAAGGTGGTCAGCGCCGTGTCGGCCACGAAACTCGAGGAGGGTTTGTGCGACATGTCAGGCAGCTCCGGTATGGGCGGTGGCTTCCAGCCGGTCCGACAGCGAGACGATGGCCAGCACGATGATCAGCATCACGATCGACAGCGCCGAGCCGAGCGGCCAGTTGAGCGCCGCGCCGAATTGCGTCTGGATCACCGAGGCGATGAGGTTGCCATCCGGCCCGCCGACGAGGAAGGGCGCGATGAAATCGCCGAAGGACAGGCAGAAGGTCAGGGTGAACCCGGCGGCAATGCCGGGGGTGGACAGCGGCAGGGTGACCTTCAGGAAGGTCTGCACCGGCCCCATGCCCAGATCGGCCGAGGCTTCTGCCAGATTAAGCGGAATCCGCTCCAGCGCGGTGTAGATCGGCATCACCATGAAGGGGATGAAGATATAGGTCAGCGTGACCACCATCGCGAACTGGTTGTACAGGAACAGCGACGAGGGTTCGGAAATCAGGCCGGTGGACATCAGGAACGAGTTCAGGATGCCCTCGGTGCCGAGGATGGTTTTCCAGATATAGGCGCGCAGCAGGTAGCTGACCCAGAGCGGCGCGATCACCGCCATATAGGCCCAGGTGCGCAGCGCCTGCGACCGGCAGCGGAACACCAGCCACCAGGCGAAGGGATAGGCCAGCCCCAGCGACAGGATCGAGACGAGGATCGAGATCTTCAGGGTGCGGCCCAGCACCTGCAGATATTGCACATCGGTCAGCAGGGTCAGGTAGTTGCCGAACTGGAAGGCCGGTTTGAAGGTGGGGTAGGATTTGAGCCAGAAGCTGTAGGTCACGATGATGCCATAGGGCAGCAGCATGAAGACCACGATCCACAGCAGCGGGATGCCCAGCACCAGCAGGGCCGAAAGGTTGCGGGGGGCGCGGGCGATCATGCCGCCACCCTTCCGGCGAAGACGAAGACATTGTGCGGCTCGATCCCCAGCCGGACCGGCGCGCCGGGCTGCGGCACGGCAGAGCGGGCGAGGCTGTCGGGCAGCAGGCAATCCACATGGACCTGCGTGCCCCCGGCCAGTTCGACCGTGGTGCGCAGGCCCAGGCCGTAATAGATCACCTCGGCGATGCGGCCCGGCACGACATTGGCGGCGGTTTCGCCCTCGGCCAGCAGGCGGACCTTTTCGGGGCGGAAGCCCAGCGTCACCTCGGCGCCCTGCGGCAGGGCCAGATCGGCCGTCGCGGTGAAGTCGCCCGCCGCGCTGGCGATGCGGGTGCCTGCGGGGCTGCGCCCGGTCAGCGATCCGGCGACGAAATTGGTGGTGCCGATGAAATTGGCCACATAGGGCGAGGCCGGTTGATCATAGAGATCCTGCGGGCGCCCGTCTTGCGCGACGCGGCCCTTTTCCATCACAACCACGCGGTCGGACATGGTGAGCGCCTCTTCCTGATCATGGGTGACCATGATGAAGGTGATGCCGACCTTTTCGTGCAGGTGCTTCATCTCGATGCGCATCTGGTCGCGCAGGCGGGCATCCAGCGCGGACAGCGGTTCGTCCAGCAGCAGCACCTTGGGGCGGCGCACGATGGCGCGGGCCAGGGCCACGCGCTGCCGCTGGCCGCCGGAAAGCTGCGCCGGTTTCTGGTCGATCTTGTCGGGCAGGCCGACCAGCGCCAGCGCGTCCACCGCCATGTCGCGGGCCTGTGCCCGGCTGCGGCCCTGAATCTTCAGCCCGTAAGCGATGTTTTCGCCCACGGTCATGTGGGGGAACAGCGCGTAATCCTGAAACACCATGTTCACATCGCGCCGATAAGGCGGCACATGTGTCACATCCTGCCCGGCCAGGCGGATCATGCCATGGGTCGGCGCCTCGAACCCGCCGATCATGCGCAACAGGGTGGACTTGCCGCAGCCCGACGGGCCGAGCAGGGTGACAAACTCGCCGTCCTCGACATCAAGGCTGACATCATCGACGCCGATGATGGTTTTGGAATAATGCTTCGATATGCGCTGAAGCTCGATGATTGCGGCCATGCGGCGCCCTTTCCCTGTGTGATTCCGCCCGGGTGGCGGGCAGCCGAAGCCGCCCGCCCCCGATCTTTTCCCCGATGGAGTCGGAGAGGTGCGGTTACTGCGCCTTCACGGCATTCCAGGCGTTGGTATAGGCCTCGAACCGATCACCGAGCGCTTGCCAGACCTGCAGGCTGTCCAGATAGTTCGGGTCATCCTGATGCAGGGCGGCATATTGTTCGGCGGGCATGCAGGCCTTGGCGGCGGCGGCATTGGCAACCGAATAACCGTTCACATTGGCCACACCGCATTGGCCCAGTTCGGAAAGCTGCATGTTGAGGAACTTGTAGGCACATTCCTTGTTGGGGGTGTCTTTCACCACCATCCAGCTGTCCATCCAGCCCTCGGCGCCTTCTTTCGGGATGAACTCTGTCACCTTCACGCCTTCGGCCTTCAGCAGACCCGATTGATAGCCGGCCCAGGTGTTGGAGATCACAACCTCGCCTGCCTTGTAAAGATCGACCAGTTCCCCCGCCGTGGCCCAGTATTTGCGCACCAGCGGTTTCTGTTCGACCAGCGCGGCCTTGGCCTTTTCGATCTGCTCGTCGGTCAGGTTGTAGATGTCCATGTCGCCATTCTTGCGCGCAGCGACATAGATCGAGCTTTTGTCATCCCAGAGCGAGATCTTGCCCTTCAGTTCCGGGTTCCACAGATCGGCGATCGAGGTCGGCGGAGTGGGGAAGGCGCTGTCGAGATACATGAAGGCGATGGCGCCCCAGACATAGGGCATGCCGTAATAGGCGCCGTCCCGCTGGATCCCCTCTTGCGACAGGAATTTCGGGTAGATGTCGTTCCAGCCGGTGATCGCGGCGGTATCCAGCGGCTCTACCAGCCCGAGGTCGATCATCAGGGCGGTGGTGTCGATGGAGGGGGTGATCAGGTCATAGATGCCGCCGCCGCCCAGCAGTTTCGGCGCGAAATCGTCATTCGAGCCGACATAGGTCGCGCTGACCTTGCAGCCGGATTCTTCTTCGAACTTGGTGATGAAGGACGGGTCGGCATAGCCTTCCCAGGTCAGCACGTTCACCGTGCCTTCGGCAAGCGCAGGACCGGCGGCAAGGCCGAGGGTCAGCATGGCAGTCAGGGTCTTTTTCATTCTCTCGCTCTCCTGTTGGTGGTTGTTTGGCCCTCAGGGCTCTTTTCTGGTTTTTCGGACAATGGTGCCGATATCGACACCAAGGGCGGCAGCCGCCTTGCGCTTGCTGCCATGGATGCGGATCGCCTCCTCGATCACGCGCGTCTCGAAGCCTGCGACCTGCGCACGCAAAGAGCCGCCTTCCGCCCCCGGATCGGGGGCGGGCTGGACGGATTGCAGACGGCGCGGCAATTCATCCTCGCCGTCGCCCAGAACCGAAATCTGTTGCAGAAGATTGGCCAGTTCGCGGATGTTTCCGGGATAGTGATAGGCCAGCAGCCGCGCCCGCAGATCGGCAGACAGCACGAGCGGTTGCGCCCGGCGCTGGTTGATCGCGGTCAGAAACCGTTCGATCAGGTGATCGAGCAGTTCGGGCATGTCGCGCAGCGGTTTGATCGGCATGTTGACCACGGCCAGCCGGTAATAGAGATCCAGCCGGAAGCGGCGATCTTCGGCCATTTCCAGCAGGTCGCGGTTGGTGGCGGTGATGATGCGCAGGTTGACCCGGCGCGGGCGGGTGGAGCCGACGCGCAGCACCAGACCGTCTTCCAGAAAGCTGAGCAGCTTGGCCTGCAGCGTCAGGGGGATCTCGCCGATTTCATCCAGAAACAGCGTGCCACCTTCCGCCGCCTCGATCAGGCCCTTCTTGCCTTCGGTCAGCGCGCCGGTGAAGGCGCCGCGTTCATAGCCGAACAGTTCGGATTCAAACAGGGTTTCGGGGATGGCGGCGCAGTTCACCGCCACGAAAGGATCGGCGCCATTGGCGACGAAGCTGTGCAGGTGGCGGGCGATTTCGGTTTTACCGACGCCGCTTTCGCCGGTGATGATGACGCGGGCGCCTTGCAGCAAAGCGCGTTCGCCCCGGGCGATGATGCGGTCCAGATAGGGGGAAAGCTGACGCTGGCGGGCGAAATCGGGGCGCAGGCGCCGCTCGACGGTGGAAGAGAAGCCGGCGGGGTCACGCTCGCCGGTGGCGCGGCGGCGGGCATGGTCGAACACCGCCAGATCGCGCAGTGTCAGCGCCAGCGCGCCGGGCTGATCGGCGATGCGGCGCAGGGTGACGAAGATCGCCCCCATCCCGTCGCTGCGCAGGATCATGTCGCCAGACCGGCCCGAGGCGACCAGTTCCTCGATCGGGGCCCAGTTCAGGGCCGACAGGCGGGCCAGTTCGGCAAAGGGCTGGCCGCTGACCCGGGCGTTGCCCAGCCCGGCCAGCGTGGCGGCCTCGCGGTTGCACAGCACCACCAGCCCTTCGGGGTTCAGCACGATCAGCCCGTCGGGTGCGGCGTCGAAGGCGGCCAGCAGCAGCCGCGCGCGTTCGGCGGCGGGTTTGGTCGGAGGGTCTTGCGGCAGCGTCATCTTCATTGCGCCCCCCGCTCGGCCCGGCTGGCGGGGCGCAGGCACAAGACCAGCGCGGGCGTGCCGCGCAGGTCAAAGCTGGCGGCAGTGCCTTCCACCCGCAACGGGCCGCTGGGGCGCAGGGCCAGCGCGGAAAACGGGCTGCGGGTGGCGTGCAGGCTGGTGGCATCGGCCAGCAGCGCGGCCAGCGGGCGCCCGGTTTCCAGCAGGTCTTCGAACTGGCGCAGGGCGATGACCTCGGGCGGGCCTTCAAACAGCGCTTCGGCGGCGATGTTGAGATAGATCGGCGCCCCCGCATCATCGACGACCAGAACCGGATCGGGCAGGGCCGCCAGCACCGATTGCAGCGCGCCGATTTCATCGCGCAGCAGGGTTTCCCGCCGCACATGTTTGGACACATCGCGCACAGTGCCCCACATGCGCACCAGCTTGTTGCCGCGGATATGGCCGCGCACATCGTTTTCCACGTCGATGAACATGCCGTCATAGCGCAGATCGCGCGAGGGAGAGGCGGTCATGTCGAAATCTGCGCGGATCAGGCGGCGGATGAAATCTTCGTTTTCCGGGGTGCGCGGAAAGGTTTCCGACACGGGCAGAGCGTTGAAATCCTTGCCCGGCGGGGTGCGATACAGCCGCGCCATCGCCTCGTTGCAAAAGCGCCAGCGCGGCCCGTTTTCAAAGACCTGCCGGACGATTTCATGTTCCGGCGCCGACAGATCCACCGGATCGGCCCATTCCATGCACCAGCCGGCATCGGAGGAGGCGGCGACGATGCCGGACAGCACCTCGTTGGCTTCCGACAGGCGGGCCACGTCATCCAGTGCCCCGCCTGTCGGCCATTTCCACAGCCGCAGGCAGCGGCCATGCTGCGGGTCATCCACCCAATCGGCCACGGCGGCGGTGGCCAGTGTTGCGCCCGAAGCGGCGCGCAGCACCATCGGCAGGACGGCAGGGGTGATGGCCGCCGTCCCCTGCGCGAACAGCGCCGCGATCCGGTCGCGCGCATCCAGCGTATAGATGCGCGCCCAGTCCGCCCCTTCCAGCGCGTCGGCTGTCAGGCCGAGCCGCGCTGCCTGCACCGGATCGGCGCCAAGGATCAGCCCGTCCGGCGACAGGATGTCAACCATCGGGCCGGGCACGGCGGCGATCTGCGGGGCGAGGGGGCGGTTCATCGGGGCTCCTTTCAGAGGCAGATCGGGATCACGGCACGCAATGCAGATAGCGTTCGACATCCCAGTTGGTCACTTCACGCAGGAACCGGGTCCACTCGTCACGTTTGTACTCATCGAATACCTCATAGAGCCGTCCGGGAAGGGCCGATTTGATCACATCGTCTTTTTTCAGCGCTTCGAGGGCGTCGTGCAGGTTCAGCGGGATCAGTTTCACCGGCTCGCCCGATTGCCAGACGGTGGTGACGTTGCGGGTTTCATGCGGGCCGGGGTCGATCTTGTTGGTGATGCCGTCATCCATCGCCTTCAGCAGCGCGCCGCAGAACAGATGCGGGTTGACCATGCTGTCCACCGCGCGGAATTCAAAGCGGTCGGGCGAGGAGATGCGGATGGTGCAGCTGCGGTTCTGCAGGCCCCAGTTGGCGCCGATCGGGGCCCAGAGGCCGTAATCATTGAAGCGGCGATAGCTGTTCACGGTCGAGGCGCCAAGGCAGGTCAGCGCGTCGATATGTTTCAGGCTGCCGCCAAGGATGTGGTGGCCCAGTTCGGTGGGAATCCAGCCGCCATCCTTGTTTTCAAACTCGTTCACGCCGCCTTTGGAATAGTGGAACAGCTCTTCCATCCCCGGCGCCTCGCCCGGCACCAGTTCCTGCATCTCGCGCGAACCGCCTGTCCAGACCGAGCAGTTGTGGTGACAGCCATTGGCGGCATAGCCCATGAAGGGTTTGGCCATGAAGCAGGCGATCAGCCCATGCTGGCGGGCCACCTCGGCGCAGATCTGGCGATAGGTGGTCATCCGGTCGCAGGTCGGCAGGGCATCGTCGAACTGGTAGTTCAGTTCGATCTGGCCGGGGGCGTCTTCGCAATCGCCCTGGATCATGTCCAGCCCCATGGCGAGCGCATAGTCGCTGACCTGGGTCCAGATATGGCGGGCGGATTCGAACTGGCCGATGTGATAGGCGAAGGCCTCGGTGATGCCTTCATAGGGGCGCACTTCGCCCGCCTTGGGTTTGAGCCAGAGCATTTCCGGCTCCAGCCCGACGCGCAGGTGCAGGCCGTTGTGTTTGGTGCGGAATTCGGCGTCGAAGCGCTTCAGGTTCCCGCGGGTGTCATGTTCGTAATACATGCCGGGCGAGGTGTAATCCTCGAGGCTGTAATACAGCGTGCAGAACACGCGGGCGACGCGCTTGTCCCAGGGCAGCTGGCAGAAGGTGTCGGGGTCGGGCAGGGCGATACATTCCATCGCATTGCTGTCGAAGCCGATCAGGTTGCCCTTGAAATCGGGGGTGACGTTGGCCACGCCGCCCATCCAGGTCTGCACGCCTTTGCGGGCCTGGGTTTCCCAATGCCGCGCCGGGGCGGCCTTGCCCATCACCCGGCCGGTGATCGAGATATATTGATAATAGATATATTCTACGCCCAGGGCGTTGATCTTGTCGCGGACGCGTTTCACGAGCGCGGCGCGGCCGGGGGCTTCGATGTCGCGGTGATAGTCGGTATCGGTGCGCGCTTGGGTGCCGGTAACCATCTTGTTCATTCTCTCATCCCTCCAGATAACGGGCGCGCTCTTCCGCGCTGACAGCTTTTGCTAGGCTTGCGTATTCGGCGCGGCAGGCTGCCGCGTAATTGTCGGTGAAGGCGTCGCCCCAGATGCGGCGCACGGCGGCCGAACGATCCAGCCGGTCGGCGGCTTCGGCCAGATCGCGCGGGAAGCGCTGGGCACCTTCGGGCACGAAATCAGGCCCGGCCGAGGCGGTGGCGGCAGGGGCGGGCAGGCCGCGTGCGATACCATCCAGCCCCGCGCCCAGCATCATCGCCATGGTCAGATAGGGGTTGCAATCGGCGGGCGGCACGCGGAATTCCAGCCGCGCCAGCGGCCCGGCATGGGGGGCAGAGCGGACGGCGACGGTGAAGGGATGTTCGGCCCAGGTCAGCGATTTCGGCGCCCAGCTTCCCGGTGCCAGACGGCGATAGGCGTTGACGGTGCCGGTGCACATGGCAAAGGCCTCGGGCACGATGTCCATCATCCCGGCGATGAATTGCCCGGCCAGCGCGTTGGTATGGCCGTCGGGCGAGGAGAACAGGTTGGCGCCGGTGGTGGCATCTTTCAGCGACAGGCAGATATGCCCGCCGATGCCGGGATATTCGGCGCCAAGGTAAGGCATGAAGCTGGCGGTCTTGCCGTGTTTGCGGGCAAAGGCGCGGGTTGCCAGCCGGAAGAAGGCGGCATCATCGGCGGCGCGCAGACCTTCGGTCGCGGCAAGGGTGCCCTCCAGACAGCCCGGCCCGAGTTCGACGCCCAGCCCGTGCAGCGCGATGTCATGGCCCAGAATCTCCGCCTCCAGCGCGGCGATGAAACCGGCATGGGTATTGGCGGTGGTGCCGGACCAGCATTTGTTGTCGGGCGCGAATTTCTCCAGCCCGGCAAAGCCCTTGCTGCGCACCGTGGTTGCGTCTTCGTCCAGCAGGATCACTTCGAATTCAAAGGCGGCATCGACCTTGAAGCCCATGGCCGCCGCACGTTCGATCTGGCGGCGCAGCACCTGACGCGGCATCAGCTCTTTCGCATCGCCTGACAGTTCGGCGATGACCGACACGGCATTGGGTTCCGACGGATTGCGGCGGATCGAGCTGGCGTCGATTTCGACGGTTTCGGTGTAGTAGCGCGTGCCGCCGAACAGGCTGTCGGCGGTATCCCAATGCGCGATCACATTGGCAAAGCGCGGATCTTCGGCCCATTGCAGGAATTGCGCGCGGCGCAGGCGGCGTTCGCGAAAGACCGAGGCCAGATCGAACTGGCCGACATGCACGACCTCGGCGTCGAACGGCGCGAGGGCGTCGGTGAGCGTGGACATTCTGTTCTCCCTGTTCGCGGCTCTTATGCGGCCACGGTTTCGTTCAGTGCCGCATCCAGCCGGGGCCGGTGGCGGGTCAGGTGTGCGGGCGACAGGCCAAGGCCCAGAAGGCCGATCAGCCGCCCGCCCTGCAGATACTCGACAAGGCAGGGCTCTTGCCCCAGCCGGTCCAGCCGCCCTTCGGCGATGCGGATCGCATCGGCCAGCGCGGGCGCGCCGAAGCTTTGCAGGCGCATCCCGTGCTGATCGCTCCAGAAACTGGGCATCGGGGCGAAGGTGGGGGCGGGGTCGTGGCCCGCCGCGCGGGCGGCGATGGTTTCGGCGGCGCGTTTCGCGGTCTGGCCGGGCACGCACCAATGTTCCACCCGGCGCGGCGCGGGGCCGAACAGCGGGTTGGGAAAGCGCGCCAGATCGCCCACGGCCAGCAGGCGCGGGTTGCCCGGGGCCGTCAGGGTGGCATCGGTCAGCACGCCATTCGACAGATCCAGCGCCGGGTCGGTCAGCCATTCGGTATTGGGCAGTGAGCCCACCGCCTCGACCAGCAGATCGCCGGTGACGGTGCTGCCGTCAGACAGTGTCAGGGTTACCCCGTTTGCATCCGACAGGCCGGTGACCGTCAGACCACAGCGCAGGTCGATGCCCCGGGCGCGGTGAAAGCTGGCCATGGCCTGCGCCACATCGGGGCCAAGGGCCGCCAGCATCGGCGCCGCCTGCGGTTCGATCACCGTCACCGACAGGCCCAGATGCGCCGCCGTTGCGGCGATTTCGCAGCCGATGAAACCTGCCCCCACCACCAGCATCCGTGCGCCGGGCACGAGTTGCGCGCCCAGCCGGGCCGCATCGTCAAAGCTGCGCAGCACATGGCGGCGGGCTTCGGCCCCTGCGAAGGGCAGGCGGCGGGGCCGCAGCCCGCTGGCGGCAATCAGCCAGTCATGGGCGATGCGCCCGCCATCCGACAGACGCACGCTGCGGGCGTCGGCGTCAAAGCCGGTCGCCTTGACCCCCAGCCGCCAGTCCAGCCCGGCATCGGGCAGGCGGTGCTTGAAGGTCAGTTTCGCCAGCGCCGCCTGCTGCGTTTCTGCATCGGCCCCGGCCAGTTGCTCTGCCACGTCTTTCGACAGCGGCGGGCGGTTGTAGGGGGCGTGCGGTTCGTCGCCGATCAGGGTGATGCGGGCGTCGGGCAGCAGGGCGCGCACCGCTTCGGCGCTGCGCAGCCCGGCCAGCGAGGCCCCGACGATGGTGACGCGCGGCGCCACGGCCTTAGCCTTCCAGCACGATGGCCTGCTCGGGGCAGGCATCGGCGGCGGCTTCGGTATCGGCGCGCAGGTCTTCGCCGATCTCTTTCACCCAGACGAGACCGCCGTCATCGTCAAAGGAAAACACCTCGGGCGCGGCGATCACGCATTGGCCGTGCAAGAGGCAGATCGACATATCGACATGAACTTTCATGAGTCACTTCCTGTTGGTTTCTTGTGGGATGTCCGGCGTCTCAGGCCGGATCAAAGGCCAGCGGCATGCGGATCGCGCCGGTATTGCCGCTGTCGGGCAGCCATTCGACCGGCGCGGCGAAGCGCGGGTTCTTCAGGCGGCTGGCCAGCAGTTTCAGCGCCTCGGTCATGTCGCCACGGGCGATGAAATGGCCAAGGCAGTGATGCGCGCCGCCGCCAAAGCCGAAATGCGGCTTGCGTTCGGCGGTGATGTCAAAGCGTTCGGCATCGGGCATCACCGCCGGGTCGGTGGCGGCGGTCTGGCCGTACAGGTGCAGGGTGGTGCCCTCGGCAATCTCCAGCCCGTTGAAGGTGAAGGTTTCGGTTGCGGCACGGGTGACCCAGGTCACGGTGGGGCGGGTGCGCATCACCTCTTCGACGGCGGCTTTGGCCAGATCGGGGCGTTCGGCCAGCAGCGCCCATTGGTCGGGGTTCTGCACGAACATATCCATCGCCAGCCCGATCTGGTTGCGCGTCGTGTCGATGCCGCCAAAGATCGCCAGCACGATCATGTCGAGCAGTTCCTGATCGGAAAGCTGATCCTTGTTTTCGGTATTGGCCTTGACCAGCATCCCCACGAAATCGGCGGAGGGATGGGCGCGGCGGTCGGCCACCAGCTCTTCGGCATAGGCGAACAGCCGGGCGATGGCGGCCTCGATCTTCGGCAGATCCTGCTTGAAGGTCACACCCAGGGCGAGGCCCATATCGGCGGCGATGTCGGCCAGTTCGCGCCATTTCTCGAACGGCAGGCCCAGCAGATCGCAGATCACGCCGGTGGCATAGGGTTCGGTGAAATCGGCGATGAAATCACATTCGCCCTTGGCCGCGAACTGGTCGATCAGGCGGTTGGCCAGTGCCTGGAATTTCGGCTGCAGATCCGCGATCAGCTTGGGCGAGAAGGCGGGGTTGGCCATGCGGCGCAGGCGGCCATGGGTTTCGCCTTCCTGACACAGCAGCATGTTGCACCACCAGGTGGCAAATTTGCCGGTGGTGACGCCATTGTGCTGCGGCCACAGATGGCTGCCCTGCCGCAGCTTCGGGTGGCGCAGCAGCTTTTGCACCTCGTCATAGCGCAGCACGGCGATGCCATAGGGGGTGCGGGCATACCAGCTTTGCGCCCGCGCATCTTTTACCGCCTGCGAGCGGATCGAGAAGGCAGGGTCGGCAACGTCAAGATAGGGGGCATCGGCGAGGGGGGCGGCAGTCTCGGTCATGGCAAGCTCCGGCAATCAGCGCGTTCGATTGGGGAGATGCAGGTTTGGGGCCAGTTTTGCGGGGCGGGGCGTGGATTTTGTCTAGTTGACTGATTATTAAGGGAAAGAAAAACATTCCGGGAGTTTTTGGCGGGATGTGGCGCCGGGGATCGCGTGCCTCTTGTCGCGGGGTGATGTGGTTTTGCGTTGGGTGCTGTGGATTTGCAGCAGCCGGTTTTGCTGCATCGGCATATGAGAACGCCCCGGACGGGCGTTCGCGGCCTGTCCGGGGCGTTCGGGGCGGTGGGAAGATCAGGCGGTTTCGGTCAGCGGATCGCCCGCAAAGCTGTAGCTGGTCTTGACGGTGGTGTAGAATTCCACCGCATGGCGCCCCTGTTCGCGCGACCCGTGCGAGCTGCCGCGCGTGCCGCCGAAGGGCACATGGTAATCCACCCCTGCGGTGGGCAGGTTCACCATCACCATGCCTGCCCGCGCGTGATGGCGGAAATGCCGCGCCTTGGCGAGCGAGCGGGTGCAGATCCCGGCGGACAGGCCAAACTCGGTGGCATTGGCGAGGGCAAGCGCATGGTCATAGCTGTCGGCGCGGATCACTGTGGCGCAGGGACCGAAGATTTCCTCGCGCGCCACGCGCATGTCGTTGTGTGCGTTCAGGAACAGGGCGGGGCGCTGGAAATAGCCCTCGGTCGGGCCGTTCAGACAGTCGCCGCCCAGCACGGTGCAACCTTCTTCCGCCGCAAGCCGGACATAGCCCAGATTGCCATCCAGTTGCGGCGCCGAGACGACCGGGCCGATCTGGCTGTCGGCGGCCAAGGCCGGGCCGACGCGCAGCGCCTGCATCTGGCGCGACAGTTCGGCCACGAAAGCGTCATGGATGCCGCTTTCCACGATCAGCCGCGACGAGGCGGTGCAGCGCTGCCCGGTGGAGAAGAAGGCGCCGTTCAGGCAGGCGGCCACGGCCAGCGGCACATCGGCATCGTTCAGAACCACCATCGGGTTCTTGCCGCCCATTTCCAGCTGCACCTTCTTCATCGTTTCGGCGGCGCGGCGGGCAATGGCGCGGCCGGTGCGGGCCGATCCGGTGAAAGTCAGGGCGGCGATCTCGGGCTGGGCGACCATCGCGGCGCCCACCCGGCTGCCTGCGCCCATCACAAGGTTGAACACGCCCGGCGGCACGCCCGCCTCGTGCAGGATCTGTGCCAGCAGATGCGCGGTGCCGGGGGTGATTTCGGCGGGTTTGAACACCACCGCATTGCCATAGGCCAGCGCCGGGGCGATCTTCCAGGCGGGAATGGCGATCGGGAAGTTCCAGGGCGTGATCAGGCCCACAACGCCCATCGGTTCGCGCAGCACCTCGACATCCACGCCGGGGCGGGTGGAGGCGAGCGCCTCGCCGGGGATGCGCAGCGCCTCGCCCGCGTAAAAGCGGAAGATCTGCGCGGCGCGGCGGGTTTCGGCGATGGCTTCGGGCAGGATCTTGCCCTCTTCCCGCGCCAGCATGGTGCCGATTTCGGTGGCGCGCGCCTCGATCAGCCCGGCCACGCGATCCAGCAGATCGGCGCGGGGCTGGGGGCCGCCGCTGAACCAGGCGCGCTGGGCCTCGGCGGCGGCGGCCGTGGCGCGGGCCACGTCGTCTTCGGTGGCGCTGGCGTAATGGCCGATCACATCGGCAATATCGGAGGGGTTGCGGTTTTCGCTCGCGTGGTCGCCCGGCACCCATTGGCCGGCGATGAGGTTCAGATGCGTGTCGGTCATGGGGCCTCGGCAAAAGTCGGCCCGCGCCTTGCCGGGGGCAAGGCGGGGCCAGTCAGGGGGCGAAGAGGGGTGGATCAGGCGGTTTTCTGCACCGCAGCCTCGACCGAGGCTTCGATGATGTCCAGCGCCTCGTGCAGTTGATCCATCGGGATGGTCAGCGGCGGCAGCAGGCGGATGACGTTGTAGCGCGTGCCGCAAGACAGCAGGATCAGCCCGCGCGCCTCGGCCTCGGCCACGATGGCAGTGGTCAGCGGCGCATCGGGCGCATTGGTGGCGCGGTCTTTCACCAGTTCGAAGGCGTTCATCGCGCCAAGGCCGCGCACGTCGCCGATACATTCCATGCCCTGACGGGCAGCCATGGCGGTCAGCCGGGCGCGGATCACCTCGCCGATCTCGGCGGCACGGGCGCAGAGGTTTTCCTCGTCGATCACATCCAGCACGGCATGGCTGGCGGCAATGGCCAGCGGGTTGCCCGCATAGGTGCCGCCCACCCCGCCCGGATTGGGCGCATCGACGATATCGGCGCGGCCCGTCACGGCAGACAGCGGGAAGCCGCCAGCCAGACCCTTGGCCATGGTGATCAGGTCGGGGGCGACATCGGCATGGTTGACGCCAAACATCCGCCCGGT
Source organism: Gemmobacter aquatilis (assembly GCF_900110025.1). Lineage (GTDB taxonomy): Bacteria > Pseudomonadota > Alphaproteobacteria > Rhodobacterales > Rhodobacteraceae > Gemmobacter > Gemmobacter aquatilis. The sequence continues at coordinate 718,410 of NZ_FOCE01000001.1, read as the reverse complement.
GCGCGCCATGCCGGCCTGCACCTCATCGGCGATGAAAACGATGCCATGTTGATCGCAGATCTTGCGCAGGGCGCGCAGGAAACTGAACGGCGCGATGGTGAAGCCACCTTCGCCCTGCACGGGTTCGATGATGATCGCGGCAATCCGCTCCGGGTCCACCGACGAGGCGAAGATGCGGTCCAGCTGGGCCAGTGCCTCGGCTTCGGAAACACCGTGGAAGGCATTCGGGAAGGGGGCGTGGATGATTTCGGGCGGCATGGCGCCGAAGCCCTTCTTGTAGGGCGCAACCTTGCCGGTCAGCGCCATGCCCAGCAGCGTGCGGCCATGGAAGCCGCCCGAGAAAGAGATGACGCCCGACCGTCCGGTGAAGGCGCGGGCCATCTTGATCGCGTTCTCCACCGCCTCGGCGCCGGTGGTGACGAGCATGGTCTTTTTCTCGAAATCCCCGGGGGTTGCGGCGTTCAGGCGTTCCGCAAGCGCGATGTAGGATTCGTAGGGGGCAACGTGAAAGCAGGTATGGGTGAAGGCCTGCGCCTGATCGGCGACGGCGGCCATCACCTTGGGGTGGCGGTGGCCGGTGTTGTTGACGGCGATGCCCGCCGCGAAGTCGATGTAGCGCTTGCCTTCGGCATCCCAGAGTTCGGCGTTTTCAGCGCGAATGGCATAGATGCCGCGGGTGGAGACGCCGCGGGCGACGGCGGCGGATTTGCGGGCGGAGAGGGCGGTGGTCGCGGTCATTTGAGGCTCCAGCTTTGTTCTGGGATTCGATGTAGCATTGCGCAGGATATTGAGCAACATATTCTGCAAATATCAGGCGGTTTATCGGGTGAAGTTGCGCATCGGGCGTATCTGGCCTAGGGTCGTGGCAGAGAAGGAGCGCGATCATGCAGGAATTCGACGTTGGCACGCGGCTGAAAGAGATGCGGCTGGTGGCCGGGCTGTCGCAGCGGCAGTTGGCCGAGGCGTCTGGCGTGCCGCATGGCCAGATTTCGATGATCGAAACCAACCGCTCCAGCCCATCGGTAGCCTCGTTGCGCAAGATTCTGGGCGGACTGGGCATCACCATGTCGGAATTCTTTGAACCCGACACGCCGACGACGCAGGCGGTGTTCTTCAAGCCGCAAGAGCTGCGCGACCTGACGACCAAGCTGTATTCCACGCTGGACGATCCGCGCGGCAAGATCACGCTGCAACAGGTGGGCGATGCGCGGGCGCATAACCTGCAGGTGCTGTATGAACGCTATGAACCGGGCGCGGATACCGGCGAGGCGATGCTGGAACATGTGTCGCATGAAGGCGGCATCGTGATCGCGGGCGAGATCGAGATCACGGTGGGCGATCATTGCGCGGTGCTGAAGGCGGGCGACAGCTATCTGTTCGACAGCAACCTGCCGCACCGCTTTCGCAATATCGGGGATCGTGAGGCGGTGGTGGTCTCCGCCTGCACGCCGCCTTACCTGTAAGGCGCCCCCGCCGCGCGGGGGCGCGGCCGGTCATTTGCCCAGCAGCACATCCATCGGCACGGGCTGCGAGATGCGCCATTCATCGACACGGGCAGGTTTGCCATCGGTGATTTCGACGATCTGCATCAGCGCGGTGTTCTGGTGGTGCAACTCGGCGCTGAAGCTGCGCGGGCCGAAGGCGGTGGGTTCATCCTGCATCTTTTCCAGTTCTGCCGTGACGGCGGCGCCATCCACGCTGCCTGCACGCTCCACCGCCTTGGCCCAGAGGTCGATCAGCACATAGCCGGGATAGGCGTATTGGCTGGCCGGGCGGGCGCCGGTCTTGGCCTCATAGGCGGCGTTGAAGGTTTCCACCTCGGGGCGCGGATCGTCGCCATGGATCGAGCCTTGCACCGGCAGCACGAAGCCTGACAGGCCCGGCGTCGCATCCAGCCAGTAAGATCCATCCACAGCCGAACCGTTCAGGATCAGCGAGTTGATGCCCGCCGCGCGGATCTGGCGCACGGCAGCGGCAGCCCCCGGCATGACCGAGCAGAGCATGATGACATCGGGTTCCGCCCCCAGCGCCTTGATGCGGGTGATCTGCGAGGCGATCGAGGCGTCGTCGTTCTTGAACGTATCGGAGCCGACGATCGAGGCGCCTTCCAGCGTCGGGAACATCCAGTCAAAGCCGGTGCAGATGCCCTTGTTGTATTCGATGAAGGTATCTTCCAGCACATAGGCGGTGCGGGCGTTGCGCTTGGCATGGGCCCATTCGGCCATGGTGGCCCCCTGCACCGGCGCCAGAACCGAGGACGAGAAGCTGTTCGGCCCCACGCCCTGAATACCTGCCTTCACGTCCTCGGCGCAGAGGAAGAAGCTGTTCATCCCTTCGCCCTCGGCCACAAGGGCGGCGGGCGCGCCGAAATCGTAATCGCAGGAGACGACCATCATCTGCGCGCCCTGATCCAGCACGTCCAGCCCGGCCTTGGCGCTTTCGGCGCGGTCGGTGCGGGTGTCTGCCTCGACCACCTTGATCTGCTGGCCCAGCAGGCCCCCTGCGGCGTTGATCTCGTCGATGCGGATCTTGGCAGCGGTGGCGGCGGGGGTATCGTAAGCCTCCATCCAGCCGGATTTGGCGATGGCGAAGCCGATGGTGATGTCTTCGGCCTGCACAGGGGCGGCAAGCGCCAGCAAGGCAAGCAGGGATGTGGTGTATTTCATGGGAAACTCCTGTCGGGAAGGGTCATTGATTGGATGTGCCGCGTCCGGTGACCCAGCGGGCGGGCAGCATGATCTCGCGCCCGGCCAGAAGGCCTGCGGGGCGGAAGACCAGAACAAGGATCATCGCCAGCGCGATGAGGATCTCCTGACTGCCGGGGGGCAGCGCGAAGGTGGTGGTGCCCAGCGTCACGCCCTTTTCCAGCCGCACCAGCGCCTCGACGGCGAGGGAGACGGCCAACACGCCGACCACCGCGCCGGACAGGCTGCCGATACCGCCCATCACCAGCATGGCGAGCATCAGGAAAGTGAGGCTGAGGTAGAAGCTGTCGGGGTTGATGACGCCGATGAAATGGCCCATCAGCGCGCCGCCCACCCCGCAGAAAAAGGCGGAAACGGTATAGGCCAGCAGGCGGTGACGATACCGGTCGATGCCCGAGGCGGCGGCGGCCACCTCATCTTCGCGTGAGGCGCGCAGGGCAAGGCCCGAGGCGGACGCGGCATGAAGGGCGGCGGCGAGGATGGCGGCCACGGCCCAGCCGAGGGCAACCCAGGGCGAGACATAGCGCGCCAGCCCCACCACCGACGAGGTGCCGCCGGTGACCGGGGTCCAGTTGGCCCAGATGGTGTTGACCATGGCGAGGAAGGCAAAGGTGGCAATCGAGGCGGCGATGCCCGACAGCCGCAGGATGGCCGCGCCGCTGATCAGCGCCAGTGCCGCCGCCAGCAGCCCCGCCGCAAGCGCGGCAGGCAGCACCGGCCAATGCGCCTGCGCCAGAAAGCCGGGCAGGCCGGGCAGCAGCAGCGTCTTCATCGCCGGTTGCAGTGTCAGCCAGGCGGAGGTGTAGGCGCCAAGGCAGGCAAAGGCGGCATGGCCGAAGCTGATCACCCCGGAATTGCCGGCGAAGATCCAGAAGCCCACGACCAGCGTGACGCGGATCAGGGTTTCCGCTGCCATGCGCGCCGTGGCCCGATCTCCCAGCAGGGTTGCGGCCAGAACGAAGGCCAGCAGCAGCAGGGCCAGCAGAACCGGCGTTGTGGCGGCCATGCGGCGGCGGATCTGGTGGGGGGTGGTGGGTTGGGGGGACATGGCTCAAACCCTCGGTTTGGCGCTGGCAGAGGCGAAAAGGCCTTGCGGGCGGAAGAGCAGGACAAGGATGACGAGCCCGTAGAGAAAGGCGTCGCGGAAGGGCCGGGCCTCGGGCGGCAGGAAGGCTTGCAGCAGGGCCGAGACGGCACCAAGCGCAAGGCCCGCGGCGACGGCGCCGGGCAGGCTGCCCATGCCGCCCATCACGGTGGCGATGAAGGCAACCAGCATGATCTGCCCGCCCATCCGCACATCGGCCACGCCGGTTTGCGCCACCAGCACCAGCGCCACCACGGCAGCCAGCGCGCCGGACAGCGCGAAGGCGCCCGAGATCACCCGGTTGGCCCGCACCCCGAGCAACCGCGCCATGCCGAAATCCTCGGCTGCGGCGCGCATTTCCAAGCCGATACGCGTACGTTTCAGCATCAGCGCCAGACCGGCCAAAATCACCCCCACCGCGCCGATGACGAACAGTTGCAGCAGCGGGATTTCGGCGGACAGCAGGCGCACCGGCTGGCCCAGTTCAGGCCAGAGGCTGATCGCCTTGGGGCGCCCGCCATAGGTGACCAGCAGCAGGTTCTGCAACAGGATGCCAAGCGCGAAGCTGGCCACCATCAGCGCGACCGGGCTGGCATTGCGCAGCGGGCGGAAGACGAAGGCTTCGGCCAGAACCGCCAGCCCGGCGCCGAACAGCAGAATGGCCGGGATCAGCAGCCCGGCGGGCAGCGCGCCCAGACCCAGCACCGCCACCGCATCCGCCGAGGGCAGGATCAGCGCGAAGACCGAACAGGCGATGAACTGGCCATGGGCGAAGTTCACCAGTTTCATCACGCCGAAGATCAGCGCGATCCCCAGCGCGGCAATGGCGTAGATGCCGCCCAGCGACAGGGCGTCGAACAGGATTTGCAGGCTCATGCGGGGTCTCCGAAATAGGCCTCTGACAGCAGGTCATGGGCGGCAAAGCTGGCGGCATCGCCATCGGCGACCACCCGCCCGCCGCGCATCAGCAGCATCCGCCCCCCCACCCGCGCGGCGCGGGCCGAGGATTGTTCGACGATCACCAGCGTCAGGCCGCGCTGGGCCTGCAGGGCCACCAGCCGGTCATAGACCTCGTCCACCACCTTGGGCGCGAGGCCGAGCGAGGGTTCATCGACCAGCATCAGCTTGGGGTTGGTCATCAGCGCACGCGAAATCGCCAGCATCTGCTGTTGGCCGCCCGAAAGCGCCCCGGCATTGGCGTGGCGGCGGTCGTGCAGGATCGGGAAGGCGGCATAGACCGTCGCCAGATCATCGGCCACGGCAGCGCGGTCACGGCGCAGCCCGGTGCCGACCATCAGGTTTTCCTGCACGCTCAGCGCGCGGAAGATGCGCCGCCCTTCGGGCACCATCGACAGCCCGCGCCGGGCGATGCCTTCGGGCGAATGGCCCGACAGGATGTCGCCATCCATCTCCACCCGGCCATGCGCCGCGCGCACGGCCCCGGAAATCGCGCCCAGAAGCGAGGATTTGCCCGCACCATTGGGGCCAGAGATGAACAGCCGCTCGCCTTCGGCCACGGTGAAGGACACGTCCGACAGCGCGGTCAGTTTGCCATAGCGAACGGAAAGATCGTGGACACCCAGCTTGGACATCAGGCTTCCTCCACATTGGCGCCAAGATAGGCTTCGCGCACGGCGCGGCTGCCCAGGATCGCGGCACGGTTGCCCTGTTCGATGACGCGGCCCCCATCCAGCACCACGACATGCGAACAGACCGACAGCACCAGCCCGACATTGTGTTCGATCAGCAGGCAGCCGGTGCCCCGTTCCACCGCGATGCGCCGGATCAGGGCGGCCAGATCGGCGGCCTCCTTTTCCGACATGCCAGCGGCGGGTTCATCGAGCAGCAGGAAGGCGGGGCGGCCCATCAGCGCGCGGGCAATGGCGACGCGGCGTTCATCGGTATAGGGCAGGCCCGCGGCGGGGCGGCTTTGCAGATCGGCAATGCCCATCCAGCGCAGCAGGTCTTCCGCCTCGTGTTCGGCGGCGGCGCGGCGCTGGCCAAGGCCGACGCCGGTGCAGGCCAGATTGTCCAGCACATCGAGGCCGGTGAACAGCCGCCCGGCCTGAAAGGTGCGCGCCACGCCCGCGCGGCGAAAGGCATGGGCGGAGAGGCGCGAGACATCGCGCCCCCCCAGTGTTACCCGCCCCGATGTGGGGCGCTGGAACCCGGTGAGGGTGTTGACGCAGGTTGTCTTGCCTGCGCCATTCGGGCCGATCAGCCCGATCACCTGCCCCGGCTCTACCGCAAGCGTCACATCGCTGAGCGCCCGGAAGCCGCCGAAGGCGACCCCTGCCTGGTCCAGTGCCAAGGGCATGTCAGGCGTCCTCGGTCAGGGCTTCGGCGCGGGCGGCGCTGTCCGCAAGGGCCGGGGCATCGCCCAGCGTCACGAGATAGACCCCGGTTGCATCCAGTTCGGCCACCCAGCCCGGCTCGATCACGATGGTCGTGGTGACCTCTTGAATGACGGCAGGCCCGGTGATGCGGTCGCCCGCCCCCAGCAGCGCACCGTCATAGACCGGCGTTTCATGGGCCAGACCCGAGGCGGTGAAGATCATCTCGCGCGTGCCCTTCAGCGCGGCATGGGCGCCTTTGCCTTGGGCCACGGTCATGCGCGCGGGCTTGTCCACCCCGCCGGTGATGGCGCTTTCGACGTTCACCACCTCCACCGCGCTTTGCGGTTCGGAATAGGTGTAAAGCTCTTCATGCCGGGCGTGGAAGGCGGCTTTCAGCCGTTCCAGCGCGGCTTCGGTCACCTCGAACGGGTCCACGTCCACGGTGCATTCATGCACCTGCCCGACATAGCGCATGTCCAGCGACCGGCGGATGGCGATCTGGTCATCGGTGAAGCTGTCGGCCTTCAGATCGGCGGTGCCGCGCGTTTCCAGATCGGTGAACAGGGTGTTCAGGCGGGCGGCAGCCTCGGCGCCTTCCAGACGGATCGGGGCGGGGGCCATGTAGTTGTATTTCACATCCGACAGGATCTGCCCGAAAGCGCAGAGCCCCGAGGCGAGTTTCGAGATCATCACCTTGCGGATGCCCATTTCGCGGGCCAGCGCGGTGATATGCGCGCCGGTGGCCCCGCCCGCGCAGTTCAGCACGAAATCGCGGGGGTCATAGCCGCGTTCGACTGAAACCCGGCGGATGGCGTTCACCATGTTGTTGTTGACGATGGTGAACATGCCATAGGCGGCGCGTTCCACGCTGATGCCCAGCGGATCGGCCAGATGGGTCTTGATGGCGGTGCGGGCCTTTTCCACGTTCAGCGGCAGGCGCCCGCCCACCAGACCATCGGGATTGAGGTAGCCGAGGATCAGGTTGGCATCGGTGGTCGTGGGCTTTGTGCCGCCTTGGTCATAGCAGGCCGGGCCGGGTTCCGACCCTGCCGATTGCGGGCCCATCTGCATCAGACCCATGCTGTCGATCCAGCCGATCGAGCCGCCGCCCGCGCCAAGCGTTTCCACCTGAATCATCGGGATGCCGATGCGGTAGCGCAGGAAGTCGATGTTTTTCGACACATTCGCCCGACCGTCGCGGGTCAGCGTGATGTCGAACGAGGTGCCGCCCATATCGACGGTGATGATGTCCTGCATCCCCCAGGGCTCGCCCAGATAGAGCGCGGCCTGCGGCGCCGAGGCGGGGCCGGAGTTGATGGCATAGACCGACTGGTCCGACACGATCCGCCCCAGCGCCAGCCCGCCATTCGACTGGAAGTAACGCACCGGATGGCGCGCGCCGAGCGACTGGAAGTAACCGTCCACCGCCTCGACATAGCGTTGCAGGATCGGGGCGAGATAGGCGTTCACGATGGCGGTGGAGGTGCGGGTATATTCGCGCACCTGCGGATAAAGCTGGCTGCCCACGGTCAGGCGGACATGCGGCATCATCTCGCGCACGATTTCGGCGGCGCGCTGTTCGTGTTCGGGATGCAGCACCGACCAGACGAAGCTGATGGCAACGGATTCCACCTCTTCGCGCAGGAAGTGGCGGCAGGCGGCGCGCACATCCTCTTCGTTCAGGGGCGTGTGGACGGCGCCGGTGGACAGCACCCGTTCGGCGATACCACGGCGCAGGTAGCGCGGCACCAGCATGGTGGCGGGCGGATATTCCGGGTCGTAACGATAGCCGTCTTCCTTGTGGCCCAGCCGGATCTCGATGCTGTCTTCGTGCCCGGCGGTGGCGATCAACCCGGTTTTCGCGCCGTTATGGGTGATCAGCGCATTGAGCCCGACCGTGGTGCCGTTGATGCAAAGATCGGAATTGGCGACGATGGTCTGCGGCGTGAGGCCGGTTTCCTCTTCGATCAGTTTCAGCCCGTTGCGGATGGCCGCGGTGGGATCGTTCGGGGTGGACAGTGCCTTGAAGATGCGCACCTCGCCCTTGCGGTCAGCGAGGATGAAGTCGGTGAAGGTGCCGCCGGCGTCGATGCCAAGGCGATATTGGTTCTGCATGGGACGGGTTCCTTTGGGATGTGGGGCGGGGATGGGGGGCTGTCTGCCCCCCACGGCCTTCGGCCTTCCCCCCGAGGATATTTTTGAACAGAAAATGAAGATCAGGCGGCGCGCAGCTTTGCCGTGGCGGCGTGATCCACCGTCAGGCTGTCGCGGTCGGTGATGACCACGCCGTAATCCAGGCGGGCGCCATCGAGGCTGACGAGGCCGTTGCGCACGTCTTCGACCACCTTCTGCACGTCCCGCTCGAACGGGTTGCCGAAGCCGCCGCCGCCGGGGTTGCGGTTGGCCGCGCGCTCGCCGGGCTGGATGGTTTCGATCACGTTGTCGGTGATGATCTGGGTGGCGCCGTTGCGGGTGACCTCCAACCGGCCGACCTTGGGCGGGATGAGGGCGGATTTGGCGCCTGCCGCCCCCATGGCGGGGATGCGGCGGCCTTCGCCGAAGGTGATGAGGGTCATCGGGCTATCGAGCGGTTCGACCTCCCAGCAGGTGCCCGATCCGCCACGATTGCGGCCCGCACCGCCCGAATCCTCCATCAACCCGTAGCGGTGGATGATGATCGGGTAGCTGTGTTCCAGCATTTCAATGTCGCCCGAGGTGAGGGCGCCAAAGCAGCATTCCGGGCCACAGGCGTGCCAGCCATCCTGGCTGGCGGTGGCACCCGCGCCCGAGATGATCGAGGCCAGCACCATGGTCACATATTCTTCGTCATGCCGCTTGTCCCAGCCCGCGATGTTGCAGCCATTGGCATGGCCCCAGCTGGCCGAAACCTTGGCGGGCGCGGCCTGTTCAAAGGCCAGCCGCACCGCATCGGTCAGGGTTTCCATCGGCGTGGTGGTGCAGTTCATGTGCGGCGCTGGCGACTTGGCGTTGCACAGTGTGCCCTTGGGGCCCATGTCGGTGGTGACGCAGCGGTAAAGGCCCTCGTTATAGGGCGGCGGCAGTTGGGCGAACATCATCAGCCCGAGATAGACGCCGGAATGGCTGTTCCCTTCGTAGCTGTTGATGAAATAGGGGATCTGCGGCGGCGAGGCGATTTCGATATGGCAGCCGTCGCCCTTGATCGTCACCGTGGCGGTGATTTCAAAATCCCCGAAGCCATGGCCCGCGTCTTCGAGAATGGCCGTGCCGGAATAGGTGCCGTCGGGCACTTCGGCGATCAGCTTGCGCATATGCGCCTCGGCCATATCCAGCAGTTCGGCGATGCAGTCCTGCACCATCTCCTTGCCGTATTTCTTCATCAGGTTGATGAGATTGCGCGCCCCCACCTGACAGGCACCGATCAGCGCGTTGAAGTCACCCTCCTGATCGCGGCGGGCGCGCATGTTGGTGAGCAGCAGGTTCATCACGTCATGGCGCGGCTTGCCCTTGTCCCACAGCTTGACCGGCGGGATGCGCAGGCCCTCGGCATAGATTTCGGTCGCGTTGGGGTTATAGCCTGCGGGCACCGGGCCGCCGATATCGGTCAGGTGGCCCTTGCAGACCGTCCAGAACACCAGTTCGCCTTCGTAGAACACCGGGTAATACATGCAGGTGTCGATGATATGGCTGCCGCCATAGGCCGGATCATTGTGCAGGATCAGGTCGCCCTCGTGGATCTCGCCCTCGAAGAACTTCGCCACCGATTTCATGGCAGGGATCAGCGAACCGAGGTGGATCGGGATGTCCTGCCCTTGCAGGATCATTTCCGGCGTGTGGTTGAACAGCGCTGTCGAATAGTCATGCGCCAGATTGAACACCGAACTGCGCGCCGTCTGTTCCAGTGTCAGCGTCATTTCGCGCTGCGTCGTTTCCAGCACGCCCCGCACCACTGAAAGCGTGATCGGATCTACCTTGCGTCGTGTCATCCCTGTTTTCCTTCGCTGGGGAGGCGTGCGGCAACAAAGGACAGGGCCGCCGAAGCGGTGTCTGGTCGTCTCCCTGTTCTCCGTGCCGCTGTCCGGCCTCATGGTTCTGAGGGAAAGACTGACGCGAATCGGCGGGGCGATCTTGCAGCCGGGCGCGCAATGATTTGTGTTTCCGTGCAGCCGGGCCGCGGATTTGTCTGTCCGCGCACAAGCTTTTGCCGCAGGGTGCGGTGAGGGCGAAGTGTCACGAAATTTTCTTGATTGGACTCGGCGCGATCATTACCGATTCTTGCAGGCGGATGGGGAAGCTGCGGATGGGGCTATCGGCGCAAACCACGGATGGCATCGCACCGGCGCAACGCGCGGGGCATTGGAATCGCGTGATCGCCGAGGCCTATTTTCCGCTGCAACTGAGCTTCCGCGACGCTGCCACCTTCAGCGGGCGGCTGGAGCGGCGGCAGTTGGGGGTCGCGGCGCTGTCGCGGCTGGCGACCGAGCCGATGCAATATGAACGGCGGCCCAACCACATTTCGGGGGCGGCCGACGAAGAATACCTGATCACCATCCCGCGCCGCAGCCCGGTGGAGTTTCGCCAGTTGGGCCGCGAGGTGCGCTGCGATCCGGGCGGGTTCATTCTGGAGCGGGGCGACGAGCCCTATCGCTTTTCCTACGGGGCGCCGAACGAGCTGTGCGTGTTGAAAGTGGCCAAGCCGGTGCTGGCCGAACGCCTGCGCGACCCCGACAGGTTCTGTGCGGCGGTGATCGACGGGCGCGAAGGGGTGGCGGGGCTGTTCACATCGACGCTGCGCCAGTTGCAGGATCTGCCCGCAACAGAACCACATGTCGCCGAGGTGCTGGGGCGGCAGTTGATCGAGCTTCTGGCGCTGGCGCTGGACCGGCAGGTGGAGCCGGAGGGCGGCGTGCGCAGTGCCGTGCGCGCCGCGCATCTGCGCCGGGCGGAACAGGTGATCCGCCGCAACCTGTCTGACCCCGCGCTGTCGCCCGAAATGGTGGCCGATGCCTGCGGCATCTCGAAGCGCTATCTGCACGAGCTGTTCAGCGACGCAAACTCCACCGTGTCGCAGTTCATCCGCGAGCAGCGGCTTTATGCGGCGCGCGATGCGCTGCAGACGGCGCAAGGCCCGGCGATGGCCGAGATCGCCTACAAGTTCGGGTTCAGCGATCAGGCGCAGTTTTCGCGGCTGTTCAAGGCGATGTTCGGGCTGACGCCATCAGGCTATCGCGCGGGGCAGCGGGTGGGGTGATCTATGCGTTTTGCGCATAGATAGTTGGCCAGCCAGCGTTGGCGCCACGGGGCGCGATCCGCTATCGCTGGGCTGCAACGCAGATCAAGGAGACAGCCGGATGGCGGAGAATGTAGTGCCGGGCGGTCAGGCGCCGCTGGCCGGGCTGAAAGTGGTGGAACTGGCGCGCATTCTGGCCGGGCCGTGGATCGGCCAGACGCTGGCCGATCTGGGCGCCGAGGTCATCAAGGTCGAAAGCCCGCAGGGCGATGATACCCGCAGCTGGGGCCCGCCCTTTCTGGAACGCGATTTGCCCGAGGGCGGGACGGAAAAGGTGGCGGCCTATTTCCATGCGGCGAACCGGGGCAAGCGCTCGGTCACCTGCGATTTCGCCGATCCGGCCGATCTGGCCCGCGTCAAGGCGCTGGTGGCCGAGGCCGATGTGGTGATCGAGAATTTCAAGGTGGGCGGTCTGAAGAAGTTCGGGCTGGATTATCCGGGCGTTGCCGCACTGAACCCGCGCGCGGTTTATGTTTCCGTCACTGGCTTTGGCCAGACCGGGCCGATGGCGGCGCAGCCGGGCTATGATTTCCTGATTCAGGGCATGTGCGGCATCATGGATCTGACGGGCGAACCTGCGGGCGAGCCGCAGAAGGTGGGTGTGGCCTGGATCGACATCTTCACCGGGCTTTATGGCGTGATCGGCGTGCAGGCGGCGCTGGCAGAACGCGCGCGGTCGGGCCTTGGGCAGCATGTCGATCTGGCGCTGCTGGATTGCGGTGTGGCGGTGCTGGCCAATCAGGCGATGAACTATCTTGTGTCGGGCAACAGCCCGAAACGATTGGGCAATGCCCATCCGAACATCGTGCCCTATCAGGTGTTCCCCTCGGCCGACGGGCATCTGATCATCGCTTGCGGCAATGACCGGCAGTTTGTGGCGCTGTGCGGCGTGCTGGGCGTGGCGGAACTGGCGCAAGACCCGGCCTATGCCACCAACCCGGCCCGCGTGGCCAATCGCGCGGTCTTGGCGCCGCTGCTGGCCGCGCGCACGGCGCTTTGGGTGAAGGCCGATCTGATCGCGGCGCTGGAAGGGGCGGGCGTGCCGGGCGGGCCGATCAACACGGTGGCCGAGGCCTTGGAGCATCCGCAGATCGCCGCGCGCGGGCTGCGGGTGGCGCCCGAAGGCATCCCTGGTCTGCGCACCCCGATCCGCTTTTCGCGCAGCCCGCTGGCGCTGGACGGCGCCTCGCCGCTGTTGGGGCAGGGGCGCTGGGCCTTCGGAACGGGCCCTGACACCCCGTAGCCTGCGCCCGCTGCCCCGGCTATGCTGCGGCGGGCGGGGCAGGAAAGGGCGGCGATGGACAGGCTGAACGCCGAACGGATGTTCGTGAAGGTGGTGGAAACCGGCAGCTTCGCGGCGGCGGCGCAACGGCTGGGCACAAGCTCGGGTCAGGCGTCCAAGCTGGTGGCGCGGCTGGAGGCGGAACTGGGCGTGAAGCTGCTGAACCGCACCACCCGCGCGCTGTTCCTGACCGAGGCCGGGCAGGCCTATGCCGAGCGGTTGCGCGGACTGATCGAGGCGTTCGACGATCTGGAAACCGAGACGCGCAATGCCGCCGTCGCCCCGCGCGGGCGGCTGCGCCTGACGGCACCGCTCAGCTTCGGCACGCTCCGGCTGGCGCCGGTGCTGGTGCGCTTTGCCGCTGAATTTCCCGACATCGCGCTGGATGTGCAGTTTGCCGACCGGATCGTGAACCTTGTCGATGAAGGCTTCGATGCGGCGATCCGGGTCGGAAATCCGGGCGATGGCACGCTGATCGGGCGCAAACTGGGCGTGGCGCGGATGCTCTGCGTGGCGGCGCCCGGCTATCTGGCGCGTCTGCCTGCGCCAGCGGAGCCTGCGGCACTGGCGGCCCATGCCTGCATCATCGACACCAATTTCCGCGATCCGCATCACTGGCCTTTCGCGCAGGGGCAAAAGGTGGCGGTGGCCGGGCGGTTGGCCTTTTCCAACGCCTCGGCCTGCCTTTGCGCGGCAGAGGCCGGGCTGGGCATCGCCTGTCTGCCGGATTTCGTGGCGGCGGACAGTCTGGCCGCCGGACGGGTGCAACAGGTGCTGGCCGCGTTCGAGCCGCCCCCGCTGGGCATCCATGCGCTCTATCCCGGGGGGCGGCATTTGCCCGCCAAGGTGCGGGTTCTGGTGGATTTTCTGACCAAGGCGCTGCGCTGATACATTCCATTTCGGAAGCAATCATCTTCTATCTTCCTGAATTGTTGTTTGAGGGGAATCGGCGCATCTTCTTCTCATCGGGCCAAGCCCCAGACATCAGGAGATGACCATGACCACCACGATCCATACCGAAACCCGCTCTGCCGATCTGGCCGCCACGCTGCTGCGTGTCACCACGGGCGGGTTGTTCCTTGCCCATGCGGCGCTGAAGATCTTTGTCTTCACCCCGGCGGGCACTGTCGGCTTTTTCCAGTCCATCGGGCTGCCGGGCTTTCTGGCTTACATCACCATCCTTGTCGAAGTGCTGGGCGGGCTGGCGTTGATTGCCGGGTTCCGCACCCGCATCGTGTCGCTGGCACTGGTGCCGGTGCTGCTGGGGGCGGCGTGGTTCGTGCATGTGCCGGCGGGTTTCTTCTTCTCGAACCCCAATGGCGGCTGGGAATATCCGGCCTTCTGGGCAATCGTGCTGATCGCGCAATCGCTGCTGGGCAGCGGCGCCTATGCCGTTGACCGCCGTATCTGACTGCTGGCCCCGGCGCTGCGCCGGGGCTTCCCCTTTCGCCTGAACCGGAGACTGCCATGTCCACTGCATCCGCCCCCATTGAGATCGGCCATGTCACCCTGACGGTGCATGATCTGCCAAAAGTTGCCGCCTTCTATGAAACCGCGCTTGGCCTTGCGCGCCTGTCGTCGGAGGGTGAAACCGTCCGGCTGGGCGCAGGCGGGAATGTTCTGGTGGAACTGCGCGGGGATCGCCACGCCCGCCGGTCTACCCCGCGCGAGGCCGGGTTGTTTCACACAGCCTTCCTGATGCCGTCACGGGCGGCATTGGCGCGCTGGCTGATCCATGCCGCTGAAAGCCGGGTGCCGCTGCAAGGCGCCTCGGACCATCTGGTCAGCGAGGCGATCTATCTGGCCGATCCCGAGGGCAACGGGATCGAGGTCTATGTCGATCGCCCGCGCAGCGCCTGGTATGATGCTGCGGGGCAGGTGAAGATGGCGACGGATGCGCTGGATCTGAACGCGCTCGCCCAAGCCGCCGATGGCCGCTGGACTGGCGCGCCCGAAGATGCCGTGGTGGGCCATGTTCACCTGCAGGTCGGCGCGGTGCCGCAGGCCGAGGCATTCTGGCGCGATACGGTGGGGATGCCGATCATGGCGCATTACCCCGGCGCGGCCTTCTTCGGCTCGGGTGGCTATCACCACCATATCGCGGGCAATATCTGGAACAGCCGCAATGCGGGCCCGCGCAGCTTTCCGGCCACCGGGCTGGCCAGTGTCACGTTGCGCGCCGATGCGGCGGACCATGCGGCGATTGTCGCCCGCGCAGGCAGTGCCGATCTGACCGACCCGTGGGGCACCCCGATCCTTGTTGAACGGAAAGGGGCCTGAGATGCTGGTCAACGGCAAATGGGTTGAAAACTGGCAACCCGTGCAGGCGAAGGACGCAAAGGGCGGCTTCGTGCGGCAGGTGTCCAGCTTTCGCAACTGGGTCACGCCGGATGGTGCGGCGGGGCCGACCGGCGACGGCGGCTTCAAGGCCGAGGCCGGGCGCTATCACCTTTACGTCGCACTGATCTGCCCTTGGGCCAGCCGCACGCTGATCGCCCGCAAGCTGAAGGGGCTGGAGGCGGTGATCTCGGTCTCTGTCGTGGAACCGGCGCTGACCGAACAGGGCTGGCGCTTCGGGGATTACCCGGGGGCAGACCGCGATACGCTGAACGGCGCCACCTACATGCACGAGATCTATACAAGCGCCGACCCGGTGTTTTCGGGCCGCGCCACGGTGCCGGTGCTGTGGGACAAGCAGCGCGGCACCATCGTATCGAACGAATCCGCCGATATCCTGCGCATGTTCAACAGCGGCTTTGGTGCGCTGGCCTCTGGCCCCGATCTGCGCCCCGCCGGTCTGGTGGCAGAGATCGACGCGCTGAACGACTTCATCTATCCAAGGCTGAACAACGGTGTGTATCGCGCCGGGTTCGCCACCACGCAGATCGCCTATGACGAGGCCTTTGCCGATGTGTTCGCCGCGCTGGACGCGCTGGAGGTGCGGCTGTCCGACGGGCGCGCCTTCCTGCATGGCGCCGCGCTGACGGAAACCGACATCCGCGCCTTTGTCACGCTGGTGCGCTTTGACGCGGCCTATCACGGGCTGTTCAAATGCAACCTGCGGCGCGTGGCCGATTACCCGCATCTGCAGGCTTTCATGGAGCGGGTGCTGGCCCTGCCGGGGGTGCGCGACACGGTGAGCATCGACCATATCAAACGCGGCTATTACTCGATTGCCGCGCTGAACCCGTCGCGCATCGTGCCGCTTGGCCCCGATCTGCCCTGGATGCGCTGAGCCTTAGCCCTGCATCACGTAGCGGCCCGGTGCGGGGCCGTGATGCGGGGCGTCGGCGTCGCCCATCGGCGGGGGCGCCACGCTTTCCGGCCCGCCGGTGCGGTGCAGCCAGTCGGCCCAAGGGGCCCACCAGGTGCCCGCCACTTGCGGCACCGAAGCGGCCCAATCCTCTGGCGCCGGATGCGTCTCGCCCGCGTGATGGCCCAGAAGCCTGTAACGCGCCCGCGTCGAATCCGGTGGCGCCACGATGCCGGTATTGTGCCCACCCGAGACCAGCGCGAAGGTCACCTCGCCCGGCAGAAGATAGGTCAGCTTGAAGACCGAATTCCACGGCGCGATATGGTCATGTTCCGTCGCCACGGCAAAGACCGGCACGCCGATGTCTTGCAGATAGACGCGGCGCCCGCCCGCCTCCATCCGCCCTTCGGCCAAGTCGTTTTGCAGGAACATCCGGCGCAGGTATTCCGAATGCATCCGGTAGGGCATCCGCGTGGCATCCTTGCTCCACGCACCCAACTCGCTGGCGGCCTCGCGTTCGCCCATCAGATATTCGCGCACCATATGCGACCAGATCAGATCCTGTGATTTCAACATGCTGAAGGTGCCCGCCATCGCGGATTTGTCTAGGTAGCCATCCTCCCACATCATGTCTTCCAGCAGCGCAAGCTGCGCTTCCGAGGTGAACAGCGACAGCTCGCCCGCTTCGGTGAAATCCACCTGTGCGGCCAGCATGGTCAGCGAGGCGAGACGGTCATCGCCATCGCGCGCCATCGCCGCCGCCGCAACCGACAGCAGCGTGCCGCCAAGGCAATAGCCCAGCGCATGAACCTTGTGCGCGCCGGTGATGCGGGTGACGGCCTCCAGCGCGGCCATCACGCCGAGTTCGCGGTAATCGTCAAACCCCAGATCGCGGTCGCCCGCATCGGGGTTCTTCCAGCTGATGCAGAAGACGGTGAAACCCTGTGCCACCAGCCAGCGGATCAGCGAATGGGCCGCCGTCAGGTCAAGGATGTAATATTTCATGATCCATGCGGGCACGATCAGCAGCGGCACCGGATGCACCGTGCCGGTGGTGGGGGCATACTGGATCAGTTCGATCAGGCGGTTGCGCAGCACCACCCGGCCCGGGGTGGCGGCAACGGTTTTACCCGGTTTGAATGCGGCGTCGGTGCCATCCGCCGTGCCCGCCATCATGCGTTTCGCGTCTTCGGCCAGAAAGGCCGCGCCGCGCAACAGGTTCTGCCCGCCTTCCCGCATCGTGCGCTCGATCACCTCGGGGTTGGTGGTGGGGAAGTTGGACGGCGCCAGCATGTCGAGCAACTGGCGGCCATAGAATTCCACGATCTGTTCGTGCCGGTCATCGACGCCATGGATGTGGGTCGTGGCATTGTGCCACCATTGCTGTGTCAGCAGAAAGCTCTGGGACCACAGGTTGAACGGATAGCGCTGCCATTCCGGCCCGGCGAAGCGGCGGTCTTGCGGCAGGGGCGTGATGCAGGCGGCGGGGGCATCGTCCTTGCGGGCGGCATCCGTCATCTGGCAGGTGAGCACCCCCATCAGCCGTTGCCATTTGCGCGCGGCCTTCCAAGCGAGTTCGAGCTGCTTGCCGGGCGATACCGCCAGATGCTGGGCCCAATCGGCCCATGCGGCGTGCAGCGCGATGGGCGACAGCCCACCCGCCGCCTGCCCGATCCGGGCATGGATCAGCCGGTCGAGATTGAGGAACGCGTCTTCTGCCGCCTGCCTGCCCGGTTCTTCGGGCCGCAGGGCGGGAAGATGCGCAGCGGCAGGGACAGCCGGGGCGGTGGGTGTCACATCCCCGAAAGCCCGGGGTGCGGCTTCGCCTTGCGCCTTGCGTTGCCGCGCCTTGCGCCGCTGCGTCACGTCCTGCATGTCTCAGCTCTTGGGCTTGATGGTCGCGCCGACAGCCGCGGCCTCTTCCGTGGCGCTGCGCACCGCCTGCTGCGCGATTTCCGACACCGAGGCAGCCAGTTTGTTGGTCTCGGTCCCGTAATCGGCCAAGGTGCGTTGCCAGAACTCGGACCAGAGCGACATCACCTCGCCGGATTCGGTGGCATCGGCCATCCGTGACACAAGGCCCAGATCGCGTTCATACCGGGCCCGCATGAAGGCCAGCACTTCGATATTCTGCTTCAGCAGGGCTTCCATCATTTTCGCCTGCGGACGAATGAGCGCGGACACGGCAGCGGTCGATGCGCCGGGCATCAACGCCGCCATCGCATCCATCGGGGTCTTCTGGGATTTCGCAGCCATGAGTGTTTCTCCTCCTCTGATCTCTGACGCCTTCAGTTTAGCACGTTCGGCGCGACCCTTTGTTGACATGACGCAACTTCTGGCGCCGGGCGGGCGGAACCTGGCCCATATCCGTGACCATCGGCTGCGGAATGCCTGCTGCGCCGCCGTTACGCCATGGTTCTGGGCTGCACAGGAACGGATCATGCGAATCACCTGGGCCAAGGGGCTTTGCGCGAATTTCCGGGCTGAAGATGCCTTTCATCATGGGGACAGCAAACAGACCAAGGCCAAGCCGTGCAGCCAAGGGGCACCTGCAGTATCAAAGCAGTGTCGTCAGGATCTGCTGGGCCCCACGCGAATCGCAGGTGAAGCCATGAGGCCGCGCTGTGCCGTCGGGCCACAGGCAGGTTTTCCGCCCGTGCCGCTGACTTGAAGACCTGCTGTCTTTTGGCCGTTTCGTGGCTGTGCTATAGAACCCGCGAACCGCCGGTTGGAAAACGACAGTATGAATACCTTCTCTCCCGCTGCCGAGCGCACGGACCGGCGTGCCGAAGGGGCGCCGGACCTGTCGGTCGTGGTGCCGATGCAGGACGAGGCGCCCAATATCGGGCCGCTGGTCGCTGCGATCCGCGCGGCGCTGCCGCAGGGGTTGCGCTATGAAATCGTGCTGGTCGATGACGGATCGCGCGACGAGACGCGGGCGATTGCGCTGCGCCTTGCGACCGAGGCGCAGGCCGCCGGGCTGCCACCGCTGCGGGTGATCGCGCATGACCGGGCGGGCGGGCAATCGGCGGCGGTCAATTCCGGCGTGATCGCGGCGCGGGCGCCGGTCATTGCCACGCTGGATGGCGATGGCCAGAACCCGCCCGAAAACCTGCCCGCGCTGATTGCGCCGCTGATGGCGCCGGGCCGCGATCCGCGTCTGGCGCTGGTGGCGGGGCAGCGCGTCGGGCGGCAGGATACGCTGTCGAAAAAGCTGGCCTCGCGCTTTGCCAACGGGTTGCGGTCCTGGGTGCTGAACGATGGCACGCGCGATACCGGCTGCGGGCTCAAGGCGTTTGACCGGGCCGCCTATCTGGCGCTGCCGTTCTTCAACCACCAGCACCGCTATCTGCCCGCGCTGTTCACCCGCGATGGCTGGACCGTGGCGCATGTCGATGTGACCCATGCCCCGCGTGAGGCAGGCCGGTCCAAATACACCAATTTCGGGCGGGCCATTGTCGGGATCACCGATCTGATGGGCGTGGCCTGGCTGATCCGTCGTCGCAAGCTGGCGCGGCCCGGCGAACTAACCCCGATGGAGCGCGCGCAATGAGCCTTGAAGCCGTCTGGTCGGCCCTGCATGTGGAAAACTGGACCGAGTTCACCTGGGTCATGGTCGGTTTTGCCGGGCAGTTGATGTTCACCATGCGCTTCATCGTGCAGTGGATCACGTCAGAGCGGCAGAAGAAATCGGTGATCCCGGTGGCCTTCTGGTATTTCTCGCTGGCGGGGGGGATCGTGCTGTTCACCTATGCGCTGTGGCGGCGCGACCCGGTGTTCGTGCTGGGGCAATCGACGGGCCTTGTGATCTACATCCGCAATCTGTGGCTGATCCATGCCGAAAAGCAGAAGATGAGCCGTGCGTCCTGAGGCGGGGGCACCGGGCCGCAGGCTGGCGATTGCGGCGATCCTGTTGCTGACCGCGTTTCGCGTCATCACCCTGTGGTTCGACCGGACAGAGCTTTACACCGACGAGGCGCAATACTGGTTCTGGGGGCAGGATCTGGCCTTTGGTGCCTTTTCCAAGCCGCCGCTGATCGGCTGGCTGATCCGCGCGATGACCGAGTTGTTCGGGCAGACCGAATTTGCGGTGCGTCTGGTGGCGCCGCTGCTGCACGGGATCACGGCCCTTCTGGTGCTGGCGCTGGGGTTGCGTATCGCGTCGGACCGGGTGGCGGGCTTTGCGGCGCTGTCCTATGCCACGCTGCCTGCCGTGGCGCTGGGGTCGGCGCTGGTGTCCACTGATACGCCTTTGCTGGCCTGTATCGCGGCGGGGCTGCTGATGCAGCATGTGCTGGCGGCGCGCGCGCTGCGCGGGCAGGGGGCGCCGCTTCTGGCGGTCACGCTCGGGCTGGTGCTGGGGCTCGGCTTTCTGGCGAAATATGCGATGGTCTATGCCATGGCGGGGATGGTTGCCGCCGCGTTGGTCAGCCGCGATTGGCGCATCCGCCGCGCCGATCTGGGGATTGCGGCGCTGGTCTTTGCTGCCACCATTGCGCCGAACCTGTGGTGGGTGGCGGCGCATGGCTTCGTGACGGCGAAACATCTGGCTGCCGATGCCGAATGGGCGGGGCCAAAGCTGGACGCGCTGCGTGGGCTGAAATTCATGGCCGAGCAGTTTGCCGTCATGGGGCCGGTGCTGTTCGGCGCCTGGTTGCTGGCGCTGGTGACGCCGGGGCGGGGGTCTGGCGCGCTGCGCGGGCTGCTGGCGGCCTCGGCGCTGGTGCTGGGCATTGTGGTCGTGCAGGCGGTGACCAGCCGGGCGCTGGCCAATTGGGGCGTGGGCTTTGTGATCGCAGGCTGTCTGGTCGCCGCCGCGCGGCTGGAACGGGCGCCGCTGCTGCGCGCGCTGTCACTTGCGCTGGGGCTGGCGCTGAGCCTTGCCCTGCCGATCCTGAAGATCGAAGGCACCACGCTGCGCCTGCCCAACGGCCAACTGATGCTGGATCGCTATCTGGGCCGCGCCGAGGTGTCGCAGCGCGCCATCGCCTTGGCGCAGCAAAACGGTGCAGGTGTGATCCTGTCCGCCGACCGCGAATTGCTGGCGGATCTGAGCTGGCAGGTGCGCGCCGGTGGCCCGGAGGTCTTTGCCGCGCCCTTTGACGGGGCGCCGCGCCATCACTGGGATCTGACGCGCCCTTACCCGGGCGGCACGGCGCCGGTGGTGCTGTTGGCCAAGGGGGACCAGCCGCCGACCTGCCGCCCCGGCACCGCGCCGCTGCTGGTCGATCACTGGACCGCCGGGCCGGGCTTCGCCGAAGGCCGCGCCTTCACCCTGAGCCTGCTTCCCGCCGATTGTCTGGTGCCTGCCCCATGAAAGACCCGCTTTATACCCGGCTGCTGATCGTGGCGCTTGTGCTGCTGCTGGGCGTCTTTGCGCTGTTCGCCGCAGCGCCATCGCTTGATCTGGCGATCTCGCGCGCGTTTACCGATGCCGAGGGGCGGTTCTGGCTGACGCTCACCCCGGCGCCGGGTGCGTTCAACGCCGCGCTGAAAAAGGTGTTGGAGCTGTTGGCCTATGGCGTCGTGCTGGCAACGCTGGTCATGGTGATCCTGCGGCGGCGCCCGCAGTCGGGGCTGCGCAACTGGCTGTTCCTGTCGGGGGTGTTTCTTGTCGGGCCGGGGCTGATCGTCAACCTGATCCTGAAGGAACATTCGGGCCGCGCGCGCCCGGCCAATGTGATCGAGTTCGGGGGCGAAAAGCTGTTTACCCCGGTGCTGCAATTTACCGATCAATGCGCCAGCAACTGTTCGTTTTCCTCGGGCGAGACGGCGCTGTCTTCTGCCGTGGCCTTCGCGGTTCTGGTGCTGCTTTGGCCGCATCTGGGCTGGCGGGGGCGGCTGGTGGGGCTGCTGACGGGGGCTGGGCTGATCGGGGTGACGCTGGGGCTGCGCATCGGGCTGGGCCGGCATTTCGCCAGCGATGCGCTGACTTCGGTGGCGATTTCGGCGCTGGTGGCGCTGGGGTTTTACCGGCTGTGCGGGGTGGCGCAGGCGCGGCAAAGCTTCACCCGCGCGGCGCTGATGGCGGATCTGCGGGCCTTGGGCGCCCGGTTGCGGCGCCGGTTTTCCGCGACCTAGGTCGCATTCCCCCGCGCTGCCCGCGCTGGCATCCTTGCCCCAGCCGGGGAGGAGCCTGCCATGCGGGACCGGGAACATGTGCGCGAGATTGATCTGGTTCTGACGGGGCGCGAAAGCAGCCGCGACAGTATCGTTGCGCAATCGTGGCGGCGCTGCGTCGAACAATACGGGCTGGACCCGGCGCGCCCCAGCCCGGCGCATATCGTCACCGACACAAGGCTGCGCGAACACCGCGAACAATCCGAACGGTTGATCGCCATTGCCCGCAGCGGGCTGGAATCGCTGTTCCGCCAGATTGCGGGGCAGAACTATGTGCTGCTGGTGGCCGATGCCAAAGGCGTGACGGTGGATTTCTTCGGTGACCCGCGCTTTGAGGATGACCTGCGCCGTGCCGGGCTTTACCTCGGCTCCGACTGGTCGGAAAGTCTGGCGGGCACCTGTGGCGTGGGTTCGTGCATCGTGACGAAACAGCCGATGACCATCCACCAGACCGACCATTTCGACCTGACGCATACGCCGCTGTCCTGCACCGCCGCGCCGATCTTCGATGCTTCGGGCGTGCTGGCGGCGGTGCTGGACATCTCGTTGCTGCGATCCCCCCAACCGAAGATCAGCCAGAGCATGGCGCTGAGCCTAGTGAAAGCCTCGGCCCGGCGGATCGAGATGGCGAACCTGATGGCGATGACGCGGGGCGACTGGGTGCTGCGCTTTTCCACCCTGCCCGAATTTCTGGATGTGGACCCCGAGGCGGCAATCGCGCTGGACGGATCAGGGCGGATCATCGGCATGACGCATGGCGCCGAAACCACGCTGGCGCCCCAGGGCGGGCCGGTGATCGGGCAGCCGCTGGATCGGTTCTTCAACCTGTCGATTGACGATCTGCCCGAGTTGATGCGCGGCCGCCCGACCGAGGAACGGCTGGTCCAACTGGCCGACGGGCGGGCGCTGTTCGGCCATGCCATTGCGCCGCAGCGCGGGCCGATGCCGCGCCCCGGCCCGGCATCGACCTTGCCTGCCGCACTGCAGAGCTTTGGCGGCGCTGACCCTGCGATCCGCCGCCTGCTGGCCGATGCCGCCCGGCTGGCCCCAACCGCGATCCCGTTGCTGATCCGGGGTGAAACCGGCAGCGGCAAGGAACGGCTGGCCCGCGCGATCCACATCTGCGATCCGGCGCGGCGGCCCTTTGTCACGCTCAACTGCGCCGCGCTGTCGGATCGGCAGTTGGACGAGACGCTGCTGCCCGGCTCGCAACTGGCGGTGGCCGAAGGCGGGACGCTGTTTCTGGACAATCTCGCCGATCTGCCGATGCCGTTGCAGGGGCGCCTGTTGCAGCTGTTGATCGAGGCGGAAACGCAGGGGGCGGGACGGATCAAGCTGCGGGTGATTTCGGCCAGCCCTGCGGATCTGGCGCAGGCGGTGCGCGAGGGGCGGTTCCGGCAGGATCTGTTCTTCCGGCTGGCTGTGGCCACGCTGACCGTGCCGCCGCTGCGGCTGCGGCAGGATTTCGACTGGGTGCTGGACCGGCTGCTGCGCCAGCGCACCCATGGGCGAGCGGAAAGCTATCGCCTGTCGCCCGCTGCCCGGGCCGAATTGCAGGCGCGACCGTGGCCCGGCAATATCCGCGAATTGGGCAATGTGCTGGATGTGGCGGTGGCCTTGGCCGACCAGCCGGTGATCGACCTGCCGGATCTGCCCACCCCCGCGCTCTCTGCCCCGGCGGAGCCCGAGGACGACCTGCCCGCCATTCTGGCTGCCTGCAACGGCAACATGGCGCAGGCGGCGCGGCGCATGGGGGTGGATCGCTCCACCATCCTGCGGCGGATGCGCCGGCTGGGGCTTGCGCCCTAGCAGCGTGTTGCATGCCGTTGCGCCTGCAACGCCGCCCCCGCCTTTCTGCACGCTGCGTGCCAACCGGCCCGCATAGCAGGTGACTCCGGCGCCCTTGCTGCCAATCTGTCCGCAGAGGAGAGCGATTTTCAGGGAGGAAACCATGCTCGATACCACCGCCAACGAAGCGGTCACCGCCGTTCTGTCCGAACTCGGCGCGGCACTGGAGGCGGGTGATATTGCCCGCGCCACGGCGCTGTTTCAGGACGATTGCTATTGGCGCGACCTGATCGCCTTTACCTGGAACCTCAAGACGATGGAGGGGAAGGATCAGGTCGCCGATATGCTGGCCCATCAACTGGCCACCACCAAGCCGCGCAACTGGCGCATCGCAGACGGCGAAGTGGCGACCGAAGACGGCGGCGTCACCACCGCCTGGATCAGCTTTGAAACCGATGTGGCGCGCGGCTTTGGCTTGATCCGCCTGAAGGGCGATCTGATCTGGACGCTGCTGACCACCATGACCGAGCTGAAGGGGCACGAGGAGCCCCTTGGCTTCAACCGCCCGCTGGGCGCGAAACATGGCGCAGGCAAGAACAAGCAAAGCTGGCTGGAGGAACGCGAGCAGGAAGCGCGCGAGTTGGGCTACACGGTGCAGCCCTATACCGTCATCATCGGCGGCGGGCAGGGGGGCCTTGCGCTGGGCGCGCGGCTGCGGCAGTTGGGCGTGCCCACGATCATCATCGAAAAGAACCCCCGCCCCGGCGATAGCTGGCGCAACCGTTACAAGTCGCTCTGCCTGCATGACCCGGTCTGGTATGACCATCTGCCCTACCTGCCCTTCCCGCCGAACTGGCCGGTCTTTGCCCCCAAGGACAAGATCGGCGACTGGCTGGAAATGTATGCCAAGATCATGGAGCTGAACTTCTGGGGCAGCACCACCTGCAAATCCGCGCATTACGATGAGGCGACGCAGGAATGGACGGTGGTGGTGGACCGTGACGGCGAAGAGGTCACGCTGCGGCCCAAGCAACTGGTTCTGGCAACCGGCATGTCGGGCAAGGCCAATGTGCCGACCTTCAAGGGGATGGAGCGGTTCAAGGGTGATCAGCACCATTCCAGCCAGCATCCCGGCCCGGATCAGTGGCGCGGCAAGAAGGCGGTGGTGATCGGGGCCAACAACTCGGCCCATGACATCTGCGCCGCCCTGTGGGAAAACGATGTCGATGTGACGATGGTGCAGCGGTCTTCGACCCATATCGTCAAGTCGGATACGCTGATGGATATCGGGCTGGGCGGGCTGTATTCCGAAAAGGCGGTGCGCGGCGGCATGACCACACACAAGGCCGACCTGATCTTCGCCTCGCTGCCCTACAAGATCATGCACGAATTCCAGATTCCGCTCTATGACCAGATGCGCGAGAAGGACAAGGATTTCTACGACGGGCTGGAAAAGGCCGGGTTCTGGCTGGACTGGGGCTCTGACGGATCGGGGCTGTTCATGAAATACCTGCGTCGCGGCTCGGGCTATTACATCGACGTGGGCGCCTGCCAGTTGATCATCGACGGCAAGATCAAGCTGGCGCATGGCGATGTGGCCGAAGTGGTGGAAGACGGCGTGATCCTGAGCGACGGCACCAAGCTGGAGGCGGATCTGATCGTCTATGCCACGGGCTTCGGCTCGATGAACGGCTGGGCGGCGGATCTGATCGGCAAGGATGTGGCCGACAAGGTGGGCAAATGCTGGGGCCTTGGTTCCGACACGCCGAAAGACCCCGGCCCCTGGGTGGGCGAGCAGCGCAACATGTGGAAGCCGACGCAGCAAGAGGCGCTGTGGTTCCATGGCGGCAACCTGCACCAGTCGCGCCACTATTCCCAATACCTGTCGCTGCAACTGAAGGCGCGGATGGAGGGGATCGCCACCCCGGTTTATGGCATCCCGGACACCTACCATCTGGGCTGACGACCCCTGAAGCCCGGAAAGGTGGCTGCCGCATCCCCTTTGGGGGTGCGGCTTGTCGGTTTCAGGCCATGGGGTGCGGCGATACGATTTTCCTATCGCGCGATAGGCCGCGTATATCATTGAAAGATTAGGGGTTTTTCGGCGGTTCTGACTGTGTGAAATCTGTCGCAATCGGTGAGCCGGAGTCGGAAATCGACACTGGTGTGCCGGAACGGCGATTGCCGTGCAGCCCCGACATGTCTAGCAGTTCGATGCAGCACTAGGCCTTCTTCTCCTCACGCTGACACATCGGAACCCGACCATGAACGCATATGTCCTGACCGTGCAATGCACCTCCCGTCGCGGCATCGTCGCCGCGATCTCCACCTATCTGGCGGCGGAAGGATGCAATATCACGGATGCCTCGCAATTCGACGACGACCTGACCGGCAAGTTCTTCACCCGGATCTCGTTCCGCGCGGAAACCGGCACCCCGCTGGAAAAGCTGCGCGCAGGTTTTGCGGCGGTGGCCGAACCCTTCGGGATGGAATGGGCGATCCATGACGGTGCGCACCGTATGAAGGTGTTGCTGATGGTGTCGAACTTCGGCCATTGCCTGAACGACCTGCTGTATCGCTGGCGCATCGGCGGCCTGCCGATCGAGATCGTCGGCGTGGTGTCGAACCACATGACCTATCAGAAAGTCGTGGTGAACCACGACCTGCCCTTCCACCACATCAAGGTGACGAAGGAAAACAAGCCCGAAGCCGAAAAGCGCCTGCTGAACCTTGTCGAGGACAGCGGTGCGGAACTGGTGGTGCTGGCGCGCTACATGCAGGTTCTGTCGGATGCGTTCTGCGAAAAGATGTCGGGGCGGATCATCAACATCCACCACTCGTTCCTGCCGTCGTTCAAGGGCGCCAACCCCTACAAGCAGGCTTACGAGCGGGGCGTGAAGCTGATCGGGGCAACGGCGCATTATGTCACCGCCGATCTGGACGAAGGCCCGATCATCGAACAGGACACCGTGCGCATCACCCATGCGCAAAGCCCGGATGACTATGTGAGCCTTGGCCGCGATGTGGAGGCACAGGTGCTGAGCCGCGCCATCCACGCGCATATCCATCACCGCGTGTTCCAGAACGGCAACAAGACGGTGGTCTTCCCGGCCTCGCCCGGTTCCTACGCGTCCGAGCGTATGGGCTGATCGGCCCAGAGCGCAGGTTTCAGGCCCGGCAGGCGCGCCGCCCGCCGGGCCTTTTTCATGGCCGCAGCAGTTGCCGGTCCAGCGACAGCCGCCCCGGCCCGCCTGCGATCAGGCCAAGGAAACAGGCCGCCCAAAGGCCATGTGTCGCCCAGGCATCGGGATAGACGAAGATCTGGATGGTCAGCGTCATCCCCAGCAGCGCCAGCGCCGAGGCGCGGGTGGCAAGGCCAAGGATCAGCAGCACCGGAAAGACATGCTCGGCAAGGGTGGCGGCCACGGCAGCCCAGGCCGGGGGGATCAGCGGCAGGGCATAGTCATGCTCGAACAGATACCAGGTGCTGTCGGCGATGGCGAAACCGTCCACCTTCGTCTGGCCGGATGCGAGAAAGACCAGCGCGGGGAACAGGCGCAACGCCAGCGCCGCCACATCCCAGGGCAGGCGGGACAGCAGGGTGTCGCTCAGGCGCAGCAGGGCAAGCGGGGTCATCTTGGCTCTCCGGTATCCGGGGTGATCAGGGCGCCGGCCTGCATCAGGCACAGCAGCAGGCGGGCTGGGTCATGGCGCGGCGCGGCGTGCGCGGCGCTTTCCGCCGCGATCAGCAGCGGGGCGCCTGACTGCAGCGCGCGGGCAAAGGCGGCATCGCCGGGCGGAAGCGCCAGCACGCGGACTGCATCGCGCCGGTCGCGCAGGATCAGCGCTGTTTCTGTTTGGGTGGCATCTATGGGCGCAGGTAAGGCGTCGGGCTGGTTCGCCTGCCAGATCGACACCACTGCGAAATCCGATGCCAGCAGCGCCACCGATGGGTGCAGGGCCAGCCGCGCGGTATCGGCCTGCGCGGCAGCCGCGGCCAGAGCTTCGGGCGGGGCGGGCGGATGGTCGGCGGCGTGCCAGGCCCGGCCACGGGCAAATTCCAGCCGGGCGACATCGGGCAGATAGGGCAGGCCCGCAACGGGCGGGAAGCCCTGCAGGAACCCTGCAAACCCGTCGCCCCATTGGAACAGCAGGGGTGAGGCAGGCAGATCGCCCCCCAGATATACCCGGGCCATGGCGGCGAAAAATTCCGGGCCGACCAACCGCTCGATCACTGGAAAGCGGGCCGCCAGTGCGCGGCCCAGCGAATGGGCCACGTTGTTGCGATAGACGGCAAAGCGGCGTTCCGCCTCGTCCGGCGCGGGGACGGTCAGCCCCGGGGGCAGGGTGCCGTTGAACAGGCCCTGCCGGAAGGCCGTGATGAAATCAGGATGCGCAAGCAAGGCGCACCTCACGGTCTTGCCGCAAGACGGCGGCGGCGCGCCGGGCCTCGGCCAGCAGATCGCGGAAAGGCGGCACGTCATTGTCCCATTCGATCAGGCTGGGCAGCGGGCCGGTGCGGGCGATCACCTCGGCAAACAGCGCCCAGACCGGATCGGCGACCGGGCTGCCATGCGCGTCGATCAGCAGCGGGCCGGAGGGCAGCGCCTCTTCGGCATGGCCGCCCAGATGAATCTCGCCCACCACCGCCAGCGGAAAGGCGGCCAGATAGGCGCGCGGGTCCATCCGGTGATTGGTGCAGGATACAAAGACGTTGTTCACATCCAGCAACAGGCCGCAGCCGGTGCGCCGGGCGATTTCGGCCAGAAACTCCGGCTCGGGGATCGTCGATTGGGCGAACAGAACGTAGGTCGAGGGGTTTTCCAGCAGCAACCGGCACCCCAGCGCCTCTTGCGCCTCGTCCACATGATCGCAGACGAGGGTCAGGGTTTCGGGCGTATAGGGCAGCGGCAGCAGGTCGTTCAGGTAATCGGTGCCATGGCTGGACCAGGCAAGGTGTTCGGAAAAGCTTTCGGGGTGATAGCGGTCGATCAGGGCGCGCAGCCGGGCCAGGTGATCGCGGTCCAGCCGTGCCCCGCCGATCGACAGGCCCACCCCATGCAGCGACAGCGCATAATCGGCGCGCAGCGCGGCCAATTGGCGATGCGCCGGGCCGCCCGCGCCCATGTAGTTTTCTGCGTGGACCTCGAAGAACCCAAGATCGGGTCGCAGGTCGCGGATCGTCTCGAAATGCTCTGGCTTGAAGCCAAGGCCGGGGGCGGGGGGCAGGCTGGGGCGCATGGGTATGATCCTTGGGGAAAGATCGGGATGCGCAGGCAAGCGCGCATCCCGAAGGCGCATCACATCTTGATCGGTTCCAGCGAGCCCATGCCGTGCGGCGTCTGCATCGTGGTGCAGGTGCCTGCGGGGACCAGCTTCCAGGCATTGCCCTGATAATCCATCTTCGCCGTGCCAGCGCAGGTGGTGCCGGGGCCGGCGGCGCAATCGTTCTGGCCGGCCATCGCCACCCCATAGCACTTTTCCATCTCGCCCTCGGCATGGGCCGCGGCGGCGGCCAGCGTCAGGGCAGTGGCCAGCGTGGCGGTCAGCGAAAGGGTTTTGGTCATCATGGTCATCGCGATCATTCCTGTGTTGAACAAGAGCCCAACCGGCTCTCGGGAATGCCATTCGCAGGGAAAGGGGCTGGCGTTACCGCCTTCACGCTTTGGTGTTTGGGCGTGATCGTGCATAAGAAAATTTCGGGCGGCCTGTAACAATCCGGCGCGGGCGGCGTAATGCAGGGCAGAATGACCGATACCGAACGAGACTGGGCGGCGCTGATGCGGGCGGCCAATGCCGGGGACGGGCGTGCTTACGCCCGCCTTCTGCATGCCATCACGCCGGTGTTGCGCGGTATCGTGCGGGCCCGGGGACGGGCGCTGCCGCCCGACCGGCACGAGGACATCGTGCAAGAGGTGCTGCTGGCGATCCATGAAAAGCGCCACACCTGGCGCGACGACAGCCCTCTGCGCCCCTGGCTGTTCGCGGTGGCGCGGCACAAGGTGATTGATGCCTTCCGTCGCCGGGGCGCTGCGGTGCATCTGCCGATCGAGGATTTCACCGAAATCCTCGAAGCGGTGGCCGGGCCGGAGCCGCTGGCGGCGCGTGATGCCGAACGGATGCTGGCGCAGATCGACGCGCGCTCGGCCGAGATCGTGCGCGCGGTCAGTCTGGAAGGAGAGGAGGCCGGGGCCGTGGGCGCCCGGCTGTCGATGTCGGAAGGTGCGGTGCGCGTGGCCTTCCACCGTGCGATGAAAAGGCTGGCCGCCCTGGGCCAGAGGCCGGAGCGATGAGAACCGAAGACCTGATCACCCGACTGGCCACCCAAGCTCCGCCTGCGCCGATCCGGCCGGCGCGGGTGGTGGCGGTGCTTCTGGCGGTGCTGGCGCCGCCGGTGCTGTGGTTCCTGTGGAGCATGGGGATGCGCCCCGATCTGGGCCCGGCGCTCCTGGCGCCGGTGACGCTGCTGAAATCGTTGATCCCGGCCACGCTGTCGGTGGCGTCCCTCGCGTTGGCGCTGAACCTTGCCCGGCCCGAGGCGCGTGCAGGGCTGCGCCTTGCCCCGCTCTGGCTGGCCACGGGGGCGGCGCTTGCCTTGCTGGGCTGGGCCTGGGCACAGACGCCCGCCGATCAGATGGGTGCGGCGATCCGTGGCTCGACACAGGCCAAGTGCCTGATCTCTATCGTGCTATTCTCGATCCTGCCACTGGCGGCGGGGCTTGCTTTGCTGCGCCGGGGGGCCAGCACCCGGCCCGCACTGTCCGGGGCCATGCTTGGTCTGGCCTCCAGCGCTGGGGCCGCGACCGCCTATGCGCTGCATTGCACCGAGGATAACCCGTTGTTCTTCATCACCTGGTATGGCGCGGCCATCCTTGGCGTCACGCTGGCCGGGGCGTTGCTCGGGGCGCGGCTGCTGCGCTGGTAAGGCTGCGGCTCAGGCCGCCGACCAGTCGGTCACATCCGGGTAATATTTCCGCCGCCACGCCCGCACGCGCGGGTTCATCCGTCGCCGCCACAGCGGCGGGATCATCGCCAGCACCCCCATCGCCGGATAGCCCATCGGCAGCATGGGCGCCGCGTCCTCGGGATAGGTTTGCAGCAGGGGGAAGCGGCGGTCGGGTTTGTAGTGGTGATCGGAATGGCGCTGCAGGTTGATCAACAGCCAGTTTGAGGCCCGGTGCGGCGCATTCCACGAATGATGCGGGCGGACGGGTTCGTATTTGCCCCCCTCAAGCTTGCGGCGCACCAGCCCGTAATGCTCGATGTAATTGGTCAGTTCCAGCTGCCAGATCGCCCAGAACGCCTGCAACGCGAACAGCACGATGCCCCAGCCGCCGCCCACCGCATAGGCCAGCGCCACGGCCAGCAGTTGCAGCCCGGCATAGCGCCAGAACGGGTTCGACTTGTGCCAGACCGGGCGGCCCACCTTGGCCAGTTTCTCGCGTTCCGCTGCCCAGGCCGAGGCCGGGCATTCGCGCAGCACGCGCAGGAAGAAGCGATGGAACCCCTCGTTATAACGCGCGGTCACCGCATCGCGCGGGGTGCCGACATGGCGGTGATGCACCAGCAGATGTTCGGTGCGGAAATGGCTGTACAGCACGGTCGCCAGCAGCAGATCGCCCAGCCACCGCTCGGCATCATTGCGCTGGTGCAGCAGTTCATGGGCGTAGACGATGCCGATCGTGCCCGACACCACCCCCAGTCCGAACATCAGGCCGAGAATTTCAAGGATCGACAGATGGTCTGTATGGGTCACCCACCAGATCGTGCCGTAGATGGTCAGCGCCTGCAGCGGCAGCCAGATCAGCGTGATGGCGCGATACCAGAAGAGATCGTCGTCTTCGGTATCGGTGGCAGGGTTTTCGGTGTTCAGCCCCAGCAGCAGGTCCAGCAGCGTGATCAGCGTCCAGGCATAGGCGGGCACCAGCAGCACGCTCCACCCGCCGCGCGTGGCGGCAAGGAAGGTCAGCGGCAACAGGCCGAGAGACAGCCAGAAGGGCAGGGCATCGCGCAGGCGGGTCTTGGGCATCGGGGCCTCCGGTTCGGGCGCAGCTTAGGGCGCGGCGCGCGGCGGCTCAAGCGGGGCGCGGTGTCGCGGCCAGATCCCAGGCCTTGCGCATGACGGTGGGCAGGGCGGCAGGCGAAAAGGCGGCGCGGGGAGTAAAGGTGCCGCGCGTGGGATTGCCCGCACTGATGCCGCGCAACACGGTCAGCACAAGGTGAAAATGCGTGAAAGTATGGCGCACCTCGCCCACCTCCTGCCAATCGGCCTGCAAGGGGGCTGGCAGGGTCGATCCGTCCCAGCCGGTGGTCGGAAAGCCCGCCATGCCGCCCAACAGGCCCTTGGCTGGCCGTTCCTCCAGCAATACCGCCCCATCCGGACGGGTGACGAGCCACACAAGCCCCGTGCGCACGGGCTTTGCGGCCTTCGCCTCTTTGCGCGGCAGGCTGGCTTGCACCCCTGCGGCGCGGGCGGCGCAGGGGTCCATCCACGGGCAGATGCCGCAAGCCGGGCTGCGCGGGGTGCAGATCGTGGCGCCCAGATCCATCACCGCCTGCGCATAATCGCCGGGCCGCTGTTGCGGGGTCAGTGCGGCGGCAAGCGCGGTCAGTTCGGGTTTTGCGCGCGGCAGCGGCGTTTCCACCAGATGCAGCCGGGACATCACGCGTTCCACATTGCCATCCACCACCACCGCCGGTTCGTCGAAGGCAATCGAGGCCACGGCGGCGGCGGTATAGGGGCCGATGCCGGGCAAGGCCAGCAATGCCGCGCCCGAGGCCGGAAACTGCCCGCCATGATCCACAGCCACCGCCCGCGCGCATTTCAGCAGATTGCGTGCCCGTGCGTAGTAGCCAAGCCCTGCCCATTCGGCCATCACCGCCGCATCCTCGGCCGCCGCCAGATCGGCCACCGTTGGCCAGCGCGCCGTGAAGCGTTGGAAATACTCGCGCACTGCCGCAACCGTCGTTTGTTGCAGCATCACCTCGGACAGCCAGACCCGATAGGGATCAGGCCGTTCTCCTGCCGCGCGTGCGCCGGGCGGAACGCGCCAGGGCATCGAGCGGTGGTTGCGGTCGTACCAGTCCAGAAGTTGGGGGGCGAGATCGGTCTGCATTGCCCCTACCATAAGGGCCGGCCCGAAATCCGCCAGAGTCCCTGCCTTCTTCTTTGCCTAAATACCCCACTTGCAACGTCGATCCAAAGGCGCATCTTCGGCCTGTCAGATCCTGAAGATCGGCTGCAACAGGCGCGGGATCAGACTGTTGAAGCGCAAAGGCGCGTCGGTCGCGGCCAGACAGATGCAATCCGCCCCCGGCTCGGCCACCGGCGTATGTTCCAGCTCTTCGCCTGCAATTTCCAGATCGCCGGGGCCGAAGCGATCCGTCGCGTCGCTGAACGCACCTTGCAGCACCAGCGTCAGTTCGGTGCCCCGGTGCCCATGGTCGGGCACCGCCTGCCCGGCGGGGATATACAGCAGCCGCGCCGTCGCGTCGCGCCCGGTGGGCAGGATGGCCTGCCGCACCCCCATGCCCAGCGGGCGCCATTTCACCGCCGCCAGATCGCCGCCGATGTAATCCTGCAACGGCTGCGGAAACAGCCCGCGCCGCGGGGCGGGACGCTTGCGCTCCGGCGCCTGCGCGTCGATGCGGGCCATGCAGGCGGCAAGGCTGTCTTCGGCCAGATCGGCCCGGCAATCACCCAGCATCGTGCCGCCCACGGCATCGAAGGCGCCCAAGCGGGCGCGGCAGTCGTCACACAGCGACAGATGAGTCGCAAGAACCAGACTGAAAGCCTCGGGCAGTTGGCCAGCGGAATAGGCCATCAGCAGCGCGTCAGAAACATGGTGGCGGATCAGGGTCATGGTCTTGGCCTTCAACTCAGATGCTGGCGCAGGCGGTCCAGCGCCAGACGGATACGCGATTTGATCGTGCCCAGCGGCAGGCCGGTTTCGGCGGCGATTTCGCTGTGCGAAAGCTCGCCGAAATAGGCGCGTTCGATCAATGCGCGCTGTTTCTCGGGCAGGCGGGCGATGGCCTCGCCCAGCCGTTCGGTTTCCTGCGCCATTTCCAGCGCCTCCTGCTGGTCGGGCTCGGGTTCCGGGCCCCAGGGCAGGTCTTCGGGTTCGGCGCGCCGGGCGCGGCGCAGCGCGTCGATGCGGCGGTTGCGGGCGATGGTGAACACCCAGGTCGCCACACTGGCGCGGGCCGGGTCGAACAGATGCGCCTTGTGCCAGAGCGTGGCCATCACATCCTGCGCACATTCTTCGGCCAGCGTGGCCGAAGCGCCGGATTTCATCAGGAAGCCCTTCACCCGTGGTGCGAAATGCCGGAACAGCGCGGCAAAGGCCGCCCGATCCTGACTGTCGCGCACGGCAAGCAACAATGCCGTCCAATCCTCGTCCGTATCCGCCTGACGTTCCATCACTGCCCGATATTGCCTGCTTTGCAGCGCAGCATAAGGGGCACGCGCGGGGCGTGCATCCGGTATTTGAGCGCGGGCAAGACTGATCATCATGCAGCTTCTACGCGGCGCGGGGCAGGGCGGATCACCGGGGCTGTCTAAAATCTCTGCTGCTATCTCGCGGCCGGGGTGATCCGTATCGTCGCCCCCGGCGTAGAGCTTACAAATACCAAAAGGATGACCGGATGCCGTTCGAAATGCCCCCCGCCCCCCGCCGCCACATTGCCGTGATCGGCGGCGGCATTTCCGGCATGGCCGCAGCCCATCTGCTGGCCGAGGGGGCCGAGGTCACGCTGTTCGAGGCGGCGCCGCGTCTGGGGGGCCATGCGCGCACGGTGCTGGCGGGCAAGCGCGGCGATCAGCCGGTCGATACCGGCTTCATCGTGTTCAACAAGGTGAATTACCCGCATCTGACCGGTCTGTTCGACCGGCTGGAGGTGCCTTATGTCAAAAGCGCCATGAGCTTTGGCGCCTCGTTCGGCGGTGGGTCGCTGGAATATGCGCTGGCCAGTCTGGACACGCTGTTCGCGCAGAAATGGCGGGCGGCGGACCCGCGGTTCCTGCGGATGATCCGCGACATCCTGCATTTCAACGCCAATGCCGAAGCGGCACTGAAACATCCGGGCATGACCATTGGCGAGTTTCTGCGCGAGTTGGGCACCGGCCCGTGGTTCCGCGACCATTACCTGCTGCCGTTTTCCGGCGCGATCTGGTCCACCCCCTGCGAAGGCGTGCTGGAGTTTCCGGCCCATGCCCTTGTGACCTTCTTCCGCAATCATGCGCTGATGAGTCTGGAAGGACAGCATCAGTGGTATACCGTGCAGGGCGGCTCGGTCGAATATGTGCGCCGCTTGCAGGGCTTGCTGGAAGCGCAGGGCGTGCATCTGCGGTTGGGCTGCCCGGTGGCCGCCGTGCGGCGGGGCGCGGCGCCAGAGGTGCGCGCCGTGGGCGGCGTGTGGGAGCGGTTTGACGAGGTGGTTTTTGCCACCCATTCCGATGATGCGCTGCATCTGCTGGCCGACCCTTCGCCCGAAGAACGCGCGGCACTGGCGGCGGTGCGCTATCAACCGAACGAGATGGTGCTGCATTGCGATGAAAGCCTGATGCCGCAGCGGCGCAAGGTCTGGTCAAGCTGGGTCTATTGCGAACCGAAGGGGCCGAAGCCGGATCGTATCGCGCTCAGCTACTGGATGAACTCGTTGCAGCCGATCCCGCAGGATGACCCGATGTTCGTGACGCTGAACGCGACGCAGCCGATCCGCGAAGAGTGCATCTATGACAGCGCGACCTTCCGCCACCCGGTTTACGACATGGCGGCGCTGCAGGCGCAACAGGCGGTGCGGACGATGAACGGCGCGCGGTCCACATGGTTCTGCGGCGCATGGATGCGCAACGGGTTCCACGAAGATGGCTTCGCCAGCGCCGTGGACGTGGCCGAGGCAATGGCCGCGCGCGACACCCAGCGCATCACGGCGCAATGAGCCGGGTCGAACATATCGCCGGGCAAACCTTCCACGGGCGCAAGGGGGCTGTGGTGAACAGCTTTCGCTATGGCGTGGATTATGTGCTGGTGGATATGGATCGCGCCGAGGCGCCGGGCCTGTTTTCGCGCAACCGCCGCAACCTGTTGTCGCTGTGGGATGCCGATCACGGCGGCGCGCCGGGGCAGGGGCGTGGTGCGCTCTGGCTGGCTGAGGTGCTGGCCGCCCATGGCCTGCCCGCGCCGCAACGGGTGGAGTTGCTGGCGCAACCGCGCGTGCTGGGCCATGTGTTCAACCCGGTCAGCTTCTGGCTGTGCCATGGCGCGGACGGTTTGCAGGTGGTGGTGGCCGAGGTCACCAATACCTATGGCGACCGTCATTGCTATCTGTGCCACCGCGATGATCTGGCGCCCCTGACCCGCGCCGATACGGTGGTGGCGCGCAAGATCTTTCATGTCTCGCCCTTTCAGCCGGTGGAGGGGGAGTATCGCTTCCGCTTCGACATCACGGCGGATCGCATCGGTATCTGGATTGATCATTCCAACGCAAGCGGCGGGATCTATACCAACCTGACCGGCAAACGCCGTGCGCTGACCAATGCAGGCATCCTGCGCGCCTGCCTGCGCCGCCCCTTCGGTTCGCGCCGGGTGCTGGCGCTGATCCACTGGCAGGCGCTGAAGCTGTTCGTGAAAGGGGCAGGCTTCCGCACCCGTCCGGCGCCCCCGGCGGACGAGGTGTCGCGGTGATCGCCGTTGCCACCCCCGGCGCGGGTCTCGCCCGCTGCTCGCTGTTCGCCGCGATGCTGGCGGCGGCAGGGCTGCCGATCTATCTGCACGCGCCCAAGGTCTATGCCGATGCGCATGGGCTGAGCCTTGCGGCGCTGGGGGCCACGCTGGCCGGGTTGCGGCTGGTGGATGTCCTGCAAGACCCGGCGCTGGGTTGGCTGGCCGAACGCACGCGTGCCCGGCGTGGTGCGATGGTGGCGGGGGCGGTGGCGCTGATGGTGGGGGCGATGCTGGGGCTGTTTGCCGTTGCCCCGCCTGTGGCGCCGCTTGCGTGGTTCGCGCTGATGCTGGCCGCACTGTTCAGCGGCTGGTCCTTCCTGACCATCGTGTTCTATGCCGAAGGCGTGGGCCGCGCCGCGCGTCTGGGGCCGCTGGGGCATCTGCGCCTTGCAGGCTGGCGCGAGGCCGGGGCACTGCTGGGCGTCTGCATCGCCGCCGTGGCGCCGCTGGCACTGGGTGGGGTGGTTGCCACGCCCTTTGCCGCCTTCGCCTGTGGCTTTGCCGGTCTGGCGCTGCTGGCAACCGTGCTGATGCGCCACGAATGGCAGGGCACTGCCGCCACCCCCGCCGCTTTCGGCCCGTTACTGCGCGCTGCCCCCGTCCGGCGCCTGCTGGGTCTGGCGCTGGTCAATGCCGCCCCCGTGGCGGTGACCTCCACCCTGTTCCTGTTCTTTGTCGAAAGCCGCCTCGCCGCGCCGGAGGTCGCAGGCCCGCTGCTGGTGCTGTTCTTCCTCAGCGCCGCCTGCTCCGCCCCGGTGTGGAGCCGCCTTGCCACGCGCATCGGCGTCAAACGCGCGCTTCTGTGCGGCATGGGTCTGGCGATTGCCGCTTTCGTCGGGGCGCTTGGCCTCGGGGCGGGGGATGTCGCGGCCTTCGCGCTGATCTGTGCGGCCTCGGGGGCGGCGATGGGCGCCGATCTGGTGCTGCTGCCCGCCCTGTTCGCGCGCGAAATGCAGCGGCAAGGGCAGGGTGAAGCGGCGGGCTTTGCGCTCTGGTCCTTTGTCAGCAAGCTGTCGCTGGCCCTTGCCGCCGCCCTGCTGTTGCCACTGTTGCAGGCGCGGGGCTTCACCTCGGGCGCCACCAACCCACCCGAGGCGCTGGCCGCACTGACCCTTGCCTATGCCGGGCTGCCCTGCCTGCTGAAACTCACCGCCATCGCGCTGTTGCTGCGCCTTGATCTGCCGGAGCTGACCGATGACTGAACTTGCCTTCCTGTTCCTTGGCCTGCTGCTGGCGCTTGCCGCGCTGCTGCTGCATCAGCGCTTCTTCGCCTTCCCGGCGCAGCGCCCCGGCGATTATGCCGATGGCCCACAGATCGATCCGCGCCAGCACCTGAACGGGCCGCTGCTGTGCGAAGGTGTGATCTATGGGCCGACGGGCCGCGTGGTCTCGCGCTTTGTCGCGGATATGGAGGGGCGCTGGCAGGGCAATCAGGGCGTGCTGACGGAATCGTTCCGCTATGACAGCGGGGCGCGGCAGGCGCGGGAATGGCGGCTGAGCCTTGGCAATGACGGCGCAATCCGTGCCACGGCGGCGGATCTGATCGGGCAAGGCCGCGGGCAGGCCAGCGGTTCGGCGGTGATGCTGCGCTACCGCATCCGGCTGACGCCTGAGGCCGGGGGCCATGTGCTTGATGTGGTGGACTGGATGTATCTGATGGAAAACGGCACGATTCTGAACCGCAGCCAGTTCCGCAAATTCGGCATCAAGGTTGCCGAACTTGTGGCGACCATGCGCCCGAAGGTCGCGTGATGGGCGCGCGGCATGATCTGGCGGGCAAGCGCTATTGGCTGGTCGGTGCGTCCGAAGGGCTGGGCCTCGCGCTGGCACAGGGGATGAGCGCGGCGGGCGCTGATCTGGTGCTGTCGGCCCGCAACGCAGATCGGTTGGCGGCGGCGGTGAGCAGCCTGCCGGGGCGGGCGCAGGCCATGCCGATGGATGTGGCCGATGCCGGCGCGGTTCGCGCGGCGGCGGCGCAGGTGGGGGCGGTGGACGGGCTGGTCTGGCTGGCGGGCGTCTACTGGCCGATGCGGGCGCAGGACTGGAACGCAGAACAGGTAGAGGCGATGTGCGACATCAACTTCACCGGCTGCGCCCGGGTGCTGGGCGCTGTGCTGCCCGGCATGGTGGCGCGCGGGTCGGGGCATGTGGTGCTGACCGGTTCGCTGTCCGGCTTCCGTGGCCTGCCGGGGGCGATCGGCTATGGCGCGTCGAAGGCCGGGGTGATGGCGCTGGCGGAATCGTTGCAGGCCGATCTGCGCGGCAGTGGCATTCGCGTGCAACTGGCCAATCCCGGCTTCATCCGCACACGGCTGACCGGCAAGAATACCTTCAGGATGCCGCAGATCATGGAGCCGGAGGCCGCCGCCGCCCATATTCTGCGCCTGATGGCCAGCAACCGCTTTTCGCACAGCTTCCCCACTCCCTTCCAATGGCTGTTCCGCGCCGCGAATTTCCTGCCGGACGCCTTGTATTATCGGCTCTTTGCCCCAAACTGACTTCATCTTGGCCCAAATATCCTCGGGGGGAGGGCCGCAGGCCCCGGGGGGCAGACAGCCCCCCGTCCACCAACCGCCAAGCAGAGGACCGATGCGCCATTTCGCCCTGATCCTGCTGATTGCCCTCAGTCTCACCACCGCCGCGCAGGCGCAAACCCACGCGCCGATGCAGGTCTATCACCTCGGCCACAGCCTTGTGGGCCGCGATATGCCGGCCATGCTGGCGCAGCTGATGGGGCCGGGTTATCGCTACAACCTGCAACTCGGCTGGGGCGCCTCGCTCGATCAGCACTGGCGCGGCGATGTGCCGGGCTTTGCCGAGGAAAATGGCACCCCCGCCTTCCGCCCGGCGGGCGAAGCGCTGGATTCCGGCGCTTATGACGCGGTGATCCTGACCGAGATGGTCGAGTTGCGCGACGCGATCCGCCACCATGACAGCCCGCGCGCCCTGGCCGACTGGGCCCGCCGTGCCCGCGCCGCCCGTCCCGATGTGCGGATCTACCTTTACGAGACCTGGCACCCGCTGGACGACCCCGAGGGGTGGGAGACCCGGATTGCCCGCGATCTGTCCTCGCTGTGGGAAGGCGCGCTGCTGCAGGCGGCGCAAACCCGGTATGGCGCCGGGGCGATGCAGGTGATCCCGGCGGGGCAGGTGATGGCGGCGGTGGTCGCGCGGATCGAGGCGGGGGATCTGCCGGGCCTGACCGCGCGCGCCGATCTGTTCCGGATCAACCCGGATGGCACGCCCGATCAGATCCATCCGGGAGATCTGGGCAATTACCTGCTGGCGCTGGTGCATTACGCGGCGCTGACCGGGCGCAGCCCGGAAGGCCTGCCCCATGTGCTGCTGCGCGCCGATGGCAGCCCGGCCACGCCCCCCGATCCGCGCGCCGCGCGTGTGATGCAAGAGGTGGTCTGGCAGGTGGTCAGCGGCTATGCTTCCCCCGATATGGGCGGTTGAAAGGGTTCCTGCATGTCGCTTGTGGCACTTGTGGCCAAGGTTCTGCTGGTCGGGCACAGCCTTGTCGGCCCTGATCTCGCCCCGCTGGTCGAGACGGGGCTGCGCATCATGGGCCATGACGACGCGGTGGTCGAAGCGCAGGTCATCAACGGCGCGCCGCTGCGCTGGAACTGGGAACACTCTGCCGAGGCAGAGGGGGTGGACGGCAAGGCCCGCCTTGCCTCGGGAACGGTGGAAGCCCTGGTGCTGACCGAGGCGCTGCCGCTGGCCAATCATGTCGAATGGAGCGACAGCGCCGGTCAGGTGGCGCAATGGGCCGGGCTGGCCTGGAAGGCAAACCCGCAGACCCAGGTGTTTGTGTATGAAACCTGGCATGATCTGCGATCAGCCCCGGGGGCCGTGATCGCCGATGACGCAGGCGCCACTGTGCCGTGGGCGGCGCGGATCGCGGCGGACCTGCCGGTCTGGGAAAGTCTTGCCGCACAGGCCGATGCCATGCGCCCCGAAGGTACGGCGCCGGTCCGGCTGATCCCGGCAGGGCAGGCGATGGCGCTGGCTGCCCGTGCCGCAGCCGCAGGCGATCTGCCCGGCGTGCCCGATATCCGCGCTCTGTTCCGCGATGACATCCACCCCAACGGCAAGGGGCTATACCTCGTTGCCATGGTGCATATTGCGGCCCTGAGCGGCGAAAACCCCGAAGGCTTGCCCGCCCTGCTGACCCGGCGCTGGCAAAGCCGTGATGCGGTGATTTCAGACGAACTGGCGCTGGCTCTGCAGCGCATCGCCTGGCAGGCGGTCGAGGCGCAGCGCAGCCGCGAGGCTGCCCGTCCTGTGCCATCCCCAAGCTCCGCCCCACCCGCAAACCCCGTGCCTGCCCCGCCTGCGCAGACAGTTGAAACACCGCCCGAGGCCACGGCCCCCCCGTCACCCGGTACGTCGCCGGTGTTCGCCACACTTCGCCCGCATGACAGGATTACCAACCGCAATCTCGCCCTCGGCCTGTCTTCGGTTGTGGATTGGTCGGTCGCCCAACCTTTTCTCGATGTGATGAAAACCGCCCGGCCCTGGGTCGGGCATCTGCCGGGGCAATGGGGCGGGATGGATCACGCGGC
This sequence comes from Gemmobacter aquatilis, assembly GCF_900110025.1. Classification (GTDB taxonomy): domain Bacteria; phylum Pseudomonadota; class Alphaproteobacteria; order Rhodobacterales; family Rhodobacteraceae; genus Gemmobacter; species Gemmobacter aquatilis. Next base: position 677,274 of record NZ_FOCE01000001.1, on the reverse strand, counting down.
GCTGGCGGCGGGCGGCTGGCTGGATGACGATGGTTGGCTGAAGGCTTTTCCGCCCGACATCACCGGCATCTCCACCCTGTTTCTGACCGATCTGGCCGAAGGGGCGGGCGGTGTTGCCGGGCGCTATGTCGTCCGCTGGCAGGGAAAAGGCGATCTTGCCCTTGATGGGCGGGCCCGGAACATCACCCGGATCGAAGGGGGTCTGACCTTCGATTACACGCCGGGAGAAGGGGCCGTGGTGCTGACCATCACCGGCGTTGACCCGCAAGACCCGCTGCGCAAGATCGAGGTGATCCGGCAAGACAGGCTCGCCGCCCATGATGCAGGCGCGATCTTCAACCCTGACTGGCTGTCGCGCATCCGCGGTGCGAAGCAATTGCGCTTCATGGACTGGATGGCGACCAACGGCGCGACCCTTACGCATATTGAAGACAGCCCGAAGCTGGATGATTACACATGGGCCCGCAGCGGTGTACCGATCGAGGTCATGGTGACGCTGGCCAATGAGCTGGACGCCGACGCCTGGTTCAACATGCCGCATCTGGCCGATGACGCGCTGGTGCGCTTTTACGCGGAAACCGTGGCCGATCTGCTGGAACCCGGGCTGAAAGCCTATGTCGAGTATTCCAACGAGGTGTGGAACTGGCAGTTTGAACAGGCGCATTGGGCTGAAGCACAAGGCCAGGCGCGCTGGGGGCAAGAGGCGACATGGGTGCAGTTCTACGCCCTTCGCGCCGCCGAGGTGGCGGGTATCTGGGCCGATGTCTTTGGCGCCGAGGGCAAGGATCGGCTGGTCCGGGTGATCGCCACACAAACCGGCTGGTTGGGGCTGGAGGATCAGATCCTGAATGCGCCGCTGGTGGTGAAGGAGGGCCTCCCCGCCCCGAAAACCGTCTTCGATGCCTATGCGGTGACCGGCTATTTCGCAGGTCTGCTGGGGGACGAGGCGAAGCTGCCGATGATCAAGGGCTGGCTGGCCGAAGGGGCCGAGGCCGACCCCACGAACCCTTGGGATTACGCGCTGCGGCTGGCGGCGGAAGAGCTGGCCGATGGCCGCCATTCCGGCATTGCCGAAGACACGCTGCAGGATCTGCTGACCCGCGTGCTGCCCTATCAGGCCGAGGTGGCGCGCAAGGCTGGATTGCAACTGGTGATGTATGAGGGCGGTTCGCATGTGGTGGGCTATGGGCCTGTGGTGGATGATGCGCAGGCGACCGAATTTTATGCCCGGCTGAACGCCTCGCCGGAAATGGGGGCGCTTTATGAACAGTTGCTGCAAGGCTGGGCCAAGCTGAGCGATGCGCCGTTCAACTCGTTCGGCGATGTCGCCTCGCCCTCGAAATGGGGCAGTTGGGGCGCGTTGCGGCATCTGGATGACGACACCCCCCGCTGGGCAGTGCTGGCCAAAGGCTGCACCGGGTGCTGAGCGTCATCATCCCGGCATCGAACGAGGCGGGCTATATCGGCGCCTGCCTGACCGCCCTTTTCGCCTCGGACCCTGTTCCGGGCGGGGCCGAGGCGGTGGTGGTGGCCAATGGCTGCCGCGATGCCACGGCTGCGGTGGCACGCGGTTTTGCGGCGCAGGCGGCGGCGGCGGGCTGGCGCCTGCAGGTGCTGGATCTGGCGCAGGGCGGCAAGCCGGGTGCGCTGAACGCCGGCGATGCGGTGGTGCAAGGGGACCGGCGCGCTTATCTGGATGCCGATGTGGTGGTCAGCCCGCCGCTGATGGCCGCGCTGGTCGCGGCCTTGGCCCCGGACACCCCGCTTTACGCAGGCGGCACGCCGGTCATTCCGCCACCGCGCAGCCGTGTGACCCGGGCCTATGCCCGCTTCTGGCAGCGCCTGCCTTTCGCGCAAAGCGTGGCGCCGGGTTATGGGCTGTTCGCGGTCAATGCCGCAGGGCGCGCGCGCTGGGGCGCCTTCCCGGCGATCATCTCCGACGATACCTTCGTGCGGCTGCAATTCTTGCCGTCCGAGCGGCGGCAGGTCGCCCCGACCTATCTCTGGCCGATGATCGAGGGGTTTGCAGCGCTGGTCCGCGTGCGGCGCAGACAGGATCACGGCGTGGCTGAAATCGAGCAGCACTGGCCGGGGCTGACGGCGCGCGAAGGCAAGGCGCGGCTGGGGCTGTCCGGGATTGCCCGGCTGGCGCTGGCTGACCCTTGCGGCTTTGCGGTTTACGCGGCTGTGTCACTGGCCGTCCGCCTGAAACGCGGCAGCAGTGGCTGGACGCGTGGGCGCTAAGGCTCAGGCGCGGCGCCTTTGGCAGAACGCGCATGGATATTTAAGCCAAGGTAAAGAGCAACCAACTGCCCCTTTCATCCTGGCCAAAATACTCCGGGGGAGGCGCGCGCAGCGCGGCGGGGGCAGCGCCCCCATCCCCGATCAGATGTTGAACACCCGGCTCGGATGCAACTCGCCCGCCTTGTAGATGCCGACCGCAACCGGCTTGCCCTGATACGAGGCCCAAGCCTCCTCGCCATATTCGACGCTCGATGCGATCACCATGCCGGGATTGCCGTTCTTCAGTCGGGCAGCCCCTTCCGGCGTGGCGGGCAGTTCCGGCAGATCGGCCAGACCCAGTTCCAGCGGCAGGATATGGACATCCAGCGCATCGGTCTTGGCCCCGGCCTCGACCACCTCAAGGCTGATCCCCTTGTCCGCCTCGAACGGACCGGACCAGACCCGGCGCAGCCAGAGCACATGGCCAAGGCACCCCAGCGCCCGCCCCAGATCGCGCGCGATGGAGCGGACATAGCCGCCCTTGCCGCAGACCATTTCCAGCTCCACATGATCGGCATCCGGGCGCGCGATCAGATCGAGGCTTTCCACCCAGAGCGGGCGGGCCACCAGATCCATCTCCACCCCCTCGCGGGCCAGATCATAGGCGCGTTCGCCATCGACCTTCACGGCGGAAAACTGCGGCGGGATCTGTTCGATGTCGCCGCGAAACGCCACCAGAGCCGCCTCGATCGCCGCATCGTCGGGGCGCAGGTCGGAACTTTCGACCACCGCGCCCTCGGCATCGTCGGTCGTGGTGGCCTGCCCCAGCCGCACGACGAAGCGATAGCATTTCAGGGCGTCGGTGATATAGGGCACGGTCTTCGTCGCCTCGCCCAAGGCCACCGCCAGAACCCCGGTCGCTGCCGGATCGAGCGTGCCGGCATGGCCCGCCTTCTGCGCATCAAAGGCCCATTTCACCTTGTTCACCACGGCGGTGGAGGTGATGCCTGCGGGTTTGTCGATCACGACCCAACCCGAAATCGCCCGGCCTTTTTTGCTGCGCGCCATGCCCGTCTCCCGTTCAAGAAGCCCGCCTGCTAGACCCGGCGAGGGCCAAGGTCAAGGTGAGGGGCAAGGTCAAGGTGAGGGGCAAGGTCAAGGTCTGGGCACTGCAAGCCCGATGATCGGCCCCATCGGCAGCCCCAGATCGCTGCGATGCAGGTCGGGCGCAAAAAGCCGCGAGATCTTGCCGTCGAGATACAGCGCATTCGGCAACTGCAGCACATCGCGGTAAAGCCGCCCGAACGTGTCGAAATTCACCGAATCGTCCGAAATCGCAAAGACCGCGCGTTGCCCGTCCGCCGAAACCCCCACCCCGTTGCGGATATAGCGGCTGTCGCCCCCCGGAATGAAACGCGGATGCAGCTTGCCACCAATCACCAGCATCGGGCCGGATTGCGTGGCATGGCGGCAGGCCGGGGGCGCCGCCGCGAAGGCGCGCGATTCGATCACGGCGAAACCGGCATCGCCGATGCAGAACACGCCATTCGGCAGCAGCCCGAAATTGCCATCAGAGGCGGCGGTGACGATCCCCGCCCGCTCCACCCCATTTTCGACATACAGGCCGACGGGGCGGCGGTCGGGATGATACATCCCGGCATTCATGGCGAAGGCCAGCGTCTTGCCCTCTGCCGCCAGCAGATCGTTCACCGCGCCGAAGCTGCCCAGCAATCCGCCCTGCGCATCGCTGTGGAACAGGCGCAGGTCTTCGCCCGCGCGCACTTCGCACAAGGTAAATTCGGCGCCTTCAAATTCGGTCAGGCTGCAGGGCGCGGCAAAGGTGGGGCTGGCCAGAAAGGCCAGCGCTGCCAGAAGCTTACGCATCGTCCCCATCATCGGCGGCAGCATCGTCGCCCGGCGTCGCCAGATCGCGGCGCACCTTTTCATCTGAAAACAGGCGGCGCGTCTCGTCCAGCTGATCAAAGGTCGCGTCGGGGCGGAAGCGCAGATCGGGCGCATATTTCAGCGTCAGTTGCGCGCTGACATGGCGGCGCAGTTCAAACTTGTTGCGGGCCAGCGCGGCAATCGCCTCTTCGACCGGCACAGACCCCATCAGCGGCATGACGTAAACCGTCGCCACCTTGAGGTCGTTGGAGCAGCGCACCTCGCCCACAGTGATCGACATGCGGTTCAGATCCGGGTCGTGGATTTCGGCCCGGTTCAGCACGTCAGACAGGGTGCGGCGGATCAGTTCGCCGACGCGAAGCTGACGCTGTGTTGGGCCATCGCCCGAGGAGGAACGGTTTTTCGACATGCCCTTCCTCTAAGCCTTTTGCCGCCCGCCCGCAACGGCAGGGTTTTCGTGCGGGTTTGGCTGCGGTATTGGGGCACAAGCCAGAAGGAGACGGAAGATGGGCGACTTGCCGGGGATCGTGATCACGGGCGCTTCGGGGCGTATGGGGCAGATGCTGATCCGCACGGTGCTGGAGTCCGGCAAGGCAAAGCTGGTCGGCGCGGTGGAACGCGCGGGCAGCCCCTGGGTGGGGCGGGATGTGGGCGAGGCGATGGGCGGTGCGGCGCTGGGGGTGATCTGCACCGATGACCCGCTGGAGGCGTTTGCCAAGGCGCAGGCGGTGATTGATTTCACCGCACCCGCCGCAACTGTGGAATTCGCCGCGCTGGCCGCGCAGGCGCGGGCGGTGCATGTGATCGGCACCACCGGGCTGGAAGCCGAACATCTGGCGAAGATCGCCGCCGCCGCGCATCATGCGGTGATCGTGCGCGCGGGCAACATGAGCCTTGGCGTCAACCTGCTGGTCAAGCTGACGCAGAAAGTGGCGCAGGCGCTGGATGCCGATTGGGACATCGAAATCATCGAGGCGCATCACAACCGCAAGGTCGATGCGCCGTCGGGCACCGCGCTGATGCTGGGCGAGGCCGCCGCCGAAGGGCGGGGCGTGGCGCTGGCCGATGTGCGCGATTCGGGGCGCGACGGTATCACCGGCGCGCGGCAACGCGGCGATATCGGGTTCAGCGCGATCCGCGGCGGCGATATCGTGGGCGAACATGACGTGCTGTTCGCCAGCCCCGGCGAGCGGATCGTGCTGCGCCATGTGGCGACCGACCGGGCCATTTTCGCGCGCGGCGCGCTGAAAGCCGCACTTTGGGGGCAGGACAAGGCGCCCGGCGCCTATGACATGCTGGATGTCTTGGGCCTGTAAGGCGAAAAAATTCCGGCGGGCGTGAACCTTTCGCCCGCCTCGCGCGTATCCGCATAGTCCAGACCCGGAGGTTTGCCATGCTGCTGCGCCTGATCCCGCTTTGCCTTCTGTTGGTTTTGCCTGCCGCCGCACAGGCCTTCACGCCAGTCCGTGATCGCGATCAGTTCCTGCAACTGGTGGCGGGGCGCGAATTGCGGCTGGGCCTGTTCAGGATCGGCCTGACCATTTTGCCAGATGGCCGCATCGAAGGTTCGGCCCTGGGCTGGGGTGTGACCGGGCGCTGGCAGTGGAAAGATGGCTATTTCTGCCGCGAGATGGATTGGAGCGGCAAGCCCATCCCCTATAACTGCCAGTTGGTCGAGGCGCAGGGCGATCAGATCCGCTTCACGGTGGATCGCGGCGCAGGCGATTCGGCGGCCTTTCGCCTGCGCTGACGCTGGGCGTCTCCCTCTCCCCCCGGGGGAGAGGGCCGGGGTGAGGGGGCGACGACTTCAGAAGTCGATCGCCAGCCCCTTCTTCTCCCAATCGCCATAACGCACCGGCTCTGGCCCGTCGCGCCCGCCCAGTTCGGGGGCCAGTTCCAGCGCCTTGGCAGCTTTGCGGCGCTCTTCAGCCTCGGCAAGGGCGCGCAGCGCTTCGGGGGGAAGATCGGGGGCGGGAAGATCGGGTTTTTCGTCGCGCATCGGCTCATTCCTTGCGAGGGGATGACCCATGATATACGGGCCGCAGGGCAGGTAACAAGGTTTGGGCGGAAGATGGCGATGACGGCGCGGGCCGCAGCAGTGCGGATGCTGGATGCGGTGCTGGACGAAGGGCTGCTGCTCTCGCAGGCCGAGGGCGGGCTGGTGGGGCTGGCGCCGGGGGATCGTGCCCGCGCGCAGCGGCTGGCGATGCAGGTGCTGCGGCATCTGGAACAGGCGGATCGCGTGCTCAAGCCCTTTTTGCGCAAACCGCCCGTGCTGACCGTGCTGAACATCTTGCGGCTGGGCACGGTGGAGCTGGCCTTGGGCGAGGCCGCGCATGGCGTGGTGAACGAGGCGGTGAGCCTTGTGCGCAACGACCGCCACAATGGCGCGCTGTCGGGGCTGGTCAATGCGGTGCTGCGCAAGGTCGCGGCGCTGGAAGCGCCCTTCGCCAAACTGCCGCCGCAGCGGCTGCCCTATTGGCTGCGCAAGCCGCTGGTCGATGCCTGGGGCCGCGAGGCGGTCAGCGCGATGGAGGCGGTGCAGGCCCGCCCCGCGCCGGTCGATCTGACGCTGAAACCCGGCTGGACCGGCGATCTGCCGGGCGCGGCCTTGCCCACCGGCAGTTGGCGCTTGCCTGCGGGCGTGCAGATCTCGGCGCTGCCGGGCTATGACGATGGCGCATGGTGGGTGCAGGATGCCGCCGCCGCATTGGCGGTGCCGCTGTTGCAGGTGCAGCCGGGCGCGCGGGTGCTGGACTTGTGCGCCGCGCCGGGCGGCAAGACGCTGCAACTGGCCGCCGCCGGGGCGCAGGTCACGGCACTGGACATCAGCGGCCCGCGTCTGGCACGGCTGGCCGAAAACCTCGCCCGCACCGGCTTGCAGGCCGAGGTGATCGCCGCCGATGCGCTGCACTGGCAGCCCGAGGCGCCGTTCGACGCGATTCTGCTGGATGCGCCTTGTTCGGCCACCGGCACCATCCGCCGCCACCCCGATCTGCCTTTTGTCAAAGACGGCTCGGAACTGGCCGATCTGCTGCCCTTGCAGGCGGCACTGCTGGATCGGGCGCTGGGTTGGCTGAAACCCGGCGGGCGGCTGGTTTATTGCACCTGCTCCTTGCTGCCGGAGGAGGGCGAGGCGCAACTGGAGGCGGCCCTGGCCCGCCATCCGGGGCTGGCGGTGCAGCGGGTGCAGCCCGAAGGCGTGGCGCCTGAATGGATCACGCCCGCCGGCGCGCTGCGGCTGCGGCCCGATTACTGGGCCGCGCAGGGCGGCATGGACGGGTTCTTCATGGTCTGCCTCACGCGCTGAGGCGGGCCACCAGCCCCGGCAGGTCTGAAAAATCGCTGAAACTGGCGGCATGGGGCAGATCTGCGATGGGAGATTTACGGTAGCCTTCGGTATAAAGCAGGAACGGCGCCGCCGCGCGGGTTGCAGTTTCGGCATCCACCTCGCTGTCGCCCACGAACAGCAACGGCCCGCCGCCAAGCTGTTGCTGCGCGGCCAGCAGCGGCGCCGGGTCCGGCTTCTTTACGCCAAGACTGTCGCCGCCGATCACCACCGGAAAGAAGCGGTCCAGCCCGAAATGGCGCAGCACCGCATGGGTGGGCGCCAGCGGCTTGTTGGTGCACAGGCCAAGCCGCGTGCCACGGGCGGCCAAGGCTTCCAGCGCGGCAACGGCATTGGGGTAAACCGTGGTCAGCGTGCAGGCGCCCTCATAAAGCGCCAGAAACGCGGCCAGAAAGGCGTCGAAGCTGGGCCCTTCGGTCGGTTGCGCCCGTGCCTCCAGCATCCGCGCCACCAGCACCGGCGCGCCGCGGCCGACGAAGCCCTGCACCTCGGTCCGGGTGAAGGGCGCCAGCCCATGTGTGCCCAGCACACTGTTCGCGGTGGCGTGGATGTCAGCGGCACTGTCGATCAGCGTGCCGTCAAGGTCGAAGATCACGGAATGGGTCATGTTGCGCTCCTGTCGAGGCGACCATGCCGCGCGGGCGGGCGCCGGTCCAGATCCGAACGGGGTTTTGCGGTGACAGTCGCCCCCCCGGACGCTATGGTGCAGCATAGACCCGCAACCGGGCGACAGGCAGTGCAGGACAGGTGAGCGAGGCATGGCGGGCGGGACGCAACACGCTTGGTGGGCAGAGGTTTGGGTGCAGGCGATGAACCGCCGCGCCGCCCGGCGTGCCGCCAAGGCGGCGCCTGCCGCCGGGTTCGTGTCGCAGCCCGAACCGCGCACCATCGGCCTGTATGCCCGGGGCAAGCAGCTTGTGGCGGGCAATTTCCTGTTCGCCGGCCACCTGATCGAGGCGCCGGGCACGCCGATCTGGGATATTCCTTGCCCCAGCCCGGCCTTCGAGGCCGATCTGCACGGCTATGCCTGGCTGGATGATCTGGCGGCGGTGGGCGATCCGGCGGCCCGGCAGCGCGCGCAGGACTGGACCTTTGGCTGGATCGACCGCTTCGGGCGCGGGCGTGGCCCCGGCTGGTCGCCCGACCTGACCGGGCGGCGGCTGATCCGCTGGATCAACCACGCGATCCTGCTGCTGGGCGGGCGCGACCGTGACGCGGCATTGGCCTATTACCACGCGCTGTCGCATCAGACGGTGTTTCTGGCCGCGCGCTGGCAGGTGGCCTCGCCCGGCCTGCCGCGATTCGAGGCGCTGACCGGGCTGATCTATGCCGGGCTGGCGCTGCTGGGGATGGAGCATCACGTCGATTCCGCCGCCGCCGCGCTGGCGAAGGAATGCGAGCGCGAGGTGGATGCCCAAGGCGGCATCCCCACCCGCAACCCCGAGGAATTGCTGGAGGTGTTCACCCTGCTCACCTGGGCCGCGCAGGCGCTGGCCGATGCCGGGCGCATCGTGCCCCATGCCCATCTGGCCGCGATCGAACGCATCGCCCCGACCCTGCGCACCCTGCGCCATGCCGATGGCGGGCTGGCGCGGTTTCACGGCGGTGGGCGCGGGCTGGAGGGGCGGCTGGATCATGCGCTGGCCAGTTCCGGCGTGAAACCCGTGCCGCATCCGGGGCTGGCCATGGGCTTTGCCCGGCTGCAGGGCGGGCGCAGCTCAGTCATCGTCGATGCCGCCGATCCGCCAGCGGGGCGGGCGGGAGCTTCTGCCCATGCCTCCACCCTCGCGTTCGAGCTGACTTCGGGGCGGCGCCCGATGATCGTGAATTGCGGCAGCGGCGCGCCCTTCGGGGCAGATTGGCACCGCGCCAGCCGGGCGACGCAAAGCCATTCGACACTGGCGATCGATGGCTATTCCTCGTCCCGTTTCGCCCATGACGCGCGCGAGGTGCTGGAAGACCGTGCCCGCGTCGTGCTGCTGCGGCAGGGCCATTCGGACGAGGGCGAGCATCTGTTGCTGGGCCATGCGGGCTGGCGCGGCACGCATGGGCTGGTGCATTTCCGCGACCTGACGCTCAGCCCCGACGGGCGGCACCTGTTGGGGGTGGACATGCTGGCCGCCGAAACCGCCGAGGACAAGGCGCGCCTGCAGGCCATGCTCAAACGCAACAAGGGCGATCTGCATTTCGCCATCCGCTTCCATCTGCACCCCGATGCGGATTCGGAAATCGACATGGGCGGGGCGGCGGTTTCCATCGCGCTACGCTCGGGCGAGATCTGGGTGTTCCGCCATGACGGGCAGGCAAAACTGACGTTGGAACCCTCGGTCTATCTGGAAAAGGGCCGGTTGATGCCGCGCGCCGCAAAACAGATCCTCCTCAGCGCGCATTTGCAGGATTTTCAGGCCCGGATCGGCTGGACCTTGGCGAAGGCACAGGATACTCCGCTCGCCATCCGCGACCTTGACCGGGATGAGCCCCCATCCCGCCCCTGATCTGGAGGGAAACCCCAATGCTGACCGCCGCCAATACCGCACCCGTCAACCTCGTGCCCGTCGGGCGTGCGCTGCTGTCGGTGTCCGACAAGACGGGGCTTCTGGACCTCGCGCGCGCGCTGGCCGCGCAGGGGGTCGAACTGATCTCCACCGGCGGCACGGCGCAGACGCTGCGCACCGCAGGCCTGAAGGTGCGCGACGTGGCCGAAGTGACCGGCTTTCCCGAAATGATGGACGGGCGGGTGAAAACCCTGCATCCCATGGTGCATGGCGGCCTTCTGGCGCTGCGCGACGATGATGAACATCTGGTCGCCATGGCCGCCCATGGGATCGAGCCGATCGACCTGCTGGTGGTGAACCTTTACCCGTTCGAACAGACGGTGGCGCGCGGCGCCTCTTATGCCGACTGCATCGAGAATATCGACATCGGCGGCCCGGCGATGATCCGTGCGGCGTCGAAGAACCACAAATTCGTCAATGTCATCACCGATCCGCAGGATTACACCGCCCTGCTGGCCGAGATGAAAGCACATGACGGTGCCACCACCTATGCCTTCCGCCAGAAACTGGCGCTGACCGCCTATTCGCGCACCGCTGCCTATGATGCCGCCGTTTCCGCATGGATGGCCGGGGCGATCAAGGAAGAGGCGCCGCGCCGCCGCGCCTTTGCCGGCACGCTGGCCCAGACCCTGCGCTATGGCGAAAACCCGCACCAGAAGGCCGCCTTCTACACCGATGGCACGCAGCGCCCCGGTGTGGCGACCGCGATGCAGGCGCAGGGCAAGGAACTGTCTTACAACAACATCAACGATACGGATGCCGCCTTTGAACTGGTGGCGGAATTCGATCCGGCCAAGGGTCCGGCCTGCGCCATCATCAAACACGCCAATCCCTGCGGCGTGGCGACCGGCGCCACCATGGCCGAGGCCTATGCGCGCGCCTTTGATTGCGACCGCACTTCGGCCTTCGGCGGCATCATCGCGCTGAACCAGCCGCTGGATGCGGCGACGGCGGAAAAGATCACCGAGATCTTCACCGAAGTCGTCATCGCTCCCGGCGCCTCGCCCGAGGCGCGGCAGATCTTCGCCGCCAAGAAGAACCTGCGCCTGCTGACCACCGACCGCCTGCCCGACCCGAAGGCCAAGGGGCTGGCGTGGAAACAGGTCGCCGGTGGCTTCCTTGTGCAGGACCGCGACAATGGCGCGCTGGCGCTGGCCGATCTGAAGGTGGTGACCAAGCGCGCGCCCTCTGACGCCGAACTGCGCGACCTGCTGTTCGCCTGGACAGTGGCAAAACACGTCAAATCCAACGCGATCATCTATGTGAAAGACGGCGCGACTGTCGGTGTCGGCGCCGGTCAGATGAGCCGGGTGGACAGCACCCGAATCGCCGCCCGCAAATCGCAGGACATGGCCGAGGCGCTGGGGCTTGCCGCACCGCTGACCCAGGGCTCGGTCGTCGCCTCCGATGCGTTCTTCCCCTTCGCCGATGGCCTGATCACGGCGGCAGAGGCGGGGGCCACGGCGATCATCCAGCCCGGCGGCTCGATGCGCGACGCCGAGGTGATCGCGGCGGCGGACGAGCGTGGGCTGGCGATGGTCTTCACCTCCATGCGCCATTTCCGGCACTGACATGCGGCGCGTGGCCCTTATCGCGGCGCTGGTCTTTGCGATCGACCAGATCACCAAGATCGGCGTCGTCCAAGGCCTCGACCTGATATCGCGGGGCGAGATCGACGTGATCCCGCCCTTCCTGAACTTCCGCATGGCGTGGAATCAGGGGGTGAATTTCGGCCTGTTTGCCTCAAGTGCCGGGGTGATGCGCTGGGTGCTGATCCTGCTGTCGCTGGTCATCGTGGCCTGGGTCTGGCGCTGGACGGCGCGGGCGCCGCATGGCCCATGGGCCCGCGCCTCGGCGGGCGTGCTGATCGGCGGCGCCTTGGGCAATGTGGTGGACCGGTTGGTCTATGGCGCGGTGGCGGATTTTCTCAACATGTCCTGCTGCGGTTATGAAAACCCCTATGCGTTCAACGTGGCCGACATTGCCATTTTCGCGGGTGCGGCCGGGCTTGTGCTGTTTACGGGATCGGACGCGCGGCCCCCCGCCAAGCCCCGCAAATCGCGCGGAAAGACCTCGTGACGCGCCCGATCCTTTGCGCTAAAGACAACGGGACGGAGTTGCGGGAGTCAGTTATGAAGGCAGCATGGAGGGCCACTCTGGCAGGCGCCGCGGCGCTGTCCCTGTTGCTTGCCGGTTGCGGGCGGAATGATGACCCGAACCTGATGAATATCCGCAAATCCTCAAACGGGCCTGATGAATTCGGTATTCTGCCGCCCAAACCCTTGCAGATGCCTGAATCGCTTGCCTCCCTGCCGCCGCCGACCCCGGGCGGCATAAATCTGACCGACCCGACCCCGGAGGCGGATGCGATCACGGCACTGGGGGGCAAACCGGGCGCCGGGGGCAGCGATGCGGCGCTGGTGGCGCAGGCCACGCGCTTTGGCGTCGCCTCGGGCATCCGCAGCACGCTGGCCGCCGAGGATCTGGAATATCGCCGCAACAATGATGGCCGCCTGCTGGAGCGGGTCTTTGCCGTCAACGTCTATTTCAAGGCCTATGCGCCACAATCGCTCGATCAATATGCCGAACTGGCGCGCTGGCGACGGCTGGGCGCGGCGACACCTTCGGCTCCGCCGCAGGTGTCTGAGTAAACTCCGCGTCACCCCCGCTTGACCGCCGCGCCTCGAGGCGTAGGTGTTGGGCCACAGTGCGAGAGGGTGCAGATGCGCAAGATGTTCCGGGTGGCCGCGATGATCGCCGCCCTAGGCCCCACCACCGTCCTTGCCGGGACGGTTTCGGATTTCACGCTCGACAACGGGTTGCAGGTGGTGGTGATCGAAGATCACCGCACGCCGGTGGCGGTGCAGATGCTGTGGTACAAGGTCGGCGCGGCGGATGAACCTGCCGGCCATTCCGGCATAGCGCATTTCTTCGAACACCTGATGTTCAAGGCGACAGATCGTTTGAAGGCGGGCGAGTTTTCCGCCACCGTCGCAGCACAGGGCGGCAGCGACAATGCCTTTACCAGTTGGGATTACACCGCCTATTTTCAGCGGGTTGCCGCAGATCGCCTTGATCTGATGATGGGGATGGAGGCAGACCGGATGCGCCATCTGCAACTGACCGATGATGTGGTGGGCACCGAGCGCAATGTGATCCTTGAAGAACGCAGCCAGCGCACCGACAGCGATCCGGGCAGCCTGTTTCAGGAACAGATGCGCGCGGCGCAATACCTCAACCACCCCTACGGTGTGCCGGTGATCGGTTGGCGGCACGAAATCGCGGCGCTGGATCGTGCGGATGCCGAGGCGTTTTACAAGACCTATTACGCGCCCAACAATGCGGTGCTGGTCGTGGCGGGCGATGTGGCCCCCGATGACGTGCGCAAACTGGCGCAATCGCGCTATGGGCAAATTGCCCCCACCGAAAACCTGCCACCGCGCCTGCGCCCGCAGGAACCGCCGCAACTGGCCGAACGTCGCCTGACCATGCAGGATGAACGGGTGTCGGAACCCTATCTGATGCGCAGCTATCTGGCGCCCAACCGCCGCCCCGGCGACCAGAAAGAGGCGGCGGCGCTGACCTTTCTGGCCGAATTGCTGGGCGGGTCGGGCACAACCAGCCTGCTGGCGAAAAAGCTGCAATTCGAGGCGCCGGTCGCCGTGCAATCCTATGCCTATTACGATGGCACCGCGCTGGACAGCGGCAGTTTCGGCCTTGGCCTGATCCCGCTGCCGGGGGTGAAACCAGCGGATGCCGAGGCGGCGATGGACAAGGTGATTGCCGATTTCCTCGCCTCCGGCCCCGATATGGCGGCGTTTGAACGGATCCGCACGCAACTGCGCGCGTCCGAGGTCTATGCGCAGGATGATGTGGATGGCATCGCCCGCCGCTATGGCGCAGCCCTGACCACCGGGCTTTCGGTGCGCGATGTGCAGGATTGGCCGAAGGTGCTGCAAGAGGTGACACCCGAAGAGGTGATGGCCGCCGCGCGCAAGGTGCTGGATCGGCGCAATGCCGTGACCGGCTGGTTGCTGGCAGAGGGGGGCGCGCAATGATCTGGCGTCTGGTTGCATTGTTCGCGCTGATCGCCCTGCCGCTGCAGGCCGAGACGAATATTCAGGAAGTCACCTCGCCCGGCGGCATCAAGGCCTGGCTGGTCGAGGAACATGGCATCCCCTTCACCGCGCTGGAAATCCGCTTTCGCGGCGGCACATCTCTGGATGCCGAGGGCAAGCGCGGTGCGGTGAACCTGATGACCGCGCTGATCGAAGAAGGTGCGGCAGAGATGAACGCGCAGAAATTCGCGGAAAGCCGCGATGCGCTGGCGGCCGAGTTTCGCTTCAACGCCTCGGTCGATTCCGTATCGGTTTCGGCGCGGATGCTGACCGAAAACCGCGCACGGGCGGCCGAGCTGCTGCGGCTGGCGATCAACCACCCGCGCTTTGATGCCGATGCGGTGGAACGGGTGCGCGGGCAGGTGCTGACCAATATCCGCGCGGGCGAGAAAGATCCGGGCACGATTGCGGGCGATGTGTTCTCGCATATGGCCTTTGGCGATCATCCCTATGGCAGTTCGGGCGATGGCACGCAGGCCAGCGTGGCTGCGCTGACCCGGGATGACATCCTTGCCGCCCATCGTGGTGCCATGGCGCGCGACCGGCTGTATGTGGCGGCGGTGGGCGACATCACGCCCGAGGAACTGGGCGCGCTGCTGGATCATCTGCTGGGCGAATTGCCCGCCACCGGCGCCCCGCTGCCCGGCCCGGCCAAGGTCGGCCTGACCGGCGGTGTGATGGTGCAACCGTTCCCGACACCACAGGCCGTGGTGATGTTTGGCCATGACGGCATCCCCCGCGACGATCCCGATTATTTCGCCGCTTTCGTGCTGAACGAAATCGTCGGTGGCGACCGTTTCACCGCCCGCCTGATGATCGAGTTGCGCGAAAAGCGCGGCCTCACCTATGGCGTCGGCAGCTATCTGGCCGATTACGATCAGGCCGATCTGGTGCTGGGCGAATTCGCCACCGACAACCGCACCGCCGGGCAGGCGGTGGAGGTGCTGCGGCAGGAATGGGCGCGCGCCGCCCAAGGCGTGACCGAGGCCGAACTTTCCGCCGCCAAGACCTACCTCACCGGCGCCTATCCGCTCCGCTTCGATGGCAATGGCACCATCGCCAATATCCTCGTGGGGATGCAGATGAGCGGCTATGACAAGGACTATCCCAAAACCCGCAATGCCCGGATCGAGGCGGTGACGCTGGCCGATGTGGCGCGGGTGGCCAAGCGGATCTACCGCCCCGATGACCTGCGCATCGTCGTGGTGGGCCAACCCGAAGGGCTGCCGGCTCCGTGACCTGCGCCGCTATTCCTGTGGCCGAATCTGCCGCCTCATGCTAGCTCTGGGGGTATGAAACTCGATACCCCCCAGATAGCGCGGCCTGTCATCCGGCAGTTGGACGAAGCGGCGATCAACCGCATCGCTGCGGGCGAGGTGGTGGAACGTCCGGCCTCTGCCGTGAAGGAACTGGTGGAAAACGCGCTGGATGCCGGGGCGCGGCGGATCACCGTCGATTACGCCGATGGCGGCAAGACGCTGATCCGGGTGACGGATGACGGCTGCGGCATGACCGCCGAAGACCTGCCGCTGGCGCTATCACGCCATGCCACATCGAAGATCGACGGGTCCGATCTGCTGAACATCCGCAGCTTCGGCTTTCGCGGCGAGGCGCTCCCCTCGCTGGGCGCGGTGGGCCGCCTGACGCTGACCTCGCGCGCCGAAGGCCATGACGGCGTGAGCCTGAGCGTTGAAGGCGGCCGCATGGGCGCCCCGCGCCCCGCCGCGCTGTCCCGTGGCACGGTGGTGGAACTGCGCGACCTGTTCTTCGCCACCCCGGCCCGGCTGAAATTCATGCGCTCTGATCGGTCGGAAATGGGCGCGATTGCCGATGTGGTGAAACGTCTGGCGCTGGCGGAACCGCATGTCGGATTCATCCTGCGCGATGTGTCGGGCGGGGGCGAGGGGCGCGTGGTCTTCCGCGCCGACCCGGAGAATGGCGACTTCTTCGATGCGCTGCATGGCCGCCTGTCGCGCGTCCTTGGCGCCGATTTCACCGACAACGCCCTGCGCATTGATCTGGAGCGGGAGGGGCTGCACCTCGTGGGCTATGCCGCGCTGCCCACCTATTCGCGCGGATCGTCCGCCGCGCAGTTCCTGTTCGTGAATGGCCGCCCGGTGCTGGACAAGATGCTGTTCGGTGCCCTGCGCGCCGCCTATATGGATGTGCTCAGCCGGGATCGGCACCCAGCGGCGGTGCTGAACCTGATCTGCGATCCCGAACGGGTGGATGTGAACGTGCATCCCGCGAAATCCGAGGTGCGGTTCCGCGAACCGGCGCTGGCGCGGGGGCTGATCGTGTCGGGCCTGCGTCTGGCATTGGGCGGGGCGGGGCATCGGGCCTCTTCGACCGTGGCGGATGAAACGCTGGCGGCCTTTCAGCCCGAACCGCAACAAGCGTCCGGCTTTCCCCGCGTCTATCAGATGGATCGGCCCAGCCAGCCCAGCCTGATGCGCGCCTATACCGCGCAAGCGCCCGAAGGCTTCGGCTTTGCCGAAGCGCCTTCCGCCCGGGTAGAGGCGGTGGCCGCCCCGGAACCCGATCTGACCGAACGGCCCTTGGGCGCCGCCCGCGCGCAGGTGCATGAAAACTATATCATCGCCCAGACCACGCGCGGCATGGTCATCGTCGATCAGCACGCCGCACACGAGCGGTTGGTCTATGAGCGGCTGAAGGCGCAGGCGGCCGACAAGGGCATCGCGGCGCAGGCGCTGCTGATCCCCGAAATCGTCGATCTGTCAGAGGCCGACGCTGCCCGCCTGCTGGATATTGCACCCGATCTGGCGGCGCTTGGCCTTGTGGTCGAACCCTTCGGCGGCGGTGCGGTGGCGGTGCGCGAGGTGCCCGCGATCTTGGGTCGTGTGGATGCCAGCGCCCTGATCCGCGACATCGTGGATGATCTGGCCGATCTCGGCTCATCAGAGCGACTCAAAGGCCGCATCGACGCCGTGCTCAGCCGCATGGCCTGCCACGGCTCCATCCGCTCGGGCCGCCAGATGCGCGCCGACGAGATGAACGCCCTGCTGCGCGAGATGGAGGCGACGCCGCTGTCGGGCCAGTGCAACCATGGCCGCCCGACCTATGTGGAACTCAAGCTGGCCGATATTGAACGGCTGTTCGGACGCAGATGAACGGGCTGGCCAATATCGACCTCAATGATCCCCTTGTGCTGATCATCGGCGGGGCAGGGGCGCTGTTCCTGCTGCTGATGGGGCTGCTGCTGCGCGCGGTGGCGCGGTCTTCCAGCACGGCGGGGCCTCTGTTGCAGGAACTGGGCTGGCTGGGCCAGCGGGTGCAGGCGCTGGCCGAGGGGCAGGAACGGCTGGCAGGCGGGCTGCACCACGTTTCCGAAACGCAGGCCGTCAGCCAAAGCGCCATGCTGCGCGTGATGGAACAGCGTCTGGCCGAGGTGCAGCGCCAGATGGGCGAAAGCCTGCACGGGTCATCCACCCGCACGGCGCGCAGCTTGGGCGAGTTGCAGCAAAGGCTGGAAACCATCGACAAGGCGCAGGCCAATATCGAAAAACTGTCGGGCAATGTGCTGAGCCTGCAAGACATCCTGTCCAATAAACAGACCCGCGGCGCCTTTGGCGAAATTCAGCTGCATGACATCGTGCTGAAGGCGCTGCCGTCTGACAGCTATACGATGCAGGCCACGCTTTCCAACGGCAAGCGGGCCGATTGCCTGATCCACCTGCCCAACCCGCCCGGCCCCATCGTGATCGACAGCAAGTTCCCGCTGGAGGCCTATGAGGCGCTGCGCCGCGCCCAGACCCCGATCGAGACCGAGGCCGCATCCCGCCTGCTGCGCACCTCGGTCCGCGCCCATATTCGGGCGATTTCCGAGAAATACATTCTGGAAGGCGAAACGGCGGATGGCGCGCTGATGTTCCTGCCCTCGGAAGCCGTCTATGCCGAGTTGCACGCCAATTACCCCGAACTGATCCGCGACGGCTTTGCCGCCCGCGTCTGGATTGTCTCGCCCACCACCTGCATGGCGACGCTGAACACCATGCGCGCCGTGCTGAAAGACGCGCGGATGCGCGAACAGGCGGGGGCGATCCGCAAGGAACTGGCCGAGCTTTACAAGGACGTGCAGCGGCTCGGCGACCGCGTGGGCAACTTGGACCGCCATTTCGGGCAGGCCGCCAAGGATCTGGAGGAGATCAAGATTTCTTCCGAAAAAGCCGGTCGCCGCGCCCGCCGCTTGGACAACTTTGATTTCGAGGAACTCGCCCCGGAAACCCCGGCTTTGATCGGCGAGTAAGTTTCCTCAGGGGGGCGAAGTCCGGTGGGGGCAGACAGCCCCCCGGCGACAGTTCCGCCTGGCCCGCCGTCAAAAGGCGCGCCTGCGGCGCAAGTCTTTGTCTCGGCGACCGGGCAGGGCCCGGATCGCCTCGGGTAGCCTCCGGCGGGGATATTTTCAAACAGGAAATGCGCATGAAAAAGCCCCGCACGCGGGCGGGGCTTTCTGGCGTGATCCAGGTGGGGATCAGCCTTTTTTCAGGCAGCGCTTGCCCAGAACTTCGGCGATCTGCACCGCGTTCAGCGCCGCGCCCTTGCGCAGGTTGTCGGACACGCACCACAGCGACAGGCCGTTTTCAACCGTGCTGTCCTGACGGATGCGGCTGATATAGGTGGCGTAATCGCCCACACATTCGACCGGGGTGATGTAGCCACCGGCCTCGCGCTTGTCGATCACCATGATGCCGGGCGCCTCGCGCAGGATGTCTTGCGCTTCCTGCCAGTCGATCGGGTCTTCAAACTCGATATTGATCGCCTCGGAATGGCCGACGAACACCGGCACGCGCACGCAGGTCGCAGTGAGCTTGATGTTCTTGTCGAGGATCTTCTTGGTTTCCGCGACCATCTTCCACTCTTCCTTGGTGGAACCGTCATCGAGGAACACGTCGATATGCGGAATCACGTTGAAGGCGATCTGTTTCGGATAGACCTTCGGCGCCACTTCCTGACCGGGGACATACATGCCCTTGGTCTGGTTCCACAGCTCGTCGATTGCTTCCTTGCCGGTGCCGGACACCGACTGGTAGGTGGCGACGACAACGCGCTTGATGCGGGCGCGATCATGCAGCGGCTTCAGCGCCACGACCATCTGCGCGGTGGAGCAGTTGGGGTTGGCGATGATCATCTTCTTCTTGTAGCCGTCCACGGCCTCGGCGTTCACTTCCGGCACGACCAGCGGAACGTCGGGGTCGTAGCGGTAGAGCGACGAGTTGTCGATCACCACGCAGCCCTGCGAGGCGGCCTTGGGGGCATAGATCTTCGTCGCGTCGGAGCCGACGGCGAAGAAGGCGATGTCCCAGCCGGTGAAATCGAAATCGGCGAGGTCTTTGGTCTTGAGAGTCTTGTCCCCGAAGCTGACTTCGGTGCCGAGAGAATTGCGCGAAGCCAGCGCAGTGATCTCGTCCACCGGGAACTCGCGCTCGGCGAGGATGTTCAGCATTTCGCGGCCCACGTTGCCCGTGGCACCAACGACGACGACTTTATAGCCCATCGGGGACCCTCCATAGCGTCAAAAGTGACGCTGCCCCTTACCGCAACGGGGGGCGGGGGGGAAGGGGTTCTGCACGCGCGCGGGCCTGCGCACGCGCTTGTGCGAGCTTTGCGGCGAATGCGTCACGGTCATACTGCGCGGGCTGGCCTTCGGGGGCGGTGAAGGCGGGGTAATAGGCGGTGCCGAGCCAATGCAGGAAGGCGGCGCGCAGGTCTGCGTCGAATCCTTGTCGGTCGGGCGTCGTGAACAGAGCGTTCAAGCTGGGCTGGTTGGGCGCGTGGTTCGCCAGCCCCGGCAGGGTGAAGAAGGCGCGGCCGAGCGTGATGACGGGCTTGTCATGGAAGAAGCTTTGCAGCCCCATCGACGAGTTCAGCGTCACCACCCCGCGCGAGGCGGCGATCTGGGCAAAGCTGTCGGTGCCATTGTCCAGCACGGCGCGCCCGGTGGCAAGCAGGGGGGCCAACGCGGCGGTCAGCGGGATCTTGGCCGAGGGATGCTCTTTCAGCCGCAGGTGCCAGCCTGCGGGCAGATGGGCGGCGGCCTGTGCCAGCGCCGCCAGAAACCCGTCCATGCCGCCACACCAGCCCGCGAACAGCGTGACCTGACTGTCATCGGGCACTTGCAGCGGGCAGAACAGGAAGGGCGTATCGGGCAATGCGCCGCCCGCTTGCCCGACATCGGCGCGGCGCGAGGCGCGGGCGGTCAGGCCCGCGCCGATGGCGCGCCAAGAGGTGGTGTCATGGGTGATGGCCCATTGGCGATAGAAATCAGGGCCTTGCGGCACTGATCCCTCGGCGTTCACCCCCGCAGGGTCCAGCGTGATGCGACCGGGCAGGGGGGCAAGTTCGGCATAAAGCGTGGGCGCCCCGGCATCGCGCGCCCCTTGCAGGAAACACATGCGCGAGCCGGTGAGGCCGTTCCACGCCAGCGCGATCTGGTCGGGGTGCTTGGTGAAATGGCGCCGGGCCCAGTTGTATTGGCCGCGCAGCAGTTGCCGTTTCAGCCAGCGCGCGACGGGGCCTTTCGGCTGGCGCTTGGCGCGGGCCAGCGCTTCGGCCACGCGGGCGGCGGTTTCCGGGAAATCGTGGAAGTTCAGCGGGATGGCGGTCAGGCGGCGCGAGGCGCCCTCAACCTCGGCCAGCGCTTTGAACACGGCTTCCTTGCGGGCATTGTATTCGGCGGGGAAGACGATCATCGCGGGCCTGTCTGTTGCTGGCGCCAAAGTAGGCCCGCGCCGGGCAAAGGGAAAGCTCAGTCGGTGCGGTCTTTGGCGAAGAGGTAGATCAGGCAGCCGAACAGCAGCGTTGCGCCGAAGAACAGGAACAGCGCGGCATAGGGGGCCGACGGGGGGAGGGGGGCGATGGCGGCATGCAAACGCCCGGTGAGCAGTTGCACCAGCCCGACAGAGCCGATGCCGAACAGGTTGAGCAGCGTCACCCCCCGGCCCACCAGATGCGGGGGAAAGAAGGCGCGGCCATGGGCGATGACCATACCGAAGCTGGACCCGAAGAACCCCATCGCCGACAGCAGGGCCAGGGTGAACCAGCCGCCCGCCTCGGGGCGCAGCCACAGCGCCAGCAGGCTGAGCGCGCAGATCAGGTTTCCGGTGAAGATCACCCGTTTGCGGGTGCGAAACAGCCGGTCCAGCGGGCCATAGGCGAAGTTTCCGGCCACCATCGCCAGACCCATCACCAGCGTCGCGCGGCCCACCGTTTCGGTATTCGCCGCGAAAACATCGGCATAATAGGGGCCGATCCACAGCCCGCGCAGCGCCCCGGCAGGCAGGTAACAGACTGCCATCATTGCCAGAATCGGCCATAGGGCACGGAGTTTCAGCAAATCCAGCACCGAGCCTTCGGCATGGCCCTCTGCGCGTTCCGGGTCGCGCACGGCCAGGGCGATCAGGGCCGCGACCAGCAGGGTCAGCGCGGCGGTGGCGCCCAGCGTGCCGCGCCAGCCGAACGCCTCGATCGCGCGGGCAAGGGGCAGGCTGCCTGCGATATTGCCAAGGCTGCCGATGCCGATCGTGGCGGTGGCGAGGGTGGCAAAGACGGCGGGGCGGTAGAGGCGGGCGAAGATGTAGTAGCTGGACATCAGCACCGGGGCGCAGCCGATGCCGATCAGGCCCATCGCCAAGGTGACGGCCAGCGGTCCCTGTGCGGTGGCAAAGACAAGGGCGCCGCCGCCGCCGCCCAGTGCCAGCAGAACGGCGCTGGTGCGGCGCGGGCCGATGCGATCCAGCGCCCAGCCGACGGGAAGCTGCATGGCGGCGAAGGTCAGGAACCACAGGCCCGAGGCCAGCGCCAGATCTTCGGCGCTGGCGCCAAGTTCGGCTTTCAGGGTCGGGGCCAGAACTGCCAGAAAGGCGCGGTAGAACTGGCTCAGCACATAGGCTGTGACAAGGCTGGCGATGCCGAGGCGCATGGGTCAGGCCGCCTGCGCGGCCCAGGGCCGTTCGCGGATGGGCAGGTGGACGAGGGCCGAGAAGGCGCCGACGCCGACGCCGATCCACCAGACCAGCGTGTAATTGCCTGTAATGTCATACATTTTCCCACCCAGCCAGACGCCGAGGAAGCCGCCGATCTGGTGGCTGAGGAACACGAAGCCGTAGAGCGTGCCCATGTAGCGCAGCCCGTAGATATGCGCGACAAGGCCCGAGGTCAGCGGCACGGTGGCCAGCCACAGCGCGCCCATCGAGATCGAGAACAACAGCACGGTGGTCGGCGTCATCGGCAGCAGGATGAAGGCGGCGGCAATCACGGTGCGGGCGGTGTAAATACCTGCCAACAAATACTTTTTCGTGAACTTCTTGCCCAGCATCCCCGCCGTGATCGTGCCGACGATATTGGCGAGGCCGATCACCGAGATTGCCACCGCCCCCAGTGCCGAGGTGCTGGAAATGCCCAGGGCGGCGAGCGGGCCGTTGGGATCAATCGGGCCGCACATCTCGGTCACGAAGGCGGGAAAGTGGGCGGTGATGAAGGCCAACTGATAGCCGCAGGAGAAAAAACCAAGGAAAATCATGATGAAAGACGGATCGACGAAGGCGCGTTTCAGCACGCTGCCCAAGCTTTCTTCCAGCTCGGCCCGGCTGGCAAGTTCGGGCGAGCGCAGGAAGGGCAGGGCCAGCAGCGTGGCAAGGATGATGCCCGCGAAGATCAGAAAGACGCCCTGCCATGGGAAGCTTTGCAGCAGAATTTCGGCCAAGGGGGCGCCGACCACCTGACCGGCAGAGCCTGCGGCGGTGGCGATGCCAAGGGTGAGCGAGCGGTGTTCGGGGGCGGCAGCCCGGCCCACCACGGCCAGAACCACACCGAAGCCGGTGCCCGCGATACCGAAACCGACAAGGATTTCAAGAAGTTGCATCTGCCCCGGCGTGACGGCGAAAGACGACAGCACCAGCCCCAGCGCATACAGCAGGGCGCCGGCGATGATCGCCTTGCGATCCCCGAACCGTTCCGCCACGGCGCCGAACAGCGGCTGGCCGATGCCCCAGGCAAGGTTCTGGATGGCGATGGCCAGCGAAAATTCGGCCCGCGGCCAGCCAAATTCATTGGCGATGGGCAATTGGAACACGCCGAAACTGGCCCGCAGGGCGAAGTTCAGCAGCAGGATCACACAGCCCGCGATGAGGACGGGGGTGAAGATATTGGCTTTGGTCATGGCGCGCTCCGATCAGGGGCGGAGGGTGAGGCGGCGGCGGCGCAGGGTCAATGTGATTTTTGTGATGCACACAATCGGGGTTTGGAATGGTGAAAAAAGGGGGGGTGACATCGGTACACCGGGCGTACACCCCCGGTACACCCGCCGTCGGGCGCTTGCGGGCCGGGGCCGGGGGGCGCTACGTTAGCGCGAACGGTGCAGGAGACAGGCATGAGCGAGTGGTGGCGCGGCGCGGTGGTCTATCAGATCTACCCGCGATCCTTTCAGGATAGCGATGGCGACGGGATCGGTGATCTGGCGGGGATCACCCATCGGCTGGACCATGTGGCGCGGCTGGGGGTCGATGCGATCTGGCTGTCGCCGGTGTTTCGCAGCCCGATGGCCGACATGGGCTATGACGTGTCGGACTATTGCGACATCGACCCGCTGTTCGGCACGCTGGAGGATTTTGACGCGCTGGTGGACCGCGCCCATGATCTGGGCCTGAAGGTGATCGTGGATCAGGTGATCAGCCATTCCAGCGACCAGCATCCGTTCTTTGCCGAAAGCCGACGGTCGCGCGACAATGCCAAGGCGGACTGGTATGTCTGGGCCGATGCGAAACCCGATGGCAGCCCGCCCAACAACTGGATTTCGGTCTTTGGTGGTTCTGCCTGGGAATGGGATACGCAGCGGCGGCAGTATTACCTGCACAACTTCCTGCCCTCGCAGCCGGATTTCAACTTTCATAACCCCGAGGTGCAGGACTGGGCGCTTTCCGTGCTGCGCTTCTGGCTGGAGCGGGGGGTGGACGGGTTCCGGCTGGATACGGTGAACTATTACTTCCACGATGCCAAGCTGCGCGACAACGGGCCGGAGCCGAGCGTGGAAAACACCCCGGCGGTCAATCCCTATGACATGCAGGACCACGAATATTCCAAGACGCGGCCCGAGAATCTGGCGTTTCTGGCGCGGATGCGGGCGGTGCTGGACGGTTATGACGGGCGGACCATGGTGGGCGAGGTAGGCGACAACCCGCGCCGGGCGCTGAAGATCATGGAGGATTACACCAGCGACGGGCGGCTGCACATGGCCTACAGCTTTGACATGCTGGGGCCGAAATTCTCGCCCGCGCATTTCCGGTCGCGCGTGGAAGGGTTCTTTGACGCGGCGCCGAATGGCTGGCCGATGTGGGCCTTTTCCAACCATGACGTGATCCGCCATGTGACGCGCTGGGAAGACTTTGGCACGCCAGAACAGGTGGCCAAGCTGGCGGCGGCGCTGCTGCTGAGCTTTGAGGGCTCGATCTGTCTGTATCAGGGCGAGGAACTGGGGCAGAGCGAGACGGAGATCGAGTATGACGAGCTGACCGACCCGCCCGGCTTCCGCTTCTGGCCGGATTACAAGGGGCGCGATGGCTGCCGCACACCGATGGTGTGGGACGGGTCGCGCCATGGCGGGTTCAGCGCGGTGAAGCCCTGGCTGCCGGTGAAGGCGCCGCAACTGGCGCGCAACGTGATGGGGCAGGACGGGGTGGACGGATCGGTGCTGGAAACCTATCGCAGCCTGCTGGGGTGGCGGAAGGGATCGGCGTTGCAGGCGGGGCGGAGCGTGTTCTTCGATCTGGCGGCGCCGGTGCTGGGCTTCCGGCGCGATGCGGCGGGCGGATCGGTGCTGTGCCTGTTCAACCTGTCGGATGTGGCGGTGGATGTGCCGGTGACGGGGCTTGCGGCGCTGGACGGGCCATCGGAAGGGGCGGTGCTGGCGGGCGGCGTGGTGCGGCTTGCGCCCTGTGGCTGGGTCTGGACGCGCTGCGCGGCGGGCCTGCGCGCGGGCTGAGAGGGGGGACCACGGCCTGCGGCCTCCCCCCGTGGGTATTTTTACAAAGAAGAAGGGATCAGAGCGGTTTGGCCATCCGGTGGACGGTGTGGTGCCGGGTGCCATAGGGGCGATCAGGGAACACCTGTTCGGGCAGGAAGCCTTCCCGCTGCCAGAAGGCGCGGCCTTTGGGATTGGCCTCCAGCGCGGCGATCAGCAGGCGGGTGGCGCCGCGCGCCCGGGCGGCGGTTTCGACCGCGCGCAGCAGGCGGGCGCCATGGCCTGCGCCGCGGGCGGCAGGGGCAAAGATCATCAGGCCGATATAGGCATCCTGCGGCCCGGGATAGCCGAAGGCCACATCCACCTTGCCCAGCAGGGTGGCGCCGTCGAACAGGCCGAGGCGCAGACTGGTGGCCGGGTCGATGCCAGGCGGGGCATCGGTGAAGAAGGCGTCGGCCTGCGAGTCATCGACCGGCAGGCCGGTTTCCAGCGCGACGTAATCGGCGGCGGCGCGGAACAGCGCCGCGACGGCGGCGCGGTCTTGTTGCGGGTCAAGGCTGCGGATCATCGGGAGGCTCGATCTTGAGGATTTCCAGCTCCAGCGGCCCGGTGGGGCGGCGCCAGGTGACGGTATCGCCGGGTTCGGCGCCCATGAGCGCGCGGGCGAGCGGCGAATGGGGGGCGATGCGGCCAAGGGGGGCATCGGCCTCATCCTCGCCGGTGATTTCATAGGTGGCGGTCTGGCCGCTGCCCTCCGCCACGGTGACGCGCAGGCCGAAGGCGACGGCGGTCAGCGGCTGGCGCGCCGGGTCGATCACCTGGGCCGAGCGCAACCGCGCCTCCAGATAGCGGATGTCGCGTTCGGCGGCGGCCTCGGGCAGTTTGTCGAGCCGGTCGGGGCGGGCGCGCAGGGTGGCGAGGCGGGATTGCGTATCGCGCAGGCGGGTCTGCAGCGCGGCCAGACCGCGCGGGGTGACATAGTTCGGATGGTCGGGGATCGGCAGGTCGGGCAGGGGGGCCAGATCATTGCCGTCTTCCTTGACGAAGGCGCGGCTCATCGGACGATCGGCTCCAGCGGGTCATAGAGGATGCCTTCGCCCCAGGCGGCGGCGGCCAGACTGTCGGGTTTGAAGCGGATGGCGGCGAGACCGGCGCGCGAGAAGAAGCGGCGCTCGGTCACGATACCTTCGGGGTCGCGCCAGTTGGACGAAATCTGGCCTGCGGTGATGGTGCAGCGGAAATAGATGTCCACCTGATGGAAGCTGCCATGGGGATCGTGAAATTCGTTCACCAGCGCCGGGGCGCCCACGGTGACGGTGAGGCCGGTTTCCTCGTACACCTCGCGGGCGAGGTTGGCGGGCAGCGAGGCGCCGCGTTCGACGCCGCCACCGGGCGCGCACCACAGATCCGAGACGGTGGTGCGGAAGGCGTTGACGAGCAACAGGCGGTTGTCCTGCAGGATCAGGGCGCGGGCGGCAAGGCGGGGGCTGGGCTTCGACATGGGCCGAGGCTGGCCGATGGCGGGCGGTTTGTCCATGGTCATGGCGGGGCGAGGGGCCTAGATTGCGGGGATGCTGCGTCTGGTTCTGATCCTTTGCCTGTGGGCCGCTCCGGTTTGGGCCGATTGCGTGGTGCTGCTGCATGGGCTGGCGCGCAGCGAGGCCTCGCTGCTGGCGATGGAAAAGGCGCTGCAGGCGCAGGGATTTGACGTGGTGAACGAGGGCTACCCCTCGACCGCCGCGCCGATCCGCGATCTGGCGCCGCTTGTGGGCGAGGCGGTGGCACGCTGCGGGCCGGGGCCGGTGCATGTCGTGACCCATTCGATGGGCGGGATTCTGGCGCGGGTCTGGCTGGCCGATCACAAACCGGCGCAGATGGGGCGGGTGGTGATGCTGGCGCCGCCCAATGGCGGGTCAGAGATCGTCGATGCCTTCGGGCATCTGGGCGCCTTCGAATGGATCAACGGCCCTGCCGGGATGGAACTGGGCACCGGCGCGGGATCGGTGCCGCTGGCGCTGGCCCTGCCGGATTACGAATTGGGGGTGATCGCGGGCACACGCTCGCTGAACCCGGTCTATTCGGCGCTCATCGACGGGCAGGATGACGGCAAGGTCTCGGTCGCCTCGACCCGGGTGGCGGGGATGCGGGCGCATCTGGTGCTGCCGGTGACGCATACTTTCATGATGCTGAACCCCGAGGTGATCGCGCAGACCGTGCTGTTTCTGCGGCAGGGGCGGTTTGACCCGGTGATGGGCCTGGCGCGGGCGGTGGAGATCACGCTGGGCGCTGCCCCCTGACACGGCGCGCATCGCCCCCTTATTTTCTGTTCAAAAATATCCTGGGGTGAATTGGCCGCAGGCCAAGAGGGGCAAAGCCCCTGCCTTTGCGACGCCAATGCCGCCCAGCCACGGCGGGGCCAAGGCGCCCCCTCCCCCTTCAGGGGGGAGGGCCGGGGTGGGGGTGGTGTCAGGCGCCGAGGTGGCGGGTGCCGCGCTGTTCGGCCAGTCGCATCTGGTGCATCCGCTCGCGGAACCGGGCGCGGTCGGCCTCGGTATATTCGCCGGTGCAATGCGGGCATTGCACGCCTTCTTCATAGGCTTCGTGCTGCTTGTCGGTGGCGGACAGCGGGCGGCGGCAAGCGTGGCAGGTGTCGTAATCGCCGGGCACAAGGCCGTGGCCGACGCTGACGCGCTGATCGAAGACATAGCACTGGCCGTGCCACAGGCTTTGATCCTCGGGCACGTCTTCCAGATATTGCAGGATGCCGCCCTTGAGGTGAAAGACCTCGGGCACGCCCTGCTGCAGCAGGAAATTCGTCGATTTCTCGCAGCGGATGCCGCCGGTGCAGAACATGGCGATGCGCTTGTTGTGAAACCGCTCCTTGTTCGCGGCCCACCAGGCGGGAAAATCGCGGAAGCTGCGGGTTTCGGGATCCACGGCGCCCCGAAAGGTGCCGATGGCGACCTCGTAATCGTTGCGGGTGTCGATCACCGCCACGTCGGGTTGGGTGATCAACTCGTTCCAGTCGGCAGGGGCGACGTAATGGCCGACAGAGGCGCGCGGGTCGATGTCGGGCTGGCCCATGGTGACGATTTCCCGCTTCAGCCGCACTTTCATGCGGCCAAACGGCATGGTGTCGGACCAGCTTTCCTTATGCGCCAACGCGGCGCAACCGGGCAGGGCGCGGATATGCGCCAGCATGGCGTCGATCCCGGCGCGGGGGCCGGCGATGGTGCCGTTGATCCCCTCGGTCGCCAACAGCAGCGAGCCTTTGACGCCCTGCGCCTCGGCCAGCGTTTGCAGGGGCGCGCGCAGGGCGGCGGGGTCGGGGAAGCGGGTGAAGTGATAGAGCGCGGTGATGGTGAACATGGCCCCATCTGGCGCGGGCGGGCGCGAAATGCAAGCGCGGCATTGACGCATCGGGCGGGGCTGCGTAGCCATGGGGAAACCGCAGGAGGCTGGCATGACCGAAGCGCTGATCGTGATCGACGTGCAGAACGATTTCTGCCCCGGTGGCGCGCTGGCGGTGGCCGGGGGCGATGCGATCCTGGCGGAGGTCAACGCGCTGCTGGGCAGCTTTGAGGTGAAGGTGCTGACGCAGGACTGGCACCCGGCGGATCATGCGAGCTTTGCCGCCAATCATCCGGGCGCGGCGCCGTTTTCGATGGTGGAGATGCCTTACGGGCCGCAGGTCTTGTGGCCCACCCATTGCGTGCAGGGCACGGCGGGGGCGGCGTTTCATCCGGGGCTGCAGGTCGATGCGGCGGATCTGGTGATCCGCAAGGGGTTTCGGGCGCAGATCGACAGCTATTCGGCGTTTTTCGAGAATGACCGCAGCACCCCCACCGGGCTGGATGGCTATCTGCGCGACCGGGGCGTGGGGGCGGTGACGCTGGTCGGGCTGGCCACCGATTTCTGCGTCGCCTATTCGGCGCTGGATGCCGCGCGGCTGGGCTATGCGGTGACGGTGCAGATGAGCGCCTGCCGGGCGATTGATCTGGACGGATCGCTGGCCGCCGCCTGTGCGCAGATGCGCGCGGCGGGGGTGGTTCTGACGTGATTTGCCGAATCGGGTTTTGACCTTGCCGCCCGATCTGCCCTAGACAGGGGCGGAGCAGGGAGGCGCGGGCATGGTTGATATTGCGACACGGGTGCATAACCACAATTGGAAGATTGACCCGATTGTCCGGTCTCTGATCGACACAGATTTCTACAAGCTGTTGATGTGTCAGTCTATTTTCCGCAACAGCCCGGATACGACGGTGGTGTTCAGCCTGATCAACCGATCAAAATCGGTGCGGCTGGGCGAGTTGATCGACGAGGGCGAGCTGCGCGAACAGCTGGATCATGTGCGCGGCTTGAGCCTGTCGCGCGGCGAAAGCACCTGGTTGCGGGGCAACACGTTCTACGGCAAGCGCCAGATGTTCCGCCCGGATTTCATGGAATGGTTCGAGGGGATGCGCCTGCCGCCCTATCATCTGGAAAAGATCGACGGGCAATATGAGCTGACCTTCGAGGGCAAATGGCCCGAGGTGATGCTGTGGGAGATCCCGGCGCTGGCGGTGCTGATGGAGTTGCGCAGCCGTGCGGTGCTGAAGGATATGGGCAAGTTCGAGCTGCAGGTGCTCTATGCCCGCGCCATGGCCCGGCTGTGGGAAAAGGTGGAGCGGTTGCGCGGGATCGAGGGGCTGAAGCTGGCCGATTTCGGCACGCGGCGGCGCCATTCCTTCCTGTGGCAGGATTGGGCGGTGCAGGCGTTGCAGGAAGGGTTGCCAGAGGCCTTCATCGGCACGTCGAATTGCAAGATCGCCATGAAGCGCGACATCGAGGCGATCGGCACCAATGCGCATGAATTGCCGATGGTCTATGCCGCTCTGGCCGATAGCGATGCCGCACTGGCGCAGGCGCCCTACAAGGTGCTGGCCGACTGGCACGAGGAACATGACGGCAATCTGCGCATCATCCTGCCCGATACCTATGGCACCGAAGGCTTCCTGCGCAACGCGCCGGACTGGCTGAGCACATGGACCGGCATCCGCATCGACAGCGGCGATCCGGCGGTGGGGGCGGAAAATGCGATCCGCTGGTGGAACGAGCGGGGGGAAGACCCGAGACAGAAGCTGGTGATCTTTTCCGACGGGCTGGATGTGGACAAGATCGAGGAATTGCACCGCCAGTTCACCGGCCGGGTGAAGGTGTCTTTCGGTTGGGGCACGCTGCTGACCAATGATTTCAACGGGCTGGCGGGCGACCGGCTGGCGCCGTTCTCGCTGGTCTGCAAGGCGGTGTCGGCCGATGGGCGGCCGACGGTGAAACTTTCGGACAATCCCAACAAGGCGATGGGGCCGGCGGACGAGATCGCGCGTTACAAGCGGATTTTCGGGGTGGGCGATCAGGTGGCGCGCGAGGTGGTGGTTTAACGACCGCCTGCCAAAACGTGATCGGCCCACATCACGGCGCGGGCGATGTGGCTGCGGTGCACCGGGTCTTCGGGCGGCAGGCGCGGGGCGGCCCAGCCGACCGAGGCCAACACCCGGGCCAGCGTGAACACCGGCACCATGGCGGGATCGAGCGGGCGCAGGCTGGCGTAGCCGTCGATCAGCGCCTCTTGCAGCGCGGGGCGCTGCGGTTCGTAAAGGTCTTGGGACAGCACGGTGCCGAGGTCGTAGAGGCGGAAGCCGATGCCGCTGTCATCAAAATCAATCAGCGACAGGTGGTCGGAGACGAGGATGTTTTCGCGCAGCACATCGGCATGGATCGGGGCGAGGGGGGCGGTGCGGGCGTGATCGGTCAGCCGGTCGCGCAGGAAGGCGCGGGCGCGGCGCAGGGT
The DNA here is from genome assembly GCF_900110025.1 of Gemmobacter aquatilis. Lineage (GTDB taxonomy): Bacteria > Pseudomonadota > Alphaproteobacteria > Rhodobacterales > Rhodobacteraceae > Gemmobacter > Gemmobacter aquatilis. Next base: position 646,319 of record NZ_FOCE01000001.1, on the reverse strand, counting down.
GGCGGCGGCATCGGGCGAAAGCTGCGGATGTTCCCAGAAGCGGCCCCAGAACGGAGTTTCGCCCACCAGCCCGTCAATGTCCCAGCGCGGGCGGGTGAAGCTGGCGGGCAGGGTCAGGCTGTCAGTGGCGGTGTGGATTTCCGCCAGCAGGCGCCCCAGCGCGCGGTGGCGGGCCTGTTGCGCGGCAGGGGGGCCGGGCAGGGGCACGCCCGCCTCGCCGAAGGGTTCGCCCGCGATCCAGCCGATGGCCGAGGCGTGGCGGCGGGTGGAAAGCTGCGGCAGGGTTTCGCCGCTGGTGGTGGTGATCGGCGCGGGCACCGGCAGGCCGCGTTCGGCCAGCGCGGCACAGAGCCAGAGTTCCGAGCGGATGGCATCGGCGCCCTGATAGCCCATGCGGTGCAGGCGCAGCGCGGCGCGGCGCCCATCGGGCAGGCGCATGGCATAGACGGCATTTTCGCGGTTGCGCAATTCGCGCAGATCGGTGCCGCCCCAATGGCGGGCGGCTTCCTCGGCCTCGGTCATTCTTCGCCCTCGATCTTGCCGCGCAGCGATTTCACCTCGCCCCGGATGGATTTGGCGGCGAGGCGGCGGCGCTGGCTGCCCAGCGTCGGCTTGGTGGCGATACGGCGCTTGGGCGCGACGAGGGCCTGGCGGATCAATTCCACCAGACGTTCCTGCGCCAGTTCGCGGTTGCGGGCCTGACTGCGGGTTTCTTCGGCGCGGATGACGATGGCGCCCTCGGTCGTCCAGCGGCGCCCGGCGAGGCGTTTCAGGCGGGCTTTGACGGCGGGGGTCAGATGCGGCGAACGGTCCGCCTCGAATCGCAGTTCGACGGCGGTTTCCACCTTGTTGACGTTCTGGCCGCCGGGGCCGGACGAGCGCGAGAAATTCTCGCTCAGTTCCCAGTCGGCGATGAAGACGGAGTCGGTGATGCGCAGCATGGGGACAGGGTAACGGGTTTTGCGGCGGGGGGAAGAGGGGCGGGCGGGAATTGTCGTCTGATCTGGTCGTTTATAAACTGTTTACATTTTAAGCGACGGATCCGGACATTTTAAGGTTGAGTGAAAACGAGAAAGGGTCGCCGGTGTGCGGCGACCCTTTCCGAGTTCCAAGGAGATGGGCCAGTTAGGTTTCAAGCCCAATCAGTGGTTGGATTCCAAGGGGTTGCCCCTAGATATCGTGCCCCCCGACTGTCCCGACACCTCTCTCCAATATCACTCTAGACACTGGATCACCTCCTTTCAATGTGTTGCCGATAAGGGAAAGGTGACACAGATCTGGTGATTGTCAAAAGTTTTTACGCGAGTGCAGCGGTAAATTTTCCGACAATCAGGCGGAATGGCACAAGTGCAACAGCGGCCAGCGCCAACTTCACCAGCCAGTCGGCAGCGGCCAGCGAGACCCAGAGCGGCGCCATCGGACCAAGGCCCAGCAGAGGCAGCGACTCGTTGGCCCAGGACACATCGGTTGCCGGATCCAGCCAGATCAGGCTGGCGGAAAAGGCGATGGAGAAGAACAGCGCGGTGTCCAGCGTGGCGCCAAACAGGGTGGAGACGAGCGGGGCGCGCCACCAGCCGCGATAGCGCAGGCGGTTGAACACGGCGACATCGGTCAGTTGCGCGCAGAGGAATGCGAGGCCAGAGCCGAGGGCGACGCGCAGGGTGACCAGCGGGCCGAATTCGCCCATGATCTGCGTGCCGATCAGCGAGCAGATCACCCCCACGACAAAGCCCGCATAGACGACGCGGCGCGCGGCGGCGGGGCCTTGCAGGCGGTTCGTCAGATCGGTGACGAGGAAGGCGAAGGGATAGGTGAGCGCGCCCCAGGTCAGCCAGGGGCCAAGCAGGTGCTGCACGAGGATATTGGAGGCTACGACAAGCGTCGCCATGGCAAGGATGCCAGGGATCAGGGATTTGAACATGTGAGTTCCGTTTTTTACAAGGTCGCGGAGACTTGGCCCTTATGGGCAAGGCGGGTCCGATACGCCGGGAGGGCCCCCCGAGTCAACGGGCGAGTCACCGTGGCAGGCGGTATTCGACCAGTTCGGTGGTCTGGAAAAAGCGGAAATTATCGTCGGCGACCATGGTCAGGCGAATGGCGCCCCCCTTGTCGCGCCAGACGGCGATGCCTTCCAGATTGTCATGCTGGCCGGGGCGGGATTCCAGCAGCACCTCGCCCGCCGAGGCGGTGTCGCCGCGGATGTCGAATCGGCGCACGCGGCTGGCGAAGCCCATGATGCCGCGAAACTGGCGTTCCAGCAGGTAAAGCCGCCCGTCGGGGCCGAAATCGGCACCAACGGGAAGAAAGGTGCCAAGGCGGGGCAGGGTGAAGGGACGTTGCCACTGGCCCCCCCGGAAGCGGAAGACCTGAAGGGGGCCGCTGTCGCGCCCGCCGCTTTCGGGGATTGTATACAGCGCACCGTCGGGGCCGATGGCCAGCGCCTCCAGCGCGCTGTTCAGGCGCAGGCGGGCAAATTCGGGTGGGGAGGGCAGGTTTTCCGCCGGGCCGCCGATGTCGCGATAGCGCAGCACGCGGGCGGTGCCCGGCCCCTCGAACGAGACATAGGCGGTGCCGTCGGGGGCGATGGCCAGGCCTTCGCTGTCATTGCGCCCGGGGGCGAGAGGCATGGTGCCGCGCGCCTTCAGCAGCGTGACAGGGCTTGCCGCGATTCCGGTGATCGCGCCGCTGGCGTCGCGCAGGATGCGCCCCGCAGTCCAGGCGCCGCGATCCGACAGGGCGGTGAAGCGGGTGCCGGTGCGGTCAACCTCCAACGCGGACAGGCCGCCGAGGCGGGGATCATCGGAGGTCCAGACATAATTGCCGATATAGCCTGCGGGCAGGGTTTCGGCGGCGCTGCCCTCCAGCGCCAGCCCGCAGCCGAGGATCAGGGCGCAGAGAGAACGGCAGCGCATTGGGCGGGCAGATCGGCCATGGTGTATTCGCGCGGGTGGCGGGTGCGGGGGGCCGGTTCCTGCGGCTTCTTGCCGGGTTTGGGCGGGTTCAGGTAATCGGTCACCCACCAGGTGAGCGTGTCATCGCAGCCATTGCCGCCTTTCGACAGATCATCCACCGTCGGCGTCTGGGTCTTGCAGAGCGTGGCGCCTTTCGGGCATTTCAGCCGCACATGGAAATGCGTGTCATGCCCGGCGACGGGGCGGATTTTCTGCAGCCATGCGGTGTCTTTCCGCGTGGCGGTCTTGCACATTTCGATCTTCACGGCGGCGGCGACGAAGATGCGGTCCACCCGCGCATCCGAGGCGGCGGCGCGCAGCAGGGCGTGGTGGCGCGGCGTCCAGTTGCGGGTGACGCTGCGCTGATCGGCGGAGCGCACGGGGATGGAGCTGATATTCTCGCGCTGTTTGCGGCTGAGGTCGAGCCGGTCGGGCGGCAGCATCCAGATATCGGCATCCAGCCCGATCTGGTGGCTGGCATGGCCCGAGGTCATCGGGCCGCCGCGGGGCTGGCTCATGTCACCGATATAGAGGCCCCGCCAGCCGATCTGCGTGGCGGCGACCGAAAGCTGTTGCAGATAGTCCACCAGCACCGGCTGGCCGTAATTGCGGTTGCGCGACAGGCGCATGGCCTGCCATGTCGGCCCGGTTTCCGGCAGTTGCACCAGACCCGCAGCGCAGCCCTTGGCGTAGGAGCCGATGGGCATGGGCGGTTGCTGCGAGGGGCTTTGCGCCTGCCCCAGCGTTTCCACGGCCAGCGGGGCCGCCGTGGCGGGCAGGGCGCAAGCCAGCGCCAGCGCGGTCAGAAAGGGGCGGATCATGGTCATGCCTGCCTGTCACCATTCGGTTTGACCCAGACTAGCAGAATCAGGCCGACAAGAAACAGCCCGATCAGCGGCGCGACGCCGATGCGCTGCGATCCGCTTACATCCGAGGCGATGGCGATGGCGAAGGGCGCGATGAAGGCGGTGGCCTTGCCGGACAGGGCGAACAGGCCGAAGGCCTCGGTCGCGCGTTCGGGGGTGGTGTGGAACACCATCATGGTGCGCGAGGCGGCCTGCACCGTGCCGCCCGCCGCCCCGATCAGGATGCCGCAGCCATACATGATGAGGTCGGGCAGGGGGGAGCCGGGGGCGAAGGGCAGGCCGAAGATCGACTCGCGCGACATGCCGACGATCACGGCGCAGACCGCGATCAGCACCCAGATGGAGCCCACGATCACAGGCTTTGGCCCGCGTGCGGCATCCAGCTTGCCGCCGATCCAGGTGGCCACGGCGGCCGACAGCGCGCCGATGATGCCGAAGATGCCGATCTGCGTCACGCTCCACCCCAGCACGCCCGAGGCATAGACGCCGCCGAAGCCGTAAAGCGCATTCAGCGAGTCGCGGTAGAACATCGAGGACATGAGGTAAGCGAACAGGCTTTGCCGCGAGGGCAGCGATTTCAGCAGCCGCCCGAGTTGCGCCAATGCGCGGGGCAGGCTGTGGCCGGTGCCGGTGCCCTTGGGTTCGCGCACCCACAGGAAGAACGGCACCATGAACAGCGCATACCACAGCGCGGTAAAGGGGCCGACGGCGCGGGTGCCTTCGCGGGCGGTGGCGTCCAGCCCGAACAGCGGGTCCAGCCCGATCAGGGTTTTGCCGGTGGCGCCGTTTTCGGCGAACAGCAGCAGCATCAGCACCAGCGACACGATGCCGCCGGTATAGCCGAAGGCGAAGCCGGAGCCGGAAACCTTGCCCATCTCCTCGGGCGGGGCGAGGCTGGGCATCAGCGAGTTGGTGAAGATCGTCGCAAACTCCATCCCGATCAGGCCGATGCCGAAGCAGAGCATGGCCAGCGTCAGGTTGGGGGCGGTGGGCAGCAGATACCACAGGCCGAAGGCGCCGAAGACGTAGAAGGCGGAAAACACCCAGATCCACGCCATGCGGCGGCCCGAACTGTCGGCAATCGCGCCAAGGATCGGGGCGAGGCAGGCGATGGCGATGCCGGCAAGGGTCTGGCCATAGCCCCAGAAGGCCTGCGCCTCGGCCGCCGCGCGGTCGGGGGCCATGCCGAGGCTGGTGTAATGAGTGCGCGCCACCTCGGCAAAATAGGGGCCGAAGATGAAGGTCAGCAGGAGCGTGTTGTAGGGCTGGCTGGCCCAATCGAAGAAATACCAGCCCCAGATGCGTTTGCGGTCCATGCGCGCCCCCTGTTTGCCGGGCGATGAAGCCCGAAAGCGGCGGGATGTGCAAGTGCAGCGTAGATTAGGGGTGGGGCGGCCAGGGGCGGGTGGCATCGGCGGCGATCCAGTCTGCCACCCAGGCGGGCAGCGGCGGGCTGGCCGGGTTTTCGCCCATCGCGGCGATCACCTGCGTGGGCGGCACGATGCCGTTGCGCGAGGTGAAGGCGGAGCGGGCGAGCATCTGGCTGGTGCACTCTGCGCCGCGCCACATCGTCTGGTCGATATAGAGAAAACGGTCGTCCCAGCCGACGCAGCGCGAGCGCATGGTGATGGCTTGAAACGCCGTCACCCGCTTGCGGTAGCGGGTGGAGTTTCCGGCGATGGCCATGCCCCAGCCGTTTTGCAGCACGGTGGCCGAAAGCCCGGTGCGGATGCCCAGCGGCACCCGGCCCAGATCGTAGAGTGTCAACGTGCGGCCATTGTTCAACTCGCGCCACGGGTCGATATCCCACGGCCAGCAGATATGCGTGCTTTCGTGGGTGTCGAGCAGGCCGAGTTTCGGCGCGCGGCGGGCGTTCAGGATTTCTTTGGCGAGTCGGATATAGGGATACATGGGGCACCTCTGCCCTGTCGGGTGCCGTTCCGGGGGTGGGGGCGTCAAGCGAAACGCTGCGGAAGTGGTTGTGCTTCGGGGGGCCGCGCGCTACCTAAACCACAGCTTTGAACGAGGGTGCCGATGGTTTCGATCCTGCAAATCCTGCTGATGGTGCTGAGCGTGGCGCAGTTCATCATCCTTGCGCATATCATCATGTCCTGGCTGATCAACTTTCAGGTGCTGAACCTGCGGCAGCCCTTGGTGGGGCAGTTGTGGTATGGGCTGGGCCGCTTGCTGGACCCGGTGTATGACCGGCTGCGGTCCGTTCTGCCGGCGATGGGCGGGATCGACCTTGCGCCGCTGCTGGCGCTGCTGGCGATTTACGCGCTGCGCATCATCATCGTGAACAACATGCCGATGTTCTACTGACCGATGCAGGAGCCGCGCGCGCTTCTTGCCTCGGTCTTTGGCTATGGCGCCTTTCGGCCCGGTCAGGAAGAGATCGTCGATGCGGTGCTGGCCGGGCGCGACACGCTGGCGATCATGCCGACGGGGGGCGGGAAATCCCTGTGTTTCCAACTGCCTGCCCTGTGCCTTGAGGGCGTGACGGTGGTCATCTCGCCGCTGATTGCGCTGATGCGCGATCAGGTGCGCAGCTTGCGCGAGGCGGGGGTGGAGGCCGGGGCGCTGACCTCTGGCAATACCGATGAAGAAACCGAGGCGGTGTTTCACGCGCTGGACGAGGGGCGGCTGAAACTGCTATACATGGCGCCGGAACGGCTGGCCGCACCCGGCACGCTGGGCCTGTTGCGCCGGGTCGGCGTGTCGCGCATCGCGGTGGACGAGGCGCATTGCGTCAGCCAGTGGGGCCATGACTTCCGCCCCGATTACCTGCGCATCGGTGATCTGAAACGCGCGCTGCAGGTGCCGGTGGCCGCCTTCACCGCCACGGCGGACGAGGAAACCCGCGCCGAGATCGTGACCCGGCTGTTCGACGGGGTGGAGCCTGCGACCTTTCTGCGCGGGTTCGACCGGCCCAATATCCACCTGGCCTTCGCGGTGAAGGACAATCCGCGCCGCCAGATTCTGGGCTTTGCCGCGGCGCGCAAGGGGCAATCGGGCATCGTCTATTGCGCGACGCGGGCCAAGACGGAAACGCTGGCCAGTGCGCTGCGCGAGGCCGGGCACGCCGCCTGCCACTATCACGGCGGGATGGAGGCGGAGGACCGCCGTCAGGTCGAGGTGCGGTTTCAGCAGGAAGACGGGCTGATCGTCTGCGCCACCATCGCCTTCGGCATGGGGATCGACAAGCCGGATATCCGCTGGGTCGCCCATGCCGACCTGTCGAAAAGCATCGAGGCCTATTATCAGGAAATCGGTCGCGCGGGCCGCGATGGCGCGCCTGCGGAAACGCTGACGCTGTATGGCCCCGACGACATCCGCCTGCGCCGCAGCCAGATCGACGAAGGCGCCGCCCCGCCCGACCGCAAGGCCGCCGATCACGCGCGGCTGAATGCGCTGCTGGGGTTGGCCGAGGCGGTGGGGTGCCGCCGTCAGGTGTTGCTGGGCTATTTCGGCGAGGCGTCCGCGCCCTGCGGCAATTGCGATCTGTGCGACCGCCCGGCGCAATTGTTCGACGCCACCGATGCGGTGCGCAAGGCGCTGTCGGCGGTATTGCGCACCGGCGAATGGTTCGGCGCGGGGCATCTGATCGACATCCTGACCGGCACCGCCACGGCCAAGGTGCGCGAAAAGGGCCATGACGGGTTGCCAACCTTTGGTGTCGGGCGCGAGCTGTCGAAAACCGGCTGGGGCGCGGTGTTCCGCCAGATGATGGGGCGCGACCTGCTGCGCCCCGACCCGGATCGCTTTGGCGCGTTGCGGATGACCGAGGCCGCGCGCCCGATCCTGCGCGGCGAGGAAAGCATCACCCTGCGCAAGGATACCGTGCAGGTTTCGGGCGGGCCGGTGGCCAAGGCGCTGGTTTCGGAGGAGGACGCGCCGCTGCTGTCGGCGCTGAAGGCCAAGCGGCGCGCGCTGGCCGAGGCGGCGCGGGTGCCCGCCTATGTGATCTTCCCCGACCGCACGCTGATCGAGATGGCCGAGCGGCGGCCCACGACACTGGACCAGATGGCGCAGGTCAGCGGTGTCGGGGCGAAAAAGCTGGAAAGCTATGGCGCGGCGTTTCTGGCGGTGATCACCGGCGCGGTGGAGGGGCTGCATCCGCAGCGGATGCGGCTGGCCGGGCGCCCGGCGGGCGAGATCTTCGACCGGCTGGCCGAGGCGCAGTTGCGGCTGATGCGGGGCGAGGATGGCATCGGCAAGCCGCTGTCGCTGTCGCAGACCGCGCTGCGCAAGATCGCCGAGGCGCGGCCTTCGACCCTGTCGGATCTGGACCGGGCGGGCGATCTGGGCCCGGCCAAGCTGGAACGCTTTGGCGCGGCCTTTCTGGAGATTTGCCGCGCGGGCTGACTTGCCTTCGCCGCCCGCACGGTTAGCTAGGGCGCGAAGGAGTGCCCGATGCTGACCGTGATTTCCCCCGCCAAACGCCTTGATCCCGCCCCGCCTGCCTTGCCCGACGGCATCGCCGCCAGTGACCCGGCCTTTGTCGCCGCGGCGCGCGATCTGGCGCAGATCGCGCGCGGGCTGTCTGCGGCGGAATTGCGCAAGCTGATGGACATCTCGCCCGCGCTGGCCGAGCTGAATGTGGGGCGCTTTGCCGCCTTTGGCACACAGGACCGCGCGCCTGCCGCGCTGCTGTTCGCGGGCGACACCTATGCCGGGCTGGAGGCGAAGACGCTGTCGCCCGATGGCTGGCGCTGGGCGGCGGGGCATTTGCGCATCCTGTCGGGGCTTTACGGGCTGCTGCGCCCGACCGACCGGATCGAGCCCTATCGGCTGGAAATGGGCTCGCGGCTTGCTTCGCCCAAGGGGACGGATCTTTACGCCTATTGGGGGGATCGGATCGCCGGGGCGCTGAACGTGGCGGCGGAGGAGACGGGGGCGCGGGTGTTGGTCAACTGCGCCTCGGTCGAGTATTTTTCGGCGGTGGATCTGGCGGCGTTGCGCTTGCGGGTGGTGACGCCGGTGTTTCTGGAGGAAAAGGCGGGCGAAGCGAAGGTGGTCAGCTTCTGGGCCAAGAAGGCGCGCGGGGCGATGGCGCGGTTTATTGTCGAGAACCGGCTGGATGATGTGGAGGCGCTGCGCGGCTTTGATGCGGGCGGCTATCGGTTCAGCGGGGCCGAGGGGGATCGGCTGATCTTCCGGCGCGGGGCCTAGGCGGCCCCGGCCTCGGGCGTATCGGTCAGCACGGGGCGCACATCGGCGGGGGTAAATTCCACCAGCGCCTCGCAGATCGCGGAGCGGCGCAGCGGTTTGGTCAGATAGCGGTCGATCCCGGCGGCGAGAATGGTTTCGGCGTCGCCCTCCATCGCGTGGGCGGTCAGCGCGATGATGGGCACGCGCGGCCCGGTGCCTTCGGCCTGACGGATGGCGCGGGCGGCCTCGCGCCCGTCCATTTCCGGCATGGAAATATCCATGAAGATCAGGTCGGGATGCAGGGTGGTGAACAGCGCCACCGCCTCGCGCCCGTTATGGGCGAAGGTCAGATCGAGGTCGAGATCGCGCACCATCTTGCGGAAGACAAGCTGGTTGGTGCGGTTGTCCTCGGCTGCCAGCACGCGCATCTGGCGCAGGGGGGCGGCGGTGGGCGGCGGGGCGAGATCTTGCAGGCGGCGATACAGATCGGCGCGCAGCAGCGGCTTTTGCAGGATATGCGCCACAAGATCGGCCCCCGGCAGATCGCGGGCGGCGGCGGGATTGGCCGACAGCAGCAGCACGGGGGCGACGATGCCCGCGCCGCGCAGGCGCTGCACGAGGGTCAGCCCGTCCAGTTCCGGCATGTCCTGATTGCACAGGATCACGTCGAAATCGCGGTCACTGTCCAGCACCGCCAGCGCGTCGGCGCCCGAGCGGCAAAGCACGGCCTGCATGCCGCAGGTGACCAACTGGCGTTCCAGAATGGTGCGGTTGATATATTGGTCATCCACCACCAGTGCGCGTTTCAGGCTGACGGTGGCGGGGTGATCCTCGCTGATCTCGGCCACCGGCAGCGACAGGCGGAAGCCGAAGCACGAGCCGCGCCCCAGTTCGCTGTCCACCCAGACGGCGCCGCCCATCCGGTCCACCAGCCGCTGTGTGATGGCGAGGCCAAGCCCGGTGCCTTCGAATTTGCGGTTGCTGTCGGTTTCCACCTGATTGAATTCGCCGAAGATGTGATCGAGATGTTCGGGTGCGATGCCGATGCCGGTGTCTTCGACGGTGATGTGCAATTGCTGCGCGCCCGGTTCGGCGGCGATGCCGACGACGCGGATCAGCACATGGCCGGCATCGGTGAATTTCACCGCGTTGCCGATCAGATTGGTCAGCACCTGCCGCAGCCGCCCCGGATCGCCGATATAGCGGGTGGGCAGGAACATGTCGAAATCAATCAGCAGATCGACGCCCTTGGCGCGCGCCTTGGGTTGCAGCAGCATCGAAACCTCGTGAATGACCCGTTCCAGATCAAAGGGTTCCGGGCGCAGGGTCAGGCGTTCTGCCTCGATCTTGGAATAATCGAGAATGTCGTTGATGATGACCAGCAGCGCCTCGCCCGAGGAGCGGATGGTATCGGCGAACAGGCGCTGTTCTTCGGTCAGCGGCGTGTCGCACAGCAGTTCGGCCATGCCGACGACGCCGTTCATCGGGGTGCGGATCTCGTGGCTCATATTGGCGAGGAAGGCCGATTTGGCGCGCACCGCCGCCTCGGCCGCCTCGCGGGCGGCTTGCAGGGCGGCCTGCTGTTCGCGCTGGCGTGTGATGTCCACCCGCAGGCCGACGCGCCCGCCATCCGGGGTTTCCTTGTCGATCACCCGCAGCCAGCGGCCCGGCGTCAGTTCCTGTTCGAAATCCGAGCTTTTCGCCTCGTGCAGGCGCAGGCGTTCATCCAGCCAATCCGCCTCGCGGCCCTGTGCATCGGCATATTGGCCGCGATCCAGCCCGTAACGCAGGATGGTTTCAAAGGTGGCGCCGGGCACCATGGCCGGGGCGCTTTCGGGAAAGAGGTCGCGGTAACGCTGATTGCAGACCATGAGCCGGTCCTCCCTGTCAAAAAGCACGAAGCCATCGGGGATCGCCTCGATCGCGGCCCAGATGCGCTTCTGGTCGGTGATGTTGAGCGCGAGGCTGACCATATCGCCATCGCGCCCGCGGTGATCGACAAGGCGGACCCAGGTGCCGTTGGAAAATTGCAGCTCCAGCGGTTCGATCGGGTCTTGATCCCAGCGGGCCAGCATGGTGGAGCACCAGTCTTGCGGCGGGACGCTGCCGATATCGACAAGGCCGGTTTCGCAGGCGCTGCGCAGAAGGGTGTCATAGGCAGTGCCGGGGGCGATGTCTTCGCTTTCGAAGGCGGCGAGGTAGGCGCGGTTGGCGGCGACAAGGCGGTTGGCACTGTCGAACACGGCAAACCCGTCACGGATGGTGTTGATCGAGTCCCACAGCCGCCGTTCGGCCATCACCGCCGCGGTATGGGCGCGTTCCAGATCCGACAGGAAGCGCAGGTTCTGGCCTTTCAGCGCCTCGGCCTCCGACAGGGCCGATTTCACCACCTGCCGCTGTTCCACGATCTGGTCGGACAGGGAACGCGCGTGCAGGGCCAGTTTTTCATTGGCCGCGAAAAGCTCGCGGCTTTTCTGTTCCAGCAGGCGTTCCGCCGCAAGGCGGGCGCGCCGTTCTTTTGCCAGCCGTTCTGAAAGGTCCATCCGATTCCGTCCGCAGGGGCGATTGCAGGGCAGGCTGGCGCAACATCGTGAAGCAAGGCTTAACGCCGACAATCTTCGGCGGGGTCTCTGGCGCGACCCGCTGCCCGATTGCGCAATCGGGCCGGGCGTGGCAGCATCGCGGCAACTGATTTCAGGAGGTATTTCGATGCGTGCGTTCAGCCGGGCCATTCTGTTCGGTCTCTTTTGCGCCCTGCCCGCCGGGGCTTGGGCAGAGGATCTTGTGCCGGCAAAGCGGTTTGTCATCAGTCAGGATGCGGACCTGCCGGGGGGCGATCTGTCCACGCTGCTGGATACCACGCTGGAGGCCTGCGAGCGGGCCTGCCTCAGCGAGGCGCGCTGCACGCATTTCACCTTCAACACGCGCAACGGGTCTTGCTTTGCCAAGGCCGATCCGGGGGCGGAGGCGTTCTATCAGGGGGCGTTGTCGGGCCGGGCGGTGGCCAATGACGCGAAGGTGCTGGCCGGGGCGGCGGCGCGCAAGGCCGAGCTGACCTTCCTGCGCGACGACGAGTTTGCCACGGCGCTGCAACAGGCCGAGGGGTTGGCGGCGCGCCACACCTCGGGGCAGTGGAGTGCGGCGGAGCATCTGCAACAGGCGCATGATCTGGAGGCGGGCGGCGATGCGCTGCGCGCCAGCGATTTCGCCGGGGCGGCGACCAATGTCGATGACAGCCCGGAGGTGTGGACGGAATATGCGCGGCTGTTGCTGGCGGCCTCGGACGCGGGGCAGGGCGATGTGGGCGATCAGCGGGCGCGGGCGCTGAGTGCCGCGATCAACGCCTATCTGCGGGCGGGGAACAAGGCGATCCGCCATAACGCGCTGGTGAAGATGGCTTTTGCGCTGGAGGCCACCGAGCGTGGCAGCGATATGGTCAAGGCGCTGCGGCTGGCGCAGCAAATGCAGCCGCGTGACGAGACGGCGGCGCTGCTGGACGATGCGGCGGGGAAATACGGCTTTCGCCTGCTGGAAACCGATGTGCAGGCCGACAGCGCGCGGCCGCGCGTCTGCGTCAACACCTCGGAAGATCTGGTGGAGGCGGGGGTGGATTACACGCCCTTCGTGCAACTGCCCGAACCGGGCCTGACGGTAGAGCCGGGCGGCTGGCGGCAGTTGTGCATCGAAGGGGTGAGCCACGGCACGCGCTATCAGTTCACCTTCCGCGAGGGGCTGCCTGCGGCGGATGGGCAAGCGCTGGCGAAATCGGTGGGGGTTTCGGCCTATGTGCGCGACCGCCAGCCGGGCGTGCGCTTTCCGGGGCGGGCCTATGTGCTGCCGAAATCGGATCAGGCGGCGCTGCCGGTGGAAACGGTGAACACCGAAAAGCTGGACCTGACGCTGTTCCGCGTGTCGGATCGCAACCTGCTGCGGGCGGTGCAGAACAGCTATCTCGACATGCCGATGGCCGAATATCAGGAATACGGCTTTGACGGTGATGTGGGCGAGCAGTTGTGGAAAGGCGCCGCGACGGTGGTGCAGGAGGTCAACAAGGACGTGACCACCCGCCTGCCGATGGACGAGGCGCTGAAGGGTCTGCCAGCGGGGATCTATGCGCTGAAGGCGGCGGTGCCGGGGGTGGACCCCTATACCATTCCGGCGGCGTGGCAGTGGTTTGTCGTGTCGGATCTGGGGGTGACCACGCTGTCGGGCACCGACGGGCTGCATGTGATGGTGCGCAGCCTTGGCACCGCCGAGGCGAAGGCGGGGGTGACCGTCGATCTGCTGAGCCGGGCCAATGCGGTGCTGGGCAGTGCGGTGACCGATGCGCAGGGCTATGCCCGCTTTGACGCCGGGCTGGCACGGGGCACCGGCGGGGCGGCGCCTGCCATGGTGGTGGCGCATGAGGGCGAGACGGACATCGCCTTCCTGTCGCTGACCGACCCGGAGTTCGATCTGTCGGATCGCGGGGTGGAGGGGCGCGAGGCCGCGCCGCCGGTGGATGTGTTCCTGACCACGGATCGCGGCGCCTATCGTGCCGGGGAAACCGTGTTCGCCACGGCGCTGGCGCGGGATGCGCAGGCGCAGGCGATTGCCGGCATGCCGCTGACGGCGGTGCTGAAACGGCCCGACGGGGTGGAATACAGCCGCCTTGTGACACAGGATGCCGGGCAGGGCGGGCATGTCTTTGCGCTGCCGGTGGCCGGATCGGCGCCGCGCGGCGTCTGGTCGCTGGAGGTCTATGCCGACCCCGAGGCGGACCCGCTGACCAAGCAGACCTTTCTGGTCGAAGATTTTCTGCCGGAGCGGATTGATTACACGCTGGCGCTGACGGACGGGCCGGTGAAGCTGGGCGATGTGCTGCGGCTGGATGTGGCAGCGCAATATCTGTTCGGCGCGCCGGGGGCGGATCTGGCGATTGAGGGCGAGGTGCTGCTGCGCGCCGCCAAGGAGTTGCCCAAATTCCCCGGCTATGTATTTGGCCGCCACGACGCACCCTTCGATGCGCGGATGGAGCCGATCCCGGAGGGCACGCGCACCGATGCGGCGGGCAAGGCCGTGGTCAGCGCGGCGCTGCCCGAGGCGGACGATCCCGGCCTGCCGCTGGAGGCGCGGGTGACCCTGCGCATCGCCGAAGGCTCGGGCCGCCCGGTGGAGCGGCGGGTCAGCACGATCCTTGCGCCCTCGGCGCCGATGATCGGGGTGAAGCCGCTGTTCGACGCCGTGGCGCCGGAAAATGGCGAGGCGCGGTTTCAACTGATCGGTGTCGGCGCGGACGCGGCGCCGGTGCCGATGGCGGTAAAGTGGGAGCTGGTGCGGGTTGAGACGCAATACCAGTGGTATCAGTATTCCGGCAGCTGGAACTGGGAGCCGGTGACGACGCGGACCCGGGTGACCGAAGGCCGCGCCGATCTGGGGGCAGAGCCGGTGCAGGTGGCGGTGCCGGTGCAATGGGGCGAATACGAGCTTGTGGTGACGCGGGCGGATGGCGCGCCGGCCGAAACCTCCACCGGCTTTTCGGCCGGGTGGTATGCGGCGGCGGGGGCTTCAGAGTCGCCCGACATGCTGGAACTGTCGCTGGACAAGGCGGCCTACAAGCCGGGCGAGGTGGCGAAGCTGCGCATGGTGCCGCGGGCGGCGGGCAAGGCGCTGGTGATGGTGCTGTCGAACCGGCTGGTGGCGATGCAGGCGGTGGATGTGACGGCGGGCGAGAACCTGATCGAGCTGCCGGTGACCGATGACTGGGGCGCCGGGGTCTATGTGACGGTGCAGGCGCTACGCCCGATGGATGTGGCGGCAGGGCGCAACCCGGCCCGCGCGCTGGGCCTGACCCATGCGGCGATTGATCCGGGTGCGGCGAAGCTGGCGGTCCGCGTGGAGGCGCCGGATGAGGTGGCGCCGCGCAGCCCGGTGGAGGTTGCGGTGAAGGTGGACGGCGTGGCCGAGGGCGATACGGCCTATGTCACGCTGGCGGCGGTGGATGTGGGCATCCTGAACCTGACCGCGTTCAAATCGCCCGATCCGGCAGGCTATTACTTTGGCCAGCGCAAGCTGGGCATCGGCATCCGTGACGTTTACGGGCGGCTGATCGACGGGCTGAACGGTGCCGAAGGTCAGGTGCGATCTGGCGGTGATGCGGGCGCGCAGGCGCGGCTGCAAGGCCCGCCGCCGACAGAGGAACTGGTGGCCTATTTCACCGGCCCGGTGCAGGTGGGCGCCGATGGTCTGGCGCGGGCCAGCTTTGATCTGCCCTCGTTCAACGGCACGGTGCGGCTGATGGCGGTGGCGTGGTCGGGCAAGGCGGTGGGGCAGGCCGAAAAGGATGTGCTGGTGCGCGACCCGGTGGTGGTGACGGCCTCGCTGCCGCGCTTCATGGCGCCGGGGGACGAAAGCCGCGTGCTGCTGGAGGTGGTTCATGCCACCGGCCCGGCGGGCAAGATGGCGCTGAGCGCGGTGGCCGAAGGCGTGACGCTGGGCGCACTGCCGGACAGCGTGGATGTGGGCGAAAAGCAGAAGGTGGTGCTGGCGATCCCGGTCACCGCGACGGCGGCGGGGCTGCATCAGATCACCGTCACGCTGACCACGCCCGACGGCAAGGCGCTGGTGAAAACCCTGACGTTGCCGGTGCAGACCAATGACCCCGAGGTGGCGCGGATCAGCCGCTTCGATCTGGACAAGGGGCAGGAGTTCACCTTCGACGCCAATGTCTTTGCGGGCATGATCCCCGGCACGGGGTCGGCCAGTCTGGCAATCGGCCCGATTGCGCGGCTGAATGCGCCGGGGCTGCTGGCAGCGCTGGATCGCTATCCTTATGGCTGCACCGAACAGATCACCTCCAAGGCGCTGCCGCTGGTGTATTTCGATCAGGTGGCGCAGGCGATGCAGTTGCAGGGGGCCGAGAATATCAGCCTGCGCATCGGGCAGGCGGTGACCGAGGTCTTGCAGAACCAGAACGCCGAAGGGGCCTTTGGCCTGTGGTCGGCGCCGGAGACGAGTGGCTCTGACCTGTGGCTGGATGCCTATGTGACCGACTTCCTCAGCCGGGCGCGGGCGCAGGGCCATGCGGTGCCCGACATCGCGTTCCGCAGCGCGCTGGACAACCTGCGCAATCAGGTGAACTACCAGACCGATTTCGATCTGGGGGGCGAGGCGCTGGCCTATGCGCTGCTGGTGCTGGCGCGCGAAGGTGCTGCGGCGGTGGGCGATCTGCGCTATTATGCGGATGTGAAGGGCGATGCCTTTGCCACCCCGCTGGCTCAGGCGCAACTGGGTGCGGCGCTGGCGGCTTATGGCGATCCGGCGCGGGCGGATGCGATGTTCCGCAAGGCGCAGGCGCGGCTGGATGAAAGCGACGACAAGGGTGCGCAGATCTATCGCGCCGATTACGGCACCACCTACCGCGATGCGGCGGCCATGCTGACGCTGGCGGTGGAAGCGGGATCGGAAGCGGTGGACCGTGACGCGCTGGTGAACCGCATCGCCACGCAGGGCGCGCTGTCCACGCAGGAAAGCGTCTGGGCGCTGCTGGCGTCGAACGCGCTGATCGGGGCGGGCGGGGCGGATGTGACGATCAATGGCGCCGCCGCCAGTGGGCCGCTGGTGCGGGTGGCGAATGACACCAGCGCGCCACTGGTGGTGAAGAATGGCGGGGCGAAGACGCAACTGACCGTCACCACCTATGGTGTGCCGTCAGAGCCGGTGGCGGCGGGGGGCAATGGCTATGCCATCACCCGCAGCTATTACACGCTGGAAGGGGAGCCGATGGTGCTGGACAGCGTGCCGGTTGGCACGCGGCTGGTGACGGTGCTGGAGATCACCCCGTTCGAGGGCAACGAGGCGCGGCTGATGGTGGCCGATCCGCTGCCGGCCGGGTTCGAGATCGACAACCCGAGCCTGATCAGCGGCGGCAACATCGCCGCGCTGGATTGGCTGGGGCTGGAGACCGATACGGCGCATAGCGAGTTCCGGCAAGATCGCTTCCTTGCGGCGGTGGATCAGGTCGGGTCTGGCGCATTCAAGCTGGCCTATATCGTGCGGGCGGTGTCGCCCGGCACCTTCCGGCATCCGGCAGCCTCGGTCGAGGATATGTATCGCCCGGATTACCGCGCGCGCAGCGAGACCGGCCAAGTCACGATCACCGAGTGATGCGCGCCTTTGCCGCCTTTGCCCTGGTCGCTGCCCTTTGGGCGGCGGGTTTTGCCATGGACCGCGCGCGCGATTGGGTGGCGGTGACGGACCTGCCGCCGCTGGTGCTGGAAAGCTCGGCCGAGGTGGTGGATCGCAACGGGATATTGTTGCGGGCCTATACGGTGGGGGACGGGCGCTGGCGAATGACGGTGGAGCCGGAGGCGGTGGACCCCCGCTATATCGAGATGCTGGTGGCCTATGAGGACAAGCGGTTCTGGCAGCATGGTGGGGTGGATGGCTGGGCGATCCTGCGGGCCGTCGCGCAGGCGGCATGGAACGGGCGGGTGGTGTCGGGCGGATCAACGCTAACGATGCAGGTGGCGCGGCTGCTGGAAGACAGCGGCACCGGGCAAGTGGCGGGCAAGCTGCGGCAGGCGCGCGTGGCGCTGGCGCTGGAGCAGCAGTTGACGAAGCGCCAGATCCTGCAGCTTTATCTGAACCTTGCGCCGTTTGGTGGCAATCTGGAGGGCGTGCGGGCGGCCAGTCTGGCCTATTTCGGCAAGGAGCCGCGCCGCCTGACCCCGGCAGAGGCGGCGCTGCTGGTGGCCATTCCGCAGGCGCCGGAAAGCCGCCGCCCCGACCGGCATCTGCAGGCGGCGATTGCAGCGCGCGGGCGGGTGCTGGCGCGGGCGCTGGGCGATGGGGTGATCTCGGCTGAGGAGGCCGAGGCGGTGCGCGGCGAGCCGGTGCCGCAGGCGCGCAAGCCGGTGCCGATGCTGGCGCCGCATCTGGCCGACCGGATGCGCGCCGCCGAGCCGCAGAACCCGCGCATCACGCTGACGCTGGACGCCGGGTTGCAAAAGGCGCTGGAGGCGCTGGCGCGTGACGCGGTGGCGGGCAAGGGCGATCAGTTGCAGATCGCGCTATTGGCCGCCGACCCGGTGTCGGGCGAGGTGCTGGCCTCGGTCGGGTCTGCCGGGTTTCTGGCGGATCGGCGGCAGGGCTTTGTGGATATGACGCGGGCGCTGCGTTCACCCGGCAGCACGCTGAAACCGCTGGTCTATGGGCTGGCCTTTGACGAGGGGCTGGGCCACCCCGAGACGATGATCGACGACAAGCCGGTGAGTTTCGGCCCCTATGCGCCGCAGAATTTCGACAAGCTGTTTCGCGGCACGGTGCGGATGCGCGAGGCGTTGCAGATGTCGCTGAACATTCCGGTGGTGCTGATCACCGATGCGCTGGGCCCGGCCAAGGTGCTGGCCGCGATGCGCCGCGCCGGGATGAAGCCGGTGCTGGAGGGCGGGCAGCCGGGGCTGGCGCTGAGCCTCGGCGGGGTGGGGGTGACGCTGGAAGATATGGTGCAGCTTTACGCCGCGATTGCGCGGGGTGGGGTGGCGCTGCCGCTGCGCTATACCGGCGAAGGGGCCGAGGGGCAGCGCGTGATGTCTGCCGTGGCGGCCTGGCAGGTGGCGGATGTGCTGGCGGGCCTGCCGCCACCGCCCGGCGCGCCGGAAAACCGGCTGGCCTACAAGACCGGCACCAGCTACGGCCACCGCGACGCCTGGGCGATCGGGTTTGACGGGCGGTTTGTGGTGGGGGTGTGGATGGGGCGGGCTGATGGCACGCCGGTGCCGGGCGCCTTTGGGGGCGATCTGGCAGCGCCGGTGCTGTTTCAGGCGATGGGGCGGCTGAGCCGCAGCCTGACGCCACTGCCGCCCCCGCCCGCCGCGACGTTGCTGGTGTCGAACGCGCAACTGCCGCAGCCGTTGCAGCGGTTCCGGTCGCGCAATGCGGCGTTCGAGGTGGCGGAGGCGCCGGTGGTGGCCTTTCCGCCCGATGGGGCCGAGGTGGAGCGGTTGGGCGGCAAGCTGATGGTCCGGCTGCGCGGCGGCACGGCGCCCTTCACCCTGCTGGCGGATGGGGTGCCGGTGCAGGTGGGGCTGCGCGGGCGCGAGACGCTGCTCGATCTGCCCGGCGCGGGGTTTGTCACCCTGTCGGTGATCGACGCGGCCGGACGATCCGCCCGCGTCGCCATTCGCTTGCGCTGAGGCTCAGGCCAGTTCGACCGCCAGCGCGATGCCTTGGCCACCACCGATGCACATGGTGATGATGGCGCGTTTGCCGCCGGTGCGCTGCAGCTCGTAGATCGCCTTCACGGTGAGGATGGCGCCGGTGGCCGCAATCGGGTGGCCCAGCGCGATGGCGCCGCCATTCGGGTTGACCATCGCCGGGTCAAGCCCGAGGCCCTTGTTCACCGCCAGGGCCTGGGCGGCAAAGGCCTCGTTCGATTCGATCAGGTCGAAATCGGCCAGCGTCAGCCCGGTGCGCGCCAGAAGCTGCTGCACGGCAGGGATCGGGCCAAGGCCCATGACCTGCGGCCGCACGCCCGCGATGGAATAGCCCAGCAATTTCGCAATCGGCTTCAGCCCGGCCTTTTCGGCGGCGTCGGCCCGGGCCAGCACCACGGCGGCGGCGCCGTCATTGATGCCCGAGGCGTTGCCGGCGGTGACCGTGCCGTCTTTCTTGAACACGGTTTTCAACCCGCCCAGAGCGTCGAGCGAGGTGGCCTTGGGGTGTTCGTCGGTGTCGAAGATCACCGTGCCCTTGCGGCCCGCGATTTCGACCGGGACGATCTGATCCTTGAAGCGGCCCTCGGCAATGGCGCGGGCGGCGCGGATCTGGCTTTCCATGGCGAAGGCATCCTGATCGGCGCGCGAGATGTCACATTCCGCCGCGACGTTTTCGGCGGTGACGCCCATATGGCCGGTGCCGAACGGGCAGGTGAGTGCGCCGACCATCATGTCCAGCGCCTTCACGTCGCCCATCTTCTGGCCCCAGCGCGCGGCGGGCAGGATATAGGGGGCGCGGCTCATGCATTCCGCGCCACCGGCCAGCGCGAAATCGGCATCGCCCAGCATCAGGTTCTGCGCCGCCGAAACGATGGCCTGCGCGCCCGAGCCGCAGAGCCGGTTGACATTCAGCGCCGGGGCGGTATCGGGCACGCCCGCATTCATCGCGGCGACGCGGCTGAGATACATGTCGCGCGGTTCGGTGTTGATCACATGGCCGAACACGGCGGAGCCGATCTGCGCGCCCTCGATTCCGGCGCGGGCAAGGGCGGCCTTGCTGGCGAACGTGGCAAGCTCGATGGGCGAAAAGCCCGACAGGCTGCCGCCAAAGGTGCCGATGGCGGTGCGGGCGGCAGAGAGGATAACGATTTCAGTCATGGAAGGGCCTTTCCAAAGGTTTACGGGAAATGTGTCGCCCGGGGCGCGATCACGCGAGTCTTACGTTGCCTCAGAAATTAAGCAAGCGAAGCGATTGACAGTCGGGCCTGCAGGCAGAATGTGAAGCCGCGAAACAGGAGATCGGGAAGATGCGCGGGATGATGGGCGGCCAGGCCGGGCTGCTGTTTGCGGGAATGGCGAGTTTCATCCTGATGGGGGCGGGGCAATCGCTGTATGGCCCGGCGCTGCCGGTGTTTGGGCGCGAGATGGGGTTGAGCCTTGCCGATGCCTCGCTGGTGATTTCGGCGCATTGGGTGGGCTGTTTCATCGGGGTGGCGGTGATGTTCGTGGCGGGGCATCTGGCCACGCCGCGCCGGGTGCTGGCGCTGATGGCGGCGGGGGCGGCGCTGATTGCGGCAGGCTGGGGCTGGCCGGTGACGCTGATCGGGGCCACGGTGTTCGGCACGGGCTATGGCGGATCGACGGTGCTGTTCAACCCGCGCTTTCTGGCGGCGTTTGGCGACCGGGGGCCTTCGATGCTGTCGCTGCTGAATGCCACCTTCGGCATCGGCGCGATTGCGGCGCCGCTGGTGTTCGTGGCGCTGGGGTCGCAGCCCGGGCTGGGCTATGGGTTGATTGCGGGTCTGTGTCTGCTGGTGTTGCTGGGCGCGCAGGATGCCGGGCGGGTGGCGGTGAAGGTGGAAACGGTGGAGCGGCTGCGGCCCGATGCGCTGATCCTGACCTTTGGCCTGTTCGGCGTCGGGATGGAGGCCTGTCTGATCGGCCTTGGCCCGGCGGCTTTGGTGCGGGCGGGCGAGACCGAGGCCACCTCGGCGGCGCTGCTGTCGGCGTTTTTCGTGGCCTTTCTGGGTGCGCGGGTGGTGCTGACCTTTGCCGCGCATCTGATTGCGCCGTTCCGTCTGTATCTGATTGCGGTGGGCGGGATCGGCGCCTGCATGATTCTGGCTGCCGTCAGCGTGCCGGACTGGTTCTTCGTGCCTGCGGGCGCTTTTGCCGGGATGATCTTTCCCGGCTATTTCGTGGAGGCACTGGCGCGCATGGGCCATGGGCCGCGCGTGGCGCCGGTGGTGGTGGGTGCGGGCCTGATCGGCGGCATCGGCGCGCCGCTGGTGCTGGCGCGGCTGGTCGAGGCACTGGGGACACGCGGGTTTTTCTGGTGCCTTGGCGCGCTGGGTCTGGTTCTGCTGGCGCTGGGTCTGCTGGTGATGCGGCGACGCTGACCGTCAGGAGGCCGTTTCGGGCCTCCTGCCACAGGCTCAGAGATAGTGCCGCATCGTCGGCGTTGCGTCGCGCAGCGCATGGCCGCCCGACAACAGGCGCCACAGATGTGCCATCGTCATCATGTCATCCCTCGCGGCATGGGTGCCCGGGTGATCCCGCAGTTTCAGCACGCGCACGCCGTCAATCATCTCGACCTTCATCCCTGTCTCCTTCGGTTGGACGGTGCCCCCGAACGTCAGACTGATGGCAGATTATTAATGCGGCCTTGCCAGAGCCGGGCAATATTGCGGCGCTTGCGCTGCCTTTAGGGCAAATGCGGATGCGCGGGGCGCAGCGGTTTGCGGCCTTGCGCGGTCAGTTCGAACACCTCGCGCCCTTCGATCACCACGGCGGTCAGCGGCCCGCCATAGGCGGCGGAACTGTCAATGTTGACCCGGTTGCCGTAATGGGTGGCGACATCCAGCGCGGTATGGCCGTGCACGATCAGGCTGCCATGGTCGCGGGGGTCCGACAGGAAGGGTTCGCGGATCCAGACCAGATCGGTTTCGGTCTGTTTCGCCAAGGGGATGCCGGGGCGGATGCCGGCATGGACAAAGGTCACCTCGCCGCGTTGATGCGAGGTGGGCCGTGCAGCCAGCCAGTCGCGATGGGCCTGCGGCACGGCGGCCAGCGCATCGTGGAACACCGGCAGCAAAGGCCGGTCGCCGGGCGAGGCCACGCCATAGGATTGCAGCGTCTGCACGCCGCCGAGGCGCGGGTGCAGCCAGCTCAGATCCCGGCGCAGGCCTTCGTCATGGGCGTCGAAGGCGGTAAGGTAGAGGCTGAACATCCGGTCATGGTTGCCTTTCAGCACCACCCAATCCTCGCCGCGGGCCTGACCCTGCATCAGATGTTCGATCACGCCACGGCTGTCGGGGCCGCGATCCACCAGATCGCCGACATGGATCACCGGGGCGGCGCCGTGCTGGGCCTGATCGCGCGCGATCAGGTCATGCGCGCCCAGAAGCAGCGAAAGATGGCCGTGAATGTCGCCGATGGCGTAGCTGCGCATGGGTGCCTCCATGGAGAGCCGTGTCGCGGATGGGTAAGGCCGGGGGCCAGCCCCCGGACCCCCGGGGTATTTGGGCAAAGAAGAAAGTGCAAGGGGCGTGGCGCGGGGCCCTGCGTTGGGAAAGGACAAAGGCCGGGGCGTGGGCCCCGGCCTTCTGGATTTCGCGTGACGGCTGGCCTGTGCCCGGTTCAGGCCACGTCGAATTCCAGCGGTTTGACCTGCTGGAACATGCCGGTGGCCTCCAGCGTATCCACCACTTTCGCGTCGATCGCCTGATCGAGATACAGGATCGCGATCGCGTCCTGCCCCACGCCCGAGCGGCCAAGGGTGAAGTTGGCGATGTTCACGCCGTTCTTGCCCATGGTCATGCCCAGGAGGCCGATGATGCCCGGCACGTCATCGTTGGTGGTATACAGCATGTGCCGCCCCACTTCGGCGTCGATATTGATGCCCTTGATCTGGATGAAGCGCGGTTTGCCATCGGCAAAGCAGGTGCCTGCCACCGAACGTTCGCGCTTGTCGGTGACCATGGTCACCTTGATATAGGCGTCAAACGTGCCGGTCTTGTCCTGCTTGGTGGTGGAAACCTGAATCCCGCGCTCTTTCGCCACGATGGGGGCAGAGACGAGGTTCACATCGGGATTCGAGGCTTTCATCACGCCCGCGATCACCGCCTGGTTCAGCGCGGCGAGGTTCATGTCGGCGACGCGGCCATCATAGAGGATGTTGACGGCGCGGATCGGCTCTTCGGTCATCTGGCCGATGAAGGCACCCAGATGCGAGGCAAGCTTGATCCACGGGCCCATGATGGCGGCCTGTTCGGCGGTGACGTTGGGCATGTTCAGCGCATTCGACACGGCGCCGGTCAGCAGGTAATCCGACATCTGTTCGGCCACTTGCAGCGCCACGTTTTCCTGCGCTTCGGTGGTGGAGGCGCCAAGGTGCGGCGTGCAGACCACGTTGGGCATGTTGAACAGCGGGTTCGCGGTGGCGGGTTCCACCTCGAACACGTCCAGCGCTGCCCCTGCCACATGGCCGGATTTCAGCGCATCGACCAGCGCCGCCTCGTCGATCAGGCCGCCGCGGGCGCAGTTGATGATGCGCACGCCCTTCCTGGTCTTGGCGAGGTTTTCCGCCGAGAGGATGTTGCGGGTCTTGTCGGTCAGCGGCACATGCAGGGTGATGAAATCGGCGCGGGCCAGCAGATCGTCCAGTTCCACCTTGGTGACGCCCAGTTGCTTGGCGCGCTCGTCCGACAGGAAGGGATCATAGGCCACGACCTTCATCTTCAGGCCCACGGCGCGGTCGCAGACGATCCCGCCGATATTGCCGGCGCCGATCACGCCGAGCGTCTTGTTGAACAGCTCGACCCCCATGAATTTCGACTTTTCCCATTTGCCGGCATGGGTGGAGGCGTTCGCCTCGGGGATCTGGCGGGCGACGGCGAACATCATGGCGATGGCATGTTCGGCGGTGGTGATCGAGTTGCCGAAGGGCGTGTTCATCACGATCACGCCTTTTTTCGACGCGGCCGGAATATCGACGTTATCGACACCGATCCCGGCGCGGCCCACGACCTTCAGGTTGGTCGCGTTTTCCAGCAGCTTTTCGGTGACCTTGGTGGCCGAACGGATGGCAAGGCCGTCATATTGGCCGATGATTTCGGCCAGTTTCTCTTTGTCCTTGCCGAGTTTCGGCATGTAATCGACCTCGACGCCCCGGTCGCGGAAGATCTGGACGGCGGTTTCGGAAAGTTCGTCGGAAACGAGAACGCGCGGAGCCATTTGGGTGACCTCTGGATATGGGTTTGGAATGGCGGGGTGATCCCCGCCCTACGGTGTGGGGAAGGCGGGGTATTCCGCTTTCCCGGACGGTGCAGGTAGGGCGGGGGTTGCCCCCGCCATCCCGATCAGGCGGCTTTCGCCAGCGCCGCGATTTCGGCCTCGAACGCGTAGGCGATCCAGGGCATCAGCGCCTGAACATCTGCGGTTTCGACGGTCGAGCCGCACCAGATGCGCAGACCGGCAGGCGCGTCGCGATAGGCGCCCACGTCAAGGGCAACGCCCTCTTTCTCCAGCCGTTTCGCCACGTTCTTGGCGAAGGTGGCGCCGTCGGTGATACGCGGGTCGGCGAATTTCAGGCAGACGCTGGTGGTCGAGGCATTGGCCGGGTTCACCGCGAGGTTTTGCAGCCACGGATTGGCAGCGCAGAACTCCCACACCACTTGCGCATTGGCGGTGGCGCGGTCGATCAGGCCCTGCAGCCCGCCCACCGATTTTGCCCAGTTCAGCGCGACGAGGTAATCTTCCACGGCCAGCATCGAGGGCGTGTTGATGGTTTCGCCGACGAAGATGCCTTCGATCAGCTTGCCCTTCGAGGTGAGGCGGAAAATCTTCGGCAGCGGCCAGGCG
Organism: Gemmobacter aquatilis; assembly: GCF_900110025.1. Taxonomy (GTDB): domain Bacteria; phylum Pseudomonadota; class Alphaproteobacteria; order Rhodobacterales; family Rhodobacteraceae; genus Gemmobacter; species Gemmobacter aquatilis. The sequence goes on along the minus strand of NZ_FOCE01000001.1, from coordinate 621,293 downwards.
GGGGTATAGCTTTCCAGCCGTTCCACCGCGCGGGGGCTGAGGATCAGCATCCCATGCGCGCCTTCACCGCCCAGCACTTTCTGCCAGGAGAAGGTGACGACATCCAGCTTGTCCCACGGCAGATCCATCGCGAAGGCGGCCGAGGTCGCGTCACAGATGGTCAGGCCCGCGCGGTCCGCCGGGATCGCATCGCCATTGGCGACGCGCACGCCCGAGGTGGTGCCGTTCCAGGTGAACACCACGTCCTTGTCGAAATCGACGGTCGCCAGATCGACGATCTCGCCGTAAGCGGCCTTTTTCACGGTGGCGTCGAGCTTGAGCTGTTTCACCACATCGGTGACCCAGCCTTCGCCAAAGCTTTCCCACGCCAGCATTTCAACCGGGCGGGCGCCGAGCAGCGACCACATCGCCATTTCCACCGCGCCGGTGTCAGAACCGGGGACGATGCCGATGCGGTAATCGGCGGGTACGCCGAGGATGTCGCGGGTCAGATCAATGGCCTGCTTCAGCTTTGCCTTGCCGACGGCGGCACGGTGCGAGCGACCCAGCGGGGCGTCTGCCAGTTGATCGAGGGTGAAACCGGGAACCTTGGCGCAGGGGCCAGAGGAAAAGCGCGGGTTTGCCGGGCGCTGTGCCGGGGCGATGAGATCAGCCATGGTATCCTTCCAGATATGAGCCTCTCGTTGGGGAGAGGTGTCCCGCTGCGGGCTTTACGAAACGCCCAAGATTCTTGCAAGCGGAAATGTCGTTTCCGATCGGAAACTGGTCGCAAGCGCCGTGAACGAGACGGGAACGACCGCTGATTCGTGGCACAAATCTGCCACAGGGTCTTCGCGGAATGTTCTTGGCGAAGCCCCGGAAATGGAAAACCCCGGCGCGCTGGCGGGCGCGACCGGGGCGGCAGGTCTGACCAAACAACCCGATAAAGTTGACGATCTGGCGGCAGAATATCGCTTGCGGCATGATTGGGCAATCACACTCACTTATGCGGTGGAGAATGCGCATCCCGACGATGCACTGTCGATCTGCTGCGGGGTGGTGGAACGGCTGCGCCGAGGGGCACCGCTGCCGCCGTTGCTGGACATCGAACACGAAGCCAGCTGGTGGGCCAGCATGGCTACGCCGTTCGAGCTGCTGGCCTATCTGCAAGCCTGTCTGGCCCAGCTGACCGACGAAGCGGTGAAGGTGAACACGCGCAAGCGGCTGTTGGTGCAACTGTGGGACACGCTGCCCGCCAGCGACCGACACGCCTTCCTTGCCCGCGTCGATCCCCAGGGCGCATTTGTGCGGGGGGCAGCATGACCGACGATCCGTTTGACGGCCTCAAGCCCGAAGAGCCGCCGCAGAATGTCACCAATCTTTCCGACTTCCGCAACCGCCCGCGCCAGGTGAATGCCCGGCAGGCGAATGCCTCGGGCCGCAAGAGCCGTTTCTTTTCCGCCGCCGATCTGGACGGCAAGCCGGTGCCGCCGCGCGAATGGCTGGTGCCCGATCTGATCCCGGCCGGAACGGTAACGCTGCTGACCGGCGACGGCGGCACCGGGAAATCGCTGCTGGCCCTGCAACTGGCCGTGGCCTGCGCCCTGGGCAAGACATGGTTGGGCCGGGGCGTGTCTGCGGGGCGGGTGCTGTTCCTTTCCGCCGAGGATGACGAAGCCGAGCTGCATCGCCGTCTCTGGGATGTGGTGCAGGCCGAGGATGCGGCGCTCTCCGATCTGGATCACCTGTCGATCCGCAGCCTTGCGGGCGAGGATGCGCTTCTGGCGGCGCTGGATCTGCGCAGCGGCATCCTGCGGGCCTCTGACCTGTTCCGCGAGCTTGACGCCTTCATGGGGGATCTGCGGCCCGTGGTGCTGGTGCTGGACACGCTGGCCGATCTGTTCCCCGGCAATGAGAATGACCGGGCGCAGGCGCGGCAATTCGTGGGCCTGCTGCGCGGGCTGGCAGCGTGGCCGCGCCGGAAGTGCAGGCCATGCTGTTGCGCAATCGCGCATGGGAATGCTGGATCTTGTTGCCCTCCGCCGAGGCACGGGCGGATCAGCCGATCTTCGCCGTTACCGCCATGGAAAACCTCGTTGGCTTCTTCGAAGACATGGGCGAATTCGCCATGGTGCTGAATGTCGGCGTGTTGGCCCGGAAGCTCTGGGCGCAGGTTGAAAAGGACGCGGCGTAATGTCCTTCCCCTTTAACTTGCTCGGGCGGGTGTTTCGCCCGGTCCACAAGCGCCAGATCGAGGCGGGGGGCGGCGGGCGTCGTTGGGAAGGTGCGGCCATGCTCCCGGCCCCTTCGCAATCGACGCTTGCCGCCCGTGGGGCCGCCAAGGCGCGCGCCAGCGCCGCCTATATGAACACGCCGCAGGGCAACCGGATTGTGGAGGCATGGGGGGCGGCGCTGGTGGGCAAGGGCTGGCAGGCGCGCCCGTAGCACCCCGACGCGGCCCGGCGCAAGGCGTTGGCCGAGGGGTTTGAAGAGCTGGTGCGCCCGATCCTGCTGCCGCTGGCCCGTGCCATTGTGCGCGATGGCGAAGCCTTCGTGCATCTGATCGTGACCCGCGACGGCGCGTTGCGCCCGAAGCTGATCGCCGCCGATCAGATCGACCCGAGCCTGACCCGCGATCTGGGCGACGGGGCGCGGATGTGACCTTTTCCAACCCCGGCGCGGGCCTTGCCCAGGCGGTGGAATTCCTGCGGGCGCAGGATCGGGAAATCGCAACCGGCGTGGGGCTGACCTTCGAAATGCTGACCGGCGATCTGGGCGAGGCCAATTATTCCTCGGCCCGCGTGGGCTTGCTGGACTTCCGCCGCCGCGCCGAAATGTTGCAGCGCAACCTGATCGAGGCGGGCCTGCTGCGCCCGTTGTGGCGGCGCTGGATCGACGTGCAGGCGCTGGCAGGGGCGATCCCGCCCGAGGCGCTGGCCGATCATCTGGCGGTGCGCTTCGTGCCGCCCGGCTGGGCTTGGGTGGACCCGAAGAACGAGGTCGAAGCCGATGTGGCCGCAATCGCGGCGGGCCTGAAATCCCGCGAAGAGGTGGTGGCCGGCCGTGGCCGCGACATTGACGAACTGGACGAAGAGCGCGCCCGCGACCGGGCGCAGAACATCAAAGGAGAAAGCCATGAATGATGAACGCGACAACACCGAAGCCACGGAAGAAGCCTACCGCATCGAGACCTTCGGCAAGATGGGCATCGCCGCCTGCGCCTTCGAGAATGACACGCTGGCGGCCATGGTCATGGCGAACCCGGTCCTGTCGGACGGCGTGGCGGTGTTCCATGCCGATCACGGCAACCTGACTGCTGCTGCCAATCCGAACGTAACTTCGCTGTCTGCTGCGCGTCTCGCCATGCGCAAGATGAAGGCCCTGGGTGGTATGCTGATCGACGTGACCCCGCGCTTCGTGCTGGTGCCGCCCGAGTTGGAAACCTTGGCCGAACAGGTGTTGACCGAGATCGCCGCGGCCAAGACCGAAGACGTGAACCCCTTCGGCAAGCTGTCGCTGCTGGTGGAACCGCGCCTGAGTGTCGCTGACCGTTGGTATGTCGTGGCCGATCCGGCCAGCGCCGAAGGGCTGGAATATTCCTATCTGGAAGGCGCGCCCGGCCCGCAGATCGAAACCCGTGCGGGCTTCGAAGTGGACGGCGTGCAGACCCGCATCCGGCTCGACTTCGGCGCAGCGCACGGGGGGCGTCGCGGAAGGGTGGCGCTGCAAGCTGTTTGCCGTAACAACAGTGGGGATAGCGACGGGGGGCTGTGTGCCTTGGCTGTGCCAAGCCGACCTCGTGTCATGTGATAGTGTTCACTTGTCCGGGGCGGTACAGAAAGTGGTGAGCCGGACAGGATTCGAACCTGTGACCCGCTGATTAAAAGTCAGCTGCTCTACCAACTGAGCTACCGGCCCACTCTCTGTGAGCGGCTAACTACGGAGTTCGGTCGGGGGGGTCAAGAGCGAAAAATCACAAAAACGCGGGTCTCTGGCAAAATCCCTAAATCTGGGTTACGACGCCCATATGACAGAGCTTTTCCCCCATGGCCTGCCGTTCATGAAGATGCACGGGGCAGGTAACGACTTTGTAGTGATCGATTCGCGTGGGCGCGGGGCGGTGGTGACGGCTGCGCTGGCGCGGGCGGTGGGTGATCGCAACCGCGGCGTGGGTTTCGATCAGCTGGCCGAAATCCGCGATGCGGAAGGCGCTGATTTCACGCTGGATTTCTGGAACAGCGATGGCAGCCGGGCGGGTGCTTGCGGCAATGCCACGCGCTGCGTTTCGGATTACATGATGCGGCAACTGGGCCGGGATGCGGTGACGCTGGTCACGCTGCGCGGGGGGCTGCGTGCGGTGCGGCGGGCGGATGGGCTGGTTTCGGTGAACATGGGCCAGCCGCAGCGCGACTGGGCCGAGGTGCCGCTAGCGCGGACGGTGGATACCGATCATCTGCCCTTGCCGGGCGATCCGGTGGCGGTGGGGATGGGCAATCCGCATTGCGTGTTCTTCGTGCCGGATGCCGGGGCGGTGGATGTGGCAGGCGAGGGGCGGCGCTATGAGGTGGACCCGCTGTTCCCGCAAAAGACCAATGTGGAATTTGCCAGCGTGATCGGGCCCAACCGGCTGCGGATGCGGGTGTGGGAACGCGGGGCGGGCATCACGCTGGCCTGCGGATCTGGCGCCTGTGCCACGGCGGTGGCGGCGGTGACGCGCGGGCTGACGGGGCGCCAAGTGGCGCTGGAACTGGATGGCGGCGTGCTGGAGATCGACTGGCGCGAGGATGGCGTCTGGATGGCCGGGCCGGTGGCGCATGTGTTCGACGGCGTGTTGTCGCCCGCGTTTCTGGCGGGCCTGCTATGAGCGCGCCTGTGTTCTCGACCCTCGGCTGCCGGTTGAACGCCTATGAGACCGAGGCGATGAAAGAACTGGCGGCGGCGGCGGGCGTGGAAAACGCGGTGGTGGTGAACACCTGTGCGGTGACCGCCGAGGCCGTGCGCAAGGCCAAGCAGGAAATCCGCAAGCTCGCCCGTGAAAACCCTGGCGCGCCGATCATCGTCACCGGCTGTGCGGCGCAGACCGAACCGGAAACCTTTGCCGCGATGGCCGAGGTGACACGGGTCGTCGGCAATACCGAAAAGATGCAGGCGGAAACATGGGCCAGCTTGCGCGTGCCCGATCTGATCGGCACGACGGAACGGGTGCAGGTCGATGACATCATGTCGGTCCGTGAAACGGCGGGGCATCTGATCGACGGGTTCGGGCGGCACCGGGCCTATGTGCAGGTGCAGAACGGCTGCGATCACCGCTGCACCTTCTGCATCATCCCGTTCGGGCGGGGCAATTCCCGCTCGGTGCCCGCCGGGGTGGTGGTGGAACAGATCAAGCGGCTGGTTGGCAAGGGCTTTAACGAGGTGGTGCTGACCGGGGTCGATCTCACCTCCTGGGGCGCCGATCTGCCGGCCCAGCCGCGGCTTGGCGATCTGGTGATGCGCATCCTGAAACTGGTGCCCGATCTGGCGCGGCTGCGGATTTCGTCGATCGATTCGATCGAGGCGGACGAGATGCTGATGCAGGCGATTGCCACCGAGCCGCGCCTGATGCCGCATCTGCACCTGTCGTTGCAGGCGGGCGATGACATGATCCTGAAACGGATGAAACGGCGCCATCTGCGCGACGATGCGATCCGGTTCTGCGAAGAGGCCCGGCGGCTGCGGCCCGACATGGTGTTCGGTGCCGATATCATCGCCGGATTTCCGACAGAAACCGAAGAAATGTTCGCCAATTCGCTGAAGCTGGTCGAAGATTGCGGGCTGACTTTCCTGCATGTCTTCCCGTTCAGCCCGCGCAAGGGCACGCCTGCCGCGCGGATGCCGCAGGTGAAAGGCCCGCTGGTGAAGGATCGCGCGGCGCGGCTGCGCGCAGTGGGCGACGCGGCTTTGGCGCGTCATCTGGCGGCGCAGGTCGGGCAGGTGCACCGCGTGCTGCTGGAAGGCCCGCGTCTGGGCCGGACCGAGCAGTTCACCGAAGTGGGTTTTGGCGCCGATCAGCCGGAAGGGCAGATCGTCACGGCCCGCATCACGGGGTTTGCAGGTGAGCGGCTGACTGCCTAGGGTGCGCCTGACAGCAGGAGACAGCCATGCCGCATGACCACAGCCATGATTCCGCGCCCCACGGGGAGGCTGATGAAAGCCAGCGCGAGGCGATTCTGGCCGCGATCACGCTGATCGGCATGGCGGCGGGGCTGATGGCGGAATTTCTGGCGCCGGGCTGGTGGGGCCCTGCGGGGTTGGGAGCGGTTTACCTTGCCGCCGGGGTGCCGACGCTGCTTTCGGCGCTGCGTGCGGCCTGGCGTGACCACAAGCTGGACATTGATCTGCTGATGGCGCTGGCGGCACTGGCGGCGGCGCTGGTCGGATCGGCGCTGGAAGGGGCGGTGCTGCTGACCCTGTTCACCATCTCCGAGGCGCTGGAACACCGCGCCATGGGCCGCGCCCGCCGCGCGGTGGAGGCGCTGATGGCGCTGCGCCCCGATACCGCCTTTCGCAAACGCGGCCCGGTGGTGGAAGAAGTGCCGTCCGACAGCCTGATCCCCGGCGATCTGGTGGTGGTGCGACCGGGCGGGCGCGTGCCGGTGGATGGGGTGATCGCCAGCGGCGCGGCCTCGATGGACCTGTCTACCATCACCGGCGAATCGATGCCGGTGCATAAAGGCCCCGGCGACAAGGTGTTCGAGGCGACGGTGAACCTGAACGGCGTGCTGGAGGTGACGGTGGCGCGCGGCGTGGCCGAAAGCACGGTGGCGCGCATGGTGCAACTGGTGACCGAGGCGCAGGCGGCGCGCGCCCCGTCCGAACGGTTTTCGGAATGGTTCGGGCAGCGCTATACGGTGGCGGTGCTGGTCGGCTCGCTTCTAGCCTTTGCGGCCTTCTATGCGCTGGGGCGCGGTTACGACGAATCGCTGTATCGCGCGGCCACGCTGCTGGTAGCAGCCAGCCCCTGCGCCATCGTGATCTCGGTGCCCGCCGCGATCCTGTCGGCGCTGTCGGCGGCGGCACGGGGCGGGGTGCTGTTCAAGGGCGGTGCGGCGCTGGAAATGCTGGCCGAGGTGCGGGCCTTTGCCTTCGACAAGACCGGCACCCTGACCACCGGCCGGGCCGAGGTGACGGAGATCCATGCCGCCGACCCTGCAGCCTTCCTGCGCAAGCTGGCGGGGCTGGAGGCCCATTCCGAACATCCGATTGCCGATGCGATCCGGCGTGAGATCGTCGCGCGCAATCTGGTGCCCGATCCGGTGATCGAGGTTCTGGCCCATCCCAGCGAAGGTATCACCGGGCGCGATGCCGAAGGGCCGATCTGGGCCGGGAACGCCCGCATGGCCGCGCAGATGGCCGCCGAGCTGCCGCATCTGGACGGGATGAGCGACGGGGCGCAGACGCTGATCTGGCTGGGACGCGGCACGCAGGTTCTGGGCGCGGTGACGGTGGCTGACCGCCCGCGCGCCAGTTCCCGCGCCGGGCTCGATGCCTTGCGGCAGGGTGGGGCGCAACTGGCGATGATGACCGGCGACCGCCGCGCTGTGGCCGAACGCATCGGCGCAGAACTGGGGCTGACCGGCGCCGAGATCCATGCCGATCTGCTGCCGCAAGACAAGGTGGCGCTGGTGGGAACCCTCGCAGGCCGGGGCCGGGTGGCCTTTGTCGGCGATGGGGTGAACGATGCGGCGGCGCTGGCACGGGCCGATGTCGGCATCGCCATGGGGGCTGCGGGCAGCGAGGTGGCGCTGCAGGCCGCCGATGTGGCGCTGCTGTCCGAAGAGATGAGCCAACTGGCCGCCGCCCACCGGCTGGCCCGGCGCACGGCGCGGATCATCCGACAAAACCTGATCTTCGCGCTGGGCGCCATGGCGGTGCTGGTGATCGGCGGGCTGTTCTTCGACCTGCCGCTGCCCATTGCGGTGATCGGCCATGAGGGCGGCACCATCCTTGTCGTGCTGAACGGCCTGCGCCTGCTGATCGACCCGATCCGCGTCGATCAGCGCCGCGCCTGAGGGCCGGCTTTCATCTTGGCTTAAATATCCTGGGGGAGTCGCCACAGGCGACGGGGGCAAAGCCCCCACCCTTTTTCGCAGAAAAAGGGCGCCCGAAGGCGCCCTGTCACATCTTCTTGCCGTCCCAGAAACTCTTGACCTTCGAGAAGAAGGACGAGGCTTCCGGGTTGTTTTCTTCCGACAGTTTCTCGAACTCGCGCAGCAGCTCTTTCTGCCGGGCGGTCAGGTTCACCGGGGTTTCCACCACCAGCTCGATCAGCAGATCGCCCGCCCCGCCGCCGCGCAGCGCGGGCATGCCCTTGCCGCGCAGCCGCATCTGCTTGCCGGTCTGGCTGCCTGCGGGCACCTTCACGCGGCTGCGTCCGCCGTCGATGGTGGGCACCTCGACCTCGCCCCCCATCGCGGCGGTGGCCATCGGCACCGGCACGCGGAAGAACAGATGCACGCCGTCGCGCTGGAAGATCGGGTGTTCTTTCACCTCGATGAAGATGTACAGATCCCCGGTCGGGCCGCCGCGCAGACCTGCCTCGCCTTCACCGGCCAGCCGGATGCGCGTGCCGGTTTCCACCCCTGCCGGGATGTTGACAGACAGCGCGCGTTCCTTCTCGATCCGGCCTGCGCCGCCACAGGCGCGGCAGGGGTTTTTCACCATCTGGCCGATGCCGTTGCAGGTGGGGCAGGTGCGTTCCACCGTGAAGAAGCCCTGCTGCGCCCGCACTTTGCCCAGACCCGAACAGGTCGGGCAGGTGACAGGCTCGGCCCCGCCTTCGGCGCCGGTGCCGTGACAGGAGTCACAGGCGGTGGAGGCCGGCACGTTGATGGTTTTCTGCACGCCCTTGAAGGCTTCTTCCAGCGAGACCCGCAGGTTGTAGCGCAGATCCGATCCGCGCTGCGCCCGCGTGCGCCCGCCGCCCGGGCCCCCGCGCCCGCCGCCCATGAAATCGCCGAACAGATCCTCGAACACATCCGAGAAAGCCGAGGCGAAATCGCCATTGCCGCCGCCGTTGAACCCGCCGCGCGGGCCACCGCCGCCCATGCCGCCTTCAAAGGCCGCATGGCCGTAACGGTCATAGGCCGCCTTCTTTTCGGCGTCCTTCAGAACGTCATAGGCCTCGTTCACTTCCTTGAACTGCGCCTCGGCATCCGGATTGTCGGAGTTGCGGTCGGGGTGCAGCTCTTTGGCCTTGGTGCGGTAAGCCTTCTTCAGCTCGTCCGCCGAAGCCCCGCGCGCTGCGCCGAGCACCTCGTAATAGTCGCGTTTCGCCATGGATCAACTCCCCTTCGGAACCGGAGAGGGGCGGCCCGTTGCCGGACCGCCCCCTTTCCGTTGTCCGCGGTCTTACTTCCGCTTGTTTTCGCCGAGGTCTTCGAAATCGGCGTCCACAATGTCATCATCGACCGAGCGGGGGCCATCTTCCGGTGCGCCTTCGGATTCTGCCGCCTGCGCCTTGTAGATCGCTTCGCCAAGCTTCATCGCGGCTTCCGTCAGGTTGTGGATGCCACCCTTGATCTTGCCTGCGTCTTCCGTCTTGAGGGTTTCCTCAAGCGCGCCCATCGCCAGTTCGATCACTTCGACGGTGGACGGATCCACCTTGTCGCCATGTTCATCCAGCGATTTCTTGGTCGAGTGCAGCAGGCCTTCGGCCTGGTTGCGGGCTTCCACCAGTTCCTTGCGCTTCTTGTCGGCTTCGGCATTGGCCTCGGCGTCGCGGACCATCTTTTCGATCTCGTCATCGGACAGACCGCCCGACGCCTGGATCGTGATGTTCTGCGACCGGCCAGTGCCCTTGTCTTTCGCGGACACCGACACGATGCCGTTGGCGTCGATGTCGAAGGTCACCTCGATCTGCGGCATGCCGCGCGGGGCGGGCGGGATGTCTTCCAGATTGAACTGGCCGAGGATCTTGTTGTCCGCCGCCATTTCGCGCTCGCCCTGGAACACCCGGATCGTCACGGCGTTCTGGTTGTCTTCGGCGGTCGAGAAGACCTGAGACTTCTTGGTCGGGATCGTGGTGTTGCGGTCGATCAGGCGGGTGAACACACCGCCCAGCGTTTCGATGCCCAGCGACAGCGGGGTCACGTCAAGCAGGACCACATCCTTCACGTCGCCTTGCAGCACGCCAGCCTGAATGGCGGCGCCAAGCGCCACGACCTCATCCGGGTTCACGCCCTTGTGGGGTTCCTTGCCGAAGAACTTGGTCACTTCCTCGATCACGCGCGGCATCCGGGTCATCCCGCCGACCAGAACCACCTCGTCGATATCGGCGGTGGTCAGGCCTGCGTCTTTCAGCGCGGCCTGGCAGGGCTTGATCGAGGCCTTGATCAGATCGCCGACAAGGCTTTCCAGCTTGGCGCGGGTCAGCTTCATCACAAGGTGCAGCGGCGTGCCCGAGTTGCGGTCCATCGAGATGAACGGCTGGTTGATCTCGGTCTGCTGGCTGGACGACAGCTCAATCTTGGCCTTTTCAGCGGCTTCCTTCAGGCGCTGCAGGGCCATCTTGTCCTGCGTCAGGTCAACGCCATGCTCTTTCTTGAACTCGTCAGCCAGGTAGTTGACGATGCGCATGTCGAAGTCTTCGCCACCGAGGAAGGTGTCGCCGTTGGTCGATTTCACTTCGAACAGGCCATCGTCGATTTCAAGGATGGTGATGTCGAAGGTGCCGCCGCCGAGGTCGTAGACGGCGATGGTCTTGGTGTCTTTCTTGTCGAGCCCGTAGGCCAGAGCAGCGGCCGTCGGCTCGTTGATGATGCGCAGCACGTCCAGACCGGCGATCTTGCCCGCGTCCTTGGTGGCCTGACGCTGGGCGTCGTTGAAATAGGCCGGAACGGTGATCACGGCCTGAGTGACGGTTTCGCCCAGATAGGCCTCGGCGGTTTCCTTCATCTTCTGAAGGATCATCGCAGACACTTGCGAGGGCGAATATTTCTCGCCGCGCACTTCGACCCAGGCGTCGCCGTTCCCGCCATTCACGACGGCATAGGGCAGGTTCTTCTTGTCCTTGGCGATATGCGCATCATCGGCGCGGCGGCCGATCAGACGCTTCACTGCGAAAACAGTGTTTGCCGGGTTGGTGACGGCCTGCCGTTTGGCGGCCTGACCGACCAGACGTTCGGTTTCGGTGAAACCGACGATGGAGGGGGTGGTGCGGGCACCTTCGGAGTTTTCGATGACGCGCGGCTGCGATCCGTCCATGATGGCGACGCAGGAGTTCGTGGTCCCGAGGTCGATCCCGATGACTTTGGCCATGATATGCTACCTCTTCTTGCGGCGATGTTATGGGGGCAGAGCCTCAACAGGCCTCTGACCCCGATCCCAGTTGAGCGGCCGGGGCGGCCTGCCCCGATCCGGCTTCTGGGCGTATATAGGCAGCAGGTTTCGAGCCTGCAAGCGTCACGCGGCTGTGACATGACGCGGATTATCGGCTTTTTTTCCGATTGCGTCCGCAGAGCCCGAATTGCCGACGAAAAGGCCCGCCTCAGGCTTAGCCGCGCGCGCTCCAGCTGGCGGAAATGTGCTTGCGGGTGAAGAATTCCCCCATCAGTCCCAGCACGATGGTCGCCGCCGCGATCCAGACCGGATAGCTGATCGAGCTGTTATGCGGGTTGTAGTTCAGGAAGATGAACCCGCGCCCTTGGTCGATGGTGTGGAACAGCGGATTCCAGTCGAACCATTGCAGGATGCGGCTGGGGGTGTTGTTGGCGACGAACATCTTGCCCGAGGCGATCATGTTGGCGCGCATGTAGACCTTGACGATGATGCCGATCAGGTCGGGTGACCAGGGTTTGGCGGCCAGGAAGATCATGCCGATGCCGATGCCGCTGGCCCAGGAGACGAGCAGCATGGCCAAGGCCCCCACCGGCTCGTGTATGGTGATGGGTGAAACGATGGCGTGGTAGAAGAACAGCACGAAGCAGATCGACAGGATCTGGATGTAAAGGGTGCTGAGCGCCGCTGCGGCAATGGCGATGATGGTGTTCATCGGCGCGTGCAGCATCATCGAAGAGGTTGGCCCTTCGGCCCCCGACACCGCGCCCATCGTCTTGGAATGGGTCATGAACATGAAGATGCCCGACATCACGAACAGGATCGGGTCGCCCCGGATCTGCCCGCGCTGGCCGAAGATATGCGAGATGACCCAGAACACCGCGACGAGGATCAGGGTCTGGACCACGTTCATCACCAGCCCAAGCATGGCATTGCCATGACCCTTGCGGATATTGCGGACCGAGGCATGGAAGATCAGCGCCAGCAGCCCGAAGGCGGAACTGGCGCGGGATCGGGATCGTTCGGCGCTGAACATGCTGCGGACCTCTTTGGCGGCGATGCGCCATTCTGCGCGGGATGTCTTGCCGATCCCTTGACGAGCGATGATAAGATGTCTTGAAAAATTTGCAACCGCGCGGCCTTGTGCCGCCCCCCGGAGCCTTCCTGAATGGATTTTGCCCGCCTCGTTCCTGTCATGCGCCGCCTTGCCCTCGAAGCCGGGGACCGGATCATGGAAATCTACAATTCGCCGGAATTCGAGGTGAAGGCCAAAAGCGATGCCAGCCCGGTGACCGAGGCGGACGAGGCGGCGGATGCGCTGATCTCTGCCGGGCTGCGGGCCGAATTCCCGGAGGTGACGCTGATCACCGAAGAACAGGCGGCCAGCCACGGGCTGAGCGCACAGACCTTTCTGATCGTCGATCCGCTGGACGGCACGAAAGAATTCATCCAGCGCCGCGGCGATTTCACGGTGAACATCGCCTATGTGCAGGATGGCGTGCCGCTGCGCGGTGTCGTCTATGCCCCGGCGCAGGGGCGGCTGTTCTACACGCTGGAAGACGGCTCGTCGGTGGAAGAAACTGGCGCGCTGGACAAGGCGATGCCCGGACCGCGCAGCCCGATCGGCGTCAGCACGCCGGACAATGGCGCGCTGATGGTCGTGGCGTCGAAAAGCCACCGCGATCAGGCGACGGACGATTACATCGGCAAATATGCGGTGAAGGACATGAAATCGGCTGGCAGCAGCCTGAAATTCTGTCTGGTGGCCACGGGCGAGGCGGATCTGTATCCGCGTCTGGGTCGTACGATGGAATGGGATACGGCGGCGGGCGATGCGGTGCTGCGCGGCGCCGGCGGTCATGTGGTGCGGTTCGACGATCACACGCCGCTGGCCTATGGCAAATCGGGTTGGGACAACCCGTTCTTCATCGCCTACGCCCCCGGCGTGGACCTGAAGAAGTGACAGAGATGCGCCGCAGCCTTGCGGCGCAGGGTGGGGCGGCGGGATGACCCCGCTGCCCGCCCCCCCGATTCCCGCCAGTCTGATCATCGTCAGCCGCCACCGTCCCGAAGCCTTGCGGCGGGCGGTGACGGCGGTGCGGCAACTGGATTATCCGGCGCTGGAACTGGTGATCGTGGCAGATCCGGCGGGCTGTGCCGCCGTGGCGGGGCAACCCGCGAAGATCGTACCCTTCGATACCCCCAACATTTCCGCCGCGCGCAATCTGGGTCTGCAGGTGGCGGCGGGCGAGGTGGTGCTGTTTCTGGATGACGACGCGGTGCCCGAACCGACATGGGCCGCGCGGTTGCTGGCCCCCTTTGCCGATGCACGGGTGATCGCCGCTACCGGATTCGTGCGCGGGCGCAACGGCTTTTCGTTTCAGTGGCTGGCATCCGAGGTGGATGCGCTGGCGCAGGATCATCCGCTGGCGGTACCGGAAGGGGTCAGCCTTCATGCGGGCAGGCCGGGGCGCGCGGTCAAGACGCAGGGCACGAATTGCGCCTTTCGCCGGGACATGCTGCTTGCGGCGGGAGGATTTGACCCCGCGCTGCACTTCTATCTGGACGAGGCCGATGTGAACCTGCGGCTGGTGGGGCAGGGGCTGACGGCAGTCGTGGCGGATGCACAGGTGCATCATGGTTTTGCCGCCAGCGCCCGGCGCCGGGCAGACCGGGTGCCACTGACGCTGCAAGAGATCGCCGCCTCGACTGCCGTTTTCCTGCGTCGCCACGCGCCGGGGGCTGCCGCTGCCGGTCTGGCGCGGCTGCGCGGCGAACAGCGGGCGCGGCTGCTGCGGCTGATGGTCGAAGGCCGGATCGAGCCGGGCGAGGTGAGGCGACTGCTGGCCGGGCTGGAGGCGGGCTGGCGCGACGGGATGGCGCGGGCACTGCCCGATCTGGTGCCGCTGTCGCGGGTGGACAGGACGTTCCAGCCCCTGCCCCTGACCGTGCGGCCACATCAGGTGCTGGCCGGACGTGTCTGGCAGGCCGGGCGGCTGGCGCGTGTGGCGCGGCAGGCGGTGGCAGACGGTGCGGTGGTCACGCTGTTCCGGTTCAGCCCGACGGCACTGCGCCACCGCCACCGCTTTCACCCGGATGGCTATTGGGAACAAGTCGGCGGGATTTTCGGTGCCGCAGACCGGGCTGAACCGGCCTTTGCCCTGCGCACGTTCGCGGCCTGCCTCGGCAAGGAAAGCGCGCGATGGGCAAAGCTGCGCCTATCCGGGCCGGAGGTTGGCGGCTCTGCTTGAGCTACCCCCGCCAAAAGGATATTGCTTGCTTGTATTTGGGGCACCAGACACGATCAATTTTTGCGGTTTTCACCTTTTTCGCTGAATACCGGATCAGATTGAGGTAGTTTGTCCTGAAACCCCCGAAATGGGGTGTCGCAACGCGGTAAAAAGATTCGAGCGAGCACATGAAAATGAAGAAGGTCACCAAGGCGGTCTTCCCGGTTGCAGGGATGGGGACGCGGTTCCTGCCTGCCACCAAGTCCATTCCCAAGGAAATCATGACGTTGGTGGACCGCCCGCTGATCCAGTACGCGATCGACGAGGCGCGGGCTGCCGGGATCAAGGAATTCATCTTCGTGACGTCGCGCGGCAAATCCGCGCTGGAAGATTACTTTGATCACGCGCCGGAGCTGGAAAGCAACCTGCGCCGCGCGGGCAAGACCGACCTGCTGGAGATCCTGAAGGATACCAACATGGATTCGGGCGCCATCGCCTATGTCCGCCAGAATCGCGCGATGGGGCTGGGCCACGCGGTGTGGTGCGCGCGTCGTCTGATCGGCAACGAGCCCTTCGCCGTGTTGCTGCCCGATGATGTGATCGCCGCAGAAAAGCCCTGTCTGGCCCAGATGGTCGAAGCCTACGAACAGACCGGCGGCAATATGGTGGCCACGATGGAAGTGCCGCCGTCCAAGGCTTCGTCTTATGGCGTGCTGGATGTCGAGGAAGACATGGGCGCCATCGTGAAGGCCAAGGGTATGGTTGAAAAGCCCAAGGCGGAAGACGCGCCATCGAACCTTGCGGTGATCGGGCGTTATATCCTGTCGCCGAAGGTGATGGTGAACCTGAACAAGATGCGTCAGGGCGCGGGTGGCGAGATTCAGTTGACCGATGCCATCGCCGAGGAAATCGGCGAAGGCGGCACTGGCGTCTATGGCTATCGCTTCCGCGGCCAGCGCTACGATTGCGGCTCGAAAGCCGGGTTCCTGCAGGCCACGGTGGCCTTCGGCATGGCCCGCCCGGACCTGCGCGATGAATTCTCGGCCTATCTGCACGAGACCATCGCCCAGCAGAAGGCCGCGCAGTAATCCGTGGCGCCGCCGCGTCTGCTGGACCTGACGCGCCTTGTGTCGCGTCTGGGACGGGGGGCGCTGACCGGCGTTGACCGGGTGGAGCTGGCCTATCTGGACCGATTTCTGAAGGGGGACGCCTGCGAGGGCGCCCCCCTTTTTGCATTGGTGCGCGGCGTGGGCGGATTTGCGCTGCTGGATGCGGCGGGGGCGGCCTGGGTGGCGGCGGTGGCGCGCGGGCAGGTGACGGTGGCGCCTGCGGGCTGGCTGGCGCGGCGGCTGCGGCGGGGCGACCCGCTGCGCGCCGATGCCGAGGCGCAGGTGCGGCGCCGGGCGCTGGCATGGGCGCCGGTCTGGGCGGTGGGGCGGCTGTTGCGGCGCCTGCCTGTAGGCACGCGCTATTTCAATGTCGGCCATGCCAATCTGACCGATGGGCTTCTGGCGGCATTTCAGGGGGCGGGAGTTCGGGTGGCGGTGCTGGTGCATGACGTGATCCCGCTGGACCACCCGGAGTTCACCCGCCCCGGTATCCCCGAGGTGTTCGGACGCAAGATGGCGGCGGTGGCGCGGCGGGCCGATCTGGTGATTCACTCCACCCAAGAGGCCCGCAACCGGACCGAGGCGCAGTTCTTGCGATTCGGGCGGGTGCCACCGGGCCGCGTGGCAGCGCTGGGCGTGCCGGTTGCGGCGCCCGCGCCGCTGGATCTGCCGGGGCTGGACCGAACGCGCCCTTATTTCGTAGCGGTAGGCACCATCGAGCCGCGCAAGAATCATGCCCTGCTGCTGGATCTGTGGCAGGCGCTGGCCATACATCTGCCCCGCGACCAGATGCCGCAACTGGTGATTGCGGGTGGCCGGGGCTGGTGCAACGAAGCCGTGTTCCGCAGGCTGGATGCGCGCCCCGAACAGGTGGTCGAGGCGCCGGGGTTGGGCGATGGCGCTTTGGTGACGCTGATCCAAGGGGCAGAGGCCCTGCTGTTCCCTAGCCTGGCCGAAGGGTTCGGCCTGCCCCCGGCCGAGGCGGCGGCGCTGGGCGTGCCAGTCTTTGCCAACCCGCTGCCCGTCATCCGCGAGGTTATGGGCGACTACCCGGTTTACCTAGATGCGACAGATAGTTATTCTTGGCTGGAAACAATGCTGCAGGTTACTCGGCAGCCAGTTGCGCAAAGGAGGAGAGGCGCGGCGGGGGGGTGGAATCCGCCCGATTGGGAGACGCATTTCAATACGGTCTTAAGCTCCGTCTGGTAGACGGCGCAATATGGCAGGTTCGGAGTATAGCAGGGCTTGAGTATCCTGACGACATACCGGCTTCGGCTGGCGCGCAAACGCTGGCGCATCCGTGCCATGCGCAAGCGGCGCGAGCTGCGACCTGTTGTCAGCCGCGTGGCGGCGATCCGGCCCGATAGCCTGTTGCTGTTTTCGACCCTGCGCAACGAACTGGTCCGCCTGCCGTATTTCCTGCGCTATTACCGCGAATTGGGCATCAATCATTTCCTGATCGTAGACAATGGCAGCGATGACGGGTCACGCGAGTATCTGGCGGAACAGCCGGATGTCTCTCTCTGGACCACGGATCACAGCTATAAACGGTCGCGCTTCGGGGTGGATTGGCTGAACTGGTTGCAGATGCGCTATGGGCATGGCCATTGGACGCTGGTGGTAGACCCGGATGAATTCTTCATCTACCCGTTCTGCGACACCCGGCCGTTGCGCGCGCTGACCGACTGGCTGGATGCCAGTTCGATCAAGTCCTTTTCGGCGATGATCCTGGACATGTATCCCAAAGGGCCGATCGGGGCGCAGCCCTACCGCACCGGGCAAGACCCGTTCGAGATCGCCAAATGGTTCGACAGCGGCAACTACGTCATCTCGAAAAACCGTGCCTATGGCAACCTGTGGATTCAAGGCGGGCCGCGGGCACGGACCTTCTTTGCCGATGCGCCCGAACGCGCCCCGGCGCTGAACAAGATCCCGCTGGTGAAATGGCACCGCGATTACGCTTATGTCAGTTCCACCCATATGCTGCTGCCACGCGGCCTGAACCTCGTCTATGACGAATGGGGCGGCGAAAAGGCCAGCGGCTGCCTGCTGCATGCCAAGTTCCTCGACACTTTCGCGGTGAAGGCGGATGAGGAGATGGCCCGCCAGCAGCACTATGCCAACAGCCACGAGTACCGTGCCTACAAGGCCGCGATGGACGACAGCCCCGACCTGTGGTGCAAGTGGAGCGAGAAATACATCAACTGGCGCCAGCTGGAGATTCTCGGGCTGATGTCGAAGGGCAACTGGGCATGAGGGGGCAGAGGTGAGCGTCGGCTTTGTCATGCTCTGCCATACGGCCTTCGACCGCGCCGCGCAGGTGGCGCGTCACTGGGCCGGGCATGGCTGCCCGGTGGTCATCCATGTGGACAAGCGGGTGAAGGGCAAGACGGTGCGCAAGCTGATGCGCGATCTGGCCGATGTGCCTGACGTGCGCTTTTCGTCCCGCCATGCCTGCGAATGGGGCACCTGGGGGTTGGTGGCGGCGACGCAGGCGGCGGCGGGCCTGATGTTGCGTGAATTTCCGGGGGTTCGGCATGTCTATCTCGCCTCCGGCTCCTGCCTGCCGCTGCGCCCGGTATCGGAACTGGTGGCCTATCTGGACGAGCGGCCCAAGACCGATTTCATCGAAAGCGTCACGACCGAGGATGTCGGCTGGACGGTGGGCGGGTTGAACATCGAACGGTTCACGCTGCGCTTTCCGTTTTCGTGGCGCAAGAACCGGCGGCTGTTCGATGGCTATGTGCGGCTGCAACGGCGGCTGGGCTTCAAGCGGCGCATCCCGCCGGGGCTGGTGCCGCATCTGGGCAGCCAGTGGTGGTGCCTGACCCGGCAGACACTGAGCGCGATTCTGGAAGACCCGGAGCGGGAGAGCTATGAGCGGTACTTCCAGCGCGTCTGGATCCCGGATGAAAGCTATTTTCAAACGCTGGTGCGGCAGGTGTCGGGCAATGTGGAAAGCCGGTCGCTGACCCTGTCCAAGTTCGATTTCCAAGGCAAGCCGCATATCTTTTACGATGATCACCTGCAATTGCTGCGCAAATCGGATTGCTTCGTGGCGCGCAAGATCTGGCCGCAGGCGGACAAGCTGTATCGCGCGTTCCTGACCGAAGATCCCGGCGCGCAGGCGGTGGCAGAGCCCAATCCCGGCAAGATCGACCGGCTGTTCGCCAAAGCGGTGGAGCGGCGGACGAAGGGGCGGGCGGGCCTCTATATGCAAAGCCGCTTCCCCAATCAGGATTGGGAAAACGGCATGACCGCCGCGCCCTATTCGGTGTTCGAGGGCTTTGCGGAGCTGTTCGAGAATTTCGAAACCTGGCTGGGTAAGGTGGCGGGGGTGCGGGTGCATGGCCATCTGTTTGCACCAGACCGCGTGCGCTTTTCCGGGGGCGAGACGGTCTATAATGGTTCGATGGGCGACAGCGCGATGCTGCGCGATTACAACCCGCGCAGTTTTCTGGTGAACCTGATCTGGAACACCCGGGGCGAACGGCAGTGTTTCCAGTTTGGCCCGGCGGACGAGCAGAAGATTTCCGAATTCCTGTCGCGCGATCCCCATGCGCAGATCTCGGTGATCTCGGGTGCCTGGGCGGTGCCGCTGTTCCATTCCAACCGCAATTTCAGCGACATCCGGCGCGAGGCTGCGCTGCTGCAAAAGATCGAATCGCAGCATCTGGCGGTGTTGCGCGGGCTGCATGTGAAGGCGCGGGTGCGGATCTGGACGCTGGCGGATTTCGTCGAAAACCCGATGGAGCCGCTGCAAAGCATCATCGACGAGATCGGGCCCCGCGCCCCCCGCCGCCTGACCGAGGCGCCGCGCATGGCGGATCTGACCGGCTTTGGCCAGTTCCTGCAGAACCTGCGCAATCAGGGGATGCAGCCGGTTCTGATGGGCGATTTCCCGGCGGGCGACGATCCGCGCCCCGGCAACACGCGGCGTGGCCGCCCCTATCTGGTGAAGTAGTTTGGCAGGCAAGTTCACGTCCTTCGTGATGTTCGCGGAAATGCGCACCGGCTCCAACTTTCTGGAGGCGAATTTGAACCTGCTGCCGGGCGTGATGTGCCATGGCGAGGTGTTCAACCCGCATTTCATTGGAAAGAAAGACAATTTCAGCCTGTTTGACATCGACATGGCGGCGCGCGATGCCGATCCGCACGCGATGCTGGCGGCGCTGCGGGCGCAGACCGATGGCTTGGCGGGCTTCCGGTTGTTCCACGACCATGATGCGCGGGTGATTGCCGCGGTGCTGGCCGACCCCGCTTGCGCCAAGATCATCCTGACGCGCAACCCGGTGGAAAGCTATGTCAGCCTGAAGATCGCGCAGGATACCGGGCAATGGCGGCTGACCAATGCCAGCAAGCTGAAAACCGCGCGGGTGCCGTTCAACGCGCCGGAATTCGAGGCGCATCTGACGGGGCTGCAAGAGTTTCAGATCCTGCTGATGAACAGCCTGCAATGCAGTGGGCAGACGGCCTTCTATATTGATTACGAAGATCTGCAGGATCTGGGCGTGTTGAATGGCCTTGCGGCATGGCTGGGGGTGGCGGGGCGGCTGGATGCGGTGGACCCAAAGCTGAAAAAGCAGAACCCCGAAGAGATCACCGACAAGGTGCTGAACCCGGCCGAGATGGAAGCGGCGCTGGCGCGGCTGGATCGGTTCAACCTGGCCCGCACCCCGAATTTCGAACCGCGGCGGACGGCGGCAATTCCGTCTTTCGTGGCGGCGGCGGATGCGGGGCTGTTGTTCATGCCGGTGAAAGGCGCGCCGGATGCCGAGCTGCGCGCTTGGCTGGGGCGGATCGGCAAGGGCGGGGTTGTCACCGATTTCGTGCAAAAGACGCTGCGGCAATGGAAGCGCGCCAACCCCGCGCATCGCAGCTTTGCCGTGCTGCGCCACCCGCTGCCGCGCGCTTGGGCGGGCTATTTGCAGGTGCTGGCGGGGGGCGATGACCTCAATCTGCGCCGCCTGCTGGTCAAGGCCTATCAGCTGCCGCTGCCACCTGCCGACGCCCCGCCCGAGGCGCTGCGCGAGGGGTTTCTGGCCTTTCTGCGCTGGCTGAAGATCTATCTGGGCGGGCAGACCGGGCAGAAGATCGACCCGGCGCTGGCAAGCCAGACAGCGGTATTGCAGGGGTTCGCGCAGTTTCAGGGCCCTGATCTGCTGATCCGCGAGGAACGGCTGACCGAAGGGCTGGCCTTCCTTGCGGCAGAGCTGGGCCTTGTGGCCCCACCCGGGCCGACGTTGGCGGCGGATGCCCGGCTGCTGGCGATCTGCGATGCCGAACTGGAAGACGCCGCGCGCGACGCCTATCAGCGCGACTATGTGGGATACGGCTTTGGCCGCTGGCGGGCCTGACGCTCAGGCCGCCTGCGGCGCCCGCGTTTCGGTGAGGATGGCATAAAGTTTTGCCGGGTCGCTGTTGGCGCGCAGCTTGGTGCAGATCTCAGCATCGCGCATCGTGCGGCTGACCAGTGCCAGCGCTTTCAGGTGATCGACGCCCGAATCCTTGGGCGCGAACAGGCCGAACACCAGATCAACCGGCTGACGGTCCACGCTGTCATAATCCAGCGGCTTTTCCAGCCGCAGGAACACGCCGACGATGCCCGGCAGATCCTCGATCCGGGCATGGGGCAGGGCGATGCCATGGCCGACCCCGGTCGGGCCAAGGCTTTCGCGTTCCTGCAACCCGTCGATGGCGGTTGCCGCACTGATCTTGTAGGCGGCGGCCACCATCTCGCCCAGTTCCTGAAACAGGCGCTTCTTGCTGGTCAACTGGCTGACGACCCTGACGGCCTGAGGATTGAGTATCTTCGCTAGTTCCATCAGGATCGCCGTATGCCCCGCGCCCGCAGGCGCTTCACTTGCTGTTGCGCGGGTCGATCCAGCCGATGTTACCGTCATCCCGACGGTAAACGACGTTCACCCCACCATGGCCTTCATTGCGGAACACGAGCATTTTCTGCGCGCCCAGTTCCAGCTGCATCACGGCTTCGCCGACGGTGATCGAAGGAATCTTCGTCTCCATCTCGGCAATGACGATGGGCTGGTTCAGGTCGGCTTCAATATCCTCGGGTTCCTCGGTTGGGGCGAGGATATAGGAGGAACCTCCGTCGAATTCAACCGGTGCCGTGCGGTCACGGTGATGGTCGCGCAGGCGGCGCTTGTAGCGGCGCAACTGCTTGTCCATCTTCTCGCGGCAGGATTCGAAGGCGGCATAGATTTCGGACGCATGGCCCTTGGCCGCAGCATTCAGGCCAGTGGACAGGTGGATGGTCGCTTCGCAGATATATTCATGCGCGACGCGGGAAAAGACAATGACGGCATCTGTCGGGCGCTGTGCGTATTTTTCAACGACCTCGCCCAGTTCGGCCTTCACATGGGTCTGAAGCGCCTCACCGATGTCGATCTGTTTTCCGCTGATCTGGTAACGCATGGCTCCTCCTTCGGGATTGCAGCAAGGCATGGCCTGCATCACGCAGGTCCACCCGCTGATGGTTTTTTATATGGGTCCGCCAAGACCTTGGCACCAGAGGAGGAGGGCAGAAAGCTGCCATCGGGGCCGAGGTGTGTGGGTCTGTTATCGCTCGCATCCCCGCCATTTGGCGGCAGGCGAGAGGGTCTTGTCAACTGCTTCGTGGGGGTATGGCGGAAAGCGGCGACGCCCGGTTCAGGCCATACGAAAATTCTCGCCGAGATAGACGCGGCGGACGGTTTCGTCCTTCACGATTTCTTCGGCGGTGCCGCTCATCAGAACCTTGCCATCATGCAGGATATAGGCGCGGTCCACGATCTCCAGCGTCTCGCGCACGTTGTGATCGGTGATCAGCACGCCCAGCCCGCGCGACTTCAGATCCTGTACCAGATGGCGGATTTCCCCCACCGCGATCGGGTCCACCCCGGCGAAGGGTTCATCCAGCAGCAGATACTTCGGCTCCGCCGCCAGACAGCGGGCGATTTCGACTCGCCGCCGCTCGCCGCCCGACAGGGCAAGCGCCGGGGCGCGACGCAAATGGGTGATCGAGAAATCCGACAGCAGCTCTTCCAGCCGTTCGCGCCGCTTGTGCGGGTCGCTTTCAGCGATTTCCAGCACGGCGAGGATGTTGTCTTCGACCGACAGCCCCCGGAAGATCGACATTTCCTGCGGCAGATAGCCCACCCCCAGCCGGGCGCGGCGATACATTGGCAGGGCGGTCACATCCTTGCCGTCGATCAGCACCTGTCCGCCTTCGGGGGTCACAAGCCCGGCAATGGCATAAAAGCAGGTGGTCTTGCCCGATCCGTTGGGGCCGAGCAGCGCCACAACCTCGCCCCGGTTCAGATCCAGCGTTACATCGCGGATGACCGGGCGTTTCCGGTAGCTTTTGCGCAGCCCGCGCACATGCAGGCCCGAGGGCTGGGCCGTGGTCGAATCGAAAGCCATCACTTCTTGCCTTCCGGCATGAAGACGGTGGACACCCGGCCTTCCATCACCCCGGTGCCAGCCTTGAGGTCCATCACCAGTTTCTGCCCGGAAATGGCACTTTTGCCCTGCGTCAGCAGCACATCACCCGTCATCACCACCGTCCCGGTGGCAATGGTATAGACGGCCTCTTTCGCCTCGGCGGCGTCGGTCTTGTTGGCCAGTGTCACACCGCCGGTGGCGTGCAGCTTCGCAATCGCCTTGCCATCCGCCGCATATTCTACCCGCACCTCTGCCGCCGCCAGCCGCATGTCGCCCTGACCCACCAGCACATTGCCACTGAAGATCGCCATGCCATCCGTCTGGCTGACGGTCAGCTTGTCGGCCTGCACCTCGACCGGCAGCGCGGTGTCCTGCTTCAGCCCGCCAAAGGCGACTTCGGCCTGCTGTTGCGCCGCCGCAGTCATCGGTGCGCCAAGAGCCAGCGCGAGCAGCAGGGCACGGAAAGGGATCAGCATCACAGGCCTCAAGGAGTTTGTCCGGGGACGTATATCAGGCGCACATGGCCGTTGAAAACCAGAAGATATTGGCCGGGCGTGTCCGCGGCCTGTGTCATCTGAAAGCTGTCCGCCGCCAGCTTGCCTGCGGGGCCGAAGCCTTCGACCGGGCCGGTGCTGCTGGCATTGGTGCGATCCAGCGCCACGGTCAGCCCGTCGGTCTTCACCTCATAGCCGGTGGCGGTGGCGATCTGCACGCCCGATTGCAGCAAGACCTGCTTTGCCGTGCCATCGCTGCGCATCGCGCCCGCGCTGAGCGCGGTGCGCTTGCCGTCAGGGGTGACAAGCTGGCCGTTCACCTGGGCGGCAGAGGCGCCGTTGCCGGTATCAGGCCGCGCCTCGGCGGCGGTGATGGTCAGGGTCGCGCCGTCCTCGGTCACGCCCGCATAGGTGGGGGCGGTCATCCGTGGCTCGCGGATGCGTTCGGCCACGTCCACCTCGGCATAGGGCAGGGCGGCCTCGGGGTCGATCTTGCGGGCCACAAGGAAGAGCGTGGACAGGAGCGCCAGCGCGGTCAGCGGCAGCGCCACCTTCAGCCAGCCCACCAGCCGCGAATGACTGTCCATGCCGCCCGCCCCTTTCATCGCTGCGCCCGCCCGACATGGCGGCGCAGGTGCGGCGGTTCAATGGTGAAACAGGTCATTCGGCTCGTCCCAGCCCATCAGATCCAACTCGGCCCGCGTCGGCAGGAAGTCGAAGCAGCGCTGCGCCAGCTCCATCCGCCCCTCACGCTCCAGCCGGGCCTGCAGTGCCGCCATCAGCTGGTGCAGATACAGCACGTCGGAGGCCGCATATTCCTTCTGCGCCTCGGTCAGCACCGCCGAGCCCCAGTCAGAGGTCTGCTGCTGTTTGCTGACATCGACGCCGACCAGTTCCTGCAACAGATATTTCAGCCCGTGCCGGTCGGTGAAGGTGCGGATCAGCCGCGAGGCGATCTTGGTGCACCAGACCGGGGCCGTGGTCACGCCGAAGGCTTTCTTCATCGCCGCAATGTCGAATCGCCCGAAATGGAACAGCTTCAGCACCTTGGGGTCGGTCAGCAGTTTTTCCAGATTCGGCGCCGAGGTCTGGCCGCGCGCGATCTGCACCAGATGCGCATTGCCGTCACCCGACGACAGTTGCACCACGCACAGCCGGTCGCGGCGCGGGTCAAGCCCCATGGTTTCGGTATCAATGGCCACCACCGGGCCGAGGTCCAGCCCGGCGGGCAGGTCATTCTTGTGCAGGTGGATCGCCAATTCAGCCTCCGAAACAACGTTGCGTCGGGCATAGACCTGCGCAGGGCGGGGGTCAACTGCGGGTGGGGGCTGGAAAAACCAAAGGCCCGGCACCTTGCGGGGCCGGGCCTTGAGGAAATGGTGCCCAGAAGAGGACTCGAACCTCCACGTCTTGCAACACTGGTACCTGAAACCAGCGCGTCTACCAATTCCGCCATCTGGGCGTCTTCGTGGGGCAGCTTCTATGGCGGTGCGTCAGGAGTGTCAACAGCCCGAAACGAAAAAAGTGAAAGGGATTTGCAGCTTGTTTGCGAAAGCCCTTAAAGTTATGGAGTTGTGCAACTTAGCACCATTTCCGGGAAGGGCTCGCAGATGAGCAAGCTGGTCACCATCTATGGCGGTTCGGGCTTTGTGGGGCGGTATATTGCCCGCCGCATGGCGAAAGAGGGATGGCGCGTGCGCGTCGCTGTGCGCCGCCCGAACGAGGCGATCTTCGTGCGCCCTTATGGCGTTGTCGGTCAGGTGGAACCCATCCTGTGCAACGTGCGCGATGACGCCAGCGTGCGCGCCGCGCTGAAAGATGCGGATGCGGTGGTGAACTGCGTCGGCATCCTGAACGCGGTCGGCAAGAACAAGTTCGACGCCGTGCAGGCCGAAGGCGCGGGCCGCATCGCCCGGCTTGCGGCGGCAGAAGGCGTGGCGCATCTGGTGCAGATCTCGGCCATCGGCGCCGACAAGAATTCTGACAGCGACTATGCGCGCAGCAAGGCTGAAGGCGAGGCGGCGGTCCTGGCGGCCTTCCCGTCGGCGGTGATCCTGCGCCCTTCGGTGATCTTCGGCAACGAGGACCAGTTCTTCAACCGCTTCGCCGGCATGGCGCGGCTGAGCCCGATCCTGCCGATCACCGGCGCCAACACCAAATTCCAGCCGGTTTCGGTGGAGGACGTGGCGCAGGCTGCGGTGAAGGGCGTGCTGGGGCAGGCGGCGCCGGGTGTGTATGAGCTGGGCGGGCCGGATGTGGCGACGTTCCGCGAGTTGATGCAGGGAATGTTGAAGGTCATTGACCGCCGCCGCCTGATCCTGCCGCTGCCGCGTTTCGTGGCGCGGATCATGGCCTTTGGCTTCGATACGGTGCAGGCGGTGACGCTGGGCCTGATTGAAAACAAGGTGCTGACCGGCGATCAGGTGAAAAACCTGAGCCGTGACAATGTGGTGACCCCCGGCGCGCGTGGTTTTGCCGATCTGGGCATCACCCCGGCCTCGGTCTGGGCGGTGCTGCCGGAATATCTGTGGCCCTTCCGTCCGGCGGGGCAATATGCTGCGATCAAGGCTTCGGCGAAAAATCTGCGCAAAGTCTGATTGAATGGCCGATCAGTCTCTTCTGTCCGCCGCCGTTCTGGGTGTTCTGGAGGGGCTGACCGAGTTCATCCCGGTATCCTCCACCGGGCATATCCTGCTGGCAGGGCATTTTCTGGGCTTTGAAAGCGCCGGCAAGACCTTCGAGGTGGTGATCCAGCTTGGCGCCGTGCTGGCGGTGCTGTCGGTCTATGCGGCGCGATTGTGGGCGCTGTTTTCCACCGCGCACCGGGACCCCAAGGCGTTGCGCTTCATCGTGGCCGTGGCGCTTGCCTTTGTTCCGGCGGTGGTCATCGGCGTGCTGGCGCATGATTTCATCAAGACCGTGCTGTTCGAAACGCCGAAGCTGATTGCGGTGATGCTGATTCTCGGCGGGATCGTGCTTGTGTTCGTCGATCGCCTGAAAATTGAGCCGCGCTATGAAGATGCGACCGATGTGCCGCTTGGTGTGGCGCTGAAGATCGGTTTCATCCAGTGCCTTGCGATGATTCCTGGTGTTTCGCGCTCCGGCTCGACCATTGTCGGGGCGGTGCTTTTAGGGGTTGGTAAGCGCGGTGCGGCAGAGTTTTCGTTCTTTCTGTCGATGCCGACTATGGCGGGGGCCTTCGCTTATGACCTTTGGAAGAATCGCGACGTGCTGGATGCCGGGGCCTTCACCGAAATCGGGATCGGCTTCGCGCTGGCCTTCATTTCGGCGGTGCTCGTGGTGAAAGGTCTGCTCGGCTATGTCTCTCGGCATGGCTATGCGGTGTTCGGGTGGTGGCGAATCATCGTCGGGACAGTTGCTTTCGCCCTGCTTTCCTTGGGTTTTTGACCAAATAGGTCAAAATGTGATACCTAATTTCGCAAGAAAACGTGTCAGAAAGCCCGGTCGGGCTAAAAAAACTTGAAACAAGGTCAGTCTTACTGACTTTTATTTCATTTCGAGGCAAAGTATCAAGGCGCACCCACCGATTTGCCGCAGGGAGGCGCCGCTATGGCCAAGGAACGGATGCTTCAGTTTGTCAGCGTGAAGCGGGAGATGCCCGAGAAGCGCCCGGCGGATCTGCGGTCGCAGGATTTTCACGAGATTTACCGCGAATACGCGGCGCAGAAGGCGGCGGAGCAGGCGAGCCGGTGCAGCCAGTGTGGCGTGCCCTATTGCCAGTCGCATTGCCCGCTGCACAACAATATCCCCGACTGGCTGCGCATGACCGCCGAGGGACGGCTGCAGGAAGCCTATGAAATCAGCCAGGCGACCAATACCTTCCCGGAAATCTGTGGCCGCATCTGCCCGCAGGACCGCCTGTGCGAAGGCAATTGCGTGATCGAACAGTCGGGCCATGGCACGGTGACTATCGGTTCGGTCGAGAAGTATATCACGGATACGGCTTGGGAAAATGGCTGGGTCCAGCCGGTGAAGCCGATGGTGGAGCGGGGCGAGAGCGTCGCGGTGATCGGCGCCGGGCCGGGCGGGCTGGCGGCGGCGGACATGCTGCGCCGCAAGGGCTATCAGGTGACGGTCTATGATCGCTATGACCGCGCGGGTGGGTTGCTGACCTATGGTATCCCCGGCTTCAAGCTGGAAAAACCCATTGTGATGCAACGGGTTGAGCAACTCGAAGCTTCGGGCGTGAACTTCGTGATGAACTGCAAGGTGGGCGAGGATCTGAGCTTTGATGCGATCCGCGGCCAGCATGACGCGGTGCTGATTGCCACCGGCGTCTACAAGATGCGGGGCGTTGGCGGGCCGGGTTCGGGGGCCAAGGGAATTGTGCAAGCGCTTGATTACCTTACGGTTTCCAACCGGAAAAGCTTTGGCGACGAGGTTGAAGCCTATGACAATGGCGAGCTGAACGCGGCGGGCAAGCGGGTGGTGGTGATCGGCGGCGGCGACACCGCGATGGACTGCGTGCGCACGGCGATCCGGCAGGGCGCGGTGAGCGTGAAGTGCCTGTATCGCCGCGACCGGGCCAATATGCCCGGCTCGCAGCGCGAGACGCAGAATGCCGAGGAGGAAGGCGTGGAATTTGTCTGGCTGTCGGCACCCAAAGGCTTCACCGGCGGGGCGTCGGTGGAAGGGGTGATGGTGCAGAAAATGCGCCTTGGTGCCCCGGATGCGACAGGGCGCCAGAGCCCGGAAGTCATTGAAGGCGCTGACTATATCGAGCCTGCGGACCTTGTGATCACCGCGCTGGGCTTCGAGCCGGAAGACCTGCCGACGCTGTGGGGCGTGCCGGAACTGGCGGTCACCCGCTGGGGCACGATCAAGGCCGATTTCCGCACGCATCAAACCTCGCTTCCCGGGGTTTACGCGGCGGGCGACATCGTGCGCGGTGCGTCATTGGTGGTCTGGGCCATCCGCGACGGGCGCGAGGCGGCGGATTCGATTGCGGCCTATCTGGCGGCCCCGGCCTCGGTCGCAGCGGAATAAGACCGGAAAAAGGGGGGGGTGACATGCGTACACCCCCCGTACACCCCCGGTCGGACCTGCGTGCGACAGATTTGCCCCCTTCCTTTCCCGGCTGGCGGATGATCCGGCAGCAAGACTGACCGATCAGGAGAGACGGAAAACCATGGACGAGGTGCTGCAAGCGGAGATGCGGGAAGGGGCGGAAGCCCCTGTGCCGGTGCATCCGCCGCGCCGTGCCCGGCCCGATGTGAAGATCGACATGCTGCGCGCCGATGCGCGGCTGCGGCTGTGGCGGCACGCGGGCAAAAGCGACCGGCTGGTCGTGTGCTTCTCGGGCGTGGGGCGCAATGGCAAGCAGCCACCCCGGCTGGAATTCGCCAAGACCGCCAGCGCGGCAGGCCGCGACCATGCGCTGTATCTGGCCGATCCGGCGCGCAGCTGGCTGAACGCGCCGGGGCTGATCGAGGAGATGGTGGAGATCATCGAGGCCGAAGTGGCGCGGCTGGGCGTGCGCGAGGTGGTGGCGATGGGCCATTCGCTGGGCGGGTTTTCGGCGCTGGTGCTGAGCGGCTTCACGCGATTCGACCGGGTGCTGGCGTTGTCGCCGCAACTGTCGGTCGATCCTGACATCGTGCCGGACGAGCGGCGCTGGGCGCAGTTCCGCGCAAGGATCGAGACGATTCGGGTGCATCAGGCGGGCGATCACATGGCGGCGCAGACGCAGCATTGCATTATCTTTGGCCGCAACCGGCGCGAGGCACCGCAATTGCGGCTGCTGCGCCCGGCGGAAAATGTGCAGGTTTTCTTGCTGCCCAAGGTGCAGCACGATTCGGTCAAGCGGCTGTATGATGCGGGTATTCTGGATGACGTGGTGCAACTGGCGCTGGGCGGACGGGTGCGCAAGCTGCGGCAGATGTTGAAGGCACAGATGCGGGCGGTGCAGATCGGCCCGGCAATTGAGGAGGAAGCGGCATGAAGGCGGGGATGATCCTTCTGGCGCTGCTTCTGGCAGCGCCTGCGGCAGAGGCGGGCAGTTTCACCCCGCCCAAGGGGTGCGAGACGTTCTTGACGGTGCAGGCGCGCGGCTGCCGGGTGTCGAATCACTATCGCTGCACGGCGGATGCGCCGGGCGACCAGTGGCGCGCGGATTTCGATCAGGAGGGGATGTTCTTCCTGAGCCGGATCGACCGCCAGACGCAATGGGTGGAAAGCTATGAGTTCAACCCCAATCTGCGCCAGACGCTGGACCCGAACCCCACCGATCCGGCCAGTTTTGACGATCTGCTGGCCGGGCGCGACGATTTCGATTTCAACCTGTCGAAGGATGACGGCGCGCACAGCCATGTGACCGGCCATGACGCGCTGACCGGGCGGACGGTGGTGATCGACGGCACGACCCTGCGCGAGACGCGTTTCGATTTCACCGAGACCGACGCCGAGGGGCAGGTGCTGCGCCGCTCGCGCGGGCGGGAGTTCGTTCACCCCGAGTTGCGGCTGTTCTTTGCCGGGCCGTCGGAATGGTGGGACGGCGAAAAATGGTTGCCGATGGATGGCAGCCCGATGAAAATTCTGAAACCGGGGCAGCCCGGTTTCGCCGCGACCCAGCCGATTTTCGAATGCGGGGCGCTGATGTCGTCTTACCGGCCCCAGCCCGCGCCGCAACCTGACCTAGCCACGGAGGCCCAAAGCCATGACGATCTATGATGAAGCCTGGGTGAAGGCAGAAGAGACCAAGCGCGCCTACATGCACGCCCATGGGCTGTGGAAAGAGGATGACGAGCATTCCTCTTGCGGGGTGGGTCTGGTTGTCGCGATCTCGGGCAAGCCGAGCCGCAAGGTGGTGCAATCGGGGATCGATGCGCTGCGGGCGATCTGGCACCGGGGCGCGGTGGATGCCGATGGCAAGACGGGCGACGGCGCGGGCATCCATGTGCAGATCCCGGTCAAGTTCTTTTACGACGTGATCCGCCGCACCGGGCATGAGCCCGATCTGAACAAGCTGGTGGCGGTGGGGCAGGTGTTCCTGCCGCGCACGGATTTCGGCGCGCAGGAACGTTGCCGGACCATCGTCGAGGCCGAAGTGCTGCGGATGGGGCACTATATCTATGGCTGGCGCCATGTGCCGGTGGATACCTCGGTGCTGGGCGACAAGGCCAATGCGACGCGGCCCGAGATCGAGCAGATCCTGATCCGCTGCGAGAAGGACATTGATCAGGAGCAGTTCGAGCGCGAGCTGTATATCATCCGCCGCCGGATCGAGAAGGCGGTGCTGGCCGCGCATATCCAGGGGCTGTATCTGTGCAGCCTGTCCTGCCGGTCGATCATCTACAAGGGGATGATGCTGGCCGAGCAGGTATCGGTGTTCTATCCCGATCTGCAGGACGAGCGGTTCGAATCGACCTTTGCGATCTATCACCAGCGCTATTCCACCAACACCTTCCCGCAATGGTGGCTGGCCCAGCCGTTCCGCATGTTGGCCCATAACGGCGAGATCAACACGCTGAAGGGCAACGTCAACTGGATGAAATCGCACGAGATCCGCATGGCCTCATCCGCGTTTGGCGAGGCGGCCGAGGATATCAAGCCGATCATCCCGGCAGGCACGTCGGACAGTGGCGCGCTGGATGCGGTGTTCGAGGTTCTGGTGCGGTCTGGCCGGTCGGCGCCGATGGCCAAGACGATGCTGGTGCCCGAGGCCTGGAGCAAGACCACCACCGACATGCCGAAGGCCTGGGCGGATATGTATGCCTATTGCAACGCCGTGATGGAGCCGTGGGACGGCCCGGCGGCGCTGGCGATGACCGACGGGCGCTGGGTCTGCGGCGGGCTGGACCGCAACGGGCTGCGGCCGATGCGCTATGTGGTGACGGGCGACGGGCTGCTGATCGCCGGGTCGGAAGCGGGCATGGTGCCGGTGGACGAAACCACGATCCGCGAAAAGGGCGCGCTTGGGCCGGGGCAGATGATCGCGGTCGATACCCGCGAGGGCAAGCTGTACCACGACATGGACATCAAGAACCGTCTGGCGGGCAGCCAGCCCTATGGCGACTGGATCGAGAAGGTCGTGGACCTGAACTCGATGCTGCGCGACGTGCCGGAAAACGTGACCTATCAGGGCGGCGAACTGCGCAAGCGGCAGATCGCGGCGGGCTATTCGGTGGAGGAACTGGAACAGGTTCTGGCGCCGATGGCCGAAGACGGCAAGGAAATGATCGCCTCGATGGGCGATGACACGCCGGCGGCGGTGCTGTCGAAGCAATACCGCCCGCTGAGCCATTTCTTCCGCCAGAACTTCAGCCAGGTGACCAACCCGCCGATCGACTCGCTGCGGGAAAGCCGGGTGATGAGCCTGAAGACGCGGTTCGGCAACCTGAAGAACGTGCTGGACGAAAACTCCAGCCAGACCGAGATTCTGGTGCTGGAAAGCCCGTTCATCGCCAATGCCGAATATGCGGTGATGCTGAAGCAGTTCGGCGCGCATGTGGCGGTGATCGACTGCACGTTTGCGGCGGGCGCGGATCAAGAGGCGCTGCGGCTGGGGCTGGAGCGCATCCGGGCCGAGGCGGAAGACGCCGTGCGGTCTGGCGCGCTGCATCTGGTGCTGAGCGACGAGCATCAGGGCGCGGGCAAGGTGGCGATGCCGATGATCCTTGCGACCTCGGCGGTGCATAGCTGGCTGACGCGCAAGGGGCTGCGGACCTTCACCTCGTTGAACGTGCGGTCGGCGGAGTGCATCGACCCCCATTATTTCGCGGTGCTGATCGGCTGCGGCGCGACCACGGTGAACCCCTATCTGGCGCAGGACAGCATTGCCGACCGGATCGCGCGCGGGCTGCTGGACGGCAATATCACCGATGCGATGCGGCGCTACCGCGATGCCATCGACGCCGGTCTGTTGAAGATCATGGCGAAGATGGGGATTTCGGTGATCTCGTCCTATCGCGGCGGCTTGAACTTCGAGGCGGTGGGGCTGAGCCGTGCCATGGTGGCCGAATATTTCCCGGGGATGCACAGCCGCATTTCGGGCATCGGTCTGCATGGCATCCAGATGAAGGCCGAAGAGGTTCACGCCAAGGGCTGGCTGGGCGGCAGCGATGTGTTGCCGATTGGCGGCTTCTACAAGGCGCGGCGCTCGGGCGAGAAGCACGCCTGGGAAGCGCAGACCATGCACATGCTGCAATCGGCCTGTGACCGGGCGTCTTATGACGTGTGGAAGCAATACAGTGCGGCGATGCGGGCCAACCCGCCGATCCATATCCGCGACTTGCTGGACATCAAGGCGCTGGGCAAGCCGGTGCCGCTGGAGGAGGTGGAATCCATCACCTCGATCCGCAAGCGGTTCGTCACGCCGGGCATGAGCCTTGGGGCGCTTGGCCCGGAGGCGCACAAGACGCTGAACGTGGCGATGAATCGCATCGGCGCGAAATCGGACAGCGGCGAGGGCGGCGAAGATCCGGCGCATTTCCTGCCGGAAGCCAATGGCGACAACCCGTCGGCCAAGATCAAGCAGGTGGCCTCGGGCCGGTTCGGCGTGACCGCCGAATACCTGAACCACTGCGAGGAGCTTGAAATCAAGGTCGCGCAGGGCGCCAAGCCCGGCGAGGGTGGCCAGCTTCCGGGCATGAAGGTGACGGAGCTGATCGCGCGGCTGCGGCATTCGACCAAGGGGGTGACGCTGATTTCGCCGCCGCCGCATCACGACATCTATTCCATCGAAGATCTGGCGCAGCTGATCTATGACCTGAAGCAGATCAACCCGCGCGCCAAGGTGACGGTGAAGCTGGTGTCGGCCTCCGGCGTGGGCACGATTGCGGCGGGGGTGGCGAAGGCCAAGGCCGACATCATCCTGATTTCCGGCCATAATGGGGGCACCGGCGCCTCGCCGGGGACCAGCATCAAATATGCCGGTCTGCCGTGGGAGATGGGTCTGACCGAGGCGCATCAGGTGTTGTCGATGAACAACCTGCGCGAGCGGGTGACGCTGCGCACCGATGGCGGTTTGCGCACCGGGCGTGACGTGGTGATGGCGGCGATGCTGGGGGCCGAGGAATACGGCATCGGCACCGCCGCGCTGATCGCCATGGGCTGCATCATGGTGCGCCAGTGCCAGAGCAACACCTGCCCGGTGGGCGTGTGCACGCAGAACCCGGAACTGCGGGCCAAGTTCACCGGCACGGCGGACAAGGTGGTGAACCTGATCACCTTCTATGCCCAGGAAGTGCGCGAGATTCTGGCCAGCATCGGTGCGCGGTCGATGGATGAAATCATCGGGCGGGCGGATCTGCTGAGCCAGGTCAGCCGTGGGTCGGCGCATCTGGATGACCTTGACCTGAACCCGCTGCTGATCACCGTCGATGGCGCGCAGAAGATCACCTATGATCGCAGCAAGCCGCGCAACCATGTGCCCGATACGCTGGATGCGGAAATCGTCAAGGACGGCGCGCGGTTCTTCGAGGATGGCGAGAAGATGCAGCTGAGCTATGCGGTGCGCAACACGCTGCGCACCATCGGCACGCGGTCGTCCAGCCATATCGTGAAGAAGTTCGGGATGCGCAACAACCTGCAACCCGACCATCTGACGGTGAAGCTGACCGGGAATGCCGGGCAATCGCTGGGGGCTTTTGCCGTCAACGGGTTGAAGATCGAAGTGCAGGGCGATGCCAACGACTATGTCGGCAAGGGTCTGTCGGGCGGGTTGATCGTGGTGCGGCCGTCGATGTCGTCGCCGCTGGTGGCCAGCGAGAACACCATCGTCGGCAACACGGTGCTGTATGGTGCGACCGACGGGCATCTGTTCGCGGCAGGCCGGGCGGGCGAGCGCTTTGCGGTGCGCAACTCGGGTGCGAAAGTGGTGGTGGAGGGCTGCGGCTCCAACGGCTGTGAATACATGACCGGCGGGGTGGCGGTGATTCTGGGCAAGATCGGTGCCAACTTCGGCGCCGGGATGACCGGGGGCATGGCTTATCTGTATGACCCGGACGGGTCGGCGGAAGAGTTCATGAACCTGGAAAGCCTGGTGACCTGCGCCGTCAGCCACCCGCATTGGGAAGCGCAACTGCGCGGGCTGGTGGAGCGGCACGCCGCCGAGACCGGCAGCGTGAAGGCGACGCGGATTCTGGCGAACTGGGAGGCCGAGCGGGCGAATTTCCTGCAGGTCTGCCCGAAAGAGATGCTGGTGCATCTGGCCCATCCGCTGAGCGATGAACGCGCGGCGGTTCTGGCCGAGTGAGAACAGGCGCGGGCGGGGGAAACCCCGCCCGGCGACAAACCGGGGCCCGCGCCTGCTTGACCGCAGCGCGGGCTTCGTGGTTTCTGGGCCGCATGTCCAAACCCGCCCCCCGCAAGAAACCCGCCGCCAAGGCGCCCCCCGCCGCGCCGGAACCGGAACTGGTGGCGGCGGTGCCGATCGGCTGGCCGCGCCGGTTGTGGCGGTGGGCGGTGCGTGGGACCGGGCTGGTGGCCGGGTTCTTCGGCGCGCTGGTGCTGATCTATACCGTCGTGCCGGTGCCGGGCGATTTCTACATGATGCAGGAACGCTGGCGGCTGGGTGGCCTGCAGAAGGACTGGGTGCCGATGGAAGAGATCGCGCCGGTGATGGCGCGGGCGGCGGTGGCGGCGGAGGATGCGAATTTCTGCCTGCACTGGGGGTTTGACATGGCGGCGATCCGCGCGGCGCTGGCCGAGGGCGGCAATCGCGGCGCCTCGACCATCAGCCAGCAGGTGGTGAAGAATGTCTTTCTGTGGCAGGGGCGCAATTGGGCGCGCAAGGCGATGGAAGGCGTGCTGACCCCGGCGGTGGAACTGGTCTGGAGCAAGCGGCGGATCCTTGAGGTTTATCTGAACGTTGCCGAATTCGGCGAAGGCGTGTTCGGGGTGGAGGCGGCGGCGCAGCATTATTACGGCATCCCGGCGGCGCAGCTTTCGGCGCAGCAGGCGGCACGGCTGGCGGCGGTGCTGCCCGACCCGAAAGAGCGCAATCCGGCGAAACCGGGGCCGGTGACGCGGCGGCGGGCGGCGCAGATCCAGTCGGGCGCCGAGACGATTGCGGCGGATGGGCGGGCGGCCTGTTTCGAGGAGTGACCCTTACGGGTTGAATTTGGGGGCGCGCTGCGGCAATGAGGGTTATCCCTTTCGGAAAGCTGTGCCTGCGATGAACCGCCTGTATCATTTCCCCCTGTCCCCCTTCTGCCGCAAGGTGCGCCTGACGCTGGCAGAGAAACGGATCGAGGTGGAACTGGTCGAGGAACGCTATTGGGAACAGTCGCCCGATTTCCTGCGGCGCAACCCGGCGGGCAAGGTGCCGGTGCTGCGCATGGATACCCGCGTGATGAGCGAGAGCCAGGCGATCTGCGAATATCTGGAGGAAGCCTATCCCGCCCCGGCGCTGATGCCGCGCGACCCGGATTCGCGCTATGAGGTGCGGCGGCTGTGCAACTGGTTCGACGACAAGTTTCATAGCGAGGTCACCTCGAAGCTGCTGTATGAGCGGGTGAACAAGAAGGTGATGGCGGCGGGCTACCCGGACAGCAAGAATGTCAAATCGGGGGCGAACCGGATCAAGTATCATCTGGATTACATGGCATGGCTGCTGGACCAGCGGCGCTGGCTGGCCGGGGATACGATGACGCTGGCGGATTTTGCCGCCGCCGCGCATCTGAGCTGTCTGGACTATATCTCGGATGTGGACTGGAACCGCCATGCGGTGGTGAAGGACTGGTATGTGAAGCTGAAATCGCGCCCGTCCTTCCGGGCGCTGCTGGCGGATCAGGTGCCGGGCTTCCCGCCGCCGGGGCATTATGCCGATCTGGATTTCTGACCACGACCCCCGGGGGCTTTGCCCCCGGACCCCCAGGATATTTTGGCCAAGATGAAGGCAGAGGATGCGCTTGTGCTGAAAGACCGGCTTGTGGCGCGGGCCTTGGAGGAGGGGTTCTCCAAGGTGGGGATCTGTGCGCCGGAGGCGGTGCCGGAGGCGGCGGGGCGGCTGCGGGCGTTTCTGGCGGCGGGGCGGCACGGGCAGATGGGCTGGATGGCCGAGCGCGAGGGCTGGCGCGGCAGTGCGGCGGCGCTGTGGCCCGAGGCGCGGTCGGTCATCATGCTGGCGGAAGTGTATACGCCCGAGGCGGACCCGCTGGCGGTGCTGGCGCAGCGCGACCGGGCGGCGGTGAGCGTCTATGCGCAGGGCAAGGATTACCACGATCTGGTGAAGCGGCGGCTGAAGCGGCTGGGCGGCTGGTTCGTGCAGGTGGCGGGGGCGGAGATCAAGGTCTTCGTCGATACCGCGCCGGTGATGGAAAAGCCCTTGGCGCAGGCGGCGGGGTTGGGCTGGCAGGGCAAGCATACCAATCTGCTGGCGCGCGATCTGGGAAGCTGGTTCTTTCTGGGCGCGATCTTCACCACGGCGGATCTGCCGAAGGACGCGGCGGAGGTTTCGCATTGCGGAAGCTGCCGCGCCTGTCTGGATGCCTGCCCGACCGGGGCCTTTCCGGCGCCCTATCAGTTGGATGCGCGGCGCTGCATTTCCTATCTGACCATCGAGCACAAGGGGCCGGTGGACGAGGGGTTGCGCGGCCTGATGGGCAACCGGATTTACGGCTGCGACGATTGTCTGGCGGTGTGCCCGTGGAACAAGTTCGCGCAGGCGGCGCGGGAGATCGGCTATCAGCCGCGCGTCGGGGCGCCGCTGCTGGCGGAGCTGGCGGGGCTGGACGATGCCGGGTTCCGGGCGCGGTTTGCGGGCAGCCCGATCAAGCGCATCGGGCGCGACCGCTTCGTGCGCAATGTGCTGTATGCGATCGGCAATTCGGGGCTGGCAGAGTTGCGGGCGGCGGCTTTGGCGCTGGTGGAGGACGCCGATGCGGCGGTGGCGGATGCGGCGCGCTGGGCTTGCCTGAAGCTTGCCTGATTTTTGCCGTTTGCGGGCGGTAGGACGGGGCAGGTCAGTCAGGAGGTTTTCATGTTTGACGCGATTCTGCCGGGGGGGCCGGCGCATCTTCCGTTTGTGGCTGGGGTGCTGCTGGTTCTGGTGAACCTGCTGGCCGGGTTCGGCATCTGGCTGGACCGGCGCCGCGAATTGGCGGGCGAGCCGGGCGTGCCGGATCGGGCGCTGCTGCGGCTGGCGTATTTTGGCGGCTGGCCGGGGGCGAAGCTGATGCAACTGCTGCTGCGGGCGCGGGCCGGGGACAAGGCGTTTCGCGGCAAGCTGAACCGGGTTTTGCTCTGGCAGGGGTTGGTGGCAGGGCTGGTGTTCGGGGCGCCGCTGCTGATGGCCCGGGTGCAGCCGATGCTGGAGGGCGAGATGTTTTCCATGGCGTCGCTGGGGCTTGGCGGTGAAGGCGAGAGCAAGAGCAGCGCGGATTCGGTGAAGATGCGCCAGATCGAACCGCAGGCGGCGGCGGAGAAAGGCTCAGCCCGTTGGATCAAGGTTGGGGATTGAGGTGATTCGGGCTTAGGCTGACCGCCTTCTGGAGGAGGAGGACAGTATGAGCCGACATCTTGCCGACAAGAGAGCGCCGTCCACCGGGCGGCGGGCGCAGGAGTTCCTGCGGCTGGCGCGGGCCGAGGGTAGCCAGTTCTGGGCCGGGTTCTGGCGCAGGCCGCGCGCCACGGGGGAGGGCAACCGCCGGATGGCGCAATATCTGCGGATTGACCGGGAACAGCCGGGAGACCGTCAGGCCTGAGCCTCGGCGGCGCGCAAGGCATTGCGCAGGGCGAGAATCGTCTCGCGCAGGCTTTGCGCCTCGGCTGCGGTGATCCGGGCTTTTTCAGCGATGCAGAGCGGGAAGGTGGCGGCTTTCTGGCGCAGGGTTTCGGATTGCGGGGTGAGGTGCAGCAGGATCTGCCGTTCATCCTGCGGATCGCGCTGGCGGGTCAGCAGGCCCGCTTGCTCCATGCGTTTGAGCATGGGGGTCAGCGTATTGCTTTCCAACTGCAAGGCGGCGCCGACCCGGCTCATCGTCTGGCCGTCTTTTTCCCACAGCAGGGTGAGAACGAGGAATTGCGGATAGGTGAGCCCCGCCGCGTCGAGCAGGGGTTTGTAGGCGGCCTGCATGGCGTGATTGGCGGAATAGAGCGCGAAGCACAGCAGATTGGGCAGGGGAAGGGGTGCGGTCATGGCGGGCTCCTGTTCCCTGCATGATGGATCGTGCGCGATGCAATCGCAAGGGATTGACTGTCGCAGGGGGTAATGTATCGTGCACGATAGAATCTTGAGCGACTAAAGGAGGGTTCCATGGTCAAGGAAGTGGTCTATCGCACGGTGGCGGAAGCGAAGGGCGGCGGGCGCAACGGCGCCTCGGCCACGCTGGACGGGGCGCTGGCCGTCACGCTGAGCGTGCCGAAAGAGATGGGCGGCGAGGGCAAGGGCAACAATCCCGAGCAGTTGTTCGCGGTGGGCTATGCCGCCTGCTATCTGGGGGCGCTGCGCTTTGCGGCCAGCAACGAGAAGATCGGCGAGGTGCCGGCGGATGCCACGGTGCAGGCGCAGGTGGGCATCGGCCCGCGTGCCGAGGGTGGCTTTGGCATCGCGGTGACGCTGAAGGTGCATCTGCCGGGGGTGGAGCGTGCGCTGGCCGAGCGGATGGTGGAGCGCGGGCATTTCATTTGCCCCTATTCCAACGCGATCAAGGGCAATGTGCATGTGGTGACGATTCTCGACTGAGGATCGTGGCGATTGACAGATGGCCCTGCTTGGGGCTATCGGGCGGCAGGGGCCGGGGCCCCCGCCGCCTGCAGGCCATTGGCCGTGGTGAAGCCCCCTGTGACACCCATCCGCTGATCCTTGAGCAGCCGGGACGCGTTGGCAATGCAGGCACCAGCACAGACGCCCGGCGGTTCTGAAGGGAACGCAAGATGACGGGTATTCTGCCGACACGGGACGGGGCAAAAGCGCAGGCCAAGGCGTTGCGCGCGGCGATGCAGGCCGAAGGGCGCGACATCAGCCATGGCGAGGCGCTGGAGCTGATCGCAAAAAGCCACGGATTGAAAGACTGGAACACGCTGAGTGCCGCGATTGGCAACGGGCCACAGGCGCCGGTGGCGCTGGGGCAGATTGTTGGCGGGCGCTATCTGAAGCAGCGCTTCGTGGCCGAGGTGCTTGGCGTGGTGGAACTGTCTGCGGGCCGCTATGAGGTCACGTTGCATTTTGCAGAGGCTGTCGATGTGGTGACCTTCGACAGCTTTTCCAACTTTCGCAGCCGGGTGACCAAGGTTGTCGGGCCGGGGGGCCGCTCGTTCGATGCCACATCGGACGGGGTACCGCATCTGGTGCTGGATCTGTAAGAAAAAGGCCCCCGAACCGGGGGCCTTTTGTTTGGCGATCAGGCGCGCACCAGCGCCTCGTATTCGGTGGCGATGTCGCGGGTCAGGGCGCCGACCTCGAACGTGTAATCGCCGATCTGGCCCACCGGGGTGACCTCGGCGGCGGTGCCGGTCAGCCAGCATTGTTCGAAATCGGCCAGTTCTTCCGGCAGGATATAGCGTTCGTGGACGGTGATGCCCTTGGCGCGCAGCATCCCGATCACGGTTTGCCGGGTGATGCCGTTCAGGATCGCATCCGGGTTGGGCGTATGCACCTCGCCGTCCTTGACGAAGAAGATGTTGGCGCCGGTCGCTTCGGCCACATAGCCGCGATAGTCGAAGAACAGCGCGTCAGAGCAGCCCTTGGCCATGGCGGCGTGTTTCGACATGGTGCAGATCATGTAGAGTCCGGCGGCCTTGGCGGCGGTGGGGATGGTTTCGGGCGAGGGCCGCTTCCACTTGGCGATGTCGAGTTTCGCGCCCTTGAACTTGGCGTCGCCGTAATAGGCGCCCCAGGTCCAGCAGGCGATGGCGACGCGCACCGGGTTGCCCAGCGAGGCCACGCCCATTTCATCGCCCGCGCCGCGGAAGGCCAGCGCACGCACATAGGCATCGGTCAGGCCATTGGCGGCCAGCACTTCATCCTTGGCGGCGTTGAGCTGTTCGACGGTATAGGGGATCGGCATGTCCAGCAGTTCGCCCGATTTCAGCAGGCGGGCGGAATGTTCGGTGGATTTGAAGATCTTGCCGTTGTAGCAGCGCTCGCCCTCGAACACCGACGAGGCGTAATGCAGCGCATGGGTCAGGATATGGACCTTGGCATCGCGCCAGTCCACCAGTTTGCCATCCATCCAGATCTTGCCGTCGCGGTCATCATAGCCAGCCATCGAATCCTCCTGGGCTTTTGCGAATGTTGCGCAGGAATTGGCCGTATCGGGCATAAAGTTGCGCAAAATCTGCGCTTCGCTAACAGTTGCGTCTTGGAAAGTCAACAAGGCTGACGTAAATTCGCGGCAAGCGAGGGAGGCCGACATGAGCGAGCCGGGGGTCGGGGGCGAAAGCCTGCTGTTTCTGACGGATGAGCAGTTACGCAAGGGCATCGAGGCGATGTTCTTTGCCTATCGCGGCTTTACCGCCGATCCCGACCGGATTCTGGACGGGATGGATTATGGGCGGGCGCATCACCGGGCGATCCATTTCATCCACCGCACGCCGGGAACGACGGTGAACAATCTGCTGAACATTCTGGGGGTGACGAAGCAAAGCCTGAACCGGGTGTTGCGCACGCTGGTCGAGGATGGGCTGGTGGAAAGCCGCGTCGGGCGCGAGGACAAGCGCGAGCGGCATCTGTTTCTGACCCCGCGCGGGGCGGAGCTGGAGCGGGCGCTGTCGGATGCGCAGCGGGCGCGGATGCGGGCGGCCTATCGCGCGGCGGGGCCGCAGGCGGTGCAGGGGTTCCGGCAGGTGCTGGAGGCGATGATGGACCCCGATCTGCGCCGCCAGTTCCAGAGCCAGAAGGAGAGCGGCGCATGAACGATCTGCAGGCGCATCTTCTTGTGGTGGATGATGACGAGCGTATCCGGGGGCTGTTGCAGAAGTTCCTGATGCGCAACGGCTTTCTGGTGACGATTGCGCGCGATGCGGCGCAGGCGCGGCGCTTGCTGGCGGGTTTGGATTTCGATCTGATCGTGCTGGATGTGATGATGCCGGGCGAGACGGGCATACAGTTGACCCGCGATCTGCGCGCCAAGCTGGCGGTGCCGATCCTGCTTTTGACCGCCAAGGGCGAGACGGTGAACCGGATCGAGGGGCTGGAAGCGGGGGCGGATGATTACCTTGTGAAGCCGTTCGAGCCGAAAGAGTTGCTGCTGCGGATCAATGCGATCCTGCGGCGGGTGCCGGCGGCGCGGCCGGCCGAGGCGGGGCCGAAGGTGCTGCATCTGGGCGGTGTGCGCTATGACATGGAGCGGGGCGAGTTGTGGCGCGGTGCCGAGTCGGTGCGGCTGACCGCGACCGAGGCGCAGTTGATGCGGCTGCTGGCGGCGCAGCCGGGCGAGCCGGTCAGCCGCGAGCGGCTGGTGGGCGATCTCGGCTCGGGCGACGAGGATGGCGGCGACAAGGCGCAGGAGCGGGCGGTGGATGTGCAGATCACCCGGCTGCGCCGCAAGATCGAGGCCGATCCGCGCCAGCCGCGCTATCTGCAGACGGTGCGCGGCGCGGGGTATATGCTGCAGCCCGATTGACCGGGGCTTAGGGCCGGTTAAGCTGCGCCGCTGCCGGGAGGGCAGGGAAGCAATGGGTTCGACACGATGAAAATGATATTGGCCGGGGCGGTTGCGCTGCTGGCAACGGGTGTGGCTGTGCAGGCGCAAGAGTTGCAGGGCTTCGATCAGGTGGCGGGATGGGATGTCCTTGTCGATCCGACGCTGGACAATGGCTGTCTGATCAATGCGGAATTCGAGGA
The DNA here is from genome assembly GCF_900110025.1 of Gemmobacter aquatilis. Lineage (GTDB taxonomy): Bacteria > Pseudomonadota > Alphaproteobacteria > Rhodobacterales > Rhodobacteraceae > Gemmobacter > Gemmobacter aquatilis. Next base: position 578,974 of record NZ_FOCE01000001.1, on the reverse strand, counting down.
TGGTTCGGATGTGCGCATCGGGTTCGACATGCGCGGGCCGACCGGATACATCCATGCCGCCAATGACGGCTGGGGCGATATCGTCGAGGGGCAGAGCTATCCGGTGAGCTTCAGTCTGGATGGCGAAGTGTATCAGGGCGAGGGCGAGGGGTTGTATATCGACGGCCTGCCGGGCGTGGATATCGAATTCGACAGCATCGATTTTCTGATGGACATCGCCCAGAAGCAGACGATGGAGCTTTCCAGCGAAAGCGGGCCGGTGATGACGATCGACCTGACCGGCTCGGCGGTGGCGCTGGCGCGGGCGGTGGAATGTCAGGACGCGCAGGGCTGAGGCTGGCGCGGGGCGGCGGGTGCGGACGGGGGGCTGTCTGCCCCCCGGACCCCCCGAGGATATTTCTGAACAGAAAATGGGGTTGAGGCGCAGGGGGGCGGGGCATGACGGTGCTGTTCACGCATGAGGAGTGTCTGGCGCATCGCGAGCCGCCGGGCCACCCGGAGCAGGCGGCGCGGCTGGTGGCGGTGGCGCGGGCTTTGGAGGGCGTGCCGCTGGACCGTCGGAATGCGCCACTGGCCGCGCGGGACGAGCTGTTGCGCTGCCACCCCGAGGCCTATGTGGCGCGGGTGGAGCGGGCGGTGCCGGGATCGGGCTGGGCGCAACTGGATGGCGATACCTATCTGGCGCCGGGGTCTTTGACCGCCGCCTTGCGCGCGGTGGGCGGGGTTTGCGCGGCGGTGGATGCGGTGCTGGCGGGCGAGGATCGCACGGCCTTCGTGGCCTGCCGTCCGCCGGGGCATCATGCCGAGGCGGCGCGGGCGATGGGGTTCTGCCTGTTCGGATCGGTGGCCATCGGGGCGAAGCGGGCGCTGGATCATCACGGGCTGGCGCGGGTGGCGGTGCTGGATTTCGACGTGCATCACGGCAATGGCACGCAGGATCTGTTGTGGAACGAGGGGCGGGCGATGTTCGTCTCGTCGCATCAGATGCCGCTGTATCCGGGCAGCGGGGCGGCGTCGGAGGTGGGGGCGCAGGGGCAGGTGATCAATCTGCCGCTGCGACCGGGATCAGGCGGGGCGGAGATGCGGGCCGCCTGGCAGGGCGCGCTGGCGCGGGTGGAGGCTTTTGCGCCGCAACTGGTGCTGGTGAGTGCCGGGTTCGATGCCCATGCCGATGATCCGCTGGCGGGGCTGGACTGGCAGGTGGCGGATTTCGCTTGGCTGACCGGCGCGATCTGCGATCTGGCGGATCGCTGTTGCGGCGGGCGGGTGGTATCCGTGCTGGAGGGCGGTTATGATCTGGCCGCGCTGGCGGCCTGTGTCGCCGCCCATGTGGATGTTTTGCGGAGAGACCGATGAGCGAGAAACCGATTGCCGAGATGAGCTTTGAAGAGGCGATGGGCGCGCTGGAGGCGGTGGTCACGCAGCTGGAACGCGGCGAGGTGGCGCTGGAGCAGAGCATCGCGCTGTATGAGCGTGGCGCGGCGTTGAAGGCGCATTGCGCGGCCAAGCTGAAGGATGCCGAGGAAAAGGTGGAACTGATCCGCGCGCAGGAAGGCCGCGCTGTCGGCACGACCCCTGTGGAGGGGCTGTGAGCTTTTCTGACCTGTTGAAAGCCGATGCAGCACTGGTGCAGGCGCGGCTGGACGCGGCGCTGGCCCTGCGTGCCGAGGTGCCGGTGGTGCAGGCGATGCGCTATGCGGTGCAGGGCGGCAAGCGGCTGCGGGCGTTTCTGGTGCTGGAATCGGCGCGGCTGCATGGCATTTCGCCCGAGGCGGCGGTGAGTGCGGCGGCGGCGGTGGAGGCATTGCACGCCTATAGCCTTGTGCATGACGATCTGCCCTGCATGGATGACGATGACCTGCGGCGCGGCTTGCCGACGGTGCATGTGACATGGGACGAGGCGACGGCGGTTCTGGCGGGCGATGCGCTGCAGACGCTGGCGTTTGAATTGCTCTGTGACCCCGTTCTGGGCAAGGCAGAGCGGCGGCTGGCGCTGGTGGCGGGGCTGGCGCAGGCCAGCGGCGCCGAGGGCATGGTGCTGGGGCAGGCGCTGGACATTGCGGCGGAAACCGCCGACGCGCCGCTGACCCTGCCGGAAATCACCCGGTTGCAGGCGGGCAAGACCGGCGCGCTGATCTGCTTTTCCGCCGAGGTGGGGGCGATTCTGGCTGGGGCCGACCGGGCGCCGCTGCGCGCCTATGCGACGGCGCTGGGGCTTGCCTTCCAGATTGCCGATGACATTCTGGATGTGGAGGGCGACGCGGCGGCAGTTGGCAAGCGGGTCGGCAAGGATGCCGAGGCGGGCAAGGCCACCTTCGTGTCGTTGCTGGGCCTCGACGGGGCGAAAAGCCGCGCAGCCGCGCTGATTGACGAGGCGGAAGCGGCGCTGATCCCTTATGGTGCGCGGGCTGCCGCCTTGATCGACGCGGCGCGCTTCGTTATCTCGCGCCAAAGCTGATACCCCGAGGAGGGGCCATGACCAACCGACCCAAGACCCCGGTGCTGGACCGGGTGCATCTGCCCGCCGACATGAAGGCGCTGTCAGACCGCGAATTGCGGCTGCTGGCCGATGAATTGCGTGCCGAGACGATTTCCGCCGTGTCGGTGACCGGCGGGCATCTGGGCGCCGGGTTGGGGGTGGTGGAACTGACGGTGGCGCTGCACGCGGTGTTCGATGCGCCGCGCGACAAGATCATCTGGGATGTCGGGCACCAGTGTTACCCCCACAAGATCCTGACCGGGCGGCGTGACCGTATCCGCACCCTGCGGATGGAGGGCGGGCTGTCGGGCTTCACCAAACGGTCGGAAAGCCCCTATGACCCGTTCGGGGCGGCGCATAGCTCCACCTCGATCTCGGCCGCGCTGGGCTTCAAGGTGGCGGCCGATCTGGGCGGTGACCCCGGCGATGCGATTGCGGTGATCGGCGACGGGTCGATGAGCGCGGGCATGGCGTTCGAGGCGATGAACAATGCCGGGCATCTGAAGAAACGGCTGTTCGTGATCCTGAACGACAACGAGATGAGCATTGCGCCGCCCGTTGGCGCGCTGTCATCCTATCTGAGCCGCCTTTACGCGGGCGCGCCGTTTCAAGAGCTGAAGGCGGCGGCGAAGGGCGCGGTGAGCCTGCTGCCGGAACCGTTTCAGGAAGGCGCGCGGCGGGCGAAGGAAATGCTCAAGGGCATGACCGTCGGCGGCACCTTGTTCGAGGAGCTGGGGTTTTCTTACGTCGGGCCGGTGGATGGGCACGATCTGGACCAGTTGCTGCCGGTGCTGCGCACGGCGAAGGCGCGGGCGACCGGGCCGATCCTGATCCATGTGATCACGAAAAAGGGCAAGGGCTATGCCCCCGCCGAAGCGGCGCGCGACAGGGGCCATGCCACGGCGAAGTTCGATGTGCTGACCGGCGAGCAGCAAAAGGCGAAAAGCAACGCGCCCAGCTATACCAAGGTTTTCGCGCAAAGCCTGATTGCCGAGGCGGCGCGGGATGACAGGATCGTGGCGGTGACGGCGGCGATGCCGGACGGCACCGGGCTGAACCTGTTCGCCGAACGCTTCCCTCGCCGCTGTTTCGATGTGGGCATTGCGGAACAACACGCGGTGACCTTCAGCGCCGGGCTGGCGGCGGGGGGCCTCAAACCGTTCTGCGCGCTCTATTCCACCTTCCTGCAGCGCGGCTACGATCAGGTCGTGCATGACGTGGCGATCCAGCGGCTGCCGGTGCGCTTTGCCATTGATCGCGCCGGGCTGGTGGGGGCCGATGGCGCCACGCATGCGGGGGCGTTCGACGTGGCCTTCATGGCCAATCTGCCGGGCATGGTGGTGATGGCGGCGGCGGACGAGGCGGAGCTGGTGCATATGGTTGCCACCGCCGCTGCCTATGACGAAGGCCCCAGCGCCTTCCGCTTTCCGCGCGGCGATGGTGTGGGGGTGGAACTGCCGGAACGCGGTGTGCCGCTGGAGATCGGCAAGGGCCGGGTGGTGCGCGAGGGCAGCCGCGTGGCGCTGCTGTCCTTTGGCACGCGGCTGGCCGAGGTTCTGGTGGCGACCGAGGCGCTGGCGGCGCGCGGCATCGCCTGCACCGTGGCCGATGCGCGCTTTGCCAAACCGCTGGACCGCGCGCTGATCCTGCAACTGGCGCGGCACCACGAGGCGCTGATCTGCATCGAGGAAGGCGCCGTCGGCGGCTTTGGCAGCCATGTGGCGCAATTGCTGGCGGATGAGGGCGTGTTCGACCACGGGCTGAAGTTCCGCTCGATGGTGCTGCCCGACACGTTCATCGATCAGGCCAGCCCCGAGGCGATGTATGCCGTGGCCGGGATGAACGCGCCGCAGATCGAGGCGAAGGTGCTGGAAGCGCTGGGCGTCGCGGTGGTGGGGTTGCGGGCGTAGGGGGGCCGGTTGAACCCGCCCCCTGCCCGAGCAGGCCGCGATTAGCGATCCGGGCAGGCCTGCCCTGTGTGGGGGGTGCTTGTTTTGCAGGAGAGATATGGCTGGACTTTCGATGTGGTCGGGGTGGTGGCGTGGAGTGCCCGAAACGGACAAGATAACCACCGACTACCCTACCGCTAGAACGGCGATCATTGCTCCTGGGAAACAAGTCAACGTATAACCCTGTGGTCGCCCTCACCTCGGGAAGGTCGGGTTGCGCGGTAGGGGTGTAGGCCCTAGCATGATGCAACCCATTGTAGGTGCATCATGCCAACGGATCTTAAATCAGCATCCTTGTTAGAAATTTCGCAAGAACTCACCCGCTTCAATTATGAGTTGCGCGGGCTTTTTCGCTGCCCAACATGTCTTTGCGATTATCCAATTAATAGTAAAGAAATTACTGAGGAACATATTATTCCAGACTCAAACGGTGGAAGGATAACGACATTCCTTTGCAAGAAGTGCAACAGTTTGTTTGGCCACAAGCAAACGAGGTGGCTTTCTGATTGGATTGAGTTGAGTGAGAGCAATACACCATTTCATGTTGATCCAAAGAAGCAGCGCGCGCAGTTGATGGCCAGCGGTCTAAAACTTAATGGCGTGATCAAGATCGCAGAAGATGGGGCTATAGAGTTTCAAGCTGACAAAAAAAGATCAAACCCAATTGATTTTGAGGCGTATTGGAGCCGCCCAAAGTCATCCGAGATTACTATCAAAATGCAGGTGTCAGTTTTTGGTAATGAAAACTCGCTTAGGGTAGGATTCCTAACCGCAGCCTACGGACTCTGGTTTAAGAATTTCGGCTATTCATTTGTTCTGCAATCGTCTCTAAACGTCGTCCGGCAACAAATTTTGAATCCAGAGACTGACATAATGAACTGGAATTATCTGATTGAAATGCCGGCAAGAGAGATTGCCAATCCGTGCATTGGCCTAATGCGTTTCGGAGTTGATTATTTTCCGATTGCGCTGATCTATGACCAATTGGTCATTTTACCTTCTCCAAAGCGACCCCATCCATCAAGCACGTCACCTTCGAAAATGTCCAAGAAGGTCATCGGCTTTGCCGAAGCGATCGCCTCGCGGTATCAGCATCGTTGCGTCGGTCCTGCCGTGCTGATCTGCGACGGGCAAGAAGTCATCAATCCTGATCTGATCCCAAACGCAACTATTCCCCCTCAGTACAGTTGGGTTGATCGTTGGGACTGATGCGCTCCCACCCCAACCGCCCACCACCCCCAAAAACAAAAAGCCGCCCCGGAGGGCGGCCTCTGTCTTGCGCAGCACCTGCGATCAGGCGTTGACGCTGTCTTTCAGCGCTTTGGCGATGGTGAATTTCACCTGTTTGTCGGCCGGTTTGGTCACGGTTTCGCCGGTGGCCGGGTTGCGGACCTGACGCTCGGGGCGCTCGCGGCAGACGACCTTGCCCAGACCCGGCAGGGTGACGGCGCCGCCGGTGGCGACTTCGCGGGCCACGACCGAGGCGATGGCGTCCAGCGCGGTGCCGGCCAGTTTCTTGTCGGCGCCCATGGCTTCGGCAAGCGCTGCCACCAGTTGGGTCTTGGTCATCGGTTTGGACATGTCCTGTTCCTTATTCTTGTCCCGCGGACTCGCGGGGTGGCTCTGCCCCCGCAAGGGCAACATGGGCCGTGCTACACAGGGTTTTGCGGCGGATTTCAAGCCCCGATCGCCTGTTTGCGCGGCGTTTTGCCGTGTGGGAAACGCGGCTCAGAGGAATGCGGTTTCCTCGAAGCTGCGCAATTTGCGGCTGTGGATGCGTTCCACCGGCATCTCGCGCAGCGACTCCATCGCGTGGATGCCGATCAGCAGATGGCGCGCGACCTGCGTCTTGTAGAAATCGGTCGCCATGCCGGGCAGCTTCAACTCGCCATGCAGCGGCTTGTCGGACACGCAGAGCAGCGTGCCGTAGGGCACCCGGAAGCGGAAGCCGTTGGCGGCGATGGTGGCGCTTTCCATATCCAGCGCGATGGCGCGCGATTGTGACAGCCGCTGCACCGGTCCGGACTGATCGCGCAGTTCCCAGTTGCGGTTGTCGATGGTGGCGACGGTGCCGGTGCGCATGATGCGTTTGAGCTCGTAGCCCTCCAACTGCGTCACCGCCTCGACCGCGTCTTCCAGCGCGATCTGGATTTCGGCCAGCGCGGGGATCGGCACCCAGATCGGCAGGTCGTCATCCAGAACGTGGTCTTCGCGCAAATAGGCGTGGGCGAGGCAGAAATCGCCCAGCGACTGCGAGTTGCGCAGGCCCGCGCAGTGCCCGACCATCAGCCAGGCATGGGGGCGCAGCACGGCGATATGGTCGGTTGCCGTCTTGGCGTTGGACGGGCCGACGCCGATATTGACCAGCGTGATGCCCTGCCCGTCGGCGCGTTTGAGGTGATAGGTCGGCATCTGCGGCATCTTGGGGAAGACCGGCAAAGCCTCGTCAGGGGTGGTGATCTGGTGATTGCCGGGCGCGACGAAGGCCACATAGCCCGAGGCCGGATCGGCCAGAACCTTGCGGGCATAGGCCTCGAACTCGTCCACATAGAACTGGTAGTTGGTGAACAGGACGTGGTTCTGGAAATGCTCGGGCTGGGTGGCGGTGTAATGCGACAGGCGGGCCAGCGAGTAATCGACGCGCTGCGCGGTGAAGGGGGCGAGCGGGCGCGAGCCGTCGGGATATTCGATCAACTGACCGTTCACGATGTCGTCATTGGTGGTCGAAAGGTCCGGCACGTCGAACACGTCGCGCAGCGGGAAATCCAGCACGCCTTCTTGCGGCACGGTGATGCCCGGGCGGTTTGCCACGGCGAAATGGATCGGGATCGGGGTTTCCGACGGGCCGATCTGCACGGGGACGCCGTGGTTGTGGATCAGCAAGGTGATCTGCTGGATCAGGTAGTTGCGGAACAGATCGGGGCGGGTGATCGTGGTGACATAGGTGCCGGGCTGCGCCACATGGCCGAAGCTGAGCCGCGAGTCGGTCTTGGCGAAGCTGGTCGTGGTAAAGCGGATTTCCGGGTAATAGGCGCGCACGCGGGCTTCGGGCCGGATGCCGGAAATCACTGCGTTGAACTGTTGCGACAGAAAGCCGATTGCCTCGGCATACAGCGATTCCAGCCGGGCAACGGCGGCGGCGGCATCGGTGAAACTGTCATGCGCCGCATCGGACGGCGTGAGATAGGATTGCGAGATCTGGGTCACGTTCTTTTCCATTTTTTCATCGCCTGTTCTGCACCCGGAGCGCTGGGCAAATCAAGCCTTGCGTGACAGCGCTAACGGGGTGGCATCACGGGCGGATGACGCGGCTTGCATCGCGGCGGCAGCGCCGCGACAATGGGGCAAAACAGACGGGGCGGCATGACACAGGTTCTTCTTTCGCTTGGCCATGGCTATTCGGCGCAGGCCTTGGCGGCGCGGCTGCGCCCGCAGGGCTGGCGCATCATCGGCACCACGCGATCCGCCGAAAAGGCGGAGCGGTTGCGCGCACAGGGGGGGGAGCCGCTGATCTGGCCGGGCGACGACCTTGGCCCGGCGCTGGTGCAGGCCGATGCGGTGCTGCTGTCCATCGCACCTGATGCGGCGGGCGACCCGGTGTTCAATGCCCATGCGGCGCAGATCGCGGCGGCCCGGCCCGGCTGGATCGGCTATCTGTCCACCACCGGGGTCTATGGCGACCATGGCGGCGGCTGGGTGGATGAGGATACGCCGCTGACCCCCGGCACCCGGCGCGGGGAACAGCGGGTGCTGGCGGAACGGCAATGGCAGGGGCTGGCGGCGGCGCAGGACCTGCCGCTGCATATCTTCCGGCTGGCAGGGATCTACGGGCCGGGGCGCGGGCCGTTTTCCAAGGTGCGCGACGGCACGGCGCGGCGGATCATCAAGCCCGGCCAGATATTCTCGCGCATTCATGTGGAGGATATTGCGCAGGTGCTGGACGCCTCGATCCAGCGGCCCGATCCGGGGGCGATCTACAACGTCTGCGATGAAGACCCGACGCCGCCCGAGGATGTGCTGGCCCATGCGGCGGAATTGCTGGGTTTGCCGATTCCCCCCGCGATTCCGATCGACGCGGCCGAGATGAACCCGATGCAGCGCAGCTTCTATGCCGAAAGCAAACGGGTGCGGAATGAGCGGTTGGCCCGCGATCTGGGCGTTAAGCTGCGCTATCCGAGTTACCGTGAGGGGTTGGCGGCGCTGCTGGCCGCCGAGTGACTTGCGGCGGCTTGTCGCTGCGGTGCAGAATTGCTATGGCGCGGCCTTTGTCAGCCGCAGCGGGGTCCGCATGTCCTATGTTCTGAAACTCGCCATTGGCAGCATCGTCGTGGGCATCGTGGTACTGGGGCTGAAGGCGCTGGCCTGGTGGATGACCGGCTCTGTCGCGCTGCTGTCGGATGCGCTGGAAAGCACGGTGAATGTGGCCACGGCGATTGCGGCGCTGCTGGCGATCCGCGTGGCGGCGCTGCCGGCGGATGCGAACCACCCCTATGGCCACCACAAGGCGGAGTTCTTCAGCGCGATTCTGGAAGGGGTGATGATCATCATCGCCGCGATGCTGATCCTGAACGAAGCGTGGCAGGGCATGATGGCGCCGAAAGTGCTGCAGGCGCCGCTGGAAGGGCTGCTGGTCAACGGTCTGGCCAGCGTGATCAATGCGGGCTGGTGCTGGGTGCTGATTTCGCGGGGGCGGCGGCATCGTTCGCCTGCGCTGGTGGCCGATGGGCGGCATCTGCTGTCGGATGTCGTGTCTTCGGTCGGGGTGACCTTCGGGGTGCTGATCGCCATTGTCAGCGGCTGGGCCTTGCTGGACCCGCTGATGGCAGGGCTGGTGGCACTGAACATCCTGTGGTCCGGCTGGAAGGTGATGCGGGAATCGATGAGCGGGCTGCTGGATGAATCGGTGCCGGAAGACACGCTGGTACAGGTGCGCGCGATCATCGCCACCGAGGCGGTGGGCGCGGTGGAGGCGCATGACCTGCGCACCCGCCATGCGGGCAGCGCCACTTTCATCGAGTTTCATCTGGTGGTGCCGGGCGAGTTGACCGTTTCGGCCTCGCACGAGATCTGTGACCGGATCGAGGCCAAGCTGCGCCAGAAGGTGTCCGATTGCGTCGTGACGATCCATGTGGAACCCGAACACAAGGCGAAACACGCGGGGATCGTGGTGTTGTGACCGGCGGTCGGGCGCTTGTCGTCACGGCTGCTCTTGCGGGCGGCCCCGTGCGCGCCTAGCTGTTAGGGGGCCTGCAGCGGAGAGCGCGCGATGACCCCCGACGAGACTGACCGCGAGCTTGCGGCACCGGCCGAAAACCTGCCCGCCCTGCCCCCGAAAGTGCCGCGCTTTTCTGGCCTGCTGCGCCAGATCGCCGAGGCGCATGAGGACGAGCGGATGACGGTGGGCGATCTGCTGCGCGCGATGGAGGGGCGGGCCAGTGCCGCGCTGCTGTTCATCTTTGCCTTTCCCAATATCCTGCCCTCGCCCCCCGGTCTGGCTGCCGTGCTGGGGCTGCCGCTGATCTATCTGTCCACCCAGATGATGATGGGGCGCGACCCTTGGTTGCCGCAGTTCATCGCCGGGCGATCCATGTCGCGCGAGGCGTTCCGCAATGTGGTGTTGCGCGCCGCCCCGGTGCTGGACCGGGCGGAGCGGCTGTTGCGCCAACGCTGGTGGCCGCTGGTGACGCCGGCCATGGTGCGGGTGATGGGCTTTGTCTGCCTGTTGCTGGCCTTGCTGCTGTCGCTGCCGGTGCCGCTGGGCAATCTGATGCCCGCCACGGCGATCTGTGTCATCGCGCTGGCGCTGCTGGAGCGGGATGGCGTCTGGATCACGCTGGGGCTGGGGATGACCGTGGCCGCCTTCGGCTGGGTGGGCGGGATCGGCTATGGGCTGATCAAATCGGCGATCTATGTGGTGATCAACGCCTTCTGAGCGTCGCTGCGGTGATGGACATTCCGGCGCCCCGCCGTCACGGTGGCCGCAACTTGCGGGAAGGGGCCGGACGCGATGGATCTGCGGGCACTTGGGATGGGGCTGGCCTTTGCCCTGATCTGGTCATCGGCCTATGCCACGGCGCGGGTGATCGTGACCGATGCGCCGCCGCTGCTGGCACTGGCGATCCGGTTCAGCCTGTCGGGCGCGCTGGCGCTGGCGGTGGGGATCGCGCTGGGGCAAAGCCTGCGGCTGACCCGGGCGCAATGGCGGGCGACGCTGATCTTCGGCTTTTGCCAGAACGCGGTTTACCTTGGCCTGAATTTCGTGGCGATGCAGTGGATCGAAGCCTCGCTGGCGGCGATCATCGCATCGACCATGCCGCTGCTGGTGGCGACGCTGGGCTGGGCGTTTTTCAAGGAACGCATCCGCCCGCTGGGCATAGCCGGGCTGGTGCTGGGCTTTGCCGGGGTGGCGGTGATCATGGCGGCGCGGATGCAGGGCGGGGCGGCGCCGCTGGGGCTGGCGCTGTGTCTGGTGGCGGCTTTTGCGCTGGCGCTGGCGACGCTGATGCTGCGCGGGGCGGCCTCGGGGGGCAATCTGTGGATTGTGGTGGGGTTGCAGATGTGGGTCGGCGCGGTGGTGCTGGGTGTGGCCACGGCGCTGCTGGAGCCGTGGCAGATCCGCCTGTCGCCGCACTGGGTTGCGGCCATGGCCTATCAGATCGTCATGCCGGGGATCGTGGCGACCTTGCTGTGGTTCGGGCTGGTGCGACGGATCGGGGCGGTGAAAGCCGCGACCTTCCACTTCCTCAACCCGTTTTTCGGCGTGGTGATCGCCGCCCTGCTGCTGGGCGAGGCGATCCGGCTGACCGACATGATCGGCGTGGCCATCGTGATGGCGGGCATCCTGGCGGTGCAATTGTCGCGCCAGGTGCCCGCCTGACGGTCAGGCCGCGAGCAAGGCCTGATCGCGCGCCTTGGCGACCGCCGTTGCCGGGCGGGCCTGACAGCGCGCCACCCAATCGCGGATCAGCGGATCATCGGGCGTCGCTTCGGGGAACCAGGCGAAGGGCGAATGCATCAGAAGATCGGCGGCGGAATAGTGATCGCCCAGCAGCCAGGGGCCTTTGGCCAGCGCAGCGTGCAGCCGCGCCGCCAGTTCCGCCGGGCCGCGCCAGGTGGCGGTGAACATCGGGTGATCCACCCCGGCGCTGGCACAGATCAGCACCGGCTCCACCACCGCAGAATAGTAGAACAGCCAGGTCAGATAGTCGCCCCGCCGCGGATCGCCCGGTTTTGGCGCAAGGCCGCTGTCGGGGAACAGGGCGGTCAGATACAGGAAGATCGCCGGGGTTTCGGAGATCAGCGTGCCGTCGTGATCAAGCAGCGGCACCTTGCCGTCGGGGTGCGGGTTGGCCGGATCGCGCGTGCCCGACCCATCGAACCGGCGGATGGAGACGGCCTTGATGGTCACTTCGTCGGTGATCCCCAGCTCTTCGATCAGGGTCAGCACGCGGGTCGAGCGGGAAATCGGGCTGTGGTAGAGCGTGAGCATCTGGGCTTCCTTTGCTTTCCGTGTGGCTCTGGTATGCTGCACCCCTGCTGCCAGAACCTGTCAGGATGCCATGGGAAAGCCCGACCGCCTGTTTCGCCTGCTGGATGCGCTGCGCCGTCTGCCGCAGCCGGTGACGGCGGCGCGGCTGGCGGCCGAGATGGAGGTTTCGCCCCGCACGCTGTATCGCGACATGGCCAGCCTGCGCGCGGGCGGGGCCTTGATCGAGGGCGAGGCAGGGCTGGGCTATACGCTGCGCGAAGACCCGGCGCTGCCGCCACAGATGTTCACAAGGCTGGAGGTGGAGGCGCTGATGCTGGGTCTGGCCGAGGTGCGCATGGCGGGGGATGCCGCGCTGGCCCGGGCTGCCGAGATGGCGGGGGCCAAGATTGTGGCCAGCCTGCCGGAACGGGTGCAGCGGCAGGCGATCCATGCGGCGCAAGAGGTCTATCGGTTTGACCGGCGCGTGGCGCCGCCGCATCTGGGCCTGCTGCGCGAGGCGGTGTGGGAAGAGCGGGCCGTCGATCTGCGCTATCGCGACACTGCCGGGCAGGAGTCAGCGCGGCGAATCTGGCCGCTGTCGATCGTCTGGCTGGACCGTTCGCTGATGCTGCTGGCCTGGTGCTGCCTGCGGCAGGATTTCCGCCGCTTCAAGCTGGAGAGCATGGCGGCGGTGACGGTCAGCGACGAGAGCTTTCGCCCCCGCCGCGTGGCCCTGCTGCGCGAGTTTCACCGACAGTTGCGCGGTGGTTAGCCGATCTGGCCGCGCAATCCGCCGGTCTGGCCGCGATCCAGCAGCAGGTGATCCAGAATCACGCAGGCCATCATCGCCTCGCCCACCGGCACGGCGCGGATGCCGACGCAGGGGTCGTGGCGGCCCTTGGTGATCAGGTCCACTTCCTCGCCCGCCGTGGTGATGGTCTGGCGCGGGGTGAGGATGGAGGAGGTGGGTTTCACCGCGAAGCGCACCACCACATCCTGCCCGGTGGAAATGCCGCCCAGAATGCCGCCCGCATGGTTCGACAGAAATTCCGGCCCGTTCGGCCCCATACGGATTTCGTCGGCATTCTCGACGCCGGTCAGGGTGGCGGCCTCCATCCCCTCGCCGATCTCTACCGCTTTCACGGCGTTGATCGACATCATGGCGGCGGCCAGATCGCTGTCGAGTTTGGCATAGATCGGCGCGCCAAGCCCTGCGGGCACACCCGAGGCCGTGACCTCGATCACCGCGCCGACCGAGTTATGGGCCTTGCGCAGATCGTCGAGATAGACCGCCCAGTCGGCTGCGGCGCTGGCATCGGGGCACCAGAACGGGTTCTGGTCGATCTGGGTGGCATCAAAGCGGGCGCGGTCGATCTTGTGCGGGCCGATCTGCACCATGTAGCCGGTGATCTTCAGCCCCGGCACCAGTTGCGCCAGCACGGCGCGTGCCACGCCGCCCGCCGCGACCCGGGCCGCCGTTTCGCGGGCCGAGGATCGCCCGCCGCCGCGATAATCGCGCAGGCCGTATTTCTGGTGATAGGTGATGTCGGCATGGCCGGGGCGGAAGGCGCGGGCAATCTCGCCATAGTCCTTCGAGCGCTGGTCGGTGTTTTCGATCATCAACTGGATCGGCGTGCCGGTGCTGACGCCTTCAAACGTGCCCGACAGGATCTTCACCGCGTCGGGTTCCTGCCGCTGGGTGGTGAACTTGTTCTGCCCCGGTTTGCGCCGGTCCAGCCAGTGCTGCAGCGCGTCAGAGTCGATGGTCACGCCGGGCGGGCAGCCGTCCACGGTGGCGCCAAGTGCCGGCCCGTGGCTTTCGCCCCAGGTGGTGACGCGGAACAGGTGACCGAAGGTGTTGAAGCTCATGGCGCGGCACTCCTTTGCGGCTCTGTCCTTACTGGAAGGCGGGCAGCGGATAAACCCGTTTTCTAACGCCCGGACCGGCGAGGGGGCGCTGCCCCCGTCGCGCGCTGCGCGACTCCCCCGGAGTATTTTTGCCAGGATGAAGGGGAAGGCCCATCCTTTCATCCTGGCAAAAATACTCACTGTAACCGCAGGCCCAGGCGCCAGGCCGGAAGGGGTTCCCTCTTGCGCCCGGGTGGTATTCGCTTATGGTCGCTGGCACCTCGGGGTGCTCGGATGAGCTGAGATGCGAAAGCGGACCCGTTGAACCTGAACCGGTTAAGACCGGCGGAGGGAAGGTGTGGCCACTTGTGGCTTGCTCCATCTCCGCCCGTCGCAGATGGAGGATGAGATGAAATCACCGATGTTTGCTGCGGGTTTCCTGTGTGCGGCCACCATGGCGCAGGCGGAAACCCCGGTGTTGCATGTGCTGACCTATGACAGTTTCGTCAGCGAATGGGGGCCGGGCCCGGCCATCGAAAAGGCGTTCGAGGCCGAATGTGGCTGCGATCTGGTGTTCACCCCGGCGGGGGATGGCGCGGCGCTGCTGGCGCGGCTGCAACTGGAAGGCGCCAAGTCCGAGGCCGATGTGGTGCTGGGGCTGGATACCAACCTGACGGCGGCGGCGCGGGCGACCGGGCTGTTTGTGCCCCATGCCGGTGCCCCGAAGCTGGATCTGCCGGTCGCTTGGGAGGATGCCGATTTCCTGCCCTATGACTGGGGCTATTTCGCCTTCGTGCACAACAAGACGCTGGCGGCGCCGACGGATTTCAAGGCGCTGGCGGCATCTGATCTGAAGATCGTGATTCAGGACCCGCGCTCCTCGACCCCCGGTCTGGGGCTGCTGATGTGGGTGAAGGCGGCGTATGGCGATCAGGGGGCGCAGGTCTGGGCTGATCTGGCCGACAATATCGTGACCGTGACCCCCGGCTGGTCCGAGGCTTACGGCATGTTTCTGGAAGGCGAGGCCGACATGGTGCTGAGCTATACCACCTCGCCCGCCTATCACCTGATCGCCGAACAGGATGACAGCAAGGCGGCGGCGGTGTTCACCGAGGGCAATTACCTGCAGGTCGAGGTGATGGGCAAGCTGAAGGCGACCGATCAGCCGGATCTGGCGGATCGGTTCATGGCCTTCATGCTGGGCGACGCGGCGCAAGAGGTGCTGCCGGTGACCAACTGGATGTATCCGGCCAAGGTGCCTGCGGCGGGTCTGCCCAAGGGGTTCGAGACGCTGGCGCAGCCGGTGAAATCCTTGTTGCTGGGCGCGGATGAGGCCGAGGCGGCGCGCGGCCCGGCGCTGGAAGAATGGCGCGCGGCGCTGGCGCGCTGACGGCGCGGATCACGGCGGCGGCTCTGGCATTCGTGACGCTGGGGCCGCTGGCGGTGGTGATGGCGCAGGCGGGCAGCGGCGGCATTGGTGCTGCCGACTGGGCGGCGCTGCGCTTCACGCTGTGGCAGGCGGCGTGGTCGGCGGTGGCCTCGGTGGTCTGTGCGGTGCCTTTGGCGCGGGCGCTGGCGCGGCGGCGCTTTGCCGGGCGCAGCCTGCTGATTTCGGCGCTGGGGGCGCCGTTTCTTTTGCCGGTGATCGTGGCGGTGCTGGGGCTGCTGGCGGTGTTTGGCCGGGCGGGGGTGGTGAATGTGGGGCTGCGCGCTTTGGGTTTGCCCGAAGTGTCGATCTTCGGGCTGGGCGGCGTGGTGCTGGCCCATGTGTTTCTGAACATGCCTTTGGCGACGCGGATGATCCTGCAGGGCTGGCAGGCTGTGCCGGGCGAGCGGTTGCGGCTGGCCGAAAGCCTTGGCTTTGGCCCGCGCGAGATCTGGCGGCATATCGAGGTGCCGATGCTGCGCGATGTGCTGCCGGGGGCGCTGCTGGCGGTGTTCGCCATTTGCCTGACGAGTTTCGCGGTGGTGCTGGTGCTGGGTGGTGGGCCGGGCGCCACGACGGTGGAACTGGCGATCTATCAGGCGGTGCGGTTCGAGTTTGATCTGGGCAAGGCGGCGCTGCTGGCGGTGCTGCAGGTGCTGGCCTGCGGGGTGGCCGTGGGGCTGGCCGGGCTGTTCACCGTGCCGGGCGGCTTTGGCGCGGGGCTGGACCGGGCGGTGGGGTTGCCGCAGCCGGGCGGCTGGCGGCGGGTGTGCGATGCGGTGGTGATTGCGCTGGCGGCGGGGTTCATCGCCGGGCCGTTGCTGGCGGTGGTCTGGCGCGGGGCGCCGGGGCTGCTGGCCTTGCCGGGGTCGGTGTGGCCGGCGCTGGCGGCCTCGGTGCTGATCGCGGTGCTGGCGGCACCTTTGGCGGTGGGGGGCGCGCTGGCGCTGGCGCTGGGGCGGGCGCAGGGGCTGCGGTTGGTGGAGCCGGTGGCGATGCTGCCGATGGCGGGATCGTCGCTGGTGCTGGGGACCGGGCTGTTTTTGCTGGTGTTTCCCTGGGTGTCACCGGCCACGGTGGCGCTGCCGGTTACGGTGCTGGTCACGGCGGTGATGGCGCTGCCCTTCGCCTATCGCATATTACTGCCCGAGGCGCGGGCGCTGGTGGCGGATTACGGGCGGCTGGCGGCCTCGCTCGGGTTGCAGGGCTGGCCCGCGTTGCGGTTGCTGGTGGTGCCGCGGTTGCGGCGGGCGCTGGGGTTTGCGCTGGGGCTGGTGGCGGCGCTGGCGGTGGGAGATCTGGGCGTGATCGCGCTGTTTGCGGCGGAACGCGGGGCGACGCTGCCGCTGGTCATCCAGCGGTTGATGGGCGCCTACCGGATGGAGGCGGCGGCAGGGGCGGCGTTGCTGCTGGTGGCGGCGGCCTTTGCGGTGTTCTGGATCTGTGACCGATGGGGGCGTGGACATGCTGACGCTTGAGGGCCTGCGGGTGGTGCAGGACGATTTTCAGCTAGGCGCCGACTGGTCGGTGGGCGCAGGCGAGCGGGTGGCGGTGATCGGGCCTTCGGGGGCCGGGAAATCGACGCTGCTGGGGGCGATTGCCGGGTTTGTGCCGCTGACCTCGGGCGCCATTCGCTGGCAGGGCGCGCGGATCGACGGGCTGGCGCCGGGCGCGCGGCCCTTGTCGATGTTGTTTCAGGATCAGAACCTTTTCCCGCATCTGAGCGTGGCGCAGAACCTTGGGCTGGGGCTTGACCCCTCGCTGCGGCGGGTGGATTGGGCGGCGGTCGAGACGGCGCTGGAACGGGTGGGGCTGGCGGGGCTTGGCGCCCGGCGTCCGGGGCAGTTGTCGGGCGGGCAGGCCAGCCGGGCGGCATTGGCGCGGGCCTTGCTGCGGGCGCGGCCCGTGCTGCTGCTGGACGAGCCCTTTGCCGCGCTGGGACCGGCGCTGAAGGCCGAGATGCTGGCGCTGGTGGAGGAGCTTGCGGGCGCGGCACTGGTGCTGATGGTGACGCATGACCCGACGGATGCGCAGCGCTTTGCCGGGCGGACGGTGCTGGTGGCCGATGGCGTGGCGGCCCCGCCGGTGGAGACGGCGGCGCTGTTTGCCAACCCGCCTGCGGCGCTGGCGGCCTATCTGGGGTAGGCCCCCGAATTTTCTGCGAAAATTCGCCCCCCCGGGAAGATGCGAATTTTCTGCGAAAATTCAGATCGGGAAAAGAAAAAGCCCCGCCGATTGGCGGGGCTTTCTGTTGTCTGCCGCTGATTGGATCAGGCGGTTTTCTTGCCCTTCACCGCAGCCCAGATGCGCTTGTTGGTGAGGTAGAGCAGGACGGAAAGCAGGCCGAGGAACAGCACGGCGACGAAGCCCATATGCTTGCGGGCCATGAGCTTCGGCTCGGCGGTCCACATCAGGAAGGCGGTCACGTCTTCGGCCAGATGCTCCACATCGTTGGGCGAGCCGTCGGCGAAGGTCACCAGACCATCCGACAGCGGCGCAGGCATCTTGATCCAGCCGGTGGAGAAGGCGTGGTTCTCGTAGAAGGTGGACCCCGCTTCTTCCTTTTCCTCGCCCGAATAGCCGGTGAGCAGGGCGTGGATATATTCCGGCCCGCCGATGCCATTGACCAACTGGCTGATGCCGGTGCCATAGGGGCCATGGAACCCGGCGCGGGCCTTGGCCATCAGGCTGAGATCCGGGGCACCCGCATCGACATTGGCGGGGAACTTGTCCGAAGGCGTGGCCTCGCGGTCTTCGCCGGTGTCTTTGTCGACCACGGTGAAGTTCTTGGCATAGGCGCGCACCTGATCTTCGGGCAGCTGCGGGCCACCTTCATCAGACAGCGTGCGGATCGGCACGAATTTCAGGCCGTGGCAGGCGGCGCAGACCTCGGTATAGACCTGCAGGCCGCGCTGAAGCTGTGCCTTGTCAAAGGTGCCGAAAGGGCCTTCGAACGAGAATGCGAAATCCTCGATATGGGCGGTTTCAGCGGCAAGTGCGGCGCCGGACATCAGCCCGAGGGCAGAGACGGCGCTGATTACGAATTTCCGAAACATGTCGGTCAGTTCCTTTCTCTCACTCGGCCGCGGTGGGGTAATGGGCCTTGAAGTCTTCCTCGATCGTTGCCGGGATCGGCAGCGGTTTTTCGATCACGCCCAGAAGCGGCAGGATCACGAGGAAATAGGCGAACCAGTAAGCCGAAGCGATCAGCGAGATGTAGGGGTAGATCCCGTCGGTCGGCATGGCGCCCACCCACATCAGCACGACGAAGTCGATGGCGAGCAGCGCGAACCACCATTTGAACATCGGGCGGTATTTGCCCGACCGCACCGACGAGGTGTCGAGCCACGGCGCCAGCGCCATCACGGCGATCGCACCGAACATGGCCAGCACGCCGAAGAACTTGGCGTCGACGATGCCGAAGGTGACGAAGTTCACCAGTTGCACCACCCACACGTCAGCGGTGAAGGCGCGCAGGATCGCGTAGAACGGCAGGAAGTACCATTCCGGCACGATATGCGCAGGCGTCGAAAGCGGGTTCGCTTCAAGATAGTTGTCGGGGTGGCCGAGGTAGTTCGGCATGAAGCCGACGATGGCAAAGAACACCGCCAGAATCACGGCCAGCGCGAACAGGTCTTTCATCACGAAATAGGGGAAGAACGGCACGGTGTCCTTCTTCGCCTCTTCTTTCGAGGTGCGGCGCACTTCGACACCCGTCGGGTTGTTGTTGCCCGTGGTGTGGAAGGCCCAGATGTGCACGGCAACCAGCGCCGCGATCACGAAGGGCAGCAGGTAGTGCAGCGAGAAGAAGCGGTTCAGGGTGGCATTGTCCACCGCCGGCCCGCCGAGCAGCCAGGCCTGGATATCCGGGCCGATGCCGGGGATCGCGCCGAACAGGCCGGTGATCACCGTGGCGCCCCAGAAGGACATCTGGCCCCAGGGCAGCACATAGCCCATGAACGCGGTGCCCATCATGCACAGATAGATGATCATGCCCACGATCCAGGTCACTTCGCGGGGCGCTTTATACGACCCGTAGTAGAGACCGCGGAAGATGTGCAGGTAGACGGCGACAAAGAACAGCGAGGCGCCATTGGCGTGCAGGTAACGGATGGCAAAGCCGCCGTTCACGTCACGCATGATATGTTCGACCGAGGCGAAGGCCAGATCGACATGCGGCGTGTAGTGCATCACCAGCACGATGCCGGTGACGATCTGCAGCGCGAGGCAGAAGGTCAGGATGATGCCCCAGATCCACATCCAGTTGAGATTCTTGGGGGTTGGGATCATCAGGGTGTCATAAAGCAGCCCGACGATGGGAAGACGCTTGTGGAGCCATTGCTCGATGCCCGTCTTGGGCTCGTAATGGTCGTGCGGAATACCGGCCATCTGGTCTCTCCCTCAGCCCAGCTTGATGGTGTTTGCGTCGGTGAACTGCGCCACCGGCACGTCGAGGTTGCGCGGGGCAGGGCCCTTGCGGATGCGGCCTGCGGTATCGTAGTGCGACCCGTGGCAGGGGCAGAACCAGCCCCCGAAATCACCGGCGCCATCGCCCAGCGGCACGCAGCCGAGGTGGGTACACACGCCCAGCATCACCAGCCATTCGCCCGCTTCATCCAGCGTGCGGTTGGCATCGGAGGCATCGGCATCCGGCTTGTTGGCGTTTTCGCCCTTGGCATCCACAAGCTCGGTCAGTTGCACGGCACGAGCCGCTTCGATTTCCTGCGGGGTGCGGCGGCGGATGAAGACCGGCTTGCCGCGCCATTTGACGGTCAACTGGGTGCCCACGGCAACGCCCGACACATCGACAAAGATCGACGCAAGGGCGCGCACATCGGCAGAGGCGTTCATCTGATTGACCAGCGGCCAGACGGCGGCGCCGGCGGCGACTGCCCCGGCTCCGGCCGTGGCATAATACAGGAAATCCCTGCGGGTGCCTGCGTGATCTTCTGCGTGGGACACGAGATCTTCTCCCTCTCAAGGGCCGCCTCATGCGACCCATGCAAAATCCGGGCGGCGGTTTCCCGCTGCCTGACGGGCGGGTTTTAGCCAAGCGCCGCCGTCACGTCCAGCGGTCAAAGCCGCACAGGGCCTTGATGCAGGCGGTTTTGTCGGGGTGTGACCTTGAAGGCGCGCCCGCTGCTTCCTATGGCGGCGCTAACAGGATTTCATCGGCTTGTGAGGTTCCTGTCATCTGCATCTGCCAGCGCTGGGGGCAATCACGGCGGAGGGGCCATGCTGGCGGCGATATGGCGGGGGATCGGGCGGGTGCATCTGGTGCTGGCGGCGCTGGCGCTGTGCCTGACGGTGTGCGAACCCACGGTGCGGCGCTATGGCGACAAGTTGCAGGTGGCGCTGCCGCTGGTGGCCTGGGCCTGTGCTGCGACGGATGGTCGCGGGGCAGAACTGCTGGGCCGCTTTGCCGGGGTTCTGGTGGTCGCGCATGGCACCAAGGCGGTGCTGGGGCGGAGGCCGCTGAACCGGCGCCCAACGGGCGGGGGGCAGGGATTCCCGTCGGCCCATACGACGGCAGCGGCCTTCGGGGCGAGTGCGATCGTGCATGACTGCGTGGCAGGCCATCCGGTGGCGCGGGCGCTGGTGGTGATGGCGGCGGGTTTTGTCGGCGGATCCCGCATCGAGGTGCGGGCGCATGACATCTGGCAGGTGCTGGCGGGCGGGCTGCTGGGCTGGGGCGGCGACCGGCTGTTGCGGCGCGATTCGGCGCTGCGGCGGCAGATAATGCAGGGAATACGGGCGCTGGCCTGCCGGCTGGCCCGCGCCTTGCGGCGGGGCCGGGCCACCGAATCGCTGGCGCTGCCGGGGGGCTGAGCCGGTTCTGGCCCCCGGTTCTAGCGCGTTCAGGCCTCGGGCGGGCGGGTCGCCTGCAGCGAAGGCCGGGCGGCCATCGTCGCCTCCCACGCGGCAAGGCGCGGGCGGTTTTCGCGCCAGTCGCGCGCGCCATGGCGGAAATCGACATAGCCCAGCGCCACGGCCAAGGCCAGTTGCCCCATGTCCAGCGGCCCGGACAGATGATCCATCCAGCGGCTTTCCACGGTATCCAGCGCGCGGTCGATCTTGGCCCATTGGCCTTCGACCCAAGGGGCATAGCGCAGGTCTTCCGGGCGCAGCCGCGATTCGTAGACCATCAGCAACGCGGCATCCAGAATCCCGTCCGCCGTCGCCTCCAGCGTCAGGGTATCCCATTCCCGCGGGGCGGGCGGGTACAGCCCGGCGCCGGCCAGCGCATCCAGATAGCGGCAGATCACGCGGCTGTCATAGATTGCCGGGCCATCGTCGCGTTCCAGCGCCGGAATCTTGCCCAGCGGGTTCTGGCCCAGCGGCATCGTGCCGGGGTCGAGCGGTGTGCCGGCAGTGCTGATCAGTTCCACCTGCGGCAGAAGGCCGGTTTCATGCAGAACGACCATGACTTTGCGCACATAGGGCGAGGTGGGAGAGTGAAACAGACGCATGGATCCTCCGGTCAACTGGCTTGGGGGGATGCTAGGCGGGACGCGACGCAACGTAAATGGTGGCTGCGCTTCCGTCGGGGCTGCCGCTACGGCAGGCTGGGCGGAATGAGGGAGGATACCATGGACGAACCCGTTACCGCGCTGGATCTGGCGCCGCTGAACCCGCCGCCCGCCGACATTGGGGCCTATTTCGACAAATGTCAGGAAAAGCTGGGGCTTATCCCCAATGTGCTGCTGGCCTATGCCTTTGATGCCGACAAACTGCGCGCCTTCATGGCGATGTATAACGATCTGATGCTGGCGCCGTCGGGGCTGAGCAAGGCCGAACGCGAGATGATCGCGGTGGCAGTGTCGGCGCAGAACGAATGTGTCTATTGCCTGACCGCGCACGGTGCGGCGCTGCGGCAGTTGACCGGCGATGCGGCGCTGGCGGAAGTGATCGCGCAGAACTGGCGGGTGGCGCCGCTGCCGCCGCGCCAGCGGGCGATGCTGGCTTTCGCGGTAAAGCTGACCAACCATCCGGCAGAAATGGCCGAGGCCGACCGGGCGGCCCTGCGTGCCGAGGGATTCGCCGAGCGCGACATCTGGGACATCGCGGCAGTGGCCGCGTTCTACAACATGTCGAACCGCATGGCGGCGGCGGTCGAGATGCGCCCGAACCCCGAATATCACGGCATGGCGCGGTAGAGGCGGGGCGCGCCAAAGGGGGGCACAAAGAAAAAGACCGCCGGGTTTCCCGCGGCGGTCTTTTTGTAGCTGCTGAAGCCAGACGCTCAGCCCTGACGGGCTTTGTAGCGCTTCTGGGTCTTGTTGATCACGTAAACGCGACCCTTGCGGCGCACGACCTGGCAGTCGCGGTGACGCAACTTCAGCGAGCGGAGCGAGTTCTTGACCTTCATGGCCGTCTCCTTTTCGCGGCGCGCGTGCGCCTTGAATCCGATATGCCTTCTTGCGAAAGCGGTGAAATGGTGGGCGGTACTGGGATCGAACCAGTGGCCACTACGATGTCAACGTAGTGCTCTACCGCTGAGCTAACCGCCCACATCCTTTTCGGCCCCACCTGCGCACCGCGCCGAAAACGGCGTCGGCGCGGGCTGATCCGCGTCGGTGGGGGCTCTATAAAGAGACTCGCCGGGGTGTTCAAGGGGTTTTGGCGGAAGAAAAAACCGGGCTATATCTTTTGCATGACATTCAGGACCGTGACCGAAGCCTATTGCCTGCTGCGCCCGGCCCGCCGGGACAGCCCGGTCGTGTTTTCCTCGCCCCATAGCGGGCGGGACTATCCGCGCGCCTTTCTGGCGGCAACGGCGCTGGATACGCGGCTGATCCGGTCTTCGGAAGATGCGTTCGTGGACGAGTTGTTCGCCGGGGCGCCGGGGGTGGGGGCGCCGCTGATCGCGGCGCGGGTGCCGCGCGCCTATCTGGACCTGAACCGCGCCTGCGACGAGCTGGACCCGGCGGTGATCGAGGGGATCGTGCGCAACCCGCACAATCCACGCGTCACCTCGGGGCTGGGGGTGATTCCGCGGGTGGTGGCGCAGGGGCGGGCGATCTATCGCGGCAAGATCCCGCTGGCCGAGGCCGAGACGCGGCTGCGGCTGCACTGGCACCCCTATCACGACGCGCTGCGGCGGTTGCTGGACGAGGCACATCTGGAATTCGGGCAGGCGGTGCTGGTCGATTGCCATTCGATGCCGCATGAGGCGATCGAGCCGCAGGGCCGCCCCGGCCATCCCCGCCCCGAGGTGGTGCTGGGCGATCGCTTCGGCGCCTCGGCCGGGCGCGAGGTGATGGAGGTGATCGAGGCGGCCTTCCGCCGCGCCGGGCTGCGGGTGGTGCGCAATGCGCCTTTCGCCGGGGCCTATATCACCCAAAGCTATGGCCGCCCGTCGCGCCGCCAACATGCGGTGCAGATCGAGATCGACCGGGCGCTGTATATGGACGAGGTGCGGATCGAGAAACGCCCGGATTTCGCGGCCTTCCAGCGGCTGATCGCGGGCGTGGTAAGCGAGATCGCCGGAGCCTTTGGCAGCGGGCAGGCGCTGGCGGCGGAGTGAGGGGCAGAGGGGGCGCTGCCCCCGCCGCGCGTGCCGCGCGCCTCCCCCGGAGTATTTTGCCAGGATGAAGCTGCAGCAGGGGGTCAGCGCAGGGCGCGGCCCTTGATGATCGCATCCTTGCCAAAGCGGGCGCGGATCGCATCGGTGGCCTGTTCGGCGCGGCTGCGGGTGGCGGCGCTTGGGTCCAGCAGATCGTTGCTTTGATCGGCGCTGGCGCCGGGGGCCAGATCGGCGATGCCGACCCCGATCAGCCGGTAGGCGGCGCCCTTGGGCACCAGATCGAACAGCGCGCGGGCCTCGCGGTATATCCGGTCGGCGATCTGTGTCGGTTCGGTCAGGCTGTGGCGGCGGGTGATCTGGCTGAAATCGGCGCGTTTCAGCTTCAGCGTGACGGTGCGCCCGGCCAGATCCTTGGCCTTGGCCCGATCGGCCACCTGCACGGCAAGGCGCCAGAGGTGACCATCCAGCAGATCGGCATCGGCGGTATCTTCGTTGAAGGTGGTTTCCTTGGAAATCGACTTCATCTTTTCGTCGCGGCTGACCCGGCGCCGGTCCTCGCCCCGGGCCAGATGCCAGAGCCGTTCGCCCATCTGCCCAAAACGGGCGGTCAGGTCGGCGCGATCCCAACGCAGCAGATCGGCGATGGTGCGAATGCCGGCCTTTTCCAGCGCCGCCTGCGTAGCAGTGCCGACGCCCCAGATGATGCGCACGGGTTTGGGTTCCAGAAAGGCTTGCGTTTCCGCCCGGCCGATCACCGAAAAGCCGCGCGGTTTATCAAGGTCCGACGCGATCTTGGCGAGAAACTTGTTGTGGCTGAGCCCGATGGAGCCGGAAATGCCCAGCTCCGTCTCCATCCGCTGCACGAGGCGGGCCAGCATCACGGCAGGGGGCGCGCCATGCAGCCGGGCGGTGCCGGTCAGATCGAGAAACGCCTCGTCCAGCGACAGGGGTTCGATGGCGGGGGTCAGATCGTCCATCATGGCGCGAATGGCGCGCGACACTTCGACATAGGCCTGCATCCGGGGTTTGATGACCACCGCGCCGGGGCAGAGTTTCAGCGCCTGAAACATCGGCATGGCCGAGCGCACGCCGGAAATGCGGGCGATGTAGCAGCAGGTGGAGACAACGCCCCGCGTGCCGCCGCCCACGATCACCGGTTTGTCGCGCAGATCCGGATTGTCGCGCTTTTCGACCGAGGCATAGAAGGCGTCGCAATCCATATGGGCGATGGACAGGCTGAACAGTTCAGGGTGGCTGAGGATGCGCGGGCTGCGGCAGACGGGGCAACGCGCGCCGCTGTCAAAAGAGGTCAGGCAGGAACGGCAAAGCGCGGGCATGGCGCAGGATAGCACGGCGCAGATGCGGGGTCACGGGGGGCTGCCCCCTCACCCCGGCCCTCTCCCCCGGGGGGGGGAGAGGGAGGGCGTCGCGCGGAGAGGGGAACGCGCGCCCTCCCCCGAAACGGGGGAGGGTTGGGGAGGGGGTTACTCTGCCGGGACGGGGGACCGGGCCGGGGCGGCCATGCGGCCCTTGGCCTCGTACCGGGCATAGCCGAGGTCGCTGTGCTGGATGTCCGGCGCGCGGCCCGAGATGATGTCGGCCAGCAACCGGCCCGAGCCGCAGCTCATCGTCCAGCCCAGCGTGCCGTGGCCGGTGTTGAGGAACAGGTTGGCGATGGGCGAGCGGCCCACCACCGGCGTGCCGTCGGGCGTCATCGGGCGCAGCCCGGTCCAGAAGGTGGCCTGCGACTGGTCGCCCGCGCCGCCGAACAGATCCTCGACCGAGTGTTCCAGCGTGGCGCGGCGCTTGGCGGGCAGCGACATGTCGAAACCCGCGATTTCGGCCATGCCGCCGACGCGGATCCGGTCGCCCAGCCGGGTGATGGCGATCTTGTGGGTTTCGTCCATCACGGTGGACACCGGCGCGCGGTCGGCATCGACGATCGGCACGGTGATCGAATAGCCCTTGAGCGGATAGATCGGCAGCTTGATGCCATGCGGCGCGGCCAGCAGCGGCGAATAGCTGCCAAGCGCCAGCACGAAAGCATCGGCATGCAGCCGCCCTTCCGAGGTATCGACCGAGGAAACCCGCCCCATTTCGACGTTCAGCCGCTGGATCGCCACGCCCCAGCGGAAGGTCACGCCCGCCGCCGCGGCCATTGCGGCCAGGCTGTTGGTAAACTTGAAGCAATCGCCGGTCTCGTCGCCTGGCAGGCGCAGCCCGCCCGCGATCTTGTCGGCGGCATTGGCCAGACCCGGCTCGGCGGCGATGCAGCCCGCGCGGTCCAGCACCTCGAACGGCACGCCGTCCTGACGCAGCACCTCGATGTCCTTCGCGGCGCCTTCAACCTGTTTCTGGCTGCGGAACACCTGCAGCGTGCCCTGCGTGCGTTCGTCATAGCGGATGCCGGTCTCATTGCGCAGCTCGATCAGGCAATCGCGCGAATACTCCGCCAGCCGCACCATGCGCGACTTGTTCACATGATAGGCGTCGGCGGTGCAGTTCATCAGCATCTTCGCCATCCACGACAGTTTGGCGAGATCGGGCTTCGGCTGGATGATCAGCGGCGCATGTTTCTGGAACATCCACTTGATCGCCTTCAGCGGGATGCCCGGCGCGGCCCAGGGGGCGGAATAGCCGGGGCTGACCTCGCCCGCATTGGCAAAGCTGGTTTCCTGCGCGGGCGAGGGCTGACGGTCGATCACCGTCACCTCGTGCCCCTGCTGCGACAGATACCAGGCGGAGGTCACACCGATCACGCCTGCGCCGAGGATGACGATTTTCATGGGGATCTCCGCATGTTGAAAGGAATGAAAGAAGAATAGCGCATCTGGCGGAAATCTTTTGGCGTTCTGCGGCTGCGAAGGCGGGGGATGTGCAAGAAGCTGCGGCAATAGGCGGAACCTGCCGAATATTCTTCGGCTCTGCTTGAATCTTGCGCAAGGAAACCGTGGGGGACAAAGGTTCTGCGCCGGAATCAACTGCCTATTGCTTGGGCGCTTTGTGAAGGCCATGCTGGGGCATAGATTTCAGGAGTTTTGGCATCATGGACAACGAGGCCCTGTTGGGCGGCAATGCGATCTGGCTTGCGCTGGCCGCCTTCATCATCCTGTGCATCTTCCTTGGCGTGCGGATCGTGTCGCAAAGCGAGAAGCATGTGGTGGAGCGCTTTGGTCGGCTGCGCGCCGTGCTGGGGCCGGGCATCAATTTCGTGGTGCCGTTTCTGGACCGGGTGCGCCACAAGGTTTCGATCCTGGAGCGCCAGTTGCCCACCGCCTCGCAGGATGCGATCACCGCCGACAACGTGATGGTGAAAGTGGAAACCTCGGTCTTCTATCGCATCATCGAGCCGGAAAAGACCGTCTACCGGATTCGCGATGTGGACGGGGCGATTGCCACCACCGTGGCCGGGATCGTGCGGTCGGAAATCGGCAAGCTGGAACTGGATCAGGTGCAATCGAACCGCGCCGATCTGATCGCCAAGGTGCGCGAACAGGTTGCGGCGATGGTGGACGACTGGGGGATCGAGGTCACCCGGGCCGAGGTGCTGGATGTCAATCTGGACGAGGCGACGCGATCCGCCATGTTGCAGCAGCTGAACGCCGAACGAGCGCGGCGCGCACAGGTGACCGAGGCCGAGGGCAAGAAGCGCGCGGTGGAGCTGAACGCCGATGCCGAGCTGTATGCCGCCGAACAGGAGGCCAAGGCGCGGCGCATTCTGGCGGATGCCGAGGCCTATGCGACCGGCGTGATCGCCGAGGCGATCAAGATGAACGGGCTGGAGGCGGCGCAGTATCAGGTGGCGCTGAAACAGGTGGAGGCGATTGGCGAGATGGCCAAGGGCGGCGGCAAGCAGACGATCCTTGTGCCTGCCCATGCGCTGGAGGCGTTCAGCAATGCCTTCTCGCTGCTGAAGGGGCGCGGCTGATGGCATGGTGGCTGTGGATCGCGGGCGGCTTTGCCATCGGCATCGTCGAGGTGCTGGCGCCCGGCTATATCTTTCTGGGCTTTGCCATCGGTGCGGTGATGGTGGGGCTGGTGCTGTGGTCGGGCCTGATCGCCTTGGGGTTCTATGCACAGCTTGCGGTGTTTGCGGGGGTGTCGCTGCTGGGCTGGCTGGGCCTGCGCGCGGCCTTTCCGCAGCAGCGCGGCGCGGTGAAGCGCTGGACCCGCGACATCAACGACTGAGCGGGGTTTGGCCGGGGGCAAGCGGGGCGGGGGAACCCCGGCAGGGATCGGCGCGTTGACGGGCCATCAACTGTAACCCACGGAGACTGACATGGCCGAGCAACACACGACCTATACCCCGCCGGGAGGCAGCACCACCGTGATCGAGACCCGTCGCAGCAGCGGGATGGGCATCGTTCTGTTCATTCTGGGCGGCGTGGTGGCCGTTCTGGCGATCCTGTGGTTCACGCTGGGGGCGCCCGACAGCGCCAGCCGTCCGGCAGAGGGCGAGACCAATATCACCATCGAAAACGCCCCGCCCCCGGCCGCCGATGCCACCCCGGAAGGGACACCGGCCCCGGCGCCGATGACGCCGACCGAACAACCCGCCCCGGCCCCGGAGGCTGTCGCCCCGGAAGCCCCTGCGCCGACCCCGGCGCCGGTGGAGAACTGAGCCACGGCATCAGAGACAGGGTGAACCTGTCATGAAGGCGGCCCCTCGGGGCCGCCTTTTGCATGGCATGGCTATCGTGGGTTGGCGTCAGATCGCTGCCAGTTCGGCGAGCACGGCCTGGGCTGCGGCGCGCGGGTCGGCGGCCTGCCAGATCGGGCGACCGATCACGATATGGTTCGCACCGTCGCCAATCGCCTGTGCCGGGGTCGCCACGCGTTTCTGATCGCCCAGCGCCGACCCTGCGGGCCGCACGCCGGGGGTGACGATCAGCTTGCCTGCCGCTTGCGGCAGAGCGCGGATCATCGCGGCCTCTTGCGGGCTGGCGATCACGCCATCGGCGCCAGCCTCCAGCGCGCGGGCGGCGCGTTCCAGCGTGATGTCGTGAATGTCGCCGGGGATGATGAGGTTCGCATCCAGATCGGCGCGATCCAGCGAGGTCAGCACCGTGACGGCGAGGATCTTCAGATCCGATCCGCGCTTGCCTTCGGCGGCGGCGCGCACCACCTGCGGGTCGCCATGCACGGTGAGGAAATCGAGATCATATTGCGCGATGCCGCGCACCGCCGCCTCGACCGTGGCGCCGATGTCGAAGAACTTCATGTCCAGGAAGATGCGCTTGCCATGTTCCTGTTTCAATTCATTGGCCAGCGCCAGCCCGCCGCCGGTCAGCATCCCCAGCCCGATCTTGTAAAAGCTGACGGCATCGCCGATGCGTTGCGCAAGGTCGAGCCCTTGCACGACATTCGGCACATCGAGTGCCACGATCAGGCGATCATCGCTCATTTGAGGCTCCTTTGCGGTGGGTTGCAGCCCTTTGCGGCGGGGGGCGGGCGGAGTCA
Organism: Gemmobacter aquatilis; assembly: GCF_900110025.1. GTDB lineage: Bacteria > Pseudomonadota > Alphaproteobacteria > Rhodobacterales > Rhodobacteraceae > Gemmobacter > Gemmobacter aquatilis. Next base: position 549,817 of record NZ_FOCE01000001.1, on the reverse strand, counting down.
AGCTTTTGCGCCGCGCGGGGCGCGCGTCGCCGCAAAGGGGGGCTGTCTGCCCCCCTCTTGGCCTGCGGCCAATTCACCCCCCGAGGATATTTGCGCCAAGATGAAAGCGAGGGGGCCGGATTGACTTTGCAGGCGGGGGGCTTTTCTGTGGCGCAAAGGGCGAGGCATTCATGCAGATCACAGTGACGTTCGACCGACCCGAGGATGAGGGGCCGCGGTCTGGCCCGATCAGCGTCGGCTGGTTTCTGACTTCGGACAAGGGGGCGGTGCTGTATGATGCGCCGGAGCGGGTGAGTTTCCGCCAGACCAACAAGGCCCATGCGAAATCGGCCAGCCGTTGCCCCGGGGTGATTCAGCTGGAAAGCCGGTATTTCATGGTGAAATGCCCCTTCGACATCCATATCGGCTTTGGCCGGGACGACAAGGGCAAGGCGGTGCTGATCAACCGGGCGGGGGCGGCTTCGACCATCCGGGGCAACAAGCTGGGCGAGGTGCTGACGCTGGTGAACGAGGCGGAATGGCGTTACCCGGATCGCCCGACGGTGCAGCTTGCCACGCCCTACTGCTTCATCGCCGACGAGATGGTTTATGTGACGCAGCTTTCGGCCTTCATGCATTACCGCAAGGATCCGCTGCCCGGCACGATCTTTGGCGGGCGCTTTCCGATCAATGTCTGGCCACGCCCGCTGATGTGGGCGTTCGAGTGGCACGAGCCGGAAAAGGACATCATCCTGAAACGTGGCGAGCCGTTGTTCTATTGCCAGTTCGAGGGCGAGGGACCGGACCGCCCGGTGCAGGTGGTGGAGGCGGAGCGGACGCCGGAGTTGCAGAAATACCTCGATCAGATCGGCGGGGTAGTGAATTACGTCAACCAGACCTTCAGCCTGTTCAAGGCGGCCGAGGCATTGCGCCCGGCGAAGCTGCTGACGCGTAAGGAAAGCTGAGGCGATGACGGGGAGGGTTGTCGTCTCGGCACCGCGCAGCGGTATCAACTGGCTGCGCTTCTGGATCGAGGACAGCTATGGCCTGTCCACCGGGGGCGAGGGGGTGGCGCGGGGTGCTACGGGGCAGGTGCCCTGCATCGCGCGGTCGCATGATCCGCTGGGGCTGCGCCCGGTGCGGTTCTGGCGGCGCGACAGCCGATCCCGCGCCTGGACCCGGCTGGACCCGGCTGCGGCGGCGGGCGGGCGCGTGCTGCTGATCCTGCGCAATCCGCTGGAAGTGTTTGTGCGGGCGGCGGGGGGCAGCCGGTCGAAATTCCTGTGCTATGCCAGTTGCATCCGCTTTCTGACCGAGGCGCGGGGGGCGGAGCGGCTGGTGGTGCATTACGAGGATCTGATCGCCAAGCCCGAAACCATGGCGCAGGCGCTGGCGTTTCTGGCGCTGGAGCCTGCGCCGGGGTTTACCGCGCCGGATGTGGCGCAGATCGCGGCAGGCTGGGCTGATGCGGGGCGGCGCAGCCGGGAGAATTACAGCAGCCGGCACAGCAGCGGCACCAAGACGGCGTGGAACCCGCTGGATTTCACCTTTCACAGCCGGGCGCTGAGCGCGGCCAAGGCGCAGCGGGTCTGGGCCGAACTGGATGCGGCGCTGGATGCCGAGGGGAGGGCGCTGCTTGACCGATACCGCTGAACCGGGCTGGCGATCCTCGCTGGAGACTTACGATCTGGCGCGCGGTACTGTGCGGGTGGTGCTGCGCAGCGCCGCGTTGATCGAGGCGCCGAACTGGCACCCCGATGGCTGGCTGATGGTGAACGGCGCCGGGCGGCTGTGGCGGGTGCCGCTGGCGGCACCGGACTTGCTGCCGATCGACACGGGTGGCTGTGATCGGTGCAACAATGACCACGGCTTTCTGCCGGATGGGCGGATCGTGCTGACCCATCACACCGGCGCGGGGGCAGCGATCTATGCGTTGCGCGAAGGCGAGACGCCGGAGCTGCTTGTGGGCACGCGGCCAAGCTGGTGGCACGGGGCGGCGGGGGGCCGCATCGTTTATGCCGCAGCCCGCGACGACCGGCGGGTGGTGGGCCTGTGCGAGATGGATCTGGCGACGGGGCAGGAGCGGCGGTTGACACCTGTCAACAGTGGTCTCGACGGGGGCCATTGCGATGGGCCGGATTATTCGGCCTGCGGCGGCTTCATCTGGTTCAATTGCGATGTGACGGGACAGGCACAGATCTGGCGGATGCCGCAGGACGGTGGGGCGGCGGTGCAGGTGTTTGCCGATGATCGGGTGAACTGGTTTCCCCATCCCTCGCCCTGCGGCCAGCATGTGTTGTATCTGTCTTACCCGCCCGGCACCGAGGGACATCCGCGCGATGTGGATGTGCAGCTGTGCCTGATGGACCCGCAGGGAGGCAACCGGCGGGTGGTTGTGGAGCTGTTCGGCGGGCAGGGCAGCATCAACGTGCCCTGCTGGGCGCCCGATGGCAGCGCCTTTGCCTTCATGCGTTACGCGCCCGGCACCTGACCGAAAGGCGGCGGGCGGAACAGCACCGGCTCTGGCACGCTCCAGACCGAGACATGTACTTCGGGCCCGGTGGCGCCCGCCAGATGTTCGGGCGTCAGGCCGACGATGCGGGCGCGCAGCGGGGCGTCGCGGTCGATCAGCGGGGCGACCAGTGCCACGGCATGCGGGCCGAGCAGGCCGAGCCGCGTCTGCCTGCGCCGGGGGATCAGCCCGAGGAAGGGGCGGTGCAGCCGGGCGAGCACGACGATGTCATCACCCTCGCGCCGCAGCTCCACCGTGTCGTTCAGGCACAGGCCGGACCGGGCGACATGCAGGGCCAGCTGCTGAAGCCGGGTCTTGTGGATGATCGGCTGGAACTGGGTCTGCATCTGGGCCTGTCCGGTTGCGGAGGGAGAGGACAGCATCGGCGCTGTGGATGACAGCGGCAAGACGGGGATTGCCGGGGTGCAAAGGGTCAGCCGGAAGCCGCGCAAATGCCCCGGCGCGATGAGCGGGATTTCACCGGCGCTTGCCGGATGGGGCAGACCGGGCCTAGGGTCGCGCAGGATGCAAGCAAGGAAGATACCGATGCCCGTGACCCTGAAAGACCTGATGGCCGTGGCCAATGCCGAGGTGCCCCGTATCACCACCGAGGCGGCGCAGGCGCTGATCGCGGACAAGGGCGCGCTGCTGCTGGATGTGCGCGATGCGCCGGAACTGGAAAAGGCCGGGCGGGCCGACGGGTCGCATCACATCCCGCGCGGGATGCTGGAATTTCGCGCCGACCCCGATTCACCCTTTCACGACCCGGCATTGCGGCGGGACCGGCCTGTGGTGCTGCACTGTGCCTCGGGTGGGCGGGCGGCTTTGGCAGGTAAAGTTCTGAAGGATATGGGATATTCCGAGGTCTATAACCTCGGCGGGCTGAAGGACTGGGCGGCGGCGGGTGGCCCGGTGGAAGAACCGATGGACCCGGGCATGTAACCCCGGCAGGTCATTTTCGCGTTGCCCGAAAAACTTGCTCTGCGTCAAGGCGCGCCTCTTGCGGGGGGCGCAGGATGGCCCCATCTGAACCGCAAGGCCGAAGCGGCTGTGCCTAGAAAGGGCAGTCGCGGGCGGTGCTGCAAAAAGGGAGAATGACCGATGAATTTGGACAAATTCACGGAGCGCTCGCGCGGGTTCCTTCAGGCCGCGCAGACGATTTCGATGCGCGAAGGCCACCAGCGGGTGTTGCCGGACCATCTGCTGAAGGCGCTGATGGATGATGATCAGGGGCTGGCTGCGAACCTGATCCGCAAGGCAGGCGGCGCGCCGGAACGCGTGGTCGAGGCGATCACCCTTGCCCTTGCCAAATTGCCCAAGGTTTCCGGCGGCGACGGCCAGACCTATATCGACCCTTCGCTGGTGCGGGTGCTGGACGAGGCCGAACAGGTGGCCAAGAAAGCTGGCGACAGTTTCGTTCCGGTGGAACGGCTGCTGACGGCGCTGGCGCTGGTGAATACCCGCGCCAAGGATGCGCTGACGGCGGGGGCGGTGACGGCGCAGGCGCTGAACTCGGCGATCAACGATATCCGCAAGGGGCGCACGGCAGATTCGGCCAGTGCCGAAGAAGGCTTTGACGCGCTGAAGAAATATGCCCGCGATCTGACCGAAGCTGCGGCTGAAGGCAAGATCGACCCGATCATCGGGCGCGACGAGGAGATTCGCCGCGCGATGCAGGTTCTGTCGCGGCGCACCAAGAACAACCCGGTGCTGATCGGCGAACCGGGCGTGGGGAAAACCGCGATTGCGGAAGGGCTTGCGCTGCGCATCGTTGATGGCGACGTGCCCGAATCCTTGCGCAACAAGAAGCTGATGGCGCTGGACATGGGCGCGCTGATCGCCGGGGCCAAGTATCGCGGCGAGTTCGAGGAACGGCTGAAAGCCATTCTGAAAGAGATCGAGTCGGCATCGGGCGAGATCATCCTGTTCATCGACGAGATGCACACGCTGGTCGGCGCGGGCAAATCGGATGGTGCGATGGATGCGGCCAACCTGATCAAACCGGCGCTGGCGCGGGGCGAGCTGCATTGCATCGGTGCCACCACGCTGGATGAATACCGCAAATATGTGGAAAAGGACGCGGCGCTGGCCCGCCGGTTCCAGCCGGTGATGGTGTCGGAGCCGACGGTGGAAGACACGATTTCCATCCTGCGCGGCATCAAGGAAAAGTATGAGCTGCACCACGGCGTGCGGATCAGCGACTCGGCCCTGGTGGCGGCGGCGACGCTGAGCCATCGCTATATCACCGACCGTTTCCTGCCCGACAAGGCGATCGACCTTGTGGACGAGGCCGCATCGCGGCTGCGGATGGAAGTGGACAGCAAGCCCGAGGAGCTCGATCAACTGGATCGCCAGATCCTGCAATTGCAGATCGAGGCCGAGGCGCTGAAGAAAGAGGATGACGCGGCCAGCAAGGACCGGCTGGAGAAGCTGCAGAAGGAACTGTCGGACCTGCAAGAGCAATCGGCGACGCTGACGGCCAAATGGCAGGCGGAGCGCGACAAGATGGAAGCCTCGCGCGAGCTGAAAGAGCAGTTGGACCGCGCGCGGGCCGATCTGGATCAGGCGAAGCGCGAGGGTAATCTGGGCCGCGCGGGCGAGCTGTCTTATGGCATCATCCCGGGGCTGGAGAAGAAGCTGGCCGAGGCGGAGGCCCGCGAGGGCGATGCGCTGGTCAGCGAGGCGGTGCGCCCCGAACAGATCGCCGAGGTGGTGGAGCGCTGGACCGGCATCCCGACCACGAAGATGCTGGAAGGCGAGCGTGAAAAGCTGCTGCGCATGGAGGACGAGCTTGGCAAGCGTGTGATCGGCCAGAAGCAGGCGGTTCATGCGGTGGCCAATGCGGTGCGCCGCGCCCGGGCCGGGCTGAATGACGAGAACCGCCCGCTGGGGTCTTTCCTGTTCCTTGGCCCGACCGGGGTGGGGAAAACCGAGCTGACCAAGGCCGTCGCCGAATATCTGTTCGACGATGAAAACGCGATGGTGCGCATCGACATGAGCGAGTTCATGGAGAAACACTCGGTCAGCCGCCTGATCGGGGCGCCCCCCGGTTATGTCGGTTACGATGAAGGTGGCGTGCTGACCGAGGCGGTGCGGCGCCGGCCCTATCAGGTGGTGCTGTTCGACGAGGTGGAAAAGGCCCACCCCGATGTGTTCAACGTGCTGCTGCAGGTGCTGGATGACGGCGTGCTGACCGATGGTCAGGGGCATCGGGTGGACTTCAAGCAGACGCTGATCGTGCTGACCTCGAACCTTGGCGCGCGGGCGCTGTCGGAACTGCCGGAAGGGGCAGATACGGCGGCGGCGCGGCGGCAGGTCGAAGAGGCGGTGCGGGTGCATTTCCGGCCGGAATTCCTGAACCGTCTGGACGAGCAGATCATCTTTGATCGGCTGGACCGGGGCGATATGGGCGCGATTGTCGAGATTCAGCTGAAGCGGCTGGAAAAACGGCTGGTGTCGCGCAAGATCACGCTGGAGCTTGACGCCGAGGCCAAGGCATGGCTGGCGGATGAGGGCTATGACCCGGTGTTCGGCGCGCGTCCGCTGAAACGGGTGATCCAGCGGCATCTGCAAGACCCGCTGGCCGAGATGATCCTGGGCGGCGACGTGCTGGACGGCAGCACGGTGACGATTTCGGCCGGACCGGAGGGGTTGCGCCTGGGCGACCGGGTGAGCGCCTCGCGCCGGGTGCGGCCCGACGAGGCGGTCGTGCATTGAGAGACGGAAAGGGGGCCGGAAGGCCCCCTTTTCTTATCCCAGCGGGATCACATCCACCGCCTGATGGCTGTCCTGCCCGCCCGCCGTGCGGATCGCGCCCTTGACCGGCGCCACATCGGAATAATCGCGGCCATGGGCGACGGTGATGTAGTCTTCGCCCGCGAACTGGCCGTTGGTCGGATCATATTCCACCCAACCCAGTTCTTCGCCACACCAGGCGCTGACCCAGGCGTGCATCGCATCCACCCCTTCCAGCCGGGGCTGGCCTTCGGGCGGATAGGTGCGCAGAAAGCCCGACACATAGCCCGAGGGCACGCCAAGGCTGCGCAGGCAGGCAATCATGATCTGCGCGAAATCCTGACAGACGCCGTGACGGTTCTCGAACGCCTCGGCAATCGGCGTGTTCACATCCGTCGCCTCGGCATCGTATTTCATGTCCTTGTACAGCGCATGGCCCAGCGTTTTCACCAGCGCCAGACAGGTTTGCCCTTCGGCCAGATACTCGCGGGCATAGGCGATCATGTCGGCATTGGGGGTGATCAGCGGCGAGGGCGGCAGGAAATGCTGCGGTGACAGTGGCCCCAGATCCTGCACATCGTCGATCTCGGCGGCCAGATCCTCCAGATCGGGCGAGGTGTCGGGTGCCTTGCGCAGCGGCAGCCGTTCGGCCTTTGCCCGCAGGCGCAGGGTGATCTGGTCGATCGGTTCGTGCCACGCGATCGAGGTCATGTCGTTGCCGAAGAAATCCACGCTGTCGCGCCGTTCATCGGGGGCGGGGGCGATGGTCAGCATTCGCGACAGAACCCGCTGGTTCGGCCCGTCGGACGGCAAGAGCCGCAGCACGTTGCGCACATGATCCGATGCGCTGTGATAGCTGTAGTCGATCACGAGTTTGATATCATACAGCATGGGCCTACCGGAGATAGGTTGCAGCAAGCAGATCGAACACCTCGCCCAGCCGGGCGCGGAGTTCGAGCAGCGTGTCGGTGTCAAGGTCGGACGGCCCGGCCACCCGCAGATCGGTGTCGAGCGTCAGCAGCGCGCGTTCCAGCGGGGTCAGCCGTCCGCCGGTGCTGGCCTGTGGCAGGCGGCGCAGGTGGCGGCGCATTTCCGAGATCTGATACAGCACGGCGCGCGGGTTGCTTTCATCCAGCACCAGCAGATCCAGCACGGTTTCGCGCGAGGGGCCAAAACGGTAGCGGCGCTGGTGGGTCATCACGCTGTCGCCCACCTCGATGGCGATTTCCAGAGCGCCGGGTTCGGCATGGGGATCGGCCAGCGCCGACAGCAACAGCAGCAGCCCGTCGGCCCGTTCCTGCGCGCGCCCCAGTGCCAGAAAGCGCCAGCCCGCAAAATGATACATGTTTTCATGCACCAGCCCGGTAAAGCCGCTGATCTTGCGCAGCAGGATGCTCATCGCCAGGGCCGCGTCATCGCCCGCCACCACCTTGGCGGCCAGTTTGCCCGCCGTCTTGGCCATGTCGTTCAGCGCGCCCCAGCCATCGGGCGAGAAGCGGTCGCGGATTTTCGAGGCGGTGCCGCGTGCCGCACTGATCAGGCCCAGCAGCGCGTCGGGCACCGGCCTGTCCAGCGTCAGACCCAGCCCGGCCATGTAATCGGCCAGCTCCAGCAGGCGCGGTTCCTTGGCCGAGCCGGATTCGGCCAGCCGCAGGTGATAGGCGCGCAACATGCGGATCGCGCCCTCTGTCCGCTCCATATACCGGCCCAGCCAATACAGGTTGTCGGCGGCGCGCGCGGGCAGGATGCCGGGGGCGGCGCGTTCGAAACTGTTCTGGCCGACAAGGCTTTCCGGCGGCACCGGCTTTGGCGCCATGATCCACACATCGGAAACCGAGCCGCCCGCCTGCATTGCCAGCGCGGTGACATCCTCGCTTTTGCCGATGCGGGCATAGCCGCCGGGCATGAAGGTCCACCCGCTTTCGCTGCGCGCGGCGAACACCCGGATCGTCATCGGGCGCGGCACCAGCCGACCTTTTTCGTAGGCGGGGGTGGTGGACAGCGTAACCGCCTCTTGTCCGACCAGCCGGGCGCCATCGCGCGCCAGCCAGTCGCGGATGGAGCCGCGGCCTTCGCCCCGGAAGGCGCCGCCAAGCGCGGTATTGGCATCCACGGCGAAGGGCAGGGCACTGTCCATCGCCTCGCCGATCATCATGCGGGCGGCGTTTTCGCGCACATAGGCGCGTTCCAGCGGCTGGCCGCACCACCAGGTGGCGATGTTGGGCAGCGCCAGCTTTTCGCCCAGCAGCACTTCGCTGATCTTGGGCAGGAAGGCCATCATGGCGCGGGCTTCCAGCACGCCCGACCCCAGCGCGTTGATCAGGCTCAGATTGCCCTGCCGCAATGCCTCCAGCAAGCCGGGGGTGCCGATATGCGAGGTCTCGTTCAGCTCCAGCGGGTCGGCAAATTCGCTGTCGATCCGGCGCCACAGCAGGCCAAGCGGTTTGAGCCCGTTGACCGTGCGCACCATGGCCTGACCGTTCTGCACGATCAGATCCTCGCCCTCCAGCAGGGTCATGCCAAGGTAGCGGGCGATATAGGTGTGTTCGTAATAGGTGTCGTTGTTCGGCCCCGGCGTCAGGATCGCCATGCCGCGCCCCGGCCCGGCCAGATCATCCATCGCCTCGCGGAAGGCGCGGAAGAAGCCGGCCAGACGGCGCAGATTGGCGCGGGGGAACGGGTCGGAAAACACCCGCTGCGTGGCCATGCGGTTTTCCAGCGCGAAGCCGGAGCCGGAGGGCGCCTGCGCCCGGTCGCCCAGCACGAACCATGACCCGTCGGGCGAGCGCCCGATCTCGAAGGCCAGATGGTGCAGGAAGTTGCCCGAGCGCGGCACCACCCCCACCAGCGGGCGCAGCCATTGCGGATTGCGCGCCACCAGTTCGGCGGGCAGGTGGCCATCGCGCACCAGATGCCCCGGGCCGTAAAGATCGGCCATGACCTGTTCCAGCAGTTCCGCGCGCTGCGTCAGGCCCGCGCAGATCTCGGTCCATTCCTGTTCGGCCAGCAGCACGGGGACATGGCTGAGCGGCCATTCCCGTTCCTGCGCCGGGCCGGTGGAATATTGCCGGAAATACACGCCCGCATCGCGCAGATACTGGTCGCCCCGCGCGAAACGCTGGGCGACCTCTTCCGGCTTCAGCCCGGCGAGATGGGTGATGAACGGCGCCCAGACCGGGCGCATCCGGCCTTCGGCATCAAAAAGCTCGTCCGCCACGCCGGATTGCGGCGTGTAATCCCGCAAAAGCGCGGGGCGCGGGGCCGAGGGCACCGGTTTCAGCGTCATGTCATCCCGCCGATCTTACACCCACGGCGCGCGCCGCAGGTCGAGCGTCATCGGAAATTCCGGGTGCGGCACTTCCGTCACCGGGGCATAGCCGCCCGGCGAATGGCCATACGCCTCGAACCGCGCCAGACGGCGGGCCTCGGCCTCGTTGCCGTTCACCGGGAAGGTGTCGTAGTTGCGCCCGCCCGGATGGGCCACGTGATAGACGCAGCCGCCGATGGACCGGCCTGTCCAGTCGTCATAGATGTCGAAGGTCAGCGGCGCATTGACCGGCAGCACCGGATGCAGGGCGGCGGCAGGTTGCCACGCCTTGAACCGCACCGCCCCCACCGAGGCGCCCGAGGTATTGGTGCGTGTCATCGGCACCGGGCGGCGGTTGCACATGATGCGATAGCGATCCTGCGCAAGGCTGGTCATCTTCACCTGCAGCCGTTCAACCGAGCTGTCGGTATAGCGCACCGTGCCGCCGATGGCGCCGGTTTCGCCCAGCACATGCCAGGGTTCCAGCGCCTGACGCAGTTCCAGATGCACGCCTTCCACCTCGATCTGCCCGCAGAAGGGGAAGCGGAATTCGGCCTGCGCCTCGAACCAGACCGGGTCCATCTTGAAGCCGTGCTGGCCCAGATCTTCCAGCAGGCTGAGGAAATCCTGCCACAGGAAATGCGGTAGCATGAAGCGGTCATGCAGCACCGTGCCCCAGCGCACCGGCTTGCCCTGCACCGGCGCGTTCCAGCAGCGGGCGATGATCGCGCGGATCAGCAGTTGCTGCGCCAGGTTCATGCGCGGATGCGGCGGCATCTCGAACCCGCGGAACTCCACCAGACCCAGACGCCCGGTCGGCCCGTCGGGGGAATAGAGCTTGTCGATGCAGATTTCGGCGCGGTGGGTGTTGCCGGTGACATCGGTCAGCATGTTGCGCAGCAGCCGGTCGATCAGCCAGGGCGGCGGCAGCGGCCCGCCGCGCACCGGATCGCCGATCTGGCTCAGCGCGATTTCCAGTTCATAGAGCGTGTCATGCCGCGCCTCGTCGATCCGGGGGGCCTGGCTGGTCGGGCCGATGAACAGGCCCGAGAACATGTAGGACAGTGAAGGGTGGCGCTGCCAGATCAGGATCAGCGATTTCAGCAGATCGGGGCGGCGCAGGAACGGGCTGTCGCCCATCGTCTCGCCCCCGACCACCACATGGTTGCCGCCGCCGGTGCCGGTATGGCGCCCGTCGATCATGAACTTGTCGGCGCCAAGGCGGCACTGGCGCGCCTCTTCATAGATCGCCTCGGTGGTGGCGACGCAATCTTCCCAGCTATGCGCCGGATGGATGTTCACCTCGATCACGCCCGGATCGGGGGCGACGCGGATCACGTTCAGGCGCGGGTCATGCGGCGGGGCATAGCCTTCGATATGGATCGGCAGGTTCAGCTCTGCGGCGGTAGCCTCGGCGGTGGCCAGCAGTTCCAGATAATCTTCCAGCGTTTCCACCGGCGGCATGAACAGGCACAGCCGCCCGTCGCGCGGCTCGATGGCGATGGCGGTGCGCACATAGCCCTGCGACGGGTCCACGCCTTCCTGCGGCACATAGCGCTGGCGGCGGGCCTTTTCGGGTGTGGTCGAGAAGCCCTGCGCATGGCCCCCCGAAACGGGGGGCATCATCGCGGCCATTTCGGCCTCTTCCTGCGCCAGCCGGTCGATTTCTTCCTGCACGGCCTGACGGCGGCGTTCGCTGATTTCCACATAGAAATCCGGCATCGGCGCATAGGGCAGCGAGGGGTCGGACGGATAGGTGTAGGGATATTGCGTCGGCGGAATATAGGGCAGCGAGCCCAGCGGCAGGCGGTAGCCCACCGGGCTGTCACCGGGCACGAGGAAGATATGACCGCGCCGGGGCTTCCACATCTCTGACTGCCAGCGCGGGCCCCAGGCATTGGGTTTCGACTGCCAGCGCTGCACCGGCAGGATGAAGCCCGACGGCTCGGTCAGCCCGCGCGAAAACACCCGGGCAAAGCGCGAGCGTTCCTCGGGATCCTTCAGTTTGGAGTTTTCGGGGCTGACATTGCTGGGCAGATTGGCTTCCTTCAGGATCCATTCGGCTGGATCTTCATAAGCGGGCTGCGCATGTTCGGGGGCGATGCCAAGGCGTTCGGCGAAATGCGCCATGAAATCATGGGCTTCATCGGCGCCCACCTTGTAATCCTGCGCCTCTTGCGCCACCAGATCGGGGTTGCGCCAGACCGGCACGCCATCGCGGCGCCAGTACAGCGAGAAGGTCCAGCGCGGCAGGGTTTCGCCGGGATACCACTTGCCCTGCCCGTAATGCAGGAAGCCACCCGGCGCAAAACGGTTGCGGATGCGGCGGATCAGCTTGTCGGCCAGATCGCGCTTGGTGGGGCCGACGGCGGCGGTGTTCCACTCTGCCCCCTCGAAATCGTCGATCGACACGAAGGTCGGCTCGCCCCCCATGGTCAGGCGCACGTCGCCCGCCGCCAGTGCGGCATCGACCGTGCGGCCCATCTCGTTCAGCTTGTCCCAGGCCTCGTCGCTGAACGGCTTGGTGATGCGCGGATGTTCCGAGACGCGGCGCACCTTCATGTCGAATTCGAAATCGACCTTGGGGGTGCCCACCGCCGCAAAGCCGCCCGAAATCGGCGCGGCATTGCGGTAATGCGGGGTCGCGGCCAGCGGGATATGGCTTTCGCCGGTCAGCAGGCCGCTCGTCGGGTCCAGCCCGATCCAGCCGGCGCCGGGCAGATAGACCTCGACCCAGGCGTGCAGGTCGGTGAAATCGACCTCGGTGCCCGACGGGCCGTCCAGCGATTTCACATCGGGCGAAAGCTGGATCAGATAGCCCGACACAAAGCGCGCGGCAAAGCCCAGATGGCGTAGCGTCTGCACCAGAAGCCAGCTCGAATCGCGGCACGAGCCGGAGCGGATGTCGAGCGTCTGTTCCGGCGTCTGCACGCCCGGCTCCAGTCGGATCGTGTAATTCACCACCTGCGAGATTTTCGCGTTCAGCCCGACAAGGAAATCGGTGGTGCGCATCCGGTCGCGCGGGATGCTGTCGATGAACTGCTGCAGGAACGGACCGGCGGGTTCCGGCGTGCGGTAGATCACCAGATCGTCGGCCAGATCCAGCGGATAGTCGAAGGGGAACGTCTCTGCGCTTTCCTCGACGAAAAAGTCGAACGGGTTGTAGACCGACATGTCGGCCACCAGATCGACCTCGATCTTGAATTCCATCACCGGCTCGGGGAACACGAATCGCGCCTGCCAGTTGCCGTAAGGGTCTTGCTGATGGTTCACGAAATGTCCGCCGGGCGAGACCTTGAGAGAGTGCGAAATCACCTTGGTGCGCGATTGCGGGGCGGGGCGCAGACGGATGATCTGCGGGCCCAGCGTCACCGGCCTGTCATAGCGGTAATGCGTGAGATGGTGGATGCTTGCATAGATCGCCATAGTCTTCCCCGGCCATGAGGTTGTCAGTCCATGGCAGACCGTAGCGGCCCGCGCCGCGCAAGGGAAAACCTCTGTGCATCCGGCGTGAAATGTCTTGCTGTGGCGGAATTTCCGCCCTATTTCGCGCCGTTTGCTGTGAGGTTGATTAAAAAGTGGGCAGATCAGCCGAGCGGGGCCAGCAGCGCCTTCAGCGCCGCCGCCGCATCCTCGGTGTTCCAGATCTCTTCGCCGACCCCGAAGAAGTCCGTCACCGGCCCCAGCTTCTCGACCAGAGCGACCGACAGCGCGCCTTCGGCCACCACCGGCACCTCGACCATTTCCGACCACCACTGGAACAATTCCAGTTCGGCGCGCGAGCCGTCGCCCAGCGGCGTTTCGCCCACCGGACCGAAGGCCACATAATCCGCCCCGGCCTCGCCCGCCGACAGGCCCTCGTGCCGGGTGGTGCCGCAGAAGGCGCCGACAATCGCCTCGTCCCCCAGATCCTTGCGCACCTTGCGGATCGAGCGCGACCCGTCGGTCAGATGCACCCCGTCCAGGCCCAGACGTTCGACCAGCAGCACATGCTTTTCAATCACCAGCGCCACATCGCGGGCATGGGCGACCTCGCGCAGCGCATCCGCCGCCCGCGCCACGCGATCCTCGTCGCGCGAAGCCAGCGCCAGCCGCACGCAGGCCACCTCTGCCGTATCCAGCACCGCCGCCAGACGCTGCGGAAACACGTCCAGATCGAACTCGGGCGGGGTGATGAGGTAAAGCTGCGGGCGGTCGATCTCGGACATGGCGGATTCCTGCAAACGGTTCGCCGCCGTTTAGCGCGTTTTGCGGGCCTTGGCTACCGGCTGGACTGCGCGGGTGTGCGGCAAGGCAGGGGGCGCTCGCGCCCCCTCTTGGCCTGCGGCCAATTCACCCCCGAGGATATTTGGGAACAGAAAATGAAGGAAGAAGGCCCTCTTTCCTATTTTCTGTTCAAAAATATCCTCGGGGGGAGGCCCGCAGGGCCGTGGGGGGCAGACAGCCCCCCTCTGACCGCGGCGCAGGTGCAACGCCGCGGCCTTGCGCTTGTTTCGCTGGGGCTTCGCGCGTATCAGGCAGGGCCTTAACCACAGATGGACCCGCCATGATTGACCCCACGATGATCCTCGTCCGCCCGCAGATGGGCGAGAATATCGGAGCGGCGGCGCGGGCGATGCTGAATTTCGGGCTGACGCGGATGCGGGTGGTGGGGCCGCGCGACGGCTGGCCGAACCCCAAGGCGGTGGCCATGGCCTCGGGCGCGGGACGGGTGCTGGACAATGCGGGGCTGTTTGACGATGTGCCCGCCGCGATTGCCGATTGCGATTTCGTCTTTGCCACCACCGCCCGCGGGCGCGAGTTGACCAAGCCGATCATGACGCCCGAACGCGCGATGGACTATGCCCGCGCGCTGTCGGCCGAGGGCAAGCGGGTCGGCATCCTGTTCGGGCCGGAACGGGCGGGGCTGGAGAACGAGGACGTGGTGCTGGCCAATGCCATCGTCACCGTGCCGGTGAACCCGGAGTTTCCCTCGCTCAACCTTGGGCAATGCGTCTTGCTGATGGGCTATGAATGGGCGCGCCAGAAGGCGGAGGTGGCGCCCGAGGTGGTGAATTTCGCCCGCACCGAATATGCGCAGGCGCACGAGATCGAGGCGCTGGCGCGGCATTTCGAGGAACGGCTGGAGCTTGCGGGGTTCTTCTTCCCCGAGGCCAAGGCGCCGGGCATGAAGGTCAGCCTGCGCAACATGTGGTCGCGTCTGCCGCTGACCACCGCCGAGGTGCGCACCTTCCACGGCATGCTGCGCCAGATCGCCTTCAAGCTGGGCGAGGGCGGACAAAAGAAAACGTGAGCGGCGCGGGCTGTCGAGGGGGCTGCTCCTTGCCTGAGGCCGTGATATGTTTGCGGGTAATGAAGCAGCAAAAAGCAGCAGGCACATCATGGCAAACATCACAGGCACGCCGATCTATGATCGGTTGAGCGGCACGCATCGCGGCGACTGGATCATGGGCCTTGACGGTTCGGATACCATCTATGGCTCGGGTGGGGACGACAGTCTGGAAGGCAATGACGGCGACGACCGTCTGCATGGTGGCAAGGGCGATGATACGCTGGTCGGGGGGCTGGGGGAGGATCGGCTTTGGGGGCGCGCGGGCAGCGATCTGATGATCGACGACAGCGGCAGCAATGAAATTTACGGCGGTCAGGGCCATGACACGATCCGCAGCGGCGTCGGCAATGACACGATCTTTGCCGGCAATGATGGCGATCTGGTCGAATCGGGCGGCGGCAATGATCGGGTGCGTGCGGGTTTTGGCGACGATACCGTCTGGGGCGGCACCGGCGATGACAGCCTGCAGGGCAACGAGAAGGACGACCGGCTGTATGGCGAGGATGGCAATGACACGCTGGACGGCGGCTCGGGCAGTGATGTGTTGACCGGCGGGGCGGGGGCGGATCGGTTCATCTTCACCGCCGGGCGTGATCAGATCACCGATTTTACCCAAGGCGAGGATCTGATCCAGCTTCAGGGTTTTGCCAAGATCGACACCTATACCGATATTCTGGAGCGCCTGTCGCAGGATGGCGCCGATGTGCTGCTGCGCATCGGCAATCACCGGCTGTGGATCGAAGATACCGATCTGACCGATCTGACCTCGGGCGATTTCATCTACTGACGGGGCCCCACCTTGAACCTGCGCCGTGCGGGCCCTAGTCTGCGCGGCGAAGCAGGAGGGCCCCGATGGCACAGAAGCGCAGCATCTTTGAAGAGGTTGGCGGCGAGGCAAGGCCCGTCTCCGTCCCGACCCCTGGCCTGATCGACCGGGGCACGGCGGGCGCGCGGCGGGCGATCCGGCTGTGGCTGCTGCTGATCTTTGCGCTGGTGGCGGCGATGATCGTCGTGGGTGGGCTGACGCGGCTGACCGACAGCGGGCTGTCGATCACCGAATGGCGCCCGGTCACCGGCGCCTTGCCGCCGATGGATGCGGCTGGCTGGGAGGCGGAGTTCGCCAAATATCAGGCCAGCCCGGAATACCAGCTGCAGAACAAGGGCATGACGATTGACGCCTTCAAATCCATCTATTGGTGGGAATGGGGGCATCGCCAGTTGGGCCGGGTGATCGGGCTGGTCTGGGCGCTGGGCTTCGCGGGCTTTCTTGTGGCGCGCAAGATCCCGGTGGGCTGGACGGGGCGTTTGCTGGGGCTGGGGGCGCTGGGCGGGCTGCAGGGTGCGATCGGCTGGTGGATGGTGGCCTCGGGTCTGAGCGGGGCGATGGTGGATGTGGCCTCTTACCGGCTGGCCACGCATCTGGGGCTGGCCTTTGTCATTCTTGGCCTGACCGCATGGTATGTGCTGCTGCTGGGCCGCAGCGAGGGCGCGCTGTTGCAGGCCCGGCGCGGGCGCGAGGCGAAGCTGGTCAGCCTGTCCACCGGGCTGATGCATTTCGCCTTTCTGCAGATCCTGCTGGGCGCGCTGGTGGCGGGCATCGACGCGGGCCGCGCTTTCCCGACATGGCCCGACATGAACGGCCAGTTCTTCCCGGCGGATGCCTTCTATGTGCCGGGGCGCCCGGTCTGGGCGGCATTCTTTGAAAATGCCGGGCTGGTGCAGTTCATTCACCGCATGGCGGGCTATCTGCTGCTGGCCTTTGGCGTGGTCGCCTTCCTGAAGGGGCGCCGGTCCACCCATGCCGCCACGCGCACGGCCTTTCTGGCGGTGATCTGCATGATGGCGCTGCAGGTGGGGCTGGGCATCGCCACCGCGCTGACCGCCGCACATCTGCATGTGGCGATCACCCATCAGGTGGGGGCGATCCTGCTTTGGGTGCTGATCCTGCGCGCCCGTCATCTCAGCCAGTACCCGATTGTCGGGTCGATCCGGGAAGGAACCCAATGATGAGCGCTTATGACGAGCTGATGGCCTTCCAGCGGGAAACCGAGGCGCTGGCGCAGATCGCGGGCCGCCTTGGCTGGGATCAGGAAACCATGATGCCGCGCGGCGCGGCCGAACAGCGCGGCGAGGAAATGGCGGCGATCGAAGGCGTGTTGCACGCCCGACGCACCGATCCGCGCCTTGCCGACTGGCTGGAGGAGGCGGAGCCGGAGGATGACGAGGCGCAGGCGCAGCTGCGGCTGATCCGCCGGTCTTATGATCGGGCGACCAAGATCCCGGCTGAACTGGCGCAGGCGCTGGCCCGCGTCACCTCCACCGCCCAAGGCATCTGGGCCGAGGCGCGGGCGGCGGAGAACGTCGCCGATTTCCTGCCGACGCTGGCCGAGGTGATCGACCTCAAGCGCGAAGAGGCGGCGGCGCTGGCGCAGGGCGGCGATCTGTATGACGCGCTGATGGATGATTACGAACCGGGCGCCACCGCCGAAATTGCGGCGGCGATGTTCGACCGGATGCGCCCGCGTCTGGTGCGGCTGCGCGAGGCGGTGCTGGCCGCCCCGGCACCCGCGCCGCTGAACCACCATTTCGGTGAAAATGCGCAACTGCGCTTCGCCCGCGATCTGGCGGCGCGGTTCGGTTATGATTTCACCCGCGGGCGGCTGGATCTGGCGGTGCATCCGTTCAGCTCCGGCTCTGCCAATGATGTGCGGATTACCACGCGGGTGGTGGAAACCGATCCGTTCAACTGCTTCTATTCCACCATCCACGAGGTCGGCCACGCCTGTTACGAGCTTGGCATCGACCCCGATTATCTGTTCACCCCGCTGGGCGCGGGCGTGTCGATGGGCGTGCATGAAAGCCAGAGCCGGATCTACGAAAACCAGCTTGGCCGCAGCCCGGCCTTCACCGGCTGGATGTTCCGCCAGATGCTGGATCGGTTCGGCGATTTCGGCGTGACCTCGCCCGAGGATTTCGCCCGCATCGTGAACCGGGTGCAGCCCGGCTTCATCCGCACCGAGGCGGACGAGGTGCATTACAACCTGCATGTGATGATGCGCTTCGATCTGGAACGCGCGCTGATCCGGGGCGATCTGCAGGTGGGCGATCTGGAGGCGGCCTGGAATGACCGTTTCCTTGCGGATTTCGGCGTGGCGGTGGATCGGCCGGCCAATGGCATGTTGCAGGACGTGCATTGGTCTTGCGGGCTGTTCGGCTATTTCCCGACCTATACGATGGGCAATGTCTATGCGGGCTGTCTGCATCAGGCGCTGCGCGCGGCGGTGCCGGATCTGGATGCGCAACTGGCGCAGGGCGAGCTGGGCGCCGCTACCGGCTGGCTGCGCGAGAACGTGCAGCGCCATGGCGGGCTGTATACGCCCGGTGCGGTGATCGCCAAGGCCTGCGGGTTCGAGCCGACCGAAGCGCCGCTGCTGGATTACCTCGACGCCAAGTTCGGCGCGCTTTACGGGCTCTGAATGCGGGGCGAGGGGCTGGCGGTCTGGCTGCTGGCCCTTGGCCAGACGCTGACTTACGCGGCACTGTATTACAGCTTTGCGGCCCTGCTGCCCGATCTGGAAACCGCGACGGGGTGGAGCAAGGCGCAGCTTGCCGCAGGGCCTACCTTTGCCTTTCTGATCACCGCCGTCCTGACGCCGTTCACCGGGCGGCTGGTGGATCACGGGCGGGGGGGCGAGATGCTGGTGGGCCTGCCGCTGATCGGTGCGGCGGGGCTGGTGGCGCTGGCCTTTGCGCCGGGGCCGGGGGGGTGGTTCTGGCTGTGGGGGCTGATCGGGCTGGCGCAAGCGGGCAGCCTGTATGAAACCTGTTTTGCCTTTCTGACCCGCCGGTTGGGCGAAGGCGCGCGCGCTGCGATTACCCGGGTTACGCTGGTGGCCGGCTTGGCCTCGACCCTTGCCTTTCCGCTGGGCGATCTTTTTGGCCGGGTGTTTGGCGGGCGCGGCGCGTTGATCGCCTTTGCGCTGATCGTGGTGGCGGGGGCGGTGCCTGCAAACCTGTGGGGCGTGCGCATCTTGCGGCGGATGGAGCGGGCAGGCGGCGCGCGCCCGGCTCCCGAACCCGGTGCGCTGCAGGCGGCGCTGCGCCACCCGGCCTTCTGGCTGGTGGCGGCGATATTTGGGGCGATCTGGCTGAACCATGCAATCCTGATCACCTATGCGCTGACGCTGTTTGCCGACCGGGGGGCCGCGCCGGGGCTGGCGGTCTTGGCGGCAAGCTGCATCGGCCCGTCGCAGGTGGCGGGGCGGCTGTTGCTGATGCTGAATGAAACGCGGGTGGGCAACCGGGCGGCGACGCTGCTGTCGCTGGGGGCCATCGGCGTGGCCTCTGGCCTGCTGTGGCTGGCAGGCTTTGCGCCGCTGCTGATCTTCGGCTTTGCACTGACGCAGGGGGCGGGGGCGGGGCTGCTGTCGATCCTGCGCCCGGTGCTGCTGGCGCAAACGCTGGGGCGGCGCGGCTTTGGCGCGATTTCCGGTGCGGTGGCGGTGGCCCCGATCCTTGCCACGGCGGCCGGGCCATCGGTCGGCGCCGCCCTGCTGGAGACGGGCGGGCCGGGCGCCGTTTACGCCTGCTGCCTTGGCCTTGCCGCCCTTGGTCTGGGCCTTGGCTGGGTTCTGGTGCGCCGCCCGCTGGGCTGAGGTTAACCGATCACCCGGCGCAGAAGATCCATCCAGTTGCCCCAGCAGATGCGCTCGATCAGCGCCGGGCCATAGCCTGCTGCCTGCATCCCCGCCACCAGTTTGGGCAGCCCGGCGGCGGACTCCATCCAGCCGGGGATCATCGTGCCGTCGAAATCCGACCCCAGCGCCACGCCGCCTTCGCCCAGATGCGCCATCAGGTGATCCAGGTGCCGCACCATGCGTTCGACCCCCATATCCGGGTTCTTCACCCCGTCTTCGCGCAGGAAGGCCACGCCGAAATTCAGCCCCACCAGCCCGCCACGTTCAGCCATGGCATCCAACTGCCGGTCGGTCAGGTTGCGGGTGGCGGGGCAGAGCGCATGGGCGGCGGAATGGGTGGAGACGAGCGGCTTGCTGCTGATCGCCGCGACATCCCAGAACCCGACCTCGTTCAGATGCGCCAGATCGACCAGCACGCCCAGCCGGTCACATTCCGCCACCAGCCGTTTGCCTGCCTCCGTCAGCCCCGGCCCGGTATCGGGGGAGGCCGGAAAGTTGAACGGCACGCCATGGCCAAAGATGTTGTCCCGGCTCCAGACAGGGCCAAGGCTGCGCAGACCTGCGGCGTGATAGACCTGCAATTCGGCCAGATCGGCACCGATCCCCTCGCATCCCTCGATATGCAGGATCGCGGCCATGGCGCCTGCCTGCCGCGCCGCCGCGATTTCGTCCACCGTCCGGCACAGGCGGATCGCGTCGGGCCGCGCCTCGGCCATGCGGATCAGGATCGCCGCCTGTTCCATCGTCACCCGATGCGCCTTGTCCACGTCGATCGGCGTGAAGGCGCGGTAGGTCGCCATCGGATCGGGGGCGCCCGCCTTCTCGCCCGGTGCCCAGATCGCGAAGAATCCGCCTGCCATGCCCCCCGCCCGGCAGGCCTGCAGCGAAATATCCCCTGTGCGCCCGGAAAAGAAGCTTGCGCCGCAGTGATCGCCATCGGCCCAAAGCTGCGAGAGAAGGTCGTTGTGGCCGTCGAAAATGGCGGGCAGGGTCATGGAAGCTCCAATTCCGGGCAGGGAAGGGTGCGGCGATCACGCCACGTTTCAAGCCGGTTGACAAGGTGGCGCGAAAATTGCCCAATCGGTCAAGGTTTCCGGTGGCCACAAGCCGGACCCGCAAGAAAAATATAGATAAAACATGGGAGTTACTGATGTTGCTTGATCCGTCTCTGCGTCGCGTTGGCGGGGCTGCCCTTTCGGCCCTGCTGCTGTGCACCGCGCCCACCGCCCTTCTGGCGGCCACCCCCGCCGATACGCTGGTGATTGCCGATGCCATTGATGACATCGTATCGCTGGACCCGCAGGAGGCTTACGAGTTTTCCGGCCTCGACGTGGTGAACAACGTCTATGACGGGCTGGTGGAGCTTGATCCGGCCAAGCCCGGCGACCCCGTGCCCGGCCTTGCCGAAAGCTGGTCTGTGGCCGAGGATGGCACGACTTTCACCTTCAAGATGAAGTCCGGCATCACCTTTTCGTCGGGCAATCCGGTAACGGCGGCGGATGCGGCCTTTTCGTTGCAGCGTGCGGTGAAGCTGGACAAATCGCCTGCGTTCATCCTGAACCAGTTCGGCTGGACCAAGGAAAACGTCGATACGATGGTCACGGCGGATGGCGATACCCTGACGCTGAAAACCGACAAACCCTATGCGCCGACCTTCCTGTACAACTGCCTCACCGCCGGGGTGGCCTCGGTCATCGACATGAAGACAGTGATGGAACATGAAGCCAATGGCGACATGGGCAACGAATGGCTGAAGACCAACTCCGCCGGGACGGGTGCCTATATCCTGAAATCCTTCAAGCCGAATGAAGGCTATCTGCTGGAGGCGCGCACGGGCTATTGGCGCGGCGATGCGGTGCTGAAAAACGTCTTCATGCGCCATATCCCCGAAGCCGCCACCCAGCGCCTGCTGCTGGAAAAAGGCGATATCGACGTGGCGCGCGAGCTGACGCCGGTGGATATCGAAGGCATCAGCAGCAACCCCGATGTGAAGATCCAGCCCGATGTCGGCGGCCAGATCTTCTATCTGTCGTTCAACCAGAAGAACGAGAATTACAAGAACGAGAAATTCCTCGACGCGATGCGCTATGCTATCGACTACAAGGGAATGACCGACACCTTCCTGAAGGGCAACATGGTCGTCCATCAGGCGTTCCTGCCGAAGGGCTATCTGGGCGCGCTGGAAGACACGCCCTATAGCCTGGATGTCGAAAAGGCCAAGGCGCTGCTGGCCGAAAGCGGCGTGGCCGCGCCGAAGATCGTGATGGATGTGCGCAACGCCGCCGACCGGATGGAAATGGCGCAGTCGATCCAGAACACCTTCGGGCAGGTGGGCATCACGGTGGAGCTGAACATCGGCGAAGGTGCCGAGCAGCTTAAACGCTACCGCGCGCGCCAGCATGACATGACGCTGCAAAGCTGGGGCCCCGATTATCCCGATCCGCAGACCAACGCCGGTTCCTTCGCCTGGAACCCCGACAATACCGACGAGGCGAAGGTCGGCACGCTGGCCTGGCGCAACGCCTATGATCCCGGCCCGCTGAACGCGATGACCGAAGCAGCGGTGATGGAGCAGGATGCCGCCAAGCGCAAGGCGATGTATGAAGAGCTGCAGACCAAGCACCGCGAAACCTCGCCCTTCATCGTGATGTTCCAGATCGGCTATCAGTCGGCGATGGGCAAGAGCGTGAGCGGGTTCTACACGGGCGGCGCCATCGACAGCGCAGCCTACTGGCTTGTCACCAAGTAAGCAGTTGCCCCCGGCGCCTTGCCGCGCCGGGGGCATCCATTTCGCATGACCGCATCCCCCTCCGCTTCGCTGCGCCTTGGCGCCTATCTGCGGGCCGCTGGCTCCATGTTGATCTCGCTTGCCGCGACGATCCTGGGCCTGCTGCTTGTCACCTTCATCATTGGCCGCGTCGTGCCGATCGACCCGGTTCTCGCCATCGTGGGCGAGCGCGCCACCGAGGCGCAGATCGAGGCCGCGCGCGTGGCGCTGGGGCTGGATCTGCCGCTGTGGCGGCAATTCCTCATCTACGCCTGGGATGCGCTGCATGGCGACCTGGGCCAATCCATCCGCACCGGCCAGCCGGTGATCGAGGCGGTGGCGCGCCATTTCCCCGCCACGCTGGAACTGGCGACGCTGGCCACCATTCTGGGCGTGATTGCCGGGGTGCCCGCGGGCGTGCTGGCGGCCACGCGGCCCGGCAGTCTGGCCGACCATGTGGTGCGGCTGGTGGGGCTGATGGGCTATTCGATGCCGGTGTTCTGGCTGGGGCTGATCGGCCTCTTGCTGTTCTACGGCATTCTGGGCTGGGTCGGCGGGCCAGGGCGGCTCGATGCCGTTTTCGACATGATGTATGAATTCGAGGTGACGCCGGTCAGCGGCATGATCCTGATCGACACGGCACTGGCCGGGCGCTGGGACATGTGGGTCAATGCGATCAGCCATATCATCCTGCCCGCCGGGCTGCTGGGCTATGTCTCCATGGCCTATATCAGCCGGATGACCCGCAGCTTCATGATGAACGAGCTGAGCCAGGAATACATCACCACCGCCCGCGTGAAGGGGATGCCGGAATGGCGGGTGATCTGGGTTCATGCCATGCGCAACGTGCTGGTGCCGCTGATCACCGTGATCGCGCTGAGCTATGCCTATCTGCTGGAAGGATCGGTGCTGACCGAGACGATCTTCGCCTGGCCGGGCCTTGGCAGCTATATCACTGACGCGCTGATGGTGAATGACATGCCTGCCGTGCTGGGCGGCACCGTGGTCGTCGGCGTGGCCTTCGTGCTGCTCAACCTGTTTTCCGACCTGCTGTATCGGCTGGTCGATCCGCGCGCGAGGTAAGGCCATGACATTGACAGACTGGCTGCGCGACCCGAACCCGACCTCGCGCCGGCAGGCCAAGCTGGGGCAGCTTTGGCTGGGCTGGCTGCGGCTGCGGCGCAACCCGCTGGCCATGGCCGGGCTGGTGATCATCCTGCTGTTGCTGGTGCTGGCCGCCTTTGCGCCTTGGCTGGCGACGCAAGACCCGATCACCCAGAACCTGCAAAACCGCCTGATGCCGCCCGGCACGGCGGGGCATTGGCTGGGCACCGACGATTTCGGCCGCGATATCTGGAGCAGGATCGTCTTCGGCGCCCGTATCACGCTGTATATCATCGCGCTGGTCGCGGTGACGGCGCCGCTGATCGGGATGCTGGTCGGCACGGTGGCGGGCTATTTCGGCGGCTGGGTCGATCAGGTGCTGATGCGGATCACCGACATTTTTCTGGCCTTCCCGCGGCTGATCCTCGCCTTGGCGCTGGTGGCCGTGCTGGGGCCGGGGATCGGCAATGCCGTGCTGGCCATCGCGCTGACCGCATGGCCGCCCTATGCCCGCGTGGCGCGGGCCGAAACGCTGACGGTGCGCCATTCCGATTACATCGCGGCGGTGCGCTTGCAGGGCGCCGGGGCGGGGCGGATCATCTGGGGCCATATCGTGCCGATGTGCCTGCCCTCGGTCATCATCCGCGTCACGCTGGACATGGCGGGGGTGATCCTGATCGCGGCGGGGCTTGGCTTTCTGGGCCTTGGCGCGCAGCCGCCGTTGCCGGAATGGGGGCTGATGATCTCGGCCGGGCGCAAATATCTGTTTGAACAATGGTGGGTTGCCACCATGCCGGGGCTGGCCATCTTCATCGTCTCGCTGGGATTCAACCTGCTGGGCGATGGCTTGCGCGACGTGCTGGACCCGAGGAGTTCCGGGAAATGACCCTTCTGTCGGTGAAAAACCTGCGCGTGACCTTCGATACCGAGGCGGGGGTGGTGGAGGCCGTGCGCGGCGTGTCGTTCAGCCTTGGCCGCGAGCGGCTGGGCATCGTGGGCGAAAGCGGTTCGGGCAAGACGATGACCGGGCGATCCGTGCTGCGGCTGATCCGCCCGCCGGGGCGGATCGCGGCGGACGAGATGCTGTTCGACGGGCAGGATCTGATGAAGCTGCCCGAACGCGAGATGCGCGCGCTGCGCGGGCCGCGCATGGCCATGGTGATGCAAGACCCGAAATATTCGCTGAACCCGGTGATGAAGGTCGGCGCGCAACTGATGGAAGGCCTGCGCCAGCGCGACCGCGTGGGCCGGGCCGAGGCGCATGGCAAGGCCGTGGCCGCGTTGGAGGCGGTGCAGATCCGTGACCCGGAACGCGTGATGGAGGCCTATCCGCACGAATTGTCGGGCGGCATGGGCCAGCGGGTGATGATCGCCATGATGCTGATCCCCAACCCCGATCTGCTGATCGCGGATGAACCGACCAGCGCCTTGGATGTCACCGTGCAGGCCGAGGTTCTGTCGATCCTTGACGGGCTGGTGCGCGACCGCGGCATGGGGTTGATCTTCATCAGCCATGACCTGCGGCTGGTGGCGCGGTTCTGCGACCGGGTGCTGGTGATGTACAAGGGCCGCGTGGTCGAGGAACTGGCGGCGCAGGATCTGCTGCACGCCAAACACCCCTACACGCAGGGCCTGTTGAACTGTCTGCCGCGTATCGGCGGGGATCGCGGGCCGCTGCCGGGGCTGGACCGCAACGCAGAATGGGCGCGCTGATATGGCATTGATCGAGATTGAAAACCTGTCGGTGATCTTCAACGCCAAGGGCCGCGAGGTCCGCGCGGTGGAGGGCGTCAGCCTGTCGGTCGAGGCGCGCGAAAGTTTCGGGCTGGTCGGGGAAAGCGGGTCGGGCAAATCCACCATCCTGCGGGCGATCTGCGGGCTGGCGCCGGTGTCGGGTGGCACGATCCGCCTCGGCGGGGCGCCGGTGGCGCGCGGCAAGGCGTTTTCGCGCCGGGTGCAGATGGTGTTTCAAGACCCCTATGCCAGCCTGCACCCCCGCCACACGCTGGACCGCACGCTGAGCGAGCCGCTGGCGATC
This sequence comes from Gemmobacter aquatilis, assembly GCF_900110025.1. Lineage (GTDB taxonomy): Bacteria > Pseudomonadota > Alphaproteobacteria > Rhodobacterales > Rhodobacteraceae > Gemmobacter > Gemmobacter aquatilis. Next base: position 524,346 of record NZ_FOCE01000001.1, on the reverse strand, counting down.
CATGGCCTTGGCGATGCCGACCGCCGCGTGATGCAGGCGCTGGAGGATGTGGGCCTGCCCACCTCGTTCCGTTTCCGCTATCCGCACCAGTTGTCGGGTGGGCAGCGGCAGCGCGTGGCCATTGCGCGGGCGCTGATGCTGGAGCCGGAGATCCTGCTGCTGGACGAACCCACCTCGGCGCTGGATGCCAGCGTGCAGGCGGAAACGCTGAACCTTCTCAGCCGGTTGCGGGACGAACGCGGGCTGACCTTCCTGATGGTCAGCCACGATCTGGCGGTGATCGACCATATGTGCGACCGGGTGTTGGTCATGCAGCATGGCCGCGCGGTGGAGGAGTTGTCGCGCGAAGCCTTGGCCGGGGCGCAGATGAAAACCGCCTATGCCCGCAGCCTGTTCGAGGCCAGCGCCGACCGGATGCTGGGTTGAGCCGCACCCTCAGCCGTGTGTCCGCAACTCCAGCCCGGCAGTGAAATCGAGAAAGGCGCGCAGGGCCGCAGTCATGTTCTTGCGCGTCGGATAGACAAGGCTGATCGGGATTTCCGGCAGGCTGTAGTCGCTGAGCAACGGCACAAGCGCGCCCGAGCGCAGATCCTCTTCGATCATGAATTCGGGCATCAGCGCGATGCCCTTGCCCGCCAGCGCGGCGGCCCGGATCAGGTCGCCGTTGTTGGCCGAAAAGACCGGATGGATTTTCTGGTAAACGATCTCGTTGCCATGCTGGAACGGCCAGGTGCCGGAGCCGCGCATGTTGGTGTAATACAGGCAACGGTGGTTCGACAGGTCCGAAGGTTTCTGCGGCACGCCATGGTCGCGGACATAGCCGGGCGATGCGATCACATAGACGCGCGATCCATGCAGGCGCCGCACATAGAGGCTTGAATCGTCCAGCTCGCCGATGCGGATCGCGGCGTCGAACCCGTCGCCGATCAGATCGGTGCAACTGTCATCCAGCACGGTTTCCAGCAGCACATCCGGGTAGTCTTCGGTAAAGCGCATCAGATAGGGTTGCAGCACCCGCAGCGTGTAAGAAATCGGCGCCCCAACCTTCAGATGCCCCGAGGCATGGCTGGAGGTGCTGCGCACCGTCTCGTTCGCCTGTTGCAGCCGGTCAAGGATTTCCTTGACCTTGCCGTAATATTCCATCCCCAGCGTGGTCGGCTTCACCGACCGGGTGGAGCGGGTCAGCAACCGCGCGCCAAGGCTGGTTTCCAGATCGGAAATATACTTGCTGCACATGCTTTTGGAGATGCCCATGCGCCGGGCGGCGGCGGCAAAACTGCCTTCGTCAACGATGTGGACATAGGTCTGCAAAATGGCGGTATCCAAGGCGGCCTCATGTCTGTCCAATCGTGTGTAGGTGCAGCTAGGGGAGCGCGGACTGTTGCACCAGTGGTGTTGACACAAAAGTTACATGAATTGACCGTTCGATCAGAACGCACAGAGAGTTCGAAAATCCGGTCATTCACTACGCAAATGCACAGGCCTATCTCAGTCTCACCGAAACAGACGACGCCTCGATGCAGAGGCAGACAAGGATAAGACCATGAAACGTATCGCAATTATCGCACTGGCCGCTGTTGTTGCCGCAAGCGGTGCCTCCGCCAGCGTGACGAACCCGGGCAAAGCGCAGATCGCGGCCCAACTCGGCCTCGACGCATCGGAATACAGCTCGACCGAGTTGTCGCTGATCGCCAAGGCCCGCAAGGACGCCGACCATAAGGCCGAAGCCTTCTACCTGTCGCACACCAACCGTGAAGTGCGGGATGCGGTGGGCCAGGTGAATCCCGGCAAGGCGCAGATCGCGGCGCAACTGGGCCTTGATCCGGCCGAATTCACCTCGGCGGAACTGTCGCTGATCGCCATGGCTCGCGAGGATGGTGACCATCAGGCCGAAGCCTTCTACCTGTCGCATACCAACCGTCAGTCCCCCGAGGATGCCAGCATCGTGACCCCGGCCAAGGCGCAGATCGCGGCCCAACTTGGCGTCGATGCGTCGGCCTACACTTCGGCGCAACTGGCGCAGCTTTCTGCGGCGCGCTCTGTCGCTGACGAATGATGGGTCGTGGCGGGTGAAAGCGGCGAGCAGACGCCGCAACCCGGGACCATGCCTCGCAAAACCCCGACTGGTTCAAGCCAGCCGGGGTTTTTTGTCTGTGCGTCAGCCCCAGTGTACATCGCCCAGAAAGATATAGCCCGCGCCGTAGATCGTCTTGATCAGGGTGGGGTTCTTCGGGTCTTCGCCCAGCTTGGTACGCAGCCGTGAAATGCGCACATCCATCGCCCGGTCAAAGCTTTCGCCTGCCACGCCGCCCAGGGATTCCTGCATTTGTGCTCGTGAAATCAACCGTTTGGGGGCATCCAGGAACAGGCGCAGCACCTCGCCCTCGGCGTGGCTGAAGGGCACCTCGGTTCCATCCGCCGCCAGCAGCACATAGCGGTCGAACAACGCCGTCCAGCCGTTGAAATGTGCCACCTGCGTGCCCCGATCCGGTTCGGCGCGGGCCTTGCGCAGCCGGGCGCGCACGCGGGCCACCACTTCGGCGGGGTCGAACGGCTTGATGATATAGTCATCGGCGCCCAGCTCCAGCCCGGTCACCCGATCCTGCACCTGCGCCCGCCCCGAGATGATGATGATCGAGGCGCCGGATTCCAGCGCCAGCCGATGCACCACCGCCAGCCCGTCGCGGTCCGGCAGGCCCAGATCGACAAGGCAGACATCCGGCGCCATCCGCTTCAGCGCGGCTTCAAACTCGGTGGCGCGGCCATGAGTGGTGACGCGGAACCCCGCTTCTTCCAGCGCATCGGCCAGCATCCGGCGAATCTCCGGCTCGTCGTCCAGAATGGCGATATGTGGCGGGCGGCTCATGCAAGGGCCTCGGCTATGGCGGTGGCGAGGGTGGCGGCGTCGAAGGGTTTGGTCAAGACCGGGGCGGGGGCCGTGGCGCGGCGCGGGTCGGCGGGGGGCAGGGCGCTCATCAGCAGGCGGCGGGCCGGGTGGTCGCGCGCCGCCAGCGCCGCTTCCAGCGCCGCGCCGTTCATGCCGCCACCCAGTTGAATATCCGACAGCACCAACCCGATGCCCGGCACCTCGGCCAGCGCCAGCGCCTCTTCGCCAGTCGCGGCCTCGATCACCGCATGGCCCAGCGAGCGCAGCATCCCGCGCACGGTTTCGCGGATGTCGGGATCATCTTCGACCAAAAGCACCAGCAGCGGCGGTTGTGCTTCGGCCACCGGGCGGAACGGCAGGCGCAGCGACACCAGAGCGCCACCCTCGGGCCGGTTGGCCAGCCGCACGGTGCCGCCTGCCAGCGTGATCTGGTCATAGACCATCGACAGGCCAAGCCCCGATCCGCCGCCGCCCTTGGTGGTGAAGAACGGGTCCAGCGCCTTGTCCAGCGCCTCGGCGGTAAAGCCGGGGCCGTCATCCTCGACCCGGATTTCCAGCCATGTGTCGCGCAGGTTGCGGGCACAGATGCGGATCAGCCCGCCTGCCGCGCCCATCGCATCGCGGGCATTCAGCACAAGGTTCAGGAGCGCATCCTGCAAGGCCCCGGCATCCAGCAGCAGCAGCGGCAGGTGGCCGCCCAGATGGGTTTCAACCCGCGTCTGCACCGGCAGGGTGGGGGTGACCAGCAGGCTCAGATCCGCCAGTAGCGACTCCAGATCGGTGGCGACGGGGCGCAGCGCCGGGCGGCCCGAGATCGAGGCGATCCGGTCCAGCAGCACCCCGCCGCGCCGGGCCGCCGCCAGCGTGCCAGCCACCAGTGCGCGGCCTTCTTCGGGCAGGTCCAGCCGTTCCAACCGGCCTTGCAACCCCATGATGATGGTCAGCAAATTGGCAAAATCATGCGCCACGCCCGAGGTGAGCTGCGCCGCCAACTCGCGCTTGCGGGTCTGGGCCAAAGCGGCGCGGGCCTGCGCTTCGGCGGTGACATCCATCGACAGGATATAGACGCCGTTGATCGGCCCGTCGCCGATCTGATCGGGGGTAAAGGCGCCCCGGATGCGCCGACCGGATTCATCATCGGTGAATTCCAGCACCGAGGCCTCGCCTTCCAGCGCGCGCATCAGGCAGGGGCGGATTCTCTCGAACGTCGCCTCTCCCAGCGCCTCGCGTCCGGTCAAGCCAAGGATCGCCGTCGGCTTGCCCGGCATGACAGAGCCGAGGCGCCGGTTGGAATAGGTATAGCGCAGATCGCGCCCGACATGGGCGATATGGGCGGGCATCATCTCGGTGGTCAGCCGGGTGCGCGCCTCCATCTCGGTCAATTCGCGCTGCGTCTCTTCCAGGGCCGAGATGGTGGCGGCCAGCTTGCGGTTGGCCTGGGCCAGCCGTTCGGAATTATCCAGCACCTCGACCGACAGTTCGGCGGACCGGGCGCGCAGCATCCGTTCCTGCAGCTTCACCTCGGTGATGTCGGTATAGACGGTGACCCAGCCGCCCTGCGGCAGCGGTGCGCCTTCAACCGAAATCCAGTGGCCGCCGGGGCGTTCGCGCTCCATATAATGGGGCTGAAAGGCGCGGGCGGCCTGCACGCGGGCGGCGACAGCGGCTTCGGTATCTTCCACCACGCCATATTCGCCCCGTTCCACCAGATAGCGGATCGTGTCGTCAAAGCGGGCGCCGACCGTGGCCAGATGGTCGGGCAGGGCGAAGATCTCGACGAAGCGGCGGTTCCACAGGGCCAGTTTCAGATCGCTGTCATAGATCGACAGTGCCTGCTGAATCAGGTTCAGCCCGGCCCGCGTCAGCCCCGCCTGCATCTCTTCGCCTGTCATGCCTGTCCCCCCGACCCATCGCTAGCACCCTGTGGCGCCAGCGGGAAAGCGGAAAAGCGGGCGGTAACAATTCGCAAGGATTGGGCAAAAGTCGCGCAAGCATTGGGCGTCATCCCTAGGCGTGCAGATGATGGTCGTGGGGAGAATCGACCCCGTCTGCGCGACGCCCCGAAGTGGGTGCAGGGAGGAACACTGATGGCAGCAACCGACGGTGAGGTGGGGCATCCCACCTCTATTCCGGCGCTTTTGGCCCGCAATGCAAGGGTTTACGCCGCGCAGCCGGCTTGGCGCGAAAAGGAATTCGGCATCTGGCAGGTCTGGACCTGGGCCGAAGGTGCCGCGGAAATCCGCGCGATTGCCCTGGGCCTGATGGCGCTGGGGCTGGAGCGGGGCGACCATGTGGCGGTGATCGGCCGCAACCGGCCCGCGCTGTACTGGTCGATGATCGCGGCGCAGATGTGCGGCGCGGTGCCGGTGCCGCTGTATCAGGACGCGACCGGCGACGAGATGACCTATGTGCTGGATCATTGCGGCGCGCGCTTCGTGGTCTGCGGTGATCAGGAACAGGCCGACAAGGTGATCGAGGTGCAGGAGCGCCTGCATCACATCGACCAGGTGGTCTATGTGGACAAGCGCGGGATGCGCAAATACGACCATTCCCGCATGAACGCGCTGGCAGATGTTGTGGCCGAGGGCAAGGCTGCCCACAACCGCTTTGATGCCGAACTGGATGCGCGGATTGCCGAGCTGAATTACGACAGCACCTGCGTGATGCTGTATACATCGGGCACGACCGGCAAGCCGAAAGGCGTTGTGCTGTCGAACCGCAATATCATCGAAACCTCCAAAAGCTCTGCCGGCTTCGACAAGCTGCGCGCGGGCGATGACGTGCTGGCCTATCTGCCGATGGCCTGGGTGGGGGATTTCATCTTTTCGGTCGGGCAGGCGATCTGGACGGGGTTCTGCGTGAACTGCCCCGAAAGTGCTGCCACGATGATGACCGACCTGCGCGAGATCGGGCCGACCTATTTCTTCGCCCCGCCGCGGGTGTTTGAAGGGCAGTTGACCCAGGTGATGATCCGTATGGAGGATGCCGGGCGCGTCAAGAAGGCGATGTTCGATCATTACATGAAGGTTGCCCGCCGCGTGGGCCCTGACATTCTGGACGGCAAGCAGGTGAGCCTTGGCGACAGGCTGGCTTACTGGATCGGCGACAAGCTGGTTTACGGGCCGCTGAAGAACACGCTGGGGTTCAGCCGGGTGCGGGTGGGCTATACGGCGGGCGAAGCGATCGGGCCGGAAATCTTTGATTTCTATCGCTCTTTGGGCATCAACCTGAAACAGCTTTACGGCCAGACCGAGGCGAGCGTCTTTATCACCCAGCAGCCTGACGGGCAGGTGCGCAGCGATACCGTGGGCGTGCCAAGCCCGGGGGTGGAGGTGCGGATCGCCGAGAATGGCGAGGTGTTCTATCGTGGGCCGGGCACGTTCGTGGCCTATTACAAGAACGCCGAAAGCACCGCCTCGACCAAGGATGCCGAGGGCTGGGTGGCGACCGGCGATGCCGGGTTCTTTGAGGAAAAGACCGGGCATCTGCGCATCATCGACCGGGCCAAGGACGTGGGCAAGATGGCCGACGGGCGGCTGTTTGCGCCCAAGTATGTTGAAAACAAACTGAAATTCTACCCCTCGATCCTGGAGGCGGTGGTGTTTGGCAATGGCCGCGACCGCTGCACCGCCTTTATCAACATCGACCTGACGGCGGTGGGCAACTGGGCGGAGCGCAACAACATCGCCTATTCCAGCTATCAGGAACTGGCCGGGCATCCGCGCGTCTATGACATGATCAAGGCGCATGTGGAGGAGGTGAACCGCTCGGTCGCCGAAGACCCGATGCTCGCGGGCTGTCAGATCCACAGATTCCTTATTCTTCACAAGGAGTTGGATGCGGATGACGGCGAGATGACCCGCACCCGCAAGGTGCGCCGCAAGGTGATCGAGGACAAGTTCGCGGATCTGATTGCCGCGCTCTATGACGGGCGGGACAGCGTGTATACAGAAACCGAAGTGACCTATGAAGACGGCCGCAAGGGCGCGATCAAGGCGACGCTGAAGCTGATGGATGTGGCCGTGGCGCCGGATGCAAGCCGGAGGGTGGCAGCATGAATGCCATGAATTCAGAGGGTTACACCACCGCGGACGGTCGCAAGATCGGCGGCGTGATGATGGAGATGAAGAACATCACCCTGCGGTTCGGGGGGGTGAAGGCGATCACCGACATCTCGTTCGACATCCGCGAGGGGGAGATCCGGGCGATCATCGGGCCGAATGGCGCGGGAAAATCGTCGATGCTCAACGTGATCAGTGGCTTCTATGTGCCGCAGGAGGGCGAGGTCTGGTTTCACGGGCAGCGCCGGGCGCCGATGAAACCCTATGAGGTGGCGCAGCAGGGCATTGCCCGCACCTTCCAGAACATCGCGCTGTTCGAGGGCATGTCGGTGCTGGACAACATCATGACCGGGCGGCTGACGCTGATGAAAACCGGGCTTTTTCAGCAGGCGATGTGGTGGGGCCGGGCGCAGAAAGAAGAGACGGCGCACCGCGAGAAGGTTGAGAAAGTCATTGATTTTCTTGAGATTCAGGACATCCGCAAGACCCCGGTGGGGCGTCTGCCCTATGGGTTGAAAAAGCGGGTGGAGCTGGCGCGCGCGCTGGCCGCCGAGCCGAAGCTGCTGCTGCTGGACGAGCCGATGGCGGGGATGAACGTCGAGGAGAAAGAGGACATGTGCCGCTTCATCCTGGATGTGAACGACGAATTCGGAACCACGATTGCCCTGATCGAACATGACATGGGCGTGGTGATGGACCTGAGCGACCGGGTGGTGGTGATGGATTACGGCAAGAAGATCGGCGACGGCACGCCGGACGAGGTGCGCAACAATCAGGACGTGATCAACGCCTATCTGGGGGTGGCCCATGACTGATCTATGGCCAGAAATGCCCCGGTGCCAGACGTGCACCCCCCGTACACCCCCCGTACACCCCCTGTCGTGCAAATTCCGGGAGGCGGATCATGCCTGAACAACTGCTTTACGCGATGGAGGTCTCGCTCAACGGCCTCATGGCGGGGATCATGTATGCGCTGGTCGCGCTGGGTTTCGTGCTGATCTTCAAGGCGAGCGGCATCTTCAACTATGCGCAGGGCGTGCTGGCGCTGTTCGCCGCGCTGACGCTGGTCGGGCTGCAACAGGGGCAGGTGCCGTTTGCCCATGTGATCAACGCGATCTTCGGCACCGACCTGCACCACTTCGGCTGGCAACTGCCGGGGCTGGTGGCGATTGCGCTGACGGCGCTGGTGATGGTGGGGCTGGCGATCCTGATCGAGCGGCTGATCCTGAAACATCTGGTCAATCAGGCGCCGATCATCCTGTTCATGGCGACCATTGGTCTGGCCTATTTCCTGGAGGGTCTGGGCGATGTGATGTGGGGCGCCGACATCAAGAAGCTGGATGTCGGGCTGCCGCAGGGCATTTCGGAAATGATCGACACCTTCACCTTCAACCTGTTCGGCTATGGCTTCTTCATCGACCGGCTGGACATCGTGGCCGCCGTGGTGGCGACGGCGCTGGTGGCGGCCCTGACGGCCTTTTCGCAATATACCAAATACGGCCGGGCGCTGCGGGCGGTGGCGGATGACCATCAGGCGGCGCTGTCGGTCGGCATCTCGCTGCGCTTTGTCTGGGTGCTGGTCTGGTCGATTGCCGGGTTCGTGGCGCTGGTGGCCGGGATCATGTGGGGGTCGAAATCCGGCGTGCAGTTCAGCCTGAGCCTGATCGCGCTGAAGGCGCTGCCGGTGCTGATGCTGGGCGGCTTCACCTCGATCCCCGGCGCGATTGTCGGCGGGCTGATCATCGGCATGGGCGAGAAGCTGTTCGAGTTCTTCGCCGGCCCGATGATCGGCGGCGCGACCGAGAACTGGTTTGCCTATGTGCTGGCGCTGGTCTTCCTCGTCTTCCGGCCGCAGGGGCTGTTTGGCGAGCGCATCATCGAGAGGGTTTGAGGATGCGCGTGTGGCTGACAACGGATTGGGGGCCAGCCCCGTCGCCAATTGGGCTTGAACCAATGGCGCACAATTGGCGACCCCCGGGATATTTTTGCCAAGATGAAATGAAGAAGGCGGGAGGGCGAGGCTGATGTTTTATCGTGAGGCGGGGGAGTTCAAGACCTCCTATGTGGATGACAGCCAGACCTTTCCGATCAAGTTCGACCGGATGCGCTATTATGCGGTGCTGGTGATCGGCTTCGGGATCATCCCGTTTGTCATCAATGATTACTGGGCCAATGCGGTGTTCGTGCCCTTCCTGATCTATGCGATTGCGGCGATCGGGCTGAATATCCTGACGGGCTATTGCGGGCAGGTGTCATTGGGCACGGGCGGGTTCATGGCGGTGGGGGCCTATGCCTGCTACAAGCTGATGACCGCGTTTCCGGGGATGCCGATCCTGGTGGATGTGCTGCTGGCCGGGGCGGTGACGGCGGGGGTGGGCGTGCTGTTCGGCCTGCCCAGCCTGCGGATCAAGGGGTTCTATCTGGCGGTGGCAACGCTGGCCGCGCAGTTCTTCCTTGTCTGGCTGTTCAACAAGGTGCCGTGGTTTTACAACTATTCGGCCTCGGGGCAGATCACCGCGCCGGAGCGCACGATGTTCGGCATCGCGGTGACCGGGGCGAATACGCCGGCCTGGGCCAAGTATCTGTTCTGTGCGGTGGTGCTGTTCCTGCTGGCCTGGCTGGCGCGCAATCTGACGCGCGGCACGGTGGGGCGCAAATGGATGGCGATCCGCGACATGGACATCGCCGCCGAGATCATCGGGGTGAACCCGCTGACCACCAAACTGTCGGCCTTTGCGGTGAGTTCGTTCTTCATCGGGGTCGCGGGGGCGCTGTTCTTCGCCGTCTATCTGGGGGCTGCGGAGGTGGGCGAGGCTTTCGGCATCCAGAAAAGCTTTCTGATCCTGTTCATGGTGATCATCGGCGGCCTGGGCAGCCTGTTCGGCAGCTTTGCCGGGGCGGCGTTTCTGGTGCTGTTGCCGGTGCTGCTGAAGAACGTGCTGGTGGAGGGGATGGGCTGGCCCACCGATCTGGCGGCGCATGTGGAACTGATGATCGTCGGCGCGCTGATCATCGTCTTTCTGATCCTTGAACCGCATGGGCTGGCACAGCTTTGGCGGGTGGCGAAGGAGAAGCTGAGGCTCTGGCCCTTCCCGCATTGAGGTGGGGCCGGAGGACGGGAGATGGCTGCGCGGGCGGGAGGCGCGCGCGGCGCAACAAGACCAAACGGGAGGAACGAGAATGAAGAAGACCTTCACGATGCTGGCGGTGGCGGCCCTGACCGCAGCGGCGGCGGCGCCTGCGATGGCCGATCTGGTGGTGCCGAACCTGAGCTATCGCACCGGGCCTTTTGCGGCGGGGGGCATCCCCTATGCTGACGGGTTCAACGATTACTTCACCCTGCTGAACGAGCGCGACGGCGGCATCGGCGGCGAAAAGGTGCAGGTGCCGGAATGCGAGACCGCCTATAACACCGAGAAGGGCGTGGAGTGCTATGAGGCCACCAAGGGCACCGGCGCGCTGGTCTACAACCCGCTGTCCACCGGCATCACCTATCAGCTGATCCCCAAGGTTTCGGCCGATGGCATCCCGCTTTACACCCCCGGCTACGGGCGCACCTCGGCGGCCAATGGCAAGGTGTTTGAATGGGTGTTCAACTATCCGGCCAACTATTGGGATGGCGCCTCGGTGGCGGTGAAGCACCTGCTGGAGATGAATGGCGGCGATCTGAACGGCAAGAAGGTGGCACTGCTGTATCACAACTCGGCCTATGGCAAGGAACCGATCCGCACGCTGCAGGAACTGGCCAAGAAGCATGGTTTCACGCTGGCCGAACTGCCGATCGACAGCCCCGGCCAGGAGCAGAAGAGCCAGTGGTTGCAGGTGCGCCGCGACAAGCCGGATTATGTGCTGTTCTGGGGCTGGGGGGTGATGAACTCTGTCGCCATTCAGGAAGCCGCCAACATCCGTTTCCCGATGGAGAATTTCATCGGCATCTGGTGGTCGGGGTCTGAAAATGACGTGATGCCGGCGGGCGATGGCGCCAATGGCTACAAATCGCTGACCATGCACGGCGTGGGGATGGATTACCCGGTTTATGCCGACCTGAAGAAATATGTCTATGACGCGGGCAAGGCCAGCGGCGCGGGCGATCAGGAAGGCTCGGTCATCTATTCGCGCGGCATGTATGCGGCGATGGTGATCGCCGAGGCGATCCGCAAGGCGCAGGAAATCCACGGCACCGCGGCGGTGAATGCCAAGCAGGTGCGCGACGGGTTCGAGCAACTGGAAATCACCGAAGCGCGGATGGCCGAATTGGGCCTGCCGAATTTCGGCCAGCCCTTCGCGGCCTCTTGCGCCGATCACGGTGGGCCGGGGGCTGCGATGATCCAGCAATGGGATGCGGCGGCGAAGAAGTGGAACCTCGTGACGCCGTTCATCGCCCCGGATGACGAGGTGCTGGTGCCGCTGGTGATGGAGGATTCGGCTGCCTTCGCCGCCGAAAACAAGATCACCGAACGCTGCAACTGAGACGGACCGGAGGCCCCTTTCGGGGGGCCTCTCCCACACGCGCCCAGAGGCCAGAGCCATGCTTGATGCGACCCAATTTTCCGACCGCCCGGGCGAGACCCTGCTGGAGGTCAACAATATCGAGGTGATCTACAACCATGTGATCCTCGTGCTGAAAGGCGTGAGCCTGAGCGTGCCGAAAGGCGGCATCACCGCGCTGCTGGGCGGCAATGGTGCGGGCAAGACGACCACGCTGAAGGCGGTGTCGAACCTGCTGCATTCGGAACGCGGCGCGGTGACCAAAGGCTCGATCCTGTATCGCGGCGACCGGGTGCAGGATCTGAACCCGTCGGAGCTGGTGAAGCGCGGGGTGATTCAGGTGATGGAGGGGCGGCACTGCTTTGAACACCTGACGGTGGAGGACAACCTGCTGACCGGCGCCTATACGCGCACCGATGGCAAGGGCGCGATCGCGGCCGATCTGGAGATGGTCTACAATTACTTCCCGCGCCTGCGCGAGCGGCGCAAGAGCCAGGCCGGCTATACCTCGGGCGGCGAGCAGCAGATGGTTGCCATGGGGCGCGCGCTGATGTCGCGGCCGGAAATGATCCTGCTGGACGAGCCTTCGATGGGGCTGGCGCCGCAACTGGTGGAGCAGATCTTCGAGATCGTGCGCGCGGTGAATGCGGGCGAGGGCGTGACCTTCCTGCTGGCGGAACAGAACACCAATGTGGCGCTGCGCTATGCCCATACCGGCTATATTCTGGAAAGCGGCCGGGTGGTGATGGAGGGCAGCGCGCAGGAACTGCGCGAGAACCCGGATGTGAAGGAATTCTACCTCGGCATGTCGGACAAGGGGCGCAAGTCGTTCCGCGACGTGCGGTCCTATCGCCGCCGCAAGCGGTGGCTGGCATGAGGGAGGGCAGGGCCATGACGCATTTCGATGCTTTGGAAACCCGCTCTGCCGATCAGCGTGAGGCGGATCTGGCGCGCGATCTGCCGCGGCTGATCGCCCATGCGCAGACCAGCCCGGCGATGGCGGTCAGTCTGGCGGGGGTGGAGGCGGCGGCGATCACTTCGGCGGCGGCGCTGGCGGGGTTGCCGGTGATCCGCAAGGCCGATCTGAGTGCGGCGCAGAAGGCGCATCCGCCGCTGGGGGGCTTTCTGCCTGCGGGCGGGCGCTATGACCATGTGTTCCAGTCGCCGGGGCCGATCTACGAGATCGGCGGCATGGGGCAGGATTGGTGGCGGATGGGGCGGTTTCTGCATGCCTGCGGCGTGGGGCCGGGGGACATCGTGCAGAACTGCTTTGGCTATCACCTGACGCCTGCCGGGATGATCTTTGAATCCGGCGCGCGGGCGGTGGGGGCGGCGGTGCTGCCTGCGGGCACCGGGCAGACCGATCTGCAGGTGCGCGCCGCGGTGGATATCGGCACCACCGCCTATTGCGGCACACCGGATTACCTGAAGGTGATTCTGGATCGTGCGGATGAACTGGGCGAGCGGCTGCGCTTTACCCGCGCGGCGGTGGGCGGCGGCGCGCTGTTCCCCAGTCTGCGCCGCGAATATGCGGATCGCGGCATCCTGACGCTGCAATGCTATGCCACGGCGGATCTGGGCAATATCGCCTACGAATCCGAGGCGATGGAGGGGATGATCCTCGACGAGGGCGTGGTGGTGGAAATCGTGCGCCCCGGCACCGGGATTCCGGTGCCGATGGGCGAAGTGGGCGAGGTGGTGGTGACCACGCTGAACCGCGATTACCCGCTGGTGCGCTTTGCCACCGGCGATCTGTCGGCGCTGATGCCGGGGCAATCGCCCTGCGGGCGCACCAATCTGCGGATTCGCGGCTGGCTGGGCCGGGCGGATCAGACCACCAAGATCAAGGGCATGTTCGTGCGCCCCGAACAGGTGGCGGAATTCGTGGCGCGCCACGAAGAGGTTGCCCGCGCCCGCGTCATCGCCACGCGCGAGGGCGAGATGGATGCGATGACGGTGCAGGTGGAAAGCCGCGCGTCCAACCCGGCGCTCTATGAAGGCTCGGTGCTGGAGGTGCTGAAACTGCGCGGCAAGGTGGAGATCGTGACCCCCGGCACCCTGCCCAATGACGGCAAGGTGATCGAGGATCGCCGCACCTATGGCTGACGCCGGGTGCTGAGACAGAATGTCGCAGAATCCGCTGGATTGCTGCGACATTCTGCCCCATGCTGCAAAGGCGCGCGGTTTTGGGAGGAACCTCATGAACAAACTTGTGGCCATTCTGTGTGTCGTCAGCTGGTCGGGCTTCTGGGCCTTCGGCTATCTCGCCTTGTCGGCGGGCATTGCGGAGGACAGCCAGATGGTGATCGCCGCGCTGCTGGCCACGGTCGGCTTCTTCACCGGCATGGTGACCTGGCTGAAACTGGCCCGCGATCCGCATCCGCTGCCGCAAAGCTGATCCCCTGCGGCTTCATCCTGGCAAAAATACTCCCGCCGGAGGCGCCTGAGGCGATCCGGGCTTGCCCGGTCGCCGAGGCAAAAGTCGTGCGCGCCTGCAAGGCGCGCGCAGCTGGATTTCTGGCTTAGCCCTTCAACTCTTCGGTCAGGCGGATTGCGCCGGGGCTGCCGCGCAGTTTCGCGCGGTAGATCACCAGCGATTCCGCCACGCGCATCACATAGGTGCGGGTTTCGGTGAAGGGGATCATCTCTACCCAATCCACCACATCCACCTCGGGGCGGCGCGGGTCGCCGAATTCGGTGATCCAGCGGCGTGGGCGGCCGGGGCCTGCGTTATAGCCCGAGGCGACGAGTGCGACCGAGGGGCCGAATTCCGCAACCAGTTGCGCCAGATAGGCGCTGCCCAGACGGGCGTTGAAGGTGGGGTCGGTGGTCAGGCGCCCGACCTCGAACCCCAGCCCCTGATCGGTGGCCATGCGTTTGGCGGTTTCCGGCATCAGTTGCATCAGCCCGCGCGCCCCGGCGGGGCTGCGGGCGGCGGGATCGAATTCCGATTCGCGGCGCGAGATGGCAAGGGCGAGGGCGCGCGATACGGCCAGCCCGTCGCTGGGCACCAGATCGGGCAGGGGGAAATAGGCTTCGGGCAGGATCACCCCGCGTTCGGCCCCCTGTTTGGCCAGCAGCAGGGCGATATGCGGCTCGCGGATCTGCAGGGCAAGATCGGCGAGGCTGGCCAGATCCTCGGGTGGCAGCGGTTCGGCCAGATGCAGGAAGAACCGCTTGGCCAGCGTGCGATTGCCGGATTTCACCAGCAGCAGCCCGGCTTCCAGCACCGAGGAGCGGGCGAAGCCGCGTTTGCGCCAGTCGCGCGCATCCAGCGGGGCCAGCAGGGCGGCATCCAGCGGCTGGCCCAGCTTTTCGGCGGCAAGCTGGCCGTAATAGGCGGTCTGGTGGCGGGCGGCGGCGCGGTAGGCGGTCTGGGCGGCGGCGGCATCGCCTGCGGCCTCCAACGCGCGGGCCTGCCAGTATTTGGCGCGGCTGACCGAGATCGGCGTGGCGACGGCCTGTTCCAGATGGCGGAAATGGGTCAGCGCGGTCTGCGGATCGGACAGGCGGCGCAGGGCGATGAAACCGGCCAGAAACTCCAGATCGGCATAATCGCCGCCTTCGGTCAGTTGATGGCGGGCGGCGATGCGGTAGGCGAGTTTGGCATTGCCGTCGCGCAGCATCTGGCGGGCCAGTTGCGCGCGGCGTTTGGCCCAGGCCTCGGGCTGGCCCAGCAGATCGGCGCTGGCGGAGTGATCCAGCATCAGGGCCGCCGCATCGGGCCACAGATCCTTGGCGACGCGCCAATCCATCCGCGCCTGTGCCAGCAGCGGATGGCGCGCCAGCGCGCCGGGCACCGCCTCGACCAGCGCGGTGACGCCGGTGGTGCGATCCATCAGGGCGAGGCGGGCGCGGGCGAGGGCGGCCCAGTTTTCGGGCACGCGGGGCAGCAGGCGCTGCGCCTCGGCGGTTTCTCCGGCCCAGAGCAGGGCGGCGAGCCGGTCTTCGTTCAGCTCTTTCAGGCCGGGATAGAGCGCGAACAGCGCGGCCTCGTCTGCGGCGGAGAAGGGCAGGGCGGTCCAGGCGCGGCGGGCCTCGGCCTCGGCTTCGGCCAGGCGGCCCTTGGCGCGCAGGGCGCGGATCACCGCCAGTGACCCGGTGCCGGTCTGCGGCAGGGTGGGGCCGAAATAGGCCAGCACCCGGTCGGGCGTGGTGGAGCGGGCGGCGGCGGCTTCGCCCTTTTCGCGCAGATAGGGCAGGCCGGGCCAATCAGGGTGGCGGGACAGGAACCCTTCATAGTCCGTCAGGGTGCCGACCCCGGCGCGCAGGCGTTGCCATTGGATGATGTCGGCGCCGACGGCGCTGGAGCTTTGGGCGAGGGTGAGCGCCGCGTCCCAGTCGCCGCGATTGGCTTGTGCCTGCGCCTGTCGCAGCGCGGTTGCGGGATCGGCGGCGGCGGGCGGGGCCGCCAGCAGCAGGATCGGGACGAGGGCGAGGGCAAGGCGGCGCAGCAGGGACATGGGCGTGAGGGTGCCGGAATGTGGCGGCGCTGGCAACTCACATGGATGATAGATCCGCAAGGCGATGGCGGAACTTGGCAAGCGACCGCTGGCCCGTTAGAGAGGCCGGGGTTCAACGGGCGAGTCTGCCCCAGCTTCAGGAGATGCGTGTCATGTTCAAAGGGTCCATGCCTGCCCTTGTCACGCCGTTCAAGAACGGCGCTGTGGATGTGGAGACGCTGAAGAAGCTGGTGGAATGGCATATTGCCGAAGGCAGCAGCGCGATTGTGCCGGTGGGCACCACGGGCGAAAGCCCGACGCTGAGCCATGAGGAACATGGCCGGGTGATCGAGATCGTGGTGCAGACCGTGGCGGGCCGGGTGCCAGTGATCGCGGGCGCCGGATCGAACGCCACCGCCGAGGGCATCGGGCTGGTGCAGCACGCCGAGAAGGTGGGCGCCGATGCCGCGCTGGTGGTGACGCCCTATTACAACAAGCCGACGCAGGCCGGGATGATCGCGCATTACACCGCGCTGCACGAGGCGAGCAGCCTGCCGATCATCATCTACAACATTCCGGGCCGGTCGGTCGTGGACATGACGCCGGACACCATGGGGCAGTTGGCCAAGCTGCCGCGCATCATCGGCGTGAAGGATGCCACCGGCAAGATCGAGCGCGTGTCGATGCAGCGCGCCACCTGCGGCGCCGATTTCATCCAGCTTTCGGGCGAGGATGCCACCGCGCTGGGCTTCAACGCGCATGGCGGTGTGGGCTGCATTTCGGTGACGGCGAACGTGGCGCCCCGGCTGTGTGCCGAGTTCCAGGCGGCGACGCTGGCGGGCGATTATGCCAAGGCGCTGGACTATCAGGACCGGCTGATGCCGCTGCATGAGGCGATCTTCATCGAGCCGGGGCTGGTGGGCGCGAAATACGGCTTGTCGCTGCTGGGGCTGTGTTCCGAGGAGGTGCGGCTGCCGCTGGTCGGGTTGACCGACGGGACCAAGGCGCGCATCAAGGCGGCGATGGAGTTCGCGGGGATCTTGTGAAAGAGGGGGGCTGTCTGCCCCCCACGGTGCCTGCGGCACCTCCCCCCGAGGATATTTGGGCCAAGATGAAAGGGGGCACGGGCGATCCGGGCCCCCGCTTTCTGCCGGAGGATGCGATGACCGACAATCTGCGCGGCAGTCTGTTCATGGTGCTGGCCATGCTGGGCTTTGCCGTCGAGGACGTGCTGTTGAAGCGGGTCGCGGCGGGCGGCGTGCCGGTGGGCGAGATTCTGATCTTTTTCGGCGGCGGCGGGATGCTGTTGTTTGCCGCGCTGACAAAGGCGCAGGGGCAGGCCTTGTGGCATCCGGCAGTGCTGGCGCCGCGGATGCTGATGAAGGCCGGGTTCGAGGTGTTGGGGCGGCTGTTCTACACGCTGGCCATTGCCTATACCGCGCTGTCGAGCGCCAGTGCGATCTTGCAGGCCACGCCTTTGGTGGTGGTGGCGGGGGCGGCGCTGATCTTTGGCGAGAAGGTCGGCTGGCGGCGCTGGGCGGCGATTCTGATCGGGTTGGCCGGGGTGCTGGTGATTCTGCGGCCGGGGCTGGAGGGGTTTACTGCCGCCTCGTTGCTGGCGGTGGCGGGGCTGATCGGCTTTGCGGGCCGCGATCTGGCGACGCGGGCGGCGCCGCGGGTGTTGAGCAATTTCCAGCTGGGGATTTACGGCTTTGCCGCCATGGTGCCGACCGGCATCGGCTTGCTGATGTGGCAGGGCGGCGCGGTGATGCCGGGGGCGGCGGCCTTTGCGATGCTGGCAGGGGCGGTGGTTGTGGGGGTGGCGGCCTATTGGGCGCTGACCGTGGCGATGCGCACCGGCGAGGTGAGCGTGGTGACGCCGTTCCGCTATACAAGGCTGGTATTCGCGCTGGTGCTGGGCGTGCTGGTGTTTGGCGAGCGGCCCGATGCGATGACGCTGATCGGGTCGGCCATCGTGGTGGGGGCGGGGATCTACACCTTGCTGCGCACGCGGAATGTGCAGCGGGGGCGGGTGCAGCCGCGCGGCTGAGCCTCAGGGCAGGGTGCGGGAGCGGACCTGCCCGAGACGGACATGGCGCAGCGCCTCGACCAGCAGGGCGGTGAACAGGCCGAAATTCAGCAGGCCATTGGCGGCGGCCATGCCAGCCAGCAGCCGCCATTGATGCGGCAGCAGCACATCGCCGAAGCCCAGCGTGGTGAAGGTGACCAGCGAGAAATAGACCGATTCCTCCAGCGTGGGAAAGACACCGAGGCCGAGGAAGGCGAAGGCCCAGAGCCAGACACCCGCCGTGATGGAGCCCAGCACCCAGAGCGAGACGCCGGTGATGACCAGCATCAGTTTCGGCCGGTGCGGTTCGGTGACAAGCCAGCGGTGCAGGCGGGTCAGCGCCAGTTCGATCATCAGCGCCGAAAAGGCACCGATCAGGATCGAGACCAGCAGAAGGGCGGTGCCGAGGGCGATCTGCGTGAACATGTGGCCTCCTCCGGTTCGAGTGATGCCACGGCGGGCGGGGGGCGGGAAAGAGGCTGATCTGGACTTTCGCGCGCGGCTCGCCTATCTCGGTCCGATCATGGCCAAGAAATCCGATCCCAATTCCAAGCTGATTGCCGAAAACCGCCGCGCGCGTTTCGACTACCATATCGAAAGCGATCTGGAGGCGGGAATCATGCTGTATGGATCGGAGGTCAAATCGCTGCGGCAGGGCGGATCCAACCTGGGCGAAAGCTATGCCAGTGTGGAGGGCGGCGAGCTGTGGCTGATCAACAGCTATATCGCGCCTTACCGCGAGGCCAAGACCTTTGGCCATGAGGAGCGGCGGCGGCGCAAGCTGCTGGTGTCACGCAAGGAGCTGAGCCGGTTGTGGAATGCCACGGCGCGCGAGGGCATGACCATCGTGCCGATGAGCTGGTATTTCAACGATCGCGGGCTGGTGAAGATCAAGCTGGGCGTGGCCAAGGGCAAGAAGCTGGCCGACAAGCGGGCGACCGAGGCCAAGCGCGACTGGGATCGCCAGAAGCAGCGGCTGCTGAAACAGAACGGTTGAGCGGTTCGCAGGGCGGCTGGGCCTTGCTTGCGGCGGCGTGTCTGGGGTAAGCCGGGCGAAGCCTCGCAGGAGCCTTTGCCATGACCGTCTTCCCGGATGATCCGAAAACGCTGGTGTCCACCGACTGGCTTGCTGCCCATCTGAAGGACCCCGATCTGCGGGTTCTGGATGCCAGCTGGCACATGCCCGATGCCGGGCGCGATGCGCAGGCGGACTATGCGGCGGGGCATATCCCCGGCGCGCGCTTCTTTGACATTGACGAGATCAGCGACCTGCGGTCGGACCTGCCGCATATGGCGCCGCCGGTGGAGAAATTCATCAGCCGGATGCGGGCGATGGGCGTGGGCGACGGGCATCAGGTGGTGGTCTATGACACGGCGGGGCTGTTTTCGGCGGCGCGGGTGTGGTGGCTGTTCCGGCTGATGGGCAAGACCGATGTCGCGGTGCTGGATGGCGGCTTGCCGAAATGGCGGGCCGAGGGGCGCGAGATCGAGGACATGCCGCCGATGGTACGCGACCGCCACATCACCGTCAGCCGTCAGGCCGGGCTGGTGAAGGATGTGACGCAGGTCGCCCATGCCAGCAAGCTGGGGCAGGCGGAGATCATCGACGCGCGGTCGGCCCCGCGGTTCAAGGGCGAGGTGGCCGAGCCGCGGCCGGGCCTGCGGTCGGGGCATATTCCGGGGTCGAAGAACGTGCCGTTCGGCGAGGTGCTGAACGCGGATGGCACGATGAAAGACGTGGCCGGGCTGCGCGCCACCTTTGCGGCGGCGGGCGTCGATCTGGGCAAGCCTGCGATCACCACCTGCGGGTCGGGGATCACGGCGGCGGTGCTGGCGCTGGCGCTGGAGCGGATCGGGCACCGGAACTGGGCACTTTATGACGGATCGTGGGCCGAGTGGGGCATGTATGACGATCTGAAGGTCGCGAAAGGGTAAGCGATGCTGGAAGCACTGAAGGCGCAGCCGCAGGACAAGATTCTGCAGCTGATTGCGATGTTCCGCGAGGATGCGCGCACGGGCAAGATCGACCTCGGGGTGGGGGTCTACAAGGATGCGACGGGGCTGACGCCGGTGATGCGGGCGGTGAAGGCGGCCGAGAAGAAGCTGTGGGAGGTGGAGACCACCAAGACCTATACCGCGCTGGCGGGCGAACCTGCCTATAACGCGGCGATGCAGGGGCTGATTCTGGATGGCGCGGTCGATGCCGCGCGGCTGTCTTCGGTGTCGACCCCCGGCGGGACCGGCGCGATCCGGCAGGCGCTGGAACTGGTGAAGCTGGCCGCCCCGGCGGCAAAGGTGTGGATTTCGCTGCCGACCTGGCCGAACCATCCGTCGATCATCAAGTATCTGGGCATCCCGATGGCGGAATACCGCTATTTCGACGCGGTGTCGGGCGGGGTGGATTTCGACGGGCTGATGGAGGATCTGGGCCGGGTGATGGCGGGCGATGTGGTGTTGCTGCATGGCTGCTGCCACAACCCGACGGGCGCCAATCTGAACGCCGATCAATGGGGCAAGGTCTGCGATTTGCTGGCCGAACGTGGCGCGGTGCCGCTGGTCGATCTGGCCTATCAGGGCTTTGGCGACGGGCTGGAGGCGGATGCGCAGGCGACGCGGCTGGTGGCCTCGGGCTTCCCCGAGGTGCTGATCGCGGCGTCGTGCAGCAAGAATTTCGGGATTTATCGTGAGCGGACCGGGATTCTGATCGCCATTTCCAAGGATGCCGAGGCGGCGGTGATCACGCAGCAGAACCTCGCCTTCCTGAACCGGCAGAATTACAGCTTTCCGCCAGATCACGGCGCGCGGCTGGTGACGATGATTCTGGGCGACGCGGCGCTGCGGGCCGACTGGATGGCGGAGCTGGAGGAGGTGCGGCAGAACATGCTGGGCCTGCGTCAGGCGCTGGCCGAGGCGCTGCGGGCCGAGACGAACAGCGACCGGTTCGATTTCGTGGCGCAGCATCGCGGCATGTTCTCGCGCCTTGGGCTGAGCGAGGCGCAGGTGGTGCGGCTGCGTGAGGACTACGGTATCTACATGGTGGGCGACAGCCGCATCAACATTGCCGGGCTGAATGCGCAGACGGTGCCGGTGCTGGCGCGGGCGGTGGCTTCGGTCCTGTAAGCGCCGTCTTTCGGTGGAATGAAAAAGGCCCGGACCGCAAGGTCCGGGCCTTCTGGTTTGCACTGCCCGGGGGAGGACGCCGGGAGGCGCAAGGGGCGGATCGGCGCGAACCGATCCGCCGGGAGGCTTACATGTAGTAGGCGCGTTCGCCGTGTTCCGCGATGTCGAGACCTTCGCGTTCCACTTCGGCCTTCACGCGCAGGCCGATCGTCATGTCCACCAGCTTGTAGAGGATGAACGAGCCGACGCCCGAGAAGATCACCGTGAAGATCACGGCCTTGATCTGCGCCATGACCGCGGTCGAGAACACATAGTCGGCCACCAGCAGCGAGCCCGGCTGGGTCAGGTAATCCGGGATACCGGCGCCGCCGAGGGCGGGGTTCACCAGAATGCCGGTGGCGATGGCGCCGATGATGCCGCCGATGCCGTGGACACCGAACACGTCGAGGCTGTCATCCAGTTTGAAGGCGTTCTTGGCATAGGCCACGAACAGGAAGCAGAGCACACCCGCGACGAGGCCGAGCACGATCGAACCCATCGGGCCAGCGAAGCCAGCGGCGGGGGTGATCGCGACCAGACCGGCCACCACACCCGACACGAGGCCGAGCAGCGAGGGTTTGCCCTTCATCGCCCATTCGATGAACATCCACGCCACGCCGCCAGCGCAGGCTGCGACGAAGGTGTTCACGATGGCCAGCGAGGTGATCGCGTTGGATTCGAGGTTGGAACCGGCATTGAAGCCGAACCAGCCGACGAACAGCAGCGAGGCGCCGATCATCGTCATGGTCAGCGAGTGCGGCGCCATGGATTCCTTGCCATAGCCGATCCGCTTGCCCATCACGATGCAGCCGATCAGGCCGGCAACACCGGCGTTGATATGCACCACGGTGCCGCCCGCGAAGTCCAGCGCGCCCCAGTTCCACAGCAGGCCATTGGCGCCCAGATTGGCGGCAGCGGCTTCGGCAGCGGCGGTATCACCCGCAGCTTCGGCGATGAGCTTGGCGGTCTGTTCCTGTGCGAGGAAGTCCGGGCCGCCCCACCACCAGACCATGTGGGCCATCGGGAAGTAGATCAGCGTGACCCAGAGGATGCAGAACACCAGCAGGGCCGAGAATTTCACACGCTCGGCAAAGGCGCCGACGATCAGCGCCGGGGTGATGCAGGCGAAGGTCATCTGGAAGGCGATGAAGGTGAATTCCGGCAGGTAGACGCCGTTGGTGAAGGTGGCGACCTTGGAGTTGATGTCCACACCGGCGAGGAACATCTTCGAGAAGCCGCCGACATAGGCGTCAAGGCTGCCGCCATAGGTGAAGGCCATCGAGTAGCCATAGGTCACCCAGATGATGGCGACGACGGCGCAGATCGCGAAGACCTGGGTCAGCACCGAAAGCATGTTCTTCGTGCGCACCAGACCGCCGTAGAACAGCGCAAGGCCCGGCACGGTCATCAGCAGGACGAGGACGGTCGAGATCGACATCCAGGCCACGTCGCCGTTGTTCACGCTCTGCTCGAAAGTATAGGGGGCGAGCGGTGCGGCTGCCTCCTGACCCCAGGCGGGCAGGGCGGCAAGAGCGCCAAGCGCCCCGAGCCCAGAGAGTTTCGTCAGTGATTTCATGGTTTTCTGTTCCCCTTCCAGCCTTTTCTCAGAGCGCGTCGTCGTTGGTTTCGCCGGTGCGGACCCGCACGGCCTGTTCCACGTCGAGCACGAAGATCTTGCCGTCGCCGATCTTGTCCGTGCGAGCCGTGCTGCGGATGGTTTCGACAACCTGATCCGCGAGGCTGTCGGGCACGACGACCTCGAGCCGGACTTTCGGCACGAAGTTCACGGCATATTCGGCACCGCGATAGATTTCGGTATGGCCGGACTGCGAGCCGAACCCCTTGATTTCGGTCACCATCATGCCGCGCACGCCGATGGTGGTCAGCGCCTCGCGGACCTCCTCCAGCTTGAACGGCTTGATTGCTGCGATGATCAGTTTCACGTGCGTCCCCTTCTTCTGGCAGACGGCCCACT
Source organism: Gemmobacter aquatilis (assembly GCF_900110025.1). Lineage (GTDB taxonomy): Bacteria > Pseudomonadota > Alphaproteobacteria > Rhodobacterales > Rhodobacteraceae > Gemmobacter > Gemmobacter aquatilis. The sequence goes on along the minus strand of NZ_FOCE01000001.1, from coordinate 501,266 downwards.
ACGGGGCCTTGCGTCGTCAAGAAGGCGGGCAATGCGCGATCAGCACAAGTTTTCAGCATGTGCCCGGCGGCACCGCTTTGCCGCAACTGCATGGTGAGGGTAAAATTTATGCGATACGATTAAATATTGTGCGACATGCGATTGCGAATCGCGGGAGTGAAGGCTCCACTTTCGGTGCAAGGCGCGGTAGGATTCCGGCAAAACAATGACCAGAGAACGGGCGTATCGGGCATGAGCGGAACTGGAAAGCGGTCTGCACCGCTGACGGCAGACAGGCGATATCCGGCTTCGGGCGGACGTGGCGGCAGTGGCGGCGGCAGTGGCGGCGGGAAGGGCGGCGGCGGTGTGCCGCCCAGAAAGCCCACGCCGACGAAAAAACCGGCATCCGCGCGCAAAGCCCCTGCGAAAGCCGCAAGCGGCACGGCGCGGCCGGGGCTGATCCGCGGGTTCCTGTTCGGCATGGTGTTCGGGCTGGTGGCGCTGGTGTGGCGAATCGTCTGGGGCATTGGCTGGCGGGTGGCGGCGGTGCTGGGGCTGGTGGTGTTCGGCGCCACATTCTTTTTCATGCAGCAATTGCCGCCGGTGTCGGATCTGGTGGATGCGCGGGCGCGCGGATCGGTCACGCTGCTGGACCGCGACGGGCAGGTTTACGCCTGGCGGGGCGAAACCTTCGGCGGCATGATCACCTCGGACACGGTATCCGAGCATCTGCGCAATGCGGTGGTGGCGACCGAGGACAAGCGGTTCTACGGCCATTTCGGCATCTCGCCGCGCGGCATTGCCAGCGCGGTGCGCATCAACCTTGCTGAAGGGCGTGGCCCGCTGGAAGGCAACGGCGGATCGACCATCACGCAGCAGGTGGCGAAACTGCTGTGTCTGGGGGTCGCCTATGACCCCAAGGTCTGGAAGAGCGAATCGGAGTATGAGGAGGATTGCCGCGGCGGCGGCGTGTGGCGGAAGGTGAAGGAGATCCCGTTCTCTTTCGCGATGGAATGGAAATATACCAAGGCCGAAATCCTGACGATCTATTTCAACCGGGCCTATCTGGGTGCAGGCGCGCGCGGGTTCGAGGCGGCGGCGCAGCGCTATTTCGGCAAATCGGCCAAGGACGTGAACCCGGCCGAGGCGGCGATGCTGGCGGGGTTGCTGAAGGCACCGTCGCGCTATGCCCCGACCAACAACCTCAAACGCGCGCAGGACCGGGCGAATGTGATCATCGGGCTGATGGAGGAGCAGGGCTTTCTGACCGCAGCGCAGGCCGAGGATGCGCGCGCCCATCCGGCGCAACTGTCGGAAGCGGCGTCGAAGAACGCGGGCGGGTTCTTTGCCGACTGGGTGATGGAGGCGGGCCCGGCCTTCCTGACCAGCGAGACGACCGAGGATGTGACCATCCGCACCACGCTGGACCAGCAGATCCAGCGGCAGGCGGAAGAGGCGCTGCAATATGTGTTCGATACCAAGCTGAAAGAGGGCAGTCAGGCGCAGGCGGCGATTGTGGTGATGAGCGCGGACGGCGCCGTGCGCGCCATGGTCGGCGGGCGGCGGATCGCGGCAGCGGGCAGTTTCAACCGCGCGACGCAGGCGCTGCGCCAGACCGGATCGGTGTTCAAACCCTTCGTCTATGCGGCGGCGCTGGATCTGGGCTACAGCCCGGCGGATTATGTGGAAGACAAGCCGCTGACCTTGAACATCAAGGGCTCCGGCCCCTGGACTCCGGTGAACTATGACAAGGAGTTCAAGGGGCTGGTGACGCTGACCCAGGCCTTGCAGGAAAGCCGCAACATCCCGGCGGTGCGGATCTCCGAGGCGGTGGGGCGCAAGGTGGTGCGGCAGGTTGCGGCGGATTTCGGGGTGAAAAGCGATCTGGCCGCGGGGCCGGCGCTGGCCTTGGGCGCCAGCGAAAGCACGCTGCTGGAGATGACCGGAGCCTATGCCGGGATCCTGAATGGCGGCTCGTCGGTGAAACCCTATGGGCTGGTCAGCCTGAAGCTGCAGGGCGACGAGACCGAACTGATCGGGCAAAGCGGCGGCATCGGCGAGCGGGTGATCAGCCAGGATGCGGCAGAGCTGCTGACCTATATGCTCAGCCAGGTGGTGGAGCGTGGCACCGGGCGCCGGGCGCGGCTGGACGGGCGCGAGGTGGCGGGCAAGACCGGCACCACCAATGCGGCGCGGGATGCCTGGTTCATCGGCTTTTCGGCGCAATATGTGGTGGGGGTCTGGATGGGCTATGACGACAACCGCCCGCTGGCCGGGGTGACGGGGGGCGGCCTGCCCGCCGATATCTGGCGCGAGGTCATGGTGCGGGTGCACAAGGGCGTGCCGCCCGAGCCGCTGCCGATGATCGTGCCGCAATGGCGCGCGCCGCCGGTGATGGGCGGCGGGGCGGCGGCCTCGTCGGCCAATGTGCCGGTGGCTCCGGCTGCGGCAGGAGCGCCCGCGCCCAAGCCCGCGCCGAAACCGTCCGCCTCGGGCGATCCGTTGCAGGATGCGCTGAAAGAGGCGCTGGGCGGCTGACGCGCTACTGGAAGAAGCGCAGCACCAGCGGCGCGAGGAAGGCGGTCAGCACGGCGTTCAACCCCATGCCGAGGCCCGCAAAGGCCCCGGCCTTGGGATGCACCTGAAAGGCGCGCGCCGTGCCGATGCCATGCGCCGCAACGCCGGTGGCAAAGCCGCGCGCCCGCCAGTCGCGGATGCGCAGCAGGTTCAGCAGCGGCGTGGTGCAGATCGCGCCGATGATCCCGGTCAGGATCACCAGCACGGCGGTCAGCGTGGGCGAGCCGCCCAGCCGGTCGGAAATCCCCAGCGCCACCGGCGCCGTGGCCGATTTCGGCGCCAGCGAGGCCAGCACCGCGCCGCGCACCCCCAGCGCATGGGCAATGGCCAGCGCCGAGATGACGGCGGTCGCCGATCCGGCCAGCAGGGCGGCCAGCAGCGGCAGCGCCGCGCGCTTCACCTGCGGCAGGTTGTCCCACAGCGGCAAGGCCAGCGCCACGGTGGCGGGGCCCAGCAGGAAATGCACGAATTGCGCACCCTCGAAATAGGTCGCATAGGCGGTGCTGGTGGCCTGCAACAGCAGCGCCAGCAGCAGAACCGCGATCAGCACCGCATTGACATAGGGCTTGCGCCCCGAGGCGCGGAAACAGGCGTCGCCGATGGCATAGGCGACCAGCGTCGCGGTCAGCCACAGCAGCGGGCCTTCGGCCAGATAGGACCAGATCTCGGCGAAATCCCTCATGCTTCCGGCTCCTCGCTGCCCATCAGCCGGGCGACGGCGGTGAAGGCCAGCGCCCCTGCCGCGATGGCCAGCAGGGTGGAAAAGACCAGCGCCAGCAGGATCGCCACGCCCTGTGCCGCGATCTTGTCCAGATGCCCGATCACCCCGGTGCCCGCGGGCACGAACAGCAGCGACAGATGCCCCAGCAGCCCCTGCGCCAAGGGCCGCACCACATCGACCAGCCGGGGCACCAGCGCGAAGCCAAGGATCAGCAACAGCATCCCCAGCACCGGGCCGGGCAAAGGCAGCCCCAGCGCGCGGCTGAGGGTTTCGCCCGCGAGTTGCGACAGAAGCAGGGTCAGAAGGGCAGGGATCATGGCAGTCTCCGGGGTTTGCTGCCGCCAACCTGCGCCAAAGCCCGCGCCTTGCAAAGCCCGCTTCCCTCAAAGCCTGCTGCTCTTGGCCCTTGCCGCTTCATCCTGGCAAAAATACTCCGGGGGAGTCGCGCAAGGCGCGACGGGGGCAGCGCCCCCGCTTACGTCACCGCCTTGCGGAAGGTGAAACTGGTGGGCCGGTCAAAGCCCGGATGCGCCGTCTCGCCCGTCTTGATGAAACCCAGCGCCGCGAAGGTCGCGTGGTTTTCGACCAGCTCCACCCGCACCTGCAATTCCAGCGCCGCCAGCCCCATCTGCCGGGCGCGCAAGTCCGCCAGCGCCACCAGCCGCCGCGCCAGTCCGCGCCGCTGCTGCCCGGCTGCCGTGGCCAGCTTGCCCAGATACAGCGCATCCGCCTTGCGGGTCAGGAACAGGCAGGCCTCGGGGGTCTCGCCGATCAGCCAGACCTCGCCCTCTGTCGCCTGTTGGCGGATGTCGTCTTCGGTCAGCCGCAGCATCGACGAGGGCGGGTCGATCCGCCCCTCCATATAGGCAAAGGCGCTGCGGATCAGCGCCAGCACCGGGGCGGGGTCGTCCTGCGCGCGCAACTGATGGGGGGGCGGGTCGGCCAGATGCAGCCAGGGCAGGCGCTCGTCGGTATGGACCTGCATGTCGGGGCGGTAATCTTCGGGCCGGTCCAGCGTGGCGACATGCAGGTGAATCTCGCCGGGATAGCGGGTGGCGCGGAAGGCCAGCGGGCTGCCGCAATGGCCGCAGCGATCCCAGAAGGTGCCGGGGCTGGTGGAATGCGACAGGCGCGGCGGGCCTTCCCATGTGGTGGCGGTGACATCGGCGCCCAGATAGCTGGCCATCGGCGCGCCGGTGGCGCGGCGGCAACTGTCGCAATGGCAAAAGGCACACCACAGCAGCGGGGCGGTGATGCGGTAGCGGGTGGCGCCGCACAGGCAGCGACCAGTGATCGGCAGCGAGAGGCTCATGGCGCGAGTGTTGCGCGCGGCGGAGCAACGCGTCAATGGTGGGGCGGTTGACTCGGGCGCCGCAATTCCCGACGATAGCCGCCCTTGGGGGATGGCCTGCTTGCGGTTTACACGGCTCAGACTGAACGGTTTCAAAAGTTTCGTCGATCCGACGGAACTGGCGATCCATGACGGGTTGACCGGCGTGGTGGGGCCGAACGGCTGTGGCAAATCCAACCTGCTGGAAGCGTTGCGCTGGGTGATGGGCGAGAATCGCCCGACCGCGATGCGCGGCGGCGGGATGGAGGATGTGATCTTCGCCGGGGCCGCCAGCCGGGGCGCCCGCCACTTTGCCGAGGTGGCGCTGGTCATCGACAACAGCGAAAGGTTGGCGCCGTCCGGGTTCAACGATCAGGACCAGTTGGAAATCACCCGCCGGATCACCCGCGATGCCGGATCGGCCTACAAGGCGAACCAGCGTGATGTACGGGCGCGCGATGTGCAGATGCTGTTCGCCGATGCCTCTACCGGGTCGCAATCGCCCGCGCTGGTGCGGCAGGGGCAGATTTCGGAACTGATCAACGCCAAGCCCAAGGCGCGGCGGCGGATTCTGGAAGAGGCGGCGGGGATCTCGGGCCTGTATCAGCGGCGGCACGAGGCCGAATTGCGGCTGAGTGCGACCGAAGCGAACCTGCTGCGCGTCGATGATGTGCTGGAAGGGTTGGCGGGGCAGTTGGCCACGCTGGCGCGGCAGGCGCGGCAGGCGGCGCGCTATCGCGAGATCGGCGAGGAATTGCGCCGGGCCGAGGGGATGTTGCTGTATCGGCGCTGGCGCGAAGCCGATCAGGCGCGGGCCGAGGCGGAGGAAACCCTGCGCGCCCGGCTGCTGGTCGCGGCGGCGGCGGAACGCGCGGCGCGCGAGGCCGGGCAGGGGCGCGAGGCGGCAGAGGCCGCCTTGCCGCCCAAGCGCGAGGAAGAGGCGATTGCCGGGGCGGTGTTGCAGCGCCTGGCGGTGCAGCGCGACGCGCTGACCGATCAGGAGGCGCGGGCGCGGCAGGTGATCGACACGCTGCATGGCCGTATCGCGCAACTGACCCGCGATCTGGAGCGGGAGGCCGGGCTGAACCGCGACGCGGGCGAGACGATTGCCCGGCTGGATTGGGAACTGGCGCAACTGGTCAAGGCACATGAGGGCCATGACGACCGGCTGGCCGAGGCGCAAGAGCTGGCCCGGGCCGCAGCGGCGGAACTGAGCGCCGCCGAGGCACAGTTGAGCGAGTGCACCGAAGATGTGGCGCGGCTGGCGGCGCGGCACCAGTCGGCGCAGCGTCTGCTGGGCGATACGCGGGCGGTGCTGGAGCGGGCGGAGGCCGAATCCTCACGTGCCCGCGATATGGTGGAGGGGGCGGGCGAAGCGCTGGAGCGCGCCGCCGAGGCGCAAGAGGGCGCGCAAGAGGCGCAGGAGGCGGCGCTGGCGCTGGCCGAGGCGGCGGAAGAGGCGCTGGCGATGGCCGAGGAGGCCCGCGCCGAGGTGCAGAGCCGCGAGGCCGAGGCGCGCGCCGCGCGATCTGCCGCCGAGGGCGAGGCCAATGCGCTGCGCGCCGAGGTGCAGGCCCTCGCCCGGCTGGTGGCGCGCGAGGCGCTGGCCGGGGCGCAACTGCTGGACCGTTTGACGGTGCAGCCGGGCTATGAGGCGGCCTTGGGCGCGGCGCTGGCCGATGATCTGCGCGCGCCGGAACTGGCCGAAGGCGCGCGCTCGGGCTGGGCCTTGCTGCCCCTCTATGCCGAAGATCAACCCTTGCCGGAAGGGGTGCAGCCTTTGGCCGGGTTTGTCACGGCGCCTGCGGTGTTGCAGCGGCGGATCGCGCAGATCGGGCTGGTGGAACCGGCGCAGGGCCGCGCCTTGCAGGCGGCGCTGCGGCCCGGCCAGCGGCTGGTCAGCCTTGCGGGCGATCTGTGGCGCTGGGACGGGTTCTGCGCCGGGGCGGAGGATGCGCCCTCGGCTGCCGCGCTGCGGTTGGTGCAGTTGAACCGGCTGGTGCAGGTGAAGCGCGATCTGGAGGAGGTGGCGGCGCGGGCCGAAGGGGCGCGGCAGGCGCATGAGGCCCTGCAGGCGCGGCTGGCCGATCTGGCGCGGGCCGATCAGATGGCGCGCGAGGCGCGGCGTGCGGCGGATGCGCGGGTGACCGAGGCCGGGCGGGCCCTGGCGCGGGCCGAGGCGGATCGTTCCATCGCCGGGGGCAAGCTGGAGGCGGCGCGGCTGGCCGTGGCGCGGTTCGAGGACGAGGCGCAGGCGGCGCGGCTGCGGCTGGCCGAGGCGGCGGCGGGGGCCGAGGGCTTGGGCGATCTGGAGGCCGCACGCACCGGGGTCGAGGGGTTGCGGCAGGCGGTGGAGGGCGCGCGGGGCGCCATGATGACCCGCCGGTCGGCGCAGGATGAGGTGCGGCGCGAGGGCGAGGCGCGGGTGCGGCGGCGGCAAGAGGTGGTGAAAGAGCTGTCAGGCTGGCGCCACCGGCTGGACACCGCCGAAAAGCGCAGCGCCGAACTGGCGGACCGCAAGGCGGAAACCGAGGAAGAACTGGTCGAGGCCAGCGCCGTGCCGGAAGAGATCGCCATCCAGCGCGAAGATCTGGCCGAGGCGATGGACGCCGCCGAGGACCGCCGCGCCCGCGCTGCCGAGGCGCTGGCCGGGGCAGAGGGCGTGCTGCGTGCTGCGCAGGCGGCAGAGCGCGAGGCGGAACGCGCGGCGGGCGAAGCGCGCGAGGCGCGGGCGCGGGCCGAGGCGCGGGCGGATGCCGCGCGCGAGATGGTCGCCGCCGCTGCCGAGCGTATTCGGGAAGACACCGAACTGGCGCCGGGCCAGTTGCTGGACCGGCTGAAGGCCGATCCTGCGGCCATGCCCTCGGTCGATCAGCTTGACGCCGATGTGACCCGCCTGAAGCGCCAGCGCGAGGCGCTGGGCGCGGTGAACCTGCGGGCCGAGGAAGACGCCAAGACGGTGCAGACCGAACATGACACGCTGTTGCAGGAAAAGCTGGATCTGGAGGAGGCGGTGAAACGCCTGCGCGCCGGGATTGCGGGCCTGAACCGCGAGGGGCGCGAGCGGTTGCTGACGGCGTTCGAGCAGGTCAACGGATCGTTCGGGACGCTGTTCACCCATCTGTTCGGTGGCGGCGAGGCGCGGCTGGTGCTGGTGGAATCCGACGATCCGCTGGAGGCCGGGCTGGAAATCATGTGCCAGCCGCCGGGCAAGAAACTGGCGGTGCTGAGCCTGCTGTCGGGCGGCGAACAGACGCTGACCGCGCTGGCGCTGATCTTCGCGGTGTTCCTCGCCAACCCCGCGCCGATCTGCGTGCTGGACGAGGTGGATGCGCCGCTGGACGATGCCAACGTGACCCGGTTCTGCGACCTGCTGGACGAGATGACCCGACGCACCGAGACCCGCTTTCTGATCATCACCCACCATGCGGTGACCATGGCGCGGATGGACCGGCTGTTCGGCGTGACGATGCAGGAACAGGGGGTCAGCCAGTTGGTGAGCGTGGATCTGAAAAAGGCCGAGGCTTTGGTGGCATGACGGCAGAGGACGTGGCGCAGGCGCTGAAGACCGCCGGATTTTGCGGCATCGAGGCCGATCAGGGCACCGTCTACGCCCGCGTCGTGCCGCAGGCGCCCGAGTTCCGGGTAGAACCCGGCGACGGCGGCTGGTGGCTGGTGCTGCCCTGGAACGTCACCCCCCCGCCCGAGGCGCTGGCGCTGTGGAACGCCCGGATGGGCGCGGCGCGAATGGCGGTGCAGCAAGGCGAGGCCCGGCTGGTGATGCCCTTCGCCGGGCCGGAGGTGCTGCCGCGCTGGGCGGCGCTGGCCGGGGAAGCGGAGGCGCTGTTCGTGGCGTGGCGGCGGGGGAGACGGGATGTGGAGGGGATGTGAGGGGGCGGTCCATCCGTTGCAGCCTATGGGTGCAATGTGGTGATGACCGTGTGCAAATTTTGGCGAGGCACTAGGCTTTTCTCATCAATAAGAAGCCAGCCTTCAAGGTGGAAGCTCTAAGCTGAACTTTTGTTAGCCTAAATGAGGGTTTGCTTGAACGGGTATTTTCGGTAGACACCAAATATGTCAAGTGCCATTTCTTCACAGTCAGCGAGAAGGCAGTTTGTAACTATTTCGAACTGTTCTCCAGAGAAATCCACAACGTTACCAACATCAAAAAAATCAAATACTTCTAGTTGCTTCCGAAGTTTCCTATCCCCATGGGCACATGCATTTCGAAGATTTCGAAGGTCTCCCCAAACTGGTCGAGTAATTTTGGTTCTCTCGCGATTCATATATTTGGCTATGGCGTTTCTCGCCACATGCTCCCAACTCTCAAAAATGCAGATAATCGCAGCGCTTCGAGCCCAAACAATATTCGGGCCTTCGCGAGAGATGTTGAAAACGTATTGAGACTTTGTGATGTGATGGCTGGTTACAGATTCACCAACTGTCGGATCTCCAGTACCAAAAAATACAAGCCCGTTAGGGTCATAGGGAATATTTTTCGTTTCAAGATCGTTGCGCGCGATGACTAGTAGGCTATCGAACTCGACTACCTTCCCATAATGATACCGGATACTATCTACTAGATTATCAATTATTGTTACTTCCCGTGGAAAGCTCATCCTTCAGCCATCTCCTTAATTTTCGTTTGAGGTAATGAAATAAATGACTCCGTTGAGGGCGGCGTGCGGCTCTTGGCGGAGTTGATGAGCGCGGCCTAGCATAATATACTTCAATGTACATTTTGTGTCCGCCGTATCAATGTAGTGCAGTGCATAGTTTCTAGCATAGAAAGTGTCCACCTTCCCGCCTCACACCCGCTTCAACCGATCCCCCACCCGCATCACCCCGTCCTGCTCCACCGAGCACAAGATCCCGCGCAGGCGGAGTTCCGGGTGGCCGGGCAGGGTGACCCAGTCCTTGGCCTCGGTGCCGTAGCGGACCTTCCATTTCACGCAGGCGTCGTTGAACAGGTCGCTGACGCGCAGCAGGGCGGTGCCGGCTTGCAGCAGGGTGCCGACGGGCAGGTTTTCTTCGGTGGTGTTCAGGTCGGCGATGATCGTGTCGCCGGGGTGCGGGGTGGCCGCGCGGTCGCGCCAGACCAGATCCATCACCCGCAGCGGCAGGATCGAGATCTGGATGCGCGGGTCGCCCGATCCGTCGGGCAGGCGGGCCCAAGGGGCGGTTTCGAACCGTTCGCCGGGGATGCCGCGGGCGCGGGTGGCGGTCAGGCTGTCGGGGAAGCTGCGCTGGTTATAGCCGGGGCGGAAGCAGAGTTGCAGGATGGGCGTATCGTCGCGCGGGGCGGCGAGGACATGGGGCAGGGCGGCCATCAGCTCGGCCATCGAAACATGCGTCACAGGATCACCATCAGCAGGGTCAGGGCCAGCATCAGCCCCCATGTGCGCCAAAGCGCGGTGCAGGCGGCCTCGATCGTGGCGGGGCCGGGGGTGCGGGTGCCCTCGGGGTAAACCCAGGGGAAGGGGCGCAGTTCGCCGTTGTAGCTGCGCGGGCCGGACAGGGCGGTGCCCAGCACCACGGCCATGGCCGCTTCGGGCCAGCCAGCATTGGGCGAGCGGTGCAGCGGCGCATCGCGCAGGATCGGGCGCCACGCATCGGGGCGCCAGTGGCTGAGCGCGATCAGCAGGGCGGTAAGGCGGGCGGGGGCGAGGTTCAGCAGGTCGTCGAACCGGGCGGCGGCCCAGCCGAATTGCTCGTACCGCGGGGTGCGGTGGCCGATCATGCTGTCGGCGGTGTTGGTGATCTTGTAGAGCAGCAGGCCGGGCAGCCCGCCGATCAGATACCAGAACAGCGGCGCCACCACCCCGTCTGACAGGTTTTCGGCGGCGCTTTCGATGGCGGCGCGGGCGACGGCGGGTTCGTCCATATCGGCGGTGTCGCGGCCGACGATGCGGGCAACCATGCGGCGGCCTTCGGGCAGCGACATGCGCAGGGCCTGCGCCACGGCGGCGACATGCTGGACGAGGCTTTTTTGCGCCAGCAGGATCGCGGTCAGCAGGATTTCCAGCAGGCCGCCGTCAGGGATCGCATGGATCGCCCAGCCCAGCGCAAGGGCGGCAAGGCCGAGGCCGGTCATCGCCAGCGCCCCTTTGGCGCGGCGGGCGGTGCCCCGGTTCAGCCGGGTTTCCACGGCGGCGATGGCACGGCCCATCAGCACGGCGGGGTGGGGCAGGCGATCCCACAGCCATTTCGGTTCGCCCAGTGCCGCATCCAGCAGCATGGCGGGGAGGAGGAGGGCCGCGCTCATGCGAGGGTTCCCAGGGCGGTGGTCAGGCGGTCCCAGCCCTGCGCGGGCGGCAGGCCAAGGCGCAGCCAGCGGGTGGAATAGGGGAAGGTGCGGCTCCAGATCCGGTGGCGGGCGAGGGCGTCTTGCCAAAGGGCGGCGTCGCCCACGTCATAAAGGCGGAACAGGGTTGTGCCGCCGACAAGGGTTGCGCCCTGCGCGGTGACCAGCGCGTCCAGCCGGGCGGCATCGCGGGCAAGGCGGCTGCGGGTGGCGTCGGCCCAGCCGGGATCGGACAGGGCGGCGGTGCCGGTGACAAGCGCGGGGCCAGAGACGGACCACGGCCCCAGCAGATCGGACAGGTGGCCGGTCGGGCCGGTCAGCGTGGCGCGGGTGCCCATGGCAAAACCCAGCCGCAACCCGGCAAGGCCCCAGAACTTGCCGAAGCTTTTCAGCACGATCACGCCATCGGTGGCGCTGCGGGCGATCTGGCTCGCTTCGGGTGTCACATCACAGAAGCTTTCGTCGATTATGGTCAGCCGTTCGCCCGCTGTGGTGTGGGGCCACAGGCGGCCATCGGGATTGTTGGGATGCACGATCACGCGCACGGGGGCGGGGCCTTCGGTCTGCACCGCAAGGCCCGCATGGCGGAAGGCGCGGGCATGTTCGTTATAGGTCGGGCCTTCGATCAGGGCCGGGGCGGGGCACAGGGCAGGCAGACGGGCGATCAGGGCCGAAGCCCCGGCGGCGGGCACGATCTCGGCCCCGTCGGGCACCTGCCAGAAGCGGCGCGCGGCGGTCAGCAGGGCGTCGCGGGCGGCGGCATCGGGCAGCGCGGCCCAGCAGTCGGGCGGCAGCGGCGGCAGGGGGTAGGGGTCTGGGTTGATGCCGGTCGAAAGATCGATCCAGGCGCCGCGCGGGCCACCCCAGCGGGCGGCGGCGGCGTCGATCCCGCCGCCATGATCGGGAGTGTTGTCTGCGGTCATCGGCCCCTCTTGCGCTGTGGGTCAGAGATTGCCGATTTGCCGGGCGAAGGCAACAGAGCGGGGCGCGCGGCCTTGGTGCAACAGGGGGGCGCCCTTTGCGCAACAATGGCGGTTTTGCACGGAATCTGTCGGCTGTTGCCTTGAAATAACCTGCACTTGGGCGAGACTGAAACGGGGAGGATACGGATATGCTGGAATTTCTGCCGAAGGAATTGCGCGAGGGGTTCGACCTTGCGCGGGCGCGCAAGGCGCGGCGCAGCCGGTTGCGGGTGCAGGTCGGCGAGGCGGTGTTTCCGGTGCTGCGGCTGACCGAGAATGAGATCCTGCTGGAGGCCGGAATGGCGCCGCGCCTGCGGGGGCTTGTCGATGTCTATGATGGCGCGCGGCATATCCTGCAGGCGCTGATCATCGCCACGACCGAGGAAAACGGGCGGCTGGTCTGCAGCTTCAAACGCTCGAACACGGTGCGCGATTCGGCACCGCTGGATTATGAGCGCGACGAGGATGCGCCGGTGGGCTATCTGCCCAAAGCCTAGGGGCGGATCTCGACCGTGGTGCCCAGCGCCACGGCGGACCAGAGTTCCTCGATTTCGGGGTTGCTGACGGCGATGCAGCCTGCCGTCCAGTCATGGCGCAGCGGGGCTTTGCCGAACAGGACATTGGGCTGGCCGTGGATGAAGATGTCGCCGCCGGGGCTGTAGCCGCCGGCGCGGGCGCGGGTGATGTGGGTAGGCTGCGGGTAATCGAGGCCCAGCGACAGGTGATAGGCGCTGCTGTCATTGCGCCGGTCGATGCGGAAGCGGCCCTCGGGGGTGCGCCCGTCGCCCTGGCGCTGCTTGTCACCCTGCGGCGCGAAGCCCAGCGCGATGCGATAGGTTTTCAGCGCGGTGCCGTCACGGAACACGGTCATGCGACGGGCGGCTTTTTCGACAAGGATGTGGTCCACCGGGCCGATCAGGGCGGTGATCGGCGGCGGGCTGGGCGGTAGGGCAGGCTGTGGGCGCGGCCAGATCAGCACCGCCACCGCCGCCAGCAAGGCCAGCAGGGTAAGGGCTGAAAAGAGCCGCGCCAGTCTTCTCATCGCAGCGTTTTCATTGCAGGTCGGCGAAGGCTTTCTGCAGCCGCGCCACCGCCTCGACCACCAGCGCGCGCGGGGTGGCGAGGTTGAAGCGCAGATACATCTCGCCGCCCGAACCGAAGCTGATGCCATGATTGGCGGCGATCTGCGCCTGTTGTTCGACGCGGGCGATGAATTCGGCAGGCTCCATCCCGGTGCCCGAGAAATCGACCCAGGCCAGATAGGTCGCCTCCAGCGGCATGGAACGCAGGCCGGGGATGGCGTTCACGCCCGCATCGAAAACCTGCCGGTTGCCATCCAGATAGGTCATCAGCACGTCCACCCAGGCGGCGCCTTCGGGCGAATAGGCGGCGGTCGCCATGAACAGGCCAAAGGAATTGGCCGAGATGCCCATCGCGTTCATCCGGGCGGCAAAGCGGGCGCGCAAAGCCGCGTCCGGGATGATGACATTGCCGGAGTGGCTGCCCGCGATGTTGAAGGTCTTGGTGGTGGCGGTCATCATCACCAGCCGGTCGAGGATCTCGGGCGCGGCCAGCGGCATGACGGTGTGCTTGGCGCCGGGATAGACCAGATCATGGTGAATCTCGTCCGAGACAAGGATCAGGTCGTGGCGGCGGCAGAAATCGGCCACGGCGCGCAGTTCCTCCACCGTCCAGACCCGGCCACCGGGGTTGTGGGGCGAACACAGGATCATCATCCGCTCCGCCCCGGTCATCCGGGCCTCCCATGCGGCGAGATCCAGCGTGTAGCGGCCATTCTCGACGGCAAGCGGACATTCGACGACATTGCGCCCGGCGGCTTTGATGACGCGGGCGAAGGCGTGATAGACCGGGGTCATCAGCACCACGCCGTCGCCGGGCTGGGTGAAGGTATCGACGCACATGGCGGTGCCGTTGACAAGGCCATGGGTGGTGAAGATCGCCTCGCGCGGCACGTCCCAGCCGTGACGGGTGGCCATCCACCAGCGGATCGCGTCAAGATAGGCGGTATCGTCGCCGTAATAGCCATAAAGGCCATGGGCGGCCATGCCCTCCACCGCCTGTTGCACGCAGGCCGGCGGGCGGAAATCCATGTCGGCCACCCACATGGCGATGCCGGTCTGGGCGGGCACGCCATAGGTTTTCTCCATCATGTCCCATTTCACCGAATGGGTGCCGAAACGGTTGATCTGTTCGTCGAAATTCATGGCTCTGATCCCTGTTCGCGGCGAGCCTAGCGCATGGGCGCGTGGCTGCAAGTGAGGGCGGCAGGGTAGGGGGAGGACGGGGAATTGCCAAGAATGGGCGGTATGTCGGGATAATGTGAGCGTTCAACTGTTGCATGGTGGGATAAATTCTTTTTATTTATGAAATTACTGTGAATTAATCCCGAATGTCTGCCATCGGCGGGCCGCAGCCTTGGCAGCTGTCTTGCCCGCGGGCAAGGATTGCGCCACGGGCCGGCTTTCAGTAAATCAGGCGCATGATACGCCCGATCCTGATCCATCCCGACCCGCGCCTGCGCAAAGCCTGCGAGCCGATTGCCTCGATCTCGACCGAGATGGGCAAGCTGGCCGAGGATATGCTGGAAACCATGTATGACGCGCCGGGCGTGGGCCTTGCCGCGCCGCAGATCGGCATCACCAAACGGCTGATCGTGCTGGATTGCGAAAAGGCGCCCCATGCGCCGCGCCCGCTGGTGATGTTCAACCCGGAGATCACCTGGTCTTCCGAGGATCTGTCGATCTACGAGGAAGGCTGCCTGTCGATCCCCGATCAATATGCCGAGGTCGAACGCCCCGCCGAAGTGCGCGCGCGCTGGATCGGGCTGGACGGGAAAGTGCAGGAGGAGCAGTTTTCCGGCCTTTGGGCGACCTGCGTGCAGCACGAGATCGACCACCTGAACGGCAAGCTGTTCATTGATTTTCTGGGCCCGCTGAAGCGGCAGATGATCACCCGGAAGATGGAAAAGCTGAAGCGCGAACGCGCGCGGCAGGGCTGAATGGCACTTTTGCCGATTCTCACCTGGCCGGACGGGCGGCTGTCGCAGCGCTGTGCCGAGGTGGGCGAGATCACCGAGGCGGTGGGCGTGCTGGCTGCCGACCTGCTGGAGACGATGTATGACGCGCCGGGCCGGGGGCTGGCAGCACCACAGGTGGGCGTGTTGCTGCGCCTGTTCGTGATGGATACGACCTGGAAGGACGGGCCGCGCAGCCCGCGCGTGGTGATCAACCCGGATATCCTGTGGATGTCGGACGACCGGGTGGAGGGGCCGGAGGGCTGTCTGTCGCTGCCCGGCATCGTGCCGCAGATCCGCCGCGCCGCCGCGATCCGGCTGCGCTATACCGGGCTGGACGGGGTGGAACGCGAGGAGGATCTGGAAGGGTTCGCCGCGATCTGCGCCCAGCATGAATTCGATCACCTTGACGGGATCGTGACCCTGAACCGCCTGACGCCCGAAGCGCGGGCCATTGCCGAAAAGCAGTATTACCTGTGACCGTCCGCCGCTGCCTGCCCTGGCCCGACAAGCGCCTGAAAACCCCCGCCGCCCCGGTGGAAGCGATCACCGACGAAATCCGCGCGATCTGGGCCGATATGGTGGACACCATGGATGCGATGCCGGGCTATGGCCTTGGCGCGCCGCAGATCGGGGTGATGTTGCGGCTGGCGGTGGTCGATTGTTCCGATGAGCGCGGCAAGGCGGTGCTGATGGCCAACCCCGAGGTGCTGCACGCCTCGGTGCAGTTCCGCGAGCATGAGGAGGCGAGCCCCAACCTGCCCGGCGTTTCTGCCGTGATTTCGCGCCCGCGCGCGGTGACGGTGCGGTTTCTGAATGCCGATGGCGAGATGGAGGAGCGGGATTTCGTAAACCTCTGGGCGACCTCGGTGCAGCACCAGATCGACCATCTGAACGGCAAGCTGTTTTTCGACCATCTGCGGCCGGTCAAGCGCAAGATGCTGATCGCCAAGGCGGAAAAGCTGAAGGCGCGCGGATGAAAGTGATCTTCATGGGCACGCCGGACTTCTCGGTTCCGGTGCTGGAGGCTTTGGTGCAAGCCCATGAGGTGGTCTGCGTCTATGCACAGCCGCCGCGCCCGGCGGGGCGGGGCAAGAAAGACCGCCCCTCGCCAGTGCAGGCGCGGGCCGAGGCGCTGGGCATCCCGGTGCGCCATCCGGTCAGCCTGAAGGGCGCCGAGGCGCAGGCGGAATTTGCAGCACTGGGCGCGGATGTGGCGGTGGTGGTGGCTTACGGGCTGATCCTGCCGCAGGCGGTGCTGGATGCGCCGCGTCTGGGCTGCCTGAACATCCACGCCTCGCTGTTGCCGCGCTGGCGCGGGGCGGCGCCGATCCATCGGGCGATTCTGGCGGGCGATGCGCAGACCGGCATCTGCATCATGCAGATGGAAGCGGGGCTGGATACCGGCCCGGTGCTGCTGCGCGAAGCGGTGACGATCGGCACGGAAGAAACCACCGGGCAGTTGCATGACCGGCTGAGCGTGCTGGGCGCACGGATGATCGGCGAAGCGCTGGCGCGGTTGCCCGATCTGGTGCCCGACGTGCAGGCAGCCGAGGGCGTGACCTATGCCGCCAAGATCGACAAGGCCGAGGCGCGGGTCGATTGGGCGCGCCCGGCGGTCGAGGTGGATCGGCTGATCCGCGGGCTGTCGCCCTTTCCCGGGGCGTGGTGCAGCGTGGCGGGCGAGCGGGTGAAGCTGCTGGCCTCACGCCTTGCCGATGGCGCCGGCGCGCCGGGGCAGGTGCTGGGCGGGCTGGTGGTGGCCTGTGGCAGCGGCGCGGTGGAGATCACGCTGGCGCAGCGCGAAGGCAAACGCGCCATGGCGCCTGCGGATTTCCTGCGCGGTTTTTCCCTGCCGCCGCAACTGGACTGATCGCCCCGCGCCCCCCATATTGGGCAGAACAGTGGAGGCGACATGACCCGGTTCCTGCTTATCCTGATCATCGGCGCGATTGCGGGGTTTCTGGCCACGCGGTTCATGCGGGTGCAGACCAGTGTCGGGGTGACGGTGCTGATCGGTATGGCCGGGGCGTCCATCGCGTGGTTCGTGCTGCGCTTCGTGATGCTGCTGACGCGATCCGGCTTTTTGCTGGTGGGGGCGGTGCTGGGGGCGATGGCCTTGATCTGGCTGTGGAAAACCTTCCTCAATCGCTAAGCCGCTTGACCGCATCCTTCAGGCGGAACCCCTTGCCACCCGCGATCTGCCACAGCATCTGCCCTTGCCAGACGGCAAACAGCAGCGCCGCCGTCTCGCGCCCCTTGCTGCCGCCGCCCAGTCGGATTGCCAGCGCGGTTTCCACCCGATCGCGCCAGGCGGCGGCCCGGGCGCGCAGGGTGGGGTTGCGGAAATCGATGGCCAGCAGCGTCAGATCCGCGGTTTCCGGCGCATCGGCGCCCAAGGCTTTCAGCAGCGCCTGCGCGCCTTTGCTGTTCAGGGGGGCATCGGCCTCGGCGCGCTCGGTCATCGCGTCCAGCGCATCCCATGCCGCCTCCAGCGCCGCCTGCACCATGTCGTCGCGGCTGCCATAGCGCTGCACCAGCGAAGGCGGCGCAAGGCCCGTGGCCTTCGCAACGGTCGAAAAGGACACGTTCTTGTCGCCACCCTGCGCCAGAAGCAGGCGCACCGTGGCGAAAACGTCGAGATCCGGGATGATTTTCTTGCGGGCCATATGTTAATAATAAACGAACATTCGGTTATGAAAAGGCAAATATGGGCGCGATTCGCGGCATGATGGCGACAAGCCTTGACGGCTTCGCGGCGGATGCTTCCGGCGGGGTCGGCTGGCTGGCCCCGTTTGAGGCGGTCGATTGGGGCTATGGCGATTTCATCGCCGAAATCGGCACGGTGGTTCTGGGGCGGCGCACCTATGAACAACTGCCGTCCCTTGCGCCAGAATGGCCCTATCCGGGGCAGGCGGGCATCGTGGTCGGGCAGGTCAGCCCGCCGCTGTGGGGTGGGGCGTCACGGTGGGAGGGCGATCTTCCGGCGCTGGCGCAGGTGCTGCGGGCGCAGCCGAAGGATGCCTGGATCGTGGGCGGGCCGATGCTGCAAGGCGCCTTCCTGACGCTGGGCCTGATGGACCGGCTGCAGCTTTGCGTGGTGCCGCATCTGTTGGGGCAGGGGGTGCGGCTGTTCCCCGAAACGCCCCCCGCCCGCGTCCCGCAACTGACCGGGGTGCAGACGCTGCCGATGGGCATGGTGATGCTGGATTACCGCTTTACCTGAGCCAGTCTTTACCTGAGGCCATCGCGCGGCGGGCGTGGGCGATAGACCGGCAACCGCCAGCCAAAGGCGATGGAGCCTGCGCGCAGCACGAAGGTCACCACGGCGCAGGCGATCAGCGCGCCGTCGCGGCCCAGCCCGGCCAGCACAACGGCGGCCAGCGCCCCGGCAAAGGCGGCGGTGACATAGATCTCGCCCTGTTTCAGCACCAGCGGCACCTCGTTGCAGACGACATCGCGCATCAGCCCGCCCATGCAGCCGGTGATCATCCCCATGACCAGCACCACCGGCCAGCCAACCTCGGCCCCCAGCGCCACGCCCACACCGGCTGGCACCGCCACCGCCAGCGCGCAGGCATCCAGCCACAGCAGCGCGCGATAGCGGCTTTCCAGCCGGTGCGCGGCAAAGAACACCAGCACCGCCGCCGCCGCCGCCACCGCGATCACCACCGGATCGGTCACCCAGAACGGCGCGCGGTCCAGCATCACATCGCGCAGCGTGCCGCCGCCCACGGCGGTCAGGCAGGCGATGAAGATGAAGCCCACCAGATCCAGTTGCGCCCGGCTGGCCACCAGCGCGCCGGTCAGCGCAAACACCGCGACCGAGGCATAGTCGAGCGCGGAAAGCAGCGTCATGCCGGGCTCTTTTTCGGCTTGAACGGCGCCATGCCCGCCCGGGCCAGTTCGTCGGCGCGTTCGTTCTCGGCATGGCCGGCATGGCCCTTGATCCATTTCCACGTCACCTTGTGACGCGCCTGCGCTTCGTCCAGGCGCTGCCACAGATCGACATTCTTCACCGGTTTGCGGTCGGCGGTTTTCCAGCCATTGCGCTTCCAGCCGAAGATCCAGCTTGTGACGCCGTTCTTCACATAGGCGCTGTCGGTGACGATGGTCAGCTCGGACGGGCGGTTCAGCGCTTCCAGCGCGGAAATCGCCGCCAGCAATTCCATGCGGTTGTTGGTGGTATCGGCCTCGCCACCGTTCAGCGTGCGTTCCTTCACCACCGCACCGGCCTCGCGCGCCAGCATCAGCACGCCCCAGCCACCCGGCCCCGGATTGCCGGAACAGGCCCCATCGGTATACGCGAAAAGCTCTGCCATATTCACCCTGGTCCAAATACTCTCGGGGGGAGTCGCCGTCAGGCGACGGGGGGCAGACAGCCCCCCTACATCGGCCCCCATTAGCGTGCCCCGCGGGCCGATGCCAGCACCCGCAGCGCTCAGGCCGCGCGCTCCATTGCCAACCGCAGCCCCAGCGCCGCGAAAGAGGCGGCGAAGGCCCGGCGCATCCAGCGCATCACCGAGGGGCTGTCGAGCAGCATCTGCCGCCCCGAGGCGGCAAGCCCGGCATAGAACAGGAAGGTCAGCAGCGTCATCGCCGAAAACCCGGCGCCGAGTTCGGCCATCTGCGCCAGCGTCGCGCCTTCGGCGGGCAGGAATTGCGGCAGGAAGGCCACGAAGAACAGTGGCAGCTTGGGGTTGAGGATGTTGAGCAGGATGCCGCGCCAGATCACCCGCAGCGCCGGGGCGGGGGCGGCAGGCGCGATGTCCATCCCGCCCGACCCTTGCAGCACGGCCCAGGCCATCCACAAAAGATAGGCGACCCCGGCGAATTTCACCGCCTGAAACAGCAATGCGCTGGTCAGCAGCAGCGCCGCCAGCCCGGCCAGCGCCACCGCCAGATGCAGCACCGTGGCCAATGTGCAGCCGATCGCGGCCCAGACCCCGGCGCGCCAGCCGCCGCCCAGCGTCATCGACAGGGTATAGATCACGCCGATTCCGGGCGTGATGCAGACAATAAACGCGGTCAGCAGGAATTCGGGCGACATGGCACCTCCATCAGGTTGCGGACAGATTAGACGGCCCGCGCGATCCGGCAAGCCCCGCTGTCAGGCCAGATCGCAGATCATCGTCGTGGTGGCGGCAAAGCCGAAGGCGTGGCGCAGCACGCCCATCTCGTCGCGCCGGGTCACGCGAAAGCCCTGGCGTTCATACAGCGCACGGGCGCGCAGATTGGTGTCGACCACCTCCAGCCGCACCGCGCCATAGCCGCGCGCCCGGGCCACATCGCACAGCCCGCCCAGCAGCGCCGCGCCGACGCCTTGCCCGCGATGGGGGCGGGCGACGCAGATCCCGTCCACCAGAAAGCGCAGATTGTCCACCTCGCGGGTCAGCGCCATCAGCAGCGCCAGCCGCCAGACCGCGCCCGGCGTGCCATAGACCGCGCGCATGTCGTGCCAGCCGCCATCGGCAAAGCCGCCCAGCGGTGATTTGAACCCGGCCAGCCCGATCAACTGGCCATCTTGCAGCGCCGCCACCGCATGATCGCAGCGGATCACGCGGTTGAGGTAAGCCAGCGCTTTTGCCTCTGGTCCCATCACTCGGCCCAGCTTGCTGCCGAACGCCTCCCAATACAGCCGGGCGGCGGTGTCGCGCTGACGCTCGTCGATGCCAAGCTGGAGGGTGAAGGTCATGCGGCGGCCTCGCAGAGCAGGGCGCCATGGCCTGCGCCAAGGATCCAGCCTTCTTCGGCCTGCGCTTCGGGCGGCACATCGGCCAGCAGCGGGGCCAGCCGCCCGGCCTGCGCCAGCCGCCACAGTGCCCGCGCCAGCAGCCGCACCTGTGCGGCGTCCTTGATGCCGGGGGCGGCGCGCACCAGCGGGTCGAGCAGCGAGGGATAGACCTCGGCCAGCACCACCCGCGCGGGCGGCTGGAACGGCCAGACGCTGACCCCCGGCAGGGCGGCCAGCCTTGCGATGCGCGGCAGCCCCATCAGCGCCTGCGAGCCGACCGAGCCGGTGGTGTAAAGCTTCCAGACCGGCTGGGCGCGCGGCACGCGCTGTTCGATCAGGCGGCGTTCGGTCAGGCCAAGCGCGGGGTAGTTCACCGTTTTACGGGCGGGCAGATCGGGCAGCGCCAATGCGGCGGGGCGGCCCCAGAACGGCCCAGCCCCGAACTGGCGGTTGATCGCGGCGGCGACCGTGAAGCGGTTGTTGCGGTTGTCGGGCGCATCGGTGATCCGGTCTGCCAGCCAGTGCCAGATCGCAGGCGCACCGCTGTGTCCGGTCAGCCGGGCGGCAAAGCCCTGCGGATAGCCCATCGGGAAATCGAAGCCGATCAGCCAGCGCCCCGGCTGCGCGATCAGGGCGCGCAGCGCAGCCTCGGCACTGTCGCGGCTGCGGTGGTAGTATTCCGCCGCGCCCTCTGGTCCGCAGAGGCCGATCCAGATTGCATCAGGCGAAGGCCGCGCGGGCGACAGGGTTGAGGCGGCGGACCAATCGACCACCGCCACGCGGTCAAAGCTGGTCATCGCGCGAGCGCGGCTTCGGCGCGCGCCAGATCTTCGGGGGTGTTGAGGTTCAGGAACGGGTCGGGATCGCCGCCCGGAAACGGCGCTTCGGCGGCGGCATGGGTGGCGGCAAAGGCCATCACCTTGAACGCGCCCGCCGCCAGCGCGCTGCGCAGCGCCTCGCGCAGCGCCACGGGCCAGAGCGCGCAGGTCGGGTGCAGCCGGTCGCCACAGCGCGCCACCGCCAGCCCGCCATCGCCCGCCAGCCACAGGCGCGGCACCAGATCGCCGGGCAGGAAGGGCGTATCGACCGGAACCGACACCACCGCATCCGCCCCCAGCGGTGCCGCCCAATCCAGCGCGGCCAGCACACCGGCCAGCGGCCCGGCGCCCAGCGGATCGGCCAGCACCGGCAGGCCGGTGAAGCCCAGCCGCGCCGGATCGCCATTTGCCGACAGGGCCAGCCGTTCGACCTGCGGTTCCAGCCGGTCTTGCGCATGGGTGACCAGCGGTTGCCCCGCCAGACGCAGCAGCGCCTTGTCGACGCCGCCCATCCGCCGCCCCGCCCCGCCGCATAGCACCGTTCCGAATATCCGCACGCGGCCTCTCCGATTGCATCGCCCGAGGCAAAGGCCTAAGCCGTGTCATCCTCTCCGTAAAGCCGGAACCCGGAATGACCGCCCCCCCGCCTTCGCCAACGCCTTCGCTGCTGCGCGCTGCACTTTTGCGCGGTGTCTTCGTTTCTTTGCCGTTCCTGATCATCGTGGTGCCTTTCGGCGTTGTATTCGGTGTGGCTGCCGCTGCGGCGGGCATGGGATTGATCGAGACGATGGGCTTTTCTGTCATCGTCATCGCGGGGGCCGCGCAGTTCGCGGCGCTGCAACTGATCCAAGACGGGGCGCCGCTGTTCATCGTCATCCTGACCGCGCTGGCGGTCAATCTGCGCTTGGCGATGTATTCTGCCGCGCTGACGCCGCATCTGGGCGCAACACCGCCCACGGTGCGGGCCTGTCTGGCCTATTGTCTGATGGATCAGTCATTCGTGGCCAGCATGGTGGAGTATCAGCGCCGCCCCGCCAGCCCCCCGGCCGAGAAGGCTGCCTTCTTTTTCGGCGTGGCGCTGCCGCTCTGCCCGTTCTGGTATGTGGCGACCTGGCTGGGGGTGACCTTCGGCAAGGCGATTCCGCCGGAATACGCGCTGGATTTCGCGGTACCGATCTGTTTTCTGGCCACTGTCGCGCCGATGCTGCGCGGGCGGGCCAATCTGGCCGCCGCAGCCGTTTCGGTGGGGGTGACGCTGGCGCTGTGGTGGATGCCCTATTCCAGTGGCCTGCTTGTGGCGGGTGTGGCCGCGATGATGACCGGCGCCGCCGTGGAAACCCTGACCGAAAAGCGCAAGGTGGCGTGACAGATGACGCAGACCCTTTCCCCGATCATCGCCGACAAATGGCAGTTGTGGACCGTCATCCTGGTGCTGGGGGCTGGCACCTTTCTGCTGCGCTTCTCGTTTCTGGGACTTATCGGGGATCGTACGCTGCCACCGCTGGTGCAGCGCCTGCTGCGCTATACGCCGGTTGCGGTGATTCCGGGGCTGGTGGCACCTGCGGTGCTTTGGCCTGCGGCCACGGCGGGTGCGACCGATCCGGCACGGCTGGCCGCCGCCTGCGCCACGGTGCTGGCGGGGGTGCTGAGCCGGAATGTCTTGCTGGGGATCCTCACCGGGGCGGCGGTGCTTTACCTGACCCCGGTGTTGATCGGCTGAGCCTTACGGCGCGGCAGGGGCCGCCGCCGTCGGGTCGAGCAGGCGCGGATCGCCCGCCTGCACCAGCAGGATGCCGTGATTGTCGTCGGCATCGTCATCGGTGATGGTACGTGAGGTCACGCCCGGCAATTCGCCGAAGCGGCGCATCAGTTTCTTGGGCATCATTGTGCTGCCGATGCTCTCGAATCCGGGCACGCCATGCAGGATTTCGGTGATCGAATTGGTGCAATGTGCCTTGGCAACGGCACCATGTGCCATGGCGCGCTGCATCACCAGTTCGGCCACCTGCGGCGAGACGATCTTGGTCTGCTCGACAACGTAGTAAGTTTCGCGGGCGTGGTAGTCGATGTAGAAATTGACCATCTTGTCGGTCATGCCGAAATGCACGTCGTTCCGTTCGGCCAGACGCGGCAATTGCCAGCTGCCCGCCGGATCGAACATGATCCGCTGCGACCCGTTGACCATCAGCCCGGAATGGGCACCAGACCCGTTGCTGGTGCTGATCACGGTGAACAGGGTCACCGCTGGCGGCCCGTCATGGACATAGCGCGCGGCGGCGACAGCCTGATCGGGGGCCCATTTCGGCTCCGCCGCGCCACAGGCAGACAGAGCGGCCAAAAGGCCGAGGGCCAGCAGATGACGGCGCATCGCGCGCTCCTGTTCAGAAAGGGTGGATCAGGAATTCGCCAGAGCGAGGAAGATCAGCACGGCGATCGAGATGCCCGCACCCCAGATCGTGAAGCGGATAAAGCCCGCAAAGGTCTTTTCCTGTGCGCGGATGTCCATGCTGCCCTGCTTGTGGTCGCCCATCGCTGCGTCTCCTGAAATGATCGCGTTTCCAGCCCAATAGCCGATTCACGCCGCCCTGTCACGCCCCGGAAGCCGCCACTTTCGTGCTGCGGTGCGGCGGCCACAGTTGGCGCGGCGATCAGGCCTGTTCCCACAGCCAGTGCCCTTCGGGGGCCATGCTGCGCTGCGCCAGCCCCTTGTTCAGCAGGTGGTTCAGATGCGCCACCGATTCGACCAGCGCCAGCCCGTATTCGGCAGGGCCGATCTCGCGTTTGAACAGGGCGGGGAAGCAGCCGGTGGCCGTGCGCGGGCTGGCAAGGTGATCATGCAGCCGGATCAGCGCGCTGTCGTGGTTTTCGATCATCTGGCGCAGGCGGGTGGGCAGACCGGTGAAGGGCAGCTTGTGGCCGGGCAGCACCAGATGGCGCGGTTCTGCCAGCGGCAGGAAGCGGGTGCAGGCAGCAATCCAGTCGGCCAGCGGATCGGCCTCCGGCTCGGTCGGGTAGACGCCGATATTGGCGGAAATCGAGGGCAGAAGCTGGTCGCCGCCCAGCACCAGATCGTCGTCCAGGCTCCAGAACGTGGCATGTTCGGGGGCGTGGCCGTCGCCCATATGCACCTGCCAGCGCCGCCCGCCCATGGTGATCTGCCCGCCTTCCACCAGCCGGGTAAAGCCCGGCGGCAGCGGGTGAACGACATCGCAGAAGTTGAAGGGCCGTTCGGCGCTGCGCTGGGCCAGCATGTCCGGGTCCATCCCGGCGGCCCGCCAGAAGGCGATCTGTTGTGGTGTGGCCTTTTCCTGCGCGTCCAGCGTCAGCATCCGGGCATAAAGCCAGGCGGTTCGGGTGGTGACCAGCTCTGCGCCCCGGGCCTGAAACCAGCCCGCAAGGCCGATGTGATCGGGGTGGTGATGGGTGACGACGACGCGCCGCACCGGGCGGCCCTGCAAGGGGCCTGCCAACAGGGCCTCCCAGATCGCGCGGGTCTTGCGGCTGTCAAAGCCGGTATCGACAATGGTCCAGCCGTCGCCATCCTCCAGCGCGAAGACGTTGACATGATCCAGCGCCATGGGCAGCGGCAGGCGCAGCCACAGCACGCCTTCGGCCACGGCGACCGAGGCGCCGGGGTCCGGCGCCTCGAACGGATAGCGGATGGGCGCGCCGCTCACGAGGCGAGCGCTTCGGGGGTCAGGTCGTAAAGCCCCGCCGCGCCTGCGCGCACCTGCGCCAGCGCCGCCGCGTGTTCCGGCAGCAGCCGCTTGATCGCCACGCGGGCCAGCGGCAGGCGGGCGGCATCGGCCAGCGCGGCCTTCAGGTGGTAATGCGCGCCCAGCACCCGCGCAAAGGCGCGCAGATAGGGCACCGCCCCGGCGTTGCGGTCATCGGCGCCCTGCGCCACCAGCCATTCAGTGGCCTCGCGCAGCGCCTCGGCCGCATTCCAGACATCGGTGGCCAGATCGGGCTGCACATCGCGGCTTTTCTTGGCGTGATCTTCCACCTCTTGCAGCAGGCGATAGGCGGCATCGCCCCCATCCATCAGCTTGCGCCCGACCAGATCCATCGCCTGAATGCCGTTGGTGCCCTCGTAAATCGCGGTGATCCGCGCATCGCGGGCGAATTGCGCGGCGCCGGTTTCCTCGATGTAGCCCATGCCACCATGCACCTGCACGCCCAGTTGCGCCACCTCGTTGCCGCTGTCGGTGCCATAGGCCTTGATGATCGGGGTCAGCAGCGCGGCGCGGGCCTGCCATTCGGCGCTGCCGGTGGCGCGGGCCATGTCGATCGCCACGGCGCAGGCCAGACCGATGGCGCGGGCGCTGAACAGTTCGGCCTTCATCTGCGCCAGCATCCGGCGCACATCGACATGATCGACAATGGCGGTGGCGCCCAGCGGTGTCTTGCCCTGCTTGCGATCCATCGCATAGGTCAGCGCCTGCTGATAGGCCGCTTCGGCCACCGCGACGCCCTGCATCCCCACGCCAAGGCGCGCATTGTTCATCATGGTGAACATCGCCGCCATGCCCTTGTGTTCCTCGCCGATCAACCAGCCGGTCGCACCGTCATACTGCATCACGGCGGTCGGAGAGCCGTGGATGCCCAGCTTGTGTTCCAGGCTGACAACGCCAAGGCTGTTGCGGGCGCCAAGGCTGCCATCGGGTTTGGGCAGGAATTTCGGCACCATGAACAGGCTGATACCCCTTGTGCCCGGCGCGCCGTCGGGCAGACGGGCCAGCACCAGATGGCAGATGTTCTCGGCGAAATCATTGTCGCCCCAGGTGATGAAGATCTTCTGCCCGGTCACGCTGTAGGTGCCGTCTGCATTGCGTTCGGCCTTGGTGCGCAGCGCGCCGACATCGGACCCGGCGCCGCTTTCGGTCAGGTTCATCGTGCCGCACCAGTCGCCCGCGATCAGCTTCGGGATATACAGCGCCTTGATCTCGTCGCTGGCGTGATGTTCCAGCGCCTCGATCTGGCCCTGCGTCATCAGGGGGTTGAGCTGCAGGGCAAGGCAGGCAGACCCGATCATCTCGTTCACCGCCGTGGTCAGCGCCATCGGCAGGCCCATCCCCCCATGTTCCGGGTCCGCCGCCATGCCGACCCAGCCACCGTCGGCAATCGCGCGAAAACCTTCGGCAAAACCGGGCGAGGTGCGCACGACGCCGTTTTCCAGCCGGGCCGGGGTCTTGTCGCCGGCGCGGTTCAGCGGCGCGATGACGGTTTCACACAGCTTTCCGGCCTCGGCCAGAATCGCCTCTACCGTTTCGGGGGTGGCTTCGGCGAAAAGTTCGGTCGCGGCCACCTGATCCATGCCGACGACATGATCGAAGACGAAACGGTATTCGGATACCGGGGCGCGATAGGGCATGAAACCTCCTTTGCCGCGCTTGGCAACGAGGCGGCGCGGGCGTATGCAAGCTGCGGAACTGGCGGGCAGAGTAACGCAAGGTCAGGCAGGCTCAAGATCAACGCTGCGTCACGAGACATGGAAACCCGACTGCTTTCCCCCACGCCCGAGGGCCTTGCCGAAGCCGCCGCGATCCTGTCGCAAGGCGGGCTGGTGGCCATGCCGACCGAGACGGTTTACGGGCTGGCAGGCGATGCGCGCAGCGACCTTGCGGTGGCGCGGATCTATGCGGCGAAGAACCGGCCGCAGTTCAACCCCTTGATCGTGCATCTGCCGGATCTGGCGGCGGTGGCGCGCTATGCGGTGATGACGGAGGCGGCGGAAAAGCTGGCGGCGGCGTTCTGGCCGGGGCCGCTGACCATGGTGCTGCCGCTGCGCGCCGAGGCCGGGCTGTCGCCGCTGGTGACGGCGGGGCTGGATACGGTGGCGATCCGCCTGCCGGCGCATCCGCTGGCGCGGGCTTTGCTGCGGGCGTTTGACGGGCCGCTGGCGGCGCCTTCGGCCAACCCTTCGGGCCGGGTGTCACCGACGCGGGCCGAACATGTGATGGCCGGGCTGGCGGGGCGGATCGAAGCAGTACTGGACGGCGGCGCCTGCGCGGTGGGGGTGGAAAGCACCATTCTGGCGCTGGACGGCCCGCCCGCGCTGCTGCGCCCCGGCGGCGTGTCGGTCGAGGCGATCGAGGCGGTGCTGGGCGTGCCCCTGGCGTTGCCGGGCGATCCGGCGCGGCCCAAGGCGCCGGGGCAGTTGGCGTCCCATTACGCGCCCGAGGCGCGGGTGCGGCTGAACGTGACGGCGCCCGCGCCGGGCGAAACCTTTGTGGGGTTCGGAGGCGGGGAGGCGGGGCTGAGCCTGTCACCGCAGGGCGATCTGGTGGAGGCAGCGGCCAATCTGTTCCACATCCTGCGCGAAGCGGATGCGCAGGCCGGGCCGCAGGGCAGCATCGCCTTTGCACCGGTCCCGGAAACCGGGCTGGGCCGCGCGATCAATGACCGGCTGCGCCGTGCCGCCGCCCCACGCGGGTAGCGATTTTTCTGCGAAAAATCGGGCGCGGCGTCAGCGTTGCGCGTCATGCGCCGGGTCGGCGCCCGGCACGGGGTCATAGCCCGATCCGCCCCAAGGGTGGCAACGGCACAGCCGATGCGCTGTCAGATAGCTGCCCTTCACCGCGCCATGCCGGTCCAGCGCCTCCAGCGCATAGGCGGAACAGGTGGGTTGAAAGCGGCAGCCATGGCCGACCCAGGGCGACAGGATCAGCCGGTAGGCCCGCACCGGCAGCGCGGCGATATGGGCCAGCGGGGTCATTTCGCCGCCTTGGGCGGGCGCGGGCTGTGGACCTGCCGCAATGCGGTGGCGAGATCGGCCTTCAGCGCCACGAAATCGCGGTCGATGGTCACGCCGGGCTTGCCGATCACCACATAATCCCAGCCGGGCTGGGCGAGGGCGGGCAGCACCGCGCGCACCACCTCGCGCAGTCGCCGCTTGGTGCGGTTGCGCGCCACGGCATTGCCGATCTTCTTGGAACAGGTGAAGCCGACGCGGACGGCCTCGCTGCCATCGTCGCGGCGGCGGGCCTGCAGCAGAAATCCCTGTGTGCCCTGACGGCGTGCCTGAGCCGCGCGCAGAAAATCGGCGCGCTTGGCAAGGATCGTGTAGGGCAGGCATGACGAAACCGCCGCAAGGCTTTCGGAAGCCTCCGCGATGCGGTCTGCCTCCTCAGCCAGCGGCGGTGTCATCACACGTCACTCCGTTGGCCTGCGAACAGGCCAGACAAAGATCAGGCCGACAGCTTTTGACGGCCCACGCGGCGGCGGGCAGCCAGAACCAGACGGCCGCCTTTGGTGGCCATACGGGCGCGGAACCCGTGGCGACGCTTGCGGACCAGGTTGGACGGTTGGTATGTGCGCTTCATTGCGGCTCTCCATCAATCAGACGTGCAGCCCAAACCCCACGGATTCGAAGGCCGCTGCAACTTGAAGCCCGTCCTTTAGGGGCGGCGCGGCAGCAAGTCAATTCACCGACCGCGCTTTTCCTGCAACATTTCCGGCCCATGGCGCGGAAATCCGGGCGGCGCGTCGGCTTTTGTTACAGAAAGCGCGCCAAGGCCCGCGAAAACCCGGCCACGCATCAACCCGGCGTGAGGCGGCTTTCCTATTGCCCGGCGCATGGCACATCCTGACACAGCCCCAGACAGGAACATGCCGTGCCCGAAGCCCCGAAAAGCGGCCTTGCCGCCAAACTGCCCATCCTGCTGATTCTGTTGGTGGCCGTGCTGGGCGCGGTGCTGCTGCGCGACCGGCTGAGCTTTGCGGCGCTGGCGGCACATCGCGAAACGCTGCTGGGCTGGCGCGATGCGCATTTCGGGCTGACGGCGCTGGGCTTCGTGGCGGCCTATAGCGCGATTGTCGGCCTGTCGCTGCCCGGCGCCACGGTGGCCACGCTGACCGGGGGCTTTCTGTTCGGGCTGTTTCCCGGCGTTTTGTTCAATGTGACGGGGGCGACGCTGGGGGCGATCTGCATCTTCCTGGCCGCCCGCAGCGGTTTTGGCGCGCGATTCGCGGCACAGATGGAGGCGCGGGGCGGGCAGGTGGCCAAACTACAGGCGGGGCTGCGTGACAATGAACTGTCGGTGCTGTTCCTGATGCGGCTGGTGCCGGTGCTGCCCTTCGTGCTGGCCAATCTGATTCCGGCCTTTCTGGGCGTGCGGCTGTCGCGCTTTGCGATCACCACGTTTTTCGGCATCATGCCCGGCGCGCTGGTCTTCACTTCCATCGGGTCGGGTCTGTCGGGCGTGTTCGCGCGGGGCGAGACGCCGGACCTTTCGATCATTTTCTCGCCGCAGATCCTTGGCCCCTTGCTGGGGCTGGCCGCCCTGGCAGCGCTGCCGATGATCCTCAAACACTATCGGAGACTGCCATGATCGAGACGGATCTTTGCATCATCGGCGCGGGCTCGGGCGGGTTGTCGCTGGCCGCCGGGGCGGCGCAGATGGGCGCGCGGGTGGTGCTGATCGAGGGGGCCGAAATGGGGGGCGATTGCCTCAACACCGGCTGCGTGCCGTCAAAGGCGCTGCTGGCGGCGGCGAAACAGGCCCATGCGATGACCACCGGCGCGCGGTTCGGCATCACGCCCGTGGTGCCGCAGGTGGATTTCGCAGCGGTGAAGGATCATGTGGCGCGCACCATCGCCGCGATTGCCCCGATGGACAGTCAGGAACGGTTCGAGGGGTTCGGGGTGCAGGTGATCCGCGGCTGGGCGCGCTTCACCTCCACCGACGAGGTGGAGGTCGGGGGCCAGCGCATCCGCGCACGACGTTTCGTGATCGCCACCGGATCGGTCGCGGCGATCCCGCCGATTGCCGGCATTGAAACGGTGCCGTTCCTGACCAACGAGACGATCTTCGCGCTGCATGTGGCGCCGTCGCATCTGATCATCCTCGGCGGTGGCCCGATCGGGATGGAGATGGCGCAGGCGCATCGGCGGCTGGGCGTGCCGGTGACGGTGATCGAGGCGGCGCGGGCACTGGGGCGCGAAGACCCGGAACTGGCGGCGCTGGTGCTGGCCAACCTGCGGGCCGAGGGGGTGGTGGTGCTGGAAGACGCACCCGCGGTGCAGATCGCGGGCGAGGCCGGGGCGATTGCGGTCACGCTGAAAGAGGGCCGGGTGATCCACGGCTCGCATCTGCTGGTGGCCACCGGGCGGCGCGTGGCGCTGGAGCGGCTGGATCTGGCGGCGGCGGGGGTGGAAGCCACCCCGCGCGGCGTGACGGTGGGGGCCGATCTGCGGTCCGTCAGCAACCGGCGCGTCTATGCCATTGGCGATGCGGCGGGCGGGGCACAGTTCACCCATCTGGCGGGCTACCATGCGGGGGTGGTGATCCGGTCGATCCTGCTGGGCCTGCCCGCCAAGGCGGCAACCCATCACATCCCGCGCGTCACCTATACCGACCCGGAACTGGCGCAGGTCGGGCTGACCGAGGCCGAGGCGCGGGCGACGCATGGCGCGGCGCTGCAGGTGCTGCGCGCGGAGTTCACGCATAACGACCGCGCGCTGGCCGAGGGCCGGGCCGAGGGGCTGATCAAGCTGATGGTGGTGAAGGGGCGGCCCGTCGGCGTCTCGATCTGCGGGCCGCAGGCGGGCGAACTGATCGGCGTCTGGGCGCTGGCGATTGCGGCACGGCTGAAGCTGGGCGCGGTGGCGGGCATGGTGCTGCCCTACCCGACGCTGGGCGAAGTGTCGAAACGCGCGGCGGGAGCCTATTTTTCTCCGAAACTCTTTGATAATCCTTGGGTGAAACGGGCTGTGCGGCTGGTGCAGCGCTTCCTTCCCTGATCTGCCCTTGTGGCAGGGGGCGGGGTCTGCCGCGCATGGCGTGCCTTGGGCACTTTCCCGTGGGGATTTGGGCAAGGAAGAAGGCGGGAAGCAGCGTGGCACGGCTGGGATCGCGGATCCTCAACACCCTTTCGGGGCGCTTTCTGTTGCTGACGGTGGCCTTTGTCATGCTGGCCGAGGTGCTGATCTTCGTGCCCTCGATTGCGCGGTTCCGGGTGGATTACCTGCAATTGCGGCTGGAAAAGGCGCAGATCGCCTCGCTGGCGCTGCTGGCCGGGGATGGCATGGTCACGCCAGAGCTGGAGGCGGAACTGCTGGCCAATGCCGGCGTGTTCAACGTAGTGCTGCGGCGCGACGAGGTGCGCCAGCTTGTGCTGTCGTCTGAAATCCCCGAGCCGATTTCCGCCACCTATGACCTGCGGATGGATGGGCCCTTCGATCTGATCCGCGAGGCGATGGCGGTGCTGGTCGATCCGCAGGAACGCATCATCCGGGTGATCGGCAATCCGGTGCAACAGGCCGGGTTGCTGATCGAGATCACGCTGCGGCAGGGGCCGATGCGGCTGGAGATGCTGGAATACGGTTTGCGGATTCTGGTGTTGTCGGCGCTGATTTCGGTGATCACCGCGGCGCTGTTGTTCTTTGCGGTGCGCCGCCTTCTGGTGCTGCCGATCCGCCGCGTGGTGCGCAACATGCAGGCCTATGCCGGGGCGCCCGAGGATGCGCGGCTGGTGTTCACCCCTACCGCGCGGGTGGCCGAACTGCGCGATGCCGAAGAGGCGCTGCAACAGATGCAGACCGAGCTGATCGGTGCGCTGCGGCAGAAGGAACGGTTGGCGCAACTGGGCGGGGCGGTGGCGAAGATCGCCCATGACCTGCGCAACATCCTCACCTCGGCGCAACTGTTCGCCGACCGGATCGAGCAAAGCCCCGATCCCGGCGTGGCGCGGGCGGTGCCAAAACTGGTCGGCTCGATCAGCCGGGCGGTCAATCTGTGCGAATCGACCCTGGCCTTCGGCAAGGCCGAAGAACATCCGCCGCGTCTGGCGCGATTCGCGCTGCGCCCGATGCTGGAGGATGTGGCCGAGGGCGAGGGGCTTTCGCCCACGACCGAGCCCGCCTGCCTGATCGACGCCGCGCCGGGGCTGGTGATCCGCGCCGATGCCGAACAGGTGCAGCGTGTGCTGTCGAACCTTGTGCGCAATGCCCGGCAGGCGCTGGATGCCACGGGCCGGGCGGGCACCATCGAGCTGTCGGCAGGCGAGGACGAGCAGGACTGGTGGATCCGCGTCGGCGATACCGGGCCGGGCCTGCCACCCAAGGCGCGCGAGCATCTGTTTCAGGCGTTCCAAGGCTCGGTCCGCAAGGGCGGCATGGGGCTGGGGCTGGCTATTTCCGCCGAGCTGGTGCGTGGCCATGGCGGCCGGCTGGAACTGCTGCGCAGTGACGAAGAGGGGACGGAGTTCATCATCCGCCTGCCCAAGCTGGGCGCCGAAGGGGATGCGGGGCTGGCGGGTTGAACGTCAGGGCCGGGTGGGTTCCGGCTGGCCTGACGGCAAGCACCCCGTCTGAGGTCGAACCTGAAGCCCCGTCAGAAAGTTTTTGAACTTGTTGATTTTCGCCCTTGCACCCCCCCGACGCTCTCGCTAAATACCGCCTCACAACGGACCCGTAGCTCAGCTGGATAGAGCATCAGACTACGAATCTGAGGGTCGGGCGTTCGAATCGCTCCGGGTCCACCATTTCCCCTCTTGTGTTAAAACAAATATATAGCCTTCGGGCGCGGTCGCATTATGCGGTTTGGCACGTTCACTGCCGGATGCCTGTAGCATTTTCCCCTGCCATCCCCCATATGTACATGAGCCGCGGGCATATCCCGAGCGGCGCCATGGAGGACCCTTTCATGGGTGCCGACACGATAAAGTCTGGCAATGGCCAGAAGCGCGGGTTCCCGCAGAACGCCCTGCCTGTTCCGGCCAATCTGCCCGATGCCGCCCCTCGCCCGCGTGTCGCGGACGTGGTGCCGGTCATCGACGTGCCGCCGACGGCGGAGCAGCGGCCCAGCTGAGCTTGCGCCAGCCCTGAATTTTCTGATTCCGGCGAAAGGCAGGACAAGGCGGCTCAACGGGGCGGCTGGCACCTGTCACCTCATCTCGCCGGGATGCGAGGCGGCGGGCCATATGCCCGCCGGTTTGCCCCGCTTTTCGCCGTGACCTGCCAGATGCAGAAGGGATTGCACCATGGGCTATTCGACCCCCAAGAAACCATTCGACATGAGCGACTTCCTCAGCGGCACCAGCCGTCCGCAACGGCCCCGCTTCGGGCGGCGTTATGCGGCAAAGCCGGGTGTCGGCAGCACGGTGGACGAGACGCAGCAAGACGATACCGAGCAGGAAGAGGCGGCTCAGGCGGATCTGGGCGTGTCGAAGGCCGATTGAGCCGCCACCCCGCCGGTTTCACGCCGCCAGCAATTCCCGCACCCGCGGAATGACCTGCGTGCCGTAAAGCTCGACCGAGCGCATCAGCACCGGATGGCCGGTGGTGCCCGCCGAATACTTCATGTTGAAGCGTTGCAGGCCCAGCGCCTTCACCGTGGCAGCGATCTTTTGCGCCACGGTTTCCGGGCTGCCGACATATTGGCTGCCGCGCGCCACCTCGTGCAGGAAGCCGTCCTTGGTGATCGGTGCCCAGCCGCGTTCGCGGCCCAGCCGGTCATGCAGCGCCTTGTAGCCGGTGAAGGCCGCCTCGCGCGCCGCCTCGTCGGTATCGGCGACCAGACCGGGGGAATGCACGCCCAGCGGTTTCGGTGTGCCGCCGATCTGGTGATAGGCGTCGTGATACAGGTCCACGAACGGGCGGAAGCGCCGCGCCTCGCCGCCGATGATGGCCAGCATCATCGGCATGTCATGGCGCACCGCCCGCACCACCGATTCCGGGCTGCCGCCCACGCCGATCCAGGCGGCGATGCCCTGCGGCCCGGCAGGCGGATAGACCGCGCCGACCTTGACCGGGGGGCGATGCGTGCCCTGCCATTTCACCGCGCCGCCGCGGTTGACCGTGGCGAACAGATCCAGCTTTTCCTCGAACAGCGTTTCGTAATCGTCCAGCGCATAGCCGAACAGCGGATAGCTTTCGGTAAAAGACCCACGGCCCAGAATCACCTCGCCCCGCCCGCCCGACAGCGCGTTCAGCGTGCTGAACCGCTGATACAGCCGGATCGGATCATCGGTGGACAGCACGGTGACGCCGGTGCCCAGCTTGATGCGGCGGGTCTGTGCCGCGATATGCGCCAGCAGGATTTCCGGCGCGGAAATGGCGAAATCATCGCGGTGATGTTCGCCCAAAGCGATCACATCGACGCCCACCTGATCGGCCAGCACCCCCTGTGCCACCACATTGCGCAACACCTCGTCCTGCGGCAGCAGCTTGCCCGCCGCATCGCGTGTCACGTCGCCAAAGGTATCGAGACCGAATTCCATGATGCCTCTCCTGTTCTGTTGACGCGAACCTAAGCATCGGGGCCCGGCTTGTCGCCCTGCATCGGGGCACAGTGACTGCGCAAAACCGATGGGGCAAAACCGACGGGGCAAAGCCGCCGTCAGCCCTCGTCCTTCAGCAGCAGAAACAGCGCGAAGCCGGTCAGCGCCACGCCGATCAGCACCCGAGGGCCCGGCACGCCATGGCCCAGCGCGAGTTCCCACAGCAACACCCAGCTTGGCACCAGATAGGTATAGGCCATGACCTTGGCCGCAGGCAGCCGCAGCGAGGCGTATTGCAGCAGAACGAAGGTGGCGGCGCTGGCGGCAACGGCGACATAGATCAGGCAGATCCAGACGATGGCGGGCAGGGCGGCCCAATCGGTGGCCCACATGTCGCGCCAGCCATAGGCCAGCAGCAGGGCAAACCCCGCCACCATCATGCCGAAGGTGAACACCACGGCAGGCTCGCCCCGGTTCAGGCGGCGCACCATCGGGGTGTAAAGCGCATGGGCGACGCAGCCCACGAAATAGATCGCCTCGCCGCGCCCGATCTCCAGCCGCAGGGCGGCGGCCGGATCGCCGCGAAAGATCACCCATGCCGCGCCAAAAGCGCCGATCAGCAGGGCCAGCCCCATGCGCGGCGAGGTGATCTGGCGCAGTACCAGCCAGCCGAACCCTGCCGTCATCAGGGGCGCAAGGGTAAAGACGGCGGCGGCAGAGACGGCAGAGGCGGTTTTCAGCCCCTCGAACATCAGCACGAAATAGATGGCCAGCAGGGCCGCCAGCACGCCATAGCGCCACGGCGCGCGCAGGGCGGATCGGGGGATGCCGGTGGTGGCAAAGGCCACGGCGCCGACCAGCGCCCCGGCCAGCGCAAAGCGTGGCACGGTCAGCGCGGCGGGCGCGATCAGCGGCGCGGCCATCCGGCCCAGCGAAAACGACCCGGCCACCAGCGCCGAAAACACCAGCATGGCCAGATGCCCGCGCTGCGGCGGCGTCAGGCCGACTGCGGTCATACTGTCGTCCAGCCCGCCGCTGCTGCCTTCAGATGGGCAAGGAAGCTTTGCACCTTGACCGTGCGGTGCAGATCGACATGGGTGACCAGCCACAGCGGCGGCGCCCAGTCTTCGCGCGGCGGCATGACCTCGACCAGATCGGGGTCTTCGGCGGCGATGTAATGCGACAGAAAGCCGATGCCCGCGCCTGCCTTCACCGCTGCCTCCAGCACGGCGGGTTCGGTGGCGCGATAGGTGATCTGCTCCATCGGTACAGTATCGCGCAGCCAGCGGTGGAACGGCGCCCGGCTCAGCGCACTGTCGGCGCCGACAAAGCGGTGACCCGCGAAATCCTGCGGCCCGTCGGGCTTGCCATGCGCCGCGATATAGCCGCGCGAGGCGTAAAGCCCGGTGCGGATGCGGATCAGCGGCTGCACCACATTGTCGGGTTCCTCGGGTATGGCCCCGGCGCGGATCGCCACATGCGCCTCGCCATAATCCAGCCGGAACAGGCGCATGTCGGTCAGGAACCGCACGATCAATCCGGGATGCGCCGCCTGAAACCCCGTCAGCACCGGGGTCAGCAGGCCCGAGACGCCCGAGATCGAGGTGACGACAAGCTCACCCGTCACGGTTTCGCCCTGGCCCTTGATGCGGCTGGCCAGCTGGCTGAACTGGTCTTCGGTGGCCTGTGCCACGCCCAGCAGATCGCGCCCCGCCTCGGTCGGGGTGTAGCCGCGCGCGTGGCGCTGAAACAGCCGCGTGCCCAGCCGCCGTTCCAGCGCGTCGATATGGCGGATCACCGTCGCGTGGTGGACCCCCAGCACCTCGGCGGCCCCTGAAACCGTGCCCAGCCGCGCAACCTGAAAGGCGGTGCGGATTTCATCCCAGTTTTCCATCCTGCGCTCCTGTCTGCAGGGGGCAGCTTACCCGCCCCACCGGCGGCGGCAAGGCCGCTTGGCGGGCTTGTGAAGCGGAGCGGCCTGCGGCCGCGCGCCCTGTCTCGCCGCCCCGGCAGGGCCGGGGCCGCTCGGGGTTTTGGGTATTTGGGCAAAGAAGAAAGGGGCTGGCGTTGACTCGGGGCGCGAATTGGCCTAAGCGGGCCAGCAATTCCCCCGGAGGCACCTGCTTCCGGTCCCATCGCTTTTGCGGGGATCGCCATCCGTCAGCGCGTTGCGCCCACGGGTGTCGCTTCGCATTGGCATAACCCCGGGCCGCTGGGCCGCACAAGGAGAAGACCATGTTCGAGTCGCTCTCAGAACGCCTTGGCGGTGTGTTCGACCGTCTGACCAAGCAGGGTGCGCTGAGCGAGGCCGATGTGGACACCGCGCTGCGCGAAGTGCGCGTGGCGCTGCTGGAGGCCGATGTCTCGTTGCCGGTGGCGCGCGATTTCGTCAAGGCGGTCAAGGGGAAAGCCACCGGGCAGTCGGTGACGCGGTCGGTGACGCCGGGCCAGCAGGTGGTGAAGATCGTCCATGACGAACTGGTGCGCATGCTGGCGGGCGATGGCCCGGCGGATGCGCTGAAGATCGACAACCCGCCCGCTGCGGTGCTGATGGTCGGTCTGCAGGGGTCGGGGAAAACCACCACCACGGCCAAGCTGGCCAAGCGCCTGAAAGAAAAGAACGGCAAGCGGGTTCTGCTCGCCTCGCTCGACACCAACCGCCCGGCGGCGATGGAGCAGTTGGCGATTCTGGCGGGCCAGATCGGGGTGGACAGCCTGCCGATCGTAAAGGGCGAATCTGCGGTGCAGATCGCCAAGCGCGCCAAGACGCAGGCGGCGATGGGCGGCTATGACGTGCTGTTCCTGGATACCGCAGGCCGGTTGCACATCGACGAAGTGCTGATGGATGAAGTGCAATCCGTGCGCGACATCGCCCAGCCGCGCGAAACGCTGCTGGTGGTGGACGGTCTGACCGGGCAGGACGCCGTGAACGTGGCGACCGAGTTCGAGGCCAAGGTCGGCATTACCGGCGTGGTGCTGACGCGGATGGATGGCGACGGGCGCGGCGGTGCCGCCCTGTCGATGCGCGCGGTCACCGGCAAGCCGATCCGTTTCGTCGGCCTTGGCGAGAAGATGGACGCGCTGGAAACCTTCGAGCCGGAGCGCGTGGCGGGCCGGATCCTCGGCATGGGCGACATCGTGGCGCTGGTCGAAAAGGCGCGCGAGACCTTCGAGGCCGAACAGGCCGAACGCATGGCCAAGCGCTTTGCCAAGGGCCTGTTCAACATGAACGACCTGCGCGGCCAGCTGGAGCAGATGCTCAAGATGGGCGGGATGCAGGGGCTGATGGGGATGCTGCCCGGCATGGGCAAGATGGCCAAGGCCGCCGAAGAGGCAGGCTTTGACGACCGGATGCTGCGCCGCCAGATCGCGCTGATCAACTCGATGACCAAGAAGGAACGGGCCAACCCCGACCTGCTGCAGGCCAGCCGTAAGAAGCGCATCGCGCAGGGCGCGGGGCTGGAGGTGCAGGAGCTGAACCGTCTGCTGAAACAGCACAAGCAGATGGCCGACATGATGAAGAAGATGGGCAAGGGCGGCATGATGAAGCAAGCCGTCAAGGCCATGATGGGCAAATCCGGGATGCCGGATCTGAAGAACATGAGCCCCGAACAGCTGGAAGATGCCGCCAAGGCGATGAAATCCGGCATGGGGGGCATGGGCGGGATGCCCGGTCTGGGCGGCGGTCTGCCGCGCGGGATGAGCCTGCCGTCCGGCCTGTCGGGGTTGATGAAGAAAAAATGATCCGTCGCGGCGCGCATAGGTCTGTGGCGGGGCAGGGGCCCCAAGCCAACCTTCTCCCCTTCGGGGAGCGGGCGTGCCTTGCCATGGCCGCTGGCGCAACGCCACCCTCTCCCCTCGGGGGAGAGGGCAGGGTGAGGGGGCGCATCGCATGACCATCGCCCTGTCCCCGACGCCGGTGCTGGAAACCGACCGCCTGATCCTGCGCGCGCCGCAGCGCGGTGACATGCCCCATTGGGAGGCCTGCGCCATGTCCGAGCGTGCCCGCTATATCGGCGGGCCGCTGGATGCACAGCAGGCCTGGCGCAGCCTGTGCCACCTGACGGGCCATTGGGTGCATCGCGGCTATGGCATGTTCATCTGGCATCTGAAAACCGATCCGACGCCGCTGGGCATGACCGGGCCATGGTTCCCGGAAACCTGGCCGGAGCAAGAGATCGGCTGGACGGTCTGGACCCCGGCCGCCGAAGGCAAGGGCTTTGCGCATGAGGCGGCGCTGGCCACCCGCCGCTTTGCCTATGATGTGCTGGGGTGGAAAACCGCCGTCAGCTATATCCACCCCGACAATGCGCGCTCCATCGCGCTGGCCGAACGGCTGGGCGCGCGGCTTGACCGCCAGGCCACGCCGGTGGGCACCGACCCCTGCCTTGTCTATCGCCACCCCGCCCCGGAGGCCCTTGCATGACCGACGTCGCGACCCGCGCCAGCGCCCTGCTGAAAGAACACCGCGAAAGCATCGACCGGCTCGATGCGATCCTCGTCTATACGCTGGCCGAACGCTTCAAGCACACGCAGGCGGTGGGGCGGCTGAAGGCCGAACATGATCTTCCGCCCTCTGATCCCGCCCGCGAATCGCGACAGATCGAACGGCTGGAGTGGCTGTCGAAAGAGGCGGATCTCGATCCCGAATTCGCCCGCAAATTCCTGACCTTCATCATTTCCGAAGTCATCAGGCATCACGAGAATCTGCAGAAATAACCAACCCGCAGGGCGCACATCGCCCACCCTGCACCCCGGACTTAAAGGAGAACACCCATGTCCATGAAAATCCGTCTCGCCCGTGGCGGCTCCAAGAAGCGCCCGCACTATGCCATCGTTGCCTCCGACTCGCGCATGCCGCGCGACGGCCGCTTCCTCGAAAAGCTGGGCACCTATAACCCGCTGCTCGCCAAGGACAGCGAAGACCGCATCAAGATGGATGCCGAGCGCGTGAAATACTGGCTGTCGCAAGGCGCCCAGCCGACCGACCGCGTGGCCCGCTTCCTCGAAGCTGCTGGCCTGACCGAGAAGAAAGTGCGCAACAACCCGAAAGCCGCCGTGCCGGGCAAAGCCATGGCCGAGCGTGCGAAGAAGAAAGCCGCCCGCGCTGCCGCCCCGGCGGAAGAGTGATCGCGGGCTGCCATGAACGGCAGCTACGGCCCTGATTTCAGGGCGGAATTACGGGATCTGATGCGGTGGCGGCGCGATGTGCGCCGCTTCCGCACCGACCCGGTCGAGGCAGCGGTGCTGAACCGCTGCCTTCATGCATTTGCGCTGGCGCCTTCGGTGGGCCTGTCGGAACCCTGGCGGCTGATCCGGGTGGAAACGGCCGACGCGCGCGCGGCGGCGATTGCCAATTTCGAGGCGGCCAATGCCACGGCGCTGGCCGGCTATGACGATGAAAAGGCCCGGCTTTATGCGGGGCTGAAACTGTCGGGGATGCGCGAGGCGCCGGTGCATCTGGCGGTGTTCTGTGATGAGGCCACGCCGAAAGGCGCCGGTCTTGGGGCGCAGACCATGGCCGAGACGCGGGCCTATTCCGTGGTGGGGGCGATCTCGCTGCTGTGGCTGGCGGCGCGGGCCGAAGGGCTTGGGCTGGGCTGGGTGTCGATCCTCGATCCCGTCCGGCTGGCGCGCGACCTTGCGGTGCCGGACAACTGGCACCTGATCGGCTATCTTTGCCTCGGCTGGCCGGAAGAATGTTCCGACACGCCGGACCTGGAACGCGCCGGTTGGGAAACCCGCGCCCCTGACCTGATCATGGAGATCCGTTGACGATGACCGAGCGTATCTGTGTGGGCGCAATTGCCGGGTCTTTCGGCGTGCAGGGTGAGGTGCGGCTGAAAAGCTTCTGCGCCGAGCCGACGGCGATTGCCGATTACGGCCCGCTTTATACCGAGGATGGTAGCCGCAGCTTCAAGGTGAAGCTGACGCGCCCGGTGGCGGGCGGGCTGGGGGCCCGGCTGACCGGCATCGCCACCAAGGAAGAGGCGGATGCGCTGAAAGGCACCAACCTTTACGCCGACAAGACCCGCCTGCCGAAACTGCCAGATGACGAATTCTATCACGCCGACCTGATCGGGCTGGAGGTGTGGGATACCGGCGGCGTGCTGCTGGGGCGCGTGACGGATGTGCAGAATCACGGGGCGGGCGATCTGCTGGAAATCAGCGGGCCGGGTCTCAAATCCGCCCTGCTTTTGCCCTTCACGCTGGCCAATGTGCCGACGGTCGATCTGGCGGCCGGGCGGTTGGTTGCCGATCTGCCCGAGGGGCTGGAATAAGGATTGGACGTGCCGGACCGCTGCGGGCCAGTCTGGCGGGAAGAGGGGGCAGAAACCGGGATGCAAGGCATGGTCACACGGATGCGGCTGCTGCAAGGGGCTGCGGCGCTGCTTTATCTCGGGCCGCTGCTGGCGGGCTTGGGTGGGTTCGGCTGGTCGGTCGTGCCGGTGTTCACCGCGATCTTCCTGCTCTGGCTGGTGGTCATCCGCCCGCAGGACTGGCCGCAGCAGGCCGCCGGCTGGGCGCGACCCGAGGCCTGGTTGGCGCTGCTGATGCGGGCGCTGGTGCAGGTGGTGCTGGTGTCGGTCTGTTTCGGCATCGGTCGCGGCATTGGCGGCGCCGCGGGGCTGCTGCCCGCCATGCCGGTCGGCCTGCCATTGGGCCTTTCATTCGCGGCCATTCCACTGGCGCGGCTGGTCTGGAAACCGACAGTGATGGCAGAGATGGACAGCTTTCTGGACGATGCGCTGCAACAGGTCGAAGGTCTGCAGCCGCCGCCCTTGCAACGCGATCCTGCGCTGGCACTGCGGCTGACTGCACCGCTGGCTGACCTGCCCGAAACCGTGCCGCAGGCCGAGATCGAGGCGCATTTCGCCGCGCTGAAACAGCATCTTCTGCCCGAGGACATTTACGAGGCGCTGGATGCCCGCCTGCAATCCCCCGATGCGCCCCGCGCCCTGCGCCGCACCTTCATCCTGCTGGCCACCGCGCAGCGTTGCAACGAGGCCTGCCGCGGTCGCGCCGCGCCGGTACGGGCGCTGCAGGTGGCGGGCGAGGATGCGTCGCTGGTGGAACTCGTCGCGCGCCGCTGCCTGACCCTGCTGGAAAGCGATGTCGATGCCTGGGGCGATTGCCCAAATCCCACGGCCCTGGGCGCCGTCGCCGCCCGGATGCCGCCGCGCGCCGCCGAGGCGATCCATGCGCTGATCGTGCGGACCCGCGACCTTGCGCCGCTGAACGGTTATGATCCCGAAGGCTGAGCCGCCCCGACTGGTGATCCATGCCGGGTTCCACAAGACCGGCACCACCAGCGTACAGGCTGCGCTTGCCGCCCATGCCCCACTGCTGCGCCCCTATGCTCTGGCGCTTGTGCTGCGTGGCGCGGACCTGGCTCTGCGCATGGCGGCGCAAGAGGCGCGGCGGCTGTCGCTGCGCCCTGCAGGCCCGGCACGGGCGCGGCTGGAAACCTGCCTCCGGCTCTGGGCCGAGGCGTTGGTTCTGGCGCCCGGGCAGGGGCTGATCCTGTCGGCCGAGGATTTCGCGGGCCACATGCCCGGCCATCCCGGCATTGCCAGCTATGCCGCAGCACCCTGCATCGCCGCCACGCTGGCCAAAGTGCTGCGCGCCCGCTTTCCCGGCGCCGATCTGCGCTTTGTCTATGGCACCCGCGCGCCGGGGCCGTGGCTCCGCTCGTTGCACTGGCAGCAGGCCAAGCGCCATGACATGACCGAAAGCGCCGCCGAGTTCGCGGCCCGTCTGGCCGATGCCGTGCACCCCGCCCGGATCCTGGCCGAAATCGCGCCCCACGCCCCCGTCACTGCCGCCGCGCTGGAAGATCACGCCCCCCGCCGCCTTGGCCCGGTAGAGGCGCTGTATGA
Source organism: Gemmobacter aquatilis (assembly GCF_900110025.1). Classification (GTDB taxonomy): domain Bacteria; phylum Pseudomonadota; class Alphaproteobacteria; order Rhodobacterales; family Rhodobacteraceae; genus Gemmobacter; species Gemmobacter aquatilis. Next base: position 458,703 of record NZ_FOCE01000001.1, on the reverse strand, counting down.
CGCGGCGGGCCTGCCCGATGCCCTGCGCGCCAGCCTCGCCCCGCTGCCCGCCGCCAATGCCGCCCCCGCCGATCTGGCCGCAGCCTTCGTCGCCCTGAACCGCACCGTGATGGACCCTGCCGCCCGCGATGCCGCAAAGGCCGCCCTGCTGGCCAAGGCGCGCCAAACTCCCTTTGCCCCGCCGCCCGCCATCGCATAGAAGCCCGCCATGACCGACGCATCCGACCCCACTGCCAAGCCGAAATCCCATGGCCGCCTGACCATCTCGGCCAGCCTGCAACCGCGCGACCTGATGGAGCGGCCTCGGGTGCGCGGCGCGTGGTGTGCCAAGATCATCACCCTGTTCCCCGATGCCTTCCCCGGCACGCTGGGCCTGTCGCTGACCGGCAAGGCGCTGGACATGGGGCTGTGGTCGCTGGAAACGCTCGACCTGCGCCCCTTCGGCGACGGGCGGCACAAGAATGTCGATGACAACCCGTCGGGCGGTGGCGCGGGCATGGTGCTGCGCGCCGATATCGTGGCCAAGGCGCTGGATCAGGCTGCCATCGGCACCCCGCCCGACCGCAAACGCTGGCCCGTGGTGTTCCTGTCACCGCGCGGCACCCCCTTCACCCAGGCCAAGGCGCAGGAATGGGCCGAGGCCGACGGGCTGACCCTGCTCTGCGGTCGGTTTGAAGGCGTGGATCAGCGCGTGATCGACGCCTATCAGATCGAAGAGGTTTCCTTGGGCGATTTCGTCCTCACCGGGGGGGAAATCGCGGCTCAGGCCTTGATCGACGCGACGGTCCGCCTTATACACCGCGTGCTTGGGAATCATGTGTCCACCGAGGAAGAATCTTTCTCGGATGGACTTCTTGAATTTCCGCAATACACAAGACCGACCGACTGGCAGGGCCATACGATCCCGGAAGTGCTTCTTTCCGGCCATCATGGCAAGATCGCTGCCTGGCGGAAGGTTGAGGCCGAAAGGCTGACGAAGGAACGCAGGCCTGATCTCTGGCGGGCTTACTGTGCCAAACACGGTAGGGACCCGAATGAAGACCGAGAGCTCTGAGGCGGCATCATCTTTGCGGGGCAACCGCAAGCTCAGAAAGGAACTGCGATGAATCTGATCGCGCAACTCGAGGCCGAGCAAATCGCCGCCCTCGGCAAGAAGATCCCGGATTTCAAGGCCGGCGACACCGTTCGCGTCGGCTACAAAGTGACCGAAGGCACCCGTTCGCGCGTGCAGGCCTATGAAGGCGTCGTGATCGGCCGCAAGGGTGGCATGACCATCTCCGCCTCGTTCACCGTGCGCAAGATCTCGTTCGGCGAAGGCGTGGAACGCGTGTTCCCGCTCTACTCGACCAACATCGACTCGATCGAGGTCGTGCGTCGTGGCCGCGTCCGTCGCGCCAAGCTGTACTACCTCCGTGCGCGCCGCGGCAAATCTGCCCGCATCGCGGAAGATACGAACTACAAAGCGAAATCCGAGTAAGGAACGGCGCGATGAAACAAGGCATTCACCCCGAATATCACTTCATCGAAGTGAAAATGACCGACGGCACCTTCTTCAAGACCCGCACCACCTGGGGCAAGGAAGGCGATACCATGTCGCTCGATATCGACCCGCTGTCGCACCCGGCATGGACCGGCCAGACCGCCAAGCTGATGGACACCGGCGGTCGCGTGTCGAAGTTCAAGAACAAATACGCCGGTCTGGGTTTCTGATCCAAACCGCCGCTGTTCCGAAAGGCGCGCCCCCGTGGCGCGCCTTTTGCATTGTGGGCAGGCAAGAAAAATTGTGGGCAGGCAAGAAAAATTGTGGGCAGGCAAGAAAAGATGCGTATGTGAGCCAAGGTGAAGGGCAAGCCGCGCGATCTGCTTTCACCTTGGCTCACATACGCATCTGCCCGTCTCAGCCGTGCCATGCGCCTGCCGGATCAGAACAGCCGCGGCAGCGCCTCGGCATACAGCCGGGTGATCGTTTCGGCCTTGGCCTGCCAGGTGTATTGCTCCAGCACCCGGCGATAGCCGGTCTCGGCCTGTTGCGTCAGCCGCGCGCGATCCGCCAGCACCGCGCCGATCTGTGCCCGCAGCGCCTCGATCAGCCCGGCGCGCCCGCCGCTGACCGGCAGCTTGTAACCCACCGCCGCATCCACCAGTTCAGACGGGCCTGCATGGTCGGCCACCACCGGCACGCAGCGACAGGCCATCGCCTCCAGCACCACGCCACCGCCGAATTCGCGGATCGAAGGGAAGGTGAACAGATCTGCGCCCGCGAAGATCTCGCGCACCTTGCGATGATCCACCCAGCCGTGAAAACGCACCGCCGCACCCAGCCCCTGCGCCGCCACATAGTCGCGCAGCCGCTGCTCTTCCGGCCCGGTGCCAGCGATATCCAGCACCATTTGCCCGGTGGCCAGATAGGGCAGGGCGGCCTCCAGCACCATGTCGCAGCCCTTATAGGGCACCAGTCGCCCGACGAAACAGGCACGCAACACCTGCGAAGGCACACGCGGCGGCGGCTCGGGAAAGCGCGCAAGGTCGATGCCGTTTTCCGCCATCAGCCGGGTCTTGCCTTGATAGGCTGCCGGAATGTCCCCCTGCGTGTCGCGCGATCCGCACAGGATCAGATCGCTGGCCGCCAGCATTGCGCGGTAGCCGGGTTGCAGCTTGTAGGCCTGCCGCAGCGGCATCAGAAACTCCCGCTCGCGCCGCTGCGCCCCGGCAAAGCCCTTGGGCCAGGGCGCCCCGCCATTCAGCGGCCCCAGCACGAAGCCGACCCCCGCCTGCCGACAGCGCGGCGCCAGTGTGCTGACCGCCGTCGGCGTCAGCGGGGTGATGCGGTGCACGATGTCAAAGGCCCCCGCCTCGATCTGCGGGCCAAAGCGCCGCCAGACCTGCCGCTCGAAATACCGATAGGTCAATGAGGACAGCGCGGTCAGCGCCTGCCAGGCGCCCTTTTCCCCCAGCCGCAGCGCCTTGGCCATCCGCCAGACCCGCCCGTCAATCGCCTCGGTATCAATCGCGGTGAACTCCTGCCCCTCGATCAGACCGGCGCGCAGAAAGGCCTCGCGGTTGCGCAACTGCGTCACGATATGCGCCTGATGCCGCGCTGCCAGCGCCCGCGCCATGGACCAGCCGACCAGTGGCACACTCACCCATTCCGGGTTGGCCGCCTCGGCAATCAGCAATAGCCGCACAGACCTTGGTGCCGTCATTCTGCCCTCCCTGGCATCGCGTCCCCCTGACCTGCCGCATCCCCTGTCCGTGCGGCAAGCAGATTCGCCCGGCCCCAGCGTTTCCGCCCGCTTGCGCGGCGCCGCTGCCCAAGTGGCAGGCACCCGCGCCCGTGCCCTCTTGCGCGCGGCCGCGTCAGAGGGTAGCGCGAAGGCAGAACAGACGGGGACAGGCCGCCATGGCGCATATCATCGTTGTCGGTAACGAAAAGGGCGGGTCGGGCAAATCCACGACCTGTATGCATGTGGGCACCGCACTGGCCCGCATGGGCCATCGCGTCGGCGCGCTGGATCTGGATCTGCGCCAGCGCAGTTTCGGGCGCTATGTCGAAAACCGCCGCGCCTGGCTTGCCAAGAACAACGTCTCGCTGCCCTCGCCCGATTACCGCGAATTGCCCGAGGTCGATCCCGCCACGCTGCAACCGGGCGAAAATCCTTTCGATCACCGCCTGTCCGCCGCGATCGGCGAATTGGACCCGGTCAGCGATTTCATCGTGATCGACTGCCCCGGCTCGCACACAAGGCTCAGCCAGGTTGCCCACAGCCTTGCCGATACGCTGATCACGCCGCTGAATGACAGTTTCGTGGATTTCGACCTGCTGGCCCGCATCGACCCCGACACCAACAAGGTGAAGGGCCCTTCGATCTATTCCGAAATGGTGTGGAATGCGCGGCAATTGCGCGCACAGGCCGGGTTGAAGCCCATCGACTGGATCGTGTTGCGCAACCGCCTTGGCGCCCAGCAGATGCACAACAAGAAAAAGGTCGGCGCCGCGCTGGAAGATCTGTCGAAACGCATCGGCTTCCGCGTCGCCCCCGGCTTTACCGAGCGCGTGATCTTCCGCGAGCTGTTCCCGCGCGGCCTGACCTTGCTGGACCTGCGCGATACCGGCGTCGATCAGCTCAACCTGTCGAACATTGCCGCCCGACAGGAAGTGCGCGATCTGATTGCCGAGCTCAGACTGCCTGGTGTGAGCGTGAATTTTTGAACGGCGTCGCGCGGCACCCGGCACGGTAACGGCTGTTCATCTTGCGCAGATGCAGGTCGAACAACTCCTCCTCCGCGCTGGTGCCGGGGGTTTTGCGCAGGCGGCTCATCAGACGGGTCACGAAGCTCATGGGGTTCTCCTCGGTCTTGCAAGCACAGGTTGACAAGCAACCGGGGCCAAAATGCGGCAGCGCCACGGCCCCTTAGCGCCGAAATTGCCAACCCTGTCACCATCCTGTTTCCACTTGCGAAACGCAGCGGCTTGAGCGTGCCCGCCTTGCATGGCAATCAGTCCCCAGCCGCCCCGGAGGATGCCATGCCCAACACCCTGTTCGATGCCCTGTTCGCCCCGCTTGCCGGTCGCAGCTCTGCCTTCCTGATCCTGCCCGACGGGTCCGAACTCAGCGGCGATGCCTTCCTGCGGCTGGTGGCCCGGCAGGCCCATGCGCTGCGCGCGGCGGGGCTGGGGGTGGGCGACCGCATCGCCGTGCAGATCGCCAAATCGCCCGAGGCGCTGGCCAGCTATGGCGCCGCCGTGGCGCTGGGGGCGATCTTCCTGCCGCTGAACACCGCCTATACCGCGGATGAGGTTGATTATTTCCTCGGCAATGCCACACCGAAAATCTTCCTCTGCGACGCCGCGAAACGCGCCACACTGGAACCTGTCGCCACCCGCCACGGCGCCACGGTCCTGACGCTGAACGCCGATGGCAGCGGCACGCTGTCCGAGGCCGCCGCAAACCAGCCCGACACCATCACCCCCGCCGAACGCGGGCCAGAGGATCTGGCGGCCTTCCTCTATACCTCCGGCACCACCGGGCGGTCGAAGGGCGCGATGCTGACCCATCGCAACCTTCTCTCCAATGCCGAGGTTCTGGTGGACCTGTGGCGCTTCACCGCCGATGACGTGCTGCTGCACGCCCTGCCGATCTTCCACACCCACGGGTTGTTCGTCGCCTCCAATATCAGCCTGCTGACCGGCGGCACGATGATCTTCCTGCCGGGCTTCGATGTGGAAACCGTGCTGCGCCTGCTGCCGCGCGCCACCACTATGATGGGCGTGCCCACCTTCTATACCCGCCTGCTCGATGACCCCCGGTTTGACCGCGCCGCAGCCCGGCACATGCGGCTGTTCATCTCCGGCTCCGCCCCCTTGCTGGCCGAAACGCATCAGCAGTTCGAATCCCGCACCGGCCACCGGATTCTCGAACGCTACGGCATGACCGAAACCAACATGAGCACCTCCAACCCCTACGAGGGCGAGCGCCGCGCGGGCACCGTGGGCTTCCCCCTGCCGGGCGTCGAATTGCGCATCCTGACGCCCGAGGGTGCGCCGGTCGCGCAAGGCGAGGTTGGCGTGATCGAGGTGCGCGGCCCCAATGTCTTCAAGGGCTATTGGCAGATGCCCGAGAAGACGCGCGAGGAGTTGCGCGAAGATGGCTGGTTCGTCACCGGCGATCTGGGGTGCAGGGATGCCGACGGCTATGTGGTGATCGTCGGCCGCGCCAAGGATCTGGTGATCTCGGGCGGTTTCAACGTCTACCCGAAAGAGGTGGAACTGCTGCTGGACGAGGTGCCGGGCGTGCTGGAAAGCGCGGTGATCGGCCTGCCGCATCCCGATTTCGGCGAGGCGGTCTTTGCCGTCCTTGTGCCGCAAAAGGGCGTCACCCTTGATCCCGATGCCGCACTGGCCGCGATCCGCGACAAGCTCGCCCGCTTCAAGCAGCCGAAAGCCGCCGTGGTCCTGCCCGATCTGCCGCGCAACACCATGGGCAAAGTGCAAAAGAACCTGCTGCGCGACGCCTACAAGACCCGCTTCACGGGCTGACCTGGCAATAGTTCTTTCATCTTGGCCCAAATATCCTGCGGGGGTCCGGGGGCGCAAAGCCCCCGGTCCGCCCCAAGCCACAGGCTCAGCCCTCGCCGTCCTGCAACTCCACCGCCAGAAACCGCTCCAGCGCGTCCAGATCCACCGGCTCGAACTGCCCGAAGCCCTGCATCCAGACCGAGGCCGCCTTCAGCGCATCCGGCTCCAGCTTGCACCAGATCACCCGCCCGCGCTTCTCGCGGCTGATCAGCCCGGCCTCGGCCAGCACCTGCAGATGTTTGGAAATCGCGGCCAGCGACATCTGGAACGGCTCGGCCACATCGGTCACCGCCATGTCATCCTCCAGCAACATGCCAAGGATGGTGCGCCGCGTCGGATCGGCCAGGGCGGCGAAAATGGGGCTCAGCGGGTCGGTCATCCGCCATCCTTGGCAGCGCGCCCCGGCATCGTCAACCGGATGGTTGAATATGTCTCACGCCGCCGTGAGGGCGCTAACAGCCCCGCCGCCCCGAAGGCTAATTTGAAAAATTTCATGATTTCAATGTGTTGAAGGCAGTTTCTGCAGGCGCAAGCACCTTGACTCACAGCCCCCCCTTCCGTAGGTTCGCCGCGACTGTTCAGGGGACCCAGATCATGGCGGACGAACCCGATCCCGAGCGGCTTCGCGCATTGGATGCGCGGCTGTCGCAGGTGAAGGGCGCCAAGACCAAGGCCTCCGATGCAGGCACAGATTTCTCGCAGGGCGAACAGGCCTGGCGGATGGTGATAGAGCTGGTTTCGGGGATGGTCCTCGGTCTCGGCATTGGCTACGGGTTGGACTGGTTGTTCGACACGCTGCCCATCTTCCTGCTGGTCTTCGGTCTGCTGGGCTTTATCGCCGGGATCAAGACCATGATGGGCACCGCCCGCGACATGGCTGAAAAACAGGCGAAGGCCCAAGGGGCACAGACGCAGGCGGGGCACCCGCCGGAACCGAAGGATGACAGACGTGGCTGAGACCGGCTTTGCAATTCACCCGATGGATCAATTCGTCGTCTCGCGGTGGTTCTGCCACGATGACGCCGGAACCGTGATCAATGAATGCACGGCTGACATCCAGTGGTATGAAATCACCAATGTCACCGTCTGGATCGGCCTGACCGTTCTGGCCATCATCGCGCTGATGGTGTTCGGTTCGCGTGGCCGCGCCATCATCCCGTCGCGCGTCCAGTCCGTGGTCGAACTGATCTACGGCTTCATCTACAAGATGGTCGAAGACGTGACCGGCCATGACGGGGTGAAATACTTCCCCTATGTCATGACGCTGTTCCTCTTCATCCTTTTCGCCAACCTGCTTGGCCTGCTGCCGATGAGCTTCACCTCCACCAGCCATGTCGCCGTCACCGTGACGCTGGCGCTGCTGGTGTTCCTCGGGGTCACCATTCTCGGCCTGATCCGCAACGGCATCGGCTTCCTCGGCATGTTCTGGGTGTCCTCGGCGCCGCTGGCGCTGCGCCCGGTGCTGGCAATCATCGAAGTCATCTCGTACTTCGTGCGCCCGGTCAGCCACTCCATTCGTCTTGCCGGCAACCTGATGGCAGGCCACGCCGTGATGAAAGTGTTCGCGGGCTTCGCCTCGATGGCGGTGATCTCGCCGGTGGCCATTGGTGCCGTGACCGCGATCTATGGCCTCGAACTGCTCGTGGCCGTCGTGCAAGCATATGTTTTCACCATTCTGACCTGCGTCTACCTGAAAGACGCGGTGGGCGGCGCCCACCACTAAGGTCCGGACTACCAACCTAAATTCGAATTCCAAAGGAGACGAACAATGGAAGCTGAAGTCGCACAACTCGCGCTTATGGGCAAATACATCGGCGCCGGTCTGGCTGCCATCGGTCTGGGCGGCGCTGGTATCGGCGTGGGCAACATCGCTGGCAACTTCCTCGCCGGCGCCCTGCGCAACCCCTCGGCCGCTGCCTCGCAGACCGCCAACCTCTTCGTCGGCATCGCGTTTGCCGAAGCTCTGGGCATCTTCTCGTTCCTGATCGCCCTGCTGCTGATGTTCGCCGTCTGATCCTGACGCGCCTGAGCTTCTCGGCCGGCGGGGCGCAACGCCCCCCGGCCAAGTGTTTGATGGACGTGAGGAAACAACATGGCGACCGAAGCGCATGAAGCGGCGGCCGCGGCGACCCACGCCGTCGGTATGCCGCAGCTCGACATCTCGACCTGGGCCAACCAGATCTTCTGGCTCCTTGTCGCGCTTGTCGTGATCTATTTCGTGCTGTCGCGCGTGGCCCTTCCCCGGATCGGGGCAGTTCTGGCCGAGCGCAGCGGCACCATCACCAACGACCTTGCTGCGGCTGAAGAGCTGAAGCAAAAGGCGGTCGCCGCCGAGAAGGCCTATAACGACGCGCTGGCCAAGGCCCGCGCCGAGGCGGCCAAGATCGTGGCGCAGGCCAAGGCCGAAATCCAGGCGGATCTCGACATTGCCACCGCCAAGGCCGATGCCGAAATCGCGGCGAAAGCGGCGCAATCGGAAGCCCGCATCGGGGAAATCCGGGCCGGTGCGCTGGAAAGCGTCACCGAAGTGGCGAAAGACACCGCGCTGGAGCTGGTCTCCGTGCTGGGTGGTCAGGTCGATGCCGAAACCGTGTCGGCGGCCGTTGCCGCCCGGCTGAAAGGGTAAGCCCATGAACAAGCTGATCCTGATTGCCGCTGCCCTGATGGCGAGCCCGGCCCTTGCGGCCTCCGGCCCGTTCGTCTCGCTGCACAACACGAACTTCATCGTGCTGATCGCCTTCTTGGTGTTCATCGGTATTCTGCTGGTTGCCAAGGTTCCCGCCAAGCTGGGCTCCATGCTGGATGGCCGCGCCACCCAGATCAAGGCCGAGCTGGAAGAAGCCCGTCTGCTGCGCGAAGAGGCCAAGGCGATCCTTGCCTCCTATGAGCGCAAGCAGAAGGAAATGCTGGAGCAATCCGAACGCATCGTCGCCGGTGCCAAGGAAGAGGCCATGGCTGCCGCAGCGCAGGCCAAGGAAGCCCTCAAGGTTTCCATCGCCCGCCGTCTGGCCGCTGCCGAAGAGCGCATCGCCTCTGCCGAAGCGGGCGCCGTGCGCGAAGTGCGCGAACGCGCGGTGGATGTGGCAATCTCTGCCGCGTCCGAGATCCTGTCGAAGCAGCTCAACGCCGCTGCGACGATCGACGCCGCAATTGCCCAGGTGGATGCCAAGCTGCACTGAGCAGACTGGCGCGACACACAAAAAAGCCCCGGCACCGCGCCGGGGCTTTTTGCGTTTCAGCGATTGCGCTCGTGTTCGATGCGCAGCCGGGCCACCGCCTCGTTGCGTTCGGCCTTGGCCTGTTCGGCCAGCGCGTCCTCGACATAATCCATATGTGCCGCAATCGCCGCCCGCGCGGCCGCCGGATCGCGCGCCTGCAGCGCGGCGTTGATGGCGCGGTGCTGGTCCAGCAGATGATCGCGCGTCATGCGGTTCTTGAACATCATCGCGCGGTTGTAGAACACGCCCTGCCGCAGCAGATCGAACATCGACCGCATCATGTGCAGCATCACCACATTATGGCTCGCCTCGATGATCGCCATGTGGAATTGCGCATCCAGCGCCGACTCGTCGCTGGGGTCGCGCTTCTGATGCGCCGCCTCCATCTTGGCGAAGATCGTGGCGATCACTTCCAGATCGGTATCCGATCCCAGCCGCGCGGCGCGTTCCGCCGCCAACCCTTCCAGATCGCGGCGGAAATCCAGATAATCATATACCGCCTCGTCATGCGCCGCGAACAGCTCGATCAGCGCGGGCGAGAAGGCAGACCCCAGCACCTCGGCGATGAACACACCCGATCCGGGGCGGCTGACCACCAGCCCCTTCTGCTCCAGCGCCTCCAGCGCCTCGCGCAGCGACGGGCGCGACACGCCCAGCCGCTCGGCCAGATCGCGTTCCGCCGGCAGGCGTTCGCCGGGCCGCAGGATGCCGCGCAGGATCAGCAGCTCGATCTGCCGCGCGACACTTTGCGCCAGACGCTCGGAGGTGACTTTTTCAAACGGCATGGGTTCCTCGGCTCCTCTGGTCAGAAATTATGACCAAAGCCGGGGCGGGGCAATGAAAAAGGGGGGGGCGCAGCACCGCGCCCCCCCTTTGATGTTCCGTGCCCCCCGATCAGTTCGGGATGATGGTGATCTCCACCCGGCGGTTCTGCGCCCGGCCTTCCACCGTCAGGTTCGACGCAATCGGCTGATCCTCGCCCCGGCCATAGGCCGCAATGCGCGAGGGCGCCACGCCGCCCTGCATCAGAACGGCGGCCACCGATTGCGCCCGGCGTTCCGACAGATCCTGGTTATAGGCGGCGGTGCCGCTGTTGTCGGTATGGCCCACCACCTGCACCCGGCTGTTGGGATAGCGGGTCAGGTTGGCCGCCACGGCGCGGATATCGCCCTGCAGGTCATAGCGCAGCGTCGCGCTGTCGGTGGCGAACAGGATGTCCTGCGGCATGGTCACCACCAGCGAATTGCCGGTATTGGTCACGGTGGACGACCCGCTCATCTGCTGGCGCAGTTCCGCCGCCTGCTTGTCCAGCGAATTGCCGATGGCGCCGCCGATCGCAGCCCCTGCCGCCGCTCCAAGAACCGCCTTGGCCAGTTTGTCATCGCCGCCAGAGTTGGCACCGGCCACGCCGCCGATGATCGCCCCAAAGGTCGCAGCCCCCTTGGCGCGGGCATTGGGGTCTTCATATTGGTAGGGATCGACGCAGCCCGCCAGAAAGGCGAAGCCGGTCAGACCGAGGATCAGGGAAGCCTTGGAAAACATGATATGGAGCCTCATTGAAATGCCACCCGCTGCGGAGTGTTCGGCGCAGGTTATAGCAGCAACGCGCGAAAGCGAAAATCGTTGCATCGGTCCGCGCAGATTTCCGCCCATCACGTTCCTGTGCTGGCCTGCGGCATGTCCGCCTCTTGCCGCGCCGCCTCCCAGGCCAGCATGGCGCGTTTCACCGGCAGGCCCCAGTGATAGCCGCCAAGCCCGCCCGATTTGCGCAAGGCGCGGTGGCAGGGGATCAGAAAGCTGACCGGGTTGCGCCCCACCGCCGTGCCCACCGCCCGCACCGCCTGCGGATGGCCCACCGCCTGCGCCAGTTCCGAATAGGTGGTCACATGGCCCGAGGGGATGCGCAGCAGCGCCTCCCAGACCTTGATCTGAAACGGCGCGCCGATCATGTGCAGCACCGTCTCGCCGCCGCCAAACGCCGCCCCGGCCAGCGGCGCCACTGCCGCCGCATCCTCGTGATAGCACGCCTTGGGCCAGCGCCCCCGCAGATCGGCCAGCGCCGCCTCGCGCCCGGTTTCCTCGGTGAAGGCCAGCCCGCACAGCCCGCGATCCGTGGCCATGATCAGCGCCTCGCCAAACGGCGAGGGGGCCAGCCCCCAGCGGATCTCCAGCCCCGCACCGCCCTTGGCGTAATCGCCCGGGCTCATCGCCTCCCAGCGCAGGAACAGATCATGCAGCCGCCCGCCGCCCGACAACCCGGTGGACAGCGCCGTATCCAGCACGGTGAACCGTTCGGCCAACAGGCGCTTGGCATGATCCAGCGTCAGATATTGCTGATAGCGCTTTGGGCTGACCCCCACCCATTGCGAGAACACCCGCTGAAAATGCGCCGGGCTCATCCCCATCCGCGCCGCCAGCCCGTCCAGCGTCAGGCCCGGCCCGCCGCTGTCGATCTCGTCCAGCGCACGGGCGATGACACGGTAATGATAGGCGGGGGAAATCTCGGTCATGGCAGGCTCCTTTGCGCCACATTAGGCGGCAAAACCGCGCGCCGCGACCCGGATGTTGCGGCTTCGCTTGCGCCGCGTCCCCGGCTTTGGCAAGAGGCTGCCCATGGCACGCCAGCTCGACTATCACACGATCCGCGCGATCTTCACCCGGTTTCAGGCCCAAGAGCCGGAACCGAAGGGAGAGCTTTACCACACCAACGCCTATACCCTGCTGGTCGCCGTCGCCCTGTCGGCACAGGCCACCGATGCCGGGGTGAACAAGGCCACCCGCCCGCTGTTCGCCAGCGTGGACACGCCGCAGAAGATGCTGGATCTGGGGCTGGAGGGGCTGACCGAGGCGATCAAGACCATCGGCCTGTTCCGGCAAAAGGCGAAGAACGTCATCCGCCTGTCGGAGATTCTGGTAGAACAGTATGGCGGCGAGGTGCCCAGCTCGCGCGCCGCCCTGCAATCGCTGCCCGGCGTGGGGCGCAAGACGGCGAATGTCGTGCTGAACATGTGGTGGCATGTGCCGGCGCAGGCGGTGGATACCCATATCTTCCGCCTTGGCAACCGCACCGGCATCTGCCCCGGCAAGGATGTCGAAACCGTCGAGCGTGCCATCGAAGACCATATCCCCGCCGAATTTCAGCAGCACGCCCATCACTGGATGATCCTGCACGGGCGCTACATCTGCACCGCCCGCAAACCCCGCTGCGCGGATTGCCTGATCCGCGATCTCTGCCCCTTTGAGGAAAAGACCGAATGAAGAAGTATGAAGTGGTCGGCATCGGCAATGCCATCGTCGATGTGTTCGCGCAGGCCGATGACAGTTTTCTGGAGATGATGGGGATCGAAAAGGGCATCATGCAACTGGTCGAACGCGAACGGGGCGAACTGCTTTACGCCGCGATGCGCGACCGGGTGCAGGCGCCCGGCGGCTCGGTCGCCAATACGCTGGCGGGCCTTGGCAATCTGGGCCTGCGCACCGCCTTTATCGGCCGGGTGCATGACGATGCGCTGGGGCGGTTCTATGCGAAAGCCATGGCGGATGAAGGCACCGATTTCCCCAATGCGCCGGTGGCGGGGGGCGAGTTGCCCACCTCGCGCTCGATGATCTTCGTGGCGCCGGATGGCGAACGCTCGATGAACACCTATCTGGGCATCTCGTCGGAGCTTGGCCCCGACGACGTGTCGGAACAAGTGGCAGGCGAGGCGGCGATCCTGTTCCTCGAAGGCTATCTGTACGACAAGCCCAAGGGGAAAGAGGCGTTTGAACGCGCCGCGAAGCTTTGCCGTCAGGCGGGCGGCAAGGCCGGGATCGCGCTGTCCGATCCGTTCTGTGTCGATCGCCACCGCGCCGATTTCCGCCGTCTGGTCTGCGATCTGGATTATGTGATCGGCAACCAGCACGAATGGGAAAGCCTGTATCAGACCGATCTGGATTCGGCGCTGGCGCAGGCGGCGCAGGATGCGGGGCAGGTGGTCTGCACCCGGTCGGGCGACGAGGTGATCCTGCTGCGCGGCGCGGAACGCGCCGTGGTGCCGGTGCGCCGCGTGGTGCCGGTCGATGCCACCGGCGCGGGCGACCAGTTCGCCGCCGGGTTCATCTATGGCATGGCAACGGGCCAGAGCCTGGAGATTTCGGGCCGCATGGGCTGCGTCGCCGCCGCCGAGGTGATCAGCCATTTCGGCGCCCGCCCCGAAGCCGAACTCAAGCGCCTGTTCCGCGCCGAAGGCCTGATCTGATCGGGGCCGCCGCCCGCCTCAGGCCCCTTTGGGGCCATCGGCGGGCGGCATTGCCATGGCGGGCGTCTGGCCCGCCGCACCTGCTGACCCGTGGCGCGGGTGGATCTGTCGCATGGGTATTTAGGCAAAGAAGAAGGAACGGCGGGCGGCGCGTGCTGCGTTCTCTTTTGCGCAAATACCCATGCGACGCCGCCGCCGGGGGCGGTGCCGGACGGCCTAGCGCAGCGGTTCCAGCACCGCATCCTTCAGGCGGCAGTCGCGGATCACGTCAGCGCCGCAGCGGCGGGGGTCAAGGTCTTTGGTCAGACACAGCCGCACTTCCTGAATCATGCCGTCACGGCAGGTGACGGTGATCTGGTCGGGCCTCAGCCCCGGATTGGCCTCCAGAAACGCGCCCTCCACCACCTCGGCGGGCACTTTCAGCGTCTTGGTGATCTTCGGGAACACGGCGGGGATCGTCACCCGGGCAAAGGCGCGGCGCATCGTGGCGTAATAGTCTGGCGCATCCAGCCCGGCGCAGCGGCCATGTTTCTTCCACTGATACCAGGCCAGCCCCGCGCCGCCCATGATGTCGGCCATGGCCGCACTTTCCGCCCGCGAGGGATCGCGCGCCGTGGTGCGGCAATAGCTGGGCCAGCCGCGCTCGTTCTGCGGCCACAGCCCGTGCAGCGTGAAGGCCCGCCCGGCGCCCGCGTCACATTCCGGCTCTCCACGCGCGTCGCCCTCTTGCGCGCACCAGTTGGGCGACCAGCTCAGCGCCATCACGTAGTAGTCGAAATCCCCGGCCCGCTCGCCCTCGGCCAGCGCCGCCGTTCCGATCAAGGCTGCGAGAGCGGCCCCAGCAATCACACGCATTTTCTCTTCCCCTCGCGGTGGAAAACCCCTATAAGCCCGGCTGAATTCCCTAAAATGTGGAAGTCGCGGCCCACCCGGCCGCAGCCGTTTTCCCGGCCCGGGAGAGATTTGTAAAGGAGAGATCCTGATGTCGAAACCGCTTATGGCCAAGGCCACCGCCGTCTGGCTGGTGGACAATACGACGCTCACCTTCCGTCAGGTCGCGGACTTCTGCGGGATGCACGAGCTTGAGGTGCAGGGCATCGCCGACGGTGATGTGGCAACCGGGGTGAAGGGCTTCGATCCGGTCGCCAACAACCAGCTTGACCCGATCGAGATCGAGAAGGGCCAGAAAGACCCGTTCTACAAGCTGAAGCTGAAGTTCAACGCCGCTGCCGTGGGCGAAGAAAAGCGCCGCGGCCCGCGCTATACCCCGCTGTCCAAGCGGCAGGATCGCCCGGCCGCCATCCTGTGGCTGGTGAAGTTCCACCCTGAACTCAGCGACGGCGCCATCGGCAAGCTGGTCGGCACCACCAAGCCCACTATCGCCTCGATCCGCGAGCGGACGCATTGGAACATCCAGAACATCGCGCCGATTGATCCGGTGGCGCTGGGTCTGTGCCGTCAGTCGGAACTGGATACCGCCGTGCAGGCGGCTGCCCGCAAGAAGGCGGCCGAAGGCGGCGTGATGTCGGATGACGAGCGGCGCAAGCTGGTGTCCACCGAACAGTCGCTGGGCATGACGGAAGAACCGAAAATGCCTGGGTCGCTGGCCGGTCTGGAAGCCTTCACCCGCATCGAGAAGGATGAGGAAGAAAGCCCCGCCGATTTCTCGGATGCGGACAGCTTCTTCAACCTGCCGCATGGCGATGACGACGACGAGGAAGACGACGACCACCGCTGATCTTCCATACGCTCCAAAACCCCGGCCCTGTGCCGGGGTTTCCATTTGTGGCCGGATTGCCCTGAATGGCGCCGATTATCCGCGCCCCGCCACAATCGGCTTAATTTCGCCGCAAAGCCGCCCTATCCTCGCCCCCGAGCAGTAACGCACCGGAGAGAACTCCGGGCAAACCGGGCAGGCAGGACGTGGCGACTTATTACGGTGGCAGCGGCAATAATTATATCAACGCGGGCAGTGGCTCCGATTCGCTGTTTGGTGGCGACGGTGACGATTCCCTTGATGGCAATGGTGGAACCGATACCCTGATCGGTGGCACCGGCGCCGATACGCTGGATGGCGGCAGCGGCAGCAGCGATGTGGCCGATTACGCCACCTCTGGCGCGGCGGTGAATGTCAGCCTGACCACCGGCTCCGGCACGGGCGGCGATGCGCAGGGCGATGTGCTGCTGAACATCGAACGGCTCGTGGGGTCCGGTTTTGACGACACGCTGACCGGCAACAGCAGCAGCAACATGCTGACCGGCGGGCTGGGCGACGATCTGCTCGACGGGGCGGCGGGCACCGATTCGCTCTATGGCGGCGATGGCAATGACACGCTGCGCGGCGGCACCGGATCGGATGTGCTGTCGGGCGGGGCGGGCATCGACACTGCCGAATATGCCACCGCAACATCGGGGGTCAACGCCTCGCTGGCGGCGGCCGAAGGCACGTCGGGCGACGCCAATGGCGACAGCTATACCGGCATCGAAAACCTGACCGGCAGCGCCTATGCCGATACGCTGACCGGCGACAGCGGCGCCAACGTGCTGACCGGCGGCGCGGGCAATGACAGCCTGTCGGGCGGCACGGGCGACGATACGCTGGTGGGGGGCAGCGGCGCCGATACGCTGATCGGCGGCGAGGATATGGATTTCATCGATTACAGCGCCTCGGGCGCTGCGGTGAACATCAACCTCGGCGCGGGCACCGCCACCGGCGGCGATGCCACGGGCGATGTGCTGCAAGGCGTCGATGGCATCATCGGCTCGATCTACAACGACACGCTCATCGGCTTTGACGATCAGGGTCTGTCGGGTGACGTTTACACCAACATCTTCTACGGCGCGGCGGGCAACGATTACATCGACGGGCGCGGCTCGAATGACAGCCTGTTTGGCGGCGCCGACAACGATACCGTGCTGGGCGGCACCGGCACCGACAGCCTGTTTGGCGGCACCGGCAATGACAGCCTCGACGGCGGCGCCGACAATGACAGCCTCGATGGCGGCGACGGGCTGGATACGCTTTATGGCGGCACGGGCAATGACAGCCTGTTCGGCGGTCTGGGCGAAGACAGCCTGTTCGGCGGCGACGGCACCGACAGCCTCAGCGGCGGCGATGGCAATGACAGCCTGTTCGGCGGGATCGGCAACGACACGCTGCTGGGCGGGGCGGGCAATGACAGTCTGGACGGCGGCGATGCCAATGACAGCCTGGATGGCGGCGACGGGGCCGACACGCTCACTGGCGGGGCAGGGGCCGATACCCTGCTGGGGGGCTTGGGCGATGACAGCCTGTCCGGCGGCGATCTGAACGATTCGCTCTATGGTGGCGATGGCAATGACACGCTCGGCGGCGATACCGGCAATGACCAGTTGTTCGGCGGCATCGGCACCGATGCGATCTATGGCGGCGACGGCAGCGACTCGCTGTATGGCGGCGATGGCGACGATTCGATCTATGGCGGCGACGGGGCCGATTACCTGACTGGCGGCGCCGGCTCGGATTACTTCTTTGCCGGGCTGGGCGACACGATCAACGGCGAAGAGGACGGCAACGAGATCGACGTGATCGACCTCACCGGCCTTGGCCCGCACAACATCATCCGCGATCCGCTGAACCCCGAAAACGGCATCATCCAGTTCCTCGACATTTACGGCAATGTCTCGGGCACCATCACCTTCACCAATATCGAAACGGTGGTGTCCTGCTTTACCCCCGGCACGCTGATCGTGACCGACCGGGGCGAAGTGCCGGTCGAATCGCTGCGCGTCGGCGACATGGTGCTGACCCGCGACAACGGCGCCCAGCCGATCCGCTGGATCGGCCAGCGTCGGCTGGGCATCGGCGAATTGCTGGTCGATCCGTCGCTGCAACCGATCCGCATCACCAAGGGTGCGCTGGGCGCGGGCCTGCCGGAACGCGACATGCTGCTGTCGCGCCAGCACCGGATGCTGATCACCGGCGCCCGGCCCGAACTGATGTTCGGCCATGACGAGGTGCTGGTGCGTGCGCTGCACCTGCTGCCCCTGCCCGGCGTTGAAGAGGCGCTGCTGCCCGAGGTCACCTATCTGCACATCCTGTTCGACCGGCACGAACTCGTGCTGGCCGATGGGGCATGGAGCGAAAGCTTCCAGCCCGGCGAGCGCAGCCTTGGCCGGATGGATGACGAAATCCGCCAAGAACTGTTCAAGATCTTCCCCGAACTCGCCACCGACCCGCTGCCGCCAAGGTTCGAGGCGGCGCGGATGACGCTGAAACAGCACGAGGCGCGGGTGCTTTTGCGCCCCTGATCGCGGTCGCGCGGGGGTGGCTCAGGCCAGCCCCGCCAGATGCAGCGCCAGCCCTGCCGCAGCGGCGCCCGCCAGCACGGTGCCCATGCCCAGCCGCAACCGGAACACCGCCAGCAGCGCCAAAGCCGAAAGCACCGCCGCCGCCGGGTTCAGCGTGGCCCAGACCGGCACTTCCATCTGCACCGGCCCCCAGTGGCGCAGCGTTACCTCGGCGAACAGCACATGCAGTGCGAACCAGATCGCCAGATTCAGCACCACGCCCACCACCGCCGCCGTCACCGCCGCCAGCGCGGCAGACAGGCCCTTGGCATGGCGCAGCCGCTCAATATGCGGCGCCCCGAGGAAGATCCAGGCAAAGCACGGCGCGAAGGTGACCCAGGTGGTCAGCAACCCGCCCAGCACCCCGGCCCCCAGCCCGCCCGCCTCGCGGTAGGCGCCCAGAAACCCCACGAATTGCAGCACCATGATCAGCGGCCCCGGCGTGGTTTCCGCCATGCCCAGCCCGTCCAGCATCTCGCCCGGGCGCAGCCAGCCGTAATGGCCCACCGCTTCTTGCGCCACATAGGCCAGCACCGCATAGGCGCCGCCAAAGGTGACCACTGCCATCTGGCTAAAGAACAGCGCGATATCGGCAAACACGCTGCCCGGCGCGGCCAGCAACACCGCCGCGACCGGCACAAGCCACAGCGCCAGCGCCACCAGCCCCGCCCACAACGCCCCGCGCCGTGCTGCCAGCGGCAACAGCGCCGTTTCCTGCCCCAGCAAGGTGTCGGCATCGGCCACCGCCCGCGCCCCGCCGCCATGTCCGCCCGCCGCAAACCCGGCAAACCCCGCCCGCGCGCCCAGCCATCCCAGCGCCGCCGCGGCCAGCACGATCAACGGAAAGGGCAGCCCAAGGAAAAAGATCGCCACGAAAGATGCCGCCGCCAGCCCCCGCATCACCCCGCTGCGCAGCGCCCGCTTGCCGATCCGCAGCACCGCCTGCAACACGATCGCCAGCACGGCGGCCTTCAATCCGAAGAACAGCCCCGCCACCGGCCCCAGATCGCCATACAGCGCATAAAGCACGCTCAGCCCCATGATCGCGCAGAGGCCCGGCAGGATGAACAACACCCCGGCAATCACCCCGCCGCGCGTGCCATGCAGCAGCCAGCCGATATAGGTCGCCAGTTGCTGCGCCTCCGGCCCCGGCAATACCATGCAGAAATTCAGCGCGTGCAGAAACCGCCCGTCGCCCAGCCAGCGCTTTTCCTCCACCAGAATACGGTGCATCACCGCAATCTGCCCGGCAGGCCCGCCAAAGGACAAAAGCGCGATCCGCGCCCAGACACGGGTCGCCTCGGCAAGGGTCGGATAGGGCATGTCAGGCATCGGCGTCTCCCTGTGGTTCCGCTGATCCTATAGCCCGTTCAGAACGCCAGGATAACAGGAAAGCCGCAAACGCCCGGCTTTCAGCGCCGCGCAGCCAGCGTCGCCACGAATTGCTGCGCCACAATCGCATAGCCCGCCGCATTCAGATGCAGATGATCGAAGCGCAGGCTGGACGGAATATCCCCCCGCGCGATGTCGGCCGCGTCCTGTGCGCTGCCATCGCCCGCCTGCTGCAACGCCGCCACCAGCGGCACGAAGCGCGGCCCATAGATCGCCGCCAGCCGCGCGTTGACCGCGCGCCGCGCCGCCACCTGCCCGGGCCGATCCTCGACCGAGGGGAGGATCTCGCCCACCAGAAAGCGGTCATGCCCCAGCGCATCCACCATCGCGGCAATATCGGCCATCACCTGATCCGCATCGCGGATATTGTTGCGCCCGGCCCAGATCCATGTTTCCGCCTCGCGCCGCGCAAAGGCATCGGCAGGCAGGAACACCACCGGGTCCGGTACGGTGACAGCCGCACCCGGGGCTGCACGCGTAAAGCTCCACCGCCCGGCCGCATCGGTGGCCAGAATCCCCGCCACCCCGGCCAGACTGCCCTCCAGGCTGCCCCGGCTGCGCCCGGCCATCCAGAGCACATCGACAGAACGGTCCAGCACCGCCACCGGCACAGGCTGCGCCGGAATCTCTCCCCCCGCCACGCGGATCACCAGCGGCACCCCGCCCTGACGCGCCGCGATCTGGGTCGAATCCTGCCCGCCCCAGCCCAGATTGAAGGCCACACAATCGCCGATCATCCGGCAGGCCACCGCCGGATAGCTTTGCGATTCGTCTGTCACCCCCTTGCCCCGGGTCAGACTGTCGCCCCAGGCGGCAATCTCCAGCGGGGCGGCAACTGCCGCTTCCCCCAGCAGGGGCATGACAGCACAAGCCAGCCGCAACACGATCTGACCCAACGCGCCGCCGATCCGATGAATCAATCGCATCCCGTGATATCCTTGTCAGAACAGGCCCATGCCGCCGCCGCAGATCATTCCCCGTTTCCCGCCGCACCGGAATCGCAAAAGGAACCGATCACGCGAACGTCACTCGTCGTCCAGATCCCGGCGAACCGGGCCCAGCGTTCTGGCCACGATCGCCTTGCGGCGCGGATTGCCGCTGGTCAGCGTGTGCATCGTGCGGATATAGCGCCGCGATTGCCGCCGCGCGCGGATGCGGCGATAGAATTCCGCCTCGGTAAAGCTGTCATCGGCAAGGCTCTGGATCATCCAGCTCAGCACGCCCATTTTCGCCAGCGCCGTCGGCAGGCCGTGCTGCAGGAAGGGCACATTCACGGCGCGGTACGATCCGGGATGCAACCGGGACACATGCCCCCAATCCTCCGGGAAATATCGGTCCACCAGAATAAGCACGCGCGGCGTGTTGACAAAATTCCCCTTCGCATCGCCGTAGCGGCCCACAAATTCGCCACGCGGCGCCGCCTTGAACCGGGTTTCCCAAGGCACCAGCGTCGGGTTCATCGTGGATTGCGGGTTCATCGCAACCACATCTGTCGCCCCCATCGTATCGGCATAGGTCAGCGCCCCAAACCCGCCCATCGAGCCGCCATAGGCGATGACCCGGGTAAACCCCGCAAGCCAGGGCCGCAGGCTGACAAAGGCTTCTGCCAGATCGGGCTTCAGATACCAGTCGGGGATCTTGGGCTTCACGCACAGCGTGGAAATGCGCCGCTTGCGCAGCGCCTCGCTGCCCCAGCCCGCGCGGTATTTCTCGGGCCGTGGCCCGCGCGGATTGGCATTCTCGAAGGTGACAAAGATCTTGTCCTGATCGAAGACATGCGCTTCGAGGAAATAATTCTCCGTCTCCAGAACAAGGTTCAGCGAAACCTCGGCATTGGCCGGAAGATCGGACAGTCGGGGGGCAAATGCGGGCATAAGAACCTTCACTCAATCACTGAACCCATCCGTAGCGGCGGGGGGCGGGTGTTGCAAGGCGGCTCTGCCCGCAGGTTGAAGCGGCGCACCGGGGTTTCGTGCGGCGCCTGTCGTAGCCCATTTCGCCGCCGCATCTGTTGCCGGAGGCCGTGCCGCAGCGCATCCTGTACCCGGAAAGGGGGGCAGAAATGTCCGTTCGGTCGATTCGCCTGATCCTCGTCGCGGCAGGGGCGATCTATGCCGCACTTGCCTTTGGCTTTGCCGGGCGGCAGGGCTGGGCTGCGGCGCTTTGGCCCTGGCCCGACACGCCGCTGTCCTTCACCTTCATCGGCGCGATCTGTGGCGCGCTGGGCACCGGGGCGCTGTGGTCCGGGCTGGTCGCCGGTCAGGTGCGCGCCGTCGCCGGGTCGCTGGTGGCGCTGGTGGGGATCTATGGCAGCGCGGGCCTGTATCTGGCCGGGTTGACCCTCGCAGGGCAGGGGGCCTATGCCCCGCATGCCGGGGTTGCCGCAGGCACTGCCATCGCCTCTGCCGCCCTGCTGGTGCAGGTGCTGCGCCTTGCCGCGCCCGATCCCGACCCGCGCCCCCTGTCACCGCTGGTGCGCCTCTCGACCGGCGTCTTCGCCCTTGCGCTGGCCTTGGCGGGCGCCGCCCTTGTCGCGCGCCTGCCCACCGTGTTCCCCTGGCCGCTGTCGCCGCACTCCTCCACCCTGTTCGGGCTGATCTTTCTGGGCCTCTCGCTGGTCTATGCGCAGGTCTGCCTTGGCGGATCGCGCGCGGCGGCCATCGTCGCCCTGTCAGGGTTTCTGGCCTATGACCTGATCCTGCTGCCGCCGTTCCTGCACCACTTCGACCGCGTCCCCCCGGATCACCTGACCTCGCTCACCCTCTACACCGCCGTGCTGATCTACAGCGCGGGTTTGGCGATCTGGTTCCTGTCCGGCACATTGCGCACAGGCGCGCGCAGCACATGACCGCAAGTCAGCCGGGTGATCCATCTGATTTTCCAAGGGAAAAATGGTGCTGCAAGAGAGGATTGAACTCTCGACCTCTCCCTTACCAAGGGAGTGCTCTACCACTGAGCTACTGCAGCGCCGGGGCGCTTCGGCGTATCCTTGCCGGGCGTGGCGGCTGATTAGACGTAATCTCCGACCTGTGCAAGCGCAATCTGGACCCTTTTTTGCACCTGCGTTACACACAGCCCCATGAGCGATCCTGACGACCTCCCCTCCCGTTCCGCTGGCCCCGGACCGAAACCCGCCCGCAAGGCGCCGGGCGGCGAGAATACGCGCGAAGACCGGCTGAAAGCCGCGCTGAAGGCCAATATGGCCCGGCGCAAGGCTCAGGCGAGGGCGCGCGCCGAAGGGGCAGCAGGCAATGAAACCGATAAAAGCGAAAAGTGAGGCGGGCAGATGGATTCGATTCTGGTCAAGGGCGGCGGTGAACTGAACGGGGTGATTCCGATTGCGGGCGCGAAAAACGCCTGCCTCACGCTGATGCCCGCCACATTGCTGACGGAAGAACCGCTGACGCTGACCAACGCGCCGCGCCTGTCCGATATCCGCACCATGACGCAACTGCTGCAATCGCTCGGCTGCGAAATCGCCGATCTGCAAGGCGGCAAGGTGCTGGCCATGTCCAGCCACCGGATCCACAATCACACTGCCGATTATGACATCGTGCGCAAGATGCGCGCCTCGATCCTCGTGCTTGGCCCGATGCTGGCGCGCGACGGTCATGCCGTGGTGTCGCTGCCCGGCGGCTGCGCCATCGGCGCCCGCCCGGTGGACCTGCACCTGAAGGCGCTGGAGGCGATGGGGGCCGAACTGGACCTGCGCGACGGCTATGTCCATGCCAAGGCCCCCGGCGGACGGCTGAAAGGCGCAGTGGTCGAATTTCCGCTGGTCTCGGTCGGCGCCACCGAAAACGCCCTGCTGGCCGCCACACTGGCCAAAGGCACCACGGTGCTGAAAAACGCCGCGCGCGAACCCGAAATCGTTGATCTGGCGCAATGCCTGCGCCGCATGGGCGCGCAGATCGAAGGCGAGGGCACCTCCACCATCACCATTCAGGGCGTCGATCGCCTCGGCGGCGCCACCCATCCGGTGGTCACCGACCGCATCGAACTCGGCACCTATATGCTCGCCCCGGCGATCTGCGGCGGCGAGGTGGAATGCCTCGGCGGTCGCCTCGATCTGGTCGGCGCCTTCGCCGAAAAGCTGGACGAGGCCGGGATTTCCGTCACCGAAACCGAACGCGGCCTGAAGGTCGCGCGCAAGA
This sequence comes from Gemmobacter aquatilis, assembly GCF_900110025.1. Lineage (GTDB taxonomy): Bacteria > Pseudomonadota > Alphaproteobacteria > Rhodobacterales > Rhodobacteraceae > Gemmobacter > Gemmobacter aquatilis. The sequence continues at coordinate 435,296 of NZ_FOCE01000001.1, read as the reverse complement.
ATGGCCGGGTGAAGGCGGTGAATGTCACGACCGAGCCGTTCCCCGGCTTCCCGACCGACCTGCAGGCGCAGATGATGGCGCTGCTCTGCACCGCTGACGGCACGTCGGTGCTGGAAGAAAAGATCTTCGAGAACCGCTTCATGCACGCGCCCGAACTGATCCGCATGGGCGCCCGGATCGAGGTGCATGGCGGCCATGCCACCGTCACCGGCGTGGACCGCCTGAAAGGCGCCCCCGTCATGGCCACCGACCTGCGCGCCTCGGTCTCGCTGATCCTTGCAGCGCTTGCCGCCGAAGGCGAAACCGTGGTCAGCCGGGTCTACCACCTCGACCGCGGTTATGAACATGTCGAAGACAAGCTCGGCGCCTGCGGGGCAAAGATCGAACGGATCCGCGCCTGATGGAGTATTGCGCCATTCCCAGCGTGCGGGGCAAGATATGAACACGCGCGGGCGGTCTCTGGAGCTGTTTTTCGTCGATGGCAACCCCGAAGGAATGCTCACGGCTGAGGTTTTCAACTGGACGGGGCATGTCTTGCGCATCCCGCGCCAGCAGATTGCAGAGGGCCTAAAGCGGGCAGAGGCGTCTTTTACAGGCGTCTATCTTCTGCTGGGTGAAAGGCAGGACGGAGGCCCTTTCGCTTATATCGGCGAAAGCGAGGATGTCGCCAGCCGCCTGCGTCAGCACGACGTGAAGAAGGATTGGTGGACACGTGTCGTGATCATCACTTCCGCCGCCAATAACCTGCACAAGGCGCATGTGAAATATCTTGAGTCGCGGCTGGTCGAACGGGCGCGAGAAGTGGCGAACACAGAACTGGAAAATGCGAACACCCCGCCGCGCAGCAGTCTTTCCGAGGCGGCGCGGGCAAATATGGAGTCCTTTCTGGACACATTGAATACTGTCCTTCCAGCCATCCGTGTTGATATGTTCCTCGAGCGCGCGCGTCGCGATCTGGGCAACGCACCTGTTGCCATTGGTCCCGGCCCGGCCCCGGTTCAGTTCCAGTTGGTATCCCCACGGGTCGGCCTTTCTGCCCACGCCTTGCTTCAGGAAGGTGAATTTGTCGTGCAGGCTGGCTCAACAGCCCGCGCAGAGTGGGCGGGTGTCGACTATGCCACCTATCGCCAACTCTATGTCGAACTCAGGGCATCAGGTGTCCTCTTACCTCTGGGCGACCTTTGTATCTTTGCCAAGAACTATGCCTTTCCCAGCGCAAGCGCGGCTTCTTCAGTGGTACTGGGGCGATCTTCAAGTGGCCCCAAAGAATGGCGCCATGTCCCAAGTGGAAAGAGCTACAAGGATTGGGAAGCGCAGTTGCTGAATGAACAGGAGCCATCTCCCCATGAGTGACGCACGATTCGAAGACGGAACCGAGGCGCCGCTCTATCTCGGGGCCGAGGATGCCGAGGATCTGAAGGTCATCGCGGCCCTGCTGCAGGATGCAGTCTTCCCGATCACCGAAATGAGCTGGAACCGCCACCGCCACGAATTCGCCCTGCTGCTCAACCGTTTCCGCTGGGAAGACCGTGCCGCGGCTGACAGCGCCGGGCGCGGCTATGAACGGGTGCGCGCCATCCTGCTGCTGCGCGGCGTGCTGTCCGTGCGCAGCCAGGGCATCGACCGCAGCGACCGCGACACCATCCTGTCGCTGCTCGATGTACAGTTCGTGCCGGGCGCAGAGGGCAGCGGCGAGGTGATCCTCACCCTCGCCGGGGACGGCGCCATCGCCCTGCAGGTCGAAGCGCTGGAAGCCACCCTGCGCGATGTGACCCGCCCCTACCTCGCCCCCTCGGGCAAGGCCCCCGAACACGGCGTCTGATCACGGCCCCTGACCCCAAACCCTCCCGCCACCCAGCGCCGCGCCCTGCGGGCGCAGCGCCGGGCCGTTGGGCGGGGCAGGGGCTTTGCCCCTCTTGGCCTGCGGCCAATTCACCCCAGGATATTTAAGAACAGAAAATGAAGAAAAGCGCCGCCCCCTTCATTTTCTGTTCTTAAATATCCCGGGGTCCGGGGCAGAGCCCCGGTTCTGTCCTCGCCGCGCTTGAGACGCCGGGGCTTGCAGGCTAAGGAAACCGCACAGCTTTTGCCAAAGGATGCCGCCATGCCCCATTTCCTTGCCACCACGGATGCCGGGTTCGAGGCTGCCTTCACTGCACTTCTGGGCATGAAGCGGGAAGACAGCCCCGATGTGGACAGCGCCGTTGCCGCCATCATTGCCGATGTGCGCGCGCGGGGCGATGCGGCGGTGATTGACCTGACCGCGCGGTTTGACCGGCTGGCGCTGACGCCCGAAACCCTCGCCTTCTCGCCCGATGAAATCGCGGCCGAGGTGGCCAAGGTCGGGCCGGAAGATCGCGCCGCGCTGGAACTGGCCGCCGCGCGCATCCGCGCCTATCACGAACGGCAACTGCCCGAAAATGCGCTGTGGCAGGATGCCTCGGGCGCCACGCTCGGCTGGCGCTGGACGCCGGTTTCGGCGGCGGGGCTCTATGTGCCGGGCGGGCTGGCCTCTTATCCGTCTTCCGTGCTGATGAACGCCATTCCCGCCAAGGTCGCGGGGGTGGAGCGTCTGGCCATCGCCTGCCCGACGCCGGGCGGCGTGGTCAATCCGCTGGTGCTGCTGGCGGCGCAGATCGCCGGGGTGGATGTGATCTATCGCATCGGCGGGGCGCAGGCGATTGCGGCGCTGGCCTATGGCACCGAAAGCATCGCGCCGGTGGACAAGATCACCGGCCCCGGCAACGCTTTCGTCGCCGCCGCCAAGCGCCGCGTCTTCGGCAAGGTCGGCATCGACATGATCGCCGGCCCTTCGGAAATCCTCGTCATCGCCGATGCCGACAATGACCCCGACTGGATCGCGCTCGACCTGCTGTCCCAGGCCGAACATGACGAATCGGCGCAATCGATTCTCGTCACCCCCGATGCCGCCTTTGCCGATGCGGTGGTGGCCGCCGTCGAAAAGCGGCTGAAGACGCTGGAACGCCGCGCCATCGCCGGGGCCAGCTGGCGCGATTTCGGCGCCGTCATCCTGACCCGCGATCTGGCCGAGGCCGCGCGCCTGTCCAACCGCGTGGCACCCGAACATCTGGAGCTTTGCGTCGCCGACCCCGAGGCGCTGGCCGAACAGATCACCCATGCCGGGGCGATTTTCCTCGGTGGCTGGACGCCCGAGGCGATCGGCGATTACGTCGGCGGCCCGAATCATGTGCTGCCCACGGCACGCTCGGCGCGTTTTTCCTCGGGTCTGTCGGTGTTGGACTTCCTCAAACGCACCACGCTTGCCAAGATGACGCCCGAGGCGATGGCGGCCATCGGTCCGGCCGCCGAACGTCTCGCCATTTCGGAAAGCCTTGAGGCGCATGGACTTTCGGTTCGCGCGCGTCTGGCCCGGCTCAACGGAGGCCAAATTGAGTAACCGCATCTGCCATATCGAGATCGACGAAAGCGGCCTCAAGGCGGCAACTCCGCAGATCGAACAGGAACGCCGCGTGGCGATCTTCGATCTGCTGGAGGAGAACAGCTTTGGCCTGCCCGCCCGCGAAGGCCGCGCGGTGCCGCCCGGCCCCTACCGGCTGGCGCTGGCGATCCGCGAGGGGCGGCTGGTCTTCGACATCTCGCAGGAAACCGGCGACAAGCTGGGCGAGTTCCATCTGTCCCTTGGCCCGTTCCGGCAGGTGGTGAAGGATTACTTCCAGATCTGCGAAAGCTATTTCGACGCGGTCAAACGTCTGCCGCCCGGCCAGATCGAAGCAATCGACATGGCGCGCCGGGGCATCCATAATGAAGGCGCCCGCGTGTTGCAGGAGCGGCTGGAAGGCAAGGCTGACGTGGATATGGATACCGCACGCCGTTTGTTCACCCTGATCTGCGTCCTGCACTGGGGCTGAGCTTGAACGGCTTTCCGTCCTCTGTGCTGTTCTGCTGCGACCACAACGCCGTGCGCTCGCCCATGGCCGAAGCGCTGATGAAAAAGCTCTATGGCCAGCGCGCCTATGTGCAATCGGCGGGCGTGCGCAATGATATGGAGGTGGATGGCTTCTCGGTCGCCGTCTGCCGCGAGCTGGGGATCGAACTCAGCCGCCATCGGTCCCGCTCGTTCGAGGAAATGGCCGAATGGGGCGATGACCTCAGCCAGTATGATCTGATCATCGCGCTGTCGCCCGCCAGCCAGAAACAGGCGCTGGACCTGACGCGCTTCTATCATCTGGATGTCGAATTCTGGCCGATCCTCGATCCCACCGCGATCGGCGAAACCCGCGATGCGAAACTGGCCGCCTATCGTCAGGCGCGCGATCAGATCCGCGACCGGCTGCTTGCCCGCTTCGGCCCGCCCATCCCCGAATCCACTCCCGAATCCGCCCCGGATCACGTCACCGACAAGGCCTGATCGGCGTCCAGATCGGCGGCCTGATCTCCTCCCGCGCGATGCGCCAGGATCTGCGGCAGTGCCGCCTCGATCCAGCCGGTCAGCGCGGCCACGCGCGCCGCCGCGTCCTGCCCCAGCGGGGTCAGGCTATAGTCCACATGCGGCGGCACCACGTCATGCGCCACCCGCTTCACCAGCCCGTCACCCTCCAGCGCCTGCAAGGTCTGCGCCAGCATCCGCTCGCTCACCCCGCCGATCCGCCGCCGCAGCGCGCTGAACCGATGCGTCCCTGACGCCAGCACCAGCAGCACCAGCGTGCCCCAGCGGCTCGTCATATGCTGCAACACCTGCCGCGAGGGGCATTGCGCCGCCAGCACATCGGGCACCTGTGTCATCTGTGCAATTTCGTGGGGGGCCATCTGCATCTCCGCCGAATACTAACAAAAATGTATGTACTTCCCTTTCGTAAGTAAAGGCGTATCTCTGCCCCAGACCACGGGACAACAGGAGAGACCCATGACCATTGCCCTCACCGGCGCCACAGGCCAGCTTGGCCGCCTTGCCATCGCCGCCCTGAAAGCCCGCGCCCCGCAGGCCGATCTGATCGCGCTGGTCCGCGATCCCGCCCGCGCCACCGATCTTGGCGTGCCCGCCCGCGCCTTCGATTACACCAAACCCGAAACCCTCGCCCCGGCGCTGGCGGGCGTCGAAACGCTGGTGTTGATTTCTTCCAGCGATTTCAACGATCGCGCCGCGCAGCACGCCAATGTCATCGCCGCCGCCAAAGCCGCAGGCGTCGGGCGCATCGTCTATACCTCGCTGCTCAAGGGCGATGCCTCGCCCATGCTGCTGGCCGCCGACCATGTCGCCACCGAAGCCGCACTGCGCGCTTCGGGCGTGGCTTTCACCCTGCTGCGCAATGGCTGGTATACCGAGAATTACCTCGGCGCACTTGCTGCCGCCATCGAGCATGGCGCGGTGATCGGTGCCAACCCCGCAGGCCGCGTCGCCTCGGCCAGCCGCGCCGATTACGCCGAAGCCATCGCCGTGGTGGCTGCCGAGCCGGGCCACGCGGGCAAGACCTACGAACTCGCCGGGGATACCGCCTATACCATGGCCGAATTTGCCGCCGAACTGGCCGCGCAATCGGGCAAGACGGTGGGCTATGTCGCGCTGCCGCAGGCCGATTATGCCAAGGCGCTGGAAGGCTTCGGCCTGCCCGCCGGTTTCGCCGCCGTCCTCGCCGACAGCGATGCCCGCGCCAATGACGGTGCGCTGTTCGATGACAGCCGCACGCTGTCGCATCTGATCGGTCGCCCCACCACGCCGCTTGCCGCCGCCATGGCCGCAGCCCTGGCCTAAGGGTCGCAAACGCGCCGCCATTTGTCTGCATGGGCATTGGCGGCGCGCCCGCGCCATGGCACACCTGCATCGCAAGAGACAGGAGCCGCCCATGACCCGCGCCACGATCGAAGCCTATTACGCCGCCTTCAACGCCGGTGACGCCGCCGCCATGCTGGCCTGCGTGACCGATGACATCGAACACCGCGTGAACGAGGGCGCCATCCGTTTCGGCAAAGAGAAATTCGCCGAATTCTGCTCGCACATGGGCGTCAGCTACCGCGAAACCCTGAAAGACATGGTGATCTTCGTCAACGAAGACGCCACACGCGGCGCCGCCGAATTTGTGGTGCATGGCGAATATCTGCAAACCGACCCCGGCCTGCCCGAGGCGAAGGGCCAGCGCTACATCCTGCCCGCCGGCGCGTTCTTCGATCTGAAAGACGGCAAGATCGCCCGCGTCACCACCTTCTACAACCTCAACGATTGGGTTGCGCAGGTTTCCGCATGATCGAGACCCGCACCCTCACCGGGGCCGCACTCGATGCCGCGCTCGATGATGTGGCGCGGCTGCGCATCGCGGTGTTCCGCGATTGGCCCTATCTCTATGACGGCACGCTGGAATACGAACGGGACTATCTGCAAACCTACCGCGACAGCCCCGGCGCCATTCTCGTCGGCGCCTTTGACGGGGACCGGCTGGTCGGCGCCGCCACCGGCACCCCGATGGAGGATCACGCCGAAGATTTCGCCGCGCCGCTGAAACCCTGCGGCGTGCCGCTCGACCGGATCTTCTATTGCGCCGAATCCGTGCTGCTGCCCGAATACCGGGGCAGGGGCCTTGGCCACCGCTTCTTCGACCTGCGCGAGGCCCATGCCCGCGCGCTGGGCCGCAGCCATGTCGCCTTCTGTTCGGTGCTGCGCCCCGCCGACCACCCGGCCCGCCCCGCCAGCTACCGCAGCAACGATGCCTTCTGGACAAAACGCGGCTACGCCCCGCTGCCCGGCGTGCTGGCCGAGTTTTCCTGGACCGATGTCGGCGACAGCGCCGAAAGCCGCAAACCGCTGCAATTCTGGATGCGCGCGCTCTGATCTCCCCCTCACCCCGACCCTCTCCCCCAAGGGGAGAGGGAGCCACCCCCCCCCCGCACAACGCCCCCCTCTCCCCGCGGGGGAGAAGGCAGCGTGAGGGGGCGCCGCCCGCCCTCACCACCCCGCACAACGCCACCCTCTCCCCGCGGGGGAGAGGGCAGGGTGAGGGGGCGCCGCCCGGCCCCACCACCCCGCACAACGCCACCCTCTCCCCTCGGGGGAGAGGGCAGGGTGAGGGGGTGCCGCCCGCCCAAACCCACCTCACCCCGACGCAAAACGCAGCACAGGGGGTGTACAGGCGGTGTACGCCTTGCGCACCGATGTCACCCCGTGAAATCCTCGCCCAAACCCCCGCAGGACCGCCCCATGAAAATCGCCGCCGCCGCCTATCCGCTCGACTACTTCGCCGATTTCGCCGCCTATGCCGCCAAGCTCACCACCTGGGTGGCCGAGGCCGCCGGGCAGGGCGCCGAACTGCTGGTCTTCCCCGAATATGGCGCGATGGAGCTGGGCAGCCTCGGGGGGCGCGCCATCGCGGCGGATCTGGAGGCCTGCCTGCACGAGGTCGCGCGCTGGAAGCCGCAGGTGGATGCGCTGCACAAGTCATTGGCTGCGCAGCATAATCTTTACATCCTCGGCGCCTCCGGCCCGGTGTTCCTGCCCGGCGCCAACCGCCCGGTCAACCGCGCCACCTTCTATGGCCCGACCGGCATCCTCGGCCACCAAGACAAGCAGATCATGACCCGCTTTGAACGCGAAATCTGGTTTGTCGAACCGGGCCAAGGGCTTAGCCTGTTCGATACCCCCCTGGGCAAGATCGGCGTGGTGATCTGCTATGACAGCGAATTTCCGCTCCTCTCCCGCGCGCTGGTCGAGGCGGGCGCCGAAATCCTGCTCGCCCCCTCCTGCACAGATTCTTTCCGCGGCTTCACCCGCGTCCGGGTCGGCTCCATGGCGCGGGCCCTTGAAAATCAATGCGTTGTCGTCCATTCGCCCACCGTCGGCCTGTGCGATTTCTGCCCCGCCGTCGACGAAAACGTCGGCGCCGCCGCCATCTACGGCCCCCCCGACGCGGGTTTCCCCGACACTGGCATTTTTGTGCAAACCCCGCTCAACCAGCCCGGCTGGGCCTATGCCGACATCTCGCTGGACGCCATCGCCGAGGTGCGCCGCAACGGCGGCGTGCTGAACCACCTGCACTGGGATGAACAACCCGCCCGCGTTGCAACCGGCGTCACCCGCTGCTAGATTCCCGGAAATGCCGCGATTTTCCCCTTGAAAATAGGGAAAAACAGGCGCATCTACCCGGCGATGCCTGCGCTCGGACGCGGGCGAAACCCATTTGGAGTGAACATGGCCAAGGAAGAACTGCTCGAATTCCCCGGTGTCGTGAAGGAACTCCTGCCGAACGCGACATTCAAGGTCGAGCTGGAAAACGGCCATGAATTGATCGCGACGATGGCAGGCAAGATGCGCAAGAACCGCATCCGCGTTCTGGCTGGCGACAAGGTGCAGGTGGAAATGACCCCCTACGACCTGTCGAAGGGCCGCATCAACTACCGCTTCAAGTAAATTGCGCTTCATTCTCGGTTCCGCAAGCCCGCGCCGGAAGGATCTTCTGGCGCAGCTTGGCGTCGTGCCTGACGCGATCCTGCCCCCCGACATCGACGAAGACCCCAAGCCGCGCGAACTGCCGCGCCCCTATTGCTTGCGGTTGGCGCGTGAAAAGGCGCAAGCGGTTGTGGCGGCGCCCGAGGATATCGTGCTTTGCGCCGATACCACCGTCGCGCTGGGCCGCCGCATCCTCGGCAAACCGCGCGACGCGGGCGAGGCGGCGGCGTTTCTGACCCTGCTGGGCGGGCGGCGCCATCAGGTGATCACCGCTGTCGCGGTGCGCCGGGGCGACCGGCTCTGGACCCGCGAAGTCGTCACCGATGTGAAGATGAAGCGCCTGTCGGATGCCGAGTTGAACGCCTATCTCGCCTCGCACGAATGGGACGGCAAGGCCGGAGCCTATGCAATTCAAGGGCTTGCCGGGGCGTTCATCCCGTGGATCTCTGGCTCTTTCACCGGCGTCGTGGGGCTACCCGTCGCCGAAACCGCCGCGCTGCTGGCTGCGGCGGGCTATCCGCTTTACCGAGGTGACGTATGAAAGGCCGCGTGATTGCGCTGGATCAGATCGGCGGCCGCGATGCGGCGGCCCTGATCGTTGACGGGGTGCTGCTGGACATCGTGGTGGACCCGGCGGGCGAGGCGCCGCTGCCCGGCGCCATCCTGCGCGGCATCGTCGATCGCCCGATGAAGGGGCAGGGCGGGGTCTTCGTCAAGCTGCCCGGCGGCCAGTCGGGCTTTTTGCGGCAGGTCTCGGGCCTTGCCCCCGGCCAGCCGGTTCTGGTGCAACTGTCCGGCGCCGCCGAACCCGGCAAGGCGCTGCCCGTCACCACGCGGCTGCTGTTCAAGGGCCGCTACGCGATCATCACCCCCGGCGCGCCCGGTCGCAACATCAGCCGCCGCATCCGTGACGAGGATATGCGTAACGCGCTGGAATCGCTGGCCGAAGCCGGAATGGAAGGGGCGCCCGCCGATCTGGGTCTGATCCTGCGTTCCGCCTGCGCCGAGGCGGACGAGGCCGATATTGCCGATGACATCCTCGCCATGCGCGACCTGTCGGTCGCCGTGCTGTCGGATATCGAAGGCGGGCCGGAACTGCTGGTGGACGGGGCTTCCGCCCATGAAACCGCCTGGCGCGACTGGACGGACCCGGCCCCCGATGACGTGGCCGAAGGCGAGGGCGCCTTCGAGGCGCATGGCGTCGAGGAACTGATCGACGCGCTGCTCAGCCCGCGCGTGCCCCTGCCCGGCGGCGCGCATATGTATGTTGAGCCGACCCGCGCGCTGGTCGCGGTGGACGTGAACACCGGCAACGACACCACGCCCGCCGCCAGCCTGAAGGCCAATATCGCCGCCGCCCGCGATCTGCCGCGCCAGTTGCGGCTGCGCGGCCTTGGCGGGCAGGTCGTCGTCGATTTCGCGCCGATGCCGAAGAAAGACCGGGCCGTGCTGGATCAGGTGCTGCGCGCCGCCTTCAAGGGCGAATCTTCGGAAACCAGCCTGTCCGGCTGGACCAATCTCGGCCTGTATGAGCTGGTGCGCAAACGCGACCGCCTGCCGCTGGCGGAGCTTCTGGGGGTGCGGGAATGAGCTGCCCGATCTGCCAGAAGGAAACCGATGCGAAATACCGCCCCTTCTGCTCGCGCCGCTGCGCCGATATCGACCTCGGGCGCTGGCTGAAGGGAAGCTATGTCATCCCCGGCCCGGCGCTGGAAGAGGAAGAGGCCGCCCACATCGTCGATCCCCGACAAGAAACGCCTAAGCACTGATTTTTTTCCCAAAACCCTCTGGACAGCCCCCGCGCCCTCGCTTAATACCGCCCCACCAAACAGCCGCAGGCTGGCAGTGCCCGGATAGCTCAGTTGGTAGAGCAGCGGATTGAAAATCCGCGTGTCGCTGGTTCGATTCCGGCTCCGGGCACCATTTAAATCAAAAAAATCATTCTAAAACAAGCGCTTAGCGATAAGGCGCTTTTGCCGATCCACCTTTCAGTGCTCGTAAAGGTGGGTAAGGGCTTTTCTCCTGCCCTAAATCGCGAATCCCTGCACCGAGTTGCACGAACGCTCCGTGGCGTAAGCGGAACCCGGCGCAGTCACTTCACCCGGCGATGAGGGCCGGTAGGCGCGTTGGCACGTTTTCCATCAGCACCAAAGCGCACTCGACTGTTTCGCCCGTCATGGCGATTTGCAGTTGGCCTGCGGGAACCGCCTGATCCCACGAGAAGTTCTTGGTCAGGAAGTCCAAAACCTCGCGCTTATAGTCGGTATCCGGGTTTTGGAGGTGGTCGCCCTTGGTTTCCAGCATCACGATGCGACCGTTGCCGCCCGTGCAACCCGTTGCAAAGATGAAATCAGGGTAGATGCGCCCGCGTTTCCAGCCTTGCACGCCGTAGTTGGTCTTGGCGACGTTGCGATGCCACCACTTCACGGCGGCTTCACCATCAAGGTGGACGGCAACGCCTTGTTCGTCGGTGTTCACTTCGTTGCGGAAGACTGGCGAGAACAGGCTGCGTTTCAGCGGTCCACCATCTCCACCCGTCATATGGGGCGCAAGTTCGGGTTCCAAGGTCGTTATCGCCTCGGGCATCACCCAGTTGTTCTCGTCTAGGCGTAGCCGGAACTGGATGCGGCCAGCCTTAACCCCAGCCTTGAACAAAGCCTCCGCCCGCACTGTGCGTTCTTTGTCGAGCGCAAGCCGCAGGGCATCCACTATGACGCCAGACGCAGCCCCCAGCTTCTTGTCGTCAAAACCGCGCACTTTCAGCACTTCCACTATGCGCCCGAGTATCGACCGGGCGACAAACGGGTTAGGCACAAGGTCAGAGATGACGCGCACCGCATAGGTCGGATCAAAACGCAGGGTTTCCGACGCGGCTGCGATTTCCTCTTGTCGGAAGTAATCGGAACCTCCGTCTGTCAGGCTGATCCGCTGCAACTGCGATGCGGCTTGCAACGGGTTTTCAGGGATGGCTTGTGCAACAGTGCTCGGATCGTAGTCGCGCCAGTCGATGGCGGACAGGATGTCGGTCTCATAGTCTAGGTCGCGCAAGGCCCCGCCGTCATTACACAGCACCTTGGGCAGATAGACTTTCAGGCTCTTGAAGTCTGCCCGCCGCTCGATCCGGCGCGGGGTTCCGGGGGTTGCAGCCCCTGTGCCCGATGGCACCTCGATGACCAGATCGGCCAAGCCATCCTTTTCCAAACCCGCCTTGATGGCTTCCACAACTTCGCGCGTCCCGGCGTGATGCGTAATGACGTAGCATTCGTCCAAGGCTGGCACTTTGGTTTTCAGCGCGTAGGGCTGGCGCAAAGTGCGCCCGACAAGCTGCGTCATGGCGGACAGGTTCGACGCCGCCGCCAGAGAACACAGCACATAGGCAAAGGGGCAGTCCCAGCCTTCTTGCAGCGCCGCCTTGGTGACAATCACCCGCACGCGGTTTGCAGGTGAAAGCAGGTCTTGGTTCTCGGGCTGGCTCAGGTCGTTTTGTTCGGCGGTCTTGATGGCAATTTGCGCCTCGTCCAACCCTGCTTGTAGCAACCATTCCTTCACGTCCTCGGCGTGGATATGCACCCCGTCGCGCTGATCCTTGCCCGTCCGCTCCACCTGCACCAGCATAATGGGGCGGATATAGGCCAACTCGCCCTTATCGGCCCGGTAGGTGTCCGCCGCTGCCTGCAAGCCGTTAAGCCGGTCCAGCGCCGCCGTCAGCGTGCCGCGCCAATCCGTGCCCTGCCTTGGGTCTAGGTTCAGCGGCATCTTGATCATGTCTTCGGCGTGCAACTCGCGCCCCGTCACCTCCACCAGCAGGTTGGCATAGCGCGCGCCGCCGCCCTTGGCGGTCACATCCTTGGGCGTTGCGGTCAGTTCCAGCACGAAGAGCGGGTTGAAGTCGTAAAGCGTCTTGTGGGCAAGGTCCGACGTTGCTTTTTGCCCCTCGTCCATCACCACCACGGGGCGGATTTTCCGCAGCGCGTTGCCCAGACTGTCCTTCACCATCGGGAACATGCCCTGATAGCCGTCCAGATTGGGCACGGCCTTCAACTCTGCTGCATGTGCCGCCTGATCCCCCTCGGGTGGGAAGAACCCGTGCACATCGCCCCGGTCGCGGAACATTCTCAACTGTTCGTTGGCCGAGCGCACCGACGCCTGCAACATCAGCACCATGACGCACAGATGCGTTTCCACATCCCGCGCGTCTAGCCGGTCGCCCTTTTCCATAACCTTCACCCGGCCCGCCGCCGCGCGGTCCAGCGCCTGCCGATAGGGGTGCTGACGGTCTTTCAGCCGCTTGAGCGTCTGGGTGTAAATCGCCTCGTTTGGCACCACCCAGAGCACAAAGCCCACGTTCTTGCCCAGATACCGCCCCATGATGCGGGACACGGCGTTCACGGCCAGCCATGTCTTGCCGCCGCCCGTTGGCACCTTGAAGGTCACATTGGGCACCGCCCGCCCTATACCGTCGAAACGCGGCGAGAAAGGCACCACCGTGCCATCCTTGAACTTCCGCACGGGCAACGGTTTGACCGCATTCAGGTTCTCCCAAGCCTTTGAGCAGAAATCCAAGGGCGGGATGGGCAGGTTCGGGTTCGCCGCGCGCAAGGCGTCGATCTGGTCGGCCTGCACCTTCTGCGCCTTCAACTCGTCCAGATAGGCGTCCAGCGTGCCCAGCACCCGTTCCTGATAGTCGAGCGTCCGCATCAACCCCGCTCCACCCGGTAAAGCGACTGTGGCAGCGGCGCGAACTCCACCCCCAAACCTTCACTGTCCAGCATCCGCTGACTGACATGTCGGGCGGGCGCAAAGACAAGGTGCTTCTTGTCGGGACGCAGGCCGTGGATGTGCCGCGCGAAGGAAAGGGTCAGCGCCGCGTCCGAGGTCTTGAGCCAATCCAGATCGGGCTTGTAAATCATCCACACGATATAGGCGCTGGCCTCGCCCAGATAGAAATCGGCGGCGTATAGAACGGCAGGGTCTGCCACTTCGGCAGTCGCCATGTGGTAAAGCACGGGGCCAAGCGCCTCGAAGGCGGGCAGGTCAACGCCTGTCAGGATGCGGTCAAGCTCCACAGGGTCGCCCAGCGTGCAATAGGTGAAGGTTCCACCCAAGCCCTCGGCCCGCTCGGCCACGGCCTTTTCGCCCGTCACCACAAGCTCGCCGTCTTTCACCTCTTTCTTGATCCGGTCGTATTCGTGGCCGTGCAGGTTTTCGATAGCCTGCACCTTGTGGACCAGATCGGCGGCCTTTTCGATGGTGCGCCAGTTCAGCTTTTCGCGGGCGAGTTCGGTTTTCTGGGTGCCGGTGAAGGCATAGCCGTTGATCACACGCCGCACCCGCTCTGCCGTCAGGCGGTCGGCATAGTCTTCCATTTCGCAGAGGATGAAACGGCGATTGCCACCATCCCATTTGTTTGCTGCAATTACAGCATGACCTGTTGTGCCAGTTCCCGAGAAAGAGTCCAACACAACACTATTTTTGCGGGTGGCGATTTCGATGACTCTGCGGACAAGATCAACAGGCTTTGGAGCATGAAAGCGCAGTTGGTCTTCCTGATAGTCAGAGAAAATGTCCATCAAAACTTTCTTGGAGTCTTCGGTCGTTCCGACTTCTGCCGCAGGCCACAAGGTCATCGGCACTAAGCCCTTCGCTTCCTCGGGGAATTGCTTGATTCGCGGCTTCCCATTTCCGCCCTTTGGCCAATAGACGAGATTTCGCTCTTTATATTTTTCGAACTCTGGTTCGGTCGCGCCCCAGCATCGCCCCTTTGGCGGGCGATGTTCAACTCCGGTCGGCGTGACGATAGTATATACTTGGTTTTCCCTGAAACCTTGCGCCGAGAACGGGATTGATGCCCATGGACCGCGCGGATCGTTGTCTGGGTTTGCGTAGCCGCCTTCTTTTGGCAGAAGGCGGTTTCGTCTGAGTTTCCAAGTGTCTTTGAGCGCTTTAGAGTAGACTAAAACGTGATCAAAACTCGGGGAGAAAACCGCGCGATTCTCTCTGGATGTCCGTTTCTGCCAAACAATTTGGCCAATCGAACAATCCTCCCCGAAAATCTCATCCAGTATCGCTCTAGCACGGTGGACTTCGTTGTCATCAAGAGTGATCCAAATGCTCCCGTCGTCCGACAGAAGCTCGTGAAGCAGGCGTAAGCGGGGCCACATCATGGCGCACCATTTGTCGTGGCGCAGTCCGTCCTCAATACCAATGGGGTTGGAGTTCAACCACTCCTTGATCATCGGGGCATTCACGTTGTCATTATATGACCAATCCTCCTCCCCGGTGTTGTAGGGCGGGTCAATAAAGATGCAGTCCACCTTGCCCGAATACATCGGCAACAGGGCTTTGAGCGCGTGGAGGTTGTCGCCCTGGATGATAAGGTTGCCGTCAAGGCGCGGCTCGCCAATCCCCTTGTCTGCCTGCACGACCAAGGGCCGGAACGGCACCGCAAGGTGATGGTTCCACACAAATTCCTTGCCCTTGAACACAAGCTCCGTCATCGCAAAACCCCCGGCTGACTGCCTTCCCCTTAGACCAGACGACCCCGCCCACCGGCAAGCCGCAAATCACCCCAAAGGCGACCACAGCGGGCGTCAGGGCCGCGTTCGCGCCCCGCCTCGCCCTTTCCCCCACGCACCCGACAGGCCGCGTGCAGCGCCACCCAAAGCACTTTGCAACGGGTTGCACAGACACTGCACCGGTTTGAAACGGGTTGCACGGGCGCGGCACCGGCTTTCCTCTTGAGATACCGCGCGGATGCGTTACCCCTTGGTCAACAATCTTTTGGAGTTCCGCCCATGAATCGTTTTGCCGCTGTCTGCTGTCTTGCGTTGATCCCCTCGGGCGCGTGGTCACAAACCGTCAGCGACGCAGCTTTGGCTGAGTGCCAAGCGGATGGGAAGGCCTTTACCTCGGTCAAAGAATGCCTGCCCGAAACAGAGTTGGCGCTTCAAATGCTGACTGCCGTTGCTTCACCCGAGCTTTATGGCGATGCCGGTGCCGCAATAGTTTCGGCCTGTGCCGAAGTGAATGAAATGTCGCCACAGCGTTGGGCCTGTGTTCGCAACGCTATCAGTGATGCGGTCGAACTTCTTGAAATGGTCGGATCAGCCGACAAAATTGCCGATGCCCGGTTCAAAGGCGTGAGTGACCCCGCCATTCTGGAAAAGCTCAAGGTCAAGGAAGACGCAGTGCAAGCTACGTTTGGCGACCACATGTGGGGCGGGACAATGTTTTACAAGCTAAAGTAAGGTTGGGAAGATGAATGAAAGCGCCCCGTTTCGGGACGCTCTCGGTCACTTCTGCACGACGATGACTTCGCGCCGCCCACCAAGTGCCAGTACGAGGCCAAGGATGGTGAAGATAATGCCGAAAATCACGCCAAAGAAGGTTCCGGCCCCCGTCATCAAAGCTGCGCCCAGACCTGCGCCGATGGCCGCTGCCGCCTGATCGCCTTGCGCGGATGCTGAGACAACCTCGCTTGCCGCGCGACCTGACAAAAGCAGGGTCGAGACAGGCAGTGCGAAAAAGCTGATGCCCAAGAGCAGGAACCCACGCCCAAGCGCACGTCGGATGGTGGGTGCAAAAAAGCCAAGGGCAGCAACACCGGCCACGATAATCAGCATCACAATGGCCGGGGCACTTGAACCCTCGGTCTGAAAGGCGGCCAAGGCAGGGGAAAGAACGAGCGCACAAATGACGCCAAACACAGCGCCGAAAATTGTGCGGAAAATGGCAGAAATCACTTTATTTTCCGTATGTTGTCTGTCTCTGGCTCACTCTGCCGCCTTTAGTCCGGTCATGCAATTGTTATTCCGATGCTTTGGCAAACGATACCCCTGCAATAGGCGGGCAATCACCGCGCCTTCGGTCGTGGTCGGCGGATCGAAGACATGGGCGTGCAGGTCGGACAAGAGGGCGTTATGCCTGCCATCGAGCCGGAAGCCTGCCAATTTGGCATAGCGTTCAAGGTGAGCTTCCACGTCCGCCGCCGCGCTGAACCCGCTGCGAAAGCTCCGCAGTGCCTGCCACGTGGCCAAGGCAAAGGTCAGGTCGTCCAGCGTTTCGTCATCTTCCAGATCGACAAGCCGCCCTTCCAGCTTAGACAAAGCGGACGCGGCGATGCCGATACCCGCGTGGTCGGGGTCGAACTCATAGGACAGAAAGTCGAGTGGTTCCGTCCCCGGCCCCGCATAGACAGCGGGGCACAGGTTCAGCGGGCCTGCGGGGCAATCGCGCTGGAAATACGCGACCAAGGATTCAATCACCGTTTGCCTCGTGGTAGGGTCTTTCGCGGCAACGGCAAGGTTGTCTGTGCAGATTAGCACCAGCGCACCCTCGGGCATGGGCATATCGTTCAACAGCCATGCGAGGATAAGGTTGGAGGCTGGCGAGCCTTGCAGCAGGCCCCGTGGCCCGCTTTCACTGTGAGAAAGCATAGGAATACCAGAGAGGCGTTGATTGTCCGTCGTCCCTTTCTGGGGTTCCCATTCTTCGAATGTCATGTTGCGCGTGTCGAGCGCGCGGCGGATCACCTCCTTTGGCAGTGGCAGTTGATAAAGGCTGTCGGGGTTGATGCTCTGGAAGCAGTCCACGATGTCGAGCTTCGCAAGATAGGTCAGCCCCGCTTTTTGGGCTTCCTTGAGACGGCGGGCAGCTTCATCCCGGCCCCGGCCCGTCACCCCGTAAATATGGTCGTTCGGCACAAACGCCGCCTTGAGCGCACCGGCAATCACATAGTGCAAAGCTTTCAGGTCGGGCGGCAGCGCACAGATCGGGCGATAGCCGCCGGTCTTCTTGGCGTGCTTGTGCCACCGGATGGGCCGGTAGCCCTCGCGCCAAGGGTTTACAGTGGCGGCAAGGGCTTCGGCGGCCTGTCGGTCCGCTTCCCCGCGCAAAGCCGCCAGCGCCCCGCAGAAGCGCGCGGCAGCGGCGGCCAGATACTGCCTAATGTAGGGCTGCACTCGCTTGCCGCAAGCCTGCTTTTCACGCAGCCCGTTGGCCAGCATGGTGCGCGCGGCATGGGCAATGCCAACGTCGCGCTTCCATTGCTTTGCGGCGGCGGATTTTGCACCCCGTTGCACGGGATGGCGTTCTGGGGTGGGGCGGGCCGTGCCGGTCATCAGAAAGAGACTCCCGCGACCTTCTCCACCTTCGAAAGAAGGACGTAGCGTGCATGGGTGCCGGGATAGGCCCCGCCATGCTTTTCCCGTTCGGTCATGATGATCAGGCCACGGCGGCGCAGCTTGTGAATGTTGCTGACCCAGCGCGGGGCGGGGTCGTCGTAAAACGTGCAACCCGTTGCACCGCCCCGGATCAGGGCGTCGAGCGTGTCACGCTCCCGGCTGTGGCGAAGGGACACGTTGAAAGCCGCACCCTCGGGGTTGGTGACGCGATAAGTTGTCACTGGGAGGAGCCGCTCAGTCATTGTCCACCCCATGCGTTTCGGGTTTGCTGAACATCGTTTGCGCCTTCCCGTAGGCCAAAAGAAACGGCCAAAAGATGGTGAAAAGCGCAAAGACCGACTTCGGGAACTCACCGTTTTCAAGCGCCTTTTTCACAAGGCAGTCGCGGCTATCCGGGTCGGAAAGCATGATGAGCCAGAACGTCTGGCGACCGGCGAAAAGGTAAAGCGCCGTTCCAACGAACGTCATAAGCATCATGTCCACCTCCATCACTTCGCAGGAGCTTGCAGGCTGACAACGTGTTGGTTCAGCATCTCACTGTCCCAAAAGGTGCGCCGTCCAATGCGAATAGGCTGGGGGACGCTGCCTTCACCGATCCAACGCCAAAGCGTGGACTGCCCGATGCCATAGAAGGCTGCGGTGTCGCGGGCTGAAACAAGTCTCTGTGTCATTTTTGGGTCCTCGATTCGTCTCGTGTGAACCCAATTTGTCTCGTCGTTTTGGGACGCGCTAACGTCAACGTCCCAAGTTCTTTTTCCACCTCCGATAGCGGTTACGCAAACTGTCGATTTCCCGTTTCTTCTTAGCTCCCGCCGCATTGTCGGGTATGTGGGGCAGGTTCGGGTAAAGCACCCTTTTTGCCGCGTCTCGCTCGCTTAACTTGTTTCCAGATTTTTCTGCCGCCTCAATCACCTCTTTCATCATGGGGAAATGCCGCTTGTCTTCAGGATGTAGAAGCTCGGCGTGCGCTTTGCTTTTGAGCCGATTGCTTTTCATGCGTATGGCTACATCGAGGCCACGCTTAGCGTTTAGGAAGCCTTGGTCTCGCAGCAGTGCGATTGTTTGGTTCTGCCCACCCTGCCATGCGGCAGTTACAAGCCGCGATATCTCGGCCTGTTTCTCGGGCGGCAAAGAGCGCATCAATTCCCTTACCGTCTCAAGTCGGCTAAGTCCGGCCCGCGCGAAGCCCCCAACCGATGGCAGCTTGCCGCCGCCTTTGCCGACAAGGGGACCTAACATGCGCTCGACTTCTTGCGCCACGGCAACGAACGGATCAGGCGTCGGGCGTAGCCGCTTGCGCACATAGACTTTATCGGTGCCATCGGGGTGGAAATCACCAAGACCTGCAAAGCCCATCGGCTCTTCTTGGTCCCTCGCTGAGTTTGCTTTGCGCTCGGCAAGTGCGCTTTTCTGCTTATGTCCGTGCCACTCGTCATCCGTCATCTTTTTGCAACCAGTTGCACGACTTCTCCTGACGCCTTACCAGAAACGAACTGTCCCCACCGCTCCATGAGCGCCCGGCGTTTATCGAGGTGGTCGAAATCGCGGGTGTAAGACCGTGAGACGCGGTTCCCTGTGGCATGTGCGAGCATGGTTTCTGCGACTTCATGGGGGGCATCTGCAACCTCGGCCAGCCAAATGCGTAGGCTTGACCGGAAGCCGTGCGGGCGCTCCTTCATTCCGCGTCGCGCCATAATCTGAGACATGGTCATGTCGGACATGACGCCCTTTCGAATGCTGGGGAACAGAAAGCCATCGCGCGAAAACTTCCGCGCCTCCGCGATGACTGCCTGTGCCTCTGACGACAGAGGAACGCGGAAATCCGGGGTCTTGTCTTTGAGACCCTTCATCGCTTCGCCGGGGATGGTCCACACATCGCCGGACATCTGGCCTTCTTGGAGATGCCGCACTGCGTCTGATCGGACGCCGGTCAAGATGAGCAGCCTCAATCCAAGGTGGGCAAGGCTGCCCTCACTCAGGCTGGCGTAAAAATCTGGCACATCGCGCCACGGTAAGGCCGGAATATGCACTGTTTTGTGTCTGGTTTTGCCAAGAAGAGCCTTGGCCTTGTCAACGACCTGCATGTCCACAGGCAAGCCCAAAGCAGCCGCGTGTTTGATGCATATGCCGATTCTCTTAAGTGCTTTGTCTGCTGTTTCCGCCTTTGTGTGCCAAATCGGCGCGAGAGTGTCCCGAATATCTATCTGGTCAATTTCTGAAACCGGCACGTTGCCCAACTTCGGAAGCACGTGAACTTTTAGCGGACTTAGCCATCTGCCATTCACGCCGTCACCCTTTAAAGTCGGCTTCAAACCCTCGAAGGTGTCACTGACAATATCCTTGAACAGGTGCAGGTTGCGTGCGGCTTCCCGCTTCTGGCGTTCGCGGTCCTTGATCGGGTCAATGTTGTCTCTGACTTTGGCCCGCGCATCCTCAGCTTTGCGCCGCGCTTCTGCGAGCGAAACTGCCGGATATGCGCCCAGCCCCATTTCACGCCGTCTTCCATGTATAGTGACGCGAAGCACCCATTGCGCCCCGCCATCTTCACGCTTGAAGAGCCAGAGGTTTCCGCCGTCAGCGTGTTTCCCCGGAGGCGCTGACGCTACGCCTTTGGCCGTCAAACGATTTGTTGCACGCATTTTCAATCCACCTTTCTATCCCCTTTTCTTCATGCGACTTTGCGAGACAAAATGATACCCAGAAAGAGGACGCGAGACACGCAAAGCCGTGCGTTCATTGGGGTGGAAGAGGACGCGAGACTCCATGAAATACCATGAAATTTCAACTGGTTGCTGGCTCCGGGCACCACTTCAAACATCCTGAAAGCTTGAACAAACTGAATGACGGGTTTCCCGCGTTCGATGGATGTTTTTGTTCTGGGCTACTTCTGGGCTACATTTCGCAGATGGTGACTGTGTCAGGCTGCCGGGTATGAGATGGGACGCTCGGGAAAGATTCTCGTCGCTTTATGAAGATGCCAACAGCGGTTTTTGAAAAACCTGCGTATAGCCCCGATGTGGCTCGAACCGCGAGCGTTGCCCAGGAGAAGACATGGGTACTCCTCCCCGTTTTAACGGGGCGCAGAAGTAGACTTCAGGCAGCCATCTTCAGTTTCTGGGCGGGTGTGATGCCGCCGATGCCCATGTTGGGGCGCTCATTGTTGTAAGTCCATAGCCAGTCAGTTGCGATCTCCTGCGCCTCCTCGACGACTTCGTCGATGACGCAGAACTCGTCGCCCGTATCAAGGCACAGTCACCGCGGTAACAACCGGCCGGTTACAGCCATTCATGCCGGACGGTCCTGTTGTAACGCTCGACATAAGCGTTCTGCTGGGGCTTTCCGGGCTGGATGTGGTTCAGGGCAATGCCCTGCTTCTCGGCCCAGATCATCAGCGTGGAGCTGATGTATTCCGGGCCATTGTCCACCCTGATCGCCAGCGGCTTCCCGCGCCACTCAATGATCTGGTTCAGCGACCGGACTACGCGCTCAGCCGGGAGCGAGAAGTCGACTTCGATCCCCAAACCTTCGCGGTTGAAGTCGTCCAACAGGTTCAGAAGCCGGAACTGGCGGTCGTCGGCCAAGCGATCAGCCATGTTCGTCGGGAAAACAGTCCCCCGGACTGTTTTCTCATCCTCCTCACTCCATTGACCAGACCGTGTTCGGGGCCGCTGGGACGCTGAGTTCATCGGGCTTGTCGCGCTTGATCCTTCGCCTGGGCTTGATCCGCAGGTTCAGTTCCAGCTCGCAATAGATCCGATGAACGCGCTTATGGTTCCACGGGTGCCCCTGGGCATTACGCATGTGCAGGAAGCATAGCCCGAAGCCCCAGGTCCGGTGTGCCTTGGTCAGCCCTTCAAGAAGGTCTGCGATGAACTCATTCTCGGCATCGCGCTTCGGGCTGTAGCGAAAGCAGGTCTCGCTGACACCAAATGCCCGACAGGCCAGCGCGATGCTGACCCCCTTCGTCGCCACTGCCTTCTCGGCCAGCTCGCGGCGTTGAGCTGGCCGCGTCATTTTTTTCCAAGAGCTTCCTTGAGCAGTTCGGCCTGCATGCTCAGGTCGGCAAACATGCGCTTCAGCCGCCGGTTCTCGTCTTCCAGCGCCTTCATCTGGCTCATCATCGACGCATCCATGCCGCCATACTTTGAGCGCCATTTGTAGAAGCTCGCCGTGCTGATCCCATGCTCCCGGCACAGTTCAGGCACGGCCACGCCGCTTTCGGCCTGACGAAGCACAGCCATGATCTGCGGTTCCGTAAAACGGCTCTTTCTCATTCGAACCTCCTCAGCTCACGCTACGAGAAAATTCTACCTATGCAGC
>NZ_FOCE01000001.1:0-413371 GCF_900110025.1 Gemmobacter aquatilis | reverse complement strand
AACTGGTCCCCGCTTCCTGCAACGCTACCCGAGGCCGCCTGATGGCAACCGTTACCCATGTCTGCACCCTCGACTACGTCGCCAAGATGCTGGGCGAAGATCCCGAGCTTCTCGAAGCAATCGTCTACAATGACGACAACCTGAGCTATGGCTCGATCATCAGCGTCTATACCGGACCGGACGACACCATCACCGCCCTGACCGATGATGCCATCGATGAGCTAAAAGACATGCTCAGGGACGCGCGCATCACCACCGAAAACTGGCACGCCTTCCTCGACGACTTCGTCGATGACGCAGAACTCGTCGCCCGTATCAAGGCACAGTCACCGCGGTAACAACCGGCCGGTTACGATGCAACCAACCCTGTCATGAAAACTTCATTGGAAGATGTCAGATGGTTCTTATATTCAGGAAATATGGAAATTGACGCAGCAACCCGCCTCTTCTCTGCCCTTGGGCATACCGGACGCCTTCTGGTTTTCCGCCTGCTGATGCGCCATGCCCCGCATGGGGTGCGGCCAACCGAAATCGCAGAAGCGCTGGGGCTCAAGCAGAACACACTCTCGCATTACCTTGCCGAACTTGAAGCGGCAGGGCTTGTTCGTTCGGAACGGCATGGCAGGTCCATCCACTATGCTGCCGACATCGAAACCGCTGCCGCGCTTATCGCCTATCTGTTCGCCGACTGCGGTCGCAGCCGACCAGAGTTGTCTTCACCCTTTCTCGCCCAGCCGGAACCGATCATGCCGCAAAAAACCTATAACGTGCTGTTCATCTGTTCGGGCAACTCGGCCCGGTCAATTTTCGCCGAAGCCCTGATGCGTGATCTGGGTGAAGGGCGTTTCAATGCCTATTCGGCAGGAACCCGCCCCAATTCCGAACTGAATCCCTTCGCCCTCGATGTGCTGGCCCGCAATGACCACCATGTGGAAGGGCTTCGGTCCAAACATCTTTTGGAATTTCAGAAAGATGGGGCGCCGAAAATGGACTTCGTGTTCACGGTCTGCGATACCTCCGCAGCCGAGGAATGCCCGCCTTGGCCCGGCCAACCGATCAGTGGCCATTGGGGCCTGCCTGATCCCGTGAAGGTGACGGGAACTGCCGCCGAAAAGAGCCTTGCTTTTGCGCAGACCTATGCGGGGCTGCGTCGGCGCATCACAGCCTTCGCCGCGCTGCCGATCGAGCAGCTTGACCGGATCGCCCTGCAAAAACAGGTGGATCGGATCGGCTTGGACCAAGATTGAGGAAAACATGACCCGCATCGCAATCAACGGACTTGGCCGCATTGGCAAACTTGCCCTGCGCGACCTGATCGAACAGGGGATCGAGGGCGAAATCGTCCTGCTGAACGACCCGATGGGCGACCCGGAACAACACGCCCTGTTGATGGAGTTCGACTCTGTGCACGGCCGCTGGAAAGCCGGCATCACCCATGACGCCGAAAGCCTGACACTGAACGGCCAGCGCATCCTCTTGACCCAGGTAAAGCGCATCGAAGATCTGCCGCTGGCCGCGTTGGGTGTCGATCTGGTGATCGATTGTACAGGCGTGTTCAAGACGGCGGCCAAAGTGATGCCCTATTATGCGGCGGGCGTGAAAAAGGTTGTCGTCTCTGCTCCGGTCAAGGATGGCGGGGCTCTGAACCTTGTCTATGGGGTGAACCACCACCTGTACGACCCTGCGCAGCACCATCTTGTCACCGCTGCCAGTTGCACGACCAATTGCCTTGCCCCCGTGGTCAAGGTGATCCACGAGACGATCGGCATCCGCCATGGCTCGATCACCACGATCCATGACGTGACGAACACGCAAACCATCGTGGACCGCCCGGCGAAGGACATGCGCCGCGCGCGCTCGGCGCTGATGAACCTGATCCCCACCACCACGGGCAGCGCCACGGCGATCACCCTGATCTACCCGGAATTGAAGGGACGGCTGAACGGCCATGCCGTGCGCGTGCCGCTGCTGAATGCCTCGCTCACCGATTGTGTCTTCGAGGTGGAGCGCGCCACCACAGTCGAAGAGGTCAATGGTCTGTTCAAGGCCGCAGCGGAGGGGCCGCTGAACGGGATCCTTGGCTATGAAACCCGGCCGCTCGTCTCGACCGACTATGTCGATGATCCCCGCTCGGCGATCATCGACGCCGGATCGACCATGGTGATCAACGGTACTCAGGTGAAGATCTATGCCTGGTACGACAATGAATGGGGCTATGCCTGCCGTCTGGCAGATGTGGCCCGGCTTGTTTCTGCCGGTCTCTGACCCCCTTTCTTCATCGCGCCCATGGGGCCGGGGCTGACAGCGCCCGGCACCATGGCTTCCGAAAGGCGCCCCATGCCCACGGCCAATCCGATCCGCGCCTATATGGCGGTAACTGCTGCCTATTGGACGTTCATGTTGTCCGATGGCGCACTCCGAATGCTGGTCCTCCTGCATTTCAACGGGCTGGGCTTCAGCCCGATCCAGCTTGCCTGGCTGTTTCTGCTGTATGAGGCGGCCGGGATGGTGACGAATCTGGCAGCCGGCTGGATTGCCGCGCGTTTTGGGCTGGCTGTCACGCTTTATGCGGGGCTGGGGCTGCAGATTGCCGCGCTGTCCGTGTTGACGCAGCTTGATCCGGCATGGAGCGTGGGTGCCTCGGTCCTGTTCGTGATGGCGGTGCAGGGGGCCAGTGGCGTCGCCAAGGATCTGGCCAAGATGTCGTCAAAATCGGCGGTCAAGCTGCTGGCGCCGAAAGGGGATGGCACACTGTTCCGCTGGGTGGCACTGCTGACCGGGTCAAAGAACGCCGTCAAGGGGTTAGGGTTTTTTCTGGGTGCGGCGCTTTTGGCGGTCGTTGGTTTTGATGCTGCCATCTGGGGCATGGCGGGAGTTCTGGCCGTGATCCTGATCGCGGTCGCGGCTTTTCTGCCGCCGGGACTGCCCGCAGGAAACAAGGGCGCGAAGTTCTCTGCGGTCTGGTCCACCGATACACGGATCAACCGGCTTTCGCTTGCACGGATGTTCCTGTTCGGCGCGCGGGATGTGTGGTTTGTGGTGGGCATCCCGCTCTACTTTCAGTCCATCCTGTCAGACGGCACCCCTGACAGCCGCCGCGCGGCATTCTTTCTGATCGGAGGATTCATGGCGCTGTGGATCATCGCCTATGGTGCGGTACAGGCTGCGGCCCCCACGCTGCTGAATGCCAAGGGCAGGCCCGAATCCGAGATTATTGGCAAAGCCATTGCCTGGGCAGCGTGGCTGACACCCATTCCCTTTGCGTTGGCCTTGGCCGCTCTTGTCGCAGGGGAACCCGCGCTCTGGCTGACACTGACGATCACGGCGGGCCTCTTGCTGTTCGGGTATGTCTTCGCAGTGAATTCCTCGGTCCATTCTTACCTGATCCTTGCCTTTTCTGGTGAGGACCGGGTAACCATGGATGTCGGATTCTACTATATGGCGAATGCGGCGGGGCGGCTTCTGGGTACTTTGCTGTCGGGCGTGAGCTATCAACTGGGCGGGCTGCCGCTCTGTCTGGCCACGGCGGGGGTGATGGCCGGGGCAAGTTGGTTTTCTGCCCGCCTATTGCGGTAAGCGAACATCCTATCAATACATTGATGAAATTCATTTTCACCAACGCGCCTAGCAGGCAGAATGCGCCGCTGCATCCCCGGCTGGTACCGGGTAGCAGAGCGGTGCCGCCTATCCCGCAGGGTGTACCCGGATTCTGTCAGTGGCGGAAATCTTCGCTGCGGATGCCGTGACGGGTTAGCTTGTCGTAAAAAGTCTTGCGCGGCAGTTTCAGCCGCGCCATGGCCGCCGTTGCATTACCCCGGCTCAGCCGCAGCGCATCGCGGATCAGATGCGCCTCGTACCGGGCCACCTGATCCGACAGGCCCGCCGCAGCCTCGAGGCCCGGCGCGGGCCCGGCGTCGAGACCCAGGGCATAGCGTTCGGCATAATGCAGCAATTCACGCACATTGCCCGGCCAGTCATGCGCGGCAAGATGCGCCGTCAGTTCCGGTGTCAGCGGCGGCACCGGGCGTTTCAGCCGGGCAGCGGCAGCCAGCAGGAAATGCTGGAACAGCAAAGGGACATCCGACCGACGGTCGGCCAGCGGCGGCACATGCAGCAGCACCCCGCTCAGCCGATAGAACAGATCCGCCCGGAAAGCACCTGTGCGCACCAGTTGCGCCAGATCGGCGCGGCTCGTTGCGATCACCTGCATATCCAGCGGGCGGGCCGCCTCGGCCCCTGGCAGCCAGATCTCGCGCGCTTCGATCAGTGTCAGGAAGCGGGCCTGAAGGGCGGGCGACAAGGCCTCGATCCCGTCAAGAAACAGCGTGCCGCGATGCGCCCGTTCCAGTCGCCCGGGGCGGCGGGCCACCCGCGACAGCTCGCCGCGCAGACCCGCCTCGATACCAAGAAACTCTGACTCGAACCGCTCTTCGTTGATCGTGGCGCAGTTGACCTGCACCAGGGGCCGCGCTCGGCGTGGCCCGGCACGGTGCAAGGCGCGGGCCAGCGCCTCTTTTCCCACGCCGCTGTCGCCGGTGATCAGCACATCCACCCCCGCCTCGGCCACCCGCAGCGCCGTTTCGCGCAGATGGGTCATCACCCCGGAATCGCCGATCAGCAAGCCGCCCGCCGTATCCCCTGCCGCCTGCATCTGCCGCAGCATCCGGTTTTCCAGCACCAGCCGCCGTGCGGCCACCGCGCGGCGCAGTGTGGCCTCCAGCGTGGTCAGCGCTACGGGTTTGGTCAGGAAATCATAGACGCCATTCTTCAGGGCCTGCACCGCCATCGGCACATCCCCGTGCCCGGTCAGCAGCATCACCGGAAGATCCGGGTCGATGGCCTGCAACCGTGCGAACAAGTCCAACCCGTCCATGCCCGGCATCCGCACATCGGTCAGCACAACACCCGGATAATCGGCCGTCATGCCGCGCAGCGAGTCTTCGGCGCGGTTGAACGGTTCCACCGTGAACCCCGCGATGCGCAGCCCCTGCACCTGCGCCGCCAGCAGATCTTGGTCATCATCGACCAGCCGCACCAGCCCTGTCATGGCTGTGCCCGCCGCAGTTCCAGATGGAACGTGGCCCCCTGACCCGGCGCAGGCGGATCGGCCCAGAGCCGCCCGCCAAAGTCGCGCGCGATGTCATGGGCAATCACCAGCCCAAGGCCAAGGCCCTGCGGCTTGGTCGTCTGGAATGGCGTGAAAAGCTGCGCAGCCACCTCGGGTGCAAGGCCGGGGCCGTTATCTGCGACGGTCAGCACCACCCGGTCCGGTCCCTCTTGCAGCGTCACGCGGATTTCCGGCTGCGCGACACCCGCCACCGCCTCATGCGCATTCTGCAACAGGTTCACCAGCACCTGTTCCAGCCGCACGCCTTCGGCCATGACGTTCAGATCCGGGGGGATATGCGGATGGATCAGCCGCACATCGCTGGGCCGCAAGCGGCTGGCCGACAGCAGGATCGAAGCGTCGTAAGGGTCTTTCAGCGCCACAGGCTCTGTCCGGCCGCTGGCCTTGCGGGCGAAGCTGCGCAATTCGGTGGTGATATGGCCGATGCGATCTGACATGCGCACGATGGTGCCCAGATTGCCCTCCACATCCGAGACCCCTGCAGGCAACAGCGCCAGAGCGTTTTCCGCCAACAGCCGGATGGTGGCCAGTGGCTGGTTGATCTCATGCGCCACGCCTGCGGTGATCTGGCCCAGCGCCGCCAGTTTGTTGGCCTGCACCAGATCGCCCTGCAGGCTGCGCAGCCGTTGCTCCGCCGCCTCCCGCTCCTGCATCTCGGCTGACAGGGCGCGGGTACGGTCGGCCACCTCGCGCTCCAGATCCGCGCGATAGCGGCGCTCGGCCTCGACAGCCGCAGCGGCGCGGCGCCTGCGGCGACCCAGCCGCGCCAGCATGAAAGCCGCGACCACCAGCGCCAGCGCCATCGCCACCGCCGCCAAGGCCGCCACCTGCCGCACCGGCGCCAGTGAACTGCGGATCACCAACTGCCATTGGGTGGCTGGCAGACCCAGACTGATCTGCAGATCCGAGCCGTTATCAGGCGGCATCGGTTGAAAGCGCAGGTTCGGCCGCGTGGTCAGCAGGATCTGCCCCGCGCCGTCCACCACATGCGTCACCTCGCCTGCCCGCATCCAGGTCGCCTCGATCGCATCAAACTCCACCTTGACGACCACGACCCCGACCGTTTGCCCGCCCTCCATCACGCGATGCGACAGATACAGCCCCGGCCGGTGGCTGACCGTGCCCAGCGCAAATTGCTGCGCCGTGCCATCCCGCAGCGCGTGAATGAAGTAGTCGCGAAAACTGTAATCCTCGCCCACGAAAGACACGGGCTCATCCCAGTTCGAAGCCGCAACGGCCACCCCGCGCAGATCCAGCACATAGATCACGGTGCTGGCCGTCTCTTGCCGCAACCGTTCCAGCTTGCGCGACATCGCCTCGATCTGCGGCGCGGTCGGCAGGCGCAGCCCCGCGATGATCAGCCCGTCATCGGCAAGGATACCTGCCACTGCGCGTTGCTTGTCCAACTCTGCCGTCAGCGCCTGCGCCCGCGATTGCGCGCTGAACTGCAGGTCTTGTGTCAACCGGGCCAAGGCGGCGGTGCCTGCAAGGCGATAGGTTCCCGCCAGACAGATCAGCGCCACAAGCAGCGCAAGGCCAATATGAAGCGGGCGGCGCAGCATGGGATACCCGGAATCTATGTGCGAATTTCCGCACATGATGAAAATTCATGTGCGGAAAATGAAACACTTGCACCGCACGTTCTTTCACTGATCGCCCGATGAATCAAGGAATTACCGAAATCTGCGGCTTTTTTGGTCATCCAGCGGCACCTCCGTATGCTGAGGCATCACAAAACTGACATTGCAGGTTGGAGGAGACCACATGCATCTGGATCACGCGACACCCGCCCTACCGGCCCCACGGCCATTCTATCGGCACCTGTATTTTCAGGTCATCCTGGCAATCACCATCGGCGCTTTCATCGGGCATTTCCAGCCCGATCTCGGCGTGTCGCTGAAACCGTTGGGGGACGGGTTCATCAAACTGGTCAAGATGATCATCTCGCCGGTGATCTTCCTGACCATCGTCACGGGTCTGGCCGGGATGGGCAGCCTGAAGGGTGTGGGGTCGGTGCTGTGGAAATCCATGGCCTATTTCCTGACCTTCTCCACCCTTGCGCTGATCGTCGGGCTGATCGTGGCCAATGTGGTGCAGCCGGGCGCGGGCATGAACATCGACGTGGCCTCGCTGGATGCGGGCAAGGTGACCGAATACGCCTCCAAGGCGCATGCAACCACGCTCACCGGCTTTGTGCTGGATGTGATCCCGACCACCTTCACCTCGGCCTTTGTCGAGGGTAACATCCTGCAGGTGCTGTTCATCGCCATCATCTTTGGCGTGGGCCTGATCCTTGTGGGCGAGAAAGCCCGCCCGGTCATCACCCTGTTCGAAGCGGCCAGCCATGTCGTGTTCCGCGTGGTGGACATCCTGATGAAGGCCGCCCCGATCGGTGCTTTCGGGGCTTTTGCCTTCACCATCGGCAAATATGGCGTGGGCTCGATCATCAACCTCGCCGCGCTCGTCGGCACCTTCTATCTGACCGCCGCCGTCTTCATCATCGTGATCCTCGGGCTGGTCTGCGTTGCCAACGGCTTTTCGATCTTCCGGCTGATCAGCTATCTGAAAGCTGAAATCCTGCTGGTTCTGGGCACGTCTTCTTCGGAATCTGCGCTGCCCAGCCTGATGGAGAAGATGGAGAAAGCCGGCTGCGCCCGCCCCGTCGTGGGACTTGTCGTGCCGACCGGCTATTCCTTCAATCTGGATGGCACCAATATCTACATGACGCTGGCAGCCCTGTTCATCGCACAGGCCACCAACACCGCGCTGTCGCTGGAACAGCAAATCCTGCTGCTGCTGGTCGCCATGCTGTCGTCGAAAGGCGCCGCCGGGGTGACCGGGGCCGGGTTCATCACGCTGGCCGCCACCCTGTCGGTCGTGCCGACGGTGCCGATTGCGGGCATGGCGATCATTCTGGGCGTGGATCGTTTCATGTCGGAATGCCGCTCTATCACCAACTTCATCGGCAATGCCGTAGCGACGGTGGTGGTCAGCCGCTGGGAAGGCGCACTGGACCGCACCGCCTTCAACGCCGCCTTGAATGGTGACGCCCCGCGCGCACCCTTTGCGGGACCCGGCGATCTGCACGCCCCGGCGGGCCTGCAACTGGGCGAGGCCAGCGCCGACTGAACACGCCCGCCCCTGCCTGAAACGGCCGCGCCCTTACCGGCGCGGCCGTCTGCGCTTGCGGGCCTGCTCCCCTGCAAGCGTTCAGCAGATCACCGGCAGGCAGGCGCGCTTCATCACCGTTTCCATCACGAATTTCGAGGTGATGCTGCGCAGCGGCACCGTTTCGGCCAGCCGCATATAGATCGCGTCATAGGCTGCCATGTCCGCCACCACGATGCGCAGCAGATAATCCGAGGCACCGCCCAGCCGCAGCACCTCCATGATCTCGGGGATCTTTGCCACGGCGGCCATGAAGGTTTCGCGCCAGTCGGCGGTATGATCCAGCGCTTCGATCTCGGCCAGCACGGTCAGGCCCAACCCCAGCTTGGCGGGATCGACCAGCGCCACCCGGCCAAGGATGACCCCGGCCCCTTCCAGCTTCTGCACCCGTTTCCAGCACGGGGTCTGCGACAGCCCTACCCGGTCGGCCAGTTGCGCGATGGGCAGGGTGGCGTCGCGCTGCAGTTCGGTGACGATCTTGCGGTCGATCTGATCCATGGTCAGGCCAGAATGAAATCGCGCACGAAGGCCGAGGCCGGGCGGGCGCGGATATCTTGCGGGCGGCCGATCTGCTCGATCCGGCCCATCGACATGACCACGACCAGATCGGCCAGTTCCATCGCCTCTTCCTGATCATGGGTCACGAAAATCGTGGTCAGTCCGGTTTCGTCGTGGATGTCGCGCAGACCCTGCCGCAGTTCCTTGCGCACCTTGGCATCCAGCGCGCCGAAGGGTTCATCCAGCAGCAGCATCCGCGGCTCGATCGCCAGCGCACGGGCCAGCGCCACGCGCTGCCGCTGGCCACCCGACAACTGGGTCGGATAGCGGCTGCCAATCTCCGGAAGCTGGATCAGATCCAGCAAGCGCGCCACCCGCCGCGCAATTTCTGCCGCGGGCGGGCGGGCATGGCGCGGGCGGGCCTTCAGACCGTAGGCGATGTTTTCAAACACCGTCATGTGCCGGAACAGGGCATAGCTTTGAAACACGAAACCCGCGCGCCGTTCCTGCACGCTCAGGCCCGTGGCGTCCTGCCCGTCGAACCGCACCCGGCCCGCCGTAGGGAGTTCAAGCCCGCCCAGAATACGCAGCAGCGTCGTCTTGCCGGAGCCGGATGGGCCCAATAACGCCACCAGCGCCCCCGAGGGCAGGGTCAACGACACCGGATGCAGTGCCGCAGTTTCACCGAAGAGTTTGGAGATTTCGTCGATTTCGATCTGCATGGCGGCCCTCAATGGCGGTGGGTTGCGGCAAGCTGGTCGGCATATCGCCATTCCAGCGCGGATTTCAGGCAGAGCGTGACAAGCGCCAGCACCGCCAGCAGCGCCGCCATCGAAAAGGCGGCGACCGAAAGGTATTCGTTATACAGCATCTCGATGGTGATCGGCATGGTCGCGGTCTGACCGCGGATTTTGCCCGACACCACGGCCACCGCGCCAAATTCACCCATGGCGCGGGCATTGGCCAACAATACCCCATACAGCAGCGCCCAGCGGATATTGGGCAGCGTCACCGTCAGGAACACCCGCCAGCCGCCCGCGCCCAGCGTCAGCGCCGCTTCCTCCTCCACCCGACCCTGTTCGATCATCACCGGGATCAGTTCACGCGCGACAAACGGGAAGGTCACGAACAGCGTGGCCAGCACGATGCCCGGCAGCGCAAAGACAATGGGCCAGCCATTGGCCACCAGCCAGCCGCCCAGCGTGGCATTGGCCCCGAAGGTCAGCACGATGCAGAGGCCCGCTACCACGGGCGACACCGAGAAGGGCAGGTCGATCAGCGTGATCAGCAGCGCCTTGCCGCGAAAGCTGAACTTCGTCACCAGCCAGGCGGCGGCAATGCCGAAGCCCGCGCTTAGCGGCACAGCACAGCCTGCCACGATCAGCGTGAGGCGGATCGCGGACCAGGCATCCGGGGCGGTCAGGCTGTGCAGTGCGGCACCGACCCCTTTTGCCAGCGCCTCGGCAAAGACGGTGGCCAGCGGCGCCAGCACCAGCACCCCCAACCCGGCGACCGCAAGAAGGATCAGCACCAGCCGTGCGGCGGGGGCCTCGGTCGTGGCGGGGCGAAAGCGGCTTTGCGTGATATCAGACATGCCCGATCCTCCGACGGCTCCAGATCTGGATGAGATTGATGGCGAACAGCATCGAGAAAGAGATCACCAGCATGGCGATGCCGATCGAAGCGGCGCCGTCATAGTCGAACTCCTCCAGCTTGATGACGATCAACAGCGGCGCGATCTCGGTCTGCAGCGGCAGGTTTCCGGCGATGAAGATGACCGAGCCGTATTCCCCGACCGCCCGCGCCAGTGCCAGCGCAAAGCCGGTCAGCGTGGCGGGCATCAGCATCGGCAGGATGACCCGGCGCAGCGTGTGCAGGCGCGTGGCCCCCAGCGTGGCCGAGGCTTCTTCGACCTCGCGCTCGATCTCCTCCACCACCGGCTGCACGGTGCGGGTGACAAAGGGCAGGCCCACGAAGATCAGCGCGATCAGGATGCCCCATTGGGTATAGGCGATGCGCAGGCCGACCTCTTTTGCCAGCGATCCGAACAGGCCGTTGGGCGCGTAAAGCGCGGTCAGCGCGATGCCCGCAACGGCGGTGGGCAGCGCGAAGGGCAGATCCACCGCCGCATCCAGAATGCGCCGCCCCGGAAAGCGATAGCGCGCCAGAACCCAGGCCAGCAGCACGCCGAACACCAGATTGACCAGTGCCGCCAGCAGCGACATGCGGAACGACAGCAGCAGCGCCGCCCAGACCCGTTCGCGGTTCACCGCCTCCCACACATTGAAAACGCCGAAACTGGCGCCCTTCATCAGAAGGGCGCCGATCGGCAGGAACACGACCAGTGACAGCATCGTCACGGTGATCCCCATGCTCAGCCCAAGGCCGGGCATGGGGGAACGCTGGATGAAGGGGCGTGCCATGCCGGGCCTCACTTCGCGGTATAGATCTGGTCGAAGATGCCGCCGTCGCCGAAATGTTCAGGTTGTGCTTTGGCCCAGCCGCCGAAATGCGCGATGTCCACCAGATCCAGCTTCGGGAAGCGGGCCACATCCGCCGGATCGGCCAACGAGCTGTCCCAGGCGCGATAGAAGTTGCGGAAGGCAATCGCCTGCCCTTCGGGGCTGTAGAGGAAATCCAGATAGGCCGTGGCCAGTTCGCGTTGGGTGTCAGACCCGATATTGCCCTCCACCAGCGCGACCGGCGGTTCTGCCAGAACCGAAACCGAAGGCACCACGATGTCGAACTGATCCTCGCCCAGTTCCTTCAGCGCCAGATGCGCTTCGTTTTCCCAGGCCAGCAGCACGTCACCGATGCCCCGCTGGGCAAAGGTCGTGGTCGCCCCACGTGCGCCGCTGTCCAGCACCGGCACATGTTTGAACAGGTCGCCCACGAAGGTCTTGGGGTCTTGGCCGTTCTTTTCGGCCCAGGCCCAGGCGGCCAGATAGTTCCAGCGCGCGCCGCCACTGGTTTTCGGGTTCGGCGTGATCACCTCTACCCCGTCGGCCACCAGATCACCCCAGTCCTTCACCCCCTTCGGGTTGCCCTCACGCACCAGGAACACGATGGTCGAGGTGTAGGGGGACGAATTATGCGGCAGTTTCGCCTGCCAGTCTTCCGGCAGCTTGCCCGCCTTGGCGATCTTGTCGATGTCCGAGGCCAGCGCCAGCGTCACCACTTGCGCCGAAAGCCCGTCGATCACCGCCCGCGCCTGCGCCCCCGATCCGCCATGAGAGGTTTCGATCTGCGGTGCCTCGTGACCCGCTGCCAGCCATTGCGCGGTGAAGGCCTCGTTGACCTCACGGTACAACTCGCGCGTGGGGTCATAGCTGACATTCAACAGGGTTTCGGCTTCGGCCTGCGGTGTGGCCGCAATCAGCAGCGCCGCCAGTGCCGAGGCCACGACGCCCCGCACGATCCGCGGTACCGGCCAGCCGACATGAACCTGACGACCGGTCGAAATTTCCAGACGGCCATCGGGCAGCTCGTTCACCACGGCGCCTTGGGCGAAGATATGCTCGGTCACCTTGATCGTTCTGAACATGGCGTTCTCCTGTGAATGCAGTTTGTGCATTAATCTCGACACAAGTAGTCGATATTTTCAACAGGAAAATCACGCTCAATTTTGTCGTAATTATAGAATGGCATTCTCCCCAGCCGTCGGAGGGCAGTGATTCGTCCGTCGCACCTGAAATTCAAGCGGCCTGACGCCGAGAATCACTTTGCGTCGGCAGAGGCGGCAAACGCAGGCGGGCGGGGCATCACAATGCCCCGCCCGAACCTGTCAGACCCGCTCCAACGCGATGGCGATGCCCTGGCCGACCCCGATGCACATGGTCGCCAACGCACGCTTGCCGCCCGTCTGCAACAGCTCCAGCGCGGCCGTGCCCGTCAACCGGGCACCCGACATGCCCAGCGGATGGCCCAGCGCAATGGCCCCGCCATTGGGGTTCACCCGCGGGTCATCATCGGCGATGCCCAGATCGCGGAGGGTGGCCAGCCCCTGCGCAGCAAAAGCCTCGTTCAACTCGATCACGTCGAAATCGGCCTGCCCCAGACCCAGCCGCGCCATCAGCTTTTTCGACGCGGGCGCCGGGCCGAACCCCATGATGCGCGGCTCCACCCCCGCCATGCCGCCGCCCAGCACCCGGGCAATGGGCGTCAGGCCATGGCGCTGCGCCGCCGCAGCACTGGCGAGGATCAGCGCCGCCGCCCCGTCATTCACGCCACTGGCATTGCCCGCCGTGACCGAGCCGTTGGGAAACAGCGGCTTCAGCTTGGCCAGTGCCTCGGGCGTGGTGGCGCGGGGATGTTCGTCGCGGTCCACCACCAGTGCATCGCCCTTGCGCTGTGGGATGGTGACCGGCGTGATTTCCAGCGCCAGCCGCCCGTTGGCCTGTGCCACAGCGGCCTTGGCCTGACTGGACAATGCCATCGCATCCTGCGCCGCCCGGCTGATGCCAAAGTCGTCGGCAACATTCTGCCCGGTCTGCGGCATGGAATCGACGCCATATTGCGCCTTCATCAGCGGGTTGATGAAGCGCCAGCCGATGGTCGTATCGTGGATTTCCGCACTGCGGGAAAAGGCGGTTTCCGCCTTGGGCATCACGAAGGGCGCGCGGCTCATGCTTTCCACGCCGCCCGCAACGATCAGCTCGGCCTCGCCCGCCTTGATCGCCCGTGCTGCCATGATCACTGCGTCCATGCCCGATCCGCACAGCCGGTTGATCGTTGTGCCGCTGACCGTCACCGGCAGGCCTGCCAGCAGCGCCGACATGCGTGCGACATTGCGGTTATCCTCGCCCGCCTGATTGGCGCAGCCGAAGATCACGTCATCGACCGCCGCCCAGTCCACCCCGGCGTTGCGCGCCATCAGCGCCCGCAACGGCACCGCGCCCAGATCATCGGCCCGTACCGAAGACAGCGCCCCGCCAAACCGCCCGATCGGCGTGCGGATATAGTCACAGATGAAAACGTCGGTCATGTCACAGCTCCGGCACGATCAGGTCGCCGACATCGCCTTGCAGCAAGAGCGCAGCGCCGGTCAGGGATTGCAGTTCATCCAGCGACAACGCCGGCAGTTTTTCACGCAGCACGAAGCGGCCACCTTCGATGTCGATCACCGCGAGGCTGGTATAGACCCGCGTCACACAGCCGACCCCGGTCAGCGGCAGGGTGCAGCGCTCTACCAGTTTGGGCTTGCCGTCCTTGGTGACATGCTCGGTGATCACCGCCACACGCTTGGCGCCATGCACCAGATCCATGGCGCCGCCCACGGCAGGCACGCCTTTCGGCCCGGTGCTCCAGTTCGCCAGATCGCCGGTCTGCGCCACCTGATAGGCGCCGAGAATCGCCACATCCAGATGCCCGCCCCGCACCATCGCAAAGCTGTCGGCATGATGGAAAAACGCCGAGCCGGGCTTCAGCGTGACCGCCTTCTTGCCCGCATTGATCAGATCCCAGTCTTCCTGCCCTTCAGGCGGGGCCTCGCCGAAATCCAGCACGCCGTTTTCGGTGTGAAAGATCGCCTGCCGCCCGGGCGGCTGGAACTTCGCCACCATTTCGGGAAAGCCGATGCCCAGATTGACATAGGCGCCATCCGCAATGTCCTGCGCCGCGCGCCAGGCGATCTGTGCGTTGGAAAGTTTGGTCAGGGTCATGGATAGGTCGCTCCGGCACGGTTGAGCAGTTCTTCCTGCTGCGGTTCAGACACTTCGACGAGCGCCGAGACAAAGATGCCCGGGGTCACCACCGCTTCGGGGTCAATGCCGCCCAGCGGCACGATGCGGCTGACCTGCACAACCGTGCGCTCCGCCGCCATGCACATCAGCGGGTTGAAATTCCGCGCCGCCATCCGATAGGTCAGGTTGCCATGGGGGTCGCCCAGCTCCGCCTTGATCAGCGCGACATCGGCTTTCAGCCAGCGTTCCTGCACATAGGACCGCCCGTCGAATTCGGCCACCGGCTTGCCCTCGGCCAGATCGGTGCCAAAGCTCGTGGGGGTGTAAAACGCCGGAATCCCCGCCCCGCCCGCGCGGATGCGTTCGGCCAATGTGCCCTGCGGCACCAGTTCCAGCGCGATTTGCCCCGCCAGATACCGTTCGGTGAACACCCGCGGATCGGCGGACCGTGGGAAGGAACAGATCATCTTGCGCACCATGCCCTGTTCGATCATCGCCGCGATGCCGACATGGCCATTGCCCGCGTTGTTGTTGATGACGGTCAGGTCTTTCGGGCTGCCGGTCGCCAGAAACCTGTCGATCAGCGCGTGAATCAGCTCGATCGGCGCGCCAGAGCCGCCGAACCCGCCGATCATCACCGTGGCGCCATCGCCGATTCCGGCGACCGCCTCGGCCAATGTGGCAATGCGTTTGTCCATGGGATCTCCTTTTGCAGCGAAAGGCTTCGCTCGCCGGACCCTAGGCACGGTCGGGGCGAGTGGATAGCAATTTCGTGCGGATGTTGACATTTGTTCAATATCCGCAGAATGCTGTGCGGATGCTGAACAAAACCGACATGATCGCCTCATTGGCCAAGGGTCTGCGCGTCATCGAATGTTTCCGCGCCGAACGCCCGCGACTCGCCATCGCCGAGGTTGCCGAGATGACCGGGCTGGACCGCGCGACGGCGCGGCGTTGCCTGCTGACCCTGCACGAGCTGGGCTATGCCGATTACGACGGCAAGTTCTTCACCCTGACGCCGCGGGTGTTGCGGCTGGGCATGGGCGCGCTGGCCTCCATGGCGCTGCCGCAACTTGTGCAGCCCTGGCTGGACCAGTTGTCGGAGCAGATCGGCCAAAGCTGTTCGGTCGCCGTGCTGGACGAAACCGAAATCGTCTATGTCGCGCGGGCGGCACAGCGGCGGGTGATGACCATCGGCCTGATGCCCGGTTCGCGTCTGCCAGCGCATTGCACCTCGATGGGGCGGGTTCTGCTGGCCGCCCTGCCCGAGGCCGAGGCCCGCGCCTTGCTCGACCGTTCGGATCTGGCGCCGCGCACGCCCTTCAGCCTCGCCACCCCGGACGAGATCATGGCCCGTCTGGCACAGGTCCGCGCCGAAGGCCATGCGGTGATCGACCAAGAGGTAGAGTTGGGCCTGCGTTCGCTGGCGGTGCCGCTGCTGGATGCGCGGGGGCGGGTTGTGGCCGCACTCAACACCGGGGTTGCGGCCGTTCAGGCGGCGCCAGAAGATTTGCCGCGTCTGTATCTGCCCGCGATGCTGCGGGTGCAGGACGCCCTGCGCAGGGTGCTGCGCTGAGGTCAATTATGGAATACCATAAGACAGTCTACCAAACCACCTTGCAAACGCCCCCTTCACGCCCTAGCCTGCCAAGCAGTGGATCGCCCATGACCGACGCGCCTGTATCTGGCTTGGCCCCGGCCTTGCTGTCGGCGTTCGGGAAAATGGTGGGGCCACGCCCCTCACAGCCGCCCGCAGCCAAAGGCAATATGCCCCCCGCCCGCTGAAATCCGCAAGGAGCACCTGATCTGATGCCTGCCTACTGGATCGCCCATGTCACCGTCACTGACCCGGAGCGCTATGCGCAGTATCGGGCCGCCACCCCTGCCGCCATTGCCCGCTTTGGTGGCCGCTTCCTTGCCCGGGGGGGCGAATCCGATGTGCTGGAAGGCCCGGCGCTAGATCGGCACGTTCTCATCGTCTTCCCCGACCTTGCCGCCGCACGGGCCTGCTATGCCTCGGCGGAATATCAGGCAGCCAAGGCCAACCGCGACGGCGCCTGCATCGCACATGTGGTCATCGTGGACGGCGCCCCCGACGCCTGAGCGGGCCTCAACATGCTGCCATCACCGCCCGGTTTCGGCACCGCGAAAAGCCCCCGCGTCTGCGCTGGCCAGACGAATGCCGGTGGTCGCCTCCAGTCGGACCCGGCCACGACCGACACGCCTGAGCCGCAGCGGCATTTCCCGCTCGTCCAGCCGCCTGCGCAAAAGCAGCAGTCGCGTTTCAAGATTATCCTTGAAATCCGGCAGTTTCAGATCCTGCATCCGGCGCAGTTCCATATTTGTGAACTCCGTGCGCCCTGATCGCAGAAGCTCCTGCGCCATGACGATCAGCAGCCGCCCGGCCACCCCCCGCGTTACATAATGCCCATTCAGAAAAACGCTGTCGTCATGGCTGTGATGCGTCAGGATCACCGGCGCGCCCGGCTGCGCATGTTCGGCCGCCGCAAGTTGAGGTTCGGCCAGGGCTTCCGCCTCGCCCGGCTGATCTGCCGCCGACAGCGCCGCTGCGACCTGAAATGCGATGATCTTCGCGGCGCCGACCGCCTCGGCGCTGAACGCAAGGCGCTGGCGGCTTTCGGCGAACAGAACGCCGATCAGGCTGTTGTGCCAGATCAGGGGGATTGCGATCTGGCTTTGCGCCTCGGGCAAAGCGGGCAGCGGGATTGCGTCATCCCCCGGCGCACAGGCCGCGCGGACGGCACCAACCATGCGCTTGCTGCGGCTGAGATCGTTCAGCCGCACCGCACAGCGGGTTGCTGCGGCAATGCGGATCAAACCCGGCTGTGGCCCGACTTCGGCGCCGACACCGGATTGGGCATAACCATGACTGGCGAGTGCGGCCAGACTTTCGCTTTGTGCGTCGGCGATGAACAGGATGGCCGCTCCACAACCGAGCACCCCGCAAGTGCCCTCAAGGGTCGCATCAAGGATCTGTTCAACCTCTGTCACAGAGGCGATCCTTTCGGCCACCTGCGCAACTGCGGCAAGGTTCGGCACGGGGCGCGGCGCGGCGCGAGGCAGCACCGGCCCGGGAATGGGCCGCACCCCCTGCACCGTGAACACGTCAACAGCGCGCAGGCGCATGATCTCGTTCAACCCGAACACTGCGAAATCGGCGTCAAGCTGTGCCTTGAGCCCGTCGAACAGCGGGCCGTGGTCCAGCCTTGCGTCAAAGACGGCAGCCAGCTCGAATTGCGCGCCGGTCATCCCATCGACAACCAGAAGCGCTGCGCGCGGGTTCGCCTGCAGATTGACAGCGGTTTTGCCGAAAAACTGGTTCGACAACCCGACCTGCCTGTCATCAAGCCGCAACACCTGCGACAGATAGGCGATATTCGGCAACCCGTCCGGGCCAACCGTCGCTACAAGGGATGGAATGACCCCCTCGAAACAGGCCTCTGGCAAATGCCCGACGGTCATGTTGCGATGGCCTCGCCTGCGCGCGGCCCCGGCGTCTGTACAAAAACAAGGCTGGGTCGGAGCCGCACAATCTGCAGATCCTCCACACAGAACCACTGGGCCGACACGTCCGGCGGCACACCAAGTGCTGCAAGCCTGTCACGCATCCCGGCGACATAGCCCTGCGCCAGCGCCATTTCATCGGCACCGGCACCGGCAACTGTCGCCTGTCCCTTGATCTGATAGGTCACATAGTCTGCCGGGCTTGAAAACGTCACGGCTAACGCCCCATTCGCAGCGAGATTTTCAACCGCGTTCCGCCACTGGGTGGCCGAAATCAACAGGTCAATGGTCGCCCCGCCTTCACCGACGCGTGCGCCCACACTGCGGGCAATGCTGGCCTGACCTGTCCAGTCGACCGTCGCAAGGCCGATCATCACCTGCCCGGAAATGAACGTGGCGATGGTGTCGTCAATCCTCATGCGCCGACCTCGATCCCGGAAAAGTAGGAAAATCTTAGCATCATTCCGCGCACCTTTAGCAACTACTTAGGAAGCCGGATCTTCTGCCACGGCGTAGAAATGCCCGAGATTTCAAGGAGCAGAACCCTTCATGCCACACATGCAGAACCTCGGCGCGGGGGATGACCGCCGCGTTGCCATCATCGGCGCGGGTCCGGCCGGGCTGGTCGCCGCACGCTGGCTGAAACAGGCCGGATTCACACCCGTCATCTTCGAAGCCGCCGCTGCCCTTGGCGGCCAGTGGAACACGGACGCGACGGGCAGCGGCACCTGGACCGGGATGCGCACCAATACCAGCCGCATCATGACCGCCTTTTCCGATCTCGATCATCTGCCCGAGGTGGCCAGCTATGCGCGGCAGGATCAGATGCAGGCCTATCTTGTACGCTATGCGGATCACCATGGCCTGCTTGCGCATCTGCGGTTGAACCATCCCGTCCAGCGGCTGGAGCGGTGTTCCGCAGGTGGTTGGACGATTGTGACGGCAGCCCCCGATCCGCAAGAATATGGCTTTACGCGGGTCATCATCGCAACAGGCCGCCATCGCGCGCCCATGCTTCCCGATCTGCCCGGACTGGAACGCTTTTCTGGCAGGTTCGGGGCGCAGCATGCGGCCAGCTACACCGGATCGGCCGCTTTCCGTGATGCGCGCGTGCTTGTTGCGGGCTGTTCGATCAGCGCGCTGGAAATCGCGGCCGATCTGGCAACCGGCGGGGCGGCCAGTGTCATCGCCAGCTATCGTCGGCAGCGTTATATCCTGCCGAAGCTGGTTGCCGGTGTGCCGACGGATCATGTGATGTTCAACCGTGCCGCCGCACTGGCCAGCGAGGCTCTGCCCTTCCCTGCGATGATGGAAGGATTGAAGGCCAAGGTTCTGGGCATCGCAGGCAACCCGGCGCAGTTTGGCGCGCGGCACCCCGATCCCGATATCGCCGTCGCCGGGATTGCACAGTCGCAAGGCTTCTTGCCCGCCGTGGCCGAGGGGCGCATCGCCGTGCGCCCGTGGATCGACCATATCGAAGACCAGAAGGTCATCTTCACCGATGGCACAGAGGCCGAGGTGGATGCAATCCTTCTGGGCACGGGTTACCGCATCGCCCTGCCATTTTGCGCCCCCGCGATCGCAGACGCCCTTGGCCTTGCAGCCGACGGCCACGGGACGGCACTGCGGCTTGCCGCACAGACCTTCCATCCCGATCTGGAGGGGCTCGCCTTCCTCGGGCTTTATGATCTGGTAGGCCCTTACTTTCCGGTGCTGGAACTTCAGGCGCGCTGGATCGCCCAATGTTTTGCCACCAGCGGGCAACACCCGTCCCGCGTCGAACTGGCCGAGGCGCTGTCAGGTTGGACGCCCGAGGCAGCAGGCATGGCCCAGCCGATGCACATTGCGGCGATCGACTTTGCCCGTCGCCTGCAGGCAGAGCCGGATCTGGCAGCCTTCCCCGCGCTGAAACGTGCCTTGGTCTTCGGACCTTTGTCGCCTGCCTCGTTCCGGCTTTGCGGCCCGGCTGCGCTGCCGGATGCCCCGGCGCGCATACTGGCGGCGGCGGCCAGCTTTGGTGCAATGCCGGATCAGAACTGCACCGCCGAAGAGGCTGCATTTCTGAACATGATCCTTGGGGCGCAGGATGGCCCTGATCTGAAAATCGTCAATGGCTGATTTCGGCCTGCCCCCTCACCCTGTCAGAGAGTTCGTCATGACCCGCCCCCTTCTTGCCTTCACCTGCAGCCTTGCCCTTGTGGCATCATCGGTTCCTGCCACGGCAACGCCGCAAACCGATGCCCTTGCCCGCGGCGCCTATCTTGTGCGGATCATGGCCTGCGCGGATTGCCACAGCCCGCGCGGCGCCGATGGTGCACCCATGCCCGAGAAAGGGCTAAGCGGCGGTTCAATTGGCTTCGACATCCCCGGGCTCGGCATTTTCTGGGGGCCGAACCTGACACCGGATGCCACGGGTATCGGCGCCTGGACTGACGCAGAGGTGACCGACGCTTTGCGCCGTGGGATCCGCCCCGATGGCCGGATACTGGCCCCGGCGATGCCCTGGCCCGCCTATGCCGCGCTGAGCGA
Organism: Gemmobacter aquatilis; assembly: GCF_900110025.1. Classification (GTDB taxonomy): domain Bacteria; phylum Pseudomonadota; class Alphaproteobacteria; order Rhodobacterales; family Rhodobacteraceae; genus Gemmobacter; species Gemmobacter aquatilis. The sequence goes on along the minus strand of NZ_FOCE01000001.1, from coordinate 392,842 downwards.
TGACGATGCCCGCGCGATCGTGGCCTTTCTGCGTGCTCAACCCGCCGTGGCACATTCCGTACCCGACCCCGCGCCAGACGCGGCCCATGCGGTTGCACCCTACTTTACCGTGGCCTTTCCAGAGTAAAGATGAGCCGCCGTTCCCAGTTGATCGCTTGCGGCGCTGCCGAAATCGAGACGTGATCATCGGCCGCGATTCCGGTATCCGCCGTACAGGTCGGCATGGTGCGCTCTGTCGGCCTATGCAACGGTATGACTTGTCTTGCTGGACCAGACACCCCATGTTGATGGGACGACGCTTGGTTCGGCATTGAGAACGTTCTGCCAGATCTGGCTTGCCTGACATCCCGAAATTGCTGGCCCCTTGCGAGGATTGGTTGCAATTGCCGGTTTCTGCCGAACAACCCCGTCCACCTTGCGACCTGCAGGGGACACATTTCTACATCCGCGGTCAAACGCCGGAAAACAAAGGATATTCTCGTGGCGAAGGAAAACAAGCGCGGTAACCGCGAAACGAAGAAGCCCAAGCAAGTAAAGGCTGCGCCCGTCGCAGCCACGCTTTTCGAAAAAGGATCTCTTGCCGCTACGGTCGCGCCGAAGAAAAAGAAATAATTCCGCCGTCGGCAAGTTGTCGGTCGCGCCTTTGGTGCGGGCGCTGGCCGCAATGGCAGGAATGACAGTCCCTCAGCCGGGGCGCATCGCTTCGGCGCACCTTCACTCATGGGCCGATACCGCACGCGTCCGGGCAGCGCTTCTCAGTGCCGAAAGACCTGAAAGAAACGCCATGAAGCTGGCCGCGCACAATCCATCGCACCGCAGGCGCGCAAGATGTCGGCAGGGTGCGCGCAGGAAATGCTTGTTGCGCCGGAAGGCTGGCGAAGCAAGAGACTGTGGTGGATCCGCTGATCTTGGAACGAGCATCCCGCTTTGCAGGCTCAGGGACTGCACGCCAGGATCAAGGCCGCCCTGTGCACAAGCCGCGCTCTTAAGGCTGGCACAAGAAACGGGGCCAAGCGTCATGGCGGCGACAGCAGGGCATCCATCGCCTCTCGCGCCGCTTGGCTCTCTGACGCAATGCGCGCCGCCGCAGACAGTGTGACATTTTCAGTATCGGCCCTGGTGGCATCTTGGGAAACCGCAAAGGATGCAGCGGTTTTCCAGGCGCCATTGTCTTGTGCCGCAACGCCCTGCCAATGCTGCGACAACCTTGTGGCTTGTGCAATGGCCCCCATATCGCCCGTTTGTTTTAGTGACACTGCAGCAGCCGGGAAGTCGCCGAGTTGCATTTGAGCCTCGGCCCTTATCTTCGTGGCTTCTGGGCTGGAAATCCCGGCCAGATGACGCAGTGCGCTCAATGCATTCCTGCCTGCCAGTGCGATCCGCGCAAAAAGTAAACGCTCTTGTTCCGTTCTGCTTCCAGATTCAGGTGCTACAGCCGAAAGCCACAAAGCCGCCTCTTCACCAAAGCCCAATCTGACCAGACGCTCTGCGAACCGGATCCCGGTTTCACGCGAAACCTCTGGTCGAGGCCCCGCCTGTCCAAGCACCGCAAATTCCAACACCGCCGTGTCAGGGCCGGTTTCTGCAAGCAATGACCAAACCTCGGCCCGCGCCTCAGGCGCACGCTCGGCATCTTTCATTGCGGCCCCAAAATCACCATTCAACGCCTCGGCAAGAATCAAGGCGTGGAGCAGCCGCAGCTCAAGATCCAGCCCGCTGTGCTGTTGCACCAAGGCAGACAGATCCGAGATGATCGCGGGAGAAACTGCGCTCTTCTGTGCCGCAGCAAGTTCAACATGGGCTATCAACGCCTCCGGTTCGAGCGCCCCCCGTTCACCGGCAATTGCCAGCAGCTTTTTCTGCGCCTTGGCCGTCTCTCCCCCGCGCATAAGCAGTTCCGCATCTATCAGGGCAGCCCCCGTCACGCCCTGCGGCGACACGCGGTCTGCCGCATCGCTTATTCGCCGGGCAGCTTCGAGATCTCCTTGCTCCAGCAACCGTTCGCCAAGCGGCAATACGAGGGACCGGCGTAACCAAGGCGGCAAGACGGAAAATGCGCGGACGATCGCCGCAGCGTTGATCCTTTCTGACGGTCGCAAATGTGGTCGCGCCAAGACGGACCACATTGCAGCGGCAGTATCACAATTCTCCATACCGCCGAACGTATCCGCAGGATCGTGCTCTCCATCGACAAGTGCGCCAAGAGACATCAAAAGTGGCGCTGAAGTCATTTCCGGCGCAAATTGTGCAATGAGTTGTCGCGCCTCCAGGCCGAAGCCAAGAGACAGATAGCTCTGCGCCGCCTTTTCAACGGCGCCGACATCCGGCTTGTCGAACTCTTTGAGCAAACCCTCGCGCAGACCCGCAATCTCTACCTGCGGGCTTTCTGATCGAGTCCAATCCTGCATCGCAAGCTGCGCGTCCTCGATGCATATGTCAGACTGCGCTGGCATGGGCGCGATCCCACCCCCCTGATGCGGGTCGAAGCCGATGTCGTCGCCGATGCGAATCTGTCCCGTCATCTGCCCGGCCCCGTCGAAGCCAGAAGCTGCAATTGGTTTCATGTCGACAAGGCCGCGCGCGGCACCCAAACTCAGTTCCCGCAAAAGCGACTCGCGCATCATGCTTGTTTGCAGCGCAGCGGCAGGCCCTTCGGCTGCAGCGCCCGGCTTTACCATCGGCTGCGCGTCCGACCAGCCGTAAGCCATTTCAGAACCATGATTTTCCGGAACACTGTCCTCCAGAGCAGTTTCAAACCCGGAGCCATCGGCGGGCGTGCCATCTTTCAAGTCAATCACAAAGATTCCAGGCCGGAACTCGAAGAATTCGGCATGGCATGCACAACTTGCCGTCACAGTCAGGCGGCTTTCACCTGCAGATGCCACTGCGCCGATCCGTGTTTTCGGGATTCGGGTGAATACATGTTCAAGATCGAAGACGATCCCGGCTCGATCAAGACGCAACTCGTATCCATCTTCTGACCGGCCGAACTTCCAACGCGTCGGCTCTGCCAATGTGATCACAAGGCGCGAAAATCCTGCATGCTCCCCTGATCGCACTTTGGCAATTTCTGCCCAGGCAAGCCCCGGCGCAAAAAGCACTACTGCAAGCAGAAGCGCCCGAAGCATCATGCGGCCTCCGGCTTTAACGCGCGCAACGCCTCATCAAGATCGGAAAAACTGGGACGAACGCTATGAGGGGTATTCTGTCGCCCAACCTCGATACAAATGTTGGCGGGGTGATTGTGCAAGTTTGCCACCAGAACCTCTCGGATAAGCTGATAGAAATGCGCATCCTCCTCGACCACCGCCTTCATGCGCGTGGCAAAGGGACCAACGATCCCATAGGCGAGAAACACACCCAGAAAGGTGCCCACAAGCGCGCCGCCAATCATCTTTCCCAGAACCTCGGGGGGTTGATCAATGGCTCCCATAGTCTTGATCACGCCCAAAACGGCAGCCACGATCCCCAAGGCGGGAAGCCCGTCGGCAACAGTCTGCAACGCGTGGCTCGGGTGCATCGCATGGTGCTGCGCCGTCTCCATCCGCTTGTCGAGCACCTCCTCCACCTGATGCGGATCGTCATAGTTCATCGAGGCCGCGCGCAGGGTGTCGCAGATCAGATCGACCGCGTCATGGTCGTTCTGAATCTTGGGATAGCGCGCGAAGATCGCGGAATCGTTCGGCTTTTCGATATGTTCCTCAAGCGCGACGGGGTTGGACCGTGCGACCTTGATCAGTTCGAACAGCAGGCACAGCAAATCACGATAGTCCACCGGTTTCCACTTCGCCCCTTTGAAGACTTTGCCGATGTCCTTCACGGCATGTTTGACCTCGCTCAAGTCATTCGACAGCAGGAAAGCGCCCACCGCCGCCCCCCCGATCATTGCCATCTCGTAAGGCAGCGATTTCAGGATGATCCCGAGCTTGCCGCCCGCCATGACATAGCCGCCAAAGACCATCACAAAGATCACGACGATTCCGATAAGCCCGAACATTGTGGTCTCCTGCCTCTGCCATCCGCCCCCACCCTCGCAGGCGTTTCTTAAGATTCCCTCACTCCTTTGGCGCCAAAGCATTCCGCCCCGCCAGAAGGACGCTGATCATATAGGCCTTGTCCGGCGCCATGCCCGACAGCACGGCCGCTGCGGATTCGGGCCGCATCCGGCCCAGGAAACCGGCGGCAAACTGCGCGTCCATCTTCTCGAATACGGCGGCGGCGTCCTTGGGTTTCATCGCCTGATAAACCTCGGTCAACTGCGCGAGGTCGCCTTCGGCCGCACCATCCGCTATCGCAAGCGTGGCGCGCAGTTTTTCCTCGGCCTCCCTGAGCTTTGCAAGCCGCGATTCGATCACCTTGTCGGCCAGTGCCAGTGCTGCCAGACGCTCTTCGACCGCCGTTTCCTGCGTGCGCACCCGCGCCTCGCGCGCGGACAGGGCTTCGGCAAGGGCAAGAGGAGGTTGCGGGCAGACAAGCGGGGCAGACCCTGCCTCGGTCTTGCTGCCTTCGGCCGCGATCGCCTGGCCGATATTCGCGCCGAGTCGCAGGGCCGCGCTGGCAAGCAAGAGCACAGAGAGCAGGAAAAGTGTCCCCCGTCCGGCACGTTTGCGCCCGATCTTCATTCGGCCGCCTCCAGATCATCACGCAGCGTGCGGCGGCGGACAAAGCGGATGCGCCGGTCTCCCATATCCGGCTCCGGCTCCCGCTTCGGTTCCGGCAGATCGTGCATGGTGGCGAGCAGTACCTCCAGCCGGGCGGCAACCGTCTCTGCACGCACCGTCAGCGACTCGAGTGTTGCCGCCGAAGCGGAGGCCGTTCCGCGCGCCTTTTCCAGCGCGCGGGTCAGGTCATCCACCTGCGCCGAAAGCACGGCAATCGCCCCGCCCATTCCTGATTCAAGGGTTGAAAACCGTTTGAGACGCGCCGCGAGGACGTAGCAGTAAACCGCGACACCGACGGTGCCCGCGATCATGAGAATATTGGCGATCAGATCCATCCGCAGCCTCCGTCAGTTCATCAGAAATTCGGTGATCAGAAGATCACGCACCCGGCCTTCGCCGGTCACGACCTGGATTCGCCGCAGAATCTGCGCCCTGATCCGCACCAGGGCCGCGGGATCCTGCAACTGCGCGATCTCGACCGCCCTGAGATAGCTGTTCAGCACATCCAGAATACGCGGCATCATCGCCGTCACCTCACCGGCATGAGCCGGAGACACCTCCAGATTCGCGACAAGGCGCAGGTTCTGGTTTCGCCCTGCGGGGCCAAGTTGCACAACCACCGGCTCGATCGGCACGAAGGCCACGGCGGGCAGCGGCTGTGCAGTGGCCGCATCACTGTGCTGGGCCGTTTCATGACCGAAAATCAGTCCCTTGTAGGTCGCAAAGAACCCGACACCCCCAAGAACGAGGGCAAGCCCCCCGCCAATCAGCACCGGCATCCTGGATTTCTTTTTCGGCGCCGCATCCTGCGGCTGGGCAGCTTCTGCCATGGTGACCTCCGGCAACTCTCTGACGAAATCTATAGCCGGAAGGTCACTAACCGATTGTTAAGCCCCATCCGCCAAGACTGGGCCCAGACGGGGAGAATCCCTGAATCGGAGGCGTGCCGTGAAAAATCTCGTTTCGCTCTGGGCCAAGCTCGATCTGCGTCGGCGGATCATTGTGATTGGCACCACTTTGGCGATGTTTGTGGCCGTATTCGGCCTGTCGCGCCTGGCGAGCGCGCAGGATATGGCACTGCTTTACGCGGGGCTTGAAAGCGCTGCGGCTGGTGAGGTGATTGCCGCGCTGGACCAGAGGGGAGTTGCTTATGAGGTGAAAGGCGACTCGATTCTGGTTGACGCCTCGGCACGCGATAGCATCCGCATGGCGCTTGCGACCGAAGGCCTGCCCGCCACCGGGCCAAGCGGGTATGAGCTTCTGGATGGCCTGTCCGGCTTCGGCACCACCTCGCAAATGTTCGACGCCGCCTATTGGCGCGCGAAAGAGGGGGAGCTGGCGCGCACCATCCTTTCAAATCCGGGAATCAAGGCTGCCCGGGTCCACATCGCCCATGCCCCGGCGCAGCCGTTCCGCCAGGATAACCAGGCGACGGCCTCTGTCACCGTGACCTCGGCGGCGGGAACTCTGCCAAAAGCCCAGGTCAGGGCGCTGCAACATCTGGTCGCCGCAGCCGTCACCGGCCTGCAACCTGCAGATGTTTCAGTGATCGATTCGGTGGGCGGACTGATCTCGGAAGCCGACGACGCCGATCTTTCGAATATCGCGGGGGCGGATCGGGCAGCGGAACTACGCCGCAATGTGGAACGTCTGCTGGAAGCGCGCGTCGGCGCGGGACATGCCGTTGTCGAGGTGAGTGTCGATCTTGTGACAGACCGGGAACAGATCACCGAACGCATCTTCGACCCCCAGGGTCGGGTGGCCATCAGCTCGGAAACGCAGCAGAAATCCGGCACGTCGCGGGATGGCGAGTCGGATGTTACCGTCGCCTCTAATCTGCCGGAAGGCGATGCAGCGGCGGGTAATACCCGGCAAAGCCAGAACAGCGAAACGCGCGAGCGGGTGAATTTCGAAGTGTCGGAAACACAGCGCGAAGTGCTGCGCGCACCGGGCAGCGTTCGGCGTCTGAGCGTTGCGGTTCTGGTGGACGGAGTTGAGAAAACCGCGCCAGACGGCACGGTGACATGGGAAGCGCGGCCTGAGGAAGAGCTGGTCGTGCTGCGCGAACTGGTCGGATCTGCCGTGGGCTTCGATGCGGCGCGGGGGGATGTGCTGACGCTGAAATCGCTGCCCTTCGAGCCGGTGGGGGCGGAAGGCACATTGGCCGAGGTGGGAATTTTTTCGGAGCTTGGCCAGATCGACGTAATGTCGGTGATCCAGATGGCCGTTCTCGCGCTCGTGACGCTTGTGCTGGGCCTGTTTGTGCTGCGCCCGATTCTGGCAGGCAGCGGGCGCAGTGCCGCAATCGGCCAGGATAGGGCGCCGCTTGCCCTGCCCCCGGCCCTGATGGACGAAGCTGACCCAAGCGGAATCCGTGTGGTCAGCGGAGAGATTCAGGACATCGGCGATCTGCCTGACATGCCGTTTGTCACAACCGATGGCTTTGCGGTTGCGGAGGACCCGATGAACCGGCTGCGCCGCCTGATCGAAGAACGGCAGGCGGAATCGGTCGAAATCCTGCGCGGCTGGCTTGAAGCGGAAGAGGAGCCGGCGTGATGGCGGGGCTGAAGCTTGAAGTCTTTGCAACCGGCGCCACACCGACCGCGGATGTCGTGGTGACGGATCAGGCCGCAATGGAAGACGCCCGCCTGCACGCCTACGAACAAGGGTATACCGCCGGTTGGGAAGATGCCACCGCAGCCCAAGTAAAAGAGCAGGCGCAGTTGCGCGCGGATGCCACCCGAAACATCCAGGCGCTCGGCTTCACCTTTCAAGAGGCACAGGCGCATGTTCTCAAGGCGCTGGCCCCCCTGCTGCAAGAAGTTGTCGGACATCTCTTGCCTGAACTGGCCCGTGAATCGCTAGGCCCGACGGTACTGGAAAGCCTGATGCCGCTGGCTGAGGAAATGGCTGAAACGCCGGTCACACTGGTGCTGAATCCCGTCGCGCGCCCGGCGATCGAGGCCTTGCTGGAACAGGCCACCGGGCTGCCCATAGCCATCGTGGAAGAGCCGACGCTGAGCGAGGGTCAAGTTTACCTGCGCCTTGGCGACAGCGAAACGCATATCGACCTTGACCGCGCCACAGCACAGATCACTGCCGCAGTGCGCGGCTTTTTCGGTATTACAGAGTAGGAAGCCCGCCCATGGACGATATTTCGGATACGCCGTTCAGCCACGTCCCGATCGAGATCACCATCTCCGTCGGCAAGGCCCGTCCGCAGGTCAAGGATCTGCTGAAACTGCAGCGCGATGCGGTGCTGGCGCTGGACCGGCGGGTGGATGACCCGGTGGAGCTTTACGTCGGCGACCGGCTGATCGCGCGCGGCGAATTGCAGGAACTGGAGGGCGATCAGGCGGGTCAGCTTGCCGTGCGCCTGACCGAGGTTGCCAATCTGCGCGGAGGTCTGTAATGCGGCTTCTGGCGCTCGCCGCTCTGGCGGGTCTTTGGCTGGCCGGGCCGGTTGCGGCGCAGGATCTGGGTCTTGATCTGGGGGACAGCGGCGCACTCGGCGCACGGTCGATCCAGTTGATCGCCCTGATCACGGTGCTGAGCATCGTGCCCGGCCTTGCCATCATGGTGACCTGCTTTCCATTCATCGTCACGGTGCTGTCGATCCTGCGGCAGGCCATCGGGCTGCAGCAGGCCCCACCGAACATGCTGATCGTCAGCCTGGCGATATTTTTGACCTGGTTCGTCATGGACCCGGTGCTGACGGCAGCCTGGGACAAGGGCGCCGGGCCGCTGAGCCGCGGCGAAATCGCGCTGACCGAGGCCATTCCCCTGACACTGGCGCCGTTTCGGGCGTTCATGGCAGGCCGCGTTGACCCCGACAGCTTTGCCGCGCTGCAAGCCCTGCGCCCGGGCGAGACGAGCACGCCACCCGACGCGCCGCTTTCGCTGCTCGTACCCTCGTTCCTGCTGTCAGAAATCCAGCGCGCCTTTGAAATCGGCTTTCTGATCTTCCTGCCTTTCCTGATCATAGATCTGGTCGTAGCGGCCATTCTGATGTCGATGGGGATGATGATGGTGCCCCCTTCCGTCGTGTCCTTGCCATTCAAACTGGCGTTCTTCGTCGTCGCAGACGGCTGGAGCCTGATTTCCGGCGCCTTGGTCAGAAGTTACGTCTGACGCCCCCCTGTCGCACAAGCGGCACTGAAATGATGGCTGCGAAGCAGGGGGCGCACGATCCGCAAGCCGGTTCAGTGCCCTTGCACGTGGCGTGCCAAGGGCACTCTGTCGGTGACAGGCGTTTGGATTGACCTATAATGAGGTGACTTTCATAGCGTGAAAGGGGCCAGCGGATGTGCCGCATCCTTGCCAGCGACGACCCGTCCTGCCACGAACGCCAGACCCGCTCGATCCGGATGAACGGTCAAAGCACGTCGATCCGGCTGGAGCGGGCCTTCTGGGATATTCTTGATGCCATGGCCCTCCACCAAGGCTACACCACACCACAGCTTCTTTCAGAGCTGCAAACCGAAATTCTGGAACTCAGGGGAGAGGTGAACAACTTTACTTCGCTTTTAAGATGTACCTGCCTGCGCAGTCAAAGCCTGCTTGGGCAAATCCCGCAACAGGTAGTAAAGTGATACCACCCGGGATCCGAAGTCCGGCTATAGTCTTCGGGATCGAATCAAGATGCCATGGGGCGTTGTGCCAGTGTGACGGTTGGTGTTTGAAGCGCGTTCACCTGTGTCCTGCACACCTTGTGAATCGGAGGAAAAGAGACTGCTATTTGCCCAACTGATCGGGGAGGATCGGAAGAGGCACTTCAAAAGGGCGCAGCAGACAGCCCGGAAACGACATCAGGACATCGGGGAGGATGACTATGGTCGATATCATTTCAAGAAAAGATGGTCCGCGCCGCGAAGATGCTGCGGCGAAACGGCTGATCGAAAACAACCGCGCCACCATCACCCATCTGGCGGACCGGCTGACTCAGGGGGGATACAGCGCCGGAATAGCTGCCAAACGGGCCGCCGCAGCCCCGCCGCCCCTGTCCGGTCGCCTGATCCATGATCTTGCCCCCGGCGACCGGCGCCGCGCTGAGGGCGGCAAACCGCAGATCAAGATCAGCCTGAATGACCGCGTTGTGGCCTATGATGGGGATTCAGGCCGCCAGTTGCACCTGCTGGGCATGATCCGCCACGAGGCACAAACGCGGTATTTTGCCTTGGCCACCAAGGAAAACGGCTTCATTTCGGCGCTGCCTGACGATGTTCTTGCACCCTTGGCGGAGTTGGATGGCCAGATCATCGACAAGGCCTGCCCGGAGTCCCTGCTGGCCGAAGAAATCGCCGAACGTCTGGGATACGCCTGAAGGGCACCCGCAGGCTTTCACGCGGCACCTGCTTGGGCGTAGGCTAGGCATCGGTACCGTGACAATCTTCGGTTGCACATCAAACTTCAGCCTGGGCCTGGGGCCCGAAAGCCAGAATAGATGCCTCGGATGACAGAAACGATCTCAGAGTATTGCGCGCCGGTCGGCCTGCCAGACACTTGGTTCGACCAGCGCACAACCATGCGTGCATGGGAGGATCTGCTCACCTATCGTGATCTGGAACGCACCCGCTCGTCGGGTATTCGTCACGAGATTCTCGAATCCTGGAGCCGCAGTCTGGAGCTGGGGATCGACGCGCTTGCGGATTTCGCCCCGCTCGACATCACCGAAGAACGGCTCGCCCAGGCCCGGCAGGACAGCGCCGCGTTGCGTGCGGCATCGCATATGCCGTTTTCCAAGATCGGCCCACTTTTGGTGGATGCCGATGCCCTGCTGATCCTGACGGATGCCAATGGCCTTATCCTCGACCAGATCGGCGACTGCCGGACGCGGGATGCCGCAGAGGCCATTCACCTGATTCAGGGCGGCACCTGGGATGAGGCAGCGATCGGCACCAATGGCATCGGCACGGCGCTACGTTCGGCCCAGCCAGTCGTTGTGCACGCGTCAGAGCATTTCTGTCAGGGAATTAAAGCCTGGACATGTGCGGCTGCACCGATCCGCGATCCGGTGGATCAGCGGGTTCTGGGCGCGGTGGATCTGTCCGGCCCGCCCGGAATTTTCAGGCCACACAACCTTGCCCTCGCTGCCGCCGTGGCGCGCGAGATCGAGATCGCACTGGCAGAGCGGCATGAGGTGGAACGAGGTCGCCTGCTGGAGGCCTTTCTGGATACTGACAGCGCCCGCATGAAGAATGACAGTGTCATCATCCTCGACCGGATTGGCCGGGTCATGTACCACCGCCCCGCCCCGGCGGCGCGCAGCGCCTGCGATTTCCAGATCGGGCGACAGTTGCTGACCCTGTCGGACAAGATGAGCGATGGCGACATCCTCAAGGCAATGCCGCCGCATATGCGGCCAACCGGCGTGAACCGGCTGTTGCTGGACGGTCGGTTCAGCGGCGCCGTGCTGACTCTGCCGGGCAAGACACATGTCGCAGCCACGACGCCCCCAACCCCGGCGCGGATCGAACCCCGCGCCGGTACCGGAGAAGAAGCCCTCCTGATGATCGGCAATGCACCGAAGTTTCTGGAGGCGATGGCGCTGGCCCGGCGTGCGGCGGCGGCAGGCGCGCCCGTGCTGATTCAGGGGGAAACCGGGGTCGGGAAAGAGCTGTTCGCGCGGCTTGTCCACGCCGAGGCCGGGCGCAAACCGGGTTCGCCTTTCGTAACGGTGAATTGCGGCGCAATTTCCGCCGATCTGTTCGGGTCAGAATTGTTCGGCCATATCGCCGGGGCCTTTACCGGCGCCTCGCGCGAGGGCAAGCCGGGCAAGTTTGAACTGGCGGATGGCGGCGTGCTGTGCCTGGACGAGATCGGGGAAATGCCGCTGGATCTGCAGCCTTATCTGCTGCGCGTTCTGGAACAGCGGGCGATCTACCGCGTCGGCTGTTCGCGCAGGCGGCCTGTCGATGTGCAACTCGTCGCCATGACCAACCGCGATCTGGGCTGTGAGGTGGAGACCGGGCGCTTTCGTCGCGATCTGTTCTATCGCATCGGCACGGTGACGATTGAAGTGCCGCCGCTGCGCGAGCGGATCTGCGATATTCCCCTGTTGGCCGATCACTACAACCAGCGCGTTGCAACGCGACTGCGCCGCGAGCCTTTGGTCCTGGATGCGGCCGCGATGGATTGCCTGATGGCCTATCGCTGGCCCGGCAATGTGCGCGAACTCCGTAACCTGTTTGAACGGTTGCATCTGATGGTGACGGATGGGCGCGTGACACGTGATGATCTGTCCGCACCGATGCGCGCCCAGCCCGAACCGACGCCCAGCGCCCAGATGGCCGAGGCCGATCCGGTCAGCCTGACCGATATGGAATGTCAGGCGATCAAACGGGCACTGGCCAGCGAAGGTGGCAACATGACCCGCGTTGCAGCCGCGCTCGGCATTTCGCGGCCGACACTGTATCGCAAGCTGAAGCTGTACGGCATCCGCCGCGTGTATGAATAGGCGCAAGCCTGTGGGCAGACAGAAACAGCCCCCCGGATCAGCCGGGGGGCGGTTGTGAGCTGATCAGGATCGCGGCTGTTATGGCACGATCACACCGCGCCCGGTGAAGCGGCGGTTCTTGAAATCGTCGATGGCGGTGTTGATGTCGTCCAGCTTGTACTGGGTGTAGTGCATCGTCACCTTGCCGTCGGCATTCAGTTCCATCAGTTCAACCAATTCGGTGTAGTCGCCCACCAGGCTGCCGCCGATCTTGATCTCGTTCGCCACCAGATCCAGCGTCGGCACCTGAATCGTGCCACCATAGCCGACCACGATCACCTCACCACCCTTGCGCAGCAGGCGCCAGCAGATGTTTTCCACCCCCAACTCGCCCACAAAGTCGATGACGACATGGGCGCCGCCGCCGGTGATCGACTTCAACTCTTCGATCAGGTCAGGCCCGCCATCCAGCACGAAATCGGCGCCCAGCTGTTTGGCCAGCAGCCGCGCACCCGGCTCGCGGTCAATGGCGATGGTGCGGCAGCCCGACATTTCGCGCAGCACCTGCAGCGCGATGTGGCCCAACCCGCCGACCCCCAGCACCGCGCAATAGCTGCCGGGGGGCAGCATCTTGGCCGCTCGTTTGGCGGCGCGATAGGCGGTGATCCCGGCATCCGCCATCGGGGCCACATCCAGCGGCGCGATATTGGTGTTCAGCTTGATCAGCGAGCGTTCGTTGGTCAGGAAATATTCGGCAAAGCCACCATTCAGGCCAAGGCCGGGGAACTGGCTGTGCTCGCAATGCATGTCATGGCCGTGGTGGCAGTTCAGGCAGATGCCGCAGGTGCGCAGCGGGTGGCAGATCACCGCATCGCCAGGCTTGACCGAGGTCACAGCGCTGCCCACATCCTCCACCCAGCCCGCGTTTTCGTGTCCCATGACATAGGGCAGCAGCGCGCCATGCGGGTCCATGATGCCCTGCCACACACCTTCGATGATATGCAGATCGGTGCGGCACAGACCCGCAGCGCCGACCTTGACGATCACCTCGTCCGGTTTGGTGATGGTGGGGGATGGAATATCCTCGATCCGCAGTTTCACGTTCATGGCGGGATCGTATTCGTAAAGTCTCGCGGCCTTCATGGGGCACTCCTTTGTTGTTGGCGGAGATTGCGATGGGAAAGGGGGCCGCCTGTCGGCCCCCGCTGGTCAGGGGCGGCCCAGCCGTTCGGCCCCGCCGCCAAGGGCGGCACCGGCCGTCGGATCGACATATTCCTCGCTATGGCCGATCAGCGTTTCGGTGGTCAGGATCAGCGCCGCGACCGAGGCCGCATTGGCCAGCGCCGAACAGGTGACCCGCACGGGATCGACGATCCCCGCCTCGATCATGTTGCAGAAGGTGCCCGTCGCGGCATCAAAGCCATGACCCTCGCCCGAGCGGATCACCTCGGCGATGACCGAATTCGGGTCGCAGCCCGCGTTGATCGCTATCCGCGCCAAGGGGCGCGTCAGCACCGAACGGACGAGTTCAACCCCAGCCGCCACATCGCCGGTCAGCCCCGCCGACAGCGGGCCAAGCAGCGGCACCACATGGGCCAGCGCCGAACCACCGCCGGGCACCACGCCTTCCTCGACTGCGGCACGGATCGCGTGCAGCGAATCCTCGATCAACTGGATTTTGCGCTTCTGTTCAACCGGGGTCAGGCCGCCGGCATGGATCACCGCCGTGCCGCCCGAAAGCTTGGCCAGACGCTCGCGCAGCTTGTCCTGTTCGATATTCGGCGGGGCGATGTCGTATTGGCGCTGCACCTGCGCGCGCCGGGCAGAAATGGCCCCCGGATCGCCCTCGCCCTTGATGACAGTGGTCTGGTTGGCCGAAGACCGCACCTGCCGCGCCGCGCCAAGCTGTGCGCGCGTCACGTTTTCCAGCTTGCGGCCCAGATCGCGGGCCAGCACCTCGCCCCCCGTCAGGATCGCCAGATCATCCATCTGCGCCTTGCGCCAATGGCCATATTCCGGCGGATGCACGATCAGGTATTTGCCGGGCGGGGCCGCTTCCAGCAGGGTCACCACCACTTCGGGTGCAACCTCTTCAGCGACGATCAGCAGCGGGCGGCCTTCGGCATCTGCGATACCCCGCGCGGTATCCAGCGCCGAGGGGTGCAGGATCTTCTGGTCGGTCAGCAGGATCAGAGGGCGCTCCAGATGCACCTCCATCTCGTCCTGATGGGTGACCATGTGATGCGACAGATAACCCCGCTCGAAGGACATGCCTTCGACCACTTCCAGATGCGTTTCGACCGTGACGGAAAACTCCGCCGCGATGATGCCGTCCTTGCCCACCCGCTCATGCGCCTCGGCGACAATGGCGCCCAGCCGCGGATCGGTGGCGGCGATATTGGCCACGGCGGCCAAGATGCGCGGATTGCCCGCAGCGGGCACGGCGCTGGCCTTCAGCGCAGTCACCACCGCTTCGACCGCCAGTTCGATGCCGCGACACAGATCCACCGCCCGTGCGCCGCGTTCGGCCTGCACGACCCCCTGCTGGATCATCGCATTGGCCAGCACGATCGCTGTGGTGGTGCCGTCGCCTGCAACCTCATTGGTCTGCATCGACACTTCGCGCACCACCTGCGCACCCATGTTTTCAAAGCGGTCGGGCAGTTCGATCTCGGTGGCGATGGACACCCCGTCGCGGGTGACAAGCGGTGTGCCCACAGGCCGGTCGATCATCGCATTCATGCCCTTGGGGCCCAGCGTGGGTTCGACGGCAGCAGCCAGACGGGCGACGCCCCGCGCCAGGGCGCGGCGGGCTTCGGCGCTGTGAAGAAGCATATTCGGCATGGTATCCTCCCTGTACCGGCGGCAGATGCCCCGGCCTTCTTGTCGTAATGGTGGGTTTCGCGCGTGCCTCAGCCCTGCGGCGCGCGGTGGGGGGCGGGCGGCACCCGCCCCAGAATGAAGTCGATCAGTTCCGGCTCGCCCGAGCTGAGATCGACCTCCTTATAGCGTGAAGCCTGAAGCCCACGGCACAGCGCGCCATTGAACTCCATGTTGATGCGCACCGACCTCAGGCTCGCCAGATGATCGGCCAGCCCCTCGGCCACGATGCGCTCGCCCTGCCAGGTGACAAAAACCGGATCTTCGGGCAGGCAGGCAAGCCCTTCCTCGATCAGGATTTCGCGGTAGCGCGGCTTTTGCGCGGCAGCTTCGGGCGCGCGGATCAGGCCCAGCGTATCGTAATCCTGCAACGTCATTGCGGTGATGCGGGCGGGCGTCATGCCCACCGCCTTCAGCGCCAGAAGCACCGCTTCCTGCCGCCGCTGAAACGCCTTTTCGCGGAATTTCTCGCGCACTTCGCTCAGGTTGCTGCCATCGGTCAGATCGGCAAACACAGCCTCGAAATTGCGTGCACCGTTCACGCCTTCATTCACCTGATCGGCAAAGCAGTGGTCCTGCAACCGCACCGTTGCCCGTTGCACCCAAGGCAAAGACAGGGCGGCACGGCGGATACCGTCGGCCATCAGAAAGGCGAAATTCGGTGAACACCAATAGGTCGGCAGGCGAAAGTCGATCTCCACCTCGGACCCGGCCACAATGTCCAGCCGTTCGACAAAGCCCATATCGGTGATCGGCTCGTCCAGCTCGGGGTCGGTGACGGCGGAAAGCCGCCGCCACACGTCCCGTGCCAATGCGCCGCGAATTTGCACGGCCATGGCGCTTACTCCGCTGCGATGCGGACGGGGCTTTGCGCAAGCTCTGCGCGCTTGGCCGCCACGTCGATGCCGTAAAGCCGCGCCGCGTTCAGACCGAGGATCTTTTCCTTGATCTCATCGGTCAGCTGCACGCCGCGCTCTGCCGCGATGTCTTCGGGAAGCTGGAAGTTCCAGAACTTTTCGACCAGCCATTTCGGCGTCCAGATCGCATAATCCGACCCGAACAGGATCTTGTCCGGCCCGATCCAGAACAGCAGTTCGGCAATCACCTCGGCAAAGTAGCGCGGGCGGGTGTGGATGAAGGGCAGCGCCACGGCCAGCCCGCCATAGACGTTGGTTTCCTGCGTGGCGATCCAGCAGAAATCATCCAGACGCGGCAGGCCGCAATGTTCGACGATCCAGTTCAGGTTCTGGAAATCGGTCGCGGCGCCATCCACATCCTCGACGCTGAAAGCGTCTTTCGACAGCGGGATGATGGTCGGACCCTTGTGGACATGGATGTTCTTGATGCCCAGCTTCTCGCACAGCTCGAAGCAGCGATAGGCATCGGGGTCGGTCAGCTTCCAGCCCTTGGACGCGCCGTTCCATTCGGCGGTGTACATCTTCACCCCCTGAATGTCGTAGGTTTCCTTCATGTAGTGGATGTATTCCAACGCCTTTTCCCCATCGCGCGGATCGAAGGATCCGTTGACGATGAAGCGCCCCGGATGCCGCTTGGCCATCTGGGTGGACCGTTCGATGCAACCGAAGCCGTTCTTGTAGAAATCCTTCAGCACGGTGGTCTGGATGATCGCCATGTCATCGGGGCCGTTCACGAACAGATCGCGGTAGATGTCATCCTCCGAATACTTCTCGAAACGCGACTTCTCCCACAGCTCTTCCTTGGGGCTGAGGTTGGTGTGATAGGCATAGAAGCATTCCACGAATTGCTTGCCATGCACATTCGCCTGATTGGCCGGGCTGCCGTCCCAGAAATGGGTATGGCAATCCAGCACGAAGACTTCCTTGCCGTCGGGGGTCTTGTACATCTCTCTCTCCCTTGTCGCGCGGGCCATGCCTGCCCGTGATGGTTCAGACGGAAGGGCGGGCCGCGCCGGGTGCGGCCCGCCGGACGGTCAGATGTATTCGAACACTTCGTCCATGTTGCCGAACAGGATCACGGTGTTGTCGTCGATCCGCACCATCCGGCCATAGTGGGTGGAGGTGTTCACCTCGAAGATCTCGGCGGTCATCTCGCGGCCCAGATATTCGCTGATGTCATCCATCTTGAAGATCAGCTTGCCTTCGCCGTCGATGCGGATGGTGGCGGGGTTGTAGGTCACCGTCACCTTCGGATCCTGATCCATGTATTCGGCGATGGCGCGGGCCTCGACCGAGTCATTCATGGTGACGCCGCATTCATGCGAGATCTCGCGGCTGCTCAGGTCGATGTCCTTCATCGACTTGAAGATGTTGCTTTTCGTGCTGTCACGCGCTGTGGTGGACATTCTGAGTTCCTTTCAACGGCTCAGGCCGAGTTCGCCAAGGATCCGACCCACGCGCTCTTGCGAGACGGCACGGGCATCCGCGAAGGACACGGGCTTGGAATGGGGTTGCGACCAGATGGGTTGCAGGGCAGTGGCGGCCTTGTCGGCCAGATCGCCATGCTTCTTGATCCACGCCTGGAACAGGCCGCGGTTGTGGCTTCCATGTTCCGCGTCGTTCACCAGCAGATACATCAGGTCGATGGTGTTCGCGAGATTGCGCTCGTAATCAGCCTCGGCCGCAGAAATCACCGGCGGGGTGATGAAATCGCCATTGGCCGCCGCCGCCTGCATGAAGAAGCCCGAGCGGATGAGTTCGCCCACCATCGGTTCGAAGATGAGGTTGATGGCGAAGTACTGTTCCAGATAGTCCTCGGCGCCCATGATCGCCTCGATGGCGTGACGGGTTCCCTGCCAGATCGGGTCTTCCAGCCAGGCGCGTTTGCCGGCCTCGTCATCCCAGCCTTCGATGTCCATGCCGATTTCGGCCAGATACAGCGTGATGTCCTGCGCCAGCCGCATCTTGTAGGAAGAATTGGTCAGCGTGGCGTTGTTGATCATCTGGGTGTAGCCATAGCGCTGCGCCTGCATGAGCGAGGTGCCGAGGCCGAATTCCGCATGTTTCCACGCGCCCAGATGCACCTGCAGGATGCGCTGCCACGCCTTGTCGAACACCAGATGCGCGCCAGCCTTGCGGGCATTGTTGATGACCGACTGCACCATGTTTTCGATCTTGGCCTGACGCTGGTAATGGGTGCGTTCCCATTCCTGATCCGGCGCCCGGAAGGCGTGCCAGTTCGACGACAGCGCGCGGGTATTGTCCTTGGTATAGGCGCCCTTGCCGTTGCCGAAGCTGATGATCCAGTCCTGGATCAGATAGCGTTCGGGATCGGGCTGCACATCCACCGTGACATCTTCGTAATGGGTGGCCCGTTTGCCGCGCGGTTCGAAGTAGTTGTATTTGCGGCTGGTCGATCCGGCGAAGATCGCGGCGCCGGCGGCACCCGACCTGACCGGGGTGGCAGTTGCTGTCATGGTCTCTCTCCCTGTGTTGTAGTCCGCTTCCCGGACGAGCGATCGGGCCGCCTTAATGGCCCGATGAACCGGACGTCGTGGTGAAACGGTCGAAGAAAATCCGCTCGCTGTCGAAATCGAGCATGAAAAGCGTGGGCTGCAGCGCGTCGATCATCGGCGGCGGGCCGCAGGCATACACATCCCCCTGCCCGGCGATACCCAGCGCCTTCAGGCGACGCGAAACCGCCTCGTGAACGAAGCCACGCTCGCCGGTCCACCCCGAGTCTTCCGGCGCATGGGACAGGACCGGGATGAAGGTGATTTCGGGATGGGCGTCAGTGATGGCCGCGATCTCGTCCAGCAGGAACAGGTCGCTTTCACTGCGCGCGCCATAGAAGAACAGAACGTCGCGCTGTTCACCGCTGGCCACATGATCCTGCAGGATCGACCAGACCGGCGACATGCCGGACCCGGCACCGACCAGGATCACCGGCCCTTGCCGGTCTTCCCGCCGGAAGCACATCCCGAAGGGCCCGTTGACCCGGACGGAGGCTCCGGCGCGGATTCCGCCGCTGTCGAGCTCGTTGGAGAATTTTCCGTCGGGGTACTTTTTGATGATGAAGGAGAGCTTTTGGGTTTCGCTCGGCGGATTTGCCATGGAGAACGAACGCGTGATCGTCTCCCCTTCTTCCGTGGTAACTGTGATATCGACATACTGGCCCGCCCAGAATTTCAGCGGAGCGTCCAGCTCGATCTGCACGCCGCGAATGTCATGCGTCAGCTTTTGGAAATCGGTGATCCGGCCTGCGAATTCCTTGACGGGGATCGACTTCGACAGAACCTCTTCATCATAGTTCAAGAGGTCGATCGTCAGGTTGTCATAGGGCAGCGCCCGGCACATCAGAATCTGCCCGCCGTCGCGATCACTTTCGTTGAGCGCGAAGGTGGAATATTTCAGCATCTCCACCTCGCCGTCGATCAGCACGCATTTGCAGGCCGAACACTGACCCTCCTTGCAGCCATGCGGCAGCGAGATGCCCTGGCGGAACGCGGCATCGAGAACGGTCTCGTTCTCGTTCACCTCGAATTCCACGCCGACAGGCTCCAGCCTTACGTTGTAAACCTCGCCCATTCTGTCCGGCCTCCCTTGCCGTCAGTCCGGCGACCGCGCGGGCCGCCCCTTCGTCATGTGGTTGGGGATGCGGGGGCCGAACCGGCCGGCCCCCGCCCCTGCGTCAGTTGCAGGGATTGATGGTGAAGCCGCGGCGGTATTCGGCCAGATGCGCTTCGCGCGCCTCGGGCGACATTTCGCGCAGCAGGGTCAGCGGCGACATCAGGGTGTGGCCGCGCACGTCGTCGAGCGTCCACATGTCCTTGTTATCGAAGCGCAGGTGCGGTTGCGGGACCAGCGTCTTGCCGTCTTCACGGACAAAGTTCAGATCCTTGATCGCATCGGCCAGATCCCAGCCGTGATACAGGGTTTCCCATTCACGCTTGCCCGAGAACTTGCCCATCGCCGGGGTCGGACGGCCCTGATACTCGCTCGAGAAGGCCTCGACGGCGGTCCAGCGGTCCAGCTCATGGGCGAAGGTGTGCACCTGACCGTCGATCGTGTCGGTCACGATGTCTTCGCGGATGAGGCAGGGCACAAGGCACGACCAGCAGCGATGCGGATAGACGTAGCCGACTTCCTCGTTGAAGGTGATGACCTTCTGACCCGGCTTCGACAGTTTCGCATACCATTTCCAGAACTCGCCGAATTCGGCATACCAGCCCGGATACTTGTGCTCGAACCATTCGAAGTCCTTGTCGGTCTGGGCTTCGATCCGCCAGAAGTTCACCGGCCAGCCCACGGCAAAGAACTGGGCCACCTTGTGGACGTAGTTCTTCTTGGTGATGCGGTTCCAGGCTTCCTGCACGTCGTCGTGGTGCACCTTGATGCCGTATTTTTCCAGCGGCAGCATGTAGGTGCGGTAGTAGTCTTCAAAGATCCAGCGGTGCCACATTTCCGCGTAGGATTCCTTTTCCTTGTCGCGGTTGGTGGTGCCGTATTCGATCAGCGTGCCGATGGCGGCATCGACGATGGCGTGGTTCTGCCAGAACGCATAACGCAGGTCGCGTTCCAGAAGCAGGTGGTTTTCCGGCTCTTTCAGCGCGGCCATCAGCAGCGAGTGGCCGTTGCCGATGTGGCGGCTTTCATCCGACTGCACCGACAGGAACACGGTGGGCAGCGCATAGTCGCCGTTGCGGGCGGCTTCGGACGGCATGGCCACGAACAGCGTGTTGGTGAAGGCGGTTTCGGCAACCACGGTCAGATACATGCAGGCAGAGGTCATCACGTCGCCGGTGATGAAGCCTTCGCCGAACTGACGGCCGATGGTGGTGGCATAGCACTTGCCGAACGCTTCTTCGGTAATGTCGAAGCCCGCCGGGTCGATGTAGTTTTCCATGTACCACTTCTTCAGGTTCATCTGAATGGTGGAGTGGCGGAATTCATCGACCATCTGCATGGTGAAGCCGGTGCGCAGGTCTTCGCCGGGGGCGATGCGCGCCACCATGGCCATCGAGCGCGCCGCCGAGATTTCCGGGAACGGAATGATCGCCAGGAACAGCTTCATCCATTCCACCCAGCGCGGCTGCACGTTGCGGAACATGTCGCCGCGCAGCGCGGCGTCGAGTGCGCCGTAAACCCGGTTGTCCTTTTCTTCCTGCATCGGGAAGTAGGAGCGCAGAACCTGTTTCATCGGGTCGCGCGGGGCCTTGTTGATCTTGTAATCGGTCGGGAAGGTTGCCGCTTCCTGAACATAGGTCGGGTTCCAGCCGAGGTCCGAAATCTTCTTCGTAGCCTCACCAACGGAAATACCGCGCTGGGACGTGATCTTGTTGAGCGTCAAAGACGTCATGCCATGAGCCTCCTTGAGTTGGACGACAAGGGCGGTTGCCCGATGCCGGTGGGCGGAATGGAGCCACCCGGGGATGGGCCGGCAGCCACAGGGGCGGGCCGGGTCTGCGGTTCACGGCAAAGGTTCCGGGGGGAAAAGAGCGAAAATCCCGCAGCCGACCGGCACGCTTCTGGCGTTGCGGCGGTTATGGTCGCCCTCATGTCTCCTCCCATCCTTCGTTCTTGCGCCTGCCCTGCATCGGAGCCCGGCTTCTTCTGTCAGGGATACAAGCAGAGGCGATGCCAACGGGCCGGTTGGCCGTGCAAATAATGCGGGGCCATGGGGCAAATCTTCATCAACCCATTGAAATTGAAGGAATCAAAAAATATGCGCCTGAAACGCGGCTTTCCGGCTGCAGCGAAGATGGCAAACCGGTCAGGTGTTGCGATGTGTTACAGCTGTAACGCGTCTCAGGTGTAAAACCGTGCAGAGTTGAGACAATTGGTGCCTGTTCGGTCTGATACGGCCATCCCGGCTGCGATTCGCCGCGCCGGACCATTGCCGCACCGCGACAAATTGGCGCGGCAACGCGGCATGTAATCCTTGGCAACAGGTGTAACGGACCAGCGTTAAATAACGTTACATCTGTTTCACATGTTTTCATATTTCATATTGAAAATCAGCAAGTTATGAAATTTTCGCCGTTTCTTTGGGCGCGTTTGGGATGGTAGGATGACATCAGTCCGGCATTGGTCCGGTCAGGCAAGCCGAAGGGCCGCGCAATGTCAGATCCCATTCCCCTTTCCCTGCAGGACTCGCGCAAGATCGCGCAGGACGTCGTGGCGCGCGCGCCGCAGGATCTGGTATTCACCATGCGGTTTCTGGGCCAGAGCCAGGAGCTTTTGCACAGCCATTTCCGCGCCTTTCTGGAGCGTGCCCTTGCCGAGGCGGGAGTGACGGTGGCAGAGCATCCGCTGCTGCCGTTCTTCATCGACAGCCACGCGGTTGAATTGCGGGATTTCGTCTTTACCGGCGTATCCTTGGCGCGGCAGTTCCGCCTGCCAGAGATTGAAACCCTGACCGGCGACGCGGAAACCATGCTGCGCGTCGATATCTGGGATGCGCTGGCCAATCATATCGACATGGCCGAAGCGCGGTTTTCCGAAGGGATCACCCGCGTCGTCACCCTTTTGATGGAGGCCGAGGGCCAGATCAGGGGCAACACATGACAGGCTCAGTGCATCCCACCGCCCAGCGCCGCGCCGGGCAACAGCCCCCAGATCGCCGAGATATCCTCGCGCATCTGACGATGAGCGGTCGCCAGCAACCCATCGCGGGTGGCTGCGGGCAGGGCGTCAAGTGCCGCCTGAAGGGCAGCGCCGTGTTCGGGCGCGGGGTCGGTGGCCGCGCGCAATGCGGCGCGCGTCGCGGCATGATCGGCGCCCAGCGCAGCCTCGGCGGCCTGCGCCAATGCAGCAAAAAGACGGGCTTCGGGGGCGGCGATCATCGCGGTCTGCTCCGGTCTGTCGGGAATGGAGGGCAGAATGACGGCGCCTAGGGATGAAAAGCAAGCCCTTCTGACAGAGCAATTCGCCACAACCGCTGCGCTGTCGGCCCTGACTGGCGAGTATCACCGCCTGTTGCAGCGTTGTGCCGCCGCCGGATTCGCCCGGCAGATGCTGGAACAGGGCGATGCCGAAGCGCTGGCCGAAGCGGCGGAAACCGAAGCGCAGGCGCGCAGCATCGCCGAAGCCTGCCACCAGCGGATCGAAGACATGGAACAGCGGCTGAACGCGCTTTCGCGCGAAATCGCCGCCTTGCGTTGAAGGAACAGAACATGGATCAGACCACCCTGCCCCGCCCCTCGGCCCAGCCCGCACTCTATGATCTTCTGGCGCGCGTCTGGCCGACCGAAAGTGCCGTCGTGTCGCATTGCATCGACCGCAACATGACGACGGTCGCCTTTGCGCTGGCCGACGGGCGTGTGGCGCTGGTGCCGCTGGCCGATCCCGAACCGCCGGAAAAGCGCATCCGGCAAGAGCTGGATACCGGGCGCAGCTCGATCCGCCCGCGCAGCAAGGCGCTGCCGCCCCCGACGCTGACCGAACCGCTGGATGACGGGGCGGTGCGGCTTGCGCCCTCCAACACCCATGGGTTTCTGGTGGCGGGGCGGCATGGCCAGATCTTCCGCCTGACACCGCGCGGGCAAGTGCTTCGCCTGCTGAAAGGCACTCAGCCGGTGTTCGCGCTGGCCTCTGACGGGCAAGGCCGCTTCGCCATCGCGCAAGAGCGCGGCATCGTGCTGCATGACGAGGACGATCTGGTGCCGTTTCAGGCGCTGCCCACCCATTGCCGCCCGGACGGGCTGACCTTCCTGCCGCAGTCGCGGCGGCTGGCAATTGCCGGGGAACAGGCGCTGTTTCTGTGGCAGCCGGGCAGCCCGCCCGAAAGCCATGCGGTGCAGACCGATGGCCCGGTCATTTGCGCCCCGGATGAAAGCTGGATCGGCGGGGCGGCCCGCGATGGCGGGCTGTGGCTGATGCAACTGGCGACAGGACGCGTCACCGTCATCGGTAATTTCCGCGCCCCGCCCCGGTCGATCTGCTTCAACACCAAGGCAGGTGCCGTTTTCGCAGCGGGCGCCTTCCGCGTAGCGGGCTGGTCGCTCAGCGATGCGCCCTTCGACAGTGACGCTACCGGCGCGCTGCGCAGCGGGCGGCCCGGGCTGGTGCTGACCGAATGTGTCGCGGCCCATCCGTCGCGTGATCTGGTCGCCGCAGGCATGGCCAACGGCGCCGTGATTGTCGCGCAGGCCGGGCTCCCGGACGAGATGATGCTGCGCCATGCCACCGGCGCAGCGGTCACCACCCTCGGCTGGTCCGCCTGCGGCACTCATCTGGCGATCGGCACCGCCGATGGTGAAATCGCCCTCGCCACCTTTCCGCCCCACCTGTTCAAATAACCGCCCAGACCGGAGAAGACCCATGTCCCAAACCACCGACCTTTCGCCCGAAGACCGCAGCAAGGATGCGTTCTTCGCCCGCATCGCCGAAATCTCGCAAGAGATGATCGGCGCCCATGGCAAGGATTTCGCCATGGGCACGCTGGTTCTGGCCGCCCGCTGGATCGCCGACAACAAGATCGCAGCCGCGAAACCGCCGCACTGACGGCACGCGCCCTAGTGCCAGTGACCCGCGAGGAGCCGTTCCGGCTCTTCCCGGTCTGCCAGCATCCAGCGCATCTGATCCAGAATGATCTCTTTCGAGCGGGCCGCGAATTGCAGCAACCGCGCTTCGGAGTCACCGGTCCCCCGGCCGGATGGATCAGAGGCAATGCGCGCCAGATCCGCTTCAAGCCCGGTATCCAGCACATGCGACCATGCACAGAATTCCTGCAGGCGATGGGTCACGAAGCCCAGACATTCTCTCAGCGCCGCATTCTCGTGCCATGGCGCAACAGGCTGGCCCGCCGCCTGCCCCAGGGGCGAGCTGTGCACCGCGCTGCCCAGCAGCGTCAGCACCTCGCGCCGCCAGCGCCCGTATTCGCTGCGGTCGGAATGGTCGAGCCCGACCTCGTAAAGCTTTTCCGCAACGGCGCGGAAGGCGCGGCCCCCGGCAATATGGCGGCGCCAGAACTCGCTGGCCTCATCCGCCGTGGTGCACGCCATGAATTGCTGCGCCAGCCGTGGACGCAGCAGCAGCGCCAGCGCCATATCCACATCCTCGGACACCGAGCGGGCCAGTTGCAGCGCAGGCACCGGCAATCCGTTCAGTACCAGCAACCGCAGCGCGGCAAGAGTTTCCCCCAGACGCGCGGTCAGCGCGGCAAGGGCGGCAAACTGATCCGGGCTTTGCTGCAGGCCCGGCAGGTTGCGGGCCTTTGTCGCGGCGGTGCGCAGGGCAATCACCCAGATCAGCGCCTGATCGAACAGGCACAGCTGATCATGGGCGCGACTGTCCGGTGCGCGGGGCGTATCGGGCAACCGCGCGAAACCCGGCAGACGTGGCACGCAATCCCCCCAGATCCGGTCCAGATCATGGCCGCGCGCCGACCACATCTGCCGCAGCTTTGCCGCGAGTTGCGGCGAAAGCTCGCGGTAATGGCCTTCGGGGCTGGATCGGGTCGGGCCGGATGCGGGGCACATGCTGCGCTCTTGTGGCTGGGGATGTTTCGATCAGACGCCAGGACGGGCCGTCACGCAATGGCATTTCGCAACCGATGGAGACTTGCATGGCGCTAAGCTCAAGACAGACCCATTCGCTGCGCCAGACGCTTTCTGCGTGGCAGTTGCAGGCCATCAGCTTGCTGCAACTGACCAACGAGGGGTTGCAGGCCCATCTGCAGCGCCGCGCCGAATCGAACCCGTTGATCCGGCTGCGGATGCCGATGGGTGCCGCGCCGCTCGGCTTTGAAGATGATCAGCCGCAGGCGGCATCGGGCCTGCAGGAACATGTGCTGGCGCAGATCCGCCTGATGATTTCCGATCCTGCCACGTTGCGTTTTGCCATGGCCTTTGTCGAGGCGCTGGATGCCAATGGCTGGCTGGACCGCCCGCTGTCAGACATCGCGCAGGCAGCCGGGCGCAGCCAGCCCGAGGCCCGTGCCCTGCTGACCCGCCTGCAAACGGTAGAGCCGACAGGGCTTTTTGCCCGCGATCTGCGCGAATGTCTGGCGCTGCAGGCAAGCGAACGGGGGCAACTGACCCCGGCCATGGCAGCCGTTCTGGATCGTCTGCCGCTGCTGGCCAGTGGCGGATTGCGCGCGGTTGCCGATGCGACCGGCCTGCCCCCCGAAGAGGTTCAGCTATGCCTGGGCCGCATCCGCCGCATGGACCCGAAGCCGGGCGCGCAGTTTGGCGGCGACACCCAGCCACTGCGCGAACCTGATCTGCTGGTGACGCGGGGCGCCGAGGGCTGGAGGATCGAGCTGAACCGCGCCACCCTGCCTGCCATCAGCCTGCCGCCCCGCAGCACGACGCAAGCCGACGCCAAGCTGCGCGCCGCGCGGGCCGAGGCGGAATGGCTGGCCAATGTGCTGGAACGCCGCAATCGCACCGTGTTGAGCGTTGCAACCGAGGTGCTGCGCCGGCAAGAGGCGTTCCTTGAAGAAGGGCCGGGTGCGCTGATCGCGCTGCGGCAGGCCGAGGTTGCCGCAGTTCTGGGCCTGCATGGCAGCACCATCAGCCGGGTTTCGCGCCATCTGCTGATCGCCACGCCACACGGGATGCGCACCCTGTGCAGCTTTTTCGACGCGGCCCCTCTGGCCGCCCGCGATCTTGTGGCGGCGCCCTCATCGGATGCGATCCGCCACCGCCTGCGCCAGATCATCGCCGCCGAAAGCCCCGCAGCTCCGCTCAGCGATGCTGCTTTGGCCACAGCCCTGGCGCGCGAAGGCAAGCCGCTTGCGCGCCGCACCGTCACCAAGTTCCGGCAGGAACTGGGTATCCCGACCATGCTGTCGCGGCGCGGCGGTGCGGCGCCTCTGGCTGGCCTGCGGCTCTGATCGGTGATGCAGAGCCATATTTTCGGGTCACTGAAACCGCCCCGCGCGTTGCAGAACCTCGATCTGATAGCCATCCGGGTCGGCGATGAAAAAGAATTTCGCCACCGGCACATCACCATTGCGAAAATCCACCAGCTTGCGCGGGTTCAGCCCCGCCGCCGTCAACCGCGCGTGTTCCGTCTCCACATCTGCGACGGAAACAGCCAAATGGCCGTAGCCATCGCCCAGATCATAGGGTTCGGTGCGACCCTTGTTTACGGTCAGCTCCAGCTCGAACGTGGATTCGGGATTGGACAGGTAAATCAGCGTGAACCACTCGAACTCCAGCCGATCTGCCACCTTCAACCCGAAGGCCGCGTCATAGAACGCAACCGAACGCGCCTCTTCCAGCACGCGGATCATCGAATGTATCGCCTTGGCCATTTTTCCTCCGAAGTCTCTGCTTTGGTAAGCCTGACAAACCAATTCATATTGCAGGTAGGAGGGGGCGACTACTGTCCAAGTTTCACGCGAGCCACCCGTTTGACTGCCATGCCCATCCGATCTGACAAAGCATGTTCATTGGTATAAGCCATTCTTGGCGAACACCACCATAAGGGCTTCTTATGATCAACCTGACGCTCAAGCAATTCCGCTATTTCGAGGCGTTGGCACGGCATGGCCATTTCGGGCGCGCGGCAGATGCCTGTGCCATCTCGCAGCCCGCCCTGTCGATGCAGATCAAAGAGCTGGAAGAATCGCTGGGCACCGAGCTGTTCGAGCGCAGCCATCGGCAGGTTCGGTTGACCAGTTTCGGAGGAGAGTTCGCGCTCCGTGTCCGTGGTATCCTGCGCTCGGTTGACGAATTGGAAGATCTGGCGCGCGCCTCGCATCACCGGCTGGTGGGGCGGCTGCGCATCGGGGTGATTCCGACGATAGCCCCCTACCTGCTGCCCACCATCATCGGCAACCTGACGCGCGCCAATGCCGGGCTGGATCTGCAGATCCGCGAAACGGTTACGCCGAAACTCCTGCAAGAGCTTGCCGAAGGGCGGCTGGATACGGCTATCGTGGCACTGCCCGTTTCGGAACCCTCACTGACAGAGGTTGCACTGTTTTCCGAAGATTTCGTTCTGGTGCGGCCAAGCGAAGACGAGGGAAAGCCCGTACCAGACCGCGAAGCGCTGCGTGAAATGCGGCTGCTGTTGCTGGAAGAGGGGCATTGTTTCCGCGATCAGGCCCTGTCGTTCTGCAATGTTCACTCTGCGCTGCCCCGGGAATTGCTGGATGGCAGCTCGCTGACAACCCTGGTGCAGATGGTCAGTTCCGGGATAGGTGTGACCCTGATCCCGGAAATGGCGGTGCCGGTCGAGACGCGTTCCGCCTCGGTGTCGGTTGCGCGCTTCACAAGCCCACGGCCCTCGCGCACCATCGGCATGATCTGGCGCAAGACCAACCCGCTTGCCAAACAGCTTCAGCAGATCGCGGATGTGGTCCGCCAATCTGCCGAAAGCCTGTCAGCCCGGGACAGCTGGCGCAATGTCACCAGTGGCAAAAACGCCGAAGCCGCGAAACCCTGACAGGTTCGCGGCTTCGGCTGGAAACTGGTGCCGCTGAAGGGACTCGAACCCCCGACCCCATCATTACGAATGACGTGCTCTACCAGCTGAGCTACAGCGGCTTGGTGGCGGGCTGATAGCACCTCTTTGCGGCGCTGTGTAGCCCTAATTTGCACGCCTTGCGATGGCCGCAAGATCAATGACTTCCGGCTCTTCTGCGGGTTCGGGCGCTGGCGCTGGCGGGGCCGGGGGGGTCACCAGCAGTGGCAGCAGTTCGGATCCGGTGGGGCTAGGAGTCGCGGTCTGCGGCGGTTCGCGCCAGCTCAAGGTATCAAAACCACCGCAGTTTTCACAGATCGGGCCCCATTCGGCATGGATCGCGTGGCACTTGTCGCAGCACCATTGCGGGCCGCGCGGTGCGACAAGCGCCTTCGCCAGCCAGCCGCGCACTGCGGCTTCGTCGCCGCCCTCGCCGCGTTCCACCGCCGCCATCAGCGCCAGCGCCCGCCCGGTCGGCTTGGTATCTACCAGATCGCCCAGCGCACGACGGGCACCGGGAAAATCTTCGGCGGCAATAAGAAGCTCGGCTTTCAGCATCCGGGTTTCGGGATGATCAGGATGCAGCTCTGTGAGAACCCGAAAGCGCTTCAGCCGCGCTTCGGGGGTTTCTTCCGGCTCGATCCCGGCAAAGGCGGCGGCAAGATCGGGGTGCGGCTGCATCTCCCATGCCTTGCGGATGACGCGCGTGGCGCCTTTGGTGTCACCCGCCAGCGCCATACTGTGCGCCGCCATGGCCGCAGCCGGAATCAGATCCGGGGATTGCTTGTTGGCGGCAATCGCTGCCTCGCGTGCCTCGATCGACGTGCTGGCATCCATCACGGTCTTCGCTTCCTGCAAGGCCAACACAGCATCACGGCGGCGGAACAGGTCTTTCGACAGCCCGCCCGCCCGTGCCTTTGCGCCCAGCGTGGCCCGCGCGCCTTTCCAATCCTGCGCATCGGCCTGCAGTTTCAGCAGGATATCCTGCGTTTCCAGATGCCTGGGCTTCAGCGCAAAGGCCTTCTCGGCCAGCTTCAACGCGGTTTCAGTGTCGCCCTCGTGCACTTTCTGCGCCAGCAGGCCCCGGATGCCAACAAACCGCGTGGCCTCGTGTTCCAGCAGCGCCTTGTAAGCAGCAGTCGCGCGTGCGCCATCGCCAGCAGCTTCGGCCGCCTGGGCGACAAGCAGCGTTGTCAGTTCGGGCTTCGCGAGCAGCTTTTCGGCCTTCACCGCGCGCGACATCGCCACCCGATTCTCGCCCGAGGCCAGCGCCACCAACCCTTCCGACAGCGCCTGATAGCCCCGCCGTTCGCGGTTGCGGTCAAAATAGCGAGACAGCGCCGTTTCATCACCATTCAGAAAGCGCAACGTGGCGGTCAGGAACCCGATCACCAGCAGCAAAAGCCACAGCGCCAGCATCAGCAGCAGCAGCCCGACCACCGCCTGCAATGGGCCGAGCGTGAATTCATACCCCGCAGCAGTGATATGCAGCCCGCCATCGGTTTCCAGCAGCAGCGTCGCCCCGTAAGTGATCCCCGCCACCGCCGCGAAGAACAGAAGCACCTTGACCAGTGTCCAGATCATCGTTCCGCCCCCCTCAATTCGCCAAAAGCGCAGACAACGCAGCCCGCCCCGCAAGATAGCGATCCGCCTGCGCGCCCCAATCAGCCAAAGCAGCCTGCCCCGCTGCGGGCAGGCTGCCCAACATCTCGCGGGCCGCAGCCACATCGCCATCGCGCAACCGCGCCTCGATCCGCGACAGCACGGCGTCAGGGTCGTCGCCCTCTTGCGGGGTCAACGACCGGGCGCCGGTCTGGGTGCGCAGGAAGGTGGTCAGCCGGTCGCCCAGCGTGTCGCCCATATCCGCCTGAAGCGAGGCCGCCAGCGCCAGCCGCGCCGCATCGGCAAAGCCTTGCTGCAAGGCGGGCAAAGAAACCGGGCTGGCGACCAGTTGCGCCAGCGGCTCTGGCAGGTCGATCCCCACCGCGCCGACCCGTGCGGCCGACTCTGCCGGATCGGTGCCGGTGGTCAGCGCGGTGTCCAGCGCCAGCAGGGCCGCCCGGCGTTCTGCTGTCTGTTGCAGGGCAACAGTTTCGGCGCGCAGCTTTTCCGCTTCGGTCACGGCGCTTTGCAACTTGGCCTTGACCTGAGAATCAATCTCGGCAGCGATCTGGGTGGTGGTCGTCTGTTGCTCCGCCAACCGGGTGGCCAAAGTGCCAATCTCTGCCTTCAGCGCCTCAAGGGCCTGCGGATCACCTACCCCTGCCGGACGGGCCTCCAGCGCGGCAAGGCGCTGCTCAAGCGCCTCGATGCGTTTTCCATCCACCGCAGAAGGCAGCGTGGCGAGCTTTGTTTCCAACGCATCCAGACGGCTCAGATCAGGTTCGCGCGCCGCAACTTCGGCAAGCTGGCTGCGCAGGGCAGCCATTTCACCTTCCAGGGCAGGGCCCTGCGGTACCAGCAAAGGCCAGCCTTCGCGCGCGCCATAGGCAGCAAGCCCGAACCCCAGCCCTGCCGCAATAACACCACCGGCCAGCAGCCCGACAAACCGCCCCGCCCCACCGCCGCGCGCGACTGGTTCAACGGGCGTTTCCGCCGGAGGAATCGCGTCGCGCTTGGGATCTTCGGTATCCGGCGCTGCGATAGGCGTTTCCTGATCCGTCATGCACCGTCTCCCCTCAAGCTCTGCCCGTTTGGGCAGGGTAGTCGCTCTGCTCTCATGGCTCAAGCCGCGTGGCTGCGGCAAAGAGGTGTTCTACGGCATCCAGCATCGCATCGGCATCGGGCCGGGCTGCGATTGTCAGGCTTGCAAGAGGCAAACGCGAAACCGGCGCTGCGGTTGCCTGCGATATGGCAACAAGATGAAGTGGCGCCCGCGCATCGGCCAGATCAGCGGCCAGCAAGTCCGCCGTGCGGGGTGAAAAGACCGGAAGGATCAGCGGCGTGTCGCCGCGCAACGCGGTTTGCACATCGCCGGACAGCGGGCAAACCAGTTGATCGTAAAGCACGACGCCCGATGCCTCGATCCCCGCCTCTGTCAGACATGCGGCAATATCCCCCCGCGTCTCTGCCCCATGCAGATGCAGCAATGGCGGCTGCGG
Source organism: Gemmobacter aquatilis (assembly GCF_900110025.1). Classification (GTDB taxonomy): domain Bacteria; phylum Pseudomonadota; class Alphaproteobacteria; order Rhodobacterales; family Rhodobacteraceae; genus Gemmobacter; species Gemmobacter aquatilis. The sequence goes on along the minus strand of NZ_FOCE01000001.1, from coordinate 361,431 downwards.
CGCTTTCGCAAGGATGCAGCGGATCAGCGCTTCGGCATCGCCATTGGCAGAAATCGTCTCGAACCCCGCCATTTTCGCCAGTTCCGCCGTTCTATGCCCGACACAGAACGCCAGGCGTGGCAAGCGCTGGCGCAGCGGCGCAGGCAGTGCCTCGCAAGCAGCAACCGCGGTGCCCGAAGTGAAGATCACGGCTGACCAAGCCCGGTCGGGCACATCAGGCACACGGAACTTCGGCTGTATCAGTGGCGATTGCAGTACCACCACCGGGCCAAGCCGTAGCCGCAAAGCCTTGGCAAAGCGCGCGCCCTGATCGGCGGGCCGGGTGAGGATCACCATGGGGCGGGATTGCTTGGGCATGGTTCCGGTGTTACCTGCGGGAAGCCCCTGTTTCAACCGGAACCCATGCAAAGCCTCACCTTCCTTGGCATCGAAAGCAGTTGCGACGATACGGCCGCCGCCATCGTGCGCCAGCGCGATGGTGCCGCGCCCGAGATTCTGGCCTCGGTGGTGGAAGGGCAGACGAGCCTTCATGCGGCTTTTGGCGGTGTGGTGCCCGAAATCGCAGCCCGCGCCCATGCCGAACGCATCGACCTGTGCATCGAGCAGGCCATGACGCAGGCTGGGATCGGCTTTGCCGGGCTGGATGCCATTGCGGTAACGGCGGGGCCGGGGCTGATTGGCGGCGTGCTGTCCGGTGTGATGTGCGCCAAGGGGCTGGCGGCAGCCACCAGCCTGCCGCTGATCGGGGTGAACCATCTTGCCGGCCATGCGCTGACTCCGCGCCTGACCGATCAGGTGGCCTATCCCTATGTCATGTTGCTGGTGTCGGGCGGGCATTGCCAGTTTCTGCGGGTGGACGGGCCAGAAGCCTTTACCAGGCTGGGCGGCTCGATCGACGATGCGCCGGGCGAGGCGTTCGACAAGGTGGCGAAGGTTCTGGCCCTGCCGCAGCCGGGCGGGCCTGCCGTGCAGGCCGAAGCTGCAAAGGGCGATGCCAAGCGCATTCCCCTGCCCCGCCCGCTGCTGGACCGCCCGGGCTATGACCTGTCCTTCTCGGGGCTGAAAACCGCCGTTCTGCGCGCGCGCGACGGGCTGATGGCCGGGCTGGGCGGGCTGCGCAGGCAGGATCGCGCCGATCTGTGCGCCGCATTCCAGCGCGCCGTGGCCGATGTGCTGACCGAGAAATCCCGCCGCGCGCTGACCGATCACCCGGTGGGCACCTTTGCCGTCGCCGGGGGCGTGGCCGCGAATACCGAGATCCGGGCGCGGTTGCAGGCGCTGTGTGACAGCCTCGGCATCCGCTTTCTGGCGCCACCGCTGGCGCTCTGCACCGATAACGCTGCGATGATCGCCTGGGCCGGGATCGAACAATTCCGCCAGCGCGGCGCCGATGACCTGACGCTGTCGGCACGCCCGCGCTGGCCGCTGGATCAGACCAGCCCGGCCCTGCTCGGCTCTGGCAAGAAGGGGGCCAAGGCATGAAGATCGCCATTCTGGGCGCGGGCGCTTTCGGCGCGGCGCTGGCTGTCGCCTTGGGGCGCGAAGGCCCGGTGACGCTGTGGGGGCGCGGGCAGACCAGCCGCGAGATTGCCCGGCTGCCGGGCATCACCCTACCCGAAACAGTCTCTGTCACGGCGGAAATCGCCGATATTGCCCCGGCAGATGCGATTCTGTTGGCGCTGCCGATGCAGGCGCTGGCGATGTTCGCACAGGCCCATGCGGCCAATCTGGTGGACAAGGCACTGGTCGCCTGCTGCAAGGGCGTCGATCTGCGGTCGGGCCTTGGCCCGGTGGAGATTCTCGCGCGCCTGTCCGGCCCCGCCCCCGCCGTGCTGACAGGGCCAAGCTTTGCCGCCGACATCGCGCGCGGCCTGCCCACCGCGCTGACGCTGGCCTGCGCCGATGAGGCGATGGGCGAACGGCTGCAACGCGTACTGTCCACCCCCGTGCTGCGGCTGTATCGCACCACCGACGTGATCGGGGCCGAATTGGGCGGGGCGTTGAAGAACATCATGGCCATCGCCTCGGGCGTGGTGATTGGCGCAGGGCTTGGCGATTCCGCCCGGGCCGCGCTGATGACGCGCGGCTATGCCGAAATGCAGCGCTTTGCGCTGGCCCATGGCGCCAAGGCCGAAACGCTGGCCGGGCTGTCCGGCTTTGGCGATCTGGTGCTGACCTGCACATCAGACCTGTCACGCAATTTCCGCTTTGGCCATGCGCTTGGGGCTGGCCAAAGCTTCGATCCAACCCAGACCGTCGAAGGCGCTGCCACAGCCAAGGCCGTGGCACAGATCGCCGCGCGGGAACAGATCGAGATGCCGATTTCCTGCATGGTCGCCGCACTGATCGACGGTAAGGTAACCCCGTCAGAGGCCATGCAGAGCCTTCTTTCCCGCCCCCTGAAACAGGAATGACCCGATGCGTGTAGCCCTGATCTGCAAAGACAAACCCGGCGCCCTGCAAATCCGCCTCGACACCCGCGCCGCCCATCTGGACCATATCCAGACCTCGGGCGTGGTGGAAATGGCCGGGCCGTTTCTGGATGCGGCGGGCCAGATGAACGGCTCGCTGGTGATCCTGTCGGTTGACAGCCTCGCCGATGCGCAGGCCTGGGCCGATGCCGATCCCTATGCCAAGGCGGGGTTGTTCGAAAGCGTCACGATCACCGAATGGAAGAAGGTGATCGGCTGATGGCCTATTGGCTGTTCAAATCCGAACCCGATAGCTGGAGCTGGGACCAACAGGTCGCCAAAGGGCCCGCAGGGGAAGAATGGGGCGGCGTGCGTAACTATCAGGCCCGCAACAACATGCGGGCCATGAAGCTTGGGGATCTGGGCTTCTTCTACCATTCGAATATCGGCAAAGAGATCGTCGGCATTGTCGAGGTTTCTGCCGAAAGTGCGCCCGACAGCACCACAGACGATCCACGCTGGGATTGCGTGCATATCCGCGCGGTGAAACCGCTGCTGACGCCGGTCAGCCTTGAAACCTGCAAGCAGGAGCCGGGGTTGGAGAAGATGGCGCTGGTAACCAACATGCGCCTGTCCGTTCAGCCGGTCACGGCCGAGGAATGGCGCATCATCTGCAGGCTTGGCGGGGTATCGGGATAAATTGGAGGGCCCCGACCCCAACGGGACCCTCCATCCACCCCACGTGCTCCCATAGCACCACACGTGTTCTGATATTGGTCCCGGGCGTCCTGCCCTGAATTTCAGGCTAGCGCGGCGCGGCGCATTTCGCAAAGCCAAAGCCAGCGGCATTTTAATCGAATATGCCCGCCAGAGGCGGGCATATACAGGGGTTCCGGCTCAGAGCGGCTTATTTGTAGACTGCTTCCTTGCCGAAATGTTTGACCAGCATGTAATAGACCACCGCACGGTACTTGTTGCGCTCGGACTTACCGTAAATGTCAACAACGGCGGTGATCGCCTCCATCAGCGCCGGGCTGTCTTCCAGACCCAGCTTCTTGATCAGGAAATTCTTGCGGACCGTCTCCAGCTCGTCAGAAGACGATGCGGCAACGGTCTCGCTGTCAGCGTTATAGATCGCGGGGCCGCAGCCGATGGTGACCTTCGTCAGAAGATCCAGATCCGGTTCCATCCCGCATTTGCTGCGCAGGTCTTCGGCGTACTTGGCGATCAGTTCGTCTCTCTTGCTCATGTCCAGCCCTTCCTGAATGTCCCGACGCCGGTTTGATCCGGCATTGGGCAAAAGACTAGGACAAGCCAGCAGAGCGACAAAGGGAATTATCGTCGCAACTTCGCCGCTCAGGCGGCAACTGGCGCAGGGCGTTTGAGCGTGATGATATACTGGTTGGCCATCAGCTTCAGTTCCGCCTGATCGCCCAGTTCCGCCAGCACCGCTTCGACCGCGCTTTTGACCGGGGCACCCTGTGCATCCGACATCCAGTTGAAATCGTCGCCGCAGATCAGCCCGTCATGCTTCACCTTTTGCAGGCACAGCGCCAGATCCTGACCGACGAAGGGCTCGTTGTGGTTTCCGTCAATATAGACCCAGTCCAGCGAGGCGTCAGGCAGTGCGCTCAGCGCCGCTTCGGAGGTCGCGCGGTGAATCTTCACCCGCGGCTCGTCCTTGAACATGGCGACGACATCCTGATATTTCACTTCCATCAGGTTTTCATTCTTCTTGCGGCCAAACCCGGTATTGCCGAATTCCGGCTGATAAAGCCACGGGTCGATCAGATGAAGCTCGCTCGGCTCGCAGATTTCCATGATCCGCTTGCTGAATGCGCCTTCCCAGACACCGATCTCTGCCGCCTTTGCGCCTTTGGGCATCAGCCCCAGCAACCGGCGGCGTACACGCTCTCGCTTCGTTTCTTCCATTCTGCTGCCCTCACACACGACGAAACACTTCGGCTTCGGTTCATTGTTGCCGAATTATAGACGCTCACTTGGCGATCTGACAAATGGAAGGCCCCGCAATGGCAATGGCGGGGCCTTCTCTGGTGCAATAGCGCCTCAGTAGCGATAGTGATCGGATTTGAACGGCCCTTCGACCTTCACGCCGATGTAGTCGGCCTGATCGGGACGCAGTTCCGTCAGCTTCACGCCGATCTTCTTCAGATGCAGGCGGGCGACCTTCTCATCCAGCGCTTTCGGCAGGATATAGACGCCCGGCGCATAGTCCTGCCCCTTGGTCCACAGTTCGATCTGCGCCAGAACCTGATTGGTAAAGCTGGCCGACATCACGAAGGACGGGTGGCCTGTGGCGTTGCCGAGGTTCAGCAGACGCCCTTCCGACAGCAGGATGATCCGCGCGCCCGAAGGCATCGTGATCATGTCCACCTGGTCCTTGATATTGGTCCATTTGTGGTTCTTCAGCGCGGCGACCTGAATTTCATTGTCGAAATGGCCGATATTGCCGACGATCGCCATGTCCTTCATCTCGCGCACATGCTCGATGCGGATCACGTCCTTGTTGCCGGTGGTGGTGATGAAGATGTCGGCATCCGCCACCACGTCTTCCAGCACCACAACCTCGAACCCGTCCATCGCCGCTTGCAAGGCGCAGATCGGATCGACCTCGGTCACCTTCACCCGCGCGCCCGCGCCGCGCAGCGAGGCGGCAGAACCTTTGCCCACGTCGCCATAGCCGCAAACCACGGCGACCTTGCCGGCCATCATCGTGTCGGTCGCCCGGCGGATGCCATCGACCAGCGATTCCTTGCAGCCATATTTGTTGTCGAATTTCGACTTGGTGACCGAGTCATTGACGTTGATCGCGGGGAAGGGAAGCTGGCCCTTCTTGTGCAGATCATACAGGCGATGCACGCCGGTGGTGGTTTCTTCCGAAACCCCCTTGATCGCTTCGCGCTGCTTGGTGAACCAGCCGGGCGAGGCGGCCAGACGCTTCTTGATCTGGTTGAACAGGCAGATTTCCTCTTCCGAGGTCGGCACTTCGATCAGGCCGGTTTCACCCGCCTCGACCCGCGCGCCCATCAGGATATACAGCGTGGCATCCCCGCCATCGTCGAGGATCATGTTACAGGTGCCACCCTCGCCGCCGAACTGGAAGATACGGTCGGTGTAATCCCAATATTCCTCAAGGGTTTCGCCCTTGATCGCAAAAACAGGCGTGCCGCTGGCCGCAATGGCCGCCGCCGCGTGATCCTGCGTCGAGAAGATGTTGCACGAGGCCCAGCGCACATCCGCGCCCAGCGCCTTCAGCGTTTCGATCAGAACGGCCGTCTGGATCGTCATGTGCAGCGACCCGGCAATGCGGGCGCCTTTGAGCGGTTGCGCCGCGCCGTATTCCTCGCGCAAGGCCATCAGGCCCGGCATTTCGGTTTCCGCAATATCCAGTTCCTTGCGGCCGAAATCGGCCAACGCAATGTCCTTGACGATGTAATCCTTCGGCATTCGCCGCACTCCTTGCCATGTCGATTGCCGCTGAGATAGCACTCTGACGCGGGGCGGACAATGTTCAGGGAATTCGGGTCGAATTATGGCGAGAGATGGAAACAATCGCGGAAAGCAACCCCGGGCCTGGCAACGGATGCTGTCCGGGCGGCGACTCGACCTGCTGGACCCGACGCCGATGGATATCGAGATCGAAGACATCGCCCACGGCCTTGCCTTCGTCGCGCGCTGGAACGGGCAGACGCGGGGCGATTTTCCCTATTCTGTCGCCGAACATTCGCTGCTAGTGGAAGATATCTTCGACCGACAAAACCCCGGCATCGCCGCCTGCTGGCGTCTTGCGGCATTGCTGCATGATGCGCCTGAGTATGTGATCGGCGACATGATCAGCCCGGTGAAATCTGCAATCGGCCCTGCCTATGGCGAATTGGACCTGCGCCTGACAGCCGCGATCCACATCCGCTTTGGCCTGCCCGCCACCCTGCCCGCGCCCATCAAGAAGGCAATCAAGGCCGCCGACAAGGTTTCTGCCTGGCTGGAGGCCGTCCAGATCGCCGGGTTTTCCGAAGCCGAGGCCAACCGGCTGTTTGGTCGCCCTGCGGATGAACTGCTGGCCAATCTGGCCATCCGCTTGCGTCCCCCTGCAGCGGCGCGGGCGGATTACACCGCCCGCCACCACGCGCTTCTGTCAGAGATGGATGCTTAAAGCACCATATCTTCCACCGATCTCCCGCTGCGCAGCGCAGCCTCGAACCAACGCGGCTTGCGTCCGCGGCCCGACCAGGTTTCAGCCGGATTTTCCGGGTTCGCATATTTGGCAGAAGCCGGTGCCCGTTTGCGCACAACCTGAACGCCCGTCAACTCTGCCAATGAAAACCCAAGGGCGCGCGCGCGCTCTTCCAGTTCGGCCAATGCGTCTTTCTTTTTACGATCTTCATAAGATGTGATCGCTTTTGCAACCTGTACCTGAAGATCCTTGAGTTCTTTCAACGAAAGCGCGTTGAGATCCATTGTATTCCCTTTGCCAGTTGTTGCTCTGTGCAGTCGTCCGACAAAAGCGCCGGTATAACCTGCAATCACACAAGGTAACTCTGGCTATAAGGAATGAGAGTTAATTCAGCAACTATTTTGGGCTGCGCTTTGCGAGAATTCGCTGAAGGGTACGCCGGTGCATATTCAGTCGCCGCGCGGTTTCCGAAACATTGCGGTCGCACATCTCGTAGACCCGCTGAATATGTTCCCACCGAACGCGATCCGCCGACATCGGATTTTCTGGCGGGTCGGGCAGCAACTCCCCCCGCGACAGCAGCGCATTTGTCACTTCATTGGCATCCGCAGGTTTGGACAGGTAATCCGTGGCCCCGATCTTCACCGCCGCAACCGCCGTCGCAATCGCGCCATAGCCGGTCAGCACAACGATGCGGCAATCGGGGCGTTTTTCGCGCAGCACCTCGACCACATCCAACCCGTTGCCATCTTCCAGCCGAAGGTCCACCACGGCATAGGCCGGCGGTCGCGCCAGGGCGATGGCCTTGCCCGCCGCAACGCTTTCTGCCGTTTCCGGGATAAACCCGCGCTTTTCCATGGCCTTGGCCAGACGTTTCACAAAAGGCTCGTCATCATCGACAAGCAGAAGCGACCGATCCGCCCCGAGTTCGGCACCCAGATCTTCAGCCATTCATTCTTCCCCTGTCCTGCGCTATCCGCGCAAACCTAGGCCGCTTTATGCCGCAGGTCAATTTTGCGCAACGGTCTTTGCCGCATCGACGAAACAGGCCACGCGATCCGCCATTTCTTCGGCCGTGGCTTCGCGCTTGAAGAAATCGGCAAACCCGCTGCCGGGCAGCATCAGATAGGTGAACGTGCTGTGATCGACGAGGTAAAACTCCGGGTCGCCCTCCTGCACCTTGAAATAGGTCTTGTAGGCCAGAGACGCAGCTTTCACCTGTTCCGGCGTGCCGGTCAGGCCGATCATGCGTGGATGCAGATTATCCGTGAAATCCGCCACAACCTCTGGTGTATCGCGGGCCGGGTCGATCGAGATGAACACCGGCGTCACGTCATAACCGCGGCTTTCCAGCAGATCGACAGCTTCGGCATTGCGCGTATTGTCCAGCGGGCAGACATCCGGGCAGAAGGTGTAACCGAAATAGACCAGCGAGGGTTTGGTCAGCACATCCTTGTCGGTTACGGTCTTGCCGGTTTCATCGACAAGCGTGAACGGCCCGCCGATCGCGCCACCGCCCACAGCCCCGGCCCGACATTGCGCAAAGGGGTCGGTTTTCTGGTTCAGCTGAACCCAAACATAGCTGCCGCCCACCACCGCGACCGCCGTCGCAACCGCCAGACCTGCAAAAAGCTTCGACATCGGAGTCCCCTGTGCTGTGCTGGCGCATTGATCCCGCAACCCGCCGGACTTAACAATGGCAAAAGATCAGCCTGCGACAGCATGGGCCACGCAATGCATTTCTCCAACTTCGCCGCACCTTCGCGCGAAACGCGCACCGATTTTCTACGCCTGCGCACGCTGATCCTGTTGCGATGGGCCGCCATTATCGGGCAGATCACCGCTCTGGTCGCAGCCGATTATTCCTATGGCATCGGGCTGCCTTTCGGCTTGTGCTATCTGGTGGTGGGCACCTCGGTCATTGCCAATCTTGTCTCGGTCTTCGTTTTTCCCGAAAATACCCGGCTGACCGAACGACAGGTCTTCTTCACCCTGCTGTTCGATCTGACACAACTTGCCGCCCTGCTGTTGCTGACCGGCGGCATGACCAATCCTTTTGCGTTGCTGATCATTGCGCCGGTCACCATTTCGGCCACGGCCCTGGACGCGCGGGCGACCCTGCTGCTGGGCGCAACCGCAATCGTCTTTGTCACGCTTCTGGCGCTGTTCGGCATCCCGATGACCCTGCCCGATGGCGCCGTTTTCACGGTCCCGCCGCTGTTCGGTTTCGGCTTCTGGCTGGCCGTGGTGATCGGGATCGCCTTTCTGGGAAGCTATACCCATCGCGTGGCCGAAGAGATCCACGCGATGCAGGATGCGCTGCTGGCCACCCAGATGGCGCTGGCCCGCGAACAGAAGCTGACCGATCTGGGCGGTGTTGTCGCGGCGGCGGCACATGAACTGGGCACCCCGCTTGCAACCATAAAACTGGTCAGCGCCGAACTTCTGGAAGAGCTGGAGGACCAGCCGGACCTGCAGGCCGATGCGCAGCTGATCCGCGATCAGGCGGATCGCTGCCGCGACATCCTGCGGTCGATGGGCAGGGCGGGCAAGGATGACCGCCTGCTGCGCCAAGCCCCTTTGTCCGCTGTGCTGCGCGAGGCCGCAGAGCCGCACATGGGCCGCGGCAAGACGATCCATTTCGCCTTGCTGGGCAACGACGACACCACGCCAGAGCCCACGATCCTGCGCCAACCTGAAATCATCCACGGGCTGCGCAATCTGATCCAGAACGCCGTCGATTTTGCCCGCGCACAAGTCTGGGTCGAGGGCGAATGGGCGGCAGGCCGTCTGCAGATCCGCATCATTGACGATGGTCCGGGCTATCCGCCGCAACTGATCGGGCGCATCGGCGATCCTTTCATGCGCAGCCGCAAACCCGCGCCGGATACCGCGCTGCGCCCGGAATACGAAGGGATGGGTCTTGGCCTGTTCATCGCCAAGACCCTGCTGGAACGGACAGGCGCCGAACTGAGCTTTGCCAATGCATTGACAGAGAATCAGTCCGAGCGCAGCGGCGCCATCGTCGAAGTCATCTGGCCGATGGCCCGGATCATCGCGCCTGTTGGCGGATTGGGTGAAAATACACCGAACAGGTGAGATTTTATTGCTGCAATCAGCCGCAATTCCCATGCGGGGTGCGACTCTGCCATACATTTAACGAATGATTAACTTTCTCTTCCCACGGTTGCACAAAAGGACGCAAAGCCCTTGGGGATAAGAAATGGAAATAGATCTTGTGCTGGCGGCGACATTGCTGCTGAGCGCGACGCTGGCGGCAACAGCCGGAGTACTTGCACTGGCGGCCCTTCAGGCGCGGATGACACGCGCAAAAGGTGCGATCTTTGTTGATATGCAGGCTGGCACGACCTTCCTGTTCGATGGCGACATGCTGGTCGATGCAACGCCGGGCGCACGGGCCCTCCTGTCGCTGGGCGGGCTTTCGGGCTCGCCCTGGGTGCGCCTGCTCAGCTATCTTGCGCCGCGCTTTCCCGATTTTGAAACGCAACTTCTGCGGCTGCAACAAGAGGGGCGCCTGACGCTGGCCTCCTCTGGCGAAGGCGCTTCGCTGCTGTTGCGCGCCGAAGCGCGGGGCGGGTTGACCCGGATCAGCCTGCTTGACCCCGACGAACAGGCGGCCAGCGCAGGCCCTGACCTGCTGACCCAACGCGCCGTGCAGGAAGAGCTTACAAGCCTGCGCGGCACCGTGGCGCAGGCGCCGATCCTGATCTGGCGCGAGGGGCGCGAAGGTGAGGTGATCTGGGCGAATGCCGTCTATCTCTCCCTTGCAATCGACCGGCTGGAGGCTGGGCAGGATCTGGCCTGGCCCCTGCCCCGCCTGTTTGATCGCATCCACAGCGCGCAGGACAAGACTCACCAGCGCCTCGCAGTGCCCGGGAAACCGGATCGCTGGTTCAATCTGACCGTCAAACCCGATGGCGAGGGTTGGCTTGTCTTCGCCCTGCCCGCCGATGCCGTGGTGCAGGCTGAAACCGCGCTGCGCGATTTCACCCAGACATTGACCAAAACCTTTGCGCATCTGCCCATCGGACTGGCCATTTTCGACCGGCAGCGCCAGCTTGTACTGTTCAACCCCGCCCTGCTGGACCTGTCCAGCCTGCCACCGGATTTTCTGTCGGCCCGGCCAACCCTGTTTGCCTTTCTCGATGCCATGCGGGATCGCAACATGATCCCCGAGCCGAAGGATTATCGCAGTTGGCGCAAACAGATGTCCGAACTGGAACGCGCCGCCGCCTCGGGCCTGTTTGAAGAGACATGGGCCCTGCCCTCGGGCCAGACATACAAGGTAATCGGCCGGCCCCATCCGAATGGCGCGCTGGCCCTGATGTTCGAGGATATCTCGACCGAGATTTCGCGCATCCGCCGCTATCGCGCCGATCTGGAGCTGAGCCAGGCGGTGATCGACGCGGTGGATCAGGCACTTGCGGTGTTTTCCCCGGCGGGGCTGCTGGTGATGACGAATGCCGCCTATTCCGAACTTTGGGGCCATGCGCCTGCGGAAACCATTGCCGGAGATACGCTCCGCTCAATCTGCGACCACTGGCGCAGCCGCAGCGGAACGACGCAGATCTGGGCCGAGGCAGAGCGGTTCGGGTCGCAGCCGGAAGACCGCACGCCGGTTGATGGCGAAGTGCGCCTGCTTGACGGGCGGCTGCTGGAATGCAGCTTTGCGCCTCTACCCGGCGGTGCCACCCTCGCACGGTTCAAGCTGCTTGCGCAGGCCGAGGGGCAGACCGCGGCCCTCGCGCTCAGCTTCGGGCGCAAGCTTGCCTGACAACGGGCGGGCTTGCGGCGGCAGGCAGGGGCGGTAAAACTGCGGCCATGGAAGCCCCCGCCCCGATCTCGTTCTTTCTGCCCGATGATGCCGCCACCGAACGGCTGGGCCAGTGGCTGGCCGCGCGGCTGGGCCCCGGCAGCACCGTGTTGCTGTCCGGCCCGATTGGCGCGGGCAAGACCCACCTCGCCCGCGCCCTGATCCGGGCACGGCTGGGTGCGGCAGTCGAGGTGCCCTCGCCCACCTTCACGCTGGTGCAAACCTATGAAGACCCGGCGGGCGATCTGTGGCACGCCGATCTTTACCGCCTTGGCCACCCCGACGAGGTGATTGAACTGGGGTTGGAGGCCGCCTTTCGAAACGCGATCTGCCTTGTCGAATGGCCCGACCGGCTTGGCGATCTGACGCCACCCGACGCCATCCATCTGGCACTGACCCCCGAAGGGGAAGGCCGCCGCGCCCGCGTCATGGCCCCCCACCACCCCGACCTGCGGACTGCGCTGGCCCACGATTGGCAGGTGCCCGCATGACCATGCGCAAAGACCTGTCGCAGGCCTTCCTCACCCACGCGGGCTGGGGCAGCGCTGCGCGCGCCTTCCTGTCGGGCGACGCCTCGGATCGCAGCTATGACCGCCTGCACCGGGGCGATGAAACCGCTGTTCTGATGGATGCCCCGCCCGGAAAAGGCGACGACCCCGCCGATTTCATCGCCATTGCCGACCATCTGCGCGGCCTCGGCCTGTCTGCCCCGGCGATCCTTGCGCGCGATCTGCCCAACGGCTTTCTGCTGCTGGAGGATCTGGGCGACGCGGTCTATGCACGGGTGATCGACGCCGACCCCGCGCAGGAACTGCCGCTGTATCAGGCCGCCGCCGATGTGCTGCTGCGCCTGCAAGCCGCCCCGCCGCCGCCCGCCCTGCCCGATCTGCAGGCCGCAGACTGGGCCGAGGCCGCCGCCTTTGCGCTGGATTGGTATCGCTGGAGCATCACCGGCGAGCGGGTGGAGACTACCCCCTTTATCGCCTGCCTGACCGATTGCCTTGCCCGCCATGCCGATGGCCCGCGCGTGATGATCCTGCGCGACTATCACGCCGAAAACCTGCTTTGGCTGCCTGAACGGGCGGGCCTTGCGCGGGTGGGTCTGCTGGATTTCCAACTGGCGCAGATGGGGCAACCCGCCTACGATCTCGTATCGCTGCTGCAGGATGCGCGCCGCGATGTCTCGGCCCAGATTGAGGCCGCGATCTGCTCCCGCTTCCGCGACGCAAACGGCACAACCGACGCGGCCTTTGCCGCCAGCTATGCCGCGCTTGGCGCCCAGCGCGCCTTGCGCATCCTTGGCATTTTTGCGCGGCTCTGCATCCATGCGGGCAAGCCCGGCTATCTGCGGCTGATGCCGCGTGTCTGGGGCCAGTTGCAGCGCAATCTGGCGCATCCGGCACTGGCACCGCTGGCCACGCTCTGCGCCGATCTGCTTCCGCCCCCCACCCCGGACCGCCTTGCAAGGATCGCCGCACAATGCCCCACGCCCTGATGCTGTTCGCGGCCGGTCTCGGCACCCGGATGGGCGCGCTGACCGCCAGCCGCCCGAAACCGCTGATCGAGGTGGCAGGCCGGGCGCTGATCGACCATGCGCTGGATCAGGCGCGCGGCGTGCCGCTGAGCCGCATCGTGGCGAATGTGCATTACCTGCCCGACCAGATGCGCGCCCATCTGCGCGCCAGCCCCGACATCCTGCTGTCGGATGAAAGTGGCGAGATTCTGGAAACCGGCGGCGGGCTACGCCGGGCGCTGCCGCTGCTGGGCGACGGGCCGGTGTTCACCCTGAACACCGATGCCGTGTGGACGGGCGACAATGCGCTGGCCCAGCTCGCCGCCGCCTGGAACCCGGCGCAGATGGACGCGCTACTGCTGCTGCTGCCTGCGACACAGGCGACCGGCTATCGCGGTGCGGGCGACTTTCTGCTGGATGCGCAAGGGCGGATCACCCGCGCCAAGGGCGCCCCCGGTCTGGCTTATCTGGGGGCGCAGATCCTGAAAACCGAACGGTTGCACGATATTTCCGAACAAGTGTTCTCTTTGAACCGGATCTGGGATCTGGCGATTGCCGAAGGCCGCGCCTTCGGTATCGTCCACAATGGCGGCTGGTGCGATGTGGGCCGCCCCGAAGGCATTGCCGAGGCCGAAGCCCTGCTGGCCAACCATGTTTGACACCGGCCCCCCCCGCCTGTTCGCCCTGCCACCCGGCGCCGATTTTCCGGCAGAACTGGTGCGCGGGCTGCGCCTTCGCCTTGCCGGGCACCCGCCCGAGGCCATGGCGCGGGTGCAGCTTTTCGTGAACACCCAGCGGATGCGCCGCCGCATCACCGATCTGTTTCTGGCGCAAGGCGCCACGCTGCTGCCACGCATCCGCCTCGTCACCGATCTGGGGCTAGAGGCGGCAATCGAAGGCATCCCCGCCGCCATCCCGCCGCTGCGCCGCAGGTTGGAGCTGACACAACTGGTATCGCGCCTGCTGGAGGCCCAGCCCGATCTGGCACCGCGCACCGCGCTTTACGATCTGGCCGACAGCCTCGCCACACTGATGGACGAGATGCAGGGCGAAGGCGTTGCGCCCGAAACGGTCTCGGCGCTTGATGTCTCCAACCATTCGGCGCATTGGACACGGACGCAAAGCTTCATGCAGATCGTGCGCCCGTTCTTCGGCACCGATGAAGCCCCCGACCCCGAGGCCCGGCAACGCCGTGTGGTCGAGGCGCTGGCGACCCGCTGGGCCAATGATCCGCCGCAGGGTCCGGTGATCGTGGCAGGCTCCACCGCCTCGCGCGGCACGACGCTGCGCTTCATGCAGGCAGTGGCGGCGCTGCCGCAGGGGGCGCTGGTGCTGCCCGGCTATGACTTCGATCTGCCCGCCCCGATCTGGGACACGATGGGCGATGCGATGACCGCCGAGGATCATCCGCAGTACCGCTTTCGCCGCCTGATGGATGTGCTGGGCCGCGTGCCCACCGACATCGACAGATGGACAGATGCCCCCGGCCCCTGCCCGGCACGCAACCGGCTGGTATCCCTGTCGCTGCGCCCCGCGCCGGTGACGGATCAATGGCTGACCGAAGGCCAGCGGCTGGACGATCTGGCCGAAGCGACAAAGGCCATGACGCTGATCGAGGCCGAAAGCCCGCGCGACGAGGCGCTGGCCATCGCGCTGATCCTGCGCGACGCGGCAGAGCGGGGCACCACCGCCGCGCTGATCACGCCAGATCGCGGGCTGACCCGGCAGGTCACGGCGGCGCTGGATCGCTGGGGCATCCTGCCCGACGATTCCGCCGGCAAGCCGCTGGCGCTTTCGGCGCCGGGGCGGCTGTTGCGGCATGTCGCGCGGCTGATGGGGCAGCGGCTGACCGCCGAGGCGCTGCTGACCCTGCTCAAACACCCCTTGGTCGCCACCGCTGCGGACCGTGGCCCGCATCTGAACCTGACGCGCGATCTGGAACTGAAGCTGCGCAAATACGGCCCGCCCTTCCCCGAACCTGATGCCCTGCGCATCTGGGCCGACAGCCGCAAGGAACAGACCGCGCGCCCATGGGTGGAATGGATCATCGCCACGCTGGCCGGGCTGGATACGCTCGGCCCGCGCCCGCTGGCCGACCATCTGCGCCACCACCTTGCCGTCACCGAAGCCTTGGCACGCGGCCCATGGGGCGAGGGCAGCGGCGAACTTTGGCTGAAACCGGCCGGGATCGCGGCACTCGGCGCCGTCACCGATCTGGCCGCCGAGGCAGAGGCGGGCGGCACGCTGGCCGTGCAGGATTACCGCAACCTGTTCGAGGCGATCCTGAACAAGGGCGAGGTGCGGGACGAGGTTCTGGGCCATCCGCATCTGATGATCTGGGGCACGCTGGAGGCGCGGGTGCAGGGCGCTGAACTGGTGATCCTGGGCGGGCTGAATGATGGGATCTGGCCGCAACTGCCGCCGCCCGATCCTTGGCTGAACCGAAAGATGCGCAAGGATGCCGGGCTCTTGCTGCCTGAACGCCGCATCGGTCTGGCCGCACATGACTATCAACAGGCCATCGGTGCGCCGCAGGTGGTTTTGACCCGCGCCCACCGCGATGCCGAGGCGGAAACCGTGCCCTCGCGTTGGCTCAACCGGCTGACCAACCTGCTGGGCGGGTTGACCGCCAAGGGTGGCCCGGCGGCGCTGGCACAGATGCGCGCACGGGGCCAGCACTGGCTGGCCCTTGCCGACGCGCTGGAACGGCCCGAGGCCAGCACCGCCTCTGCCCCCCGCCCGGCACCACGCCCGCCGGTGGCGCATCGCCCGCGCGAACTGGCGCTGACCCGCGTCGCCACGCTGATCCGCGACCCCTATGCCATCTATGCCCGCTATATCCTGCGGCTGAAAAAGCTCGATCCGCTGCATCGCAGCCCGGATGCGCGGCTGCGCGGCTCGATCCTGCACAGCATCTTGGAAACCTTCGTGAAAACCCGCCGCCCCGAAACGCGCCCCGAAGCCCGCGCCCGGCTGATCGCCATTGCCGAGGCGGTGCTGGGCGCCGAGGTGCCTTGGCCCGCCGCCCGCGCCCTTTGGCTCTCGCGGCTGGATCGGGCGGCAGATTTCTTTCTGGACCATGACGGAATCGACGGCGGCACCCCCGTGGGGATCGAGGAAACCGGTCGCGTGACGCTCGCCCCGCTGGATTTCGCGCTTTACGGCACGCCCGACCGGATCGACCTGCTGCCCGATGGCAGCCTGCATATCCTCGATTACAAGACCGGCACCCCGCCCACCGAAAAGCAGCAGCAACAGTTCGACAAACAGCTTCTGCTCGCCGCAGCCATGGCCGAACGCGGCGGGTTCAAGCAGCTTGGCCTGGCCGATGTGGCGCGGATCAGCTATGTCGGCCTCGGCTCCACCCCCAAGATCGTGGCGACCGATATCACCCCCGCGATCACCGGCAAGGTGTGGGAGGATCTGCACCGCCTGATCACCCGCTATCTGAGCGTTGAGACCGGCTACACCGCCCGCCGCGCCATGTTTGAAAGCCGCTTTCCCGGCGATTACGACCACCTCGCCCGCTTTGGCGAATGGGAAATGACCGACCGCGCCAACCCGGAGGATGTGGCATGACCCGCAACGCCGCCAGCGAACGGCAGGTGCAGGCCGCGCATCCCCGCGCCTCCACCTGGCTGGCCGCCAATGCCGGTTCGGGCAAGACCCGCGTGCTGACCGACCGGGTGGCGCGGCTGTTGCTGGCCGGGGTGGAACCCGCGCGCATCCTGTGCCTGACCTATACCAAGGCGGCGGCGTCCGAGATGCAGAACCGCCTGTTCCGCCGTCTGGGCGAATGGGCGATGAAACCCGACGCCGATCTGGGCGCCGCGCTGGCGGATCTGGGCATCGAGGGCGGGGTTTCCCGTGAAACGCTGGCCGATGCCCGCCGCCTGTTCGCCCGCGCGATTGAAACCCCGGGCGGGTTGCGCATCCAGACGATTCACAGCTTCTGCGCCAGCCTGCTGCGCCGCTTTCCGCTGGAAGCCGGGGTTTCACCGCAGTTCACCGAAATGGACGACCGTGCCGCAAAACTGCTGCGCGAGGAAATCGTCGAGGAAATGGCCGAACGTCAGGCCCCCGGGGCCGTGGCCGCACTGGCGCAGCTTTATACCGGCGAGGATTTCGGCCAGTTGACCGCCGAAATCGCCCGCCAATCCGCCGCGCTGACGCCGCCGCTGTCCCCGGCCGCCTGCCGCGCCCTGTTCGGCGTGCCCGAGATGCTGACCCGCGATGCCCTGATCGCGCAGGTTCTGCTGGGCGGCGAGGCCGAGCTTCTGGCCGAAACCGCCGCGATCCTGCTGGGCGGATCGACCAATGACGCCAAGGCCGGGCAAAAGATGGCCTCTGTCACGCTGGATGCCCCGTCGCTGGCCACCCTCGCCGCATTGGAAGGCGTGCTGCTGTTCGGGGAATCGAAGGTCGAGGGTAAAAGCTACACTGCCAAGGGCGCCGCGCTGGCAACCAAGGCCACCGCCCCGAAACTCGCCCTGCTGCAAGACCGGGTCGATGCGCTTGGGCTGCGGGTCGAGGCCGCCCGTCCGCTGCGCCTTGGCCTGATCGCCGCCGAACGCAGTGCCGCCCTGCACGCGTTCGCCGCCGCCTTCCTGCCGCTGTACACCCAGCGCAAAATGCTGCGCGGCGCGCTGGATTTCGACGATCTGATCGCCCGCGCCAAGGCCCTGCTGACCGATCCCGCCGTGGCGCAATGGGTGCTGTTCCGGCTGGATGGCGGCATCGACCATATTCTGGTGGACGAGGCGCAGGACACCTCGCCCGACCAGTGGCGGGTGATCGAACTGCTGGCGCAGGAATTCACCTCGGGCGCCGGCGCGCGCGAGGTGGAGCGGACGATCTTCGTCGTCGGCGATCAGAAACAGTCGATCTATTCGTTTCAGGGCGCCGATGTCTCCGCCTTCGCCAAGATGCGCGCAGTGTTCCGCGACCGGCTTTCGGCCATCGAGGCGCCATTCCAGACGCTGGAACTGGAACACTCGTTCCGCTCCTCGCCCGCGATCCTGCGGCTGGTCGATGAAACCTTCCCGCCGCATCTGCACCCCGATCTCGGCGGCGCCTCGCATCACATCGCCTTCCGCGAGGCGATGCCGGGCCGGGTGGAAATCTGGCCGCCCATCGCCGCCTCGGCCAACCCCGAGGACGAGGATTGGACAGACCCGGTTGACCTGATCACCGGCGAACACCACGCCGCCGAACTGGGCCGCCGCGTGGCTGCCCGGATCAAGCAGATCCTTGAGGCTGGCACGCTGATCCCCGGCGAAACGGGGCCACGCCCGGTTCATGCAGGGGATTTCCTGATCCTCGTGCGCCGCCGCTCGCCCTTGTTTTCCGAAATCATCCGCGCCTGCAAAGCCGCCCGCTTGCCGATTGCCGGGGCAGACCGGCTGCATCTGGGCGGCGAAATGGCGGTGAAGGACATCACTGCCCTGCTGGCCTTTCTCGCCACGCCCGAAGACGATCTGGCGCTGGCCGAACTGTTGCGCTCGCCGCTGTTCGGGTGGAGCGAGGCGCAGCTTTACGCGCTGGCACAGCCCCGCAAGGGCTATCTCTGGGCCGCGCTGCGCGATAGCGGCCCGTCGGACACCCTGACCATCCTGCAAGATCTGCGCGATCAGGCCGATTACCTGCGCCCCTTCGATCTGATCGAACGCGCGCTGACCCGCCATGATGGCCGCCGCCGTCTGCTGGCCCGTCTGGGCGCCGAGGCCGAGGACGGGATCGACGAGTTGCTGTCGCAGGCGCTGGCTTACGAGCGCAACGATGTGCCCAGCCTGACCGGCTTTCTCACCTGGCTGCAAACCGACGAGGTGCAGGTGAAGCGGCAGATGGACAGCGCGGGCCAGAAGATCCGGGTGATGACGGTGCATGGCTCCAAGGGGTTGGAAGCGCCGATCGTCATCCTGCCCGACACCGCCGATTACACAGCGCCGGACCGGGACGAGCTGTTCCGCATGGGCGAAACCGCGATCTGGCGCACGCCCACCGCCGACAGCCCGCCCGCCATCGCCGCGATCCGTCGCGAACGGCGCGAGAAAGTGCGGGCCGAAAGCATGCGGCTGCTCTATGTGGCGATGACGCGGGCACAAAGCTGGCTGATCGTGGCGGCGGCAGGCCCGCTTGGCTCGCAATCCGACAAAAAAAACGAGGATCGCCTGCCCGCCTGGTATGACCTGATCCGCGCCGGGGCCGAACGGGCCGGGGCAGAGGCCGGGCTGGAGGGGCGGCTTGTGCTGGGCTTTGGCGATTGGCCGAGCGGTGAAACCGTCTCTGATAGTGCTGAAATCGAGGGCAATCCGCCCCTGCCCGACTGGCTGCGCCGCCCGGCGCCCGAAGCGCCGCGCCCGCCGCAGCCGATCAAACCATCGGATCTTGGCGGCGCCAAGGTGCTGCCCGGCGACCATGAGGGCGAAAGCGCAGGTGCCCTGCAGCGCGGCACCTGGCTGCACGCCCTGCTGGAGCATCTGCCCGCCTATGATCCCACGCATTGGCCCGCCCTGGCCACCTCGCTGATCCCCGACGATGCCCAGCGCCCGGCTTTGTTGGCCGAGGCAGAACGGGTGATCCGCGCGCCCGAACTGGCCGCGCTGTTCACGCCGGATGCGCTGGCAGAGGTGGCGATCACCGCCAGCCATGACAACCAACCGCTATCGGGCGCGATTGACCGGCTGATCGTCCGCGAGGATCGCGTTCTGGCGGTGGATTACAAATCCAACGCCCTTGTCCCCAGCCGCCCCGAGGATGTGCCCGAAGGGCTGCGGCGCCAGATGGCCGCCTATCGCGCGGCCTTGCAGCAGATCTATCCGGGGCGAAAGGTGGAAACCGCGATCCTCTGGACGAAGACCGCGACCTTGATGCCGGTGGGTTGAAAACAGTCTCTAACGCTGCAGAAATGCGTCCACTTCAGCCGCCGTGGGGATCGCCTGCGCCGCCCCCTGCCGCGTCACCTGAAGCGCCGAGGCGGCGGCGGCGCGGCGCATCGCGGCCTCGCGCGGCAGGCCAAGATCCAGCGCTGCCGCCAGCGTGCCGATGAACGTATCGCCCGCGCCGGTGGTATCAACCGGGGTCACCTTGAACGCGGGCATGAACAGCGGCTCGGCCCCTGCCGAAAGCCACTCCGCCCCCTGCGCGCCCTTGGTGATCAGGCAATCCAGCGGCGGCAGCGTGCCTTCAGCAGCACGCAGTTGCGCCGCCTCCCCCTCGTTCATCACCAGCAGCGAGACCTGCGGCAACACCGCACGCACGGCGGCAATTTCAAACGGGGCGGCGGAATAGATCACCCGCATCCCCCGCGCCGCTGCCAAGGCCGCCGCCTCGACCTGCGCCGAGGTTTCATTCTGCACCAGCAGCGTATCGCCCGCCCGGGCCCCGGCCAGCGCCGCGCCCGCCATGTCACCGCTCAGAACCCGATTGGCGCCGGGATAGATGACGATGCTGTTTTCCGCCGCCGGATCGACATTGATGATCGCATGCCCGGTCGGCTCCACCCCCACCGCGACATGCCGCAGATCGACACCATATCCCGCCAGTTCGGCCAGCACCCCGTCGCTGCCCGGTCCCACCGCGCCGATATGGTACACGCAGGCCCCGGCGCGGGCGGCGGCGACCGACTGGTTCGCCCCCTTCCCGCCCAGACCCTGCGCATAACCCAGCGCCGAGAGGGTTTCCCCCGCCGCTGGCAGATGCGGCACGCGATACACATGGTCGATATTGATCGAGCCGAGATTGTAGATCGCCATGCCGCCCCCTCCGTTTCAGCCGATTTTGCAGGCAGCCAGCGCCGCCATGTTCAGAATGTCGTTCACCGTGGAATTGCTGGAACAGATCTGGATCGGTTTCTTCACGCCGGTCAGAATCGGGCCGATCACCGTTGCCCCTGCCATTTCCTGCATCAGCTTGACCGAGATCGAGGCCGAATGTCGCGCCGGAACGACCAGAATATTGGCCGGGCCCGACAGGCGACAGAACGGATAACCCGCCATCGCCGTCGGGTTCAGCGCCACATCCACCGTCATTTCGCCCTCATACTCAAAATCCACCTTCATGCGGTCCAGCACCTTGGGCGCCTCGTGCATCTTGGTGGCGCGTTCCGACACCGGATAGCCGAAGGTCGAGAAGCTGACGAAAGCCACGCGCGGCTCCAGCCCCAGCCCACGGGCAACGGCAGCGGCGCGCACAGCGATATTGGCCAGATCTTCCGGTTCCGGCCATTCCTGCACCAGCGTATCGCCCATCAGCACGATCCGCCCCTTGTGCAGCAGCGCCGTGATCCCCACGGCCCCATCTGCCGCCGTGGCATCGAACACATGGTTGATCAGGCTCAGCACATGCGCCGATTTGCGCGTGGCGCCAGTAACAAGCCCGTCGCCATGCCCATGGGCCAGCATCAGCGCCGAGAAAACGTGCCGGTCCCGCGCCGCAAGGCGGTGGATGTCGTGCCGGTCAAACCCTTGGCGTTGCAGGCGGTTATAGAGGAAATCCTTGTAGGTATCGAGGTGGCGGGAATTGGCGGCGTTCACGATTTCCAGCTCGCGCACGGCATCATGCAGGCCCGCCGCATCCAGCTTTTCGCGCACGTCCTGTTCGCGCCCGACCACCAGTGCCTTGCCCAGCCCGGCACGCTGATAGGCCACAGCCGCACGCAGCACGCGCGGGTCATCGCCCTCGGCAAAGATCATCCGCGCCTGCGCCTGCCGCGCCCGGGCATGAACGCCCTGCAGGATCGAGGCCGTCGGGTCCATCCGCGACTTGAGGCTCAACTCATAGGCCTTCAGGTCAATGATCGGGCGGCGGGCGACGCCGGTATCCATGCCGGCCTTGGCGACCGCAGGCGGGATCACATAGATCAGACGCGGGTCGAAGGGCGTGGGGATGATGTAATCGCGCCCGAAGCTGAGCTTGCGGCCATAGGCCATCGCCACTTCGTCCGGCACATCTTCGCGCGCCAGCGCGGCCAGCGCGCGGGCGCAGGCGATCTTCATTTCGTCATTGATCGCGCGGGCGTGGATGTCCAACGCGCCCCGAAACAGATAGGGGAAGCCCAGCACGTTGTTCACCTGGTTCGGATAGTCCGACCGCCCGGTGGCCACGATGGCATCGGCGCGCACGGCGTGGGCTTCCTCGGGGGTGATTTCCGGGTCGGGGTTGGCCATGGCAAAGATGACCGGGTTTTCGGCCATCGAGGCCACCATTTCAGGCGTCACCGCGCCCTTGGCCGACACACCAAGGAACACATCGGCGCCCATCATCGCATCTTCCAGCGTGCGCGCATCGGTGCGCGCGGCATGGGCCGATTTCCACTGGTTCATGCCCTCGGTGCGGCCCTGATAGATCACACCCTTGGTGTCGCACATGATGCAATTGTCATGCCGCGCGCCCATGGCCTTCAGCAGTTCCAGACAGGCAATCCCCGCCGCCCCGGCCCCATTCAGCACGATGCGGCAATCTTCGATCTTCTTGCCGCTGATCTCCAGCGCGTTCAGCAGACCGGCGGCACAAATCACCGCCGTGCCATGCTGGTCGTCATGGAACACCGGGATGTCCATCATCTCTTTCAGCCGCTGTTCGATGATGAAACATTCCGGCGCCTTGATGTCTTCAAGGTTGATGCCGCCAAAGGTCGGCCCCATCAGGGACACCGCCTTGATGATCTCCTCCGGGTCTTCGGTATCCAGTTCGATGTCGATGGCATTCACATCGGCAAAGCGCTTGAACAGCACCGCCTTGCCTTCCATCACCGGCTTGGACGCCAGCGCCCCCAGATTGCCCATGCCCAGAATGGCAGTCCCGTTGGAAATCACCGCCACCATGTTGCCCTTGACGGTATAGTCATAGGCGGTTTCGGGCCGGTCGGCGATCGCCTGCACCGGCACGGCCACGCCGGGGCTGTAGGCCAGCGACAGGTCGCGCTGCGTGGCCATCGGCGTGGTGGCAACGATCTCGTATTTGCCCGGTTTCGGCTCCAGGTGATAGGCGAGCGCTTCTTCCGGGGTGATCTTGTTCTTGGTCATCAGGGGGCCATCCTGCATTGAATTTGCAGCCGTCATAGCGCCCCCACTCTCGCCTGCCAACGACGCACTTGGCGCTTTTCGCGGTCAAAGCGGTTTTGTAGGGTCGCAGGGTTCACAGGAGGACAGTTGGTGACCGAAGAAACCGTCACGCCGATGATGGCGCAGTATCTGGAGATCAAGGCGCAGTATGCCGATGCGATCCTGTTCTACCGGATGGGCGATTTCTACGAGATGTTTTTCGCCGATGCCGTCGCCGCATCCGAGGCGCTGGACATCGCGCTGACCAAACGCGGCAAGCATCTGGGCGAAGACATCGCCATGTGCGGCGTGCCGGTTGTCGCGGCCGAAGGGCATCTGCTGGCGCTGATCCGCAAAGGCTTTCGCGTGGCAATTGCCGAACAGATGGAAGACCCGGCCGAGGCGAAGAAGCGCGGCTCAAAATCGGTGGTGCGGCGCGATGTGGTGCGGCTGGTCACCCCCGGCACCCTGACCGAAGACAGCCTGCTGGAGGCACGGCGCCACAACTACCTTTGCGCCTTTGCCGAGGTGCGCGACGAGGGTGCGCTGGCCTGGACCGATATTTCCACCGGCGAGTTGCGGGTGATGCCCTGCCCCCGCCCGCGCCTGTCGCCCGAACTGGCCCGCCTCGCCCCGCGCGAAGTGCTGGTTTCTGAAACCGCAGAGGCCGAGCTTGACGGGCTGATCCGCGATCTGGGGGCCGCGATCACCTCGCTGTCGCGGGCGAGCTTTGACAGTGCCGGCGCCGAGAAGCGGCTTTGCGCCTTGTGGCAGGTGGGCACGCTGGAGGCGTTTGGCAGCTTTGGCCGCGCCGAACTGGCCGCGATGGGCGCGCTGGTGGATTATCTGGAGCTGACCCAGCGCGGTAAGCTGCCGCTGCTGCGCCCGCCGCTGCGTGAGGCACTGGGGGGCGCCATGCAGATCGACGCGGCAACCCGGCGCAATCTGGAAATCACTGCGGCCCTGTCGGGTGGGCGGGCCGGTTCGCTGCTGGATGCGGTGGACCGCACGGCGACGGCGGGCGGGGCGCGGTTGCTGGAACGGCGCCTCGCCGCACCCTCGCGCGATCTGTCGGTGATCGCGGCGCGGCTGGATGCGGTGGACCTGCTGGTGGACCGCGCCCGCCTGCGCGACGATCTGCGCGAGGCGCTGCGCCGCGTGCCCGACATGGACCGCGCGCTGTCCCGCCTTGCGCTGGACCGTGGCGGCCCGCGCGACCTTGCCGCGATCCGTTCCGGCCTGTCGCAAGCGGCATTGATTGCCGATCTGATGTCGGGGCTGGAACCCGGATTGCTGACCGATGCCGCCTTGGGGCTGCGCGGGCATGATCAAATTATTTCCTATCTTTATCAATCACTTGTCGAAGAACCGCCGCTTCTGGCCCGCGATGGCGGCTTCATCGCGGCAGGGTTTGACGCCGAATTGGACGCCACACGCCGCTTGCGCGACGAAGGCCGTGGCGTGATCGCTGCCATGCAGGCCGATTACATTTCACAAACCGGCATCCAGAGCCTGAAGATCAAACATAATAATGTGTTGGGATATTTCATCGAAACCACCTCGACCCATGCCGAGCGGATGCTGGCGCCGCCGCTGAACGAAACCTTCATCCACCGCCAGACCACCGCCAACCAGGTGCGCTTCACCACCGTACCGTTGAGCGAGATCGAGACGAAGATCCTCAACGCCGGCAACCACGCGCTGGAACTGGAAAAGCGCCACTTCGCCGATCTGCGCGCGGCGGTGCTGGCCGAAGCCGGGCGGATTGGCGTCGCGGCGCAGGGGCTGGCGGAACTGGACGTGGCGGCGGGCTTTGCCGATCTGGCGGTGGCCGAAGACTGGGCACGCCCGCACGTCGATGCCAGCCATGCGTTTCATGTGGAACAGGGACGCCACCCGGTGGTGGAGCGTGCCCTGCGACGGCAGGGCGCCGGGCCTTTCGTCGCCAATGACTGCGCACTGACCGATGAACGCACCCCGGCGATCTGGTTGCTGACCGGGCCGAACATGGCCGGTAAATCCACCTTCCTGCGGCAGAATGCGCTGATCGCCCTGCTGGCCCAGGCCGGTGCCTTCGTGCCTGCCCGCGCGGCGCATATCGGGCTGGTCAGCCAGTTGTTCAGCCGTGTCGGCGCCTCCGACGATCTGGCGCGCGGGCGATCCACCTTCATGGTAGAGATGGTGGAGACGGCCGCGATCCTCAATCAGGCCGACGACCGGGCGCTGGTGATCCTGGATGAAATCGGGCGCGGCACGGCGACCTATGACGGGCTGTCGATCGCCTGGGCCACGCTGGAGCACCTGCACGACGCCAACCGCTGCCGCGCGCTGTTCGCCACCCATTACCACGAAATGACCGCGCTGGCGGGCAAGCTGCCGGGGGTCGAGAACGCCACCGTCACGGTGAAGGAGTGGGAAGGCGAGGTGATCTTCCTGCACGAGGTGAAGAAGGGCGCCGCAGACCGCAGCTATGGCGTGCAGGTGGCCCGACTGGCTGGCCTGCCCCCCGCAGTGATTGACCGCGCCAAGGTGGTGCTGGAAGCGCTGGAGGCGGGCGAGCGGCAGGGCACCCGGCAGAAGGCACTGATCGACGATCTGCCGCTGTTCCGCGCCGCACCCCCTGCCCCGTCAAAGGTGGTAACAAAACCCTCAGCCGTGGAAGCCCGGCTGCGCGACATTCAGCCGGACGAGTTGACCCCGATGCAGGCGCTGAAGCTGATCTATGAAATGAAACAGGCGCTGGCGGAATAGCCAGCGCCTGCGCGTCATGGAATATGGGGCTCAGCCCTGCGTGTTGGACGACACGCCGACCTGCGCCGGGCGCAGCAGGCGGTCATGCAGCAAGAAGCCTTCGGTCATCACCTGAATGATCTGCCCCGCCTTGGTGCCGGGCACCGGCGCCTCGAACATCGCCTGATGCTGCTGCGGATCGAAAGTATCGCCAATCTCGGGCATGATCGGGGTCACGCCGTGCTTGGTCAGCACCGACAGCAACTCGCGCAGCGTCAGTTCGATGCCTTCGATCAGCGCGGGCGACTGCGCGCGGTTTTCATCCGTCACCACATTCAGTGCGCGGCGCAGGTTGTCATAGACCGGCAGCATGTCGCGGGCCAGACGTGAGCCACCAAACTGCTCGGCCTCGCGCCGGTCGCGTTCACCGCGTTTGCGGGCGTTTTCGGCATCGGCCAGCGCACGCATGAACTTGTCGCGCATCTCGTCGCGTTCGGCGCGCAGCGCCTCCAGCTCGCCCGCCTCGATGAATTCCTCGAATTCTTCCAGCTTGAGATCGTTCGACCCTGCCTGATCCTGCGCCATATCTTCTTCCTCGATCCTCTGTCTGCTCATCCCACCCCCCGGTCGGCAACCATCCGCCCGACGAGTTGCGCCGTGTAATCGACGATGGGAACAACGCGCCCGTAATTGAGTCGCGTCGGCCCGATCACCCCCACGGCACCGATGATCTTTCGATCCGCGTTCATATAGGGAGAGACCACCAAAGAGGAACCCGAAAGTGAAAAGAGTTTGTTCTCTGACCCAATAAAAATACGCACCCCTTCGCCCTGTTCGGTCAGATCCAGGAAATCGGCGATGTCGCGCGTGCGCTCCAGATCATCGAACAACTGGCGCACGCGATCCAGATCGGCGGCTTCGGCGGTATCATCCAGCAGATTGGCCCGACCGCGGATGATCAGCCGCTCGCTCTGCTCGCCCGCGTCCTGCCACAGCGCCAGACCGCTTTCCACCAGACTGCGCGCCAGCGAATCGATTTCCTGCCGCCGCCGTGTAATCTCTCCCCGGACCGAACCGCGCAGATCCGACAGCGTTTTGCCGCCCGCCAGCGCATTCAGAAAATTCGCCGCCTCACGCATGGCCGAGGGCGTCAGCCCCGGCGGTGGGGTGAAAAGCCGGTTCTCGACATGGCCATCAGCAAAGACCAACACCACAAGTGCGCGCTGCGGCGCCAGATTGACGAATTCGATATGGCGGATCGGCGCCTCTTCGTGCTTCGGCGTCAACACCAGACTGGCACCGCGGGTGATCCCCGACAGTGCCGACCCGACTTTATCCAGCAGCGCCGCCACATCCGGCGTATCCCCGCCCAGTGTGGCATCCAGCATTTCGCGGTCTGCCGCCGTGACGCTGCCCACCTCCAGCAATCCATCGACAAACATCCGCAGGCCCAGATGAGTCGGGATACGCCCTGCCGATACATGCGGGCTGTCCAGCAGCCCGAGATATTCCAGATCCTGCATCACATTGCGGATGGTCGCGGCGGAAATCTTCTCGCTGAAATCCCGCGTCAAGGTGCGCGACCCCACGGGATCGCCCGACACCAGATAGCCTTCGACCACGCGGCGGAACACCTCGCGCGAGCGGTCGTTCAGTTCGGCAAGCAGTCTCGCCCTGTCAGACATCATGTTCACCCAAGTTCCGGCCTAGCACGTTACGGCGCGCGGCCGGGCAGCGTCAATGAGGGTTGCATCACGCGGGCTGCGATGGGTATCTGGGTCAAACTTATACACAAGGATACACACATGCGGCCCTCTGGACGGAGCTTGAACCAACTGCGCACGGTTTCCATTGAAACGGGCGTGACCAAACATGCGGAAGGCTCCTGCCTGATCCGCATGGGTGACACGCATGTGCTCTGCACCGCCACGATCGAAGAAAAGGCCCCGCCCTTCCTGAAGAACACCGGGCTGGGCTGGGTGACCGCCGAATACGGCATGCTGCCGCGCGCCACAAACACCCGCACCCGGCGCGAGGCTGCCGCTGGTAAGCAAAGCGGGCGGACTCAGGAAATCCAGCGCCTGATCGGTCGGGCGCTGCGCGCGGGCGTTGACCGTTCGGCACTGGGAGAGCGACAGATCGTTGTCGATTGCGATGTGATTCAGGCCGATGGCGGCACGCGCTGCGCCTCGATCACCGGCGGCTGGGTGGCGCTGCGGCTGGCGATGAACAAGCTGCTGAAGGCGGGCGCGATCAGCTCTGACCCGATGCTGGATCATGTCGCTGCGGTGTCCTGTGGCATCTATGCCGGGCAGCCGGTGCTGGATCTGGACTATCTGGAGGATTCGGCGGCAGGCACCGACGGCAATTTCATTCTGACCGGCGCGGGCAAGCTGATCGAGGTGCAGATGTCGGCAGAGGGCGCGACCTTCTCGCGCGGTGAAATGAACGAGTTGCTCGATCTGGCGGGCGAAGGTATCGCCGCGCTGGTGGTCGCCCAGAAAGCTGCGCTGGCGTGATGCGCAAGTTCGCGGACAAAACGCTGGTTGTGGCCACACACAACAAGGGCAAGCTGGAGGAGATCGACGCGCTTCTGCGGCCCTTCGGCATCGCAGTAACCTCGGCCGGGGCGCTTGGGCTGGCCGAACCCGCAGAAACCGAAACGACCTTTGTCGGCAATGCCCGGATCAAGGCCCATGCGGCGGCACAGGCGACCGGCCTTCCTGCGCTGGCCGACGATTCGGGCATCATGGTCGATGCACTGGACGGGGCGCCGGGGGTTTATACGGCAGATTGGGCCGAAACCCCTACAGGTAGGGATTTCGACATGGCGATGCGCAAGACATGGGAAGCCCTGGAACAGAAGGCCGCCCCCTACCCGCGCACTGCCGCCTTTTGCTGCACGCTGGTTCTGGCCTGGCCCGACGGGCATGACGAGGTGTTTGAAGGGCGGATGCCAGGGCAGATCGTCTGGCCGGGTCGGGGTTCGCAAGGGCACGGCTATGATCCCATCTTCCAACCCGAAGGCTATGCCATTACCTTTGGTGAAATGGATCGCTGGGAAAAGAACCAGATCAGCCACCGGGCTGATGCGTTTCGCAAACTCGTGGCAGGTTGTTTCACGTGAAACATTGCAGCGCGCGGCGGGCAGAAGGCGTCGCGCGCATCAGACGCTAGGCAAAGGCGGTCGGTATGGAAGATTGGCAGGCGGCAGGCTTTGGCCTTTATGTGCATTGGCCGTTTTGCCAATCCAAATGCCCCTATTGCGATTTCAACAGCCATGTCGCAGCGCAGATAGATCAGCGCCGTTGGGCCGAAGCCTATATCGCGGAAATCAAGCGCACCGCCGCCTTGGTTCCGGGCCGCACCTTGCGCACCATCTTCTTCGGCGGCGGCACCCCGTCGCTGATGGAGCCGGAAACCGTTGAAGCGGTCATTCAAGCCGCACTGTCGAGCTGGAACGCTGCAAATGACATCGAGATCACGCTGGAGGCCAATCCCGGCTCGGTCGAGGCTGCCCGCTTTGCGGGCTATCGGCAAGCGGGGGTGAACCGGGTATCGCTCGGCGTGCAGGCGCTGAACGATACCGATCTGCGACGGCTGGGGCGGATGCACAGCGTCACTGAGGCCCGCGCCGCACTGGACATTGCACAAGCCAGCTTTGATCGCGTCAGTTTTGACCTCATTTATGCGCGCCAGGATCAAACGCTGGCCCAATGGGAGGCTGAACTCACCGAGGCCCTGCGCCTGTCCAGCGGCCATTTGTCGCTCTACCAACTGACCATCGAAGACGGCACGGTTTTTGGCGAGCGCCATGCCCGCGGCCTGCTGCGCGGCCTTCCCACCGAGGATCTGGGTGCGGATTTCTTCGACCTGACGCAAGATCTGTGCAATGCCGCCGGAATGCCCGCCTATGAGGTTTCAAACCACGCAAAGCCGGGGCAAGAGGCCCGGCATAACCTGATCTACTGGCAGGCGGGCGACTATGCCGGAATCGGCCCAGGCGCCCATGGCCGCCTGACCCGTGATAGCGTGCGCTTTCCTACCGCAGCCGAGCGGACACCCGGGCTTTGGCTGGCCGCTGCCGAATCTCCGTTGGGTGTGACTGACATGGAGCACGCCCTAACCCCGGAAGAGCAGGCCATCGAATACCTGCTGATGGGGCTGAGACTGTCTTCCGGCATCTCGCTGGCACGGCTGAGCGCAATGCTCACCCACCCCTACCCTGCGACGGCGATTGACGACCTGGAGTCCCTCGGACTGGTTCATGTGCAAGAAGACGTGCTGTCGGTGACCGCCAAGGGGCGACCGTTGCTGAATGCCGTTCTGGAAAAACTCGTGGGGGCACTGTGACATGCGCCTGATCTGGCTGATTGCAGGCGGGCTGGCCACGCTTCTGGGCATCGTAGGCGTCGTGACGCCCATCCTGCCGACCGTGCCTTTCCTGATCCTCGCCGCCTTCTGCTTTTCAAAATCGTCAGAGCGATTGCACAACTGGCTGATCAACCATCCGCAATTCGGCCCGCCCATCCTCGCCTGGCGGGAACGCGGCGCCATCAGCCTGAGGGCGAAGCAATTCTCCACCCTGTCGATGCTGGCGGTCTGGCTGATCTCGGCTGTGCTGGGCTTGCCAATCTGGCTTCTGACGCTTCAGGCCGCAGCCCTTGGGGCCACGGCACTGTTTATATGGAGCCGTCCCTCGGCATAAGCGACAGCACCCGGCACAGCAGGTCCAGATCTTCCAGTGTATTATAGCGGATGGACAGCGTGCCCCGTTCGCCGCCCGGTTCATGCGCGATCATCACCGCCATGCCAAGATTGGCGCTCAGATCCGCCTCCAACGCACGCGTATCCGCATCCTTTTCTGCCCCAGCAGAGCGGCGAGCCGATTCCCCCTTGCGCCCCTCAGAGGCAGGTTTGCGCACCAGCTCCTCTGTTTCCCGCACGTTCAGCCCACGCGCGACGACCGCCTTTGCCAGTTCCGACGCATCGGGCGCCGTAATCAATGCCCGCGCATGGCCAGCACTCAACTGCCCCCCCCGCACCAGACCCTGAACATCCTCGGGCAGGTTCAGCAAGCGCAGAAGATTCGCGATATGGCTGCGGCTTTTCGACAGAGCTTCGGCCAGCTTTTCCTGGGTATGGCCAAACCGATCCATCAACTGACGATAGGCCAGCGCTTCTTCGATCGCATTCAGATCAGCACGCTGGATGTTCTCGATGATCGCGACTTCAAGAACTTCCGTGTCGTCGAAATCGCGGATCAGCACCGGCAATTCATGCAGTTGCGCCAGCTGCGCCGCGCGCCAGCGCCGCTCACCGGCAACAATCTCATAGCTGTTCGTGCCCGCGATGGGCCGCACAATCAACGGCTGCAACACGCCCTTCTGTTGCAGGGAATTGGCAAGTTCGCGCAGATTTTCATCCGTGAAGCTGCGCCGTGGCTGCAATGGGTTGGGCTTGATCCGCTCAATCGGCAAGACATCCGATGCCCGCGCAGCCCCGGGGGCAGCGGCCACCGGCGCCGGATCCACGCTGATATCTGCCATCAATGCCGAAAGCCCGCGCCCCAAACCCCGGCGCTCGATCTTCTTTTCCATGCTCAGCTCTCTTTTCCGGCGCGTTCCGCCATTCCATGATGCGCCGCGATTTCGCGCGCCAGGGCCCGATAGGCCTCGCTTCCCTTGGACGCGCTGTCATAGGTCAGCACCGGCATGGCATAAGACGGCGCCTCGCTGACCCGCACATTGCGCGGAATCACTGTGGCAAACACCAGATCGCCCAGCGTTTCGCGCACATCTTTTTCAACCTGAAGCGACAGGTTGTTGCGCCCGTCATACATGGTCAACACCACCCCCTCGATCCGCAACTGCGGGTTGGCGGATTCGCGCACCTTGCGAATGGTCAGCATCAGTTGCGACAGGCCCTCCAGCGCAAAGAACTCGCTTTGCAACGGGATCAGCACCGAATGGCTGGCGCAAAGGGCATTCACGGTCAACAAGCTCAGCGAAGGCGGACAGTCCAGCAGGATGAAATCCAGCTGCAATCCGTCAATTTCACGCTGCCGCAACGCATCATGCAGCAAGAAGCTGCGCTTCTCGTTTGACACAAGTTCGATGTCGGCCGAGGCCAGATCGGCATTTGCCGGGCAGATCAACAGATTCTGGATCAGAGTCTGCTGAATCGCGTCGGTGATCGCCACGTCTTCCAGCAGCACATCATAGCTCGTCAGATCCCGCTGCGAGACATCTACCCCAAGGCCGGTGGAGGCATTGCCCTGCGGATCCAGATCCACAAGCAGAACACGCGCCCCCATTTCTGCCAATCCTGCCCCAAGATTGATCGCAGTGGTGGTCTTGCCCACACCGCCCTTCTGGTTCGTGACGGCAATGATGGTGGGCTGGCGCGGGCGGGTGGGATCAGACATGGCGGATATTCTTCACTTTGATCACTTCGGCATCAGCATTGGTAAGGCTGGGATATGTCTCGACCGTGAAATCCCAGATTGCACGCGCCTCGTCAATTTCCGCCGCAGCATGGCTGCCTTTTGGGAAAATGGCAAACCCGTCCGCCGCCATATGCCGGGCCGCATGGCTGCACAGCACCTTCAATGGCGCAAGCGCACGCGCCGAGATGACATCCGCATTCTGCGGCGCCAGCGACTCGATCCGCACCGCTGAAACTGTTACCGGCAACTCAAGCCGCTGCGCGACCTGCCGCAGAAAGGTCGCCTTGCGCAGATCGGATTCCACCAGATGGAAATGCAGATCCCGGCCCTGCCCCTGCGCGATGATCGCAAGAACCAGGCCTGGCAAACCACCACCGCTGCCCAGATCCAGCCAGGTTCCGGTCACATCGCCAAAATGCTCCGCCAATTGCGCGGAATCAACAATGTGGCGCTGCCACAAATCCTCCAGCGTGGATTTGGCGACCAGATTGATCGCCACATTCCACTTGCGCAGCATTTCGACATAGATCTCTAGCTTTGCCAGTG
The DNA here is from genome assembly GCF_900110025.1 of Gemmobacter aquatilis. Lineage (GTDB taxonomy): Bacteria > Pseudomonadota > Alphaproteobacteria > Rhodobacterales > Rhodobacteraceae > Gemmobacter > Gemmobacter aquatilis. Next base: position 328,711 of record NZ_FOCE01000001.1, on the reverse strand, counting down.
TTTCACGTGAAACATCCAACGGCAGATCTCCCGCCATCATGCGCCAACCGCCTTCTGGCCGAGCCCCCGGCGCAACCGCGCCAGAATCAGCACCAGCGCGGCCGGTGTCATCCCCTCGATCCGGCTTGCTTGTGCGAGGTTGGCAGGGCGCGCGCGCTGCAACTTCTGCGTCAACTCACCCGACAGACCGGAAAGCGCCGCAAAATCGAAATCCACCGGAATTTCCATCGCCTCATCCCGGCGAATCGCTGCCGCATCCGCTTTCTGGCGGTCCGCAAATTGAGCATAGATCGCATCGGTGCGAATCTGCGCGCGCAAATCCACATCCAGCGCATCGAACTCGACACAACACCCGGCGAAGGCTTCAACGCTGGCATCGGGAAAAGCCAGCAGTTCCAGTACCGATCGCCGTCCGCTGTCCTTGCTGACCACCACCCCGCTCTCTCCGGCTTCTTTCGGGGTCAATCGAAGGGCATCCAGCGCAGTTTTCGCACGGTCAAGCTTCATCATCTTTTCAGCAAAGATCTGAGCCCGCACTTCCCCGACGCAACCAATACGAATCCCTTCTTCGGTCAGCCGCTGATCCGCATTGTCCGCGCGAATCGAAAGACGGAACTCCGCGCGCGAGGTGAACATGCGATACGGCTCTGTCACGCCATAGCTCAGCAAATCATCCACCATGACGCCGATATAGCTCGACGCACGCGAAAAGATCACCGGATCCGCTTCTTGCACCGCCCGGGCTGCGTTCAGCCCGGCAACCAGACCCTGCGCCGCAGCCTCTTCATAGCCCGTCGTCCCATTGATCTGACCGGCAAAATACAGCCCCGGCACCGATTTGCTTTCCAACGTCGGGCGCAAACCACGCGGATCGAAATAGTCATATTCGATCGCATAAGCGGGCTGCAGGATGCGCACATCCTCCAACCCTTCAATCGACCGCACATAGGCCTCTTGCACTTCAACCGGCAGAGAGCTCGAAATTCCGTTGGGATAGACCGTGCTGTCCTCCAACCCCTCCGGCTCCAGAAACACCTGATGGCTGTCCTTGTCAGCGAAGCGCACAACTTTATCTTCGATCGAGGGGCAGTACCGCGGGCCGACCCCCTCGATATGCCCGCCATACATCGCCGAGCGCGACAGGTTCTGCCGGATGATGTCATGGGTACGCGGGTTGGTATGGGTGATACCGCAAGCGATTTGGCGCACAAAAGGCCGCTTGTTCAGGAAAGAAAACATCGTTGGCTCATCGTCGCCCAACTGCCGGTCCAGCTTTTCCCAGGCAATTGTCGTCCCATCCAGCCGCGGCGGCGTGCCGGTTTTCAGCCGCCCCCGCGCCAGATCAAAGCTTGCAAGCCGTTGCGCCAGCGCAATCGACGGTTTGTCCCCCATCCGCCCGGCACTGTGCCGCACATCCCCGATATGGATAATGCCGTTCAGGAAAGTGCCTGCCGTCAGAATCACCGCTCCGGCGCGAATCTCGCTGCCATCTGACAGACGAACCCCGACAACCCTCGCACCGTCCTGAACCAGATCGCTGACCTCGGCCTCCAGAATCTCCAGCCCGGCCTGCGCCGCCAGCGCAACCTGCATCTCGGCACGGTAAAGCGCCCGGTCCGCCTGTGTGCGCGGCCCCTGAACCGCTGGCCCCTTGCGCCTGTTCAACAGGCGGAACTGAATCCCCGCCCGGTCGGCAACCTGGCCCATCACGCCGTCCAGCGCATCAATCTCGCGCACCAGATGGCCCTTGCCCAGGCCGCCAATCGCTGGGTTGCAAGACATCGTACCGATATCGCGCCGCCGCAGCGTCACCAGAAGCGTTGCCGCCCCCATCCGTGCCGAAGCTGCAGCCGCCTCGCAGCCCGCGTGGCCCGCACCAATCACAATGACATCGAAATGTTTCACGTGAAACATCCTCACTTCCCGATACAGAAACTGGAGAAGATCTCGCCCAGCACATCTTCCACGCCGATCCGCCCGATCACAACATCAAGGGCACGGGTGGCCTTGCGAAGATACTCCGCCGCCAGCTCGATTCTTTCACTTCCCATCAATATCTCAACCCGCGCCGATTCCAAACCCTCGATCGCACCAATCACTGCCAAGCGGTGCCGTTCCCGCACCAGGCTCGAGGCTCCGGCGCTCCGCTCCATCAGCCGCGCGGTAATCTCGGCCACCAGCCGATCCACGCCTGCCCCGGTCTGACCGGAAATCGCCATCCCATCCGCAGCGCTGCGCAGATCGGCCTTCCCCAGCACCACCAGATCCTCTGCTTCCGGCTGGATCGGCAATTGCTCACCCGGTTCGGTCAACAGAAACACCCGCAAATCGGCCTGTCCAGCCCGTGCCAGCGCCCGCGAAACACCGATGGCCTCAACCTGATCCTCGGTTTCCCGCAGCCCTGCCGTATCCAGCAAGGTCACCGGCAGCCCGCTCAGCTCCATGCGCACTTCGATCACATCCCGTGTCGTCCCGGCAATTTCCGAAGTGATCGCAGCATCACGCCCGGCCAGAGCGTTCAGCAGCGTGGACTTGCCGGCATTCGGCGCACCGACAATCGCCACCTCGAACCCGTCGCGAATCCGCTCGGCAATCCGCGCGCCTGCCACTTCGGCCCGCATCTCGATCAGCAGCCCGTCGATCAACTGCAACACTTCAGGCGTCACATCGACCGGAACATCCTCGTCCACAAAGTCGATCACCGCCTCCAGCAGCGCCGCCGCGCGCAGCAGGCGGGTCCGCCAGCCCTCGATCCTCTGTCCGACATGGCCTGAAAACACCCGAAGCGCCTGCTTGCGCTGTGCTTCCGTCTCGGCGTCGATCAGATCAGCCAGACCTTCGACCTGCACCAGATCCAGTCGTCCGTTTTCCAGCGCCCGCCGGGTAAATTCCCCCGCCTCGGCCAACCGCAAACCCGGCTGATCGGCCAGCAACCGCAGCACCGCACCCACAACCGCCACCGATCCATGAAGCTGCAATTCGGCCACCGGCTCGCCGGTAAAGCTGCTGCCGCCGTCAAACAGCAGCACCAGACCTTCATCCAGCACATCGCTGCCCCGCCAGATCCGGCGCAGCGCGACCTGCCGCGCCTCGGGCAAGGGTCGCTGCGTCACCGCAGCTACAACCTCATGCGCGCGCGCCCCCGAAATGCGGATAACAGAAACACCCGCACGGCCTCTGGCGGTTGCCAGAGCGTAGATCGTATCCATCACCCACCCCGTGCGGTTGCAGCGTCAGGTATTCATCGAATCGAAGAACTCGGCGTTGGATTTGGTCTGCTTCAGCTTGGAAATCAAGAACTCGATGGCGTCCGTCGTGCCCATCGGGTTCAGGATGCGGCGCAGAACATAGGTTTTCTGCAGGTCCGACTTCTCGACCAGCAGATCTTCCTTCCGCGTGCCGGATTTCAGGATATCCATCGCCGGGAACACACGCTTGTCGGCCACCTTGCGGTCCAGCACGATCTCGCTGTTGCCGGTGCCCTTGAATTCTTCGAAGATCACCTCGTCCATGCGGCTGCCGGTGTCGATCAGCGCCGTCGCAATGATGGTCAGCGAGCCGCCTTCCTCGATGTTCCGCGCCGCGCCGAAGAAGCGCTTCGGGCGTTGCAGCGCATTCGCATCCACACCGCCGGTCAGCACCTTGCCGCTCGACGGCACAACGGTGTTGAAGGCACGGCCCAGACGGGTGATCGAATCGAGCAGGATCACCACATCGCGCTTGTGCTCGACCAGCCGCTTGGCCTTTTCGATCACCATTTCCGCCACAGCCACGTGCCGCGTCGCCGGTTCGTCGAAGGTCGAGGACACAACCTCCCCCTTCACCGAGCGCTGCATGTCCGTCACCTCTTCCGGCCGCTCGTCGATCAGCAGCACGATCAGATAACATTCCGGGTGATTGACCGCGATCGAATGCGCGATGTTCTGCAACAGAACCGTCTTACCCGTGCGCGGCGGCGCGACGATCAGCGCCCGCTGGCCCTTGCCGATGGGCGAAACCAGATCGATGATCCGCGCCGAGCGGTCCCGCACGGTCGGGTCTTCGACTTCCATCTTCAGCCGCTCATCAGGGTAAAGCGGCGTCAGGTTGTCAAAGTGCACCTTGTGGCGCGCCTTTTCCGGGTCATCGAAGTTGATCTTGGTCGCCTTGGTCAGGCAGAAATAGCGTTCGCTTTCGCGCGGCGCCTGAATGACACCTTCGATCGTGTCCCCCGTCCGCAGCGAAAACTGGCGGATCATCTCGGGGCCGACATAAATGTCATCCGGGCCGGGCAGATAGTTGGCCGAGGGAGAGCGCAGGAAGCCGAACCCGTCCTGCAACACCTCCAGCACACCGTCGCCGCCGATTTCCCAGCCTTCTTCGGCATGTTCCTTGAGGATCGAGAACATCATCTCGCCCTTGCGCATCGAGGGCGCGTTCTCGATCTCCCATTCCTCCGCCATTGCCAGCAGATCGGCCGGCGTCTTGGCTTTGAGATCGGAGAGGTTGAGCCGTTCGGTGTTCATGCAAAAGCCGTTCATCGCTTGGTGTCGCACCGCAATCGCGGGGCACCGGGTCACTGTCAAAATGGGAAACGCTTCGGACCGGACGGCCCAGCTTTCTGCCCTTTATGCGCAGCGAAGGCCCGAGTCAATCTTTTCAGGGCTGGCAGGGCGGTTCAGCCCCAGACCCACCTCAGAACTTCACGATCACCGAGGCGACAATCACCACCATCAGCAGCGTCGGCACCTCGTTCATCATCCGGTAGCGCCGCCCTGTCCGGGTGTTGCGCCCTTCCGCAAACTCCCGCCGTCGCCCCGCCAGCCACATATGGAACCAGGTCATTCCCAGCACGGAAGCCGCCTTGCTCCACGGCCAGATCATCGACCAGTCCACAATCCCCGGCGTCAGCACCAGCGCAAGCCCGAAGATCCAGGTCGCAATCATCGCCGGGTTCATGATCCCGCGCAGCAAGCGCCGCTCCATCACCTGAAACAGCCCATCCGTCTTCGTCCCGGCTTCGATCTGCTCTGCATGGTAAACGAACAGGCGCGGCAGGTAGAACAGCCCCGCCATCCAGCTGATCACCGAGATCACATGCAGGAATTTCACCCAGGCATAGCTCTCTGCCAGAAAGTCACTCATCACCGATCTCCGTTTGGATCTTCTTCTTCTTAAAGAAAGAGAAAGAAAAGAGAATGATGCAGTAGGGGCTAGGGATAACAGGATTTCCACTTTCCCCCACGAAGTTCCCCACATCCCGCGCACCGTGGATAAGTTGTCGTGGGCAGTTTGGTCCGATCCGGTCTTTTCGTGGTTTTCCAAAAGGATTCCAGCGTTCTTTCGCCCTGTTCTCTTTCCCACCGATCCGGGACAAGTTTTCCACGACCTGTGGATGGCACATTTTTCCCGACCCGGCTTGTCGCCTTTCTCACAGGTGGATAACAGTCGCGCTCATCTTGACAAGTCGGCCTTCCAACGGTCCCCTCTCCTCTGCACCCCGACTTGCCCAGAAATGGGCGTCAGGAACAAAACGGGATTTTCCACAGAGTGACCCCCATACCCAACCGCCCGCTTCTGCTTGCTTCCGCCTCTGCCACCCGGCTTGCGCTGCTGCGCGCGGCAGCGCTCGACGTGACCGCCCACGCTGCGCGGATCGACGAGGAAACCATCCGCCGCGCGCTGGAGGCTGAGGGCGCCCATCCCCGCGACATTGCCGATACCCTGGCCGAAATGAAGGCCCGCAAGATCGCAGACCGCAACCCCGAGGCGCTGGTGCTCGGCTGCGATCAGGTGCTGGAATTTGACCGCCGCGTCTGGGCCAAACCCGAAACGCCAGAGGAGGCGCGCACCCAGCTTTGCGCCCTGCGCGGCCAGACGCATCGCCTGCTCTCTGCCCTTGTGCTCTATGACGCTGGCGAACCCGTCTGGCGTCATGTCGGCCGCGCCGATCTGACGATGCGCGACTTCTCGGAGGCTTGGCTCGACAGCTATATCGCCCGCAACTGGGATAGTATCCGCCATTCCGTCGGCGCCTATAAGCTGGAAGAAGAAGGCGTGCGCCTTTTCACCCGCGTCGAAGGCGATTACTTTACCGTCTTGGGCCTGCCGCTTCTGCCGTTGCTCGGCTATCTGGAACTTCGAGGATTTATCGCCACATGACCGACCATCCGCGCATCCCGCTCGCCGGTGTCATCGGCTCGCCCATCGCGCATAGCCGCTCGCCCGCCCTGCATGGCTTTTGGTTGAAGCGTTACGGCATCAAAGGCCACTACGTCCCGCTGGACATCGCGCAGGCCGATCTGGCCGAGGCGCTGCGGATGCTGCCGAAAATGGGCTTCGTCGGCGCCAATGTCACCATTCCGCACAAGGAAACCGTGCTGCGACTGGCCGATGTGGTGACAGATCGCGCCGCGCTGATCGGGGCCGCAAATACGCTGATCTTCCGCAAGGATGGCAAGATCCATGCCGATAATACGGATGGCGCGGGCTTCATCGCCAACCTGCGCCAGCATGCGCCAAACTGGAACCCGCAGGCTGGCCCTGCCGCCGTCTTCGGTGCCGGTGGCGCCGCCCGCGCCGTGGTGGCCGCGCTGATCGAGGTTGGCGTGCCAGAGATCCGGCTCGCCAACCGCACCCGCACGCGGGCCGAGGTGTTCCGGTCGGATTTCGGCGCCAAGGTTACCGTGCATGACTGGATTCATGCCGGCGACATGCTGGAAGGCGCCGCGACCGTGGTCAATACCACCGCCCTCGGGATGACCGGCAAACCCGATTTCCGCATCCCGCTCGACGCGCTTGCCCCCGGTACGCTTGCCACCGATATCGTCTATACCCCGCTGAAAACCCAGTTCCTGATCGAGGCGGAAGAGGCGGGCGCCACCGTCGTCGATGGTCTGGGCATGTTGCTGCATCAAGCCGCCCCCGGCTTTGAACGCTGGTTCGGCCAACGCCCCGAGGTGGACGAGGCGACGCGCAAAGCCGTGCTCGGCGCATGACTCCGTTCCGCCTCGGCCTCACCGGCTCCATCGGTATGGGCAAATCCACCACCGCCGGGTTTTTCCGCGCGCAGGGCCTGCCGGTCTGGGATGCCGATGCCGCGGTGCATCGGCTCTACGCTCCCGGCGGCGCGGCTGTTGCCCCCATCGCCGCGCTTTGCCCCGAAGCGGTCACCGAGACCGGTGTTTCACGTGAAACGCTGAAATCCGCCCTGCAACGTGACCCCGCGCTTCTGCCAGCGCTGGAATCCCTCGTTCACCCGCTGGTCGCCGCAGATCGCGCCGCTTTCCTGGCCCAATGCACCGCCGACATCGCTGTGTTCGACATTCCGCTGCTGTTCGAAAAGGGATCGGAGGCCGAGATGGACGCCACCCTCCTCGTCACCGCCCCGCCCGCGCTGCAACGCGCCCGCGTCCTCGCCCGTCCCGGCATGACCGAGGCGCAATTCGCCCTGATCCTGTCGCGCCAGATGCCCGACCGTGACAAACGCGCCCGCGCCACGCATATCATCGAAACGCTGGGCCTTGCTGCCGTCGAGGCCGCCGTGCAGGCCCTGATCGCCTATCTGAAGGAAAGCCGCGATGCGTGAGATCGTTCTGGATACCGAAACCACCGGGTTCGAGCCGGCCGAAGGCCATCGCATCGTCGAAATCGGCGCGGTGGAGCTGTTCAACCACCTGCCCACCGGGCGCACCTATCACCAATACCTCAACCCCGAACGCATGATGCCGAAAGAAGCGTTCGAGGTTCACGGGCTGGGCGATGATTTCCTGCGTGACAAGCCGTTGTTCAAGCACTGCGCCCAGGCGTTTCTCGATTTCGTGGGCGATGCGAAGCTGGTCATCCACAACGCAGCCTTCGACATGAAATTCCTGAACTGGGAGCTGCGCAGCCACGGCTTTCCGCAACTGCCGAATGATCAGGCGATTGATACCGTGATGATGGCGCGACGCAAATTCCCCGGCTCCCCGGCCTCACTGGATGCGCTGTGCCGCCGCTTCGGCATCGACAATTCGATGCGCGAAAAGCACGGCGCGCTGCTCGACAGTGAAATTCTGGCCGAAGTCTATCTGGAACTGATCGGCGGTCGGCAACCCGATCTCGTGTTGGCGCCCTCACAGGCGCAGCCGCAAAAAGGCTCTGTGCAGGCCGAAACCGCATGGCGCGCCCGTCCGCGCCCCGAACCCCTGTCGCCCCGCATCACCGAGGCGGAAGCCGCCGCCCATGCCGCCTTCGTGGCAAAGCTGGGCGACGGCGCGATCTGGCTCAAACGTGGCTGATCACTGCACGGTTTCGGGTTGGGGCGCCTGGGCGCGGCGTGCCAGCTCCTGCCGATACAGCGCCAGATAATCCACCGTGTCGATGTTCAGCGCCGGGAAGCCGCCGTCGCGCGTCACGTCCGACACGATCCGCCGCACGAAGGGGAACAGCAGCCGGGGGCACTCGATCAGAAGGAACGGATGCAACTGCTCGTCCGGCACGCCTTCCACATGGAAGATCCCGGCATATTCCAACTCCAGCAGGAACAGCGTGTCGCCGGTTGTCTTGTTTTTCGAGGTGACGCGGAACTTGTTGATCACTTCGAATTGATGTTCCGGCCCACGCTTGCGCGCATCCAGGCTCACCGCCACCTGCACATCGGGCTGCACATCGCCGCCGGTCAGGCCCTTTTGTGCCACCATGTTTTCAAAAGACATGTCGCGCACATATTGCGCCAGCACGCTCATCTTCACCTGCGGCGCTGCATTTGCCTCGGTCATATCTGGTCCTCCTGCTGAAATCCTTGGGTCAATCCCTTGGCGCCATGTCTATCAGCACATCTGGCACGCCTCAATCACCCCTGATGTCGCGTCCAGCCCGAGGGCCGGTCACGCGGCACTTGCGGCGCCTCGCTGTCGATCTCGATGAACTCGCCGTCGATCACCACATCGGGGCGCCCGGTGGTATGGACGCCGAAATGCGCCTGCTGCACCGGAAAGCGTCGGGCCACAGCCGCGATCAGAAGATGGCGCAGCGGAGGCACCAGCAGCAAAAGCCCGATCATGTCGCCCAGAAACCCCGGCAGGATCAGCAGCAGCGCCGCGACCACCTTCACCGCATGATCGGCCAGCGGCGCCGCCGGGCTGCGCATCCCGTCCATCGCCGTCCGCAGATCCAGCGCTGCCCGCGCACCTTGCTTGCGCAGCAACACGACCCCCAGCAGCGCCGTGCCAAAAATCACCCCCAGCGACCCCATCAATCCGATGGCCCCGCCCAGCGTGATGAACAGCGCGATTTCGATCAGCATCAGCGCAATGAATGGGCCAAACAGCCGCATGACAACCTCTCTGCAAAACATCGGGGCCTCTGCCGGTGGACTTGTCGGGACCCCTTCCCTACATAGGAACGAAAGGTGTGCGAAACCAACCCCTGTCGAGGTCCGAATGAACAATGCGCTGATCCAACTCCTGGTGCTTGCCGGGGTCGCGGTCTTTCTCATCATCAAGCTGCGCAGCGTCCTTGGAACCCGTGAAGGGTTCGAAAAGCCGCCGCTGCCGGTTGAACCCGATGCCGTGAAGCCGGTGCTGCGGGACATGGATCCGCCAGACAACGCGGCGGATATGGACATCACCGACCATGTGCCTGATGGCAGCCCTGCCGCCAAGGCGCTGGCCGCGATGAAACTGGCCGAACCGAGCTTTTCGGTGAACACGTTCCTGCAAGGCGCGCGCGGCGCCTATGAGATGATTCTCATGGCCTATGAGCGTGGCGACATTGATACCGTGCGCCCCTTCCTCGCCCCCGAGGTGCAGGACAGCTTTGCCGAAGCCTTGGCGCAGCGGGCGGCGCAGGGTCTGACGATCGAGGCGAACTTCGTGGGCCTTGCCGAAATGACCCTGCAGGATGCTACCTTTGACCGGAACACCCGCGAGGCCGAAGTCACCGTGCGGTTTGGCGGCGAGTTGACCTCGGTCGTGCGCAACGCCAATGGCGAGATCATCGAGGGCAGCCCCACCTCTGTCAAACGCCAGCGCGATGTCTGGACCTTCGGGCGTCGCATGGGCGCCGCCGATCCCAACTGGCAGCTTGTCGCGACCGGGGAATGATGCGTGGCCTCGCCCGTCTTGCTGCCGCAGCCGTCCTTCTGTGGGTGGCAGGTATGAGCGCGGCCCCCGCGCAAGTCCTCGCCTTCGAGGAGCTTGACGGCTGGGCCGAAGACGACCAGCGCGAGGCGCTGACGGCCTTTCTCGAAACCTGCGACAAGCCGAAGGCGCCGGAATGGGGCCCGCTTTGCGCGCTGGCCGCCGATGCGGGCGCCACGCCCGAATCCGCCCGCGCCTTTTTTGAGCTGTTCTTCCTGCCGGTGATGATCGGCCACCCCCCCGCGCTGTTCACCGGCTATTACGAGCCGCTTCTCGACGGTTCGCCGGTGCGCACGCCGCGCTTTGCCTATCCGATTTATGCCCGCCCACCGGAACTGCGCGACGGCATCCAGTTTCATCCGCGTTCGGCCATTGAAAGTGGCATCCTGCGCGGGCGGGGGCTGGAACTGGCCTGGCTGGAAGACCCGGTCGATGTATTCTTCCTGCAGATTCAAGGCTCTGGCCGCATCCGTATGCCGAATGGATCGGTGATGCGCGTGGGCTATGCTGGCAAGAACGGCCACCCCTACCGCTCGGTCGGGTCGGAACTCGTGCGCCGGGGCACCTATACAGCCGATCAGGTTTCGGCGCAGACGATCCGCGGCTGGGTGAAGCAGAACCCCGCCCCCGGCAATGCGCTGCTGGATCATAACCCCTCTTACGTCTTCTTCCGCAAGCTGCCGAACCTTGCGGCGCATAAGGGCCCGATTGGTGCGCTGGGTCGTTCGATCACGCCGATGCGCTCGCTCGCCGTCGATCCGGCCTACAACCCGCTTGGTGCCCCGATCTGGATCGAGAAGAACGGCCGCGATCCGCTGCGCCGCCTGATGGTCGCGCAGGATACCGGCGGTGCGATCAAGGGCGCGCAGCGCGCCGACATCTATTTTGGCACTGGCGATGCGGCAGGCGATGCCGCAGGCATCGTGAAGGATGGCGGGCGCATGGTCGTGCTGCTGCCGATCGACCTCGCCTTCGCGACGCTTTCCGACGGCTGACGCCATGGCCCGCCGCCGCACGCTCCGCCCCGAAGAACAGGAACTCTGGCAGGCCGTCGCCCGCACGGCCAAGCCGATGCACGCCGCCGTGCAGCACCGCAAACCCGTGGCGGATGCCACCCCCCCGGCCCCCCGCGCCGATGGCCTGCCGACCCCGCCACCGCCCGGCCTCAACCGCTTTCGCGTGGGCGAGCGGGCGGAAAAGGCGCCAAAGCTCGACGTGCTGCCGCCCTTGGCCGAACGCCTCGCCACCGCGCCGGTGCTGATGGATCGCAAACATCACGACCGGATGCTGCGCGGCAAGCTGGCGCCCGAGGCCCGGCTTGATCTGCATGGCATGACGGTGGCCGAGGCACACCCGGAACTCATCCGCTTCATCCTGAACGGCTGGAGCGGCGGGTTGCGGCTTGTGCTGGTCATCACCGGCAAGGGCAAACCCGGCCCCGATTTCGGGCCGATCCCGCAGCGCTATGGCGTGTTGAAACATCAGGTGCCGCAATGGCTGCATATGCCGCCGCTTGGCCCCTGTGTGCTGCAGGTGACCGAGGCGCATCTGAAACATGGCGGCTCGGGCGCCTATTACGTTTACCTGCGCCGCCCGCGCTAGGCTATCGGTTCAACTCGCCCGCCACCGCCGTCACTGGCGTCAGGATGATCGCCGTGGCGCTCTGCACCGTCAGCACCACGCCCGGCAGCAACCCGATCCGCCCGTTTTGGTCTGCCCCATAGGCGCGATCCACCTCGCCCACCCGGCGCACCAGTTGCAGCAGCGCCGGGCTGTCCCCCAGATTGAAATGCCCCGATCCTTCCGAAAACGCCTGCGTATCCAGAAATGTCACCTTCAGATCCGCCACGCGCGAAATGTCCGACAGGTTTCCCAACCGCTCCGGCTGGCCGGTGATGCTGGCCGAAAGTGTCAACAGCGTATCGCGGTTGGACCCGAAGATCAGAAACGGCTGCGGCAGCGCGCCATAGGTCCGCGCCTGCATCCGGAACAGATCCACGTCCAGATCCGGTGAAATCAGGATCACCCCGGCCATCTTGCGTTGCATGGTTTTGTCGCCACGGATCGCGATCTGGCGCAGCGTCTCCATCGTCAGCGCCGATCCCATCGAATGGGCGACCAGCAGGATATGTTCCGCCCCCGCGGCCGAGACCTCCTGCATCAGCGTCTCCAGCCCGTCGCGCGCGAACATCGCGGAATCGCGGTCGCTGACATAGCCCAGCGGATTGCCCGCCGAGGGCCAGGAATAATGCAGCGTCACCCCCGGCATTTCCAGATCATGGCTCAGCTGCGCAATGCGATACAACCCTTCCGAAAAGGTGTTGTTGAACCCGTGCACATAGATCACCGCCTCGCGGCTGCCCTTCGGCATCTTGGCCAGGCTCTGGCGCAATTCGCGGCGGAAATCGGCGGGGTCGGGCATGATATCCTGTTCCACGGTCAGGAAATCGGTCTGCGGGTCCGGCTTGGCATGGCGGCGTGGAAAGCTGATCTCGCCCAACTCGCGCTGCGGCGGCACCGAAATCTCATAGCGCGCGAAATGTGCCACCTCTGACCGTTCGGCGCCGAAGGTGCCGGTTTCCGCGTCCAGCACCCGCGTGGTGCCCACGAAAATCTCGCGCACATTGCCCACGGCGGCGGCTTCGGGCATCACGGTCATCGTGCCGCGCGGGGTGCAGGCGACAAGGGCGATCAGGCAAAGGGCAAGGAACGGGCGTGGCACGGCATACTCCTGAAACTCATCAAGCCTTCGACGATTTCCCTGCCCGCGCCAAGGGCGCTTACAGAACGTAGCGGCTCAAATCCGCCGATCGGGCCAGCGCACCGACATTCTGCTCCACAAACGCCGCATCCACCACAACTTCCTCGCCGCCCCGGTCCGGCGCGGTGAAGGACAGTTCTTCGAACACCCGTTCCAGAATGGTGTAAAGCCTGCGCGCCCCGATATTCTCGACAGAACGGTTCACATCCGCCGCAATCCGCGCCAGCGCGCCGATGCCCTCTTCGGTAAAGCGCACCGTCACTTCCTCGGTCGCCATCAGCGCCGCATATTGCCGGGTCAGCGCATTGTCCGTCTCGGTCAGGATGCGCACGAAATCCTCTTCGGTCAGCGCCCGCAATTCCACCCGGATCGGCAGACGGCCCTGCAATTCCGGCAGCAGGTCCGAAGGTTTGGCGATGTGGAACGCGCCCGAGGCGATGAACAGGATGTGATCGGTCTTCACCGGCCCGTATTTGGTGGACACCGTGGTCCCCTCGATCAGCGGCAGCAGATCGCGCTGCACCCCTTCGCGCGACACATCGGCGCCGCGGGCATCGCTGCGGGCGCAGATCTTGTCGATCTCGTCCAGAAACACGATGCCATTCTGCTGCACCGCCTCCAGCGCCGCCGCCTTCACCGCCTCGTCATCCAAGAGCTTGTCTGCCTCCTGCCCCAGCAGGATGTCATAGCTGTCGGCCACGCTCAGCCGCTTGCGAGTGGTGCGCCCGCCAAACGCCTTGAACAGATCCTGCAGGCCCTGCATCTGCATTTCCATGCCGTTGCCGCCCATCATCGGGAAGGGGGACGCGCTGTCCTGCACCTCCAGCTCGATCATCGTGCCGTCCAGCTCGCCGGTTTTCAGCTTGGCGCGGAACATCTCGCGCGTCTGCTCGCGCGCATCCTTGCCGGCAATCGCCTCGATCACCCGATCTTCGGCGGCTTTCAGCGCCTTGGCTTTCACATCATTCCGCATCCGCTCGCGCGTCTCGATCATCGCGGCATCGACAAGATCGCGGATGATGCTGTCCACATCGCGGCCAACATAGCCCACTTCGGTGAACTTCGTGGCCTCCACCTTCAGGAACGGCGCCTTTGCCAGCTTGGCCAGACGGCGCGAAATCTCGGTCTTGCCGACCCCGGTTGGCCCGATCATCAGGATGTTCTTCGGATAGACCTCGTCGCGCAGATCATCGCCCAACTGCTTGCGCCGCCAGCGGTTGCGCAGCGCCACCGCAACGGCCCGTTTGGCCTCGGCCTGGCCGATGATGAAACGATCCAGCTCCGAGACGATCTCGCGCGGCGTGAGGTTGGTCATGTCGCCTCCGTTGCTTGTGCGCCTCACATAAAGCCCGGCTTGCCACGTTTCAAGCAAGGCGGCTGGACTCGACTCGGGCTTGGCGGCAGTTTCGTGCCCTTGTTTGATAAAAGAGGTTTCGCCATGCGCCCCCGTCGCGCCCCGCCCGCACCCCAGATGCTGACCCGCCGTGCGCTGGCCCAAAGCCTTGTCGCCGGGGCCGCCGCCGTGGGTCTGCCGGTGCAGGTTGCGCAGGCAGCGCCGGCGCCCGACCCTGTGCTGCGCGATGCCACCCTGCGCGGGCTTGCGCTGGCGGGGTATCGCGGCGATCCGGTGACGGCCGGCGCAGCTTCGGCTGCCATTGCCCGGCTGGCTGAAACCGACCCGGAGGGGGCGCTGCTCGCCCGGCTTTATCGCGCGCTGGATGTGCGACCGTCGCAATACTACCCGCAAGACCGGCCCGAGGCTGCGCCCGCCGTGCTGTCGCTGCTGCATGATGCCATTGCCGCCACGCAGCCGGTGTTCTTTGGCTATTCCGACCTTTCGGATCAGCTGTCGGAACGACTGGTGCTGCCTTTGGCGTTGGTGCATCCGCCGCAGGGGGTCAAACTTCTGGCCTGGTGCGAGGCGCGGCAGGGTTACCGTCAGTTCTTCGTACGGGCGATGCGCGGTCTGGCGCTGCAGCCTGGCAGCTTTGCCGCCCGCCGCATGGCGTTGCTGCAGGGTTTGGTAGAAAAGGAAGGCGCCTGAGCAATCAGGCGCCGATCCGTTCCACCGTCAGATTGCCATTGGTGTACACGCAGATATCCGCCGCAATCGCCATGGCGCGGCGCGCGATCTCTTCGGCGCCCATCTCGGTTGCCATCAGGCCGCGCGCCGCGGCCAGCGCGAAATTGCCGCCCGATCCGATTGCGGCCACGTCATGTTCCGGCTCCAGCACATCGCCCGCGCCGGTCAGCACGAACATGTCGCGGCCATCCGTCACGATCAGCATGGCTTCCAGATTGCGCAGATACTTGTCCATCCGCCAATCCTTCGCCAGATCGACACAGGCGCGCGCCAATTGCCCCGGCGCCGCTTCCAGCTTCTTCTCCAGCCGCTCCAGCAGGGTGAAGGCATCGGCGGTCGATCCGGCAAAGCCACAGACCACCTCGCGCCCGCCGGGGTTCAGCCGCCGCACCTTGCGCGCCGTGCCCTTGATCACCGTCTGGCCCAGGCTCACCTGCCCGTCGCCCGCGACCACCACTTCGCCGCCGCGCCGCACGCCCAGAATCGTCGTGCCGTGCCAGCCGGGAAACCGCTCTTCCGCCATATCCGCCTCCATGCTCGCCCCTATATGGCGCGCGGCCCGCAGCATCACAAGCAAAGCGCGGCGCCCCGGCGACATTCGGCCAGACTTAAGTCCGGCCTTCCCCCGGCGTCTTTACTTTGCAGCCCCCTGTGGTAGTGGCTGGCCAATTGGACCAGCGAAGGATGCGTTTCGATGACTAAGCATTGCCTGATGGTGGGCGCAGGCCTTTCCGGCGCGGTAATCGGGCGGATGCTGGCCGAGGCGGGCCATCGCGTGACCGTCCTCGACGCCCGCGATCATATCGGCGGCAACTGCCATACCGAACGGGACGCGGAAACCGGCGTGATGGTCCATATCTACGGTCCCCACATCTTCCACACCGACGATGCCGAGGTCTGGGACTATGTGAACCAGTTCGAGACCTTTCTGCCCTACAAGAACCGGGTGAAAACCACCTCGCAAGGCGCGGTCTATTCGCTGCCGGTGAACCTGCACACGATCAATCAGTTCTTCGGCCAGACCCTGCGCCCCGACGAGGCGCGCGTGTTCCTTGAATCGAAGGCCGACACTTCGATCACCGACCCGCAGACCTTTGAGGATCAGGCGCTGCGCTTTGTCGGCCCGGATCTCTATGAGGCGTTCTTCAAGGGCTATACGATCAAGCAATGGGGCTGTCAGCCGTCCGAGCTTCCGGCCTCGATCCTGAAGCGCCTGCCGGTGCGCTTCAACTATGACGACAACTATTTCTTCCACAAATTCCAAGGGATGCCCGAAAACGGCTATACCGCGATGATCGCGCGCATCCTCGATCACGCCAATATCACCGTCACGCTGGGCACCACGGTCAGCCGCGAACAGGCGGCGGAGTATGATCACGTCTTCTATTCCGGCCCGATCGACGGCTGGTTCGGCTATGATCTGGGTCGCCTCGGCTATCGCACGCTGGATTTTGAACGGTTCGAGTATCAGGGCGATTATCAGGGCTGCGCGGTGATGAATTACGGCGATGTGTCGGTGCCCTTCACCCGCATCACCGAACACAAACACTTCGCCCCGTGGGAAAGCCACGAAGGGTCGGTGCTGTATCGCGAGTTCTCGCGTGCGTGCGGCCCGGACGACATCCCCTATTACCCGATCCGTCAGGTGGCTGAAAAAACCCTGCTGGCCGATTACGTCGCCAAGGCCGAGGCGGAACCGAACGTCACTTTCGTCGGCCGTCTTGGCACCTACCGCTATCTCGACATGGATGTGACCATCCGCGAGGCGCTGGATTGCGGCCGCCGCTTCCTGCAAACCGTCGAGACGGGCGAGGCGATGCCCGCCTTCACGGTGAACCCGCTTTGACCACCGCCGCTGCCAGACGCCCGGCCCGGATCTGTGCGATTGTCGTCACCTTCAACCGTCTGGATCATCTGCGCCAGACGGTGGCCCGTCTTCTGTCCGAGGCGCTGGATCATGTGATCGTGGTCGAAAACGCCTGCACCGATGGCACGCGCGACTGGCTGCGGATGCAGAACGACCCGCGGTTGCATGTGGTGGAACTGCCGGAAAATATCGGCGGTGCCGGCGGGTTCGAGGCGGGGATGCGCGAGGCCCGCGCGATCTACCGCCCCGACTGGTATCTGCTGATGGATGACGATGCGCGCCCGCTGCCCGGCGCCGTTGCCCAGTTCCGCGATCAACTGCCCTATTGCGCGCAGACCGGCGTCGTCCTTGCCGCCGCGCGCTTCCCGCAAGGCGGGGTGTGCGAGATGAACCGCCCGTGGCGCAACCCGTTCTGGCACAAAAGCATCTTCCTGCGCACCCTGTTCGGCGGCGGGCGAAAGGGCTTCCATATCTCGGATGCCGATTATGAACGTCAGGCACCGATGCCCGTCGATGGTGGGTCTTTCGTTGGCCAGTTCATCTCTGCCGCTGCGGTCGATCGCTGCGGCTTTCCCGACGGGCGGCTGTTCATCTATGGCGATGACGTGCTCTATTCGCTGGAGGTGGCGCGCGCCGGTTTCGCCAACTGGTTCGATCCACGCCTGCATTGGGAACATGATTTCGGCACCTTCGACCGTGCCCACCAGCGCGCCTATTACCCGCTGTGGAAGGTTTACTACAACTTCCGCAACGGGTTGATGCTGTATCGTGCCGCCGCTGGCCCGCTCCTGTTCTGGGGCGTGCTGCTGCTGGTCGTCCCGAAATGGGCGCTCAGCGCCCGCCACTATGGCGAACACAGCCGCACCTTCCTGCGCATCCTCGCCCGCGCCGTCTGGGATGGCTTGCGCGGCAAGCGCAATGTCAGCCACCCCGAGGTTCTGGCGCTGACCGAACGCGCCGCCCGCCGCTAAAGCCAGCGCCCGTCCAGGCACACGCCTGCCAGCGCGCCATCCGCGCCCAGATGCACCAGATCGGCGCGCCGCCCTTCGGCAATCCGCCCGAAGCGGTCGCCCATCCCGATCAGCTCTGCCGGAACGCGGCTGGCCATGGCCAGCGCCCGCGTCTCTGGCACCCCCACCTGCTCGACCAGCACCCGCACCGCGCGCGGCAGCGTCAGGTCGGCGCCCGCCAGCGTGCCATCCTCCAGCGTCAGCCGCCCGTCCCGCCGCAGGATGCGCCGCCCGCCCAGCCGAAACTCGGTCGCTTCGGTCCCTGCCACCGCCATGCAGTCGCTGACCAGAAACACCCCCTCGGGCCGCGCCGCCAGCGCCAGACGCATCACCGCCGGATGCACATGCACCCCGTCGGCGATCAGCCCTGCCGCGCAATCCCCGGCCAGCACCGCCCCCGCCAAGCCCGGCGCGCGGTTGCCGATCTGGCTCATCGCGTTGAACAGATGGGTGGCACAACGCGCGCCCGCCGCAAACGCCGCCTGCGCCACCTCGAAGCTGCAATCGCTATGGCCCAGCGACACAATCGCCCCCGCCGCAGCCAGCGCCGCGATCTGCGCAGGCGTCACCGCCTCGGGCGCCACAGTCAGCATCAGCACCGGCAGTTCCCGCGCCGCCGCACACAGCCGCGCCAGATCGTCCTCGCCCATCGGGCGGATCAGCCCCGCGTCATGCGCGCCCTTGCGCCGTGGGTCCAGATGCGGGCCTTCCAGATGCAGGCCCAGAAAGCCCGGCACACCCGCCCGCGCCGCCGCGATCCCCGCCGCAATCACCTGCGCCGTGGCCTCTGGCGTGTCGGTGATCAGCGTCGGCAAGATGCCCACCGCGCCCAGCCGCGCCTGCGCCGCACAAATCTCGCGCAGCGCTGCCACATCGGTCGTCCCGTCCACCATCCACCCGGCGCTGCCATTCACCTGCAGGTCGATGAACCCCGGCGCCAGAAGCCCCGGCAGCGCCGTGCCGCCCGGCACTTCCTCTGCCGCGACCACCGCGTCAATGCGGCCCCCGGTCACAACAACCGCCATCCCCTCGCGGATCGCCGCGCCATCGAACAACCGCTGCGGTTTCAAAATCATGCCAGCACCCCCGCCAGCGCCAAAGCCCCGTCCAGCGCCGAACCCTGTGCCGCCCGCACTGCAAACCGCCCCGCCAGCCGCCCGGCATAAAACGGCCCCAGCCCGCCGATAAAGGTCACCGGCGGCAGCGCATCCGCCTGCAAGGCGCGCAGGATTTCCGCCACTTCTGTCACTTCGGCGCCGACGATCTCCACCGCCGCCGCATCATCACTGTCCAGCAAACGCGGCGCAAATCGCGCGAAATCGGCAGGCCGCGCGGTCAGCGCAAAGGCCACCGCCGCCTCCGCCCCGCCCAGTTCACCCAGCACCTGCGCCAGCAGTGGCGTCATCGCGCGAAACCCGTCATCCGCCCGCAGCGCCGCGCGCAGCAGCGCCCGGCCCAGCACCGCGCCGCTGCCCTCGTCCCCCATCAGAAAGCCGCGCCCGCCATGCAGCCGGATCGCGCCGCCTTGCTGCACCGCAAACACCGATCCGGTGCCCAGCAGCGCCAGAATCCCGTCCTCCGCCCCCAGCGCGCCTTTCGCCGCGATCACCGCATCCGACACGATCCGCACGTCGCCAAAGGGCAGCATCCCCTGCAACCGCGCCGCCTGCGCCGTCACATTGGCCCCGGCCAGCCCCAGCACGGCGGCCCGCACTTCGCCGCCGCCCGCCTCGCGCAGCGCCGCCTCGCAGGCCGCAAGGATATTCGCCGCCGCCCCCTCCAGATCGATCGAGATATTGGCCGGCCCCGCCGCCCCCCGGCCCAGCACCGGCCCGCCAACCCGCGCCACCGCCGCCCGGCACCCCGTGCCCCCGCCATCCACCCCGAGAACAAGCGCCATCCCGCACCTCCTGCTTTCCGCATGAATATCAGGAAGCCCCGTCGGGAAAAGCGCCTTCCGCTCAGGGCTTTCCGCGCGGGCCCTTGCGATCACCTTGCCGTGTTCCCGGATGACGCAGCCCCCCGCGCGGGCTACACCATGGGCAAATGACCGGAGGACATATGCGATTTCTTTCCGCCCTGGCGCTTGGCGCCGCCCTTGCCAGCCCCGCTTTTGCCGAAGACTGGCAGGCCACACTTGATGCCGCCAAGGGCCAGACCGTCTATTTCAACGCCTGGGGCGGCGATACCCGCACCAATGATTTCATCGCCTGGGCCGGGCAGGAAACCGAGCGTCTTTATGGCGTGAAGGTCGAACAGGTCAAGCTGACCGATACCGCCGAGGCGGTGACCCGCGTCCTGTCGGAAAAGACGGCAGGCAAGGACAGCGGCGGCGCGGTCGATCTCATCTGGATCAACGGGCCGAACTTTCTGGCGATGAAGGAACAGGGCCTGCTGCACGGCCCCTTCGTGGCCGATCTGCCCAATGCCAAATATCTTGATCTGTCGCCCGGCTCTGCCGCCTCGGTCGATTTCACCGTGCCGGTGGATGGGATGGAAAGCCCGTGGCGGCTGGCGAAATTCGTCTTTGTGGCCGATACCGCGCGGGCGGGCGATCTGCCCGCCTCGATGGCCGGTTTTGTCGATTGGGCCGCCGCCCATCCGGGCCGGATGACGCATCCCGACCCGTCGAATTTCATGGGCGCCACCTTTCTGAAACAGGCGCTGGTCGAACTCGCACCCGATCCTGCCGTTCTGCAACAGCCGGTCACCGATACCGCGTTTTCTGCGGCGTCAGAGCCGCTTTGGGCCTGGTATGACGCGCTGCGCCCCAACCTGTGGCGCGAAGGCGCGGCCTTCCCCGAAGATGAAACCCGGCTGACCCAGATGCTCAACGATGGCGAGGTTGACATCGCCATGAGCTTCGATCCCGCCTCCACCGCCGCCTATATCGAACAGGGCCTGCTGCCCGAATCCGCCCGCGTCTTCGTGCCCAAGGCGGGGACCATCGGCAATATCAGCTTCGTCGCCATTCCCTATAACGCCGCCCATACGGCCGGGGCAAAGGTCGTGGCGAACTTCCTGCTCGATCCCGCCACGCAGGCCAAGGCGCAGGACATCTCGATCCTCGGCAGTTTCTCGGTGCTCGATCCGGCCAAACTCGGCGCAGCGGAACAGGCGGCGTTCACGGCCCTGCCCTCCGCCCCGGCCCTGCCGCGTCTGGAAGACCTCGGCCCCACCCTGCTGGAACCGCACGCAAGCTGGATGACCCGCCTCACCGAGGAATGGGCGAAACGCTATATCAAATGAGCCGCGCCGGGCGGGGCCTTCGCGGGGTGGTGCTGGTCACCACCCTTGCAGGCTTCGCCCTGCCGATCCTGGCCGGTCTGGGCCTGACCGCCGCCGCCGCCTTCGGCTACCTGCCCGCCATCGGCGCCAGAACCGTCTCTACACAGGCCTTTTCGCAGCTTTTCGCCCAACCCGGCCTGGCCGAAAGCCTGCGCCTGACGCTGCTTACCGGCCTCGCCTCCACCCTGCTGTCCCTGATCGGTGCCTGCGCCCTGCTGGCCCATGCCCCGCGCGTGACGCGCCTTCTGCCGCCACTGCTCGCCACCCCCCACGCCGCCCTTGCGCTGGGTCTGGCTTTCCTGCTCTCCCCCTCTGGCTGGATCGCGCGTCTGCTGGCGCCGCTGGCCGGGTGGGATACCCCGCCGCCGCTGGCCACGGTGAACGACCCGCTGGGCCTCGCCCTCACCCTCGGGCTTGTGGCGAAGGAACTGCCCTTCCTCCTCCTGATGCTCACCGCCGCGCAAAACCGCCTGCCGGTCCGCAAATACCTGACGCTCGGCGCCGCGCTCGGCCATTCTGCCGCCTCGGTCTGGCTGAAGGTGATCCTGCCGCAGCTTTACCCGCTGATCCGCCTGCCGGTGTTCATCGTGCTGGCCTATGCCATGTCGGTGGTGGACATGGCGCTGATCCTTGGCCCCGGCCAACCGCCCCCCCTTGCTGTCGCCCTCACCCGCTGGTTCACCGACCCGGACCCGGCGATGATCCTGCCCGCCAGCGCCGGGGCGCTGCTGCTGGTCGCACTGATCGCCGCCGCCATTGCGGCCTGGCTGCTGGCCGAACGGGGCCTCGCCCGCCTCGGCCTGCTCTGGCTGCGCCGGGGCCAGCGCAACCGCCACCTCTCGCTTGCCCCCGCCGCGTTGCCCGCCGCAGTGCTGATCGGCGCGGGCCTGTTCGCGCTGCTCCTCCTCGCCCTCTGGGCCTTTGCCTTCCGGTGGAGCTTCCCGGATCTGCTGCCCCAATCCCTGACCCTGCGCGGCTGGATGCGCGGCCAATGGGCCGCCCCCGCCCTCACCACCCTCGCCCTCGCCCTTGCCACCACCACCCTCTCGCTCCTCCTCGCCATCGCGTGGTTGGAGGGCGAGGATCGCGGCCACCTGCCCCGCGCCCGCTGGGCCACTGCCCTGTTGCTGGCGCCGCTGCTGCTGCCGCAGATCGGCTTCCTGTTCGGCCTGAACACGCTGTTCCTGCGCCTGAACCTCGCGCCGCTGCCTGCGGTGATCTGGGCGCAGATGCTGTTCGTCTTTCCCTACGTCCTGCTCACCCTGTCAGACCCGTGGCGCGCGCTGGACCCGCGCCAGATCCGCGCCGCCGCCGCCCTTGGCGCAGGCCCGCTGCGCCGTCTGCTGCGCATCAAGTTGCCGCTGCTGGCCGCCCCGCTGCTCTCCGCCGCCGCCCTCGGCATCGCCGTCTCCACCGCGCAATTCCTGCCCACCCTGTTCATGGGCGCAGGCCGTGTGCCCACCCTGACGACCGAGGCCGTGGCCCTCGCCTCCGGCGCCGACCGCCGTGCCGCTGCAATCTCGGGCCTGCTGCTGGCCGCGCTGCCGCTGCTGGCCTATGCGCTGGCGCTCTCCCTGCCGCCCCTGATCTTCCGCCACCGCCGCGACATGAAGGCCCATTCCGATGCTTGAGCTTGCCGCCCTCTCCATCACCCCACGCGGCGGCCTGCCCCTGTTCGCCCCGCTCACCCTCGCCATCCCACCGGGCGAGGTCTGCACCCTGATGGGCCCCTCCGGCATCGGCAAATCCACCCTGCTTGATGCGATCGGCGGCCATCTTTCCCCCGATTTCACCCTGACCGGCGACATCCGCTTGAACGGCCAAAGCCTGCTGCCCCTGCCCGCCGAATCCCGCCGCGTCGGCCTGATGTTTCAAGAGGCGCTGCTGTTTCCCCATCTCAGCGTCGGCGACAACCTCGCCTTCGGCCTTGACCCTGCGGTGAAACCCCGCGCCGCCCGCCGCGCCGCCATCGAGGCCGCTTTGGCCGATGCGGGCCTCGCGGGCTTCTACAGCCGCGATCCCGCCACCCTGTCGGGCGGTCAGCGCGCCCGCGCCGCGCTGATGCGCGCCCTGCTCGCCAAACCCCGCGCCCTGCTGCTGGATGAGCCCTTCTCGCGCCTTGATGCCAGCCTGCGCGCCGACATCCGCCGCTTCACCTTCGATCACGCCCGGGCCGAGGCGATCCCCACCCTGCTCGTCACCCATGACGCCAGCGATGCCATGGCCACGGGTGGCCCCGTCCATCACCTCGCCTGACCGGAATTTCCAACGTCTTTTATCCTTTAAGCCGCTGTTCACCCCGATCCGCTAGCCTGAGCCTGGGTGTAAGATATGGGTGTGTGATGGCCGGCAAACCAAATGCCGCGCCCGTCATCATCAAACGGAAGAAGGTCGTCGCGGGCGGCGGGCACCACGGTGGGGCGTGGAAAGTGGCCTATGCTGACTTCGTGACCGCCATGATGGCGTTCTTCCTGCTGATGTGGCTGCTGGGTGCGACGACGGAAAAACAACGCAAAGGGGTGGCGGATTTCTTCAACCCCAACATCTCGCTGACCCGCGCGGCGGCGGGGGGCGACAATGTGCTCAACGGCGATTCCATGTTCCCGGACGAGGCGCAGGCCAAATCCGGCACCGGTATCGCCAATGGCCGCGCGGCGGGCGAGGAACAGGCGCTGCGCGAGGCGAAATCCGATATCGACAAGGCACTGAAGGCCTTCGGTGGTGAAAGCATGACGATGGAAACCGCGCTGCGCCATGTCGTCACCCGCGTCACCGACGAAGGCATGGTGATCGAGATTTTCGACCTTGAAACCACCCCTTTGTTCGATCCCGAAACCGCGCAACCGCGCCCGGTGCTGCGCGATGTCGCCCGGATGCTGGCCGAGGTTCTGCCGATCACCCGCAACGGCATCGCCGTCAACGGACATGTGCGCGCCTATCCTCTGGCGCTGCGTAAAAACCCCGCCTGGGATCTGTCTGCCGCACGGGCCGAGGTGATGCGCCGCCTGTTGCAAGAATCCGGTCTGCCGGGCGACCGCCTGCGCCGTGTCACCGGCCATGCCGACCGCAAGCCGGTGACCGCCGATCCGATGGCGATCCGCAACAACCGGGTGGAGGTGGTTCTGCTGCGGCGCGACAGATAGTGCAGGAATCATCGCGGGCATTAGGCCAATCTTAAGGGGAAGCGCGCAGCTTTGGTCCTGATCCAGGAATCGAAGCTTAGAAAGGCGCTCTCCCCCATGACGATTTCTTCTGCCCTCAATGCAGGTGTCGCCGGGCTCAACGCGAATGCGAGCCGTCTGGCCACCATTTCCGACAATATCGCCAATTCCGGCACCTATGGCTACAAACGCGCCATGACGGATTTCGAGGCGCTGGTGATGTCGCGCTCCAGCGGCGCCAGCTATGCGGCGGGCGGGGTGCAGGCCAGCACCATGCGCCTGATCGACCAGCGCGGTTCGCTTGTCTCCACCACCAGCGCGCTGGATCTTGCCGTGTCCGGGCGCGGGATGCTGCCGGTCAGCCGCGAGTCCGATCTGGGCGCAGGCGGCACGCCGGATTCGCTGCTGCTGACCACGACCGGCGCTTTCAGCACCGATGAAAATGGCACGCTGCGCACCGCGTCGGGGCTTGTGCTGATGGGCTGGCCTGCCAATCCCGATGGCACCATTCCGGTGATGCCGCGCGATTCCGTGACCGGCCTTGTGCCGGTCACCGTTCCGGCCAATCAGCAGGCGGGGGATCCCACCACCACGCTCAACCTCGGTGTCAACCTGCCCGCCACGGCCACCGAACCCGGCGCCACGGGCGAGGCACTGCCGCTGACGGTGGAATATTTCGGCAATCTCGGCACCTCCGAAACGCTGGATTTCACCTTTACCCCCACGGTTGGCGCCACCGAAGGCAGCAATGAATGGACGGTAACGATCACCGATTCCGCGCAAGATGGCGCCACTGTGGGCGAATATGTGCTGACCTTCGACGATTCGCGCGAAAGCGGCGGTACGCTGGCCTCGGTGACCATGGTTTCTGGTGGTGACTATGATCCGCTGACCGGGGCGGTCACGCTCGATCTGGGTGGTGGCCCGCTGGACATGACGATCGGCAAGATCGGTGAATCCGGTGGCCTGTCGCAGCTTTCCGATACTTTCTCCCCCACCTCGATCACCAAGGACGGCTCGCCCGTCGGCAGCCTGACCGGGGTCGAGGTGGATGCGAAGGGCATGGTGGTTGCCACCTATGACACCGGCTTTACCCGCACGCTCTATCAGATCCCGCTGGTCGATGTGCCCAACCCCAATGGCTTGGCCGCGCTGGACAATCAGACCTTCGGCATCTCCACCGACTCCGGCGGCTTCTTCCTGTGGGATGCCGGCGATGGCCCGACCGGCACGGTCGCGGGCTATGCGCGCGAAGGCTCCACCACCGATGTCGCCGCCGAGCTGACCAACCTGATCCAGACGCAGCGCGCCTATTCGTCCAATGCCAAGGTCATCCAGACGGTGGACGAGATGCTGCAGGAAACCACCAACATCAAACGATAAGGCCACAGCATGAGCCTCTCTTCCGCCCTGTCCTCCGCGTTCAGCGGGTTGACGGCCGCCTCTCGCGCCGCCGAGGTGATTTCCAACAACATCGCCAATGCCGCGACCCCCGGCTATGGCCGCCGCGAGATCCAGCTTTCGGTGGCGGGGCGGGGGCAGGGGGTCATGGTCACGGGCATCACCCGCAGCCTTGACCGCTATCTGCTGTCCGACCGGCGCCTTGCCGATGCCGCCTCGGGCGCCGCCCAGACGCGGGTCAGTTTCTTCAGCACGGTCGAGGCGGCGCTGGGCACGGCGGATAGCGCGGTCAGCCTTACCAGCCGGATCGACCGTTTTGATGCCGCCCTGATCACCGCCGCCGGTCAGCCGGGGGCGGACTCTGCGCTGACCGGCGTGCTGAACACCGCGCAGGATCTGGTGGCGCAGATCAATCAGGCGGGCAGCACGATTCAGACCGCCCGGGTCGAGGCGGATGCCCGCATTGCCGCGCAGGTCGAAACGCTGAACACAACGCTGGCCCGCGTGGCCGCGCTGAACACCCAGATCCAGTCGCTGGGGGCCGGGGGCAGCGATGTTTCCGCGCTGATCGACCAGCGCCAGCAGCAGATCGACAGCCTCTCCGCCATTCTCCCGGTGCGCGAGATTGACCGCGGCGATGGGGTTATGGCGCTCTATACCCCCAGCGGCGCCGCGCTGGTCGAGGGCAAGGCCTCGGTCTTCGGCTTTTCCGCAAGCCGCGACATCACCCCCGACATGACGGCGGCCAACGGCGCCCTGTCGGGGCTGGTGCTGAACGGGCGGGCGGTTTCCACCGGCGACAGCGGCCTGCTGGCCGGGGGCAGCCTCGCAAGTGATTTCGCTCTCCGCGACACGCTGGCCCCCGCCGCGCAGGCGAAACTCGATGCGCTGGCGCAGGATCTGGTGGCGCGCTTTTCCGCCAGCGGGCTGGACCCCACGCTGACCAGCGGCGCGCCCGGCCTGTTCACCGATGCCGGTGCCGCGCTGGACCCGGACGCGCTCCCCGGCCTTGCGCAGCGGTTGCAGGTCAATGCCGCCGTGGTGCCTGCCGAAGGCGGCCTTGTCACCCGCCTGCGCGACGGGCTGGGCGCGGCCACCGTCGGGCCCAGCGGGGACAGTCGCTTTCTTGTGCGGCTGCAATCGGCGCTGTCGCAGGGCGGCAGCTTTTCCACCGCCGCCTCCGCCTTGGTTTCCGCGATTGCCACCGACAGGCTCGATGCCGAAAGCGATGCCAGTTTCGCCAGCGCCCGCGCCACGGGCCTGCAACAGCAGGAACTGGCGCAGGGCGTGGATACTGACCAGGAGATGCAGCAGCTTTTGCTGGTCGAACAGGCGTTTTCCGCCAATGCCCGCGTGATGCAGGTGGCGGGCGATATGATCAACACATTGCTGGAGATCTGACATGTCGATGATTTCACTCGGGGATCTGGCGCAGTCTTTCCTGTTGCGCCGCAGCATGGGGGCGGTAAAATCCTCCATAGCCACCTTGTCGCAAGAGGTGACGACCGGCCGTGCCGCCGATACCGCCCGCCATCTGCGCGGCACTCTTGGCCCGCTGGCGGCACTGGACCGATCACTGTCGCAGCTTTCGGCCTATGCGCGCACCACCACCGACATGCAGGTGCGCGCCTCTGCCACGCAAACCGCGCTGGGCACGCTGGCCACGCAGGCCGATGCGCTTTCGACAGATCTGCTGGCCGTCAGCGCGGGGCAGACCGGCACACTCACGGCGCTGGGCAATCGGGCGGAACAGGGGTTCCTGTCGGCGGTTGCGGCGCTGAACACCTCGATTGGCGGCTCTGCGCTGTTTTCCGGCATGGCGGTGGATCAGCCGCCGCTGATCGCGGGCGAGGCGCTGCTCAGCCGGATTGTCGCGGTGACCAATGGGGCCAGTACCGCCCGCGATGCGGCAAACGCGCTGGAGGTCTGGTTTGAGGATCCGGCCGGTTTTGCCACCGAGGCGTGGCGCGGTGCGGCGGCAGGGGGTGGCGTGCCGATTGCGGCGGGCGAAACGGCAAGGCTGGATGTGACGGCGCTGGACCCGGAGCTTCGCGAAACGCTGAAGGGGCTGGCGCTGGGCGCATTGATCAACCGCAGCGACCAGACCAGCCCCGATGCGCGGGCCGCCTTCGCGGGCTTCGCGGGCGAGGGTTTGCTGGCGGCACGCAGCGGCCTTGCGACCCTGCAGGGCCGCGTGGCCCGCGTCGAAGGCCAGATTGCCGAGGCGCAAAGCCGGAACAGCAGCGAATCCAGTGCCTTGCAGATCGCGCGCACCAGCATGGTTGCGGTTGATGACTATGACGCGGCGACGCGGCTTTCCGATGCCGAAACCCGGCTGGAAACCCTCTATGCGGTGACGGCGCGGCTTTCTTCGCTTTCGCTGACGGAGTATCTGCGATGATCCGCCTTGTCCTTCTGCTCCTGTTCCTGCCCGTCGCCGCCCTGGCCTCGCCGATCCGCATCAAGGATCTGGTGGAATTTGACGGGGTGCGCGGCAATGATCTGGTGGGGTATGGCCTTGTCGTTGGCCTGAACGGCACTGGCGATGGCATCCGCAACACGCCCTATACCGAAGAAATCATGTCCAATCTGCTGGAGCGGCTGGGCGTGAACGTCACGGGTGAGGATTTTCGTCCCAAGAACGTGGCGGCAGTGTTCGTTACCGCCACTTTGCCTCCTTTCGCGCGGTCTGGCGGGCGGATCGACGTGACGATCTCGGCAATCGGCGATGCCAAAAGCCTGCTGGGCGGCACGCTGGTGATGACGCCGCTGAACGGCGCCGACGGGCAGATTTACGCCGTGGCGCAGGGCACGATCATCGCCGGGGGCGTTCTGGCTGAAGGTGATGCCGCGCGTGTGGTGCAGGGGGTGCCGACGGCAGGTGTCATCCCCTCCGGCGCGCGGGTGGAGCGGGAGGTGGAGTTTGATTTCACCACAGTCTCCGCCCTGCGGCTGGCGTTGCGCCAGCCGGATTTCACCACCGCGAGCCGGATTGAAGACGCGATCAACCGCGAATTTGGCCGCACTATCGCGCTGATGCAGGATGCGGGCACGGTGACGCTGGATGTCAGCCGGGCGCGCATGGCCTCGCCCGCGCATGTGCTGGGCCGCTTGGAGAATATCCTGGTGGAGCCGGAAACGCGGGCGCGGGTGGTGGTGGATCAACGGTCGGGCACCATCGTGATGGGGTCGGATGTGCGGATCAGCCGGGTTGCCGTGGCGCAGGGCAACCTGACCCTGCGGGTCGAGGAGGCGCCGGTGGTCGTGCAGCCCAACCCGTTCAGCGCGGGCGAGACGGTGGTGGTGCCGCGCAGCACGGCGGGCATCGACAAGGCACCGGGCACCGGGCTGGCCGAGATTGCCGAGGGCACCAACCTCTCCAACATCGTGGCAGGGCTGAATGCGCTGGGCGTGGCGCCGCATGACATGATCGACATCCTCAAAAGCATCAACGCGGCAGGGGCGCTTCATGCCGAGTTCCTGGTGCAATGAGGTGAGTATTTCGCCCAATTAATGCGCAATAAGCCTGATTTTCGGGCTTGTGCACAAGATACGCGCAGGATGGCAAGGTGCGGGGATGCGACAACTTGTTCCGCCGCCGCAGTGATGCACTCTCCCGGTGAAGGGAGACGCGGATGCTTGATATGCGGGATCAGCCAGCCTTGCAGCGCAGCCATGGCACAGCCAGGCTTGGCATTGTCGCGCGCCACGGGCGGCCCGCCTTGGCCGATCTGTATCAAGCCGGTTCCGCCAAGGTGTTTCTGCCGCGGGGCGGCGGGGCGCCGGACGAGGCGGTGTTTCTCAATACCTCCGGTGGGTTGACGGGGGGGGATCGGATCAGTTTCGCCCTGACCCTCGCGCCCGGCCTGCGGCTGACGGCCACCACCCAGACGGCGGAACGCGCCTATGCCTCGCCGGGCCCGGCAGCGGCGCTGGATGTCGATCTGACGGTGGGCGCGGGCGCCCGGCTGGACTGGCTGCCGCAGGAAACCATCCTGTTCGAAGGCTCGCATCTGCGCCGCACCACCCGCGTGTCGCTGGCGGCGGATGCAACCTGCCTGCTGTCCGAAACCCTCGTTCTGGGTCGTCTGGCCATGGGCGAGGATGTGACCGCCGCGCGTCTGCTGGATCGCCGGTCGGTGCTGCGCGACGGGCGCCCGGTGTGGAGCGATGCCGTGACGATTGACCGTGAGTCCCTGGCCTGTCGCACGGCCCGTGCCAGCCTCGGCCCGGCGCGCGCCCTTGCCGTGATCGCCCTCATCGCTCCCGGTGCCGAGGATGCCGCCGGGGCGCTGCGCCCCTTGCTGGAGGCGCCCGATTGCGAGACGGCACTTTCCGCTTGGAACGGGCGGCTCATCCTGCGTCTGACGGCGCGCGACAGCTGGCCGCTGAAACGGCAGATGGCGCGGCTTCTTGGCCAATTGCGTGGCTCGGCCCTGCCCAGGGTCTGGCAAATGAATGGAGACATCGCATGAACCTCACCCCCCGCGAGCGGGAAAAGCTCATGGTCAGCCTGGCCGCCATGGTGGCGCGTGGGCGACTGGCGCGTGGCGTCAAGCTCAACCACCCCGAGGCCATTGCCCTGATCACCGATTTCGTGGTCGAGGGCGCGCGCGATGGCCGGTCGGTCGCCGATCTGATGCAGGCCGGGGCGCATGTGATCACAGCCGAGCAGTGCATGGAGGGCATCCCCGAAATGATCCATGCCGTGCAGGTTGAAGCCACCTTTCCCGATGGCACCAAGCTTGTCACCGTCCACCACCCGATCCGCTAAGAGGCCAAGATGAAACGCATTCTTCCCCTTCTGCTTCTCGCCCCCTCTGCCGCCTTCGCGCATCCCGGGCATGTCACCGCAACGCCTTTCCTGTCGGGCCTGTCGCATCCGGTTGGCGGGGCGGATCACCTTCTGGCCATGATCGCCGTCGGTTTGTGCGCGGCGATGGCCGGGGGGCGGGCGCTTTGGGCGCTGCCGCTGGCCTTTCTGACCGCCATGCTGGGCGGGGGCGTGATGGGCGCGCTGGGCTTTGCCCTGCCGGGGGTGGAGCCGATGATCCTCGCCTCGGTCATCGCCCTTGGCCTGGCTGCTGCGCTGGCGCTGCGCCCGGGGCTTGCGGCCTCGGTCGCCATGGTGGCGCTGTTCGGGCTGTTTCACGGCCATGCCCATGGCACCGAAGGGCAGGCCACGGCGGGTTATGCGCTGGGCTTCCTGATCGCCACCGCCGCGCTGCATGGCGCGGGCGTGGCGCTGGGCCTTGGCCTGCAATCGCGGCTTGTCCGCGCTTTGGGCGGGTTGACCGCCGCTGCGGGCCTCGCGCTCGCCTTCGCCTGAGGGTGCCATGATTCCCGGAGAGATCTTTCCCGCCGATGGCAGCCTGACCCTGAACGCAGGATCCGAGGGCCTGACCCTCATGGTCGCCAATACCGGCGACCGGCCGATCCAGGTCGGCTCGCATTACCATTTCGCTGAAACCAATGCCGGGCTCAGCTTTGATCGTGCCGCCGCGCGCGGGATGCGGCTCGACATCGCGTCGGGCACCGCGGTGCGGTTTGAACCGGGGCAAAGCCGCGAGGTGCGTCTTGTGCCGCTGCTGGGTCTGCGCCGGGTGTTCGGCTTCAACCAACAGGTCATGGGGGATCTCTGATGGCCGTGAAAATCTCGCGTCCCGCCTATGCGGCGATGTATGGCCCGACCGCGGGCGACCGGCTGCGCCTGGGCGACACCGATCTGATCATCGAGGTGGAGCGCGATCTGACCACCTATGGCGAAGAGGTGAAGTTCGGCGGCGGCAAGGTGATCCGCGACGGGATGGGCCAATCTCAGGTCAGCCGGGCGGGCGGCGCGGTGGATACCGTGATCACAAACGCGCTGATCGTCGATCATTCCGGCATCTACAAGGCCGACATCGGGCTGCGCGACGGGTTGATCGCCGCCATCGGCAAGGCGGGCAACCCCGATACCCAGCCCAATGTCAGCATCATCATCGGCCCGTCCACCGATGTGATCGCGGGCGAGGGGCGGATCGTGACCGCGGGCGGCATGGATGCGCATATCCACTTCATCTGCCCGCAACAGGCCGAAGATGCGCTGCATTCCGGCGTCACCACCATGCTGGGCGGCGGCACCGGCCCGTCGCATGGCACGCTGGCCACCACCTGCACCCCCGGGCCCTGGCATATCGGGCGGATGCTGCAGGCGGTGGATGCGATCCCGATGAATTTCGGCATCGCCGCCAAGGGCAACGCCTCCCTGCCCGAGGCGCTGGTCGAAATGGTGAATGCCGGCGCC
Organism: Gemmobacter aquatilis; assembly: GCF_900110025.1. Classification (GTDB taxonomy): domain Bacteria; phylum Pseudomonadota; class Alphaproteobacteria; order Rhodobacterales; family Rhodobacteraceae; genus Gemmobacter; species Gemmobacter aquatilis. The sequence continues at coordinate 296,754 of NZ_FOCE01000001.1, read as the reverse complement.
TGCGCCATGAAACTGCACGAGGATTGGGGCACCACCCCCGCCGCCATCGACTGCTGCCTTTCGGTGGCCGACGACATGGATGTGCAGGTGATGATCCACACCGACACGCTGAACGAATCCGGCTTTGTCGAAAACACCCTCGCCGCGATCAAGGGCCGCACCATTCACGCCTTCCACACCGAAGGCGCGGGGGGCGGCCATGCGCCCGACATCATGAAGGTGGTCAGCAGCCAGAACGTCATCCCGTCTTCCACCAACCCGACGATGCCCTATACCGTGAACACGGTGGAAGAGCATCTCGACATGCTGATGGTCTGCCACCACCTTGACCGCTCGATCCCCGAGGATGTGGCCTTTGCCGAATCCCGCATCCGCAAGGAAACCATCGCGGCAGAGGACATCCTGCACGACATGGGCGCCTTCAGCGTCATTTCGTCGGACAGTCAGGCGATGGGCCGCATTGGCGAGGTGATCACCCGCACCTGGCAGACCGCGCACAAGATGAAGGTGCAGCGCGGCAGGCTGGCCGAGGAGGTCGGCGCGAACGACAATTTCCGCGTGCGCCGTTATATCGCCAAATACACCATCAATCCGGCCATCGCGCATGGGCTTTCCCGTCATATCGGTTCGGTGCAGGTCGGCAAACGCGCCGATCTGGTGCTCTGGTCGCCCGCGTTTTTCGGGGCCAAGCCCGACATGGTGCTGATGGGCGGCATGATCGTGCTGGCGCAGATGGGCGATCCCAACGGCTCGATCCCGGTGCAGCCGATGTATTCGCGCCCGATGTTCGGCGCGCTGGGCCGCGCCCGGCACATGAGCTGCGCCACCTTCCTGTCAGGTGCCGCCATCGCCAACGGGCTGGGCGCCGAACTGGGGCTGCAAAAGCAGCTTTATGGCGTGTCCAACACCCGCAGCATCGGCAAATCCGACATGATCCTGAACGCCGCCACCCCAAAGATCGAGGTCAATCCCGAAACCTACGAAGTGCGCGCCGATGGCGAGATCATCACCTGCGAACCGGCGCAGGAGCTGCCTCTGGCCCAGCGGTATTTCCTGTTCTAATGCAACGCCTCGCCCAGCCTGCGGATCGGCCAGCCCGGCCGCAGGCCCGGGCGGGGCAAACCCTCCACCTCCAGCATCAGCGCGGCTTCCTGCGATTGCAGGCGGCTGATCCGGGCGCGCAGCGCCTCCAACTCCTCCTCGGGCGTCAGCGTCTTACCCTGCATCCCTGTTCCTCCTATGTTCATGCAGCCAGACTGCGCCCGGAAAGTTAACGAATCATGGATCATCTCACAGCCCAAACCATTCTCCGCTCCGGTCAGTGGCTGCGCTCTGACAGCCGCGTCGTGCTGGGCTATGACGCGCGCTTTCTGCGCCGCAAACGGCTGGTGGCCGAGGATGGCAGCAGCTTTCTCGTGGATCTGGCCGAAACCACCAGTCTGGACCAGGGCGATGCCTTTCAGCTTTCCGATGGCCGGTTGATCGTCGTCATCGCCGCCGAAGAGCCGGTGGTCGAGGTGCGGGGCGATCTGCCGCGTCTCGCCTGGCATATCGGCAACCGCCACACCCCCTGCGAGATTGCCGGGGATCATCTGGTGATCCGCCGCGATCATGTGCTGGAAAAGATGCTGGCGGGCCTTGGCGCCGCGCTGACCCTGACCAGTGCGCCGTTCAAACCCGAAGGCGGCGCCTATGGCCATGGCCGCACCATGGGCCACGATCATGGCGACGGGAATTTTCATTTCCATGGCTGAGGACCGGCTTCTCCTCTGGCAATGGCTGTCGCCCGCCTTCCCGATCGGCGCCTTCGCCTATTCGCAGGGGCTGGAGCAGCCGATGGCCACCGGCGCCGTGCGCAACATCGCCGATGTCGAGGCCTGGGTGACCACGACCCTGCGCTTTGGCAGCCCACGGATGGATGCGATCTTCCTTGCCCAGGCCCGCGCCGGGGCAGACCCGGATCTGCTGTCCGACCTGCTGCTCAGCTACGCCACCTGCCCGGAACGCGAAACCGAACTGCTGGATCAGGGCCGCGCCTTTGCCGCACTGATCGGCACCATTACCGGCAAAACCGTCTCTATCCGGCCCTATCCGGTGGCGGTCGGCCTCGCCACGCGCGCGCTGGATGTGCCGACCGAGGAGGTGCTGTCCCTGTTCCTGCACGGGGCCGCCGCGCAGATGATCTCGGCCGCGACGCGCTTTCTGCCGCTGGGCCAGTCGGAGTCCCAAGCCCTGCTCAGCCGCCTCGCGCCTCTCTTCACCCAACTCGCCACCGAGGCGGCAACCGCCAGCCTTGACGACATCGCCACCTTCACGCCCGGCGCCGATATGGCGGCGATGCGCCACGAAACCCTCGAAGTCAGGATTTTCCGCACATGACAAGCCCGCATGGCCCCCTTCGTGTCGGCATCGGTGGCCCGGTGGGCGCCGGCAAGACCACGCTTACCGAAAAGCTGTGCGCCGCGCTGGCGAACCGCTGTTCAATGGCCGTGATCACGAATGACATCTACACCCGCGAGGATGCCGATTACCTGACCCGCGCGCAGGTTCTGCCCGCCAGCCGCATCCGCGGGGTCGAAACCGGCGGCTGCCCACATACTGCGATCCGCGAAGATGCCAGCATCAACCTCGCCGCCGTGGCCGATCTGCGCACCACCTTCCCCGATCTGGACCTGATCCTGATCGAAAGCGGCGGCGACAACCTTGCCGCGACCTTCAGCCCCGAACTGGCCGACCTGTCGATCTATGTGATCGACACCGCCGCCGGGCAGGACATTCCGCGCAAGAAGGGGCCGGGGCTGGCACGATCCGACCTGCTGGTGGTCAACAAGACCGATCTCGCCCCCCATGTCGGCGTCGATCTTGCCTTGCTGGAATCCGATACCAAAGCCGCCCGTGGCGCCCGCCCCTACGTCATGGCCCGCCTGCGCCAGAACCATGGCGTCGAGGAGGTGGTGCGCTTTCTGCAACAGGAGGGTGGCCTGATCCTTGCCTGACCGGCCTTTCCGCGCCGGATAATCCGGTATCGGAAATTAATACTTTTGTGTCATTGACCCTACGTCAGCCTTGTATGGGGGGGCCGTGGTGCCAATGTCACATAGAGCTGTAGCAAAGGAACCACAATGTTCGTTACCCCCAATCAGGCCGTCAGGCTGTCGATGCATACCGGCCTCATGTTGGCCGAGGCACAGATGGTCATCGCCATGCGGCTTTGGGGCATGGCGGGGTTCTGGAACGTGGCGCCGGAAGAAAATTCCCGCATGGTCCATGAAAAGACCGAAGCGATGACCGAAGCCGCACTGTCGGTCGGGCGTGCCATGCTCGGTGGCAAGGGCATCGCGGCGATTGCCATGTCGGCGCTGAAGCCGGTCCGCAGCCGCACGCGTTCCAACCTCAAGCGCCTGCAGGGCCGCGGGCCAGACCTGCCTTACTGACCCCGGTCAATGCGCGCTCCAGGCGTCCTTGCCCCACAGCGCCTTCAGCCGCGCATCCCGACCGCAGCCTTCGCGGTAAAACGTGTAGGCGTTCTTCTTCTGCATCGGCCCGCCGCGCGTCAGCACGATATCTGACGACTGGTAATAGCCCTGATGATAATCCTCCGCCGGCCAGAACGGCGCGGCAGGCAGGATCTTCGTCGCAATCGCCTGCCCCAACTGCTGCCCGGCCTGCGTCACCGCCGCCTCGGCCACCGTCTTTTCTGCGGCGTCAGAGACGAAAATCGCCGTCCGGTAGGTGTCGCCCCGGTCACAGAACTGCCCGCCCGCATCGGTCACGTCGATCGACCGCAGAAAGCGCGCCACCAGATCGGCATAGGGCAGCACCGCATCGTCATAGGTGATCTGCACCACCTCGTAATGCCCGGTATCGCCGCGCGACACCTCCTTGTAGGTCGGGTTCTCGCCCTTGCCGCCAGCAAAGCCCGACACCACGTCCTGCACGCCTTTCACCGCCTCGAAATCCGACTCCACGCACCAGAAGCAGCCGCCCGCCACCACTGCCTTGCGAATTTCGGCCTGCGCCGCGCCCGCCGCAAGGGCCAGGCCCATTGCCAGAACCACTGTCTTCATCACCATTCCTCCTGTTCGCCCAAAATCTGTGGCGCAGGTGCCGCCCGGGCAAGACACGCCTGCGTGATGCCGCCCCTTGCACCCGGCGCGCGCCCCGGCATAGCCTGCCCCGGCACAGGAGTTCCGCGCATGACAGATCACGTCACCACCCATCAGGCCGAAGATGACGCCCGCAACGAGGCGATCCTTCTCTACCTCAACGGGCGCATCCTGCCCAAGGCGCAGGCGCTCGTGTCGGTCTATGACGCGGGCTTCATGCTGGGCGATGGCGTGTGGGAGGGGATCCGTCTGTATAACGGCCGCTGGGCCTTCATCGAAGAGCATATCGAACGCCTGTTCGAGGCGGCGAAAGCGATTGATCTGACCATCGGGATGACGCCCGAGGCGGTGATTTCGGCGGTATTAGAGACGCAAAAGGCCAATGGCATGGAAACCGATGCCCATGCCCGGCTGATGGTCACGCGCGGCGTGAAATCGCGCCCGTTCCAGCACCCGTCGCTGTCGCGGCAGGGGCCGACGGTGGCCATCATCATGGAACATTCGCGCCCGAAGATCCCGCGCCCGATCCGCCTTGCCACCGTGCCGCATCTGCGCGGGTTGCCGATGACGCAAGACCCCAAGCTGAACAGCCATTCCAAGCTGAACTGCATCCTCGCCTGCATCGCCGCCGAAAAGGCTGGCGCGGACGAGGCGCTGATGCTGGATGTTCATGGTTTCGTGAACACGACGAACGCCTGCAATTTCTTCATCGTGAAGAAGGGCGAGGTTTGGACCTCGACCGGCGATTACTGCATGAACGGCATCACCCGCCGCAAGGTGATCGACCTGTGCCGCGCCAATGGCATCCCGGTGTACGAACGCAACTTCAGCCTCGTCGATACCTATGCGGCGGACGAGGCGTTTCTGACCGGCACCTTCGGGGCGCAGACCCCGGTCGGCGTGATCGACGGGCGGCAGATCGGCACGGGCGAGATGGGGCCGATGACCGCCCGCCTGCGCGACTTGTACAAAGACCTGGTGGGGGCTTGAGATGGAAAAACGCAGCACAGGGGGTGTACAGGGGGCGCACGCCGGCACGACGCATGTCGCCATGTGGTCCGGGCCGCGAAACCTGTCCACCGCGATGATGTATGCCTTCGCCGCCCGTGGCGATTGCGCGGTGTGGGACGAGCCGTTCTATGCCGCCTATCTGCGCGAAACCGGCCTCGATCACCCGATGCGCGAGGCGATCATCGCCACCCATGACGCCGATCCCGCCCGCGTCGCCGCCACTTGCGCCGGGCCGGTGCCAGATGGGAAAAGCCTGTTCTATCAAAAGCATATGACGCTGCACATGATCGAAGGCTTTGATCGCAGCTTCATGCGCGCCTGCGCCAATGTCTTCCTGATCCGCCATCCGGCACGGGTTGTCGCCAGCTATGCCAAAAAGCGCGAGGGGCCGACCTTGGCCGATATCGGCTTTGTCCAGCAGGCCGAACTGTTTGACGAGGTTGCAGGCTGGCTCGGCCAGCCGCCGCTGGTGATCGACAGTGCCGACATCCGCGATAACCCACGGGAAATGCTGGAAAAACTCTGCGCTGCGCTGGGCATCCCCTTCACCGAACGGATGCTGACCTGGCCCGCCGGGGGCCATGCGGCGGATGGAATCTGGGCCAGCCACTGGTATGGCGCCGTCCACCGCTCCACCGGGTTCGAAGACCCGGAAGGGCCGCTGCCCGATCTGGCGCCGGAATATCAGGATCTGGTGGAACAGGCCCTGCCCTTCTACAACCGATTGCGTGCCTTCACCCTGTAGCGCTGGGTCACCCCAGCAGCTTGGCCAGCCCCATGGCAACCCCCGGGTTGCCAGACAGCTTCAACTTGCCCATCGCCAGTGCCATCATCGGATTCAGCTTGCCTTTCAACAGGTTGACCAGATTTTCCTGGCTCAGCCGCAAGGTGCAATCCGTCTCGCGGTCTTGCGTGGTGGCGGTGCCATCGGCCAGTACGATCACCCCGGCCGCGCCACAATCGAATTTCAGGCTGCCCGAAAAGCTTTTCGTTTCCAATGCCTTGCGAATATCCGCCGCGATCTGTTCCATCATGCCATCCCCCTCGCTTGCGCTGCAGGTTGACGTTTGCGGCCCGCGCGTCAATCACGCCGTTGCGTCACAACGCAAAAGGCCGCGCCCGTTGCCCGGCGCGGCCTGAATGTTTCATGTGAAACAGTGGGTTACTTCTTGGCAACCCGCGCATTGCGCGTGGCGATCAGTTTCAGCCGCAGCGCGTTCAGGCGGATGAAGCCCGCCGCGTCCTTCTGATCGTAGGCGCCTGCATCTTCTTCAAACGTCACATGTTTTTCGCTGTACAGCGAGTGTTCCGACCAGCGGCCCACGCAATGGACCGAGCCTTTGTACAGCTTCAACCGCACGGTGCCGGTCACATGCTCTTGCGATTTGTCGATCAGCGCCTGCAGCATTTCCCGCTCGGGCGAGAACCAGAAGCCGTTATAGATCAGCTCGGCATAGCGCGGCATCAGGCTGTCTTTCAGGTGGCCCGCCCCGGCATCCAGCGTGATCTGTTCGATGCCGCGATGCGCTTCCAGCAGGATGGTGCCGCCGGGGGTTTCGTAGATCCCGCGCGATTTCATGCCGACAAAGCGGTTTTCCACGAAATCCAGCCGCCCGATCCCATGTTTGCCGCCGAATTCGTTCAGTTGGGTCAGGATCGTGGCGGGAGACAGCGCTTCGCCATTGATCGCCACAGCATCGCCGCGCTCGAAGGTGATTTCGATATATTCCGGGGTGTTGGGCGCATCTTCCGGGGCGACGGTGCGCTGATACACATAATCGGGTGCTTCCTCGGCAGGGTTTTCCAGCGCCTTGCCTTCAGAGGAGGTGTGCAGCAGGTTCGCATCGACCGAGAACGGCGCCTCGCCGCGCTTGTCTTTCGCAATCGGAATCTGGTTCGCCTCGGCAAACTCGATCAGCTTCGTGCGGCTGGTCAGATCCCATTCCCGCCACGGCGCGATCACGCGGATCGAGGGGTCCAGCGCATAGGCCGAAAGCTCGAACCGGACCTGATCATTGCCCTTGCCGGTTGCCCCATGTGCCACGGCATCGGCACCGTGTTTATGGGCAAGATCAACCAGATGCTTGGAAATCAGCGGCCGCGCGATCGAGGTGCCCAGCAGATACAGCCCCTCATACACCGCGTTGGCCCGGAACATCGGGAAGACGAAATCGCGCACGAACTCTTCGCGCACGTCCACGATATGGATGTTTTCCGGCTTGATCCCCAGCAGTTCGGCCTTGGCGCGGGCCGGTTCCAGCTCTTCCCCCTGCCCCAGATCGGCGGTGAAGGTGATCACCTCGCAACCATATTCGGTTTGCAGCCATTTCAGGATGATCGAGGTATCGAGACCGCCCGAATAGGCGAGGACGACTTTCTTGGGCTTGGACATGTCAGACGCTCCATCGCGGTTTCGCCCGCGATTAAAGGGAAAACGGCGGAAGGGCAAGCGCTGCCCGGTTGACAGGACGGCGGCTCTCTGACTGTTTCGGCACAACCCATGCAGGAGCACGAAATGAAAGCCTGGCAGATATTGACCCATTCGGTGCGGCAGGTCTTTGGCAACCTGCAGGCGGCGCTGCGGGTTTCCTGGGTGATCTTCCTTGCGGAAATGGCGCTTTCGGTGCTGTTCGGCGCATCGGGTTTTTCGATGCCGCTCTCGGCAGAGTCGGACATGGCCACCATTCTGGCGTCCGGTCTCATGGCTCTGCTGTTGCTGATGGGCTCGCTCTGGATTGCGGTGGCTTGGCACCGCTATGTGCTGCTGGTGGAAGAACCCCAGAGCCTGCTGCCGCCGTTCCATGGGCCGCAGATGCTGGACTACCTATTGAAATCCTTGGGGATTGCGCTGGTCATCGTCATGATTGGTGTGGTGATGTCGCTGCTGTCGGCCTTGTTGCTGGTGCCGCTGCTGGGCCCGCTTGCCGGTTCCCTGTCCATTTTTGCCGTGCTGATTCCCTGCCTTGTGGTCGGCTATCGCTTCAGCGCGATCCTGCCTGCCGCCGCCTTGGGTCGGCCCATCCGCTTCACCGCAGGGTGGGAGGCGACGATCGGCGAGTCCGGCGTCATGTTCGGGCTTGCTGCGATTTCCACGTTCGCCACGCTGCTGCTCAGCCTGCCGGGCGTGGTTCTGGGGCCGATTCCGGTTCTGGGCCTGCTGTGGGAACTGGCTTCGGGTTGGGTGCAGCTGATGGTCGGAATTTCCATTCTCACCACGCTTTATGGCCATTACATCGAAAAGCGCGCGCTGGTCTGATCTTGCCATTTCGGCCCGCGCGGGTCTAATCGGCACATGACCCAGTTTGCCCAAGCCGCCCGCCGCTCGACCCTGGCACTGCGTGACCTGTTCGAGGCCACGCCGTTGCAGCGCAATGACCACCTCTCCAACCGCTATGGCGCCGAGATCTGGCTCAAGCGCGAGGATCTGTCGCCGGTGCGCAGCTACAAGCTGCGCGGCGCGTTTACGGCGATGCGGAAGGTGCGCGGATCGAACCCTGACCAAAGGCATTTCGTCTGCGCCAGTGCGGGCAATCATGCGCAGGGCGTGGCCTATGCCTGCCGCCATTTCGGGGTGAAAGGCACGATTTTCATGCCGGTCACCACCCCGCAGCAGAAAATCGACAAGACCCGCACCTTCGGCGGCGATTCCATCGAGATCGTGCTGACCGGCGACTATTTCGATCAGACTCTGGCCGCCAGCCAGGCCTATTGCCGCGAACAGGGCGCACATTTCCTGTCGCCCTTCGACGATGCCGATGTGATCGAAGGGCAGGCGAGTGTCGGGGTCGAGATCCTCGATCAACTGGGCACCCCACCGGATCTGGTGATTCTGCCGGTGGGCGGGGGCGGTCTGGCTGCAGGGGTGACAACCTATCTGCGGGACGAGGCGCCGGGCATCGACTTTCGCTTTGTCGAGCCGCTGGGTGGCGCCAGCATGACGGCGGCGCTGGAGGCCGGGCACCCGGTCACGCTGCCGCGGGTGAACAGCTTTGTCGATGGCGCGGCGGTGGCGCGTCTGGGGGAACAGACCTTCTCCCGGCTGAGCTGGGCCGCGCCCGCGCAGGTGCTGCTGGCCCCCGAAGACCGTATCTGCGTCACCATGCTGGAGATGCTGAACGTCGAAGGCATCGTGCTGGAACCGGCAGGGGCGCTGTCGGTCGATGTGCTGCCGGTGTTGGCCGACGAGATTCGCGGCAAGACGGTGGTCTGCGTCACCTCAGGCGGCAACTTCGATTTCGAGCGTCTGCCCGAGGTCAAGGAACGCGCACAGCGGTTCGCCGGGCTGAAGAAATACTTCATCCTGCGGATGCCGCAGCGGCCCGGTGCCTTGCGCGAGTTCCTGACCATGCTCGGCCCCGAAGATGACATTTCCCGCTTTGAATACCTGAAGAAATCGGCGCGCAACTTTGGCTCGGTGCTGATCGGGATCGAGACGAAATCGGCCTCCAGCTTTGCCCGGTTCACCAACCGGATGGACGAGGCAGGCTTTGCCTACCGCGACATCACCGGCGATGATGCCCTGGCAGAGTTTCTCGTCTGACGGTCAGGCCGCGTCTGTTTTGGCCAGGGCTGCGTGAAACGCGGCCTTGGATTTGCGATAAAGCGCGGCCAAGGCCCTGAGATCGACCTCTTCCACCGCGCCGAGGGCAATCTTGCGTTCGCCATCCTGACACAGCTGCGCCATCTCGCGAAACCCGAGATTGAGGGCGCTTCCCTTCAGGAAATGCAGGTCGCGCCCGACCTGCAGGGCATCACCGCTGGCAGGCAGCCTTGCAACCACCTCGTCCGTTTCCTCCAGAAACAGCGCGATCACTTCATCGAAGCCATCCACCCCGACCTCGGCCTTCAGATCGGCCACCCTTTCCCAGTCAATCATCATAACCCCCAGCCTGCGGCCTGTTCCACACAGCCCCAGCCTGACCGTGGCGGTTTAACAATCCGTTAGGCGCTGCCAGCCTTTTCCGCGCAATTTTAGGTTTCACTCTCTCTTAAGCTCCGCCGCCGATTTTGGTGAAATTCGTTTGCGGAGTTGGGTCGTGGTGAGTGTGGGCAAGATTGAAAGAAATGTGCTTCGGGCGCCGCTGACGCCGCGCCGGGTGCTTGTCGTCGATGACAGCAAGGCGCAGCGCAAGGTTCTGTCGCTATCGCTGATGCGCTGGGGCTATCAGGTGATGGAGGCGGGAACCGGCGAGGAGGCGCTGGAGATGTGTCGGCGTACCGATTTCGACATCGTGCTGTCGGACTGGGTGATGCCGGGCATTTCGGGCCTGGATTTCTGCAAGGCGTTCAGGGCCTTGCCGCACGAAAGATATGGGTACTTCATCCTTCTCACCTCCAAATCCGAGAAGGGCGAGGTGGCGCTGGGGCTGGATGTCGGGGCGGATGATTTCCTGACCAAGCCGGTGAACGCCGATGAGTTGCACGCAAGGCTGCGCGCGGGGGAGCGTATCCTCGGGATGCACCGGGAATTGATGGAGAAGAACCGTCTGATCGGCAGCACCTTGGGCGAATTGCAGAAGCTGTATGATTCGCTGGACCGGGATCTGATCGAGGCGCGCAAGCTGCAACAGACGCTGGCGCGTGACCGGCACCGCGATTTCGGGCGGGGGACGGCCTCGATCCTGCTGCGGCCCTCGGGGCATGTGGGCGGGGATCTGGTCGGGTTCTTTGAAATCAGCGCCCGGCGGGTGGCGCTGTATTCGGTCGATGTGTCGGGGCATGGTGTGGCTTCGGCGATGATGACGGCGCGGCTGGCGGGGCTGTTGTCAGGCGCCTCGCCCGATCAGAACATCGCGCTGACCGGCGGGGTAGAGGGCGCGCGCGATGCCTGGCCGCCCGAAATGGTCGCGGCACGGTTCAACCGCATGATGCTGGAAGACATGCAGGTGGAACAGTATTTCACCATGGCCTATGCCGAGGTGGATCTGGAAACCGGCCGGGTGCAACTGGTGCAGGCCGGGCATCCACACCCGATGGTCATCCGTGCGGCGGGCGGGGTTGAACAGATCGGCCATGGTGGCCTGCCGATCGGGCTTTTGCCCAATGTCGCGTTCGAACGGATCGAGGCGCGGCTGCATCCCGGCGACCGGCTGTTTCTGGTGTCGGACGGGGTGACGGAATGTCCGGCGCTGGATGGCGGGGAGTTCGGGTCAGAGGGGTTGGAGCGGTTCTTGCGGCGCAATGCCGATACCGAAGCCCAGGCCCTGCTGGAGGCATTGGTCTGGGAACTGAACGGTCATACCGGCGGTGCCGATTTTCCCGACGATGTGTCGGGCGTGCTGTTCCACTATCGCGGCTGACGCAGCGCCCGGGCCAGAAAGGCGCGGTCTCCGGGGTTGCCCAGCATGTCAACGGCGGCCGCGGCGGGCAGCCAGACTGCGCTGTGGCCCGGCTCTGTCGGCGGGCAGATCTGCCGCGCGGGGCGTGCCAGATAGACGGTGCATAGCTTTTCGGCCCAGAGATCATATTCCGGCATGTAGCAGAACCGCCGAAACGCACCGAGCCGCCGCGTGATGGCGACATGCCAGCCGGTTTCCTCCATCACCTCGCGGTGCAGGGCGGCGATCGGGTGTTCGCCCCGGTCGATCCCGCCGCCCGGCAGTTGAAACTCCGGCGTCGGGGCTTCCTGAAAGGTGGCCAGCACATCTGCGCCTTGCAGAAGCACCGCATAGACCCCGGGCCGCAGCCGATAGCGCTGCCCCGGCCTTACCGCTTCGCCCACTCGTCTGATCATGCTCTTGGACCCCGAACTTGCCGCGCCTATATAGTCGCGGTATGCCAAGACTGGCACCGTTAGGAAACCCCCATGACCATTGGTTCGCAAATCGCCTGGGACGATACTGTCCTGCCATTCCAACTCGATCTGTCCGACATCCGCGGCCGGATTGCGCGTCTGGATGGCGTGCTGGATCAGGTGCTGAAGCAGCACGCCTATCCGCCGCAGATCGAGGCGCTGGTTTGCGAGGCCGCGCTGCTGACCGCGCTGATCGGGCAGACGATCAAGCTGCGCTGGCGGCTGTCGCTGCAGATCCGTGGTCTCGGTGCGGTCAAGATGATCGCCACCGATTATTATGGCCCGACCGATGATGGCGAGCCCGCGCGCATCCGCGCCTATGCCAACTTCGTCGCGGAAGAGCTTGATCCGCAGGCCAAACCCTTTGACCTGATCGGCGAGGGCTATTTTGTCATCGTGATCGACCAAGGCGCCGGGATGGTGCCGTATCAAGGCATCACGCCGTTGGACGGTGGCTCGCTTTCCGCCTGTGCCGAGACGTATTTTGCCCAGTCGGAACAGTTGCCGACCCGCTTTGCGCTGACCTATGGCCGCAGTCAGGAACCTGGGGTGGCGCCGCGCTGGCGCGCTGGGGGCGTGATGATCCAGCATATGCCGAAAGCCTCGCCCTTCGTGGCGCAGGGTGGTGGCTCGGGTGAGGGGGGGCTGCTGCAGGCGGGTGATATTGTCGAGGGCGAAGTGGGTGAAAACTGGCGACGGGTGAATCTGCTGCTGGATACGGTGGAGGAGCTGGAGCTGATCGGCCCGGTTGTCACGCCGACCGATCTGCTGGTGCGGCTGTTCCACGAGGAAGGGCCGCGGGTCTTTGAGACGCAGCCGGTGCGCTTTGGCTGTTCCTGTTCGGCCGAGAAAGTGCGGTCGTCCCTGTCGATCTATTCGGCCAAGGATCTGACGCATATGACCACACCCGAAGGCATCCTGACCGCAGATTGCCAGTTCTGTGGTGCGCATTACGAGTTTGACCCGAAGACGCTTGGCTTCGAGGCGGAACAGGCGGCGCGCGATGGGGCCTGAGGCGCTGATCCGGGCGCTGGCTCGGCCGGCGCCCGCAAGCTCCGACTATGACCTGAACCCCGAGGTCGTGTTGCCGCCGGGACGAAAACTGCGCGCCGCCGCCGTTCTGGTGGCGGTGTGCGCGGGGCCGGGCGGCCCCTCGGTCTTGTTGACCAAGCGGGCCTCGGGGTTGAAGCACCATCCGGGGCAGATCGCCTTTCCGGGCGGAAAGATCGACGCGGGCGATGCCTCGCCCGAGGCGGCGGCGCTGCGCGAGGCGCATGAGGAGGTGGGGCTGGAGGCCGGGCTGGTGACGCTGCTGGGGCGGCTGCCGGTGCATGAAACGGTGACCGGCTATACCGTGACCCCGGTCTTGGGCCATATCAGAGGCGATTTTGCTACCCGTGCCGAGGCGGGTGAGGTGGAAGAAGTGTTCCGTGTGCCGCTGGCGCATCTGGCCGATCCGGCGCAGTTCCGGGTGGAGCGGCGGATGTGGCGCGGCCAGTGGCGGCGCTATTACGCCGTGCCCTACGGGCCTTATTACATCTGGGGCGCCACGGCGCGCATCCTGCGCGGACTGGCCGACAGGCTGGCGCCGTGAAGGTCATCGGCGGCTGGATCGCGGCGGAGCCGACACAGCGGGTTTGCGCTGCGCTGACCGGGGCCGGGTTCCGGGCGCTGTTCGTGGGCGGCTGCGTGCGCAATGCGCTGCTGGGCGTGCCGGTTGCGGATATTGACATCGCGTCGGACGCGGCGCCGGGCGAGGTGACGCGGCTGGCCGAACGGGCCGGGCTGAAGGTGGTGCCGACTGGCATAGACCACGGCACGGTGACGGTGATTGCCGAGGGCATCGCGCATGAGGTCACCACCTTCCGCCGCGATGTGGAAACCGACGGGCGCCGCGCGGTCGTGGCCTTTTCTGCGCGGATCGAAGACGACGCCGCGCGCCGCGATTTTACGATGAACGCGCTTTATGCCACGCCCGAAGGGCAGGTGATCGACCCGCTGGGCGGCTTGCCGGATCTGCTGGTGCGGCGGGTGCGGTTTGTCGGCGATGCCGAGGCGCGCATCCGCGAGGATTACCTGCGCATCCTGCGTTTCTTCCGGTTTCATGCGATTTATGGCGACCCTGAGGGGGGGCTTGATCCCGAAGGGCTGGCCGCCTGTGCCGCCCATTCCGCAGGATTAGAGACACTTTCGGCCGAACGGATCGGCGCCGAGATGCGCAAGCTGCTGTCGGCTGCTGACCCTGCGCCTGCGGTGGCCGCGATGGCCATGGCCGGGGTGTTGGGGCATGTGCTGCCGGGTGCCGACCCGCGCGGGCTGGCGCCGCTGGTGCATCTGGAGGCCGGGCGGGCACCGCATTGGCCGCGCCGCCTGCTGGTGCTGGGGGGCGAGGATGTCACCGACCGTTGGCGTCTGTCACGCGCCGACAGCCGGGCCATGGAGCGGTTGCGCGCCGCCTTGGGTGACATGTCGGCACCGGCAGAGCTGGGCTATCGTCTGGGCGCCGAACAGGCAGCGGATGTGATGCTGGCCCGCGCCGCCCTGTTCGCGACGCCGCTGCCCGAGGGCTGGCAGGCCGAGATTGCGCGCGGGGCTGCGGCGGTGTTTCCGGTGCGTCCTGCCGATCTGATGCCTGCGCTGCAAGGGGCGGCATTGGGTGCGCGGTTGAAAGAGCTGGAGGCCGCCTGGATCGCCTCGGGCCTGCGGGCTTCCCGTGCGGAACTCTTGGGCTGATCGGTTTTCCTTTCGGTCAAAATCGCCTATATCTTGGGGCGCAAGCATTCCAAGGCCTTCCTCATGTTTCGTTTTTTTGAAGGGCTCGTTGATCCCTATCGGCCCTATGTGCATTCGGATACTCCGCCACGCCGGCTCTGGCCGTTTCTGAAAGAGTATATCCAGCCGTTCCATGGCGTGTTTGCCGTGACGGCGGCACTGTCGATCATCGCGGCTTCGGCGGATGTGGCGCTGATCTGGTATGTCGGGCGGATGGTCGATCTGCTGGCCAATGGCAGCCCGCAGGAGGTGTGGGCCAGCCATGGGGGCGAGATCATCCTTGTCGGTCTGGCGGTGTTGATCCTGCGCCCGGCGCTGCTGGTGGCCAATGTCGCGCTGCTGCACAACACGATCCTGCCGAATTTCGGTACGATGATCCGCTACCGCGCGCATGACCATGTGCTGCGCCAGCCGGTGGGCTGGTTTGAAAGCGATTTTGCGGGGCGTATTGCCAACCGCATCATGCAGACGCCCCCGGCGGCGGGGGATGCGGTGTTCCAGACTTTTGATGCGGTGGCCTTCGCCTCGGTCACCATTGTTGGCGCCGGGGTGATGCTGGCGGATGCGGATTTGCGGCTGCTGCTGCCGCTGCTGATCTGGTTCGCGCTGTATGCGGCACTGGTGCGCTGGACCCTGCGGCGGGCGGGGCCTGCGTCGAAGGCCAGCAGCGATGCGCGCTCGGCGGTGACGGGGCGCGTGGTGGATGCCTATTCCAACATCCACTCGGTCAAGCTGTTCGCCCATCACGATCTGGAAATGCGCCATGCGACCGAGGCGATCGAGACGGCGCGGGTGAAATTTCAGCACGAAATGCGCGTCGTCACCAAGATGGATCTGGCGCTGACCGTGTTGAACGGGTTCCTGATCGTGGCGGTGACGGGCTGGGCCTTGCTGCTGTGGTATCAGGGCCAGGCCAGCGTGGGCACGGTGGCGGCGGCCACCACGCTGGTGTTGCGGCTGAACAACATGACCTACTGGATCATGTGGGCCACGACATCGCTGGTGCAGGCGCTGGGCGTGGTGCAGGAGGGGATGGAGACGATCACCCAGCCGATCGGCCTTGTCGATGCGCCGCGCGCGCAGCCGCTGCGGCTGACCAAGGGCGAAATCGTGCTGGATCATGTGTCGCATCATTACGGGCGCGGGTCGGGCGGGTTGCGCGATGTGATCCTGACCATCCGACCGGGCGAGCGGATCGGGGTCGTGGGCCGTTCGGGCGCCGGGAAATCGACACTGGTGAAGCTGATGCTGCGCTTCTACGACACCGAGGCGGGCCGCATCCTGATCGACGGGCAGGATATCGCCCGGGTCACGCAAGACAGCCTGCGCCGCGAGATCGGCATGGTTCAGCAGGACAGCAGCCTGCTGCATCGGTCGGTGCGCGAAAATATCCTTTATGGGCGGCCCGATGCGACCGAGGCCGAGATGATCGCCGCCGCCAGGCGGGCCGAGGCGCATGAGTTCATCCTGACGCTGCAAGATCCGGAAGGGCGCACAGGCTATGATGCCCATGTGGGCGAACGCGGGGTGAAACTCTCGGGCGGGCAGCGGCAGCGCATCGGGCTGGCGCGCGTCATCCTGAAGGATGCGCCGATCCTGATTCTGGACGAGGCGACAAGCGCCTTGGACAGCGAAGTGGAGGCGGCGATTCAAGAGGCGCTGTATGGCGTGATGCAGGGCAAGACGGTGATCGCCATCGCGCACAGACTTTCCACCATTTCGGCCATGGACCGCATCGTCGTGCTGGAGGATGGTGCGGTGGCCGAAGAGGGCAGCCATACTGATCTTCTGGCGCAAGGCGGGCTCTATGCCCGGTTCTGGGCCCGCCAGTCCGGCGGTTTCATCGGCACGGAGGATGAGGCGTGAAGGCTTTACGGGCGCTTGCGGGATTTATCGACGCGTTCCGCCCGGCGGAAGGTGCCCCACCGCAGAGCCTTGGCGGGTTTTTCAACTGGTGCCTGCGCGGCGCCTGGCCGCCCCTGATCTTGGCCGGGGTGATTTCATCCCTCGCGGGCACGACCGAGGTGGTTTCGGCGCTGATCCTCGGCTGGGTGGTGGATGCGGCGGTTTCCACCGGGCCTGCGGGCTTCTTTGCCAACCACCTGCACCTGCTGCTGTGGTTCGTCGCCTTCTACCTGTTCTTCCGCCCGTTGGCCTTCGCCTTCTCCTCTGCCTCCAACGCGATCATCATCGGGCCGAATGTCATGCCGCTGGTGCTGAGCCGGTTGCATCGCTGGACGCTGGGGCAAAGCGTTACCTTCTTTGACAATGATTTTGCCGGGCGGATCGCGCAAAAGCAGATGCAGGCGGCGCGGGCGGTGACGGATGTGGCGACAGAGGTGATCAACACCGTCTGTTTCGCGCTGGCCTCGGTGATCGGATCGGCGATCTTCCTGATTGCGATTGATGCGCGGATCGCGGTGGCGCTGATGGTCTGGCTGGTCAGCTATCTGGCGCTGATCCGGTTCTTTCTGCCCAAGGTGAAGGTGAACTCGTCGGCACGGGCCGCGGCGCGGGCGATGGTGTCGGGGCAGGTGGTGGATACGATCACCAATATCAAGACGGTGAAGCTGTTCGCCCATGCCGCCTTCGAGGATCGCGTCGCGCTGAAAAGCATGGAGGTGTTTCGCGCCCGCAGTATCGAGTTTGGCGAGATTTCCACATGGTTCCGCTTTTCGCTGATGACGCTGGCGGGGGTGCTGCCGGTGCTGCTGATCGGTGGGACGGTGGTGCTGTGGCAGCAGGGGGCGGCGACGGCGGGGGCGATTGCCGCGGCGGGGGCCGTGGCCATGCGCATCGCGCAGATGACCGGCTGGGTCAGCTTCACGCTGATGTCGATCTATACCAGCGTGGGCGAGGTGGAAGACGGGATGCGCACGCTGTCGGTGCCGCATCAACTGGCCGATGCGCCGGGCGCGGTGGAGCTGCCGCGTGTGGCGGGGGCGATCCGGTTCGATCACGCCTCTTTCGCCTATGGGCGCAAGCGGGGTGGGGTGGATGATCTGACGCTGGATATCCGGGCGGGCGAAAAGCTGGGGATCGTGGGGGCTTCGGGGGCGGGGAAATCGACCTTGGTTTCGCTGCTCTTGCGGCTCTATGACTGCGAAAAGGGGCGGATTCTGGTGGATGATGCCGATGTGCGGGGTGTGACGCAGGAAAGCCTGCGCCGCCAGATCGGCATGGTCACGCAGGAAACCGCGATGTTCAACCGATCTGCCCGCGACAATATCGCTTACGGTCGCCCCGATGCGTCCGAGGCCGAAATCATCGCCGCTGCGCAGGCCGCCGAGGCGCATGAGTTCATTCTGGCGATGGAGGATCATCAGGGCCGCAAGGGTTATGATGCCTTTCTGGGCGAGCGGGGGGTGAAGCTGTCGGGCGGGCAGCGGCAGCGGATCGCGCTGGCGCGGGCCTTTCTGAAAGACGCGCCGATTTTGGTGCTCGACGAGGCGACCAGCGCATTGGACAGCGAGGTGGAGGCCAGTATTCAGGAGGCGCTGGGCCGGGTGATGGTCGGCAAGACCGTGCTGGCCATCGCGCACCGGCTTTCGACCATCGTGATGATGGACCGGATCGTGGTGCTGGATGCGGGGCGGATCGTCGAACAGGGCAGCCATGATCAGCTTCTGGCGCTGGGGGGGCTTTACGCGCGCTACTGGAACAGGCAATCCGGGGGCTTCATCGGCGTGGAAGAAGCAGAGGCGGCGGAATGAAACTGACCATCGAGCGGCTGGGGCATCTGGGCGACGGGATCGCGCAGGGGCTGGACGGGCCTGTCTATGTGCCGCAGACGCTGCCCGGTGAAGAGGTGGAGGGCGAGCTGCAGGGGGATACGCTGCGCGGCGTGCGGATCCTGACGCCCTCGGCTGACCGGGTGAAACCGCCCTGTGCCCATGCCAAAAGCTGTGGTGGCTGTCTGATGCAGCATGTGCGCGATGATGTGGTGGCCGACTGGAAGCTGGGCATCGTGAAGGGCGCGCTGGCGGGGCAGGGGTTGGAGGCGGTGCTGCTCCCAATCATCACCTCGCCGCCCCGATCGCGGCGGCGGGCGGTGATCGCCGGGCGCCGCACCAAGGGTGGCGCGATGCTGGGCTTTCACGCGCGCGGGTCGGATCTGCTGATTCCGGTGCCGAACTGCCAGTTGCTGCACCCCGATCTGATGGCCGCCTTTCCGGCGCTGGAGGCGCTTGTGGTGGCGGGCGGGTCGCGCACGACGGAGCTTTCACTGACCATCACCCGCACGCTGGCTGGGCCGGATGTGGCGGTGGCGGGCGGCAAGCCGCTGGATTCCGCGCTGCGGCTGGATCTGGCGCGGATCTGCGAGGCGCATGGCCTGTCGCGTGTGACATGGGAAGATGAAACGGTCGCCCTGCGCGCTGCCCCGATGCAGCGGTTTGGCAAGGCTCTGGTCGCCCCGCCGCCGGGCGTTTTTCTGCAGGCGACCGCCGAGGGCGAGGCTGCCTTGCTGGCAGCGGTGCGCGCGGCGGTGGGGCAGGCGGGCCGAATCACCGATCTGTTCGCGGGGGCGGGCACCTTCAGCCTGCCGCTGGCCGAACAGGCGGATATTCACGCGGTTGAAGGCGATGCCGCAATGATCGCAGCGCTCGACAAGGGCTGGCGGCAGGCGCAGGGCCTGCACCGCGTGCGGGCCGAGACGCGCGACTTGTTCCGCCGCCCGCTGGAGCCTGACGAGTTCAAGGGCGTGGAGGCGGTGGTGATCGACCCGCCGCGCGCCGGGGCCGAGGCGCAGACGGCCACATTGGCCCGATCCGGGGTGCCGGTGATCGCCGCCGTATCCTGCAACCCGGCCACATTCGCGCGCGATGCCAAGGTGTTGCTGGCGGGGGGCTATCGGCTGGACTGGGTGCAGGTGGTGGATCAGTTCCGCTGGTCGGCGCATGTGGAACTGGCGGCGCGCTTCAGCCGCGTCTGAAGCTGCGCACGTTTCTTTTGTTGCTCTGTGGATTTCTGCAGGGTTAACGCCCCTAGGCAGATCATGCTATTTTGCGTATGGGCAGGAAAAAGAAACAACAAATACAGGCGTTCCATGACCATCCTTCGGGTTCTTCTGGCCCTTGTGCTTGCTTTTGGCATCACCGCTTGCGGGCAGAAGGGGAAATTCCGCAGCTATGACGGGCCTTCTGTGACCTCGATCCAGGTGCACAAGGCAGCGCGGAAGATGTATTTGCTGCACAATTCCGAGGTGCTGGAAGAATACGACGTGGCGCTTGGGTTCACTCCGGTCGGCCACAAGCAGTTCGAGGGAGACGGCAAGACCCCGGAAGGCACCTATTTCATCAACCGCCATAATCCGAACAGCCGGTATCACCTGTCGCTTGGCATCTCCTACCCCAACCGGGAGGACAAGGCCTTTGCCGAGGCGCAGGGCAAATCGCCGGGCGGCGATATCATGATTCATGGCCGGTCAGACTATAAGGGCCGCAACAAGGGTGACTGGACCGCAGGCTGCATCGCCGTGACGGACAAGGAGATGGAAGTGGTCTATTCCATGGTCCGCCGCAGGACGCCGGTTTACATCCTGCCCTGAGCCGGGATGCAGAAAGGGGCCCGAAGGCCCCTTTTGTGTCATTTTTTTGTCCGACGGCGTTACTGGCCAACGAGATTGTCCATCTCGGACGTGGTTTCGCGGCCAAGCGCGGTGATGTTCACATTGGCGACCGGCGGGCGCGTGCTGTCGCCGGTGACCAGCGTCCACCAGATCTTGCCGTTCGGCTCCTGATACCAGGCGAAGCCAAGTTCGTTCACTTTCGGCTCCAGCAGCACGCCGCGCGTCTCGGCCTGGGTGGACCAGTCGGCCAGCGTCTCCATCTCGGTCTCGTAGGTTTCGGCGATCAGCTCGCCCATGAAATGGCCAGCGTAACCGGCACGCTGGGCGCGCAACAGCGGCGAGGAGCCGTCGGAGCCGAAATGCCACGGGCGGTTTTGCGCAGACATGTCGCGCGAATGGGCGGCGGCGGCGGCGCTGAGCTGGGCGTTCAACTGCACAGGAGACACGCCCTTGGCAGAGCGCAGCGCGTTGAGCGAGTCGAGCACCCGGTAGGGGATTTCTGCCTCGTCCGCTCTGGACATCTTGTAGACGCGCGGCAGCGGGCGCCCGTCGGCGCCAAACTGCTCTTGCGGGATCGGGCTGCTGCACGCGGAAAGCAGCGCCACGGCGCAGAGGGCCAGAACCGGAAATCTCGTCATCTTCTGTTCACCAAAGCGTATATGATCGCCCGTCCTTAGCCAATTCATTGGGCAGGTTCAAACGCAAGTCTGCGTGATCCCGCCGAATGACGTGTGTTTGATTTGCGAAGTGGCGCTGGCGCCGCTAATAGACGCGCATGTCAAACCGCAAGGAGTTCAGCGGATGTCTGCTGACGATACGTTCATGCCCAGCCGTCGCGCGGTTCTGGGTGCTGCGGCAGCCGTGATGGGCACGGCCGCCCTGCCGGCCTTCGCCCAGAGCGAGGGGTCGGTGCGTGCAAATATCTCCAGCTTCCGGATGCTGGATTGGCAACCCTATTTCACCACTCTGGCGAAGGGCGCCATTCTGGTCGATACCGAATCCCGCGCGTTGCATTTCTGGTCGGAAGACCAGACGATTTACCGGCTGTACCCGACTTCGGTGCCGGTTTCTGCCGATCTGACCCGCAAGGGCCGGACCGAGATCATCAAGAAGGTGGTCGGCCCGGAATGGCGCCCGACGCCTTCGATGCTGGAACGCAACCCCGACTGGCCGGAATACATTGGCCCGGGCCCGGACAATCCGCTGGGCACCCGCGCGCTTTGGCTGTCCTGGACCTATTATCGCATCCACGGCACGCATGACACGCGCAAGATCGGGCGCAAATCGTCCAATGGTTGCATCGGCATGTATAACGAACACGTCGAAGAATTGTTCGAGATGGCACAAATCGGGACACAGGTGTTGCTAATTTGACGCCATGGCGCTGTGGAGGCTCAATGGCGCTTGGCTGTCATTGCGTGTATGTGCGTTCAAGATTACACAGCGATCTACGAGGTACAGTCTTGGGTGCGTTACGTCGCCTCTGCAACATTCGACGTGACGCAATATCTGGAGGTTAACATGAAGAAACTTGCACTCGCAGCCGCCCTGTCGGTCGCCGCTTCCACCGCTTTCGCTGGCGGCATGGTTGAGCCGGTCATGGAGCCGGAAGTTGTTGAAGCGGCGACGTCGTCGTCGTCGGGCGGCGTGATCATCCCGCTGCTGCTCCTGCTCGTTGTGGCCGCTGTCGCTGCCAACTGAGCCGGGTCACCCCGAAAAGAAAAGGGCGGCAGGGAAACCTGTCGCCCTTTTCGTTTTGTCTGGCCGGGTTCAGACCCAGCCAGACAGATTTTCGCGGATCACCGCCGTCAGCGCAGCAACATGCGCCGCATCATCGTTCAGGCAGGGAATATAGGTGAAGCTTTCGCCGCCTGCGTGTTCAAACGCTTCGCGGATCTCGCCGTTGATTTCCTCCAGCGTCTCGATGCAGTCGGCGGAAAAGGCCGGGGCAATCACTGCGATGCGTTTCTTGCCCTGTTTCGCCAGCTCGGCGACATGTTCCACAGTATAGGGCTTCAGCCATTCTTCCGGCCCGAAAACCGACTGGAAGGTGGTGATGATCGCCCCCTTCTCCCAGCCCAGCCGTTCGCGCAGCAGGCGCGAGGTTTTCTGGCACTGGCAGTGATAGGGGTCGCCCGACATCAGATAGCGCTTCGGCATCCCGTGATACGAGGCCACCAGCACGTCGGGCCGCTGCTCCAGCCCGGCATAGGCGCGTTCCACCGACTGGGCCAGCGCCTCGATATACAGTGGATGGTCAAAATATTCGGCCACGGTGCGCGCAGCGGGCTGGCGCTTTTCCTTCATCAAGGCGCGAAAGAAGGCGTCATTGGCGGTGGCCGAGGTGGCACCTGCGTAATGCGGATACAGCGGGAAGAACAGGATCTTCTCGCAGCCCGCCGCGATCATCGCCTTCACCCTGGATTCGGTGGAAGGGTTGCCGTAGCGCATACAGAAATCGACCATAACCTGATCGCCGTAAGCCGCCTGCATCTGGGCGGCGATGGCGGCGGTCTGGTCCTTGGTGATGGTCATCAGCGGGCTTTCGCCCTTGTCGTGGTTCCAGATCAGCTTGTAATTCGCCCCCGAGGTGAAGGGGCGCTTGGTCAGGATGATCAGCTGCAGCAGCGGCTGCCATTTCCAGCTGGCATAGTCGATCACCCGTTTGTCGGACAGAAACTCGTTCAGATAGCGCCGCATCGACCAGTAATCGTAATGGTCCGGCGTGCCGAGATTGGCCAGCAACACGCCGACTTTCGCGGCTTTCACCGGCGGATGGTCGGTGGGGGCATGGGCCAGCCGGCCTTCGCCGGGGCGGATCGCCTGATCGCGGGCAGCGTCCAGCATTGTCTCTCTCCTGTCTGTCATCCCGCCCGAGATAGCCTTGGCACAGCCGGGGTCAATCGGCTTTCGTGGCGGCTTTCAATGCGTCTTCCAGTCGCTGGATCGCCGAACCGGGGCGCAGCGGTTTTTGCTGGCTGTCATGCGGGGCCCAGCCGGTCAGGCAGATCACCTCGAAACTGGCACTGACGCGGCCGTCCGGCAGGGCATAGGCCTCGTGATAGCGGCGCGCGGCCTCGGCCAGCACGGCGCGGCGGGTGGGGTGGCGCTGCCGGGCGGCCAGCGCATTGCCCTCGCCCATCGCGCGCAGATCGTGCATCAGGTGAAAGGCGTCGCGGTAGCTGACGGTTTTGGTGAAACTGTCGGCCACCGGCAGGTTCAGCCCGGCCCGCTGCAACAGTGCACCCAGATCGCGAATCTCGCCCATCGGCAGCACGCGGGGGCTCAGGCCACCCGTCACCGTCGCCTCGGCCTCGGCCAGTGCGGCGCGCAATTCGTGCAGCGTCTGCCCGCCCAACGAAAATCCAAGGAACAGCCCGTCCGGCCGCAGTGCCCGGCGGCATTGCACCAGTTGCCCCACCGGATCGCTGGCCCAGTGCAGCGCCATGGCATGAATCACCAGATCATGCGCCTCGGGCGCCAGATCCAGCACCTCGTCATCGGGCACGATTTTCGCGCCGGGCAGCACATTTTGCCAGATTTCCGGGAAACCCGTGACGATGGCGGGTGCGGTGAACGTCCTGTTAACCGGAATCAGTCTTTCCTGAACCTCGAAGACCGTCTCCTCGTGCAGGAACAGCGCGTCGCGGCGGGCGCGGGCGCGGTTGCGGGCAAGGGCGGTGCGGTCGGTGAGCTGAGGGGGGGTCTGCATCATGCCTCCGTTTGGCGGGACCATAGGAGGGTCGGATGAGAATGCAAGCGGCTGTGCACCTGGTTTTTCCGCCACAATGCCTGAGTTGCGATGCGCTGGTGACCACCGATTTCGGGCTTTGCGCCCGCTGCTGGCGCGAAACGCCGTTCATCGCCGGGCTGACCTGCGATTGCTGCGGGATGCCGCTGCCGGGGGACGACCCGGGCCATGCGGTGCAATGCGACGATTGCCTTGCGATTGCCCGCCCGTGGAGCCGGGGGCGCGCAGCGATGCTTTATCGGGACAACGGGCGGCGGCTGGTGATGGCGCTGAAACATGGGGATCGGCTGGATCTGGCGAAACCTGCTGCGGGCTGGCTGCACCGGGTGGCCGCCCCGCTGCTGGCGCCCGATACGCTGCTGGCGCCGGTGCCGCTGCACTGGCTGCGGATGTTGAAACGGCGCTACAACCAGTCGGCGCTGTTGGCCGGGGCGCTGGCGCGGCGCACCGATCTGCCGCATTGCCCCGATCTGCTGATCCGCGCCCGCAACACCCGCAGCCAGGAGGGGCGGGACCGCGAGGGCCGCTTTGCCAATGTCGCCGATGCGTTCAAGGTGAACCCGAAGCGGCTGTGGCAGGTGCAGGGGCGCCCTGTGCTGCTGGTGGATGATGTGATGACCTCGGGCGCGACGCTGGCGGCCTGTGCCGAGTCCTGTCTGGCGGCAGGGGCGGCGCGGGTCGATGTCGTTGTGCTGACGCGCGTTGCGAAAGACGGCTGAAGCCCTATAGTTGCTGCACCCGCGAAGACTGACCCCGAGAGTGCGCATATGAAGCCCGTCGAAATCTACACCACCCCGACTTGCCCCTATTGTCTGGCGGCGAAGCGCCTGCTGACCAAGAAGGGCGCCGCTTTCACCGAGATCGACGTGAGCCGCGACCCGGATCTGCGCATGGCGATGATGCAACGCGCCGCCGGTCGCCGCACCGTGCCGCAGATCTTCATCGGCGGGCAGCATGTCGGCGGCAGCGATGACATCCATGCGCTGGATCACGAGGGCAAGCTTGACGCCCTGCTGGCAGGGTAAGGCGATGCGCATCGGTCTTGTGCAACTGACGGTCGGGGATGATCCGGCGGAAAACCTGCCGGAAACGCTGGCCCTGATCCGCGCTGCGGCGCAGGGCGGGGCAGGGTTTGTGCTGACGCCTGAATGTACCAATGCGCTCAGCTCTGACCGTGCGCATCAGCGCAAGGTTTTGCGGCTGGAGGAGGACGACCCGACACTGGCCGCACTGCGTGCCGAGGCGCGGGATCTGGGCATCTGGCTGCTGATCGGCTCGCTGGGTCTATTGACCACGGATGCCGACGGGCGCTTTGCCAACCGGTCTTTCCTGATCGACCCACAGGGGGAAATTGTCGCGCGCTATGACAAGATCCACATGTTCGATGTGAACGTGACGGAAACCGAGGTTTACCGCGAATCGGCGGGCTATCGGCCCGGCACGCAGGCGGTGGTGGCCGATACGCCCTTTGGCAAGATCGGCATGGCCGTGTGCTATGACCTGCGCTTTCCGCATCTGTTCCGCCGTCTGGCGCAAGCGGGCGCGCAGATCCTGACGGTGCCAGCCGCGTTCAACCATCTGACCGGGCAGGCCCATTGGGAAACCCTGCTGCGCGCCCGCGCGATCGAAACCGGCTGTTTCGTGCTGGCCCCGGCCCAGACCGGCTTTCACCCGGAACGCGAGGGCAAGGGACGCCAGACCTACGGCCACAGCCTGGCCATTGCCCCCTGGGGCGAGATCATCGCCGAAGCGGGCGTGAAGCCCGGCGTGACCTTCGCCGAGATTGATCTGGCCGAGGTGGAGAAAGCGCGGGCGCGCGTGCCCTCGCTGACGCATGACCGCGCGTTCGACGGCCCGTAATGGCAGAGAAAACCGACGATATTGCCATCGCCCTGTTCGGCGAGCTGTTCATGGCGGATCAGCTTGCCCGCAACCGCATTTCCAAGGTTCTGCCCAAGGGGATGGAGATTTCGCATTTCGGCGTGCTGAACCATCTGGCCCGTATCCAGGAAGAACGCACACCCGCGCAGCTCGCTTCCAGCTTTCATGTGACGCGGGGCGCGATGACCAACACGCTGGCCAAGCTGGAATGGGCGGGGCATGTGCATATCCGCCCCGACTGGGATGATGCGCGGCGCAAGTTCGTGGCGATCAGCCCGGCGGGAAGGGCGGCGCGCGATGCGGCAGTGCAGGCCATCGCACCGCTGATCGGCGAGGTTGTCACCTCGCTCGGCGCGGATCGGGTCCGCGCCGTGTTGCCGGTGCTGCGTGAATTGCGCACAAAGCTGGAAGGCGACGACTGAGCGCCGCCTTCTGTTAATTGGTCACGTTGTTGATGCGGGTCGGGATGCCCAGCAGCTCGTAAGCCATCTTGATCGCCGCATTGGTCTGCATCAGCGAGCTTTCGGTGACCAGAACCAGATCGCGGTCCATGATCTCGAACTCGCCCGCACTGAACAGGCCGTCGGCGGTGGTCAGATCCAGGGCAAAGATCATGCGTTCCTTGCTGGGGCCGGAACTGTCGCCGCGCAGGTCTGCGGGGTCATAGTTGCGCAGCACCAGTACGCCTTTCGGGTTGGCGCGGTTATCCTGCACCCCGCCGATCAGCGTGGCCGCATCAAGCGCGTTGATCTTGTCGCTGGGGAAGGGGATCTGGGCTTCCTTGCCCGCCGCGCCAAGCGACAGGAAATAGCGCCCGTCCTTTTCGACATAAACCTTGTCGCCGCCGCGCAGGGTGGTGTCCAGCGACGGGTTTTTCAGAAGCTTGTCGGCGGAGACACCGTACAGCTTGCCGCCACGCATCAGACGGACCTGCGGGTTTTCAACCCCGTCAACGATGCCACCGCCCATGGCGAGCAGGCCCAGAACCGTGAAATCGCGATCCGGCATCACATAGTTGCCCGGCTTGGCCACGCCGCTGACCAGATCGACCGAGCTTTCGCGCCCCGGCGTGTGGGTGATCTGCACCTGCGCGCTGGGGATGATCGCAGCAAAACGGTTTTGAATCGTGTCGCGGGCCTTGTCGGGCGACATCTTGGCGACGCTGACCTGATCGACATAGGGCAGGAAAACCTTGCCCTCGGGCGAAACCCTGATCCCGTTCAGCTGTACAACCTTTTGCCCGGTCTGGGTGATCAGCGAGCTTTCGCTGTTGTCCCAGATCGCCAGATCCATCGTGTCTCCCGGCTCCACGATCTGCGATGACGGCCCTTTGGCCCGCGAAATCCAGCCTGATACGGGCGGTTGTCCCTTGCGGGGCCAGGTTTTCAGCCTGGGCAGAGTTTCGCGTGTCACCGGATATATGGCGAACGTCGCATCCTCTTCGGTGGCGCCTTTGGTAATCTGGGCAGCACTCGGTGCACCAGCAGGCATGTCAGCACAGGCCGAAAGAAACGTAAGGCTGGCTGTCAGCAGAAACAGCCTCCCGGCGGGAATGCGCATATGGAGCTCCGATAATGTCACACCTGGCAGAGTGGACTTGGCAGTCGCAGAAAGATACTTGGCACAAATGGCCCATTCAACACCAGAGTTCATCGCAGGCGGAGCGGCGCCCATGACGACAAATACCCTTGTGTGCGGTGCAACCGGGCGGATCGGGCGCATATTGCAGATGGCTTGGGCGCAGCGACAAGGCGTGCTGTGGCAAGCGCGTGGCGAGATGACGGGCCCGTGGCTGCAGTGGGATATCCTGTCGGCGCCCTGGCCGGGCCTCCGCCTGCCGGGTGTGGTGATCTTCGGGCTGGCCGGGGTTGTGCGCGGCGATGAAGAGGCTTTGGCGCAGAATACCACACTGGCTCTGGCCATGTGCGAGGCAGCGCTGCGCTGCGGCGCTGCGCATGTGTTTCTGGCTTCTTCGGTTGCGGTTTACGGCTCGGGGCAGGGCGAGGCGGTGCCGGTGGACGAGGATGCGCCGCCCGCGCCAATGGGCGCCTATGGCCATGCCAAGGCTATGATGGAGACAGCGGTCCTGGACTGGCAGGCACGGCAAGGGGCGGGTGTGCCAGGGCTGACGGTGCTGCGAATCGGCAATGTCCTTGGGGCAGACGCGCTGTTCGGGGCTGCGGCCTCGGGCCGCGCTGTCACGCTGGACCCGGTACATGGCTCGGACGCCGGGCCGCAACGGGCCTATATCGGGCCGGGCCGGTTGGCTGCTGTGCTGGCCGGGCTGGCCGATCTGGCGCGGGCTGGGCAGCCCCTGCCCAAACTGCTGAACATCAGCGCGCCCGGGCAGGTGCGGATGGGCGACTTGCTGGACGCAGCGGGGTTCTGCTGGCAATTCGGGCCAGACAATCCGCAGGTTCTGGCGGGTTTGCCGATCAATACACAACGGCTTGAAGCGCTGCTGCCCGGCGTGGCAGGAAGAGGCGAGGCTGCCGATCTGGTGGCAGACTGGCGTGACTTCGGCGCGGAGCACACATGACACCGCAGAAGCGGCTTTTCGATCTGGTGCTGGCCCTTGTTTTGGCCGGGATTCTTGCCGTGCCCTTCTTACTGTTGCTGGGCTATTTGCTTTGGCGCGAAGGGCGCCCGGTTTTCTATGTCTCCGAACGGATGCAGGCCCCGGGGCAGCCCTTCCAGCTTTGGAAGCTGCGCACAATGACGGTGGTGCAGGATGACAGCGGCGTGTCCGGCGGTGACAAGGCTACGCGAATCACCCCCATGGGGCGTTTCCTGCGCCGGGCGCGGCTGGACGAGATTCCGCAGCTCTGGAACGTCATCCGGGGCGACATGAGCTTTGTCGGGCCGCGCCCGCCGCTGCGCAGCTATGTGGAGCGGTTTCCAGATGTTTATGCGCAGGTTCTGCGTAGCCGGCCGGGAATCACTGGGCTTGCGACGCTGAAGTTTCATGCGCATGAGGATTGGCTTCTTCGCAGGTGCAGCACAGCGGCAGAGACGGATGCCGTCTATGCGCGCTGCTGCGTGCCCAAGAAAGCGCATCTTGACTTGATTTATCAGCAAAACCAGAGCGTTTGCCTTGATCTGAAGCTGATTGCGGAAACATTTGGCAGGGTGCTGGTGAAGAGGCTGTTCAAAAAATAGGCAAGGCGGCGCCGAGTTGGGCGAGGGCCGTCGCTGTTGCCTTGCTGCAGGCGCATCTTTGCGCTAGCTTGTGGTCAGTTGAACATTTTTGATCGCTTTTGTCAGTAAGCACTTTGCGAATCCGCGTGGAGCAAGGAAGCAAATGGGTCTTGTCAGGCACGGGCTGTATGAACTTGTGCAGCGCTTCTCACGCAAGAACAAGCAGTTCACATTGTTTGTTATTGATGCGTTGCTGCCGCCGCTGGTTCTGATCGCGGCGGTGATCGTCGCACACAACGGCACGGCGCCGTTCGTCCGCTATCCCAACGTGTTCTACATGCTGCCCGCCATTTCGTTGATCGGCGGCGCTGTATCGAGCTGGCTTGGCCTGCCGCGGATCCAGCTGAAATCCTACGAGACTACGGCGGTCCTGCGCACCGGGGTCTATGCGGCGGTGGTCACGCTGTGCTTTGCGGTGATGACACGCTTTGCCCTGCCGATCTTTCCGGTTGCCGGTGTGGTGATCTATGGTCTGATGCTGTTCCTGCTGTCGGCAGGGATGCGCACGGCGATGTTTCACATCCTGCTGTGGGTGCTGCGGCAGGGCCAGCCGAAGCACCGCGTGCTGATCTATGGCGCGGGTACAACCGGGGTTCAGCTGGTTGCAGCATTGCGTTCGCACGAGCGGATCGTGCCGATTGCCTTTGTCGATGACAATACGGCGCTGCATTCCTCGACCATCGCAGGGCTGCGCGTGCTGCCCCCTTCGAGCCTGAAAACGCTGGTTGAACAGCGCGACATTGACCGGATCATCCTTGCCATGCCTTCGGTTTCGGCGCCGAAACTAGCGCGGCTGACGCGCCAGTTGCGGGGCATGGGCCTGACCGTGCAATCGCTGCCGTCCTTCTCGCAGCTGGTGGGCGAGGAAGAGCTGATCGACAATCTTTCTCCCGTCGTGCCGGGCCAGTTTCTGGGCCGCGCGCAGGTGGGGGATACGCTGCCGCAGGGCGAAGAGGTCTATGAGGGCAAGTCGATCCTCGTCTCTGGCGCCGGTGGCTCTGTCGGGTCCGAGCTTTGCCGCCAGTTGCTGCACTGCAAGCCGCGGAAGCTGGTGTTGTATGAGGTGAGCGAGGTTTCGCTCTATTCCATCGACAAGGATCTGCGCGACCTGAGCGAGGCGCAAAATGTGGAAATCATGCCTGTTCTGGGGTCTGTTACAGATTCCCGGCTGACCCGCATGGTGATCAATGATCATGCGGTGGATGTGGTCTTCCATGCCGCTGCCTACAAGCATGTGCCGCTGGTCGAATGCAATCCGATCGCAGGCCTTGCCAACAACGTGTTGGGCACGCGCACCATTGCCGAAGCGGCGAATGATGCTGGGGTGGAGCGGTTCATCCTGATTTCCTCTGACAAGGCGGTGCGGCCCACCAACGTCATGGGCGCCTCGAAGCGTCTGGCGGAACTGGTGGTGCAGGACATGGCGAAACGCTCACGCGGGACGGTGTTCTCGATGGTGCGGTTTGGCAATGTGCTGGGGTCGTCGGGGTCGGTCATCCCGTTGTTCAAGGAACAGATCGCCAAGGGCGGCCCGGTGACCCTGACGCATGAGGATGTGACCCGCTTTTTCATGACGATCTCCGAGGCGGCACGGCTGGTGCTGATGGCGGGCAGCTTTTCGGATGTGCAAACCTCGCGCGGGGGGGATGTGTTCGTGCTGGACATGGGCAAACCCGTGCGCATCCGCGATATGGCGGTGCAACTGATCACCGCGGCGGGCTATTCGGTGCGCGATGCCGATCACCCGGATGGCGATATCGAGATCAAGGTGACCGGCCTGCGCCCCGGCGAGAAGCTGCATGAAGAACTGCTGATCGGCGCGGGCCTGCTGACGACGCCGCACAGCAAGATCCTGCGTGCCCGCGAGGAAAGCCTGTCAGAGCTGGAAATGGCCAGCGCCCTGCGGGCCCTGCGGTCGGCGGTCGCGGTAGGGGATCAGAGCGCCGCCCGTGACGTGATCACCACCTGGGTGCACGGCTATCAGCCGCCGATGTCGGCGGTAGCGCGCCGTTGATCTGCAACACTTGGCAGGCTTTGGCTTTTGCTGATTGTTGCAAATGGGCCTTTAGCCTAGAGTGACGCAAAGAAAATTGAAGGCGAACCGGACGATGCAGCCATTCTCGGCACCGAAGGGCAGGTTTCTTCTTGCCACCTCCGTTCTGACCCTGTGTTCCGCCCTGTCTGTTCAGGCGCAGGACGTTTCGACCCCCTCGCTCAACTTCTACGGTGCCACCGGGTTGATCGACATGCCCTCGGGCGAAATGCAGCCAGACGGGTTCCTGACCGGGTCTACCGCGCATTTCGGGCCGATCAGCCGCACCACGCTCAGCTTTCAGTTGACGCCGCGCATTTCTGCCAGCTTCCGCTTTCTGGGCATCCGCGACTGGAACGCCAATTCTGCCTGTCAGCCCGATTGCGCAGATGCCGGGGTGGACAGCTTTGAAACCTATTATGACCGCTCTTTCGATATCCGCTATCAACTGCTGGAGGAGGGGCGCTATGTGCCCGCCGTGACGGTGGGTTTGCAGGACTTCGTGGGCACCGGCATCCTGTCGGGCGAGTATATCGCCGCGACCAAGAACTTTGGCCCGACACTGAAGGCAACGGTCGGTCTTGGCTGGGGGCGGCTGGGCAGCTATGGCAGCATCGGCTCGCCGTTCGGGGATCGTGATCCGGTCGATGTGGGCGAGGGCGGTAATGTCAATTTTGACCAGTGGTTCCGCGGTCCCATGGCCCCTTTCGGTGGTGTGGAGTGGTCTCCGAACGAGAAGTGGACGCTGAAGGCCGAGTATTCCTCGGACGATTATGAGATCGAGGCGCAGAAGCGCGGCACATTTGATCGCGCCAGCCCGTTCAACTTTGGCATCGAGTATCAACCGCAGCCGATGATGCGCTTCGGCGCCTATTACCTTTATGGCAACGAGATCGGCATTGCCGCGCATTTCTCGCTTGATCCGCGCAAACGCCCGCTGGGGGAAGTGGGGCGCCCGGCACCCGAGCCGGTTCTGTTGCGTCCGACCCGCAGTTCCGATCCCGACGCTTGGTCGCCGGAATGGGTGACGCAGGACGGCGCTGCGCCGATCCTGATGAAGAATATCAACAAGCGACTGGAAGCTGACGGCATCGTGGTTGAATCGCTGGGCTATACCAGTGCTGTGGCGCAAGTCCGGCTGCGCAATACCCGGCTGGATGCCGAAGCACAGGCCATTGGCCGCACGGCGCGGGCGATGGCGGCGGTGATGCCCGCCTCGGTCGAGACGTTCGAGATCGTTCCGCTTGCCAATGGCATTCCGGCGTCGAAAGTCACGATCCGGCGCAGCGATCTGGAACGGCTTGAGACAAGCCCGACTGCCATGGAATCGATGCGGGCCAGCACGGTGATCAGTGGCGCGGGGGAAATGCTGCCGGGTACCGTCCGCAATAACGAGGTCTATCCGACACTGCGCTGGTCACTGGCGCCGTACCTGCGGTTGCGGCTGTTCGATCAGAACGAACCGCTGAAATACGGCATCGGTGCCCGCTTCGCCGCTGAATACGAGATCGCGCGCGGCCTGACGCTGGAGGGCAGCGTGACGAAAAACATCGGTGGCACGCTGGATGACCGGCCGCCGGTGCCGGGCCGTACGCTGCAGCCAGTGCGCTCGGCGAACTATGTCTATGATACCGAGGGCGACCCGGCGATGGAGAAGCTGGCGCTGCACTGGCGCACCGCTTTTACCGACGATCTGTATGGCCGCGTTTCGGTGGGGTATCTGGAACGGATGTTCGGCGGGATTTCGACCGAAATTCTTTACAAGCCGGTGAATCAGCGCTGGGCGATCGGGGCCGAGGTCAACTATGTCGCGCAGCGCGCACCTGATCAGGGCTTCAGCTTCACCCTGCCGCAAAGCATCTACCAGACCGATGACAAGGGCACTGAAACCGGGCCGTCCTCTTATAATGTGCTGACGGGGCATGTGTCGGGCTACTATGCCTTCGACAATGGCTTCAATGTGGAGCTGGACGTGGGCCGCTATCTGGCTGGCGATGTCGGTGCCACGCTGACGGTGGAACGCGAATTCGCCAATGGCTGGCGCATCGGTGCCTTTGCCACCAAGACCGATGTCTCTGCGGAGGATTTCGGCTCTGGCTCCTTTGACAAGGGCATCATGATCAAGATCCCCTTCGCCTGGGCCACAGGCAGCGACACCCGTAAATCGGCCAGCACGGTCATCCGCCCGTTCGGGCGGGATGGCGGGCAACGGCTGGAAGTGGATGGCCGTCTGTACGAGACGATCCGGGACTATCACGAAACCGGAATCGACCAGCAATGGGGGAGGTTCTGGAAATGATGCCGATGCGAATGATCCTCGCCGGGCTTTTGCTTGGCAGTGTCGCGGGTTGTGGCTCGCTTGATCGGGGTGAGGCGGGTTGGCAACATGTGTCCGGCATGGCCAAGACGATCATCAAGCGCAAGTCCGAAGCCGCTACCCCGCTGGCCGAGCCAACCCGCGCTGAACTGGCTGCCTTCAAACAGCCGATTCTCGAAATTCTGTCGCCAAACGGCAGACTGTTCCTTGTTCCGGTTGCGCGCCGGGACGGGGCAGAAATCTGGTCCACGGCGACTCGGCAGACTGTATTGCTGCGCAGCGGCCAGATCCGCGCCACACGCGGCTTTGGAGATGCCGACATCATCGAGGCGACTGGCCCCGATCTTGCGCGACTTTCCGCTGGTGGCCGGTATGATCGCAGCTTCACCAAACTGGATGGGGCGGATCAACCGATTCGCACCGTCATGGCGTGCCAGGCCAAGCCTGTCGGCGCCGAGACCGTGGACATCAAAGGCTTGGCTTATAACACGCGGAAAATTGAGGAAACTTGCGAATCCGACGGCGAGGTTTTCGAGACTGTCTTTTGGCTGGATGCCTCTGGGGTGCGCAAGTCGCGCCAGTATCTGGGCGATGATATCGGATATGTCACAGTCTCGCATGTAATCGACTGAAACGACCGTGTTCCTGCTTTCTTGAAAGCCCTGCCTGTGCTATCCAAAAGTCTGATGAAAATCCACCCGACGGAGATTTACATGAAGAAGCTTTCCACCCTCCTCGCTGCTGGCGCTGTTCTGGTGTCGGCATCCACCGCTTTCGCTGGCGGCCCGGTTGTCATCGCTGACGAGCCGGCTCCGGCTGTTGCTGTTGCTCCGGCTTCCTCGGGCAGCCTCGGCGGCAGCGCCCTGCTGATCCCGGCTGCGCTGGCTGTGGCGACCATCGCCATCATCGCTGCTGACAATGGTTCGGGCAGCCACTGATCTGTTAAGGCGTCTGGTTCTGCCAAGCGCCTGCAAAAGGGCCCGCTTCTTGCGGGCCCTTTGACTTTTCTGCCCGCCCTCATCTCTATGGCACCGCATGTTCAAAGCCCTGAAGATCCGCAGCGAGCGTATTCTGGCCCGCGCCGCCCGTGCGAATCTTGGCATGACCGCCGCCGGGGTGGCGTTTTTCAGCTTTCTGTCAATCTTTCCGGCGATTTCGTCGGTGATCGCGCTGTGGAGCTTTTGGGCAGATCCGGCGATCATCCGACAGGAAATGGCCATCGCCGCAGATGTTCTGCCCGCAGACGCGTTTTCGCTGCTCAATACCCAGCTGGAGGCGCTGCTGGCGGCCAATAGCTCTGACTTGGGTTGGGCAACGGTGCTTTCGCTGTGTCTGGCGCTCTGGTCTGCACGGGCCGGTGTGGCGGGGCTGATCTCTGGCCTGAACGCGGTGCACCACCACCCGGAACGCGGGAATGTGCATCATCTGGTGCTGGCGCTGGTGATGACGCTGGTGCTGGTGGCGATCGCGCTGGCAGCCCTGCTGGCGGCTGTTGTGGTGCCGGTGGTGCTGCGCTTCCTGCCTCTGGGCACGATGACCGCGCTTGTGCTGGATGTAGCGAACACCCTGCTGTCATTGGCGCTACTGGTGCTGGGTCTTGCGCTGACCTACAGGTTCGGCCCCAATCGCCCCGATCATCACGACAGGCCGAAGCTGTTCACCCGTGGCCTGCTGGTGGCACTTGTCCTGTGGTTCGCAGTGTCGCGCGGGTTTGTGTTCTATCTGGCCAATTTCAACAATTACAATCAGGTCTATGGCTCCATCGGTGCCGTGGTGATCCTGCTGATGTGGCTTTACCTCAGCGCCTATGCGGTGCTGATCGGCGCGGCCGTCGATGCCGAACGGGCGATGATCCCGGAAGAGGGGCTGCCGCCAGAGCCTTTACCCGCTCAATAGTCCTTTTCCTTGAAGATGCCGATACTGGTTTCGCCATCTGCACCGGCCGCGCCGCGCAGGGTGACCGAATCCGTAAGATCAAGATTCAGGCTGATGCTCGCTTGCCCGTCCTGATCCACCTCGACCTCGGTATAGGTGTTGGCAGACAGGTACTTGCCAGCCTTCAGCGAGGTTCCGCCTTCAGCATCGGTGCTGATATCCAGATCGTCGAGCCCAAAGCCCTTGCGCAGTTTGCCGATGATCCCGTCGCCGCCCTTGCCTGCCAGCGTTGCCACGGCCGAGGCCAGTTGCGCGGCCTGAAACGCGGAAAGCGAGGTCAGATCGCGCCCGAACAGCAGTCGCGCAAGCACTTCTTCCTGTGGCAGTTCGGGTTGCGAGACGAAGCTCACCGTGGGATCGGTGGCCCGGCCCTTGATCTGTACCGAACTGATGATCCCGTCGCTTTCGTTGGAGGCAAGGATGTCCAGATAGGGATCGAAATCTCCTTCCAGTTGCATCAGCGCCTGAGACAGGGTCAGCCGCTTGCCCAGAATATCCAGCCGGCCGCGCACCAGATTGAACGCGCCCGAAGGGACAACGTTGTCGGTGGTGCCCTGGAGATGAATCTCGCCACCGAGCTCGGCATCCAGGCCGCGCCCACGGATGAACAGCCGCTGTGGCGCCGAAACGCGCAGGTCCAGCGCATAAGACGGACCCGAGGTGCTGCTGCCATCGGCTGCCGTTTCGGCGATCTGTCCGGCACGTTGGCGCGTGGCGTGAACATCGGCGGGTTCGGCAACATGGCGCAACCCGTCCAGCCCCGCAGCGGCACCGATGCCGGTATCAGGGACGCGCAGCTCGGTTTCGCTCAGCACGATGTCGCCGCCGATGCGCGCACCGCGCAGCAGCCCACCCTGAACTGTTACTGTGCCATTCACCCGCGTCTCATACAGTCGGGGGTCTTTCAGCTCCAGTTGCCGCAGTTGCGCGGTCAGGTTGGCGTCATAGGGGGCTGCGGTGCCGATTGTGCCTTTTGCCGTGATGTCTCCGCCGGAAGAGAGGCGCGCCGAGGCGTTGAGCGTTGCCCGTCCGCCTGCCAGATCGGCGGTGGTGGCGATGCCTTCCAGCGCGAAGGGAAGGGCGGGATCGGCCAGCCGCCCGTCTGACAGTTGCACACGCCCGCTCAGCGAAGACACCTGCAGCGGACCCTTCAGCCGCAGGTCGAAGCGCAGGCCGCCAGATACGTTGCGCGACCCAAGAAAGGCATTGGCCAGCGCGGCCTGCGCCGTTCCCGCCACGGCCAGATCACCCGAAGTGAGGCCCGGGGCCAGCCGCCCCTTTACTGTCGCGGCGATCTGCCCCGGCCCGGTTCCTGACAGATCGAGCGTATAGCCCTTGCCGTCGTCAATAGCCGTGCCGGTGATCGACAGGCGCCCCGGAAACTCTGGCACCAACAGCGCCATGTTGGCCAGCGCAGCCTGCAGTTTCACCTGCCGCGAGGTGGCACCGATATCCCCTTGGGCTTGCGCCGAAAGTTGGGGGTTGGCAAGGCTGGCGGAGTTGATCTTCACCAGACCCTTGTCGAGTGTGAGATCGGCAGCCAGACGGGTTTCGCCGGCCAGCACCCGGTCTGCCTCGGCTTGGCCAATGGCAAGGTTGCGCCCGGTGGCGGAGGCGGTCAGCTTGCCCGCCGCAGCTGTGCCGGTAAAGGCAGCCTCGGCCTGCAGGCTGCCGCGATAGCCGCCGCCCAGGGTTTTCAGATCGCTGAAGGCAAGGGTTGCGGTCACGTCGCTGCCGGTTTCGGCAAGAGTGCCCTGTGCCCGCAGGTTCAGCGTTGCGGCATTAACCGTCAGCGCGCGCAGGTCGATCACCCGATCCTTGATCCCGGCATCGGCAGAAATCACCGAGGCGCCCCGCAGCAGGGAATCGACCTCGGACACGCCAATGGCCAGCCCGTCGCCTTTCAGATCGGCTTTCAGATTGCCATTCGCAGCCGTGCCGGTGAAGCGCGCCGTGCCGGTGGCCTTGCCGCGATAGGCACCGCCAAGTGCCGAAAGATCGCTGAAATCAAGGGTCGCCCCGATGTCGCTGCCCGCAGAACTGAGTTTGCCGGTGATCTCTGCTGTTAGGCTATGTGCGGCAATATCCAGTTGCCGCAGCATGGTTCCCGTCTCGTCACGCGCTACCGAGAAGGTGATTGCGGAAGGGCCCGCCAGCAGACTGTCCACCTCGGCCATGCCGATGCGCAGATCCTGCCCTTCGATCTGCCCCGTCAGATCGAAACTGCCACCCAGAACCGAGGCAGATCCTGACAGGGTGACCAGCCCCGAACCGCTGACCGGCTGCCCGGCGAGGTCGGCAAAGCGCGCCAGATTGCCCAGCCGCGCCGTTCCGGTGCCGTTCAGGGTGATGCCCGTTTCCAGCCCGGCAATGCCAAGGCTACCATCCAGCCCATAGTCAGCGCCATCAAGGTTGATGCGCGGAAAATCCACCTTTCCGGCGCCTTGCTGCCACAGCAGGCTGACGGTGCCACCGAAGCGTTCGCCCACGGCCTTTGCCAATGCCGGATCGGCGAAGGCGATGCCCGACGCCAGCAGATCGAAATCACCTTCGACTTTTGGCTTTTGTATGCCATCGGTGCTTCGCACAATGCGCCCGGTTCCTGCCAGCGTTGCCGCCTCCAGCGTCAGGTCTGCGCGGTCCAGACCCGACAACCGAAGATTGGCTGTCCAGCCTTCGCCCTTCGCCACATCATAGCGCAGCGCCAGATCGGCCGAGTTGAGCGCGGTCACCTGATCGGTGGACAAGGGCAACACGACCGGCGTGCCGCCATGCCCCAGATGCCCCTGCAGGTCGAACCGCTCGGGCAGCCCGTCCACCCCCAGCACCAGATTGCCCGTCAGCGTCATTGCCTGCGTCTTGAAATCGAGCGCGTCCAGCATCAGCCGCCCGCTGGCCTCGCGCGTGCCATGGGTGACGAGGGTCAGAGAGTTTCCAAAGAAATCAGCGTATTCCGGCAGGAAGAGCGGCGCCAGATCGCCCCCCAGATCGGCGGCAAATCGCATGACCCCGGCCTCGCCGCTGCCCAGCGTCACCTTGCCCGCCAGCCGTTCTGCCCCATCAGAGGCCAGCCGCAGATCGGCGGTATAATCGCTCAGCGGTCCTTCACCCTTCACGGTCAGCGCAATTGCGGGTGCACCTGGCAGGCCGATCAGCCGCGTCACGATGCCATCGGCGGCTTCCGACATATCAAGGTCGATGGCGAGATTCTGTGTCGCATTGGCATAGCCAGCGACAAGGGCCACCTGCCCCGCGGGCCCGGAATCCGTGCGCTTCAGTTTCAGATCGGCCTGCCCTTCGCCATTGGCGAGCGACATCCTGGCATCCAGCGTGCCCTCGAGTGGCTCACCCAGCAGGGGCGCGCCAAGTTCGATGCGGGCGGCGGCCAGTTTGCCGATGTTGATCGACACCGGCAGATCGGGCAGCGCAAAGCCCGAAGCCTCGGCGGCAGGCAGGCTGTCAGAGGCGGCTGTCTCTGGCGGGCGCGCCACGATGATCTCGCCTGCGGTCAGTTCGTTGACCGACACTTCGCCCCGCAGCAGCGCCGCGCGGCTCCAGTCCAGCGAGACATCGCGCAGGGTCAGCCAGATCCCGGCATCGTCGGCGATGGTCAGTTCTTTCAACGTGGCGCGCGAGGACAGCGCCCCTTCAAAGCCGGTGATGGTGACGGCACGCCCGGCGCCGGACAGATAGCCTTCCAGCAGACCGGCCAGATAGCTCTTGTCGTCTTCCTGCGCGAAGGCGGTCACCGGCATCAGGCACAGGGCGAGCGTAAGAAATCGTTTCATCATCAGAAAGCCTGTCCGATCCCGATATAGATCTGCACCCCGTCGCCCGTATCGCCTGCCACCGGCGTTGCCACGTCAAAGCGGATTGGGCCAAAGCCGGTGTCATAGCGCAGGCCAAGCCCGGCACCGGCGTGCCAGTCGCCCGTTTCGTCACCGAAGTCGATCGCGCTGACATAGCCGGCATCGGCAAAGGCCACGATGCCGATCTTGGGTGTGACCCGCGCCCGGAGCTCGGTCGAAAGGGCGGCAAAGGCCATGCCACCGATCTGTTCGGAGTAGAGGCCTTTCGATACCGGAATCCCCAGCGATTGATAGGGTTGCCCCCGCACTGTCCCGCCCCCGCCAGAGTAGAACAGATAGTCGCGCGGTGTGCCCAGAAGACTGCTGCCAAAGACGGCGCCCAATTGGCCGCGTGCCGCCAGCGTTACCGGGCGTGTCTCGCCATAGGTTACATAGCCGCGCCCGTCGGCTTTGACGCGCAGCCCGCTGTCCGTGGTGCCGAAACCCAGGAAGGGGCGCAGTTCCGCATCCAGATAGGTGCCCTTGCGGGCATCCAGCTTGTTGTCGCGGTTGTCCCATGTGGCCCCCAGCGGCAGGGCGAGGTGGCGATAATTATAGCTGCCGCTGCCATCCTGCACATCGGCATAGGCATATTCCAGCCCCACGCTCAGGGTCAGCCGGTCTGACATGTATTGCGTGATATTGGTCCCGAGCGAGAAACCGTCAGAGGTATAATCGGCCTCGTCAAGATGGACGACCTCTGTCGAAAACCCCAGTGTCGTGTCGGGCGTGAAGGTGGCCGGGCGTTCCAGCGTGACGCCAAGGGAGTAATCGGTGCCGCTGTTCTGCGCGCCGATATTGGTGATCTCGCCTTCCACCTTCAGCCGTTCGCCGCCGCCCAGCAGGTTGCGGTGGAGCCAGTAGCCGGTCAGGTCCAGCCCTTCGAAGCTGGCGACCTCGGCGCCCAGCGAATAGCGGCGCGGCAGTTCTTCGACCACGGTTGCGTTGATATCCAGCAGGTCCGGCGGAGTGATCGTTTCAGCCTCTGCCAGCGTGACCGAACGGAACACACCGCTACGGCGCAGCCGGTCTGCCGAACGGCGCAGGTCTTCTGGGTCGTAGATGTCGCCTTCGGGAAGGCCCGCAATCTCGATGATCCGCTCGGGGCGCATCCTGTCCTGGCCTTCCACCGTCAGGGTGCCGAACCTCAGCCGTGGCCCGGGGTCCAGCGCGATGCGGGCGGCAAGCTGGTTGCTGCGGTGATCGGCAATGATGTCCTGCGCGGCAACATCCGCTTTGGCGTGGCCGATGTCGCGCCAGCCATCCACCCCGTCCTGTACGGCTTCCTTGATCAGATCACTGCGCGCGCGTTTGCCGGGCGCGAACTGGTCGGGCAGGTGGGTGTCACGGGGGATCGGCGCGACCGTCGCTTCGGAGAATTTGAAGGCTGGCCCGGTATCGATCGTAACCTCGACCCGGTCGATGCGGGTGGGCGTATCCAGCGGCGGGATCGTTGCGGCCTCGCGGCCATCCACCAGCACATGCACCACGGGTGCATAATAGCCCAGAGCATACAAGGTATTGACGATGCGACCATATTCCGCCCGCGCCGCGGAAAGGATGTCTTCCGGCGCGGTGCGCCCTTCGCGCTTGGCTGCGCTGACCAGCGACGCGTCTCTCAACGCGCCGCGCAGTTCGGTCTCGCCGCCGACGATCCGGAATTCCAGCTTGTCGAGCGCATCCGAGGGCGCGGCGAAAGCACCGATTGCAAGGCAGGCGGCCCCGGCAAGGCCAAAGGCGGGCCGGAAACGGAAATCAAACACGCGCATTCCCCCGAAGCAATACGGGTGGAGTATTGCAGCTTGCCCCTGCAACCACAATCGCTTGCGCTTGCTCCGCAGGCCAAACTGCTACTGTGCCGCGATCTCGCGCGGGGCGGTCAGCAAACGTTCGGTCACCATTGAAAGCGCCAGTGCCGCTGCGCCATGGGCCCAAAGCAGATCGCCCCAGGCGTGGATCTCGATCGGCGGTTTCGGGCGCCCGGTCGAAATGGCCAGATGCTCCATCTCGGCCAGCGTTTCGGCGGCATAGAGATAATCATAGCGCATCCGCTCGCCCGACAGGATGATCAGCGACGGGTCGAACAGGTTGACCACATTTGACAGCCCGACCGCAAGATAGCGCCCTGCCCGTCGAAAGATCGAACGCGCGGCGGTATTGCCCGCCTTAGCATGGTCATACAGGCTTTCCAGCAGCACGTTGATCGACTGGCCGTCCTTGTGGCTCCAGTTCAGGGCGGTGGTTGCCTCGCGCGCAAGGGCGTAGTCGGCGACATAGGCCTCAAGGCAGCCACGTTGTCCGCAGCGGCACAGGGCGCCATCCAGTTGCACCTTTGTATGACCGAGCTCCATGCCCAGACCTTTGGCGCCGCGATAGATCCGATGGTTGAACACGAACCCCATGCCGACCCCATGTTCGATCGTCACCACGGCAAAATCCGACAGGGCCCGCCCGGCGCCGAACCACAGTTCGGCCAGCGTCACCAGATTGGCGTCGTTGTCCACATGCACTGGCACGCCGAACCGCATCGAGGCAGCGTGCCCCAAGGCCACCCCCCGGTCCAGCAACACCGAGGACCACAGGACCATCCCCTGTTCGCAATCGACAAAACCGGGCACCCCAAGCCCCACCGCCTTCAGATCATGCAGATCCAGCCCCGCTTTCTGGCAGACCTGCGCCAGTAACGTCTCCATCGCGGACAGAAGCTCGGGCAGGGTCATGGCGCCCGGGCGCCGTGCAATCACCGCATCGGCGATCAGATTGCCCGCGAAATCGACGATTACTGCCGTATGCTCACGGTCAGAAAGCTTCATCCCTGCAACGAGATGCGCTGATGCCCGCACCCCCAGCGCCACCGCCGGACGCCCGCGTCCCTGATCTCCTTCGCGCTGCGCCGAAACCTCTTCGATCAGCCCCACCTCGATCAGCTCCTGCGTGATCGTGGTGACTGAAGCGGGCGAGACCCCCAGATCCTTGGCCACCTGCACCCGGGCAATCAGCCCTGCGGCGCGGACACGCTCGAACACCTGCTGGCGCAGCGGGCGTGTCTGTTCCGTCAGCGGTGCGATCAGCGGGCCACAGCCCAGCCGTTCTTCCATCCGCGCATCGCCTGGTCCCTGCGGCCGCATTACTTTTTTCTCCGAAGAAAATATTGCCCATCACGCATCCGACATACCCTCTAAATGCTGCATAGCGGCGATAAATTGCGGATATGCTGAGCACGTCCAGTTTTGAACGATATTTTTATTTTGACAACTGAATTTAATGGCGGCATTTTCAGGGCGTACCGGCGAATCCGTCGGACAGGCCATGCGCTGGCCGCATCCATAGGGAGGATACACATGCGTAACGCACTGCTCGCCGCGGTCATCGCGGCTGCCGGTTTTTCGTCTGCCGCGTTGGCCGAGGGCCTGACTGTCGGTGTCAGCTGGTCGAACTTTCAGGAGGAGCGCTGGAAGACCGACGAAGCCGCGATCAAGGCCGCACTGGAAGCGGCAGGCAATTCCTACATTTCGGCCGATGCTCAGGCTTCGGAAGCCAAGCAGCTGACCGACATCGAAGCGCTGATCGCGCAGGGTGCCAACGCGCTGATCGTGCTGGCCTACAACAAGGACGCCATCGGCCCGGCCATCGAAAAGGCCGCTGCCGAGGGGATTCCGGTTGTTGCCTATGACCGCCTGATCGAAGATCCGCGCGCCTTCTACCTGACCTTCGACAACAAGGGCGTCGGCAAGATCATCGCCGAACAGGTGGTGGCCGCCGCGCCGAAGGGCAATTACGCGATCATCAAGGGCGATCCGGGCGATGCCAACGCCGGCTTCCTGCGTGAAGGCATGGAAGAGGTTCTGGCGCCCAAGGTGGCTTCGGGCGACATCAAGATCGTGGGCGAGCAGTTCACCCAAGGCTGGAAGCCTGAAGGTGCGCAAGAGAACATGGAGCAGATCCTGACCGCCAACGGCAACGCTGTGGACGCGGTTCTGGCGCAGAATGACGGCATGGCGGGCGGTGCGATTGCTGCATTGTCGGCGCAGGGCCTGAACATTCCGATCGGCGGGCAGGACGGCGATCTGGCCGCGCTGAACCGTGTGGCCCGTGGCACCCAGACCGTTTCGGTGTGGAAAGACTCGCGCCAGCTTGGCAAGTCGGCGGCTGAAATCGCCTCGGCTCTGGCCGGTGGCACGGCGCTGGACGCCATCGAAGGCGCAACCAAGTTCTCGGGCGGGGAGAAGGGCGTTGAAATGAACGCGATCTTCCTTGCGCCGACTCCGATCACCAAGGCGAACCTGAATGTCGTCATCGACGCGGGCGTGATCTCGAAAGAGCAGGCCTGTGAAGGCGCTGCCGCCGACGTGGCGGCCTGCCAGTAACGGCTTGGCGCCCGGCACATAACCTGTGCCGGGCGTTTCCTGTCGCGGCCTTGCGCCGCCTTCATCTGCGACAAAGGCCCGGCGGGGATTGGCCCCTTCGCCTGCCCGTCTGCACCCTTCACCCCGTAGTGCCGGACGCCCCAATGACCACATCCCCCACACCTTCCCAAGCGGCTGACCGCAATCTCAGCCCCGTCGCACGTTTCCTGAAAGCCACCGAGATCGACACCCGCCTTCTGGGCATGGTCGGCGCGTTGCTGCTGATCTGGATCGGCTTCCATCTTTTCGGCGTCGCCTTCAAGGGCGCGGGTTCCTTTCTGACCCCCCGCAACCTGTGGAACCTGTCGGTTCAGACGGCCTCCATCGGCATCATGGCCACGGGGATGGTGCTTGTCATCGTCACCCGCCATATCGACCTGTCGGTCGGCTCGGTTCTGGGCTTTTGCGCCATGGCGATGGGCATTTTGCAGGCGCGCATCCTGCCGGATGTCTTCGGTCTGGGCAGCCCGATGATCTGGATCGTCACCGCCCTGGCGGGCATGGCGCTGGGCATGTTGATCGGGGCCTTCCATGGCTGGCTGATCGCCTATCGCGGCATCCCGGCCTTTATCGTCACGCTGGGCGGGCTGCTGGTCTGGCGCGGCGCGGCCTTCCTGCTGGCACGGGGCGAGACAATCTCGCCGCTGGACTCCACCTTTTCGCTGCTGGGCGGCGGGCCTTACGGCTCGGTCGGCGCTGTTGGCAGCTGGATCGTGGCGCTGATCGCCTGTGCCGCTATCCTGTGGATGATTTTCGGCGGCCGCAAGAACCGCGCGCGCCATGGCTTTGCCTTGCGCCCCATGTGGGCAGAATACTTTCTGACGGTGCTGGGCTGCGGGCTGGTTCTGGGCGCCACGCTGCTGGTGAATGCCTATCCTTGGCCCAAGGGCATCGTGACCCAATTTGCCGCCGCCAACGGGCTGACTGTGCCGGAAGGCGGAATGTTCATCTCGCATGGCTGGGCGATCCCGGTGCTGATCCTGATGGGTGTCGGCGTGGTGATGACGGTGCTGGCCACCCGCACCCGCTTTGGCCGCTATGTCTTTGCCATCGGCGGCAACCCGGATGCGGCAGAACTGTCGGGCATCAACACCAAATGGATGACCGTCAAGATCTTCGCCCTGATGGGGTTCCTGACCGGGCTGTCCTCGGTCGTGGCTTCGGCCCGTCTGAACTCGGCCACCAACGCCCTGGGCACGCTGGACGAGCTTTATGTCATCGCCGCCGCTGTCATCGGGGGCACCTCGCTGGCCGGGGGCGTGGGCACGATCTATGGCGCCATCATCGGTGCGCTGGTGATGCAATCG
Source organism: Gemmobacter aquatilis (assembly GCF_900110025.1). Classification (GTDB taxonomy): domain Bacteria; phylum Pseudomonadota; class Alphaproteobacteria; order Rhodobacterales; family Rhodobacteraceae; genus Gemmobacter; species Gemmobacter aquatilis. The sequence continues at coordinate 251,828 of NZ_FOCE01000001.1, read as the reverse complement.
CTGCAGACCGGCATGGTGCTGATCGGCTTTGACGCAGCGCTGCAGAACATCGTGGTCGGCACCGTGCTGGTTCTCGCCGTCTATCTCGACATCGTTTACCGCAAGAAAACCAAATAAGGGGGGCTGAGACATGAGCAACAAGGGCACGCCCCTCGTCGAACTGCGCGACATCTCGATCTCTTTCGGCGGGATCAAGGCGGTGGATCATGTGACCGTCGATCTGTATCCGGGCGAGGTTGTGGGCCTGCTAGGCCATAACGGCGCAGGCAAATCGACGCTGATCAAATGCCTGTCGGGCGCCTACAAGGCCGATAGTGGCGAGGTTTATATCAACGGCCAGAAGGCCGAGATCAACAACCCCCGCGATGCGCGCAGCTACAACATCGAGACGATCTACCAGACGCTGGCGCTGGCCGATAACCTCGATGCGGCGTCCAACCTGTTTCTGGGGCGCGAACTGGTCGGCCCCGGCGGTTTCTTGAACGATGCCGCGATGGAGGCCGAGACGCGCAAGATCATGGGCCGTCTGAACCCCAACTTCCACAAGTTCAACGTGCCGGTTTCGGCCCTGTCGGGCGGGCAGCGGCAATCGGTGGCCATCGCGCGGGCGGTCTATTTCAACGCCAAGATCCTGATCATGGATGAACCCACCGCCGCACTTGGCCCGCACGAGACGCAGATGGTGGCAGAGCTTATTCAGGAGCTGAAGAAGCAGGGCCTCGGCATCTTCCTGATCGAGCATGACATCCATGCCGTGATGAACCTGTGCGACCGTGCGGTGGTGATGAAGAACGGCCAGCGCGTCGGCACGGTGAACGTGGGCGAGGTAACGGATGACGACATCCTCGGCATGATCATCATGGGCAAGAAGCCCCCGCAGGCCTATTGAGATGTATATCGGGCTTGATCTTGGCACCTCGGGCCTCAAGGGCATCCTGATGGACGAGGCGCAGGCGGTGGTGGCGGAAGCAACCGCCCCGCTCAGCGTCAGCCGCCCGGCGGAAGGGTGGAGCGAACAAAGCCCTGCCGACTGGATCGCGGCGGCGGAAACCGTGATGGATGCGCTGGCCCGCAAGGCCAGCCTTGCAGCAGTGCGCGGCCTCGGGCTTTCGGGCCAGATGCATGGCGCAACGCTGCTGGACGCGGCGGACGAGGTGCTGCGCCCCTGCATCCTGTGGAACGACACCCGCAGCCATGTCGAGGCGGCTGTGCTGGACGGTGACCCGATGTTCCGCCGCATCAGCGGCAACATCGTCTTCCCCGGCTTCACCGCGCCCAAGCTGGATTGGGTGCGCGCGCATGAACCGGCGCTGTGGGACAAGGTGGCGAAGGTTCTGCTGCCGAAGGACTATCTGCGCCTCTGGCTGACCGGCGATCATGTCGCTGAAATGTCGGATGCGGCGGGCACGAGCTGGCTGGATACCGGCGCGCGCGATTGGTCCGATGATCTGCTGGCGGCGACCGGGCTCAACCGCAGCCACATGCCCCGGCTGGTCGAAGGCTCTGCCGTGTCGGGCACGCTGCGTGCCGAACTGGCCCGCCGTTGGGGCCTGCCTGCGGGCGTGGTGATCGCGGGCGGCGGCGGTGACAATGCCGCCTCGGGGGTCGGTGTCGGCGTGGTGAAGGCGGGCGATGCTTTCGTCAGCCTTGGCACCTCGGGCGTGCTGTTTGCCGCGAATGACGGCTATCAGCCCGCGCCGGAAACCGCCGTGCACACCTTCTGCCATGCCCTGCCGGGCACCTGGCATCAGATGGGGGTGATCCTCGCCGCGACCGATGCGCTCAACTGGTATGGCCGTTTCGTGGATCGGGACGCAGCGGCGCTGACCGGCGAACTGAACGCGCTGCAAGCCCCCGGCAAGACCCTGTTCCTGCCCTATCTGGGCGGCGAGCGCACACCGCTGAACGATGCCGCCGTGCGTGGCGCCTTCACCGGGCTGGAACACGCGACCGACCGCGCCGCCGGCACCCGCGCGGTGCTGGAAGGCGTGACCTTCGCCATCCGTGATTGCCGCGATGCACTGGCCGCCACCGGCACGCGACTGGAACGGCTGATCGCGGTGGGTGGCGGCACGCGGTCCGATTACTGGCTGCAGGCCATCGCCACCGCGCTGAACGTGCCGGTGCTGCTGCCCAAAGCGGGCGATTTCGGTGGAGCATTCGGCGCCGCACGCCTCGCACTCATGGCCGCCACCGGGGCGGGGGCCGAGATCGCCACACTCCCCCCCATCGCGCGGGTGATCGACCCCGTTGCCGCCCTTTCTGACGCATTCGACGCGGGCCATGCCCGCTTTCGTGCCGCCCAATCCGCAATCCGAGGACTGACATGACCGACTTCTTCAAGGGTATCCCGGCCATCCGCTATGAGGGCCCTGAAAGCACCAACGAATTTGCCTTCCGCCACTACAACCCGGATGAAATCCTGTTGGGCAAGCGGATGGAAGATCACCTGCGCTTCGCCGTGGCCTATTGGCACAGCTTTGCCTGGCCGGGCGGCGATCCGTTCGGCGGGCAGACCTTTGATCGCCCCTGGTTCGGCGACAGCATGGCACTGGCCAAGCTGAAAGCCGATGTGGCCTTCGAGATGTTCGACATCCTCGGTGCGCCCTTCTACTGCTTCCACGATGCCGATGCCCGCCCCGAAGGCGCGACCTTCGCCGAAACGCTGCGCAATCTGCAGGAAATCGTCGATTACCTGGGCGAGAAACAGGCCAGCCACAAGACGCAGCTTCTGTGGGGCACCGCCAATATGTTCAGCCACAAGCGCTGGATGTCTGGCGCCGCCACCAACCCCGACCCGGATGTCTATGCCTATGCCGCCGCCAATGTGAAGGCGAACATGGATGCCACGCTGAAGCTCGGCGGGCAGAACTATGTGCTCTGGGGTGGGCGCGAGGGCTATGAGACGCTGTTGAACACCGACCTCAAGGCCGAACGCGCCCATGCGGGGCGTTTCCTGCAACAGGTGGTGGAATACAAGCACAAGATCGGCTTCAAGGGCGCCATCCTGATCGAGCCGAAACCGCAGGAACCGAGCAAACATCAGTATGACTATGATGTAGCCACGGTTTACGGCTTCCTGAAGGATTTCGGTCTGGAAGGCGAAGTGAAGGTGAATATCGAACAGGGCCACGCCATCCTTGCCGGGCACAGCTTCGAGCATGAAATTGCCACGGCTGCGGCACTGGGTATCTTCGGGTCCATCGACATGAACCGGAACGATTACCAATCCGGCTGGGATACCGACCAGTTCCCGAACAACCATGCGGAAAAGGCGCTGGCCTTCTATGAGATCCTGCGCGCGGGTGGCTATACCACCGGCGGCACCAATTTCGACGCCAAGGTGCGGCGTCAGAGCCTTGACCCGGAAGACCTGATCCTCGCCCATGTCGGTGGGATGGATACCTGTGCCCGGGCGCTGAAAGCTGCCGCTGCCTGCCTCGACTCCGATGAACTGGAGGCCAACCGCCGCGCCCGCTATGCCGGGTGGCAAACCCCGTCGGCGCAGGCAATGCTGGCCGGGTCACTGGATCAGGCGGCCGCCCGCGTGACCGCCGAGGGGCTGGAGCCGCAGCCGACATCCGGGCGGCAAGAGCGACTGGAAAACCTCTGGAACAGGTTCATCTGAACCGGACGGGGCCGCGTGACCTTGCACGCGGCCCCGCTTCCGCCATACTGTGCGTTCCGACCGACGCGGGCATAAAGGGCGCCCGTGGCCATGCCAGACCGGGAAGCACCGATGCAGTTTGAAGATTCGATTTTTATCGCAGCGCCGGTTCCGGCTGTCTGGAAATGCCTCATGGACAATGACAGCCTGCAAAGCGCCATCCCCGGCTGCAGCAGCATTACCCGCAAGCCAGAGGGTGGGCTGAATGTGGCGCTCGATCTGAAGCTGGGCTTCGTTCAGAAAAAGGTCGTGGCCCATTTGCAGCGCAAGGATATGGACAAGCCCAAGAGCCTGACCTTCCACGGCAAGATCGGTGCCAAACATAGCGGAAAATGCGCTGTCAGCCTGACGCCAGAGGGAGCGGGCACGCGCCTTGCCTATGGTGTCAGCGCCGAAGTCGGGATCGGCAAAAGCGGGCTTGGCGCATTTGTGCTGAAGAACACCGCCAAGAAACTGATCGGTGATTTCATCGGGCGCTTGGGCAAACTTGCTGCGACGACCGAGGTCTGACGCAAGAATTTTCGCGCGCTTACCGATTGGAAAGATTCGGCTCCTAAGGTGGCAGGCAGACCTGCGCCATCGGAGAATCCGAATCCATGCTGTCCGGCCCAACCAGATTTCTGGCGCTGCTGCTGGCCCTGTTGCCGGCACCGCTGTTCGCCCGCGCCTCAGCCCTGTGCGATCAGGCGGCGGAACGGGCCTCCTTCGCCACAGGTGTTCCGGTCGAGGTGCTGCGCGCCCTCACCCGCACCGAAACGGGGCGATCCGGGCCCATTGGGCTGGAACCCTGGCCTTGGGCCGTCAATCAGGGCGGCAGCGGCTATTGGTTTGATACTGCGGCAGAGGCTGAAAGCTTCGTAGCCATGAAGGTTGCGGCGGGTATCGGCAATATCGACATCGGGTGCTTCCAGCTCAATTACCGCTGGCACGGCGCCGCGTTTTCCTCGCTGACCGCGATGTTCGACCCTGAAATCAACGCCCATTACGCGGCCGGGTTTCTGGCCGAAAAATACCGCGAAACCGGCGATTGGGTCACGGCGGCGGGCGCCTATCACTCGGCCACCACCGAACATGCCGACCGATACGAAGCGCGCTTTGCCGAGGTGCTGGAGGGCCTGTCCCCCTACCGCGTCGCCGATCTTGGCCCCGCGCCAGAGGCCGAAGTGCCACGCGAAAACCTGTTTCCGCTGCTGACAGCGGGCGAAGGGGCAGGCACGCGTGGCTCGCTCGTGCCGCAACTGGCGGCGCGCGCCGCGCTGTTCAGGGGGGCGCCATGATCCGCTTGCCGCAGATGCTCCGGCCTACCGTCCTTCTGGCGCTGGCACTCATGGCGGTGATCGCGATGATGATTCTGCCGGTGCCGACATGGATCGTCGATCTGGGCCTCGCCGTGTCGTTCGCGCTGGCCATCCTGATGTTCACCGTAACGCTGTTCGTCGAGCGCCCGCTGGATTTCTCGGCCTTCCCGACGATCCTTCTGGCCTCGCTGATGCTGAGGCTGGCGCTGAACGTTTCCTCCACCAAGCTGATCATCGGGCAGGGCCATACCGGCACCGATGCCGCAGGCCATGTGATCGAGGGGTTTGCCAGTTTCGTCATGGGGGGCAACCTGCTCTTGGGCCTCGTGGTGTTCTGCGTGCTGCTGATCGTGAATTTCATGGTCATCACCAAAGGTGCGGGCCGCATGGCCGAGGTCGGCGCCCGTTTCGCGCTGGACGGGATGCCGGGCCGCCAGCTTGCCATCGACGCCGACATGGCGGCGGGCGCGATCAACCACACCGAAGCCAAGGCGCGGCGCGAACGCGAATTGGCCGAGACGAACTTCTTCGGCTCGCTGGACGGGGCATCGAAATTCGTCAAGGGCGATGCGGTGGCCGGGCTGATGATCACCGGGCTGAACATCGTGATGGGGCTGGTGATGGGCATTCTGATTCACGGGATGCCCGTTGGCGAAGCCTTTGAAACCTATGCGATCCTGACCGTCGGCGATGGTCTGGTCAGCCAGATCCCCGCCGTCATCATTTCTGTTGCGGCGGCGCTGCTGCTGGCGCGGGGTGGATCGAAAGGCGCGGTGGATGTGTCGTTCTTCCGCCAGTTGGGCCAATATCCCGCCGCGCTGGCAACGGTGGCGGTGCTGCTCGGGCTGTTTGCGCTGGTGCCGGGCCTGCCTTTCCTGCCCTTCATGCTGGGCGCCGCAGGATTGGGTTATGCCGCCTGGCGGGGCGGGCGCAAACCTGCGGCTGCCCCGGCGGCCGAGGCCGTAGCGACCGCGCCGCAGCGCAAATCCATGGGGGACGTGCTGGATTTCGACGAGATCCACATCGAATTTGCCCCGAACCTCATCACCATGGTGCTGGATCCGGCCACCGGGCTGGATGCGCGCATCCAGAACATGCGCAGCCATATTGCCACCAGTTTTGGTCTGATCCTGCCCGAAATCCGGCTGACCGACGACGCCGCGCTGTTGCCCGGCAGCTATCGCATCCGCCTGCAGGGCGTGGAGCGGGTGCGCGACCGGCTGATCCCCGACCGGGTTCTGGTGCTGCTGAGCGACGGCACCCCCGCGCCTGACGGCATCGACGTGCGCGAGCCGGTCTATGGCGCGCCCGCCCGCTGGGTTCTGCCCGATGCGCAGGAAGAGGCCGCGATTTCCGGCCTGACCGTTGTTTCCCCGCCCGAGGTTCTGGCGACTCATCTGCTCGAAGTGCTCAAATCCAACCTCGCGCGGCTGCTGACCCTGCGCAACCTGCGCCGGTTGATGGATGAATTCTCCAATGTTTCCGACAGCGCCCGCGCCGAGGCGAACCGCCGGTTGATGGACGAGCTGGTGCCCGACAAGGTGCCGGTGGATCTGCTGCTGGCCGTGCTGCGCCTGCTGCTGGAAGAGCGCGTGTCGATCCGCAACCTGCCGCTGATCCTTGAATCCATCGCCGAGGCGCGCAGCCTGCATATGCCCGAGGCGATCTGCGATCATGTGCGCCAGCGTCTGGGCTTCCAACTGGTGGCCGAACTGAAACGTGAGGATGGCACGATCCCCTTGATCCAGCTTGCGCCGGAATGGGAAAAGACCTTCGCCACCTATCAGATCGAAGGCGAACGCGGGCAGCGCGACGTGGCTTTGCCGCCCGACCAGTTCAGCCGCCTTGCCAATGCCGTGGCCGAAAAGCTGGCGCGCGCGGCCGAGGGCGGAGTCTATCCGGCACTGATCACCTCGACCCTGCGACGGCGGTTTTTGCGCACCGTTCTGGCCGCCAAGGGCCTGCCTGCGCCGGTGCTGTCGTATGAAGAGGTCGGGATGGAGGCGCGGCCTGCGATGGTCGGGCAGGTTCCGGCGTGAGTGGGTTGATCGCCACGCTGGCCGGGCTGTTCGGGCTAACCCAGCCGCTGCTTCTGGCCGGGTTTCTGGTGTTCCTGCGGGTCGGCGCCGCGATTTCCGTGATGCCTGCCTTTGGCGAACAGTCCTTGCCGCCGCGTATCCGTCTGGCGCTTGCGCTGGCCTTCACGCTGATCGTGGCCCCCGCCGTCATGGGAGCCGAGCCGGGGGGCCACCTGCCGCCCCTTGCGCTGCTGACCGAACCCGCTACCGGGCTGGTGCTGGGCCTTGGCCTGCGGTTCTTCATCTTTGCCCTGCAGACCGCAGGGATGATGATCGCTCAATCCACCTCGCTTTCGCAGCTTTTCGGTGGCACGGCGGGCGAGCCGCAGGCGGTGATGGGGAATTTCCTGACCGTGGCTGCTCTTGCCCTGGCGGTGACGAGCGGCCTGCATGTCCGCATGGCGGAACTCCTTATCCACTCCTACGCATTGCTGCCGGTCGGCAAGATGCTGGCGGCGCCGGATCTGGCGGAATGGGGGGTGCTACAGGTGGGGCGCACCTTCTCGCTGGCCTTCTCGCTGGCACTGCCTTTCGTCATCGCGGCGTTGCTCTACAATCTCGCGCTGGGGATCGTGAACCGGGCGATGCCCGCCCTTGCTGTTTCGTTCATCGGCGCCCCAGCGCTGACGCTGGGCGGGCTGATCCTGTTCGCGCTGGCCGCGCCCCTGTTGCTGGCCCATTGGCACGGCGCCTTTCTTGGCTTTCTGGCGGACCCCTTCGCGCCATGAGTGGGGAAGACAGCGACGACAAGCAATTCGACGCCACGCCAAAGCGGCTGGAGGATCTGCGCAAGGAAGGGCGGGTGCCGCGTTCGCCCGATCTGCTGACGGCTGCCGCCTATGCCGGGCTGCTGCTGGCCATACTGGGCCCCGGCGTCTGGGCAGTGCAGCGGATCGGGGCGGCGCTGCTCATGCTGCTGGATCAGCCGGACCGGCTGGCTCGTGCGGGGGGGGCTGCGCCCCTGGCGGGAGTGATGGGCGGGGTTCTGGGTGGGCTTGCGCCCTTTGTGCTGCTGCCGGCGCTGGCGGTGATTGCGATGCTGGTGGTGCAGCGCGCCATCGTCCTTACGCCCACCAACCTGATGCCCAAACTGTCGCGCATCTCGCCGTTGCACAATGCGGGGCAGAAGTTCGGGCGCGCGGGCCTGTTCGAATTCGCCAAGAACACCGTCAAGATGCTGCTGATCGGCATGATCCTCGGGCATTTTCTGCTTGCACGGCAGGATGCGATCCTGGGCACGCTGGGCCTTGCCCCCGGTGTGGGGATGGAAATCCTGATGGATCTGGCGGTGGATTTCCTGACGATCGTACTCTTGCTGTCGGTGGTTCTGGGCGGCGCGGATTACCTGTGGCAGCGCCTGGAACATGCCCGCAACGCCCGCATGTCCCGGCAAGAGATGATGGACGAGCACAAGGAGTCGGAAGGCGATCCCCATGCGAAATCGCATCGGCGACAGAAGGGGCAAGAGATTGCACTGAACCGGATGCTGCGTGATGTTGGTGAGGCTGATGTCGTCATCGTCAACCCCACCCATTACGCGGTGGCGCTGCGCTGGGATCGGGCGGCCAAGCGCGCGCCGGTCTGCGTGGCCAAGGGGATGGACGAGATCGCCGCCCGGATCCGCGAGCGGGCGCAGCTTGCCGGGGTGCCAATCCACAGCGACCCGCCAATCGCCCGCGCCCTGCACGCGACGCTGGATCTGGGTGCCGAGGTGCGGCGCGAGGATTACAAGGCTGTCGCGGCGGCGATCCGCTTTGCCGAATCCATGCGCAAACGCGCCAAACGCAAGGGGATGTGATGAAGGACAGGGCGAAATTGCGGGCTTTGCAGGGGATTGCGGCGCTCATGAAGGATCAGCGTCTGGCGCAACTGCACCAGGCGGCAGAAGCGCGGGCGAAAACCCTGGCGCGGCTCGATGGTCTTGCGGTGCCTGCTGCGGTCGATCTGCCGCTGGTCAGCGCGGCGCAGGTCACGCTTGGCTATCAACGCTGGGCCGATCTGCGCCGGTCCGAACTGAATCTGATGCTGGCGCGGCAGACCGCAGACTGGATGGAACGGCAAGCCGAAGCCCGCCTTGCGTTCGGCAAGGCGGATGCGCTGGGCCAACTGGCGGAAAAGCGGCGATAGGGCCGGGGGTCAGGAATCCTGACGCGCGATGTCGGTGATCAACACATCGGTGATCGTGTCCGGCATCGCCTTCTGCGCGGTTTCCAGCAGGGCCTTGCGCAGGGATGATAGCTGCGCCCCATCGGTAAAGGCGCCCCGGAAGCCGCCGGTATTGGCGTGGTCGAACAGGATCTGTAGAAAGCTGTCCCGCAGCTTCGGCTCCTTGGCGAAGACCGCCTCGGTCGTGCCAGGCGCCACCTCAAGGCTCAACGACAGCACCACCATCGAGCTGACCCGGCCATTCTCGACCAGCGGTATGATGAACTGATTGTTCAGTTTCACATATTCCGGCGCGTGTTCCAGGTCGGCATGGGGGTCTTCGGCAGGCGCCGCCGCGTCATGGGCTGCACCTGCGGTTTCGGGATCGGGGGCCGGGCGCAGGAACAGGCCGGCGCCGATGCCGCCGCCGATACCGAGAAGGACGAGAAGAAGCGGAAGGATCAGGCGTTTCATGGCACCTCAGAAGGGCAGGATGATGTCGGCGACCTGCTGGCCATAGCGCGGCTGCTGCACGTCGCTGATCTGACCGCGCCCGCCATAAGAGATGCGTGCGCCGGCGATCTTGTCATAGGTAATCTCGTTCTGGCGGGTAATGTCGGCCGGGCGGACATAGCCGTTCACGATCAGCTCGCGCAGTTCATAGTTCACCCGGACCTCTTGCTGGCCCTCGATGCGCAGCACCCCGTTCGGCAATTCTTCCACCACCGTCGCAGCGACCCGGAGCATCAGCTTTTCCTCTCGCGCCACCGAACCGCTGCCGGTATAGCTTGAACTGGATCCGGTGTTCACAGCATCTGCCATGCTCGCCCCCTCGGGCAACTCGGCGTCGAGCCGTTGCGGGATGCCGAAGAACGAAGGGATGCCCATCTGATCGCTGCCCGCCCGGTTCCGCCCGCTGGAATTGGAGATTTCGGCCTTGTCGTCGATCTCGATCACCACGGTCAGGATGTCACCCTTGCGTTGCGCCCGCTGCTCGCCAAACAGCGAATCGCGGTTGGCGGACCAGAGCGAGGAGGCGTCGGTCGGCGTGGCGGGCGGCACGTCGCGGGGCAGCGGTGTCGAATACATCGCGTGGTGTTGGTAGCTGCCTTCCAGCGGCGAGAAGGCCGGGGCGCGGCCCACCTCGTTCAGGCGGCCGCAGGCAGACAGGCTCAGGGCGATCAGGATCAAACGGCGCATCGGGCTCTCATGGGGCAGGGCCGACAACCACGGTGCCGTCCGGTGTCACATGGCCGGTCACGGTGGTGCGGGAGGACAGGTTCATCACGCGGATCACATCGCCCGCGCCGCCGCGCGACAGGGCGCGGCCTTCGGTCTGGATCTGCAGCGGGCCGGCGGCATAGAACAGCGGCACGATCTGGTTGCGGTCAACCAGCGCAGGCGGGCCGAAATCGCCCGGGCGCAGCGGGCGGTTGGGGTAAAGCGTCACGCGCGCCTCCATCCCCACGGCCGCGTCCGGGGTCCGTAGCGCGCCGGGCAGATCGCCAGAGCGCAGCGCCAGATCCTCGGGGGCGATGATCTGCTGGGCGCGGATGGTGCGGGTGGGGACCACCGTGTCCGCCACAGCCGTCCCGCCCAGAAGGGAAATCGCACAGAACATTCGCCACATCACCGCACCTGCGCGGTTGCAGACAGCATCTCGTCGGCGGCGGTGATCACCTTGGCATTCAGCTCGTATCCGCGCTGCGCCTTGATCAGTTCCGTCACCTCGCGCACGGCATCGACCGAGCTTTCCTCCAGATAGCCCTGCCGCAGCGTGCCCAGCCCCTCTTGCCCCGGCGTTCCGACCAGCGCCGGGCCTGAAGCCGCCGTTTCAAGAAACAGGTTGCCACCCACGGCCTCCAGCCCCTTTTCATTGGTGAAGCCCACGAGGTTCAACTGGCCCAGCAACTGCGGCTGCACCTGATCGATGAAATAGGCATAAACCTCGCCACTTGCGTTGATCGAGATGCTGCGCGCGTCGGCGGGAATGGTCAGCCCCGGCGCGACCTCGTGCCCGGCCGAGGTGACGATCAGCCCGTCGCCCGTGCGTTTCAATGCGCCATCCCGTGTATATCCCGAGGCACCTGAGGGCAGCGTGACCTCGAGATACCCTTTCCCCTCAATCGCGAGGTCGAGATCGCCGCCGGTTGCGGCCAAAGACCCCTGCGCCAGCACGACCGATACGGCAGCGGGCCGCACGCCCAACCCAAGCTGCACCCCGGTCGGCAGCATCGCGCCATCCTGGGCCGATACCGTGCCGGGCCGCGCCTCCTGCTGATAATGCAGGTCGGCGAATTCGGCGCGGCGGGCGTTGTAGCCGGTGGTGGACATGTTGGCGAGGTTGTTCGACACGACATCGACCCGCATCTGCTGGGCCGCCATGCCGCTTGCCGCGATCTGAAGCGCTTTCATGGCTCTCTCCTATCGACCGAGTGTCTGGATGACACTGCGGGCCCGTTCATCTTCCTTGTCGAGAAAGCTCTGCCCGGCCTGATAGGCGCGCTGCACCTCGATCATCCGCGAGATTTCCGAAAAGGCGTTCACATTGCTGTCTTCGATCTGGCCCTGAAAGATGCTGCTGCCCTCCACCGGCACTTCCCCGGCATCCGACACGAACAGCGTGCCGCCCTCGTGGCGCAGCGCCGTCGGATCTTGCGGTGCCCAAAGGCCGATGCGGGCAATCGGTGTGCCGCCTGCCGACAGCGTGCCATCCGTGGCCAGCGCCACCGGCCCCGCGTCGGGTGGCACGAAGATCGGTGCGCCGCCCGCGTCCAGCAGGCGATAGCCGTCGGGGTTCACCAGATTGCCATCGGCGGCGGGCATGAAGCTGCCCGCGCGGCTCAGCCGGTTGCCATTCGGTGTTTCCAGCAGAAAAAACCCCTCGCCCTGAATGGCAAAATCGTAGCTGCCCCCGGTGATGTTCAGGTCGCCTTGCGTCAGGTCGATATTGCGCCCCGAGGCGCGGGCCATCGACAGCGAAGGCGAATCGTCCAGCCGTTGCACATATTCGGAAAACACCACGCCCTCGCGCCGGAAGCCGGAGGTGGAGCTGTTTGCAATGTTGTTGGCAATCGCCTGAATCTCGCGCATCAGGCCGGATTGTCGGGTCAGGGTGGTATAACCGGCGGCATCCATCTCAGCCTCCTGCGATCTGCGGGACGATCTGTTCGGTGAAGAACCCGACCAGCGTTGCGGTCATGAAGCTCATCGACACCCAGAAGACGATCAGCATGGCACCGACCTTGGGCACAAAGGTCAGCGTCATCTCCTGCACGGAGGTCAGGGCCTGAAACAGGCCGACGACGACCCCGGCGACCAGCGCGACGGTCAGCAGCGGTGCCGAAATCTGCACCGCGATCCATAGCGCGTGGCGCAGGACATCGTAGATCAGCTCCTCGCTCATACCGGCATCCTCAGGATTTCCTGATAGGCCTCCACGACCTTATCGCGCAGGGTGACGGCAGTTTCGACTGCCAGTTCGCTTTCCGACAGCGCCTGAACCAGCGCATGGGGGTCCGCGCCGCCCAGCATGGTGGCGCGGGCCGTCTGTTCCGTCTGGGCCAGTACGTCAGAGAATGCCTCTGCCGCGTCGGTCAGCCCGGCGCCCAATGTGCCGCTTCCGGGCTGGGCGGCCGCTGCCGTTCTGGCATTGGCATAGGTCTGGGCGGCGATATTCGTACGCATATCCATTCTGGATCTCCTTATCTGCGCAGAAGTTCCAGCAGGCTTTGCGACATCTGCCGCGCCTGATCGAACATCCGGAGGTTTGCCTCGTAGCTGCGCTGCGCTTCGCGCGCGTCAGCGATTTCGATGACGAGATCGACATTCGATCCGTCGTAATGCCCAGTCTCGTCGGCCAGCGGGTGGCCGGGATCGTAGATCTGCGTCAGCGGCGTGCGATCCAGCCGCACCGGGCCGGGTTCCACGCCTTCGCCCTCGACCGCGCTGCGAAAGCTCACCGTCTTGCGGTGGTAGCCGGGGGTGTCGGCGTTCGCGATATTCTCTGACACATGGCGCAGCCGCGCGGATTGTGCCTCCATCCCCGAGGCAGACAGCGAAAGGGCGCCCAGAAGATCGGCCATGGCTTACCCCCGTCCCAGGCTGGTGCGCAGGATGCGGGCAGAGCTGCGATAGATCGACAGCGCCAGATCATGCTGCTGGCGCACTTCGGCGCTGCGCATCATTTCGGCTTCCAGCGACACGGTATTGCCATCGGGCGAGGCTGCGCCGCGGGGGCGGCGGGTCTGCGTCTCGGTCCCTGGCGTGCTGTCCACGCCAAGATGCCCTGTGCGTGTCGCCCGCAGCGTGCCGCCATCCGCGGCATAGGCTTCCGCGAATGGCGCCAGATCCTGCGCCTTGTATCCCGGCGTATCGGCATGGGCGATATTGCGCGCGATTTCCGCCTGCCGGGCCGCCGCATGCGACGCCATGGCCTGCGCCATTCTGACGATTTCGAGTTTTTCAAACATCGGGGCTTCTCCCTCGATCACCTTCACCAAGGCTTAAGGGTGATTCCTTTAGAAACGGTAAGCAGCGAACAAAGGGAGAAAGCGATGCGCGAGATTTTTGCCGCCCTGCGGGCCGAAATCGCCTCTGTCACCGTGGCGCGGCAGGTCGGGCGGATCATCGAGTTGGGGCGCGGTACGCTGCGTGTCACTGGGGTGGAGGGGGGAGCAGGGCTGGGAGATCGGGTGATGATCCGTACGCGGCAGGGCGATGTGGGGGGGGAAATCGTGCGCCTGTCGCGTGAAGGGGCCTCGGTGCTGGCAGATAGCGCGCCAGAGGGTGCCCTGCTGGGGGACGCGGTGGAACTTGTGGGGCGCGCCACCATAGCCCCGGATGACAGCTGGGTCGGCCGCATCGTCGATCCCTATGGTCAACCTCTTGATGGAAAGCCAATTTTCCGTGGTACTGCAACGCGTGAATTGCGTGCACCGGCGCCCGCTGCGGCCAAGAGGCGCCGCCTTGGCGGGCGGCTGGCCACCGGAACGGCGGTATTCGATACGCTGTTGCCGCTGGTGCGCGGCCAGAGGATCGGGCTGTTTGCCGGCTCGGGGGTAGGCAAGTCTTCGCTTCTGGCGGGTTTTGCCCGCGGGGTCGAGGCGGATGTGGTGGTCATTGCGCTGATCGGGGAACGCGGGCGGGAGCTGCGTGAATTCACCGAACGCGTGCTGGGGCCGGCAGGCATGGCGCGCAGCGTTGTGGTGGCGGCAACCTCGGATCAATCGCCGCTGACTCGCCGCCGCTGTGCCTGGACGGCAATGGCGGTTGCCGAATATTTTCGCGATCAAGGCCTGCATGTGCTGTTTCTGGCCGATTCGATCACCCGCTTTGCCGAGGCGCATCGTGAAGTGGCGCTGGCCTCGGGCGAAGAGGGCAATCTGCGGGGCTTTCCGCCCTCTACCGCGCACAACATCATGGCTTTGGCCGAGCGGGCAGGGCCTGGGCCGGAAGGGGCGGGCGACATCACGGCGGTCTTTTCAGTGCTGGTCGCAGGGTCTGACATGGAAGAGCCTGTTGCCGACATCCTGCGCGGTGTGCTGGATGGCCATGTGGTGATGGACCGGCGTATTGCCGAGCGCGGGCGCTTTCCGGCGATCGACCTGTTGCGCTCGGTTTCGCGCAGCTTGCCAGAGGCCGCCACGCCAGAGGAAAACGCCCTGATTTCCGAAGCGCGCCGCCTTCTGGGCGCCTATGATCGGGCGGAGATGATGATTCAGGCGGGGCTCTATGCCAAAGGCTCCGACCCTTTGGTTGATGCCGCGATACGGGTCTGGCCCGCGCTCGACGGTTTTCTGGCCGAGGCGGCGCCGGATGGGGTGGCGGATAGCTTCCGCCGTCTCGCGGCCTGCCTGCAAAGGTGATCAGCCCGCGAGAATGCCCAGAATCGATGCGCTGCTGCTTTGTCCGGCCTGCAGGATCTGCAACGCCGCCGCAGCTTTCGTGCCGGTCGACCCCAGCCCTGAGGTCAGTTCGGCGCGCAGCAGAAAATCCCGGATCAGCTTTTGCTGGGCCTCGGGTGCGGCGAATTGGGACAGGCTGGTATCGCCAAACCGGGCATCGGCCTTTTGCTTCATCACCGAAAGCTGCTGATCAATGTCGAGCGTGCCGAAGCTTGCGGGCAGGCCGAAAGCTGTTTCGAACAGTGCCCGCAGGGGTTCAGACCCCAGAACGGTGTACCATTTTCCATCCTCGCTCAGGCTTTTTGCGGCGAGATCGGGCAATTCATGTTCCGCATAAAGCGTGATGCGCAGGCTCGAGTCGGCCGCGCCAACGGCCACCTCGAACTGTTGCTGCTCGTATTTCGCAAGTATCTTGTCGGCAAAATCCGACAATTGGGTGCTGGGCGTCGTGTAGTCGCCAAAGCCGAAGGCCGAAGACAGCGCGGCATATTGCTTGTTGGACAGCTTGTTCGCCAGCGCGGCAGTGTCCAGCGTGCCATCCTCCAGCACCTTGCGGATGAAGTAGGTGCTGTTCAGATCATCCGACAGACCGAACGCTCCCAAAGCCACCCGCAGCAATCGCTTGTCCGAGACCAGCTCTTCGGCAGTCTTGATGCCGCCGATCTTGGCCCGAAAATAATCTTCGTCGCGTTTTAGCGCGGCATCGGTGGCAAGCCGCTGCTTTTGGCTGTCTTCGGTGCGTTTGAGAAAGGTCCAACCCGCATAGCCGGTGGTCGGAAGGATCACGGAATAGGTCATGCCGGTCGCGCGGCGAACAGCCGTTCCTCGCGTGGCAGCAAGGACCGAAGCGCCTTGAGCGCCTGATAATGCTGATCTTCCATCACGGCACTGGTGGCGAGCGCCAGTTGGCTCCGGCTATCGGCATCGGTCAGCACCTGGCTCAATTGTTCGATGCCGCGCAGAAGCTGCATCCTTGCATCCGCCGCATCCGCATCTCCCGACAGGATGAGTTGCGCAATGTAGCACACGCGCCGCACCGGGGTGTTCACCTCTTCCGGGTGGATGGCGTCGCGCAGGCGCAGGATATTGGCATTGGGCGTCATGATCGCCAGCCGCGAGCGGCGGTCGCCATTTTCCACCACGGCGCCGTTGATCAGCACCCGTTCAAACGGGCCAAGCTTGAGCACGAGGCCGGTCATTTCGCGTCCCCCTCGCCACGCAGGCCGCGCATGATCGCGGTGTTGATGTCGATCAGCACCTCGGCGCTGGCATCTTCGCTCAGCACCTTGCGGCTGTGGGTGGCGGTGAACTCGTAAAGGTAGAACAACTGCGCGCGCAGCTTTTCGGGCAAGCCGTTGCCGGGCCCTGCAACATCGGCGGCCAGTGTGGTCCAGAGCTTGGCATTGTCATGGATCGCCTTGGCGAGCGTGGGGAAATCGCTGCGCCGTCGCTTGCTGGCTTCGGTCAGTTGCCGCGTGATGCGGGCAAAAAGATCGTATTCGATCTGGCGGTTAGAGCGGACAGGGGTTTCAGGTCGGCCATAAGCCGTTCTGGCAAGGTGGATGGAATGCACGGCGTATCCTTCCGGTGCTGTGGTGCTTTAGGGAAACGCGGCGCGCTGTTCGGGCGCGCCGCCAGGGTCTTCCTTAGCGGAACAGCGACAGAATGCTCTGCGGCGCCTGATTGGCAATCGACAGTGCCTGGATGCCGAGTTGCTGCTGTGTTTGCAGCGCTTGCAGCCGGGCCGAGGCCTCTTCCATATCGGCATCGACCATGCTGCCGATCCCGGTTTTCAGCGAATCCGTCAGGTTGCTGACGAAATCAGCCTGAATGTCGATGCGCTTCTGGACCGAACCGAAGGACGCGGCGGAATCCACGGCCGTCTGGATCATGCCTTCGATCGCTGTCAGGGCGTCGGAAGCTCCGGAAGCGGTGGTCACGTCGATCGTGCTCAACGCGCCGAGACCGCCGGAGCCCGCATTCGAATACTGGCCGCTGACCGACAGATCGCTCGTCCCGTCATTTGTGAAGACCAGTTGCCCCGCATTGGCGCTGTCGAAATCCACGGTCAGCCCATCGATCCCCAGCGCGTCGATCGAGTTTTTCATGCCCACGGCGATCAGGTCCGGCACGGTATTGGCGCCGCTGGCGACATCGGATTCCGTCACCGTATAGGAGGCGGTCTTCTCGCCGATCCGCATGGTGACCTTGTCCCCTGCCGCCCAGGCCTGGGTGCCGTCGGCAATCGTGATGTCATCCGAACCGCCAGCGGCATCAAGCGACAGCACGAAAGTATCACCCGCCCCGGAGATCGTGCCGCCGGTCGAAGCGCTGAACACGTCATTGGCAACATAGCCGCCAATGGCGAGGTTCTGCGCGGTCACGGTGATCTTGGAGGCGGCGACCCCCGAGGCACTGCGATCCAGCGAGGACAGCACATCGACCGAGGTTTGCGAGCCGTCGACGAGGTTCAGCCCGTTGAACTGCGCGGCCCCCACAACCGAAGAGATCTGGTCGCGCAGCGCCACGATATCAGCCTGAATCTTGGTGCGATCGACATTGCCTTCCTGCGAGGCGACGATCTTGCCTTTCATCTCGGTCAGCAGATCGGTCACGGTTTCAGCCGCCTGACGCGCCACACCCACGGTGGAAGACCCGAGCGAAAGGCTGTCCGAAATCCCTTCGAACCCCTCAACATCCGATTCCATCACCTTGGAAATGGCCCAGACGGCCGAGTTGTCCCGGGCATTGGCCACCGACTTGCCGGTCGAGATCTCCGACTGGACCTTTTCCAGATTCGAGTTGATGCCCTTCATGGTCTGCAGGGCGATCATGGCGCTGGTGTTGGTCAGAATGGACGACATGTCCTGATACCTTTCGAAATGCCCGCACTTTGGCCAGGCAAGAGAGCCGCACGAGGCGACGGTTCCGGGCGTTTTATCCCTGCGGAAGCCGCTCCGGCTGCCGCGCCACCCCACCATGGGATGCCCTCTGATTTCTGCCGGTCATTCTCTAACAGAGTGCTAAGATCGCCTGCCGTGCTTGCGCCAACTGCATGGCATTTGAATCGCTTCAGAATCTTTTGCTCAGTGCGCCCCGATCCTGCGGGTGGCGGTGTTTCAGCCCGGCGCCGTCATAGGTTGAAAATCCTTGCTCAAGGCTGCGCAGTTCGGCGATGCGCCGTTGCGCTGCACGCAGGCCGCACAGGCTGGCTGCCAGCAGCGTATCATTGCGCGCAGCCTTGCGGCGCAACCGTTCCAAGGTTGCCCGGCTTTGTGGCGGCGCCAGCGTGGCGCCTGCATCGGCCAGCGGCCCGGCTAGGGATTCCAGCGCCGCAAGGTCACCGCCCTGCAGTGCCTCGTGCATTCGGTCAAGCAGCGCCTCCAGCGCGAGGGGGTCAGCTGTCATTCCGTGCCTCCTCCTTCACAAGGGCACGAAACAGCGATTCGCTGAGCCCGATCCCGCCATGGGCCACGATGGCGCGGGCCTGTTCCTGCCGCAGGAACGAGGCAAACTGCTCTTCCCCGATTCCGCCACCAAACCCGGTGCTGACCTCGCCGAGTCCGGCTTCCCCCAGCATTTCGGCCAGAAAAACGCTTTCCAGCTCCGTCGCCTTTTGCCGCAAAACGGCCAGCCGTCCACTCTCCCGCTGCAGGGGGGGTGGGGCCGTCACACCATCCGTCATCCGAACTCTCCTTTCGGTTTCGATGAGGCCATGATGCGGGCAGGCGGTAAACACCCGGTAACCAGTTGCAGCGATAATGGGGCAGTTGCGGTTGAAATCGAGGTGTGCAGTGATTCCCCAAACCCTTCCGGCGCCGGTTGCGCCCCTCATGCCGACCGCAGCCTTTGCCCCAGCGGGCTGCGACAGCGCGACAGAGGGTTTCGCGGCCTGTCTGAAGGAGAAAGAGGCGCCGGAACCCGACCCTGCGCTGGCCGCTGCGATGCTGCGCCCCCCGGCTGCGCCGCTGGTGGCCTTTACCCTGCGGCTGGGCGGGACGGTTTACGAGATTTCCGTGGCCCGAGGTGACCCCGCCCCGCTGCCCGACTCCGGTCCTGCCGAAGCCACGCTGACCGAAACCCGGATCATGCCGGAGCCAGAGGAGGCAAGCCCCTCTGCCGATGCCGCGCCCCCCGCTCCTCCGGAGGGTGATTTCACCGATCTGCCGCTGCGCAATACCCGGCAAATACCGGAACAGGCGCCCGGAGGGTCTGGCCTGGTCGCGCGGCTGGTGGTGTTTCAGGCTGCAGAGGAAGCCCTGCCCCCAACCGCTCTTCCCGGGTTCGTCGCGCAGATGGCAGGGCCGCCTCAACCTGCGGCTCCGGTGGCGGACCATGAACCCCCTCCCCCCCCGGAGCCTGAGGCCATGACCCCTGAAACTGCCGCTTCGCCCCCGGATAGCGCAGCGGAATGTGGCCAGACCGACAGCCGGATGGAGCTGACACTGGCGCCCGAAGACCTTGGGCCGCTGCATTTTTCGATGGAAACGCAGGGTGATGTGATCCGCGTGCTTCTGTCGGCAGAACAGCCGGTATCGCTGGAGTTGTTGCGGCGCCATGCGGCAGAGCTGGTGCAGAACCTGCATGATGCCGGCTACCGTGAGGCCCGGATGTCCTTCGGGCATTGGCAGCAGGCCCGTGCATCGGACACTCGCGCCCCGCCCCGGATCGTGGCCACCCCGCCCTTGCCCGAACCGGCAGACTCGCCGCCGCAACCGACCCGCCGCGCAGGGCGCCGCGGGCTCGACATCAAGTTCTGAAAGGATAGCCCATGCAAGTTTCCGGTGCCACCGCGGGCAGGACGACTGCCGCCGGCTCTGGCGGTTCGGCCATCGTGTCGGATTACACGACATTCCTGAAACTGCTCACTACCCAGATGCAGAATCAGGATCCGCTGAACCCCATCGACAGTTCTGATTATGCGGTGCAACTCGCCACCTTTTCGGGGGTTGAACAGCAGACCAAGACCAATGATCTGCTGACGGCGATGCAATCGGGTTTTGGCCTGTTGGGCATGGGTCAGATGGCGGGCTGGGTGGGGCGCGAGGCGCGGTCGCTTGCGCCAGTGCAGATCACCGATGCCCGGCCGGTAACGCTTCTGGCCACCCCGCCCAGCGGCGCCGACCGGCTGGTGATGGTGGTCGAAGATGCCGATGGCACCGTGGTCAACCGCGTCGATCTGCCTGCCGATACCACGGAATTTATCTGGGAGCCGGTCGATCTGGCCGATCAGCCGCTGGTGGACGGGCGCTATGTCTTCACTCTCGAAAGCTATCGGGACGAGACGCAACTCGGCGCCGCTGAAATGGCCTCTTACCAGCGGGTGACAGAACTGCGCAGCGGTCCGACCGGGCTGTCGCTGCTGTTGGAAGGGGGGGTGGAAATCGGCATCGGCGAGGTGACGGCGGTGCGGGGCTGACTTGCCAGATCCGCGCCATGCGCATAGCGTCGCGCGCTGCCATGACCCTTGTTGCCACGCCCCGATCCGATCTGCCAGACCCGCTTGCCCCGGCGCGGGCAGCGCTGCCGCATCTGGCCGGGCTGGTGGCGCAGCCGCTGACCGGCGGGCGCAGCAACCGCCTGTGGCGGTTGGCCGAAACAGTGGTGAAGCTGTATGATCCCGCTGCGGCGCGCCCCTTGTTCCCCAACGATCCACAGGCCGAGGTGACGGCGCTGCGGGCGCTGGCGGGCAGCGGCCTTGCGCCCGATCTGCTGTATCGGGGCGATGGGTGGATCGCCTATCGCTTTTGCCCCGGTGCGATCTGGCAACGCGATCCGCGCCCTGTGGCGCGGGCGCTGGCCAGGCTGCACAGCCGCAGCGCACCGCCCGGCCTGCGCGTACTGCCGATGGGGGCCACCGCCATTGCCGCCCATGCGCAAAGCTTTGCGCCGCCGGGCCTGCCGCCATTGCCCCCGCTGGCAGATGTGGCGCCCGCACGACCTCGGCTTGTGCATGGCGACGCGGTGCCCGGCAACATGATCGCCACCCTTGCCACGCTGACCCTGATCGACTGGCAATGCCCCGGCGCGGGCGATCCGGTTGATGACCTTGCGCTGTTCCTGTCGCCCGCCATGCAGCAGCTGTATCGCGGCGACCCGCTGACAGCTGAAGAAACTGCGGCCTTCCTCGCCGCCTATCCCGATCCGGTCGTTATCGCCCGCTACCACGCCCTGCGCCCGCTGCTGCACTGGCGCATCGCCGCGCATTGCGCCCTGCGTGCGGCAGAGGGTGACGCCGATTACGCCACCGCCCTGAAACTGGAATGTGCCGCGCTGTAACCTAAAGCAGCGCGCCGAGTGCCACGCCCACCGCGACCAGCGCGCCCCCGGCGGTCATCCAGATCACCGGATGCACCGCATGTGGCGCGGGCTTTGGCCCCGCGTTCTGCTGCACCAGCCGCGCCTCCACCATGCCCGGCAGTTTCGGCCCGAACCGCGCGACCACCTGCAGCGTCTTGCCCAGATCGCGCAGCAGCGCGCGCGGCCCGACATTCTGCGCGATGTAAGCCTCGACCACCGGATGGGCGACCTGCCAGATGTTGATATGCGGATCAAGCGAGCGCGCCACGCCCTCCACCACCACCATGGTGCGTTGCAGAAGGATCAGCTCCGTCCGTGTTTCCATCCCGAATCTCTCTGTGACTTCAAAGAGATAGGACAAAAGTCGTGCCATCGAGATTCGGCTGGCATCCATGCCGAAGATCGGCTCGCCCACCACCCGCAAGGCGCGGGCAAATTCGTCGATTTCGCGGTCGGCTGGCACATAGCCCGCCTCGAAATGCACCTCGGCGACGCGGCGGTAATCCTTGCGGATGAAGCCGAACAGGATCTCGGCGTAAACGCGGCGGGTATATTCATCCAGCCGCCCCATGATGCCGAAATCATAGGCGATGATCGCCCCGTCTGCCCCGACCTTCAGGTTGCCCTGATGCATGTCGGCGTGAAAATAGCCATCGCGCAAAGCGTGGTTCAGGAACAGTTGCAACACCCGCGCGCCCAGCACCGTCCGGTCATGCCCCGCCGCGTCGATCGCCGCGTTATCGGACATCGAGACGCCCTCGGCCCAGCCCAGAGTCATCACCTGCCGCGCCGACAGATGCCAGACCGGCTGCGGCACGCGGAACCCTTCGTCCTTGGCCGTATTCGCTGCAAACTCTGCGGCCGCCGCCGATTCCAGCCGCAGATCCAGCTCGCCCAGCACCACACCCTCGAAATGCCGGATCACATCCATCGGCCGCAACCGGCGCGAGGCGGGCGACAGCGTTTCAATCGCGCGCGCCGCGAAATAGAAAGCGTCGATATCCTTGCGGAAGGCCTTTTCGATGCCGGGCCGCAGCACCTTCACCGCCACATCCTCGCCCGTCTCGGCCAGCCGCGCCCGATGCACCTGCGCGATGGAGGCGGCGGCGACGGGTTCGGAAAAGCTGCTGAACATCTGATCGACCGGAAGCGACAGCTCCTCCTCGATCATCCGTTTTGCCACTTCCACGGGGAAGGGCGGCAGCTTGTCCTGCAGGTATTTCAACTGCAGCGCCAGTTCGTCACCCACGATGTCGGGGCGCGTCGAAAGGATCTGGCCGAATTTGATATAGGCCGGCCCCAGCGCGGTCAGCGCCCGCGTGGCGGGGGGTAGTGCCGGGTCACCCTTCAGCCCCAGCCATTTGAACGGCCAGCCCAGCACCCGGGCCACGGCCCGCAGCCGGGGCGGGGCATCCATCGCCTCCAGCACCACACCGATGGCGCCGGTGCGTTCCAGCGTGGCCAGGGTGCGGATCAGGCGGATGATGTTGTGGGGGCCGCGCACTTAGATCTTCCACCCGGAATGCAACGCCGCGATCCCCATCGAAAGGTTGCGATAGCTGACCTGCCCGAACCCCGCCTTTCGGATCATCGCGGCAAATGTCTCCTGATCCGGGAATTTTCGAATGCTTTCGACCAGATACTGATAGCTGTCGCGGTCACCTGCGATAATCTTGCCCATCACCGGGATCACGTTGAAGCTGTACAGGTCATAGGCCTTCTGCATCGCCGCGTTGGGCAACTGGCTGAATTCCAGCACCATCAGCCGCCCACCGGGGCGCAGCACGCGGTAGGCCTCGTTCAGGGCGTCTTGCACCCGCGTCACGTTGCGGATGCCGAAGCTGATCGTGTAAACGTCGAAGGTATTGGCCGGGAAGGGCAGGGCCATCGCATCGCCCACCACCCAGTTCAGCCGGTCGGCCATATGGTCGGCCTCGGCGCGCTGGCGGCCTTCGACCAGCATGGATTCCGTCATGTCCAGCACGGTGGCATGGGCGCCCGGCGCCCGTTTCAGAAAGCGGAACGACACATCGCCGGTGCCCCCCGCCACATCCAGCAGTTTCGCCCCCGGTCGTGGCGCCAGCCAGTCCATCATCGCATCTTTCCAGACACGGTGAATCCCCATGCTCATCACATCGTTCATGATGTCGTATTTGCTGGCCACGCGGGTGAAGACGCCATGCACCATTCCGGCCTTTTCGGCCTCGTTCACCGTCTGGAAGCCGAAATGGGTCTTTTGCTGTTCGTCGCTCATGCCGGGCTCTTCCGCTCTTGCCGCCGCGCGGCTTTGGGACTCCTTATAGGCCGCAACGCGGGCGCTGCAATGCGCCGAACTGTCCAAAGGTGCCGAATGCCTGAACTGCCAGAGGTCGAAACCGTCCGCCGCGGGCTGGAGCCGGTGATGGCGGGCCGCGTGATCGCCCATGCGCAGGTGAACCGCGCGGGGCTGCGCTGGCCCTTTCCGCCACAGATGGCGGAACGGCTGACCGGCGTGCAGGTCCTGGCGCTGCGGCGCCGGTCGAAATACATCCTTGCCGATCTGTCTTCGGGCGAAAGCCTGCTGATCCATCTGGGCATGTCGGGGCGGATGCTGATTTCCGGTGCGCAACTGGGCGATTTTCACCACGACCATCCCGCCCCGGCCAAACATGACCATGTGGTGCTGGATATGGAGGGCGGCGCCCGCGTCACCTTCAATGATGCCCGCCGCTTTGGCGCGATGGATCTGCTGCCCACCGCCGGGGCCGAGGCGCACCCGCTGTTGGCGGTGCTCGGCCCCGAACCGCTGGGCAATGCCTTCGACGCGCCCTATCTGGCGGCCCGTCTGGCAGGGCGCAACACCCCGATCAAGACGGCGCTGCTGGATCAGCATCTCGTGGCAGGGCTTGGTAATATCTATGTCTGCGAGGTGTTGTATCGTGCCGGTATCCACCCCGAACGCCGCGCGCTCAGCCTTTCTGCCGACGAAACCGCCCGCCTCGTACCGCTGATCCGCGATGTTCTGGCCGAAGCGATCGAGGCCGGCGGCTCCAGCCTGCGCGATTACCGGCAGGCCGATGGCGAACTGGGCTATTTCCAGCACAGCTTCCGTGTTTATGGCCGCGAGGGGCAGCCCTGCGCGACGCCCGGTTGCGCGGCACTTGTGCATCGTCTGGTGCAGTCAGGTCGCTCCAGTTTCTTCTGCCCGCACTGTCAGCGGTAACGGCGGCAAGGTGGCTTGCGCCGCGCGACGAGACTGCTAGGAGTCTGGCCAGACCAAAGGGGAGCCTCCGCATGGCCTATGAAACACTGATCGTCGAGATCGAGGATTATGTCGCGCTGATCCGGTTGAACCGGCCCGATGCGCTCAATGCCCTCAACAGCAAGCTTCTGTCCGAACTGGCCACCGCGTTGCACGCGGCCGATGCCGATGACGCCGTGCGCTGCATCATCATCACCGGCTCGGAAAAGGCCTTTGCCGCCGGGGCCGACATCAAGGAAATGTCGCAGAAAAGCTTCGTCGACATGTTCTCGTCCGATTTCTTTGCGGGCGATTCCGACGCCATCCTGCGCACCCGCAAACCGATCATCGCTGCCGTGTCCGGCTATGCGCTGGGCGGCGGCTGCGAACTCGCCATGGCTTGCGATTTCATCATCTGCTCCGACACCGCGAAATTCGGCCAGCCCGAAATCAATCTCGGTGTGGTGGCAGGCATCGGCGGCACGCAGCGGCTGACCCGCTTTGTCGGCAAGTCCAAGTCGATGGACATGCACCTGACCGGCCGCTTCATGGATGCCGCCGAGGCAGAGCGTTGCGGGCTGGTGTCGCGCGTCGTGCCCGCCAAGGATCTGCTGACCGAGGTGAAGAAGGTCGCCGCCAAGATCGCCGAGAAATCCATGCTGACCACCATGGTCGTCAAGGAATGCGTGAACCGCAGCTACGAGACGACGCTGCGCGAGGGCATCCTGTTCGAGCGTCGGGTGTTCCACGCCCTGTTCGCAACCGAGGATCAGAAAGAAGGCATGGCCGCCTTCCTTGAAAAGCGTCAGCCGCAGTTCCGCGACCGCTGATTTCCGCTTCCCTTCGGCTGGTTCTTGCCCTATAGGCCCAATCCACATGCGCGTGGGCCCGCTATAGGCAAGAATCAGTTCCGCTATTATGGGCGGGGGTCTTGGGTCTTTTGTGCAAATGAAACGCAAACGATCCGATAGGAACCAGACCAATGGCAAATTCGCCCCAGTCCAAAAAGCGCGCCCGTCAGTCGGAAGCCCGCTATGCCGTGAACAAGGCCCGCCGTTCGCGCATCCGCACCTACCTGCGCAAGGTTGAAGAGGCGCTGGCCTCGGGCGATCAGGCTGCCGCAGCCACCGCGCTGGCCGCTGCCCAGCCGGAAATGGCCCGTGGCGTCACCAAGGGTGTGCTGC
The DNA here is from genome assembly GCF_900110025.1 of Gemmobacter aquatilis. Classification (GTDB taxonomy): domain Bacteria; phylum Pseudomonadota; class Alphaproteobacteria; order Rhodobacterales; family Rhodobacteraceae; genus Gemmobacter; species Gemmobacter aquatilis. Next base: position 226,030 of record NZ_FOCE01000001.1, on the reverse strand, counting down.
ACAAGAACACCGTGGCCCGCAAGATGTCGCGCCTGTCGTCGCGCGTGAAGGCTCTGGCCACCGCCTGAGATTCGGTCTCAAACCCGTTTGAAAAGCGCGTCTTCGGGCGCGCTTTTTGCGTTCCGCAAGGGCAGTTTCGCCCGCTGAAATGGCGCGCCGTGGCGCTTTTGCACAGGCTTCGGGATTCGCTGCGACAAACATGTGTCAACAGTGAAGATCGGTTGCAGGCGCCTGACCCAGCTTGGTAGCTTGGCCCTGCGATTCACATTGTCCTGGGGGACTCACCGTGATTGCGATCCGCGTACCGGGCTGCCACCCTTCGTGCTGCCGCTGAAGGTTCCGAAACGGGTTCGTAATCAACGGGTTATTATTGGCGCCGCTTGGCGCTGCAAGGGTTTTGCATCGAACGGCATGACCGGGTTTTCCCGGGCGTGCTGGTTGTTGCGTGCCCGTTCCCAGACATGCGGAACCGCGTGTCCGATCCCGCCAAAGCGGGGCCGGGCGCTGTGCATGTTTAGCGAAATGGGCGGTGTATGCGCCCCAATCAGGCCAAGAATGGCGCGGGACGGGTTGACTGGGAATGACAAACGAAACTTGGGGCGAGATTCGTGAGCAACTGCAAAAACGTGTTGGAAAGAACAACTACACCACCTGGATCGAGCCGCTGAAGCTGTCGCAGCTCAAGAACGGTGTCGCACGATTCGAAGTGCCCACCTCGTTCTTCGGGGACTGGGTGTTGCGCAACTATGGCGATCACATCCGCAATCACCTCAACGCAGCGGGCCAAACCGTGGATCGGCTGGAATTCGCGGTGACCACCGGCGGGACGGTCGCCCCTGTGGCCGCTGCAAAACCCGTGGCCCGCGCCAAAGCCGCGCCGAAGTCGCGTCTGCCGGATGAAGAGCTTCCGGGTGCGCCGCTGGATTCGCGGTTCACCTTTGACAGTTTCGTGGTCGGCAAGCCGAACGAGCTGGCCCATGCCGCCGCCCGCCGCGTGTCCGAAGGTGGCCCGGTCAGCTTCAACCCGCTGTTCCTCTATGGTGGCGTCGGGCTGGGCAAGACCCACCTGATGCACGCCATTGCGCATGAATTGCAGACCCGCCAGCCGCATCTGCGCGTGCTGTATCTGTCCGCCGAACAGTTCATGTATCGTTTCGTGCAGGCCCTGCGCGAACGTCAGATCATGGATTTCAAGGAACTGTTCCGCTCGGTCGATGTGCTGATGGTCGATGATGTGCAGTTCATCGCCGGCAAGGACAGCACGCAGGAAGAATTCTTCCACACCTTCAACGCGTTGGTCGATCAGAACAAACAGATCGTCATTTCCGCCGACCGCGCCCCGGGCGAGATCAAGGATCTTGAGGAGCGCATCAAAAGCCGGTTGCAATGCGGCCTTGTGGTCGATCTGCACCCCACCGATTACGAATTGCGCCTTGGCATCCTGCAGCAGAAGGCCGAATTCTACCGCGAACAATACAAGGGCCTGAAGATCGCCGACGGCGTTCTGGAATTCCTCGCCCATCGCATCACCACCAACGTGCGCGTGCTGGAAGGCGCGCTGACCCGTCTGTTTGCCTTCGCCTCGCTGGTCGGGCGCGAAATCACGCTGGATCTGGCGCAGGACTGTCTGGCCGATATCCTGCGCGCCTCGGACCGCAAGGTCACGATCGAGGAAATCCAGCGCAAGGTGGCGGAACACTACAATATCCGCCTGTCCGACATGATTGGCCCCAAGCGCCTGCGCACCATCGCGCGGCCGCGTCAGGTGGCGATGTATCTGTCGAAACAGCTGACCCCGCGCAGCCTGCCGGAAATCGGGCGCCGCTTCGGCGGGCGCGATCACACCACCATCATGCATGGTGTGCGCAGGATCGAAGAGCTGATGGCGACCGACAGCCAGTTGGCCGATGACCTTCAGCTTCTCAAACGCCTGCTTCAGGCCTGAGCCGCTGGCGCGCGCGGGCTTGACGGCCCGTGCAAAGCAATTGAAAGTCCGCGAAAAGGCTTGATGATCAGCGGGAACCGGATAGTTTCGGTTTCCCGCCGATTGGCCCCTTTCGGGCCGCAGAATGCAAGGGATGACAGGGATGAAGATCAGCATCGAACGCGGCACGCTGCTCAAGGCCGTGGGACAGGCGCAGTCGGTGGTGGAGCGTCGCAACACGATCCCGATCCTTGCCAATGTGCTGATCGAGGCGGAGGGCGCGCAGGTCAGCTTCCGCGCCACTGATCTGGACATCGAGGTGGTGGACCGTGCGCCCGCCATGGTCGAACGCCCCGGAGCCACCACCGTATCCGCAGTGATGCTGCATGAAATCGTGCGCAAGCTGCCCGATGGCGCGCTGGTCACGCTGGCCGAGGATGGCGCGGCGGGACGGTTGACCGTGACGGCGGGCAAATCGACCTTCAACCTCGCCACGCTGCCCAAGGAAGATTTTCCGGTGATGGCCAGCAGCGAATATGCCACCAATTTCTCGGCCCCCGCGCCGGTGTTGCGCCGCCTGTTCGACAAGGCGAAATTCGCCATTTCCACCGAAGAGACCCGCTATTACCTGAACGGCGTCTATATGCATGTCGCGACCGGCGAAACCGGCCCGGTGCTGCGCTGCGTGGCGACCGATGGCCATCGTCTGGCCCGAATCGACGCGCCGCTGCCCGAAGGCGCGCAGGGGATGCCCGGCGTCATCGTGCCGCGCAAGACGGTGAACGAACTGCGCAAGCTGCTGGACGATGACGAGATGCAGATCGCGGTGTCCGTGTCGGAAACCAAGGTCCGCTTCGCCACCCCGGCGATCACCATGACCTCCAAGGTCATCGACGGCACCTTCCCCGATTACACCCGCGTCATCCCGATGAACAACACCCGCCGGCTGGAGGTGGACGCCTCCGATTTCGCCAAGGCGGTGGACCGTGTGGCAACCGTCTCCTCCGAACGCTCGCGCGCGGTGAAGCTGAGCCTGGACGAGGATCGGCTGATCCTGTCGGTCAACGCCCCCGACAGCGGCGCTGCCGAAGAAGAACTGGCCGTGGCCTATGCGGATGAGCGGCTGGAGATCGGCTTCAACGCCAAATATCTGCTGGAAATCGCTTCGCAGGTGGATCGGGAAAATGCGGTGTTCCTGTTCAACTCGTCCGGTGATCCGACGCTGATGCGCGAAGGCAATGACATGTCGGCGGTCTATGTCGTCATGCCGATGCGCGTGTGACCGGCCCCGGGGGTTTCACACCCCCGGACCCCCGTGGGATATTTTTGCCAAGATGAAAGTGTAACATGTGAGCGGTCTGGCGATCCTCTCGCTTGCGCTGTCGCATTTCCGCAGCCATCGCGCGGCGCGGCTGGTGTTTGACGGGCGGCCCGTGGCGCTGTTCGGGGCGAACGGGGCGGGCAAGACGAATATCCTTGAGGCGGTGTCGCTGCTGTCACCGGGGCGGGGCTTGCGGCGGGCGGGCGCCGAAGATCTGGCGCGCCGGCCTGAGGCAATCGGCTGGAAGGTGGCGGCCCGTGTGGCCGGGCTGAGTGCCGCGCATGATGTGGAAACCTGGGCCGAGCCGGGCGCCTCGCGCCTTGTGCGCATTGACGGCAAGTCCGCGCCGCAGGCCGCGCTGGCGCGGATCACCCGCATGGTCTGGCTGGTGCCCAGCATGGACCGGCTGTGGATCGAGGCCGCCGAGGGGCGGCGGCGCTTTCTGGACCGCATGACGCTGAGCTTTGCCCCCGATCATGCTGAGGCGGTGCTGACCTATGAAAAGGCGATGCGCGACCGCAACCGCCTGCTGAAGGATCAGGTCGCCGACCCGCATTGGTATCGCGCGCTGGAGGCGCAGATGGCTGCCGCAGGCGCGCAGATCGCCGCCAACCGGGCAGAGGCCGTGGCACGGCTGATGCAGGCGCAGGACGGGGCGGAAACCGCCTTTCCCCGCGCCGATCTGGCGATCACCCATCCCGAGGGCGCGGCGGCGGATCTGGCGCAGGCGCTGGCCGAGGGGCGGCGGCGCGACATGGCCGCCGGGCGCACCTTGGCAGGCCCCCATCGCGCCGATCTGGCGGCGGTGTTCAGCACCAAGGGGGTGGCTGCCGATCAATGTTCCACCGGCGAGCAGAAGGCGCTGCTGATCAGCCTGATCCTGGCCAATGCCCGCGCGCTGTCTGCCGATCTGGGCAGCCCGCCGATCCTGCTGCTGGACGAAGTTGCCGCCCATCTGGATGCCGGACGCCGCGCCGCGCTGTATGACGAGCTGTGCGCCCTTGGGGCGCAGGCGCTGATGACCGGTACCGAGCCGGGTCTGTTTGACAGTCTGGGCGCGCGGGCGCAAAACGTCCTTGTCGCCGATGAGGGCGGCCAGTCCATGATTACCGAGGTGCAGCCATGACCCCGCAGCGCGTAACGCTCATCACCCTAGGCGTGGCGGATCTTGCCGCCGCCCGCGCCTTCTATGCGCGCTTGGGTTGGCAGGAACACAAGGACAGCCAGCCCGGCGTGGCCTTCTTCCAGATGCATGGCGCGGTGTTGGGCCTGTTCGGGCGCGCGGATCTGGCCGCCGATCAGGGCAGGCCGGGTGCCACACTAGGCACCGGCGCCGTGACGTTGGCGCAGAATTTTACCACCGAGGCCGAGGTTGATGCCGCCTTCGCCGCTGCATTGGCCGCCGGGGGCACCGCGCTCAAGGCGCCCGAAAAGGTGTTCTGGGGCGGCTATTCCGGCTATTGGGCCGACCCGGATGGCCATGTGTGGGAACTGGCGATGAACCCGTTCTGGCCGCTTGCCGCCGATGGCAGCCTGACCTTGCCGGAGTGAGCTTATGACCATCGCCCCGTTCGATCTTCTGCTTTACGCAGGGGGGATGTTGTTGCTCTGGGTCATCCCCGGTCCGGTCTGGGTGGCGCTGGTGGCGCGCGCGTTGTCGGGTGGCTTTGCCGCCGCCTGGCCGCTGGCGGTCGGTGTGGCGCTGGGGGATCTGATCTGGCCACTTTGTGCCGTGTTCGGGCTCAGTTGGGTGCTGTCGGTCTATGGCGGGTTTCTGGATGCGCTGCGCTGGGTGGCGGCGGCGACCTTCATCATCATGGGGGTGCTGCTCATCCGCAAACCCGCCGCCACGCTGCAGGCCGATAGTCGGCTCACCCGGCCCGGCATGTGGGCGGGCTTCGCGGTGGGGGTGGCGGCGGTGATCGGCAACCCCAAGGCGATCCTGTTCTATATGGGGGTGCTGCCCGGCTTCTTCGACCTCAGCCGCGTCACCGCGCTGGACATCGCGGCGATCCTGCTGATTTCGGCCACGGTGCCGATGCTGGGCAACCTCTGCCTCGCCCTGTTTCTTGATCGCGCACGGCAAGTGCTGGCCAGCCCGCAGGCGATTCACCGGCTCAACCTTGGTTCCGGCATCCTGCTGGTGGGGGTTGGCTTGTTCATCGCGCTGGGGTGACGGCATTTCTTCTGCCCAAGGCGTGACATTCCCCCCCCCGCCCGCTATAACTCGCGAGTAATTCGAGGGATGCAGGATACATGGCCGAAGCCGCGAAGAAGAGCCAAGAATACGGCGCCGATTCCATCAAGGTTCTCAGGGGGTTGGAGGCTGTTCGCAAGCGCCCCGGCATGTATATCGGCGATACCGATGATGGCTCTGGCCTGCATCATATGGTCTATGAAGTCGTCGATAACGGCATTGACGAGGCGCTGGCCGGTCATGCCACCGCTGTAACCGTGATCATCCACGCGGATGACAGCGTTTCGGTGCGTGACAACGGCCGCGGCATCCCGGTGGACATCCATCAGGAAGAGGGCGTTTCCGCGGCCGAGGTCATCATGACCCAGCTTCACGCGGGCGGTAAATTCAACAACACCGATGACAGCGGCAACGCCTACAAGGTGTCGGGCGGCTTGCATGGCGTCGGTGTTTCGGTGGTCAACGCCCTGTCGGAATGGCTGGAGCTGACGGTCTGGCGCGATGACAAGGAATATCGCGCCCGGTTCGAAGATGGCGAATGTGTCACCCATGTCTATGAATACGGCCCCGCGCCGGGGATGCGCGGCACGCAGGTGCGCTTTCTCGCCTCGGCCAAGGTGAACCGGCCCGACGGCACGTTTTCCAATCTGGAATACAGTTTCAAGGTGCTGGAAACCCGGCTTCGTGAACTGGCGTTCCTGAATTCCGGTGTGCGCATCATCATCGAAGATGAACGCCATGCCGAACCGCAGCGGACCGAGCTGTTCTACGAAGGCGGCGTGCGGGAATTCGTGAAATATCTCGACCGGTCCAAATCCTCCATCATGGCCGAACCCATCTATATGGTGGGCGAGCGTGGCGGGATCGGCGTCGAAGTGGCGATGTGGTGGAATGACAGCTACCATGAAAACGTATTGCCGTTCACAAACAACATTCCGCAGCGCGATGGCGGCACCCACCTTGCGGGGCTGCGCGGCGCGTTGACCCGGACGATCAACAATTACGCGCAATCCTCGGGGATCGCGAAGAAGGAAAAGGTCGATTTCACCGGTGACGATGCGCGCGAAGGGTTGACCTGCGTGCTGTCGGTGAAGGTGCCCGATCCGAAATTCTCCAGCCAGACCAAGGACAAGCTCGTCTCGTCCGAGGTGCGCCCGGCGGTCGAGAACATGGTCAACGAAAAGCTGGCCGAGTGGTTCGAGGAAAATCCGGCCAACGCGAAGATCATCGTCGGCAAGATCATCGAGGCGGCGCTGGCCCGTGAAGCCGCCCGCAAGGCGCGCGAACTGACCCGGCGCAAGACGGCGATGGATGTGGCCTCCTTGCCCGGCAAGCTGGCCGATTGTCAGGAAAAAGACCCGGCGCTGTCTGAATTGTTCATCGTCGAGGGTGACAGCGCGGGCGGTTCGGCCAAACAGGGCCGGTCGCGGAAAAATCAGGCGGTGCTGCCCCTGCGCGGCAAGATCCTGAACGTGGAGCGCGCCCGGTTTGACCGGATGCTGGCGTCGGAAACCGTGGGCACGCTGATCACCGCGCTGGGCACCGGCATCGGCCGCGATGAATTCGACATCAAGAAGCTGCGCTACCACAAGATCATCATCATGACCGATGCCGATGTGGATGGCGCGCATATCCGCACCCTGCTGCTGACCTTCTTCTATCGGCAGATGCCGGAGATCATTGACGGCGGCTATCTCTACATCGCGCAGCCGCCGCTCTACAAAGTCGCGCGCGGCAAGTCCGAGGTCTATCTGAAGGATCAGGCCGCGTTCGAGGATTACCTGATCGAGATGGGCACCGATGGCGCCGTGCTGCGCCTTGGTTCGGGCGAGGAAATTGCTGGCGCCGATCTGCAGCGCGTGGTCGAAGGCGCCCGGCAGTTCCGCCGCGTGCTGGAGGCGTTCCCGACCCATTACCCGCGCGGCATTCTGGAACAGGCCGCGCTGGCCGGGGCCTTTGACGCGGGCAAGGCCGATCTCGATCTGCAGGCGGTCGCCGATACCGTGGCCAAGCGGCTGGATGGTGTGGCGGTGGAATATGAACGCGGCTGGACCGGGCGCATCACACAGGATCACGGCATCCGCCTGAGCCGCGTGCTGCGCGGGGTTGAAGAGCTGCGCACGCTGGATGGCGGCGTGTTGCGCTCGGGCGAGGCGCGGCGGCTGTCGCATCTCGCCGGCACCACGCGCGACATCTATGCCCGCCCCGGTCAACTGGTGCGCAAAGAGCGTGAGGTGCCGATCCATGGCCCGGTCGATCTGTTGCGCGCTGTGCTGGCCGAAGGGGAAAAGGGCCTGTCGCTGCAACGCTACAAGGGCTTGGGCGAGATGAACCCCGAACAGCTTTGGGAAACCACGCTGGACCCCGAGGCCCGCACCCTGTTGCAAGTGAAGGTGGATGACGTGGCCGATGCCGACGACATCTTCACCAAGCTGATGGGCGACGTGGTCGAACCCCGGCGCGAATTCATCCAGCAGAATGCGCTGAACGTCGAGCATCTGGATTTCTGAAACAGGGCGGGGGAAACCCCGCCCTTTTCAGTTTCAGATCCCCGCGCGATGGGTGATGCGCCCGCCGCAGATTGTCAGCGCGACCGACATCGCGCCGATCTCCTCCGCGGCCACCGCCTCCAGATCGCCGTCGATCAGCACCAGATCCGCCGCCAGCCCCGGCACCAGCCGCCCGGTGATATCGTCCAACTGCGCCGCCCAGGCCCCGCCCGCCGTATAGGCATACAGCGAGTCCATCAGCGACAGGCGCTCGTCGGTGGCGCCCGCGTAAGGCTGCCGCGTCAGCGCCGCCTGCAGGCCGCGCAGCACCGAAACATCCGTCACCGGCCAGTCAGAGGCGAAGGCGACAGGCGCCCCCGCCTCGACCAGCGTGCGCCACAGATAGGCATCGGCCCAGCGGTCCTTGCCGATCTTGTCCAGCGTCGGTTGCAGCGGAAAGTCCATCGCGCCCGGCGGGTGCGGCGGTTGCAGGCTGGCGGTGATGCCCAGCGTGCCAAGGCGGGTAATGTCGGCCCGGTCGATCAACTCGATATGTTCGATCCGGTGGCGGCTGTCGCGCGTGCCATTGGCCTGCTGTGCCGCCTCGTATCCGTCGATCGTGGTGCGCACTGCGCCATCGCCGATCGCATGAACCGCGATCTGCAAGCCGCGCTTGTCGATCTCGGTCGCGATCTCCTTGAACCGCTCCGGCGCGAACAGCGGGTCAGAGGTATGCCCCGGCATCCCCGGATAGTCGTTCAGCATGAACGCCGTGCCGCTATCCACCACGCCATCCATGAACATCTTCACAAAGCCGCAGCGCAGCCAGTCATCGGCAAAATCGCGGGTCATCGCATCGGCGCGGTCCAGTTCCGCCAGATCCATATGCGGCTTGAAATGGAAGGGCACCTTGACCCGCGCGGTCAGCCGGCCCTCCGCCTGCATCTCGCGCAGCAGTTCCAGCGTGAAGCGGTTGCCATCCATGTTCACCATGGAGGTGATGCCATGCGCCGCGCAATGGCGCAGGCCCAGTTCCACCTTGTCCTTGTCCACCGCGCGTTCTTCGGCGGTGGGCCAGGGGTCCGGCTCGGCGCCGGTGGCGATGCCAAGGTTCAGCCGCGCCTCGCCACCCAGCGCGATGACCGGGCCGAACGCCTCGAACTCGCGCAATTCGCCGGTGGCAAGGCCATCGGCCCCCATCACCACCTCATGCCCATGCGGGGTTTCACGCCCCTGCAGCAACCTCGCCGCCGTCAGCGCCGCCGTATTGGCCCAGACGGTGTGATGGTCATGCGAGGTGACGGCAATCGGCCGGTCGGCAATCATCGCATCCAGATCATGCCGCGTCATCGGCCGGCCCAGAATGCCGTAATCCGCCCCCTGCGCCATCAGCAGCGCCCGGTCGGGGTGCTTGGTGGCAAAGGCCAGGAAGGCGTCGCGCACCGCGTCGAACCCGTGCAGCCCGGCGATGTGCAGATGTGCCAGCTCGGCCCCGCCCAGCACCAGATGCAGGTGGCTTTCCACGAAGCCGGGCAACAGCGTGCGCCCACCCGCGTCAATGACCTGCGTGGCAGGCCCGGCCAACGCGGCAATCTCGGCCCCGCTGCCCACGGCAAGAATTTGCCCGCCTGCCAAGGCCACAGCCTCAGCACGGGGGTTTGCCCGGTCCATCGTCAGGACGCGGGCATTGGTCAGGATCATGTCGGCGGTCATGGGAATTCCGAAGGGAAGGGGGCGGGCCCGTCACAGGCCCGCCCGTGTCAGATCATTTCTGCAGTTCAGTCCAGATCGCGGTGATATATTCCAGCGATTTGCCGGTGCAGGTCGGCAGGAACACGCCCGCCGCCTTGAACTGTTCCGGGATCACCACTTCAGGCGCGGTCTTCATGTCTTCGGGCATGAACGCCTCAGACCCGGCGATACCATTGGCATAGCGCGCAAAGGCCGAAATCATCGCGGCATTTTCCGGCAGCATCACGAAGTCGAGGAACTTGTAGGCCTCTTCGACATTCTGCGCATCCTTCAGCAGCGCGACCGAATCCATGAACAGCGGATAGCCTTCCTTCGGATAGCCATACTGCACATCCCCATTGGTGGCGACGCGCGCCCGCATGGTCGAGCCGTTCCAGTTGACCGAGGCCGCCCAATCACCGTTCGACAGTTTCTCGGTGGCGCCGTAATCCATCGCAACCCAGTCCGGCTTGGCGGCCAGCAGCGCATCGCGGGCCTTCTTCAGCACAGCGGTATCTTCGCTGCACGGCTCGCCACCCGCCCACATTGTCGCCATCGAAACGATGTCGTTCATCTCCGGCACGACGTTGATCTTGCCCTTCAATTCGGCGGGCACGTTCAGGAAGATTTCGGCGGTGTTGATGTCGCCGCCATAAACCTTGGTGTTCACCGCAACCCCGGTCGACCCCCACTGCCACGGAATGGTGAACTTGCGGCCCGCATCCCACGCAACATCCTGCCATTCCGGCGCGATATTGCCGTGGTTCGGCAGTTTCGCCAGATCCAGCTCGGTAATCAGGCCCTTCTCGATCCAGATCGGCACATAATTGGCCGAAGGCACCACCAGATCGAACCCATGCCCGCCCGCCTCAACCTTGGCCAGCGCCACATCGTTGCTGTCGTAATCGGTGACGGTGACCTTGATCCCGGTTTCTTTCTCGAACTTCGCCAGCAACTCGGGGCTGGTGTAATTGCCCCAGTTATACAGGTTCAGAACGCCCTCGGCGCTGGCAAGGCCGGTGGAGGCAAGCAAAAGGGCCGTGGCAGTAAACAACTTTTTCATTGTAGTCCTCTGTTGGTGGATGTGGCGTCGGGCTGTTGGTCAGCCCCGTTTTCTGGTCAGCAGGAAGAAGGCGGTCAGCAGGGCCACGGTCAGGCCCAGCAGCAGGGTCGAAATCGCATTGACCTCGGGCGTGATCGCCCGGCGCATCTGGCCAAGCATGTAGGTGGGCAGGGTGTCCTGCCCGCCGGATTTCACGAATTCGGTGATCACCACGTCATCCAGACTGATGACGAAGGCCAGCATCGCCCCTGCTGCGATCCCCGGCCCCAGCAAGGGCAGCGTGACATGGCGAAAGGTCTGCCAGGGCGAGGCGTAAAGATCCGCGGCGGCGGTCTCAAGGCTCAGGTCCATCCCCTCCAGCCGGGCGCGGATCGGCAGATAGGCGAAGGGGATGCAGAAGGCCGCGTGCGCCAGAATCAGATAGCCCAGCCCCTGATAGCCGGTCACCTGTTTCAGCATCCCGAAAAAGATCATCAGCGCCACGGCGGTCACGATTTCCGGCACCATCAGCGGCTGGTTGATCGCCACATAGATCAGCGTCTGCCCCTTGAAGGCCCGCCGGCGCGTGGTGCCGATGGCCGCCATGGTGGCAATCACCGTGGCAATGGCCGAGGCCAGCGTGGCAATGCTCAGCGACCGCAGCGTCGCCGCCTTCACCGTCTCGTTGGCCCAGGCCGCCGAATACCAGTGCAGCGAAAACCCGCTCCATACCGCGACGGAATTGCCCGCGTTGAACGAATAGCCGACCAGCGTGAAGATCGGCAGATACAGCGCCACGAAGGACAGCAGCGCGATGGGGGCAAAGCCCGGCAGGCGGGCGATGTCAAAACGCTTAGCCATGCGGGTTGCTCCCCTTGTTGGCGGCGCGCACATAGACCAGCAGCGCCACCATCACCACGATCAGCAGCAGCAGCGACAGCGCCGCCCCCAGTGGCCAGTTGCGCCCCTGGGTGAACTGCAATTCGATGAAATTGCCGATCATCATGTTCTTGCCCCCGCCCAGCACGCGCGGCGTGACATAGGCGCCCAGCGAGGGCACGAAGACGAGGATCGACCCCGCCACGATCCCCGGCTTCACGATGGGCAGGATCACATGGCGCAGCACCTGCCAGCGGCTGGCATACAGATCATACCCCGCCTCCAGCAGCTTCATGTCGAACCGGTCAATCGCGGCGAACAGCGGCAGCACCATCAGCGGCAGATAGACATAGGCCATGCCGATCAGCACCGCCGTATCGGTATACATCACCTGAATCGGCGCGCTGATCAGCCCAAGCTTCATCAGCACCGTGTTCATCAACCCTTCGCTGCGCAGCACCTCGTTGATGGCGAAGGTGCGGATCAGCAGGTTGGTCCAGAACGGAATGGTGATCAGAAACAGCCACAGCGCCCGCGCTTTCGGCGGGCGGGTGGCGATGAACCAGGCCGTGGGAAAGCCCGCCAGAAAGGTCAGCACGGTGGTTTCCAGCGACAGTTTCACCGACCGCCAGAAGATCGTCAGATGTGCATCCGCCAGCCCCAGCGTGTCGTCGAAAATATCGCGGGTGAACAGCACGCCGATCCAGCCATCGGGGCTGAACCCCCAGACGACATTGCCATACTGGCCCGGCGTCAGGAAGGAATAGACGATCACGATCACCAGCGGCCCGCTGGCCGCAAACAGCAGCAACAGCAGCGCCGGAACTGACAGAAGCCAGCCGTTGCGGGTGGAGGCGCGGGCCTGCCGGTCTTCAGCACGGCTCATGGCGCTCAATCCCGGATCAGGCGCGCGGCGCCGGGCAGGAAGGTCACGCCCACGGCCTGCCCCATGGCAAAACCGGCATCGCCGGTCGGCGGGCTTTGCACCCGCGCCACCAGCGCCTCGCCATCGCTCAGCCGCAGGTTCAGATGGGTATCGGTGCCGAAATAGACGAGGTTTTCCACCGTCGCCGCAATCGCCCCCGGCTCGTTCGCCGCCACCAGCCGCAACTGTTCGGGCCGCACGGTCAGCGTATGGCCCTCGCCCTCGGCCTCCACCACCGCGCCACAGCCCAGCTTCACCCCGCCTGCAACCGGTTTGGCGGGCAGGAAATTCGTCTCGCCGATGAAGCTGGCGACAAAGCGGTTCACCGGGCGGGTATAGATCTCGCGCGGGCTGCCCACCTGTTGCAGCTTGCCCGCGCTCATCACCCCGATCCGGTCGCTCATCGTCAGCGCCTCCTCCTGATCATGGGTCACGAAGACGAAGGTGATGCCGGTTTCCATCTGCAACCGCTTCAGCTCCACCTGCATTTCCTTGCGCAGCTTCAGGTCCAGCGCGCTCAGCGGTTCGTCCAGCAGCAGCACCTTCGGATGCGGCGCCAGCGCGCGGGCCAGCGCCACCCGCTGTTGCTGCCCGCCCGAAAGCTGCGCCGTCTTGCGCCCCGCCAGATGTTCCAGCTTCACCAGCGCCAGCATCCGCGCCGTCACCTCGGCCACTTCCGCCTTGGGCCGCCCCAGCATTTTCAGCGCGAACCCCACATTCTCGGCCACGGTCAGATGCGGGAACAGCGCATAGCTTTGGAACACCGTGTTTACCGGGCGCTTGTTCGGCGGCAGGTCCGTCACCTCGGCCCCGTCGATCAGAATATCGCCCGCCGTTGGCATCTCGAACCCGGCGATCAGCCGCAACAGCGTGGTCTTGCCACAGCCCGAGGGGCCCAGCAGCGTGAAGAACTCGCCCTTGCGGATGGTGATCGACACGTCATCCAACGCACGATGCGCGCTGTCTCCCTGGCCGAAGGCCTTGATCGTGTGGCGGGCTTCGATTGCGTTGGTCTGGCTCAAGGTGACTCGCCTCCAATACTTTTGATCATATTCTGCGGTTGATTCATATGCGTGCAATCAAAACCTGCGTCACAGCGCAATTTTTCCGAAATACGCAATCCAGGGTTGCGATTGCTCAAGTTCCGCGCACAAAGCGATTAATTCTTCATCGCTGCCAAAGCGCGCCGCCAGATGCACGCCGATCGGCAACCCGCTGGCCGACCAGCCGAGCGGCACCGAAGCCGCCGGTTGGCCCGAGGCGTTGAACACCGCGCAGAAGGGCGAATAGTCGAAAATCCCGCCCGGCCCGGTGCGATAGGCCACATAATCTTCGGTATCATGGGAAAACCGGCCCACCTCCGCCGGGGGCTCGGCCAGCGTGGCCGACAGGATGATGTCGCAGCCCGCGCCCTTTTCGGGGTCGAACACCGCCGCCATCTCGCGGCCAAAGGCATGGATCGCCCCCACCGCCGCCAGATAATCCGCGCCGGAAATCGTGGCGGCATGGGCCATCGCGCCGCGCGTCACGCCCTCCACATCGCCCGGTTCCAGCCCGCGCCCCTTGGCGGCCAGCGCCTTGCGCACCCCCAAAGCCGTGCCGCAGGCCACCACATCAGTCCAGGCGCGCATCATCGCCTTCACATCGGCGCGGGGCAGGCCGGGCACCACCTGATGCCCCAGCGATTCCAGCAGCCGCGCGGTATCCAGCACGGCCTTGCGGCAATCGGGGTGGATCGGATCGCCGGTAAAACTGGTCTCGCAGACCATCACCCGCAAGCGGCGCGGCGGGCGGCTGATCGCCTGCATATGGCCGCGCGCCAAAGGTGGTGCCCAGTAGGGCGCCCCGAGGTCGGCCCCTTCGCAGGCATCCAGCATCGCCGCCGTATCCCGCACGCTGCGCGTCAGAAACCCGTCAATCGCCATCCCGGCCCAGCCTTCGCCGGCATAAGGCCCATCCGGCAGCCGCGCCCGCGTCGGCTTGAACCCGAACAACCCGCAGCTTGAGGCCGGAATCCGCACCGACCCGCCGCCATCCGATCCATGCGCAAAGGGCACGATCCCCGCCGCCACCGCGGCCCCCGCACCGCCAGATGACCCGCCCGAGGTATGGTCCAGGTGCCACGGGTTGCGCGTCGGCCCGCCATAGACCGCGGCCTCGGTCGCGGCGCCAATCCCGCCTTCGGGGCTGGTGGTGCGCCCATAGGTCACCACGCCGGTTGCCCGGATCCGCTGATAAATCGCTGAATCCTTGCCGTAACGCGTGTTCGCCAGCAGGCGAGAGCCGTTATGCGACGGAAACGCCACCGCCTCGCAGCCCAGATCCTTCAACAGGAACGGCACGCCGCGAAACGGCCCGCGCGGCAGCCCCGCCGCAATCGCCGCCCGCGCCACCGCGTCCTGCACCAGAACCACCGCGTTCAGCTTGGGGTTCCAGCGCGCCACCGCCGCAAGGCTGGCGTCCAGCAATTCCCCGGCGCTGACAGCGCCCCGCGCCACCAGCGCCGCAAGATCGGTGGCATCTTTGGCATCAAATTGCGCCAGCATCGCAGACCCCTCATCGGTTTCCTGCGAAGCCTAGCCACACTTTTGATCATATTATGCACCGGGAGCGACAGCCAAGGTCGCTCCCGGCCCGCCCTGCCTCAGCGCGCCAGATAGGCGCGCCAGCCTCCCAGGGCAGTGATGTCTTCGGCGCCGTCAACGCCTGCGCTTTCCACCAGAAACCCGGTTGCCGTGCTGCCATCGGCCAGCCGCACCGTGCCCAGCCCCAAGGGCGCCGGGATTGTCAGCAAAAACTCTCCCAGCCGCGCGATGGGCATCGCCCAGACCTCCACCGCCAGTGCCGCGCCACCGGTGCTGACCCGCAGCAATCCGGGCCGGAACGGCGGCCCGCCCGCCAGCGCAAACAGCCGATAGTCCGGCGCTGTCGTGGTCGCCGCCAGAAACCGCCCGCCGCGTGACGTGACATCGCCGTTCAGCGGCAGCCCCGACATATGCGCGCCCACCAGCACCAGCGCCGCTTCGCCCGGCGCCAAAGCGCCCACAGGTGCCGCTGCCACAGGCAGCGGCTTGCCCGTCGCCCCCAACACCGGATGTGCGGCCTGCTGAATCTGCTGTGCCAGCGCCGCGGCCAGCCCATCCTGCCCGGCGCGTGCCAGCAGCGTCACGCTGCCCGGCCGCCCGTCAGACCGCGGCCCGGTCGGCACCGCAATCCCGCACATATCCATCAGGTTCACGAAATTCGTATAGGTGCCAAAGCGGCTGTTCGGCCCGATCGGGTCAGCCTCCAGATCGGCCAGACTGTAGAAGGTCGGGATCGTCGGCACGCACAGCAGGTCCAGCCCCGCCAGCATCGGTTCTGCCGCGCGTTTCAGATCGGCCAGCCGGTAGAAGCCGCGAAACGCATCCGCCGCCGAAAGCTTGTCGGCCCCGCCGATGATCTTCGCCGTGGTCGGATGGATCGCCTCGGGGTTGGACCGGAACAGCGGTTCAATCGCCGCCATGCGTTCGGCCACCCAGGCGCCCTCATACAGCATCTGCGCCACCTGATAGAGCGGCGTAAAGTCGATCTCGCGGATCTCGCAGCCAAACCCGCGCAGTTGGTCCAGCGCCGCCGCAAAAGCCTCGGCCTGCGCGGCATCGCCGAAAAACTCGCGCGTCGCGGCATCCGGCACGCCGATCCGCAAGGTGGGCGGCACCGGGGCCAGCGGCGGGGCCGCAATCGGGCGGGCATAGGCATCTGCCGCGTCATAGGCGCAGGCCACGCGGAAGGCGCGATGCGCATCCGCCACCGTCAGCGCGAAGATTGAAATCGTGTCCAGCGTCCGGCAGGCCGGCACCATGCCGCTGGCCGACAGCGCGCCCAGCGTCGGCTTCAGCCCGACGATATTGTTCAGCGCCGCCGGCACCCGGCCAGACCCGGCGGTATCGGTGCCCAGCGAAAAGCTGACGATCCCGCGCGCCACCGCAACGCCCGATCCACTGGACGATCCGCCCGGCACGATCAGCGGATCAATCGCATTGCGCGGCACGCCATAGGGCGACCGCACGCCCACCAGGCCGGTGGCGAACTGATCCAGATTGGTCTTGCCGATCCAGATCGCCCCGGCCTTGCGCAGCATCGCCACCACAAAGGCATCCTCGTCCGCCAGATAGGCAAAGGCCGGACAGGCGGCGGTGGTCGGCGCCCCGGCCACGTCGATATTGTCCTTCACCGCGAAGGGGACCCCCCACAGCGGATAGGCCGCCGCGTCAAACGCGGGCAGCGCCGCCGCCTCGACCTGCGCCTCGTCCAGATCGCGCAGATACAGGAACATCGCCGGATCATCCGCCGCTTTGTGGCGGGCAAAACTTTCGGCCAGCACGGCGGCGGGCGAAAGCCCCGCCGCATAGGCCGCATGAAGCGAAGCAATGTCGAAGGAAAGATCGGCAGCAGCAGGCAGGGTCATCTTGTTACTTTCTCAGTCTTGCGCGTCCGGCAGAAACGCCACCGGGCGTTCCCACTGAATCAATACGACACAGCCCTCGTCCGACCAAACGGAATGGGCGGTGCCTTCCGGGTTCAGCACCAGGGATCCTGCCGGGTAATCGCCCCGTTCGTCGCTTTGCGTGCCTTCCAGCACAAGGATCATCTCAAGCCCGGTGTGAAGATGGCGTGGCACCCCTGCTTGGGGGGCATAGCGCAGAAGCGCCACGCCGGGGTTCCCTTCGTTGAGCGGGCAAATATCGACCCCCTCGCGGAAGGGTTGGTAATTGGCAGTCCGCCACCAACCTTGCAGCAGGCCCGGCAGGTGGAAAGGGTCAGCCATGCAGCGCCTCCACGATCTCGGCGGTGCGGGCTGTCCATCCGACAATCGCGCCCTGCGCGCGGATCATCTCCAGCGCGGCGGCCTTGAAGGCGGGGAAATAGCTTTCGGTGGCATCTTCGGCCAACAGGCAGTCAAAGCCCCGGTCATTCGCTTCGCGCATCGTGGTCTGCACGCAAACCTCGGTCGTCACCCCGGCGAAGATCAGGGTCTTCGTCCCCAGCCCCGCCAGAATCTCGCTCAGCGGCGTGGCGTAGAACGCGCCCTTGCCCGGCTTGTCGATCACCACCTCGCCCGGCAGCGCCGCCAGTTCCGGCACGATCTCGGCCCCCGGTTCGCCCGCAATCAGAATCCGCCCCATCGGCCCCGGATCGCCGATCCGCAGCGCAGGTGCCCCGCGCAGCCGCTTGGCGGGGGGGCAGTCGCTCAGGTCGGGCAGGTGGCATTCGCGGGTATGGATCACCGGAACCCCTGCCGCCCGCGCCCCGGCAATCAGCGCCGCCACCGTGGGAATGATCGCCTGCAACAGCGTCACATCATTGCCCAGCGCCGCGCCAAACCCGCCCGGCTCGACGAAATCGCGCTGCATGTCGATCACGATCAGCGCCGTGCTGGCGGGGTCGAACCGCAACGGAAAGGGCAGGGCGCCCGCAAGCTCTGCCATCACGCGTGCCCTCCCATATGATGCCCGATCTCGGCCAGAGAGGCCTGTGCCGCCGTCACCTCGTAACTGATCCGGCCCTCCGACATCACGACGATGCGGTCTGAAAGTTCCATCACCTCGTCCAGATCCTCGCTCATCAACAACACCGCCGTGCCCGCATTGCGCGCCGCCATGATCCGCGCCCGAATCTCCGCCACAGCCGAGAAATCCAGCCCGAAACAGGGGTTTGAAATCACCAGCAACCGCACCGCCCCCGTCAGTTCCCGCGCCAGCACCGCGCGCTGCACATTGCCACCCGACAGCGCCGCAATCGGCCCGTCCGGCGCCGCCACCTTCACCTTGAAGGCGGCAATCAGCTCCGTCCCCCGTGCCCTCATCTCCTTGCCCGAGGTCCAGAAGCGCGGGCTGTCGCCCTTGCGGTCAAAGCTGCGGAAAGCGATGTTCTCGATCACGCTCATCCGCCCGGCACAGGCATTGCGCAACGGCTCCTCCGGCAGATAGCGCACCGCCAACCTCTGCGCTTCGGCCCGCGTCGCGCTGTAGGGCGCGCCCTCCACCTTGATCGCCCCCGCCATCAGCGGGCGCTGGCCGGTCAGCACCTCCATCAGCTCCATCTGGCCATTGCCGGAAATCCCGGCGATGCCGACGATCTCGCCCGCGCGCACGGTCAGGCTGCGGATGTCGATTTCCTTCAACCCCGAACGGTCCAGCGCGCGGATGCCGTCAATCTCCAGCACCGGCGCCCCGGTCGTGCCGCTGCGGGGCGCGGGCGTCGTGTCCTTTTCGGCGCCGATCATCATCGCCGCCATCTGCGCATGGGTCAGATCGGCCACCTTGCCCTGCCCGACCAGCTTGCCCCGGCGCAGCACCGAAACTTCGTCGGCAAAGGCCGTCACCTCGCGGAACTTGTGGGTGATCATCAGCACCGAAATCTCGCCCGCCTCGCATAGCGCCCGCACATGGCCCAGCACCTCGTCGGCCTCGTCCGGCGTCAGCACGCTTGTCGGTTCATCCAGAATCAGAAACCTGCGGCCCAGGTAAAGCTGCTTCAAAATCTCCAGCTTCTGCTTTTCCCCCGCCGCCAGCCGCGCCACCGTCTGATCCAGCGGCACCCGGAACGGCATGGATTGCATGAAGGCATCCAGCCCCGCGCGCTCTTTCCCCCAGTCGATCACCGCCGGCGCATCCTTGCGCGAGATCACCAGATTCTCGGCCACGGTCAGCGAGGGCACCAGCGTGAAATGCTGATACACCATGCCCAGCCCCATCGCATGGGCATGGCGCGGATCGGCGATCCTCGCCTCGCGCCCGCCCACCAGCAACTCGCCACTGGTGGCGTGGTAAAAGCCCATGATGCACTTCACCAGCGTCGATTTGCCCGCGCCATTCTCGCCCAGCAGCGCATGAAAACTGCCCGGCGCCACGCGGATCGACACATCGTCCAGCGCGGTAAAGGCGCCGAACCGCATGGTCATGCCCAGCGTCTCCACCTCCAGCGCGCCGGGGGGCAGCGGCTCTTCCCCGATGATGCTCATGGCAGCACCGCGATCAGGCTGGCACTGTCCGACACCGCGCCGAACACGCCGCCCTGCATCGTCACCATCTTCAGCGCGGCCTCATGGTTGCCCGGATCGGTGGCACCGCAGCAATCCGACAGGATCAGGCATTCAAAGCCCCGGTCATTTGCCTCGCGCATGGTGGTGGAGACGCAGACATCCGTGGTGATCCCGGTCAGGATGATGTTCTCGATCCCCTGCACCCGCAGCATCAGCTCCAGATCGGTGGCGCAGAAACTGCCTTTGCCCGGCTTGTCGATGATCGCCTCGCCCGGCAGCGGGTAAAGCTCGGGGATGATGTCCCAACCCGGCTCGCCCCGGATCAGGATCTTGCCGCACGGCCCGGCATCGCCGATCCCCGCGCCGATCTGCCGGCTGCGCCAGCGCTTGTTGGGCGGCAGGTCGCTCAGGTCCGGGCGGTGCCCTTCGCGGGTGTGGATGATGGTATATCCCTTCGCCCGCATCGCCGCCAAGACCGCCTTGATCGGCTCGATCGGCGCCTGCGTCATGCTCAGGTCATAGCCCATCATGTCCACATAGCCGCCCGTGCCGCAGAAATCGGTCTGCATGTCGATGATGATCAGCGCGGTATTCTCGGGCCGCAGATCGCCATTCCAGGGCCAGGCATAGGGGGTGGAGGAAACCGTGGTCATCTTGCCCTCATTTCGTGATGGAAAGCTCGCCCGGCGCCCCGCTCAGCGCGCGGGTGGTCGAGGAGGTGGCGATCAGAACGCCCAGCGTCAGCACATAAGGCGCGGCATAGAACAGGTAATATCCCTTGGTCACGCCCACCGATTGCAACGCCGGGCCCAGGGCGCCCGCACCGCCGAACAGCAGCGCCGCCCAGAAACAGGCCACCGGGTTCCAGCGGGCAAAGATCACCAGCGCCACCGCCATCAGGCCCTGCCCCGATGAAATCGCCTCATTCCAGCTTCCGGGGTAATACAGGGACAGATAGGCCCCGCCGACCCCGGCAAACGCCCCGCCCGCCGCCGTGGCCAGCGTGCGGATCACTGCCGGGCGCAGGCCCATGGCGCGGGCGGCATCGGTGCTGTCGCCCACCACCCGCAGCGTCAGCCCGACCTTGGTCGAGCGGAACATCCACGCCATCACCAGCGCCAGCGCCAGCCCGATCAGGAACAGCACATTCACATTCAACGCCGCCTGCACCTGCGGCAGGTCAGACCACCCCCCCAGCGCAATCGCGGGCAGATCGGGCGCCGTGGGCTGGATGAACGGCTTGCCGAAATAGAAGGCGAGGCCAGAGCCCAGCAACATCATCGCAATGCCCACCGCGATGTCATTCACCTTGGGCAGCGAACAGATGATGCCATGCACCAGCCCGAACACCACCCCCGCCAGCGCCGCCACCAGCACCCCGGCCCAGGCCGATCCCGTCAACACCGCCGTGCCATAGCCCGCCATGGCGCCAAACACCAAGGTGCCTTCCAGCCCCAGATTGATCCGGCCAGACCGTTCCGTCAGCACCTCGCCCAGCGAGACGAACAGGAACGGCGTCGAAACCCGGATCGCGCCGCCGACAATGGCGACCGGAATGCCCCAAAGACCCAAATCGCCCGCCATCAGCGCGCCCTCCGTTCCGGGTGAAAGATGTCGAACCGGCCATACAGCGTTTCCGAAATCAGGATCGCCATGAACACAAAGCCCTGCAGCACCACCACCGCCGCATCCGGCAGGTCCATCCGCCGCTGCACCAGCCCCGACGAGGCATCGAACCCCGCCAGCAACAGCGCCACCGGCAGAATCGCCAGCGGGTTATGCCGCGCCAGAAAGGCGATCAGGATGCCGGTATAACCATAGCCCGCCGCCAGCGAGGCATTGGCCGTGCCATGAATCGCCGTCACCTCGAAGAACCCCGCCAGCCCGGCAAACGCCCCGCCCAGCGCGGTGAAGCCGATCACCAGCCGCCCGACCGGCAACCCCTGCACCTGCGCCGCCTTCACATTGGCCCCGGCGATGCGGGCGCCAAAGCCCCAGCTCGTCCGCTCGATCAGCACCCAGCTCACCACGCAGCCGATGATCCCGAACAGCAGCCCCCAATGCACCTCCATCCCCGGCAGATTGCCGACGCGCAGCCCCTCGACCAGCGGCGCGGTGGACGGCTTGTTCAGGCTGGCCGGGTCGCGCAGCGGCCCTTCGACCAGATGGTTCATCAGCGCAATCGCGATGTAAGACAGCAGCAGGCTGGCAATCGTCTCGTTCACCCCGCGATAGAACCGCAGCGCGCCCGAGGCGCCGATCCACGCCCCGCCCACGATCATCGCGGCCAGTGCCAGCAGCGGCAGCGCGATCACCGGGGTCACCCCGGCCAGCGGCCCGGCCAGCGCCCCCGCCGCCACGCCGCCCAGCACGATCGCGCCTTCGCCGCCGATCACCACCAGCCCCAGCCGGGCCGGCAGCGCCACGCACAAGGCGGCCATCAGCAAGGGCGCCGCCCGCGACAGCGTATTCTGCCACGAAAACGCCGATCCATAGGCGCCCTGCCAGACGTAATAAAGGAACGAGAAGGGCGATTTGCCCTGCGTCAGCAGAAACAGTCCAAACACCACCAGCCCCGCAAGCAGGGCCAGCGCCGGAATCACCACCGCCTCGGCGCGGCGGGCGAGGGTGTCGCGCAGCCCTTCGCTGCGCGCGCTCCCCTGCATCAGGCTCTCTGCCACCGCCATCCGCCCAACCCCTTACGAGGTGGAGCCGATGACACCCTCAACCAGATAGCTCATGCTCTCCAGCGCGGGGTCGGTTTCCAGGAAAGACTGGCCGGCGGCGGCGATCTCGGCCCCGGTATTGTCCTTCAGCGGGCCCTTGATCGCGGCAAAGCCGCCTTTCAGGATCTCGGCCTGCACCGCCTCGAATTGCTTGCGCCCGGCTTCGGGCACGGCGGGCCCCAGCGGCGACATCTTGATGAACCCGTCCGCCAGACCGCCGCGCACGAAATTGTCGATCACCCCGCCCGCCATCGTGGTTTCCACCATCTTGGTATAGACGGCGGCCCAGTTCCATTCGGCCCCGGTCAGATACAACTCCGGCGCCAGCGCCGACTGGTTGGCGTGATAGCCGCACACGAAAGACCCGCGCCCGGCGGCGGTTTCGATCACCACTTTCGGCCCGTCCACATGGCAGGTGATCACATCGCAACCCGCATCGCACAGCGCATTGGTGGCTTCCGCCTCTTTCACCGCCAGCGACCATTCGCCGGTGAAGATCACCTGACAGGTGATCGTCGGGTCCACCGACCGCGCGCCCAGCAGGAACGAGTTGATGTTCAGCAACACCTGCGGAATCGGCTTGGCGGCGACGAAACCGATCTTCTTGGTCTTGCTGGCATGGCCCGCCGCCACACCGTTCAGATACTGCCCCATGCCGATATAGCCGAAATAGCTGCCGACATTCATCGGATGCTTGTCCTTCGTCCACATCCCGCCGCAGTGTTCAAACCGCACCTCCGGGTATTTCCCGGCCAGTTCAAGGATATGGGGGTCGAAATAGCCGAACGAGGTCGGGAAGATCAGCGCCGCCCCATCCAGATTGATCATCGATTCCATGGATTTCTGCACATCCATGGTTTCCGGTACATTTTCTTCTTCCACCACCGTCACGCCCGCCATCGCCTTCACGGCGGCGGCGCCTTCGGCATGGGCCTGATTATAGCCGAAATCGTCACGCGGGCCGACATAGATGAAACCCACGGTCAACTCGGTCAGCGCCTGCGCGCGGGCGCCGAAGGGCAGGCCGCCAAGCGCGGTGGCGCCGGTCAGCGCCGCCGCCCCTTGCAGGAAACCACGGCGCGAGAAAGGCGAACGGAAAGTCGTCATGGTGCACGTCTCCGGGGGATGGGGGTCAGGAGGCGCGGACCGCCGAGGGGACGGACAGCCCGCGCCGAGGGGAACTTCTGCATCGCAGCATGACCCGTTGCACTGCTGCTGTCTCGTGCTAAGTTTGCACCGAACCGCTGCAAATTCTGCACCACATCCGGAACGCCATGCACCAGCTCACCCCCCACTTGTTCATCGACGCCATCGCCCGGGCGGGTTCCATCCGCAAAGCCGCGGAATCGCTGGCCATCACCTCCACCGCGCTCAACCGCCGCGTGCTGGCGCTGGAGGATGAACTGGGCGTGCCGATCTTCGAACGCCTGCCGCGCGGGGTGCGGCTGTCCACGGCGGGCGAATTGCTGATCTCGCATCTGCGCGCGCAGGCCGCCGATTTTGAAAAGCTGAAAAGCCAGATCGCCGATCTGGCGGGCGAACGGCGCGGCAATGTCACCATCGCCTGTTCGCAGGCCTTGCTGCCCTATTTCCTGCCCGATCACATTGGCCGTTACCGCCGCGATCACCCCGGCGTCACCTTTTCCGTCCGCGTGCGCGACCGCGCCGCCGCCGAGGCCGCGCTGGTGGAACATGATGCCGACATCGCGCTGATCTTCGAACCCGTGCGCATGTCAGAGGTGCAGATCCTCGCCGCCGTGCGCCAGCCGATCCACGCCGTCATGGCCGCCGATCACCCGCTGGCGGCGCAAAGCGTCATCCGCCTGCGCGAGTGTCAGCAATACCCCATCGCCTTGCCCACCGTGCAATATGGCGTGCGCCACCTGATCGACCACGCGCTGCTGCGCTCCTCCGTCCGGCTGCGCGTCGTCGTCGATTCCGACAATTTCGAGTTTCTGCGCCACTACCCGGCGCAGGAGCACCTGATCAGCTTCCAGATCCCCATCGGCCTTGCCGCCACCCCGCAACCCGAAGGCATCGTCTCGCGCCCGGTGGACCCGCGCGACATCCCCGAAGGCCGCCTCTACCTCTGCCAGTTGCGCGGCCGCACCCTCCCCGTCGCCGCCGCCAAATTCGCCGCCCAGATCGAACGCGACCTGGACAGCAGGTTCCCGGAGTGAGGGGGGGCGGTCGTTCGTTGCGCGATCAACGAGTGACAGGCTTGGGTCCGCAAACGGAAAGTCAGGATCATTCCGGGGCGGCCATGGCGACGCATCGACGCCATCAGGATTTTCAATTCTGCCTCCCGGTCGCAGGTCTTGGTGGCATGGGCCCGCTACTTCGACTTCAACTCCATGCCGGTGACATTTTTCTTTGCGGGCCCAAAGGTTCATGGCATGGTCCGCGAAGCAGCCGCACCCATGCGCCGCTCAAATAATGCCTGCGCGATGACAGCGCCAAGCAAGCTACATTAAGCGCCAAACTACATTAGGAGAAACATATGCGTGCGACCTTTATTCTTGCTTTTGCGTTTCTTACGGCTTCTCCATTTGGGTTTGCTGCCGCTGAAACCAAACCTGTCAACGCGGTTACTTTCATCCGCGCGGAGAGCGACAACTACATGCGCAACATCGTCGCTCAGAATGGCGGGCTTGGCGTTCTGGTACACCAGCGCGAAGTCGTGCCGCTCGACAAGCAGACAATCATTCGTATGAACCGGGATACGTTGTATTCCTCGGCGGTGGTCGACTTGGCCGCTGGACCGGTCACTGTGACCATGCCAGAGGTAGATGAGGGCCGCTATGTTGCACTTCAGGTTGTCAACCAGGACCATCTGACACCCATGGTACTGCATGATGGCTCCGCCGTGCTGACGCAAGAAAGCGTGGGCACGCGATATGCCGCACTGCTCGTGCGCGTGTTCGTAAATCCGTCCAGCCCAGAGGACATCACCAAGGCTCATGCAGTGCAGGACGCCATTAAGCTGGAACAGACTTCGCCTGGTTCGCTTGAGATGCCTGAATGGGACAAGACATCGCTCGACGCGGCACGAAAGGCGCTGCTTGATCTCGGTGCGCTTGGGTCAGAAGGGTTCGGCGTGCAGATGGGGAAGATGGGTGAGGTCGATCCAATCGCCCACCTCGTGGCAACAGCCGTTGGATGGGGGCTTAACCCCCCGTCCGAAGCGATCTATCTGAATCCAGCACTCACGACCAACGACGCCACAACAGTGCATCGCCTGACCATGAAGGACATCCCGGTCGATGCGTTCTGGTCGATCAGCGTTTACAACAAAGCAGGATTCTTCGAACCGAACGCCTTGAACCGTAACTCGGTGAACGGCGTTACAGGAACCAAGGATGCTGATGGATCAATCACGGTTCAATTCGGTGGCTGTTCATCCGACGATCAGGCGAACTGCATTCCGATCACCGAGGGTTGGAACTATATCGTCCGACTGTATCAGCCTCGGGCCAATGTACTTGACGGCTCCTGGACGCTACCGACGGCAGCGCCACTTCAGTAGGGCGGATAGAAGGAGTTCGCGTTGGCAAGCACGAATGGCCGGTTCGGGCCTGCCGCCGCACTCAATGCCCCTCTCTCCTCACAGAAAATTTCCCCTCCCCTCCCCCATCTTCCGACGGAACAGGGCTTGTCTGTCGTAAGAATCACGTCACCGTCTGTGCAAGAAGGCACCCAAGCGGTGCCACGACAAGAACTGGACGGAGAGACAGGATGACAGACCTCGGCTTGGGCGGCGCTGCGGCGCGGATGAAGGTGCGCCTTGGCGTGGCCCTGCTGTTTCTGGCCGCGCTGCTGCCCGCCGGGGCGCAGGCGCAGACCGCCGGGGCGGAGCGTCCGCCCGCGCAGGTCGGCGTGATCACCGTCGCCACGCAGGACGTGCCGCGCAGCTATACCCTGCCGGGCCGGGCCATCGCCTATGAACAGGCCGACATCCGCCCGCGCATCAGCGGCGTGATCACCGAAGTCCTTTACGCCCCCGGCCAGCCGATCAGCGCCGGGGCGCCGATGTTCCAGCTGGATGACGTGACCGCCCGCGCCGATCTGCGGTCAGCCGAGGCCACCGTGGGCTCGGCCCGCGCGCAGGTCAATGTCAGCAAATCCGCGCTGGACCGGGCGGAACGGCTGGTCAATTCCGGCGTCACGCAGGCCGATCTCGATGCCGCCCGCGCCGATCACGAAAAGGCGCTGGCCGATCTGCAAAGCGCCGAGGCCGCGCTGGAAGTGGCGCAGACGCAACTGTCCTGGACCCGGATCAGCAGCCCGATTGCCGGGGTGGCCGGGCTGGCCAACCTGTCGGTCGGCGATCTGGTCACCGCCAACCAGACCGAGGCGCTGGCCACCGTCACCCGGCTGGATCCGATCGACGTGGATGTCTTCGCCCCTGCCGCCCGGATGCTGCAACTGCGCGACGAGATTGCGCTGGGCACCCTGCGCGCCGCCGATCAGATGAACCTGACCGTCACGCTGGAAAACGGCCAGACCTATGCCTCGCGCGGCACCCTCGTCGCCTCGGGCTCCGAGGTGTCCACCTCCACCGGCACCGTCGATTACCGCTTCCGCGTCTCGAACCCCGACAACCGCATCCTGCCCGGCATGTTCCTGCGCGGCGAGCTGGAGGTGGGCACCGCCCCGGCGATCCTCGTGCCGCAAAT
Source organism: Gemmobacter aquatilis (assembly GCF_900110025.1). Taxonomy (GTDB): domain Bacteria; phylum Pseudomonadota; class Alphaproteobacteria; order Rhodobacterales; family Rhodobacteraceae; genus Gemmobacter; species Gemmobacter aquatilis. The sequence continues at coordinate 199,093 of NZ_FOCE01000001.1, read as the reverse complement.
GGCCGCGATCCGCGACCGGCAGGGCGCGCTGACCGTCTGGGTGGTGCAGGATGGCAAGGCCACGCAGAAACCCATCACCTCGACCGGCAGCTATGGCGCCGCCTGGGTGGTGATGCAGGGGCTGACCGATGGCGAAACGCTGGTGGTGGACGGCATGTCCAACCTCAAACCCGGCGATGCCGTCAGCCCCGTGCCTGTCACCATTTCCGACAGCGGCGTGGTGATCGACCAACCCACCCAAGCCCCCGCCGCGTCGGAGTAAGCGGTATGGCAAAATTCTTCATCCACCGCCCGGTCTTCGCCTGGGTTCTGGCCATCGTCACCATGCTGGTTGGCGGTTTCGCGGTCTGGAGCCTGCCGATCTCCAAATATCCCGATATCGCGCCAACCACCGTGCGCATCTCGGCCAGCTATAGCGGCGCCTCGGCGGAAACCGTCGAAAACTCGGTCACCACCACCATCGAAGACGGGCTGACCGGGCTGGACGGCCTGCTGTACATGACCTCGACCTCGCGGCAGGGCCGGGCCTCGGTCTCGCTGGTGTTCGGCGATGATGTGGACCCGGATGTGGCGCAGGTGCAGGTGCAGAACAAGCTGCAACTGGTCAATTCGCAACTGCCCGATGTGGTGCAGGAAAACGGCGTGGACGTGTCGCGCTCTTCCTCCTCCATCCTGCTGGTCGGCGCGCTGGTGTCCGAAGACGGCGCCCGCGACACGATCGAGCTGGGCGACATGGTGGATCAGTTCATCATCGACCCGGTGAAGCGGCTGGAAGGCGTCGGCTCTGTCGATATCTTCGGCTCGGGCTATGCCATGCGCATCTGGCTCGACCCGCTGAAAATGGTGCAATATCAGGTCACCACCGCCGATGTGACCAGCGCCGTTGCCAACCAGAACACCAATGTCACCGTGGGCAACCTTGGCGCGCAACCCACCGTGCAGGGCCAGCAATTCACCGTCGCCGTTTCGGCCCAGTCGCAATTGCGCAGCGTGGACGAATTTGAACGCATCCTGCTGCGCGTGCGCGAAGACGGCTCGACCGTGTTCCTCGGCGATGTGGCCAAGGTGGAAATCGGGCAGGAAAGCTACGGCTCCGCCGCGCGGTTCGATGGCAAGACGGCGGCGGGCTTCGCCGTCAACCTCGCCACCGGCGCCAATGCCGTCAGCACGGCCGAGGCGGTGCGCGCCCAACTGGATCAGATCGCCACCACCCTGCCGGCGGGCGTCACCGTCACCGTGCCCTATGACACCTCGCCCTTCGTCAAGGAATCCATCACCAAGGTCTATCACACGCTGATCGAGGCGGTGGTGCTGGTCTTCCTCGTCATCCTCGTCTTCCTGCAAAGCTGGCGCGCGACGCTGATCCCCACCATCGCCGTGCCCGTCGTGCTGCTGGGCACCTTCGGGGTGCTGTCGGCCTTCGGCATGTCGATCAACACGCTGACCATGTTCGCCATGGTTCTGGCCATCGGCCTTCTGGTCGATGACGCCATCGTGGTGGTCGAAAACGTCGAACGGGTGATGGAGGAAGAAGGCCTCGGCCCGGTGGAGGCGACCGAGAAAAGCATGACCGAAATCTCGGGCGCGCTGATCGGCATCGTGCTGGTGCTGTCGGCGGTGTTCCTGCCCATGGCCTTCATGTCGGGGTCAACCGGGGTGATCTACCGGCAGTTTTCGGTCACCATCATTTCGGCCATGGTGCTGTCGCTGGGCGTGGCACTGATCCTGACACCGGCGATGTGCGCCAGCCTCTTGCGCCCGCGCAAGCATGGCGACGGCATCGCCCCCGCCCGCTGGTTCAACCGCCAGCTTGACCGGCTGACCCGCGGTTATGGCAGCAGCGTCGGCTGGATCTCGCGCCGGGCTTTGCGCGCGCTGATCGTGCTGGTCGCCATCGGCGGCGGCGTGGTGGCGCTTTATGATACCCTGCCCAGTTCCTTCCTGCCGCAAGAGGATCAGGGCGTGATGATGGTCATCATCGAACTGCCCGAAGGCGCCACCGCCGACCGCACGCTGGCTGTCGTGGAAAAGCTGGAAACCTATCTGCTGACGGAAGAAAAAGAGACGGTGAAATCCGTCTTCGCCGCGCTGGGCTTCGGCTTCAGCGGCACCGGATCGAACCGCGCCATGATGTTCGTCAGCCTGCGCGACTATGACGAACGCGGCGCCAATGACGTGGCCTCCTTGGTGCAACGCGCCAATGGCCGCTATTTCGGCTCGCGTCTCGGCCGGGTGATCTTTCTGCAACCGCCCGCGATTCAGGGCCTCGGCTCCTCCTCCGGCTTCACCATGCAGTTGATCGACCAGTCCGGCGCAGGCAGCGCCGCGCTGTCACAGGCCGCGACCGATCTGATTGCCACCGCACAGGCTGATGGCAAGGTGGAAGGGCTGCGCGGCGAGTCTTCGCCCACCGAAACCACCCTGCGCCTTGACCTTGATCAGCAGAAGGCCACCGCCTTCGGCCTGTCGGTGTCCGAGGTGAACGCCATGCTGTCCGTCATCTTCACGGGTCGCAGCGTCAATGATTTCGTCTTTGGCGGCGAATTGCGCCCGGTGATCGTGCAAGGCGCCGCCGAGGCGCGGATGCAGCCGGAAGACATCGAACAATGGCACGCCCGCAACTCTGCCGGGGAAATGGTGCCCTTCTCGGCCATCACCACGCAGGTCTGGGAACAGCAGTCGAAAAGCCTCGCCCGCTATGGCGGCACCCGCGCGACAGAGATCAGCGGCTCTGCCGTCAAGGGCGTCTCCTCCGGCGATGCGATGACCCGGATGGAAGAGCTGGTGGCCGAAATGCCCGGCGGCTATGCCGTGGCCTGGACCGGCCTGTCCTATCAGGAACGGCTGTCGGGCAATCAGGCACCCTTGCTTTATGCGCTGTCGGTGGTGGTGGTGTTCCTCTGCCTCGCCGCGCTGTATGAAAGCTGGTCGGTGCCGCTGGCGGTGATGATGACCGTGCCGATCGGCGTCGCCGGGGCGCTGGCCGCTGCGCTGATGTTCGATCAGCAGAACGACGTTTACTTCAAGGTCGGCCTGCTCACCACCATCGGCCTTGCCGCGCGCAACGCCATCCTGATCGTGGAATTCGCGCATAGCCTGTATGAAAAAGGCACCCCGCTGGTCGAAGCCGCCACCCTGGCCGCCCGCCAGCGCCTGCGCCCGATCCTGATGACGACGCTGGCCTTCATGCTGGGCGTGCTGCCCTTGGCCATCGCCACCGGCGCGGGCGCCGGGGCGCAGCGTGCCATCGGCACCGGCGTGCTGGGCGGCATGACCGCCTCTGCCGTCATCGGCATCTTCTTCGTGCCCGCCTTCTATGTGGCGGTGATGAAACTGGTGGCGATGACCGGCCGCAAACCTGTGGTGCGCGGCTGAGAGCAAGGGGGCCGCGCCAGATCCCGGTCAGGCGCGGCCCCCTGAGAGGCAGACACTTGCCTCAGGTCAAGGGTGACGCGCCCACGGTATCAGCCGCGCATCGTGCGACAATCGGCGGGTGAAGTGTGGCGGCGCCGAACACCTCTTGATTTTCCACCTTCCACTGGATTTTCAATCTTGCATTTGGCCCGCCGCTGCGTGGAACTGTTGAACAGGCACCGCAGAAAGGAATTGTATCATGAATCCGACGGATGGTGACGATCTGCGGCTTGGCAAGGCGGAAGGCACGTCCCTTGTGCGCGGCCGCAAGACCGGGAACACCGCAATCTTGCCACGCCTGCACGATGCGCATGTGACGCACGGCCCCAACCTGTGGAAGCGCTGCGTGACCGGCCTGCTGGCAAGCTGCGCGCTGGTCGGCATGGCCCGGGCGCAAACCGCCGACGAGGTTGCCAAGCAGCTTTCCAACCCCATCGCCTCGCTGACCAGCGTGCCCTTTCAGGGCAACTTCGATTTTGGCGGAGGGCCTGATGGTGACGGCTTTGGTTTCACACTGAACGTCCAGCCTGTGGTGCCGATCCCGCTCAATGCCGATTGGACCGTGATCTCGCGCACGATCATCCCGCTATCCTATCGCGATTACACCTCGGTCCCGGATCATGACGTCTCGGGTGTCGGCGACATCACGCAAAGCTTCTTTTTCTCCCCCACGAACAGCGTCAACGGCGTGACATGGGGGGTCGGCCCGGTGTTCCTGTTGCCGACGGCGACCGACGACAGTCTGGGTTCTGGCAAGTTCGGCGTCGGCCTGACCGGCGTGGTTCTCAAACAGACGGGGCCGTGGACAGTGGGGGCGCTGGCAAACCACATCTGGTCCGTTGCGGGCGAGGATGACCGGCCCGATGTAAACGCAACCTATATCCAGCCTTTCCTGTCCTACGCCCTTGGGAAAGGTCAAACCCTCTCACTCAACGCCGAGTCGAGCTATAACTGGGAAACCGAGCAGTGGGTGGTTCCGATCAACGTCGGCTATTCCAAGGTGTTCAAGGCGGGTGACCAGCTCATGAGCTTTCAGGTCGGCGCAAAATACTACGCCGACGGCCCCTCCGGCATCCCCGACTGGGGGCTGCGCACCACACTGACCCTGCTGTTCCCATAAGGCCGAAGGTCCGCAAACCAGCTGGTCACGACACCCACATGGCACCACCGGCCCGGTCGGCGGTGCCGGGCTATGTGCGGTTCTCGCTGACCTGTTGGCGGATGCGGTCCACCTCCGGCATGATTTCATCGGCAAACTGGCCGTTCTGGATCAGCTCCACCATCCGGCGCATATAGGGCGAGATATGGGTGAAGAAGGCCTTGTAGCCTGAACACAGCCAGTTCAGGTTCTCCTCCCCATCCGGCGTTTTCAGAAAGCGGTTGCGCGGACATTCCCCATAGCAGGCAAAAAGAACCGGACATTCCTTGCAGTATTTCGGCAAGGTCTCGAACTTGGCATCGCCAAAACGGCGCTGCTTTTCGGAGGCGACCAAAGCCGCCAGTGGCGTGTCGGCAATATTGCCGAGCAGATAGTCCGGTTCCACGAAGTGATCGCAGGAATAGACATCGCCATTATGTTCCAGCGCCAGCGCTCGCCCGCAGGTCGGCGAGATGACACAGGCATTGTGCTGGCCAAACCAGCTTCCCAGCGCAACATCGAAGGTCGTGACGAAAACCCGGCCGATATCTTGCCGGATCCATTCGTCAAAAATGCCGATCAGAAACTGGCCAAAGGCATCGCCGCTGACCGTCCGGTGCGTCACCAGCTGCCCTTCCTGCCGGTACAGGGGCCGGTCCTTGCCGCGCAACCCACCCCAGCCGCTGTTCGCGGCGTCGAGGGTTTCGGGGGTCGCGCGTTCGACGATCGGGATAAGCTGGATATATTCCGCCCCGAGGTCGTCGCGGAAGAAGCGGTAAACCTCCTGCGGGTAGGCCGCATTCATGGAATGTACGGTGCACAGCACGTTCACATCCACGCCATGCCGCCGCAGAATGTTCCAGCCGCGGATCACGTCGTCAAAGCTGCCCTGACCGCGTTTGGTAACCCTGAAGGCATCGTGCATCGCGCGCGGGCCATCAATGCTGATCCCCACGAGATAGCCGTTTTCCTTGAAGAAGGCGGCCCAGGTGTCGTCGATCAGGGTGCCATTGGTCTGGATCGTGTGCAGAATCCGCTGATGGGGCTTGCGGTACCGATTGGCCAGTTCGACAGAGCGGCGGAAGAAATCTATCCCGCGCAGGGTGGGCTCCCCGCCCTGCCAGGTGATCTGCACCTCTTCGCCCGCAGAAGAGTCGAGTAGCTGCCGGATATACCGTTCCTGCATCTCTTCGGTCATCAGATAGCTTTCGTCAGGATAAAGCTGTTCCTTTGACAGGAAGAAGCAATACTGACAGCCCAGATTGCAGGCCGCGCCGGCGGGTTTGGCCAGCAGGTGATAGTCAAGCTGCGGGATCGACATTCCGGTCATTCCTGTAATTCGGGGCGAGATGCGCCATGGCTTCGATCAGCCGCACATGATTTTCCTGCCGGGCGTTCAGGCCGCGCCGGTGAACAGGTTGACGATCCGCGTAACGATGCCGCGCAGGAACAGATAAGGCAAAATCGCGAGGATGAAGGCCACAACAACAACCTCGATCGGGAAGACGGCTTTCTGCACGATGATCTGGTAAACGACATCCAGAACCATCGCAAGAATGAAGACCGTGCCGACATTCTTCCACCCGTCGCGCAGTTGCGCGCGGCGATGTTCCTTGCCCGAGAACAGGCTCCAGAAATAGGGGGGATTGCCTTCCCGCGCGTCCTTCAGCCCCGATCGCGTGGCAAAAAATGCCGCCATCAGCGGTTGAACATAAAGCCGCACGCTCATCGGGCCGCTCACACGTTCGGCCATCGCGTCACCGACCAAGCTCAGGAATTCCAGCATGTCCAACCTCTCTGGTGGATATTGAAAACAAGGATAACACTCCCGCCCGCCCCCTGTTTTCAGGAGATCAGGCCGGCCCCCAACAACAGGGCCGCATACAGCACGCTGCCCAACACGAAGGGAAGGAACCGCCCGCCCGCCCCTTCCGACAATTCGGTGAAAACACTGTTCACGGTCAGTGCACCAGAGACGAAGCCAAGCGCAAGGGCCGTCATCGTGGCGGAAAGCTCGACGATCTGGGCGGTGCCCCATCCCAGAACGACGCACAAGCCCAGCAGGTAGCGGCCGCGCCGGTCATAGCGCGCGCCCCGTTTCTCGCTCAGCGAATGGTCGATCGTCAGGAAGTGGCAGCACATCGCGATGGCGTACCAGAGTGTCGCCCGGGCCGACTCTCCGGCCTCGACAACCATCACATAGGTCATCAGCCAGATATAGGGCACATAGCCGTAGACCCGCGCTTCCGACTCCCCGTTCGCTTCCTGGCCTCCGATGGTGGCGCGGGTGAAATGGTCAAGCCCATAGAAGACCACGAAACCGAGCAGGGCAACGACATAGACCACAAGGCCGGACGGCCCGCCCGCCCCCTCCATGCTGTCAAGCTTGACCATGGCCTCGGCAAGCTCGGGCATCATGCCGACGAACAGATAGGCCGCTGCAATGCCGGACCCGAACGAAACCAATGTGCGCCGGTCACGCAGGATCGACTTCAGCGGATGGATACTGCGGCCCAGCACAAAGGTCATCGCCATCAGGCTGACCGCCAGCCACGTCACCAGACCGTCCGGAAGTCCGGTCAAAGGACACCGGCCATGATGCTGAAGAATATGGTCAGGGCGACCATCATCAGCAGCATTGCGATCAGCAGCGGGTGGCGCCAGTACGGAATCGGCATGATGACCCTGACCTGACGAAGCACCATGTAATACTCAAGGCTGCCGACGATGAGGCACAGGATACCTAGCCCCGTCAGCACCATCCCCGCGCGCGCGGCATGAAGATCAATGGGCAGTTGCGTGGCGCCGTCCTGCAGCCCCTGAATGACCTTGTATATCGTGAACCCAAAGCTGATCATGGCCATTGCGGTCCTGATCCAAGCCATCAGCGTGCGGGTTGCGGCCATGGTGGTCCGACCAACGGCAAGTCGGGTTGTCGTACCTATTTCAGCCATCCTACAGTCCTCATGTGCCGTGCCGCCTTGGCGCAGGCCCGACTGGAAATCAATTGCATCACCCGGGCGCGCGCACCCGGGGGTCAGATCCCGATGATGTTCTGGACCAGGCCTGAAATCAGGTCCGTCATCGGGTATTTCATCAGCAGCAGCGGGGCATGCGGCACCGCTGCGGCGCATAGGATCAGAAACAGCAGGGTGTTGGTCACCGGCAAAACCCGCATGGTCCTGACATTCTCATAGCCCGTCGCAAGATCGGCGAGCGACTGGATGTCGCCCGTGCCGAGCAATTCGCTGAGATCCGGCTTGGCGGGCCCGATCCATCGTTGCTGGAATTTTACGGAATACGCGTTTGCAAGCGCGCTGAAGTCGATCATGCCCCTGCGACGGCAGCGAAATAACGGCGAAACCAGCAGCAGAAGCGGGCCGCACACAACCAGCACGCCCACCAAGGCAACAAGAAAGACATGCACATAGATCTGCGCCTCGTTCGGCGCGACATGCTGGAAGGTTTCTGCCAAGGCGGCGGCGTCGAGCGCGGCAATCCCCAGAACGAAGACCACAAGCTGGGCCTGCGCGACCTCCAGCAGGCCCAGCCCCCCTGCGCGGTCGGGATGAGAGGCGGTCAGCGCCAGGGGCTGGCGTGACAGCCGCCAAATCAGATAGACCCAAATGCCCAGAAGCCAAAACATACGGGCCATGACAAAGCGGAACAGTGGCAGGCAGACAAGCCAGTACCATTTCCCGGCAAGTGACACCGATGTCATATTGGACTTCGCGGCGGATTCTCCGGGCAAATACTCGCTCGCGGCGGAAAAGCTGAAGATCACAACCGCGAACAGCAGTCCGAATTGCAACCACCACGAGTCGCTGATCCGCTCAAGCCTCGTGGCGTCGCTGTCCAGCGCCGCCTTTGCCTCGCCAGTCACAACGCCTGTGCTCACCAGCCCCGCGCAGGCGTCGCGGGTCGCCTGAGCCAGAAGCTTCTCGCACCAGAAGATCAACGGAATGGCCACAAGGAACCGCCCGTGGACGGCGGTTGTTCCCAGAGAGAAGAATTTGTCCGCATGGCCTTCAACCGTCGCCAGCAAGGCGAGGACCAGCCACACAAAAACGCTCAGCCCGGTGAAGAAAACAAGGCTGTCGCCACCCGTGACGCGGGTGGCGGCCTTGGTGGCGAAATCATGAAACGGCCCGCCCAGAAGCGAGAACTGCGCAAAGGGGCTGTCCTTGTCGGCCTGTGGCCGACCCGAAGGATTTGCCGTCATCGAAGTTTCCCCCAGCACGCCCGCGCCCCGGCCATGGCTTCCCGTCACCAATGCAGCGAGGCGCCTGGGCCCCATCTCAAGGCTTCACGCATTACTGGCGTGCCATGGCCACCCGGATCGCTTCTTCCGGGGAAACCAGATGGTCCTCGGCAACGGCCCCTTCCGCGATTGCCAGTTGCACGCCCTTGATCCGCCCGGTGAAGCGGTTCCCCCTGGAGCCGTACTCCTCGGAGACCGGCGCCCCGCTGTCCTCGCCCACGTCCAGCCCGTCATCGGCGGAGAAGACCATCGCGAGCGTTGCATTCACGCGGCCTTCGCCAACCGGCGCGCCATCGACGAAAAGCATGACATTGCCGCCCTTGCCAAGCCCGCCGCCATCATAGGCAAACTCCATGCGGACCTGATGCTCACCCGACGGAAGCGCCGCTGCCGACTCGACATAGAACCGCTCGAACCCGCCGAAATTGTAGCAATACTTCAGCTTGCCGTCTTTGCAGTACAGGCTCCAGCCGCCGATATTGGCCCCCTGCGAAATGATGACACCCTCTGCCCCCCCTTCCGGGACCACGATCTCTGCCGTGACCGAATGGGACTTGTTCTTCAGGTTCAGCGCGGTGTTTTCGGACAGTCGCCCCATTCCGGGGAACAGAAGCTGGGTATTGCCGCGGATCAGCACGGGCCGGCCAGCAATTGCCGGGTCGAATTTTTCGACCGTGCGGTCGTCGATCGGCAACACCTTGTAGCGCGCGGCCTCGATCAGCCAGAGCCGTTGCAGCTCGTGCAGCTTTTCCGGCATTTCCTTGGCAAGGTTGCGGGCCTGGCTCCAGTCCGTGTTCGTATCGTAAAGCTCCCAGACGTCATCATCCAGCGCGGGCGTGGGGGCCTTGACCCAGGGCGTCGAATGTTTCGTCACCGCGGTCCAGCCCTTGTGATAGATGCCGCGATTCCCCATGATCTCGAAATACTGGGTTTCGTGACGTTCGGGCGCAGCGGCCTCGTTGAAGGCATAGATCATCGAGACGCCTTCGATCGGGTCTTGCTGGATGCCGTTCACCGACACCGGCTGGGGCAGACCCGCCGCTTCGAGGATCGTGGGGGCCACGTCGATCACATGCGAGAATTGCGTGCGGATCTCGCCCTGCGCCGCGATCCCTTTCGGCCAGTGAACGATCGTTCCGTTCCGGACGCCGCCAAAATGCGAGGCAATGACCTTCGTCCACTGGTAAGGGGTGTTCAGCGCATGGGCCCAGCCCACCGAATAGTGGTTGTAGGAATCCGGCCCGCCGAACTGGTCCAGCCGCTCCATCAGATATTCCGGCGTCTCGAACTGCAGGATGCCGTTGAAGAAACTGGTCTCGTTGAAGCAGCCGTTGATCGACCCTTCGCCCGAGGCCCCGTTGTCGCCGATGATATAATAGATCAGCGTGTCTTCCATCAGACCCAGTTTTTCAACGGCCTCAATGATGCGGCCGATCTGATGGTCGGTATATTCCATGAAGCCCGCATAGACTTCCATCTGGCGGCGCAGCACCGGCTTGAACGCTTCGGGCATGTCGTCGAAGGCGGGGATTTCGGCCGGGCGGGCGGTCAGTTCTGCATCTGCGGGAATCACGCCCAGTTTCTTCTGCCGCGCAAAGATTTCTTCGCGCAGCTTGTCCCAGCCGCCGTCGAACTTGCCCTTGTATTTGTCGGCCCAGTCTTTCGGCACATGATGGGGGGCATGGGTCGCACCGGGGGCGAAATAGACGAAGAAAGGCCGGTCGGATGCCAGGGATTTCTGCTGCCCGATCCACTGGATGGCCTTGTCGGCCATATCCTCGATCAGGTGATAGCCCTCTTCCGGGGTCCGGTCGATCTCGACCGGCCGGGTGCCCTCATAGATCGAAGGATACCACTGGTTGGCCTCGCCGCCGATGAACCCGTAGAAATACTCAAATCCGCCGCCGCCGGTCGGCCAGGCGTCGAACGGCCCGATGGAGCTTGACTGCCAGACCGGCACTTCATGGCATTTGCCGAACTGCGCCGTGCAATAGCCATTGAGCTTGAGCGTCATCGCCAGCGGCGCCATCGAATTCGGCAGCACCGAGCAATAGCCGGGCGCGCCGGTGGCAAGCTCGGTGATCGAGCCCATGCCGGCAGAATGGTGGTTGCGCCCGGTCAACAGCGCCTGCCGTGTCGGCGCGCAAAGCGCCGTCGTGTGAAAGCGGTTGAACTTCAACCCCTTGGCGGCAAGCTTCTCGGCAACGGGCGTCTGGCACGGGCCACCGAACGGGCTGGCGGCACCAAAGCCTGCATCGTCCAGAAGGATGAGCAGAACATTGGGCGCCCCCGCTGGCGGGCGCAGCTGTTCGATCGGGGGGAACTTGCTGTCGGGGTCTTTTGCATCATATGTGATCAACCCGCTCCGCTGCGTGTTGCGCATCGGCAGATGAGAACGCGGCTTTCCGTCCCGATTGTCCAACTTGTCTCTCCCCTGTGTCGTCACCCGGCGGCCTCGACGCGAAGGGAGGCCGTCGCCCGGCAAGCATATGCCACCAAATCTTTATTTCTACTTTATCTGTGGCGCCAGACTCATGTCCAGCCCGGCTTTGTAACATAGTGCCAGATTCGCCGCGATGCTGTGCTTGGCTTAATTACATATTTGAAATACACATATTCTGGACGGGGGCTTTTCAGGCCGTTTTCCTTTGTTTCCCTGACAGGCGCAGCGATAACGTCGCTTGCCGCTGTGTTTGAAGCCCCGAATTCCGGTGGCGTCCATGTTGTCGGAAGACCTCACCCCCTGCCATTTTGATTGCAGGGCAGGATCGCCGCTTGCATGCGCCAGTCGGGTGGCGCAAACTTGATTAACACTTTAAATATCACCTCATGGGGTAAGAAATGAAAACCATTCTCGCAGCTATTGCATGTGCCGCTCTGGCGTCGCCCGCCGTCGCGCAAAGCAGTGAATGGCAATACAGCCTTACTACCTATATCTGGGCAACCGACACGGGCATTTCCGCCGAAACGCCGTCAGGCGAAACGGTCGAGGCTGAACTGAGCTTCAGCGATGCGCTGAAAGAGCTTGATTTTGCCTTGATGGGGACGTTCGAGGCGCGCAAGGACAAGCTGAGCCTGTTCACCGACGCGATGTATTTCAAGCTGTCCCCGACCAACGATACCCCCGGCCCCCTGTCCGACAAGATCCGGATGGAATCGCAGATGACGGTGATCAGCGCCTATGCGGCCTACCGGGTATATGAGGAATCCAACTTTGCCGTTGATGTTGCGGGCGGTCTGCGCTGGGCGGACCTGACTTCCGATGTCACCATCATCGGTGGGTCGCTGGATGGCACGGCGTTCAGCAACGGCGACAGCTGGGTCGATCCGGTCATCGGCCTCCGTCTGAGCGGGAAACTGTCCGACAAGGTTTCCGCAAGCTTCTTTGCCGATTACGGCGGCTTCGATGGCGGCAACTCCACCTGGCAAGGGGTCGTCACCGTGGGCTATGCCCTGAACGATCGCTGGACGCTGCGCGGCGGCTATCGCTACATGGAGTTCAATCGTGAAATCGACGGACGCGATTTCTCCATGGACCAGTCCGGCCTGCTGGTCGGGGCGACTTACAACTTCTGATCTGAACCGGATCTTGCGGATGATCGGCCCCGGGCGCTTGCCCGGGGCCGATGTCGTTCTGGCCCTGCATCGCACAATATGTCTGCCCACGGTCAGCTTGCGGGCGCCGTGTTTCACCGCCGTGTTTCACCGCCGTGTTTCACCCTTGTCAGGGCGCCGGATCATTGATCCGGCTGGCCGGATGGCGGGGTTCGGATATTGGTGATGGCGGATGCCGACAGGGCGCCATTCGGGATGGTCAGCGTATGGCCATCCAGCGTCTTGATGCGGCAGGACCGCGCCCCGATATCGGTGACCACACCTTCGCCTGCGGTGATCTTGATGCGATCGCCAATCCGGAACGGCCGGTCAATCAGCAGAACGAAGCCGCCGAACAGGTTTTCCATCGTCACCCGGGTTGCAAAGGCAATCCCGACCCCGCCAACGCCAAGGCTGGTGATAATCCCGGCGGTCGGAATACCAAGTGTGCCCAGCCCATAGGCAACGACCGCGATCACCCCGACCACCCCGAATGTCTGGCCGATGAGCCGCGCCAGATGCGTATCCATGCCCCGATCCGGGCCCGTTTTGGACCGGATGTGGATCTCGGTGCCAATGTTCGCAAGCGCCAGCACAGCCCAGGCCCCCGACCCGATCAGGAACAGGTTGCGCAGCACCGCCACGACAAGCGCCGCATAGCCCTGAATGATAAGCTGTGTCTGGCAAAAGGCCGCCAGCGTGACAAAGCTGCCCGCAAGCAGCAAGGGCCCCGACAGCTTCAGGCTTGCAGCGACAACCGCCGAATGGCGACCTGTCGCCGCTTTCACGAAACGATGCACGGCAATATTGCCCCCGATCGTGAACAGCGCCGCAAGGAATGCCACAAGCAGCTTCCATGACGGTGCCCCGAGCAGGGGCGCGTCAAGCCATTCCGAAAGCGCCCGGGCCGCGGTCTGGGGCACCAGCGGGCCGGTGAGGTTGGCCTGAACCTGCCGCATCCTCGGGAAATCGGTTTCGTGCAGCAGCGGCAGGTCCATGGCTCTGCGATGGTAGTCGGGCAGCTTTACGATCACCTCCCGCGGGATGACATAGTTGCCGGCGTCAGCGCCTTCCATCCGGCGGATCAGCACGATGTCGGTGGCGGGAATGGCCCATAGCGGCTTTGGATCCACAGCAGCGCCGGGCGGCGCAGTTTCGGCGGAGATCTGGGTGTCTGGCAGCCGGTTCAGAATGTCGATCATCTGCGCCACGGCCTCGTTCCCGACCGTCGTCTGGAAGGCGGCGGGAACCGTATTCAGATCGAAAAACTGGCGAAGAACCCCCTGCTGGCTGGAATAGGCCAGAAGGTTTGCATTGGTGGCGTCGGATGCGTAGGCCCGCAGCAGAAGCTCCAGCGTCGCGGCTTCTGCGGTGAAGGAGGCAATCCACGCCTGCGGCGAAGACCTGTCAGGCCCTTTCAGCAGCGACACCACCGAACCGCTCTCCTGCGCGACAGCGGGCTGTGGGGCCAACAGGCTGGCCGTCAGCGCCATGACCGCCACGATTGCGTGAAACGAGGCCCGCTTGTGCAAGGCGAAGTCGCGCTGAAGGGGCGCGGCTCCGGCCCGGCGATACAGGGCAAGGCAAACCCAGGCTACGATCTTGAACATGCCACCCTTCTCTGCCCGCAGAATCGAGCCGATCAAGCCAAGAGTCGTTCCGCGTGCCTTGCCGGTTATTGCGAGGCCAAAGGCCCGATCAACTCATCCGTTCCGATGCGGATCAGACCCACACTCGCCCCGATCAGGCCCGGCTGTTCGCCATTGTTGAGGATGCTCAATCCCTGCGCGCGCAGCGCCTGAATCATCTGGATGAGTTCCGGCGAGGTGCCGACCTTCAGGTGCCCCGCCATATCCTCGGATTCGACGGCGCTCAGGTCCACGACGGTGACATCCAGCCCGCCCAGTTCGTCAACCGACCGGATGGACCCCAAACGGTCTTTCTGCCCCCGCAGGCGTGCGGAAAATGCCAGCGCCTTGTCGTCAGAGGAAACGATCAGGTAAATCGGGATACCCGCTGCCAGAACCGGCGGGGCCTGCTTGAGGAACACATCAATTTCGATGTCCGCCGAAATCAGCAGGACGGCATTGACCTTGCTCAGGGCGGCCGTCTGGTGCGACAGCGCCATGGTGCGCAGCGCTTCCATCACCAGAAAGGTGCCCATGGAATGGCCGACGACATTGAACCCCTTGAGGTTCGATTTCGACATTGCCGCAATCGTATCGGCCATGGCATCGCGCGAGAACAGGGCGCTTTCCCGGTCCGTCAGATAGGCCGTCAGCTTGGCTTCGGATGGCCAGGAGAACAAGACATCCATCCCGGGCGTGCGCAGGTCATAGCTGAGCTGCACCTCACGGTAGAGCCCTTCGGCGAAGTTGGTGTTGTAGCCATGTACAAACACCGTGCCCAGCCCGGTATGCGCCGGGTCTTGCCGCGATGCGGCGTTGACCGCCTGAATGAAGGCCTTCTCGCCCGCAAGGGCCTTGTGCGAGGTCACAAGAAAATCGGTGCTCGGGTCCGGCGTGTCCTTGGGAAACTTGACCTCGCCGGGCGCCCTGTCCGGCGGGATCGCAACGTCAAAGCTGGCATAGTTCACGCCATAGGACCGCTGGGTCGAAAAGAAATCAGGGGCGGGCGCAGGCTTGCGCGTTGTGGCGACAATGACTTGCGACACCGGGCCGGTGGTTTGCGCATCGGGGGGCATCAGGCCGATCTGGCCGCGTCCGCTGCAACCTGCGAACAGAATGACAGAACATCCCAGCAGCATCTGCCGCGCCGCGCCGCCGAAGACTGTCCTTTTAAGTGCCCGCATCGCGCATCCCTCTCGATTTATCCGATTCCTACGTGGCGCCCCCCCGGAAGGCAAGTGCCGCGCATGAAACCGCGTGGCGACCCATGGGGGGATCGCCACACAGTCCTACGCATCGAATGTTAATCAATCACGACGACGACATACTGGTTCTGGTAGGGCTGGTAATAAACGCCGCCACAGGAATAAAGCGACATGTTGTCGATCACGACGGTCACACAGCCGACAGGCAAGGTCGCGATATAAACCGTTGTCCGGCGGACCACACGCCGCGTCGAACGCCGCGCGACCCCGGCTGCGCTGACTGGCGTTGCCGGTCGGCCCACCCGCGCCTCGACCTGCGAGGTCAGGTTGCCCTCAATCCAGCGGAGTGGCTCCGTCTCGACAACCAGTCCCATCAGACCGGCCATGACCCCCAGAAGTATCCGCGACCGCATCAGTTTCTGCATGGCTTTCACTCCTCAGCCAAAAGGTCGAACTCCGGAAGCTGGTCCGGCGTGATTTCCCGGGCGCCAGCCGGCGCGGTGAAAACGAACGTCTCTGCCGCCGT
Source organism: Gemmobacter aquatilis (assembly GCF_900110025.1). GTDB lineage: Bacteria > Pseudomonadota > Alphaproteobacteria > Rhodobacterales > Rhodobacteraceae > Gemmobacter > Gemmobacter aquatilis. The sequence goes on along the minus strand of NZ_FOCE01000001.1, from coordinate 183,327 downwards.
TTCCGTCAAGGGCGTGAACTCGGAAATATCGACAGAAAATTGCGGCGCCGCAGTCACCCATTTGCTGGTGATGACATACTTGACCGGAACCGGCTCTTCCCCGCTGCGCACCCAGAGCTGCCAGTCAATATCTTCGGCGCGATAGGACAGGTGATCGGTCAACACACCACCGACCCAGGCTTTCCCCATATAATGGCCCGACTGGACGTTCAGCATCAGGCCGTCATAGGGCTTGGTATAAAGCAGGTCCGCCCCGCCCGCCACTTCGGTTCCAAGCGCAGTCCGCACCTCATCCAGCGCCCCGTCGATGCCACCCTCGGCGGGCAAGGACAGATAGACCCCCTCGCGCTCGCTGGCGATCGACACCTTGCTGCCATCGAACACAAGATATGTGCCGCCCACCGGCCCCTTGCGATCGACCCGGATACCCTTTTCCCGATCGACAACCATCTCGGATGCCGCAGTCAGCTGAATCTTGCGGCCATCGCTCATCAGGATTTCGGTCGATGATTCGGCCGACAGGCTGAACATGCGCTGGCTGCTCATGTAATCCGACATCGCGTGCAGCACGGCATCCGCCTTCGGATCAATATCGCTCTCCGCCGCCCAGCCCGGTGCCGCGAGAAAGACTGGCAGGATCACGGGCGCCAGCAGGCGCAGGCCTGATCGCCCCATATTCACAAAGACATTCCGGCGCATGATAGTTGCTCTCCCTCTCAACTGCGGATGCACGAGGCCGTGTACATTAAGACGTATCACTTGGCGCATACCCCACACGCAAGGATAATCACCCGACCATTGCCCTCTCATGCCTATCGTCCTGCACAGCACCCCGCCTTGATTTGAATCAACACTGGCCCGCCGTGCCGCCTGCGGCTTGTGACCCGCCGCCCAGCCGGGGCCGCAGCAGGGGGCCACCCGGCGGATGGCCGCCACCCTTGCGGGTGCCGGGGCAGGATCGCACCCAACGCAAACCTGCATCAGTCCGGGCCTGTGTGAATCGCAGGAAGATAGGCCATGGTTCGCGATCATCGCGGGCCAGTCTTGCAGCGGATCCCCGTTCAACCCCTGTGCCTGTCCGCCACACCTTCCGACGGAAGATGCGGATAGGGGGGCATGCCCGGCTCTGGCTGCAAAAAAAGGATACGATCATGACCATGACCAATTCCACCTCGACCGCCGACAAGATGAAATCCGTCAAGGCAGCCTGGGACAAAGCCCCGGCCGGCCCGAAGAAGGACGCGGCGCTGATCCACTATCAGGCGGCCGAAAAGGCCCAGACCGCGAAGAATGATGCCGATTGCCTGAAATCGCTGGAGGCCGCGACCCACGCTCTGGCATAAGCCACGCCCGCCCTTCCGGGGACAGACCTGCCCCGGAAGGGCACCCGTGCGTCACATCAGCAGCGGGCCCTCGTGATCCAGATAGGATCGGTCAAACCCCGCGAATGTAACCAGCCCGTCATAGTCCTCGAACGTCACGCGCCCCTTCTGGAACGTCACCAGACCTTCCTCGCGCAGTTCCCGCAGCACGCGGTTGACATGTACGGCGCTCAGCCCAAGCGCATCGGCCAGCAGGTATTGTGACAGCGGGCACAGATAGCCGGTCCTGTCGCCCATCCCCACCAGACGCAGGCGCGCGCCCAGTTCCAGCAGGAAATGCGCCATCCGTTCCGTTGCGCTGCGCCGCCCCAGATCGACCAGATGCTCCACCACCATCGCCTCATCGCGCGATGCGGCCCACAGCACCGCCGTCGCCAGCCGTGGCGTTTCGGCAAAGGCCGCCAGCAGATCGCGCTGCGTGACCTCCGAGGCATGAACCGGCGTGATCGGTTCCACATTATGGTCCGCCGTGCGGAACAGCACCGAGCGCAGCCCCAGAAAATCGCCCGGAATCTGGAAATCCACGATCTGGCGGGTGCCTTCGGGCAGGATCTTGTACGAACAGGCCCAGCCCGAGGCCAGCACATAGGCACATTGATCGGTCTGCCCCTGATGAATCACGTCAACGCCGACCGGAAACACGCGGCGGCGGCGATACAGGTCCGACATCACCGCAAGATCGGTCTGCGACAACCGCACGAAGGCAGAAAGCTTGCGGGCAAACGGGCTGTCCTGAATCGGCAGCCCGGCGTTCGGCTCTGTCATGGGCTACCTCTCCGGGGGGGCAAAGGCGTGCCTGTCCCCGTCCTGTTCATGTTCCGCAAATGATGCGGGGGGATGCTGATCCATATCAGCCCGCCGCCGGATTTTCCTGCAACGATCATGCGCATGTCGCAGATACAGGCAAGCGCCGACTGAGTGGCAGACCCCTTGCAGAAAGTCGAAACCGATGACCGTCACGCCCGATACGGCCGGAATTGCAGCCCTTGCCATCTGCGAGTCGCTGTTGCTGGCGCTGAACGACCGCAACATCCTGCCAGAGCGTGAAATCGTCGGCATCCTGAAGGACGCCGCTGCCGCGCATGAACATGCCCCGCCCGGCGATGGCGCCGAGGCGATGCACAAGGACGTGGCAATGTTGATCAACAAGATCATTGACGGCGGAAATTCAGTCCGCCGCCGCTAGGGTCAAAGCCGCCCGGTCAGCAGCAGGATAATCAGGATCACAACCAGAATCCCCAAGGCACCGCTGGGCATGTATCCCCAGGATGCACTGTGCGGCCAGCGCGGCAAGGCGCCGATCAGCATCAGGACAAGGACAATGATCAGAATATTGGTCAGCATCGGACATCACTTTCTTTGATAGGAGGACTGGCGCAGGGCCGGTGTTCTGGCGCTGAAGTGCCCCACCCCGCAGCACAGGGCGCAAGACGCACGTGATGCAGTCTAGCCTGCTGACATGCGACCGGGCACTAACCTGCGACAGTGCCGTCGCCGCCTGCCTGAAACGGCCCGGGTCTGATGCCCATGAAACTGGCCCGATATCTCGTCCCGGCAAGGGAAAGCCCCGCCGCAGCATCCTGCAACGGGGCCAATCTGCGACGGGCCAATCTGCGACGGGGGCCAGTCTTTCCGCGATCCGGGGTCAGAACGTCAGCAGGCGGTCGCCCTCGGCATCCTTGATCCGGCTGGGCAGGCCCATCGTGTTCAGCAGGTTGATGAAGGGCTTCGGGTCCAGATCTTCGACATTGACCATCGTCCCCACATCCCAGGTGCCGTCCGCGATCAGCAGCGCCGCCACCACCGGCGGCACGCCTGCGGTATAGCTGATGCCCTGGCTGCCCACTTCCTCATAGGCTTCCTTGTGGTCGGCCACGTTGTAGATCAGCACCTCGACCGGCTTGCCGTCCTTCACGCCCTTCACCACATCGCCGATGCAGGTCTTGCCAGTGTAATTCGGCGCAAGGCTGGCCGGATCGGGCAGCACCGCCTTCACCACCTTCAGCGGCACGACCTCCAGCCCCTCCGCCGTCTTCACCGGCTTTTCCGACAGCAGGCCAAGGTTCTTCAGCACGGTGAACACGTTGATATAGTGATCGCCGAAGCCCATCCAGAACCGCACATCCGCGTCCTTGTAACGCGCCGACAGCGAATGCACCTCGTCATGCCCGGTCAGATAGGCCTTCTGGTCGCCCACCACCGGCAGGGTCCACACCTGCCCGACCTCGAACATGGTGTTGCTCTGCCAGCCGCCATTCTGCCAGCTATACACCGTGCCGGTAAATTCGCGGAAGTTGATCTCGGGGTCGAAATTGGTGGCGAACCACTTGCCATGGCTTCCGGCATTGATGTCCACGATGTCGATCGAGGTGATGGAGTCCATCATCCCTTCGGCCACCCGCGCCCAGGCATTCACCACGCCGGGATCGAACCCGATCCCCAGAATCGCCGTGACCCCCGCCGCCTTGCAGCGATCCCGCCGCTGCCATTCGTAATTGCCATACCACGGCGGCGTCTCGCAGATCTTTGCCGGGTCTTCATGGATCGCGGTGTCCATATAGGCCGCGCCCGTCTCGATACAGGCTTCCAGCACCGTCATGTTCACGAAGGATGACCCCACGTTGATCACGATCTGGCAACCGGTCTCGCGGATCAGCGCCGCCACCGCCGCGCTGTCGGTCGCATCCACCGCATGGGCCGCGAACACGCCCGGCACCTTCATCGCGCCCTTGGCATGAACGCTGGCGATCACCGCCTCGCATTTCGCCTTTGTGCGGCTGGCGATATGCAGCTCGCCCAGTTTATCGTTATGCTGCGCGCATTTATGCGCCACAACCTGAGCCACGCCACCGGCGCCGATGATCAGAACGTTCCGTTTCACTTCGAACCGTCTCCTTTAAGGACAGAGGGAAGGGAGAGTCTCAGCCGAGGCTGCTCTCATAGTCGGCATAGCCGAATTCGCGTTTCAGGGTCAAAGACCCGTCCAGTTCCCGCACGACGATGCTGGGCATCTTCACGCCGTTGAACCAGTTCTTCTTGACCATGGTATACCCCGCCGCATCCGCGATGCTCAGCCGGTCGCCCACGTTCAGGGCCGCAGGGAAGTTGAACTCGCCGAAAATATCCCCGGCGAGGCAGCTTTTGCCGCAGATCATGTAGGGGTGATCGCCATCCGTCTCCATCCGCGCGGATTGCCGATAGATCAGCAGATCCAGCATATGCGCCTCCACGCTGGAATCGACGATGGCCAGATCTTTGCCGTTGTTCAGGATGTCGATCACCGTCACCTCAAGGCTCGCCGATCCGGTGATCGCTGCCTCGCCCGGCTCCAGATAGACCTGCACCCCGAAGCGATCCTGAAACGCGCGCAGCCGGTCGGCCAGCTTGTCCACCGGATAGCCCTCGCCGGTGAAATGGATGCCACCGCCCAGGCTCACCCATTTCAGCCGCCGCAGCAGCCCGCCAAATTCGTCCTCGATCCGTGCCAACTGGCGGTCGAACAGATCGAAATCGGCATTCTCGCAATTGTAATGGATCATGAAGCCGGAAATCCGCTCCATCACCGTCTCGATCTTGCCCGCATCCCATTCGCCAAGGCGCGAGAACGGCCGCGCCGGATCGGCCAGATCGAAACCGCTGGTCGAAAACCGCGGGTTCAGCCGCAGCCCCCGCTCGATCTGCGCCGACTGGTTGTCGAACCGCTCCAGCTGCCCGATCGAGTTGAAGATGATCTTGTCAGCATAGCCCACCGCCTCGGCGATCTCGTGATCGGCCCAGCCGACCGAATAGGCGTGGGTCTCCTTGCCGAACTTCTCGCGCCCCAGCCGCAGCTCGTACAGGCTGCTCGACGTGGTGCCGTCCATATGCTCGCGCATCTGGTCAAAGACCGGCCATGTGGCGAAACATTTCAGCGCCAGCAAGGCCTTCGCACCGGAGCGCGCGCGCAGCCGGTCGATGATCGCCATGTTGCGCGAAAGCTTCGCCCGGTCGATCAGGTAATACGGTGTCTGGATCATCAGAATCCCCCCCGGGGCCAAAAGGGACAAGAGCGGCCCCACATAGGCCCTAACCCCCGGAAGTGCAAGGGATGTGACAGTAGCGCAAGGGCGGGCGCCGGGTCCATTGCAGGCGCGTCGGGGCCGCGTGCCTCCGCGCGCACCCTTCCCACCCCCGCCCGTTAGCGCTACCCTGCCCGCAGCAGGAGGATCCCATGCCCAATTTCCCCAAACCCTACACACCCGCCGAAACCCGCTATGACCGCATGGTCTATCGCAAATGCGGCAAGTCCGGCCTGAAACTGCCCGCCATCAGCCTCGGCCTCTGGCACAATTTCGGTGAAGATACCCCCCACGCCACCAAACGCGCCATCTGCCAGACGGCGTTTGACCTCGGCATCACCCATTTCGATCTCGCCAACAATTACGGCCCGCCCTTCGGCAGCGCCGAAACGGCGTTCGGCCAGATCCTCGCCACCGATTTCAAGGGCTACCGCGACGAGCTGATCATCAGCTCCAAGGCCGGCTACGACATGTGGCCCGGCCCTTACGGCGAATGGGGCAGCCGCAAATACCTGATCGCCTCTTGCGACCAGAGCCTGAAGCGGATGGGCCTCGATTATGTGGACATCTTCTATTCCCACCGCTTCGATCCCGAAACGCCGCTGGAAGAAACCATGGGTGCGCTGGATCATATCGTGCGCTCGGGTCGGGCGCTCTATATCGGCATTTCCAGCTACAACAGCGCCCGCACGCGCGAGGCGGAGGCGATCCTGCGCGATCTTGGCACGCCGCTGCTGATCCACCAGCCCAGCTACAACATCCTGAACCGCTGGGTGGAACATGACGGGCTGAAAGACACGCTGGCCGAACTGGGCGTCGGCTCCATCGCCTTCACCCCGCTGGCGCAGGGCATCCTGACCCGGAAATATCTGAACGGCATCCCGCAGGGCAGCCGCGCCGCGCAGGGCAAATCGCTGGCGCCGGAAACCATCACCCCGCGCGCGATTGCCAGCGTCAAGGCGCTGGACGATCTGGCACAGGCACGCGGTCAGACGCTGGCACAAATGGCCATCGCCTGGGTGCTGCGCGACGGCGGCATCACCACCGCGCTGATCGGCGCCAGCAAGCCCGAACAGGTGGTGGATTGCGCGGGTGCCATCGGCAACCTCGATTTCACCGCCGAGGAACTGGCCGCCATCGACCGCATCGCCGCCGAGGAAGACATCAACCTCTGGGCCCGGTCGTCCGAGTCGGCGTAACCGCCCCCTCACCCCAACCCTCTCCCCCGCAGGGGAGAGGGGGCGCCCGCCCCGCGCAACGCACAGCCAAGGGGAAGGGCCGCCACTTACCACGCACACAACGCCACCCTCTCCCCTTGGGGGAGAGGGCAGGGTGAGGGGGGGGGCCACAGCGCCCCCTCTCCACCCCCGCGCAACGTGCCCCCTCCCCCTGTCAGGGGGAGGGCTGGGGAGGGGGGAACCCCCCCCAAAAAAACGCAGCACCGATGCGGTACACCCGGTGTACAGGGGGTGCCGCAATGTCACCCCCCCCTTTTTACCGCCCCGCCCGGATCACCGCCGAAAAATCCGCCCCCTCCGGCGCCGCCCGCGCCCGCTCCGAAATCCGCGCCGCCGCGCGAATCTCGTCCAGCGTCCCCGCCCCCTCCAGCACGCCCAGCCGGTGCAGATACTCCGGCAGGCGGCCCGACAGAAGCAGGCTCATATCCAGCCCCAGATCGGGTTTCAGCGCCTTGGACAACTGCCAGACGACCGTGGTGCAATTGGTCGTTACCGTATTGTAAAACCTAGGGTTTTCGGCGATCTCGTTGCCCAGCTCCAGATATTGCAGGAACATCACGCGCAACTGTTCCGGCGTCAGCCGCAGATGGTAAAGCCGCACATCCTCGCCCCGGTAATGTGTGCGCAGCTTGACAATATCCTCTTCATCCGCCGCGATCAGCGCCAGCTCGAACTGCCGGAAAAACCCGCCGACCGAGCTGAATTTCTCGCCGCGCTCTTTTCGAATTTCAACAGAAAAAACAATACGTTGACCATCGTCAAACCCAAAGCTTACCAACAGATGCGCAATCTCGGGGTTGTCCCAGACCGAGGTGATCATGTCCGCAGAGGCCAGCTTGTGCAGGTCCACCTGCCGTTCCACCCAATGCTCTGCCGCATGATCGGGGTCCGTCCAGCGAAACGCCCGTATATTGTGTAGGGTTACCGTATCCCCCCCCACATCTGCCGTGACGATTCGCGCCACATCCGGCGCCCAGTCCCGGTCCAGCCGGGGCTGCAGGCTCAGATACCAACCGCCCACCACCACAGATAGGGTAAGCAAGGCCGCCCAGCCCCAATCCGTAGCGACTCGCGCCCAGATCACCGCCAGTATCGCCGCGCCAAACGCCAGCACAACCCAGCGCGCCGCCGGAAACTGCACCCACACCGCCACGCTGCCCCACACGGTGCCCAGCCCCAGCACCACCCAGAACAGCACGAATCTCACCGTTTCACACTGGCGGTGACATAGTTCACCGACAGATCCCGCACCGACAGGCTCCAGCTCCAGCCGATGGGGTTGAATACCATCCCCTTGCGATCCACCGGATCAAGCCCCGCACGGCGGATCAGGTCGTAAAGCTCTGTCGGCGTTATGAATTTCTTCCAGTCATGCGTGCCCTTGGGCAGCCAGCGCATCACATATTCCGCCCCCACAATGGCCATGGCAAAGCTTTTGGCATTGCGATTCAGGGTGGAGCAGATCATCAGCCCGCCAGGCCGCAGCAGGTGCTGGCAGGCGGTCAGATAGGCCAGCGGATCGGCCACATGCTCCACCACCTCCATGTTCAGCACCACGTCGAACTGCTCGCCCGCCTCGACCAGCGACTCGGCGGTGCAGTTGCGATAGTCGATCATCAGGCCCGATTGTTCGGCATGAAGCTGCGCCACCGGGATATTGCGGGGGGCGGCATCCGCCCCCACAACATCTGCCCCCAGCCGCGCCATCGGTTCCGACAACAGCCCGCCACCGCAACCGATATCGAGCAGGCGCAGCCCGGCAAAAGGCCGCTCTTCGCGCAGGTCGCGGTCAAATTCGGCGGCAATCTGGCTGGTGATATAGTCCAGCCGGCAGGGGTTCATCTCGTGCAGCGGCTTGAACTTGCCCGCCGGATCCCACCATTCGGCCGCCATTGCCTCGAACTTCGCCACCTCTGCGGGGTCGATCGTGGTGGTCATGGCGTCTCCTTCCGGTTTCTGTGGCAGCTTCGGCTTTGGGCGTTATATAGTGCGGATATGGATCACAGATCAGGCCAAAAGCGCGCAGTCGAATATCTTTACCCGCCGGTCGAGCCCTTCGACCAGCGCGTGATCGACATGGGCGATGGCCACCGCGTGTATATGGAGCAATGCGGCAACCCCACCGGCATTCCGGTTCTGGTGCTGCATGGCGGGCCGGGGGGCGGCTGCAGCCCGGCGATGCGGCGCTATTTCGATCCGGCCACCTATCGCGTGGTGCTGTTCGATCAGCGTGGCTGTGGCCGGTCGCGCCCCACCGCCAGCGTGATCGGCAATACCACATGGCATCTGATTGGTGATATCGAGACGATCCGCGAAAGCCTCGGCATCGACCGTTTCATCCTGTTTGGTGGCAGTTGGGGGGCCACGCTGGCGCTGATTTATGCGCTGAGCCATCCCGAGCGGGTGCGCCATCTGGTGCTGCGCGGGGTGTTTCTAGGCCAGCAGGCCGAGCTGGACTGGTTCTATGGCGGCGGCGCGGGGGCCTTCTTTCCCGAGTTGTGGCAACGCTTCATCGACCCGATCCCCGTGGCAGAGCAGGACGATCTGGTCGCCGCCTATCACCGTCGCCTGTTCTCGGGCAACATGGTCGAGGAGATGCGCTTTGCAAGGCTTTGGGCGCAATGGGAAAATGCCTTGGCTGCCATCGCATCGGACGGGGCGCATTATGAAAGCCCGTCAGAATATGCCCGCGCGTTCTCTCGGCTGGAGAACCACTATTTCCAGAACAAGATCTTTCTGGACTGTGACGGCTGGATCCTGCGCGAACGCGCCCGGATCGAGCATCTGGGGGCAACCATCGTGCAGGGCCGCTATGACATGATCTGCCCGCCGCTGGGGGCCTATACGCTGGCCAAGGGCTGGCGACGTTGTGATTTGCGTATGGTGACGCTGGCAGGTCATGCCCTGTCAGAGCCGGGAATTTCGGCAGAGCTTGTTCATGTGATGGATGGCCTGCGCCCGCTGATGAAGGATGATTGACGCATGGAAACCACCGCCCTTGCCGCAGGGTTCGACTGGCAGCTTGCCGCCCTGTTCCTGATTGCCAGCGTGGCGGCCGGTCTGACGGGCGTGCTGTTCAAGCCCGGCGCCTGGTATGAAAGTCTGGTGAAACCCGACTGGCGGCCAAGGAACTGGATGTTCCCGGTGGCCTGGACCACGATCTACATCCTGTCCGCGCTGGCGGCGACGCGGGTGGCGGTGCTGCCGGGCAATGCCTTTGCCATGGGGTTCTGGGCGATGCAGATCGCGCTGAACACGCTGTGGACGCCGGTATTTTTCGGCGCGCGCCGCATGGGGCTGTCGGTGCTGGTGATGGGGCTTTTGTGCGCGGCGGTGCTGGGGATGATCGTCACCTTCTGGACGCTCGATTTCTGGGCCAGCGTGATGTTGCTGCCCTATGCGCTGTGGCTATCGCTGGCGGCACCGCTGAACTGGCGGGTCTGGCGCGACAATCCGGGCGCTGGCGGCACAGCCGCCTAATCGCGCCACGGCGGGCGGAAGCAATAGCCATGCCCGCGCACCGTTTCGATCCAGCCGGTATCCAGCTTGCGGCGCAGGCGGGCCACGCGCGCATCAACCGCCCGATCCAGCGCTGCAGCATCTTCGGCGGGGGCCTGCGCGATCAGATCCTCGCGCGTCAGCACCCGGTGGGGATGGGCGGCAAAGGTGCGCAGCAGCGCCACCTCGCCACCGGACAGCGTTTCGGTCGTGCCATCGGCGCGCAGCACGCGGGCCAGCGCCAGATCGGCGGAGGTCGTCTCGAACGTCAGCAGCGCCCGCATGCCCCGCCCCCGCCGCGCCAGAACCGAGGCGGCGCGGGCGGCCAGTTCGCGCGGGTCCACGGGTTTGGACAGGAAATCGTCGGCGCCCAGTTCCAGCCCGATCACCCGATCCACCGTTTCGGCCCGGCCCGACAGGAAGATTACCGCCACCTCGCGCAGCGCCTCCATTTCGGCCAGCAGATCGAAGCCAGACCGGCCCGGCAGGTTCAGATCCATCACCACCAGATCGACGGCCCGGCTGCGCAGCAGTGCCTCCAGCGCGATGCCATCGGCGGCGACCAGCGCCTCATGCCCCAGATCGGTGAAATATTCGGCCAGAGCCGCGGCCAGATCGGCTTCGTCATCCAGAAAGACAATGCAATGGCGCAACGACATGGCCCCCGTCCGCCTCGCGCTTGACATGATCCCCACGCATTGGACTATACCCGAAGCGTTGCCGCCTGCGTCAAGCAAGGACAAGTTATTTCATGCCGACCACCATCGCCATCGTGGACGATGAAGACCACCTGCGCGAGGCGGTCGCAGAATATCTGTCGGGCCACGCCTTCCGTGTGCTGACCGCTTGCAATGCCGCCGAATTTCGGGCGCTGGCCGAGTGCGAGCAGATTGACATCGCGCTGCTGGATATTGCGATGCCGGGCGAGGATGGGCTGTCGCTGGCACGCTGGTTGCGGCGGCGCGGGCCGACCGGGATCATCTTCGCCACGGCCTCGGGCACGGCGATGGACCGGATCGTGGGGCTGGAGATCGGCGCGGATGATTACCTGACCAAACCCTATGACCTGCGCGAATTGCTGGCGCGTATCCGCAGCCTGGTGCGGCGGCTGGATCGTGGCCCCGCAGCCGAACCTGCCGCGCCGGTGGAGCAGGTGGCGCGGGCGCACAGCTTTGGCCCCTTCACCTTCGACCCGGCGCTGCGGCGGTTGACCGGGCCGGAGGGCGCCGCCGTGCCGCTGACCGCCGCCGAGTTCGATCTGCTGGAGGTGCTGGTCAGCCGCCCCAACCGCATCCTCAGCCGCAGTCAACTGGCCGATCTGTGTGGCGCCGAGGAAAGCGACAGCGACGGCGAGCGGCGCATCGACGTGCGCATCGCCCGGCTGCGCCGCAAGATCGAGGCTGATCCGGCCAGCCCCCGCTTCATCCGCACCATCCGCGGCGAAGGCTATGTGTTCGAGCCTGCCACCCCATGACGCCCCCCGACACCCAGAACCATGACCCGAGCGCCGCGCAGTTGCAGCGGCGCTTTCTGGCGCTGATCCTGTGGGCGGTGGTGCCGGTGGTGCTGGTGTTGTGCGTGCTGATCTGGCGCGGCTATGACGCCGCACAGACCGAAGTACTGGATCGCCACGCCGAGGCACAGCGCAGGCTGGGCGCCGAACTGGCGGAACTTGCGGGCGATGTGCGCACCCATGTTTCGATCCTGCGCGCCTTTACCGAGGGGCGGCTGGCACGCCGTGGCGTGACCGAAACCTATCTGGGGCCGGTGGAATGGCTGACCCCGCTGCCTGCCGATCAGGTCAGGCTGGGGCTGGTGATGGCCGACCCGGCAACGCTTTTGCCGAACGACCGGCAGGAAATCGCGGCGGTTCTGCCGCTGTTCGACATTTCGCAGGCGATGCACGCGGCGGCGCCGGGATTGAAGTGGAGCTATTTCTTCAGCGGGACCAAGCGGTTTGTTGCCATCTATCCCCGCGTGCCCGCTGCCGCGATGCTGGCGGGCGAGGATCCTTCGGGGGTGTTTCGCAGCTTTTTCGACTATGATCTGTTCACCTTTGGCGCGCCACAGAACAACCCCGACCACACCGCCTATTGGACGCCGGTCTATCTGGATGCGGGCGGGGCGGGGCTGATGGTCACCCATGGCACGCCGGTCTGGGCGAATGGCCAGTTTCGCGGCATCGTTGCGGCGGATCTGCTGATTTCCGATGTGGCAAAGCGGATTGCTGCCGCACCAGAGCCACAAGGCGATGTGGCGGTGCTGGACCAGAAAGGAAATGTCATCGCGGCAACCGGCCAGCCACTGGTGGCTCAGGTCGAAGCGCCGCCTGCCGAAACCGTGTTGCACGGGGCGCGGCTGGATCAACTGGGGCCGGGGTTCCGCCACGTTGCGGACCGCTGGATGGCGCGCCGCAGCATTGCGGGTACGCCATGGCATCTGGTGGTCACCGTGCCTGATGCCGTCACGCAGGCCGCCATTGTGCAGCGTGTCATGCCGCTGCTTCTGTTGCTGGGCTGTGTGTTGGCGGGGGTGTTGCTGCTGGTCTTTCTGGTGAGGCGGCAATTCGTGCTGCCTGCCGTGACGCTGGCCCGCTATGCTGCACTTGCCCCGGCAGAGGCGGCGGTGGCGCCCGATCTGCCGCGCCCGTGGCAGGCGCTGGCCGACCGGATTCAGGGCGCCGCGCGGGCGGAACTGGCCAATATCCGCCAGATGCGCGCGATGATCGACGGGATTCCGCTGCGTGCCGTCTATGTCGATGCGGATTTCGTCTATCGCGATGCCAACCGCGAGTTTCTTGATTTCGTGGGGCTGGAGCGCGAGCAGTTGATCGGGCGCAGCGTGGCCGAGGTGCTGGGGCCGAAGGTCGCCGCCGAATATGCGGGGCTGGAGCCGCAGATCCTGCGCGGCGAGGTGGCGCGCTTTGAGGGCTGGATCGAGTTTGCCAGCAAGGGCCGCCGCTTCCTGCAGGTCTCGGTCCTGCCCTTTCTGCGCGAGGGCGAGACGCGCGCCGGGTTTCTGACCTTCACCCGCGATCTGACCGAGTTGAAGGAGGCGGAGACCGAGGCCGAACGCTCGCATTTCGCGCTTCGTGAACGGGAGGAGCGCTATCGCGCGGTGGTGCTGGCGGCGCTGGATGCCATCGTGGTGATGGACGAGGACGGGCGGGTGCTGGAGTTCAACCCGGCGGCCGAGCAGACCTTCGGCTATACCGCCGCCGAGGCGATCGGTCAGCCGGTGGCCGATCTGATCGTGCCGCCCACCATGCGCGAGGCGCATCGGCGCGGTATGGCGCGGTTCATCGAAACCGGTGTGCCGCATGTGATCGGGCGGCGGGTCGAGGTGGAGGGGATGCGGCGCGACGGGTCCACCTTCCCGGTGGAATTGACGGTGACCGAGGTGCCGACCGGCGGGCCGCGCATCTTCACCTCGCATCTGCGCGACCTGACCGAGGCGCGCAGGCTGGCGCGCGAGATGGAAGACAGCCGCAACCGCCTGCATCAGGTGGAGAAACTGTCGGCCATGGGGTCACTACTTGCCGGGGTGGCGCATGAGCTGAACAACCCGCTGGCGGTGGTGGTGGCGCAATCGACGCTGCTGGCTGACAAGGCGCCGGATGCGGCGACCAACCAGCGCGCCGAAAAGATCCGCGCGGCGGCGGATCGATGCGGGCGGATCGTGAAAAGCTTCCTCGCCATGGCGCGGCAAAAGCCGCCGCAGCGCGAACGGCTGCAGGTGGAGGCGGTGCTGCAGGGCGCGCTGGAGGTGGTGGGCTACGGCCTGCGCTCGGCGGGGGTAGAGGTGGACCTGGCGCTGCCCGAGGGCCTGCCCGCCATTGAGGGCGACCGCGATCTGCTGGGGCAGGTGTTTTCCAACATCCTGATCAATGCGCAACAGGCGATGACCGGCGCGCCCGCGCCGCGCCGCATCCGGCTGTCGGCCAGTGCGGCGGGCGGTTGGCTGCGGCTGCGGTTCGAAGACAACGGCCCCGGCGTGCCCGAGGCGCTGCGCAAGCGCATCTTCGACCCCTATTTCACCACCAAGGCGGTGGGGGTGGGCACGGGGATCGGCCTGTCGATCTCGCGTTCGGTGATCGAGGCGCATGGCGGCGCGCTGTCGCTGGTGGACAGTGCGCTGGGCGGGGCAGGGTTCGAGTTGCGGCTGCCAGCCTTGCCCGACGCGGTGCCGGCGGCAGCAGGGGCCAGCGGGGTTGCGCGCGGGCCATCAGGCCACCGGGCGCTGATCGTGGATGACGAGGCCGATGTGGCGGAAAGTCTGGCGGAAATCCTTGGCCTGCACGGGGTGGAGGCCGAGGTGACCACCGATGCGGCCAGCGCGCCGGAGCGGCTGGCCGCGGGCGGGTTTGACCTGCTGTTCACCGATCTGCGGATGCCGGGCATCGACGGCGTGGCGCTGATCCGGCTGATCCGCGAGCGTGTGCCGGGATTTGCCGGGCCGTTCGTGCTGGTCACCGGCGATACGGTGGCAGGCCCGGCGCATATGGCGGCCACCGGGTTGGAGCGGGTGGAGACGCTGGAAAAACCCTTTGGCACCGAGGATGTGGCCGCGCTGCTGCGCCGCATCCTCGGGTCCTGAGGGCGCTTAGCCGTGCTTGATCATCACATGGCGGATCACGGTGTAATCTTCCAGCGCATAGGATGACATGTCCTTGCCATAGCCCGACTGTTTCAGCCCGCCATGCGGCATTTCATTGACCAGCATGAAATGCGTGTTGACCCAGGTGCAGCCATAGCGCAGCCGCGCCGCCGAGGCCATGGCGCGACCGACATCCTTGGTCCAGACCGAGGAGGCGAGGCCGTAATCGCTGTCATTGGCCCAGCCGATTGCCTGATCGACATCCGAGAAGGGCGTGATCGACACAACCGGGCCGAACACCTCGCGCCGCACGATTTCATCATCCTGCCGTGCCCCGGCGATCACGGTGGGGCGGTAGTAGAAGCCCTGACCCATCACCTCGCCGCCGGTCGTCACCTCGATATGGCTCAATTCGCGGGCGCGGTTGACGAAACTGGCCACGCGGTCGCGCTGGCGCAGGCTGATCAGCGGGCCGATTTCGTTGGTGCTGTCATCCTCGTTGCCTAGGGCGATGGTGGACACGGCAGAGGAGAGATCGGCCACCAGCCGGTCATAGACCTTTTTCCCGGCATAGATGCGGCAGGCGGCAGTGCAATCCTGCCCGGCGTTGTAATAGCCGAAGGCGCGCAGACCTTCGACAACCTCGCCCACATCGGCATCGTCGAACACCACGACCGGGGCCTTGCCGCCCAGTTCCAGATGGGTGCGCTTCACCGTCCTGGCGGCGGCATCCAGCATCTTGCGTCCGGTGGCCACATCGCCGGTCAGGCTGATCATATCGACGCCGGGGTGGTTGATCAGATAGCTGCCCACGGTCTGGCCGCGCCCGGTGATGACGTTCACCACGCCTTCGGGCAGTTCTTCGGCCAGAATGCGCGCCAGTTTCAGCGCGGTCAGCGGGGTTTGCTCGCTGGGTTTGAACACCACGGTATTGCCGCCGCCAATCGCCGGGCAAAGCTTCCACGCCATCATCATCAGCGGGTAGTTCCATGGCGCGATGGAGGCGATGACCCCCACCGCATCGCGGCGGATCATCGAGGTATGGCCTGCCAGATATTCCCCGGCCACCTGCCCATGCTGGGTGCGCACGGCGCCAGCAAAGAAGCGGAAGCAATCGACAATCGCCGGGATTTCATCGTTCAGCGCGGCATTGATCGGCTTGCCGCAATTCAGCGCCTCCAATGCGGCGAAGCCTTCGGCCTCGGCGGCGATCCGGTCGGCGATGCGCAGCAAGGCGGCGGAGCGTTCGCCGGGGGTGGTGCGGCTCCAGCTGTCAAACGCCTTGCGGGCGGCGGCGACGGCGGCATCGACCTGCGCGGTGGAGGCTTCGGCCACGTTCAGGATCAGCCCGCCGGTGCGCGGGTTCAGGATCTGTTCGGGGGTTTCTTGCCCCTGCTGGAAATCGGCGCCGATCAGCAGCGCGGTGTCGATGGTGGACATGGGTTCTCTCTCCCTCATTTGCCCGCGCCGGCGGTTTCGGAGCCGCTGCGGGTCAGGTAATAGGCGATCAGGATCGGCAGGAAGGTGGCGGCAAACACCACGATGGCTACGACATTGGTGACGGGCCGCTGCCGGGGACGGACAAGCTCTTGCAGCATCCAGATCGGCAGGGTGCTTTGCTGGCCCGCGGTGAAGGTGGTCACGATCACCTCGTCGAACGACAGGGCGAAGGCCAGCATCCCGCCCGCCAGCAGCGCCGAGCCAAGGTTGGGCAGCAACACATGGCGGAAGGTCTGAAAGGCATTGGCGCCAAGGTCAGCCGAGGCTTCGAGGATGCCGCCCGACAGGCGGCGAAACCGGGCGACGGCGTTGTTGTAGACGATGACGATGCAGAAGGTGGCGTGGCCGAGGATGATGGTCCAGACCGAATAGGGGATGTCCATCACCGAAAAGGCCGAGCGCAGCGCCATGCCGGTGATCACACCGGGCAGGGCGATGGGCAGCAGGATCAGCAGCGAAATCTGTTCGCGCCCGAAGAACCGGCTTTGCGCCATGGCGGCAGAGACCAGCGTGCCAAGGATCAGCGCCAGCACGGTGGCGATGGTGGCCACCTGCACCGACAGCCAGAGCGGTGGCCAGATGTCGGCGCGGTGCCAGGCCACGGCAAACCATTCCAGCGTCAGGCCGGGCGGCGGGAACTGATAGCTCTTTTCTTCGGTCGTGAAGGCGTAAAGGAAGATCAGCAGGATCGGCAGATGCAGGAACAGCAGGCCCGCAAGGGCGGCTATCCGCAGGCCGAGCGAGGCGCGATCAGAGTGCATCGAAGGCCCCCATGCGTTTGGCGATGGCCAGATAGACCAGCATGATGACGATGGGCACGACGGCAAAGGCGGCGGCCAGCGGCAGGTTTCCGGCGGTGCCCTGAAACTGGTAGACGGCAAGGCCGATGAAGCGGGCCGAGGTGCCGATGATCTGGGGGATGATGTAATCGCCCATGGTCAGCGAAAAGGTGAAGATCGACCCGGCCACCACGCCGGGCAGCGCCAGCGGCAGGATCACCGTGCGGAAGGTCTGGCTGCGGCTGGCGCCAAGGTCGGCGCTGGCCTCCAGCATGGTGGTGGGCACCCGTTCCAGCGCGGCCTGCATCGGCAGGATCATGTAGGGCAGCCAGACATAGACGAAGACGAGGAATGTGCCCAGCGGCGCGGTGGACAGCGAATTGCCGCCGATGCCCGGCAGCGCCAGCACGGCATTCAGGATCACGCCCGCGCCGATATGTTCGGCAACCCAGGTCACGATGCCTTCCTTGGCGAGGATCAGCTTCCACGCATAGACCTTGACGAGATAGGAGGACCAGAGCGGCAGCATGACCCCCAGATAGAACACCGCCTTCCAGCGCCCCTTGGCAAAGCGCGCCGCGTAATAGGCGATGGGAAAGGCGATGATCGCGCAGCCCAGCGTGACGGCGGCAGACATCAGCAGCGTGCGCAGGATGATGTCGAGGTTCTGGGCGCGGAACAGTTCGGCATAGGTTTTCAGGGTGAATTCTTCCTTCACCACGCCGGAAAACTCGTCGATCGAGTAGAAGCTTTGCAGCAGCAGCGCCAGCAATGAGCCGAGATAGACAACGCCCAGCCAGATCAGCGGCGGGCCAAGCAGCAGTGCCAGCAAGAGGCGCGGGCGGCGCCAGAACAGCGCGGTCAGCCGGTCACCCGGGCCGCGTTCGGGCAGGATGGCGGGGGAGGCGGTCATGCGCCCTCCATCACATGCAGGGCGTCGGGGGCGAAGGCCAGACCGATGGCGCTGCCCGGCGCGGGCAGGGGCGCCCCGGCAGGCACGATCACGGCGATTTCGGCGCCCGGCACTGCGACAGTGACGCGCGAGCCCGCACCCAGATAGCGGCTGCCGGTGACGGTGCCCGACAGGGCCACCCCGTCGGCGGCAACCAGATGCAGCGCCTCGGGGCGCAGCGAGGCCCAGGCGGCGGGGCCACCGAAAGCGCGGGTCACCTCGGGCGGCAGGACGTTGGAGGAGCCGACGAAATCGGCCACGAAACGGGTGCGGGGGCGGGCATAGATTTCTTCCGGGGTGCCGATCTGGGCGATTTTGCCCTCGTTGAACACGGCAAGGCTGTCGGCCATGCTCAGCGCCTCGCCCTGATCATGAGTGACGAAGACGAAGGTGATGCCCAGCCGCTGTTGCAGCGCCTTGAGTTCATCCTGCATCGCCTCGCGCAGCTTCAGGTCCAGCGCGCCCAGCGGTTCGTCCAGCAGCAGCACGCGGGGTTCGTTGACCAGCGCGCGGGCCAGCGCCACGCGCTGCCGCTGGCCACCCGACAATTGCCCCGGCTTGCGGTCGCCGTAGCCACCCAGCTTGACCAGCGCCAGCATCTCTTCGGCCTTGTCATGGCGCAGGCGGCGATCCACCCCCTTGACCATCAACCCGTAAGCCACGTTGTCGCGCACGTTCATATGCGGGAACAGCGCGTAGTCCTGAAACACGGTGTTCACATTGCGCCGGTTGGGCGGCACGTCGCTGACATCCTGCCCGAAGATGCGGATCGTGCCGGAGGTGGGTTTCTCGAAACCCGATATCAGCCGCAAACAGGTGGTCTTGCCGGAACCGGAGGGCCCGAGCATGGCGAAGAAGCTGCCTTCGGCAATGGTCAGCTCTACCCCGTCCACAGCGCGGACGGGGGCGGAAGGCGGGCCGAAATGGCGAGAGACGGCGCGGAATTCAACGGCGGCGGTCATGTGGGTATCCGTAGGGAGGGTAACCCCCACCCCATCCCTCCCCCCTGAAGGGGGAGGGAGGAGCGAGCGGTAACGGGTGGTCCCGGCGCCCCTTCGCAGGGATGAAGGCGGTGAGCGGCGGGTCTTTGCGCCCCCTCCCCCTTCAGGGGGGAGGGCCGGGGTGGGGGTGGTCAGCGCAAGGCGCTCAGCGCCCGCCGATCACGCCGATATAGTCGCTGACCCAGCGGTAATAGGGCACGCAGGCGCCATCGCCCTGCGCGCAGTTCGACACCGGAGTCGTCCAGAAGCGGATGCGGTCGAAATCCTTCAACCCGTTGGCATCGCAGCCTTCGGCGGTCTGCATCCCGCGCTTGTCGGTGCAGGCGGCAGGCACCGAGGGCACGGCGCCGAACCAGACCGACAGGTCGGATTGCAGGTTCGAGGACAGTTGATGTTCGAACCACATATAGGCGCAGTTCGGGTGGGCGGCATCGACATGCAGCATGGTGGTATCGGCCCAGCCCGTCGCCCCCTCTTGCGGGATGGTGCTGGCGACCGGCACATTATCGGCCTTCAGCAGGTTCACCTGAAACGGCCATGACCCCGAGGCGACCACGCCTTCATTCTTGAAATCGTCGATCTGGATGAAGGCGTCGTGCCAGTAGCGGCTGACCAGCGTGCGCTGCGTGCGCAGCAGATCCAGCGCGGCCTTGTATTGATCCTCGTTCAGCTCGTAGGGCGAGGTGATGCCCAGTTCGGGCTTGTGGAACATCAGGTATTGTGCGGCATCGGCGATATGGATCGGGCCGTCATAGGCCTGCACCCGGCCTTCGTTGGATTTGCCATCCGGCAGGTCCATCTTCTCAAACACCACGTTCCACGAGGTCGGTGCCTCCTTGAACACCTCGGTGTTGTACATCAGCACGTTCGGCCCCCACATATAGGGCACGCCGTAATGTTTGCCGCCCACGGTATGCCACGGCGCATCCTGCAGGCGCGGGTCGATGGTGGACCAGGACGGGATCAGATCCTTGTTGATTTCCTGCACCTTGCCGCCCGCGACCAGCCGCAGCGAGGCATCGCCCGAGGCGGTGACCAGATCGAAGCCGCCTTCGTTCATCAGCGCCACCATCTCGTCGCTGGTATTGGCGGTCTTGACGCTGACCTTGCAGCCCGAGGACGCCTCGAACTTGGTCACCCAGTCGAACGCCTTGTCGGTTTCGCCCCGTTCGACATAGCCAGCCCAGGCGACGATGGACAAAGCGCCTTCGCCCGCCCCGATTTCGGTCATCTGCGCGAAGGCGGGCGAGAGGCCGGTGCAAAGGGCAAGGGCGGTGGTGCTGGCAAGTTTGAATGTGTGAAGTGTGGTCATTCTGAAAACTCCCTGTTTGGTTGCGCATCATGGCGCAGCCGGTTTTCCGGTCATGGCGCCATGCTGCTGCGGGGCGTCAGCTTTCGCAAACGCAAAAGATCGGGGGGTCGTATCGGTAAAACCGATGGATCAGCGCGTCGGGATCGCCGCTTGGGCCGACCGGATGAAGTTCAGCGCCGGGGCGGCCAGCGGTGCGCCCCGCCGCCAGGCCAGACCCACCTGCACGGAAGGAAGATCGCCCGACACATCGCGGATCTCGATCCGGTCGCCTTCCAGTGACCACGGGCGGTAGACGAGGCTGGGCAGGATCGCCAACCCGGCGCCGGTGGCGACGAGGCTGCGCACGGCCTCCACACTGCGGGTGCGGAAAGCGATTTCCGGCTTTACCGGCAAGGCGGCGGTCAGGCGGCGGGTGCTTTCCTCGATCTCGTCCACCATCAACTGGATCATCGGGCGGCCTGCCAGTTCCTCAAGCGCGATGGCCTCTTGCAACGCCAGCGGATGGCCGAGGGGAAGCCACAGCCGATAGGGCGAGACGAGCAGGGTTTCGACATGCAGCGCCATGCGGTCTTTCACCGAGGAGGTGAGCAGGACGGCCACATCCAGCTCGCCCCCGATCAGCAGGTGTTGCAGGTAATCGCCGCTGTCTTCGATCACATGCAGTTCCACCAGAGGATAGGCGCGGCGAAAGCGTTGCAGCATGTCGGACAGTACATAGCCCGCCACCAGCGAGGTGACGCCCAGCGACAGCCGCCCGGTGGCCTGTTCGGCCTCGTCCCGAAAGGCGGTGCGGGCGGCGGCGACATCGGCCAGGATCTGGCGGGCATGGCGCAGGAAGGCGCTGCCCTTGTGGGTGATGAGCAAGCCGCGCGCCTGCCGGTCGAACAGGGTGACGCCCAGATCATCCTCCAGCGCGCGGATCGCCTCGGTCACCGAGGATTGCGAGATCGACAGCGCCCGCGCCGCGCCGGACACGCTGCCCGCCTCGGCGGCGGCCACGAAAAACTGAAGCTGGCGGAGGGTGAAGGCCATGATCTGCCGATAAGAACCGTGCCGCCATAGGGGCACGGTTCGGGGTCACTGTCCAGATCGGGGCTTTGGGGGAGAGGTCCGGGGGCTCTGCCGTCGCCGATCGGGCTTGAACCGATGGCGCCCGACCGGCGACCCCCGGAGTATTTTGACCAGGATGAAAAGGATCAGACCTCGACCGAGATCGCGCCCATCGGGTGCGAGCAGCAGGCGAGGATATAGCCTTCGGCGATGTCGTCATCCGAGATGCCGCCGTTATGCACCATATGCACCTCGCCCGCGGTTTTCTTCACCTTGCAGGTGCCGCAGAGGCCGAAGGTGCAGCCCGAAGGGATGTTGAGGCCAGAGCGTTTTGCCACCGCCAGCACGGTATCGGTTTCGCCGCAGGCGGTGGTGACGCCAGATGCGGTGAAGGTGATTTCCGCCTTGGCGCCTTCAACGGGGGACACGTCATCCAGCACCGGGGCATCGGCCTCGGTGGCGACGGCCATGCCGAAGCTTTCCTGATGATAGTGGCTCATGTCATAGCCGAGGCTTTGCAGCATTTCGCGCACGGCCTGCATGAAGGGTTCGGGCCCGCAGCAGAACACCTCGCGGTCCAGATAATCGGGGGCCATCAGGCCCAGCATGATCTGGGACAGACGGCCCTTGTAGCCGGGCCAGACGCGGAACGGATCGGCCTCTTCCACCGTGAAGCGCAGTTGCAGGCCGGGCACCCGGTTGGCGAACTGTTCCAGCCGTTCGCGGAAGATGATTTCCGAGGGGCGCTTGGCAGCGTGGACGAAGACGATGTCGGGCATCTGGCCGGAATCCCAGGCCCAGGTGGTCATCGACATCATCGGCGTGATGCCCGACCCGGCCGAGATGAACAGGTATTTCTTGGCCGGGTGCTTGTGTGAGGTGAAGATGCCATTCGGCCCATAGGCCTTGATCTTCACACCGGGTTTCAGATGGTCCAGCATCCAGCGCGTGCCGATGCTGCCCGCCTGCGCCTTCACCGTGACGGTGATCGAAAGCGGGCGCGAGGGGCTGGAGGAGATGGTATAGGTGCGCTGCACATTGCCACCGGGGACCGGCAGGTCCAGCGTGATGAACTGCCCCGGCTGATAGTCGAACCACGCGCCCGAAGGCGCGCGGAAGGTAAAGCTGGCGGTGTCGTCATTTTCCGGCACCACCATGGCACATTCCAGCAACTCGCTGTCTTTCCACGGTTCCGCCGACCAATTCGCGCGTGTCTTGCCCATCTGTCACTCCGCCGCCATGGCAGGCTTGGGGGCCAGACGGCCCTGCATCAGACCCGCATACCAATCGACGAACTGGATCACGCCTTCCTCCTGAATGGTGGAATAGGGGCCGGGTTCATAGGCGGGTGACAGGATGCCCTTCTGGTTTTCTTCCACCACCTGACGGTCTTCGTCATTGGTGTTCAGCCAGACCTCGGTCAGGTTCGGGATGTCGTAATCCACGCCTTCCACCGCATCCTTGTGCACCAGCCACTTGGTCGTCACCTCGGTCTCGGTGGGCGAGATCGGCAGGATGCGGAAGACGATGGCATGATCGCCGAGGAAGTGGTTCCAGGTATTCGGATAGTGGAAGAACAGCAGGCTGCCCGCGTCGTTGAACGGCATGGTGCCCATGCGCTTTGCGACCGCCGCCTTGGTGGACATCGTATAGCTTTCGGCGTTGTTCAGCAGAGGGATGCGCGCCAGACGCCATTGCATCTGCGGGTGGTTGGTAAAGCGCGAGGGCAGGCCTGCCGCCTCGCAGCGTTTCCAGTGATCCAGAATGTCGGGGCTGGCCGAATCCGGGCCTTCCATCGCCGTCATGCGCGGATTGTCGGAATAGGTCCGGCACAACGAGGGATGCGAGCCGCCGCAGTGATAGCATTCGCGGTTGTTCTCGATCACCAGCTTCCAGTTGCCCTTTTCCACGATGGTGGAGGAGAAGGCGACCTTGGCATCCTTCAGCCCCGAGGGGGCGAGATAGCTCATCAGCTTGGGTGCGAGGTCGGAAATCGGCGGCGGCACTTCGGCGAGGCAGATGAACACCATGCCGCCCAGATCGACGCAATGCACCTTTTTCAGGCCATGCGCCGCCGGGTCGAACCCGTCCTGCATGTCGCGGGCATAAAGCAGCTTGCCGTCCAGATCGTAGGTCCACTGGTGATACGGGCAGACCAGTTTCGGGGTGGAGCCGGTTTCCTTGGCACACAGCCGCTGGCCGCGGTGGCGGCAGACGTTGTGGAAGGCGCGCACCATGCCATCGTTGCCCCGGGTGATGACCACGGGATAGGCGCCCACCTGCAGCGTGGCGAAGGCACCGGCCTTCGGCAGTTCGCAGGCCGGAATGGCGAACAGCCATTCCTTGTAGAACACATGTTCCAGATCCAGCGCAAAGACGCCCGGATCACAGTAAAGATCCTGCTCCAGCGCGTAATTCGGGCGGCGGTTGGCAAGGAGGGAAAGGGTGTCGGTCTGGCTCAGCATCTGATCCTCGCTTGGCCCACGCCTCCCTGCGCAGGTCCGGGCTATTCTGGGCACGAAGGGGCGACGCTTTACCGGACTGCCTCCACAGACCGGCGAAGCCTCTTGCCTTCGCGGTTGACATATCGCGCCGACCGGCGCCGCGACAGAAAGCGGGGCTTGTGCCCCCGGCGGCAGGGAATTGGCCCCCCTTGCCGCCGCCCGCTGCATTGCAGTGCGGGTTTCGCTTCCAGTCGTGGCGCTGGAGTCGGCTTGCAAACAAAGAATAGCCTGAATGCGACCTGTGCCATGTAAGGATTGCGACATTGTGGCAGTCAAAACCGGACAGCACGCGGCGTGGGTCGGGCCTGTCGCGGCAGTGCAGCAATTTCATCACAAAAGCTTTGCCTGATCATGGCAGGCAAGGGAGGACCGGGAACCGCGCCGGGCCGATACCGTTGCCTGTGTAGCGAAGCTTGCGCAGCGTAATGGCGTCGGAAACGCGCGGATCTGCGTTCAAGGAATACGCGCCGCCGGCCCTGATGCCGTAGGATGCGGGATCGAAGGCTTGTGAGGCTCCGGTGCGCCGGGCCGAGAGAGGTAAGGGAATGAGCAGTTACGGCACCCCGCCCGCGCCGCCCCGGCATCACCGCAGCCTGTTTCTGTCGGATCTGCATCTTGGTGCGCTGGGTTGCCGGGCCGACCTGATCCGCGATTTTCTGGAACGGAACACGGCGGATCGCATCTATCTGGTGGGCGATATCCTCGACATCTGGCACCCGCTGACACTGCATTGGGGGCCGGTGCAGGACCGTATTGTTGCGCTGTTGCGCCAGCGTGCCGCCGAGGGGGCTGAGCTGATCTATCTGGTCGGCAACCACGATCACGCGCTGGATGGCGCCGAGGATTGCGGCCATTTCCCGGCGCGGCTGTGCCGCGAGATCAGCCATCTGGCGGCAGACGGGCGGCGCTATCTGGTGCTGCATGGTGATGTTTGCGATGCCCGGGTGCTGCGCTGGCATATCTGGACGCGGATCGGCAGCCGGATCGACGGTTTGCTGCGGCGGTTTGACGGGGCGCTGCGCCATCTGCGCGGCAGCCTGCGCCCCGAGGATCGCAGCCCGATCGAATGGGTGATCGCCAAGCTGAACGAGGTGCTTTATCTTGGCACCAAGCACGAGCGCAAGCTGATCGCCCATGCCCGGCAAAAGGCGCATGACGGGGTGATCTGCGGCCATTTCCATGTGGCGGCGCTGCACAACCGCCACGGGCTGGTTTACGCCAATTGCGGCGATTGGGTGGACAGTTTCACCGCGATTGCCGAGGACGCCGATGGGCGGTTGCAGATGCTGGGCGGGCGGCAGGTGTTGCGCGCCGCGCAGCCCGAAGCCGGGGTTCTGGCCGGAGAGGTGGCATGATGCCCGCATTGTTCTGGATCTGCGCCGCAGTGGCCGGGCTGATGCTGGCCCTGCATCTGGCCAGCGTGCTGTTGGCCGTGCCGCTGCGTCGCAAGGTTGCCACCGGCCCGCTGCCCGCCGTTACCCTGCTGCGCCCGGTCTGCGGGCTGGATCGGTTCGATGCGGAAACGCTGGAATCGAGCTTCACGCAGGATCACCCGGATTTCCGGCTGATCTTTTGCGCCGCGCGGGCGGATGACCCGGCGGTGGGGCTGCTGCGCCGCCTGATCGCCGCCCATCCCGCCGTGCCCGCGACGCTGCTGATTGGCGAAGACCGGATCAGCGGCAACCCCAAGCTGAACAATCTGCAAAAGGGCTGGGCAGAGGCCGAGACCCCGTTTGTCGCCATGGCTGACAGCAACCTGCTGCTGCCACCCGATTACCTGCGCGAACTGGCGGGGACATGGGATCCGGGCTGCGGGCTGGTCACCTCGCCCGCCGTGGGCACGCGGCCCGAAGGGCTGTGGGGGGCGGTGGAATGTGCCTTCCTCAATACCAATCAGGCACGGCTGCAACTGGCCGCCGACCGGCTGGGTTTTGGCTTTGCGCAGGGCAAGACGCTGTGCTGGCAGCGCGATCTGCTCAATCAGGCCGGGGGCTTGCGCGCCTTGGGCGGCAATCTGGCCGAGGATGTGGCGGCAACCAAGGTGGTGCGCGGGCAGGGGCGGCATGTGCGGCTGACCGCGCGGCCCTTTGCGCAGCCGATCGGCAAGCGCCGCGCGGCGGATGTCTGGGCGCGGCAATTGCGCTGGTCGAAGGTGCGGCGTGACGGGTTTCCGGCGGTGTTCCTGATGGAGCCGCTGAATGGTGCGCTGCTGCCCGGCCTTGCCATGGCGGGGGCGGTTGCGCTGTCCTCCCTGCAGGTCACCGCGTTGCCGCTGTATCTGGCGATCTGGTATGGCGCCGAGGCAGCGCTGGCGCGCGCGCACGGCTGGCCGATGCGGGGGCGCGATCTGCTGGCGCTGCCGCTGCGCGATGTGCTGATGCCTGCGCTGTGGCTGGCCACCTTCCGCAGCCGCAGCTTCGTGTGGCGCGGCACCGCGCTGGCCCCGCAGCCGGAGCGTGCCTGACCCGATGCTGACGCCCGAAGGCTTTGCCACACTGATCAACCAATACGGCCTGTGGGTCATCGCGCCGGTCGCGGTGCTGGAAGGGCCGATTGTCACGGTGATTTCGGTCTGGATGGCGCGGGCCGGGCTGCTGGGCTTGCAGCCCTTGCTGCTGGTGCTGGTGTTGGCCGATCTGGCGGGGGATCTGGTGCTGTATGCGCTGGGGCGCGGGCTGTTGCCGACATTGCCGCGCGGCCTGCGCAAGCTGCTGGGGTTGCGCCCGGCGCGGGTGGCGGCGTTGGCCAGCCATTTCCGCAGCGCAGGTGCGCGCACGCTGATGCTGGGCAAGCTGACCCATTCCGCCGGGGCGATGGTCTTGGTGGCGGCGGGCGTGGCACGGATGCCGCTGCTGCCCTTCCTGTTCTGGAACCTGCTGGCCACCCTGCCCAAGACCGCCGTCTTCGCGGCTTTGGGCTGGCTGCTGGGCGATGCCCATGCGCTGATCGGTGACTGGATCGCGGCGGTGTCACTGGCGCTGCTGCTGCCCATCGGCTGGATCGGGTTGTGCCTGCTGCGTCGGCATCGGGTGGCGCCATGACCCTCATCACCTGCATCGTGCCCGCCCATAACGAGGCGCCACGCATCGCCGCCGTGTTGCAGGTGCTGACCCGCCATCCGCTGATCGCCGAGGTGATCGTGGTGGATGACGGATCGCGCGACGGCACGGCCGAGGTGGCCGCCGCCTTTCCGGTGACGCTGCTGCGCCTGAGCCCCAATCGCGGCAAGACCGCCGCCCTGGCCGAGGGGCTGCGCGCCGCGCGCCATGATCTGGTGATGCTGATCGACAGCGATCTTACCGGCCTGTCCGCCGCCGACATCACCGCGCTGGTGATGCCGCTGCGGCAGGGGCGGGCGCAGGCCACGCTGAGCCTGCGCGGCAATGCGCCAAGGCTGTGGCGCTGGATCGGGCTGGATTACATCTCGGGCGAGCGGGTGTTTTCACGCGCATTGCTGAACGGGCGCGAGGGCGATCTGCTGCGCCTGCCGAAATTCGGCTTCGAGGTATTTTTGAACACCCTGTGGATCGCGCAGGGCCTGCGTGTCGCGGTGGTGGATTGGCCGGGGGTCGCCAGCCCGGCCAAGGCCGCCAAGCGCGGGCTTTGGCCGGGGCTTGCAGCCGATGCCGCGATGCTGGCCGACATGTTCCGCACCATCCGCCCCACGGCGGCACTGTCGCAGATTGTCACCCTGCGGCGGCGGCGGGTGTAGCGCAGGCCCCATGGCAGGGGCCCGCGCAGCGCTTACTTCAGGCGTTCGACCACGTTTTCGGCAAAGGCGCTGACTAGCGCGCGATAGTGTTCGGGCGTGTCGGTCAGGCTGGTCATCGCCACGGTGCCTTCGGGCAGATAGCGGTTCGCCATCTCCATCGACACGGTGAGTTCATAGGCGTCGAACTTGGCGTTGTCGTCGCTGGAGACGTTTACCTGCCCGACGAGGATCGAATCCTGCGTGCCCATCGCGGTCTGGAAGCTGTTGGCCAGCGACACCTCGTTGATGTCAACATAGATGCGCAGGCCCTTGTCGGCGATGCGCGGCTGCACGCGCGACAGGATTGCGGCAGTCAGGTCATCTGACAAACGGCCCCAGAACCGCGCGGCGGCGGGGTTGGAAATCGCCGTCACATCGGTTTCAACCTTGACGCTTTCGACCGGCGTCAGATCTTTGGCATGGGCGGTCAGCGGCAGGGCCAAGGTGGCAAGCAGGGTCATGGCGGGAAGAATACGCATGGAAACCTCGTATGTTGTTGGGGAGTGATGTGGGGAGAACTGCTGTGTTCCCCTCCTGCACAACCAACGCGCAAGCCTGCATCCGGTTCCCCGCACCCTGTGAAGACGCAGCAAAAAGGGAGCCGCAGCCCCCTTTTTTCTTCGGTCCGGCCGCACCTGTCAGGCGGCCAGCGTTTCGGTTGAGGCAAAGAACATCGCCTGACTGACCGCCGAGCGGAGTTGTTCTTCCGAGAAGGGCTTGGTGATCAGAAAGGCCGGTTCGGGGCGCGTTCCGGTCAGCAGACGTTCAGGGAAGGCGGTGATGAAGATCACCGGCAGCGCGTCGAACTGCCCCAGAATGTCGTTCACGGCGTCGATCCCCGAGGAATTGTCGGCCAGCTGGATGTCGGCCAGGATCAGGTCGGGGCGGATGCGGGTTGCCAGCGCCACCGCCTCGTCGCGGGTACGGGCGATGCCGGTAACGGAATGGCCGATCTCGGTCACGATATCCTCGATGTCCATGGCGATGATCGCCTCATCCTCGATGATCATCACCCGACCGGCGATCGAGTTTTCCATCTCGGTTCTCGCGATGGTGATCAACTCTGCCGCCTCGGCATCGCCGATTTGCAGGATTTCGGCGATCTGATCATGCGGAAACCCTTCGATCACTGAAAGTAACAGCGCCTCGCGCGAATTGGGGGTCAGCGCGGCCATATGGCGCTGCGCCTTGGCGGCCAGTGCCGAATCCGCGTCGCCCACCGGCGCCCCGGCGCTGGCCCAGACAAGATGGAAGGCGCGGAACAGCGCCACTTTCGGGCTGGTGGCTGCAGACAGCACCGACATGTCTTCCAGCAACGCCTCCAGCGTGGCGGCGGCGAAACTGTCGCCGCTGGTCTGGCTGCCGGTCAGCGCGCGCGCATAGCGACGCAGGTAGGGCAGGTTGGCCCCGATGGCGGAAGTGAGGTCGGCAGGCATGTGATCTCCCCGTCGTGGATTCGGATCGCTTTTTCTGGGAACCAAACGCGCTGACTTGCGTTTGGTTCCATGTAAAGTTGCAGGACCGGAAAAAACCATGATGCACGAGATGACCTCAAAACCAGCAAAGTCCAGCCTGCAGCAGCAGATCGACGAAAACCTCAAGAAGGTCTACGAAGAGGCGCTGAAGGAAGAAATCCCGGATCGGTTCAAAGACCTGCTGGCGCAGCTGAAGGCGAAGGAGGCGGGCAAATGACCGTGCCCGCACACGTTCTTCCCGATCCGAGGGACGAAATTGCCCTGCATCTTCCGGCGCTGCGGGCCTTTGGCATCTCGCTGACGCGCAACCTCTCTGCGGCCGATGATCTGGTGCAGGATACCATCGTCAAGGCTTGGTCGAACATCGACAAGTTCACGCCGGGCACCGATCTGCGGGCCTGGCTGTTCACCATCCTGCGCAACACCTTCTTTTCCGACAAGCGCAAGCACAAGCGCGAGGTCGCCGACCCTGATGGCATCCACGCGCAGGGGCTTTACGACAAGCCGGAACATGACGGGCGGCTGGCCTTCGGCGAGTTTCTGCGTGCCTTCGACCAGCTTTCGCCGGAACACCGCGAGGTGCTGATTCTGGTCGGCGCCAATGGCTATTCTTGCGAGGAGGCCTCAGCAATGATCGGGGTGGCGGTAGGTACGGTGAAAAGCCGCACCAACCGCGCCCGGGCCAAGCTGGCGGCGCTGCTGGGCATGGAGGCGGGGGAGGCGATTCTGGCGCCCGACTCGGGCGAGACGCTTGCGGTGATGAGCCGATCGGGGGCGCAGGCGGCATGACGCTCGCAGAGCTGCGCGCGCGGTTGCATCCCTTTGTTTCGGGGCTGGGGTTTCGGCTGATGATCATGTTCGGCATCGTTATGATGCCGCTTGCGGTGTTGAGCTATGTGCAGACCCGTCAATACCAGACCGAAGCCGCCGCCCGGGCCGAGGCGGCAGTGCTGGGCGCCACGATGCGCGCCGCCGCCCCGCTGGTGGAAGAAATCCTGCGGGGGCAGGGGGCTGTGAACGCATTGGCCGCGGCCTTGCCCGGTGTGGTGGGCGATCCCGTGGCCTGTACGGCACTTCTGGCACGGTTTCTGGCCGAGCCGGGCAATGCGCAATACACCTTTGTGGGCTATGTCCCGCGCAATCTGCAGATGGACTGTTCGCCGCAGGGCGCGCGGGATCTGACGGCGATGGGCTATCTGCGCGACCTGATGGATGCAGGCGCCCCGAAGGTGCGGGTGAACCGCAATGGTCCGGTATCGCATCAAAGCGTGCTGATCTTCTCGCATCCGGTGCGGGATGTCCGGGGCGTGGTAATCGGTCTGGTGTCGTTGTCGCTGCCCCATGCCGCGCTGACGCTGCCAGCCGTCGCCGATGCCACGGCGAAGCCCGGCACCGATCCCGTCGCGCTGATCACCTTCGACCAGGAAGGCACCCTGCTGACCACCAGCGTCGGCCTGGATGCCGCGCCGCAGCGCCTGCCCCGTGACCGCAGCCTGAAGGCGCTGACCGGCGACGGGGCGACAAGTTTCACAGGCTATTCCGTCGGAGGGGTGGAGCGGGTCTTTGCCGTGGTGCCCTTGGCGTCGGGGTCGGTGTTTCTGTTGGGCAACTGGCCGATGACCGCGACCGATGTCACGATTTTTCGTACGCCGATCCCGATCATTGCCTACCCCGTTCTGATGTGGCTGGCGAGCCTGCTTGTGGCACATCTGGCCGCCGAGCATCAGGTCTTGCGCCATATGCGCACGCTGCGCGCCTCGATCACCTCCTTTGCGGCGGGCAACCGCCGCCTGCCGGACCTGGATCTGGATCATGCGCCGCTGGAACTGCAAAGCGTCGGCCTCGCCTTCGAGCGGATGATGGAAAGCGTGCTGCATGACGAGGCGGAGCTGGAAGATATGGTCCACCAGAAAGAGGTGCTGCTGCGCGAGGTGCATCACCGGGTGAAGAACAACTTGCAGCTCATTGCCTCGATCATCAACATGCAGATCCGCAAGGCACGCAGCCCCGAAAGCAAGACCACGCTGAAGGGGTTGCAGGACCGGGTGATGAGTCTGGCCACCATTCACCGCGAACTTTACCAGACCACCGGCCTGACCGATATCCGTGCCGACGAACTGTTGCAGCGGATTCTGGAACAGATCCTGCGGATGGGCGGCAAACCGGGCGCTCCTTTCCTTGTGGAAACCACGCTGGACGACATCCACCTGACCCCCGATCAGGCGGTGCCCCTGTCGCTTCTGGTGACCGAGGCTCTGACCAACGCGCTGAAATATGCCTCGGCGCCTGCGGGGCAGCGGCCCCGGCTGCGTGTCTGCCTGCGGCGCCTGCCGGATTGCCGGGCGGGCGTCGAGATTGCCAACAGCATCACCGGAAGCCGCGGCCCGCATCCGGCGCTGATGGAGGGCGACGCCAGCGGATCCGGGTTGGGCGAGGCGCTGGTCCGGGCCTTTGCTGCGCAGCTTGGCACAGCCGTGACCCGCGAGGAGCACGATGGCGAATTCATCCTGCGCTTTGATTTCCGCCCCAGCGCCCTGGCAAATGCCGAAGCGCGGCTGGCGGCAGATGAGCCGGAAAATACGGATATAACCTGACACATACCGGCCTGACGAATGCGGTTTTCCGGCTGCCGGGAACCCGATCACCGCTCTGGCGTTGTTCTTGCGTAACAACCATGTGAGAGGAGATCACGCCATGAACTGGGATCAGATCGAAGGTCAGTGGAAACAGGTCAAAGGCAAAGCCCGCGAAAAATGGGGCGACGTGACCGGCGACGAACTGGATCAGGCGGCAGGCAAGCGCGATCAACTGATCGGGCTGGTGCAAAGCCGCTATGGTCGCGCCAAGGAAGAGGCCGAACGTGAAGTGGAGGAATGGGGCAGCAAGCTCTGATCTGACACGCACGGAACAAGACCCGCCCCGAAAGGGGCGGGCCTTTTCTCAGGAGGCTCAGTTGCGCTGCGCCAGCGCCGCAAGGGCAAAGCGCGCCTGTTCGGCCTCCAGTCGCAGATTGTGCAGCACGGCGGCCAGATCGGGGTCCAGACCGGGCACTTGCAGCGCGGCGTCAAGGCGCTCTTGCAACCTTGCTTCCATCCCGATCAACTCTGTCGGGCCGGGGGCGACCGGGGCGATGCGGATGCGATGGACCGGGCGTTCCTTCCGGCTCAGCCGGTGGCGCAACACGACTGTCGCGCGGCGGCGGCGTACCAGAATACCCTTCAGCCCGGTCGAGGGCGTAGCGCTTTGGGCCTGTTCCAGCAAGTCGAGGCTGTCCTCCAGCGTCGTCAGAACCATGGCTATTGCGCGTCTGATCGGCATTCCCGTCTTCCATTGTCCCTGCCCGGCGCATCACCGATGCCTCAGCATTGCAAACGCATATTCGGCCCGGTGGTTCCGGCAAAAAGCTAACGCAGATCAAGATTGGACTTAAGACCGAATGTAACCTGCGCCGCGCCGAAAATGAGACAGCCGACGGAACCGGAATGGACACCCCGCGTTGACCCGGCACAGTGCGTCGGAAACGACGCCCCTTCATTGCATAAAGGAGATATCCATGCTCGGTTGGGCTCTTACCTTTCTCGTCGTCGCCCTCATCGCGGCAGCCCTTGGCTTCGGCGGCATCGCGGGCACCTCTGCAGGCATCGCGCAGATCCTGTTCGTGATCTTCATCGTGCTGTTTGTCGTGGCGATGATCGCCCGGGCGCTGCGCGGCCGGCCGCCGCTGTAAGGCGCCGACCCATGATGTGGCCGGGCGCCTATGTGGGCGCGCAGGCCGCATCATAGGCGGCGACCAGCTTGCGCGCCCGGGCCGCGATCTCTGCAACGGCAAGCCCCGGAGTATACAGCGCGGTGCCGATGCCGAACCCCGTCACCCCGGCCTTCAGCCATTGGCCAAGGGTTTCCGCCCCGGCGCCACCCACGGCAAAAACCGCCGTTTCGCGCGGCAAGACGGCGCGGATCGCCTTGATCCCTTCCGGCCCCATCACGGCGGCGGGAAAGATCTTCAGCCCGTCTGCCCCGGCGCGCAGGGCGGCAAAACACTCCGTCGGGGTGAAAACCCCGGGGAATGATGCCATCCCGGCAGCTTTGGTCGCCGCGATGACCGCCGCGTTGCAATCCGGCGAGACGATCAGTCGTCCGCCCGCCGCCCGGACCGCGCCCACCTGATCCGGCGTCAGCACTGTACCCGCGCCAATCAGGGCGTGATCGCCAAAAGCCTGTGCCATGGTGGCGATGCTGGTCAGCGGATCGGGCGAATTCAACGGCACCTCGATCCGGTCAATTCCGGCTGCAATCAGCGCGGCGGCAACAGGCGCCGCCTCGGGTGGTGTCAGGCCGCGCAGAATGGCAATCAAGGGGCGCGAGGTCATGTTGCGGCTTCCTTCAACAGGCGATGGGCGGCGCACAGGCCAGCCAGCGTGATTTCTGTGCCATCGGTTACTTCGGCGGTGCAGTTCAAGGTGGACAGGGCGATTGCATAATGGCGCGACAGTCCCCCTGCTCCGATCAGCACGACCGGGCCCCCTTGCCAGATGGCGCAGGTCGCAGCCAGTTCCAGACCGATCAGCAGGCCAGACAGCCGCGCCCGCGCTGCTCCGGGGGCAAAGCTGCCCAACAGCCCGCGCGCGCGTATTGCAAACAGATCCGTGCCCAGTCGGGCCGGGTTGGCGGCAGCCTCGGCAACGGCGGTCGTGAAGGCCGTATCATCCCATCCTTCATCCAGCCCGTGCCGCAAGACGGATTGCCCCGACAGCAGCGCGAACAACTCGCCCGTCATGCAGGTCTGGAACCGCGCCACCTTGCCCGCACGGACATGCACCCATTTC
Source organism: Gemmobacter aquatilis (assembly GCF_900110025.1). Classification (GTDB taxonomy): domain Bacteria; phylum Pseudomonadota; class Alphaproteobacteria; order Rhodobacterales; family Rhodobacteraceae; genus Gemmobacter; species Gemmobacter aquatilis. The sequence continues at coordinate 149,405 of NZ_FOCE01000001.1, read as the reverse complement.
GTATGGGTGCCCGGTAGGCAGAGCGTGCCTTCAAACACGGGCCTGCCTTGCAGGAACCCGGCGATCTGGGTTTCTTCGCCGCGCATCACGTCGGGCGGCGTGGTTTGCGACAGGCCCGGCAAGATATGCAGGGTGAAACGCGGATCGGCGGGTTCTACCCTGTGAAATGGCAGGCCAAGTGGGGGGCAGGGTACGGCGCGATAGGCCGCCTCTGACCAGCCTTGCCGCGCGCCGACCATGCCGCAGGCGATGACCGGCAGGGGCGCGCCGGTCAGCCAGCCGCCGATCAGCCGCAGTAGCGCGGGCTCGAACCCGTCTTGGCCCAGCCGCCCCATGCCATCGGCGGACTGCGCTTCGGCCAAAACACTGTCGCCCCGCATGGCCCAGACCCGCAAGGCCGAGGTGCCCCAATCCGCCGCGATCCAGTCAGGTGTCACCGCAGATCCTCCGGCAGGATTTCGGCGGGCAGGTTCTGATACGAAACTGGCCGCAGGAACCTGCGGATTGCCATTGTTCCGACGGATGTTGCGCCGAAATTGGTCGAGGCGGGGTAGGGGCCGCCATGGACCATGGCGTCGCAGACCTCGACCCCGGTGGGGAAGCCGTTGGCCAGCACCCGGCCCGCCTTGCGTTCCAGAATGGGCAGCAAGGTGCGGGCGAGGGCGGCATCTTCCGCATCCATGTGCAGGGTCGCCGTCAGTTGCCCTTCAAAGCTGCGGGCGATCTGTGCCATCTCTTCGGGTGTGTCCGCCGTGACGATCAGGCCCAGAGGCCCGAAGACCTCTGCGCTCAGCGTATGATTGCCCAGCCAGTCGCGGCCCTTCACGAGGAAAAGCTGCGGTGTGGCCTGCCGTCGGTCGCATACCTGCGTCAGCAGCGCGCGCACGCCGGGGGCAGCCTCGATCCGGTCGCGGCCCTGCACATAGGCCGTTGCGATTCCGTCTGTCAGCATCACCTGCGCACCGACCGCGCGCAGGGCAGAAAGCGTTGCCTCGGCCAGCGCCCCGGCCTGATCGGCCAGCACGACGGCGATACCGGGGTTGGTGCAGAACTGACCCGCGCCCATGGTCAGCGATCCGGCCCATCCCTTGGCGATTCCCTCGCCCCGGGCCGACATTGCGGTCGGAAGAATGAACATGGGGTTAACGGAACCCAATTCTCCGAAAAACGGGATCGGCTCGGGCCGCTGCGCGCACAGATCGAACAGCGCCCGCCCGCCGGCCAGCGATCCCGTGAAACCCACGGCTTTTATAAACGGATTGGTAACGAGTGCCGTGCCAACATCCCGCTTGCCGCCCTGAATCAGGCTGAACACACCGGGAGGAAGATTGCATGACAGAATCGCCGCATGAATGGCTTCGGCCACGATCTCGCCCGTGCCGGGATGGGCCGAATGGCCTTTGACCACGACGGGGCAGCCCGCTGCCAGCGCCGACGCCGTGTCGCCCCCGGCGGTGGAGAAGGCGAGCGGGAAGTTGGAGGCGCCGAACACCGCGACAGGGCCGATGGGCCGCTGCATCAGCCGGATTTCCGGGCGGGGCAGCGGTTGGCGGTCGGGCAGGGCCGGATCAATACGGCGATCAAGGTAATCGCCCTTGCGGATATGGCTGGCGAACAGGCGCAACTGGCCCGTGGTGCGCCCGCGTTCGCCCTGCAGGCGGGCGGCGGGCAGGCCGGTTTCCTGCGTGCCGATCTCGGTGATCGCCTCGGCGCGGGCCTCGATCTCGTCGGCGATGGTGTCCAGGAACGTGGCACGGGTGTCGCGCGAACTGTAGCCGTAGGACCAGAACGCCGCTTCCGCCGCGGCGCAGGCCTCGTTGACCTGCTGCGCGCTGCCCATCGCGAACTCGTGCGACGGGCCATGCGCCGGTTCGCTGGCAAAGGTCTCGGCGCCGCCAAGCCACTGCCCGGCGATCAGATGCTTGCCATGGGGGGTGAAGGTCATCGCCTTGTCCTTTGTTCAGAAATCGAAATCGGCCACCGTCACGCGGCGACCGAGCGTCATCGCATCGGCGACATGCACCATGGGCGCGAGATCGACATCGCTTTGCCCGGTGCGGACCAGCGCCGCCATCCGGGCATAAAGCGCCGGATATTCGCCCATGATGCTGTCTTCGCCGGCAATTTCGGCGCCGTTGATGTGCAGCTTGTTGCCGCCCTGCTCCAGCCGAAGCGCGCCATCCGGGGTTTCCACGGCGATATCCCAAGTCTGCTTGCCGGTCTGACGCCAGTCGAAATCGGCGCTGACATGGCCAGAGAACTGAAGCTGCGCCGCAATCGGCGTGGCGCGGTTGGTGGGAAATTCCAGCGTGGCCGACGTCAGATGCACCGGCCCAGGCAGGATTTCCGTCAGGATCGACAGGGCGTTGATGCCGGGATCGAAGACGCCCATGCCGCCCGGTTCAAACACCCAGTCCTGCCCCGGATGCCAGTGCCGCACATCCTCGCGCCAGGTGATATGGGCGCGGGTGACGGTCTTGCCCGCCAGCCAGGCCTTTGCCCCGGCAACCCCCATCGCCATGCGCGAATGCCAGGTGGCAAACAGCGTCAGCCCGCGTGCGGCGGCCATGGCTTGCAGCGCATGAACCTCGGCCAGAGTGGCGCCGGGTGGTTTTTCCAGCATCACATGGCGCCCGGCGGCGAGGCAGGCTGCGGCCACCTCATAGCGCGGCACGGGCGGCAGGCAGAGAGAGACCACGCTGACATCCGGGCAGGCGGCCAGCATGGCAGCGGTGTCAGAAAACGTCTCCACCCCCGCAACATGGCCCTGACGCGACACCGCCGCCGCCAACTGCCAATCGGGCGAGGCGGCGAGGGCCGGGATATGCTGGTCACGGGCGATCTTGCCGATGCCGACCAGCGCGATTTTCAAAGTTGCGGGCATCTAGTGCGAATCCTTCCCGACCGGCGATCCGCGACATCCTTTCAGGAAATCCAGATCCGCGCCGGTATCGGCCCCTTCCACATGCGCCTGATGCAGCCAGGCATAGCCGGAGGCCGCCTGCTCATGCGCGGGTTGCCAGGTGGCCAGGCGCGCGGCGAGCTCCGCTTCCGAAATGTCCAGATGCAGCCGCCGGTTCGGCACGTCGAGTTCGATGAAATCGCCGCTTCGCACCACCGCCAGCGGCCCGCCCGCCGCCGCCTCGGGCGAGGTGTGCAGCACCACGGTGCCGTAAGCGGTGCCCGACATGCGCGCGTCGGAAATGCGCACCATATCGGTGATGCCCTTGCGCAGCACCTTGGGCGGCAGGCCCATATTGCCCACCTCGGCCATGCCGGGATAGCCCTTCGGGCCACAATTCTTCAGCACCATGACGCAGGATTCATCAATATCCAGCGCCTCGTCGTCGATCTTTGCCTTGTAGTCGTCGATATCCTCGAACACCACGGCGCGGCCGCGATGCGCCATCAGATGCGCACTGGCCGCCGAGGGTTTCAGCACCGCCCCTTTCGGCGCAAGGTTGCCCTTCACCACCACGATGCCGCCCGATTGCGCCAGCGCCTTTTCGGCGGGCAGGATCACGTCGTCATTGTGGTTGGCGACATCCTTCACCTCGTCCCATATGGTCGCGCCGGAAACGGTCAGAGCGTCGCGGTGCAGCAGCCCTGCCTCGCCCAGCCGTTTCAGCACCACGGGCAGGCCACCGGCATAAAAGAACTCTTCCATCAGATACTTGCCCGAAGGCATCAGGTTCACCACCGTCGGCACGTCGCGCCCGCAGCGGTCCCAGTCATCCAGCGTCAGATCCACGCCCACCCGGCCCGCGATGGCCAGCAGGTGGATCACGGCGTTGGTAGACCCGCCGATGGCCGCATTGGTGCGGATGGCGTTTTCAAAGGCCGCTTTCGTCATCACGTCCGAGGGTTTCAGATCGTCCTTCACCATCTGAACGATGCGCCGCCCGGTCATCTGCGCCATGACCCGGCGGCGGCTGTCCACCGCCGGGATCGCGGCATTGCCCGACAGCGCCATCCCCAGCGCCTCGGCCATGCTCGCCATTGTGGAGGCGGTGCCCATCGTATTGCAGGTGCCCGACGAGCGGGACATCGAGGCTTCGGCCTCCAGAAACTCCTCTTGCGTCATCTCGCCCGCTTTCACCGCTTCGGAGAATTTCCACAGATGCGTGCCGGACCCGACCCGCTCGCCCCGGAAATAGCCGTTCAGCATCGGCCCGCCGGTCACCACGATCGACGGGATGTCGGTCGAGGCGGCGGCCATCAGCAGGCTGGGGGTCGTCTTGTCGCAGCCGACCAGCAGCACCGCACCATCCATCGGCTGACCGCGCATCGCCTCTTCGGTCGCCAGGGCAGCGAGGTTGCGATACATCATCGCGGTGGGGCGGAAGGTGTTTTCGCTGGCAGAGAAGACCGGCACCTCCACCGGAAACCCGCCCGCCTCCCAGACCCCAGCCTTCACCTTTTCGGCCAGTTCGCGCAGGTGCCCGTTGCAGGGCGTCAGGTCCGACCAGGTGTTCAGGATGCCGATGATCGGGCGCCCGTCGAACAGATCATGCGGATAGCCCTGATTTTTCATCCAGCCCCGGTGATAGATCGTGTCGCGCGAGGTGCCGCCATACCAGTGTTGCGAACGCAGTTTGCGGGGCCAGGGGGCGGGTTTGAATGTCATGGCAGACCTCAGAGAGCTTTGACCGCAAGCGCCGCGGTTTCGCCGGGCGCCAGGACAAGGGGGTTGCGCAGGGGCAGGCCGAAGCCGGGGGCCTCGATCTCGAACTCATCGCCGGGGGCGGTGGTGACGCCATCCGCGAAGGACAGCGTGGCGGTGCCGAAGAAATGCACATGCACATCCCCGGGCTGGCGGAACAGGTCATATTTGAAATGGTGATGTTCCAGATTGGACAGCGTGTGGCTCATGTTCGCCTCGCCCGACAGGAAGGGCTTTTCCCAGATCACCGCGCCACCGCGCCAGATGCGGCTGCGGCCCTCCACATGGGTGGGCAGATCGCCCAGCAGCAGTTCAGGGCCATAAGACGCCGGGCGCAGTTTGGAGTGGGCGAGCCAGAGGTAATTGCCGCGTTCCGTCACATGATCGGAAAACTCGTTCCCCAGCGCAAAGCCAAGCCGGAAGGGGGTGCCATCAGGGCCGATCAGGTAAATTCCGGCAATTTCCGGCTCTTCGCCCGCGTCGCGGGCAAAACCGGGCGAGACGAGCGGGGCGCCGGGGGCGATGGCGGCATGGCCGTTGCCCTTGTAGAACCATTCAGGCTGGGCGCCGACATGGCCCGCAGCGGGTTTGCCGCCTTCAAGCCCCATGCGGAACATCTTCATGCTGTCGGTCATCTGGTCCGGGTCGGCCTTGGCGTGCATCGCGTCGCGGGTGGCGGCGCTGCCCAGATGGGTCAGCCCCGTGCCGGTCAGATGCAGATGCGCCGGGTCGGCGTGATCGACCGGCAGCAGCACCCGCCCCTCGGCCAGGGCGGCAGCCAGATCGACCGGTGCGCCCGGGCCGCGCGCGGCCACCTCGGCGGCGAGGCTGTGGCCTGCCGCGATGGCCGCCTGAGCGAGGTCGATCACCGAGGTTACGCCGGGCACCAGATGGGCCGCCTCACCCTGCCGCGCCACAACGGCGCGCGCCCCGGTTTCTGTGCGGATTTGCGAAAGGAACATGGTTCAGCCCTGCTTCTGTTTGTTGTAGACATCGAAGAACACGGCGGCCAGCAGCACGAGGCCCTTGATGACCTGCTGATAGTCGATGCCGATCCCCATGATCGACATACCGTTGTTCATCACGCCCATGATGAAGGCGCCAACCACCGCCCCCACGATCTTGCCCGCCCCGCCCGACATCGAGGCCCCGCCGATGAACACGGCGGCGATCACGTCCAGCTCCACCCCGAAACCGGCTTTCGGCGTGGCGGTGTTCAGGCGCGCGGCGAAGACCAGCCCGCCCAGTGCCGCCAGCGCCCCCATGTTCACGAAGGTCAGAAAGGTCAGCCGTTCGGTCTTGATCCCCGAAAGCTTGGCCGCCTTTTCATTGCCGCCAATGGCATAGACACGGCGGCCCAGCGTGGTGCGTTCGGTCACAAAGGCATAAAGGGCGGTCAGAACGGCCATCGAGATCAGCACATTGGGCAGGCCGCGAAAGCCTGCCAGCTTCCAGATCACGAACATCAGCGCGGCCGAGACGATCACGTTGCGCGCCACGAAAAAGCTCGTCGGTTCGTCCTCGATGCCGTAGCGGGTGTTGCGGGCGCGGGTTTTCACCCCCATCCAGACCAGCACGGCCACTGCGATGATCCCGGCCGCCAGCGCCGTGACATTGGGTTTTCCGACGCCGAACAGATCAGGGATGAACCCGTTGGACAGGGACTGAAAGCTCTTGGGGAAGGGGCCGACAGATTGCCCCTCCAGCAGCCACAGCGACAGGCCGCGGAACACCAGCATCCCGGCCAGCGTCACGATGAAGGAGGGGATGCGCCAGAAAGCCACGAAATAGCCCTGTGCCGCCCCGATCAAGGCACCGACCAGCAGGCTGACCGGGATGACCACGGCGATGGGCAGGTGCCATTCGACGATCAGCACCGCCGCCAGCGCGCCCACGAACCCCATGACCGAGCCGACCGACAGGTCGATATGCCCGGCCACGATCACCATCAGCATCCCCAGCGCCATGATGATGATATAGCTGTTCTGCAGGAACAGGTTGGTGATGTTCACCGGCTTCAGCAGCGTGCCCTCGGTCACGATCTGGAAGAACAGCATGATGGCGATCAGCGCGAACAGAAGCCCGTATTCGCGCATGTGTTTCAGCAGATAGGCCCCGATCCCGCCGGCAGCCCGTGCATTGGGTTGGTTCATTTTCCCCCCTCCCCTATTCCGTGACGATGAGCGACATGATGCGCTCTTGTGTGGCCTCGGCGGCGGGCAGTTCGCCCACGAAGGCGCCTTCGTTCATCACATAGATCCGGTCGCACATGCCCAGCAGTTCCGGCATTTCCGACGAGATCATCAGAACGGCTTTGCCCTGCGCACTCAGGTCATTGATGATGCTGTAGATTTCGTATTTCGCGCCCACGTCGATGCCCCGGGTCGGTTCATCGAGGATCAGCACCTCGGGTTCGGTGAACAGCCATTTCGACAGCACCACCTTCTGCTGGTTGCCGCCCGACAGGTTCATCACCTTCTGGAACACCGAGGGCGTGCGGATGCGCATGGCGGCGCGATAGGACTCGGCCACCTCGGTTTCGCGCGCCTCGTTGATGACCCCGGCCTTCGACACGGCGCCAAGGTTTGCCAGCGTGGTGTTGCGCTGGATCGTCTCGTCCAAAATCAGGCCCAGCGATTTGCGGTCTTCGGTCACATAGGCCAGACCGGCTTCGATGGCGCGGCTGACGGTCGAAGTATCGACCGGCTTGCCGTGAATCTGCACCGTGCCGGAAATGCGCCGCCCATAGCTGTGGCCGAACAGGCTCATGGCGAATTCGGTGCGGCCCGATCCCATCAGCCCCGCGATCCCCACCACTTCACCCGCGCGGACGTTCAGCTTGACGCCCTTGATCACCTGCCGCTCGGCATGATCGGGGTGCCAGACGCGCCAGTCTGCCACCTCCATCACCATCTCGCCCGCGCGGCGGGGCCGGTCGGGATAGCGATGCGCCATGTCGCGCCCCACCATGTCGCGCACGATGCGATCTTCGGTGATGGACTCGCTGCGGGCATCCAGCGTCGAGACCGTGGTGCCGTCGCGGATCACCGTCACGCTGTCGGCCACGCGTTTCACCTCGTTCAGCTTGTGGCTGATGATGATCGAGGTCACGCCCTGCGCCTTCAGCTCCAGCAACAGATCCAGCAGCGCCTGACTGTCGCTTTCCGACAGGGCGGCGGTGGGTTCATCAAGGATCAGCAGCCGCACGTCTTTCGACAGGGCCTTGGCGATTTCCACCAGTTGCTGCTTGCCGACGCCCAGCTTGTCCACCTGCGTGGCGGGCGGCTCTTTCAGGCCGACCTTCTTCAGCAGGGCCTCGGTCTGGCGGAAAGTATCCTGCCAGTTGATCACGCCACCTTTGGCGCGTTCATTGCCGATGAACAGGTTTTCGGCAATGGACAGCAGCGGCACCAGCGCCAGTTCCTGATGGATGATGATGATGCCGCGATCCTCGCTGTCGCGGATGTCGCGGAACTGGGCGATCTTGCCCTCGTAATGGATTTCACCCTCATAGCTGCCTGCCGGATAGACGCCCGAAAGCACCTTCATCAGGGTGGATTTCCCGGCACCGTTCTCGCCGCAAATGGCGTGAATCTCGCCCTGCCGGACAATGAGGTTCACCTGATCCAGCGCCTTGACGCCCGGAAAGGTTTTGGTGATCGCGCGCATTTCCAGCAATGCGGTCATGGTCGGCCTCCGACATGGTGCCCTGAACGGGGGCACAATAAAGGGTGGGTCGCCCGCCGCTGTGGCAGCGGACGACCCGGCGGTCCGGGAGGAGGACGCGTTACTGGATCTGGTCCTTGGTGTAGTAGCCTGACCCGATCAGCACGGATTCCCAGTTGGTCGCATCGACCGAAACGGGTTCCAGCAGATAGGACGGCACGACTTTCACGCCGTTGTCATAGGTGGTGGTGTCGTTGATCTGCGGCTCGGTGCCTTTCAGCATGGCATCCACCATGCCGACGGTGACCTTGGCCAGTTCGCGGGTGTCCTTGAACACGGTCGAATACTGCTCGCCCGCGAGGATGGATTTCACCGATTGCACCTCGGCATCTTGGCCCGAAACAATCGGCATCTTCATGTCGCCCGACCCGTAGCCCACGCCTTTCAGCGAGGACAGGATGCCGATCGACAGCCCGTCATAGGGCGACAGCACGCCATGCACCTGTTTGTCGGTGTAATTGGCCGACAGCAGGTTATCCATCCGCGATTGCGCCACGGCGCCATCCCAACGCAGGGTGCCCACCTTGTCCATCCCGGTCTGGCCGGAACCGATGACGATCTCGCCGGAATCGATCAGCGGCTGCAACACCGACATGGCGCCATCATAGAAGAAATAGGCGTTGTTGTCGTCGGGGCTGCCGCCGAACAGTTCGACATTCCACGGTTTCACGTCGGGAAAGCGTTCCTTCAGCCCGTTCACCACGCTGGTGGCCTGTTGCACGCCGACCTTGAAATTGTCGAAGGTGGCGTAATAGCTGACATCACCGCTGTCGCGGATCAGGCGGTCATAGGCGATCACCTTGATGTCGGCGGCGGCGGCGTTTTCCAGTGCGTTCGACAGGGTGGTGCCGTCAATCGCGGCGATCACCAGCACATCCACGCCCTTGGTGATCATGTTCTCGATCTGGGCCAACTGGTTGGGAATATCGTCTTCTGCATATTGCAGGTCGGTTTCATAGCCGGCTTCGGTGAACTGCTTCACCATGGAATCGCCGTCCGAGATCCAGCGGGCGGAAGATTTCGTCGGCATAGAGATGCCCACAGTTTCGGCGGCGGCCTGCATTGCGATGAACGAGGCGCACATCGCCAGCGCTGCGGCGACGGATTTGAGTTTCATTGTTCTCTCCCTGACATGGGCGGGCCCGTCCTCCGGCCTCCGCCCGTCTCCTCCTCCGGCCGCTCGAATCGAGAGACCTGCGGTTGTTCTAGTTGACGGCGGTATATCCGTAAAATTACATTAAATGTATTCGTCATACCAAAAATGGCATATCATGCAAAATCCCACCGCCACCCTGAAGCCTGCGCAACTACGGCTGATCCATGAAATCGCCGAAACCCGGCAGTTGCAGTTGGCGGCGGTGGCGGTGTCGATGACCCAGCCCGCCGCCTCGCGGATGCTGTCAGAGATTGAACGGGCAATGGGCGCGCCGCTGTTCCTGCGCCAGCCCAAGGGGATGGAGCCGACCGAGATCGGCCATGTGGTGATCCGCCGCGCGCAAGCCATGCTGCGCGAAATGCGTGCCATGGCGGCCGAAGTGCGGGCGCTGCAAGACGGCTTTGGCGGCACCGTGCGGGTGGGGGCGGTGACTGGGCCTGCGGTGGGCTATCTGGTGCCCGCCATCCGCCAGATCAAACGCGAAGCACCGGCGGTGGAAATCACGGTCGACGTGGCGCCCTCGCGCGATCTGCTGCGCCATCTGGCGGCGGGCGATCTGGATTTCGCGCTGGCCCGGGTGCTGCCGGAATTCGACAGCCGCGAGTTCGATATCCTGCCGATGCGCGATGAAAAGGTGGCGCTTCTCGTGCGGCAGGGCCATCCGCTGGCCCGGGCCAGTGCTGTGACGCTGACCGAGCTTTCGGATTACGAGTGGATCATGCAGGAACGCGGCGCCCCGATCCGCGAAGCCACGCTGGAGGCCTTTGGCGCGTTGGGTCTGGCCGAGCCGCGCAATACGGTGAACAGTTCCTCGCTGCTGCTGATGATCGCGTATCTGTCGAAAAGCGATGCCATCGCGCCGATGTCGGAAGAGGTGGCGCAACTGCTGATCCAGACGCCGGTCGGCGCCGCGTTCAGCGTTCTGGCCGTGCCGCGCGACATCCGTGTCTCGCCCTATTTCATGCTCAGCCTGCGGCGGCGGCAGATGCTGCCGATCGCCGCCAAACTGCGCGATCTGGTGCTGGCGCAAAGTGGTCTGGCGCTGTGAGCGACGTTCAGCGATAGCCGCGGCGGCGTTTGCGGGCGGCGAGTTTTTCGGCGGCGGCGGCGGCCTCGGCAGCAGTGGCATGGGTTTCCAGCAGCGTCTGGCCACGCGTGCCCAGCCGACCCCAGTTGCGCAGCAGGGCAACCTCGCCGAACAGGGTTTGGGTCAGCGTCACCGTATAAAAGCGCGCGCGGTTCTGCTCCGGGTCGATCTGGGTCAGCAGCAGGGGCGGGGTGTCCATGCCGCAGCATCGCCGATCCGGGCGGCTGCGGCAAGCTCAGGCGCGGGCGGCGGCCTGCGCGCGCAGATCGTCGCCGAAGATCAGCAGCGTCGGCCCCCCTGCCGCAGCGCCTTGGCGCAACAGGCCCGGCAGCGCATCCAGATCGGTGACCCGCGCCACTTGCCAGCCGCAGGCGGCGGCAATCGCGGCCAGATCGGGGGTCAGGATATCCACGCCAAGTGGCGGAATATTCTTTGAAATCATATAGCTCTTGATCTCGCCATAGCCGTTGTTGTCGTGCAGCAGCAGAATGACCGGCACCTGCGCTTCGGCGGCGCTGGCCAGTTCGCCCAGCACGAATTGCAGCCCGCCATCGCCGGAAATCGCCACAACCGGCCGGGCATCGGCCAGTTTCGCGCCGATGGCGGCGGGCAGGCCATAGCCCAGCGTGCCAAAGCCGGTGGCCGAATTGAACCAGCTGCCCGCCGTGGCGGCGGCGAAGCCGAGGTTGCCCGCATAGGTCAGTTGCGTGGAATCCCCGACCAGCCGCGCCGCTGGCAGCGTGTCGCGCACCAGATCGAGGATCCGCAGATCGCCCTGCATATCCACGCTCAACCCCGCGCGACCCGCCTGTGCGGCGGCGGCCCGCGCGGCGCCGTCGCCCGGGGGGCGGGGCGGCAGGGCGGCGGTCAGCGCGGCCACGGTCAGCGCGGCATCTGCCACGATGCCCAGCGTGGCGGGCAGGCCACGGGCGATTTGCAGCGGGTCCAGATCCACTCGGATCAGACGGGCGGGCGGCGGGAATCCGCCATCCTCATACATGTCGTAATCGGTCGATCCCATCTCGGTTCCCAGCGCCAGAACCACATCCGCCGCCGCGATCAAGGCGCGGGTTGCGGGCAGCGAGGGCGAGAGGGAGACCGCCAGCGGATGCCCCGGCGGCAGCAGGCCGCGGGCGTTGGTGGTCATCACCACGGGGGCATCCAGCGCCTCGGCCAAGGGGGCGAGGGTGGCATGGGCCGCCCCGCCGCCTGCCAGAATTACTGTTTTTCTTGCGTTGTTTAGCAGGGATGCCGCCTCAGCCACCATTGCCGGATCGGGGGCGGGGCGCGACAGGCGCAGGGGGGCGGGCACCGGCAGATGCCCGGCCTCGGCCAGCATGACGTTGATCGGCAATTCCAGATGCACGGGCCGGGGGCGGGCGCTGGCGAACAATGCGAAGGCCTGTGCCACGGCGGGGGCCAGATCTTCGGGGCGGTGGATGGTGCGGCTGAAGGCGGCAACGCCGGCGACGGTCGCGCTCTGGTCCGGCATCTCGTGCAGCCAGCCCTGCCCCGAACCCATGCGGCCATGGGCGTTGACGGTGGAAATCACCAGCATCGGCACGGAATCGGCATGGGCCTGCCCCATCGCGGTCAGGATATTGGTCATGCCAGGGCCGGAAATAATGAAGCAGACGCCGGGTTTACGGCTGGCGCGGGCATAGCCGTCGGCCATGAAGCCTGCGCCCTGTTCGTGGCGCGGGGTGACATGGCGGATGCCGCTGCCCGCCAGCCCGCGATAGAGCTCCACCGTATGCACGCCGGGGATGCCGAAGACCACCTCCACCCCGTAGGCGCGCAGAAGATGGGTCAGATAGACCCCTGTCGAAATGCCGCTGTTGCCCATGGTCGCCCCCCTGCCTGCCGGGCGATCCTGCCATGGCGGGCCGGGCGGCTGCGCCTCTGGAAACGGCATCCGGCGGGGGCGAATGGTCTGGCAGCGGCATGAAAAAGGGGGGGTGACATCGGTACACCCCCCGTGCACCCCCTGTCGGCCCGGCGTCGTGCCTTTTTCGCGCCCGTCTGCAGGTGCCTTGCGCCGCGTCGCGGCATCGGCCAAGCATGGCGGATGACCCAACCACAGTTCACCGTCGCCACCTACAACGTCCAGAAGGGCTTTGGCATGGACCTGCGCCGCAACCCGCAGCGCACGGCGCAGGTGATCGCGTCCCTGCAGGCCGATCTGGTGGCGGTGCAGGAGGGCGACCGCCGCTTTGGCGAGCGGGCGGGGGTCTTTGATCTGGGCGAGTTGCGCGCTGCGGCGGGGCTGGTGCCGGTGCCGGTTCCGGCGCGGCTGGGCGGGCTGGCGCATGGCTGGCATGGCAACCTGCTGCTGGTGCGCGAGGCCGAGGTGCTGGCGGTGGAAGGGCTGCATCTGCCGGGGGCGGAACCGCGCGGGGCGTTGATCGTCGATCTGCATCTGGCCCATGCCGGGCCGCTGCGGGTGATCGCGGTGCATCTGGCGCTGATGGCGCAGGCGCGGCGCGAACAGGCGCGGGTGCTGGCCGATCTGGTGGCGGGCAGCCCGCGCCCGACCATCGTGATGGGTGACATGAACGAATGGCGGCGCTGGCCCAGCACCACGCTGTCGCCGCTGGATGCCGCCTTTGGCCAACCCGGCATGGCGGCCAGTTTCCCCTCGCCCTTCCCGCGCCTGTCGCTGGACCGGATCTATGTGGGGGGCGGGCTGGAGATGATGTCGGCGCAGGCGCATGACACACCGCTGGCGCGGCGCGCCTCGGATCACCTGCCGGTGGTGGCGCGGCTTAAAGTAACCACTCGATCGGCAGACGCCCGGCAAGGCGCAGCACCGTCCGGCTGAACAGGGTGGTGCCCGGTTCGGTGCGGTGGATGATCAAGGCGCCGGTCGCATCGGTCTCGATCCAGTCCAGCGCGCCCTTCTGGCCGCCTTTGCGTAGGCGCAGGCGATAGGCGATCTCGGCCATATCCTCTTCGATCCCGGCAGAAACTTCGGCGGCCAGCGCCGGGCTTTCGATCAGAAAGCCCATTTCGGTGTTCAGGAACACCGAGCGCTGATCGAGGTTGAACGAGCCGACGAACAGGCTGCGCCCGTCGATCACGAAGGTCTTGGCGTGCAGGCTGGTGCCGGTGGAGGCGCCGGTCAGCACCCGCCGCTTGCGCCGCCGGGGCAGGCGCAGGCCCAGCCCGGCCTTCACCTCATAGACCGCGACCCCGGCGCGCAGCAGTTTGCGGCGGTAGCGGGCGTAGAACACATGGACCAGCCGGACATCGGTGGATTGCTGGCCATTGGTCAGGATGCGCAGCTGCACGCCGCGCCTTGTCAGCGCCGACAGGGTGCGCAGGCCGCGCCCGCCGGGGATGAAATAGGCGGACACCAGATCGACCTTCTGGCGGGCGCGGGCCACGCGCAGCGCCAGCCGGGCGATGATGAGCTGGTGCTGCGAGGCCCGCCCGCGCGCCTTTTCGGGATCGTCGCTGAGCAGTTGCACCGGCGCCACATGCGGCACCAGCCGCCCGGCTAGCAAGTCGCCCAGAGCCGAGCCTTCGGTCAGCGCTTCGGCATAGGGCGCCCCTTCGGGACCGGTGCGCAGGGCGGCGGCCTTGGCTTGCAGGCGGCCCAGCGCGCCGGGGCGCGGGCGCAGCAGGGCGGCGGCGGGCAGGGCATGGCCCGAGGCCCAGTAGCGATCAAAATCGGCGGTGACGGCGGCGGGGGCGGGGCCAAGCGCCAGCAGATCGAAATCGATATAATGCACCCGCGCGCCGCTTTCGAAATACTCGTCGCCGATATTGCGCCCGCCCAGCACCGAGGCCACGCCATCGGCGGTGAAGGATTTGTTGTGCATCCGCCGGTTCAACCGCCCGAAATCCAGCAGCAGGTTCAGCAGGCGCAGGCGGCGCAGCAGGAAAGGGTTGAACAGCCGCACCTCGACGCCGGGCAGGCTGTCCAGTGCCTGCAGCAGCGGGTCCAGATCGGGGACGCCCAGATCATCCAGCAGCAGGCGGATGCGCACACCGCGCGCGGCGGCCTGCCGCAGTTCATCGAGCATCAGGCGTCCGGCCGTATCGCCCTGCCAGATGTAATATTGCAGATCGAGCGTGCAGGTGGCGGCGCGGATCAGTTGCACGCGGGCGGCATAGGCATCCAGCCCGTCGCGCAGCGTCACCAGCCCGCTTTGCCCCGGTGGCAGGGCCAGCGCCGCCACCGCGCGGCGCAGCGGGCTGTCGTGCTGGTGCGGGGCGGGCGCGTCTGGCAAAGCCGCCGCTGCCAGCCGGGCGATGCCGCGGCGCACCCACCAGACGGCGGCCAGCAGCAGCGCCAGAAGCCCGAGTGCGGCCCAGAGCATCACCGGGCCCCCCCTGCGGCGTTCATGTGATCCGCGCCAGGGGCGCCCCGTGGGCCAGCATGTCGCCCGCCTCGGCCAGCCGGGTCAGGCGCCCGGCATGGGGTGCCTCGATCCGGGTTTCCATCTTCATCGCCTCGATCACCGCGACGACCTCGCCCGCTGTAACGGTGGCGCCGTCGGCGACCTGCCAGAGTGTGAGGGTGCCTGCGACGGGGGCGCACAGCAGCGCGGGGTCGGCTTCGGGCGGGGGCGCGGTGGGGGACGGGGGTTGGGTGGTCAGCAGGCCGGGGGGCAGGGCGAGTTCGTGGCGCTTGCCGTCGATTTCGATGGCCATGCGCAGCAAGGGCGTGGCGTCAGGGGCGGTGACGCGGGGATGGGGGGCGAAGCGGGCGGTGCAATCGGCCTCGATCCAGCCGGTATGCACGGCGAAGGGGGTGGTGTCGGCGCGGAAGGCCGGGTCTTGCACCACGGCGCGGTGGAAGGGCAGCACCGAGGCCACGCCTTCGATGCGAAACTCGGCCAGCGCGCGGGCGGCGCGGGCCAGCGCCTCGGCCCGGGTTGCGCCGGTGACGATCAGCTTGGCCATGAGCGAGTCGAAGCTGCCGGGCACCTGCCCGCCCTCGGCCACGCCGGAATCGACGCGGATGCCGGGGCCGGAGGGTGGTTGCCAGAGGGTGATCGGGCCGGGGGTGGGCAGGAAGCCGCGCGCCGGGTCTTCGGCGTTGATGCGGAATTCGATGCTGTGGCCGCGCGGGGTGGGGGGCGTGGCGTCGGCCAGCCGGGCGCCCTGGGCGATGCGGATCATCGCCGCCACGATGTCGATGCCGGTGGTTTCTTCTGTGACGGGATGTTCCACCTGAAGGCGGGTGTTCACCTCCAGAAACGACAGGGTGCCGGTGGCAGAGAGCAGAAACTCCACCGTGCCCGCACCGCTGTAGCTGGCATGGGCGCAGATGGCGCGGGCGGCGGTGAGGATGGCGTCGTGCTGCGCGGGGGTGAGGAAGGGGGCGGGGGCCTCTTCGACCAGTTTCTGGTTGCGGCGTTGCAATGAGCAGTCGCGGGTGCCCAGCACCTTGACGGTGCCGTGCCGGTCGGCCAGCACCTGCGCCTCGATATGGCGGGGGCGATCAAGGAATTGTTCGATGAAGCATTCGCCCCGGCCAAAGGCGGTTTCCGCCTCGCGCGTGGCGGAGGCGAAGAGGTCTTCGACCTCCTCGATCTGCCGGGCGACTTTCAGGCCGCGACCGCCACCGCCGAAGGCCGCCTTGATGGCGATGGGCAGGCCATGGGTTTGCGCGAAGGCGCGGGCTTCGACCGGGGTGGCGACGGGGCCGGGGCTGCCTGCGACCAAGGGCGCGCCGACGGATTGTGCGATGCGGCGGGCGGCGATCTTGTCGCCCAAGGCCTCGATCACCTCGGGGTCGGGGCCGATCCAGATCAGGCCGGCGGCGATCACCGCGCGGGCGAAATCGGCGCGTTCGGACAGGAAGCCATAGCCGGGATGCAGGGCATCGGCGCGGGTTTTCAGCGCCAGCGCGATCAGCGCCTCGGCGTTCAGATAGGTTTGCGCCGGGGTGGTGCCGGGCAGGGCGTGGGCCTCGTCCGCCATGCGGGCGAAGGGCGCGTCGCGGTCGGGATCGGCATAGGCGGCAATCGCGGTGATGCCCAGATCGCGGCAGGCGCGCAGGATGCGGACGGCGATTTCGCCGCGATTGGCGATGAACAGGCGGCGGATCGGGCGCGGGTCGGGGCCGGGGGCGAACAGGGTCATGGCGTGGGCTCGATCGGGGCAAAGGGGGTGGCGGCGGCAAAGCGGATGCGCGCGCCGGGGGGAAGCTGGGCGGCCAGCGGCAGGGCTTCGGGTAGCAGCGTGGCGATGACGGGATAGCCGCCGGTCAGCGGGTGATCGGCAAGGAACAGCACCGGCTGGCCGGAATGGGGGATCTGGATGGCGCCACGCTCGGTGCCTTCGGACGGCAGTTCGCGCGCGTCGCGGGTCAGGGGGGCTGCGCCCGACAGGCGTAGGCCGGTGCGCGAGCAGTGGGGGGTGACCTCCCACTCTTGCGACAGGAACAGGGCGAGCATCTCGGGCGGGAACCAGTCGGCGCGGGGGCCGAGGGTGACGGGCAGGGTGACGGTTTCGCCGGGGGCGGGCAGGTGCGGCGCGGGGCGGGGTGTGGGGTCAACGGCCAGCGCTTTCGCATGGCCGAGGGGAAGGGCGCTGCCGGTGGTCAGCGGCGGCGGGCCGAGATGGGCGAGCGTGTCGGTGGAGGCAGAGCCGAGGGTGGGCGCCACGGCAAAGCCACCGCGCAGGGCGAGGTAGCTGCGCATCCCGCGCGTGGGGGGCAGGATTTCCAGCACCTCGCCGGGGTCCAGCGCGAAGGGGCGGGCCGGGTCTATGGCGATGCGGGCGGTGGGGGTGAGGATGGCGGCTTGGGTCGCGGCGCCGTCGAGCGCGAGGGTGGCGGGTTGATCGACGCTGATCCTTGTGGGGCCGAGGGTAAGCTCCAACGCCGGGCTGTCGGGCGGGTTGCCCAGCGCGCGGTTGGCGCGGCGCAGGGCCGGCAGGTCCAGCGCGCCAGAGGCGGTGAGGCCGAGTGCGGCCTGATGCGGGCGGCCCGCGTCCTGCACCAGCACCGGGAAGGCGGTGGCGCGGATGTGCAGGCTGGGGCCGGTGGGGGCGGCGCTGGGCTGGGGCGGCGGTTTGCGCGGCGTGGGGGTGCGGGCGACGAAGCGGACGCGCTGGCCGGGGCGCAGCAGGGCGGGGGGATTGCGCGACAGATCCCACATCGGTTCGGGTGTGGTGCCGATGAGCTGCCAGCCGCCGGGGCTGGCCTGCGGATAGATGCCGCAGAACCGCCCGGCCAGCGCCACCGAACCGGCGGGGATGCGCGGGCGGGGGCTGGCGCGGCGCGGCAGGTCGAAGCGCGGGTCCGATCCGGTCATATAGGCGAAACCCGGGGCGAAGCCGCAAAAGGCCACGGTCCAGAGCGCGGCTTGATGGGCGGCGATCACCTCGGCTGTGGTCAGCGACATCAGGGCGGCGACTTCGGACAGGTCTGCGCCGTCATAGGTGACGGGCAGTTCCAGCACCTCGGCTGCGGTTTCGCTGCGCAGCGAAACCTGCGGCATTTGTGCTGCGATAGCGGCGGCGAGCGTGCCATTGGCCGGGGTGCCGGGATGGGTGCGCACCAGCAGCGTGCGGGCGGCGGGCACCAGTTCGGCGATACCGGGGAGGGCGGCGTGGGTCAGCGCGTCGAACAGGGCAAGGGTCGCGTCAAGGTCGGACAGTTCGACCAGCAGGCTGTTGGGGGTGAGCGGCAGGAAGCGCAGGGTCATGGTGCGAAGGGCGCAATGGTCACGCCATGGGCCAGCAGGGTGGCGCGGATCTGGCGGGCCATGGCGACGGCATCGGGGCTGTCGCCATGGATGCAGATGCTGTCAGCCTGAAGCCGCAGGGGGGTGCCGTCTGCCGCGTCAATCACCCCATCGGTGGCGAGGCGCAACATGCGGGCGGCGACCTGTGCCGGGTCGTGCAGCACGGCGCCGGGATCGCGGCGCGACACCAGCGCGCCGGTGGCGGTATAGGCGCGGTCGGCAAACGCCTCGGCCACCACGCGCAGACCGGCGGCGCGGGCGCGGGCAAGGATCGGCGCCCCGGCAAGACCCATCAGGGCAAGGCCGGGGTCGAGGGCAAGCAGGGCGGCGATGACGGCATCGGCCTGACCGGCATCCTGCGCGATGGTGTTATAAAGCGCGCCATGGGGTTTGACGTAAGTGACCCGCGTGCCTGCGGCGCGGGCAAGGCCTTGCAGCGCGCCGATCTGATAGATCACATCGGCGGTCAGATCCTCGGGCGCCACATCCATCGGGCGGCGGCCAAAGCCCGCCAGATCGGGGTAGGAGACATGCGCGCCGACCGCGACGCCGCGCGACGCCGCTTCGCGCAGCGTGGTCAGGATGCCGCGCGGATCACCGGCATGAAAGCCGCAGGCGATATTGGCAGAGCTGACGATGCCCAGCATCGCCGCATCGTCGCCCATCTTCCAGGCGCCGAAGCCTTCGCCGAGGTCGCTGTTGAGGTCGATCTGTGCGGGCATCTGATCCTCCGGCTGTTGTGCCTATGGCTAGCAGGGGCGCGGGCCGGGTGGAAGCGGCATTGGCGCGCGGCATGGGGGAGGATAGGGTGAGGCGCAGGGGGGCGCGATGGATTTCAAATGGCTGGAAGATTTTCTGAGCTTGGCCGAGACGCACAGCTTTTCCCGCTCGGCCGCGCTGCGGGGGGTGACGCAAAGCGCGTTCAGCCGCCGCATTCGCGCGCTGGAGGATTGGCTGGGGGCGGAGCTGTTGAACCGCGACAGCTTTCCGGTGACGCTGACGCCCGAGGGCAAGCTGTTTCGCGAAACGGCGGAAGAGGCGGTGCGGATGATCCATGCGCGGCGGGCCGAGTTCCGCGACCATGCCAAGGGGGGCGCGCCCGAGATTTCGTTCATCGCGCTGCACAGCCTGACGGTGACGTTTCTGCCGGTCTGGCTGATGCGGCTGAAGGGCGCGGTGGGGCAGGTGGCCAGCCGGGTGAAGCCCGAGAATTTCGACCGCTGCGTCGAGGCTTTGACGGAAGGCGGTTATGATTTCTTTCTGACCTATCACCATCCCAGCGTCGCCATCCCGCTGGAGGCGCCCGCCTATCCGCATCTGGTGATCGGCGCCGACAGTCTGGTGGCGGTGGCAAGGCCGGGCCAGCCGGAGGATTGGGCGCGCGACGGGATGCCCTTGCTGCAATATTCGCGCGGGTCGTTTCTGGGGCAATTGGCGCGCACCGCGCAGGGGCAGCCGGGGGCGCCGAAGGTCTATGTGGCGCATACCGATGAAGCCTCGATGGCCGAGGCGATGAAGAGCATGGCGGTGGAGGGACACGGCGTGGTGTGGCTGCCGCGCCGGTTGGTGGAGGCGGAGATCGTGGCGGGGCGGCTGGAGGTGGTGGCGCCGGAACTGCCGATGCAGATCCGGCTGTACCGCAATGCGGCGCGGGCGCGGGGGCTGACGGCGCGGGTCTGGGCGGCGGCGGAGCGGTTGGCCGATGATTATGCAAAAACGGAATAACCATGGCGATATTGGCATTGGCCTTGCGGGGCGACTGGGCGTAAATCCCTGAAAAGGCGGGCGGCAAGCCTGGCTGATCGACCAACGAACCCCATACAGATTTGCATGACCCCCCGGTCCCGCAGGTGCGGGCCGTTGGCGGCTGCGCGAGGATAACATGATCCAGACCCGTATCGAACACGACCTGCTTGGCGACCGCGCGGTGCCGGCCCACGCCTATTGGGGCGTGCATACGCTGCGCGCGGTGGAAAATTTCCCGATCTCGGGCCAGCCGATCGGGCAGGCGACGGATCTGATTGCGGCGCTGGCGGCGATCAAGCAGGCGGCGGCGCTGGCCAATGCCGATCTGGGGTTGCTGGACGGTGCGCGGCGCGATGCCATCGTGGCGGCCTGCGAAGAAATCCGCGCGGGCAAGCTGCATGACCAGTTCGTGGTGGACCAGATTCAGGGCGGGGCCGGCACCTCGACCAACATGAATGCCAATGAGGTGATCGCCAACCGCGCGCTGGAAATCCTGGGGCATGAGAAGGGCGCTTACCGCTTTCTGCACCCGAACGAGCATGTGAACCTGAGCCAGAGCACCAATGACGTGTATCCGACCGCCTTGCGGCTGGCGGCCTGGGCGGGGATTCACCGGCTGATCGCGGCGATGGGCAGCCTGCGTGGCGCCTTTGCCGAAAAGGCGGGCGCGTTTTCCGACATCCTGAAGATGGGCCGCACCCAGTTGCAGGAAGCCGTGCCGATGACGCTGGGGCAGGAGTTCAACACCTTTGCCATCATGCTGGGCGAAGACGAATTGCGGCTGGCCGAGGCGGCGCAGTTGATTCTGGAAATCAATCTGGGCGCCACGGCGATCGGCACCGGCATCACGACGCATCCCGACTATGCGGAGCGGGTGCGGGCGCGGCTGGCGGAGGTGACGGGGATTCCGGTCATCACCGCCGCCGATCTGGTGGAGGCGACGCAGGATTGCGGGGCTTTCGTGCAGGTGTCGGGTGTGTTGAAGCGGGTGGCGGTGAAGCTGTCGAAGACCTGCAACGATCTGCGCCTGCTGTCCTCTGGCCCGCGCGCCGGGTTCAACGAGATCAATCTTCCGGCGAAACAGGCGGGCAGTTCGATCATGCCGGGCAAGGTGAACCCGGTGATCCCCGAGGTGGTCAATCAGGTGGCGTTCGAGGTGATCGGCAATGATGTGACGATCAGCTTTGCCGCCGAGGGCGGGCAGTTGCAGCTGAATGCCTTCGAGCCGATCATCGCCTACAGCCTGTTCCGGTCTGTCAGCCATCTGACGGCGGCGTGCAAGACGCTGGAGGAAAACTGCGTGCGCGGCATCACCGCGAACCGCGACAAGCTGCGGGAAACGGTGGAGAAATCCATCGGCATCGTGACGGCGCTGAACCCCTATATCGGCTATGCGGCAGCGACCGAAGTGGCGCTGGAGGCGCATCGCAGCGGGCGCGGTGTCTATGAGCTGGTGCTGGAAAAGGGCTTGATGTCGAAAGAGCGGTTGGATGCGGTGCTGCGGCCCGACATGCTGACCCGACCGCAGGCCTTCGTGGCCTGAGACCTGTGACAGCCGTCTGTCCTGCGGGGCAGGCGGCTGTCAGCCTTTGGCGTATTCGGCCAGCACGGCATGGGCGGTGGCCTCGTCCGTCACCAGCACATTGGCCAGCCGGTTGCGCAACATGCCACAGATCGCGCCGACCTTGGGCAAGCCGCCGCCGACGCAGATCCGGCGCGGCACGTTCAGCAATTCGTCATGCGACATGGTGATGTGGCGGTCGTCAAATTCGCTGCGCACCGGGTTGCCCGCGATGTCGAAGAAATGGCCCGAGGCAAAGCCGATGGCGCCCTTGTCGATATAGACCTGCATTTCCGCCTGCGACATGAACCCGCCCTGCACCAGCAGGGTGGGGCCGATCAGATGGGTGACGCCGAACACCGTCATGGTGCATTGGCGCAGCAGGTCGAAATGCTGGTGGATCGACGGTTCGGCCATCAGGATGTCTTTCACCGCCGGGGTGGAGACGACGCCCGGCGCGTGCAGGTTGACGCAACGCGCGTTCAGCCGTTCGGCAATGTTCGAGGTGCAGAGCACGGGCGAGAAATCGAAGGTCGCGGCGGAACTGCCGGTGATCTGCGCCACGGTGACATTGGGCCGCTGCATCGGGGTCAGCAATTGGGACAGCCGCATCACGGTGCGGCCCCAGGCGACGCCGATCACCTCGGTTTCGCCCAGCCGGTTTTCCAGCACGCGCGCGCCCAGATGGCCGATCTGTTCGTGCAGCGAGGCGGTGGAATTGCCTGCGGGCAGCACGAAACATTCCGACAGCCCGGTTGCCGCGCTGAGCCGCAGCGCCAGATCGGCGCGGGCGATGCGCGTCGGATCAATGGCGATGGTGACGATGCCTTCGTCGCGCGCCTTTTGCAGCAGGTTGAACACCGAGGCGCGCGAGATGCCCATCTGTTCGGCGATGTGATCCTGTTTCAGCCCGTCTTCATAGTAAAGCCACGCCGCCCAAAGCGCCTGATCCATGCCGAATTGCGGCGGAATCGGGCGGCGGGCGGCGGATTTGGCATCCGGTGCGGGGGCTGCGTCAGGGGCTGCGTTGGGGGTTGGGTGCTTCATCGCGTGATCCATTTGCCGCCCACAATTGCAGAGAATGCCTGTCTTTTCCAGCGGAACAACGCGGGCTGTGCGGTGGAGTTGGCAATTTTCACCGACTCAAACAAACGTCATTGACATGTGCCAGTGATGACTGGCATATTTCAATCAACAGATCATTTGGCTTTGGGAGGAGCGGATGGACGTGGTTTCACCGAGGCACACCGCTGCATCGGGCGGCTGGAACGCCCTGATCGAAGATGTGACCGGCGGGCGCTGGATCGACCCGGATAGCGGGCGTGCGGCAGAGGTTCCGTTTCGGCATATCGACATTGGCGACGGCTTTGCCGATGCCGCCGACGACCTGCTGGCGCAGGTGATGCCCGCGCAAAGCTATGGTGTGGTCTGCGATGCCAATACGGCGGATGTGATGGGCAGCCGGATCGCGGCGCGGCTGGGCGACCGGGCGACGCTGATCGTGCTGGACCATCCCCATGCCGACGAGGCCGAGGTGGCCGGGCTGCAATCGGCCACGCGGGGGATGGAGGCGCTGGTCGCCGTCGGGTCGGGCACGATCAACGATCTGTGCAAATATGCGACCTATCTGGACGGGCGGCCCTATAGCGTGTTCGGCACCGCGCCGTCGATGAACGGCTATACCTCTTCCACCGCGTCGATCACGCTGCATTCGGGGTTGAAGACCACGCAGAAGGCCCATGCGGGCAAGGGCGTGTTCATCGACATCGGTGTTTCGGCCGGGGCACCCCAATACCTGATCGGGGCGGGGTTGGGCGACAGCCTGTGCCGGCCCACGGCGCAGGTGGACTGGTATTTTTCGCATGTCATGCTGGGCACGCGCTATGCAACCGCGCCCTATGTGCTGCAAGAGGCCGACGAGGCTGCGGCGCTGGCGCGCAGTGCGGGCATGGGGCGGCGCGACCATGACGCCATCGGTTATCTGCAGCGCATCCTGACGCTGGGCGGGCTGGGCATCGCGGTGGTGGGGCTGAGCCATCCGGGCTCGATGGGCGAGCATCAGATCTCGCACTGGATCGACAGTTTTGCCGGGGTGCTGCATCCGGGCACGGTGCATGGGCAACAGGTGGGGGTGGCCTCGGTCACCATGGCGCGGTTGCAGGAAAAGCTGCTGGCGCTGGAAGAAGCGCCGCAGGTGAAGCCCACGCGATTTGACGAGGCGGCGATCCGGGCGCGCTATCCGGCGGCGGCGGTGGAGGATTGCCTGAAGGCGACCCGCGCCAAGGTGCTGGATGCGGAGGCGGCGGCGCGGTTCAACGCGAAACTGGCAGCACTTTGGCCCGAACTGCGGGGGGTGCTGAAGGCGATGATGATCCCGGCGGATCAGATGGCGGCGCATCTGCGGGCCGCTGGCGGCGGGGCGACCCCGGCAGAGATCGGGCTGGACCCGGCGCTTTATGCCGATGCCCTGCGCTATTCGCGCGAGATGCGCGACCGCTACTCCATGCTCGACCTTGCGGCGGACATGGGGATTTTGGAAGATTTCATCGAAGAGCAGGCATGATGCGCCCGATTTCAGAACTCGATCCCAAGGCGCTGGCCGGATGTGTGGCCGTGCTGACCGATATTGACGATACGCTGACCACCGACGGCCAGTTGCCCGCCGAGGCCTATGCGGCGCTGGAACGGCTGGCGCAGGCGGGGTTGCAGGTGGTGCCGATCACCGGGCGGCCTGCCGGGTGGTGCGACATGATCGCCCGGCTGTGGCCGGTGGCGGGGGTGGTGGGCGAAAACGGCGCCTTCTATTTCTCGTATGACCGGGAGGCGCGGAAGATGCGGCAGCGCTTCTTTGCCAGCGATGCGGAACGCAAGGTCAATCGCGCCAAGCTGGAGACGCTGCGCGCCCGGATTCTGGCGGCGGTGCCGGGGGCGGGGATCGCCTCGGACCAGTTGTATCGCGAGGCGGATCTGGCCATCGACTTTTGCGAGGATGTGGACCCGCTGCCCGAGGCCGAGGTGCAGCGCATTCTGGACATGTTCGCCGAGGTCGGCGCGGTGGCGAAGCTGTCATCCATCCATGTGAACGGCTGGTTCGGCGATTACGACAAGCTGTCGATGACGCGGATCTTTGCGCAGGACATTCTGGGGCTGGACATCGATGCCGCGCGCCACCGCGTGGTGTTCGTGGGTGACAGCCCGAATGACGGGCCGATGTTTGCTTTCTTCCCCCATTCCTGCGGCGTGGCGAATGTGCGGGAGTTCGAGGGGGTGACGTTCGCGCTGCCCGCCTTTGTTGCCGACAGCAAGGGCGGCGCCGGGTTCGTGGAAGTGGCCGAGTGCATTCTGGCGGCGCAGCGCCAGCCCGCCGGGGCGGAGGGCTAGGCCATGGCAGAGCGGATCTTTGATCTGGCGATCATCGGCGGTGGCATCAACGGCTGCGGCATTGCGCGCGATGCGGTGGGGCGGGGGCTTTCGGTGTTCCTGTGCGAGCAGGGCGATCTGGGGGGCGCGACCTCCTCTGCCTCGACCAAGCTGCTGCATGGCGGGCTGCGTTATCTGGAGCATTACGAGTTCCGTCTGGTGCGTGAGGCCCTGATCGAACGCGAGGTGCTGTGGGGCATCGCGCCGCAGATCGTGCGCCCGCTGCGCTTTGTGTTGCCGCACAGCAAGGGGATGCGGCCCGCCTGGCTGCTGCGGCTGGGGCTGTTCATCTATGACCATCTGGGCGGGCGCAAGTTGCTGCCGGGCACCAGCCGGGTGGCGTTTCACAAAAGCCCGCTGGGCGAGGGGCTGCGCCGCGATCTGACCCTGGGGTTCGAATATTCCGACTGCTGGGTGGAGGATAACCGGCTGGTGATCCTGAACGCGCAGGATGCGCAGGAGCGCGGTGCGGTGATCCGGGTGGGCACGAAATGCACGGCGGCCACGGCGTTGCCGGGCGGTGGCTGGCGGGTGGTGACGCGCGATCTGGCGACGGGTGTGGAGGAGGGGATTCAGGCCAAGGTGCTGATCAATGCGGCGGGGCCCTGGGCCAATGCCGTGGCGCGCGACATTGCCAGGCGCCCGCCCAAGGGCAAGGTGCGGCAGGTGCAGGGATCGCATATCGTGGTGCCGCGGCTGTATGCGCATGACCGCTGTTTCATCTTTCAGAACAAGGATGGGCGGATCGTCTTCACCATTCCTTACGAGGACAGGTTTACCCTGATCGGCACGACCGACCGCGATTATCCGGGCGACCCGCGCGCCGTGCGCGCCTCGGACGAAGAAATCGCCTATCTGTGCAAGCTGACCAGCGATTACTTCCAGAAGCCCGTCACCCCGGCGGATGTGGTCTGGACCTATAGCGGCGTGCGGCCCCTGTATGACGACGGATCGGACAAAGCGCAGAAGGCGACGCGGGATTATGTGCTGGAGCTGGATGACAGCGGCAGCGCGCCGATGATTTCGGTGTTCGGCGGCAAGATCACCACCTATCGGCGGCTGGCCGAGGCGGTGATGGACAAGCTGGCGCCCTTGCTGGGGGCGCAGGCGCTGCGCGGCGGTGAAGGGCCGGGCTGGACCGGGCGGCGCCCGCTGCCGGGGGGCGATTTCGCGCCGGGTGGCTTCATGGGCGAGGTGAACCGGCTGCGCGAACAGTATCGCTTTCTGGCCGAGGACGAGGCGCGGCGGTTCGTGCGCCATTATGGTTCACGCGCCGGGCGGGTGCTGGGATCGGCGCGCAGTTGGGCCGATATGGGCATCGACTTTGGCGCCGGGCTGACCTCGGCCGAGGTGGATTACATGCGCGGCACCGAATGGGTGCGCACGGCAGAGGACATCCTGTTCCGCCGCAGCAAACTGGGGCTGCGGATGACGGCGGCGCAGATCGCGGCGCTGGAGGCCTATCTGGACGGGGGATTGCAACGGCAGTCCGCGTAAGCGCGTGCGGAGAGACGACCCGCCATTGGGAGGTGGCGGTGGCAGGGAGGAGACGACATGTATCTGGGTATCGACCTCGGCACGTCTGGGGTGAAGGCGATCCTGATCGACGCGGATCAGCGGTTGATCGGCGAAGCGGCGTCGCAGCCGCTGAGCGTGGCCCGCCCGCAGAAGGGCTGGTCGGAGCAAGACCCCGATCTGTGGTGGGGGGCGGTGTGCGAAACGCTGGATGCGTTGCGGCTGCGCCAGCCCAAGGCGATGGCGGCGGTGCAGGGCATCGGGCTGTCGGGGCAGATGTATGGTGCCACGCTGCTGGATGCGGCGGACCGGCCGCTGCGCCCGGCGATCCTGTGGAACGACACACGCAGCGGCGCGGAATGTCGGGATCTGCTGGAGCGGGTGCCGGAGCTGGGCGGGATCGTGGGGCGCAAACCCACGCCGGGGGTGACGGCGGCGAAGCTGATCTGGGTGGCGCGGCACGAGCCGGAGGTGTTTGCCGCCACGCGGATGGTGTTGCTGCCCAAGGATTACATCCGGCTGCGCCTGTCGGGGGAGCGCGCCTCGGACATGGCGGATTCCAGCGGCACGATGTGGCTGGATCTGGGGCGGCGCGACTGGTCGGACCGGATGCTGGACGCGACCGGGCTGCGCCGGGACCAAATGCCGCGCTTGCATGAAGGCACCGAGGTCACGGGCCGGTTGCGCCGCGATCTGGCGGCGCGCTGGGGCATGGCGGGGCAGCCGGTGATTGCGGGTGGCGGCGGCGACAATGCCTGCGGCGCCTGTGGGGCCGGGGTGATCGGCGAGGGGGCGGGCACGCTGTCGCTGGGCACCTCGGGCGTGTTGTTCGTGGCCAATGCCAGCCCGCGCCCGGCGGGACAGATGGCGATTGAAACGCTGTGCCATGCGGTGCCGGATGTGTGGCACCAGATGTCGGTCGTGCTGTCGGCGACCTCGTGCCTGACATGGCTGTCGGCGCGCCTGAAGCGCAGCCCGAAGGAGCTGGTGGAGGCGCTAGGCCCCGATCCGCGCCCGCCGACCGATCTGCTGTTCGCGCCGTTTCTGGATGGCTGCTGGTCGCCGCGCAATGACCCGGAGATCCGCGGCGCCTTTATCGGGCTGGCGCATCAGCATGACGATGCGGCGCTGACGCAGGCGGTGTTGCAGGGCGTGGCCTTCGCGCTGCGCGAATGTGCCGAGGCGTTCCGCGCCAGCGGCACGCGGTTGGAGCGGTTGATGGCGATCGGCGGCGGGTCGCAATCGGCGCTTTGGCTTTCGATGCTGGCGACGGCGCTGGAGGTGGAGCTGGACTTGCCAGAGGCGAGCGAGCTGGGGGCGGCTTTTGGCGCCGCCCGGCTGGCGATGATCGCCGCGACGGGGGCCGCCCCGCCAGAGGTGCTGCGCCGCCCGAAGATCCGCGCCGTGGTCGCCCCGTCGGCGGAACATGCGGCCAGCTATGCCGGGGCCTATGAGGATTGGGCCGGGCTGACACGACTGTGCTGAGGCCGAAAGGCCCGGCCTGACCCCTGCGCCGATCAACCGGCGCCGGGGGAACCGGACCCGGCCGGCGGTGATCGGCAGGGCAAACAACTGTGGAGGAGACAAGCATGACTGATGATATGATGACCGGCGGGTTCAGCCGCCGGGCCTTCATGGGTGCGTCCATCGCGGCGGCGGCGGCCATGGCGGCCTGGCCCAAGGGACTGCGCGCCCAGGCGGCGGATCGCAAATTCGCGGCCTCGCTGGGCTGGACGACCTATGATTCCGGGCGCCATCTGCAGGACGGGTTCAACGCCGCCGTGGCGGAACTGGGCGGTTCGCTGACCACCACCGACGCGGGCTTTGATGCGCGGGTGCAATCGGATCAGATCGACTCGCTCATCGCGTCGAAACCCGATGCGCTGTTCATCACCCCCGCCGATGCGGTGGCGATTGCGCCTGCGGTGCAGCGGGCCGTGGCGGCGGGCATTCCGGTATTCTGCGCCGACAGCGCGATTCCGGGTGTGCTGGTGAACAGCACCGCCATGTCGAACAATTTCGGCATGGGGCAGTATTCCTGCGAATCCATCTGCAAGGCGCTGAACGGCAAGGGCAAGATCGCCCGCGTGATGCTGCCGCAGAACGAAAGCTGGGATCAGCGCACGCTGGGCATGGAATGGACGCTGCGCCGTTACCCTGATGTGCAGATCGTGACGGAATGGGCCTTTGCGCTGGCGGGCAATGTGACGCCCCGGCAGGCGGTGGACAATATCCTGACCTCCAACCCCGATATCGACGCGATCTGGTGCGCCTGGGATGGTGCGGCGGTGGAAGGCACGCTGGCCGCCAAGGCGGCAGGGCGCGACAATCTGATCCTGACCGGGATCGACGGCGGCAGTCAAGCCTTCAACTATATCGCGGGCGACACGCCGCTGAAGCTGTCGATGGCGCAAAGCTTCTACGAGATGGCCTATGCCAATGTGCTGTATGCGCATGAGCATCTGGCGGGCCGCCCGGCGCCGCGGCTGATCGTGACGCCGACCTATGCCGTCACCAAGGACATGCTGGCCGACAGTATCCCGGATGATTTCGACGTGCCGGGCCGGGCGCAGGAACTCGGTTGGGTTCGCGCGGTCTGATCGACCTCTGGCCATGGGGTTTCGGCCCCATGGCGCATCATTTAGCGAAGGGAAGAGATCATGGGAGCGCCAGTCTTGCTGGCGTCCGAAGTCTCGAAGCGGTTCGGGCCGGTGAAAGCCTTGGACAAGGTGGAGTTCCACCTTGATCCGGGCGAGGTTCATGCGCTTCTGGGGATCAACGGCGCCGGAAAATCGACATTCATCAAGATCCTGTCGGGGATCGTCCAGAAGGATTCGGGCACGATCACCGTGGCCGGGCAAGAGGTGCATTTCCGCGCGCCGGAGGATGCGATCCGCGCCGGGATCGCCACGGTGCAGCAGCACCCGGAACTGGTGCCGGACATGACCGGCTACGAGAACATCTTTCTGGGCCGCGAAACGCATGGCCGCGGGATGCTGGGCCGCGTGGATCAGCGCGGGCTGATCGCACGGGCGGCGGCGCTGCTGCAGCGCTTTGCCGTGCCGATCGACCTGAGCCGGACCGTGGCGCAGATGTCGGCGGTGGAGCGCGAGGCGGTGGCGATCCTGCAGGCGCTGGCGGCGGATGACATCCGCGTGCTGATTCTGGACGAGCCGACCTCGACCCTGACGGATGTGGAGCGGGACGACCTGTTCCGCCTGATGAACATCCTGCGCGATCAGGGCATTTCGATGATCTACATCACCCACCAGCTGGAGGAGGTGTTCGAGATCGCCGACAGTTTCTCGGTGTTCCGGGGCGGGCGCTGCGTGGCGCGGATGAGCATTGACGACGCGCGGGCGCAGGGTGTGTCGCTGGCGACGATGATGCTGGGCGAGGCGATGGGCGAGGTGTTTCCGCCCAAGGCCGCGCCGGGCACGGCGGGCGAGGTGATCCTGAGCGTGCGCGGCCTGTCCTCGGGGCTGGATTTCGCGGATGTGCAGTTCGACGTGCGGCAGGGCGAGATTCTGGGGGTGTTCGGGCTGGTCGGGTCGGGCTGTGATGAACTGGCCAAGGCCATTTTCGGGGCGCAACCGGCCGAGCGCGGGCAGATTCTGGTGAACGGGGAAGAGGTGATGCCGGGGTCGCCGCGCGATGCGCTGGCGGCGGGCATCTTCCTTGTGCCGGGGGATCGGCGCACCGAGGGGCTGGCGCTGACGCGCACGGCGCTGTTCAACATTCCGCTGGCCAATCTGGGGCGCGCCTCGGGCAAGGGCTGGGTGTTGCGGCGGCGGCGGATCCGCGAGGATGCGCAGCGCATGACGGCGCAGGTGGCGCTGCATCCACCGAGCCTGACCATCCCGGCCAGCGGCTATTCGGGCGGCAACCAGCAGAAGATCGTGCTGGCCAAGGGCCTGTATGCCGAGGCCGATGTCTATATCTTCGTCGAGCCGACGGTGGGGGTGGATATTGGCGCGCGGGCCAAGATCTATGCGCTGATCCGCGAGTTGGCCCAAAGCGCCGCCGTCATCGTGATGTCGAGCGATTGCGACGAGGTGCATGGCATCGCCGATCGCACCCTCGCGCTGCACAAGGGCCGGCAGGTGGAGCCAGCGATGGGCACATTCAGCCGCGATCAGCTTTTGATGGGCGGCATCATGGGGGGGGCACATCCATGAGCGGGCGATTTATCCTGTCGCGCGGCGCCGGGCGGGTGGTGGCCTTCGCCGCCATGGTGCTGGCGCTGGGCGCGGCCTTCACGCTGGCCGAGCCGCGGTTTCTGTCGAACGCCAACCTTGCGGGGATCGCGCGGCACATGGCGGCCAACGGGCTGGCGGCGCTGGGGCTGACCTTCGTGGTGATCGTGCGGCGGTTCGATCTGTCGCTGGCGGGGGTGGCGGCCTTTACCGCCATGACCATGGGCGCGGTGATCGCCGCCGGGCTGCCGCTTTGGGTGGCGGTGCTGGTGGGGCTGGCGGTGGGGGTGGGGCTGGGCCTTGTGTCGGGGCTGGCGATCAGCCGCTTCGGGATGCCGGATATCGTGACCACCATCGGCGTGGGGTCGATCTGCGCCGGGCTGGCGTTCCTGTATACCGGCGGGCGGTCGATCTTTCAGAACTTCTTTCAAAGCGGCATCACCGATCTGAACGATGCGCGGCTGCTGGGCCTGGGCGTGTCGCTGTGGTTCCTGCTGGGGATCTATGGGCTGGCCTGGTTCGTGATGCATCGCACCCGCACGGGTGCTGCCTTCTATGCCACCGGCGAAAACCCGGTTGCGGCCTATTACTCCGGCATCCCGACCCGGCGCTATGTGACGCTGGCCTTTGTGGCCTGTGCGGTCTGCACGGTGCTGGCGGTGCTGCTGATCCTTGCGGAAAGCGGCAATGCCGAAACCAACAAGGGCGCCAATCTGATGATGCCCGCCTATGCCGGGGTGTTTCTGGGCGCGGCGATCATGGGGGGCACCTCGGTTCTGGCCAGTTTCGCGGGGATATTGCTGATCACCATGCTGCTGGACGGGTTCGCGCTGATGGGGGTGCCTTACTATTACAGCGACGGGGTGGTGAGCCTGATCCTGCTGGGCGGCGTGGTGCTGTTCAGCGATGCGGCGCGGGGCTGGCTTGCCGGGCTGCTTGTGCTGCTGCCCGCCAAGGCCCCGGCAACACAGGGGGAGAAACGGGGATGAGCATGAGCCTTTCAGGACCGGCGCAACCCGCGCCGCAGCGCAAGCGCAGCTTTGCGCGGATCATCACCAACCTGTGGCTGCTGGCGGCGCTGGTGGCGATGACGCTGGCGATCAGCCAGCAACGGCCCCAACTGCTGGACCCCGGCAATATCGCCACGGTGCTGCGCAGCTTTTCCATCATGGTGATCATGGTGCTGGGGCTGACCTGGGTCATCGCTTCGGGCAAGATCGACGTGAGCTTCATGCAAGTGGCGGCGCTGGCCAACATGACCTGCGCCGCGCTGTTGCAACAGGGCTGGGGCTGGGGGGCGGCGATTGCGGCGGCCATCGCGCTGGGGCTGGTGGTCGGGCTGGTGAATGGTGGACTGGTGGCGCGGATGAAGCTGCCGCCGCTGATCGTGACCATTGCCACGGCGGGGATGTGTGCCTCGGCGGCGGCGGCGCTGGGCAAGGGCACGGTGATCCGCATCGCCGATCCCGGCCCGCTGCGCGGGCTGCTGGAAACCACGCTGTTCGGCGCGGTGCCGGTGATCGTGCTGCCGGTGCTGGGGCTGTGCCTGCTGGCTTGGTACGCGCAGGAACGGCTGGCGATGGGGCGCTATATCTACGCCATGGCGCAGAACGAGGCGGCGGTGGTCGCGGTTGGCGTGCCGGTCGGGCGGATCGTGGTGCTGCTGTTCGCGCTGTCGGGGGCGAGTGCCGCGCTGGCCGGGGTGTTGCTGGCGGCGAACCTGTCTTCGGGCCAGCCGACGATTGGCGGCGCCTATCTGATCAACGGGCTGACCGTGGTCTTGCTGGGCGGGATGATGGTGCATGTCGGCAAGCCCAATATTCTGGGCAGCGTGACGGCGACGCTGTTTCTGGGTGTGCTGTTCAGCGGGGCGGCGCTGCTGGGCCTGCCGGATTACCAACGCCAGATCATTCAGGGCGCGCTGCTGCTGACCGGGCTGGCCGTGGCCACCGGGGCGGCGCGGATGCACGCCCATCGCCGGAAGGGGAACTGAGATGACGATGACCCAAACCCCCGTCACCATCGGGCTGGATTGCGGCACGGGTGGCGCGCGGGCGCTGGTGGCCGATCTGCAGGGCCGGGTGCTGGCCATGGCGACGGTGCCCTATGACACGCAGTTTCCCCGCACCGGCTGGGCCACGCAAGACCCTGCCGACTGGTGGCGCGCCAGCGTGCTGGCGGTGCGTCAGGCGCTGGCCGAGGCGGGGGTGCAGCCCGGCGATGTGCGGGCGATCTGTGCCGACGGCACCTCCAGCACGCTGGTGGCGCTGGGGGCGGATCTGCAACCGCTGGCGCCCGCGATCCTGTGGATGGACAACCGCGCCTCGCCGCAGGCCCGGCGGATCGAGGCGACGGGCCACCCGGCGCTGCGCCGGTCGCGCGGCGGAGTGAGCGCCGAGACGATGATCCCGAAGATCCTGTGGATCAAGGACAATGACCCGGCGCTGTTCGATCGCACGCGCTGGTTTGTGGAAATGTCGGATTACATCGCGCTGCGCCTGTCGGGCGAAGTGACACTGGGGCTGAACCAGACGATCAACCGCTGGTTCCACGATCCGCGCCGGGGCGGCTGGCCCGAGGATCTGTTCGCGCAGATCGGGCTGCCGGGGCTGGCAGAACGGTTTCCTACGACGATGCTGCCGCTCGGGGCGCCCATCGGGCCGCTGGCGCCGGACGCCGCCGCGGCGCTGGGGTTGGGCGCGCAGACGCTGGTGGTGTGCGGCGGCACCGATGCCTATGTGGCGATGGTGGGGCTGAACACGCTGGCCAGCGGCCAGACCGCCTTCATCACCGGATCGTCGCATCTGGTGCTGCCGATGACCGACCGCGATGTGGAGATCGAGGGGGTCTTTGGCCCGCATCCCGATTGCGTCGTGCCGGGGCTGTTCGTCATGGAAGGGGGGCAGGTGTCCTCCGGTTCCGTCATCCGCTGGTGGCATGACCAGATGTCGGGCGGGCGCGACAGCTATGCGGCGATGATGGCGGCGGCCGAGGCGGTGCCGCTGGGCGCCAACGGGCTGGTGGCGCTGGATTTCTGGCAGGGCAACCGCAACCCGCATATCGACTATGATCTTCAGGGCGCGATCTGGGGGCTGACGCTGAAACACGGCACGGCCGACATCACCCGCGCGCTGATGGAATCGGTCTGCTTTGGCACGCGCAACATTCTGGCCCGGCTGGCCGAAGGCGGCGTGGCGGTGGAGACGATGACCATTGCGGGCGGCACGGTGCGCTCGCCCTTCTGGCTGCAGATGCACGCCGATACCGCCAATGTGCCGCTGATCGTGCCCGAAGTGACCGAGGCGACGGCGTTTGGCGCCGCGATCACGGCGGCGGTGGGGGCCGGAGCCTATGCCGCGCTGCCCGAAGCGGCGGCGGTGATGGTGCGCGCGGCGCGGGTGATCGAACCGGATGCGGCCCGCCATCGCCAATATGAAGACCTGTTCGGTTATTACCGCGACACCCATACCGCCCTGCGACCGCTGATGCACC
Organism: Gemmobacter aquatilis; assembly: GCF_900110025.1. Lineage (GTDB taxonomy): Bacteria > Pseudomonadota > Alphaproteobacteria > Rhodobacterales > Rhodobacteraceae > Gemmobacter > Gemmobacter aquatilis. The sequence continues at coordinate 115,140 of NZ_FOCE01000001.1, read as the reverse complement.
GCATGGCCGACCGGCAGCGGGCCAGCCCCGCCGCCTGACACCTTCACCTTCGTTCTGACCGGCACAACCCGCCTGCGGGGCCGGTGCTTCCATGCCTATCGAAAGGAAACGACATGGCTCATATTGGCGACCTATTGGCAGAGATGCTAGCGCGCAGCGGGATTGATTATGTGTTCGGGATGCCCGGGGGGCAGACGACGGCGCTGCATGACGGGATTTCGCGGCGGACGGATCGGATCCGGCATATCCTGATGCGCGACGAACGGAATGCGGCCTATGCGGCGGATGCCTATGCGCGGCTGACCGGCAAGCCCGGCATCTGCGACGTGACGGTGGGCCCCGGCGCCAACCTGTTGCCTGCGGGGTTTCTGGAGGCGCAGAACGCCTCGATCCCGATGATCGGCATCATTGGCGAACTGCCGTTGGACTGGCTGTCGTTGAAGGAAAAAGGCATTGCCAGCCAAGGGTTTGACCAACTCTCTTTCTTCAAGACCTGCTCGAAGGAGGCGTTCCTTGTGCCCTCGGTCGCGGCCCTGCCGGAACTCTTGCGCACCGCCTTCCGCATCGCCACGGCGCCGCGGCCCGGGCCGGTGGCGCTGATCATTCCGCATGACATTTTCGATGCCGACTGGGACGAGGATCTGCTGAAGATCACCGTCGATGACCGCAGCGCGCGCATCCCCTATCTGCGCTCGGTCGCGCCGCCGTCGGAAATTGACGCGGCGATCACGCTGATCAAGAAGGCCAAGCGCCCGGCGCTGGTCTGCGGCGGCGGCGTGCATGGCGCCGATGCCACCGCCGAGGTGACCGCCTTTGCCGACCGTCTGGGCGGGCTGGTGGTGACCTCGCTGTCGGGCAAGGGTTCGGTGCCGGAAACCCGCGCCTATGCGGCGGGGGTGCTGAACCCGCTGGGCTCGCTGGCGGCGATCGAGCTCATTCAGGAGGCCGATCTGATCGTCTGGTGCGGGTCCAAGGTCAGCCAGAACACCGGCATGAACTGGACGCTGCCGAAGCCCGATCAGGCGACGATCACCATTGATTTCGACCCGCTGGAACATGGCCGCACCTTCCGCCCGACCGTGGCCCTGCTGGGCGATGTGCGCGAATGCGTGCGCGCACTGGATGCCGGTTTGGGCGACAGCCGGGCGCAGGCCAACCCCGGTTGGCTGGCCCGCATCGCCGAGGTGAAGGCGCGCTGCGAGGCGGAAAAGGCGGTCGAAATGGCCTCGGATCAGGTGCCGATCCTGCCGCCGCGCATCATGGTGGAGATCGCGAAACGCCTGCAGCCCGAGGATGTGGTGGTGTCGGACGCGTCCTTCTCGGCCGGGTGGATTTCCGGCTATATCCAGGCGGAACAGGCCAAGCGGCAGTTCCTGTTCGCCCGTGGTCAGGGGGGGCTTGGCTATTCGGTGCCCGGCGCGATCGGGGCGGCCACCGTGGTGCCCAAGGGCGCGCGGGTGGTCACCGTGGCGGGCGACGGCGCGTTTTCCTACACGGTGGGCGAGCTGGCGACGCAGGCGCAATACAACCAGCGCATCGTCAATGTGGTGATCAACAATGGCAAGCTGGGCTGGATCCAGCTGTGGCAGGAGATCTTCTTCAACAACGTGCAATCGGCAACGTTAGAGACGCAAAGCATGGTCCCCGGCTATGCCGCCGCAGCGCAGGCGCTGGGGCTGAAGGGGATCTATGTGGACAAGCCCGACCAGATCGCCGCGGCGCTGGACGAAGCCTTCGCCCATGACGGCCCCTCGGTGGTCGAGGTGCGCATCGACGACCGCGCCACCCCGATCCACAGCTTCAAACGCCGGATGCGCGAAACCGACGCCAAACCCCGCCCCCGCCCCGGCACCGTCTACAAACTCCGCGACTGGAAAGTATCGCCCGACCTCTGACGCGGCCCTCACCGCATAAGGCGATACCCACCCCGGCGGGGCCTCCCCCCCGCCGGGGATTGATGCTGCACGGCGGCCAGACCCGCCGCTTTCGTCTCTGGACCGGCGGAATCTGCGCCCCGGCCCGTCTTCTCTGGTGGCTGGGCCGATGTTATCCACAAGCTGTGGATCAAAGCCCTTGCCCGAATCTGAAAACTGGCGCATTGATTTACGCCAAGTAGTGATAAAGTCGCCGAAAGCCGTAACAAACGGATCGGCAGAGGGCAGTGATGAAGCAACAAACCCGGATTGACCGGCTGGTGGGCGAACATGCCGCCAAGCTGTCAGAGCGTCTTCTGGCGCATCGTGCGCAGCTTTTTCCGCCCGATGCCAGCAAGCAGTTGCGCCGCTTCACCAGCGGCGAGGTGGCCGATCTGCTGGGCGTCAAGGATGCCTATCTGCGCAAGCTCAGCCTCGAAGGGCGCGGCCCGCAGCCCGAAACCGGTGCGGGCGGCCGCCGTCTTTACACCCCCGACGATATCGTGGCCCTGCGCCATCTGCTGGAGGCCGGGGCCAAGACGCCCGGCACCTATCTGCCGGGGCGGCGGGACGGCGACCATCTGCAGGTCATCACCGTGATCAACTTCAAGGGCGGCTCGGGCAAGACCACCACTGCCGCACATCTGGCACAGAAATGCGCGCTGGACGGCTATCGCGTGCTGGCCATCGACCTTGACCCGCAGGCCTCGCTTTCGGCTCTGCACGGCTTCCAACCGGAATTCGACCTGCTGGATGGCGGCACGCTCTATGACGCGATCCGCTATGAAGACCCGGCGCCGCTGCGCGATGTGATCCGCAAGACCTATTTCACCAATCTCGATCTGATCCCCGGCAATCTCGACCTCATGGAGTTCGAGCACGAAACCCCGCGCGTTCTCGCCGCCCGCTCCGGTAACCTGTTCTTTACCAGGATTGCCGACAAACTGGCCGAGGTTGAAGCGGAGTATGACCTGGTGATCATCGACTGCCCGCCCCAGCTCGGATTCCTCACCATGTCGGCACTGAGTGCCGCAACGGCGGTGCTGGTGACGGTGCATCCGCAGATGCTCGACGTGATGTCGATGTGCCAGTTCCTGCTGATGACCTCCAACCTGCTGGGGGTGGTGGCCGATGCCGGGGGCAATATGGAATATGACTGGCTGCGCTATGTCGTCACCCGCTATGAACCCGGCGACGGGCCGCAGAACCAGATGGTCAGCTTCATGCGATCCTTGTTCGGCGACCATGTGCTGAACCATTCGGTGCTGAAATCCACCGCGATTTCCGATGCGGGGATCACCAAGCAGACACTCTACGAAGTCGAGAAAAGCGCCTTCACCCGCACGACCTATGATCGGGCCATCGAAAGCCTGAACGCGGTCAATGGCGAGATCGAGGCGCTGATCCAGAAGGCATGGGGGCGGTAATGGCACGCAAACATCTGCTCGAAGGTCTGATGGGCGCCCCCAAGGCCGATCCCCCTGCCCCGCCGGTGCAGGATCGCCCGCGCTATGCCAAGGGCGCCATCGGCGCCATCTCGCGCTCGGTCGCCGATCTGCAATCGCGCGCGCTGCTGGAAATCGACCCGCAGCTGATCGACGCGGGCGGCATGCAGGACCGGCTGGAATCCGACGATGCCGAAGATGCCGCGCTGCTCGCCTCGATCGCCGAATATGGCCAGCAGGTGCCGGTTCTGGTGCGCCCGCATCCCGAACAGGAAGGCCGCTATCAGATCGTCTATGGCCGCCGCCGCGTGCTGGCGCTGCGCGATCTGAACCGCCCGGTGAAGGCGCTGTTGCGGCAGTTGGACGACCGCGACCTTCTGATCGCCCAAGGGCAGGAGAATACCGCCCGCCGCGATCTGTCTTTCATCGAAAAGGCCAATTTTGCCCGGCAGATGGAAGAGGCGGGCTATGACCGCAAGATCATCGGCGACACGCTGTCGATGGACAAGACCCTGATTTCCCGTCTTATTTCCGTCGCCGAACGGGTCGCGCCCGAGGTGATTCAGGCCATCGGCGCGGCACCTTCCGTGGGCCGCGACCGCTGGCTGGCGCTGGCCGAGGCGATGGAGCTGGGTGAACATGAACCCGGCGAGGTGATCGCCATGGTCAACCTGTCCGGCGCCACCGGCTCCGATGCCCGGTTCGAGGCGGCGCTCAGCTATGCCAAGGGTATCAGCACCCGCCGCAAACAGGCCGAACGCCCGGCGCCGCAGCGCATCGAAAGCGTCAATGGCGTGGCACTGGCCGAGGCCAGCCGCTCCGGTGGTCGTCTGATCATCCGTATGGAGCGGCGGCTGGACCGTGGCTTCGAGGATTGGCTGCTGACCCAACTTCCCGATCTTCACCGCAAGTGGAGCGAGGGCGAATGACCTATCCCGAAACCCAGCACAGGAGGCACGGCCCGGCATAACGAAAAAGCCCCCCAGGACATGACATCCCGAGAGGCCCATTCTTGTTCTAGCACCTCAAGAATACCGCTGCCTCTGATTCGCTGTCAACAACCGTCTTGCGACGGGCGGCTTCTTTTTGCCTCGTGATACGCAATGCACCACATTTCCACGACGCCCTTCGGGCGGCGGGCGGTTTCTCATGGCCTTTTGGCGTCGCAGGCTCTGGCCGCGGCCCCTGCCCCGCTGCCCGCTGCCGACAAATGGCAGCTGTTCAACGATCTGCGCACGGCGCGCCACCGCTTTGGCGTCACCGACCGTGATCTGGTGGTGCTGAATGCGCTGCTTACCTTCCTGCCCGACCGGCAACTGGCCGATGCGGCGGATCTGATCGTGTTCCCCTCCAATGCCGCGCTGGCGGAACGGGCGCACGGCATGGCCGAAAGCACGCTGCGCCGCCATCTGGCCGCCCTGATCGCCGCCGGTCTGATCGCCCGCCATGACAGCCCGAACGGCAAGCGCTATGCCACCCGCAGCCGCGGCGGCGAGATGCTGCGCGCCTTCGGCTTCTCGCTGCGTCCGCTGCTGGTGCGGGCCTGTGTCATCGCCGAGGCGGCCGAGGCGGCGCGCGACGCGGCCCTGCACCTCAAGCTGCTGCGCGAAGCCGTGGTGCTGCGCCTGCGCGATGCCGCCAAGCTGCTGGCCTATGCCGAGGCCGAGGGCCGGCTGCCCGAAGGCAACAACCTGCAACCCGCGCTGCTCACCGCCCAGGGCACCCTGCGCCGCAAGCTGGACACCGAGGCGCTGGCGCGGCTGCAAGACGAGGCGGATCATCTGCTGGTCTCTGTGGACAAGCTCTTGGCAACTCCCGTTATTTCAGAAGAAATGAGCGGCAATGCCGTCCATTTCGGGCGGCACTATCAGAGTTCAAAACCAGACTCTCATGAATCTGAACCTTGCCTTGAAACAGGCAGGGGCGACGGCGAGGGTATCCCCCCTGCCCTGCCCTTGGGGCTTGTGGTGAAGGCTTGCCCGGACATCCTGCCCTATGCGCAAGGCAGCATCCGCAGTTGGCATGAACTGATCACCGCCGCCGCCTATCTGCGGTCCATGATGGGAATCAGCGCCGATGCCTGGAACGAGGCACAGCGGATCATGGGGCCAGAGGTCGCCGCCATCACCGTGGCCGCCATGTTGCAAAAGGTCGGCACGATCCAGAAGCCCGGCGCCTATCTGCGTCACCTGACGGTTAAGGCGGCGAGCGGTGGCTTTACCCCCGGCCCGATGATCATGGCCCTGCTCTCTCCGGCCAATGCGCAAGCGGCGTGAAAAGTTGACAGCTGTCAACTTTTGCCGTGCGGGATGACCTTGGCCATGCAGAGTGCGGTCAGCCCTATTGACGCAGCCCCGGCCCCTGTCTAGAAAACTCGGACTGTCAGGGGAGTCCCGCCCAAGGGACTGAGAGGCTGATAGCAGGATGGGCTGCAAAGTCCGGCCTGCGGTGAAGCGACCCTTTGAACCTGACCCAGTTGATACTGGCGTAGGAAGCACAAGCGGTCGCCCACATCGTTCGTCGCGAACGGGGCGTCCATACGGGCGTAATCCCGGCTTCTTTCCCTTTACCACGGGTCATCAACGCGAAGAGGCTTTGATGAACCAGACGACCCAGATCCCACAGACCAGCGGGCCGGCGCTGCCCTCTGTCACCACCGGCCCGCTGCCCGGCTCCACCAGGGTTTATGTGCCGGGTGTCCTCCATCCCGATCTGCGGGTGCCGATGCGCCAGATCGCCCTTCACCCTTCTGCGGGCGAGCCGCCGGTGACGGTCTATGACTCCTCCGGTGCCTATACCGATCCGGCGATTGCCACCGATATCGCGCAGGGTCTGGCGCCGGTGCGCGGCGCATGGGTGAGCGCGCGCGGCGATTGCGTGGCTTATGCGGCGCGCGCCGTCCAACCTGCCGACAACGGCTTTGCCACCGGCGAGCGGCTGGTACCGGCTTTTCCGCACCTGCGCCCGCCGCTGCGCGCCGTTGAGGGCAAGGCTGTCACCCAGCTCGCCTATGCCCGTGCCGGGATCATCACGCCTGAAATGGAATATGTGGCGATCCGCGAAAATCTGGGCCGCACCGCCGCGTCGGGCAGCGCCCGTGATGGCGAGGATTTCGGTGCCGCGATCCCTGATCTTGTCACGCCCGAATTCGTCCGGCAGGAGATTGCCGCCGGGCGCGCGATCATCCCTGCCAACATCAACCACCCCGAACTGGAGCCGATGATCATCGGTCGCAACTTTGCGGTCAAGATCAATGCCAACATGGGCACCAGCGCCGTTACCTCGTCGATGGCCGAGGAGGTGGACAAGATGGTCTGGTCGATCCGCTGGGGCGCCGATACCGTGATGGACCTTTCAACCGGCCGCAACATCCACAACACGCGCGAATGGATTCTGCGCAATGCGCCGGTACCGATTGGCACGGTGCCCCTGTATCAGGCGCTGGAAAAGGTCGATGGCGTGGCCGAGAACCTGACATGGGAGATCTACCGCGACACGCTGATCGAACAGGCCGAACAGGGGGTGGATTACTTCACCATCCATGCGGGCGTGCGCCTGCATCATATTCCGTTAACCGCAGGGCGCGTGACCGGGATTGTCAGCCGTGGCGGCTCGATCATGGCAAAGTGGTGCCTGCATCACCACCGGGAAAGCTTCCTGTACACCCATTTCGACGACATCTGCGACATCATGCGGGCCTATGATGTCAGCTTCAGTCTGGGCGACGGCCTGCGGCCCGGCTCGGTCGCGGATGCCAATGACGCCGCGCAATTTGCCGAGCTGGAGACGCTGGGAGAGCTGACCCGGATCGCCTGGGCGAAGGATTGCCAGGTGATGATCGAAGGGCCGGGCCATGTGGCGATGCACAAGATCAAGGCCAATATGGACAAGCAACTGGCCACCTGTGGCGAGGCGCCGTTCTATACGCTGGGGCCGCTGACCACCGATATTGCGCCCGGATATGATCATATTACCAGCGCCATCGGGGCGGCGATGATCGGTTGGTTCGGGACCGCGATGCTGTGCTATGTCACCCCGAAAGAGCATCTGGGCCTGCCTGACCGTGCCGATGTGAAGATGGGCGTGATCACCTACAAGATCGCGGCCCATGCCGCCGATCTGGCCAAGGGCCTGCCGGGGGCGCAGGCGCGCGATGATGCGCTGAGCCGCGCGCGGTTCGAGTTCCGCTGGGAGGATCAGTTCAACCTGTCGCTCGACCCCGATACCGCGCGGTCGTTCCATGACGAAACCTTGCCGAAAGAGGCGCACAAGACCGCGCATTTCTGTTCGATGTGCGGGCCGAAGTTCTGCTCGATGCGGATCAGCCATGACATCCGGGCCGCCGCGCAGGATCTGGGGGCGCAGGCCGAGGGCATGGCGGCGATGGCGCTGAAATTCCGCGAGAAAGGCGAGGTTTATCTGCCCGCTGCGGAGGGCGCGGAATGATCACCATTCTGGGGGCGGGGGTTGCGGGGCTGTGCGTCGCAACCACCCTGGCGGAACGCGGCCTGCCGGTCGCGCTGGTGGACAGCGGGCCGGTTCATGGGGGCGCAAGCTGGCTGGCGGGGGGCATGATTGCCCCCTGGGTCGAAGGTGAAACAGCGGCGCCCGAGGTGGCGCGGCTGGGGGCGAACGCGGCCGACTGGTGGGCCGCGCGGGTGCCGGGAGTGGCGCGGCGCGGCTCGCTGGTGGTGGCCCCGGACCGCGACCGGGCCGAGCTTGACCGTTTTGCCGCCCGTACCAGCGGGCACAGGCGGTTGGAGGCGGATGGCATCGCCGGGCTGGAAGGCGATCTTGCGGGGCGGTTTGCGTCTGGCCTGTTCTATGCCGGAGAGGCACATCTTGATCCGCGTGCTGCTTTGGTGGCGCTGGCCGATGGGCTGCGCCAGCGCGGTGTTGCGATCCGCAGCCAGACCCGGCTTGCCCCTGAACAGGCCGATATCGACTGTCGGGGCATTGCCGCCCGCGCCGATCTGCCCGGGCTGCGCGCCGTGCGGGGGGAGATGCTGCTGCTGCATTGCCCCGGCGTCACGCTGACCCGGCCGATCCGGCTGCTGCATCCGCGCTTTCCGGTCTATGTCGTGCCGCGCGGCAAGGGGATTTACATGATCGGCGCCACCATGCTGGAAAGCGACGATCCCGGCCCGATCACCCTGCGCAGCGCGATGGAGCTGATGTCGGCGGCCTTCACCCTGCATCCGGGTTTTGCCGAGGCCACCATTCTGGAGACGGCCAGCGGTCTGCGCCCTGCCTTTGCCGACAACCTGCCGCGTATCGTCAGGGCTGGCGGGCGCTGGCATCTGAACGGGCTGTATCGCCACGGCTTTCTGACGGCCCCGGCGCTGGCCGCGCAACTGGCCGACCAGTTCGCCCGAGCAGAACAGGAGGCCGCCCATGCAGATTGACCTGAACGGAACTCGATACGACATCGGCGCGGCCAGTCTGGCCGAGGTTCTGGCCGAACTTGGGTATGGTGGCGCGGCTGTGGCCACCGCCGTCAACGGCGCGTTCATTCCCGCCAGTGCCCGCCCCACGACCCCGGTGCAGGAGGGCGACCGGATCGAAGTGCTGGCCCCGATGCAGGGGGGCTGAGATGCGGCTTTACGACATTGACCTGCCGTCGCGGTTGCTGCTGGGCACCGCGCAATATCCATCGCCACAGGTGTTGACTGCGGCCATTGCTGCCTCTGGCGCGGCGGTGATCACCGTGTCGCTGCGGCGGGAGGCGGCGCGGGCTGCCGGTGCTGGCAGCGGCTTCTGGTCGCTGCTGCAAGCCAGCGGCGCGCGGCTGTTGCCCAATACCGCAGGCTGCCATACCGCCCGCGAGGCCGTCACCACCGCCCAGATGGCGCGTGAGGTGTTCGGGACAAGCTGGATCAAGCTGGAGGTGATCGGCCATGCCGACACGCTGCAGCCCGATCCCTTTGCGCTGGTCGAAGCGGCGCGCATCCTGTGTGCCGAGGGGTTTCAGGTGTTCCCCTATACCACCGAGGATCTGATCGTGGCCGAGCGGCTGCTGGATGCGGGTTGCCGGGTGCTGATGCCCTGGGGGGCGCCGATCGGATCGGGGCAGGGGCTGCGCCATGCCGAGGCGCTGGTCTCGCTGCGGCGGTATCTTCCGCAGGTGCCGCTGATCATTGACGCGGGGCTGGGGGCGCCCAGTCAGGCGGCGCGGGCGATGGAACTGGGGTTTGATGCCGTTCTGCTGAACACCGCCGTGGCGAAGGCGGGCGATCCGGTGGCGATGGCGCACGCCTTCGGGCAAGCGGTGGCCGCCGGGCGGATCGGCTATGAGGCCGGGTTGATGCCGCCGCGCGATATGGCAGTGCCCTCGACCCCGGTGCTGGGGCTGGCCGACCTGAACCTCGGGGGGCGGCCATGATCCTGCCGCGCTTTTATCCTGTGCTGCCCGATGCCGATTGGGTGGGCCGGGTGGTCGCACAGGGGGCGAGGCTGGTCCAGCTGCGCTTCAAGGGCGATGCTGCGGATGTTCCCCGGCAGATCGCCGCCGCCCGATCCGCCTGCCAGCGCCATGGCGCGCAGCTTGTGGTCAACGACCACTGGCGCGAGGCTTTGGCCGGGGGGGCGGATTTCGTGCATCTGGGGCAGGAGGATCTGGATACCGCCGACCTGCCTGTGCTTGCCCGTGCCGGGCTGCGGCTGGGGATTTCCACCCATGACCGTGCCGAGCTTGAGCGGGCCTTGGCGCTGCGCCCGGCGTATATCGCCCTTGGGCCGATCTATCCCACCGCGCTCAAGCAGATGAAATGGCAGCCGCAGGGGCTGGAGAAACTGGCGCGCTGGAAGGCGAGGATCGGGGATATGCCGCTGGTTGCCATCGGGGGCCTGACCCCCGAACGTCTGCCCGCCGTCTTTGCCGCCGGGGCCGATGTGGCGGCGGTTGTCACGGATCTTGTGACCGCAGCGGAACCCGACGCGCGCAGCCGGGTCTGGTTGCAGGCGGTCCGGCCCGAAAGGGCCGCGACATGAGCCGCTATGCCCGCCAGATCGCGGTGCCGGGGGTGGGGCGGCCCGGGCAGGCAAGGCTGGCCGGGGCGCGGGTGCTGGTGGTCGGGGCAGGGGGGTTGGGCTGCACGGTGATCCCGGCGCTGGCGGGGGCAGGGGTCGGCCATCTGGCCATCATCGACCCGGATACCGTCGAGCTGGCCAACCTGCACCGTCAGACGCTTTACAGCGCGGCGGACATCGGCAGGCCAAAGGCCACAGCCGCCGCCCGGCATGTGCAGGCGCTGAATCCCGACTGCCAGCCCCTGCCGCTTGTCGCGCGGCTTGATCCGGCCAATGCGCCGGACCTGATCGCCGCGGCGGATGTGATCGTGGATGCCGCCGACAGCTTTGCCGTGACCTATACCCTGTCGGATCTGTGCCTTGGCGCAGGCAAGCCGCTGATCTCGGCCTCGGTCATTGGTCAATCCGGCTATGCGGGTGGCTTTTGCGGCGCGGCGCCCAGCTATCGCGCCGTGTTTCCCGACCTGCCCGCTCTGGCGGCAAGCTGTGCGACAGCGGGGGTTCTTGGGCCGGTGGTGGCCACCTTGGGGGCGGTGCAGGCGCAGATGGTGCTGGCCTGTCTGATCGGGTTGCAGCCAAGCCCGCTGGGCCGCGTCGTCACGCTGGATCTGGGCAGCTGGCGGCTGGGCGGGTTCAGTTTTGCGGGGGCCCCCGAAGCGCCGGGGGTCGGCTTTGTTGCCGCCGCGCAGATCAGCCGCGGCGACACGGTGGTCGATCTGCGCCCGGCCGGTTCGGTGGCTGTGGTTCCTGGCGCGCAGCGGGTGGCGCCGGAAGATCTGGCCAACTGGCCGCTGCCCGATGCAGGGCGGGTTGTGCTGTGCTGTTCGTCGGGGCTGCGGGCCTGGCGGGGCGCGCAGGTTCTTGCGGCGCGGGGGGCCGCTTCGCTTGCCTTGCTGGCGGACGGCCAATGAGCGTGCTGGTCATCGCGGGGCTGGACAGTTCTGCCGGGGCAGGGCTGGCCCGCGATCTGGCGGTGCTGGCCGGTCACGGAATCGCGGCGCGGGTGGCGGCCACGGCGGTAACCGCACAGGATGCGGGGGGCGGCTGTTGCGTGCATCCGATCCCCGCCGCCATGGTGGCCGCGCAGATCCGGGCGGCAGGCCCCGTGCGGGCGGCCAAGCTGGGGATGCTGGCCACGGCAGAGATCGTGGCGGCCGTGGCCGAAACCCTGCCCGATGTGCCTTTCGTGCTGGACCCGGTTCTGGCGACCAGCGCCGGGGCCGTGTTGCTGGATGACGGCGGGCGGGCCGCGATGATCGCCCGGCTGATTCCGCGGGCGGCGCTGCTGACGCCGAACCTGCCCGAAGCGGCGCTGCTGACCGGCCTTGCCCCCGGCGCTTCGCTGGCAGAGCTTGCCGCCGGGGTCTTTGCGAGGGGCGCGCAGGCGGTGCTGCTGAAGGGCGGCCATGCCGAGGGGCCGGAGGCGGTCGATTGGCTGTGGTGCCCGGGCCGGGCGCCCTTGCGCTTTGCCGCGCCGCGCAGGGCGGGCAGCAGGCGCGGCACGGGGTGCACGCTGGCCAGTGCCATCGCGGCCCATCTGGCGCAAGGGGCGGATCTGCCCACGGCCTGCGCGCGCGCAAAGCGCCATCTGGATACATGGTGGGGGGCAGGGCCTTGAGCTGCCGCTTGCGTCTGTGCCCGCCGGTTCGCGGGCGCCCTCTGGCCCGGATGCTGCAGGTGCAGGATGACCCTATTTTCATATAGTATTACTTTTGATAGCCTCATGGTGAGCCGCGTTGAGGAGCGTGGCCAAAATCACATGGGAGGAATCATGGCACTTCTGAAGCAACTCGCGCTTGGCGCGGGGCTGGCGGCGCTTTTGTCCACGGCAGCCCAGGCCGAACTGACCGGCAAGGTCATCGGCTTTTCACAGATCGGTTCGGAATCTGGCTGGCGCGCGGCAGAAACCTCGGTGACGAAATCCGAGGCGGAAAAGCGCGGCGTCGAGCTGAAATTCGCGGATGCGCAGCAAAAACAGGAAAACCAGATCAAGGCCATTCGCGGGTTCATCGCGCAGGGCGTGGATGCGATCCTTGTTGCCCCGGTCGTCTCGACCGGCTGGGACGAGGTGCTGACCGAGGCGCAGGAGGCCGGAATCCCGGTTGTGTTGCTGGACCGCGGGATTGACGCCTCGCAGGATCTGTATCTGACCTCGGTGGCGTCGGATCAGGTGAAGGAAGGCCGCGTGGCGGGCGAATGGCTGGTGAGCGCCGTGGGCGGCAAGCCGTGCAACGTGGTGGAGTTGCAAGGCACTGTGGGGTCGTCGCCCGCGATCAACCGCAAGCAGGGGTTCGAGGAAGGTATCGCAGGTGCGGCCAATATCACGCTGACCCGCAGCCAGACCGGCGATTTCACCCGCGCCAAGGGCAAGGAAGTGATGGAGGGCTTTCTGAAGGCCGAGGGCGGCGGCGCGTCGATCTGCGCGGTTTACGCCCATAACGACGACATGGCGGTGGGCGCGATCCAGGCGATCAAGGATGCGGGGCTGAAGCCGGGCAGCGATATTCTGGTGGTGTCGATCGACGCGGTGCCGGATATCTTTGCCGCCATGGTTGCGGGCGAGGCCAATGCCACGGTGGAGTTGACCCCCAACATGGCCGGCCCGGCCTTCGATGCGCTGGATGCCTATCTGAACGATGGCACCGTGCCCGAGAAGTTCATCATCACGGAATCGAAGCTTTATACCCCCGCCGACAATCCGCAGGGCGAATATGACAGCCGCAAGGGGCTGGGCTACTGAGCCGGTGCCTCTGGCCGGGGCAACCCGGCCAGAGGTTGCTTTTGAGCCGCCCCGGCATGACACTCGCGGGCGGAGGCATATCGAAGGGGGGAGGCTTGCGGATGCAGGCAGCAGAGGGGCGGCCCGTGCTGGAGGCGCGCGGCATCGTCAAGATTTTCGGCCAGCATACCGCGCTTGGCGGCGTGGATTTCGAGCTGAAACCGGGCGAGGTTCATGCGCTGCTGGGGGAGAACGGCGCGGGCAAATCGACGCTGATCAAGATCCTGACCGGCGCCTATCAGCCCGATCATGGCGAGATGCTCCTGGACGGGGTGCCGGTGAGCTTTCGCGATCCGTTGCAGGCCCAGGGCCATGGCATCGGCACCGTTTATCAGGAGGTGAATCTGTTGCCCAACCGCTCGGTTGCGGAAAATCTGTTTCTGGGGCGCCAGCCCACCCGGTTCGGCCTGATCCGGCGGCGCGAGATCGAGGCGCGGGCGCGCAGGCTTCTGGCCGATTACGGGCTGGAGATCGACGTGCGGGCCGATCTGTCCGACTATTCGGTGGCCGTGCAGCAGATTGTCGCCATCGCGCGGGCGGTGGAGCTTTCGGGCAAGGTTCTGGTGCTGGACGAACCAACCGCCAGCCTTGACCGCAACGAGGTGGAGCGCCTGTTCGACGTGGTGCGCAAGCTGAAGGCACGCGGGCTGGGGATCGTGTTCATCACGCATTTTCTTGGCCAGGTCTTTGAACTTTGTGACCGGGTGACCATCCTGCGCAATGGCCGCAAGATCGCCACGCAATCCTTGCAGGGCCTGTCTGCGACCGATGTGGTGCGGATGATGCTGGGCAAGGATGTGGCCTTCGACCACCATCCGACCGGCGTTGCCGATGCGCGGCGCGGGGCGGCGCGGGTCACCTTCCGCAATCTGGGCCGCAAGGGCAGCGTGGCCCCGGTGACCCTTTCGGTGCATGAGGGCGAGGTTGTGGGGGTGGCGGGGCTGCTCGGCTCCGGGCGCACCGAGGTTGCGCGGCTGATGTTCGGGGTGGATGCGGCGGATAGCGGCGAAATTCTGGTGGACGGCACCCCCGTCACCATCCGCAATCCGGCGCAGGCGGTGGCGGCGGGCTTTGGCTTTTGCCCCGAGGATCGCAAGATCGACGGCATCTTCGGCGAGCTGTCGGTGCGCGAGAACATCATCATCGCCTTGCAGGCCAAGCTGGGCTGGTTCAGGGCGCTGAACCGCGAGGACCAGGTGGAGCTTGCCGGGCGCCATGCCGAGGCGCTGGACATCCGCGCCGCCAGCCCCGACATGCCGGTGAAGCTGCTGTCGGGGGGCAACCAGCAGAAAGTGATCCTGGCGCGCTGGCTGGCCATCGACCCGAGTTTCCTGATTCTGGATGAACCGACCCGCGGCATTGACGTGGGGGCCCATGCCGAAATCGTGCGCACCATCAACCGCCTGCGCGAGGACGGGCTGGCGCTGTTCGCCATTTCGTCCGAGCTTGAGGAGGTGGTGGCCTATTCCAACCGCGTCGTGGTGATGCGTGACCGCGAGATGGTGGCCGAACTGTCCGGTGCTGCCGTTGCTCCGGATGCGATCGTGCAGGCCATCGCCGAAACCCCCGCCCCGGAGGCGCAGCCATGACCCGACCGACGATCGAGCTTCGCCCCGCGCATGAACCGCCCGGGCCGCGCCCCAAGACGCTGGCCGAGGCGCTGGTGCGACCGCAGTTCATCGCGCTGGCAACGGTGCTGCTGGTGAACTGGCTGCTGTTTCCGGGCTTCTTCAGCATCACCTGGCAGGACGGGCGGCTGTTCGGCAGCCTGATCGACGTGCTGAACCGCGCCGCGCCGGTCGCCATTCTGGCCATCGGCATGACGGCGGTGATCGCCACCAAGGGGGTGGATCTGTCGGTGGGCGCGGTCATGGCGATTGCCGGAGCGGTTGCGGCCGCGATGGTTGTGGCGGGCTGGCCCGCAGGTCTGGCGGTGGCGGCGGCGCTGGCGGTGGGGCTGGTCTGCGGGCTGTGGAACGGGGTGCTGGTCACACTGCTGGATATCCAGCCGATCATCGCCACGCTGGTGCTGATGGTGGCCGGGCGCGGGCTGGCGCAGCTTGTCACCGAAGGGTCCATCGTCACCTTTGCCGACCCGGTGCTGATCTTCATCGGCACCGGATCGGTGCTGGGTCTGCCGACGCCGGTGGCGATCGCGCTGCTGCTGATGACCGGCGCGGCGCTGCTGGTGCGGCGCACGGCGCTTGGCCTGCTGATCGAGGCGGTGGGGGTGAACAGGTCCGCCGCGCGCTTTGCCGGGATCCGCAGTTCGGCGCTGCTGCTGGTGGTTTATGCCTTTGCCGGGCTTTGTGCCGCCATTTCCGGGCTGATCGTCGCGGGCGACATCCGGGGCGCGGATGCCAATAACGCGGGCCTCTGGCTGGAGCTGGATGCCATTCTGGCGGTGGTGATCGGCGGCACCTCGCTGCTGGGCGGGCGGTTCTCGATCCCGATGTCGGTGGTGGGCGCCCTGATCATCCAGGCGATGAATACCGGCATCCTGATCTCGGGCTTTTCGCCCGAGTTCAATCTTGTGGTCAAATCCGGGGTCATCATCACCATCCTGATCCTGCAATCGCCGCTGGCCGCCAGCATCCTGCAAAACCGCCGCATGAAGAGGGGCCGGACATGAACCGCAGCCTGCGACCGCTGTTTGCCACCGCCACGATCTTTGCGCTGGCCTATGTTCTGGCCGTGATCCAGTTCCCCACCATGTTTTCGACGCGTGTTTTCGGCAACTTCCTGACCGACAATGCCTTTCTGGGTGTTGCGGCGGTCGGGATGACCTTCGTGATCCTGTCGGGGGGGATTGATCTGTCCGTGGGGGCGGTGATCGGGTTCACCACGGTTCTGATCGCCGTTCTGGTGATGTGGGCGGGGCTGCATCCGCTGGTGGCCTTTGCCATCGCGCTGGCGGTGGCAGCGCTGTTCGGCGCGGCGATGGGGGCGGCGATCCACTATCTGCGGGTGCCCAGCTTCATCGTGACACTGGCGGGGATGTTTCTGGCCCGGGGGGCCGCCTCGGTCCTGTCGCCCGACAGTATCGGGATCAAGCACGGGTTCTATACGGCGGTGTCGAAATCCTACATCCTGATGCCCGGCGGCGGGCGGCTGACGGTGATCGGGCTGATCATGCTGACGGTCTTTGCCTTTGGCATCCTTCTGGCCCATCGCACCCGGTTCGGCTCTTGTGTCTATGCGCTTGGCGGGTCTGAAACCTCGGCGGCGCTGATGGGGGTTCCGGTCGCGCGGACAACGGTGCTGATCTACACGCTGTCATCGACGCTGGCGGGGCTGGCCGGGGTGGTCTTTTCGCTCTACACCTCGGCGGGGTATTCGCTTTCGGCGCTCGGGGTGGAGCTGGATGCCATCGCTGCCGTGGTGATCGGCGGCACGCTGCTGACCGGGGGCTACGGGCTTGTCGCGGGCACCTTCATCGGGGTCATGCTGCAAGGGCTGGTGCAGACCTATATCGTCTTTGACGGAACCCTGTCGAGCTGGTGGACCAAGATTGTCATCGGCGGGCTTTTGTTTATGTTCATCCTGCTGCAACGGCTGGTCTTCACGGCCGCGCCCCGTCGACGGAAGCTTGCTTGGAAGACATGACATGAGCGAACCCGGGAGCCTGATTCACGCGCTCACCGGGCGCCAGCCAGCCAGAAACTACCATTCGTTCGTCATCAACGAGGTGGGGATTGCCATCGTGTCGGGCCGGATGCCGATCGGGTCGATCCTGCCGGGCGATGCCGAGATGATGGACCGGTTCGGCGTTTCGCGCACCGTGCTGCGCGAGGCGTTGAAGACGCTTGAGGCCAAGGGGCTGGTGGAGGCGCGGGCCAAGGTCGGCACCCGGGTGCTGCCGCAGCCGCGCTGGAACCTGTTCGACCGTCAGGTGCTGTCCTGGATGCTGGACGCCGGGCCGTCGCCCGCCATGCTGGCGGCCTTTCGCACCGTGCGCCAAAGCCTGGAGGTGGAGGCGGCGGGGCAGGCCGCGCTGCACCGCGAGGGCGAGCATATGCGGCTTCTGCATTACTGGCTGAAACAGCGCGAGGTGATGAGCCAGCAGCCCGAGCCCTTTGCGATGGCAGAGTTCGAGATCCATCGCGTGGTGGCCGAAGCCTCGGGCAACCCTTTCCTGCGCGCGGCCAATGCCCTTGCCGAATTTGGCGTGGCGCTGGACGTGCGGGCGCGGATCGGCCCGGACCAGCAGACCCCGCCCGGCGGGCTGGCCCCGGCCCGGGCGCAGACCTATGCCGGGCTGGTCGCGGCGATCGAGCGGGGCGAGGAAAGTGCGGCGCGGCGGCTGATGCAGGAGATTCTGGCCGCGCCGTGACGGGCGGATGGGGCCGCATCGCCCGCCCCCCTCAGCGCCCCGCCCCCGGCCAGGCGGGCAGATCTGGCGCATAGCGGGCGCGCAGATAGTGAATCAGATCCTCGATCTGCGGGGCCGAAAGCTCGTCGGCGAAGCCCGGCATGTCGCGCAGCGGCAGCGACAGGGGGGCCGCGATGCCGTGGCGGATCACGGTGCGCAGGCCCTCGGGGGTGGGCGCGCGCAAGACGGCCGCGCCGGCAAGCGGCACTTGCGCCGCTGTCAGCGTGTCGGGCAGGCCGGGCGCGTGGCAACTGGCGCAGGCCGCGCGGAACAGCCGCGACGCCGGGCCGGGCAACGGCTCTGCCGTCGGGGCGGGGGCGGACAGGGGCGGCCCGGCCAGATCCGCCAGATAGGTCGCCATGGCGCGGATATCGGCATCGGGCAGGGCGGTCAGGCTGGCCACCACCGCGCCCATCGGGCCGGAGGCGCTGGCCAGGCCCGGGGCATGGCCTTGCCGCAGATAGGAAAACAGCGCGGCCTCGTCCCAGCCGCGCATCTGCGCCGCAGGTCCGGCCAGCGGCGGCGCCCACCAGCCCTCGACCATGGCGCCACCATAGGCGGCGGCGCCGCGGCGCTCGGCCCCCAGCAGATTGCGCCCGCTGTGGCAGGCGCTGCAATGCCCGGCGCCTTCCACCAGATATTTCCCGCGGTTCCATTGATCCGACTTGGCCAGATCGGTGGCAAAGGGGCGGGCATCGTGAAACAGCGTGTTCCACAGCGCATTGACCGGGCGCAGGTTGACCGGCGCCAACATCGCAGCCTGCGGCGTCGGTTGCGCCACGGGGGGCAGCGTCTGCAGATAGGCGTAAAGCGCGAACATGTCTTCGGCCTCGATCCGGGCGAAGGCGGTATAGGGAAAGACCGGGTAGAGGTTCTTGCCATCCCGGCTGATGCCATGCCGCATCGCGCGATCAAACGCCTCGAACGACCACAGGCCAAGGCCGGTTGCGGGGTCGGGGGTCAGGTTCGTCGTGTAGACCGTGCCGAAGGGCGTGTGCATGGCCCGCCCGCCCGCATGGGGCGTGCCGCCGTCTGCCGTATGGCAAACCGCGCAATCGCCCGCAGCAAAGACCTGCCGCCCGCGCGCAAGGGTTTCGGCCGAGAAATTGGTGGCGAGCGGGGCCGGAGAGGGGGGAATGGCCGCATGAAAGGGCAGGGCCACCGCCCCCAGCGTCAGCGCGCCGCCCATCGCGGCGGCGGCCCGCGCGAGCGGTCGGGCCAGACCCAGCCGCGCCAGAAAGCCGGGGGCGGGGCGGGCAGGGGGCGCCAGCGCAGGCGCGGTGCCCCCCTGCGCCTGAAGCGCCTGCCGGAGCTTTTCGGGGGTGAAGGGCGCCGCGCGCAGGCGCACGCCCGTCGCGTCGAAGATCGCGTTGGCAATGGCGGCGGCGGCGGGGACGGCGGCACTTTCGCCCACCCCAAGCGCCGGGGCGTCGGGTCGCTCGATCAGCAGGCTGCGGATGGCGGGCACCTCGTCGAAGGTCTGGATCGGATAGCTGGCCCAGCTTTTCGGTGTCGGGGCAATGGCGTCGAAGGTCACCTCTTCGCGCAGCACGCGGCTGGCGGTCTGGATCACGTTGCCATGGATCTGCGCCCGCACCCCCTCGGGGTTGATGACCAGCCCCTGATCCTGCCCGACGAACACGCGGCTCAGCGTCACCTCACCGGTTTCGGTATCCACCGCCACATCACAGACCCAGGCGGCGGCGGCGGCGGCCGTGCCGGGGAAGGGGCCATGGACATAGGTGGCGAAGGCAAAGCCCTGCCCATAGGCCATGCGCCCCGCGCGCCGCAGGCGCGGGCCGCTGCGCTCGGCCCAGCCGGCGGCCTCGGCGGTGCGGCGCACCAGATCGGCGGTGCGCGGGTCGTCCAGATGGCGCAGGCGAAAGGCCACCGGATCTTCACCTGCGGCAAAGGCCAGTTCATCGACATAGCTTTCATGCGCAAAGGTGTTGGGCAGGGCCGAAACACCGCGCATCCACGCCGCCCGCACCAGCGGTGCCATGTCATGCACGGTGATCCGCTTGTGGGGGATGCGATAGGGCGGGATGATCGTGCGGTCGCCCATGTCCGAGGGGCGTGGTTCGGGCGAGAGGCGGCCGGTCAGCAGCAGCGCCAGATTAGGCGCGTTGTTCGACGGATACCAGGTATCGAGCGCATAGGCGCCGATCCCGCCCGAGGTGTCGAGCCCGCCCGATACCTCCATCACCTGCGCTGCCCCTTTGGGTTCCCACAGATGTTCCTGCGCGCGGGTCAGTTGCACGCGCACCGGCTGCCCCACGGCCCGCGACAGCAGCAGCGCGTCGCCGCAAACGTCATCGGCGCAGTTGCGCCCGTAACAGCCCGCCGCCTGCAACCGGCGCACCTCGATTGCGTCCGGCGGCAGCCCCACCAGCCGTGCCAGATCAGCGCGCAGCATATGCGGGTTCTGCGTGCCGCCCCAGACCACCGGCTGCCCGCCGTTCCAGTCGGCCACGGCACAGGAGGGCCCGATCGAGCCATGCTGGTGATAGGGCCAGAGATAAGTCCGGTCCAGCCGGGTGGCGCAGCCCGCCAGCCCCGCTGCAAAATCCCCCGTCTGGTCCAGCACGCGCGGGGTGGAGGGCGCCTGTTGCAGCGTGGTCTTCAGATCGGCCATATCGGGCAGCGGCGGCGGCAGGCGCCACTGCACCGGCAGCGCCTCGGCAATCGTCTGCGCCTGTTGCGGGGTTTCGGCGACCACGGCCAGAAAATCACCCTCGCGCACGATGCCGATCAGCCCGGCCATGCCCGCCACCGCCGCCGCGTCATACCCGATCAGGCTGTGCCCGACGAAAGCGCCGCTGTCGCGCCCGGCATAGGGCGGGCGGATCACATGGCCATGCACCATCCCCGCCACCTGCAGGTCGTGGATATAGGGATATTGCCCGGCAAGCTTTTGCGGCAGGTCACGCCGCCCCACCGGCTGGCCGACGATGCGATAGTCGGCCACCGGCTTGAGCGGCACCGTGCGGTCCAGCCGCATCGACAGATCCAGCCCGGCGACCATCTCGGCCAGGCTGACCGAGGTGTCACGCCACTGCACCCGGCCATTGCGGACCGTCACGCCATCGAGCGGCGCATTCAGCCGCCGTGCCGCGCGCCCGGCCAGAAAGTGCCGCATCTGGGCGGCGGCGATGCGCAGGGGCGCCGCTGTCACCTGAATGGTTTCCGATGCAATGGTCGGCCCCTGATCCGGGGTGCGCGCGGTATCGCCCAGAACGATCTGCACCGCGTCCAGCGGCAGGTCCAGCTCTTCGGCGACGATCTGCGCCAGCGCGGTTTCGATGCCGGTGCCCAGATCGACATGGCCGTTGAACCCGGTCACGATCCCGTCGGCCTGCATCTGAAGATGGATGACGCGCTGGCCGTCCAGATCTTCGTGTATCGACAGGATGCCAGCCGGATCAGTCATGTGCGCGGCTTTCCCCGGATGCGGCCAGAAGCTCGGCGGCGCGCAGAACGGCTGCGATGATCTCTTGATGCGTGCCGCAGCGGCACAGGTTGTCGCGCAGCGCGTGGCGCAGCTCTGCCTCGGTCGGTGCGGGGGTATGCGCCAGAAAAGCCACGGCAGACATCACCATGCCGTTCAGACAATAGCCGCACTGGGCGCCCTGCTTTTCCAGAAAGCCCTGCTGCACCGGATGCAACGCCCCCGTCTGCGGATCGGCCAGACCTTCCAGCGTGGTGACATGGCACCCCGCGACCCGCGCCGCGCGCAGCACACAGGACCGCGCGGGCTTGCCATCCACCAGAACCGTGCAGGCGCCGCACTGGGCCAGACCGCAGCCGTATTTCGGCCCGGTCAGCCCCAGATCCTGCCGCAGGACATCCAGCAAAAGCGCCTTGTCATCCGCGTCGAGCGAGAGCGGATGGCCATTGAGAGTGAAGCTGAGACCCATTGTCACACCGATTGCCCCTGCAGTTCTGGCGTCGTGAGGTTGAGGATGTTTGAACGCATTTATCTGCGTTGGAAACAGGTGTCGCCCTCTGGCGGGCGATCTGTCCGGTGGGGCGTGTTCTGGCAGGGGGATGCGAGGAGCATGGGCATGGTGGCGAAGACCGGGGGCCGGAGGACGATATCCCTGATGAACAACTCGGGTTCCTTCTCTGCAAGGCCTATCCGCGCCGGGATGGCATTTTCGGCGCACAGATCGTGGGTGGTCGGATGCCGATGGCGGTTTCGCCGTGGCACCGGCTGGCCCGCGCCGGGCCGTCCGCAGGGCGGACAGGGCGAGGGCCGGTCTTGCACGCGAGGCCCGCAGCGGGTTCACTCGGTCCCCCGGGCAAGAGGAGATGATGATGACCGGCACGCCGCTTTCCCCCTGTCCGCCGCTGTCCGATGCGGAGTGGCCTGCAGACATCGCTGATCTGCGCGCGGGCTTTGCCGGGGCGCTGAACGTCTATCGCGTGATGGCGCATCACCCGGCACTGTTGCGCGCCTGGGCACCGCTGCGCCAGCATGTGGTCAAGGACAGCGCGCTGGGGGCGGAACGGTCCGAGGTGGTGATCCTGCGGGCGGCGCATCGGATGGGGTCGGCCTATGAGTGGGCGCATCATGTCAGCCGGGCGCGGGTGCTTGGGTTTTCCGAGGCGCGGATCGCGGCGCTGCGGGGTGTGCCGGAGGGGGAGGACGGGCTGATTGCGCGCGCCGTGGATGCGCTGTTCGATCTGCGGCGCCTGCCTGCCGGGCTGGAGGCGGAGCTGGCCGGGGTGATCGGGCGCGCGGCGGTGATCGACCTGATGGCGACGGTGGGCTTCTATTCGGTGCTGGGCTATCTGCTGATGACCTATGACACGCCGCTGGATGCGGCGGTTGCCGCCGAGATGCAGGCCGCGCCGCTTTAGCCGGGCAGGGCGGCGGCGATGCGGGCGGCGATTTCGACCAGCGGCGCGGCGCAGGTGTCAATCGCCTTGCGCGAGGTCATCGCGGTGCGGATCCAGATCATCGACACGCAGCCCAGCACATTGCCGTCCAGCAGGATCGGCGCGGCAATCGAGGCGGTCTGTGGCCGAAACTCGCCCGCGTCGCGCAGGGCAAGGCCGCGCGTGCGGGTATCCTCGATCATCCGGGCCAGCCAGACCGGGTCCAGAAACGGCAGATCGGCCGGATCGCCCAGCCGCCGCAGATGGGCGATGATCAGATCGCGTTCCTCGGTGCCACAAAACGCCAGATAGGCCCGCCCGGCCGAGGTGCGCAGCACCGGCAGCCGATAGCCGATCATCGCCCTGTCAATCGACAGGGGCGAGCGGCCATGCGTGGTTTCCTGAATGACCATCGCGGCATCGTGGTAAACCGTCAGGTCCAGCGGCCAGACCAGCCGCGCGCCATATTCGGCAAACAGCGGTGTTGCGGCCTGACACAGATCCGAGGTCAGCGCCGTGCCGTCGCCCAGCGAGGCCGCAAGCCGCGTGACCCGAACCAGATTGGCGCTGCCGGAAAACACCACATAGCCCGCCTCTTCCAGCGTCTGCAGCAGGCGGTAGACGCTGGGGCGCGGGATATCCAGTGCCTTGGCGATTTCGCCGGGGCGGGCCTCGCCCACCGCATTCACATGGCGCAAAATGGCAAGCCCGCGCGTGAGGGCACGCACGGACTCGGATTTTCTGTCGGTATCGGTGGGCCGGGTCATGTGGGCAGACTGGCACAGCGCGGGGCAGGGGGGAAGGCCCCGCCCCGCAGCGGTCAGGCTTCGGCGCGCACCGGGTTTGACAGGGTGCCGATGCCGGTGATTTCGACCTCGCAGATATCGCCGTCGCGCATCCACAGCGGCGGATTGCGGCGCGCGCCCACACCGCCCGGCGTGCCCGACACGATCACATCGCCCGGCAGCAGCGGCAGGATGGTCGAACAATAGGCGATCAGCCGCGGAATCGCGGTGATCAACAATGAAACATCGGTATCCTGCACGATCTGGCCGTTAAGACGGGTCTGCAGATGCAGGGC
This sequence comes from Gemmobacter aquatilis, assembly GCF_900110025.1. GTDB lineage: Bacteria > Pseudomonadota > Alphaproteobacteria > Rhodobacterales > Rhodobacteraceae > Gemmobacter > Gemmobacter aquatilis. Next base: position 91,640 of record NZ_FOCE01000001.1, on the reverse strand, counting down.
GGTGGGGTCGGCGATTTCATCGGCCGTCACCATCCACGGCCCAAAGGCGCCGGTGCCCGCAAAGGTCTTGCCCGGCATGAACTGGTGGGTGTGTTTCTGCCAATCGCGCACCGAGGCATCGTTATAGCAGGCATAGCCTGCGACGTAAGACAGCGCGTCAGCCTCGGCGATGCGGCGGCCTTCCTTGCCGATGATCACCGCCAACTCGCCTTCGTAATCGAATTCGTCCGATTCCAGCGGTTTGATCAGCGGTTGGCCCTGGCCGATCTGGCTGCCGGCATAGCGGGCGAACAGCACCGGGTTGGGGGTCTGTTCGCGGCCGGTTTCCTGCACATGGGCGTGATAGTTCAGGCCGACGCAGATGATCTTGTCGGGGTTGGGGATGACCGGGGCGTGGTCTACCGCGTCAAAGGCATAATCGGCGGCGGCACCGGCCAGCGCCTGCGCCGGGGCCAGATCGCCCTGCGCCAGAAAATCGCGCAAGGTCGGCGCCAGCCCGCGCAGGCCCAGATCGACGATCCCGGCATCGGTGACAAGGCCCCAGCTTGCGCGGCCATCCTTGGTAAAGGAACAAAGTTTCATGGTCAGACCATCTCCGGTTCTTGAAGGGCAAAGGGGGTGGGCAGCGCCAGCGCGACCAGCGCTGCCAGTTCGGCGGCGGTTTCGGCGGTGCCAAGGCTGTGGCGGTCGGGGCGCAGCAGCACGGCGCGCGTGCCAAGCCGGGCCAGATGGTCGGCGGCATCGGGCGCGGTGTCGGGGGTGACCAGCGCCACGCCGGGGGGCAGCACCAGACCTGCGGCCAGCGCGGTTTCGGCCACCACGACCCATTGGTGGGGCAGGGCGTCATCCATTAACCGCCCGTCGGCCAGACGGGGCTGGCCGAACAGCCGCCCGGCCTTGGCGCCCGCGCCCAGCCCCGCGCCCAGCGGCGGCGCGATGGATTCCATGCGCGCGGTGCCGTCGCTGCCGGGCAGGGCGGCGCGCAGGGCGGTTTCGGTGCCGCAGGTGTTGATCAGCCCGCCCAGCCGCACCGCAGTCTGGATATATTCGCGGGCATTGGGTTTGCGTTCGCTTTCATAACTGTTCAGCAGGGTTTCGGCGGCGGCGCCGGTCACCTTGCCCTGACAGACCAGCGCCAGCTTCCAATAGAGGTTGGCCACATCGCGGATGCCCGCGCACATGCCCTGCCCCATGAAGGGCGGGGTCTGGTGGCAGGCATCGCCCGCCAGCAGCAACCGCCCGCGCCGCCAATCCTGCGCCACCAGCGAATGAAAGACATAAACCGCCGTGCGTTCCAGCACCGCCTCATGCGGTTGCAGCCACGGCGCCAGCAGATCCCAGACCCGTTCGGGGCGGGCAATCTCGGCGGCATCCTCGCCCGGTTGCACGGTGATTTCCCAGCGGCGGCGGTTGGCCGGGCCGCGCACATAGGTGGCCGGGCGGTCGGGCACGCAATACTGGATGGAATGATCGCCCAGTTCCGGCTTTTCGCCGTTCAGCAGCAGGTCGATCACCAGCCAGCGTTCGTGAAAGCCGTAATCCTCCATCCCCGTATCAATGAAACGGCGGATGAGCGAGCGGGCTCCATCGCAGCCCACAACGTAAGAGGCGCGGGCGCGTTCCACCTTGCCGCGGGTCATGTCTTCAAACCGCAGGGTCACGCCATCGCCGGTATCTTCGACCAGAAACAGGTCGGCGCGGGTGCGCACGGTGACATTGGGCCGCTGCGCCAGACCTTCGCGCAGCAGCCGTTCCAGATCGGGCTGATGAAAGCGGAAGTTCGACCGCCAGCCCTGCGGGCCAATGCCCTGCGGGCGCGGCCAATCCAGCAGCAGCCGCCCCGCCGCATCGACAAAGCGCATCCCGGGGTGGCGGGCTGTCAGCGGCTCCATCGCATCGGCAATGCCGATCCATTGAAAGACGCGCATCACCTCGGCATCGAAATGCACGGCGCGGGGCAGGTGGTAGGCGGCACTTTCGCGTTCAAGAACAAGAACTTGCAGCCCGCATTGGCCCAAAAGATGCGCCAGCGTGGCGCCGGTGGGGCCAAGGCCCACGATGGCAACGTCGTAATGATCCATCCTTATTTCCCTACTTTCGAGAGTTCGCCGTAAAGCCAGGGGCAATCGGCCACCGGCGGCGCCCGGCGCCCGCGGGCCGCCGCATCCAGCCGCATGTCGCGCAGACGTTTGCGCCCGGCCTCTTCGGCCAGATACAGCCGTTCGTGGCCCCAGAAGCTGGGGCCATCATGGGTTTCGTGCGGCTCCCAGGTGGCGGGGTCGATCAGCCGCCCGCCCCAGCCGTTTTCGACAAAGAAGCCCGAGGGAGAGTTGGCGTAATAGCTGGTCATGTAATCGTTGGTGTGGCGCCCCAGCGTATAGGCCACGCCGTTTTCGCGTTGCTGGGCAAGGTCATAGCCCTGGCCCACATCATCCAGATTCTGGAATTCCACCATGAAGTGGTGAAAGCCCTGCTGCCCCGAACCGACCATGGCAAAGCTGTGGTGGCGGTCGTTCAGGTGGAAGAAATACAGGCCGTAAGGCGTCAGCCCATAGTCGGTGACGTGGAAATCCAGCAGATCGCGGTAGAAGGGCATCATCACCGCGATGTCCTTCACATGCAGCACGGCATGGCCCATGCCCAGCGGCCCGGTGCGGAACCCGTCAATCGGACGGCCCGGCACAAAGGGATCAGAGGCGATCATCGGGGCGTGGAACAGTTCGACCCGGTTGCCGGCCGGATCGTGGAACCAGATCAGATCGCCGACAAAGCGCCGGTCGGCCAGCCCGGGGGCGGCGGCATGAACCGCCACGCCCGCGGCATCCAGCCTTGCGGCATAGGCCTGCAGATCATCGCGCTGCGCCACCTCGAACCCCAGAAAGGCCAGGGTTTCGCCCGGTTCGTCCGATACCAGCAGGCGCTGCATCTTGTCATCCATGCGGAAGGCCAGCGCGCGGCCGCCGCGGTCGATCTTCTGCATGCCCAGCAGGTGGCCCGCGAAATCCGACCACTCGTCCAGCCTGTCAGAGCGCAGGCCTAGATACCCCAGTGCAATGATTGCCATGGTCATTCCTTCGGATTGAGTTTCAGATGGGCAGTCTGCCGCAGCGGCAGGCGCTTGCCCAAAGCGGAGGCCCTGTCCGTCCGGCTGGCGGACAGGGCGCGGGGTCAGTGCCCCGCGAGGCCGTGCGCGATGTCCAGCGCGGCTGTTGCTGCGGCCGCGTCGGGCTGCCCGGCCAGCCAGGCGGCGGCGGCGGGGGCCAGCACGGGCTGCCATTCGGCCAGGGCAGCTTCATCCAGGTCGATGAATGTCACCTCGCCCGCCGCGCGGAAGGCGGCCTCGATCTCGGCATCGGTGGCATCCACCACCCCGGCGATCCATTCCGCCATGGCCCGCCCCGATGCGGCGTCAATCGCGGCGCGGTCGGCCTCGGGCAGGCTGTCATAGGCGGCCTTGTTCATCAGGATCGCCATGGGCGAGGCGGTGAAGCGCAGCGATGTGACGGCGGGCGCCACCTCGTTCAGGCGGAAGGTGCGATAGGCATCCATCACCCAGACGGCACCCGCCACCACGCCGCGTTCCAGATTTTCGTAAACCTGCGGCGCCGGGATCGCCACGCCCGAGGCGCCCAGAAGCGCCAGCAGCTCCGACCCGAAGGGCGAGGGGGTGCGCAGTTTCAGCCCGTTCAGATCGGCAGGTTTGGACACGCCGTCGCCGGTCATCAGAAAGCGGTAGCCCGGGGTGGTGAACAGTGCCAGCACCTTGTAATCGGCATATTCGCCGGTCAGCAGCCCCGCCTCCTGCACCGCGTTCAGGATCGCTGTGCCTTCAGCCGAGGTTTCCACCAGCCCCGGCACCTCGACCACGCCCGACAGCGGAAACAGCCCCGGCGTATAGGTCGGCACCACCAGCGCCACATCGGCCACCCCGGCCTTGACCAGTTCGGCCTGCGCGGGCGGCGCGCCAAGGATACCGCCGGGATACAGGCGGAACTGGTTGTCGGGCGTCAGCGTCGGGTTCACCCGGTCGATCCAGGCTTGCAGCACCTTGGAGGAATAAAACCCCTGCGGCGGTTCGAACGATGACACGCGCAGCTCGCGCGCTTCGGTGGCAAGCGGGGCGGCAAGCGCAAGGGCAAGCGCCGCAGAACACATGACGGATTTCATCAGCATCGGTTTCCTCCCTGAGAACCGGGTTTGGGGGTCATTGCGCGCTGTAGGGCAGCCACAGCACAATGGCGGGGAACAGGATCAGCAGCGCCAGACGCAGCAGATCGGCCAGAATGAAGGGCACGACGCCCTTCCACAGCTCCAGCATGGTATATTCGGGGTTGGTGGTTTTCAGGACGAACAGGTTCATCCCGCCCGGCGGCGTGATCAGGCCCAGTTCCACGATCACCACGGCATAGATGCCGAACCAGACCAGATCGACGCCTGCCATCTGACAGATCGGCACGAACAGCGGGATGGTCAGCAGCAGCATCGCCAGTTCGTCCATCAACATGCCCAGCACGAAATAGACCGCCGTCATCATCAGGATCACCAGAAACGGGCTGTCCATGATGCCGGAAAACAGGCCGGTCAGCAGGAAGGGCAGGCCCGACAGCGCAAGGAAGCCGTTGAACAGATTGGCGGCGATCAGCACCAGATACAGCGCGCCGCAGGTCAGCGCGGTATCCAGCGCCGCCGCGATGAAGCCCGGCCACGACAGCCGCCGCGACAGCACGCCGTAAGCCAGCACCACCGCAGCCCCCACTGCCGCCGTTTCATTGGCGGTGAAGATGCCGGTATACAGCCCCCCCATCACCAGCCCGAACACGAACAGCACCGGCGACATATCCAGCACCGCCGCGCGCTTTTCGGCCCAGCTTGCCTTGTCGCGGCTGATCCCGCTGAAGCCCGAGCGGCCAAAGACCAGCGGCAGCCAGACGGCGAGGCCATAAAGCGTGATCGCCAGCAGCGTCGGCCCCGCCGTGGCCAGCATCAGCTGGCGGATCGACTGTTCGGCCAGAAAGGCATAGATCACCAGAATGGTGGAGGGCGGGATCAGGATGCCCAGCGTGCCGCCCGCCGCCACCGTGCCTGCGGCCACGCTGCGCGGATAGCCTGCGCGCTCCATTTCCGGCAGGGCGATGCGGCCCATGGTGGCGGTGGTGGCCAGCGACGACCCCGCGATCATGCCGAACCCCGCGCTGGCGCCGATGGTGGCCAGCGCCAGCCCGCCGCGGCGGTGCCCGATCAGCGTGGTCATCGAGCGGAACAGCCGGGTTGACAGCCCGGTCTGCACCGCCAGATTGCCCATCAGCACGAACAGCGGCAGCATGGTCAGCGTATAGTTGGTGATGGATTCCCACACGGTCGAGGCGCCCATCGCCACCGTCGGATCGGTGCCCAGAATGAACAGCGTGCCCAGAATGCCCACCAGCCCCATGGCGACGCCCACCGGCACCTCCAGCAGGATCAGGATCATCGTCGCGGCAAAGCCCAGCCCGCCCAGCAAAAGACCGTCAGACATCGCGCGGTCCCCCGGCAAATTCGCGCCATAGCCCGGCAAGAGCCCCGACCAGCGCCAGCGCAAAGGTGGCGCTGACGATCCACATCAGGGCGGGCATGGGTAGGCCCAGATCCCGCGTCGTTTCGGGCGAGCCGATCTTGTCCAGCGTGTTTTCGCCGAGGATCCACAGCAGCAGGCCGGCGAAGATCACCGAGACCACCGCGCCGAACCGGCCCAGCGGGCGGGCAAAGCGGTTCGGGCTGATCTCGGACAGCAGCTTGGCGGTGACGTGGTTGCGTTGCGCATAGCAGACCGGCATCGACACCAGCGCGCCGAAGCCGATCAGGAAGGCCGTGACCTCGATCGCGCCGGGCACATTGGCCGAAGCCAGCCAGCGCGCGGCCACATCGACCACCGTGACGCCTGCGCCCAGAACAAAGCTGCCCGCCGCGATGCCCAGCAGGGCATGAGTGAGCGTTGCCGGAGCGGCCATCAGGATGCGCCCCCGTTGGCCACAGAATACAAAAATGCCGATACGGGCGCTGGTCTGCGCATGGCTCCCCCCTCCGATAAAACAGTTCTCCCGGACACACCTTTAAGAGGTCCGGCCCCTGAAGGGCGACCATCGACGCCAAGCTGTCCGCCTGGCGGACAATGGCCGCTCCCTCCCCAGAACGCGCAACAGGGGCCGGGCCGTCAAGGGCCTATGGGGCCTATGGGGCCTTTGGCGCGAAGGAAGAGTGTCAGGCGCCGCGCAAGGCTGCTAAGGTTGGCCCAGACAAACGGAACCTGTGCTATGCCCCTTGATCTGACCCCGCTTGACCGTGCCCTCTCGCAGCTGGAGACGTTTCATGCCCTGTCGCTGCAGCCGCAGGACCAGCCGGTCATCGCCGAGGCGCTGCGCATGGCGGCGATTCAGGCGTTTGAATACAGCTATGAGCTGTGCGTGAAGATGCTGCGCCGCTATCTGGAAATGACCGAGCCGAACCCCGCCGCGCTGGACGATGCCAGTTTTCAGGGGCTGATCCGGCTGGGGTCGGAACGCGGCCTGCTGAAATCCGACCTGCCGGTGTGGATGGATTTCCGTCGCCAGCGCGGCACCACCAGCCATGCCTATGATGAAACGAAAGCGGCGCAGGTTCATGCGGCGATCCCGGCGTTTCTGGCGGATGCGCGGGTGTTGCAGGCCGAACTGCACCGCCGCAGCGCCGCGCTGTGAGCGGCGGGCTGGATATCGCGCCATCGCATCTGGCGCAGGTGCGGGCGATCCTTGCGGCGCATCTGCCGCCGGGCGTGGCCGTGCAGGTGTTCGGATCGCGGGCGCGCGGCGGCGCCAAGCCCTATTCCGACCTCGATCTGGTGCTGAGCGGCCCGTGCGCGCTGGACCCGGCGCTGCTGGGGCGGCTGGCCGATGCGTTCGAGGACAGCGCATTGCCCTGGAAGGTGGATCTGGTGGACCTGCACCGCCTGACCCCGGAATTCCGCGCCGCCGTGACCCCGGATTTCGTGCCGCTGGGCTGAGGTGGTACGAATAGGTTACATAATTCAGATTATCAGATATTTCTGGAGCCAGCGGGCAACGGTCGCCTTTTCGGAGGCCGGATGACCGAGCCCCTTCCTGTCTTCGCGCCCAAACCCGTTGCCCGGGTCATCCGTTCGACACAAAACCCGGCAGGCATGGGAGGCTGCCTGCCGGGTTGCCAGTGGGATAGGGCCCGGGGGGAAGGCCTTCGGCGGTCAGGTCCGCGTCTTCATCCCGCTGGAGCGACGGCTGGCCAGTGTTGTCAGCACGGCGGCCACGATGATCACCGCCCCGGTCGAGGCCTGGACATAGAAAGACGGCACCTGCGCCAGCGTCAGAAGGTTGTTGATCACCCCGATCAGCAGCACGCCGCTGATGACGCCGATGATGTTGCCCTTGCCACCGCCGAGGCTGACCCCGCCGATCACCGCTGCGGCAAAGGCGGAAAAGATGATCCCCTCGCCCTGCGTGGTCACGGCGCTGTCCAGCCGCCCGGTCATCAGCACGCCCGCCAGCCCCGCCAGCAGCCCGGCAAAGAAGAACGCCGACCAGATGACGCGATCGACATTGATGCCCGCCGCCCGCGCCGCCTCTTCATTGCCACCGATGGCATAGAGCGCACGGCCATAGCGGTGATACTGGAACACCAGCCCCACGATCAGCGCGACGAACAGGAAGACCAGCACCGCGACCGGAATGCCCAGCACCTTTTCCGAACCCAGCCAGGTCAGCGCCGGCCCCGGCGAATAGATCGACCGCCCGTTGGAGATGATCAGCACCCCGCCGCGCAGCAGCACCAGCAGGCCCAGGGTGGAGATGAAGGGGTTCAGCCCCACCCTGACCACCATGAAGCCGTTGAACAGCCCGATCAGCCCCGCCGCGCCAAGCGCCACGATCAGGCCCATCCAGGACGGCAGCTCGACCCCGAACCCGCCCGAGGTGGCGGGCACCAGCATCACCGCCGCCAGCATCGGCGCAAAGCCCACGATGCCTTCCAGCGACAGGTCCAGCCGCCCGATCAGCACCACGAAAGTCAGGCCGATGGTGGTCAGGCCCAGAACGCTGATCTGTTCCAGAATGTTGATCAGGTTGGTGGGGCTGAGGAAACGCGGCGCCACCACTGCGCCCACGATCACCAGCAGCAGCAACACCGGATACATGGTAAAGCCATTGGCCACGAAGGCGCTGCCGAAGGCCGACCATTTCGACGGCCCGCCTGTCTGTGCCATGTTTTGTCCCTTCGCCATCATGCCACGCCCTCCATGCGCAAAATCAGGTCTTTCATGCTGTAATCCCCCACCAGCTCATCGACGACCGCCTGTTCAAAGACGATGACGACGCGGTTTGCCAATTGACTGATCTCGTCCTCTTCATCCGAGACGACGACGACGCCCATGCCCTTGCCCGCAAGATCGCGCAGCAAGGCGTAAAGCTGTTCCTTTGCCCCCACATCCACGCCCCGCGTGGGGCTGAGCGCCACGATTACCTCGGGGCTGTGGCACAGCGACCGGGCGAAGACGACCTTCTGCTGGTTGCCACCGCTGAGCTGGCCGACCGGCTGTTCCAGCGATGACGCAATGACATTGGTCTGCCGCGCCAGCCGCCCGACATGCTCTGCCTCTTTGCGGCGGTTGATGAAGCCAAGCCGGTTGGACAGCAGATCCAGCCCGCCGATGGCGACATTCTCGCGCACGCCAAGGATGCCGACATAACCGCTGGCGTGGCGGTCGGTTGGCACCAGACCACGCTGCGGCAGGATGCCCGTGGGGCTGGTGATGCTGCCCGCGGCGGGCGCCCTGTGTCCGGCAAGGATCATCGCCAGATCTTCCTTGCCGCTGCCGACCGGGCCTGCCAGCGCCACGATCTCGCCCCGGCGCAGGGTCAGGTTGATCGGCGCGCTGTCCGGCCTGATGCGCAGGTCTTGCGCCTGCAACAGCGGGGTGGCATCGCTGGCCGTGTGATCTTCGCGGACGCTGCGCAGGGTGGTCTTGCCCATCATCAGATTGGCGATGGTTTCCACATCCAGACTGGCCACCTCGGCCCGTGCGGTCACGATCTGGCCATCGCGCAGGATGGTCACGGTGTCGGCCACCTCGAACACCTCGTCCAGATGGTGCGAGATATAGACAAAGCTGACCCCCCGTGCCTTCAGCGACCGGACATGATCGAACAGGATGCGCTTTTCGGCATTGGACAGGGCTGCCGTCGGTTCATCCAGGATCATCACCGGCACGCCGCGATTGAGCGCCTTGATGATTTCCAGCAACTGCCGGGTGCCCGCATCCAGCGCGCCCGCAAGGGCGGTGGGGCGGATGTCGATCTGCCATTCCGCGAGCAGCGCCGTCGCCTTTTCGATCATCCGCGCGTGGCTGACCCCGCCCCAGCGGGTCCGCACGGCGGGGTTTTCGATGAACAGGTTTTCGGCCACCGTCAGCTGATCGAACAGGCGCGGCGTCTGCTGCACATGGGCGATATCGTCGCGGATCGTGGCGGCGTAGCTCTGGCCGTTCGCCACCACCTCGGTTCGGGCGATGCGGATCGTGCCGCCGTCAGCGGGGGTAAACCCGCTGAGGGCCGAGACGAGCGTGCTTTTTCCCGCGCCGTTGCGCCCGAGCAGCGCGTGGATCTCGCCGGGCATGACCGTGAAATCCACGCCGCGCAAGGCGCGCGTGGAACCGAAGGTCTTGGTGATGCCCTGCATCGCGACGATGGGACGGGAGCTATCCATGGGGTTCGGTTCCACGTCTTTCATGTGCCCCGGCCTTACTTGCCGACCTGGTTCGCCCAAAGCTCGGGCGTATCCACGTTGTCCAGCGTGACCAGCGTGGCGTTCAGCTGATATTGCGGGCCGACCGGGGTTTCGATCACCTGGCCATCGTCACGCGGGCCGATTTCAATCTTGCCCCCACCCGAAACCAGTTCGATCAGTTCCGCCGTCTTGGTGGCATAGGCGCTGAGCGGTTGCGACACGGTGGCATCCAGCGCCTTTTCGCGGATCAGTTGCAGGCCCTGCGGCGTGCCGTCGATCGCCACGCGGATCACCGACGCGGCATCGCCCACCGGCGCATCCTTGCCCGCCGCCTTCAGCTGCGCATTGATCGCCGTCGCCATCAGTTCCGACGCCATGAAGATGCCGCTCAGATCCGGGTTCTGCGTCAGCACGTTTTGCGCGGCATCGGCGGCCATGTCGGCGGTCCATTCCGTCGGGCGCTGGATGATCTGCACATCCGGGGCCAGTTCGGCCAGCGTCTTGGCAAAGCCTTCCGAGCGGTCAAGCCCGTTCGGCGTGGTCAGCGCGCCCTGCAGTTCCAACACGATGCAGGATTTCGCCGCCCAGCACTCCTTGCCTTGCAGGCGCTTGGCCATCTCGGTCGCGCCTTGCACGCCGGCGCCAAAGTTGTCGGCGCGGATGGTCGCGGTCACCTGCCCGCCTGCCGGGGCGTCGTCGATCGAAAACACCAGCGCACCGGCCTCGTTGGCGCGTTTCACCGCAGGCACGATGCCAGCCGAATCCAGCGGCGCGAACACGATGACATTGGCGCCATTGGCGACAAGGTTCTGCAACGCATCGACCTGGGCTGCGATATCGCCATTCGGATCGGGCGAGCCGACGACGGTAAAGCCCTTGTCTTCAAAGGCCTTGAGCGACAGTTGCAGCATCAGGGTCTGAAAGTCGTCCTTCAGGAATTTCGGCGTGAAGCCGATCTGGATTTTGGAATTGTCTGCCAGCGCAAAGCCTGCGGTGCTGGCGAGCATGAAGCCGCCCAGGGCAAGGGCAGCGGCGGAACGGCGCGTGAATTTCGTGGTCTTCCCGACTTCCATTATTTTTCCTCCAAGTTGGGTTCAAGAACAGGGCGCCCGCCTCTCCGGTCGCCCGTCTTGTCTGGGGCGGGATCATCCCGCCGCGCAGGTCGTGAACGTCCGGGGCGGCAAGGCGCGCCCGGATCGCAATTTCAGATGTGACAGGGGGCGGCGCCCAACCCGTCCCTCCAGACAGGAAGGGGCGCCGCGCAGGTCAGCCGGTGATGTCCGACACCTGCACCAGCCGCTTTTCGTGCAGCGACAGATAGGCGGCCTCGGCCAGAATCAGCGCGCGGCGGCCATCTTCGAAGCTGGCGAGAGGCTGCGCGCCCTGTTCGACACAATCCACAAAGCCGTCGATTTCGGCCATGAACGCCTCGAGATAGCGCTCCAGAAAGAAGAACTGATAGGGCTCCGCGCCTTCGGTGCGGGTCGCGGTGAAGCGGCGCAACTCGTGCGGCTTGCGGTTGTCGGAAATCAGCATCCCGGCGCTGCCCATCAGCTCCACCCGCTGGTCATAACCATAGACGGCGGTGCGCGAGTTGTTGATGTGGCATTGCTTGCCCGAAGCGGTGCGCAGGATCACCATCGCGCTGTCCACCTCGTTCAGCTCCGCGCCAAGCGCCGGGTCGATCAGCGCCCCGGCCAGGGCGAAGACCTCGGTCGGCTCTTCGCCCAGCATGAAGCGCGCCAGATCGAAATCATGGATCGTCATGTCGCGGAACAGCCCGCCCGCAGCCTGCAGATAGGCTTTCGGCGGCAGACCCGGATCACGCGAGGTGATGATGACCTGATGCAGATCACCGATTTCGCCCGCCAGCATCGCCGCGCGCGCCGCAGCGTGGCCGGGATCGTAGCGGCGGTTGAAACCGATCTGGATCGGCAGCTTGCTGCCCGCGATTTTCGCCGCGCAAGCCTCGACCCGGGCAAGGCTCAGGTCGATGGGCTTTTCGCACAGCACCGCCTTGCCCGCCGCCACCGCCAGCTCGATGTAATCGGCGTGGGTTGGCGTTGCGGTGGCAATCAGCACCGCATCGACATCCGGTGACGCAAAGACCTCTTCCGCCGTTGCAAAGGCGCGTACGCCCTGTGCTTTGGCTACGGCATCTGCCGAAGGTTGGTGCAGGTCATAGACCCCCGCCAAAGTCGCCCGCGGGTGCCGCGCCACATTTGCCGCGTGCATCTGACCGATGCGTCCGCACCCCAAGACCGCCATACGCAACATGTTCCCCCCTTGCGCACTCAAATTTTCATCTTTGCAAAAATTGTTGCATATACGCATTTATGTCAATAGAAATTTTGCACGTTATCCATCATGCAATATTTGATGCGGATGACCGACAGAGGATGCCGCTGAACCAGGAGGAGCAGGCAATGAGCAGAGTCGAAGGCAAGATCGGGATCGTGACGGGGGGAACGCAGGGGCTGGGGGCCGCCGTAGCGTGGCAATTGGCCCGCGCGGGCGCGGCAGGGCTGGTCACCTGTGGGCGCAACCCCCAAAAAGGCGCCGCTGTGGCGCAGGCCATTCGCGCCGAAACCGGCTGCGACCTGCGCTTTGTGCAGGCCGATCTGGCCAATCCTGCCGAGGTGCGTGCAGTGGCCGCCGCGGCGGATGCCGCCTTTGGCCGGGTGGACATGCTGGTGAACGCGGCGGGAATCACCGACCGGGGCGACATCCTGACCACCGACGAATCGCTGTTCGACCGCATGTTCGCCGTGAACACCCGCGCGCCGTTCTTTCTGATGCAAGAGGCCATCCGCATCATGTTGCGCGAAGGGATCGAGGGGACCATCGTCAACATCGGCTCCACCTCGGCGCTGGCCGGGCAACCTTTCATCTCGGCCTATTGTGCCAGCAAGGCGGCGCTGGCGACGCTGACGCGCAACACCGCCTTTGCGGCGATGCGCAACCGCATCCGCGTGAACCAGTTGAACATCGGCTGGATGGCTTCGGATGGCGAAGACCGCATCCAGCGCGAATATCACGGCGCCGATGCAAACTGGCTGGACAAGGTTGCCGCAGAACAGCCCTTTGGCCGGTTGCTGGACCCCAAAGAGGTGGCGCGGGCGGTGAATTTTCTGCTGTCGGATGAGTCGGGCATGATGACCGGATCGGTGATCAATTTCGACCAGTCGGTCTGGGGGGCCTATCCCTTTGCGCCGCCCACGCCCGAAGGTGCGCTGACGCTCTGACCCCTTACAGGATGGCGCAATTGTAGCGGGTGAACAGCAGGCTTTGCGTGATGCGATTCACCGGCTGCACCCCGCGACGTGCCATCCTGATACAGTCCACCGACAGGGCAATTTCCTGATCGAAGTCATGGCCGATCGTCAGGTCCATCACACCTTTTTCCAGCAAAGACCGGGAGTTGGCATTCAGTTCATGGCCGATGAACACGGTCTTGCCGGCCAGCCCCTCATCCTCCAGCGCGCGGCCCACCCCCAGATTGGCCCCCGAGACGTTGTAGATTGCCGCAGGGGCGCCGTGATGGGCGATATGGCGGCGGGTCGCCTGATAGATCACCTCGATGCTTTCATCGGAACTGACCTTTTCCTCGATCCCCAGCCAGGGAAACTGGCTGCGCATCACCTGCCGGAACCCCTGTTCGCGGTCTTGATGGCAGCGGAACGGCACGCTGCAGACGAACAGAACCCGGCCCTCCTGCCCCTGCGGCAGAAAGCGCCCACAGAACCAGCCCGCCGTGGCACCCGAGGCATATTGATCTGATCCGACATAGGCGGTGCGCCCCGAGGCGGGCAGGTCACTGGTCAGGCAGATCACCGGCACGCCGCGCGCCACCGCTTCGCGCACCGCATGATTGATCGCCGGATGATCGCGCGCCACCAGCAGCAGCCCATCCGCCTGCTGCGCCGCCGCGCTGATCTGCGCCGCCAGAAGGTCGGGGTCCACCGTATGCGACACCGCCATCTCGGCGGTGATCCGCACCCCGGGATGGGCGGCGCAATAGCGGGCCGCCGCCTCTTGCGCCGCCTGATTGAACGAGAGCCCAGATTCACCCAGCAGCCGCAGATGCAGCGCGGCATCTGCCGTCTGCGGCTGCCCCAGCGATCTGGTCAGCCCCGCCTGCAGGATCGCCTGCAATTCACGATAGCCCGAAAGGCCAAGGCTCTGCGCCAGCCGCACCACGCTGGAGGCGTGGACGTTGCAGCGGTTCGCCAGTTCGGCGCTGGACAGAAGCGCGGCAGTTTCCGGGCTTTCCAGCAGGAAATCCGCCAGCCGCCGCCCGCCCTTGCCCAGATCTGCCTGCATCTGCGTCAGGCGGCCCCGGATCTCTTCTGCGGTCGTGCCATTCAGGTGATGCAGGTTCATGGATCCTCGCTTCGTTCGGGCAAGGATAGAGGAATAGTGCGCATATGCAACATTCATTGCATGATCGGGGGCGGGTATTTGACTCGGCACGCCCCGCCTGCGGCCCTTGCATCAGGCGGTGCACTGTCAGTGCGTTGACAATGATCGCTGCGACGTGCTCGATGGTGGTTCAGTGCAGGGGGTTGACCGCCTGCAGGCAGAAGCAGGTTTTCGTCATGTCCTCATACCACCCACCGGAAACCTACGAAGCGCTGATCAAGCTGATTCACGACCGCTATAACGACATGAGCAAGTCTTATCAGAAGATTGCGCTGTATCTGACCCAGAACCCCAATGATGTGGCGGTGCTGTCGGTGAATGCCATCGGGCAGAAATGCGGTATCCACGCCTCCAGCTTTGTGCGCTATGCGCAATCTTTGGGCTATCGCGGGTTCAAGGAATTGCAGGCGGTGTTCCAGCGCCGGCTTTCGACGGCGGCGCCGGGATTCGATGCGCGGGTGCGGGCGCTGGAGGCGGAACTGGGGGGCGCGAAGGAAGGCGATCTGGGCTTTCTGTCCGATCTGGTGATGCGGGATGTGGCATCGCTGCAAGATCTGCTGGCCAATATGAAGACCTCCGACATGGAGACGGCGGCGGATCTGATGGAACGGGCCGATACCATCTATCTGATCGGGCAATTGCGCTCGGCCCCGGTGGTGGATCTGCTGCGCTATGTGCTGACGATGCTGGGCAAGCGCACCGTGCTGCTGGATCCGGGCGGCGGGCTGGCCACACATATGGCCAAGGTCGCGCGGCCCGGCGACTTGCTGTTCGTCGTTTCCTTCCGGTTCTACGCCACCGAAGTGGTCAACGTGGCCGAAGAAACGGCGGCGCGCGGCGTGCCGATCCTTGCGATCACCGACAGCACCCTGTCGCCCTATGCCAAGCTGGCGCAGGTGCTGTTCGCGGTGCCCGAACATGAATACACATTCTCCCGCTCGCTGGCGGCGCCGATGTGTCTGGCGCAGGCGCTGTGTGTCGCGCTGGCGTCGCGGTTGCAGAAGAACAGCAATGATCCGCGTATTCCGGTCGTGACCGGGCCAAGCTGATCTGGCGCCGCAGGCGGCGCCAGAACCGGGCTTCAGGCCAGTGTGCTTCAGGCCAGTGTCATGGGCCCGGCGGGCACGGGCATCCCTTCGGCCACGGCCCCCCAGACCGACTGGTCGAAGTTGACGATGGCCCCGGTCATCAGGCCAGCATCGTCGGACACGAGGAAGTTCACCGCCCGCGCGGCCTCTGCCGGATCGACCAGCCGACCGAAAGGCAGTTGGGCGGCTGCCTTCGCCTCCCAGTCCGGGTCGCCGCTTTCGGCCTGCAGGGCGCGTTCGTGATCCGAACCCATCCAGCCGACATTCAACTGGTTCACCCGGATGCGGTTGCCCATCACCGAAAACGCCGTGTTCGCGGTCAGCGTCGTCAACGCACCCTTGCTGGCGCAATAGGCGTTGATGAAGGGCTGGCCTGCCAGCGCCGAGATCGAGCCGATATTGCAGATCGCGCCTGCGATGCCCTTGGCGATCATCAGCCGGATCGCTTCTTGCATCAGGAAATACGGCCCGCGCACATTGGTGGCGAACAGAGCGTCAAAGGTTTCCGGCGTGGTGTCGATGATCGTGCCGCGCGCGGTGGAGGCCCCGGCATTCACCAGCACGTCAAGCCGCCCGAACAGGCGCTCGGTTTCGGCAATCACCATCCGGCAATCTTCGATCCGCGTGAAATCGGCTTGCAGGAAATGCGCCCAGATGCCGTGCGCCTCGGCGATTTCACGGGCGACATGGGCACCGCGTTCGGCATTGCGTCCGGTGATCACGATCCCGGCGGCACCGGCGGCGGCCAGCCGCCGGGCAATCGCCGCACCAAGCCCCTGTGTGGCCCCGGTGACCACACAGACCTTTCCGTCCATCCGGTTCATTGGACGACCTCGTAACCCGCGGCGGCCATGACGCGCAGCAGTTCCTTGTGGCCCTTGATCGCCATTTCCAGAGGCGGCGAGACTTTGGGGTCTTGCTCCGCTTCCACCACGAACCAGCCTTCGTAACCCTTGGCGGCCAACGCCTTCACAGTGGCCTCAAAGTCCAGCGAGCCATCGCCCGGCACGGTGAAGGCGCCCTTGACCACCGCATCAAGGAAGCTTTCGCGCGTGCGGTCCAGCCCATCCACCACAGACCGGCGGATGTCCTTGGTATGCACATGGGTGATGCGGGCATGGTGGTTCTCGATCACCCGCAGATTGTCGCCGCCCGCAAAGGCCATATGGCCTGCATCAAACAGCAGCGGCACGGTGGAATGCTTCATCAGCAGGTCCAGCTCCGCCTCGGTTTCAATCGCGGCGGCCATGTGGTGGTGATAGCTGATCGGCATCCCCTGCCCCGCGCACCAATCGGCGAAATCGCTGATCTTGCGGCCATAGGCGGCCACTTCGGCCTCGGTCAGCTTGGGCTTCGTCGCCAGCGGTGCGGATTTCACGCCCTGAATGCTGCGCGCGGTTTCGCCATACACGATGCAGGGCGCGCCCGCCGCCTTGAAGAAGGCAAGCTGCTGCGCGATGCGGTCTTTCTCGGCCTCGATGTCGCCCTCCAGCAACAAGCCGGAAAACCAGCCGCCGCAGACGCTGATGCCGTATTTCGACAGGATCGGGCCGAGTTCCGCCATATCCATCGGGAAGCGGCGGCCGGTTTCCATTCCGGTGAAGCCGGCGACCGAGGCTTGCCGCAGGCATTCCTCAAGGCTCACATCATCCGACAGTTCCGCCAGATCGTCATTCCACCACGCGATGGGGGCAATTCCAAGTTTTGCTTTCATAGTCAAACTCCAATGCGCTGTTTGGCGCGGATCGCATCTTGATGGGCACGGGCCTGGTTCACGCTGTCGCGGGTGGACACTTCGGGCACGCCCACATCCCAATCGGCATCCCCCGGCACCCAGGCATAGGCGTCGGTGACGATGGAAAGAACCGTGGTGCGGTCATTGCCCTTGGCCCATTCCATCGCGGTCTCGAAGTCTGCAAGGCTGTCGCATTTGCGGGTGGCGGCCCCCATCGCGGCAGCATGGGCGGTGAAATCGACATGCAGCGGGTTGTCGGCGTTCTGGATCCGGCAATCCTTCAGCAAGTTGTTGAAGCCCGGCACACCCTTGAATTGCTGCAAGCGGCTGATGACGGCATAACCGCCATTGTCGCAGACGATCACGATCATCTTGTGGCCCGACAAAACAGCCGAGTAGATGTCGGAGTTCATCATCATATAGGTGCCGTCGCCGAGCATCACGATGGGCGTGCCGCCCGTGGCCCCCGGCCCGTCCTGCGCCATGGCGCAGCCCCAGCCTGCCGCGATCTCGTATCCCATGCAGGAAAAGCCGAATTCCAGATCAAAGGTATTGGGCGATTTGACACGCCAGCCTTTGGCCACCTCGCCGGGGATACCACCTGCGGCAGAGATCAGCGTGTCGCTGTCATCGGCCAGCCGGTTCACCACATGCACGACCTGCGCATAGGTCGGCACCGGGGTATTGGTCGGCGCCTGATGGGTATCCAGCAGCGCGTCCCATTCGGCGAACAGCGCTTTTGCATGGGGAAGATGTGCCGGATCGGCGTGCCAGTCTCCCAGAGCCGCATCCAGATCGCCTACGGTTTCCAGCGCATCGCCCTGCACCGCCAGCGCGCGGTGCTTGATCGCATCGAACCGCGCGGCGTTGATCGAGATGAAGCGGGCGTCACGGGCAAAAGCTGTCCATGACCCGGTGGTGAAATCCTGCAACCGCGTGCCGATGGCAAGGATCACATCCGCCTCTGCCGCCAGAGCATTGGCGCTGGTCGATCCGACAATGCCGATCGGCCCGGCATGGACGGGGTGATAATGGGTCAGCCCGCCCTTGCCCGCGATGGTTTCCACCACCGGGATGCCGCGCTCGGCGGCGAATTTCGCCACCGCTTCTTCCGCGCCGGAATAGCGCACGCCCCCCCCGGCGATGATCAGCGGTTTCTTCGCGGTTTTCAGCAGCGCGGCGGCATCTGCCACCGCCTGACGATCCGCGCGCGGGCGCGGGATGCGCCAGACCCGCTCCTCGAAGAACTCTACCGGATAGTCGAAGGCCAGTTCCTGCGTGTCCTGCGGCAACCCGATGAAAGCCGGGCCGCAATCGGCAGGGTCCAGCATCGCCGCCACCGCTTGCGGAAGCGAGGCGATGATCTGCGCCGGATGGGTGATCCGGTCCCAATAGCGGGTGACAGCCTTGAAGGCGTCATTCGCGGTCAGGGTGGGGTCGTTGAAATGCTCCACCTGTTGCAGCACCGGATCGGGCAGGCGGTTGGTGAAGGTATCCCCGGCGATCAGCAGCACCGGCAGGCGGTTGGCATGGGCCGTGCCCGCCGCCGTCACCATGTTCAGCGCCCCCGGCCCGATGGACGAGGTGGCGACCATGATCTGCCGCCGCCGTTTCGCCTTGGCAAAGCCCACGGCGGCCAGCGCCATCGACTGTTCGTTCTGGCCGCGCCAGGTGGGCAACTGATCCTGCACCGCTTCCAGCGCCTCGGACAGGCAGGTCACGTTGCCATGGCCGAAAATCCCGAACACCCCGGCAAACAGCGGCACGCGGCTGCCCTCGATCTCGGTCCTCTGCGCCGTCAACCAGCGCACAAGCGCCTGCGCCATGGTCAGGCGAATCGTCGAGCGTTCCATGTCTCTCCTCCCGTGAAACTTTGGCGAGACCATAATCTCGCGCATTGCCTGTTGACAATAGGCATTTATAGCAATGATTATTGCAATGACTGAATCGGGAGGAAGACCATGACACGGATCGCTGTGCTCGGCTGCGGGCGCATCGGCGCAATGCATGCCGCCAATATTGCGGCCCATCCGCGCGCCAGCCTTGCAGGGGTATACGATATTTACCGCCCTGCGGCCGAGGCCGTGGCGGCCAAAACCGGCACACGGCTGTTCGACAGTGCCGAAGCCGTGCTGGCCTGCCCGGATGTGGATGCGGTGCTGATCGCCACGGCAACAGACACCCATGCCGATCTGCTGGAGGCCGCGGTGGCGGCGGGCAAGCCGATCCTGTGCGAAAAGCCCATCGACCTCAGCCTTGCGCGGGTCAACCAATGCGCCGCCCGCATTGCGGGCCGTGGCGTGCCGATCCAGCTGGGTTTCGTGCGGCGGTTCGATCCGGGTCACCGGGCCGTGCAACAGGCGGTGCGCGCAGGGGATGTGGGCGTCCTGCATCAGGTGGTGATCACCTCGCGCGATCCGGGGCTGGCGCCGGAAGGCTATCTGCGGGTGTCGGGTGGCATCTTCCGCGACATGACCATCCATGATTTCGACATGGCGCGCTTTGTGCTGGGCGAAGAGGTGACGACGGTTTTTGCCAGCGGCGCGCGGCTGGTGGCCCCGGATCTGATGGCGGATCTGGGGGATTTCGATACCGTCACCGTGGTGCTGACCACCGCCAGCGGCAAACAGGCCGTCATCACCAATTCGCGCCGCGCGACCTATGGCTATGACCAGCGGGTCGAAGCCTTTGGCGACAAGGGCATGGCGATTTCGGAAAACCGCCGCCCGCATGGCATGACCCTGCATGGTGCCGCGTTCACCGAACGGGCGGAGCCTCTGCTGAACTTCTTCATCGAGCGGTACCGCGAAGGGTTCGATGCCGAGATTGACGCCTTTGTGACGGCGGTTGAATCGGGCATCGCCCCCGAAGTGGGGTTCGAGGATGGCCGTCAGGCGCTGATCCTTGCCGAGGCGGCGCTGCGTTCCGCAACCGAGGGCCGTGTGGTCCAAACCGCCGAGGTGGCCTGACATGTATGACCGTTTTGGCCTGTTCATCGCCGGGGAATGGCAGCCCGGCAGCAGCACCGCCCCGGTGTTCAGCCCGGTGACCGAACAACCGTTGGGCCAGTGCCCGGTGGCCGACATCGCCGATACCGAGGCCGCGATTGCCAGCGCCGAGGCGGGTCTGCGGGCCTGGGCCGCCACCCCCGCCTTCACCCGCGCCGATGCGCTGCACCGCATTGCCGACGAGATGATCCGCCGCACCGACGAGGCCGCGCGGATGATCACGCTGGAAACCGGCAAGCCGATCGTGCAGGCGGGCCGGGAATGGGCGCTCTGCATCGACCAGTTCCGCTGGTATGCCGAAGAGGCGCGGCGGATCTATGGCCGCATCGTGGAATCCCGTGTGCCCGGTGGCCGGTTCGAGATCCACCACGAGCCGGTGGGCATCGTCGCCGCCTTCACCGCCTGGAACTTTCCCGCCGCGCTGATCGCGCGCAAGGTGGCGCCCGCGCTTGCGGCGGGCTGTTCGATCATCGTCCGTCCCTCGTCGCAGACGCCGGGCGTGGCGATGGTGATGGTTGACTGCGTTCGCGCCGGGACCCTGCCGGCCGGCGCAGTCAACCTGATCATCGGGCCGACGCAGGCCACCTATGCGCCGCTGATGGCCGATAAACGGGTGCGCAAGGTCAGCCTGACCGGATCGACCCGCGTGGGCCAGCAGATGATCCGCGATGCGGCGGATACGCTGAAGAAGGTCTCGATGGAACTGGGCGGCAATGCCCCGGTGATCGTCTATGACGATGCCGATCTGGAAGCCGCGCTGAACGTGGTGGTGCCGGCGAAATTCGCCAATGCCGGGCAGGTCTGCGTGACCGGCGACCGCTTCTATGTGCATGACAGCCTGCATGATGCCTTCGTGGCGGGCTTCGTCGAACGCGCCCGCACGATCAAGCTGGGCGACGGGCTGGACCCTTCGGTCGGCATGGGGCCGCTGATCAATGCAGGCCGGCTGGCCGAAATGGAAAAGATCGTGACAGGCGCGGTGCAGGCCGGGGCGACGATCGCCTGCGGCGGCCAGCGTGGCGCGGGGTTCAATGCCGGGCATTTCTTTGAACCCACGGTGCTGACCGATTGCACCGATGCCATGGCGGTGATGGCCGAGGAAAACTTCGGACCCATCGCCGCGATCACCCGGTTCAGCACCGAAGATGAGGTTCTGGCCCGGGCAAATGGCACGGACATGGGGCTTTCGGCCTATGCCTTCACCCGGAACCCCGCCCGCGCCCGGCGCACGGTGGCGGCGCTGAAGGCCGGGATGGTGGGGATCAACTCTTTCGCCATGGCGGCCTCGGAGGCGCCCTTCGGCGGCACCAACCATTCCGGCATGGGCCGCGAGGGCGGCACCGAAGGAATCCGCGATTACCTTGACGTGAAATCCAGCCAGATGGTGTGGGCATGATCCCGAACAAACTCAAGCAGCTCTGGTCCGAAGGCAGGCCCACGGTCAATGGCTGGTGCAGCATCGGCAACCCGTTCACCGCCGAGATCATGGCGGCGCAGGGGTTTGACAGTATCACCATCGACATGCAGCACGGCGCGCTGGATTACAGCGCCGTCCTGCCGATGTTTCAGGCGATGCGCGCCTCTGGTGCCACGCTGTTGGCCCGCGTGCCTTGGCTGGAGCCCGGCATCATCATGAAGGCGCTGGATGCGGGGGCCTATGGCATCATCTGCCCGATGGTGAACAGCGCCGAAGATGCCGCGCGTTTCGTCAGCTACATGCGCTATCCGCCTTTGGGGCAGCGCAGCTTCGGCCCCACCCGCGTCTCTTTTGCGGCGGGCGCGAATTACGCGGGCGAAGCGAATGAAAATATGCTGGCCTTCGCCATGATCGAAACGGCGGAAGGCATGGCCAACCTCGATGCCATCGCCGCCACGCCGGGGCTGGATGGCCTCTATGTCGGGCCTGCCGACCTGACGCTTTCGCTGACCCAAGGCCGTCTTGCCCCCGGGTTCGACCGTGAAGAGCCCGAGATGATCGCGGCGCTGCAAAGGATCGTGACCGCCTGCAAGGCCAATGGCCTGCGCGCCGCCCTGCATTGCGGCACGTCCGACTATGCTGCCCGCGCCATCGGCTGGGGGTTCGACATGACCACGGTCGGCGGCGACAGCCGCTTTCTGGCCGCTGCAGCCGGTGCGGCGGTCGCGGGCTTTCGCAAGCTGACCGAAACCGCCGGGAACCACGCTGAAAAGGGGGCCTACTGATGCCGCATGTGCTTGTTGCGGGCAAGATCCACCCCTCGGGACTGGCGCTGCTGCGTGGCGCCGCCGGTGTGAGCTTCGATATGGTGGAAGAGGTTTCGGAACCCTCTTACGCCCCGTTGATCGACAAGGCCGATGCACTGGTGCTGCGCACGCAGCCGCTGGGCGCGGAAACCGTGGCACGGGCGGCGCGGTTGCAGATCGTGTCGCGCCATGGCGTGGGGTTTGACGCGGTGGATGTGGCCGCGCTGAACGCGCGCGGCATTGCGCTGTCGGTGGTGGGCGATGTGAACACCGTTGCCGTGGCCGAACATGCCATGATGATGATGCTGGCCGCCACCAAGCGGGTGCTGCGCGCGGATCGGGCGGTGCGCGATCCCTCCGGCTGGGGCTGGCGCAACCGGCTGGAGGCGGGCGAGTTGGGCGGCAAGACCCTGCTTTTGCTGGGCTTTGGCCGGATCGGCCGTCAGGTCGCCAAACTGGCTGCGGCGTTTGACATGACCATCATTGCCCATGACCCTTGGCTGGAACGGCAGGGCTGGCCCGAAGGCGCGGTGCGTCCGGTGTCCGATCTGGGGCAGGCGCTGGCCTTGGCGGATGTGATTTCCGTCCATATGCCCAAGGCAGACCGGCCCGCGCTTGGCGCGGCGGAACTGGCGCAGGTCAAGCCGGGTGTGGTGATCGTGAACACCGCCCGCGGCGGCATCGTGGACGAGGCGGCCCTTGCCGTCGCCGTGCAGGAGGGCCGCGTGGGGGCGGCAGGGCTGGACGTGTTCGATGACGAACCCCCCGCGCCCGCACACCCGCTGCTGCGCTTCGATCAGGTGCTGCTGTCGCCCCATATCGGGGGATTGACCGCCGAAGGGGCCGAACGTCTGGCCATCCATTCGGTGCAGAATGTGCTGGATTTCTTTGCGGGGCGGCTGGACCCCGCGCTGGTTGTCAATGCGGGCGCGCTGGCCCGGAAGGAAGCTGCAAAATGACCAAACCCAAACTGCGCATCGGCCTGATCGGCACCGGCTTCATGGGCAAGACCCATGTCTTCGGCTTTGCCTCGGCCCCCCGGGTCTTTGATCTGCCCTATGATCTGGAACTGCACACGGTGGCCGACATCACCCCCGAGGCCGCTGCGAAAGCCGCCGCCGCCTTCGGCTTTGCCAATGCCACCGCCGACTGGCGCCGCATCATCGAAGACCCGGACATCGACGTGGTCGATATCACCGCGCCCAATGCCCTGCACAAGGAAATGGCTTTGGCCGCGATCAAGGCGGGCAAGCATGTCTATTGCGAAAAGCCCTTGGCGCCGCTGGCGCAGGATGCCTATGAAATGGCCTTGGCCGCCGAGGCGGCGGGGGTGAAGACGCAGGTCGGCTTCAACTACCTGTGCAACCCGATGCTGGCGCTTGCCCGCGACATGATCGCGGGCGGGGAACTGGGCGAGATCCGCGGCTATCGCGGCATCCATTGCGAAGACTATATGGCCGATGCGAATGGCCCCTTCACCTTCCGCCACGATCCGGCAGGTGGTGGCGCGCTGGCCGATATCGGCAGCCATGCGCTGGCCACGGCGGAATTCCTGTGCGGCCCGATCACCCGGGTGATGGGCGATTGCGTGACCATGATCTCCAGCCGCCCCGACGGCAAGGGCGGCACCCGCGAGGTGGTTACCGATGACGTGGGCCGCGCCTTCCTGCGCTTTGCAAACGGCGCCACCGGCAGCATCGAGGGCAACTGGATCGCCACCGGCCGCAAGATGCAGCATGACTTTGAAATCTATGGCACCAAGGGCGCGTTGGCTTTCAGTCAGGAACATTTCAACGTGCTGAACTTCTTCAGCGCCGCCGATGCCAAGGGCCGCCAGGGCTTCCGCCGGATCGAGGCCGGGCCGGATCATGCGCCCTATGGCCTGTTCTGTGTCGCCCCCGGTCATCAGCTGGGCTTCAACGATCTGAAGGCGATCGAGGTGGCGGGCTACGTCAACGCCATCGCCGGCAAGGCAGCCGAGCCGTTCAACTTCCGCAAGGGCCTGCGCATCCAGACGCTGGTGGAAACCATCCAGAGCAGCAGCCGCGACCAGCGCTGGCTGGATGTGGCGTGATGCTGCGGGTCGGGGTTATCGGCACGGGCGTCATGGGGGCCGAACATGCCCGCCTGTTGCGGCAAGAGGTGGCGGGGGCAACCCTCGCCGCCGTCTGTGACCTGTCGGCGGATCGGGCGGCGGCGGTGGCGCAGGGCGCGCGGGTCTTCACCGATGCGCAGGCCCTGATCGACGACCCGCAGATTGACGCGCTGGTCGTCGCCTCGCCCGATGCCACCCATGCGGGCTATGCGCTGGCCTGCCTTGCGGCGGGCAAGCCGGTGCTGTGCGAAAAGCCCATCGCCGCCACCGCCACCGAGGCGCTGCGCGTGGTGGAGGCAGAGGTGGCGCTTGGCCGCCGTCTGGTCACGGTGGGCTATATGCGCCGCTTCGATCCGGCCTATGCCGACATGGCGCAGACCGTTGCGGCGGGGCAGATCGGCGATCCGGTTCTGCTGCACAACATCCACCGCAATGCCGCCGCACCGGATTGGTTTACCGGCGCGATGTCGATCACCAATTCCTTCGTGCATGAGATCGACATCAGCCGCTGGCTGCTGGGATCGGAACCCGTGTCGGCACAGATCACGGCTGCGCCGGGCGGTGACCCGCTGATGATCACGATGGAGACCGACCGGGGCCAGATCATTGCGACTGAAGTGTACATGAACGCAGGCTATGGCTATCACGTTCACGCCCAGATCGTCGGGCGCGCCGGCACGGTGGAAATGGCCGCCCCGACGCTGACCACGGTCAACCGCGCGGGGCGGCATGGCCACGCCTATCCCGACAACTGGGTGCCCCGCTTCCGCGAGGCCTATCGGCGGCAGATGCAGGCCTGGGTCGATGCGGTGGGCGCAGGCCGCCCGGTGGGGGCCTCGGCCTGGGATGGCTATGTTGCAACAGCCATTGCAGAACAGGTCGCCGCCGCCCTGCCAAGCGGCGCGAAGGCCGCTCTGCGCGCCGATCCCCGCCCCGGACTTTACGCCTGATGCCCGCTGTTTTCACAGGAACCCCGCCCATGCCCATCCGTTTCGCCCTGAACCGCACCTGCGCCCCGCAGCTTGCGTTGCCGGAGTTCATTACCCTTGCCGCCGCCGCAGGCGTGCAGGCGGTGGAGATCCGCAACGATATCGAGGGTCGCGAATTTGCCGATGGCACCCCGGCAGCAGAGGTGCGGGCGCAGCTGGAGGCCGCTGGTCTGGCGGTGGCTTCGGTCAATGCCCTGCAACGCTTCAACGACTGGTCGCCCGAACGCGCGACCGAGGCCGAGGCGATCATCGCCTATGCCGCAGCCCTTGGGGCGCCGGGCGTGGTGCTGTGCCCGCGCCATGACGAAGGCCATGGCTGGACACAGGCCGAAGCCGAACACAACCTGCGCGACGGCCTACGCCAGTTGCGCCCGATCTTGCTTCATTACGGCGTGACCGGCTATGTCGAGCCGCTGGGGATGCGCGGCTCCACCATGAAACGGCAGGACATGGCGGTCGCCGCCGTCACCGACATTGACGGCTGGGATGCCTATCAGCTGTGCTATGACACATTCCAGTTCTATCGGTGCGGCGATGACCGGCTTTTCCCCGAACGGATCGGCCTTGCCCATATGTCGGGGATTTCCCGCACCGATCTGCTGCCCGGTGATCTGACCGAACCTGATCGCGGGCTGATCTGGCCCGATGACCGCGTTGGCAATGTGGCGCAACTGGCGGCCCTGATCGCGGCGGGCTATCGCGGGTATGTGTCGATGGAGCCGTTTGATCCCAAGGTGCAGACCGACCCCGATCTGCTGGCCCGGCTGCATGCCAGCCTCGCATTTGTCACGGCGCTGATCGGCGCGCAGGCGTGACCGGCTGTCGCGGGCGCCGATGTGCCCCGCCCCGGCTGTCCCGGAGTGAATTGATAATTGCAAAAAACAAAAATTGACAATGCAATGGATATTGCATCAGATATCGACAGGCGAAAATCGCCAACCGCCGGGAGGGCCGGTGATTCCATGGGAGGAACCTACATGAAAAAGACGCTTCTGCTCGCATCCGTCGCGGTGGCGAGCCTGACCTCGGCGGCATCGGCTGCGGATCTCAAGGTTTGTGTCAGCTGGTCGAACTTCCGCGAAGAGCGCTGGAAAACCGATGAAGCCGCGATCAAGGGGGCATTGGACGCCGCCGGGGCCGAATATATTTCGGCCGATGCGCAAACCTCGGCGTCCAAGCAGTTGGCCGACATTGAAGGCATGATCACCCAGGGCTGTTCTGCGCTGATCGTGCTGGCGCAAGATAGTGCCTCGATCGGGCCGGCGCTGGACGCCGCCGCCGATGCGGGCATTCCGGTCGTGGGCTATGACCGCATGATCGACGACCCGCGCGCCTTCTACCTGACCTTCGACAATGTGGAAGTCGGGCGGATGCAGGCGCGTGAGGTGCTGAAAGCCGCGCCGAAGGGGCGCTATGTGATGATCAAGGGCTCGCCCGTTGACCCGAACGCCGATTTCCTGCGTGGCGGTCAGCAAGAGGTGCTGCAAGCCGCCATCGACGCGGGCGATGTGACCATCGTTGGCGAAAGCTATACCGATGACTGGCAGCCCGCCAATGCCCAGAAGAACATGGAGCAGATCCTGACCGAGACCGACAACGGCGTCGATGCCGTCGTCGCGTCGAATGACGGAACCGCCGGTGGCGTGGTGGCCGCGCTGACGGCGCAGGGCATGGCGGGGATCCCGGTTTCGGGCCAGGATGGCGACATGGCGGCGCTGAACCGCGTGGCGCTTGGCACCCAGACGGTTTCGGTCTGGAAGGACAGCCGCGCGCTTGGCAAGGCGGCGGGCGAAATCGCGGTGGCGCTGGCCAGTGGCACGCCGATGGACAAGGTGGAAGGTGCGGCCCCCTTCACCTCGCCCGGTGGCAAGGCGCTGACCTCGATGCTGCTCAAGCCGGTGCCGATCACCAAGGACAACCTCAATCTGGTGCTGGATGCCGGGTGGATCACCAAGGAAGCGCTCTGCGCCGGGGTGAGCGGCGTGGCCGTCTGCGAATAAGGCCGGTCACGGCGCGGCGCCCCGCCTTACCTCGGGGTGCCGAAACAAAAAGATGCCGGGGGGCGTCTTCAGGGAGGAGAAAGACATGACGGATCACGGGCACACCGCCCAGCCGACCGCGTCAAAACGCAGCATCATCGACACGCTGGAACTGGATGTGCGGTTGTTGGGAATGCTGTTCGCCTTTGCGGCGGTGGCAATCGTTTTCACCATCTGGACAGGTGGCACCTTTGTCGGGCCGCGCAATGTTTTCAACATCGCCGTGCAGACAGTGCCGGTGGCGATCATGGCCTGCGGCATGGTCTTTGTGATCGTGGCGCGCCACATTGATCTGTCGGTTGGCAGCATGTTGGCGATGTGTTCCGCCGTTATGGCGATGAGCCAGACGCAATGGCTGCCTGCCGTGCTGGGCTTGCAATATGGCAACCCGGTGGTGTTGGTGCTGACCATCGTGATCGGCTTTGCCGCAGGCACCGCCATGGGGGCTGCAACCGGCTGGCTGGTGGGGTATCAGCGCATCCCGTCCTTCATCGTCACACTGGGCGGGCTGTTCGTCTGGCGCAATGTGAACTGGTTCACCACAAACGGCCAATCGGTATCGTTGACAGACCCGACCCTGCTGATGTTCGGGGGCACCGAAGGGGTGCTGGGCGCAGGCGCAAGCTGGGCGGTCGGGCTGATTGCCGCAGGCATTGCGGTCTGGGCCATTCTGGCGGCGCGGCGCACCAAGAAAAGCCATGGTTTCATCGTGAAGCCGATCTGGGCCGAGGGCGTGATGATGGCGCTGATCGTGGGGGCCATTCTGGCCTTTGTCGGCTGGCTGTCGCGCTACCCGATCCCCGCTGCCAAGCTGAAGCGCCTGTTCGAGGCGAAGGGCGAGGTACTGCCCGAAGGGTACAGCGCCATGCACGGCCTGCCGATCTCGGTGCTGATCCTGATCCTCGTCGTGGTGGCAATGACGCTGGTGGCGCGCAAGACCCGGCTGGGGCGCTATATCTTTGCCACCGGCGGCAACCCGGACGCGGCAGAGCTTTCGGGCATCAACACGCGTCTGCTGACCGTGAAGATCTTCGCGCTGATGGGGTTCCTCTGCGCCCTTGCCGCACTGATCGCGCAGGCACGGTTGCAAAGCCATGGCAATGATATCGGCATGTTGGAAGAACTGCGCGTGATCGCCGCCGCCGTCATCGGGGGCACCGCCTTGGCCGGGGGCGTGGGCACGATCTATGGCGCCGTGCTGGGCGCGCTGATCATGCAATCGCTGCAATCGGGCATGGCGATGGTGGGCGTGGACACGCCGTTCCAGAACATCGTCGTGGGCCTCGTGCTGATCGTCGCCGTCTGGGTGGACATTCTGTATCGCAAACGCATGGGGATCACGAAATGACCCGGAACGGACAAACCCCTCTGGTCGAAATGCGCGACATTTCCATCTCGTTCGGCGGCATCAAGGCGGTGGACCATGTGTCGATCGACCTTTACCCCGGCGAAGTGGTGGGCCTGCTGGGCCATAACGGCGCGGGCAAATCGACGCTGATCAAATGCCTGTCAGGCGCCTATCAGGCCGATGCCGGGCAGATCCTCATCAATGGCCAGCCGGTCGAGATCGCAAACCCCCGCGATGCCCGCAGCCAGAACATCGAGACGATCTATCAGACGCTGGCGCTGGCCGATAACCTCGACGCCGCCTCCAACCTGTTCCTGGGGCGCGAGATCCTGTCGCGCGGGCTGGTCGATGATGCGCGGATGGAGGCGGAGACCCGCAAGATCATGGGCCGCCTGAACCCCAATTTCCGCAAGTTCAACGTGCCGGTTTCGGCCCTGTCGGGCGGGCAGCGGCAATCGGTGGCCATTGCGCGGGCGGTCTATTTCAACGCCAAGATCCTGATCATGGATGAACCCACCGCCGCGCTTGGCCCGCATGAAACCCAGATGGTGGCCGAGCTTATTCAGGAGTTGAAGGCGCAGGGTCTGGGCATCTTCCTGATCGAACATGACATCCACAGCGTGATGAAACTGTGCGACCGGGCCAGCGTGATGAAAAACGGCCAGCTTGTCGGCACGGTGAAGGTGGACGAGGTGACGGATGATGATATCCTCGGCATGATCATCCTTGGCAAGAAACCCGCCCATCTGGCGGCCTGAACCGCGCCGCAAGGCGCGCTTCTTCCCTTTTCAGGAGATTTTCCATGATACGCTATGCCGTCATCGGCGCGGGCTGGATCTCGCAAGAGGCCTTCATGCCCGCGGTGGCCGCAACCGGAAATTCCCGGATGCAGGCCATCGTTTCGGGCAGCCCCGAGGGTGCGCGCCGTCTGGCCGCGTTTCACGACGTGCCCGAAGTTCTGGGCTATGCCGATTACGATGCGCTGATCGCCAGCAATCGGATTGACGCGGTTTATATCGCGCTGCCCAATTCTCTGCATGCCGATTACGCCATTCGCGCGCTGCGGGCGGGCAAACATGTGATGGTGGAAAAGCCGCTGGCCACCACGCTGGCCGAAGGCGACGCGATGATCGCCGCCGCGCAGGAAAGCGGTGCCTTTCTGATGACCGCCTACCGCCTGCACAACGAGCCGGGCACCCATGCCCTGCTGGAAACCGTGCGCTCGGGCCAGATCGGGGCGCCCGTCTATTTCGCATCGACCTTCGGGTTTCAGGCGCAGCCGGGCAATCATCGCTTGCAAGCAGGCCATTGGGGCGGGCCGTTGCAGGATGTCGGGGTCTATTGCCTCAATGCCGCGCGGCATGTGTTCGGCGCCGAACCGATCAGCGTGCAGGCCATGGCCAGCCGCCCGCCGCAGGATGCCCGCTTTACCGAAATTGATGCCAGCCTTGCCGTCACCTTGCGGTTTCCCGGCGAGCGGCTGGCGCAATTCTTCTGCTCGTTCGGGTCGGAGATGTCGGAAACCATCCGCATCCTTGGCACAGCGGGCGAGATCGTGGTCGATCCAGCCTTTCGCTTTGAATCCGCCATGACGTTTCAGATCCGAAAGGCCGGGGGCGTGACCGAGCGCGCCTTCCCGCATGTCGATCATTTTGCCGGCCAGATCGCCTATTTCTCGGATTGCATCCTGCAGGGCGTGCCGCCCGAGGCGGACGGGCATGAGGGGCAGTCGGATATGCGGGTGCTGCTGGCCATCGAAGAGGCGGCTCGCACGGGGGCGACCATCCCCTTGGCGCCCCAGCCCTTCCGCCACGACATCACGCCAGACATGCTGCGGTCATTCCCGACAACGCACAAACGCCTGCTGCTGTAAGCCGGGTCGGCGCGCTCAAGGCACGAAAGACAAGGCAACCAACCCTCTGCCGCCAATATTGTCCACGCAGGATGCCGTTCTCGTGCGTGGCAGATGCGATTGCCCGGCTGCCGTGCTCCTTCTGACCCTCGATGACGTTCCCTTGGGCGTCCTCGGGGAAATCTGCCAGAAGCGAACAGCCCGGGCTGCTGATCAGCGCATCCGGGCCGACGGCGCCGCAAGATCCTCATGCAGGCAGAGGATGTTGCCCTCGGGGTCGCTGAACCATGCCGCCTTTTCCGAGCCCAACACGCAGACGTGCCCGACCGTCTTGAAACCCGGCAGATCATAGTCCGCGAAGACCACGCCACGGCTTTCGAGATCCGCAATCGCGGCCAGAATGTCATCTACCCTGAAGCTCAGTGCAGTATGCTCGGCCTTGGTCCCTTCGGGTTTCGGGAACAGCGCGATTTCGGCGCCACCGCAGTGATAGACGATCTTGCCATCGGGTCGTTCCTCGCCCGACGGAAGCGCAAGTGCACGCTCATAGAAGTCGCGCGCCCGTACCACATCTCGAACCGGAAGCATCACTGTCACCTGACTGGCATTGAGTTGCATGGCACCCTCCTCGCCTTGGACATATGCAGTTTACGCTCCCCTGCGATTCTGCGCCAGCGTTCTTGCGGCGTCAGCGCAGCGGAGCCGGGCGCCTCACACGGCGATCATGGGCCTAAAGGTTCTCGCGTGTGTAAAGCTCGAACGGCACAATGCGGGTCAGGTTCGCGCCGGATGCGGGCGCGGCACAGGCTTTGATCATCACGTCCAGCGCCTCGCGGGCCAGCCGGTCCAGCGCGTGTGAAATGACAAGGGTCATTGTCCCGTCCAGAAGTGCCATCCGGGTCACGTCGAACAGATCGTAACCCACCGTCACGATCTGCCCCGCCCGCCCCAGCCCCCGCAGCGCCGCCAAGGCCCCGCTTATCCCCCCGCCCGAGACATACAGCCCGGCAAGGTCAGGATGATCGGTCAGCAGCCTTTCCGTCATGTCCTGCGCAATGGCCGCGGCCTCGAAGGTCGAGACCGGCTCCAGCAAGGTAAAGCCCGCCGCATGTTCCCGGAAATAAGAGCGGAACCCCGCCTCGTTCATTTCCTGATTGCGGTAGCGCGGGTTGCCCATGAGGATGCCGATCTTGCCGGGGCCCTTGCAGACATTCGCAAAGGTCCAAGCGGCGGTGCGCCCGACCTTCCAGTTGTCCAGACCGATATAGGGCACCTGCCCGCTGGCCGACAACTGCCCCACAAGAGCAAAGACCTGCACACCGCGCGCCTGTATGTGCGCCACGGCCTCGGTGACTGTCGGGTGAACGGCGGCGACGATGCAAATGGCCTGACAATGCTCGGCCAGGTTCAGGGCGCGTGCTGCGGTATTTTGTGGCGCCAGATCTTCCAGAAACTCGATCCGCAGGTCGATCTCGGCGCCCATCGTCTCGGCTACGGCGCGGCGCAGGGCGGCGGCAATATTCTGGTAGAACGGGCGGTGCGGCTGTAACAGCAGGACGCCAAAGCGGTATTTCGGGCGACTGGCGGCCACGCGGGACTGGATGGTTCCCAAGCCATAGAAGCCGATTCTCTCTGCCGCTTCCTGCACCAGAAGCCGGGTCGGTGCCCGCACATTGGCTGCGCCTGCCAAAACCCGGTTCACGGTGGCAACGGAAACGGCGGCCGCATTGGCCAGATCACGGATCGTGGGGCGGGTCATCTGCAGCACATCTCAAATCATATCATTTGTGATACCAGATGATACATTTGAGACGAAATTAAGCAAATAAAAATTCCATTCTTGATCGGTCGTGGAATTGAAAGTCTAACCATCATCCATGCGGCGCCTTGCAGGGCCACCCCCGACAGACGCCGCAGCAGGGGAAATTTACCAAAGCACCGGGCTGCAAAGCCAGACCGCGCACCGTGCGTAACGGGCACGGCGTGACCGCGTATTTTCTCTGCAAACCAGTCGGTTAATAGACGGAGGTGAAAGATGGACGATCTGAAATTCGGCACCCGGAACAAACGTGGCGACTGGGCCCCGTCTGCGGTTCTGGACGTGCCACCGTTCTGGAAGCGCCCGTTCAGCCTGCCGAAAGTCCTGGCCTGGATCCCGGAATACCTGTTCCCGTGGAATGCCTTCCACATGGCCACCACGCTGATCTGGTGGTTCTATGTCGTGCCCGATGTCGAGGTGATGAAAACCCTGTCCTTTGGCTGGGCGCTCTGGCTTTACGCCGTGAACGCTGCCGCGATCTTCGTGTTTTACGGCGGGGTGGAGCTGTTCTGGTATGTAAAGAAAAAGCAGGGCACGCGGTTCAAGTACAACGCGAAATTCCCGGCCGAACAGCCTTCGGATGTGTTCTGGTTCAAATCGCAGAACATCGACAACTTCCTGCGCAGCTTCTTCCTCTCGATCCCGCTGTGGACGCTGGTGCAGGTGATCTTTCTGCACGCCTATGCCACGGGCGCCGTTCCATGGTTGACCTGGTCTGACAACTGGCTGTGGCTGGTCACGCTGACCCTGTTGGCCCCGGCGATCCATGAGGTGCATTTCTTCTGCATTCACCGCCTGATCCACACGCCGTTGCTTTATAAATGGGTGCATTCGGTGCACCACAACTCGGTCAACCCCAGCCCGTGGTCTTCGCTGTCGATGCACCCGGTCGAAGGCTTCCTGTATCACGCCGTTGCGCTGTGGCACCTTGTGATCCCCTCGAACCCGATCATTGCAATGTTCCAACTGCATCTGGCGGGGTTTGGCGCGGTGAATGGCCATATCGGGTTCGACAAGCTGGAGATCACCGAAGACAGCACTTTGGACAGCCACGCCTACGCCCATTACCTGCACCACAAGTATTTCGAAGTGAACTATGGCGGCGATGGGCTGATCCCTTTGGACAAGTGGTTTGGCTATTTCCACGACGGATCGAAAGCGGGCGATGCGCAGATGCAGGCCCGGTTCGAGAAAAAGAAAGCGCGGATGAACGCCAAGGCGACGCGCGGATGATCCATCCCCGCTGACCCGGCAGGGAGGCCGGGTCAGCAGGTCAACCCAAAGATTGAAAACCCGCCACCAACGGCGGGACAAGGGAGGAGACGACACATGAGCTATATGAAAACCCTCGCCAAGGCATTGGCAACCACGGCCCTGATCAGCAGCGCTTCGGCGGCGATGTCGGCCGATATCGCGGTGATCGGCGGGTCGAATGACGATGCCTTCTGGAACATCATCAAGAAGGGCATCGACGATGCCACCCCCGGCGTCGTCGCCAATGGCGGCAGCGTGAACTACCTGCGTCTGGTGAATTACGACAACTTCGCCCCCGATGTCGTGCAACTGATCCGCACCGCGATCTCGATGGAGGTTGATGGTCTGGTCATCCCGAACTGGGTACCCGAGGCGGAAGATCCCGCAATCAAGGATGCGATCGCCGCAGGGATCAAGGTGATCCTGATGAATGCGGGCGGCGCTGACAAGGCGACCGAACTGGGCGCGATCAACTATGTCGGCTCTGATGAATATGTGGCCGGTCTGGCCGGGGGCGAGTATTTCGGCAAGGGCGGGCAGAAGAATGTGCTCTGCATCAACACCCTGCCGGGCGCATCCAACACCGAGGCCCGCTGCAAGGGCGTGATAGATGGCGTGACCACCGCAGGCGGCAAGGGTGCGCAACTGCCGCTGCCGACCACCAGCTTTGGCGATGCCACCGCCGTGGCCGAGGCGATCAAGGCGGAACTGCTGAAAGATGAAAGCATCGACGGCGTCATCACCATCTCGGCGGGCGACGCCGACAGCGCGGCCATCGCGGTGGATCAGGCGGGCAAGGCGGGCAAGACCCTGCTGGGCTCGTTCGACATGAACCAGGCGGGTCTTGACCGTATCAAGGGCGGCACCCAGGCCTTTGCCATCGACCAGCAGCCCTATCTGCAATCCTTCCTGGCGGTCAGCCTGTTGGCCTCGCATATCGACTTTGGCACCGACCTGCCGGTGTTCCCGGTGTTGACCGGCCCGGGGATTGTGGATGCGTCCAACATCGACGCCACGCTGGCCGGGGTGGCCAAAGGCGCGCGTTGATCTGACACTGGTCCGGCCCCCGCCACGGGTTGGCCGGACCCCACACCTCGCCCGTTTTTCGCAGCCATTCCGGGGGCATCATGTCCAGAACCTTTTCCTTTGGCGCCCTTGCGCGCCGCCCCGAAGCGGGGGCCGCGCTTGGCCTTTTCGCCGTCCTCATCTTCTTTGCCATCTTTGGCGGAGTCACCTTCCTGAAACCCTCCGGCATGGCAAGCTGGCTGAACGTTGCCGCAAACCTTGGCGTCATCGCCATTCCGCTGGGCCTGTTGATGATCGCGGGCGAGCTGGACATCTCGGTCGGGGCCATGGTGCCCTTTGGCGCGATGACCGTTTCCGTGATCTCGGGTCATTACGGGTTGCCGATCTGGATGGGCATTGCTGCGGCGCTGTCTTTCGGCGTGATCGTCGGTCTGGTGAATGGCTTTCTGGTGATCCGCACCGCCGTGCCGTCTCTGATCGTGACGCTGGGCACCCTGTTTGCCGTTCAGGGCGTCGTGCTGGGCCTGACTGTGCTGATCACCAAATCCACCTCGGTCGCCCTGAAAACCGAAGGCGTGGCCAAGGTGATGTTCGGCGATTTCGTGCTGGGCGGGCAGATGCAGGTCATGGTGCTGTGGTGGCTGGGGCTGACGGCGCTGTATGTGTTTTTTGTCCACCTGTCGCCCTTCGGGAACTGGGTTTTCGCCATGGGCGGCGACAAGGTTTCGGCCCGCAACGCCGGCATCCCGACCGAGCGGCTGACCATGGTGCTGTTCGTGCTGTCCTCCACCTCCGCCGCCTTTGTCGGCATGTGTCAGGCGATCCTCTACAACTCGGCCCAGGTGGCGGGCGGGCAGTCGTTCATCTTCAACGCGATCATCTCGGTGGTGGTGGGGGGCGTGCTGCTGACGGGGGGCTTCGGGTCGGTGATCGGGATCTTCTTCGGCACCATCACCTTCGCCATCGTGACGCAAGGCATCTACTACACCGATTTTGACCGCAACTGGTCGTCGCTCATCATCGGCGTGCTGCTGTTGGGCGCAGTCTTGATGAACAACACCTTCCGCAAAATGGCGCTGTCCTATGCGCCGAAGAAAGGGGGCAAGTGATGGCCGCACCAATCCTTGCGCTGCGTGGCGTCAACAAATCCTTCGGCCCCATCGACGTGCTGCATGACATCACGCTGGAGGTCCGCGCGGGCGAGGTTCTGTGCCTGCTGGGCGACAATGGCGCCGGAAAATCCACGCTGATCAAGATCATGTCGGGCGTGCACCAACCCAGCTCCGGCACCATCGAGATGGATGGCACAAGCGTCAGCCTGCCGACCCCGCGCGCCGCATCTGAAAAGGGCATCGCCACGGTGCACCAGTTCGGTGGCACCTTCCCCCTGATGTCCATCGGTCGCAGCTTTTTCGTGGGGGTAGAGCCGACCAGGGGCTTCGGGCCGTTCAAGGTCTATGACCGCAACCGCGCCAATGACATTGCCGTCAAGGCCGTGCGCGATTTCGGCATCACCCGGATCGACGACGGCGACCGTCTGGTCGGCGGTCTGTCAGGCGGCGAACGTCAATCGCTGGCCATCGCCCGCGCCGTGCATTTCGGCGCGCGGGTACTGATCCTGGATGAGCCCACCGCCGCGCTTGGTGTCAAGCAGGCGACCCATGTTCTGCGCATCGTGAACGAGGCGAAACGGCGGGGCCTCGCGGTGATCTTCATCACCCATCAGGTGATGCACGCCATGGCGGTGGGCGATCACTTCGCGGTGCTGATCCGCGGCGCGGTCGCCGCCGACTTCCACAAGGGCGAAAAGACCCGCGAAGAAATCACCGATCTGATGGCAGGCGGGGCCTCGATGGCCAGCCTCGAGGCCGAGATTGAAAGCTACATGAACAGCCATGGCGGCCACCCGCCGCCCCCGGCGCAATAGTCTCCCCGTCGGTGTCCAGTTTCCCCCGGACACCGATCATCGCCCCGGCCCGATCCTCACCGGGCCGGGGCACCCAAAAACCGATGGATCTGATCATGCCCAACTGGATACGCGCCTGCGCCACCACCGACATCGACCTTGACGATCTGATGCGCTTTGATCACGGCGCGCAGACCTTCATCATCATTCGCAGCGAAGAAGACGAGTTCTTCGCCATGGACGGCATTTGCAGCCACGAAAAGGTGCATCTCGCCGACGGGCTGGTGATGGAGGGCACGGTCGAATGCCCCAAGCACAGCGCCACCTTCTGCTACCGCACCGGCGAGGCCAAACGCGCGCCCGCCTGCATCAACCTGAAAACCTTCCCCGTCAAAGTCGAAGACGGCGCTGTGTATATCGAGATCTGACATGACATTCCCCCTTGCCGCCTGCGCCGAAATGCTGTGGCGCGACCGCCCGATCGAGTGGCGCGCGTCGCGTCTGAAAGAGATGGGCTTTGGTGTTGGCCTGTGGAACTGGCCCGCTTGGGATCTGGCCAAACTGGAAGCCACGGGGGCCACTTTCACCATCATGAATGGCTATCTCGAGGGTCGTCTTGCCGATGATGCGGGCGCTGACCTGCTGCTGGCCTCGGCGCGTGAAACCGCGCAGGTGGGCAAACGGCTCGGCGTGCACCGGCTGAACCTGCACGGCACGGGGCTGGGTGATGGCGGCATCCCGATCTGGCAGACGCAGGTGGTGACGGGCGCAATGTGGCTGAAGGCCCGCGACACGCTGAACCGCATCTGCGATCTGGGGGCGGAACTGGGCGTGGTTTTCACGCTGGAAAACCTGAACCTGCTGGATCATCCCGGCTGCCCCTTCGGGTCAACGGCCGATGTGCTGGCGCTGGTGTCCTCGGTCAATCGCCCCGAGCTTCGCATCAACCTTGATCTCTACCACACCCAGATCGGCGAGGGCGATCTGATCCGCTGGTGCGAGAAATGCCTGCCATGGATCGGCGAGGTGCAGGTGGCCGACAACCCAGGCCGCTGCGAGCCGGGCACGGGCGAGATCAACTATCACGCCATCGCCAAGGATTTGAAAACCATGGGCTATTCCGGCCCTGTCGGCCTTGAAGGCTTTGCCAGGGGTAATGAAGAGGCTGCCCTCGAAGCCTTCCGCAACGCATTCACGGTGTAACATCATGGTCCACAAAGCCAATCGCCCCACGGTCCACGACATGCGGGCCATGAAAGCGCGGGGGCAGAAAATCAGCATGCTCTATGTCACCACGCTGGAGGAAGCCGCCGCGGCCGATGCGGCGGGCATCCACATGCTGTCGATTGAAAGCCGCTTCTTCACCCCTGAGATGCGCGAGGCGGCAGGCCGCTGTTTCGTGCAGGTCGGTCTGCCCTTCGGCCCCTATGGTGGGCTGGCGACGGCGGAAGACTACCTCCGCGCGGCGTTCAGATTCACCGCGATGGGGGGCGATTGCTTCTACTGCGCCGCCAGTCTGGATATCCAGAAGGCGCTGTGCGACAACCACATGCCCGTGGTCGCCCATGTCGGCCTGATCCCCAGCTACATCACCTTTACCGGCTGGCGCGCGGTGGGCAAAACCGCTGCCGAGGCACGGTCGGTCTGGGACCATGTGAAACAGCTGGAAGCCATCGGCTGCTTTGGGGCCGAGCTGGAGGTGGTGCCGGACCGTCTGGGCGCGCTGATCTCGCAAAACACCCCGATGATCATGCTGGGCATGGGCGCGGGCCCCGGAGCCGACGCGCAATATCTGTTCGCCGAAGACGTGCTGGGCTGCACCGATGGCCACAAGCCGCGTCATGCCAAAACCTACCGCACCTTCGCCGCCGAATACGCCCGGCTGCAAACCGAACGCATCGCCGCCTTCCGCGAATTCATCGCCGACGTGAACGCAGGCAGCTATCCCGAACCGCAGCACAACGTCGCCATGGCAGACGCTGAATTCGCCGCTTTCAAGGCCGATCTGGGCCTGTAACTGACAAGGACATCACATGTTGAACGTAGCTCTTCTTGGCGCAGGCCGCATTGCGGGCGTGCATGCCACCGCCATTTCCACCAACCCCGGCAGTCGTCTTGTCGCGGTGTCGGATATCAACGCTGACGCCGCCGCCAAACTGGCCGCGCAATACGGGGCCGAGGCCCGCACCACCGATGCCATTCTGGCCGATGCGTCGATTGACGCCGTGCTGATCGCCACCTCGACCGACACCCATTCCGACCTGATCGAGCGCGCCACCGCAGCGGGCAAGGCGGTGCTGTGCGAAAAGCCGGTGGATCTGTCGCTGGCGCGGGCGCAGTCTTGCCAGACCGCCGTTGCCAGCACGGGCAAACCGGTGATGATCGGCTTCAACCGCCGCTTTGATCCGAATTTCGCCGCGCTGAAAGCCGCGCTGGACAAGGGCGAGATCGGCAAGGCCGAACTGCTGTCGATCACCTCGTTCGACCCGGCGCCCCCGCCAGTGGCCTATATCAAGGTCTCGGGCGGGCTGTTCCGCGACATGATGATCCATGATTTCGACATGGCCAATTTCATCATGGGGGCGTCCCCCGTCACCATGTCGGCCGTGGGAACGTCCATCGTCGATCCGGCGATTGGCGCGGCAGGCGACGTGGATACGGCCGTGGTCACGCTGACCTATGCCGATGGTCGGATTGCGGTCATCAAGAACAGCCGTCGTGCGGTCTATGGCTATGACCAGCGGGTTGAGTTGTTGGGGTCCGAAGGGCTGTTGCAGGCGCAGAACATGCTGGAAAACACCGTGGTCAAATCCACGACCGCAGGCGTGACCGGCGCGAAACCCACCTATTTCTTCCTGGAACGCTACATGCCCGCCTATGCCGCAGAATGGGCAGCCTTTGTGGTGGCCGTCACCGGCGGCACCGTTCTGCCGGTGACGCTGGCCGATGGGATCGCAGCCCTTGCCATGGCTGAAGCGGCCACGCTTTCGGCCCGATCGGGCACCCCGGTCAGTCTGGCAAGCGTGCTGACATAAAGCCAGGGAGGCCCTTGCAGAAAGCGGTGAGGGGCCTTGGATGGCCGGACCCCTCACCGCCCTTGTCTGCGTCAGCCCCGCGCTGCAACACGGGCTTGGTAGGCGGTCAGATCCGTCAGCAAGGACCGCCCGGTCGGCATGTTGTGGCGCGCGCAGAACTCGGCCCAGACGGCGGCGAAGGGCAGATCTTTCAGCTCCTCGGTCAGGATCAGGCGGCGGGTGTAATCCAGCGCCGTTTCAGCGGCTTTCAGGCTGTCCCGGGGCAGAAGCAGCGCGCGCAGCAGCGCCTTTTGCATGTTGCGGGTTCCGATGACCCAGGCGGCGGTGCGGCTGATGGTGGCGTCGAAGAAATCAAGGCCGATATGGGTGCGGCCCAGAAGGTCGGCAAAGACAAGTTCCTGCGCCATGGCGAGGATGTCGTCATTCAGAAGGATCACATGGTCGCTGTCCCAGCGCACCGGGCGCGAGACGTGGAGAAGGAGACGATCCACCGACAGAGCCACGGATGACAGCTTGTCGGCAATGTTTTCGGTGGGGTGGAAATGGCCCATGTCGAGGCACAGCAGCGTGTTCTTGCGGATGGCATAGCCGAGGTAAAACTCATGGCTGCCGACAGTCATCGATTCCACGCCGATACCGAACAGCTTCGATTCCACCGCATCCAGAAGATGGGCCGTGTCATGCGGTTGCGCCAGAATGGCATCGAGTGAGCTTTCCAGCCGTCTGCGGGCTGAAATGCGGTCCACCGGAACATCCTTTGACCCATCGGGAACCCAGATGTTGTTCACTGCCGCGCTACCCAGTTCGGCACCGATCCGTGCCGCGATCTCGCGGCTGCGTTTGCCGTGTTCGATCCAGAAATCGCGGATGCCCTTGTCGGGGTGGGACAGCGTCAGGTTGTCGTCCGCCTTGGCATGGGCAAAGAATGTGGGGTTGAAATCCAGCCCGATCTTCTGGTCTTTCGCCCAATCGACCCAAGGGGCGAAATGATGGTATTCGATGGCGTCTCGGTCGGGGGTTTCATCGGTATCGAGGTAGAACGCGTGCAGGTTCAGCCGATGACGGCCGGGAATCCGGGAATAGGCGAACTCCAGATCGGCGCGCAGCTCATCAGGGGTGCGGGCGCGACCGGGGTGGTTGCCGGTGGCCTGAATGCCGCCGCCCGCGCTGCCCGATTTCTGTTCGAAGCCTTTCACGTCATCGCCCTGCCAGCAATGCACCGAGATCGG
Organism: Gemmobacter aquatilis; assembly: GCF_900110025.1. Taxonomy (GTDB): domain Bacteria; phylum Pseudomonadota; class Alphaproteobacteria; order Rhodobacterales; family Rhodobacteraceae; genus Gemmobacter; species Gemmobacter aquatilis. The sequence continues at coordinate 50,807 of NZ_FOCE01000001.1, read as the reverse complement.
GATGCCTGCCAGTGCAGCAAGGCTTTGTTCGGTATCGACCCCCCAGTCAGTAAAGGCTTGTCTTGCGGCGGTATAAGCGGTTGTCATTCAAGCCCCCTTGGCACGGTTCAGCGGAACCGCAGATTGTTGCGCGACAGGTCAGCCACGCGGGCCGCCCCCATCAGGCGCATGTCACGTTCAACTTCGTCTTTCATCAGTCCCAGCATTCGCTCCACCCCGGCCTGGCCTGCGGCGGCCAGCGGAAAAAGATAGGCGCGGCCCAGACCCACGGCCTTGGCCCCCAGCGACAGGGCTTTCACGATATGGGTGCCGCGCTGAATGCCGCTGTCCATGATGACATCGAGCCTGTCCCCCACGGTATCGACCACTTCGGCCAACCCGTCGAAGGGGCTGCGCGAGCCGTCCAGTTGACGCCCGCCATGGTTGGACAGGATCACCGCATCGCAGCCCGCATCGGCGGCCCGGGTGGCATCGTCGGGATGGATGATGCCTTTGAGACAGAACTTGCCGCCCCAGTCCTGCACCATTTCCGCCAGATCGTCCCAGGTCATCGTCGGGTCCAGCATTTCGGTGAAATAGCGCCCGATCGACATGGTGCCGCCGCCCATCTTCACATGCGCATCCAGTTGCGGCAGGCTGAATTTCGGGTGGGTGACATAGTTGATCCCCCACATCGGTTTCAGCGCAAATTGTGCCATGCCGCCCAGTGTCAGGCGGAAGGGGATGGAAAACCCGCTGCGCTTGTCGCGCTCGCGATTGCCGCCGGTGATGCTGTCCACGGTCAGCATCATCACCTCGACGCCGGCCGCCTTGGCGCGCTGCATCATGGCACGGTTCAGGCCGCGGTCCTTGTGGAAATAGAACTGATAGACCTGCGGGGTCTTGTGGGCGGCGCGGAGTTCTTCCAGCGCAACCGTCCCCAGCGACGAGACCCCGAACATCGTGCCGTATTTCGCCGCCGCCGCCGCGACAGCGCGTTCGCCCTGAGGGTGGAACAGCCGTTGCAGGGCGGTGGGCGACAGGTAGAACGGCAGGGCCAGTTTCTGGCCCATGATCGTGGTGGAAAGGTCAACCTCTTTCACACCGCGCAAGACGTGCGGCACCAGATCAACGGCCTCAAAGCTGGCGCTGTTGCGGCGCAGGGTGGATTCGTCATCCGCCCCGCCATCGATATAGTTGAAGATCGGCCCCGGAAGCCTGCGCCGGGCCAATGTGCGAAAGTCGTGGAAGTTGTGGCACTGGGCAAGGCGCATGGCGGGTTCCGATCAGCGGGTGAAGGCCTGCACGTTTCCGGCATCGACGTTCAGGATATTGCCCGTCGATTTGGCCGAAAGATCAGACGCGAAAAAATAGACCCCTTCGGCAATATCCTCAGGATAGACCGAGCGTTTGAGCATGGAGCGGTTGCGATACATCTCTTCCAGCCCTTCCTTGTCGGTTTTGTAGGTGCTCGCACGCTGATCCAGCCATTCGCCGGACCAGATTCTCGAACCGCGCAGCACGGCATCCGGGTTGACCACATTCACCCGGATCCCCGCCTCCGCGCCTTCCAGTGCAAGGCAGCGGGCCAGATGAATCTCGGCGGCCTTGGCGGTGCAGTAGGCAGAGGCGTTGGGGCTCGCGGCGAGGCCGTTCTTGGAGGCGACGAAAATGACAGAGCCGCCTATGCCTTGCGCGCGCAAGACCTTGAACGCCTCGCGGCTGACCAGGAAATAGCCGGTGGACAGGATGTCCATGTTCTTGTTCCATAGCGCAAGGCTGGTTTCTTCCACCGGGGCGGAGCTTGCGATGCCGGCGTTGGACACCAGAATGTCCACGCCGCCAAATTCAACGGCGGTTTCGGCATAGGCGGCGATCACCTGCGCCTCGTCGGTGACATTCATCTGAAGCGAACGCACCACGTCGCGGCCAAACACCTTGGCCATGCCTGCCGCCACATCGGCCGCTGCCTTGCCGTCGATATCGGCCAGAACCACGCAAGCGCCTTCTTTCAGCATCCGTTCCGCCGTAGCCGACCCGATGCCCCCCGCGCCGCCCGTGACCAGCGCCACGCGCCCCGCCAGCGATTTGGGCTTGGGCATGCGCTGCAGCTTTGCCTCTTCCAGCAGCCAGTATTCGATGTCGAAAGCCTCTTGTTCCGGCAGGCCGCAGTATTCGCTGACGGTATCCGCCCCGCGCATGACGTTGATGGCGTTGACGTAGAACTCGCCCGAAATCCGTGCGGTGGCCTTGTCTTTGGCGAAGGTCAGCATCCCCACGCCGGGCACCAGATAGACGACCGCATTGGGGTCGCGCAGGGGTGGGGAATTTTCGTGTTTGCAGCGGTCGTAATAGGCAGCATAGCCCTGCCGGTAGTCTTCGATCTGGCCGGCCAGCGCGGCAAGGGTGGCGTCAACATCCGGGGTGGCGGGATTGAAATCCACCACCAGCGGGCAGATTTTGGTGCGCAGGAAATGGTCGGGGCAGGAGGTGCCGAGTGCCGCCAGGGGCTTCAACCTGGCGGAATTGACGAATTCCAGCACGGCGGGCTGGTCATCAAAATGGCCGACCATGGCGTGATCCCTGGAGATCATGCCGCGAATGGCGGGCATCAGTCTGGCGGCCACGGCGCGGCGGGCATCGGGGGCCAGGCTTGTCGTCACGGCACCGCCGAAGATGGTCTTGCCAGCGGTTTCCGCCGCGAACCAATCCATCGCCTTCTGGATGGTGGCGAGGGTCAGCTTGTAGCATTCCTCGGCATCGTCATCCCAGGTGAAGAGCCCGTGCGATTCCAGCACCACGCCTTTGGCCTTAGGGTTCTTCAGGCAGAAATCTTCCAGCCACAGACCCAATTCATAGCCGGGGCGCTTCCACGGCAGCCAGCCGATGTCATCGCCGAAAATCTTCGCCGTCAGCGCGCGGGAATTCTTCGCGGCGGCGATGGCGATGATGGCATCGGGGTGCATGTGATCGACGTGTTTTTTCGGCACATAGGCGTGAAGCGGTGTGTCGATGCTGGCGGCGCGCGGGTTCAGGTTGAACGTGCAGTGCGGCAGATAGCCCACCATCTCATCTTCCATGTGCACGCCCTTGTAGACGCCTTTCAGCGCGCGCAGCTTGTCCATGTACAGCGTAGCAAACCCGTCCATCTTGATGGAGCCGACATCACCGCCCGACCCTTTGACCCACATCACCTCGACCAGATCGCCGGAAAGCGGGTCTTTCTCCATCACCTTGGCGCTGGTGTTGCCGCCGCCATAGTTGGTGATTCGCTTGTCCGACCCAAGGAGGTTGGAGCGGTAGAGCAGCTTTTCAGCCTCGCTCATGGCCTTCGCCTTCGTTGAATCCCAAAGGTTTATCAGCCCGGTGTCGGTGTGGGTCACGCCATGTCCTCCCTCTACGTCTGTGGCAAATGTGCCAGAATGGGGGCGTGAGTCAATCATAAACAATCAAATTCAATCATGCTGCAGCGCAGAAATGTAATTTATGATTGATAATGATTGACAGTGATCGGAATCAGTGGAAGCTTTGCGATCAGGGAGGACGACATGCACGAAAGCGAACGCCACAGGATCATTCTGTCTGCAGTTGAAGGCCGGCCCGTTGTGACCGTGGCCGACCTTGTGACGCTGACCGGGGCGTCAGAGGCGACGATCCGGCGTGATATCGCCACGCTGCATGTTCAAAAAAAGCTGCGCCGGGTGCGGGGCGGGGCGGAATCGGTGACGCCGCCGCAGTTTGTCGGCATCAATGCCCGGCCGTTCTCGGTGAACGAGGGCATCCGTCTGGCCGAAAAGCGGGCGATTGCGCGGGCGGCCGCAGATCTTTGCGTCGATGGTTCGCCCATCATCATCAACGGCGGCACCACGACCTTTCAGATGGTGCATCCGCTGACGGCGATGAAGCTGCAGGTGTTCACCAACAGCTTTCCGATTGCCGACCATTTGCTGAAACACAGTCGCAACACGGTCCTGTTGCCTGCGGGCGCCATTTACCGCGAGCAGAACATCATCCTGTCGCCCTTCGATGAAGATGGCTCGAAGCATTTCTACGCCAAACGCATGTTCATGGGGTGCCGGGGCCTCGGGCCTCTGGGGCTCATGGAGGGCGACCCGCTGCTGGCGCAGGCCGAACAAAAGCTGATCGGGCAGGCGGAAGAGCTGATCATCCTGTGTGACAGCACGAAATTTGCGGCGCGGTCCAGCCTGTTGCTGTGCCCGTTGTCACGGATCCACACCGTCATCACCGATGACGGCATCTCCGATCGCGATGTCGAAATGCTGGCACAGGCGGATATCCGGCTGATCGTGGTGCAGGTGGGTGCCGCGGACAGAACTGCCGAGCGCGCCAGCGAAGCCTGACGCAAAACACCGCTCATAGGGAGGAAAACAATGAGCATTCTGAGGAAGATCCTGACGACGGCGGCGCTGGCCACCGCACTGATGAGCCAGACTGCCGCTGCCGAGACTGTGAAGATCGCGATCGTGGTGAAGGCGCTTGGCATCGGCTTCTTCGAAGCGGCCAACAAGGGCGCCGAAGAAGCGGCCAAGGAACTGGGCGATGTGGAAATCATCTATACCGGCCCGACCGACACCACTGCCGAAGGCCAGATCGAAGTGATCAATGCGCTGATCGCCCAAGGCGTGGACGCGATTGCCATTTCGGCCAATGACCCCGACGCCGTTGCCCCGACGCTGCAAAAGGCGATGGAGCGTGGCATCACGGTGATCTCGTGGGATTCAGGTGTGGCCAAGGACGGTCGCCAGATGCACCTGAACCCGTCGTCCAGCGCCCTGATCGGCAACACGATCATCAAGCTGGCTGCCGACAACATGCCCGAAGGCGGCGATGTGGCGATCCTGTCGGCCACCTCGACCTCGACCAACCAGAATACCTGGATCGAAGAAGCCAAAAAGGTGCTGCCGAACTATCCGGGCGTCAACCTTGTGGACGTGGTGTATGGCGATGACCTTGCCGACAAATCCTACCGCGAAGCCCAGGGTCTTGTGGCCAAGTATCCGAACCTGAAAGCCATCATCGCGCCGACAACCGTGGGCATTCTGGCCGCAAGTCAGGCAATCACCGATGCCGGTCTGATCGGCAAGGTGAACGTGACCGGCCTGGGTCTGCCGTCGGAAATGGCGGGGGCTGTTGAATCGGGCGCCACCAAATCCTTTGCGATCTGGAACCCGATTGATCTGGGCTATGCCGCAACCATGCTGGCTTACAACATCAACAAAGGGGCCACCACCGAAGCGGGCGCCTCGATCCCGATGGGCCGGATGGGCACTGCGACGCTGGACGAGAACGGCGAAGCGGCCATGTCGGACCCCTTCACCTATGACGCCTCGAACATTGCCGAGTTCAAGTCGATCTTCTGATCATCCTTGACAGGTTCAGGCCCGGCGGAAGCTGTTCCGCCGGGCCTCTCATCGAAAGGCATGTCCTATGCAACCCGTTCTGTCCCTGCGCGGCATTTCCAAATCCTTTCCGGGTGTGAAGGCTTTGCAGAATGTGCAGCTTGATCTTTATCCGGGGCAGGTGACGGCCCTTGTGGGCGAAAATGGCGCTGGAAAATCGACAATCGTCAAGGTTCTGACCGGGATCTATCAGCCCGATGGCGGTTCGATCGCCGTTGACGGCGCTGTCACCAGCTTTGCCTCGCCCGATGCGGCGGCAAAGGCCGGGGTGACAGCGATTCATCAGGAAACCGTGCTGTTTGATGAGATGACCGTGGCCGAGAATATCTGGCTGGGCCACGCCCCGCGCGGCCGGTTTGGCCTGATTGATCTGGCGGCGCAAAGGGCGGGGGCCGAGCGGCTCTTGTCCTCCATCGGGGCCAGGCTGGACCCGGATCTGAAGCTGAAAGAGTTGGGGATTGCCTCGAAGCATCTGGTCGCCATTGCGCGTGCGCTGAGCATCGAGGCGCGGGTGGTGATCATGGATGAACCCACCGCCGCGCTGAGCCACAAGGAAATCCACGAGCTTTACGAGCTTGTCGATACGCTGAAGGCGCAAGGCAAAGCCATTCTCTTCATCAGCCACAAGTTTGACGAGATCTTTCGGATCGCCGACCGCTACACCGTGTTCCGCGATGGCCAGTTCGTCGGCGAAGGCGTCATGGCCGATGTGACCGAGAGCCAGCTTGTGCAGATGATGGTCGGCCGTGCGGTCGATCAGATTTTCCCGACCCGCGCCCATAATATCGGGGCCGAGGTGCTGAAGGTCGCAGGCTATGCCCACCCGACCGAATTCGAGGATATCGGCTTTACCCTGCACCGGGGTGAAATTCTGGGCTTCTATGGTCTTGTCGGGGCGGGCCGGTCCGAGGTGATGCAGGCGCTGTTTGGCATCACGAAACCCTCGAAAGGTGCGTGCCGGATTGATGGCAAGATCGCCGTTCTGCGCTCCACCCATGATGCGATCGAAGCGGGGATTGTCTATGTGCCGGAAGACCGGGGCAAGCAGGGGGCCGTGAAGGGCCTGCCGATCTATCAGAACGTCACCCTGCCCAGCCTTGGCCGGACCAGCCGGGCGGGTTTTCTGAAAATGGCCGATGAATTCGCGCTGACGCGCTCTTACACCCGGCGTCTGGATTTGCGGGCCGCCAGTCTGGATCAGGATGTGGGGCTGCTTTCCGGCGGCAATCAGCAAAAGGTGGTGATCGCCAAATGGCTGGCCACCAAACCCCGCGTGGTCATTCTGGACGAGCCGACCAAGGGCATCGACATCGGGTCCAAGGCGGCGGTGCATGAATTCATGGCGGAACTGGCCGCGGAAGGTTTGGCTGTGATCATGGTGTCCAGCGAAATCCCCGAGGTTCTGGGCATGTCGGATCGGGTGATCATCATGCGCGAAGGCCGGATCGTGCGGGAAGTGGCGGGCGACCAGATGACGCCCGAGGCCCTGGTCCGCGCGGCGGCAGGTATTGAGGAGGCGGCATGAAAGCCCTGATGAAATCGCGCGAGGCTTTGCTTGTGCTGGTGATTGTGGTGATGACGGCGGGGATTGCCTATCGCTTTCCGGCCTTTGTCAGCATCGGCAATCTGGCCAATGTGTTCAATGACACGGCTCCCCTGATGATCCTGGCCGTGGGGCAGATGATCGTCATCCTGACCAAATGCATCGACCTGTCGGTCGCGGCCACCCTCGCCCTGTCGGGCATGGTCGCGGCGCTGCTCAACGGCATGGGCGTGCCCCTCGTGCTGATCGTGCCGATGGCGGTCGCGCTGGGGATGGGCCTTGGCATGGTGAACGGGCTGTTGGTGTGGAAGGCGGGTATCCCCTCCATCGTTGTGACGCTTGGCACCATGACCATCTATCGCGGCATCATCTTTCTGATGACGGGGGGCAAATGGATCAACGCCCATGAGATGACGGATGGTTTCAAGGCCCTGCCCCGCCTGCCTGTGCTGGGGCTTCCGGTCATGGGGTGGACGGCGATTGCCATATTGCTGGCTTTTGGTGTGGTGCTGACGCGCAGTGTCCTGGGGCGGTCGTTCTATGCGGTGGGCGGCAACCCGCACGCGGCGGTCTATGCGGGCATCAATGTGGGCCGCAGCCAGTTCGCCGCCTTCGCCATATCTGGCGCGCTTGCAGGGTTGACGGGGTACCTTTGGGTCAGCCGCTATGCCGTGGCCTATGTCGATGTGGCGGGCGGGTTTGAGCTGGACGTGGTGGCGGCCTGTGTGATCGGCGGAGTTTCGATTGCGGGCGGGATGGGCAGCGTGACCGGGCTTTTCCTCGGCTGCATTTTCCTTGGCATCATCAAGAATGCCCTGCCGGTGATCGGCATTTCCCCCTTCTGGCAAATGGCGATCTCGGGCAGCGCGATCATACTGGCGGTGGCCTTCAATGCCCTGCAAAACCGCCCCCGCGGGCGGATCATCCTGAAACAGGCGGAGGCGTAAATGACGGCTCAAGTTCGTATCGTTCCTGATCGCCTGCAAACCGGATTTGCGCGGTTTCTGCGCAGCTGGGAAGCCCTGCTGATCGTTGTCCTTGTCCTGATCTTTCTGGCGAACTCTTTCGCCTCGCCCTATTTCCTGAATGTGTGGAACCTGTCGGATGCCACCTTCAATTTTACCGAAAAGGCGATGATCGCCTTTGCCATGGCCATGCTGATCATCGCGGGCGAGATTGATCTGTCGGTTGCCTCGATCATCGCGCTGGCCTCGACCGCGATGGGGATCGCCATGTCGGCGGGGTTTGGCACGCCGGTTCTGGTGGGGGTGGGCTTGACGGTGGGCCTGCTGTGCGGCGCCGTGAACGGCTTTCTGGTCGCCGGACTGAAACTGCCCTCGATCGTCGTGACAATCGGCACGATGAGCCTGTTTCGCGGTGTCAGCTATATCATTCTGGGGGATGAGGCCTTCACCGGATATCCCGAATCCTTCGCCTTCTTCGGGCAAGGCTATGTGTGGTGGGTAGTCTCGTTTGAACTGGTGCTGTTTGCTCTGCTGGCTGTGGCCTTCTGGGCGCTGCAACACCGCAGCACCTTTGGCCGTGCGGTTTACGCCATTGGCAACAATCCCACCGCCGCGCTGTTTTCCGGCATCCGGGTGGATCGCGTGCGGTTCATCCTGTTCCTTCTGACCGGCCTGACGTCGGGCATTGCGGCGGTCTGCCTGACCTCGCGGCTTGGCTCCACCCGTCCCTCCATCGCGGCGGGGATGGAGTTGGAGGTGGTGACGATGGTTGTGCTGGGCGGCGTCAATATTCTGGGCGGGTCGGGCAGCATTCCGGGCGTCGTGCTTGCGGCCTTCATCATGGGGATGGTGACCTTCGGTTTTGGCCTGCTGAACGTGCCCGGGATCGTGATGAGCATCTTCCTCGGGTTCCTGCTGATCGGCGTCATCGCCGTGCCAAAGCTGTTGCGGAGGAAGTGATGGAAAAATACGCCTTCAAGATGAAGCTGACCCCCGGCTGTGCGGCGGAATACCAGAAGCGCCATGACGAGATCTGGCCGGAACTGGTGGAGCTGCTGCACGGGGCGGGGGTGAAGGATTATTCCATCTACCTTGATCCCGAAACCAGTATTCTGTTCGGGGTTCTGTTGCGGCGCAAGGATCATGGCATGGCGGCGTTGTCCGAGTCAGCGGTGATGAAACGCTGGTGGGCGCATATGGCCGATATCATGGAAACCCATGCCGATAGCGAACCCGTGGCGGTGCCGCTGGTTCCGGTATTCCATATGCCATGATGATCTGGACATGACACATATCGCCGTCATCGACATCGGCAAGACCAATGCCAAGCTGGCGCTGGTCGATGCCGAAACCCTTGCCGAACGGGCGGTGATCACACGCCCCAACTCGGTGTTGCCGGGTCCGCCCTGGCCGCATTTCGATCTGGACGGGCATTGGCAATTTCTGCTGTCCGGGCTGGCGCAGTTTCACCGTGATTACGGCATTGCCGCGATTTCGGTGACGACCCATGGGGCTGCGGCGGTGTTTCTGGATGCAGCGGGCGGGCTTGCTGCCCCCATGCTGGACTATGAACACCCCGGCCCCGATGCAATGGCTGCGGCCTATGACGCGCTGCGCCCGGATTTTGCCGAAACCGGGTCGCCGCGTCTGGCCATGGGGCTGAACCTTGGGGCGCAACTGTATTGGCAGCTTGCCACCGATCCCGGATTGCGGGCGCGGACCCATGCGATTGTGACCTATCCGCAGTATTGGGGCTTTCTTCTGACCGGCGAGCTGGCCTCTGACGTGTCCTCCCTGGGCTGTCACTCCGATTTGTGGAACCCTTGGCAAGGGCAGTTTTCCACGCTTGTCGAAAAGCTGGGGCTTGCGGGCGTTCTGGCACCGGCCCGGCTGCCGGGCGCGCGTCTGGGCGGGCTTTTGCACAAGGTGGCGGCGCAAACAGGTATCCCGGCGGGTACTCCCGTCAGCGTCGGCATTCATGATTCCAATGCCTCGATCTACCCATATCTCAGGGCGCGGACGGGCCCTTTCGCGGTGGTTTCCACGGGGACATGGGTGGTGTCGATGGCGGTGGGCGCCGAAACCACCCTTCTGGACGCCACGCGGGATGTGCTGGTCAATGTCAGCGCCCTGGGCCAACCCGTGCCTTCGGCGCGTTTCATGGGCGGGCGGGAGTTTGAGATCATCGCCGCCGGGTTGGGCAACAGTATCCTGCCGGAAGACCGGGCGCAGGTCTTGGCGGCCGGGCTCGCCCTGCTGCCGGCCGTTGAACCCGCGTCCGGCCCCTTCGCGGGGCGGCAGATGGCCTGGACAGCGCAGCCCCGGACCTCCGGTCAAAAGCGGGTGGCGCTGTCCTGGTATCTGGCACTGATGACCGACACCTGCCTGAGCCTGATCGGCGCGCGGGGGCCTGTCATTGTGGAGGGCCCTTTCGCCCGTAACTCCGATTACCTTGACATGCTGGCCAGCCTGCGGCCCGAGGGTGTGGAAACAGCCGCATCGACCACCGGCACCGCAATTGGCGCGGCGCTGTTGATGCTGCGAACTGCCGCGCCACATGCGACGCTGCGCTATGGTCCAGAGATCGACGGGCCACGCTACCTTCAATATGCGCGGCGCTGGCACAGCCTTTTGGCACGGTGACCGAGGGCTGAACGGCCTGCCCCCGACGCCGGGTCGCGTCTGTGACAGATGGTCCGGTTGCGCTGAACAGGGTCCGGGCGTTTTCCAATTGATTATCCGCCTCGGTCACGCCGCCACCGCTTCGGGTGTCGGCGGTTGTCGAAGGTCATCTGGCGCTGCGCTCTGCATGACAGACGCGCGCATGGTGATGACATGCCCGCTTTCACGCTCTGCGGCGGATGAGCGGGCGAATCGCCCCCTCCGTCCGCGCGTGCCGCTCCCCCCGCCCGATGGGGCATGTCGGCGAAAACCCTGTGATAGCGGGGGCAAACAAGAAAACCACCCTGTGCGGCATGGACAAAAGAGAACCAAAAAACACGACAAGAGAGGTAGATTTAATACATCCAGACGAGAGGGAGTTGGTGCAAATGGCAAATCTTCACGCAGAGGAAACCGCTCGGGCGTTTCGGCGGATGGCTTGCGCCAACGATGCGCGCCACGCCCCGGGCCAAAGTCGGCCCATGGCCTTTGATCCGGGGGCAGCCGGGGGGCCTTTGCCCCATCCGTTTGAAATCGCGGAAACCCTGCTGTTCCATCCGGCGTCGGAAATCACGGCGCGCGGTGCCATGGCCGGGCTGATCCTGCAGGTTCTGGCCGAGTGGCCGCATCTGGCCAGCCGCACGATCCGGCTGATCGACCCGGTGTTTGACAGCCTGCCGGATGTCGCCAGCCTGCGCGGCGCGGCGCGGATCACCTTTGTCCTGACGGAAAACGCGAATCCGGCGGGGGCCATCACAACGCGGGCATTGGCCGAACACCTGCACTGCGCGGTCAAGGATCAGCGGCAGCGGCGGAACCGTCTGGTCGCGGCGCTGATGGGGCTCGCCAGCCTGCTGTCCCTGCGGCAGGACGCAGGGCTGGCGATGACGTGATGCCCATGCCCGGCTGTCCGATCCGATCACTTTCATCCGCTGCCCTGCATCGCAGGGCAGCGCGCTGCATTTCAGACCAGAAGGGAACCTGCCCATGTATGTGAACCGTGCGGATATCACACCCGCCCCCTGCCGCCCCGTCATCGCCATCGTTGGCGGCGGGTATAGCGGTGCCGCCGTGGCCTGGCATCTGGCGCATGGCGCGACCGAGGCAGAGATCGTGGTGTTCGAGCCACGGCCCGATCTGGGGCGCGGTCTGGCCTATTCCACCCCGGACCCGGATCACCGGCTGAACGTGCCCGATCACCGTATGACGCTGGTCAGCGCCGACCCCTTGCATTTCAGGACCTGGCTCGCCTCGTCTGCCGCGCCCAGCCTGCCGCCGGGCAGTGCCACGTTGGCGGGCGAGGTGTTCGCCCCCCGCGCAGTCTTTGGACAATATGTTGCCGCGCATCTGGCCACGGCCCTCGAGGCGGGGCGGATCACCCATCGCCGCGAGACGGTGACCGGCATCACCACCGAGGCGGGGCGCTATCTGCTGCAGGGCAGCAGCGGCGATCCTCTGGCAGCGGATGTGGTGGTGCTGGCGGTGTCGCATCCGCCGCCTGCCCTGCCCGCCGAACTGGCCAACCTTGCCGGGGACGCCGCGCTGACCAGCGATGTCGCGGTGCCCGGGGCGCTGGCTGCAATCGCGCCGCAGGATCGGGTGCTGATCGTGGGATCGGGCCTGACCGCCGCCGACATTCTGGCCACGCTGGCCCGGCAAGGCCAGCGTGGCGCGGTGCATCTGTTGTCGCGCCACGGCTGGCGGTCGCAACCGCATGGGCCGAAACAGCCCGAAACCACCGCCGATTTCGCAACAGTCCCCGCCACCACCGCGCTGGCCCTGCTGCGTCGGGTGCGGGCGGCGCTGCGGGCGGATGCCGCGTGCGGGCTGACCTGGCACCCGGTGTTTGATCGGTTGCGCGCCCAGGGCCCGGCGATCTGGGCCGCCCTGCCCCAGCCCGAGCGCAAGCGCTTTCTGCGCCATCTGCGCGCCCTGTGGGACATTCACCGCTTCCGCATCGCGCCGCAGACCCATGCCACGCTGCAGCGGGCCGAGCGGGACAAGCGTGCCTTCTTTCACGCCGCCCGCATCATCGGCGCGCAGCGCAAGCCGCGCGGGATCGAGGTGACGATCCGGCCGCGCGGCAAGTCAGAACTGGCGCATCTGACGGTGGATCGGGTTGTGCTGGCCACCGGCCCGGCGCATGGGCAGGTGATCGCGGGCAATCCGGCGCTGGCCGCGCTGGCGGCACTGGGCTTGGTGCAGCCCGACCCGCTGCGCCTTGGGCTGGCCACCGCACAGAACGGGCAGGCCGTCGGGGTGGCGGGTCCGGTGCCGGGCCTGTTCGTCGCCGGGCCGCTGGCGCGCGGCACGATGGGCGAACTGATGGGCGTGCCCGAGGTCACTGCCTGGGCCGAACATGTGGCCGTGCAGATTCGGGCCGCATTGCCCCAAATCGCGGCGCAGCCGGGCTGACCCGGCGCGCGAATTTCCTTCCAACTTCGGGGGACAAAGGGAAAAACCCTGCTTTGCAGGTGCAGCAATTTGGAATGGCTGTGAGGCGTTTGCGGGGCTAGATTTATATCTACAAAACTGGTCGTGATTGATCTTCCCCTTCAGACCAGCCTCTCCCCACACGAAAGGATTCCCTGCCATGACGTTGAAATCATTTGCCCTTGCTACGGCCCTGACCCTTGCCACCGCCTTGCCCTCGCTGGCAGAGACCCTGAAGATCGGGGTCGTTCCCGGCGCCTATGCCGATGCTGTCGGCGTCGCCGCCGAAGAGGCCAAGGCGCAGGGGCTGGAGGTCGAGGTGATCGAGTTTTCCGACTGGAACACCCCCAACCTTGCGCTGGATGCCAAGGACATCGACCTGAACTTCTTCCAGCACCAACCCTTCATGGAGAATACCGAGGCCGAAAAGGGTTATGACTTTGCCGTCGTCGCGCCGGGCATCCTGCAGAACTTCGGCTTCTTCTCGCTGAAACACAAATCGCTGGACGAACTTCCCGAAGGTGGCAGCGTGGCAGTGGCCAATGACCCGGTGAACCAGGGGCGCGGGCTGCTGCTGCTGCAGAAGGCCGGGCTGATCACGCTGAAGCAGGGCGTGGGCTTCAAGGGCACGCTGGATGACATCACCGCCAACCCCAAAAACCTGCAATTCACCGAGGTCGAGGGCCCGCAGCTCGTGCATGTGACCCCCGATGTCGATCTGGCGCAGGGTTATCCGCATTTCATCGTGGCCTCGGGCGCCTTTGATCCGACCTCGGGGCTGATCTATTCGGGGGTCGAGGACAAGATCTTCAACGTCAGCTTCGTGTCGCGCGCGGGCGAGGAAAACGACCCGCGCATTCAGGCCTTCGTCAAGCTGTTCCATGGCTCGCAGGCGGTCAAGGATCAGATCCACACATCCTTTGCGGGCAGCGACAAGCTCTATGTGCTGGCGTGGTTGCTGAAATGACCGGCGCGGCTGTCATTCCGCTGCCGCAGGCGGGGGCGCAGGCCGCCTCCGCCGCGCAGGCGCATCGCATCGCCGGTTCGGTGCAGTTTCAGGGGCTGGGCAAGACCTACACCTCGTCCGCCGGAGAGGTTCAGGCGTTGCAGGACATTGATCTGGAGATCCAGCCGGGCGAGATTTTCGGCATCATCGGCCGGTCGGGCGCCGGGAAATCCAGCCTGCTGCGCAGCATCAACCGGCTGGAACAGCCGACCGAAGGGCGCGTGCTGGTGGATGGCGAAGACATCGCCGGGCTGGGTGAGGCCGGTCTGATCCGGCTGCGCCGCCGCATCGGCATGATCTTCCAGCATTTCAACCTGCTGTCGGCCAAGACGGTGCGCGAAAACGTGGCCCTGCCGCTGCGCATCGCGGGCGTGCAGCAGGCTGAAGCCGCGGCGCGGGTGGCCGAGGTGTTGCGGCTGGTCGGGCTGGAGGGCAAGGAAGACACCTATCCCTCGCGCCTGTCGGGCGGGCAGAAACAGCGGGTGGGCATTGCCCGCGCGCTGGTGATGCGCCCCGAAATCCTGCTGTGTGACGAGGCGACCTCGGCGCTGGACCCGGAAACCACGCTGTCGATCCTGCGCCTGCTGCGCGACATCAACCGCCGTCTGGGGCTGACCGTGGTGCTGATCACCCACGAGATGAGCGTGATCCGCGAAATCTGCCACCGGGTTGTCGTGCTGGAGCGGGGCCGTGTGGCCGAGATGGGGCCGGTCTGGCAGGTGTTTACCAGGCCGCAGCACGCGGCGACCCAGGCCCTGCTGGCGCCGCTGACCCGCGCCCTGCCCGAAGATCTGTCGGCGCGGCTGCATGACCGGGCCGAACCCGGCGATCTGCAGGTGATCGAACTGCCCTTCGCCGGTGAGGCTGCGCCCGATCTGGCCGTTCTGGCGCCGGGTCTGCGGCTGGTGCAGGCGCAGGTCGATCCGATTCAGGGCCATGCCGTCGGGCGGCTGGTGGTTCTGGCGCCGCAGGGGTTTGACCCTGCAACGCTGTCCGCAAAGGCACGGAGGCTGGGCCATGTCGCCGCAAATGATTGACCGGCTGATTGCCGCGTTTTTCGACACGGTGCTGATGGTCTCGGCCTCGGCCGGGATCGCGGTGCTGGCGGGCATTCCGCTGGCGGTGTTTCTGGTCACCTCGGGCCCCGGCGGCTTCTTTCCGGCGCCGCGGCTGAACCGGGTGCTGGGGGCGATTGTGAACGGCTTTCGCGCCGTGCCCTTCATCGTGCTGCTGGTGGCGCTGATCCCGTTGACCCGGTTGATCACCGGCACGACGATCGGGGTCTGGGCCGCCGTCGTGCCGCTGTCGATCTCGGCCACGCCGTTCTTTGCCCGCATTGCCGAGGTCAGCCTGCGCGAGGTCGATCCGGGGCTGGTGGAGGCTGCGCAATCCATCGGCGCCAGCCGCTGGAACATCGTGCGCCATGTGCTGCTGCCCGAGGCGCTGCCGGGCATCATCGGCGGGTTTACCATCACGGTGGTGTCGATGATCGGTGCCTCGGCCATGGCAGGCGCCGTGGGCGCCGGGGGCCTTGGCGATGTGGCCATCCGCTATGGCTATCAACGGTTTGACACCACGGTCATGGTGGCGGTCATCGTGATCCTTGTCGCTCTGGTCAGCCTCGTGCAGGGCGCGGGGGATACTGTGGTCCGCCGGTTGCGGGCGCGGTAGGGCGGGGGGTGCAGCCCCCGCCAAAAACGCAAAAGGGCCGGGATCGCTCCCGGCCCTTTCTGCATCTGGGGCGGCGCTTACAGATCCAGCAGCCGCGCGGCATTGTCGTGCAACACCTTTTCCAGCACCGCGTCTTTCAGGCCAAGCGCCTGAATATCCTCGATGCTTTGCCGGATCGGGCGGAACGGGTAGGACGAGCCGAACAGAAGCTGATCGGCCAGAAAGCTGTTCGCCGCCTCGACATAAAGCGCCGATCCGGGCTGGAACAGATACATGTCGGGGATCAGGAACACGTTTTCATGCCGGAAGGCCACGCCGACGATGCCCGCCACATTGGGCCAGAACCCGTGATAGGCGGCGATCTTCAGCCGCGGAAAGGCGCGCGCCACATTGGCCACCGGCGCCGGGTCGTTGAAGCGCGGGTCGGGGGTGGTCGGGCCGCTCATCAGGAACAGCGGCACCTTCAGCGCCTGCAACAGATCGTAAAGCGGAAAGAAGGCCGCGTCATCGGCATGGCGCGGCGGGGTGCCGAAACCCGGCTCCACGTCGATGCCTTTCAGGCCCAGCGTCAGGATGGCGCGTTCGGCCTCGTCCAGCGCGGTCTGGCGGCCCTGGCTGATGATATCCACCGAACCGATGCCTTCCAGCAGCGGCGAGGTGCTGGCGATCTGGTGGATCGTGTCATTGGGCAGATGCTGGCCGGGCGTGTGCCGCCCCACCACGACCGCGCGGGTCAGCCCGGCCTCCGCCACCTCCGCCAGAAAGCCCTCGGGCGTGGCAGAGCGGGTGAAATGTTCCGGGGTGCCGCGCGTGCCCACCCGGGTGTTCAGCCATTTCACCACCGCGTAATCCGGCCCCCCCGGCGTCTTGCCGAAGAAATCGTGCAAATAGGCCGGGCGGCAGCGCATGTCGATGATTTTCATGGGATTTCCTTTAGCTGGCCGAGGCCTGTCTTTGAATGTGGCGCACATCGAAGGCGCCGCCGGTCTGGCTGCTTTCGCGCAGCGTCACTGCCGTCTTGCCCAGCAGTGGGAAGACCAGTTCGGCAAAGCGGATGGATTCCTCCAGATGCGGATAGCCCGACAGCACGAAGGTATCGACGCCAAGCGCCTGATAGTCGCGCAGCCGGGCGGCGATCTGATCGGGCGCGCCCACCAGCGCCGTGCCCGCCCCGCCCCGCACAAGGCCGACCCCGGCCCAGAGGTTGGGGCCGATCACCAGCCGGTCGCGCTGCCCGCCATGCAGCGCCGCCATGCGCGCCTGACCCACCGAATCCATCCGGGCCTGCCCCGCCTGCGCCGCCGCAATCTCGGCATCGGTCAGGCGCGAAATCAGCCGGTCGGCCTCGGCCCAGGCCTCGGCCTCGGTTTCGCGGGCGATGACATGCAGGCGCACGCCAAAGCGCAGCGTCCGGCCCTGTTTCGCCGCCCGCGCCCGCACATCGGCGATCTTTTCGGCCACCTGCGCCGGGGGTTCGCCCCAGGTCAGATAGGCATCGACATGTTTCGCGGCCAGATCATGCGCGGCGGGCGAAGACCCGCCGAAATACAGCGGCGGATAGGGGCGTTGCACGGCAGGGTGAAAGTTTCGCGCGCCCTCGACCCGAATGTGTTTGCCCGCGAAATCCACCGTCTCGCCCGCCAGCAGGCGCCGCCAGACGGTCAGGAATTCATCGGCATTTTCATAGCGGCCATCATGGCTGAAAAACGCGCCATCGGCGGCCAGTTCGGTGGCATCGCCCCCCGGCACCACGTTCAGCAGCAAGCGCCCGTTCAGCGCCTGATCCAGCGTTGCCGCCTGCCGGGCCGAGGCCGTGGGGCCAGAGATCGAGGTGCGCAGCGCCACCAGCAGCTTGATGCGCTGCGTGGCATGGATCAGGCTGGCCGCCACCACCCAAGGATCCTGGCACGAGGCGCCGGTGGGGATCAGCAGCCCGTCATAGCCCAGCCGATCTGCCGTCACCGCGATGTCGCGCAGGTAATCCAGACTGGGCGCCCGGCCGAAATCTGATGTGCCCAGATAGCGGGTATCGCCCGAGGTGGGCAGGAACCAGAAGATGTCGGGGGTGGGATGCGCGGTCATTCTGCAGCTCCTAGCAGCGGGGCGGCGGGGCGAAAGCCCTGCGCCGTATGGGTGACGGGCAGGCGGTCGCCCTTGCCGAAGATGCGGTGGCGCAGGCTGCCTTCGCCGTATCCGGTTTTATAGCTGCCGCGCGTCTGCAATTCGGGCACCACCAGATCGGCGAAATCGGTATAGCTTTCGGGGGTGACGATGCGGGTCAGGTTGAACCCGTCGATCTCGCCCTCGCGTATCCAGGATTCCAGCGCGTCGGCCACCTGCACCGGCGTGCCCACCGCCAGCGGATAGCGCCCGCCAAGTGCCAGTTGGTCCAGCAGTACGCGCTTGGTATAGCCCCGGCTTTCGGCGATCTTCGCCGCCGACTGGATGGCGTTCGACTGGCCGAAGGGGATCGGGTCATCCAGCCCGTAGCGGGCAAAGTCGATGCCCAGCGAGGCCGAGTAATGCGCCAACCCCGCCTCGGGGCTGGAGGCGGCGCGGTATTCGGCCAGCTTTTCGCGGGCGGCGGCCTCGCTGCGGTCTGCAATCACGGCGATGCCCGCAAGGATGCGCACATCCGACGGGTCGCGCCCGGCATCGGCCACCGCGCGCCGGATCGCCCGGGCAGCACTGCGCGCCGCCGCCTTGTCGGGCGCCGAGATGAATACGCATTCGGCATGACGCGCCGCGAAAAGCTGCCCCCGCCCCGAGGTGCCCGCCTGAAACAGCACCGGCGTGCGCTGGCGCGAGGGTTGCGACAGGTGATAGCCCTCGAACTGGTAGAACGGCCCGTCATGGCGCACCGGGCGCACCTTGGCCGGATCGGCATAAAGGCGGGCCACCTTGTCAGCGATCACGGCATCGTCGTCCCATGACCCCTCCCACAGCTTGTAAAGCCCTTCGAGGTAGTCGTCGGCCTGGTCATAGCGCTGGTCATGCCCGGCCTGCGCCTTGCGCCCCACCGCCCGTGCCGCGCTGTCCAGATAGCCGGTGACGATGTTCCAGCCGATCCGCCCGCGGGTCAGGTGATCCAGCGTCGAAATGCGGCGGGCAAAGGTATAGGGCGCCTCGTGGTTCACGTTCACCGTGACGCCAAAGCCCAGATGCCGCGTGACCGCCGCCATGGCCGATACCAGCACCAGCGGATCGTTGACCGGAAACTGCACCGCCTCGCGCGTGGTGACCTCGACCCCGGCCCCGTAAACGTCATAGACGCCCAGGATATCGGCGAGGAATACCGCGTCAAACAGCCCGCGTTCCAGCGTTTTCGCCAGATCCGTCCAGTATTTCAGGCTGTTGAAATCCATCGAGCGGTCGCGCAGATGGGTCCATTGGCCATGGTTGATATGGCCCACGCAGGCCATGGTGAAGGCATTGACGAGGATGTGCTTTCCAAGCTTTTCGGCAGCCATCAGATCGCTCCGTGTCGGGGGGGATTGACGCCGTTCAGGGCAAAGTTGCCCACGGCATGATATTTCCAGCGCACGGGGTCGTGCAGCGTATGAGTGCGCACATTGCGCCAGTGGCGATCCAGATTGTCGGGCGCGAAGGTGGCCGAGGTGCCGGTGAATTCGAACAGTTTGCTGGCGGCCAGCAGCCCGGCCTTCGTGGTCAGCACCTTGGCTTCGGCCACGGCAACCGAGGCTTCGGCCACCGAGCCTTCGGTCGGGTCGGCAATGGCGGCATCCACCGCTTCGCCCGCACGCTGCAGCAGCGCCTCGGCTGCCGTCAGCCGCACCGACACATCGCCCAGCCCGGCCAGCGTCAGCGGATCTTCCGCCGCCGTCGCCACCCGCGCATCCAGCCAGGGCCGGGCGCGGTCGCGGATGAAGGGCAGCGTGGCGGCAAAGGCGCCCTGCCCCAGCCCAAGGTCGATGGCGGCATGGATCAGTTGCGCCACCGGGCCGATCGGGGTCGGGCGCTCGAAACTGGTCTGGAACGGCACCACCCATTCGGGCTGCACCGCCACCTGATCGAAGCTGACCGAGCCAGAGCCGGTGACCCGCTGGCCGAACCCGTCCCAATCGTCGGTGATGCTGACCCCCGGCGCGCGGCGCGGGATGAAGACCAGCTGCTGCACCTCGGCATCATCGACCGCAAGGGTCGGAATCCAATGGGCATAGATCGCGCCGGTGCAATAGAATTTCTGTCCGTGCAGCACCTGCCCGCCGGGCGTGCGCACCAGCCGCGTGCGGCGTTTGAAATCGCGGTGGCTGATCTCGGCCAGGGCATTGCCAAAGCGCAGGCCCTGCAGCGCCTTCTGGAAGAAGAACCGCTTCTGCGCCTCGCGCGCGCCAGAGCGCACCACCTCCAGCGCGTAGAAATGGTTCTGCGGGATCTGCGACAGCGACCCGTCGGCGGCGGCGATGATCGCCGTCACCTGCGCCAGCGTCACCATCGACACCCCTGCCCCGCCAAAGGCGCGCGGCACTGTGATGCCCCACAGCCCCGAGGCGGAAAAGCTGTCCAGTTCATCCCAGGGCAGCAGCCGGTCGCGGTCGCGGGCCGAGGCGCCGGGGGCAAAGCGCGCGGCAAGGGCCTGCGCCACGTCCAGCGCCTCGGCGTCGGATCGGATGATATGCGCGTCGGGCGGCAGGGGAGCGGGGTTGGTCATGGCTCAGTTCCATTGATGGCGGGCGGGCAAGGCACCGTTCAGATGCCAGTTGCCCAACAGGTGAAACTTCCAGCGCAGCGGGTCGTGCAGCGTATGCACCCGCGCATTGCGCCAATGGCGGCCAAGGTTCGGGCCTGCGCGGGTGGCGGCGCTGCCAGCCAGCTCGAACAGCTTTTCTGCGGCCTCCAGCGCGACTTCCGAGGTCAGCACCTTGGCTTCGGCCACCGCAACCGAGGCGCGGGCGCTGCTTTCGGCGGTGATGGGGCGGGTGGCGATGTCATCCAGCAGGCGCGCGGCGCGGCGCAGCACGGTTTGCGCCGCGTGAATGTCGATCTGCAGCCGCCCGACCTCGGCGATGATATAGGGGTCATCCACCGCGCGGGCGACGCCGCTATCGACCCAGGGCCGCGACTTGCTGCGCAGAAACGCCAGCGTGTCGGCAAAGGCGCCAAGGGCGATGCCGCTGTCGATCGCAGCCTGGATGAGCTGCGACACCGGCCCGGCCAGCCCCGGCACATCGGCGCGCTGCCAGACCGGAATGATCTGATCCTCGGCCACCGGCACATCGTCAAAAATCACCGTGCCCGAGGCGGTGGTGCGCTGCCCGAAGGCCGACCAGTCATCCACCACGCGCACCCCCGGCGCATCATGCGGCACCCAGACCTGCACCGGGCGCCCTTCGGCATCATTGGCGCGGGTCGGGATCCAATGGGCAAAGATCGCCCCTGTGGAATAGAAGCGCTGCCCCGACAGGCGCAGCCCGTCAGGCGTTTGACGCAGGCCGGTGGTGTTGTGCGTCACCACCGCCCGGCTTTTTTCCGGCCCGGCATTACCGATGCGGTGGCCCGCCAGCACATCCCCGAAGAACCGGCGCTTCTGCGCCTCGGTTCCAGCCTCGGCCAGCAGTTGCAGCACGCCGAAATGGTTCTGCGGGATCTGGCCCACCGAACTGTCGGCGGTGCAGAGGATCTCGAACACCTTGGCCAGCGTCTCATAGCCCAGACCCGGCCCGCCATAGGCGCGCGGGATCAGGATGGACCCGAGGCCGGCCGCGGTAAACGCCTCGATCTCGCGCCAGGGCAGAAGGCGGTCGCGGTCACGCTCTGCCGCCAGCAGGGCGATGTGATCGGCCAGCGCCTGCGCGGCGGCCAGCGCGGCGGTGGCATCGGGCAGCACCGGCGGGCGGTGCGGCGGACGCGGGCGCGGCGCAACCTGCGCGCCGGAGGAAGGAGGCTGCTGGAGAGTCATGGGTTGTCCTGCACTGAAATAAGCACGAGTGATTCAATCGTGATTATGGGCAAAATCCGGCATGGCGGCGATTCCAAAGCCGGGGGGTGGAAGGGGTCGGGCGTGCTGCGCCGGGGGGGCTGTGCAGAAGATTTGCCCCCGGTGCGGCTCAGACCACCGCCCCGCCCAGATAGCTGTCGCGGATGTCGTGGCGCGCGGCCAGATCGACGGCGCGGCCCTGCAGCACGCTGCGGCCGTTTTCGATGACCGTGGCGTGCTGCGCATGGCGCAGTGCCACGGCCGAATTCTGTTCGGCCACCAGCAAGGTCAGGCCCGTGTCACGGTTCAGCCGTGACAGGGCCGCGAAAATCTCGGCCACCACCAGCGGCGCCAGACCCATCGAGGGCTCATCCAGAACGAACAGCCGGGGCCGTGCCATCAGCCCGCGCCCGATGGCCGCCATCTGCTGTTCCCCGCCCGAGGTCAGGCCCGCCGCCACCTTGCGGCGCTCTTTCAGCCGGGGGAACAGGTCATAGATCTGCTCCAGCCCGTCCGCGATGGCGCTGCGGCCAAGGCCCTTGCCAAGCGCGCCGGTGATCAGGTTTTCCTCGATGCTCAGGGTCTTGAAGCAACGCCGCCCCTCCAGCACCGGCACAAGGCCACGGCGCACATGATCCGCCGGGTCATGGGCGGTCACATCCTGCCCGTCGAACAGGATCTGCCCTTTGGTGATGCGCCCGCGTTCGGCGGGCAGCAGGTTGGAGGCGGCTTTCAGCAGCGTGGTCTTGCCCGCCCCGTTGGCCCCCAGAAGGGCGGCAAATTCGCCGTCGTGCAGGGTCAGGTTGACTCCGTGCAAGGCGGCAATCGCGCCGTTGTAACTGGCCGAGACATCGCGAAATTCCAGCAGGACTGACATCGGGTTTCCTTTCCGGCGAAGGGGGCGCCCGGATCGGGCGCCCCGGCAGGGATCAGTTGCTGACCGCGGCGTCAGCATCCGCCGCGCTGCGGATCGGCAGGCCCTTTTCCTTGGCATAGGCCTCGGATGACTTTTCGATGATCGGGCGCAACAGCGCCCAGTCCGGCGCGATCCAGTCCGACACCACGTTCCACTTCTGGCCATCCCATTGCTGGAAGGTGACGTAGCCCTCGCCCTCGTGATTGTCATAGGTCACGTTGATCGAGCGGAACAGGTTTTCGGCGCCCAGTTCCTTGACCCGTTCGGGCGACAGTTGCAGGTGTTCAAAGCCCCAGCGCACCTCGTCGCCCGTCAGGGTGCGGTTGCCGAACCGGGCCTGCGCGATGCGCACCGCCTCGACGTTCAGGATGCCGTTCACGATGCCAAGGTTGTGGTAGACCGAGCCGATGCGGGCCGGATCGGACAGGTTGCCCTTGCCCGCGTCATAGACCGTCTTGATGATTTCCTGCAGCACCGGATACTGGTTGCCCGAGGCCTGGGTGGTGATGGCGGTATAGCCGATGGCGGCATCGCCCGCCGGGCGCACGTCTTCTTCGCTGTTCGACCAGACATTGCCGATGATGCGATCCACCGGAAAGCCATTGCGCTGCGCCGTGGTCAGCGCCACCGGGTTCATCACGCCCCAGCCGCGCAGCACGACGTAATCGGGCTTTTCGCGCCGGATCTGCAACCATTGCGCGCCCTGTTCATTGCCCGGATGCGGCACCTCGATCTGCACCAGATCAAAGCCGTATTTCTGGGCCAGAAGCTCATAGATCGGGATGGTTTCCTTGCCATAGGGCGAGCCGTGATACAGCACGGCGATCTTCTTGCCCTTCAGCGCCTCGGGCCCGCCCTCTTTGGACGCGATATAGTTCACGATCCCCGAGGTTTCCGAATAGGGATTCAGCAACAGCGGGAACACATAGGGGAACACCCGCCCGTCGGTCGTATCGGTGCGGCCATGGTTGATGGTGATCAGCGGGGTCTTGTCGGCGGTCACGCCATCAATCATCGCATAGGCGATGCCCACCGACAGCGGGTTCCAGGCGGCGATGCCGGGGTTGGATTTCAGGCGCTGATAGACCTCGACCCCCTTTTCGACCTCATATTCGGTTTCGCCCTCGGACCATGTGAGCTTCACCCCGTTCACCCCGCCGTCACGGGTGTTGATCAGGGTCATGTAGTCGATGAACCCGCCGAAGAACCCGGTGCCGCCGGCGGCATAGGGGCCGACGCGATAGGATTGCAGCGGGAAATGCTGGTCATCTGCCAGAACGGGGCTGGCAAGGAAGGTTGCGGCCAGCAGCGCGGGCGCGATGCGGGTGAGGAAAGACATGAGGAAGGCTCCTGTTTGGGGATGGATCAACCGCGCCCGATGCCGCGCAGGCGCGCGGTCAGGCGGGAGAGGATGGCCGAAAGCCCGTTGGGCTCGGCGATGAGGAAAAGGATGATGGTCGTGCCCAGCACGATCCGCTCGGTCAGCTTGATCAGGCCCGCGTCGATCAGCCCGTCGAAGGCAGCAGCCGACAGTCGCCCCAGCAGCAGCGGGAACACCACGATCAGCGCCGCGCCCAGAAAGGTGCCGCGAAGGGTGGCCAGCCCGCCGATGATGATGATGAACAGGATCTGGAACGACCGGTCCAGATTGAAGCCCGCGGGTTCGACCGTGCGCAGATAGGTAAAGGCCCACAGCACGCCCGCCACGCCGATGATGGCCGAAGACAGCGCAAAGGCCACCAGTTTCGTGCGCAGCACCGGCACGCCGATCACCCGCGCTGCAGTTTCATTGTCGCGCACCGCGATCAGGTTCACGCCCTCGGGGCCAGAGACGATGCGATGCACCAGCAGCGTGACCGCTGCCACGATGGACAGCGAAAACAGATAGCGCCCGACAGCCCCGTCCAGCCGCAGCCCGGCCAGCTCGATCACCGGCGCGGCGATGATGCCCGAGGGGCTGCCATTGGAAAACCACGCGAATTTCGTCAGCGCCCATTGCACGAAGAACTGCGCGGCCAGGGTGGATACGGCCAGGTAAAAGCCGCGCAGCCGCAGGCTGGGCAGGCCGAATACCAGCCCGATGGCCGCGGCGGTCACCCCGGCCAGCAGGATCGACACCGGCAGCGGCAGCCCGCTGCGCAGATCGAAATTATAGGCGGCAAAGGCCCCCACCGCCATGAAGGCCGCCGATCCAAGCGACACCTGCCCGCCATAGCCGGTCAGCAGGTTCAGCCCCAGCCCGGCCAACGACAGGGCCAGAAACGGCAGCAGGATCGCCTCCAGCACATAGGGGCTGGCGGTCAGCGGCACGGCGACAAAGGCCAGCAACCCCAGCGCAGGCAGCGCAAGCCCGGTGGCAAGCCCCGCCCGGGTGGCAAAAGCGGAAATGGCAGTCATGTCAGTATCTTTCCACAATTTTCTGGCCGAACAGACCCGAAGGCCGCAGCAGCAGAACCACCAGCGCCACGGCATAGGCAAACCAGCCCTCGATGCCGCCGCCGAAGAAGGGGCCGATATAGACCTCGGCCAGCTTTTCTGTCGCGCCGATCACAAGGCCCGCGACAATGGCGCCCAGGATGGAATCGAACCCGCCCAGCACCAGCACCGGCAGCGCCTTCAGCACGATCAGCGACAACGAGAACTGCACCCCCAGCCGCGCCCCCCAAAGCAGGCCCGCGACCAGCGCCACCACCCCGGCCGCCGTCCAGACCGTGCCCCAGATCCGGCCCAGCCGCAGGCCCACGGCCAAAGCGGCAAACTGGTCATCGGCCACGGCGCGGAAGGCGAGCCCCGTATGGGTAAAGCGGAAAAACGCTGTCAGCGCCGCCACCATAGCCGCCGCAATCCCCGCCGCCACCAGATCGAAGGTGGAAAGGTAAAGCCCCCAGACCTGAAACGGCGCGTTCGATATACCCAGATCCAGCCGATGCACCTGCGTGCCCCAGATCAGTTGCGCCGCGCCCTCGATGACGTAAGACAGGCCCAGCGTGGCCATGAACAGCGTCATGGGCGACCGGTTGGCCAAGGGCCGCAGCACCGTGCGTTCGATGGCAAAGCCCAGCGCGGTCATCACCGCCAGAGTGGCGGCAACCGCGCCCCAGAACGGCACCCCGCGTTCGACAAGGCTGACAAAGGTCAGCGCCGCAAACAGCACCATCGACCCCTGCGCAAAGTTCAACACGCCCGAGGTTTTGTAGATCAGCACGAAACCGATGGCGACAAGGGCATACATCACCCCCGACAGCAGCCCGCCCAGGGCGACCTCGGCGGCGAACAGCAATTCAAACCACGCCATCACGCGGCCCCCGCTGCGGCTTCGGCGCCCAGATAGGCGCGGATCACCTCGGGGTCGCGGCGCACCTGGGCCGGGGTGCCATCGGCGATCTTCACCCCGTGATCCAGCACCGCGACATGATCCGACAGGCCCATGACCACGCCGATGTCATGTTCGATCAAAATCACCGCCAGACCCAGCCTGTCGCGCGCGGCGCGCACATGCCCCGCCATTTCGGCCTTTTCGGTGGCGGTCATCCCGGCCATGGGTTCATCCAGCAGCAGCACCTTTGGCGCGGCTATCAGGGCGCGGGCCAGTTCGACCTGCTTTTGCAACCCATAGGGCAGGGTTGCGACCAGCCGGTCCAGATGCGTGGTGATGCCCAGAAAATCCGCAACATCGCGCACCTTCGCCGTCACCCCGGCCGCCTCGGCCCGCGCGCCGGGCAGGCCCGCGATCTGCGCCAGCAGGCCATGGCGGCGGCGGAACACCAGCCCGGCGGCAATGTTCTGTGCCACCGTCAGGCCGGGGAACAGCGCAAGGTTCTGGAAGGTGCGCGCCACGCCCAGACCCGGCAGCGCCTCGGGGCGCAGATGGGCGAAACTGGCGCCGCCCAGCCGGATCACCCCGGCATCGGCGCGGTACAGCCCGCTGATCACATTGACCAGCGAGGATTTGCCCGCCCCGTTCGGCCCGATCACCGCCCGGATCTCGCCCGGGGCCACATCAAAGGACACATCGAGCAGCGCATGGATTCCCCCGAAGCTGAGGCTGATGCCATCCAGCGCGAGGGCGATGTGGGGGGCAAGGGTCGCTTCGGGCAGGCGTGCGGCGAGGGCGGGCTGCGCTATCAACGCAGCCTCCACCCCGCCCGTCAGGACGCTGAACATCATGGTCTCCGTTCCGGTGGACGGGCGGCCTTATTCGGCCGCCACCAGTTCGCGGGCGCGCTGCGCCTCCAGCTGGCGCACCAGCGGGATGACATGGGTGCCGAAATATTCGACCTCTTCCTGAAAATGCAGGAAACCCAGCAGCACCAGATCGGCCCCGGCATCCTTCAGCGCCAGAATGCGTTCGGCCACCTGTTGCGGCGTGCCGATCAGGTTGGACCGGAAGCCGTCATTATACTGCACCAGATCGGCGAAGCTGGATTTGGCCCAGTTGCCCTCACCCTCGGGGCTGGATTTGCCGGCGTTCTTCACCTCATGGGCAAAGCCCTGCACGGCCTCGGGGTTGGCCTTGGCCACGATCTCGTCCACCACGGCGCGGGCGGCCTGTTCGCTGTCGCGCACCACGGCAAAGGCGTTGATGCCGATCTTCACCCGGTTGCCCAGTTCGGCCGCCTTGACCACGATGTCATCGACCTGCGCGCGCAGCCCGTCGGGGGTGTTGCCATTGGTGAAATACCAGTCCGACACCCGCGCCGCCATGTCACGCGCCGCCCGGCTTGACCCGCCCTGAAACACCTCGGGCAGCGGTTGCAGCGGCTTGGGCTTCATCGTGTAATTGGCAAAGCGGTAGAAATCGCCGCGGAAGGTAAAATCATCCTGCGTCCAGATGCCTTTCAGCGCGCGGATGAATTCTTCGGACCGGCGATAGCGTTCGTCATGGTCCAGCCACAGCTCGCCAATCGCCGAAAACTCGCCCCGGAACCAGCCCGACACGATGTTCACCGCAATGCGGGCATCGGTCAGATGGCTGATCGTGGCGATCTGCTTGGCCAGAACCGTCGGATTCCACGGCCCCGGCAGGATGGCCGCGATGACCTTCAGCCGTTCGGTATGGGCCAGCAGATCATGGCTGAAGGCCACGGATTCGTGCTGATTGTCGGCGCCGTAGCCGGCGGTGAAGCGGATCTGGGTCAGCGCATAGTCAAACCCCGCCGCTTCGGCGATCTGCGCCAGCCTGCGGTTATACTCGGGTGTCCAGCTTGTGCGCTGTTCGATGTCGGAAATCACAAGGCCGCCCGAGACATTGGGCACCCAATAGGCGAATTTGATCGGTTCGGTGGTCATGGTCAGTTCCTTTGCAGGGTCATTCGGCGGCGGCGCGGGCCAGCCGCAGATGGGCGGGAAAGAAGGCGTCGAACTGCGTCACCGCCCGGGCCAGACGGTCCAGCGTGGCGGGGCCGGTCAGGGCGCCATCGGTGAAATCCTTGTCCGAGGCATGGACGGCGGTGCCGAGGCTTTGCGCCTCGAAAAACGCCAGCAGCGGGCGAAGCTGGTGTTCCACCGCCAGCGCGTGCTTCTCGCCCCCGCCGGTGGCCGCCAGCAGCACCGGCCTGCCCGTCAGGGCGGTCGGGTCCAGCAGGTCGATCAGATGTTTGAACAGGCCCGGATAGCTGGCCTTGTAGATCGGCGTGGCGATCACCAGCGCATCGGCCGACAGCAACCGGGCGACCTTGGCCCGCGCCTCGGGCGCCAGATCGTCCAGCCGCCGCGCCGGGCCCAGACTGGGGCCGAAATCGTTGATCTCAAAAAGATCCGTCTCGATATCCAGCCGGTCGGCCACAAGGTTCAGCGTGGTGGCAACCAGTGCGCGGGTTTTCGACGGGGTGGTGATATTGCCGGAAAGACCGACGACAAGGGGCTTGGAAGGCTTGGTCATGCTGCGTTTCCTAAATCACGACTTGTTATGTAGATTTAGCGCTGGCCGCCCGTTCTTCCCATTCCAAAGACAGGCGACAATTCAGCAGGATTGCCCTCTGGCCCCCTCAAAGAAGAGGCGTTCCTTCCCGCAATCGCACGATACCGGCGGTGGGCGCGGCGCTTGGGCCGGGGTCAGGATGGCGCGTGGGGCGATGCGCACCCCCCCGCCCCGCCCCGTGCCACAGCGCCCCCGTTTCTTTGCACCAGGGGCAGGCAGGATGGATCGGCTGCGCCCTGCCGGTTGGACGACGGCTTTCTTCCCTTTGCACGATTCGCGCTGCCGCTGCCGTGGCAGGTGCGACTCTGGCCGGGCAAAGAATCTGATCGCGCGCCCCTGCCGCCACAGAAGGGCAGCACCGCGCAACCCCCTGATTTTGAAAACAGGTTCTGTCGTCTTGGCGCCGGTCTGGCCCTAGGCTTGCGGCAAGGCTCTGGCACCGCCAAAGCCGTTCCCCCCAATGCGCCCCGCGCGACAGGAGAGATGATGACCAAACATGACCGCTGGGACGAGGTTCCCGCCACCGACGATCTGAAAGCCCGGTTTCGCCCGGTGTTCGATCGTATCGCCGCAGGCTCCGTCAAGCGCGAGCGCGCGCGCATCCTGCCGCATGAGGAAATCGGCTGGCTGAAAGAAGCAGGCTTCACCGCGCTGCGCGTGCCGGTCGAATACGGCGGGCTGGGCGGCTCGCTGGTGCAGCAGTTCGATCTTCTGATCGACCTTGCCACCGCCGACACCAATGTGGCGCAGGCCCTGCGCAGCCATCTGGCGCTGGTCGAGGATCGGCTGGTTGCCCCGCGCGCCCAAGGCGAGGTCTGGCTGCGCCGTTTTGGCAAGGGCGAGATCGCGGGCAATGGCTGGACCGAGATCGGCGCGGTGAAGATCGGTGACACGATCACCAAGGTTACGCCGGATGGCGACGGCTTCCGCGTCGATGGCGAGAAATACTATTCCACAGGCACGATCTTTGCCGAATGGATCGACACCTATGCCACCCGCAGCGATACCGGCGCGCCGGTCATCGCCATCGTCAAGGTGGCGCAGCCGGGCGTCAGCGTCAGCGACGATTGGGCGGGCTTCGGCCAGAAGCTGACCGGCACCGGCACCACCGTCTTCAAGGGCGCACGGCTGGACCCCGAAGGTCTGGTGCCGTTCGAGCAGCGCTTTCGCTATCAGACGGCCTTCTATCAACTGGTGCTGAATGCGGTGCTGACCGGGGCAGCCTTCGCGGCGCTGCGCGACGTGGCGCAGCTTGTGGCGGCGCGCAAGCGCACCTTCTCGCACAGTGCGGGCGGCGCCGGGGTGCCGGTGCGGCAAGATCCGCAGATCCTGCAGGTTCTGGGGCGCGCCCGCGCCCAAGCCTATGCCGCCCGTGCCGCCACGCTGGAGGCCGCGCGCGCCGCGCAGCGCGCCTATGAGACGGCGCAAGGGGCAGACAAGGCCGCCGACGATGCCGCCAATATCGAGGCCGAACTGCAAGCGGCGGCGGCACAATCGGTGGCGGTGGATCTGGCCTTGCGGGCGATCAGCGATCTGTTCAACGCGCTTGGTGCTTCGTCCAGCGATTCTGCGCTGGCGCTTGACCGGCACTGGCGCAATGCCCGCACGGCGGCCAGCCACAACCCGGTGATCTACAAGGAACGCATCCTTGGCGACCATCTGGTGAACGGCACCGAGCCTGTCTATGTCTGGCAGATCGGCGCTGTCGCAGGCTAGGCCGGCTCTCTGCGCAGGCCCGCCGCATCGGTGGGCCTGCGACGGCCCGCCTGTCTGGACCGCAAAGAAAAACGGCCCCGCGAGGGGCCGTTTTCCCGAAGGACGGTCTTGCGAGGGGGGCAGAACCGCCCTTCAGTCACGCCGCGCCACCAGCCCGGCGCGAACCCTCTGCACAAGGATTTCAAAAACCGTCTTGTGACGGATGCGCCGGGTGGCCCCGCGCTGCGGCGCCTTCGGTGCGGGCCGGTGTTCCGCCGGGCAGAAGCGCGGCAAAAGCGGCACGAGGCCCAGGATGGAGGTCGGATGCCCAAACCCGTTCATCGCCGCACCTCTTTTTCGATCACCTCGACCCGCGCTTCCCAGACCGTGGGGTCGCGCCCTTCCATCAATTCGGCAATGGCCTCGTCGGGGCGGCGGGTGAAAATCGTTAGCGGTGCGCCGTTGATGCGGTGGGTGGTCCCGGTACGGCGGTCAATCAGGCGGACAGCACAGACGCGGGGCGTACCCTGCGGCACCGTCATGGTTCCAGCCCGGATGGCGGCGGGATGGCGAAGGGCACTGGATGCGGTCATCTGCAATCTCCTCTGGTCCTCCGGGGGGCTCATGCGCTCCGGTCCCTTAATAACGACATATCGGGTCGAGTATTGCAATGGAATATTCACGCTCATTTCAGTCGTGATTTTGGAATGTCATGCTCCGACAGCATCGGCACAGGTGGCCACGGGCCGGATGTGAGGCCGCTGTCAGATGAATACCGCGCCTTGCGCCGCACCCCCTGCCCGGCCCCCGGCGCCCGGAAAATCTTCAAGATTATGTTTCTATTATAAAAAATACACGATAAAGATGGTAGACAAATTTGAAATTTCGGGCATTTTGAAAGGGTCGCGTCAGAAGGGCGCTGGAAAGACAAGCGAGGCGCGATGGAACCCCTGGACCTGATCGACCGGAAGATCGTTGCAGAACTGATGCGCGATGCCACCCTGCCCGTTGCCCAGATCGGGGAAAAGGTGGGGCTGTCGCAAACCCCGTGCTGGAAACGCATCCAGCGGCTGGCAGAAACCGGCGTCGTGACGGCGCGTGTGGCACTGGCCGATCCGGCCAAGCTCGGCTTCGGGCTGACCGTCTTTGTCGGGGTCGAGGCGCCGGATCATTCCGCCGAATGGCGGCAGACCTTCCTGCGTGCCATCGACACCTTTCCCGAGATCATGGAGGCGTATCGCATGGCGGGCGAGATGGACTACCTGCTGCGCATCGCGGTGCCGGACATGGCCGCCTTCGATGCGCTGTACAAGCAGCTGACCGATGCGGTGCCGATCAAGAACATCACCTCGCATTTCGCGATGGAGCGGATGAAATACACCACGGCCTATCCCGTCGATACGCGCAACCGCTGATCCCCGCCGCCGCCACGGGCGAAGCAGGCCCCCCCGGCAACCACCGCCCGGTCATCCCGCGTCGGTCAGGCGGTCGCCCTGCGCGATCAGCTTGCGCAGCAGCGCGTCCAGTTGCCCGGCCAGATCGGCACCAAGTTCGGCGCGCAACTCGCGGTCATAGGCGATGGCGCGCTGCCCCAGATCGGCAAAGACCGCCTGCCCGGCCTCGGTCAACGACAGGATTTCGGCGCGGCGGTCCTGCGGGCTGGGCGCGCGCGCCAGCAGCCCTTCGTCGGCCAGAGCGGCCACGGCGCGGCTGACCTTGGTTTTCTCGATATGGCTGATGGCGCAGATGTCGCGCGCCGTCATCGCGCCAAACCGCCCCAGATTGGCCATCACCCGCCATTGCGTGCGCGTCAGCCCATAGGCGGATTTATAGCTGGCCTGAAAGGATTTCGACGTGGCCTCCGCCGCCTGGTTGAGCAGATAGGGCAGGAACCCGTCCAGATCGAAATCACCCTGCGCTTCACCCTGCATCGCGGCCACCCGTATCGTGATACTCCGGCAGACCCTGCCATAGCTGCCGGGCGGTGTCACCCTGCGGGCTGCACCCGGTCGGGATGGGCGGCGGCAAAGGCGGGCAAGGCGGCGGCGCGGGCGGATATGGCGGCCAGCCGCGGAAAGGTGGCCAGATCGACCCCCCAGCGCTGTGCATTATAGACCTGCGGCACCAGACAGATATCGGCCATGCCGACCTGATCGCCATGGCAGAAGGCGCCGGTATCGCCGCTGGCCAGCAGCCCCTCCACCCCCGTCAGCCCCAGCGTGATGAAATGCTGCATCCAGCCTTCCAGCGTCGCCGCCCCGCCCAGACTGACGGCATGGCGGGCCACGCGCAGATTGCAGACCGGATGAATCTCCATCGCGATGGCATGGGCAAGGGCCCGCACCCGCGCCCGCCCCGCCGCATCCGGTGGCAAAAAGCCCGCCGCGCGGGTTTCTTCCAGATAGTCCAGCACCGCCAGCGACTGGGTGAGCATCAGCCCGTCCAGTTCCAGCGCGGGCACCAGCCCCTGCGGATTGCGCGCCAGATGCGCGGGGCTGCGCTGCTCGCCCGCCAGCAGATCGACGCTGTGGCGCTGATAGTCCAGCCCCAGCAGGTTCAGCGCGATGCGCAGCCGGTAACTGGCCGAAGAGCGCCAATAGTCATGCAGGATCACCGCAGCCATCGCTTTGCCTGTCATTGGTATCAGATGCAACTTTATCTTGACTTGGTTGCATATGCAACTATTAATCCGACTCAAGAACGGCCAGACCCGGCCCGAGGAGAGGAGGAGACATGACCGCCCATTCGCTTCCCGCCGGCATGACCCGCGCGGCTACCCATCCCGGTCCGCATGAAGGCTACATGCCCGGCTTCGGCAATGATTTTGAAACCGAATGTCTGCCCGGCGCGCTGCCGCAGGGCATGAACTCGCCGCAGAAATGCAATTACGGCCTCTATGGCGAACAGCTTTCCGGCACCGCCTTCACCGCGCCCAGCCATCAGAACGAACGGACCTGGTGCTACCGCATCCGCCCCTCGGTGAAACACACCCATCGGTTCCAGAAGATCACGGTGCCGCACTGGAAATCGGCGCCGTGCATCGACCCCGACATCGTGTCCCTTGGCCAATACCGCTGGGATCCGCTGGAACTTCCGGCAGAGCCGCTGACCTGGATCACCGGGATGCGCACCATGACCACGGCGGGCGATGTGAACACCCAGACCGGCATGGCCAGCCATGTCTATCTGGTGACCGCCTCGATGCAGGACGCCTATTTCTTTTCGGCCGACGGCGAATTGCTGGTGGTGCCGCAAGAGGGCCGGTTGCGCTTCTGCACCGAACTGGGCGTGATCGACCTGGAACCGAAAGAGATCGCCATCCTGCCGCGCGGGCTGGTCTACCGGGTCGAGGTGCTGGAAGGCCCCTGCCGCGGCTTTGTCTGCGAGAATTACGGGCAGAAATTCACCCTGCCGGGGCGTGGCCCGATCGGCGCCAACTGCATGGCCAACCCGCGCGATTTCAAGACGCCGGTGGCGGCGTTCGAGGATCGTGAGGTGCCCTCTACCGTCACCGTCAAATGGTGCGGCCAGTTTCACGAAACGAAGATCGGCCACAGCCCGCTGGATGTGGTGGCCTGGCATGGCAATTACGCGCCCTGCAAATATGACATGCGCACCTATTGCCCGGTCGGGGCCATCCTGTTCGATCACCCCGACCCCAGCATCTTCACCGTGCTGACCGCACCTTCCGGCATCGAGGGCACGGCGAATATCGACTTCGTGCTGTTCCGCGAACGCTGGATGGTGGCCGAGAACACGTTCCGCCCGCCCTGGTATCACAAGAACGTCATGTCCGAGATGATGGGCAATATCTATGGGCAATACGATGCCAAACCCCAAGGATTTGCGCCCGGTGGGCTGAGCCTGCACAATTGCATGTTGCCGCACGGGCCGGACAAGACCGCCTTCGAGGGGGCCTCCAACGCTGTTCTGCGTGCGGAAAAGCTGGACGAGACGATGAGCTTCATGTTTGAAACCCGCTTCCCGCAACACCTGACGCCCTTTGCCGCCAAGGCCGGGCATCTGCAGCAGGACTATATCGACTGCTGGGGCGATCTGGCGAAGAAATTCGACGGCACGCCGGGCGTGAAGTGACGCCCGCAGGCGCCCGCCCCCACAGCACCGCACAGCAGCGGGGGGCCAGCCCCCCGCACCCCCCGGGATATTTGGACCAAGATGAAGGGAAGACCATGGCCTTGATCCGCAGTTGGGTTGAAAGCGCGAACGCACCCGGATGCCCCTTTCCGCTGAACAACCTGCCGTGCGGGGTGTTCTCGGTGGGGGAGGAGGAGGCGCGCTGCGGCATGGCCATCGGTGATTGCGTGCTGGATCTGGCAGCGCTGGAGGAGACGGGGCTGATCGCGCTGGACGGCGGGCCGTTGCTGGACGTGCCGTTCTGGAACGAGGTGATGGGCGCCGGGCCTGTGGTCTGGGCTGATCTGCGGGCGCAGGTGACGGCGCTGCTGGTCGAGGGCGCCGCCCGGCGCGATGTGGTGGCGCCTTTCCTCGTGCCGCTGGCGGACGTGGCGCTGCACCTGCCCTTCCTTGTGTCGGAATATACCGATTTCTATGCCGGGCGGCATCATGCCACCAATGTCGGCACCATGTTCCGCGGGGCGGAAAACGCCCTGCCGCCGAACTGGCTGCATATCCCCATCGGCTATAACGGGCGGGCCTCGTCTGTGGTGGTGTCGGGCACCGAGGTGCGCCGCCCCTGGGGGCAGGTGAAGGGGCCGCAGGATGCCACGCCGCGCCTTGCCCCCTCGGCCCGGTTCGACATCGAGCTCGAACTGGGGGCGGTGGTCGGTCTCTCCTCCGACGGGCCGGTGACGGTGGCCGAGGCGGATGCGATGATCTTTGGCTATGTGTTGCTGAACGACTGGTCGGCGCGCGATATCCAGGCTTGGGAATACCAGCCGCTCGGGCCGTTTCAGGCCAAGGCAACCGCCACCACGATCAGCCCCTGGATCGTGATGAAGGCGGCGCTGGAGCCGTTCCGGGTTTCCACCCCGCCGCGCGAGGTGCCGCTGCTGCCGCATCTGCACGAACCCGGCCCGATGCTCTATGACATCGCGCTGGAGGTCGGGCTGACGCCCGAGGGAGGCACGGAAACCGTGATCAGCCGCACCAATTATGCCGAGATGTATTATTCTGCCGCGCAGCAACTGGCCCATCACACCACCTGCGGTTGCCCGATGAATGTGGGCGACCTGCTGGGGTCTGGCACCATATCGGGGCCGACCAAAGACAGTCGCGGCAGCCTTTTGGAGCTGAGCTGGGGCGGCAAGGAACCGTTCCCGGTGCAGGGCGGCAGCCGCAGCTTCATTCAGGACAACGATACGCTCACCCTGCGCGGCGCCGCGCGGGGGGAGGGCTACACCATCGGGTTTGGCGATTGCACGGGCAAGGTGATCCCGGCGCTGGCCGACCCTTATGCAAGGAACTGACCATGGGCACGGCATTCGCATCGCAGGGCGACCTGAGCGAGAAGAAGATCACCTTCGAGGAAATCGGCGCGGGGCTTTATGCCTTCACCGCCGAAGGCGACCCCAATTCGGGCGTCATCATCGGCGATGACAGCGTGATGGTGGTCGAGGCGCAGGCGACGCCGCGTCTGGCACAGAAGGTGATCGACTGCGTGCGCTCTGTCACCGACAAGCCGATTTCCCATGTCGTGCTGACCCATTACCACGCCGTGCGCGTGCTGGGCGCCAGCGCCTTTGGCGCCGGTCAGGTGATCATGTCGGAGGCCGCGCGCAACATGGTGGCCGAACGCGGGCAGGAAGATTGGGACAGCGAGTTCCAGCGCTTCCCCCGGTTGTTTCAGGGGCATGAATCCATCCCCGGCCTGACATGGCCCACCACCACCTTCAACGGCCGGATGACCGTCTGGCTGGGCAAGCGGAGAGTTGACATCTGTCAACTCGGCCGCGCCCATACCGCCGGGGATGCGGTGATCCATGTGCCCGACGCCAATGTGATGTTCACCGGCGATATCGTCGAGGCGCATTCGGCCTGCTATTGCGGCGACGGCCACTTCAACGACTGGGGCGCCACGCTGGAGGCGATCCGCGCCTATGACCTTGACGCGATCGCGCCGGGCCGGGGGGATGCCGTGGTCGGGCGGGCGGCGGTGAATGCCGCGCTGGACCGCACGAAGGATTTCGTGGCCAGCACCTATCGGCCCGTGGCCCGCATCGCGGCCCGTGGCGGGTCGCTGCGCGAAGCCTGGGCGGCGGTGCGCGCCGAATGCGACCCGAAGTTCAAGGACTATGCGATCTACGAGCATTGCCTGCCCTTCAACGTCGCCCGTGCCTATGACGAGGCGCGCGGCATCAGCCATCCCCGCATCTGGACCGCCGCGCGCGATCTGGAGATGTGGGCGGCGCTGCAAGGGTGACGGGCGGAACGCGGATCAGGGAGGACACCATGAAAGATCTTGTTCCGGAACGCTATGCGCTGGCGTTCCGCCTGTATCCCTATGCCAGATCGCCGGATCAGGACACCCCTGCCCCGCCGCGCCATCCGGTGGTGATCGTGGGCGGCGGGCCGATCGGGCTGGCCACCGCGCTGGATCTCGGGCGCCGGGGCGTGCCGGTGGTGGTGCTGGACGATCACGAGGGCGTGGGCCTTGGCAGCCGGGCGCTGTGCTTTTCCAAGCGCACGCTGGAGATTTGCGACCGTCTGGGCGCTGCCCGCCCGATGCTGGAAAAGGGCGTGCAATGGAACCTTGGCAAAGTGTTCCATGACGACCGGCTTCTGTATGAGTTCAACCTGTTGCCGGAGGGCGGCCATGGCTTTCCCGCCTTCATCAACCTGCAGCAGCCGTGGTTCGAGAGGTTCCTGCATGACGCCATCGTTGCGGCGCAGGCGGCGGGCGCGCCGATCCAGATCCGCGGGCGCAACCGGGTGGAGGCCGTCACCCCCGCCGCCGATCATGTGGCGCTGGATGTGATGACCCCCGAAGGCCCCTATCGGCTGGAGGCCGACTGGCTGATCGCCTGCGACGGCGCGCGCTCGTCCTTGCGCAACATGCTGGGGCTGGGGTTTGACGGGCGGGTGTTCGAGGACAATTTTCTGATCGCCGACGTGAAGATGAAGGCCGATTTCCCGACCGAACGCTGGTTCTGGTTTGAACCGCATTTCAAATCCGGCGACTCGGCCCTGTTGCACAAGCAGCCCGACGATCTCTGGCGCATCGACTTTCAGCTGGGCTGGAACATCGACCGGGCGAAAGAGCTGCAACCGGCCAATATCCGCGCCCGGGTGGATGCCATGCTGGGCACCGGGGTGGACTATGCGCTCGACTGGTGCTCGATCTATACTTTCCAGTGCCGCCGGATGGAGCGGTTTCGCCACGGGCGGGTGTTGTTCGCCGGCGATGCCGCGCATCAGGTCAGCCCCTTTGGCGCGCGGGGGGCCAATTCGGGGATACAGGATGCCGATAATCTGGGCTGGAAACTGGCGCTGGTGCTGGCAGGCCGGGCGCCCGAGACCCTGCTGGACAGCTATGAGGCGGAGCGGGTGCAGGCGGCGGATGAAAACATCCTGAATTCCACCCGCGCCACCGATTTCATCACGCCGAAAACGGCGGTGTCGAAACTGTTCCGCAATGCGGTGCTGGAACTGGCCGAAACCCTGCCTTTCGCGCGCAGCCTCGTCAATTCGGGGCGGCTGTCGCTGCCCTGCACCTATGACGGATCGGCGCTGAACGGGCCGGATTGCGCGCAGATGCCCGCGCGCAGCCGCCCCGGCAGCCCCTGCCCCGATGCACCCACGCCCGAAGGCTGGCTGCTGAACCGGCTGGCGCCGGGATTTACCCTGCTGACGGTGGATGCCACGGCGCCCGACAGCCTTGCCGCCCATGGGGTGCAGGTGCCGCGCCTTGCGCTGGCCACCACGCCCGAACTGCGCGACCGCTATCTGGGCAGCGCCCCCGGCGCGGTCTATCTGATCCGGCCCGACCAGCATGTCGCCGCCCGCTGGGCAACCTATGACGCAGCCGCAGTCACCGCCGCGCTGGCCCGTGCCATCGGCAAGGAGGGATCATGCTGACCACCGAACCCAACCTGACCCGCCCGGATGACACCTATGCCCGGCTGATCGCCAGCCATGACGGGCTGACCGAGGCGGAAAGCCATGCGTTCAATGCCCGGCTCATCCTGATCCTGATGAACCATATCGGCGAGGATGCGGTGCTGGCCGAGGCGCTGGCGCAGGCGCGTCGCCCGGCCTGATCGAGACCGTGGGGCAGGCCGCCCCCCGCCCTTTGGCGATCAGCTTGCCTTCAGCACGCCGCGATCAATCTGATCCTGTTCGATGCTTTCAAACAGCGCGCGGAAATTGCCTTCGCCAAATCCGTCATCGCCCTTGCGCTGGATGAATTCAAAGAAGATCGGGCCGATCACGGTTTTCGAGAAGATCTGCAACAGGATGCGGGTTTCGCCGCCATTCACCACGCCCTCGCCGTCGATCAGGATGCCGTGTTTCGCCATGCGGTCGATCGGCTCCTCATGCCCGGCCACGCGGGTTTTCGACGCCTCGTAATAGGCCATCGGCGGTTTGGGCATGAATTTCAGCCCGCGTTCGGCAATCGCATCGGTGGCGGCATAGATGTCATCCGTGCCCACCGCGATATGCTGGATGCCCTCGCCCTTGTAGCGTTTGAGATATTCGACAATCTGCCCCGTCTCGCCCCGGTCCTCGTTGATCGGGATGCGGATGCGGCCGCAGGGTGAGGTGAGCGCGCGGCTGTGCAGGCCGGTGAACTTGCCGGCGATGTCGAAAAACCGGATCTGGCGGAAGTTGAACAGACGGCCATAGAAATCGAACCAGGTGTCCATATTGCCCCGGTGGACGTTATGGGTGAGGTGGTCGAGATAGTGAAAGCCGACCCCGGCGGGTTTGGGCGGGGCGATGAAATCGAAATCGCCGTAAGGGTTTGCCCCGTTGCCATATTGGTCGGTGAAATAGATCAGCGAACCGCCGATGCCGACAATCGCCGGGCAATCCAGCGTCTTGCCCGGCCCGTCAAACGGCGTGGCGCCGTTCTGCACCGCATGGGCGAAGGCGTGCTGCGCATCGACCACGCGCCAGCCCATCGCGGGGGCACAGGGGCCGTGCTGTTCGACAAAGCGGCGGGCGTGGCTGTCGGGATCGTCGTTCAGGATATAGGTGATGTCGCCCTGCTGCCACAGCTCGATCGCGCGGGTCTTGTGGCGCGCGGTGAGGGTATAGCCCATGCGGGCGAACAGGCTGCGCAGGTCCGCAGGATCGGGATGGGCGAATTCGACACATTCGAACCCGTCGGTTCCGGCGGGGTTTTCGGCGGTGATCGTGGCGCGCGGGGCGCTGTGCGGAAACGGGCCCATGGTGTCCTCCCTCTGGCTTGGGATCAGTCTGGCACCGGGGACGGGCGAGATGTGCGCAAAGTTGCACTTGCAACCGATCTTTGGTGCGCGCGATAGTCATGTTTGACACAGATCACGCGAGAAACCCGCATCATGGATGAGATTGATTCCCGTCTGCTGGCCGAGGTGCAGAAACGCGCCGACATCACCGCGCAGGATCTGGGCGCGGTGCTGAATCTGTCGCCCAGTCAGGCGGCGCGGCGGCGCCAGCGGCTGGAGGCGGAGGGGGTGATCCTCGGCTATGGCGCGCGGCTGGATCCGGGCAAGCTGGGGCTGACGGTGCAAGCCTTCGTGCAGGTGCAGATGGCGGCGCACAGCGCCGACAATGCCCGCAGCTTTGCCAGCCTGATGGCGCAACTGCCCGAGGTGGTCAGTTGCTGGACGATGACCGGCGAGGCGGATTACCTGCTGCGGGTCTGGTGCGCCGATCTGCCGGCGCTGAATGCGCTGATCCACCACCGGCTGCTGCCGCACCCGGCTGTCGCGCGGGTGCAGAGCCAGATCGTGATGGACCAGCCAAAGGTGGATGCGGGCCTGCCGGTGTGACCGTCATGGCGGCTTGCCGCGCCGCCCGCATGGCAGGCTGGGGCACCGGCGGATGCCGTCACAGACCGGGCGAGCTGACCGCGAAATGCAGGCGCGAACGGTCGGTCAGATAGCGCGCGGTGTAATATTCGATGATCTGGCCACTGGGGTTCTGCGCCACCGATTCGATCGACAGCATCGGCGTGCCCACCGGCACCGCCAGCAATTCCGCATCGGTCGGATCGGCGCCCACCGCCTCGATCCAGCGGTCGGCCTTGACCAGCCGCACCCCGTATTGCCGCCCGATGGTTTCGTAAAGCGAGCGGTTCTGCATCGGAATATCCTGCAACCCCGGCACCAGAGATTCCAGCATGGCCCAGCGGACGATCATCCGCGGCACGCCCTCCACCGATTGCACCCGGTCGATGAACACCAGCCGCGTCGGCGCATCCAGCCGCATCAGCATGGCGATGCGCGTCGTCGGCTCGCCCACCTC
The DNA here is from genome assembly GCF_900110025.1 of Gemmobacter aquatilis. Lineage (GTDB taxonomy): Bacteria > Pseudomonadota > Alphaproteobacteria > Rhodobacterales > Rhodobacteraceae > Gemmobacter > Gemmobacter aquatilis. The sequence continues at coordinate 10,229 of NZ_FOCE01000001.1, read as the reverse complement.
CTGCCGCAGCACGCGGCGGGTGACCTCCTTGTGCTTGTCGGCCAGTTCGCCGCTGAAGCCGACGGTGGTGCCGACGAAATCCTGCTCCTCCCGCCGCCCGGCGACGAAGGCGCCCTTGCCCTGCAGCCGATAGACCAGCCGTTCATTCACCAGCTGCGCCATCGCCTCGCGCACCACTGTGCGCGACACGCCGAACCGCGCGCACAGCTCTGATTCCGACGGCAGGCGCGAATGTTCCACCAGCCGGTCCTCGCGGATCAGCGCGGTCAGTGACGCCTTCACCTGCGACCACAGCGGCGCGGCCGTGTCGCGCCGGGTGGGTTTCAGGCGCCGGTCAAGGGCGTCGCTGGTTGCCTCGCGCATATCAGGCACTCCGTCATCATGCTGCAGGTGCAAACTTTCGATCATGCGATAGCCATCATATGACGGTTTCGCAACAGTTCCAGCGTCGCATCCAGCTCTTGTGCGAGGCGCGCGGCATCCCAGCCCAGCACCGCGCCCGCCACCTGCGCCAGTTCGGCCAGCGCCGCACGGGCGCCATGGCCCTCGAACCCCATCAGCGTGCGGCGCAGCACGATGTCCTGCAGCCGCGTGACCCGCTCGTCGGTGCAGATCAGCCGGATCTCGGCGGGGGAATACCCTTCCAGATGCGCAAACGCCTCGGGCGCCGCGCGTTCGGCCAGCGCCACGGCGCGGGCGCGGCTGCCATAGCGCACCGCCAGCACCTGACAGCGCGCCAGTGGCAGCCCGGTTTCCCGCGCCAGCGCCGCGACCCAGGCCCGGCGCGGCTCTGCCGCCACCGGCAACCCCGCCGCCCCGCCGATCGCCAGCCCGGTCGTGTCCTTCACCCGCTTGCGCCCCAGCTTTTGCAGCACCGCATCGGCCATCTGTTCGGCGCAGACCCGGTAGGTCGTCCATTTGCCGCCGACCAGCGTGATCAGGTCAAAGGGCCGATCCGGCGTGCGGGCGAATTGCACCAGCCGATGATCGCGGCTGATCGCGCCGGTGGCGCCAACCTCGGCCTTGGGCAAGGGGCGCACCCCGGCAAAGGCGAACACGATGTCGGCGCGTGACAGGGTGATCCCCGGCAGGATCGGTTTCAGCACCTTGAACAGATAGTCCACCTCGGCCTCGGTGCATTGCTTGTCGCCCGGATCGTCGCTGCGAATATCGGTGGTGCCCAGCAGCACGCGATCCTCGGCCAGCCGGTAGATCAGACAGGCGCGGTGATCGTCGGTTTCGAAATACAGCATCTTGTCATCCAGCGCCTCGGCCAGTTGCCGATGCCGCAGCACCAGATGCGACCCGCGCGTGCCGCCGATCAGCCGGTCGCGCAGGCCCAGATCAGCCTGCACCCCATCGACCCAGGCGCCCGAGGCGTTGATGACGATCTTCGGCGTCACCTCGAACACCTCGCCGGTGATCCGGCAGGTCAGCGTGATCCGCCCCTGCCCCTGCGCCCCGGCGACCAGATAGGGCACCGCCATCGACAGCGGGCAATCCGCCTCGGCATCGGCCACAAGCTCCATCACCAGCCGTTCGGGATGCGAGATCCGCGCATCGTAATATTCGCCGACCACGCGAATGTCGGGCGCCAGAATCCCGACCTCGGCCCGCGCCTGCGCGGCGGTCAGCATCCGGTGATCCGGCATGGTCTGGTTCACCCGCCCGAAACGGTCATACAGCATCAACCCGATCTTCACCGGCACAGCACCCTTTTTCCCCGGCGTCCGCTTCAGCCGCAGGAACCGCAGCACCGCCCCGACCGATCCGCCGAACCAGCTGCGCAGCGGCACCCAGCAAGGCAGCGGATGCACCACATGGCAGGCGTTCTTCAGCAGCAGGTTCCGTTCGGTCAGCGATTCCCGCACCAGCGCCGCCTCGCCGGTTTCCAGATAGCGCAGCCCGCCATGGATCAGCCGCGACGGCGCGGCAGAGGTGCCCGAACTGAAATCGCCCGCCTCCACCAGCAGCGCCGCCACGCCCTGTGCCGCCAGATCGCGGTAAGCGCCCACCCCGTTGATGCCGCCCCCTATGATCAGCACCTCGGGCACGTCTTTCGCGCGCAGCCTTCGGATCAACGCCGTTCTCGCCAACATGACAGTCCTCCTCACCTTGGGGGTGAGAGTCCTACAAGCCAGATGACTCGGCAACTGGTAATGACAAGTTATGCGACTTTAGTCGCCCCTCCATTGCCGCCCCGGCAGGGCTGGCGCAGAAATCTGTTGAATCTAAACGAATTTATGAGATGCGATCTGCGACCAGCGCCATATTGACAGAAATTCAGAATGGGATAGCGTCAACTTATAACTACAAGTTGGCAGGCTGTGGGAGGAGACTCAGCCTGACCAAAGGGAGGATAGCATGAAAAACTGTGTGATCGGCTTGGATGCCGGTGGCACCATGACGAAGGCTGCGCTCTTTGACCTTTCGGGGCAAGAGCTGGCCTGCGCAAGGCGCAGGAATGTCATGGAATTTCCACAGCCCGGCTGGACCGAGCGCAATCCCGAGAAAATGTGGCAAGCCGCCGCCGAAGCCGTGCGCGAGGTGCTGGAAGTGTCGGGCCGATCCCCCGCCGATGTCGCGGCGATCAGCGCCGCGGGCTATGGCAGCGGGCTGTATCTGCTCGATGAACAGGGCGGCGTCGTGCGCCCCGGCATCGTGTCCACCGACAGCCGCGCCGCAGCGCTGGTTGCGGAATGGGAGCGGTCCGGTCAGGCCGCCGCCGCAGCACAACTGATCCAGCAACGCCTCTGGCCCGCGCAAAGCCTTGTCCTCTTGGGCTGGCTGCAACGCCATGAACCCGAGGCGATGGCCCGCACCCACCGCATCTCCTTCTGCAAGGATTTCCTGCGCACCCGGCTTTGTGGCGAGATGTCCACCGACCCGACCGATGCCGGGATCGCCGGTCTGATCGACGTGACCACCGGCACCTATGCGACCGAGGCGTTCCGCCTGCTGGGGCTGGAGGGCTGGCTGTCAAAACTGCCCGAAATCGGCCCCGCCGATGCGATTGTCGGCCATGTCTCGGCTGAAGCGGCAGCGCAGACCGGGCTTCTGGCGGGCACGCCCGTCGTGCGCGGGGTCGTCGATGTCACCGCCGCCGCGCTTGCCTCGGGCGTCACCGATGCGCGGCAGATGAGCGTGGTGGCCGGCACCTTCAGCATCAATTCCACCCTGCACGCCACGCCCCGGCTCAGCGTGCTGCCCTTCCTGCAAGTGCCCTATCCGCTGGGCGGGTTTCTGGCGACCGAAGGCGCCGCCACCTCGGCCAGCAATCTGGAATGGCTGGTCAAGACCGTGCTGGCACAGGGCGGGCCGATCATCAGCGACGGCGGGCCGAATGACCTTTATGCCCAGATCAACGCCGCCGTCCGCCGCCGCATCGGTGCCCCGCGCGACGCGCTGTTCTTTCCCTATCTGTTCGGCGGCCCCAATGGCGCCCCCGCCGGGTTGCTGGGCATGACGGCGGATTACACCTTTGATGACGTGATGCTGGCGGTGTTCGAAGGCATCGTCTTTGCCCACAAGGCCGATATCGACAGGCTGCTGTCGGGCAACGATGCCGCCCGCCCCGACCTGATGGTGCTGGCGGGCGGCGCCGCCCGCAGCGAGGTCTGGTCGGATCTGTTTGCCGACATTCTGAACCTGCCCGTCGAAGTGCCCGAAGGATCGGAACTGGGCGCGCTTGGCGTGGCGATCTGTGCCGCCAGCGCCATCGGCGCCTATCCCGACCTGCGCGCCGCCGTGGCGGGCATGGCCCGCCGCTCGCGCCGCCATGATCCCGACAGCGCCCGCGGCGCCCCGCATCGCGCCCGCTTCCCCCGCTATGCCGCCCTGTCCGGCGCGCTGTCCGCCGCCTGGACCGCCGCCCCGCAGCCCGAGGTGCATCATGCTTGAACTGAAGGGCGCAAGCCGCGTGGTGAAGGGGCAGACCCATCTCGCCCCCACCGATCTGGTGCTGCAGAACGGCACGATGAACGTGCTTCTAGGCCCCACCCTGTCGGGCAAGACCTCGCTGATGCGGATGCTGGCGGGGCTGGATGCCCCCAGCGCGGGCCGGATCTTCTGGAACGGGCAGGATGTGACCGGGATGCCGGTGCAGCAGCGCAAGGTGGCGATGGTCTATCAGCAGTTCATCAATTACCCGGCGATGTCGGTCTATGACAACATCGCTTCGCCGCTGCGCCTGATGGGCCAAAGCAAGGCCGAAATCGACCGCCGCGTCCGCGCCACCGCCGAGATGCTGAAGCTGACCCCGATGCTCGACCGCAAACCGCTGGAGCTTTCGGGCGGCCAGCAACAGCGCTGCGCCTTGGCGCGGGCGCTGGTGAAGGATGCGGGGCTGGTGCTGCTGGACGAACCGCTGGCCAATCTGGATTACAAGCTGCGCGAGGAATTGCGCGCCGAAATCCCGCGTATTTTTGAAGAATCCGGCGCGATCTTCGTCTATGCCACCACCGAACCGGAAGAAGCCTTGCTGCTGGGCGGCAATGCCGCAACCCTGTGGGAAGGCCGCATCACCCAGTTCGGCCCCACCCCCCGCGTCTACCGCCTGCCCACCGATGCCACCACCGCCCGGGTGTTCAGCGACCCGCCGATGAATTTCATCCTCTGCGAAAAGGCGGGCGCGCAGATCAGCTTTGGCACCGGCACCACCGCAGCCGCCACCGGCGCCTTCGCCGCGTTGCGCGATGGCAGCTATCGCGCCGGGTTCCGCGCCAATCACCTGCATCTGTCCGCCCCGTCGCAGGCCGCGCTGCCGTTTCGCTGCACGCTGGCGGTGACGGAAATCACCGGGTCCGAAACCTTCCTGCATCTGCGCCACGGGCCGGAGCGCTGGGTCGGCCATGTGCATGGCGTGCATGATCTGGCGCCGCAGACCGAACTGACGGTCTGGCTCGATCCGGCGCATGTCTATCTGTTCGACGCTGCCGGGCGCCTTGCCGCCCCCGCAGCCTATGCACTGGCGGCGTGAGGGGCAAACACATGGCACGGATCACGCTTTCAAACCTGGCGCACAGCTATTTCCCCTATCCGCGCGGGGAACAGGATTTCGCGCTGAAAACCATGGATCACGTCTGGGATGACGGCGGCGCCTATGCGCTGCTGGGGTCTTCGGGCTGTGGCAAGACCACGCTGCTCAACATCATCTCGGGCCTGCGGCGGCCCAGCCAGGGCCGGGTGCTGTTCGGGGATACCGATGTGACCAACGCCCCCACGGCAGAACGCAACATCGCGCAGGTGTTCCAGTTTCCGGTCGTCTACGACACGATGACGGTGCGCCAGAACCTGGCCTTTCCCCTGCGCAACCGGGGGATGGACAGCGCCTATATCAAGGCCCGCGTCGATCACATCGCCCGGATGATCGGGATGGAGGCGACGCTGGACCGCGCGGCGCGCGGGCTGACGGCGGATGCCAAACAGAAGATCAGCCTTGGCCGCGGCATGGTGCGCGAGGATGTGAACGCCATCCTGTTCGACGAACCGCTGACGGTGATCGACCCGCAGATGAAATGGGAATTGCGCACGCAGCTCAAAAGCCTGCACCGCGAATTCGGCCATACCATGATCTACGTCACCCATGACCAGACCGAAGCGCTGACCTTCGCCGACAAGGTGGTGGTGATGTATGACGGGCGCGTGGTGCAGATGGGCACGCCGGAAGAGCTGTTCGAGGCCCCCGCCCATACCTTTGTCGGCTATTTCATCGGCTCGCCCGGCATGAACCTGCTGGATGCCGAGGTGTCGGGGCGCGAGGCGCGCATCGGCGGCCATCGCATCCCGCTGGCCGCCGCCTATCCGCAGCTTTCGGGCCGCGTGCAACTGGGCATCCGCCCCGAATTCGTCACGCTGGGCACCAGTGGCGGCCTGCCCGTCCGCATCCGCCGGATCGAGGATGTGGGCCGTCACCGCATCGTGCGCGCCGCCTTCGAGGGCACCGAGGTCAACGCCGTCCTGCCCGAAGGCCAGCCCTTCAGCCCCGACATGACCCATGCGGTCTTTGCCCCCCATGCCATCGGCATCTTCGCCGACAGCTGGCGCATGACCCCCGCCGCCGCCCTGCACAGGAGCATTGCCTGATGGACAAGACACAGAACAACAAGGCCTGGTTCCTTGTTCTGCCGGTGCTGGTGCTGGTGGCCTTTTCGGCGGTCATCCCGCTGATGACGGTGGTCAACTATTCGGTCAACGACACCTTCGGCGACAACCAGTTCTTCTGGGCCGGGTTCGAATGGTTCGAAGAGGTGCTGCATTCCGAACGGATGCATGCGGCGCTGTGGCGGCAACTGCTGTTCTCGGCGATCATCCTTGCCATCGAGGTGCCGCTGGGCATCGCCGTGGCGCTGACCATGCCCAAACGCGGCATCTGGGCCAGCACCTGCCTTGTGCTGGTGGCGCTGCCCCTGCTGATCCCGTTCAACGTGGTGGGCACGATCTGGCAGGTGTTTGCCCGCATCGACATCGGCTTGATGGGCGCCACGCTGGCGGCGCTGGGAATTGATTTCAACATCGGTCAAAGCTCGCTCGATGCCTGGATCATCGTCGTGGGCATGGATGTCTGGCACTGGACCTCGCTTGTGGTGCTGCTGTCCTATGCCGGGCTGCAATCCATCCCCGAGGCTTATTATCAGGCAGGCCGCATCGATCAGGCCAGCCGCTGGGCCGTGTTCCGCTATATCGAACTGCCCAAGATGAAAGGCGTGCTGCTGATCGCCGTGCTGCTGCGCTTCATGGACAGTTTCATGATCTACACCGAACCCTTCGTCGTCACCGGCGGCGGCCCCGGCTCGGCCACCACCTTCCTGTCGATCGACCTTGTGAAAATGGCCATCGGCCAGTTCGACCTCGGCCCCGCCGCCGCCTTCTCGATCATGTATTTCCTCGTGATCCTGCTGGTGAGCTGGGTGTTCTACACCGTGATGACCAATCTCGATAAAGAGGAGGAGTTTGAATGAGCGCGCTGTCCCTTACCGCGATCCCCCGGACCCGCGCGAAAGACAAGGCCGGGCTGCGCCTTCTCACCTCGCGGCTCGTGCTGATCGGCTATCTGCTGTTCCTGCTCATCCCGATCTACTGGCTGGTCAACATGAGCTTCAAGACCAATGCCGAGATCATGTCCTCGGTCAACCTGTGGCCCGAAACCCCGACGCTGGCCAACTATGCGCGGATCTTCGGCGATCCGACCTGGTATATGGGCTATGTGAACTCGCTGATCTATGTGGTGATGAACACGGTGATTTCGATCACCGTCGCCCTGCCCGCCGCCTATGCCTTCAGCCGCTACAGCTTTCTGGGCGACAAGCACCTGTTCTTCTGGCTGCTGACCAACCGCATGGCGCCGCCCGCCGTCTTCGCCCTGCCCTTCTTCCAGCTTTATTCCAGCGTCGGCCTGTTCGACACGCATATTGCGGTGGCGCTGGCGCATTGCCTGTTCAACGTGCCGCTGGCGGTCTGGATCCTCGAAGGCTTCATGCGCGGCGTGCCGAAGGAAATCGACGAAACCGCCTATATCGACGGCTACAGCTTTCCGCGCTTCTTCCTGAAGATCTTCATGCCGCTGATCGCCTCGGGCGTGGGCGTCGCCGCCTTCTTCTGCTTCATGTTCTCCTGGGTCGATCTGCTCATCAGCCGCACGCTGACCTCGGTCGATGTGAAAACCATCGGCGTGGCGATGACCCGCACCTCATCGGCCACCGGGCTGGATTACGGCACGCTGGCCGCCGCCGGGGTGCTGACCATCATCCCCGGCGCGCTCGTCATCTGGTTTGTGCGCAACTACATCGCCAAGGGCTTTGCCCTGGGCCGGGTCTGAGGAGACCGCCATGACCTCTGCACGCTGGACCACCGTCTACCTGACCACCGGCACCGCGATGCTGGCCCTGCTGGGCGCCCTGGTCGCCGCCACCCCGCGCGACGGCGACGCCATCGACTGGGTCTCCCCGATGATCGCAGGCGGCTGGATGGCCTGGACCTTCCCGATCGCCCTGTTCTTCTGGGTCATCCTCTGCCTGCTGATCGGCTTCACCCTGCTGGCGATCCGCTTCCCCGAAACCCCGCGCCTCGGCGTGTTGCGCATCGAAACCACGCGGGGCGACCGGCTGTTCATTTCCCTTCTGGGCTCGGCCTTCCTTGCTTTGGGCTGGCTCTTCTTCTTCGGCGCGCCGCTCTGGGGCGCGCTGGCCCTCTGCCTCGTCTATGCCGCCGCGGTGTTCCGCTGGGTCTAGACGGGAAAGACCCCGGCACGGGCGGCCATAACGCCCCGCCGGATTCGTGACGACACACCAACTGGGAGGAAACCAATGAGAATTCGTCACACGACGAGTGCGATGGCGCTTGCGCTCATGGTACTCGGGGCTCCGGCCTGGGCTGATATGGAGGCAGCCAAGGCCTTTCTCGACGCCGAAATCGGAGACCTGTCGGCGCTCAGCCGCGCCGATCAGGAAGCCGAACTGCAATGGTTCATCGACGCCGCCAAACCGCTGGCCGGGATGGAAATCAAGGTCGTGTCGGAAACCATCGCGACGCATGACTACGAATCCAAGGTGCTGGCCCCGGCCTTCACCGCCATCACCGGCATCAAGGTCACCCATGATCTGATCGGCGAAGGCGATGTGGTCGAAAAGCTGCAAACGCAGATGCAGTCGGGCGAAAACATCTACGACGCCTATATCAACGACTCCGATCTGATCGGCACCCACTGGCGCTATCAGCAGGCCCGCAACCTGTCGGACTGGATGGAGGGGGAAGGCAAGCCCGTCACCAACCCCGGCCTCGATCTGGCGGATTTCATCGGCACGAAATTCACCACCGGCCCGGATGGCAAGCTCTATCAACTGCCCGACCAGCAGTTCGCCAACCTCTACTGGTTCCGCTACGACTGGTTCAACGATCAGAAAACAAAGGATGATTTCAAGGCCAAATACGGCTACGACCTCGGCGTGCCGCTGAACTGGTCGGCCTATGAAGACATCGCCGAATTCTTCACCGGGCGCGACATGACCTATGCTGGCGGTCCGGCCAGCGTCTATGGCAACATGGATTACGGCAAGAAAGACCCCTCGCTTGGCTGGCGCTACACCGATGCGTGGATGTCGATGGCCGGCATGGGCGACGTGGGCGAACCCAATGGCCTGCCGGTCGATGAATGGGGCATCCGCGTGAACGAGAAATCGCAACCCGTCGGCTCTTGCACGGCGCGTGGCGGGTCCACCAATGATGCGGCGGCGGTCTATGCGATCACCAAAGCCATCGAATGGCTGCAGAAATTCTCGCCCCCCGCCGCCATGGGCATGACCTTCTCCGAAGCGGGTTCCGTTCCGGCGCAGGGCGACGTGGCGCAGCAGATGTTCTGGTACACCGTCTTCACCGCCGACATGGTGAAACCGGGCACCGCCGTGATGAACGCAGACGGCACGCCGAAATGGCGCATGGCCCCCAGCCCGCATGGCGCCTATTGGCAGAACGGCCAGAAGGTCGGCTATCAGGATGCCGGGTCGTGGACGCTGATGAAATCCACCCCGGTGGATCGCGCCCAGGCCGCCTGGCTTTACGCGCAGTTCGTGACCTCGAAAACCGTGGACGTGAAGAAATCCCAGGTCGGGCTGACCTTCATCCGCGAGTCGACGATCAACCACGAAAGCTTCACCAAACGCGCCCCGGAACTGGGCGGTCTGGTGGAATTCTACCGCTCGCCCGCGCGTCTGCAATGGTCGCCCACCGGCACCAACATCCCGGATTATCCGAAGCTGGCGCAGCTCTGGTGGCAGAATATCGGCGACGCCATGTCGGGCGAGAAATCGCCGCAAGAGGCGCTCGATGGCCTCTGCGCCGAGCAGGAAAAGGTTCTGGCACGGCTCGAAAAGGCCGGCGTGCAGGGCGATCTGGGTCCGAAGCTGAACGAAGAGCAAGACCCGCAATACTGGCTCGATCAGCCGGGTGCCCCGGTGGCGAAACTCGACAACGAGAAACCCGCCGCCGAGACCATCCCCTATGACGAGCTGATCAAGTCCTGGCAGCAGGGCTGATCCTTGCGGGCCGGCGGTCCGCCGCCGGCCCCACCCCTCACCGCTTGCGGCACCCAGCCCGTGCCGCCGACCGCCTCAGGAGACGATGATGACCCAAACGAAACCCCATATTGGCGACCTATTGGCAGAGATGCTAGCGCGCAGCGGGATTGATTATGTGTTCGGGATGCCCGGGGGGCAGACGACGGCGCTGCATGACGG
>NZ_FOCE01000007.1 GCF_900110025.1 Gemmobacter aquatilis | reverse complement strand
CATCAACGAGCACAAAATCAACCGCCTTGATGACCTGCTGCCCTGGAACTGGTCCCCGCTTCCTGCAACGCTACCCGAGGCCGCCTGATGGCAACCGTTACCCATGTCTGCACCCTCGACTACGTCGCCAAGATGCTGGGCGAAGATCCCGAGCTTCTCGAAGCAATCGTCTACAATGACGACAACCTGAGCTATGGCTCGATCATCAGCGTCTATACCGGACCGGACGACACCATCACCGCCCTGACCGATGATGCCATCGATGAGCTAAAAGACATGCTCAGGGACGCGCGCATCACCACCGAAAACTGGCACGCCTTCCTCGACGACTTCGTCGATGACGCAGAACTCGTCGCACGTATCAAGGCACAGTCACCGCGGTAACAACCGGCCGGTTACAATAGAATGCGTTCTTCTGCTGAATTGCCATGTCCTGCCCTCATTGTGTTTTTGGGCCGATTCTCATTCAGGTTGCATTAATCCCAAAAGGTATTTTCACCGGCGTCGTGTGAGCCGCGCAGTTTGCCGTCAGAGTTCAAGAAACTGGTGCAGGCAGGCACGCTTTTTCGCTGGCGACGTGTATCATCCTGGACTATGGCCGCAGCACCGAGCCGCAGCGCCTCGAGCCCTGCTGCAGTGCTGCGCCAGAGGGTGCCCATGTTGAGCCAGATCTGCGCGAGTTGGGTGCGCTACTTTGCGGACCGCGCCCGCCCGCCAGATACCCCCTGCCATATTGACACTGGAAGCTGCAGGGCATGGGACAGAAACCGTTCGAACCGGGCGTTTCGCGCGGGTGTCAAACGGGATGTGAACGGCAGTGTGAAGGCAACTCCTCCTGTAAATCCAAAAGGCCAGTAACAAAGTAGCGGCGGTGGCGGAAACCCACCCTTGACGAATCCCTCTCGCGATCTCTTGATCGGGGGATGTCAAATCAAGATTACGGCTACCTCCTTTTTGTCGATGAGGCTGGTGATGACGGCCTTACCAAAGTTTCCCCGATCGATCAGAACGGTTCCTCGGAATGGCTGGTCATATCTGGCTTGATGGTTCGCGCCGAAGATGAGCACCAAAGCCGACCGTGGCTCGATCAGATTCGTACCGACATCTCTGCGTTGCAGTCTGACAATATCCATTTTCGGAAGCTGAGCCCAATGAAGCAGCTGCGTGCTGCGGTCATGCTTTCAGATTTGCCAGTTCGCATTTTCACCGTCTGCTCCAACAAGAAAAACATGCGCGGCTACAACAACGAGCGGGCAGCCACGGCCGGTGGCAAGCAGTGGTTCTATAACTGGATCGTCAGGATCATGATGGAGAGGGCCACAAACTACTGCCTCGAGAACTCTGTCAAAAAGCTTGGTCGGCCAGCCAAAATGAAGGTGCTCTTCAGCGCTCGCGGTGGACACTCATATGGTCAAACAAAGGCATATTGGGAATGGCTGCGTGCGAAGGGCAGGCCCTTTCTCGATCTCTACGAGATCAGATTTGAAGTCCTGAGCTTCGGGTTGGTCGACTATGTACCGCATTACATGCATGCCGGATTGCAGTTGGCCGACATCGCGGCAAGTTCGATGTACCAAGCTGTGGAAGCGCGTTCTACCCGCTGGTCTACAGCCTGTGCCGAAGCCCTTTCGCCGGTGATGGCTCGATCTGGGGGCAGTGTGGTCGACACGGGTCTGGTTCTTCAACCCCACAAGATTGATGCCATAGGACTCAGTGGCGAACAGAAAATGATCTTTCAGCACTATGGGTACCGGTTCAAACGCTGAAAAGGGTGCGGGTCCCGGCTTGTGTTGATCAGTCGCTGCAGGCTGAAATCCGATGTCCAACCGTCAATTGACCCGCGACACATCAGAAGCATGTCGCACCAACGCCCCGGCGCCCCCGCATACATGACCTTAACGGTTGTTCGCCCGGTTTCAAGCCCGCTTGCGCTAACGTCGGACGGCGGTCACGCGAATGCGGCCCTGAACGCGATGAGTGCCGCCGCCACCTCCGCGACCGTGCCCGCCGCCGCCACCGCCGCGGCCGTGCCAAGCCGCAGCGCTTCCAGCCCCGCCGCCGCTTGCCGCCACAGATCCGCCATGGCGAGCCAGATCTGCGCCAGTTGCCAGGCGTCGGGGGCGGTGATGCCGATTTCGGCGGCGAGCAGCGGATAGGTGGCGAGGTCGGGGGCGGGGTCGGCGATGTAGCGGGCGGCTTCGGCTTCCTTGGCCATGTAGATCATCTGCTGGCCGGGCAGCGTGGTGATCATGGTGGCGCGGGCGGCGCTGATCTCGGCGCGGGCTTGCGCCTTGGCCTCGGCCAGCGCCTCGGTCGCGCGGGTTTCGGGGGATTTCATCAGGGTCCAGTCGATCATGCGACCACCTCCGGGGTATAGCTGGGCAGGGCCACCGGGCCGTCTTCGGTGACATGGATCGGGGCGGGATGGATCACCACCTCGGCCTCGGGCGGCGCGGGCCAGGGGATCGGGCCATGCGGCAGGATCAGCGTGAGGTGGATGACACCGCCGTTGCGCTTGACATCCGAGGCCAGCCAGGGGCAGGCCACCGCCGCGCGCGGCAGAACCGCGCCCTCGGCCAGCGGGGTGAAATCATAGGCCGTGCCGTTGATCGTCAGCACATCGCCCGCGCGGTGCAGGCTCAGCGCTTCGTCGCAGCGCATCGGGGTCAGGGTGATCTGCATGGGTTTCTCCTCAGAACCAGCGGCCGATGGCGATGATGGCCACATATCCGGCGATGCGGGCTGCACTGGTGTTATAGGCGCTGACATCGACGCCCGAGGGCGTGACCCCGGTCGAGCGCGCAAAACCGACCGTTCCGCCGGAACAGGCGCACAGGATCCGCGGCGCGGCGGCAAAGGCGGCGGCAAAGGTCGCGCCGGTCTCGGCTCCGGTCTGGGTCAGCACGGTGGTGGTGCAGATCTCCTTTGTAGCATGAGCAGATTTTCACTGGGTCGATACAATCGCTCTGCCGGTGTCGTCAGGGATTTCCCCGCAAATCCTTCAGAACGACATTGTCCAGCATGACATCAGCAACCAGCCGCTTCAGTTTCGCGTTCTCGTCCGCAAGCTGCTTCAGGCGTTTGGCATCGGACAGATCCATCCCGCCATATTTGGCCTTCAGCTTGTAAAATGTCGCAGGGCTAAGCCCGTGCTTCCGGCAAAGCTCAGAGGTCGGCAAACCAGCCTCCTGCTCCTTGATCGTCCCGATAATCTGAGCCTCGGTGAGACGGCTTTTCCTCATGTCGTCTGCTCCCACAACTTTGGCAGTCTCTACATCACGACGACGGAACTTCCGGGGGCAGGTCACAGATCAAATGCCCGCACGGTAAGGCCCTCAACCATCTGAGGCCACAGAACACCACCCAGAGCGGCCAGACCGTGACGGAAAGAAAAGCTCCTGTATGCCGATGCCTCATTTCCCATCCGGCAAATGACGTTGCCATAGGAGCGGCTCCAAACTGTGACGGGTCTTCGTCAGACCAACCGCGAAATCTCGACCGCGGCACGCACGAAATCAGCGAACAACGGGTGCGGGGCGAAGGGCTTGGATTTCAGCTCGGGGTGGAACTGCACGCCGATGAACCACGGATGGTCCTTCACTTCGACGATTTCCGGCAGGCGGCCATCCGGGCTCATGCCCGAAAAGATCAGGCCGCAGGTTTCCAGCTTGTCTTTGTATCGGGTGTCCACCTCGTAGCGGTGGCGGTGACGTTCCTCGATCCGGGTGCTGCCGTAGATCTGTGCGACTTTGGACCCGGGGGTGAGGGTGGCGGTATAGGCACCAAGACGCATGGTGCCGCCCTTGTCGTCCCCGACCTTGCGTTCCACCACATGATTGCCCTGCACCCATTCCTTCAGGTGATAGACGACCGGGGTGAAGCGCTTGGCGCCCGCCTCGTGGTCGAATTCCTCCGATCCGGCAGTGTCAATCCCGGCGAGGTTGCGGGCGGCCTCGATCACCGCCATCTGCATGCCGAGGCAGATGCCCAGATAGGGGATGCCCTTTTCGCGCGCATATTGGGCGGCGCGGATCTTGCCTTCGGTGCCACGCTCGCCAAAGCCGCCGGGCACCAGAATGGCGTGGAACCGTTCCAGATGCGGCGCGGGGTCTTCGCGTTCAAAGATCTCGCTGTCGATCCATTCGGCCTTCACGCGGGTGCGATTGGCCATGCCGCCATGGGTCAGCGCTTCGGCGATGGATTTGTAGGCGTCTTCCAGCTGGGTATATTTTCCGACGATCGCCACGCGCACTTCGCCCTCGGCATTGGTCAGACGGTCCATCACGTCTTCCCAGCGGGTCATGTTGGGCTTGGGCGCGGGTTCGATGCCAAAGGCATTCAGCACGGCCTGATCCAGCCCCTCGCGGTGATAGGCCAGCGGCGCTTCGTAGATGGTTTTCAGGTCATAGGCAGCGATTACCGCATCCTTGCGAACATTGCAGAACAGGGCGATCTTCTCGCGCTCTTTTTCCGGGATCGGATGTTCCGACCGCAGCAGCAACACATCGGGGGCCAAGCCGATGGATTGCAGTTCCTTGACCGAGTGCTGTGTAGGCTTGGTCTTCAGCTCACCCGAGGCCGCCAGATAGGGCAGCAGCGTCAGGTGCATCAGGATGCACTCGCCGCGCGGGCGTTCGTGGATGAACTGGCGGATCGCCTCGAAGAAGGGCAGGCCCTCGATGTCACCCACTGTGCCGCCGATCTCGCACAGCATGAAATCGACCTCCGATTCGCCGATGCGAAGGAAATCCTTGATTTCGTTGGTGACGTGGGGGATGACCTGAATGGTTTTCCCAAGGTAATCGCCCCGCCGCTCTTTCTCCAGCACGGTGGAATAGATGCGGCCAGAGGACACGCTGTCGGTCTTGCGGGCAGAAACGCCGGTGAACCGTTCGTAATGGCCCAGATCGAGGTCGGTCTCGGCGCCATCGTCGGTGACGAACACCTCGCCATGTTCAAACGGCGACATCGTGCCGGGATCGACGTTCAGATAGGGGTCAAGCTTGCGCAGGCGGACAGAATAGCCGCGGGCCTGCAGCAGCGAGCCAAGGGCCGCAGAGGCCAGACCCTTGCCGAGGGAGGACACCACGCCGCCGGTGATGAAGATGTAACGTGCCATGCGGTGGACTCCCGTGAGTTCATTTCAAAGCGCGATTCGCCCCATGGGAATCGCAGCATCACGGGAGTTGAGCCTTAGCCACTTTTCCGGCAAAGCGCAACAGGGCCGCTAGATGCTGTCGCTTTCCGCAGGGCGCAATCTAGGATTTGTGGTCAGATCAGTTGCTGGCGGGGGCTGCCGGAGCAGGAGCAGGCGCGACCGGAGTGGGAGCAACAGGAGCAGCATCTGCCGGGGCCGCATCGGGGCGTGGCGGGGCAATGGGCGCATCGCTGGGCACGGGCGGCAGCAGGTTGTCGCCAAGCGGCGCCGCAGGCGTGGCCGGGGCGGGCACCGAGCCGCCGATCTGGTCGATCACCGAGCGGCTGCCGCTGTCGCGGGCCGCCAGAATGGTGAGCGTGCTGGACGTGATGATGAAGCCGATGGCAAAGGCCCAGGTCAGTTTGGTGAGCGCGGTTGCAGCGCCACGGCTGGACATCACGCCGCCGCCGCCGCCACCCATGCCGAGGCCACCGCCTTCCGAGCGCTGAAGCAGCACGACGCCGATAAGCAGAAGTGCGAGGATCAGGTGGATGGTGAGGATGACGTTTTGCATGGGGCCGCCGTTCAAGTGCTGACGCGCCTATCTAGGCGGATGAGGCCATGGGTGCAAGTCCAATGGCGGGGCGGGGGGAAGTTCGGCTGTATGGGGGAACGGCGTGGACCCTCACCCCCACTCGGGGAGAGAGTGAGGTGCTAAGGGGGCGGATGTGTTGGATGAGGAGGCGCCGGGGCCGGGGCGCTGCCCCCGGCGCCTCCCGCAGGGTGTTTTCATCAGATTGAAGGAAGGTCAGGGGGCAGAGGCGAACAGGATCTGGGTGGCGCGAAGGGCGTCATCCAGCCGGGTGCCGGGGGCGTAGGGCGCCAGATCGGCGGGGCGGGGGATCGTTGCGGGCAGCACCGGGCTGGGCTGTTCGGCGCGCAGCACGGTTTCCACCGGGATCACCCCGGCCCAGACCGGCAGATGGCCGTCCTCGTCATCATCTCCGGCATTGGCGGCGCGGATCTTGGCGCTGGCCTCCTCGATCTCCATGGCGATCACGGCGGTGGCCTTGATTTCTTGCGCGGTGATCGGGCGTAGCGTGGCATTGCGGCCGGGGAACAGGCGGTCGGTCACGTCCAGCAGCGCCTGCCGCTTTTCCTCCGGGTCGGTGACCAGATGGGCGGTGCCAAAGCACATGGCAGAGCGGTAATTGGCCGAATGGTTGAAGGCCGAGCGCGCCAGCACCAGCCCATCCAGATGGGTCACCGTCAGGCAGACCGGCACGCCGGTGGCAAGATGGCGCAGCATCCGGCTGGCGGAAGATCCGTGCCAATACAACCGGTCCCCACGGCGCCAATGCAGGGTCGGCGTACAGAAGGGCTGGCCGTCGATCACATAGGCGACGTGGCACAGCATGGCGGCGTCAAGAATGGCATGCACGGCGGTGCGGTCATACTCGGCCCGTTTCGCAACCCGTTTGACGCGGGAGCGGGCAGTGATGGGATAGCTGTCGGTCATGGCGTTCTCTCTTGTGTCCGGCAGATGTAGCGCGCAGGTTTGGTTTGAGAGAGGTCCAATCATATGGATATAAATCAGACCAATTTGCCGGACTGGTCGGCGTTGATCCCGGTCTTGCCGCAGGGCGGGCCGCGGCGGCGGGCGCTGTATGCCGCGCTGCGCGGGCTGATCGAGACGGGGCGACTGCCCCCGGGTGCAAAGCTGCCGCCGACGCGCGATCTGGCGGCGCGGCTGTCGGTGGCGCGAGGGGCGGTGGTGGCCGCGTTCGAGATGCTGGTGTCGGACGGATTCGCCGAGGCGCGGGTGGGCAGCGGCACCTTTGTCGCCGGGGCGGTGCCGCGGGTACAGCCGCCACTGCCGGTGGTGGCGGAGGCGCCTTTGGTGGGGGCGCTGCCGGGGGATCTTGGGCTGGCGACGGCGGACCAGCGCACGCTGGATCAGTTTCGCGCGATCCTGCACCGGCAGATGGCGCGGCCCCCGGTCGCACAGTTCGCTTATGGCGATCCGCGCGGCGATGCGGGCTTGCGGGCCGAGATTGCCGCCTATCTGCAAATGGCGCGCGGGGTGCGGTTACAGCCGGAACAGATCGTGCTGACGGCGGGCACGCAAGGCGCGTTGGATCTTGTGGCGCGGGCCGTGCTGGCGCCGGGTGATCAGGTCTGGATGGAAGACCCGGGCTATCCGGCGGCGCGGGCGGCGCTGCAGGACATGCGATTGGTGCCGGTGCCGGTTGACGGGCAGGGGCTGGATGTGGCGGCGGGCATCACGACGGCACCGGGCGCTCGGGCGGCCTATGTCACGCCGTCGCACCAGTTTCCACTGGGGGTGGTGATGACGATGCCGCGACGACTGGCGCTGCTGGACTGGGCGGCGCGCGCTGGCGCTTGGGTGATCGAGGATGATTATGACAGCGAATTCCGCCACGCCGGGCCGCCGCTGACCGCCTTGCAGGGCATGGATGGCGGCGGGCGGGTGATCTATGTCGGCACCTTTTCCAAGGCGCTGATGCCGGGGCTGCGGCTGGGCTATCTGGGCCTGCCCGAGCAGCTGATCGCGCCGGTACTGGCGCTGCGCCGCCGGGTGGACCGCTATCCCCCCGTGCTGGCCGAGGCGTCACTGGCAGAGTTCCTGCGCGAGGGGCATTTTGCCGCGCATCTGCGGCGGGCACGGCGCAAGGTGCGGGCAGCGCGGGATGCGTTGGTGGCAGCGCTCAGGGCGGGCGGGCTGGAGGTGGCGGCGCCGGAACAGGGGTTGCATCTGGTGGCGCCCCTACCTCCCGGTGTGGATGACCGTGCGGTGGCGCAGGCGGCACGGGCGGCAGGCTTGGGTGCGCGCGCGTTGTCGCCGATGTATCTGGGCGCGGCACGACCGGGGCTGGTGCTGGGCTTTTCGGGCCATGAACCCGCGGTACTGGCTGGGGCGGCTGCGGGCTGGCTTGGCCGGGATGAGCGCGGCTAGCGTGCAGGCGCGCTCGCACCCCCTCTGGGCGCTGTGCACCCATTCATCCGCTGAGGATACTTTGAAACAGGAAAATGCCGGGGCGGTCCGTCTTTCCATTTTCTGTTCTTAAATATCTTGGGGTGAATTGGCCGCAGGCCAAGAGGGGCAAAGCCCCCGACAGCGTCGCCGATGCCTGGGGCCACGATTTTCCTCTGTCCCCCGGGGCGTCGCGTCGTTATACGGACGCGGGTTTCAACTCTGCCGAAGGATCGGGACATGGCCAATGTCGTCGTCGTGGGCGCCCAGTGGGGCGACGAGGGGAAGGGCAAGATCGTTGACTGGCTCAGCGAACGCGCCGATGTGATCGCGCGCTTTCAGGGCGGCCACAACGCGGGCCATACGCTTGTCATCGACGGCAAGGTTTACAAGCTGTCGCTGCTGCCCTCGGGCATCGTGCGCGGCGGCAAGCTGTCGGTGATCGGCAATGGCGTGGTGCTGGACCCCTGGCACCTGATCATGGAGATCGACAAGCTGCGCGGGCAGGGCGTCACGATCAACCCGGAAAACCTGATGATCGCGGAAAACGCCCCGCTGATCCTGCCGCTGCATGGCGAGCTGGACCGGGCGCGCGAAGGCTCGGTGGGGGTTGCCAAGATCGGCACCACCGGGCGCGGCATCGGGCCGGCCTATGAAGACAAGGTGGGGCGCCGGGCGATCCGCGTCGCCGATCTGGCCGATGACAAGACGCTGGAGCTGCGGGTGGACCGGCTGCTGGCCCATCACGACGCGCTGCGCCGCGGCCTTGGCATGGAGCCGGTGGACCGCGCGGGCCTGCTGGCGCAATTGAAAGAGATCGCACCGCAAGTTCTGCCCTATGCCGCGCCGGTGTGGAAGGTGATGACCGAGGCCCGTCGCGCGGGCAAGCGCATCCTGTTCGAAGGCGCGCAGGGCGCGCTGCTGGACATTGATTTCGGCACCTATCCCTTCGTCACCTCGTCCAACGTCATCGCCGGGCAGGCGGCAACCGGCGTGGGCCTCGGGCCGACCGCGATCGACTTCGTGCTGGGCATCGTGAAGGCCTATACGACCCGCGTGGGCGAAGGCCCCTTCCCGGCGGAACTGTTCGATGCCGATGGCGAGCGTCTGGGCGAGCGTGGTCATGAATTCGGCACTGTGACCGGCCGCAAGCGCCGCTGTGGCTGGTTCGATGCGGTTCTGGTGCGCCAGACCTGCGCAACCTCGGGCGTCTCGGGTATCGCGCTGACCAAGCTGGATGTGCTGGACGGGTTCGAGACGCTGAAGATCTGCGTGGGCTATGATCTGGATGGCAAGCGGCTGGACCATCTGCCGACGGCCGCTGACGAACAGGCCCGTTGCACTCCGGTTTATGAAGAGATGGAAGGCTGGAGCCAATCCACCGCCGGCGCGCGCAGCTGGGCCGATTTGCCGGGCGCTGCCGTGAAGTATGTGCGCCGTATCGAAGAGCTGATCCAGTGCCCGGTGGCGCTGCTGTCCACCTCGCCCGAGCGCGACGACACGATCCTTGTCACCGATCCTTTCGCGGATTGATCTGATGGCGCTGAGCTACAAGGCCCGCAGGCGGCTGTCGCTGGTGATCCTGATCTTGGGGCTGCCGCTGTATATTGGCGTGGTCTGGGGCATCATGGGCGTGCTGGACCGCCCGCCGATCTGGCTGGAGCTGCTGATCTATATCGGTCTTGGCTTCCTGTGGGCGCTGCCGTTCAAGTTCGTGTTCAAAGGGGTGGGCCAAGCCGACCCCGATGCGAGGCGCAAAGAGCCGTGACACCGAAAAGGCCAGAGCGGATGCTCTGGCCTTTTGCTTTTGGCGCATCTCGGTGGCAGCCGCCGCGCGCCCGGGTCAGCCCACCAGCTTGCGGGCCTTGGCCAGCACATGCGAAGTTTCGGCCAGCGCATATTGTCCACGCCGCACCTTCACGATGCGGCCTTCGCGCAGCAGGGTGCCGAAATAACGCAGGCCATCTTCGCGGGTGATTCCTTCCTCTTCGGCCTGTTCGCTGACCTGCCGCATCAGTTGCGGGCGCGAGAAATGCGGGCGGCCTTCGACGCAGGCGGCATAGGCAGCAGCTGCTTCCAGCAGTGCGGGGAAGCCTTCAGCGCCGATGCGTTCGGCAAATTCGGCAAAGCCTTTGGCATCGGTAAAGATTGACACCTCGTCGTCGTCTTCATCCTCGTCCTCGTCGAATGACTGTGCGGCGAGCGCGGCAGAGCCGCCGGTGACGCGGCGCGGGCGCACGGGCTGGACTGTTTCCGGGGCGCGGGGGGCCGGATCGCGGTCCACCCGAAGTTCGGACACCAATACCAACGGTGCGGGGCGCTGCGCCTGCGGCGTGGCCGAGGGGCGCACGATGCGCGACAGGTCTTCGCGGTAGGGTTCCACCCGCGAGTCTTCGGATTTTGCCGGGCTGCCTCCGACGCGGCGTTCGGCCACGGTGGCGGCGACGGCGGCCTTCAGATGCGCGATCGCCGACAGGCGGCGGCGGTTGTCGGGGCCGGCCATCTGCGAATTGGTTTCGGCGATCAGTCGGGTCATCGCTTCTTCGGTGCGGGCGCCCTCCAGTTGTGGCGTCCGCGGGTCGGTTGCCGCGCGGGTACCGGGCAGGGTTTCGGGCAGGCGCGGCTCGATTTGGGTCGGGGCCACCGGGGTTTCGGCGCGTGCGACCCGCAGGCGGCGCACCGGGCGGGCCGGGCGTATGGGGCGGGCCGGGTCAGGTTGCTCGATGTCGGCTGCGGCTTCGGCGATCAGATCGGGCGCCGGTGTTGTCACCGCGGGCGTGCTTGCATGTTCGGCTTCCAGCTCTGCCAGTTCGCGGGCCAGATCGGCCTCAGCCTCGGGCGACAGCACGGGTTCTGCATCCGGCACGGTTTCGGCCAGTTCCGCCAGCTCTGCCGGAGCGGTGGGGGCGCGGCGGATGCGGATCACCCGGGCCCGGGCGCGTTCGACACGGGATTCGCTGTCGGGCATGACAGGGGCGTCAGATTCTGGGGTGGCAGCTTCGGGCGCAGCGTCGGTCGCCGGGGCAACATCAGCCAGAAGATCGGCCATCAGCGCATCATCCAACGGATCGGCTTCGTTCCAGGCGCCAGCCGCTTCGGCAACGGGATGGGCCTCCGGCTCAAGATCCAGATCGGGCAGCAGGTCAACCTGCGGCTCGGGATACTCTGCTGCTTGATGTGCAGGTGTGTCGTCCGCCAGCGCGGCCAGCAGGTCGTTGAGCGCCTCGTCCTCGGCCAGATCCGCCGGGGCGGGCATGGCTTCGGGTGGCATCTCGATCTGCGGGGCGGTGTCGATCAGGGCCAGACCGGCGATCAGCGCGTCTTCGTCCAATCCGCTTTCTGGCGTGAGGGCGGCTTCGGCGACGGGTTCGAGCGCTTCTTCAGCCAATTCGCCGCCGAAATCGGCTGCGGGGGCGGTGAATGTGGTGTCCTCCTCAACCTCGGCAATGGTTTCCGGGAAGATTGCAGCGGCAACCTCGACGGGCTGTTGTGCCGATACGGTAACCGGCGCGTCAGTCTCGGCGGCCAGCTCTTCGGGCAGAATGTCTTCGACAGACAGGTCGCGGGCTGTGGGTTCGGGCGCCAGATCTTCAGGCAACCGATCGGCGGCCGCCTGCGGCGCGACGTCTTCTTCCTCGCCATAAGGCGCGGCGGCTTGTGCTACAGCACTGCGGATGCGCATCAGCTTTTCGGCCACGCTTTCCTGCGCGGCTGCGCTGGGGGTAGCCGGGATCGGCGCAGGGCGCTGTGTGGCCGCTGCGGCGGGCATGGTGATGCGCGGCGCGGGAGCTACCGGGGCAGGGGCCACAACGGCGACAGGTTCGACCGCGACAGGCTCGGTCCTGGGGGGAAGCGGCGTATCCAGAGGTGTCGGCGCGGCGATCTGGGCAGGAACATGCTGCTGCGGGGCGGAAGCCTCGCCAGCCCGCAGGATCACGCCGTTTTCCTGAATCTTCGCTTCGACCCGGCGCTGAATTTCGCGCTCGGCAATCTTGTGCAGCATGGCGGCATCGGGAGTTGGCGGTTCAGCCCCGAAATAGCGATCCTCGGCAGCCAGATCGCGGAAATACTCTGCAATCGCCTTCATCGTGTTGAAGGGGTCATCGAACCCTTCAAGCGTGCAAGAGAAGGTGCCATAGGACACCGTGAGGATTTTACTCGCTCCGATCATCGGATGCTCGCCTTCTACTAACCATGCTGCCACTTTACCCGCTGAAAGCTCGTTTCCATGGACAGATAGGGGTAATTTGAAGGATTGATTATGGCCCGTGCCCTACCCTTCCGCCTTAATTCGGGAACAGTATCCGCATGAATCACAAGATTGTCGAATCCCATGAGGGGGTCACACTCGTTGCAGGTGGGCCCTGCACAAGGCGTGATCTGAGCTTGGCACTCCGGCGGGCGCCCTGTCTTGTCGCGGCGGATGGCGGGGCGGACCGGGCGCTGGACCTGGGCGAGATGCCGCGCGCGGTGATCGGTGACTTCGATTCGGTGTCGGTTGATGCGCAGGTTCGGCTGGCCGGGCGGCTGTTTCCGATTGCCGAGCAGGAGACGACCGATTTCGACAAGGCGCTGCGTTCGATCCGCGCGCCGTTCGTGCTGGGGGTTGGGGTCGCGGGCGGGCGGGTCGATCACGAACTGGCGGTGCTGAACGGGCTGGTGCGGCACGCGGCTGAGGGGGTGGCGATGCCCTGCCTGCTGATCGGCGCGCAGGATGTGATCTTTGCGGCCCCGCTTGCGCTTCGGCTGCATTTGCGCGCGGGGGATCGGCTGTCGCTGTTCCCGCTGGCGCCGGTGCGGGGAGAAAGCCGGGGGCTGCGCTGGCCGATCAATGGGCTGGGGCTTGCACCCGACGGTCGGGTCGGTACGTCGAACCTTGTGGAAACCGGCCTTGTGGATATGCGCTTCGAGTCATCGGGGATGCTGGTGATCCTGCCGCGCAACCGGCTGGATGCGGCGCTGGCGGCGCTCAAAAACCCGCATCGCTGAGCGCTTCGGCGGCGGCGCGGCGGGCGCCGCGCTGCTCGCGCCAGATGATGTAAAGGCCTGATCCCGTGATGATGGTGATCCCGGCCCAGGTCAGCATGTTCGGGAAATCGCCGAACACCAGATATCCAAGCGCCACCGCCACAACGAGTTCAAAGTAATGCAACGGCGCCAGCGTGGCCGAGGGCGCGAATTTCAGCGCGTAAGTCATGCACATATGGCTGACCGTCGCCCAGAAACCGACCCCGAACAGCCAGAGCCAGAAAATCCCCTGCGGCATTACCGGGTCCAGCGCGGCAATGCCCGATCCGTTTGCCAGCCAGATCACCGGCAGGCACAGCGCCGTGCCCGTCAGTGCCGTGTGCAACTGCATGGTGACGGGGTGCATATGCGCCGCGATGGCCCGGGTGATCAGCATGTAGAAGGCAAACAGGAAGGCGGTGCCCAGCGGGTAAAGCGTTACCAGCCCGAAGGTGGCGAAGGCGGGCTGGATCACCAGCATCGCCCCGCCAAAGCCCACGATCGACGCGGCGATGCGGCGCGGGCCAACCTCGTCGCCGAACAGCAGCTTGCCGAGGATCAACAGGATGAATGGCTCCACGAACACCAGCGCCAATGCATCGGCCAGCGGCATCACCGCGATGCCCGCGATGAAGCAATAGGTGGACAGCACGAGGAACACTGCCCGCGCCAGCAGCAGCCCGGCCACCCGCCGCCCCATCCACAGCGGCAAGCGCAGGACCAGCGCCACCGGCAGCATCAGCGCGCCCTGCACGACAAAGCGCGCCAGCGTCACCTCACCCACGGGAATCGCGGCGGTGGCGAGTTTCGAGCAGACATCAAGCAGCGGCGCGAGGATGCAGAACGCGATCATCAGCGCGGCACCGGGAAGGGGGCGGTTCTGGGTCATCGGGCAGGGCTAGCGTGCGGTGACCGGGGCGTCCAGTCCGGTTCCGACGCAAGGTGCCGCAAACAGAGCATTTCCCGAGGGGGTGGCAGGGCCGCATGCCCCTGCCACCGATGCGGTGCTCAGCAGTTTGGCACGTTGACGGCAAGGCCACCCAGCGAGGTTTCCTTGTATTTCTCGTGCATGTCATGGCCGGTCTGGCGCATCGTCTCGATACAGGCATCAAGGCTGACAAGATGGATCCCGTCGCCGCGCAGCGCGAGACTTGCCGCCGACACCGCCTTGATCGCGCCCAGCCCATTGCGTTCGATACAGGGCACCTGCACAAGGCCCTTCACCGGGTCGCAGGTCATGCCAAGGTGATGCTCCAGCGCAATTTCTGCCGCGTTTTCAACCTGTTCTGGTGTGCCGCCCAGCACGGCGCACAATGCTGCCGCCGCCATTGCCGCCGCCGACCCGACCTCGGCCTGACAGCCACATTCCGCCCCCGAGATCGAGGCGTTGTGCTTGCACAGCCCGCCGATGGCAGCGGCGGTCAGCAGGAAATCTCCGATCTTCGCCGGGGTCGCACCCGGCACATGATCCAGATAATAGCGCAACGTCGCGGGCAGCACCCCCGCCGCGCCATTGGTCGGCGCGGTGACAACCTGCCCGCCCGCCGCATTTTCCTCGTTCACCGCCATGGCGTAGAGGCTCATCCAGTCGTTGATCGTATGCGGCGCCGTCATGTTCAGCCCGCGTTCGGCCAGCAGCGCCTCGTGGATGCCCCGGGCGCGACGGCGCACCTTCAACCCGCCGGGCAGGATGCCCTCGCCCGCCATGCCCCGGGTGATGCAATTGTTCATCACCTCCCACAACCGGGCGATACCGGCGTCGATCTCGGCTTTGGTGCGGAAGACCAACTCGTTTTCACGCTTCATCTGCGCGATGCTGAGGCCGGATTTCTTGGCCATTTCAAGCATCTGCGCGGCGGTTTCAAACGGATGCGGCACAGGGGTGCCGCCCTTCGCCGCCTCGCCCCGGGCCAGTTCCGCCGCCGTCAGCACGAAGCCGCCGCCGATGGAGTAATAGGTTTCCTCAAGGATCACGTCGCCCTCGGCATCGGTGGCGCGCAGGATCATGCCATTGGCATGGCCGGGCAGGGCAGGGCCATAATCGAACACCATGTCCGTTTTCGGGTCAAAGCGCAGCATGCCAAGGCCGGGCGGCGCGATGGTGTTCGTGGCATGAATGGCGGCCAGCGCGGCTTCCGCCTTTTCAGGGTCATAGCTGGCAGGTTCGAACCCGGCGAGGCCGAGGATGGTGGCACGGTCGGTTGCATGACCCACGCCCGTGAAAGCCAAGCTGCCATGCAGTGAGGCGCGCAGCCCATGGGCGTGGAACGGGCTGCCGCGCAGCGTCTGCAAGAAGCGCGCGGCGGCCACCATCGGGCCCATGGTGTGAGAGGAGGAAGGGCCGATGCCCACCTTGAACATGTCGAAGACGGAAAGGAACATGGGGGCTCGCGCTGCCGGGGGATTTGCACCACTATGGCGGGGATTCGGTCGGGCAGGGGGCAAAATGCGACCCTGCGTCGTAGAAAACCGCTGATGCCGCGGTGGTGATAACCCGGTGTTAACCCGAATCAGCGCCAGATGACCGCAGGAAAGGGGGCTTTCATGCGGATCTTGATCCTCGTTGTTCTGATATTGGGGCCTTTCATGGCTTGGGCTGGCCCAGACACCTTGCCCGAGGCGATGAAAAAGCGCATCGCGCGTGGACCAGAGGCATATCTGGCGCAGATGACCCGGCTGATCGGTGGTTTCGGCGGGGTCACGGGCCTGAAGTCTGAGGGGATCGCACGCTATGTCGCAGTGGAACGGGCCGCCGCGCGGGCCGATGCGCTGCGTGAATTGCTGGTCGCAGATCTTGATGCCGATGGTACGGTGACAGCGGCAGAGGCGGAAGGGGTGATGCAGGTGCTGTCGGCGCGTGGACGCGGCGGGTTTCTGCTGACCTTCACGGTGGCGGATGCCGATGGCGACGGGCGGGCCGGGCCGCAGGAGTTGCAGGCTGCCGCCGACAGAGCGGCCGAGGCGCGGCTTGGCGATGCCGCCGCCGCGCAGTTGCAGGCGGTGCTGGTCTTTGATGCCGATGGCGACGCTGCCGTTTCCTTGCGCGAATTGCAGGCGGGTGTGGCGCAACTGGCCGGGAAAAGCTGATTCCGCCGCATCGCCTCTCGCACCCGATGCGCAACTTGCCTATAAGCGGACGATCTTTTCCGCTCGGGAGCCACCCATGCCTGCTGACCTTTCCCCCATCGACAAGGCCAAGTTCGTTGCCGCCAAACGCGCGGTGGAATTCGTGGAATCGGGCATGAAGCTCGGGCTGGGCACCGGATCGACCGCCGCTTGGATGGTGCGCTGCCTGGCCGAGCGGATCCGCGAAGAGGGGCTGAAGGTGCAGGGCGTGCCGACATCTACCCGCACGGCGGAACTGGCGCAGCAGCTTGGCGTGCCGGTCGTCTCTCTGGACGAGGCGAAATGGCTGGATCTGACGATCGACGGCGCCGACGAGATCGACCCAATGCTGAACCTGATCAAGGGCGGCGGGGCGGCGCTGTTGCAGGAAAAGATCGTGGCGACGGCCTCGGACCAGATGATCGTCATTGCCGATGCGGCGAAAGAGGTGGCGCAATTGGGCGCCTTCCCTCTGCCGGTGGAGGTGATTCCCTTCGGCTGGCAGACCACCAAGGCGCTGATCGAGGAAACGCTGGTCAGCCTTGACGTGCTGAACCGCGATGTGACGCTGCGGATGAATGGCGATGCGCCGCTGGTCACGGACGAGGCGAATTACATCATTGACCTGCATCTCAAACGGATCGGCAATCCGCGCCAGTTGGCCATGGTGCTGAACCAGATCCCGGGCGTGGTGGAAAACGGGCTGTTCATCGACATTTGCGATATCGTGGTGATCGGCCACGGCGATGGGCGGGTGCAGGTGCGCGACATCAATGCCGGCTCCACCTCGGACGAACGGATCGAGTTTGCGCCTGCCGACAACATCTTTGCGGATTCGGACGACTGAGATGAGTTTTGACTACGATCTTTTCGTGATCGGTGGCGGGTCGGGCGGCGTGCGCGCTGCGCGCATCGCCAGCGCCGAGGGCAAGGCGCGCGTGGGCTTGGCCGAGGAATATCGCATGGGCGGCACCTGCGTGATCCGTGGCTGCGTTCCCAAGAAGCTGATGGTCTATGCCAGCGAATATCCGGGCATGATCGCGGATGCCCGCGCCTATGGCTGGAAGGTGGAGGCAGGCGCGTTCGACTGGGCGCAGTTCCGCAGCCAGTTGGAGGCGGAGCTGACGCGGCTGGAAAATGCCTATCGCGGCACGTTGCGCAACGCCGGGGTCGAAACCTTCGATTTGCGGGCCACTGTGGTAGATGCACATACGGTGGCGCTGGCCGACGGGCGGCGCTTTACGGCCAAGCATATCCTGATCGCCACGGGCGGGCGCCCCTTCGTGCCTGACCTGCCGGGCGCGGAACTGGCGGTGACCTCCAACGAGATCTTCCACCTTGACGCGCTGCCCAAACGCGCGCTGGTGGTGGGCGGGGGCTATATCGCCTCAGAATTCGCCTGCATTCTCAACGGTCTGGGGGTAGAGGTCAGCCAGTATTATCGCGGTGCACAGATCCTGCGCGGCTTTGACGACGAAGCACGCGGCCATGTGGCGACCGCGATGCAGGCTTCGGGAGTGACCATCCATTGCGGCACCGATGTGCTGCGGCTGGAAAAAACCGCGACCGGCATCCGCGCCGTGGCGACTGACGGAACCGAGCGAGAGTTCGATCTGGTCATGTATGCGACGGGCCGCAAGCCCAACAGTTCCGGCCTCGGGCTGGAGGCGCTGGGGGTCGAATTGGGCCGCAATGGCGAGATCAAGGTCGATGACTGGAGTCAGACCGCTGTGCCCTCGATCTATGCCGTGGGCGATGTGACCGACCGGATCAACCTGACCCCGGTGGCGATCCGCGAAGGGCACGCCTTCGCCGACACCGTGTTCAAGGGCGAGCCGCGCAAGGCTGACCACGAACTTGTGGCAAGTGCTGTGTTCACGCAGCCGGAACTGGGTACCGTCGGGTTGAGCGAGGAGGCCGCGCAGGCGCAGGAACCGATCGAGGTTTATGTGGCCAGTTTCCGCGCGATGCAGACGCTGTTTGCCGGGCGGCAGGACCGGGTGCTGATGAAGCTGATCGTCAGCCAGCAAAGCCGCAAGGTGCTGGGCTGCCATATCGTGGGCCCCGGCGCGGGCGAGATGATCCAACTGGTCGGAATCGCCGTGAAGATGGGCGCTACGAAAGAGGATTTTGACCGCACGGTTGCGGTGCATCCCACCATGTCGGAAGAACTGGTGACGATGCGCAATCCGGTGCGGAGAAGCTGAAAAGGGGGCCGACAGGCCCCCTTGCTGTTTTCACTGCGGCGCCGTGATCAATGCGCGGGCTTGATGAAGGTGCCGTTGCGCAGGTCCGCCATGGCCTGACGGATTTCGTCCTGGGTGTTCATCACGATGGGGCCGTGCCAGGCGACGGGTTCCTGAATCGGCGCGCCGGAAATCAGCAGGAAGCGGATGCCCTGCGGCCCGGCCGTCACAGTCACCTCATCCCCTGCGCCGAATTGCACCAGCGTCCGGTCGCCCGACATATCGCGGATGTTCACTTCTTCGCCGGCCACCTCTTTTTCCAGCAACACGCCGCGCGGGCGGCTGGCATCGCGGAACGTGCCTTTGCCTTCAAAGATATAGGCGAAGGCGCGGCGATAGGTGTCGATCTTGAACACCTTCCGGCGTCCGGCGGGCACGAAGATGTCAAGGTATTGCGGCTCGGCGGCGATGCCGTCCACCGGGCCGGTCTTGCCCCAGAACGCGCCCACGATCACCTTGACCACGGTGCCGTCATCATCCTGAATCACCGGGATGTCAGCGGATTTCACATCCTGATAGCGCGGTGCCGTCATCTTCAACTGCGACGGCAGGTTGGCCCAAAGTTGAAACCCGTGCATCTGGCCCTTGGCGTTACCCTTGGGCATTTCCTGATGCAGGATGCCGGAGCCTGCGGTCATCCACTGCACATCCCCGCCGCGCAGGGTGCCCTGATTGCCCAGACTGTCGCCATGATCGACAGAGCCTGACAGGACATAGGTGATGGTTTCGATGCCGCGATGCGGGTGCCAGGGGAAACCGCGATAATAGTCTTCCGGGCGCTCGTTGCGGAAATCGTCGAACATCAGGAACGGATCGAACTGTTCGGGGTTCTGAAAGCCGAAGGCGCGGTGCAGATGGACGCCGGCGCCCTCCATCGTGGGGCGGGCGGTGGTTTCGGTCAGGACGGGGCGAATGGACATGAGGCTCTCCGGTCTG
Organism: Gemmobacter aquatilis; assembly: GCF_900110025.1. Classification (GTDB taxonomy): domain Bacteria; phylum Pseudomonadota; class Alphaproteobacteria; order Rhodobacterales; family Rhodobacteraceae; genus Gemmobacter; species Gemmobacter aquatilis. The sequence continues at coordinate 167,702 of NZ_FOCE01000007.1, read as the reverse complement.
GGGCGCTGCCGGGGATCGGTGCGCCGCTTGACGCAAAGGTAAGGGGCCAAAAGGCGCCGGACAATGCGGGTGCATGCAGGATGACTGTGCGGCGGGGCACAGGCCGGTCAGGAACAACCGCCGGGATTGGTGAAGCCGACGGCGGTCACGAACCGCGGGCGGGTGGCCACGAATTGCTGCAAGGTCATGTTGTTCAGGCCGATGTCGAGGATCGGCTCGAAATCGAAACGGGTTTCGACGATCAGCAACGTATCGGCGTTGGAGGTGAGTGGCAGCTTGTCGTTCAGGGCCTGAACCGTGGTCGTGGTCAGCGCAGGCAGATCGGTGGTGGACAGCGAACAGGACCACTGTACCTCGAACCGGGATCTGGCCGAGACATAAATGACGCTGGTCAGCCGCATCCGGCCGGTCTCGTCGCCGGGCATCAGGAAGTTGAACAGGTCTTCCAGCCCGGCAGCTTCGGTTGTGCCGATATTGGTGCGACTGCGCGACAGGATATCCGCCACGGTATAGGTGGCTTTCTGCACCTTGTTGATGGTGGCATAGGCATCCCAATAGACGTAAAGCGCGAAGGCTGCCCACAGCATCATCGGCAGGATCAGCAGGGTTTCCACCAGCATGGTGCCGCGTTCATCGCGCAGGAAGCGGTAGATTGCAGCGGAAAGACCGGGCAGGGCGCGCGGGAACATGGCTCAGGGCTCGTTCATGAAGGCAGAGGCAGCAACCAGCCTGTAGCCGCCCTCGCCATCCTGATCAATGTTGGCGGCGATGCCGGTAGAGGGGAAGATTGCATCGGCCCGCAGGCAAACGCGCACCAGCATGATCACGCTGCGTGCCCCGGGCGCGGTATCGAGCGTGGTCACCGGCTCGATATCCGAGGCCCGGTCGCGGCAGACCACCTCGACAGCGGGCAGAACCCAGTCATCCTGCGACACGCGGTCAAGGCTGACCAGCAGCGTGTTGTCACATTCCGTCAGGATCGAGGAGTTGGCGCAGATCGCATCTTTCAGGTCGTCATGAGTGGGGGCCAAGCCGAGATGACCCAGCCGCAGATCGCGCATGGCGATATCGAGCGCGCGCTCCAGCATGGTCTGGCGCAGCGTCATCAGCCCCGCCTCGAAGCAGGCCATGAAGACCGTCATCAAAATCGGGATCATCAACACGAATTCGATGGTCGCTGTTCCGTCCTCGCGCCGGAACCACCGCTGGCAGGTCGCAAAATGCGCCCTGAGGCCGGTTGTCATTGCGTGAGCCTCAGGTAGCTGATCTGGTTGGCGATGGCGTTGAACACGGTCGAGATTTCCAGCCCGTTGGCATTGTAATAATGCGCGTCAGACGTGGCGCAGTTCTTGATCTGCGTCTGGCCGTTGCTGGGCGCCTCGAAGGCGATGCCATAGATCACGATGCCGGCTTCGCGCGCGGCAGAGCAGATCTGCTGGAGCCGGGTGTTCTTGGTCGAGGACACAGAGCTGACCATGTTGTTTTCATAGGTCGATGTGCTGCCGCCCAACGGTCGGGCATACATATTGTAGGCTACATAATAGGTCGTGTATTTCTGGAACACGGCAGGCCACGTCATGTTTGTGACGCCGGTGGGTTTTGTATACCACTTGCCGTCAGAAATCCTGTAGTAATCGCTTGAGGTGCCGGAACGATCATGAAAGGCGTAGATCGTGCCGCCTGAGGTCGTCCAGACGTTGGAAAGGCCAGCGGTGTTGTAGGGCGACTTCAGCTTGTATTCGGTGGTGTTTTCACCGTCGGTCATCACAACCAGAACCTTCAGCGTATCAATTTCACCCGAGTCGAGCGGGCGGTTACTATAGGTCGCCGCCACTTTCCCGCGAGAAATCAACCCGGCCGTGATCCCCTGCGAGGCGGGATCGAGCAACAGCGCCCCCCATTTCACGCCAAGGTCGATCGAGGTGTTGCCGCCGACCACCATGTTGGTGATCGTGCTTTTCAGGGCGGTGGCGCTGTCGCTGATCGGGTTCACATGATTGGCGGTGTAATGGGTGCAGTTGAACAGGGAGGAGGTCGTCGCGTTGTTGAACGGGTCGAAGTGGCCATTGTGCACAAGGCTGGTCGATTGCGACAGGGTGGTGGTGGAAAACACGCTGTCCGGCAGTTCGAGGCAATAGGAATAGTCGTGGATCTTGGTGGCATTGAATTGCGCCATCAGATCGGGGCCAAGGTTGACCTGCGCGCTGTAGGGCACGATCGACATGGTGACCTTGCCGGGATCGGAGGCGTTCATCACGGTATCGACGAAACTGCGTGCGGCGGGGCGCAGGTTGTTGATGCGCGAGCCGTTCATCGAGCCGGAAATATCGAGCACGAGCGAGACTTCGACGTTGGAAATGCGTTCGTCGGCAGTGCTGTCGGCTGCGACCTCGAACTTGTCGATGCCCATGAGGTGCATGAAGAACGGCTCGGCATCGGCCTGGGCATCTGCGGTGACGGTCCGGAAGTTCAGACCTTCGGAGACATCGACGCCCGAGAGATATTCCAACAGGTTCGCCTTCTCGAAATAGTCGTTCACCACCTCGGTCGGGTCGTGCTCCTGGCTAAGGCTGGCCGCAGCCAGAACGCTGCGGTCCAGAGTTTGTTGCAGCAGGACGCGTTTTTCTTCGTGGCGCATCACATCGACGGCAAGACCGCCAACGAGGACCATCATGAACAGAAGGATGAGGCTGAAGAGAAGGATGCTCCCCTCTTCTTCGCTGCGATAGCGGCGCAGCAATTGCGCCAGACGAGCTGAAACCTTGAACCTGTTCATTCTTGCCCCCTCACGGACAAATCACACCTAAACGATACGCCGGAAGAGCCGCTTTACGGGCGGCATTCCTCTCAGGGCTTATCGGTAATAGGTGCGGCAGACTTTGGGCCAAATTATGGCGTAATTGCCTGATTTGACCATGAAATCAGCAGTATGGGTTGACGATCCGGCGCAGAGGCTAGGATTGTCCGCGAGCGGGCTACGAAACAGGGTTTGTACACTGTTTCGGAGCGGAATCGCAGGCCTGTTCACAGGGCGCTAACGAATCGATGTCACATCTGATCGTGCAGGAAAGCAGTTTTCAAAACGCCGAAAATCTGTGCACCCTGAGCGCTGAAGGGCTGAGGAACCGCGTCTGGCGCGGGTAGCAGAGGGAGAATTGCGATGCTGGCACAGAACGAACCGGGCTTCCGCGACTCGGTGGACATGATGTTCAATCGTGCGGTGCGTCTGATGGATCTCAGCCCCGGGCTGGAGCAGAAGATCCGCGTCTGCAATTCCACCTATACCGTGCGCTTCGGGGTGCGGCTGCGCGGCAAGATCGAAACCTTCACCGGCTATCGCTCTGTCCATTCGGAACATATGGAGCCGGTTAAGGGGGGCATCCGTTATGCGCTGTCCGTCAATCAGGACGAGGTGGAGGCGCTGGCGGCGCTGATGACCTATAAATGCGCGCTGGTGGAAACGCCGTTCGGCGGCTCGAAAGGCGGGCTGTGCATCGACCCGCGCGCCTGGGATGAGCACGAATTGGAACAGATCACCCGTCGCTTTGCCTATGAGCTGATCAAGCGCGACCTGATCAACCCGGCGCAGAATGTGCCCGCCCCCGACATGGGCACGGGTGAACGCGAAATGGCCTGGATCGCCGATCAATATGCGCGGATGAACACCACCGACATCAATGCCAAGGCCTGTGTAACGGGCAAGCCACCCCATGCGGGCGGGATTCAGGGGCGGGTGGAAGCGACTGGGCGGGGCGTGCAATTCGCGCTGCGCGAATTCTTTCGCCATCCGCAAGATGTGGCGAAAGCCGGACTGGCGGGCACTCTGGACGGCAAGCGACTCGTGGTGCAGGGCCTGGGCAATGTGGGGTATCACGCCGCGAAGTTCCTGAGCGAGGACGACGGTGCGAAGGTCGTGGCGATCATCGAGCGCGACGGCGCACTGGTGCATGACGCGGGCCTGCCGGTCGAGGAGGTGCGGCGCTGGATCGCGGCGCATGGCGGGGTGAAAGGCTTTCCTGTGGGCACTTATGTGGAGGGTGGGGCCGCAGTGCTGGAAATGGCCTGTGACATCCTGATCCCGGCGGCCATGGAAGGGGTGATCCACAAGGGCAATGCCGCGCGCATCAAGGCGCCGCTGATCATCGAAGCGGCAAATGGCCCGATCACCTTCGGCGCCGATGAGATCCTGCGGCAGAAGGGTGTGGTGATCATCCCCGATCTTTACGCCAATGCCGGGGGGGTGACGGTCAGCTATTTCGAATGGGTGAAGAACCTGAGCCATATCCGCTTTGGCCGGATGCAGCGGCGGGCGGAAGAGGCGCGCTCGCGGCTGATGGTGGAAGAGCTGGAGCGGCTGAGCGCCGACAAGGGGCTGGGCTGGACGCTGGCGCCGGATTTCAAGGAGAAGTTCCTCACCGGCTCGGACGAGTTGGCGCTGGTGCGCTCTGGCCTCGATGACACGATGCGCATCGCCTATCAGTCCATGCGCGAGGTCTGGCACGATCGGGCAGAGGTGGAGGATTTGCGGGTTGCCGCTTATATGGTCGCCATTGATCGCGTGGCGAAAACCTATCGCTCCAAGGGCCTGTGATCGTGTCGCCCGCGTTGACTTTGGGGGGCGGCGGTGCTTAACCGCGCCAAACCGCTTTCCCGGAGCCCTGCGCATGACCTCGAGCCTTGCCCGCCTGTTCAGCACCTTGTTTCCTACGCTTGTGACGCTGTTTTGCATCGCGGTTCTTGGCGGCGCCGGGCTTTACTACATGAATACCGGCTATGCAGTGAGTGCCGTTGCGATGGCGATCGGCGGCTTGGCGGGGTTGGTTGCGTTGTTTGGCATGGTGGCCGTGCAGATGGAAAACAATGTGCTGCTGCACCGGATCGCCGAGGCGAGCGAGGCAGCCGCGATGGGGCGCCTGCGCCCCGTGGCTCCGGGTGTGGCGGCAAGCCTGGCTGCGGCGGCAGAACCTGCCGGGCTTGCGGCAACCCGCGCCGTGACGGCTCCGGCTGTGACCGCTGTCGCGGCGCCCGGCCCGGCGCTGCGCAGGGCGCCGCCGCAAGGGCGAGTTGAACCCGTTCTATCGGGCAGCCGTCCGCGCCCGCCCGCGGGCTGGCCGCGCGCCTGACCATCGGCGCCGAAGCCGGCCTTGCATGTCGCGCAGCGGCAAGGAATTGCCGGGTGGGGCTTGATAATCGGCGCAGGCTTGGGTCTGATGGCCCCGGCACAAGGGGGCATCCGCCATGCGCTATTCCGGGCTGAAAGTGATCACCGAAGGGTTGTTTGGCAATCGCGGCTGGGGGCAGGTCTGGCGCAACCCGGCGCCCAAGGCCGAGTATGATGCGGTGATCATCGGCGGTGGCGGCCATGGGCTTTCGACCGCCTATTATCTGGCGAAGAACCACGGGCTGACCAATATCGCGGTGCTGGAAAAGGGTTACCTCGGCGGCGGCAATGTCGGGCGCAACACGACGATCGTGCGCGCCAACTACTTCCTGCCCGGCAATTCCGAATTCTACAGCCATTCGCTGAAGCTGTGGGAGGGGCTGGAGGCCGATCTCAACTACAACGTGATGCACAGCCAGCGCGGGCTGATCAACCTGTTCCATTCCGATGGCCAGCGCGATGCCTTCGCGCGGCGCGGCAATGCGATGATCAATCAGGGCGATGACGCCGAACTGCTGGACCGTGATGGCGTGCGGGCGCTGCTGCCCTATCTGGACTTCGACCAGACGCGCTTTCCGATCTATGGCGGGTTGCTGCACCGGCGCGGCGGTACGGCGCGGCATGATGCGGTCGCCTGGGGCTATGCGCGCGGCGCTGATCAGCGTGGGGTGGACCTGATCCAGAATTGCGAGGTAACGGGGATCGACATCGAAGGCGGCGTGGTGCGCGGCGTGCAGACCACGCGCGGTGCGATCCGGGCCAAGAAGGTGGGCATGGTGGTCGCCGGGCGCAGCAGTCAGGTGGCCGCGATGGCGGGGCTCCGGCTGCCGGTGGAAAGCCATGTGCTGCAGGCCTTCGTCACCGAAGGGCTGAAGCCGGTGATCGACCATGTGATCAGCTTCGGCATGGGGCATTTCTACATCAGCCAGTCCGACAAGGGCGGGCTGGTCTTCGGGGGTGATCTGGATTTCTACGCCAGCTATGCCGCGCGCGGCAATCTGCCGATGATGGAACATGTGATGGAGGCGGGCATGACGCTGATGCCGATGATCGGCCGCGCCAGGGTGTTGCGCAGCTGGGGCGGCATCATGGACATGACCCCCGACGGATCGCCCATCATCGACCGCACCCCGATCGAGGGCCTGTATCTGGATTGCGGCTGGAACTACGGCGGCTTCAAGGCCGTTCCCGCCTCGGGCTGGTGCATGGCGCATCTGATGGCCACCGGCCAGCCGCATGAGGTGGCGCGGCGTTTCCGGCTGGACCGTTTCGCGACGGGGCATCTTCTGGATGAAGAAGGCACCGGCAGCCAGCATAACCTGCATTGAGCCGATGATGCGCAGCCCCCAAACCGCGCCCCCGCATCCGGCCGCAGAGGCCTCCGGCGGGAGTATTTTAGCCAGAATGAAGGCGCCTTTCATCTTGGCAAAAATATCCCGGGGTGAGGCCGCAGGCCGAGGGGCAGCGCCCCTAAACCACATGTCTCATCCCGCGAAGGAGCCCGTGCCATGCGCCTGACCTGCCCCCTCTGCGGTCCGCGCGACCGGCGCGAATTCCATTACCTCGGCGCGGAGGAGTATCTGCGCCGCCCCGCAGCAGAGGCCGCGTCTGCGGCCTGGGATGATTACCTGCACAACCGCGACAACCCGGCGGGCGAGACGCGCGACCTGTGGTATCACGAGGCAGGCTGCGGACAGTGGTTGCTGGTCACCCGTGACACGGTCAGCCATGACATCCGCAAGGTCGAACTGGTGGCGACGCTGAAGGGCGGTGCGAAATGAGGATTGCAGGCAAGGGCTTGACCGATCCCTCCGTGCCGGTGGGGTTCCGTTTCGACGGGCGCGATTATGTCGGGCAGGCGGGCGATACGCTGGCCTCGGCGCTGCTGGCCAACGGGGTGAAGCTGGTTGGGCGCAGTTTCAAATACCACCGCCCGCGCGGCGTCCTGACCGCCGGGTCCGAAGAGCCCAATGCGCTGGTCGAGGTGCTGGAGGAGGGGGGGCAGCGCACGCCCAATGTGCGGGCGACGGTGCAGGAGCTCTATCCCGGCCTCGCCGCGCGCAGCCAGAACCGCTTTCCCACGCTGGGCTTCGATCTGCTGGCGCTGAACGATCTGGCCGCGCCGTTGCTGGGGGCGGGGTTCTACTACAAGACCTTCATGTGGCCGCGCCACTTCTGGGAAGGGCTGTATGAGCCCCTGATCCGCCGCGCCGCCGGGCTGGGCAGCCTGTCGCGCCAGCATGATGCGGCGGCCTATGAAAAGGCTTATGCCTTTTGCGACCTGCTGGTGATCGGCGCCGGCCCCGCCGGACTGGTCGCCGCGCTGGAGGCTGGCCGGGCTGGGGCGGATGTGATTCTGGCCGACGAGGATGCCCGGATGGGCGGGCGCCTGCTGTCGGAAACGCTGGTGCTGGAGGGCAGGCCGGGGATGGAATGGGTGACCTCGGTTCTGGCGGAACTGGAAAGCCTGCCCAATGTCCGCCTGATGCCCCGCACCACCGTGACCGGCGCCTATGACCATGGCACCTATGGCGCGCTGGAGCGGGTGGGTCTGCATCTGGCGCCGCGCCCGTATCTGCCGCGCGAGTGTTTCTGGCGCATCGTGGCCAAACAGGCGATCCTTGCGGCAGGGGCGTTGGAGCGCCCGGTGGCGTTTGAAAACAATGACCGGCCCGGCATCATGCTGGCCTCGGCGGTGCGCAGCTACCTCAACCGTTACGGCGTGGCGCCGGGGCGGCGGGTGACCGTATTCACCAACAACGAAGAGGCGCGCCGCACCGCGCGCGATCTGATGGCGGCGGGGGTGCCGGTGGCGGCGATCATCGACGCCCGCCCCCATGCCAGCGCGGTCGAGGATTGCCCGGTCTATACCGGCGCCACTGTCATCAACACGCGTGGGCGCAAGGGGCTAAGCCATATCACTGTCAGGCATGGCGGCGGCGAGGCGCTGATCGAGACGGATTGCCTGGCGATTTCGGGGGGCTGGAACCCGACGCTGCATCTGACTTGCCACAGGAACGGGCGGCCGCTGTGGAACGAGGCGCTGGCGGCCTTTGTGCCCGCGCCCGGCGCCGTGCCGGGGCTGGAGCCTGCGGGGGCGGCGGCGGGCATCATGTCTACCGCGGCCTGCCTGGCCTCGGGGCAACGCGCGGCACGCGGGGCGTTGGAGGCGCTGGGGCGCAAGCCTGCCGCCATCCGCCTGCCTGCGGCGGAAGATGCGCCCTATGTCATTCAGGCGCTGTGGCAGGTGCCCCATGCGCCGGGGCTGTGGCGCCGCGCTTGGCTCGATTTTGCCAATGACGTGACGGTGAAGGATGTGAAACTGGCGGCGCAGGAGAATTTCGTCAGCGTCGAGCATATGAAGCGCTACACCACGCAGGGCATGGCGCCGGATCAGGGCAAGAACTCCAATGTCGCAGCGCTGGCGGTGCTGGCCGATGCCACCGGGCGCAGCGTGGCCGAAACCGGGGTGACGACCTTCCGCCCACCCTATACGCCGGTGTCCATCGCGGCCATGGGCGCGGGCGGGCGTGGCACGGGCTTTGCGCCGCAGCGGTTTCTGACCTCGCACACGGCGAGCGTGGAGCGCGGCGCGCCGATGATCGAGGCGGGGCTGTGGTATCGCGCCGGCTACTTCCCCCGTCCGGGCGAGGCCGACTGGCGCACCGCCTGTGATCGCGAGGTGCGCATGGTGCGCGAACGGGCCGGGGTCTGCGATGTCTCCACCTTGGGCAAGATCGACATTCAGGGCGCCGATGCCGGGCGGTTTCTGGATTTCGTCTATGCCAACACCTTTTCCACCCTGCCGGTGGGCCGGGTGCGCTATGGGCTGATGCTGCGCGACGACGGGCATGTGATGGATGACGGCACGGCGGCCCGGCTTGCCGACGGGCATTTCGTGATGACCACCACCACGGCGGCGGCGGGGCAGGTGATGCGGCATCTGGATTTCGTGCAGCAGGCCTTCTGCGCCGATTGGGATCTGCGGCTGATGTCCGTCACCGAGGCCTGGGCGCAATTCGCCGTGGCCGGGCCGCGCGCACGGGCTTTGCTGGCCTCTGTGCTGGATGCGCCGCCCGATCTGCCCTTCATGGGCTGTGCGCCGGTTCTGGTGCACGGCGTGAAGGGGCGGCTGTTCCGCATCTCGTTTTCCGGCGAGGAAGGGTATGAAATCGCGGTGCCCGCCCGCTATGGCGAGGCGCTGTTCCGCGATCTGCTGGCCCGGGCCGAGGTGCTGGGCGGCGGCCCCTACGGGATGGAGGCGCTGAATGTGCTGCGCATTGAAAAGGGCTTCCTGACCCATGCCGAACTGCATGGCCGCACCACCGCCTTCGATCTGGGGCTGGGGCGGATGATCAGCGCGGGCAAAGACTGCATCGGCAAGGCGGCCAGCCAGCGCCCCGGCCTGACGGGGCCTGAGCGGGAACAGTTGGTGGGTCTGCGCCCGCAAACAGAGGCCCCGCTGACCGCAGGCGCGCATCTGTTCGTGCCGGGCGAAGAGGTCGGGCGCGCGCAGGATCAGGGCTATACCACCTCGGTCTGCTATTCGCCCACGCTGGGGTCATGGCTGGCGCTGGGGTTCCTGAAGAATGGCAGGGCGCGGCAGGGCGAGGTGATCCGCGTTGTCGATCACCTGCGCGCTGTCGATGTGCTGTGCGAGGTCTGTGATCCGGTCTTCTATGACCGCGAGGGGGAGAAGCTGCGTGCCTAAGCTCATCGCCAAGACACCGCTCAGCGGGCTGTGGCCCGTGACGCACCGGGATCTGTCGCTGTCCGAGGTGGCGCTGGACCGGATCACCTCGGTCGCGCCGTTCCGGGGGCAGGAAAAGGCGCTGGCCAAGGCGCTGAAACCGCTGGGTCTGGCCTTTCTGGCACCGAACAGCTTTGCCGAAAAGGCCGGGGTGCGGCTGGTCTGGACGGGCCGCGATCAGGCCTTTCTGATCAATGCCGTGCTGGAGACGCCGGCGGCGGCGCTGACCGATCAATCCGATGGCTGGGCCTGCCTGCGGCTGGAGGGGGCCGGGGCGGCGGATGTGCTGATGCGGCTTTACCCGCTGGACCTGCGGGCGCAGGTCTTTGCACCGGGGCAGGCGGCGCGGGCCGGGCTGAACCACATGGCTTCGGTGCTGATGCGCACCGAAACGGCGTTCGAGCTACTGGTGTTCCGCTCCATGGCGCGCACCGCTTGGGCCGAGATTGCCGAGGCGATGCAGCATGTCGCTGCGCGGAGGGCGCTGTGATTCTGGGCAATGCCGATCTGGCGGCGCTGGTGGGCTTGCGTCAGGCGCTGCACCGCCAGCCCGAGGTTTCGGGGCAGGAAGCCTGGACCGCGCAGGCGATTCTGGCCTTCACCGCCGAAACCGAACCGGATGTCGTGGTGACCGGCCTTGGCGGGCATGGGGTGGCGCTGGTCTATCATGGCGCGGCAGAGGGGCCGACCGTGCTGATCCGCTGCGAGCTGGATGCGCTGCCGATCACCGAGACCGGCACGCAGGGCTGGCGGTCCACCGTGCCGGGCAAGGGGCATCTGTGCGGCCATGACGGGCATATGGCAATCGTTGCCGGGCTGGCGCGGCTGATCGGGCGGGCGCGTCCGGCGCGCGGGCGCGTGGTGCTGCTGTTCCAGCCCGCCGAGGAAGATGGCTCGGGTGCGGCGGCGGTGCTGGCCGATCCGCGCTTTGCCCAGATCGCGCCGGATTACGCCTTTGCGCTGCACAATCTGCCGGGGCTGCCGCTGGGGCAGTTCGTGGTCAATCCCGGCCCGGCCAATTGCGCCTCGGTCGGGATGAAGATGGCCCTGGCGGGTCGCACTGCCCATGCCGCCGAACCGCACAAGGCGATCACCCCGGCGCGGGCGCTGGCCCGGCTGATCCCCGGCCTGATGGCGCTGGGGCAGGGGGGCGACCTGACCGCCGATTTCCGCCTTGTCACGCTGACCCATCTGGCCATGGGAGAACCCGCCTTCGGCATCACCCCCGGCCATGCCGAACTGTGGGCCACGCTGCGCTGCCTGACCGATGACCGCATGGCCGCCCTGCGCGCCGAAGCGGTGGCGCTGGCCGAATCCGTGGCCGCCGCCGAAGGGCTGGGCCTGTCGCTGAGTTGGCACGACGATTTCGCCGCCTGCACCAATGACCCCGAAGCCACCGCCCTGTTCCGCGCCGCGCTGGTGGCCGAAGGCCTGCCGCGCATCGCGGGCGATGGCCCGATGCGCGCCTCGGAAGATTTCGGCCGCCTTGGCGCCACCGCCAAATCCGCCATGGCCTTCCTTGGCGCGGGCGAGGCCAGCCCCGCCCTGCACGCCCCGGATTACGATTTCCCTGACAGCCTGCTTCCACTGGGCATCCGCGCCTTCCACCGCATCATCCGCACCCTGCTCGGCTGATCTTTCTTCCTTGCTCAGATATCCTGGGGTCGCTGATCGGGCGCCATCGGTTCAAGCCTGATCGGCGACGGGACAAAGCCCCTAGGTCATCCACTGGACTCCGCGCCTCCAAGCGCCGATATAGAAGGCATGTCACTTCCGCCCGGTTTCCTTGACGAGATTCGCACCCGCGTATCGCTGTCCAGCGTCGTCGGGCGCAAGGTCACATGGGATATGCGCAAGTCCAATCAGGGCAAGGGTGACTTCTGGGCGCCATGCCCGTTCCATCAGGAAAAATCCGCCTCATTCCACGTCGATGACCGCAAGGGATTTTATTACTGCTTCGGCTGCCACGCGAAAGGTGATGCCGTCAGCTTCGTGAAAGAGACCGAAAACGTCTCGTTCCTGGAGGCGGTGGAGATGCTGGCGCGCGAAGCCGGGATGCCGATGCCCGCCCGCGATCCGCAGGCGGCGCAAAAGGCCGATCGGCGGACCCAACTGGCCGAGGTGATGGAGGAGGCGGTCCGTTTCTTCCGGCTGCAACTGCGCACCGGGCTGGCGCAAGGCGCGCGCGACTATCTGGTGAAGCGCCGTCTGTCCCCCGAGGCGCAGGATCGGTGGGGCATCGGCTGGGCCCCCGACAGCCGCCATGCGCTGCTGAACGCGCTGAAGGCCAAGGGCGTGGCGCCGGATCTGATGGTCGCCTCGGGCCTGATTGCCAAGGGCGATGACGGATCGCTGTATGACCGCTTTCGCGGGCGCATCATCTTTCCGATCCGCGACGGGCGCGGGCGGGCGATCAGCCTCGGGGGGCGGTCGCTTGATCCGAATGCGCGGGCGAAATACCTCAACGGCCCGGAGACGGAGCTGTTCGACAAGGGGCGCAACCTGTTCAACCACGCCCCCGCGCGCGAGGCGGCAGGCAAGGGCCAGCCGCTGATCGTGGCCGAAGGCTATATGGATGTGATCGCGCTGGCCGAAGCGGGCTTTGGCGCCGCCGTGGCGCCGCTGGGCACCGCGATCACCGAAGACCAGTTGCGCCTGATGTGGCGCATCTCGCCCGAGCCGATCATCACGCTGGATGGCGATACGGCGGGCCAGCGCGCGGCGATGCGGGTGATCGACCTTGCGCTGCCGCTGCTGGAGGCCGGGCAGGGCCTGCGCTTTGCGGTGCTGCCGCAGGGGCTGGACCCGGACGATCTGATCAAGGCCAAGGGTGCGAGCGCCATGCAAGAGGTGCTGGATCAGGCGCAGCCGATGGTGAACCTGCTGTGGCGGCGTGAAACCGAGGGGCGGGTGTTCGACAGCCCGGAACGCAAGGCGGCGCTGGACAAGGTGCTGCGCGCCGCGCTGAAGAAAATTCAGGATCCCTCGATTCGCCAGCACTATGGCGAGGACATCAAGGAACTGCGGTGGGAGTTGTTTCGGCAGGGCCGCCGCCCGGCGCGCAGCCCGGATCGGCCGCAGCGCCCCGGCGCCTTTGTGTACCGCGCGCGCAGTGCGGTGCTCGAATCGCCGCTTGCCTCGACCCGTGCCTCGACGCTGGCCACCGCGCCGGACGACGCGGCGATGGTCGATTTGCGCATTTCGGTCGTGCTGGCGGCGCTGTGTCTGCATCCCGGCCTGATCGACCGGTTCGAGGCGCAGATCGAACGGCTGAAGATCGGCGACCCGCTGCATGTGCATCTGCGGCAAGCGATATTGATCCATGCGCATGACCAAGATCCCGAAAGCCGCCCCGCCCGTCTGGCCCGCGCGGCGGGGGCAGACCTTGATACCTTGCTGGCGCATCCCTATGTGCAGATCGCGCCCCCGATCCGCAACCGGCAGGACGAAGACCGCGCGGCGATGTGCATCGCGCAGGAACTCGCCAAGCTGGAGGCGCTGTGGGGCGCGGAACAGGAAATCCGCGAGGCGGTCGAAGATCTCGACGGGCTGGCGGACGAGGGTCTGACATGGCGGCTCAAACAGGTCAGCCAAGCGAAGATCGAGGCCGAGCGCGGCCCCGAAGCGGCACGCGCCGAAGGCGTGATCGCCCCGAATGGCGTAGAGATGAACAAGGACGAGCTGGACCATGCGCAAAAGATGTGGGCCAGCATAGATTTTACCCGTGGCGGCAAAGCACGGCACTGATTTGGCGGATTCGACAGGGTCGGGTGCGAAAGCTGCCTGGCCCCCCTTCCCCCTCCCGTGATTCGCGCTATTGATTCGTAGCTTATCCGACCGATTCGGCCCCGAGGAGTTCTCATGGTCAAAGACACTGACGACGGCAAAACCGAAGATCAGGAGGCTGAGGTCTCGCTCGACATGAGCCAGGCTGCCGTAAAACGCATGATCGCGGATGCCCGCGAGCGTGGCTACATCACCTATGATCAGCTGAATGCGGTCTTGCCGCCGGAGCAGGCGTCTTCCGAACAGATCGAAGACGTGATGGCGATGCTGTCCGAAATGGGCATTAACGTCGTCGAGAACGAGGAAGCCGAAGAGGGCGAGACCGGCGGTGAACTGGTCGAGGCGGCCAGCGGATCGCGCGAAGTTGCGGTGTCTGGTGGGCCGGCGGAAGCCTTGGACCGGACAGATGACCCTGTTCGGATGTATCTGCGCGAAATGGGCTCGGTCGAGCTGCTGTCGCGTGAGGGCGAGATCGCCATCGCCAAACGGATCGAGGCCGGGCGCAACACGATGATCGCCGGGCTGTGCGAAAGCCCGCTGACCTTCCAGGCAATCACCATCTGGCGCGAAGAACTTCTGAACGAAGACATCCTGCTGCGCGACGTAATCGACCTGGAGGCGACCTTCGGGCGTTCTCTGGATGGCGATGACGAGTTGGGCGGGCTGGAAGAGGTGGACATGGGCGCCGCAGCGGCCGCTGCACCACGTCGTCCTGCCTCGTCCGAACCCGAACTCGATGCCGACGGCAACCCGATCAGCCGCGCCGAGGACGAGGAGGACGACGACGATGCCTCCAGCATGTCCCTGGCCGCGATGGAAAACGCGCTGCGTCCCAAGGTTCTGGAAACGTTGGAGCGGATCGCGGGCGACTATGAAACGCTGTCCGACATGCAGGACCGCCGGATGAGTGCCACGATGAACAACGCCGCCGCCCGCTTCACCGCGGCGGACGAGGCGCTGTATCAGAAGCTGCGTTCGGAAATCGTGCTGCTGGTGAATGAGCTGCATCTGCACAACAACCGGATCGAAGCGCTGATCGACCAGCTTTATGGCATCAACCGCAAGATCATGTCGATCAATTCGGGCATGGTGAAACTGGCCGATGCCGCCCGCATCAACCGCCGCGAATTCATCGACGAATATCAGGGCTACGAGCTGGACCCGAGCTGGCTGGACCGCATGGCCGCAAAGGCGGGCCGCGGCTGGCAGATGCTGATCGAGAAGAGCCGCGACAAGGTGGAAGAGCTGCGCGCCGAAATGGCACAGGTCGGCCAATATGTCGGCGTGGATATCAGCGAATTCCGCCGCATCGTTCAACAGGTACAGAAGGGCGAGAAAGAGGCGCGTCAGGCCAAGAAGGAAATGGTCGAGGCAAACCTGCGTCTGGTGATCTCTATCGCCAAGAAATATACCAACCGTGGGTTGCAATTCCTTGATCTTATTCAGGAAGGCAATATCGGGCTTATGAAGGCGGTCGATAAGTTTGAATATCGGCGCGGCTATAAATTCTCCACCTATGCGACGTGGTGGATCCGTCAGGCGATCACCCGCTCCATCGCCGATCAGGCGCGCACCATCCGTATCCCGGTGCACATGATCGAGACGATCAACAAGCTGGTCCGCACCGGGCGCCAGATGCTGCACGAAATCGGCCGCGAACCGACGCCCGAGGAACTGGCCGAAAAGCTGCAGATGCCGCTGGAAAAGGTTCGCAAGGTGATGAAGATCGCCAAGGAACCGATTTCCCTGGAAACCCCGATTGGCGACGAAGAAGACAGCCAGCTGGGCGATTTCATCGAAGACAAGAACGCCATCCTGCCGCTGGACAGTGCGATTCAGGAAAACCTGAAGGAAACCACGACCCGCGTTCTGGCGAGCCTGACCCCGCGCGAAGAACGGGTTCTGCGGATGCGCTTTGGCATCGGCATGAACACCGACCACACGCTGGAAGAGGTGGGGCAGCAGTTCAGCGTGACCCGCGAACGCATCCGCCAGATCGAGGCCAAGGCGCTGCGGAAGTTGAAACATCCCTCACGGAGCCGGAAGCTGCGGAGCTTCCTGGATCAGTGAGATGAGGCGCCCCCGTAAGGGGGCGTTTTTATAATGATATCAAAAACATCACTTCTCGGTGCGGCGGGTGAACATTTCGTCATGTCGCAACTTCTGCGCCAAGGCTTCATTGCGGCTTTGGCGCCGCAAGGCGTACCCAACCTTGATATCGTTGTCAGCGACATCGGTGGTCAGCGGCAGTTCGGTATTCAGGTCAAGTCGCGTCTTGAAAAGGGAGCTGATGGTGGCTGGCACATGGGGGCCAAGCATGAGGCGATTGAAAGTGACCAGCTATTTTACTGTTTCGTTGATTTTGGCCTGTCCGAAACTGGAGCTGCAAAGACCTACATCATTCCAAGTCGCGTTGTTGCGCGCGTTCTGCGCGACTCCCATTCTGCTTGGCTGGCAAGGCCAGGAAAGAACGGCCATGTACGAAAGGACAGCAATGTCCGTCGCTTAACACCTGACTACACATATGCCTATGCCCCGGATAGTCCGGTCTACGCTACAGGGTGGCTAGATCCCTATCTTGAAGCGTGGCACCTGTTGCAGGCCTAAAGCCAAACCGCACAACCATTGTTCCGTGCTTTCGTGCCGTCCATGCCGCAATACTGCCGTGTGCGCCTCTGGCCCGATCAGAGCCCGACGCCCAACCGATTCCATGTTACACTCCACCATCTTTCAACAGGAGGAGGCATCGATGACCGCAATGAACGTGGTGCATATGCGCGTAAAGCCCGGCATGGAGGAGGAGTTCGTCCGCATCCATCGAGAGATGACCTTGAAGGACATGCCGGGCGCACGGAATTTCTGGCTGGTCCGCAGCGGGGAACGCAGTTTCATCGTTGTGGGCGAATGGGAGAGCACCACTGCCCTCTCAGGCGCGCGAGCGGCGATGATCGCCAATCTCGACCGGCTGCGCCCGATCCTTGAAGACCTTGGCGGCGGGCGGGGCGTGACCGAGCCCTGGTCGGGCGAGGTCGCTCTGCAACTGGCAGACTGAGACCCGCGCAGAACAGGCGGGCGCCGCCGGGGGGCTGTCTTTCCCCTTGCAGCGCCCCCGGCTTTGCGCGACAGCTTTCCCACGCGGCCCGGCCGCTTCCGAAAGACGGAGATCCCCGATGTTCAGATCCGCGCTTGTGGCCTTTGCCTTGGCCGCTTCCCTCGCAGCCCCCGCCCTGGCCTTCACCGCCAGCAACGGGCTTCCGGTGAAGGACGAGGGTAATGGCACGTTTTATGTCGGCTATCACGGCGAAAGCGGGGCTACCGCCTTCTGGTGTGCGGCTGCGCAATACGGCACACAGGCACTGGGCTTGCGGTTGACCGATCACATCTGGCGCGTCTCGCCGCCGCCGCGGCGCGCCGGCGAGGGGATTCGGTTCTCGGTTCGCCCTGAAGGTGCAGCCCAATCCTCGGGCCTGCTGCATTTTGGCGGCGAAGCGGCGGACCTTTCGATTTCCCATGCGCTGGAGTTCTGCAGCAAGCCTGCAGACATGTTGAAAGAGTGATCTGCGCCGCCTACGCGCCGGTGACCAGCCAGCGGTAGCCTACGCCCGGCTCGGTGTGAATCTGCACCGGGCTGTCGATGCCCAAGCCCAGTTTCAGGCGCAACTGCCCGATGAAGACCCGCAGATAGGGCACATCATCGACATGGGCTGGGCCCCAGACGGTTTGCAGCAATTGGCGATGGGTCATCACCCGCCCCGGATTGTCGGCAAGCGCCAGCAGCAGGTCGAACTCCTTCGGGGTCAGATGGATCGGGCTGCCCGCGCGGGTTACCTCATGTGCCGCCCGGTCGATCCGCAGGTCGCCACAACGGATGACTTGCGGGCGTTCCGCGCTGCGGCCGGGGCGCAGGCAGACGCGCAGACGCGCCAGCAATTCCCCGATCGCAAAGGGTTTGGCCACGAAATCATCCGCACCCAGATCCAGCGCCATGATCTTTTCCATCTCCTGATCATGGGCTGACAGCACGATGATCGGCATATCGGATGTCGCGCGCAGCGCCTCGATTACAGCCTTGCCGTTCATGTCGGGCAAGCCAAGGTCAAGAATCATCAGGTCGGGGTCACGGCTGGCAGCCAGTTCCAATGCGCCGCCGCCGGTATCTGCCAGACAGGTGTCATAGCCCGAGGCGGTCAGCGCATGGCGCAAGAAACGCTGGATCTGGGGTGCGTCATCGACAATCAGGATCAGCGGCGGGCGGGTCATGCGGCGGTCTCGTCAGGCAAGGGCAGGTGCAAGGTGAACAGGCTGCCACCGCCGGGCCGGGACTGCGCTGTCAATGTGCCGCCAAGCGCGCGGGCAATGCCCTTGCAGATGGGCAGGCCGAGGCCAGTTGCCGAAGGGGCGCCTGTCAGCAGATCGGCCTGCAGCCAGCCCTCCAGACCGGGCGGCGGGCCGGGGCCGGTATCTGCGACGCTCAGCCAAAGGGCGCCTTCGCGCAGGGCGCCCTCCAGCCGGATCGGGCCAGGCGCATATTTCGCAGCGTTTTCCAGAAGGTTGAACAGGGCCTGTTCCAGCAGGCCCGCTTCGGCCCGGATCATTGGCAGATCGGGCAGCACCAGCTCTATCTGCGTTGCGGGATAGGCTTGGCCTGCACGGCGGGCGGCGGCGCGTGCCACATCGCCCGCATCGACCCAGGCGGAACGCACCGTCAGCCCGGCCTGTAGTCTCGTCATTTGCAGCAGGTTTTCCACATAGCGGCTCAGTCGGTCGGCTTCTTGCTCGATTGCCTCCAGCAGGTCGGCCTGCGCCGGGGCGGGCAGCGTCAGGCCCGGGTCGCGCAGCGTGGTCACGGCGCCGAGGATGGTCGCCAGGGGGGTGCGCAGGTCATGCGACAACGAGGCCAGCAGGGCGGCACGCAGCGATTCCGCCTCGGCCCGCTGCCGTTCCTGCGTGGCGCTTTCGGCAAAGGCTTGGCGTTGCAGCGCCAGTTCGGTCTGGCGGCAGATCACCGCCACCGCCTCTTCCCGATAGGGCAGATCCGTCAGATGCGCGGCCAGCCGGGTATGGCCCAGCACATAGGCCGCAAACCCGCCCGAGGTGATCGGCACGAAGGTGAAGGCAGAGCCGTTCCAGCCCTCGGCAGAGGCAAATTCGGTGCGGCCATGGCGCAGCGCCTGATCCGCCGCCTGCAGGTCGATCGCCTGCGGCTCAAACGCCTCGGGCAGGGCGGCGATCAGGCGTATCTGTGCATCTTCGCAAGTCAGCACCATGGCAGGACCGGGCGCAACCGAAGCCAGATGTCGCAAGGCTGAACCCAGAATGGCCGCAGGCGTATCCGCAGCCGTCAGATCGCTGGAGACTTGCGACAGCACGGTCAGCACGACGGCCCGGCCCTGCGCCGCATCCCGCTGCTCTCGCAGTCGCCCGGCCAGAAGCCCGGTCAGCCCGGCGACCAGCAAAAACACCGCCAGTGTGATCAGATCCTGTGGATGGGCGACGTTGAAGGTAAAGCGCGGCGCGACGAACAGGAAGTTGAAGGCGGCAAAGGCACCAAGCGCGCTTGCCAGACCGATCCAGAAGCCGCACCGCACCGCATTGACCAGAACGGCGGTCAGGAACAGCATGATACCGGCTGTGTTTCCGATGATCCCGCGCAAGGCCCAAGTCACGCCTGCTGCCAGCGCCAGCGCCAAGGCAGCGCTGAACAGCCCGTGCAGGCGTGGCGCCATCAGGCCGGGGCGTGAAGACGATAGGGCGTATCGAGTCATGCGCCAATCTGCGCGTGGTCCGCCGATCTTGTCCACGGCCTTTACGGTTTCCTTATGCGGTACGCCGCAATCCCTGTCGCTTCCTTATGCCGGTCAGCACAGGTTGCGGGTCTCTGCCGGCCTGCCCGGTGCAATGGATGTGAAACAGATGGCTGTCCCTGAAACCTCTCTCTCCCAGGAACCCGCAAGCCATGGCGGTGGGTTGTTGTCGCTGTCTCTGGCGGCTGTCGGGGTTGTTTATGGTGATATCGGCACCTCGCCGCTTTATGCTTTCCGCGAGGCGATGCACGCGGCCGGGGCAACCCATGGCGGGGTGACGCGGGACGATGTGCTGGGCGTGCTGTCCCTGATCACTTGGGCGCTGATGCTGATCGTGACGGTGAAATATGTCCTGATCCTGCTGCGGGCGGATAACGAGGGGGAGGGCGGAACCCTGTCGCTGCTGGCACTGGCGCAGCGGGCGATGAAGCGCCCCAATGCGCTGATCCTGCTGCTGGGGCTGGTTGGGGCGGCGCTGTTCTACGGTGACGCGGCAATCACGCCGGCCATTTCGGTGCTTTCGGCGCTGGAGGGGCTGACGCTTGTCACCTCGGGTTTCGATTCCTTCATCCTGCCGATCTCGGTGGCGATCATCCTGGCGTTGTTTCTGGTGCAGAACCGGGGCACAGCGGCGGTGGCGCGGTTCTTCGGGCCGATCACGCTGGTCTGGTTTCTGGCCATGGCGCTGGGTGGCATCTACCGCATGGCCGATGATGCCAGCGTTCTGGCCGCACTCAACCCGCTGCATGCGATCTGGTTTCTGGCGGGGAACGGGATGCTGGGCGTGGTCGTGCTCGGAGCGGTGTTTCTCGCGGTGACGGGGGCAGAGGCGCTCTATGCCGATATGGGCCATTTCGGGCGCAAGCCGATCCAGAT
Source organism: Gemmobacter aquatilis (assembly GCF_900110025.1). Lineage (GTDB taxonomy): Bacteria > Pseudomonadota > Alphaproteobacteria > Rhodobacterales > Rhodobacteraceae > Gemmobacter > Gemmobacter aquatilis. The sequence goes on along the minus strand of NZ_FOCE01000007.1, from coordinate 147,325 downwards.
GGCCTGGCTGTTCGTGGCGTTTCCGGCGTTGCTCCTGAACTATTTCGGGCAGGGCGCCTTGCTGCTGGCTGATCCTGCGGCCCTCGAAAACCCGTTCTACTTCCTTTACCCCGACTGGGCGTTGCTGCCGATGGTGATCCTCGCCACGGCGGCGACCATCATCGCCAGCCAGGCCGTCATCACCGGGGCCTATTCACTGACCCAGCAGGCCGTGCAACTGCGTCTGCTGCCACGGATGCGTATCCGTCACACCTCGGATGCACAGCAGGGCCAGATCTACATGCCGGGCGTCAATGCTTGGCTGATGTTCGGTGTCATCCTGCTGGTGCTGGCCTTCCGCAACTCGTCGGCTCTGGCTTCGGCCTATGGCATCAGTGTGACCGGCACCATGGTGGTGACCGCCACGCTGGCGATGGTGGTCGCGTATCGCCATTGGGGGCTGCCGCTCTGGGTGTCGATTGTCATGATGCTGCCGTTTCTGATGATGGACGTTGTGTTTCTGGGGGCCAACATGATGAAGGTTCTGGAGGGGGGCTGGCTGCCGCTGTGCATCGCCGCCGCCATGGTGCTGACGATGTGGAGCTGGCGGCGCGGCGTGGCCACGGTTGCGGCGAAAGAGCGCGAGGCCGAGCTGCCGCTGGAGACATTGCTGCCCCAGCTCGAATCGAAATCCATTGCCAAAGTTCCCGGAACGGCAGTGTTCCTGACCGCGACGCCGGATCTGGTGCCCGGGGCGTTGCTGCACAGCCTGAAGCATTTCAAGGCGTTGCACGAACAGAATGTGATCCTGACCATTGTCACCGCCGACGTGCCGCGCATCGCCGATCAAGACCGAGCCCATATCGAGGTGCTGACGCCCCGGTTGCGCCGGGTGACGCTGACCTATGGGTATTTCGAGGAACCGGATGTGCCCAAGGGTCTGATGCAATGTCGCAAGCTTGGCTGGAAATTCGACATCATGGCGACCTCGTTCATCCTGTCGCGGCGCAGCCTGCGCCTGTCGGCCCGCAGCCGGATGCCCGGCTGGCAGGCGCGGCTGTTCATCTATCTGGCGCGCAACGCCGCCAGTGCGTCGGATTATTTCCGTATCCCCGCGGGGCGGGTGGTCGAGATCGGCACACAGGTCAATGTCTGACGGGCGCGGCGCGGTGGCGTAGTTACAGATCCAGCCGCACCGCCGCGCTGTCCACCGTTGCCCCATTGCGCAGCAACGTCGCCTGTCCGTCATAACTGCCTTGCGGCCAGGTGGCGGCGCGCAGGCGTTTGCCCAAGGCGCGGAACAACTGCGCCTGAGTCTTTTCCAGTCGCATGTCTTGCGCGATCACCTTCCCCTCGGGTCCGGTGATCTCCACGCGCAGCACATCACCAGCCCGCCCGCCGAACAGATAGGCCCACAGCACCAGCGCAGGGGCATCCGGCCCGGTGGGAGGCGCCACGGTTCCGGCCCTGACCGCAGCAAAGCCCGGCACCTCGCTGGCAAACCCCAGCGAGATGATGCCGCCGGGCTGATAGGGCAGGGCGACTTGCCACAGACCCTCGGTCGCAGGGCCGCAGCTGTCGGTGCTGCCAGGCGCGAACGGGTCCACCACCGTCTTGCCTTGGCGCAGGGTCACATGCAGATGCGGAAACTCGGTCCGCCCCGACAGGCCGACCTGCCCCAGCGGGGTGCCCGCGGCCACGTCCTGCCCGGGGCGAACAAGCAGAGAGCCCTGTTTCATATGGCAATACTGGGTTTCCCAGCCGCCTTCATGGGTGATCGCCACCCCGTTGCCGCAGTCGCGCCCCTCCAGCGCCGGGGCGGCGGAGTCGTTTGCGGCGATGTCGGGCATCCCGTCGCGGATGCCGCGCACCCGACCTGCCGCACTGGCGCGCACCTCCACGCCTGCGGCCATGGCGGCAAGTGAGGGCAGGGCGAAATCGGTGCCCTCATGCGCCTCGTAACTCAGGCTGCCGCAGGTGAAATCACGCGCGGCGGGGCCGGGGTCGTGATCGACATACTGCTGGATATAACAGGTGTCGCCCAGCGTGCAGTCCAGCGGAAATTCCAATTCAAAGGCCCCCGCCGCAGCGGGGGCCAGAAGCAGCGCAAGGGCGCTGCGCAGGATCATTCCGCCGTCAGAAGTGGCGGTTTGGAGCCGGTGAGCCGCGGTTTGGCCGGCTCTTCGATCACCAGTTCGATTTGGTCATCCTTCACCGTCACGCGCACCACGCCGCCCTTGATCAGGCGCCCGAACAGCAGTTCCTCGGCCAGCGGCTTCTTGATGTGTTCCTGAATCACGCGGCCCAGCGGACGCGCGCCCATCTTGTCATCATAGCCCTTGTCGCCCAGCCAAGTTGCCGCTTCGGGCGTCAGTTCGATATGGACATTGCGGTCCATCAACTGCGCCTCAAGCTGCAGCACGAACTTCTCGACCACCTGATTGATCGTCTCGCGCGCCAGCGGCGCAAAGCTGATCACCGCATCCAGACGGTTGCGGAACTCCGGCGTGAAGGTACGTTCGATCGCCGCCGTATCCTCGCCCGTGCGCCGGTCGCGGCCAAAGCCGATCGCGGATTTGGCCTGTTCGGCCGCCCCGGCGTTGGAGGTCATGATCAGGATCACATTGCGGAAATCCACCGTCCGGCCGTTATGGTCGGTGAGTTTCCCGTGGTCCATCACTTGCAGCAGGATGTTGTAGACATCCGGGTGGGCCTTTTCCATCTCGTCCAGCAGCAGCACGCAATGGGGATGCTGGTCCACCCCATCCGTCAGCATCCCGCCCTGATCGAAGCCGACATAGCCGGGCGGCGCGCCGATCAGCCGGGACACCGCGTGTTTCTCCATGTATTCCGACATGTCGAAACGCAGAAGCTCCACCCCCAGCGTATTGGCAAGCTGTTTGGCGACTTCGGTTTTCCCCACGCCCGTCGGCCCGGCGAACAGATAGTTGCCGATGGGCTTTTCGGGTTCGCGCAAACCGGCGCGGGCCAGTTTGATGGCGGAAGACAGTGCCTCGATCGCCTTATCCTGCCCGAACACCACGCGCTTGAGCGATTTTTCCAGATCGCGCAGCAGTTCGGCGTCGTCTTTCGAGACGTTCTTCGGCGGGATGCGGGCGATCTTGGCCACCACAGCCTCGATCTCCTTGGTGCCGATCACCTTGCGACGCTTGGATTCTACCACCAGATGCTGCGCCGCCCCGGCCTCGTCGATCACGTCGATGGCGCTGTCGGGCAGCTTGCGGTCATGGATATAGCGCGCAGCCAGTTCCACCGCCGATTTGATCGCGTCGGCGGTGTAGCGCAGGTCGTGATGTTCCTCGAAATTGGGTTTCAGGCCCATCAGGATCTTGATCGCATCCGGCACCGAAGGCTCATTCACGTCGATCTTCTGGAACCGGCGGCTCAGCGCGCGGTCCTTCTCGAAATGCTGGCGGAACTCCTTGTAGGTGGTCGACCCCATGCAGCGCAGCTTGCCGCCCTGCAATGCGGGCTTCAGCAGGTTGGAGGCATCCATCGCCCCGCCCGAGGTCGCCCCGGCGCCGATCACCGTATGGATCTCGTCGATGAACAGGATCGCGTCGGGGTGGTCTTCCAGTTCCTTGACCACGGCTTTCAGCCGCTCTTCGAAATCGCCGCGATAGCGGGTGCCCGCCAGCAGCGCGCCCATGTCCAGGCTGTAGATCGTGGCGCCCGCCAGAATCTCCGGCGTCTCGCCGCGCACGATTTTCAGCGCCAGCCCTTCGGCGATGGCGGTCTTGCCCACACCGGGGTCGCCCACCAGTAGCGGGTTGTTCTTGCGGCGGCGGCACAGCACCTGGATCGCCCGCTCCACCTCCTGCTCACGCCCGATCAGCGGATCAACCTCGCCTTTCAGCGATTTGACGTTCAGATCAACGCAATATTTGGACAGCGCGCTTTCCTTGGCCTCGCCGGTTTCGGCCTTGGGCGTCTCGTGATGCTCCTCGGCGCCCGACACCGGACGGGTTTCGCCATAGGTCGGGTCTTTTGCCACGCCATGTGCGATGAAATTCACCGCGTCATAGCGCGTCATGTCCTGTTCCTGCAGGAAATAGGCGGCGTTGGATTCGCGTTCGGCGAAGATCGCGACCAGCACATTCGCCCCGGTCACTTCGGTCCGCCCCGAGCTTTGCACATGGATCGCCGCGCGCTGGATCACCCGCTGGAAGGCGGCGGTCGGCACGGCTTCGGAGCCTTCGACATCGGTGACCAGCGTCGAAAGATCGTCGTCGATGAAATCCACCAGTGTCTTGCGCAGATCATCAAGATCGACCGAGCAGGCTTTCATCACCCGTGCAGCATCGGGTTCGTCGATCAGCGCGAGCAGCAGGTGTTCAAGGGTTGCGAGTTCATGGCGGCGGGCATTGGCAAGGGCCAGCGCGCCATGGATGGCCTGTTCAAGGGTGGTCGAAAAAGATGGCACGATAGAGTGCTCCTTCCTGCTGGTCGGCGGGCAGGGGGCCCGTTACGACCGTGGCCTCATAAGATTAAAGTTCGGTTTTATTTGCGCCGCTTCAAGTCCTATTTCGGAGGAATTGTTACATAGCGGGCAACCGTTGCAAAATGTGATCGCTGCGGTGCAGAAACGGGTCAGAATTTGTCCTTTCGGGCCCGCAATTCGGCAAAAATCGCAGCGTCCGTGGCATCGACCATGCCGAGCGCGGCTTTCAGCGCCGGATCGGTGGCGCGCAGGAACGGGTTGGTCGCCAGCTCCTCGGACAGAAGAGAAGGAACGGTCGGCATGTCAGCCTCGCGCGCCCGGGCGATCGCATCAAGCCTGAAGATAAGTGCTGGTGTCATATCTTCAAGGCTCTGGGCGAAACGGGCGTTGGACATGGTGTATTCATGCCCGCAACAGACCTGCGTTTCAGGCGGCAGGGCGGCGAGTTTGGACAGGCTTTGCCACATCTGGTCGGGCGTGCCTTCAAACAGGCGGCCACAGCCCATGGCCATCAGGCTGTCGCCGGTGAACACCAGCCTGCTTTCGGGAAAATGATAGGCGATATGGCCCACGGTATGGCCGGGCACGTCGATCACATGACCGGTCGCGCCGCCGATCTGAACCGTGTCCCCTTCGGCCACGCTGCGATCCAGTGGCGGCAAGCGATGCGCATCGGCGGCGGCACCGATCACCCGTGCTTCGGTGCCGTCGATCAGCGCGGCCACGCCGTCGATATGATCCCAATGGTGATGGGTCAGCAAGACATGGGTCAGCCGCCAGCCACGCGCCTTCAGGGCTGCCTTGATCGGCCCGGCCTCGGGCACATCCACCACAGCGGTTGAACGGCTTTGTGGGTCGTGGATCAGAAAGGCATAATTGTCCTTCAGGCAAGGGACGGTGACGAGTTCAAGCGGCATGGCGTTTCCTGTCATCTTCGCTATTCTCAGCCAGATTGGCCGCAACAGCCCCGAGCCGCAATGCATCTTGACGTACTCGACCTGCGCAACTTCTACTACCGCACGCAGCTTGGCCGCGTGGCGCAGCGGGCGATCCGTGATCAGGTCGTGGCGATGTGGCCGCCCGCCGCCGGGCAAACGGTTGCGGGCTTTGGTTTCGCCGTGCCTTTGCTGCGGCCCTATCTGGCAGAGGCCCGGCGCGTCGTCGGCCTGATGCCGGGGCCGCAGGGTGTGATGCCTTGGCCGGCGGGTATGGAGAATGTCAGCGTGCTGAGCGAAGAAACCGCTTGGCCGCTGTCAACCGGCTTTGTGGACAGGCTGGTGCTGATGCATGGGCTTGAAACCTCGGAGCAGCCCTCGGCGGTGCTGGACGAATGTCAGCGCGTGCTGGGGCCGGGGGGCAAGGCGTTGTTCATCGTGCCCAATCGCTCGGGCCTTTGGGCGCGGGGCGATGGCACGCCCTTCGGCTTTGGCCGACCCTATTCGCTGCGCCAGCTTGAGGCGCAACTCAAGCGTCATGGCTTTACCCCCGAACGCCATGTCGCGGCGTTGTATGCGCCGCCCTCGTCACAACGCTTCTGGCTGCGCACCGCGCAGCTGTGGGAGCAGACCGGCCGCCGTTTCGCCCCCTGGATCGCTGGCGGGGTGCTGATGGTCGAGGCGAGCAAACAGGTTTACGCCCCCACGCGCGGCGGGCTGGGCGCTGTAGTCCGCAGGCCGTTGCGTGTGCTCGAAGGTGTGGGGCAGGGCGCCCCCGAACCGGCGCTGCGCAAAGGCTGATATGTCCGACGGATGCTGATGCAGAAAGCATCACCAGGGCGGCCTCCTGCCGTCCCTGGTGCACAGGGCGATTCCCTGCGGGCCTGTCGTTTTTTGCCCGGGTATGGCGGCTGTGCGGCATGAATGCCGCATCTGCACGCCACCTGAACATGACGGAGTCATGTTTGCGTCTGACATGCCCCGCTTCGGCTCTGTTCACGGTTGCGGCATTGGGAAGCCTCTGCTAGAGACGCCTCGAATTTGAGACGCATGAACATCATGCGCCAACAATAGCCTCTGGCCTGCGCGGGGTAAAATTCGCAAAGGGCGGGGGCAAAGCCAGCGGAAGGGTTGACGTGTCCGAACCAGCTTCGATCTCCTCCGGCATTGCCGCGCGTTACGCAACTGCCCTGTTCGACCTGTCGAAGGAAGAAGGGGGCCTCTTGGCGCTGGAGGGGGACGTTGATGCACTCGACGCCGCCCTTGGCACCAGTGCGGACCTGCGCGATCTGATCTCCTCGCCGATCTATTCCCGCGAAGAACAGGCCAATGCCATCACCGCAATCGCCGCGCAGATGGGCCTTTCGCCCTATGTCGCGCATACGCTCGCGCTTATGGCGGCCAAGCGCCGCCTGTTCGTTCTGCCGCAACTCGTGGCTGACCTGCGCGCCCGCATCGCCGCCGACAAGGGCGAGGTGACCGCCGAGGTCACGGCCGCCACCGCGATGAGCAACGAGCAGGTCTCCGCGCTCGTCGCCACGCTGAAAGCGCGCGTCGGCAAGGACGTGAAACTGAAACTCGCCGTCGATGAGACCCTCATCGGGGGTATCGTCGTCAAGCTGGGCTCGACCATGATCGACACCTCGATCAAGTCCAAGCTCGCGGCTCTCCAGAATGCAATGAAAGAGGTTGGGTGATGGGAATCCAGGCTGCTGAGATCTCTGCGATCCTCAAGGAGCAGATCAAGAACTTCGGCAAAGACGCTGCCGTGGCCGAAGTTGGCCGCGTGCTGTCCGTCGGTGACGGGATCGCGCGCGTTTACGGGCTGGACAACGTCCAGGCCGGTGAAATGGTGGAATTCCCCGGCGGTATCCGCGGGATGGCGCTGAACCTCGAAGTCGATAACGTCGGCGTCGTGATCTTCGGCTCCGACCAGGACATCAAGGAAGGCGACGTCGTCAAGCGCACGAACTCCATCGTGGACGTTCCGGCGGGCAACGGCCTGCTGGGCCGTGTGGTTGACGGTCTTGGCAACCCGATCGACGGCAAAGGCCCGATCATGTTCACCGAACGTCGCATCGCCGACGTGAAGGCTCCGGGCATCATCCCGCGCAAATCGGTGCACGAACCGATGGCGACCGGCCTGAAGGCCGTGGACGCGATGATCCCGGTTGGCCGTGGCCAGCGCGAACTGATCATCGGCGACCGCCAGACCGGCAAGACTGCCGTGGCGCTCGACACCATCCTGAACCAGAAGTCGTATAACGAAGCGGCTGGCGACGATGAGTACAAGAAACTGTACTGCATCTATGTCGCTATCGGCCAGAAGCGCTCGACCGTGGCGCAGCTGGTGAAGAAACTGGAAGAAACCGGCGCGATCGACTACACGATCGTCGTGGCCGCTACTGCCTCGGACCCGGCGCCGATGCAGTTCCTGGCGCCCTATGCCGCGACCGCCATGGCGGAATTCTTCCGCGACAACGGCCGTCACGCCCTGATCATCTATGATGACCTGTCGAAACAGGCCGTGTCCTATCGTCAGATGTCGCTGCTGCTGCGCCGTCCGCCGGGGCGTGAAGCCTATCCGGGCGACGTGTTCTATCTTCACTCCCGCCTGCTGGAGCGTTCGGCCAAGCTGAACGAAGATTTCGGGGCTGGCTCGCTGACCGCGCTGCCGATCATCGAAACGCAGGGCGGCGACGTGTCGGCCTTCATTCCGACGAACGTGATCTCGATCACCGACGGCCAGATCTTCCTGGAAACCGAACTGTTCTATCAGGGCATCCGCCCGGCTGTGAACACCGGCCTTTCCGTGTCGCGTGTGGGCTCCTCGGCCCAGACCAACTCGATGAAGTCGGTTGCCGGCAAAGTGAAGCTGGAGCTTGCCCAGTATCGCGAAATGGCCGCCTTCGCCCAGTTCGGTTCTGACCTCGACGCCTCGACCCAGGCCCTGCTGAACCGCGGTGCCCGCCTGACCGAGCTGATGAAACAGCCGCAATACTCGCCGCTGACCAACGCCGAAATCGTGGCTGTGATCTATGCGGGTACCAACGGCTTCCTCGACAAGATCGGTGTGAAGGATGTCCTGCGCTTTGAAGCGGGGCTGCTGTCCTACCTGCGCACCCAGCGCAAGGACATCCTGGAGTGGCTGACCACGGCGGACCCCAAGATCAAGGGTGCGGACGAGGACAAACTGAAAGCTGCGATCACCGAATTCGCCAAGACCTTCGCGTAAGCGCAGGCTGAAAGGACGAGGGATATGCCCAGCCTTAAGGACCTGAAAAACCGGATCGGAAGCGTCAAGAACACGCGGAAGATCACGAAGGCCATGCAGATGGTCGCCGCGGCAAAACTGCGCCGCGCCCAGGAGGCCGCCGAGGCCGCCCGCCCCTATGCCGAACGGATGAATGCCGTGATGGCGGGGCTGGCCTCTTCGGTGGCCGGTTCGGAAAGCGCGCCCCGGCTTCTGGCCGGGACGGGCGCCGACCGCGTGCATCTGCTCGTGGTGATGACGGCGGAACGCGGCCTGTGCGGCGGCTTCAACTCGTCCATCGTGCGGCTTGCCCGCGCGGCGGCCAACGAGTTGCTGGCGCAGGGCAAGACGGTGAAGATTCTCACCGTCGGCAAGAAGGGCCGCGAACAGTTGCGCCGTGACTTCGGCGACAAGTTCGTGGGCCATGTCGATCTGACGGAAGTGAAGCGCGTCGGCTATGTCAACGCGCAAGAGATCGCCCGCGACATCCTTTCCCGCTTTGACGGCGGCGAATTCGATGTGGCGACGCTGTTCTTCAACCGCTTCCAGTCGGTGATCAGCCAGATCCCGACCGCGCAGCAGATCATTCCGGCCAAGCTGGAAGGCGGCGCGCCGTCGGCTCTGTATGACTACGAGCCGAGCGAAGAGGCGATCCTTGCCGACCTGCTGCCGCGCGGTGTGGCCACGCAGGTCTTCACCGCCTTGCTGGAGAATGGGGCTTCCGAACAGGGTGCCCGGATGAGCGCGATGGACAATGCCACCCGTAACGCGGGCGACATGATCAACAAACTGACGATCCAGTACAACCGGAGCCGTCAGGCCGCGATCACCAAAGAGCTTATCGAAATCATCTCGGGCGCCGAGGCGCTCTGACCCGTACGGAGATAACGACATGGCACAAGCACAAGGCAAAGTGACGCAAGTCATCGGCGCCGTCGTGGACGTCCAGTTCGAGGGGGCCCTTCCGGCCATTCTCAACGCGCTGAACACGACGAACAACGGCAAGAAACTGGTTCTCGAAGTGGCTCAGCACCTCGGCGAGAACACTGTCCGCACCATCGCCATGGACGCGACCGAAGGTCTCGTCCGCGGCGCGCCGGTGTCCGACACGGGCGCTCCGATCTCGGTGCCGGTGGGCGACGCGACGCTGGGCCGCATCCTGAACGTCATCGGCGAGCCGGTGGACGAAAAAGGCCCGGTTCTCGCCACCGAAACCCGCTCGATCCACCAGCCCGCCCCGTCCTTCGCGGCACAGGCCACGGAATCGGTGGTTCTGGTGACCGGCATCAAGGTGATCGACCTGCTGGCCCCCTATGCCAAAGGCGGCAAGATCGGCCTGTTCGGCGGCGCCGGCGTGGGCAAGACCGTTCTCATCATGGAACTCATCAACAACATCGCCAAGGTGCACTCGGGCTTCTCCGTGTTCGCCGGCGTGGGTGAACGGACCCGTGAAGGCAACGACCTGTATCACGAGATGATCGAATCCGGCGTTATCGTGCCGGACGACCTGACGAAGTCTAAAGTGGCCCTTGTCTATGGCCAGATGAACGAACCGCCGGGCGCGCGTATGCGCGTGGCACTGTCGGGCCTGACGCTGGCCGAACAGTTCCGCGACCAGTCGGGCACGGACGTTCTGTTCTTCGTGGACAACATCTTCCGCTTCACCCAGGCAGGTTCGGAAGTGTCGGCTCTGCTGGGCCGTATTCCTTCGGCCGTGGGCTACCAGCCGACGCTGGCGACCGACATGGGCGCGCTGCAGGAACGCATCACCTCGACCAAGAATGGCTCGATCACCTCGGTGCAGGCCATCTACGTTCCGGCTGACGACCTCACCGACCCGGCTCCGGCGACCTCGTTCGCCCACCTCGACGCCACCACGGTTCTGTCGCGCGCCATCTCGGAACTCGGCATCTATCCGGCCGTGGACCCGCTCGACTCGACCTCGCGTCTGCTGGACCCGGCGGTGATCGGCGACGAGCACTACAAGGTTGCGACCGACGTTCAGCAGATCCTTCAGCGTTACAAGTCGCTGCAGGACATCATCGCCATCCTCGGGATGGACGAACTGTCGGAAGAAGACAAACTGACCGTGGCCCGCGCCCGGAAGATCCAGCGCTTCCTGTCGCAACCCTTCGACGTGGCGAAAGTGTTCACCGGCTCTGACGGTGTGCAGGTTCCGCTCGACGTGACCATTGCCTCGTTCAAGGCCGTGGTTGCAGGCGAGTATGACCACCTGCCGGAAGCGGCCTTCTACATGGTCGGCGGCATCGAAGACGTGAAAGCCAAGGCCCAGAAACTCGCTGCGGCTGCGGCGTAAGGGGGCGTAGATGGCCAACACCCTGCAATTCGACCTCGTGTCGCCCGAACGGAAGCTCGCTTCCGTTCAGGCCACCGAGGTGCAGATCCCGGGGACGGACGGCGACATGACGGCGATGGAAGGCCATTCGGCCACCATCACCACCCTGCGCCCCGGTATCCTCAAGGCAATCGGCCCGACCGGGACGCTGGCCTTTGCGGTGACCGGCGGCTTCGCCGAGATCAGCGGCTCCAGCGTGTCTGTGCTGGCGGAACGCGCGATCCCGGTCGAAGATCTGTCCGGCACGGTTCTGGACGGTCTGGTGCAAGAAGCGCGCGATCTCGCCGCCCTTGCCCCGGCTGATCAGAAGGACGGTGCCGAAAAGCTGGTGAACGACATGCTGGCCCTGCGCCAGAGCATCGCTCACTGATCGACCCCAGGTTAACGCCAAAGATCAGGCCCCGAGCTTTCGGGGCCTTTTTCATTGTGTTACCAAATTTTTGGCGGAATTCGGCACTAGCGTCGCCGTCGGGAGGATTTGTCAGGCATGAAACGCATTTCTTCAGGCTCGATAGCTGTCTTGCAAGGCAGCCGTGTCCTGTTTTCCGATTTCGCGGATGACGGGGTGATGTGGACGGGGCAGGGGCCGCGTGAAAGTCGTTTTATCGTGACGTTCAAAGAGCCGTTTTCCGACACACCCGCCGTGATGGTCGGCATTTCGATGTGGGACATGGATCATAAAAGCAATTCCCGCGCCGATATTTCGGCCGAGAATATTACGCCCACTGGGTTCCACATCGTCTTCCGCACTTGGGGCGATACCCGCGTGGCGCGGGTGCGGGCGGATTGGACAGCTCTTGGCCCGGTGCGGGACGAGGATGACTGGCAACTGTATTGAAAAAAGGTGCGCCGAAAAGCGCACCCTGCAGGATGGGCTGACCTTGCCGCCTCAGATGCGCTGATACAGCCCTTCATAGATCGGCACCAGCGTATCGGTTTCGAACAGCGACGAAACCGAGGTACCGTGCCAGATGTTCAGGATGGCTTGTGCGAACATGGGTGCCGTCGGCACGATGCGGATATTCGGGGCATTCTTCACCGCCTCGGTCGGCTCGATGGAATCGGTAATCACCAGCGATTTCATCACCGATTTCGACACGCGTTCCACCGCCGGGCCGGACAGCACGCCATGGGTGATGTAGCTGTGCACCTCGGTCGCGCCGTTTTCCATCAGCACTTCAGCGGCTTTGCACAGCGTGCCCGCCGTATCGCAGATGTCATCGACGATGATGCATTTCTTGCCTTCGACATTGCCGATCACCGTCATCTCTGCAATCTCGCCAGCCTTTTCGCGGCGCTTGTCCACGATCGACAGCGGTGCGTTGATCCGCTTGGCCAGTTCGCGGGCCCGCGCGACCCCGCCGACATCGGGCGAGACAATCATCAGATCATCCATCTGGCCCTTGAAGTGGTGTTCGATATCCAGCGCGAAGATCGGCGCGGCATAAAGGTTGTCCACCGGAATGTCGAAGAAGCCCTGAATCTGCGCGGCGTGCAGGTCCAGCGTCAGCACGCGGTCGATCCCGGCCTCGGTCAGCAGATTGGCCACCAGCTTGGCCGAAATCGGCGTGCGGGCCTTGGCGCGGCGATCCTGCCGGGCGTAGCCGAAATAGGGGATCACGGCGGTGATGCGATCCGCCGAGGACCGGCGCAGCGCATCGGCGATGATCAGCAGTTCCATCAGGTTGTCATTCGCCGGGTTCGAGGTCGGCTGGATGACATACATGTCTTCGCCGCGCACATTCTCGTAAACTTCGACGAAGATTTCCTGATCGTTGAACCGCTCCACCCGTGCATCGACCAGGCCGACCTGCATCCCGCGATGCATCGACATCCGTCGCGCAATTCCCTTTGCCAAAGAAAGGTTCGCATTGCCGGCAATCAATTTGGGCTCGGTCATCGCAGCCATGGGTCTGTCCTGTAACTGGGCGGCCGGGGGAATCGGGCCGGTCGGGAGGCGTTGACACCGCTTATCACCCGGCTACCGTCGGCGCAAACCGCGCAGAACCCGAGGAGAGGCCAATGGCCCATATCGACTACTTTTTTGCCACCGTCTCGCCCTTCGTCTACCTCGCGGGTCAGCGGCTGGAGGCTATTGCCGCAAAACATGCTGCCACGCTCACCTATAAACCTGTCGATCCCACGGCGCTTTTTGCCCGTACTGGCGGGCTGTCGCTGCCGCAGCGCCATGACAGCCGCAAGGCCTATCGCCTGCAGGATCTGGCACGCCAGTCGCGCAAGTTCGGCCTGCCGATCAACCTTCAACCCGCCTTCTGGCCGGTAAATCCCGCGCCTTCGGCCTATGCGATCATTGCGGCGCAGGTGGCGGGGGGCGGCGATCTGGGCGCGCTGGTGCATGGTCTGGCGCGCGCCTGCTGGGCCGAAGAGCGTGACATCGCCGATGACGAGGTGATCCGCGCCGTGCTGGAGCAGACAGGCTTTGACCCCAAGGTCGCGGATCGCGGGATGCTCAGCGCGGCAGAAACCTATGCGGTGAATCTGGAAGAGGCCGTGTCGCGCGGCGTGTTCGGCGTGCCCTTCTATGTGGTGGGGGAAGAGCGGTTCTGGGGGCAGGACCGTCTGGAAGACCTTGATCTGCACCTTGCGGGGGCGCTGTGAACTGGCAGGCGCTGCTGGGCGGGCATCCAACCGCCGTTCGGGTCTGGGGGCAGGGGGCGCGGCAGCTGCTGGCGCTGCACTGTTCGCTGGCCCATGCGGGGGCTTGGTCGGGCGTGGCGACGCAGCTTGGGGGCGTGACGTTCAGCGCCCCCGATCTGCCCGGCCATGGCCGCAGCGCCGATTGGGACGGGGCCGAGGATCTGCATCTGGTCGCCACCCGAATGGCGGTGGCCCTGGCCGAACGGATCGGCGGCCCGGTCGATCTGCTGGGGCACAGTTTCGGTGGCACCATTGCCCTGCGCGTGGCGTTGGAACGGCCAGACCTTGTGCGCAGCCTGACCCTGATCGAGCCGGTGCTGTTTTCGGCTGTCAGGCAGGCCGGTGCACCGGAGTTCGATGATTTCGCAAAGGGTTATGCCGAGGTCATCGAGACAATTCGCCAAAACCCCGCCGCCGCGGCTGCGCTGTTTCACAACCGCTGGGGCCATGGCGATTTCACCAGATTGCCTGCCTTGCAGCGCGACTACATGACCCACCGCATGGGGCTGGTGCTGGGGCAAAACCCGGTCCTGCTGGACGACATTGCCGGGCTGTCGCTGCCCGGTCGGATCGAAGGGCTGGCCCGCCCGGTGCTGCTGCTGGAAGGGGCCGATAGCCCGCCGGTCATCGGCGCGATTCAACGGGTTCTGGCCGCCCGCCTGCCGCAGGCCCGCCGGGTGATCGTGCCGGGGGCGGGGCATATGCTGCCGATCACCCATGCTGCCGCCGTTGCCACTGAAATCCGCCGCCTGCTGGCCGACACGGCCTGAGCCGGTCAGAGCGCGGCGAGGAAACCCGCCACATCGGCCTCGGTCGTGGCCCAACTGGTGACCAGCCGCGCGCCTTCGCGCCCTTCGGGGGCGGGGGCGTCGTAGAACTGCGCACCCGCTGCGCGCAGCCGGGCCGAGGTGCCGGGTTCCCAATGTGGAAAAAGGATATTCGCGTCAACAGGATGGCCGAGGCTGATCCCGCGCGCGGCAAGCCCTTCGGCCAGCAGGGCCGCCATGGCATTGGCCTGTGCGGCCCAGGCCAGCCAGCGCCCTTGTTCCAGCATCGCCACCATCTGCGCCGCCAGATAGCGTGATTTCGACACCAGATGCCCGGCCCGTTTGCGGCGCAGCTCGAACTCCCATCCCTTGTCAGGGGCGAAGATCACCACCGCCTCGACCCCCATCAAGCCGTTCTTGGTGCCGCCAAAGGACAGAACATCCACCCCGGCCTGCGCGGTCAACGCGGCGGGGGTGGCGCCGGTCGCCACCACGGCATTGGCAAAGCGCGCACCGTCCAGATGCACGGGCAGGCCTTTGGCCTTGGCCAGCGTGGCCAGAGCGGTGGTCTCGGCGGCAGAATACACCGTGCCCGCCTCGGTCACATTGGTCAGTGACACCATGCCGCGCTGCACGCCATGCACACCGCTTTCGCCTGTGTTTGCAAGGGCATGGGCCAGCGCCGCCGGGGCCATCCGCCCATGCGCGCCGCCCACATGGACCAGTTTCGCGCCATGGGTGAAGAATTCGGGCGCGCCGCATTCATCCTCGGCGATATGAGCGTGGGTATGGCAGAACACCGCGCCCCAGGGCGGGCAGAAACTGGCCAGAGACAGCGCGTTGGCGGCGGTGCCGGTTGCCACCAGATGCACCACGGCTTGCGGTGCGTTCAGTACCTCGCGCAACATCTCGGTCGCGCGGGCGGTCAGCGGGTCGGCGCCATAGCCGCGGGCGTAGCCGTCATTCGCGGCGGCGAGGGCGGCCAGAACCTCGGGCGGGCAGGGCGCGGTGTTGTCGGAGGCGAAGAACATCAGGGCGTCTCGTCGATGATGTAATCTTCCCAGTCTTCCTCCGGCACCTCGAATTCCGGCACCGTCCAGCCGCGCACGCTGGCGCCTGCGGTGTGGACGCTCTCGGGATCGCCGGTCACCAGCGGATGCCAGTCAGGCAAGGATTTTCCTTCAAACAGAAGGCGATAGGCACAAGTGCGCGGCATCCAATAGGCGATCTTCGGCAGGGTGGAAGGGGTCAGCCGCACGCAATCGGGCACGAATTGCTTGCGGATCGGGTATTGGGTGCAGCGGCAGGTTTCGCCATCGAGCAGGCGGCAGGCGATCTTGGTGAAGGCCACTTCGCCGGTGTCTTCAAACTCGATCTTGTTCAGGCAGCACTTGCCGCAGCCGTCGCACAGCGCCTCCCATTCCTCGGGGGACATCTTCTTGAGCGGCACGGTTTCCCAGAAACGCGGGCGCATCATGCAGCCGCCAGCAGAGTGCGGGCGCGGGCGCAATCGGCATCCATCTGCGCGATCAGCGCGGGCAGGCCGTCAAACTTCATTTCGGGGCGGAGGTATTCGACCAGCGCGACGGAAAGGTGATGGCCATAAAGATCACCTTTGAAATCAAAGATATAGGTTTCAAGGTTGGGGGTGTTTTCACCAAACATCGGCCGCACGCCAAGGCTGGCTGCGCCGCCATAGCTGCCCGCCTGCGGCCCGGTCAGCACATCGACCTTCACCGCATAGACGCCAAGGCGCGGCAGATGCAGCCCGCCCACGCTCATATTCGCGGTGGGGAAGCCCAACTCGCGCCCGCGTTTTTCGCCGTGCAGCACCGCGCCCTCGATCCGGTGCAGGTGGCCCAGCATGGCAGCGGCATCTTGTGGGCGGCCTTCAGACAGCGCGTTACGGATCGCGGTGGATGAGATTTCCTTGCCGCCCGCGCGCAGCAGGGGGGCGATGGTCACGCCAAAACCATAGGCGTTCCCAAGGGCTTGCAGGTCATCTACCGTTCCCTTGCGCCCCTTGCCAAAGCAGAAATCGGTGCCCACGGTGACATGGCGCGCGCCCAGACCGGCGGCCAGCACCTGCGCGGCAAAACCCTCGGGGGTGAGGGAGGCCATGTCGGCGGCGAAGGGCAGTTCGTAAAGGCGGGTGACGCCAAGTTTCGACAGGCGATTGGCGCGGGCTTCGGCGTTCATCAGCCGGAAGGGCGGGGCGTCGGGGGCGAAGAACTCGCGCGGGTGCGGCTCGAAGGTCAGCACGCCCAAGGGGCCATGCTGCGATGCGGCTTCGATCACCGAGCGGTGGCCCAGATGCACGCCGTCAAAATTGCCCATCGCAACCGAGGCGCCCCGATCTTCGGGCGCAAGCCCTTGCCAGTGCTGAAAAATCTTCATGCGGCCCCGTAGTGAGGGCGCGCGCCCTCAGTCGAACTTGCGGCTGGGCGCCAGAACCAGCGCTTCGCCTTTCAGGACAACGGTATTACCCACTGCGCAATGGGTTTCAAGGGTCACGCGGCGTTTCGCATGGTCGATCGCGGTCACCTTCACCTCGGCATAGACGGTATCGCCGGGGCGCACGGGGGCCATGAATTTCAGGGATTGTCCAAGGTAAACAGTGCCATGGCCGGGAAGCTGTTCGCCGATTACCGCCGAAATCAGCCCGGCGGTCAACATTCCATGGGCGATGCGGCCCTGAAAGATCGTGTCCTGCGCGTAGGAATCGTCGAGGTGGACGGGGTTCCGGTCGGTCGAAACCTCGGCAAAAAGCTCGATATCCCGGTTGGTTACGGTTTTCCGCAGGTGGCGGGTCATACCGATTTCGATGTCTTCGATGCAGATCGTGCCGCGGGGCATATTGTCCAACATCCTGCGAATCCTCCGGTTTACTGCGCTGCAACGTAGCAGATGCTGCGATGCAGCGCAATCAGTCGGGTAATAATTTAACGCAGGTGCGACAAAAGTCGCAATATTATTGCGGGTCGGTTAGCTCAGATGCCCCAGCGCATAGGTGGGGGCAAGCTGTTCGGCGGTGAGCCAGTCTTCCAGCAAGCCTTTGTCAGGATTGGAGGAATCTGCGCCGAACCGATCCGCCACGATGCCGCCGGTGATGAACAGCGTGTCCAGCCCCTCGGCCTGGCCGCCTTGCACGTCGGTCCAGGGGCCGTCGCCGATGCAAAGGATGTCTTCATTCGCGACCGGGTTGCCGGATTCGGCCAGCATCCGGCGGGCGAGATCGTAGATCGGCGGGTGGGGTTTGCCGAAATAAAGCGCGCTACCGCCCATGTCTTCATAGGCTTTTGCGAGGGCGCCGGCACAATATAGGCGCTTGTCGCCCATATCGACCACAATATCCGGGTTGGCGCAGAGCATGGTCAGGCCACGCGTCTTGCCCAGAAGCAGGGCGGCGCGGTAGTCGTCGGGCGTCTCGGTCGTGTCATCGGTCAGGCCGGTGCAGACGATGCCCTCCGCCTCGGCCAGGGGCACGAAGGTGATGGGATCGGCCGCGGCAAGGGCCTGCAGATCGGGCGGCAGATCGGTGAAGAAGGGCATGTCCTTCTCGGCGCCGATATGGTGGATACGACGGCCCACCGCGCCGGACACCAGCGCATATTGTGCCGCATCGCCCGAGGACACCACCATGTCGTAGCAATCGCGCGGCGCCCCCATGCGATCCAGCTGCGCCATGACCGAGGTGCGGGGGCGCGGTGCGTTGGTCATCAGCACGACGAGGCCACCGCTGGCGCGGAATTGCTGCAGCGCGGCAACGGCGGCGGGGAAGGGGGTCTGGCCGTTGTGCAGGCAGCCCCAGAGGTCGCAGAACACCGCACGGTAGGACGGAGAAATCTCGGAGAGGGCGGAGATCAGCGTGGTCATCTGGGGCCTTTCACGGCGAATTTCGGGGGGGTGACTCGCGTACACCGGGGGTACACCCCCGGTGCGCCCCCTGTCGGGTGTTTTCTACCGGAATTTTGGGGGAGGGAAGATGGGATTTTTCTGGGGCGGGTGTGGTGGCCCCCTCACCCTGCCCTCTCCCCCGGGGGGAGAGGGGGGTGGTGTGCTGGGGTGGGTGGGGTTGGGGGAAGGGGTGTGCGGTGGCCCCCTCACCCCCCCTCTCCCCCGGGGGAGAGGGGGGTGGTGTGCTGGGGTGGGTGGCGTTGGGGGAAGCGGGTGCGGTGGCTCCCTCACCCTGCCCTCTCCCCCGGGGGAGAGGGGTGGTGTGTTGTGGCGTTCAGAGTTTCAGCGAGGGGATGATCTGCTTCTTGCGGCTCATCACGCCGGGCAGGACCACGGTGTCGCCGGTGACGGTGCAGCCGAAGCTGGCTTCTGCCAGTTGTTTCACCAGATCGTTCGGCACCAGCAGGGTGGCTTCTTCGTTCAGGATGTCGATCACGAACAGCAGCACCTGATCGGCGCCGTCTTCCTTGGCGACGGCGACCATCGAGTCCATCAGGCTGGCCTTGCGATCCAGCAGCACCTGCGGCGCGGTGGTTTCCAGAACGGAAACGCGCAGCTCTTTGCCCGCGACATTGTATTCTTTCGAATCCATGCGCAGCAGTTCGGCATCCGAGAAGCTGGAGACATCGGATTTCGCGGCGAACATTGCGGCGGCGAATTCGGCGATGGTCACGCCCAGATCGGCGGCCAGCGCCTCGGCCACGGCGCGGTCATGCGCGGTGGTGGTGGGGCTGCGGAATTCCAGCGTGTCGGACAGGATGCAGGAGAGCATCGCGCCCTTGATCGCGCGCGGGGCGCGGGCGGCATCGGCCCCCATCAGATCGTGCATCAGCGTGGCGGTGCAGGCCAGCGGGCGGATGGTGATGTCGATCGGGGTCTTGGTCTTCAGCCCGCCGACCAGCATGTGGTGGTCGATGATCGCCAGCAGCTTGGCGTCATGGATCCCGGCGGGCAATTCGGCGGGGTTGTTGGTATCGACCACCACAACCTCGGCGCCGGGTTCGATGTCGGCGATGATTTCAGGTTTGTCGAGCCCCCAGTGGCGCAGCACGAAGGCGGCTTCGGTATTGGGTTCGCCCAGCAGCACGGGCTTGGCCGGGGTGCCTTTGACTTCGGTCAGATACCAGGCCCAGACGATGGGCGAGCCGGTGGAATCGGTGTCGGGGGCCTTGTGGCCGAAAACCTGGATCATGCGGGGTTCCGTAGTCTGAGGAGGGTTTGGCGCGTTATAGCAATCCGCGCGGCAATGTCACGCGGCGCAATGTCTCAGGTGCGGGCTAGAGCGGCAGGCGTTCGAGGGTCCAGCCGCGCTCTGCCAGCAGGGACAGCACGCCCTCTTGCCCCGAGAGGTGGAGCGCCCCGAAGGCGGCAAGGGCGGGGCCTTCGGCGGTGGCCTGTTCCAGCACCGCGATCCAGATGCGGTTGCGGTGGGTCATCAGCGCGGCTTCCAGCCGGGCGAATTCGGCATCGGCGCGGGCGGCGGTATAGCCGGGCGCCTTGGCTGATTCGAGGCGGGTAAACTCCCACATGCGGCGGCTGTCTTCGGCGAAATAGGCATCGGAAAGGGTGGTGGCGTAATCGGCGAGCTGATCTTCCATCAGCAGGGCAGAGCGGATCATGCCGAGCTGGTCTTCCTCCGACAGGCTGTCGAAAATGGTGAAGAGCGTGGTGTAGGGTTCCAGCGCGCGGATCGGCAGCCCGACCTCGGTGGCGCGCTGCATCAATTGCCGGTCAAGGCCGTTATCCAGCGCGGCGGCGGGCGCGCAACTGGACATCGACAGGGTGACGGCGACGAACCACGGGCGCATCCGCGCAGCCATGATCGCGGGGATCTGGTGGCGTTTGAGGGCTGTGGTGAGCGTGGCCCAATCGGCGGGGCCGAGGCGGTCGCGCAACGTCGGGCCTGCGGGCAGCAGGATCAGGTCGGGGTTGCGGGCCATGGCGGCCTTGAGGGCGCGTTCCTCTTCTGGCCCGGCTTCGACCAGCAGGGTGCGGGCGTCGCGCAGCACGGGGGCGAGGCGGGCGAGGGTGGCGGCATGGCGCGAATCGGCCAGGTGGAAGGTGCCGATCAGGTGCAGTTGCCGCCCGTCCTTGGTGGCGCGCCAGAAATTGCCGGTGGCAAAGGGTTGGGCGGCGGTGGCGGCATCGAGCCGGGCGGTATCCGGCGGGGCGAGGGTGGTGAACAGGTTGCGGCCGGTGCAGCTGTCGGCCAGTGCGGGCGTGGTGCAGAGCCCGGCCAACAGGGCGAGGCTGCAGGCAAGACGGCGGATGAGTGTCAGGGGCATCTGGTCCTCCGGGATCGGGGGAGTGTGGCATGGGGGAGGGGGCGGGCCAAGGGCCGCCCGGCGCTGCGGCGCAGCGATTTTTTCTGTGCGACGGGCGTTGACAGGTGCGCGCGGGGTGCCTAACTGTCTGGCCATTGGCACTCAGGCCGACTGAGTGCTAATCGGATTAACACTGGATACCCAAAGGGAGTGTTCAAAGATGGCATTCAAACCGCTGCATGACCGTGTGCTGGTTCGCCGCATCGAAGGCGAAGAAAAAACCAAGGGCGGCCTGATCATCCCCGATACCGCGAAAGAAAAGCCCGCTGAGGGCGAAGTGGTTGCCGTGGGCCAAGGCGCACGCAAGGACTCGGGCGAGCTGATCGCGCCGTCGGTGGCCGTGGGCGACCGCGTGCTGTTCGGCAAATGGTCGGGCACCGAAGTCACGCTGGATGGCAAAGAGCTGCTCATCATGAAGGAAAGCGACATCCTCGGGATCATCGCCTGATCCCTGACGGACCGCTGACCTTATCCCTGAAATTCTAGACACTGGAGCAAGCACATGGCTGCTAAAGACGTCAAGTTCGACACCGATGCCCGCGACCGCATGCTGCGCGGCGTGAACATCCTCGCCGATGCTGTGAAGGTTACCCTCGGCCCGAAAGGCCGCAATGTGGTGATCGACAAATCCTTCGGCGCCCCGCGCATCACCAAAGACGGTGTGACGGTTGCCAAGGAAATCGAACTGGCCGACAAGTTCGAGAACATGGGCGCGCAGATGGTGAAGGAAGTCGCTTCCCGCACCAATGACGAAGCGGGCGACGGCACCACCACCGCCACCGTTCTGGCCCAAGCCATCATCAAGGACGGCCTGAAAGCCGTTGCTGCTGGCATGAACCCGATGGACCTGAAGCGCGGCATCGACCTGGCCACCGCCAAAGTCGTCGCGGCGATCAAGGCTGCGGCCCGTCCGGTTTCGGATTCGGCTGAAGTTGCGCAAGTCGGCACCATCTCGGCCAATGGCGAAGCGGAAATCGGTCGTCAGATCGCCGACGCGATGCAGAAAGTCGGCAACGAAGGCGTGATCACCGTCGAAGAGAACAAAGGCCTCGAAACCGAGACCGAAGTCGTCGAAGGCATGCAGTTCGACCGCGGCTACCTGTCGCCCTATTTCGTGACCAACCCGGACAAGATGATCGCCGATCTGGAAGACGCGCTCATCCTGCTGCACGAGAAGAAACTCTCGTCGCTGCAGCCGATGGTCCCGCTGCTGGAAGCCGTGATCCAGTCGCAAAAGCCGCTGATCATCGTGGCCGAAGACGTGGAAGGCGAGGCTCTGGCCACGCTCGTCGTCAACAAGCTGCGTGGCGGCCTGAAGATCGCTGCCGTGAAGGCGCCGGGCTTCGGCGACCGTCGCAAGGCCATGCTGCAGGACATCGCGATCCTGACCGGCGGCCAGGTGATTTCTGACGATCTGGGCATGAAGCTGGAGAATGTCACCATCGACATGCTCGGCCGTGCCAAGAAAGTGTCGATCACCAAAGACAACACCACCATCGTGGACGGTGCTGGCGACAAGGCTGAAATCGCGGCCCGCGTGTCGCAGATCCGCGCCCAGATCGAAGAAACCACGTCGGATTACGACAAGGAAAAACTGCAAGAGCGCGTGGCCAAACTGGCTGGCGGCGTTGCGGTGATCCGCGTCGGCGGCATGACCGAGATCGAAGTGAAAGAGCGCAAGGACCGCGTGGATGACGCCCTGAACGCGACCCGTGCGGCCGTGCAGGAAGGCATCGTTGTCGGCGGCGGCGTGGCTCTGGTTCAGGCTGGCAAATCGCTGGACGGTCTGGTGGGTGCAAACTCTGACCAGAATGCCGGTATCGCCATCGTGCGCCGCGCGCTGGAAGCACCGCTGCGTCAGATCGCCGAAAACGCCGGTGTGGACGGGGCTGTGGTTGCGGGCAAAGTGCGCGAATCCACCGACCTGACCTTCGGCTTCAACGCGCAGACCGAAGAATATGGCGACATGTTCAAGTTCGGCGTGATCGACCCGGCGAAAGTCACCCGCACCGCGCTGGAAGACGCGGCGTCGGTTGCCTCGCTGCTGATCACCACCGAAGCGATGATCGCTGACAAGCCGCAGGACAAATCGTCTGCTGGCGGCGGCGGCATGGGCGGCATGGGCGGCATGGACGGCATGATGTGATCAGCCGATAGGCTGTTTACGGAAAAGGGCGCCTTCGGGCGCCCTTTTTGCTGCGCGGGGGGCGGGGTTTCGTGTAGGTCTGTCGCAACTGGGGCTGCTATGGAGGCGGGATGCTGCCGGAACTGGTGATGATCGTGACGGCGCCGCTGGAGCGGCTGCCCGACGGGCGGCTGCGGCTGGATGCGCGGTTCATCGAGGGGCTGGCCCTGCACGCCGCCCATTGGGATGGGCCGCTGCGCTGCATCATCTGGGAAGGCGGGCCGGTGCCGTTTGGCCGCGAGATGGCCGAGGCCGATCTGGCGGTGCCGTTGACCGTGCTGCCCGAGGGGGCGGCGCTGACGCGCGATCATCTGGCGGGGGCGGGGATCGTGCTGGCGGCGGCGGATGGCTGGCGCACCCATGCCTTGCCCGATCTGTGCGGGCCGGGGGTGAAGCTGGTCTATGCGATCGAATACACGCTGGCGACGCGGCTGGATATTCTGCGGCTGGACAAGGGTATCGGCTGGCTGCGCCGCCTGCGGTCGATGCTGTGGGTCATCCGGCAAGAGCGGCGGATGTGCCGGGCCTTTCGCCGGGCGGCGGGGCTGCAATGCAATGGCGACCCGGCGTTCGAGGCCTATGGTCGGCTGGTGCCGGATGTATTGCGTTACCATGACGGGCGGATGGATGGGGCACTGTTCGCCCAAACCTCGGAACAGGCGATCCGGCTGGCGCGGCGACTGCATGGCGGGCCGCTGCGGCTGGTGAATTTCGGGCGGCTGGAGCCGATGAAGGGCGCGCAGGATCTGGTGCCCTTTGCGCGGGCGCTGCGGGCGCGGAGCGTGGATTTCACGCTGGATATTTTCGGCACCGGATCACTGGAGGCGCAGTTGCGCGACGAGATCGCGGCGGCGCGGCTGGAGGCGCGGGTGCGGTTGCACGCGCCGGTGCCGTTCGAGAGCGAGCTGGTGCCGTGGATGCGGCAGGAGGCGGATATTTTCCTGAGCTGTCACCGGCAGGACGATCCATCCTGCGCCTATCTGGAGGCGATGGGCTGCGGGCTGCCGGTGCTGGGCTATGCCAACCGGATGTTGGAGCGGCTGGTGGCGCGGGTGGGCGCGGGCTGGACGGTGCAGTTTGGCGACCCGGTGGCGCTGGCGCGCGAGGCGGCGCTGCTGGCGGCGGCCCCCGAGGAGGTTTCGGGCCATTCGGAGCGGGCGCTGGCCTTTGCGCGGGCCCATTCGGCCAGCAAGGAATTCGCGGCCCGGATGGAGCAGCTGGCGCGGCTTGCCGCCGGCTGAGCAGGGGTTGCGGCGCCCCGGGGCTGCGCTAGGGTGGCGCCGGATCACGGGGAGGGCGGCGCATGGCGGATCGGTATGGCAGCATCGCGAAAACGGTGTCGCGCTGGTGCGGGCGGCCTTCGACCTTCACGCTGGCGCTGGGGGTGATTGTCGTCTGGATCGTCACCGGGCCGATCTTCGGGTTTTCCGACACCTGGCAGCTTGTCATCAACACCGGCACGACGATCGTGACCTTCCTGATGGTGTTCCTGATCCAGAACACCCAGAACCGCGACACCTCGGCGATCCAGTTGAAGCTGGACGAGCTGATCCGGGCGACGCAGGGCGCGCATAACGCGCTGCTGGATCTGGAGGAGCTGGAGGAGCGCAGTCTGGAGGCATTTCGCCGCCGTTACGAAAATCTGGCGGCGGAAGCCCGCGCCCGGTTGGAGCGCGGGGAGAGCGATACCGGCACGCCGGAGTCCTGAGCCTTAGCGGCCGATGATGCGGTTCACATGGCCCATCTTGCGGCCGGGGCGGGCCTCGGATTTGCCATAGAGGTGCAGGGCGGCGTTCTTTTCGCGCGCGAGGGCGGGGATGCGGGCGATGTCGTCGCCGATCAGGTTTTCCATCACCACATCGGCAAAGCGCGACCCGTCGCCCAGCGGCCAGCCGGTAACGGCGCGGATGTGCTGTTCGAACTGGTCCACCGCGCAGCCGTTCTGCGTCCAATGGCCGGAATTATGGACGCGGGGGGCGATTTCGTTGACCAGCAGGCCCTGCGGCGTCACGAACAGTTCAACCCCCATGACGCCGACATACTCCAGCGCGTTGAGGATGCGGGCGGCCAGCAGCACGGCATCGGTGCGCTGGGCATTGGTCAGCTTGGCGGGCAGGGTGGTGGTGTGCAGGATGCCGTCACGATGCACATTCTCGCCGGGGTCATAGCAGGCGACCGAACCGTCAAGCCCGCGGGCGGCGATGACCGACACCTCATGCGTGAAGCTCACGAAGCCTTCCAGCACGGCGGGGGCGCCGTCCATCTGGGCCAGTGCGGATTCGGCATCGGCGGGGCTGTGCAACCGGGCCTGGCCCTTGCCGTCATAGCCCAGACGGCAGGTTTTCAGGATGGACGGCGTGCCGATGCGGGCGAGGGCGGTGTGCAGATCCTCCAGCGTGGTGACGGCGGCATAGGGCGCGGTGGTCAGGCCGAGCGAGGTGAGAAAATCCTTTTCCGCAATCCGCTCCTGACTGACGGCCAGCGCCCGGCGGTTGGGGCGGATCGGGCGCAGCGATTCGAGCAGGTCGAGTGCGGCGGTGGGGATGTTCTCGAACTCATAGGTGATGACATCGACGCTTTGCGCGAAGGCGCGGAGCGCCTCGGCATCGTCATAGCTGGCGGTGGTCAGCCGGTCGGCGACATGGGCAGCGGGGGGATTGGCGGAGGGCTCATAGATATGGGTGCGAAAGCCCAGACGGGCCGCCGCGACCGACAGCATCCGGCCCAACTGGCCGCCGCCCAGAATACCGATCATCGCGCCAAGCGGCAGGGCCTCATTCATCGCGCGGCTCCTCGGGGATGGAGGCGGAGAGGGCGTCGCGCCAGGCATCCAGCCGGGCGGCCAGCGCCGGGTCGGTGAGGGCGAGGATGCCGGCGGCCATCAGCCCGGCATTGGCCGCCCCTGCGGCGCCGATGGCCATGGTGGCGACGGGAAAGCCCTTGGGCATCTGCACGATGGAATAGAGGCTGTCCACGCCCGACAGGGCACGGGTCTGCACCGGCACGCCGATCACCGGCACGCGGGTCTTGGAGGCCATCATGCCGGGCAGATGGGCGGCGCCACCGGCCCCGGCGATGATCACCTTGAGCCCGCGCTCGACCGCGGTCTTGCCATAGGACCAGAGCCGGTCCGGCGTGCGGTGGGCCGAGACGATCTTCGATTCGTAGCTGATCCCGAGTTCATCGAGGATCGCCGCCGCCTCGCGCATCGTCGGCCAGTCGGACTGGCTGCCCATGATGATTCCGACGTCAACAGCCATCGCATCCCCCGTGGTTTTTCAGGCGCTTTAGCGCGCAGGGGGGCAGGGGGCAAGCGCGGATGCGTGACGGGCGATCCTTCTGCGAAGGATCGTGCTGCGGCGCATCGGATGGGGCGGGATTCGGGCGGCGGCGATCCTTCTGCGAAGGATCGGGGCGGCGTGATCGCGGTCAGGTCAGGCGATGATGTCGGGGATCAACTGATCCTCGATCTTCACGATCTGGTCTTTCAGGCAGAGTTTCTGCTTTTTCAGCCGCCGCAGCGTCAACTGATCGGGGCGGCCCATGGTTTCCAGCACATGGATCGCCTCGTCCAGATCGCGGTGTTCGCAACGCAGCACTTCTAGCCGGATCCGCAGCATCTCTTCGAAATTGAGTTCCATCGAAGCGTTCATGTGCGTTCTTCCTGACGGGCGGGCTGCTGAGTCGCAGGCGAATTACTTGCGAAACATAGCATTTTTTCCGCGCTTTGGGAAGAAATGTCCCGCGATTTCCTGCGATTGCGGCAGCCGCACAGGGGCTTGCGCGGGGCGTTGCGGCGCCCCATATTCAAGGGGAGCCGGGTGCCCGATGACGGGGCCGGGCACGATATGTCGCTTTTCGCAAGGGCAAGTCGATGACCAAGATCAGTTTCGGGTCCCATCCCTATCTTCTCGGGTTCGAGCAGCTTGAACGGCTGGTGGAACGCACCGCCAAAGGCTCGGGCGAGGGCTATCCCCCGTTCAACATAGAAGCGGTGGCAGACAATGCCTATCGCATCACGCTGGCCGTGGCCGGGTTCCGCGAGGAAGAGCTGTCGATCACGGTGGAGGACCGGCAACTCGTCATCCGGGGCCGTCAGGCCGAGGATGACGGCGCGCGGGTCTGGCTGCACCGGGGCATTGCCAGCCGCGCCTTCCAGCGCAGCTTCGTGCTGGCCGACGGGGTAGAGGTGGCGGGGGCGCATATGGAACACGGGTTGTTGCATGTCGATCTGCGGCGCGTCGTGCCGGAGACGGTGGTGCAGACAATCCCGATCCGGTCGCCGCGCGTGGCGGATACGCCTGCGCCGGTGAAGCGGATCGAGGCGAAATGAAAGGATCGGGTCATGGATGCGAAAGTGAATTTCTTCCCTGAAAGCGCCGAGCGGATCGTCTATGTCCGCCCGGTGCATGTGGCCGACCTGCCCGAAGAGATCCGGGTGCAGGCGGTCGGTATCGAGACGCTGTATGCGGTGCATCGCCCGGATGGCGAGCGGCTGGCGCTGGTGCGCGACCGGGCGCTGGCCTTCGCGCTGGCGCGGCAGAACGATCTGGCGCCGGTGAACGTGCATTAAGGCTGCGCGGCGCGGGTAGAATGAAAAACGGCACCCCGTGGGGTGCCGTTTGCGTTGAGGCGATCAGTGCCCGGCCAGCCAGCGCTCGGCGTCAAGGGCTGCCATGCAGCCCATGCCCGCGCTGGTGATCGCCTGACGATAGACGTGATCCGTCAGGTCGCCCGCCGCAAACACGCCGGGGATCGAGGTGCGGGTGGTGCCGGGTTCGACCTTCACATAGCCGCCATTGTGCAGCTCCAGTTGGTCGTTCACCAGTTCCGAGGCGGGGGCATGGCCGATGGCGACGAAGAAGCCGTCGCAGGGGACATCGGTCGTCTCGCCGGTTTGCAGATTGCGGGCGCGCACGGCGGTGACGCCCAGCGGCGCCTCGGTGCCCAGAACCTCGGTCACTTCGCTGTTCCAGATCACCTCGATCTTCGGGTGTTTGAACAGGCGGTCCTGCATGATCTTTTCGGCGCGCAGCGAATCGCGGCGGTGGATCAGCGTGACCTTGGTGGCGAAATTGGTGAGGAACAGCGCCTCTTCCACGGCGGTGTTGCCGCCGCCGATTACCACGACCTGCTTGCCGCGATAGAAGAAGCCGTCACAGGTGGCGCAGGCCGAGACGCCGAAGCCCTTGAACTTTTCTTCGGAGGGCAGGCCCAGCCAGCGCGCCTGCGCACCGGTGGCAAGGATCACGGCGTCGGCGGTATAGGTGGTGCCGCTGTCGCCCTGCGCGGTGAAGGGGCGGTTTTGCAGATCGAGGCTGGTGATGTAATCGCCGATGACCTCGGCCCCCATGGCCTGCGCATGGGCTTCCATGCGGACCATCAGGTCAGGGCCCTGCACATGGGTATCGCCGGGCCAGTTTTCGACCTCGGTGGTGATGGTCAACTGGCCGCCGGGCTGCATCCCCTGCACGAGGATCGGTTCCAGCATCGCCCGGGCGGCATAGACGGCGGCGGTATAGCCCGCCGGGCCGGAGCCGATGATCAGAACTTTGGTATGGCGCGCGTCACCCATGGTGCCCTCGTATCTGTTGCCTGCCCCATATAGGGGGCGGCGCGGGGCGAGGCAAATGCCTGATCGCAGCGCCGTGAAATGGGGCATTTGGGTCGGGTCGTGCGGAAAAATACCTATCGGGCGAAAGAATATTGCGCATGGGGGCGCAAAATCCTAATGTCCGCACGAAATAGACGCCGCAATGACCACAACAGGCGGCGCGGGAAAGGACGTTTCTTCATGGCTGGCGCCAAACTGGACCCCATCGACCGCCATATTCTGGCTGAATTGCAGGCGGATGGGCGGATGACCAATGTGGAACTGGCCAAGCGGGTGGGGATCTCGGCACCGCCCTGTCTGCGCCGGGTGCGCACGCTGGAGGAGGCGGGGTATATCAAGGGCTATCACGCCGATATCGACGCGCGCGAGTTGGGGTTCGAGGTGCAGGTGTTCGCCATGGTGCGGTTGCAAAGCCAGGCCGAGGGCGATCTGAGCACCTTCGAGGGGCGCTGCCGCGATTGGCCGCTGGTGCGGGAGTGCCATATGCTGAATGGCGAGATCGACTTCATCCTGAAATGCGTGGCGCCGGACCTGTCGAGCTTTCAGAGCTTTCTGACCGGGGAATTGCTGAAGGCCGAAAATGTGGCGAGTGTGAAGACCTCGCTGGTGATCCGCTGTGCCAAGGACGAGCCGGGGCTGCCCTTCGATGTGCTGGAAGCGCGGTTGAGCAAGAACGCCTGATTTTGGGGAATGGCTGAACGCCTTGGGCCGGTCTGCGCAAGTGGGCCGGTTTTTGCATGTTCGGGAGCGCGATCTGGCCGGGAAAGGGCCGATATGCATGACCCGGAAAGTGAACAGGCGACCCCTTCGTTGCGCAGAGGAACGCAACAGGGCCGCCCGTACTGAGCCACACAATCTGGCCTGGTTTCCCGAGCCACCCCGCGCAAGTCAGAAGCAATGACTTTCACGGGTGGCACCTGCTTTTGCACGGTCAGGCGCCGATAAGGCAAAGATGGCTGCTTCGCGGCGACCTGTCAAAGTTATTTCATTTTTGTGGAGGGCGTCGTGCGCAGTCTTGCCGCAAGCGGGACACTGTTTCCGCGTGATCAACGTTGTGCCGGTATGTGCCACAATCTGTGGGAGAGTGATGGCAAAAGGCGGCGAATCGGCAAAGGAAAAGGCCGCGTCTCTGCATACGCGGCCTTCGGTCGAGGTCTTTGGGATCGTACGGTCTGCAGGATCAGCGCGCGGCCTGGGCGCGTGGCTGCGGCGCGGCGGCGGATTTGAAGGCTTCGGGCTTGCGGCGGGCGCCGCGCTGCCACGGCAGGGCGGCCTGCTGGGTTTCCGAAGCGGCGAGGACCGATTTCAGCCAGCGGCGTTCTTTCTTCATGGTCTGCTCCTTCTGGGCGGTTGTTTCGTGGTCTGTCCGACCTTGGAAACAATCTGCCAGCCTATTGCGGCAAGGGTTTGGCCGCGATTGTGGCATTTTCAGCGGATGGGAGGAGGGGGAAAGGCAAGCGGGACTTGCGGAAAATGCGAGGAATACTTGAGAGCCGGTGAAACAGTGGGGGGGCGGGCACGCGATTGTTTCGGAAA
The DNA here is from genome assembly GCF_900110025.1 of Gemmobacter aquatilis. Taxonomy (GTDB): domain Bacteria; phylum Pseudomonadota; class Alphaproteobacteria; order Rhodobacterales; family Rhodobacteraceae; genus Gemmobacter; species Gemmobacter aquatilis. The sequence goes on along the minus strand of NZ_FOCE01000007.1, from coordinate 117,299 downwards.
TTGCGGCGGGAACTTGGCGTGCGCCTGCCGCAATCAGAGCCGGATGCAGGAGATGAGTCGCCCGTAATCGGCCTCGCCCTGATGGGTGGTGCGGCGGAAGGAATAGAATCGCTCGGGGTCGCGGTAGGTGCAGTGGCGGGTCCATTCGGCATGGCCGACCCCGGCATGGCGCAGTTTCCACAGCGCATAGCCGGGCAGATCGAACAGCGCACGGTCGCCCTTGCCTTGCGCGAAGAAGCGGGCGGTGTCGCGGTCGTCATCCACGAAGGATTCAAAGAACTCGGGGCCGACCTCATAGGCGGCTTGGCTGATGGTCGGGCCTATGATGGCGGTGATGCGGGCACGGCGGGCGCCCAGAGCCTCCATCGCGTCGAGCGTGGCTTCGAGGATGCCCTCTTTGCTGCCGCGCCAGCCGGCATGGGCGGCGCCGATCACCCCGGCCTGCGGATCGGAAAACAGCACGGGCTGGCAATCGGCGGTCAGGATGCCCAGCACCACGCCGGGGGTGGCGGTGACCATGGCATCGGCCTTGGGCACCTCGGCGCCATGCGGGCCGGTGATGGGGACGACATCGGCGGAATGGATCTGGTTGACGGTGACCAGCGCCTGCGGGTCCGCCCCCATGGCGGCGGCCACCCGGGCGCGGTTGATCGCCACCACCTCGGCCAGATCTGTCGATCCGGTGCCGCAGTTCAGCCCCGAAAAGATGCCGGAGGAGGCGCCGCCCTTGCGGGTGAAGAAACCGTGCCGGACGAGGCCAAGTGCGTCGGAGGTGATGATTTCGAGCATTTGGTCCTCAGCAGGTTTGGCCTGGGTGGGCAGGGCCGGGCGCGAAGCCCGGCGGCGGCTTGGTGCCGGGGGCGTGCAGCGCGAGAGCCTTGAACAGGGTGCCCATCTCGGCGGGGTCGGTCAGGCGGCGTGTAGCGGCAAGATGCGCTTGCAGGGCGGCGCCCGTCAACCGCTGCGCGAGGGCGTTTGCGCGGGCCTCGATGCCCAGCCGCGCCAGAAGGGTGCCTTGCGGGGTGAGTTCGGAGGCGGGGCAGGGGGCGGCGGCGCGGGCCAGCGCCGCGAAATCCACATGGGCGGTGAGGTCGGCCTCGCCGGGGTGGGCCAGCGGATCGGCAAAGGCATGGGCGCGCAGGGCTTGCAGCGTGTCGCCGCGCGAGCGCCAGCCGCCATAGTCGATCAGCAGGGCGGTGCCGCCTTGGGCGGTGATGCGGGCGGCGATTTCGGCGGTGATCGGCGCGGCGGCGGGGCAGATCTCGACAATCTCGCCGGGGGTGGTGTCGGCAAGGCGGTGGTCCAGCGCGGCGATGGGCGCGGGGGATGACAGGGCGAAGGACAGGCGGTCCTCGGTCACGGTGACCATGGTTTCGCGCCAGCCCGCCGGATCGCGGGTGAACTGGCGGATCGGCAGGGCGTCGAAGAATTCGTTTGCCAGCAGGAACAGCGGTTGGGCGGGCAGGTCGGCCACCGTGGCCAGCCAGTGCACCGGATGATCCCCCAGCGTGGCGCGCTGGCGGGCGCGCAGGGTGGGCGAGGCCTCGACCAGCGTGACCTGTGCCGCGGCGTGAAAGCCCGGCACGCGGGCGGTGGCGCGCAGCACATCGGCCATCAGCGTGCCGCGCCCGGGGCCAAGCTCGGCCAGCGTGAAGGGCGCGGGGGCGCCAAGGTCCAGCCAGTATTGCGCGAGGCAAAGGCCCAGCAATTCGCCGAACATCTGGCTGATTTCGGGCGCGGTGGTGAAATCGCCCTGCGCCCCGAAGGGTTCGCGCGTGGTGTAATAGCCGTGGTCGGGATGCAGCAGGCAGTCCGCCATATACTCGGCCAGCGTGATCGGGCCGGTGGTGGCGATGCGGCGGATCAGCAGCGATTCAAGCGGGGTCACGGCGCGCCCGCAGGATCAGCACGGCCCCGATCAGCACCATGGGCAGCGACAGAAGCTGCCCCATCGTCAGCCCCTCATAGGGCCCCCACTGGATGTAAAGGCCCAGCGGGTTCAGCGGGGATGCGAATTGCGCATCGGGCTGGCGGGCAAATTCCACCAGAAAACGCGCGATGCCATAGCCGGCGATGAATACCCCGGCCAGACGGCCCGGATGGCGCAAGGTGCGGGTGGCGAAGGCGAGGATCAGCAGGGTGGCGCCAAGGATCAGCCCCTCCATCCCTGCCTCGTAAAGCTGGCTGGGGTGGCGGATGCAGGGCAGGGTGGCGGTGGCGCAGCTTTGCGCCGCCTCGCCCGGGAAGGCCACGCCCCAGGGCAGGGTTGTGGGGCGGCCCCACAGCTCGGCATTGATGAAATTGGCGATGCGGCCCAGCAGCAGGCCGGGCGGGGCGGCCAGGGCCAGAAGATCGGCCATGGGCAGAAGCGGGATGTGTTCGCGCTTGCAGAAGATCAGGGCGGCGGTGACGACGCCGAGGAAGCCGCCGTGGAAGGACATGCCCCCCTCCCACACTTTCAGGATTTCGGCGGGATGGGTCAGGTAATAGCCGGGCTGGTAGAACAGCACGAAGCCAAGCCGCCCGCCCAGCACCACGCCAAGAATGACCCATGTCAGCAGTCGGTCAAGCTGTTCGGCGTTCATCGGCGCCTGTGCGGCCCAGAGCCGGGGCTGGTGGAGCGCGCGCAGCACCAGCCGCCAGCCGATCAGCAGGCCCGCGATATAGGCCAGCGCATACCAGCGCAGGGCAAAGGTGACCCCGAACAGGTCGATCGAGAAGAGATCGGGCGAGAGGTTCGGGAAGGGGATATAGGTCATGCGGGCCTCCGGCTTGGCGTGTTGTCGGGCGGGGCTGCGGCATTGTCAACCGGCGGGGAACAAAGGGGGGCGCGGACTTGCAGGCGGGGGCGCGGCGCCGCATATAGAGGCCAAGCACAGGAGATCCCCATGCAGACCCGCAACAAATTCTTCGACGACATGTCGCAACTGATGACCAATGCCATGGGCGTGGCCCAGGGCGCCAAGACCGAGGCCGAGACGGCGATGAAAGGCTTCATCGACCGCTGGATGGCCGACCGAGATTTCGTGACGCGCGAGGAGTTCGACGCGGTGCGCGCCATGGCGGTGAAGGCACGCGAGGAAAACGCGGCGCTGGAGGCGCGGATTGCCGCGCTGGAAGAAAAGCTGAAATAACCGCCCGATCAGACTTTCGCCCGTTTGCCGGGCGCGGCGGGGCGGATAGAACCGGGGCATGATGCACCGGTTCTGGAACAGATGGTCGAATTGGTCGCTTGCCACGCAATTTGCTGTGGCGGGCGGCGTGGTCATGCTGGCGGCGATGCTGATCGTGGGCCAGTGGGTGGCGGCGCGCATCGAAGAGGCGGTGGTGCGCAACTGGGCCAATGCCACGGCGCTGTATATGGAAAGCTTCATCTCTCCGTTGAGCCAGGATCTGGCCGCCACGGACGAGCTGTCGCCACTGGCGCATCGGGCGCTGGACGAGGTGTTCGCCTCGACCGCGCTGGGCGCGCGGGTGGTGTCTTACAAGATCTGGAAATCCGGTGGGCTGGTGGTCGATGCTTCGGACGAGAGCGTGCTGGGGCAACGCTTTCCGGTGGGCGTGGATCTGAAACGCGCCTGGGCGGGTGAGGTTTCGGCGGATTTCGTGCAGCCCGGCGCGGCGGAAAACGCGCGCGAGGCGGCGATGGGCCTGCCGCTGCTGGAGATTTACAGCCCGATCCGCGAGGTGTGGTCGGGCCGGGTGATCGCGGTGGTGGAGTTCTATGAAAATGCCACGACGCTGTCCGCCGATCTGACGGCGGCCAAGCGGCGCAGTTGGTTGGCGGTGGCGCTGGTGATGGCGGCGATCGGGGCGGCGCTGTGGGGGATCGTGGCGCGCGGGTCGGCCACGATCGGGGCGCAGCGCGCGGCCATGGCGCGGCAGTTGACCGCGCTGGCCGAGATGTCGGAGCATAACCGCGCCCTGCGGCTGCGGGTGCAGGGCGCGGCGGCACGCACGGCGGCGCTGAACGATCAGGTGTTGCGGCAGTTGGGCGCCGATCTGCATGACGGCCCGGCGCAGTTGCTGGGCTATGCGGCGCTGCGGCTGGACGGGTTGCGCGACGGGCTGGACGCGGCGCGGCAGGGTGTGCTGACCGAGGTGGAGGGTGCGCTGCGCGATGCGATGCGGGAAATCCGCTCGATCTCGCGCGGGGTGTCGCTGCCGGATATTGCGGCGCGCGACCCCTGCGAGATCGTGCAGGGGCTGGCCGAGGCACATCGCGCCCGCAGCGGCTGTGCCGTCGAGGTGGACTGTGCGCCCGAGGGGTTGCCGGCGCTGGATGCGGCGCAGAAGACCTGCCTCTACCGCTTTGTGCAGGAGGGGCTGAGCAATGGCTGGCGCCATGGCGAGGGCCGGGGGCAGGCGGTGCGGCTGGCGGTGGAAGACGGGGCGCTGGTGCTGCGGGTGCAGGATGCCGGGCCGGGCTTTGGCGCGGCGGCACTGCCGGACGAGGATGGCGGGCTGGGGCTGGCCGGGTTGCGTGACCGGGTGGAAGCGCTGGGCGGCACGTTCGAGACAGGCGACCGCCCGGGGGGCGGGGCGGAATTGCGGATGATCCTGCCGGTCGGGCAGGGATGAGGGGCGAGATGAGCGAAGAAATCAGGATCGTGATTGCGGATGACCACCCGCTGTACCGCGAAGGCGTGGCACGCACGCTGGACGAGGATGCCGGGCTGTCGGTCGTGGGTCAGGCGCAGGATGCGAAAGCGGCGGTGGAACTGGCCGAACGGCTGCGCCCCGATCTGCTGCTGCTGGACATCTCGATGCCCGAGGGGGGCGGGCTGGCGGCGCTGCGTGCGGTGATGGCTTGGGACGCGCCGCCCAAGGTGGCGATGCTGACCGCTTCCGAGGAAGACGATGTGGTGATGCAGGCGCTGAAGGCCGGGGCGCTGGGCTATATCCTGAAAGGTGTCGGCGCGCGCGATCTGGTGGCGGTGGTCAAGGATCTGGCGCGCGGGCAGACCTATGTCTCGCCCGCCCTTGCGGCGCGGCTGCTGGCGGCGATGCGGGGCGGCAAGGCGAAACCGGCCAACCCGCTGGATGATCTGTCAAAGCGCGAAGAGGAAATCCTGCGCCATGTCGCCGAGGGCAAGAGCAACAAGGAAATCGGGCTGGCGCTGGATCTGCAGGAGAAAACGGTCAAGCATTACATGACCTCGATCCTGCAGAAGCTGCATCTGCGCAACCGGGTGGAGGCGGCGGTGCTGGCGCGCGAACATCTGACGCGCTGAGCCGCTATTCGCCGGGCAGGATCTGCTGGATGCGTTTCAGATCGGCGGCGGTGGCACGGCGGCGCACCACCAGATTGCCGCGCGGATCGGTAAGCTGATAGCGGGTGCCGGTCAGCTCTTCCCGCCAGCCGGCATTGTCGATCACCACGGCGCGGCTGCGGCTCAGGCTGACAATGGCCAATGCGCCCTTCATCGTGCGCAGGCGTGCGGTATCGGAGCTGGTGGCGGTGCGGCGTTCAAGCACGCGGCCCTTGGCGTCGAGCCGTTCATAGGTCTGGCCGATGACCCGCTCCACCGTGCCATCCAGCAACAGGCGCCTTGTGCCCGCCGGGCCGAGGCGGCGCAACGCGGTGTCGCCCAGAGCTTTGGCCGACTTGCCAGTGCCGCTGAGGCCGGTGCCGGAATTGCCGGTGCCGTCATCGTCCTGACCGTCATCGTCCTGACCGTCATCGTCCTGACCGTCGTCATCCTGACCGTCATCGTCGCTGCCATCATCGCCCTGACCGTCATCCCCCCGGTCGTCGCCGCGATCATCCCCCCGGTCATCCCCCCGGTCGTCGCCGCCATCATCGCTGGCATAGGCGGCGAGGCCCGCCACAGCCCATGGCGCCAGCAGGTGCGGCAGGCCGGTGGCACAGACGAAAAGCGCCAGAAGGAGCGGGGTGAGGCGGGGCATGATGCGGGTCTGCGAACCTTGGGTCAAAGGGGAAGGGGGGCGAAACCGCCCCCCGCTGTGTCAGACTTAGCGCAGGGCGTTGAGGCGGTCGATATCGGCCTGCGTCGCCAGACGCTGTTCAACGGTGCGGCCGGTCTTGTCCTTGCGTTCATACCAACGGCCTTCGATCTGTTCCTTGGAGCCGTTGCGATAGGTCACTTCGATGCCGCGGCGCGAGACTTCGACCTTGGCCACCTTGCGGGCGCCAGCCAGTGCGATCAGCGATTTGCCCTTGGTGGGGCCGGTGGACACGCTGTCATCGTCGCTGTCATCCGCAAGACCATCGTCGCTGTCGTCGTCATTCAGGTCATCGCCGGGGCCGTCATCGTTGCTGTCGTCGTCGTTCAGATCATCATTGCTGTCATCATCGGTGCCGTCGTGGCTGTCGTCATCGTTGCTGTCGTCGTCGTTCCGGTCATCGGTGCCGTCGTCGTCATGGCTGTCGTCATCGCCGTCATCGTGGCTGTCATCGTCGTTCCGGTCGTCGTTCCGGTCGCCGCCACGGTCGTCGTTGGCGTCATGGCCGGGGCCGTCATCATTGCCGCCGCGCGCCAGCGCCATGGCGGGTTTCAGCGCAAAGGCGCCCGAGGCCGGGTTGAATTGCAGGCTGACCGGCGCTGCGGCGAGCATGGCGGCGGTGCCGAGCAGAAGGGCAAGGCGCGGGAAGTGGGCTGTCATATCCGTGTCTCCTCGATGGTCCCGACCGTCTTGGCGGGAAGGGTTGTCCCGGCCGTGCTGGCGGGGATGCCCCTGTGTCTCACGCCCTGTTGCGCTGGCATATCCGCGCCGGACCTTTGCGCCGGGGCCTCAGACCTCTCTCTCCCTGTTTGCGCCAAAGGGCGGGGATTTGCATCGGACCAAGGTCCGAGAAAGCGGGGGGAGGGGGGCGGGATGCCTCTTGCGGCGGCGCGCCTGTCCGGGAAACGGAGAGGCCGGGAACCTGTAAGGGAGGATGGAGCGGGCGGCGGGAATCGAACCCGCGTCTCCTGCTTGGAAGGCAGGGGTCTTACCATTACACAACGCCCGCAACGGGGGATTACCTATCGTCGAACGCGGCGCTGTGCAAGGGCCAACCATGGCTTGCGGCGGTCTGTGCATCATGGGCCCGTTTTGCCGCCGGGCGCGCGCAAAAAAGCCGCCATTCCGGGGAATGGCGGCCAGGGCGCGGGGGATGGGGCGCTCAGTAGATCAGGAAATCATCGGCGGTCAGATTGAGGCCCGCCGTGACCGTGGCGATCAGCACCTGATCGGCGCCGCCCACGCCATCGGCATCGTAGAAGATCTGGCCGTTGGCGCGGTTGTAGATGATGTGCTGGTCTGCGGTCTGGGCGGCGCTGCCCTGCACGAAGGCCGAAGATTCGAGGTTGCCGGTGCTGGCAAAGGCGGTGAAGGCCTGCCGGGCCAGCGCGATGTGATCGGCGCGGAGATTGAAATCGGTGATCTCATCGGCATTGGCTGCGGTTGGCGTATCGGCAAAGCGGAAGGTGTCGGCGCCGGTGCCGCCGGTCAGCCTGTCATGGCCCGCGCCGCCGTCCAGCGTGTCGGCACCCTTGCCGCCGCCCAGCCGGTCGTCGCTGTCGCCGCCCAGCAGCCGGTCATTGCCGCCAAGGCCCAGCAGCACATCCTTGCCGCTGCCGCCGTCCTGCACATCGGACCCAGCACCGCCATCCAGCGTATCGCGCCCGTCGTTACCCAGCAGCGTGTCATTGCCACCCAGCCCGGTGATCCGGTCGGACCCGTCGCTGCCCACCAGCCGTTCGGGATCGGCAGTGCCGGTGATCAGCTTCGGCCCGATCCGTTCCAGCGTCAGGGTGTAGCCCAGTTGCGCGATGACCGGATTGAGGAGCACCGAACTGGACACGCCGAGCTGGAACGAGAAGTAATGCGCGCCCGAGGCCGCAACCTGAAACACCTCGGAATAGAGCGAGCCGTTGATATAGGTGCTGCCGCTGCCGATCAGGTTCATGATCAGCTCTGAATCGCTGCCCGACGCATCCTGCGCCCAGGCGACGGCATTGGCGTAGAACTTGCTTTCATCATCGGGGGTAAAGACGAGCCGGTATTTCTCGCCTGCCGTCAGATCGGTGCGGAAGGTGTCGTAATCGGTGAAACTGGACAGGCTGACATGGGCATAGGCCTGGGTGCTGCCATTCACGTCGATTTCGCCGATCTGCGCGCCGGGGATCGAGGTCAGATCGGTGATCGGCGTGTAGATATTGCTGTTGCCGCTGAGATCGTTGGCGACGGTTTCGTCGATGATGCGCATGGGGCCTCCAAAGGAACTGGCTGAAAGGGATGGTGCGCCGCAGGCTGCGGGCGCCGCTGTGCCGCCAGACTGTGCGGGGGGCGGGCAGGGGTCAACGTTGGTAAATCCTTACCCGAGCGGGATTTTTCCTGTTTTATACCCATGGTTCCATGCAAAAGGCCGCCCCTTCGGGCGGCCTAAACTTTTGGTGGAAGCGGTTTTGCGGCAGGGGTCAGAGGTTGTCGGCCTGCGGCATCCCCAGCACATGGAAGCCGCCATCGACGCGCACCACCTCGCCCGTGGTGAAGGCGCCGTAATCGGAGCAGAGCCAGACGGCGGTGCCGCCCACCGCCTCCAGCGTCGCGTTGGAGCGCAGGGGGGCGTTGGCTTCGGTGTGGCGATAGGTGGCGCGGGCGCCGCCAATGGCCGCCCCGGCCAGCGTCTTCATCGGGCCGGGCGAAATGGCGTTCACCCGCACGCCCTGCGGCCCGAGGTCATTGGCCAGATAGCGTGTCGCACTTTCCAGCGCCGCCTTGGCCACGCCCATCACGTTGTAATTCGGCGTGACGCGGTTGGAGCCCTGGAAGGTCAGCGTGATCAGGCTGCCACCCTGCGGCATCATCTCGGCGGCGCGGCGCGACACGTCGATGAAGGAGAAGCAGGAGATATCCAGCGAATGTTTGAAATTCGCCCGGCTGGTGTTGATGAAACGGCCGGTCAGTTCGTTCTTGTCGGAAAAGGCGATGGCGTGGATCAGGAAATCCATCGTGCCCCAGCGATCCTTCAACGCGCCGAAACAGGCGTCGAGGCTGGCATCGTCGGTCACATCGACATCGACGAGGAAATCGCTGCCGACCGAAGCCGCCAGCGGTTGCACACGCTTGCCGAACGCGTCTCCCTGATAGGAGAAGGCCAGTTCCGCGCCTTCATCCGCCAGTGCCTTGGCGATGCCCCAGGCAATCGACCGCTCGTTGGCAACGCCCATCACGAGGCCGCGTTTGCCCTTCATCAGTTCAGCCATGCGGCCTCTCCCTGAATGCGATTTTTCTGCGAAAAATCGGTGCCCGGCTCAGCCGTGGTATTTGCTCATCAGCAGCGTGGCATTGGTGCCGCCGAAGCCGAAGCTGTTGGACAGGACCGAATCCATCTCCACATTCTCGCGGTAGGTGGTGGCGATCTCTTCCGGTTTCAGTTCCGGGTCGAGTTGCGTCACGTTGGCGGAAGCGGTGATGAAGCCGCCTTGCAGCATGAGCAGCGAATAGATCGCCTCATGCACGCCGGTGGCGCCGAGCGAGTGGCCGGTGAGCGATTTGGTGGAGGAGATCGGCGGCACATTGCCTTCGCCGAACACGCGGCGGATCCCCTTGACCTCCATCACGTCGCCTGCCGGGGTCGAGGTGCCGTGGGCGTTGATGTAGCTGACCTTGCGGCCCTCGGGCAGGGTGGCGACCGCCAGCCGCATCGAGCGTTCGCCGCCTTCGCCCGAGGGGGCGACCATGTCGTGCCCGTCGGAGGTGGCGCCGTAGCCGGTGACTTCGGCATAGATTTTGGCGCCACGGGCGAGGGCGTGGTTCAGTTCTTCCAGCACCACGACACCGCCGCCGCCGGCGATGACGAAGCCGTCACGCGTGGCATCGAAGGCGCGCGAGGCGGTGGTGGGGGTGTCGTTGTATTTCGACGACATGGCGCCCATCGCGTCGAACAGGCAAGACAGCGTCCAGTCCAGTTCCTCGCCGCCGCCAGCAAACACGATGTCCTGCTTGCCCATCTGGATCAGTTCGGTGCCGTTGCCGATGCAATGCGCCGAGGTGGAGCAGGCGGAGGTGATCGAGTAGTTCACGCCCTTGATCTTGAACGGCGTGGCAAGGCAGGCCGAGTTGGTCGAGGACATGCAGCGGGTGACCATGAAGGGGCCCATGCGCTTGGGCGCGCCCTTTTCGATCACCGTCTGATGGGCAAGGAAGAAGTTGGAGGTGGACGGCCCGCCCGAGCCCATCACGAGGCCGGTGCGTTCGTTCGAGACATCGGTGGCGGCAAGGCCGCTGTCTTCGATCGCCTGACGCATGGCGATGAAGTTGTAGGCGGCGCCGGGGCCCATGAAGCGCAGGTCGCGCTTGTCGATATGGTCTTCCAGCGTGATCTGCGGCATGCCGTGGACCTGGCTGCGGAAGCCATGCTCGGCATAGCTGGGGGCGAAGACGATGCCCGACTTGCCGGTGCGCAGCGAGGCTTCCACCTCGGTTGCGGTATTGCCGATGGGAGAGACGATGCCGATCCCGGTGATGACGACGCGACGCATGAGCTAGCTCCTTCTTTCCCGGTCAGTTCGCGGAGAGCGCGACCTTCATGTCCTTGACGAGGTAGATCACCTCGCCATCGGCTTCGACGCGGCCATCGGCCACGCCCATCGTCAGGCGGCGCGTCTGCACGGCCTTGGTGAAATCGACGAAATAGCGCAGCATCTTGCGGTCAGGCCGCACCATGCCGGTCAGCTTGACCTCGCCCACGCCCAGCGCATAGCCGCGCCCCTGCCAGCCGCGCCAGCCGAGGTTGAAGCCGGTCAGTTGCCACAGGCCATCAAGGCCGAGGCAGCCCGGCATGATCGGGTTGCCGGGGAAGTGGCAGTCGAAGAACCACAGGTCGGGGGTGATGTCGAATTCCGCCACCACATGGCCCTTGCCATGTTCGCCGCCATCTTCGGAGATTTCGGTGATGCGGTCCATCATCAGCATGGGCGGCGCCGGAAGCTGCGCATTGCCCGGCCCGAACAGTTCGCCCCGCGCGCATTTCAGAAGGTCTTCCCGGTCGAAACTCGTCGGATATGCCGCCATCTGGCCTTTGTCTCCCGCATCTGCTTTTGCCCCCTGTAACACCCCGCTTTGCAGCATGGCAAGGGTGCGAGGCGGCCCTGCGGTGCCCTGCAATTGCGATGGGGGTTTGAAAAGGCGGGGGGCAGGCCCTATGATAAGGGAATTCTTCCTGATCGGGGCACGGGCGGCCTATGGCAATGACGGCGATGGAACGGGGCACGGACTGGCTGGTGCGGGGCGGCTTGCGGCCGACGCGGCAGCGGGTTGCGCTGGCCGCGCTGCTGGTCGGGGATGGCGAGAACCGGCATGTGACGGCGGAAAGCCTGTTCGCGGCCTGTGTCAGCGGCGACGAGAAGGTGAGCCTTGCCACCGTCTATAACACGCTGCGCGCCTTTTGCGATGCCGGGCTGATGCAGGAAGTGGTGGTGGACGGGTCGAAAAGCTATTTCGACACCCGGATGGATGATCACCCGCATTTCTACTGGGAAGACGAGGCGCGACTGACCGATGCCCCGGCGGAAGAGCTGGTGATCGCGCATCTGCCCAAGGCGCCGGACGGGACCGAGATCGCCCGCGTCGATGTGGTGATCCGCCTGCGGCGGCGCTGAGGCCCGGCTTGCCCGGCAGAGCCGGGGCAGGACGCGCCTGCCCCCCCTTTGCCAAGGCTTACGGGCAATCGGCGCGATACTGGCGCCCGTCGGGATAGGTGTAGATGCATTGCTTGCGTTCCGGCGGGATCGTCGATCCGGCCAGAGCGCCCAGTGCCGCCCCGGCGGCAGCGCCTTTCAGCTTGTCGCCGTCACTGGTGACCATCGCCCCGATCGCGGCCCCGGTCAGCGCGCCGGTCGTGGTGTTGGGATTGCCGGTCTGACAGGCTGCAAGCAGGGCAACCAGCGGCACGGCGCAAACGAGGTTTCGGACAAACGACATGAAAAGCTCCATTGGATTGAGGCGCGGCAAGACCCGTCGTGACGCAGAACGGCACAGGGCGCTTGTGGTTCCCGCAATCTGCCAAGAAAAACGCCGGAGGCCAAGACACCATGCCGTGCGGGTGTCAGAACCACTGGCCCGGTTCCATCAGGCCCAGTTCCATGAGTTGCTGGCTGTGCCAGCGGAACTCGGTCGAGCTGTGCCAGCGGAAGGTCTGGATCTGATAGCGCGAGCCGGGATTGGTTTTCAGCGCCTTGGCGGTGCGGAACGAACAGATCGCGGCGGTGATGTTGTGGTGCCAGGGACAGGCGTAGGTGTTGTATTCCTCGTCGGTAAAGGTGAAGTCGCCCCGCAATTGCAGCCCCGTCTTCGCCCGGAACAGCGAGATGCGGTCGATCTTGCGCTTGCTCCAGGTCACATGTTCCTCGAACCGCCAGCGCAGCCCGCCGAAGAAATCGAGCTGACGCTCTTTCGCGGCCCAGTTCTTTTCGGGATCGGTGCGCCCCAGCGCGTAATAGCCGGACCGATCCAGATGCGCATCCTCAAGGCTGACGGCATCGGGGAAACGCTCCAGATCCCCGGCATAGAGATCGACGACATAGGTCAGCATCGCATCGCGCCGCTCTTCTGTATGAAAGGACAGCATGTCTCGCACCGTCCGGCTTTCGCAGAAGGGGAAGAACAGGTATTCGGCGTTGAAGCAGTAATAGAGCCAGATGCCCGGCGCGGCGGTGGCGGTCACGGCATCGACGGCGCCGGTGACGGCCTCTTCGGCATGCACGTCGTGGCGGATGCGGTGCACGCGGTCTTCCAGCGCGGGATCGACGAAGATCTCGTCATGGATGAACAGCAGGACGGTGCGAAAGCCGGTATCCAGATGGTGGCGCAGGGTCGAGGCCACCTCCACCGGGTCTTCGGCGAAGATCATTGCCACCGGCCCGACATCCAGCGCCGTGCCGCGGCTTGCGATGAAATCCGGCAGACTTTTGTAGCGCATATGCCCGTGCCCCGCTGCGTGCCTGTTCTTTTTGCCGCAGAATCCGTTAATGTTTCGCTCAATGCAAGCCCATGGCGGCGCGCGTTGCACGCGGGCGGCAATTTCGCTAGAAGGCCGCACTCAGCATGAAGTCAGGGCCCCTCCGATGACCGACAGCAGCGACACTGCGCCGAAGAAGCTTTTCATCAAGACCTACGGCTGCCAGATGAATGTCTATGACAGCGAGCGCATGGCCGAGGCGATGGGCGCGAATGGCTATGTCACAACCGAAAACGCCGAAGAGGCCGACATGGTGCTGCTCAACACCTGTCATATCCGCGAAAAGGCGGCGGAAAAGGTCTATTCCGATCTGGGGCGGCTGCGGCCGCTGAAGGCGGCGAAGCCGGGGATGAAGATCGGCGTGGCGGGCTGCGTGGCGCAGGCCGAAGGGGCCGAGATCCTGCGGCGGATGCCGCTGGTCGATCTGGTGGTGGGGCCGCAAAGCTATCATCGCCTGCCCGAGATGGTCGCGGCCGAGGGGCAGCAGATCGACACCGATTTCCCGCTGGAAGACAAGTTCGACCATTTGCCCGAACGCAAGGCCCTGCGCGGGCCGACGGCGTTTCTGACGGTGCAGGAAGGCTGCGACAAGTTCTGCGCCTTCTGCGTGGTGCCCTATACCCGCGGTTCCGAAGTCAGCCGCCCGGCGGCGCGGCTGCTGGCCGAGGCGCGCGATCTGGTGACGCGCGGCGTGCGCGAGATCACCCTGCTGGGGCAGAACGTCAACGGCTATCACGGCGCGGGCGAGGACGGGGTGTGGGGGCTGAGCCGCCTGCTGCGCGAAATGGCCGGGATCGAGGGGCTGGAGCGGCTGCGCTATACCACCAGCCACCCCAACGACATGGATGATGACCTGATCGCCGCGCATGGCGATCTGCCGCAACTGATGCCCTATCTGCATCTGCCGGTGCAATCGGGCAGCGACCGCATCCTGAAGGCGATGAACCGCAAGCATACCGCCGAACACTATCTGCGCCTGATCGAGCGGATTCGCGCCGCGCGGCCCGACATCCTGCTGAGTTCGGATTTCATCGTGGGCTTCCCCGGCGAAACCGATCGGGACTTTGAGGATACGATGGATCTGATCCGCGCGGTGGGCTTTGGGGCTGCGTTCAGTTTCAAATATTCCGCGCGCCCGGGCACGCCTGCCGCAGAAAAGCCCGAATTGCCTGCTGAATTGTGCGACACCCGCCTTCACGCGCTGCAGGCGCTGATCACCGATCAGCAACGCGCGGCACAGGCGGCGATGGTCGGGCGCGAGGTCGGGGTGCTGTATGAAAAGCCGGGCCGGATGCCGGGGCAGATGGTCGGAAAATCCGACCACCTCCATGCGGTTCATGTGATGGACCCGACCGGAAAAGTGGGCGAACTGGTGCGGGTGCGGGTGATCGCCGCCGCGCCCAATTCGCTTGCGGCGGAACGGCTGCCGGGGTGACCCGGCACAGCGCCTGTTTCCAGCCGCTCATCAATGCGCCAAATCCTTCGCCGGCGCGAAGATGCGCGCAACAATTAGTCGTTTCACCTGTGTGGAACGCATAGATTTTGCTTTACATCGCAGGGCGCCGACGGCAATCCTGAACCCAATAAAATCAAGTCACTTGGTGGAATGAAGGGGGCTGCGACGTGGAGCTTTTTTCCAAAGCAGTACGGTTGATGATCGGGGGGCTCGCCGTTTCCGTCGGGCTCGCACAGGGGGGGCTGGCACAGGGCACCCCGGAGGTCGCCGGAAAGATTGAATGGGGTGCGTGGATCGACGATGACGGCTGCATGCACTGGTGGGCCGATGGCGGGCTGGAGGGCTACATGCTCGACCGCGTCAACCCGCAGACCGGCAAGCCCGTCTGCCTGAAGCGCAACACCTGTCTGGTGGAAAACACCGACACGCTGTTCGCCACAGACAGCCATACGCTGACCTCTTATGGCCGGTCGTATCTCACGCGGTTCTTCCAGCAGGCCGGGGCCTTCGGCTATGCCGTTTATGGCCATACCGACAGCCGCGCCTCGGATGAATACAACATGGCCCTGTCGCAGCGCCGGGCCAAATCTGTGGCCGATGTGGCCCGTTCGACCGGGGCGGTGGTGGAGCGTGAGATCGGCTTTGGCGAACGCCAGCCGGTGGCGCCGAACAATTCTGCGGCCAACATGCAGAAGAACCGTCGCGTCGAAGTCGTCTGCTACAGGTGGTGATCCCCATGACCAATCGTATTCTTCCGGGCCTTGCCCTTCTTGCCGCGACGGCTCTGGGTGCCTGCACCGATGGCCTGACCCCCTATGTGCAAAGCCCCGACACGGTGATCGCCACCGCGAGCGACCATGGCCGCGACAATGTTCCGCTGGCGCCGGGCGGCGGGGCCATCGCCTATGATCCCGATGGGTGCCAGGGCTGGATCATCGACGATGGTGTCGAAGGCTATTCGGGCCGCCGCTTCGATCCGGTTTCGGGTCTGCCGGTCTGCAACAACCACTTCCCGCCGGGCACCGTGGTGCGCAACTACCAGACGCAGGATGCGGGCATCAACGATTACGTCCCCTATGC
Organism: Gemmobacter aquatilis; assembly: GCF_900110025.1. Lineage (GTDB taxonomy): Bacteria > Pseudomonadota > Alphaproteobacteria > Rhodobacterales > Rhodobacteraceae > Gemmobacter > Gemmobacter aquatilis. Next base: position 101,793 of record NZ_FOCE01000007.1, on the reverse strand, counting down.
GGGGCGCGCCACGAACTGATCTTCGGGCGATACGGATCACGCGGGGGCCTTCGGGCCCCCGTTCGCTTTTGGGGTGCCTGAATTACGGGCAGTGCCAGCGGAATCGGCAAAGACGCTGCGGAGGTTTGAAAACAGGCCCATAGACTGCGATCCGGGCGGCATCTGCCACTATGGCTAGCGCTGAGCGGAAAGGGCTGCGGTGGAAGTGCTGATTTTTTTGGCACACCCTTGCAAATGAAACCGCAACGCCCAGCTTTGTCTTGTTTCGGTAATCATTGAAGCGCAGACTTTCCTTATGGCCCTTCTGAAGCAAAGGAACAGCACTTGGGCATCAGCGCGCTGACTCCCCCGACCCGTTCGGACGACGTTGTGGAAACGCTTCTGGAATTTCCCGACAACCGTCTGCTGATCGACCTGTGCGGCGAATACGACCGCAATCTGGCACAGATCGAGCATCAGATGGGGGTTCACATCCTGCGACGGGGCAACCGTCTGGCGGTGATCGGGGACAAGGGCACGCGGGAGCAGGCAGCCGCCGTGCTGCGCGCGCTCTATGCCCGGCTGGAAGCAGGGCGCAGCGTCGCCGCAGGCGACATTGAAGGTGCGATCCGCATGGGGCAACCGATGCCCGACGCGCTGCGCGCCCCCGGCGAACAGATCGAGATGTTTCAGGCGGGCAGTGGTGTGGAACTGCGCACCCGCAAGAAGCCGATCGAACCGCGCACCGAGGCGCAGAAGGCCTATGTCGCCAATCTGTTCGCCAATGAACTGGGCTTTGGCATCGGGCCTGCAGGCACCGGCAAGACCTATCTGGCGGTGGCGGTGGGCGTGACCATGTTCATCGGCGGCATGGTGGACAAGATCATCCTCAGCCGTCCGGCGGTGGAGGCGGGCGAACGGCTCGGCTTCCTGCCCGGCGACATGAAGGAGAAGGTCGATCCCTACATGCAGCCGCTCTATGATGCACTGAACGATTTCCTGCCGGCGAAACAGGTGCAGAAACTGCTGGAAGAAAAGCGGATCGAGATCGCGCCGCTGGCCTTCATGCGCGGACGCACGCTGTCCAATGCCTTTGTGGTGCTGGACGAGGCACAGAACGCCACGACCATGCAGATGAAGATGTTCCTGACCCGTCTGGGCGAGGGCAGCCGCATGGTGATCACCGGCGACCGCACGCAGGTGGACCTGCCGCGCGGCGTGCCAAGCGGGTTGCAGGATGCCGAGCGGATCCTGAAAGGGGTGAAGGGCGTGACCTTCAACTATTTCACCTCCAAGGACGTGGTCCGCCATCCGCTGGTCGCGCGGGTGATTGAGGCTTACGAGGCCGACGAGGCGAAACAGGGCTGATCTGGGTGATCAGGGTGAGCCAACCGGAGCGCGGGCCTTGCGGCCCGCGCACTGCTTTTGGGGGCCCGCGCCTGCGCGCGGGCGTGGGGGCTTTGCCCCCGTCGCCTGCGGCGACTCCCCCTTTGGGTATTTGGGCAAAGAAGAAGGGGATTTGTGTTTTGCGCCGCGGGGCGCTATGGGGGCGCGCATGAGCATTGTGGATATCGTGATCGAGGAAGAGCGCTGGGCGGCTTACGGGCTGGAAGCGCAGGCGGAACGGGCAGCGGGCGCGGTGCTGACGCATCTGGCGCTGGAGCCGGAATTGTTTCGGGTGGTGGTGCTGGGCTGCGACGATGCGCGCATCGCCGAGCTGAACACCGAATTCCGTGACAAGCCCGCGCCGACCAATGTGTTGAGCTGGCCCACCGAAGAGCGCGGCAGCCGGTTTGCCGGCGAGGCGCCGGACCTGCCCGCGCCGGGCACGGCGGAAGAGCCGGCCGAGCTGGGCGATATCGCCATCGCCTGGGAAACCTGCGCGCGCGAGGCGGCCGAGCAGGACAAGCCGATGGCCGATCATGTGCTGCATCTGCTGGTACATGGCGTGCTGCATCTGCTGGGATACGACCATATCGACGATGACGATGCCGAGTTGATGGAAGAGACCGAGCGGCAGATACTTGCGCAGCTTGGCATTGCCGATCCATATTGAAGGCGCGCGACGGCGCGCGGGGAACTGGACAAGGACCAATGGGCAGTAGTTACGAAGGATCGAGTCCGGCGCAAGTGGCGCCGTCTGACACCACAGGTTCCTCGGAGGCTGAAGACCCGCTCTCTGATCCGGCGCCGAAGGGGTTCTTCGGCAGGCTGCTGTCGGCTCTGAGCCCGGGGGCGGAAACGCCGTCCCAGGCCGGGCCAGCCGTGCCGCAACAATCTGCGGTGCCGCAACTGCCGGGGCTGGCCAATCTGCGCAAGCTGCGGGTGGATGACGTGGCGATCCCCAAGGTGGACATCGTGGCGGTGCCGCTGGACATCGGCAAGGATGATCTGGTGGAGGTATTCCGCGCCCAGGGCTTTTCGCGCCTGCCGGTCTACAAGGGCACGCTGGACCATCCCCAGGGGTTGATTCTGCTGAAGGATCTGGCCTTGCAGCATGGGTTCGGCGCAGGCGGGCGGTTCAGCCTGAAAAAGCTGCTGCGCCCGATCCTGTATGCGCCGCCTTCGATGCCGCTGAACGTGCTGCTGCAGAAGATGCAGAAAGAACGTGTCCATATGGCGCTGGTGATCGACGAATATGGCGGGGTGGACGGGCTTGTGACCATCGAAGACCTGATCGAGACGGTGATCGGCGAGATCGAGGACGAGCATGACGAGGCCGACGCCGCGCAGTGGAAGCAGGAAAAGCCGGGCGTCTGGCTGATTCAGGCCAATGCGCCGCTGGACGAGGTGGAGGCCGAGGTGGGCATGCGCCTGCGCACCGGCGAGGATGACGAGGACATCGACACGCTGGGCGGCCTTGTGTTCCTGCGCACGGGCCGTGTGCCCGCGCGGGGCGAGATCGTGCCGCATGAAAGCGGGGCCGAATTCGAGGTGGTCGATGCCGATCCGCGCCGGATCAAGCGGTTGCGACTGCGCCTGCCCGGGGTGGCGGCGGCGCAGGCGGCTGAAGGCTGAATGATGCAGGGCTGGCGCGCGGCGGGGCTGGCCCTTGGGCTGGGGGTTCTGGCGGCTGCGGGGCAGGCGCCCTTGGGCGCGTGGTATCTGGCCCTGCCCGCCTATGCCGGGATCATGGCGCTGGTGGCGTGGGCGGCAAGCCCACGTCAGGCGGCCTGGCGCGGCTGGCTGGCCGGGGCCGGGCATTTCGGCGCGGCGCTGAGCTGGATCGTGCAGCCATTTTTCGTGGAGCCCGAGGTCTATGGCTGGATGGCGCCGTTTGCGCTGGCGCTGATGGGCTTCGGTCTGGCGCTGTTCTGGGCGCTGCCTGCCTGGCTTGCCGCGCGATTCGGGCGCGCCGGGCTGATCGTGCCGCTGCTGACCGGGGCGGAAATGCTGCGCGGGGTGATCTTCACCGGTTTTCCCTGGGCCTTGCCGGGGCATATCTGGATCGACACGCCGGTGGCGCAACTGGCGGCCTATGGCGGGGCCAACGGGCTGACGCTGCTGGTGCTGGTGCTGGCCGCCTTGCCGGTGCTGCTGGGTTGGCGCGGGGTGGCGGGGGCGGCTGCGCTGCTGGCCGCCGTCTGGGGCTTTGGCCTGTGGCGTCTGGCGCAGCCGGACCCTGCGGCCCCCGGTCTTACCCTGCGGCTGGTGCAGCCCAATGCGGCGCAAAGCCTGAAATGGGATCCCGATCAGGCCGAACGCTTGCTGCAGTTGCAGCTTGATTACACCGCCGCCCTGCCGCGCCCCGATCTGGTGATCTGGCCGGAAACCGCGCTGCCCTATCTGCTGGAGGAAGGCAGCCGCGTGGTCGATGCCGTGGCGGCAGCCGGGCAGGGCGTGCCGGTGGCCCTGGGCGCGCAACGGATGGAGGGGGCGGCGGCCTTCAACAGCCTGGTGGTGATCGGCCCGGAGGCGACGGTCACCCATGTCTATGACAAGCATCATCTGGTGCCCTTCGGTGAATATGTGCCGATGGGCGAACTGGCCTATCGCACCTTCGGCCTGCGCGCCTTCGCGGCGCGGCAGGGTTATGGCTATGCGGCGGGGCCTGGGGCGGCGGTGCTGGATCTGGGGCATCTGGGCAAGATTCTGCCGCTGATCTGCTACGAGGCGGTGTTCGCCCGCGACCTGCGCGCGGCGCCGGATCGCGCGGGCTGGATCCTGCAGATCACCAATGACGCCTGGTTCGGCACGCTGACCGGCCCGTTCCAGCACGCGGCACAGGCGCGGTTGCGCGCGGTGGAAATGGGCCTGCCGCTGGTGCGCGTCGCCAATACCGGCGTGACCGGGGTGACCGATGCCCGGGGCCGGGTGACGGCGGCGCTGCCCTTCGGTGTGGCGGCCTATCTTGACGCCGCCTTGCCGGGGCCGCTGCCGCCAACCCCCTATGCCCGCTGGGGCGAGGCACCGCTGCTGGTGTTGCTGGCGGGACTCGCGGCGCTTTTGTTCCGGCGCCGCGGCAAAGGGCTTGCTTGACGCGCCGCAGCATGGGGCGTAACGGGTTTCATCGAACCGTCACAACGGCTTCCTGGCGTGACGGGGATACCCCAACGGAGCACTTCCCCATGAGCAGACAGAACTATATTTTCACTTCGGAATCCGTTTCCGAAGGACACCCCGACAAGGTGTGCGACCGCATTTCCGATGCGGTGCTTGATGCCTTCCTGACGGAAGAGCAGAATGCCCGCGTCGCCTGCGAAACCTTCGCCACCACCAATCGGGTGATCGTGGGCGGAGAGGTCGGCCTGTCCGACAAGAAGGCCCTGAAAGAGATGCTGGGCCGCGTCGAAGACATCGTGCGCGATTGCGTGAAGGATATCGGCTACGAACAGGACGAGTTCCACTGGAACACCCTGAAGGTGAAGAACTACCTGCACAAGCAAAGCGCCCATATCGCGCAGGGCGTGGACAAGGACGGGGCCGGCGATCAGGGCATCATGTTCGGCTATGCCTGCCGCGAGACGCCGGAACTGATGCCGGCGCCGATCCAGTATGCCCATGCCATCCTGCGCCGTCTGGCCGAGGTGCGCAAATCCGGGCAGGAACCGACGCTGCGCCCCGATGCGAAGTCGCAGATCTCGCTGCGCTACGAAGGTGGCAAGCCGGTGGAGGTGACCTCGATCGTGCTCTCCACCCAGCACGCGCATGAAAGCCAGACCTCGGATGACATCCGCGCCATCGTGGAACCCTATATCCGCGAAGTGCTGCCCTCGGGCTGGATTTCCGAGCGCACCGAATGGTGGGTGAACCCGACCGGCACCTTCGTGATCGGCGGCCCCGATGGGGATGCGGGCCTGACCGGCCGCAAGATCATCGTCGATACCTATGGCGGGGCCGCGCCGCATGGCGGCGGTGCCTTCTCGGGCAAGGATCCGACCAAGGTGGACCGGTCCGCCGCCTATGCCGCGCGCTATCTGGCGAAGAACGTGGTGGCCGCCGGTCTGGCGGATCGCTGCACCCTGCAGGTCAGCTATGCCATCGGCGTGGCCAAGCCGCTGTCGATCTATGTCGATACCCATGGCACTGGTCAGGTCGAGGCGGAACGGATCGAACAGGCCGTCGCGGCCTGCATGGACCTCACGCCGCGCGGCATCCGCGAACATCTCAGCCTGAACCGCCCGATCTATGCCCGCACCTCGGCTTACGGCCATTTCGGTCGCGCACCGGACGCGGATGGTGGGTTCAGCTGGGAACGCACCGATCTGGTGGAGGCGCTGAAAGCGGCGGTCTGACCTGAAACAGGGCGCCTTTGGCCGGGGCATCGAGCCCCCGCCAAAGGCGTTGCCACGGAAGATGGCGGGGCCCGGTCAGCGCGACCGGGCCTTTGCTTTTGCGGCAGCGCCGGGGGCTGCCTGCCCCCGGACCCCCGGGGATATTTTTGCCAAGATGAAAGGTGAAGAGTGGCGCCTGTTTTCATCTTGGTCCAAATATCCCCGCCGGAGGCATGACCGAGCCGCCTGCGCGCAGCGCGGGCGGTGAGATAAAAGGGAGGGCCTGCGCCTTGCGCAGGCGCTGTCTGATTGGCCCTATTCCCCGCGCGGGAAGCGTTTGTTTTCTTCCAGCACGTTCAGATCCATATGGTTGCGCATATAGCGTTCCGAGGCGGCGCGCAGCGGCTGGTAATCCCACGGGAAATAATTGCCGTTGCGCAGTGCCTCGTAGACGACCCAGCGCCGGGCCTGGCTTTCGCGCACTTCGGCATCGAAGCGGGCCAGATCCCAGCGCATTTCCACCTCGGTGCGAAAGCGGGCCATGGTGTCGGCATGGGCCGGATCGGTGGCGAGGTTTTTCGTTTCCTCCACATCCGTCTCAAGGTCGAACAACAGTTCCGGGTCGGCGGCGCAGCGGATGTATTTGAACCTTGCATCGCGCAGCGCGACCATCGGGGTGATCGTGCCCTCGGCGGCATATTCCATCGCCACCGGCGCCGTACGATCAAAACCCTTGGCCAGCGGCACCAGGCTTTCGCCATCGGTCCAGGGCATCACCTCCGCCATCGAGATCCCGGCCAGATCGCAGAGCGTGGGCGTCACGTCGATGGTGCAGACCGGCGTATCCACCCGCCCGGCTGGCAGGCCGGGGGCGGCGACCATCAGCGGCACGCGGGCGGCGCCTTCGAAGAAATTCATCTTGAACCACAGCCCCTTGCGTCCCAGCATCTCGCCATGGTCCGACACGAAGAGGATGATCGCCTCTTGCCGCGTCGCCTCCAGCGTGGCGAGAATTTCGCCGATCTTGTCATCGACGTAAGAGATATTGGCGAAATAACCCTGCCGCGCCCGGCGGATATGGTCGGGCGTCACCTCCAGCGACCGCCAGTCGCAGGCATCCATCAGGCGCTGCGAATGGGGGTCCATGTCTTCGTAGGCCAGCGGCTCGGGCGGCTCCAGATGGGCGCTGCCTTCGTAGAGATCCCAGTATTTGCGCCGCGCCACGAACGGGTCATGCGGGTGGGTGAAGCTGACGGTCAGGCACCAGGGCCGGGCATCCATGCCGCGCGACAGATCATAAAGCTTCTGCACCGCCTGATGCGCCACGTCGTCGTCATATTCCAGCTGGTTGGTGATTTCCGCCACGCCCGCACCGGTGACGGAGCCGAGGTTGTGATACCACCAGTCGATCCGCTCGCCCGGTTTGCGGTAATCCGGGGTCCAGCCGAAATCGGCGGGATAGATGTCGGTGGTCAGGCGTTCTTCAAACCCGTGCAACTGGTCGGGGCCGACGAAATGCATCTTGCCCGACAGCGCCGTCTGATAACCCGCGCGGCGCAGGTGATGGGCATAGGTCGGGATGTCCGAGGTGAATTCGGCGGCATTGTCATAGACCCGCGTGCGGCGCGGCAATTGCCCCGACATGAACGAGGCCCGCGCCGGGGCGCAGAGCGGCGAGGCGGTATAGCTGTTGGCGAAGCGCACCGATCGGTCGGCCAGCTTGCGCAGGTTCGGCGTGTGCAGCCAGTCGGCGGGGCCATCGGGGAACAGGGTTCCGGTCAGCTGGTCCACCATCAGGATCAGGATATTGGGGCGGCTCATGTCGGTCCTTTCAGCAGCGCCTTGGGGCAGGGGGCGTTTGCCGTCCCCTGCCACGGTTCGGGGTCAGAGGCCAAGCGCCGCCTGAGCCGCGGGCAGCGCCGGGGCGCTGTCCAGCGTGGTGACGCCGGTCAGCCAGCGTTCCAGCGTGGCGGGATTGGCCTTCAGCCAGGCTTTGGCGCTTTCGTCCGGGGTCTGGCCGTCGTCCAGAATCCCGCCCATGATGGTGCTTTCCGCCTCGATCGTGAAGACGAGATTGCGCAGCAGTTGCGCGGCATTGGGGCAGGCGCCCGACCAGCCGCTGCGCGCCAGCGTATAGACATCGGCACCGCCATAATCCGGGCCGAAATAGGCGTCGCCCCCGGCCAGATAGGTCAGATCGAAGCGCGTGTTCATCGGATGCGGCGCCCAGGCCAGAAACACCACCGGCGCATCGCTGTCCTGCCCGCGCGCCACCTGCGCCAGCATCCCCTGCTCGCTGGAGGCGACAAGCTCCCAGTCGCCAAGGCCGAAATCATTGGCGTCGATCATCTTCTGGATGCTTTCATTCGCCGGGGCGCCCGCTTCGATGCCATGGATCTTGCGGTCGAAGGCTTCGCCCAGCGGCGCCAGATCCTTGAAATCCTTGACCCCCATCTGCCCGGCGGCGCTGGTCACCGCCAGGGTGAACTTGGCGCCCTCAAGGTTCTGGCCCAGCACCTCCACCGCCTTGGCGGCGTTCAGATCGTCGATGAATTTCTGCTGGGCGGGCATCCAGTTGCCCAGAAAGGCGTCGATCTCGCCCGCCTTCATCGCCTCATATCCCACGATCACCGACAGGGTCTTCACCTCGGGCGTATAGCCCAGCGCCGACAGCAGCGTGGTCGCCACGGCATTGGTGGCGTTGATGTCGGTCCAGCCGGGATCGAACAGCCGCACGGCGCCGCATTGGGCGGCATCATCGGCCTGCGCCGCCAGCGGCAGCAGGGCGGTGGCAAGGGCGAGGGCAATGCGGGTTCGGGTCATGGCGCGGTTTCCTGTCGGGAGAGGAGGTTTTTCTTGTGCCCCTATCAGGTATCTGTATGCCATGGTCTGTATAGACGGTTATTTTCGATCCAAACCATAAAGGCTACTTATGGCTCCGCGCAAACTCGATCTGGGCTGGCTGCGCATCTTCGCGGCGGTGGGGCGGCACGGCTCGCTCAGCGCTGCGGCGGCAGAACTGGGCCTGTCGCAGCCCGCTGTCAGCTACCAGGTGCGCCGGATCGAGGAACAGGTCGGCCTGCCGCTGTTCCAGCGCCACTCTGGCGGCAGCAAGCCCACACCGGCGGGGCACCTGCTGCTGGCGGCGGTGCAGGCCGGGGTGGCGGGGATCGACGCCGCCACGCAAGAGGCGCGGGCGCTGGCCAAGGCGCCGGTGATCCGCATCTTTACCGATTACGGGTTCGCCGCCTTCTGGCTGATGCCGCGCGTCACCGAGTTTCGCGCTCTGCACCCCGAGGTTCAGGTGCATATCATCGCCTCGCAGGGGATCGACGAGGGGTTGGATGGCAGCGCCGATGCCGCCATCCTGTTCGGGCGCCGCAGCGACATGCCCGAGGGGGCGCGTCTTTTGATGCCCGAACGCGTGGTGCCGGTTTGCAGCCCCGGCTTTCTGGCGCGGCACGGGCCGTTTGCCACGCTGGCCGATCTGGCGCAGGCGCCTTTGCTGCATCTGGAAAACGAAGGCCCCTCGCGCTGGTTTACCTGGGCCAGTTGGTTGCACACACAGGGCATCGCCCGCGCCCCCGCGCCGGGCGATATGGTGCTGAACACCTATGGATTCGTCATTCAGGCGGCGCTGGCCGAACAGGGCGTGGCGCTGGGCTGGGTGCAGCTTATCGCCAGCCATCTCGCCAACGGCACGCTCGTCCCCGTCGGCCCTCAGGTGGAGCGGGCGGACTGTGGCTATTGGCTGGTCACCCGGCCCGATCTGCCGGGCATCCCCCGCGCGCTGACCGACTGGCTGGCCGCCACCGCGCAGGACTCGGCCTGACCGGCGGGGCGGCGCCAGCGCCCGTCATGTCGGGATTGGGCCAGCAGCCCGCACCGCCACCGCTAGGCTGGCGCCAGAGGCCCCGCCCGAACCCGGAGAACACCATGCGCACCGTCACCGATTTCCCCCGCAAGATCATCGACCTGCCGGACGAGGGGATCATGATGCCCGATGGCGTGCGCCTGTCGGCCCGGATCTGGCGCCCCGAGGATGCCGGGGAAAACCCGGTGCCTGCCGTGCTGGAATACATCCCCTACCGCAAACGCGACGGCACCTTGGTGCGGGATGAGCTGATGCACCCCTACGTCGCCGGCCATGGCTATGCCTGCATCCGGGTGGACATGCGCGGCAATGGCGACAGCGAAGGGCTGATGGCGGACGAATACACCCAGCAGGAAATGGATGATGCCGTGGCCGTCATCGACTGGCTGTCGCGCCAGCCATGGTGCAGCGGCGCGGTCGGGATGATGGGCAAAAGCTGGGGCGGCTTCAACTGCCTGCAAGCCGCCTTCAACCAGCCCCCGGCGCTGAAGGCGGTGATTTCGGTCTGTTCCACCGCCGACCGTTTCGCCGATGACGTGCATTTCAAGGGCGGTTGCCTCTTGGGCGAGAATTTCGGCTGGGGGGCGGTGATGCTGTCCTTCTCCTCGCGCCCCGCCGATCCGGCGCTGCGCCCCGACTGGCGGCAAGACTGGCTGGCGCGGCTGGAGGCCGAGCCTTGGCTCGCCCCGCGCTGGGCCAGCCACCAGACCCGCGACGCCTATTGGAAACACGGCTCAATCTGCGAAGACTGGGGCCGGATGCAGGTGCCGGTGCTGAATTTCGGCGGCTGGGCCGACAATTACATGAACACGCTGGGCCATGTGATGACCAACCATCCCGGCGTGGGGCAGGGGGTCATGGGGCCATGGGTGCACCAATACCCCCATACCGCCGTGCCCGGCCCGCAGATCGGCTTTCTGCAAGAGGCGATCCGCTGGTGGGATTGCTGGCTGAAGGGCATCGACAACGGCGTGGCGCAGGGGCCGCGCTACCGCGCCTATATGCTCCATTCCGCGCCGCCCGATGCCTGCGCCGCCCATCGCCCTGGCCATTGGGTGGTAGAGGAGCAATGGCCCAGCCCCCGCGTGACGCGCGCGGTTCTGGCGCTTTCGCCGGGGCGGTTGGGGCAGGGTGCCGCGGCCCTGGGCCTCTCCGTTGCCACGCCGCAGCATCTGGGGCTGCACACCGGCGAGTTCTTCCCGATGGGCCTGCACGCCGAAATGCCCGGCGACCAGCGCGCTGACGATGCGCTGTCGGTCTGTTTCGACACCGATCCGCTGGCCGAAGGCATGGACCTGCTGGGGCAAGCCACCCTTCACCTGCGGCTGCGCAGCGACAAGCCGATGGCCTTCCTCGTGGCGCGGCTCTGCGACGTGGCGCCCGATGGCGCTTCGGTGCGCATCTGCCATGGCATCCTGAACCTGCGCCACCGCGACAGCATGGAACAGCCGACCCCGGTGCCGGTGGCCGAGGCGTTCGACATCGCGCTGACCCTCGATCAGATGGGCTACCGGCTGGCCCCCGGCCATCGGCTGCGGCTGGCACTGTCCACCACCTACTGGCCGTTCCTGTGGCCCTCGCCCGAGGCGGCGACGCTGACGCTCGAGTCCGGCACGCTGGATCTGCCGCGCCATTCCGGCAGCCGCGGCGACGAATGGCTGCCCCCGGTGCCCGAGGCCGCGCCGGGCTGGAAACACCGCGTCTTGCGGGCCCCCGCCGCCGCCCGGCGGATCGAACATGACCTGATCACCGGCCGCATCGCGCTGATTGTCGAAGAAGACACCGGCGATGCCGAAAACCTGACCCATGGCCTGATCACCGGCGAAACCCTGCGCGAGGTCTGGTCGATCCATCCCGACGATCCGCTGTCTGCGCGGGTGGAGATTTCCTATGAACAGCGTCTGGCGCGGGGCGACTGGTCGGTGCGCAGCCTCGCCACCTGCCAGATGAGCGCCGCAGCGCAAAATCTGCAGATGGATGCGCAGCTTCAGGCATGGGAGGGCGCGGCGCAGGTGTTTTCCCGCCAATTCCATGCGCCCGTCAAACGCGACCACATATGACGGGAAACCGACAGGAAAAGCCCAAAAAAAATGTTTACGCAAACACGGCTTTCCCGCCATGCTTGAGCAAATAATCACATAAAAACTGTCAGGGAGACTCGGATGAAAGACGATCTCAGCAAGCTGCTCGACGCGATCGACAGCGCTGGTTTGACCCGCCGCGGATTCATGGGCCGCGCCGCCGCGCTGGGCATGGCCACCGCGCTGGGCACGACGCTGCTGCCACAAATGGCACGGGCGGAAGAGCCGAAGAAGGGTGGTGTGCTGAAGGTCGGTCTGGGCGGCGGCGAAAGCACCGATGCGCTGGACCCCGGTCTGGCCGATGGTCCGGTGGCGTTCAACGTCAACCGCCAATGGGGCGATACCATCGTCAACGTACTGCCCGACGGCTCCATCGAACCGCGTCTGGCCGAATCCTTTGCCCCCAATGAAGATGGCACGGTCTGGACCTTCAAGATCCGCTCGGGCGTGAAATTCCACGACGGCAGCGACATGACGGTCGAGGACGTGGTCGCCACCTTCAAGCGCCACTCCGACGAAAACGCCAAATCCGGCGCCTATGGCGTGATGCAGGCCATCACCGACATCAAGGCCGAAGGCGACAGCGTGGTGGTCACCCTCGCCACCGGCAATGCCGATCTGCCCTATCTGCTGGCCGATTATCACCTGCTGGTCCAGCCCAAGGGCGGCGTCGATGATCCGAACAAGGCGATCGGCACCGGCCCCTACAAGGTCGTCTCCGCCGAAGCCGGCGTGCGCTATGTGTTCGAGAAGTTCGCGGAAGACTGGGATACCACGCGCGGCCATTATGACGGGGTGGAATTCCTCATCATCAATGACAGCACGGCCCGCACCGCGGCGCTGCAATCCGGTCAGGTCCACATGATCAACCGGGTTGACCCAAAGGTCGCCAAACTGCTGGCCCGCGCGCCGGGCGTGTCGGTCACCAATGTGTCGGGCCGCGGGCATTATGTCTTCATCATGCATTGCAACACCGCCCCCTTCGACAACAAGGATCTGCGGCTGGCGCTGAAATACGCCATCAACCGGCAAGAGCTGGTGGACAAGATCCTCGACGGCTTCGGCTCGGTCGGCAACGACATCCCGATCAACAAGGCCTATCCGCTGTTCGACGAAACCCTGCCGCAGCGCGAATTTTCGCTGGAAAAGGCCGCCGAACATTACAAGGCCTCCGGCCATGACGGCAGCCCGATCGAGCTGATCGTCGCCGACGGCGCCTTCCCCGGCGCGGTGGATGCGGCGGCGCTGTTTCAGGCCAGCGCCAAGGCGGCGGGCATCCCGCTGGAAATCAAGCGCGTGCCGGATGACGGCTATTGGTCGGATGTTTGGAACGTCAAACCCTTCTGCGCCAGCTATTGGGGCGGCCGCCCGGTGCAGGACCAGATGTATTCCACCGCCTATGTCTCCACGGCGGATTGGAACGACACCAAGTTCTCGAACAAGGAATTCGACGATCTGGTGCTGCAAGCCCGCAGCGAAACCGATCTGGCCAAGCGCAAGGAACTCTACAGCAAGATCGCCAAGATCCTGTGGGAAGAAGGCGGCGTGATCTGCCCGATGTTCAACGATTGGGTCGAAGCGCATTCCGAGGCCATTGCCGGCTGGCTTCCGAATGGCGAGCAGGAGATGATGAACGGCCTTGCCACATCCAAGACTTGGATGGCATGAGGGCATGGCTCATCCTGTCGTGACACTGGTTGCCCAGCGCCTTGCGCTGGGCCTCCTGCTGCTGTGGGCGGCCTCGGTGCTGATCTTCGTCGGCACGCAGATCCTGCCGGGCGATGTGGCGCAATCCATCCTCGGCCAATCCGCCACGCCGGAAACGCTGGCCAACCTGCGCGAACAGCTGGGCCTGAACGAACCGGCGCTCAGCCGCTATTTCGGCTGGCTGGCCGGGGTGGTGCAGGGCGATCTGGGCACCGCGCTGTCGAATGGCGAACCCATCGCGCCCGCCTTGGGCAAACGGCTGGCCAATACGCTGTTCCTCGCCTCTTGCGCCGCCGTGATCGCAGTGCCGCTGGCGGTGCTGCTGGGCCTTGTGTCGGTGCGCTATCGCAACCGCTGGCCCGACAAGCTGATCTCCACCGTCACGCTGGCCACCATTTCGGTGCCCGAATTTCTCGTGGGCTATATCGCCGTCTACTTCCTGTCGGTGCAGTTCCGCGTCTTCCCCTCGCTGGCCGCCGTCTATGACGGGATGGCGTTTGGCGAGCGGCTTTATGCCATTTCCCTGCCGGTGATCGTGCTGGTTCTGGCCGTGCTGGGCCATATGATGCGGATGACCCGCGCCGCCATCCTGAACGTGATGCAATCGGCCTATATCGAAACCGCCGAGCTGAAGGGCCTGCGCCCCTTCCTGATCATCGCCCGCCATGCCCTGCCCAATGCGGTGGCGCCGGTGGTCAATGTGGTGATGATCAACCTCGCCTATCTGGTGGTCGGTGTGGTCGTGGTCGAGGTGGTCTTCGTCTATCCCGGCATGGGGCAATATCTGGTCGATCACGTCGCCAAACGTGACGTGCCGGTGGTGCAGGCCTGTGGCCTCGTCTTCGCCGGCGTCTATATCGGCCTGAACCTGATCGCCGACCTCGTGTCGATCCTCGCCAATCCCCGACTGAGGCACCCGAAATGAGGCGCTACCCCCTTGCCGCCCTGCTGGGGCTGACCTTCACCTGCGCCTATTTCGGCGCGGCCCTGCTTGCCCCGCTGATCGCCCCCTACGGCATGGCCGAAGTGGTGGGCGACAGTTGGGAGCCGTCTTCGGCGCAGTTCTGGCTGGGCACCGACAGTATTGGCCGTGATCTGCTGTCACGGATGATCTGGGGCGGGCGCACCACGATTTTCGTCGCCGCCTGCGCCACGCTGCTGTCCTTCGGCCTCGGCTCCACCCTGGGCTTCTTTGCCGCCGTCAAGGGCGGCTGGGTCGATCAGGCGTTGTCGCGGATGGTCGATCTGATGATGTCGATCCCCTCGCTGATCTCGGCGCTGGTGGTGCTGTCGGTGATGCCGGTCACCCTGCCGGTGCTGATCCTCGTCATGGGCATCCTCGATAGCACCCGCGTCTTCCGCCTGGCCCGCGCCGTCGCCGTCGATGTCGCGGTGATGGACTATGTCGAGGCCGCCCGCTTGCGCGGCGAGAAACAGGGTTGGATCATCTTCCGTGAAATCCTGCCCAACGCCCTGTCGCCGCTGGTCGCCGAAATGGGCCTGCGCTTCATCTTTGCCGTGCTGTTCATCTCGACCCTGTCCTTCCTTGGCCTTGGCGTGCAACCGCCGCTGGCCGATTGGGGCGGCATCGTGAAGGAAAACAAAGAGGGCATCGTCTACGGCATCCCGGCCGCCCTGATCCCGGCCTTCGCCATCGCCACGCTGGCCATCTCGGTCAACCTCGTGGCCGACTGGGTGCTCAACCGCACCTCCAGCCTGAAAGGAGGCCGCGGTGCCTAAGGATACCCTGCCAAGCGCATTGCTGGACATCCGCAACCTCAAGATCGGCGCCACCGCCTATCCACCGGGCGAGGCGCCGAAAGAGGTGACGCTGGTGCACGGCGTGTCGCTGACGGTCGAGAAGGGCAAGGTGCTGGGCCTGATCGGCGAAAGCGGCGCGGGCAAATCGACCATCGGCCTGTCCTCCATGGCCTATGGGCGGGGCGGGGTGCGCATCACCGGGGGCGAGGTGTTCGTCAACGGGCGCGACATCCTGCAATCCGGCCCCGGCGGCCTGCGCGCCCTGCGCGGCAAAGAGGTGACCTATGTCGCCCAAAGCGCCGCCGCCGCCTTCAACCCGGCCAAGCCGCTGATGGAACAGGTGATCGAAACCACGCTCGCCACCGGCATGGCCCGGGCCGAGGCCGAGGCGCGCGCCGTCGATCTGTTCCGCCAGCTTGGCCTGCCCAACCCCGAAACCATCGGCAAACGCTTTCCGCACCAAGTATCGGGCGGGCAGTTGCAGCGGGTGATGACCGCCATGGCGCTGTGCCCGAAACCCGATCTGGTGGTGTTCGACGAACCCACCACCGCGCTGGATGTCACGACCCAGATCGAGGTTCTGGCCGCGATCAAACGCGCGATCCGCGAAACCGGCGTCGCCGCGCTGTATATCACCCATGATCTGGCCGTGGTGGCGCAGGTGGCCGACCATATCATGGTGCTGCGCCATGGCCGCATGGTCGAATATGGCACCTGCGCGCAGATCATCGAAACCCCACGTCAGGATTATACCCGCGCGCTCGTCTCCGTCCGTTCCATTGACCATGCCGAAAAGCCTGCCGGATCGGCGCCGGTGCTCAGTGTGCAGAACATCTCTGCCCGCTACAAGGGCACCAACTTTGATGTGCTGAAAAACGTGCAGGTCGATCTGCCTGCCGGGCAGACGCTGGCGGTGGTGGGGGAAAGCGGGTCGGGCAAATCGACGCTGGCCCGGGTGATCACCGGCCTGCTGCCCGCCACGCAGGGCCGCATCACCTTCAACGGGCGCACGCTCTCGCCCGATCTGGCCGGGCGCACCCGCGATGACCTGCGCGAGTTGCAGATGATCTACCAGATGGCCGATGTGGCGATGAACCCGCGCCAGACGGTGGAAACCATCATCGGCCGCCCGTTGGAGTTCTATTTCGGCCTACGCGGCGCCGCCAAGCGCCAGCGCGTGCAGGACCTGCTGGATCAGATCGAAATGGGCCGCGGCTATGCCGACCGTTACCCCGCCGAACTGTCCGGCGGCCAGAAGCAGCGCGTCTGCATCGCCCGTGCCCTTGCCGCCCAGCCCAAGCTGATCATCTGCGACGAGGTGACCTCGGCCCTTGACCCGCTGGTGGCCGACGGCATCCTGAAACTGCTGCTGAACCTTCAGGCCGAGGCGGGGGTGGCCTATCTGTTCATCACCCATGATCTGGCCACCGTCCGCGCCATCGCCGACCGGATCGCCGTGATGTACAAGGGCGAGGTGCGGCGCTACGGCACCAAATCCGATGTGCTTTCGCCCCCCTATGACGATTACACCGACCTGCTGCTGTCTTCGGTCCCCGAAATGCGGCTGGGCTGGCTGGAGGAAGTTCTGGCCCACCGCCGCATGGTCGGCGCTGGCAACTAGGCCAGCGCTGCCAACGCGGCGATGATGCGGGCGAAACTGTCTGCGGCGCGCGGCACCGAATGGCGCGCGCGCAGATAGCCATGCACCAGCCCCGGCTCGGTGACACAGCGCGCCGTGCCGCCCGCCGCCGCGATCCGCGCCGCATAGTCCGGGCCGTCATCGGCCAGCGGGTCACATTCCGCCGCAAAGATCACCACGGGCGGCAGGCCGCTGAAATCGGTGTCGCGCAGTGCATCGGCGCGCGGGTCGGCCAACGGCTCCGCCCCGCCATGGCGCAGGGCGGCATAAGCCTCCACATCCGCCGTTGTCAGCATCGGCGCCTGCGCATGGGTCAGATAGCTGCCCCGGCTGCGGTCGCCCCCCAGCGCCGGATAGATCAGCACCACACCGCGCAGCGCCAGCCGCCCGCGCAGCGCATGGGCGACACTGGCTGCCAGCGACCCGCCCGCCGAATCGCCCATCACCAGCACCGGCCCGCCAAACTCTGCCGCCGCCGCCCGCGTCGCGGCGCAGGCATCGTCAAACGCGGCGGGGTGGGGGTGCTCTGGCGCCAGCCGGTAATCGGCGCTCACCAGCCGCAGCCCGGTCGCGGCACAGAGTTCCGCGCAAACATCATCATGGCTGTCCAGCCCGCCCACCACAAAGCCGCCGCCGTGGAAATACAGCACCGTGGCGCGGCTTGGCCCGGCCTCATACACCCGGCACGGCACCCCGCCCAAAGCCCGGTCCACCACCTGCACGCCTGCCGGGCGCGGCTGGCGAAAGGCCGCGCACATCCGGTCATAGACCGCGCGCTGCTGCGCCACGGTAAAGCTGGCGGTTTCCGGTGGATACCAGCGGTTGGTTGCGTCGATGAAAGCCCATGTCGGGGCGTCGATAAGGATTTCGTAATCTGTCGCTGTCATCTTCGGCCCATGCCCCGGCGGATCTTGCATCAGCCTAGGGCAGGGGCGGCCTGAATGGCGGTCCGCTTGCGACGGAATGGCCGCGTTCTTTCCCAAATCTCGACAAGATTCGCCGCTACCCCTTGGGTAACGCCCTAAAGCACCAGTGGAGGTTGCCATGCAGATGTTCCGCACGATCGAACAGGACGCCACGCTTGTGGGCTGGGGCGCACGGGTGCTGTTTCTGGCCGAACCCGGCGCGCCGCTGGCCGAGGTGACGGCCAAACGCCTTGCCGGGATGGGCGGGCTGATCGAATGGCAAGAGGAAATCTATTCCGCCATGGCCGGGCTGATCGACGATCCCACCGCCTTTGGCCTGTTCGTCATCGAATGTGACAGTTTCGGCGGGCTGGACGCGGTGCTGCGCAACATCAACCTGCTGCGCAGCAGTGGCGTCAGCGTGCCGGTGATGCTGATCTCGCGCGATTGCACCACCCAGATCTTCCCCGAGGAACATGGCGCCCCGGTGCAACTGCGCGCGCCCGCCTCGTCGGTGTCGCTGCGCGTCGGCTTTGAACATGCGCTGCGCGAACGGCTGCTGCTGCGGGCGGCCTGAACGCCATCCCACATGCGAAAAGGGCGGGCCTGACGCGCCCGCCCTTTTGCTATCTGGTGCAACGCAGCGCCCGCGCCGGACGCCGCATCGCGCGCGCGATCTCAGGAAACCGACAGGTTCGTCGCCGATTCGCGACCGTCACGACCGGATTCGATATCGAAGGTCACAGCCTGACCATCAGCCAGAGCCCGGATGCCGGCACGTTCCAGCGCAGTGATGTGAACGAACACGTCTTTCTTGCCGCCTTCCGGTGCAATGAAGCCGTAACCCTTGGTGGCGTTGAACCATTTCACGGTGCCCTTGGCCATCGTGATGTCTCCATTTTTGAACGCCGCCCGCGAGAGTGCGGCGGCCCGGCGTCGTCAGCGCAAGTCGATAGCTGTGGCCGGTGAGGGAGACAGTGGTCGAGTGAGTTAACTAGCGTGCCAATATATGCGTGTTTTCTGCCCTGAAAGCAAGGGCAAAGGCGGTATCGGCCATTGCCCGCAGCCCGTCGGGAGCCTAAGCCGAAGCAAAGTGAAAAGGAGCGGACCATGAAGGAATTGCTGAAACGCGCGGGCGGGGTTTGCGAATTCTGCGGGGCGGATGCGGGGCTGGAGGCGGTCGATGTGCCGCCTGCGGGCGAGGTTCTGCTCTGTCCGGCCTGCCGCGGCGAAGAGGATGTCGCGGCGGATCACTGGCGCTGTCTGGAAGGGGCTGCCTGGTCGGCCGTGCCTGCGGTACAACTGGCCGTCTGGCGCAAGCTGGGCGCCCTGTCCGAGCCTTGGGCGCATGAGGCGCGCGATGCCATGATCCTGCCGCCCGAGGTGGAAGGCTGGACCCAGATCGCCGGCGCCGTGGAACATCGTGACAGCAACGGCGCTTTGCTGGCGCAGGGCGATACCGTGGTGCTGATCAAGGATCTGCCGGTGAAGGGCGCAGGCTTCACCGCCAAACGCGGCACGGCGGTGCGCGGAATCAGCCTCGTCGCCGACAATGCCGCCCAGATCGAAGGCCGGGTGGAAGGCCAGCGCATCGTCATCCTGACCGAGTTCGTGCGCAAGCGGTAAGCCCTGCGCTAACGCTGCGACGCGGCGGACATAAAATTACAAGATAGACCTCTTTCCAGTTGCAATGTTGCGCAATCGGGGTATTTCTTGCCTCCATACCGCGCCGATTCTGCGGCGCGGCATCTTTCTGGCAGGAGGCCCCCATGGCTCTGGATACGCACCCCGCAATCGCGGCTTACGATGCGCCCGTCAAAGACCTCTATGAAGTCGGTGAAATGCCGCCGCTCGGCCATGTGCCCAAGCAGATGTATGCCTGGGCCATCCGGCGCGAGCGTCATGGCGAACCCGATGTCGCCATGCAGGTCGAGGTGGTGGACACCTGGGCCATCGACAGCCACGAGGTTCTGGTGCTCGTCATGGCTGCTGGCGTGAACTACAACGGCGTCTGGGCTGGCCTCGGCGTGCCGATCTCGCCCTTCGACGTGCACAAGGCGCCCTACCACATCGCAGGCTCCGATGCCGCGGGCATCGTCTGGGCCGTGGGCGACAAGGTGAAGCGCTGGAAGGTCGGCGACGAGGTGGTGATCCACTGCAACCAGGATGACGGCGACGACGAGGAATGCAACGGCGGCGACCCGATGTTCTCGCCCAGCCAGCGCATCTGGGGCTATGAAACCCAGGACGGCTCTTTCGCGCAGTTCACCCGCGTGCAGGCCCAGCAGCTCATGCCGCGCCCCAAGCACCTGACCTGGGAAGAAAGCGCCTGCTACACGCTGACGCTGGCCACCGCCTACCGGATGCTGTTCGGCCACGAACCGCATGACCTGAAACCCGGCCAGAACGTGCTGGTCTGGGGCGCCTCGGGCGGGCTTGGCTCTTTCGCCATCCAGCTCATCAACGCGGCAGGCGCCAATGCGATTGGCGTGATCTCCGAGGAAGACAAGCGCGAGTTTGTCATGTCTCTGGGCGCCAAGGGCGTGATCAACCGCAAGGACTTCAAGTGCTGGGGGCAACTGCCCAAGGTCAACACGCCGGAATACAACGACTGGCTGAAAGAGGCCCGCAAGTTCGGCAAGGCGATCTGGGACATCACCGGCAAGGGCGTCAACGTCGATATGGTGTTTGAACACCCGGGCGAGGCCACCTTCCCGGTTTCGGCGCTGATCTGCAAGAAGGGCGGTATGGTCGTCATCTGTGCCGGCACCTCGGGCTTCAACTGCACCTTCGACGTGCGCTATATGTGGATGCACCAGAAGCGCCTGCAGGGCAGCCACTTCGCCCACCTGAAACAGGCGGCGGCGGCCAACAAGATGATGCTGGAACGCCGGATCGACCCCTGCATGTCCGAGGTCTTCCCTTGGGATGAAATCCCGGCGGCCCATGTGAAGATGCTGCGCAACCAGCACAAGCCCGGCAACATGGCCGTGCTGGTGCAGGCGCCCCATACCGGGCTGCGCACCTTTGAAGACACGCTGGAAGCCAGCCGCGGCCGCTGATCGGTCGTGCACCTGTCCCGGCCTGCGCCGCCCTTCGGGGCGGCGCTTTGCATTTCACCCTTGGGTTTAGTGACGATCTGTTGACCAATCCTCCAATAGTGTCAGGCTGCCGGGCACAGGTCGCCGGTGGGTTTGTTGTAAGGATATGGGGGCGTCATGCGCCAGGACTGGATCTTTGATGTGCTGTCCGATCTCAGGAGCTTTGCCCTGACGAACGGCCTGCCCGCGCTGGCCGCGCAAGTGGAAACTGCAATGCGCGTGGCCGAGGTGGAACTGGCCGCCCGCGCGACGATGACCGGGGGCAGGCCGCGCCCCAACTGATCCGCGCGCGCCCCCTCGCCTTGGCCAAAGCGTTGCACTATGGTCCGCGCCATGCAAAACGCTCCGCTGCCCTTCTCCGACGATCAGGCCGAGGCCTGGGATCGCGTCTCCGACCAGCTTCGCGGCATGGGGATCGACCTGCATGAGGGAACCCTGGTTCCCGCGGTGGAGGGCAAATCTTCCGTCCTTGCGGTGATCGGCAAGGCCGGATCGGGCAAGACCATGCTGCTGTCGCAGCTTTACAAGGCCTTGCAGGGGGCCGGGGTCGATATCGTCTCGGGCGATTACGAGGGCAAGAAGCGCAAGGAACGCCGCACCTTGGCGATTCTGGCGCCCACCAACAAGGCGGCCTCGGTGCTGCGGATGCGCGGCGTGCCCGCGACCACCATCCACCGCATCCTCTATACCCCGGTCTATGACCCGCAATATGAACTGATCGCCGAATGGCTGGCCGGCAACGGCAAACGGCCCGAGGTGGAAGGGCTGACCGAACTGGCGCTGGACCGGGCGAAAGCCTTCTACGATCAGGTCGCCTCGATCCCCGGCGCGCTGGCGGCGGCGGGGCTGCGCGGCAGCGATTTCATCAAGGGCTGGAAGCGGCGGGAAGAGCCGCTGGATGTCGGCTTCGTCGATGAAGCCTCGATGCTGGATGAACGCCAGCTTGACGACCTGCGCGCCATTTTCCCGACGCTGGTGCTGTTCGGCGATCCGGCGCAGTTGGCCCCCGTCGGCCAGTCGGGCGAAATGGTGTTCCAGAAGCTGGGCGAAACCCGGCAGTTGATCCTCAGCCGCATCCACCGGCAGGCCGAGGGCAACCCGATCCTCGATCTGGCCCATGCGCTGGCCGACCCCGATCTGACCTTCGACAGTTTCGAACGCATGGTCGAAAAGGCCGCGCGCGAGGATGACCGGGTGGTGATGGCCGAACGGGTGGACAGCGATCTGATGGCGCGCAGCCCGGTGCTGGTCTGGCGCAATGCCACCCGCATCCGCCTGATCACCGCCTTCCGCGCCGCGCAAGGAGCGCCCAGCGATGCGCTGATCCCCGGCGAGCCGTTGATCTGCGACGGCATAGAACTGCCGCTGAAGCACCGCAAGAAGCGGATCGACCTTGAGGCGCGGGGCCTGATCAAAGGCGCGCAGGTCATCTACCTTGGCCCCGGCAGCCGCCCCGGCTTTGCCCGCCTGCATGTGATCGGCGCCGAAGAGCCGCAACTGTCTGCCGCCTCGATCATCAAGATCGAACGCCCCGATGAAGAAGAACCCTTCATCCCCTCTGCCGCCACCATGGGGGCGGCCTTCCTGCATGGCTCCGCCGTCACCATCCACAAGGCGCAGGGCAGCCAGTGGGACACCGTGCAGGTCTTTGCGCCGGACCTGTGGGCCGCCTCGCAGGCCGGACGGATGGAGGCGGGCATCCCCCTGTGGAAGCGCCTTGCCTATGTCGCCATCACCCGCGCCGAAAAGCGCCTGCTCTGGGTGGTGCGCAACCGCCTTGCCCGTCCGCGCATCGCGCTGGGCATCGACGATCTGCCCAAAGCTGCTGCCCCGCTGGCCCTGAAGCCCGCCGACCCCGAGGGCTGATCTTGGCAAGCCCCGCCCGCCCGCCTAAGCTGCCGCGAAAGGAGCACCCCCATGCAATGCGTCTTCGTCCAGTTCCGCTGCACCCCCGGCCAGACCTATCAGGTCGCCACCGCCATCTATGACCGCGAGGTGGTGAGCGAGCTGTTCTCGACCTCTGGCGAATATGATCTGATCGCCAAGGTCTATATCCCGGACGAGGCCGATGTCGGCCATTTCCTCAGCGAGGCGCTGTTCGACATTCCGGGCATCCAGCGCACGCTGACCACGATGACCTTCAAGGCGTTCTGATCGGGCGCGCCGTCCTGATCGGCCCCGGATTCGGCAGGGATTCGGGGCAGGGGGGCCGTTTTTGCGCCGCGCCGACCGATGCGGCACAGACGGTGTACATCTGTCAGCACACCGGCAGCACGCCCGGTGTACCCCCGGTGTACAGGGGGTGCCCCCCCGATTGGGTCAGGAAGGTCGCCCGGGCCGCCCCGGCGGGGTCAGTTGCGGCATCACCGGCTCGTCGCTCAGATCCAGCGTTGCCCAGTCGCGCGCCGTGCCGGTGGGCGGCAGGGGTTCGCGCGGCATCGCCCGGGCGATATGGGCCTTGGCGATGAAATTTGCAGTGATCGGCGCCGTCAGGAATAGGAACAGCGTCACCAGCAGCTCGTGCCAGCTCACCGTGCCCTGCCGCAACGCCGCATCCGCCATCGAGGCCAGCAACACCCCGCCCACCCCCAGCGTCGAGGCCTTGGTGGGCGCGTGCAGCCGCGTCATCAGATCGGGCAGTTTCACCAGCCCGTAACTGCCCACAAGCCCGAAGGTTCCGCCAATGGCCAGCAGGGCCGCAATGATGATTTCCGTAATCATGTCAGCCCCTTATTCGATGATGTCGCCGCGCAGGATGAATTTGGCATAGGCCACCGAAGACACGAATCCCGTCATGGCGAACAGCAGCGCCGCCTCGAAATACAGCCCGCTGCCGGTGATCATGCCGAACAGCACGATCAACGCGATCACGTTGACCACCATCGTATCCAGCGCCAGAATCCGGTCGGGGATCGAGGGGCTGAACACCACCCGCCACAGCGTGATCAGCAGGCCCAACCCGAAGCAGGCGAAAGCGTAATATAGCGCAAGCGTGATCATTCGAAGATCCTCTTCAGCCGGGATTCGTAGCGCGCCTTGATGTCATCCCGCACCGCATCCGGGTCGGCCCCGTCCAGACAATGCACCAGCAGCGCCCGCCCATCGGCCGAAATATCCGCCGTTACCGTGCCCGGCGTCATGGTGATCGTGCCCGCCAAAACCGTGATAGCCTCCGGCGTCTGCAGGTCCAACGGCACCGTCACCCAGGCCGGTTGCAGTTTGGCGCGCGGGCGGAACAGCACGATGAGCGCCACGGTGATGTTCGATTTTGCTATGTCATATAGCACGATCGCTACGAACTCGGCTGCCAGAAGCCAGTTTTTGATAAGTGGCCGGTCGGGCCAGAACGGCGCCGTCAGCAGCGGCAGCGCCACGCCCAGCATCGCGCCGAAGACAAGGCTGCCCCATTTGAACTCGTTCACCAGCATCAGCCAGGTCAAGATCAGCAGCAGCGTCAGCCCCGGATGGGGCAGCAGTTTGCGCAGCATCACGGGGCTCCCAGCTTGTTGGCGGCGATGAAGGCGGCGGGGTCGTGCAACTGCCGCGCCGTTTCGGCCAGCCAGCCCGTCACCGGCCCTGCGGCCAGCGTCAGCGTCCCCAGCCCCGCCAGCAGCGCGAATACCGCCACAAAGGCCAGCGGCTGGGCGGGGTGGGGCGGCAGGCTACCCTCTGCCGCATGGGCCTTCCAGAACAGCGTCGAACCGGCCCGCGCCATGCCCAGAATGGTGATCAGCGAACTGAGCAGGATGGCCGACCAGATCAGCACCATGGAGGCGCCGCGCGTGGCATCCAGCACCAGCAGCTTGCCCAGAAAGCCCGACAGCGGCGGCATGCCGGCCACCGCAATGGCCGTCGCCATGAACAGTGCCGCAATCAGCCCGTGCTGCGGCATCACCGGCAGCGCCCGCAACAGATTGCCGGTGCCGCGCCGTGCTACCACAAGATCTGCCACAAGGAACAGCGCCCCCGCCGCCAGTGTCGAATGGATCGCGTAATACAGCGCTGCCGCCGTCGCCTGCGGCGTGAACTGCGCCACTGCCACGAACAGCGTGCCCATCGAGGTGATGGCGCCAAAGGCCGCCAGCCGGGGCAGGTCTTTCGCGCCCAGCACGCCCAGCGACCCCACCGCCAGCGACAGCAGGGCTGCGGGCAGCAGCAGGTCGGCAAACAGCGCGCCGGTGGCAGGCAGATCGGCGGGGAAGAACAGGGTGAAACAGCGGATCACCGCATAGGCGCCAACCTTGGTCATCACCGCGAACAGCGCCGAAACCGGGCCGGGCGCCTGCGCATAGGTGGCGGGCAGCCAGAAATGCAGCGGCACCAGCGCGCCCTTGATGGCAAAGACCATCAGCAGCATCACCCCCGCCACCCGGATCAGCGCGAAATCCCCCGCCGGCAATTGCGGCAGCTTCACCGCCAGATCGGCCATGTTCAGCGTGCCGGTGACGGAATAGATCGTGGCCAGCGCAAACAGGAAAAGCGTAGACCCGACAAGGTTATAGGCGACATATTGCACCCCCGCCTTCAGCCGGTCACGCCCGCCCGCATGGATCATCAGGCCGTAAGAGGCGATCAGCAGCACCTCGAAGAACACGAACAGGTTGAAGGCGTCGGCGGTCAGAAATGCGCCGCAGACCCCCATCAACTGGAACTGCCACAGCGCGTGGAAATGCCGCCCCCGCCCGTCCCAGCCGGTGCCGATGGCGTAAAGCTGCACCACCAGCGCCAGAAAGGCCGTCAGCGCCACCATCAGCGCCGACAGCCGGTCCAGCCCCAGCACGATGCCAAAGGGCGCGGGCCAGTTGCCGAGGAAATAGATCTCCGGCCCGTTCCGCGTGGCCCCGACCAGCAGCGCCAGCGCAACCGCCAGCAGCATCACGGTAGCCGCGGTGGAAAACACCCGGCTCAGGCCAAGATTGTTGCGCAGCACCAGCACGGTGAAGGCGCCCATCACGGCGGGCAGCACCACCGGCACGATGATCCAGTGGCCCATCATTCTTCCGAGTCCTCGCTCAGGTCGATCCGGTCATCGCCCGCCGACAGAAAGGCGCCAAGGCCCATCATCACGATCACCGCCGTCATCCCGAAGGAGATCACGATGGCGGTCAGCACCAGCGCCTGCGGCACCGGATCGGTATAGGCCACGGCGGTTTTCGACAGGATCGGCGGCAGGCCGGGCACGATGCGCCCCGAGGCGAAGATGAACACGTTGCAGGCGTAAGAGATCATCGACAGCCCGACGATCACCGGAAAGATGCGCAACCGCAGGATCAGGTAGATGCCGACGGCGGTCATCAGACCCACGGCAGAGGCGACGAGCAGTTCCATTATGGCTCCTCCGCCTCCAGTTCCGATTGCATGTCAAAGGCCTCGGTGTTCACCGTCTGCCCTGCCCGTACGGCGAGGCGGGTCAGCGATGACAGCGCCAGCATCACCGCGCCCAGCACCGTCAGGAACACGCCCAGATCGAACAGCGCGGCGGTGGCAAGCTCAAACTCTTCCAGCGGCCAGATCTCGAAATACCCGTAGTTCGAGGTCATGAAAGGCCGCCCGGCGAACCACGATCCGATGCCGGTCGCGGCAGCGACCAGCACACCTGCGCCGATCAGCCCGTGATAGTCGATCCGCTGCCGCGCCGCCGTCCAGCCAAAGCCCGAGGCCATGTATTGCATGACCAGCGCGATGGCGACGACCAGCCCGGCGATGAAGCCCCCACCCGGTACATTATGGCCGCGCAGGAAGATGTAGATGCCCACCATCAGCGCGATGGGCAACATCATCCGCGTCGCCACCACCATCATCAGCGGATGGCGGTCGCCCGCATCCGGCGTATCGCTGACCCAGCCGCGCAGCCGGTCATTGGCGGCCCCGGGGCTGAGCAGGCTTTCGGTCAGCGCGAAGATCAGCAGGGCGGCGATGCCCAGCACGGTAATCTCGCCAAAAGTATCATAGCCGCGGAAATCGACGAGGATCACGTTCACCACATTGGTGCCGCCGCCCAGCGTCTTGGAATTGGCGAGGTGATAGTCGGCAATGCTGGGGAAGGCGAAATCCCGGGTCATCAGTGCATAGATCAGCCCGCCCACCGCAAGCCCGCCCAAGGCCGCCAGCCCCAGATCGCGTACCTTGCGGGGGACAGAGCTTTCGCGCGGTGTGGTTTTCGGCAGGAAATTCAGCGCCAGCAGCAGCAGGATCACCGTCACCACCTCGACCGAGATCTGGGTCAGCGCCAGATCGGGGGCCGACAGATAGGCAAAGCCGACCGAGACCATCAGCCCCACGACCGCAATCAGGATCAGCGTCAGCAGGCGTTGGTGATGGCACAGCACCACCGCGACCGAGGCGGCCATCAGAAGCAGCCAGCCGATGGCGGCGATGGGCTCCACCTCGGTCAGCGCACGGGCGCCGGGCAGGTGGCTGCCGCTGCGGAAGGCGTAATAGCTCACAATAATGATCGTGGCGGTGGCGATCCACAGATAGCGGCTCAGCATGCCAGGATGCAGTGCGGCGGTCAGGTGGCGCGACAGGGCGGCCAAAGGCTCCATCAGCCCGTCGAAGATGCGCTTCGCCTCGGGGCGGGGCAGGGCGGTCCACAGCCGATCCAGCGTCGGATGCAGGCCCAGCAGCACAAGCCCGCCGCCTATGGCGGCCAGCGACATCCACAGCGCCGGATTGGCCAGCCCGTGCCAATGGGCGATATGGGCATGGGCGGCGGTGCCGGTCACCGCACCTGCGGCGGCATCGACCAGCCAGCCCGCCACCGTCATCGGCATCAGCCCGATGGCCACCACCAGCCCTGCCAGCAGGGCCGGGGCAGCCCAGAGGCCAAAGCCCGGATCATGCGGTTTGTGTGGATAATCCGTGCGTTGCGGGCCAAGGAAGGTATGCGCGATCAGCCGGAACGAATAGGCGACCGAGACCAGCGCGCCCAGCGTCGCCAGCAGGCCGATCAGCCCCGGCGGGGTATGGGCGGCCTGTTCCAGCATCATCTCTTTCGACAGGAAGCCGTTGAGCGGCGGAATCCCCGCCATCGACAGGCCCGCGAGCGTGGCGATGGTGAAGGTCACCGGCATCAGCCTGCGCAGCCCGCCCAGGCGCTTGATGTCGCGCGTATGCGCCTCGTGATCCACGATGCCGGCCACCATGAACAGCGCGGCCTTGAAGGTGGCGTGGTTGAGGATGTGGAACATCGCCACCATGGCCGCCGCCTTGGTGCCAAAGCCCAGCAGCATGGTGATCAGGCCAAGGTGGCTGACGGTGGAAAACGCCAGCAGCGCCTTCAGATCATCCTTGAACAAGCCGATCACGGCGCCCAGCACCATGGTGATCAACCCGGCCGAGGTCACGATCCAGAACCATTCCGGCGTGCCGGCCAGCACCGGCCACAGCCGCGCCATCAGGAAGATGCCCGCCTTCACCATGGTGGCCGAATGCAGATAGGCCGAAACCGGGGTGGGGGCGGCCATGGCGTGCGGCAGCCAGAAATGGAACGGGAACTGCGCCGATTTGGTGAAGGCGCCCAGCAGGATCAGGATCAGCGCGGGCAGATACCAGTCCGACGCCTGAATGGCGTCGCGCGCCTGCAGGATGTCGCTCAGATCATAAGACCCGGCGATCTGGCCAAGGATCAGCATCCCCGCGATCATCGCAAGGCCGCCTGCGCCCGTGACCGCCAGTGCCATGCGCGCGCCCTGCCGCCCTTCGGGCAGGTGTTTCCAATAGCCGATCAACAGGAAGGAGGACAGCGAGGTCAGCTCCCAGAACACCAGCAAAAGCAGGATGTTGTCCGACAGCACGATCCCCAGCATCGCGCCCTGGAACAGCATGAGGTAGGTGTAGAACTGCCCCATCGGGTCACGCGGGCTCAGGTAGAAGCGGGCGTAGAGGATGATCAGCAACCCGATGCCCAGGATCAGCCCGGCAAACAGCAGCCCCAGCCCGTCCAGCATGAAATTGGCGTTCAGCCCCAGCGCGGGCAGCCAGTCGATCTGCGTGCGGATCACCTCGCCGCGCAACACGGCGGGGATGTGCAGGCCGAGGCCGATCAGCGCCAGCAGGGTGACAAATCCGGTGACCGTGGCGCAGGCATTGCGCCCGGCACGGATCAGCAGACCGGGAAGAAGCGCGCCCAGAAAGGGCAGCGCGGCGATCAGGGCAGGGGACATGACCTCTGGCGTTTCCGTTGTTCGGGCCGATCTCGGGGCGTCTCTGGTCGGTTGCGACCTGCAAGTTAGTCGGGCAAACCGGCCTGCAATGTCAAGGCGGCAGCGGGGTTTGCCCGTTCTTGCCCGCGTTTCAGCCCTCGGTCAGCACCGTGCCCTGTTCCAGCAGATAGCGCTGCGACAGCGGAATTGCCGCCGCCCCCAGCGACCGGGCATTGGCGCCCACGCTGCCTTCGCGGATCACCGGCGGCTCGATCCCGGCCAGGTCCAGCCGGTGAAAGGCGGCATGGGTGCGCCGGGTCAGTTCGGTGCGCACCTGTTCGGGCATCCATCCGTCGATCAGCACCGCCCCCAGTTCCATCAGTGCCGAGGCGGTCAGCGCCGCTGCAGCCAGCCCCTCGGCGGCCTCGTCCATCCAGCGGTCCAGCACCGGCTGGCTGACCTGCCAGTGGTCGGGCTTTTCCCATAGCCCGTCCGACGGCTCGCCCGCAGCTTCCATCGCCTCGGCCAGCACGGACAGCGAGGCGACGGTCAGCAGCCGACGCATCCGCCCATCCGGCCCCGGCACCAGCATCGGCCCCACGCCTGCGGCATTGCCGGTGCGCCCGGTGAACAGCTGGCCGTTCAGCACCAGCCCGCCCCCGATGAAATAGCCGAAGTAGAAGTACAAGAAATCCTTGGGTTTTTCGCCTTGTCCAAACACAAGCTCGGCGCCGCAGGCGGCGGTGGCGTCGTTCTGGATCGTGACGGGCATCGCGGCTACCGCCGCGATCTCTGCCTGAATGTCGCGCAGGCGCCAGGCGTCCATCTCGTCTTGCGGGGCGCCGATGAACTGCACCCAGTTCCACAACTGGAACGGCATCGCCACGCCCAGCCCGCTGACCCGTTCGCGCAAGGCGGCAGGCAGCAATGCCAACAAATCGGGCAGCGCATTGCGCAGAAAATCCAGAACGGCATCGGGGGTCGGATAGCGGTAGAAGCGCCGCCGCGTACCCCGCACCTGCCCGATGAAATCCACCAGACTCAGGTCGGCGGACCGCCGCCCGATCTTCAGCCCGAAGAAGAACGCCCCGTCGGGGGCCAGCGACATCGGCACAGAGGGCTGGCCGATCCGCCCGCGCACCGGCTCGCCGCGCAGCAGCAGGCCGTCCTGTTCCAGCGCGCGCATGATGACCGAAGTCGTCTGCGCGGAAAGCCCGGTCATGCGGGCAATGTCGGATTTGGCCAGTGCACCATGCTGCCGCACGAGGCTGAGCACCAGCCGTTCGTTATGGGCGCGCATCCCGGACTGGTTGGAGCCGCGGGTGCCTGACAGAGCGCCGGGCAAGGGCTCGCCCGGCACTTTGTCCAGTGCGGTGTCGGCTCCGTTTGCCACTGTGGCCACTCCTCTAGTTGCCGTGTTGTTCTGGTCGCGCTAGCACGTCGCCCGGCGGCTTGTCACGCGTCAGCCGGACGGATCACCCCCTTGCGCAGGATGACATTGGCATAAAGTGCGGGTTCGCTGGTGGCGATGATCGTATGGGCGCCCCGGATGCGCGGATAGAGCTGTTCGCCCGACAGCGGCTGCACGGCAAAACCGGGCGCGTGTTTGCCGCAAAGTGCGTCGATCTGCGCATGAATCGGGCCGCTGCGGGCCGGGTCATTGCCCTCGGCGGCGCGAAAGATTGCGCAGGGGGTGAAATCGTCCAGCGGCAGCACCTGCAGAATCGCCTCCAGCACCGCAAGCAGCCCATGGCCATCGGCCCGCACCAGCCGCCCGGCATGGGCCTGCGCGGGGTAGTTGCCATCGACCAGCGCGATCTCGTCGCCATGACCCATGGATCTGAGAGTAAAGAGCATTTCCGGGCCGAGCAGCGCGGGAAGTCCGATCAGCATGATCTTTGTCCTTTTTGGAATGTCTGTGCCGAAGGCGTGGGCGGTTTGCGAAGGGATGTTCCGCAGACTGCGACTGGATGGGAGTGCTGTCAATAATAAATCACACTGAATTATTTATCTTGACGCAAGCCGGGGAATCAGGCGATGTAACGGCATCGCAGCGAGTGAGGCGCTGTGGTTGCCTGACGACAACGGGGCTTGCCCCTTGCTTTCCTTGGGAGGAAAAAACGATGAAATTCAAAGCCAAGGCCCTTGTGGGCGTTGCGGCTCTCGCCCTGATGTCCGCCGCTCCGGCGCTGGCGGAGGGCGTGTCTGCCTGCCTGATCACCAAGACTGACACCAACCCCTTCTTCGTGAAGATGAAAGAGGGCGCCGAGGCCAAGGCGACCGAACTGGGGATGACGCTGAAATCCTATGCCGGCAAGGTGGATGGCGACCATGAAAGCCAGGTTGCGGCGATCGAGGCCTGCATCGCCGATGGCGCCAAGGGCATTCTGCTGACTGCATCGGATACCAAGGCGATCGTCGATTCGGTCAAGGCTGCCCGCGACGCTGGTCTGCTGGTCATCGCGCTGGATACGCCGCTGGACCCCGTTGATGCCGCTGACGCCACCTTCGCCACCGACAACTTCCGCGCCGGCCTGCTGATTGGGCAATGGGCCAAGGCTTCGCTGGGCGATGCCGCCGCTACCGCCAAGATCGCCATGCTGGACCTTGCGATTGCACAGCCGTCGGTGGACGTGATGCGCGATCAGGGCTTCCTGCAAGGCTTCGGCATCGAGCTGGGCGATGCCAACAAATGGGGCGACGAAACCGACCCGCGCATCGTGGGCAACGAAGTCACCTCGGGCAACGAAGAGGGCGGACTGAAGGCGATGGAATCGCTGCTGGCCAAAGACCCGGAAATCAACGTCGTCTACACGATCAACGAACCCGCCGCCGCCGGTGCCTATGAGGCGCTGAAGGCCGTGGGCCGCGAAAAGGACGTGCTGATCGTTTCGGTCGATGGCGGCTGCCCGGGTGTGGCGAACGTCAAGGATGGCGTGATCGGTGCCACCTCGCAGCAATACCCGCTGCTCATGGCGTCGCTCGGCATCGAAGCGATTGCGAAATTCGCGGCCGATGGCTCCAAGCCCGCGCCGACCGAAGGCAAGGACTTCTTCGATACCGGCGTGGCGCTGATCACCGACAAGCCGGTTGACGGCGTCGAGTCGATCGACACCACCAAGGGCACCGAGCTCTGCTGGGGCTGATCGCCTGAGCCGCGTCGTCTAAATCATTGAGACGACTCAAGACATTCGACACACTCATCCAAGGGCGGCCATCGCGCCGCCCTTGTCACAAGCCGAACCCGGTCGCACCGGGCACAGGGCAAAGGAGGAATGTGACTATGGCATCCGATGCAAAGGGGGCGACCAGTTTCGAAGAGGGCCTGAAAGGCGCCTCCGAGAAGGTGGCCGAATTTCATGAAGACAAGGGCGCGCTGAAGCGCCTGCAGACCTGGCTGCACCAGACGCCCTCGGCGGTGCCGATGATCGTTCTGGTGATTGCGTTGATCATTTTCGGCGTCCTGTCGGAGAACTTCTTCAAGGCGACGACGCTTTCGACGATCCTGCAACAGATCGCCATTGTCGGCATTCTGGGCTGTGCGCAGTCGGTGGTGGTTCTGACGGCGGGCATCGACCTGTCGGTGGGCGCCATCGCGGTGTTCTCGTCGGTGCTGATGGGGCAGATGACCTTCCGCTATGGCATCCCGGCCGAACTGTCGATCCTGATCGGCCTGGTGCTGGGCACGGCGATGGGCTTTGTGAATGGCTGGCTGGTGGCCAAGGTCAAGCTGCCGCCCTTCATCGTGACGCTGGGCACCTGGCAGATCCTGCTCGCCTCCAACTTCATCTTCTCGGCCAACGAGACCATCCGGTCCTCTGACATCGAGAAACAGGCGGGCGCGCTGCAATTCTGGGGCCAATCCATCCAGCCGGGCGGGGTCAAGGTGCTGTTCGCCGTGTTCCTGCTGATCGCGCTGGTGGCGATCATGGCTTATGTGCTGCGCCAGACCGCCTGGGGCCGCCATGTCTATGCGGTGGGCGACGATCCCGATGCGGCGGAACTGGCCGGGGTGAAGACCAAGACCATCCTGATCCAGGTCTATGCGCTGGCCGGGTTCTTCTGCGCCATCGCGGGCTGGGTGATGATCGGGCGCTTCGGTTCGGTCTCGCCGACCGCCTCGACCGGGCAGATGGGCAATATCCAGTCCATCACCGCCGTTGTGATCGGGGGGATATCGCTCTTCGGCGGACGCGGCTCGATCGTGGGGATGTTCTTCGGCGCGCTGATCGTCGGCGTGTTCGAAATGGGCCTGCGCCTTGTCGGCACCGACCCGCAATGGACCTTCTTCCTCATCGGTGTGCTCATCATCTTCGCCGTGGCCGTGGACCAGTGGATCAGAAAGGCAGCAGCATGACACAAGAACCCATCCTGAAAGGCCGTGGTCTGGTAAAGCGCTACGGCAAGGTGACCGCCCTCGATCATTGCGACTTCGACCTGTATCCGGGCGAAATCCTTGCGGTGATCGGCGACAACGGAGCCGGGAAATCCTCGCTGATCAAGGCGCTTTCGGGCGCCGTCCAGCCGGACGAAGGCGAGATCACGCTGGAAGGCAAGCCCATCCAGTTCAGCACGCCGCTCGATGCGCGCGCTTATGGCATCGAATGTGTCTACCAGACGCTGGCCATGTCGCCCGCGCTGTCGATCGCCGACAACATGTTCATGGGGCGCGAACTGCGCAAACCGGGGATCATGGGGGCGCTGTTCCGCCAGCTGGACAAACCCGCGATGGAGAAATTCGCCCGGGCCAAGCTGAACGAACTGGGGCTGATGACGATCCAGAACATCAACCAGGCGGTGGAGACGCTTTCGGGCGGCCAGCGTCAGGGGGTGGCAGTGGCGCGGGCGGCGGCCTTCGGGTCCAAGGTGGTGATCCTTGACGAACCCACCGCCGCGCTGGGCGTGAAGGAAAGCCGCCGCGTGCTGGAACTGATCCGCGATGTGCGGTCGCGTGGGATCCCGATCATCCTGATCAGCCACAACATGCCGCATGTGTTCGAGGTGGCGGACCGCATCCATATCCACCGCCTTGGCAAGCGGCTGTGCGTCATCAAGCCCGGCGATTATTCGATGTCGGATGCGGTGGCCTTCATGACCGGGGCGAAACTGCCCGAAGGCGTGACGGAAGCAGCATGACGCCTGCGATGCTGGCACAGGAAATCTGCCGCAGGGCAGAAGGGCAGGGGCGGTTCATCACCGCCCTTGTCGGCGCTCCGGGGGCGGGGAAATCCACGCTGGCGGCGGCGCTGGTGGCGGAGCTGGGCGCAGGCGCGCGGGTGGTGCCGATGGACGGTTTCCATCTGGACAATCCGGTGCTGGAGGCGCGCGGGCTGCTGGCGCGCAAGGGCTGCCCGGAAAGCTTCGACGCGCTGGGGTTCGTGCATATGGTGCAGCGGCTGGCCACCGAGGCCGAGGTGGTGATCCCGGTTTTCGACCGCAAGCTGGATCTGGCGCGGGCGGGCGGCGATGTGGTGCGGGCGGAAGACCGGCTGCTGATCGTCGAGGGCAATTACCTGTTGCTGAACGCCGCCCCCTGGACCCATGCGCGCCCGCATTACGGGCTGACCATCGCGCTGGACGTGCCCGAGGCAGAGCTGGAGCGCCGTCTGATCCAGCGCTGGATCGACCATGACCACACGCCCGAGGCCGCGCGGGCGCGGGCGTTGTCGAATGACATTCCCAATGCGCGGCGCGTGCTGGGCGAAAGCGACCCGGCCGAGATCGTGATCCGGGCGTAGCAGGGGGGCTGTCTGCCCCCCGTCGGCCTGCGGCCGCCTCCCCCGTGGATATTTTCAAACAGAAAATGAGGGGCGTTGTGCCTTGCCTCGACCCGGTGCTGCACTTCATAACGGGGGAAATGGAGGGCATGATGGCACCGGAACTGAAGATCCTCTGGGAGGACTGGGCGGACCGCGATCTGCCCTTGCCAAGTTACGAGACACCGGGCGCTGCGGGGGCGGATCTGCGCGCCAATCTTCCGCCGGAAATCCGCAGCCTTGGCCTGACGCTGGCGCCAATGCAGCGGCTGGTGGTGCCCACGGGCTTTCGGGTGGAAATTCCCTACGGGTTCGAGATGCAGATCCGCCCGCGATCCGGCCTTGCGCTGAAACACGGGATCACGCTGCCCAATACGCCGGGCACCATCGACAGCGATTATCGCGGGCCGCTGGGGGTGGCTTTGGTCAACCTCGGGGCCGAGGCCTATACCGTGCATCATGGCGACCGCATCGCGCAGATGATCGTGGCACCGGTGGTGCAGGCGCGCTTCGCGGTGGTGGAACGGTTGAGCGAGACCGACCGCGGCGAGGGTGGCTTCGGTTCGACGGGCAAGCGCTGATGCTGCTGGTCGGGGCGGTTCTGGCGGCGATCTGGGGCATCGGCGCGCTGATGGGGGTGCCGGTGGCGCGGCGGCTGGCGATGGTTGGGATGATCTGGGCGGGGGTGGTGCTGGCGCATCTGCTGTTGCCCGAAGGCAGCCCGCTGCGGCAGGCCACCGGCGGTTCGGCGCAGGGCTGGCTGGTGCTGGGCGGCGCGGTGGCGCTGGCTTTCGGCTATCGTGCGCTGCTGTCGCGGCTGCGCCGCCGCGCGGCGCCTGTCGCCCCGGCACAGGCCGCGCCATTCAGCGCGACCGAACTGGACCGCTATGCCCGCCATATCATCCTGCGCGAAATCGGCGGACCGGGGCAGCGGCGCCTGAAAGAGGCGAAGGTGCTGGTGGTCGGCGCCGGGGGGCTGGGCAGCCCGGCGCTGCTGTATCTGGCGGCGAGCGGGGTGGGCACCATCGGGGTGATCGACGCGGATGTGGTCGAAGGCTCCAACCTGCAACGCCAGATCATTCACAGCGATGCGCGCATCGGCATGGCCAAGGTGCAATCGGCGGCGGTGGCGCTGCGCGCGCTCAATCCGTTTGTCACGGTGCAGACGCATGAGGCGCGGCTGGACGCGGCCGGGGCCGAGGGCGTGATGGGCGCCTATGACCTGATCCTGGACGGCACCGACAATTTCGACACGCGCTATCTGGTGAACCGGGTGGCGGTGCGGCTGGGCAAGCCCCTGATCGCGGCGGCGATCACCCAATGGGAGGGGCA
Source organism: Gemmobacter aquatilis (assembly GCF_900110025.1). Lineage (GTDB taxonomy): Bacteria > Pseudomonadota > Alphaproteobacteria > Rhodobacterales > Rhodobacteraceae > Gemmobacter > Gemmobacter aquatilis. Next base: position 65,800 of record NZ_FOCE01000007.1, on the reverse strand, counting down.
GTTGTCGCTGTACCACCCGGCAAGCGGCGGGCCCTGTTATGAATGTGTGTTCCCCACGCGGCCTGCGCCGGGCATGGTGCCGTCTTGCGCCGAGGCGGGGGTGGCGGCGCCCTTGCCTGGGGTGATTGGCGCGATGATGGCGATGGAGGCGGTAAAACACCTGACCGGCGCGGGCGAAACCCTGCGCGGGCGTCTGATGATCCATGATGCGCTTTATGCCGAAACCCGGGTGATCGGGGTGAAGCGGCGCGCCGATTGCGCCTGTTGTGGGGCGCAGGGTGCGACCGGGTGACGCCGGGGCACAGGGCGCTGCGGTTTCCGCTGCGGCTGCGGGCACTTGCGTGGGGCAGGGTGGGGCGTCATAGTCCTGCCACCACTCTGTGACAGGGAGTTCACACATGAAGATCGCCACCGCGCTTGCCGGGCTTGTGCTTACCGCCGCTTCCACCGCCGCTTTCGCCGAAGGCCTGCCGGATCTTGCCGGGCGCGAAGTCACCGTGGTGACGGAAAACGCCTATCCGCCGCTGCAATTCATTAATGCCAGCGGCGCTGCGGTCGGCTGGGAATATGACGCGATGGCCGAAATCGCCAAGCGGCTGAACATGGTGGTGAAATACGAGAACACAAGCTGGGATGCGATGATCCCCGCCGTGTCCTCGGGCCAGTATGACATCGGCATGACCGGCATCACCATCCGCGACGACCGCAAGGAACAGGTGGATTTCTCGGATGCCTATATGCGGTCGGAAATGGTCATGCTGGTTCGCGGCGACGAGACGCGCTTCACCGATGCGAAAAGCTTTGGCGCCAATGCCGATCTGCTGATGGCGGCGCAGCCGGGCACCACGCCCTTCTATGTCGGCGTCTATGAGGTGCTGGATGGCAACGAGGCCAACCCGCGCATCAAGATGTTCGAAACCTTCGGCGCCGGGGTCGAGGCGCTGCGGACCGGCGATGTGGATCTGGTGCTGACCGATGGCACGGCAGGCAATGGCTATGTCGCGGCCACGGAAGGCAAGCTGAAGATCGTGGGCGAAAAGCTGGGCGCCGAGGATTTCGGCTTCATCTTCCCCAAGGGTTCGGATCTGGTGGCGCCGGTCAATGCGGCGATTGCCGATCTGGCCGCCGATGGCACGCTGGAAAAGCTGAACACCAAATGGTTCCTTGAATACAAGATGGGCCAGTGATCGTCTGACACAACAGGACAGGCGCGGCCCTGCCGGGCTGCGCCGTGCCACCGATGCCCCCTTCTGCACCTGACAAGGATTTCCCGTGGTGGCTGGTTGCGCTGGGCGCAATCGGCCTCTGGCTGTTTTACGAGGTCTGGGCCAGCCCGGTCTATGCGCGGGTGATGGCGACGCTGGCCAAGGGGATCTGGATCACCCTGCTGGTGACGGTGGTCGGGTTCTTCTCGGCGGCGGTCTTGGGGCTGGCGCTGGCGCTGGCCGGGCAATCGCGCCATGTCGTGCTGCGGCAGGCGGCGCGGTTCTACATCGAGGTGGTGCGCGGCGTGCCGATCATCGTGCTGCTGCTCTATGTCGCCTTCGCCGCCACACCGGCGCTGGTCTGGGCGTGGAATGCGACGGGGCTGCCCGAGGTGAAGGCGCGCGACGTGTCCTTGCTGTGGCGGGCGGTGATCGCGCTGACCATCGCCTATTCCGCCTTTCTGGCCGAGGTGTTCCGGGCGGGGCTCGCCTCGGTGGACAAGGGCCAGATCGAGGCGGCACAGGCGCTGGGGCTGACCGGCTGGCTGCGCTTCCGGCTGGTGGTGTTTCCGCAGGCCTTCCGCACCATCCTGCCGCCGCTGGGCAATGATTTCGTGGCGATGGTGAAGGATTCCTCGCTGGTGTCCGTGCTGGGCGTGGCCGATGTCACGCAACTGGGCAAGGTGACGGCGGCGGGCAACTTTCGCTATTTCGAAACCTATAACATGGTGGCGCTGATCTATCTGACCATGACCCTCACGCTGTCGCTGGCACTGCGGCGGCTGGAACGGCGGTTGCGCGGGCCGGACGCGCGGTAGGGGGCTGGACCTTCCCGCCCGGCTTGCTAGGGTCTGGGCAAAGGAGATTTCTCATGTCCAATCCGTTGCTGAGCCCCTGGAAGGGGCCGTTCGAACTGCCGCCCTTTGCCGCGATCACCGATGCCGATTTCGCACCTGCCTTCAATCAGGGGCTGGCCGAAGCGCGGGCGGCGATTGCGGCGATTGCAGACAGCGCCGAGGCGCCAACCTTTGCCAATGTGATCGACGCGCTGGAACTGGCGGAGGGCACGCTCGACCGGGTGTCGGGGGTGTTCTACAATCTGGCCGGGGCCGACAGCACCGAAGCGCGCGAGGCGCTGATGCGCGATCTGGCGCCGAAGATGAGCGCGTTTTCGTCGGAGGTGACCAACAACAAGGCGCTGTTCGCCAAGGTCGAGGCACTGTGGCAAGGCCGCGAGGTGCTGGGGCTGGAGCCGGAGCAGGCGCGGGTGCTGGATCTGTACCGGCAAATGTTCATACGATCCGGCGCGCAGCTGGAAGGGGACGCGGCAGAGCGGCTGACGGCGGTGAAATCGCGGCTGGCCGTGCTGGGCACGCTCTTCGGCCAGAATGTGCTGGCGGAAGAGCGGGACTGGTTCATGGCGCTGGACGAGGCCGATCTGGAAGGCCTGCCGGAGTTTGTCGTGGCCTCGGCCCGGGCGGCGGGCGCAGAGAAGGGGGCAGGCGGGCCGGTGGTGACGCTGAGCCGGTCGCTTATCGTGCCGTTCCTGCAATTCTCGCCCCGGCGTGCACTGCGGCAGAAGGCCTATGAGGCCTGGGTGGCGCGCGGGGCCAATGGCAATGCGCAGGACAACCGGGCCGTGGCCGCCGAAATTCTGGCGCTGCGCGACGAACGGGCGAAGCTGCTGGGCTATGCCAGCTTTGCCGATTTCAAGCTGGAGCCGGAGATGGCGAAAACGCCCGCCGCCGTGCGGGATCTGCTGATGCGGGTCTGGCAACCGGCGCGGGCCAAGGCGCTGGCCGATGCGGCGGTGCTTGAGGCGATGCTGCAGGCCGATGGCATCGCCGGGCCGCTGGAGCCTTGGGACTGGCGCTATTATTCCGAGAAACGCCGCAAGGCCGAGCATGATCTGGATGAGGCGGCGCTGAAGCCTTACCTCAGCCTCGATGCGATGATCGCGGCGCAGTTCGACGTGGCGCATCGGCTGTTCCGGCTGGATTTCACGCCGCTGGAGGTGCCGCTGTATCACCCGGATGCGCGCGCCTGGGAGGTAAGCCGCGATGGCGAACATATCGCGGTGTTCATCGGCGATTACTTCGCGCGCGGCTCCAAACGCTCCGGCGCGTGGTGTTCCGCGATGCGGTCGCAGCGCAAGCTGGGCGGGCAGGTGACGCCGATCGTGGTGAATGTGTGCAACTTCGCCAAGGGCGAGCCCTGCCTGCTGTCGTATGACGATGCGCGCACGCTGTTCCACGAATTCGGCCATGCGCTGCATCAGATGCTGTCGGATGTGACCTATGGCTTCATCAGCGGCACCTCGGTGGCGCGCGATTTCGTGGAACTGCCGAGCCAGCTTTACGAACATTGGATGGAAGTGCCCGAAGTGCTGGAAACCCATGCGCGCCATTGGCAGACCGGTGCGGCGATGCCCGCCGAGATGCTGAAGCGGCTGCTGGATGCGGGCACCTATGATCAGGGCTTTGCGACGGTGGAGTTTGTCGCCTCGGCGCTGGTGGATCTGGCGTTCCATGAAGGGGCGCCGCCCGCCGATCCGATGCAGAAACAGGCCGAGGTTCTGGAAAGCCTCGGGATGCCGCGCGCCATCCGGATGCGCCACGCCACGCCGCATTTCGCCCATGTGTTTTCGGGCGACGGCTATTCCTCGGGCTATTACAGCTACATGTGGTCGGAGGTGATGGATGCCGATGCCTTTGCCGCCTTCGAGGAAGTGGGCAACCCATTCGATCCGGAAACGGCGGCGAAGCTGGAACGTTTCATCCTGAGCGCCGGAGGCAGCGAGCCGCCGGAGCGGTTGTATACCCAGTTCCGCGGGCGGATGCCGGGGGTGGAGGCGTTGCTGAAAGGCCGTGGGCTGCTGGACGCAGCCTGAGGCGGAACCCCCGGGGGCGCTGCCCCCGGACCCCCGGAGTATTTGGACCAGGATGAATCAGGGGCGCTTTCTCAGGTTGCTGGGGGGCGCCCCGAAGTGTTTGTGAAAGGCCCGGCTGAGGGTGGCGGCCGAGGAAAAGCCGGTGCGCAGCGCGATTTCGGCCAGCGGGTGGCGGGTGTCTGTCAGCAGGCGGCGGGCGGCGGCCAGGCGCAGCGACAGGGCATAGGCGGCGGGGGTCAGGCCGAGATTCTGGCGGAACAACTGTTCGAGGCGGCGGGGCGAGAGGCGCAGCGCCGCCGCCGTTTCGGCGGTCGTCTCGGGCGTCTCCTGTCGCGCCTCCATCCGGGCGATGGCCTGGGCCACGCGCGGGTCAAGGCGCGGGTCGGGGCGGGTTTCGGTGATCTGCGGCTCGTCTGCCGGGCGGGCGGTGGTGACGAAACTGGCCGCCGTTTGCAGCGCAAGGGCGGCGCCATAGCGGGTGCGGATCAGGTGCAGCATGAGGTCGGCGGCGGGGGCGGCACCGCCTGCGGTGAAGCGCGGGCCGGACAGGGTGAAGCGGTCGGGGACGGCCTCGACCTCGGGGAAGCTGGCGGCGAAATCTTCCAGGTCTTCCCAATGCACGGTGGCGCGGTGGCCGTTCAGCAGGCCCGCGCGGGCCAGAACCCAGCCGCCCGCGTCGATCCCGCCGATGGCGGCAAAGCGCGGGGCGAGGCGGCGCAGATCGCGCAGCAGCGGTTTCGTGGCGACCTCGGATTGGCGATAGCCCGCGATCACGATGAGCACATCGGCGCCTGCGGCGGCGGTCAGCGGACCGGAGGAGGGCAGTTCGATCCCGCAGGTCAGCGGCACCGCAGCGCCATCGGGCGAGACGACGCGCCAGCGGAACGCTTCGTGCCCGAGATGGCGGTTGGCGGCGCGCAGGGGATCGAGCGTCGAGGCGACTTCGAGGATCGAGCAATGCGGCAGGACCAGCAGGGCGATGGTCAGCGGCTGCTGCGATGCAGCGAAGATCGTTGCGGGTTTTGCCATGTGTATTTCGTAAATCGCAAAGCGCAGCCGCGCAAGGGCGCTAAGCTGCCGGGCAGAGAACAGGAGTTTGCCGATGCCCTTGGCCATGAACCGCGACGTCTTCATCACCTGTGCCGTGACCGGATCGGGCGGCACGCAGGACCGCAGCCCGCATGTGCCGCGCAGCCCGGCGCAGATCGCCGAAAGCGCCATCGCGGCGGCCAAGGCCGGGGCGGCGGTGGTGCATTGCCATGTGCGCGACCCCGAAACCGGCAAGCCCGCCCGCGACCCGGCGCTGTACCGCGAGGTGACGGAACGCATCCGCGACAGCGCCACCGATGTGGTGCTGAACCTGACCGCCGGGATGGGGGGCGACATCTATTTCGAGGGCAGCGAGGATATGGGGCGCATGGGTCCGCGCTCTGACATGGCGGGGGCCACCGAACGGGTGGCGCATGTGGTCGAATGCCGCCCCGAGATCTGCACGCTCGATTGCGGCACGATGAACTTCAACGAGGCCGATTATGTGATGGTCAACACGCCGGGGATGCTGCGCGACATGGCGCGGCGGATGACGGCGGCAGGCGTGCGCATTGAAATCGAGGCGTTCGACACCGGGCATCTGTGGCTGGCGAAAGAACTGGTGCGCGAAGGGGTGATCCCCGATCCGGTGCTGGTGCAACTGTGCATGGGCGTGCCGTGGGGCGCGCCGGATGATCTGAACACCTTCCTTGCCATGGTGAACAATGTGCCCGCCGACTGGCACTGGAGCGCCTTTGCCATCGGGCGCCATCAGATGCCCTATGTCGCGGCCTCGGTGCTGGCCGGGGGCAATGTGCGGGTGGGGCTGGAAGACAACCTCTGGCTCGACAAGGGCGTGCTGGCCACCAATGCGCAACTGGTGGAGCGGGCGGTTTCGATCATCTCCAACCTTGGGGCGCGGGTGCTGACCCCGGCCGAGGTGCGCGCCAAGCTGAAGCTGGAAAAACGGGCGCCGCTGGGGCGGTGAGCGCCCCCTCACCCCAGCCCTCTCCCCCGAGGGGAGAGGGGGCGCGTCTCCCGGGGTGAAAAGGGCGCTCGGCCTTTCAAGCGGAACAACACACCCTCTCCCCTCGGGGGAGAGGGCAGGGTGAGGGGGCGCCACGCCCCGGCATGGAGAAGATATGGCACGGAAAGCGGCAATCATCGGGGGTGGGGTCATCGGCGGCGGCTGGGCGGCGCGCTTCCTGCTCAATGGCTGGGATGTGGCGGTGTTCGACCCCGATCCGCAGGCCGAACGCAAGATCGGCGAGGTGCTGGCCAATGCCCGCGCCGCCTTGCCTGCGCTGTCGGATGTGCCGATGCCCGCCGAAGGGCAGTTGTCCTTCGCGGCCACCGTTACCGAGGCGGTGGAAGGGGCAGACTACATTCAGGAATCGGTCAGCGAGCGGCTGGACCTGAAGCACCGCGTCTTTGCCCAGATCCAGCAGGTGGCGCCCGATACGTTGATCGGCTCTTCCACCTCGGGCTTCAAACCGTCGGAACTGCAAGAGCGTGCGCCGAACCCCGGCAGCATCTTCGTGGCCCACCCCTTCAACCCGGTCTACCTGCTGCCGCTGGCCGAAGTGGTGCCCAGCCCGCAGAACCCGCCCGCAAAGATCGAGGCAGCAAAGGAAATCCTGCGCGAGATCGGCATGTTCCCCCTGCATATCCGCAAGGAGATCGACGCCCATATCGCCGACCGCTTCCTTGAGGCCGTGTGGCGCGAAGCCCTGTGGCTGGTGAAGGACGGCATCGCCACCACCGAGGAAATCGACGAGGCAATCCGCATGGGCTTTGGCCTGCGCTGGGGCCAGATGGGCCTGTTTGAAACCTATCGCGTGGCGGGCGGCGAGGCGGGCATGAAGCATTTCATGGCGCAGTTCGGTCCCTGCCTGCAATGGCCCTGGACCAAGCTGACCGATGTGCCCGACTTCAACGACGAACTGGTGGATCTGATCGCCGGGCAATCCGACGCGCAATCCGGCCACCATACGATCCGCGAGCTGGAACGCATCCGCGACAGCAACCTGATCGGCTTCCTGCGCGCGCTGAAAGAGCGCAACTGGGGCGCGGGCAAGGTTCTGCGCGACCATGACGCGCGCCGCGCCGTGGCCTTCCACGATGCCGCGCCGACCGGCGCACCGCTGGTCATGGCGCAGATGCAGGTGCTGCCCGGCTGGATCGACTATAACGGCCATATGACCGAAAGCCGCTATCTGTTCGCGGCCTCGGAAACCTCGGATGCCTTCCTGCGGCTGATCGGCGCGGGGATGGACTATGTGGCGGGCGGCCACAGCTATTACACCGCCGAAACCCACATCATGCACCTTGGCGAATGCAAGCTGGGCGACCGGCTGCAAGGCACGCTGCAGGTGCTGGGCGCCGATGAAAAGCGCCTGCATATCTTCATCCGCATCCAGCGCGGCGCCGAGGTGGTCGCGAGCCTGGAACAGATGCTGCTGCATGTGGACATGACGGCGAACAAGACCTGCCCGGCTGCGCCCGAGGTTTTGGCAAATCTGACCCCCATCGCCGAGGCGCACAGGGCGCTGCCCCGCCCCGAAGCCGCCGGGCGCCATGTTGGCCAGCGGAGGGCATGATGCAGTTCGGGCTGACCGACGAACAGAAGATGATCATCGAGACGACGCGCAGCTTCGTCGAGACCGAGCTTTACCCGCATGAGGCCGAGGTCGAACGCAGCGGCCATCTGCGTCTTGACCTGATCCGCGACCTGCAGGCCAAGGCCATTGCCGCCGGTCTCTATGCGGCCAATATGCCCGAAGAGGTCGGCGGGGCGGGCCTCGATACCCTGTCCTGGCTGCTGTATGAACGCGAGTTGGGCCGGGCCAACTACGCCCTGCACTGGACCTGCGTCGCACGTCCGTCGAACATCCTGCTGGCTGGCACCCCCGAACAGCGCGAGAAATACCTGTTCCCCTGCATCCGCGGCGAGAAATGGGATTGCCTCGCCATGACCGAACCCGGCGCCGGGTCTGATCTGCGCGGCATGACCGCCAGCGCGCGGCGCGACGGCGGCGACTGGGTGCTGAACGGCACCAAGCATTTCATCAGCCATGCCGATCTGGCCGATTTCGCCATCGTCTTCATGGCAAGCGGCGAGGAAGACACTCCGCGCGGCAAGAAGAAACGGATCACCGCCTTCTTCGTCGATAAAGGCACCCCCGGTTTCACCGTGCGCGACGGCTATCGAAACGTCAGTCACCGTGGCTATACCAATGCCGTGCTGGACTTCGACAATTGCCGCCTGCCGGACTCGGCGGTTCTGGGCGAAGCGCACAAGGGGTTCGAGGTGGCCAACACCTGGCTCGGCGCCACCCGCCTGCAAGTCGCCGCCACCTGCCTTGGCCGCGCCGACCGCGCACTGGGCCATGCCATCAGCTACGCGGCAGAGCGCCGCCAGTTCGGCCAGCAGATCGGCAAGTTTCAGGGCGTCAGCTTCAAGCTGGCCGATATGGCGATGGAGCTGAAAGCGGCGGAACTGCTGACCTGGGAAGCCGCGTGGAAATTCGATCAGGGCACGGTGACCGAGGCCGACATGAGCATGGCCAAGCTGAAGGCCACCGAGGTTCTGGCCATGGTGGCGGATGAGGCGATCCAGATCCATGGCGGCATGGGATTGATGGACGATCTGCCGCTGGAGCGCATCTGGCGCGACGCAAGGGTGGAACGGATCTGGGAGGGCACCTCTGAAATCCAACGCCACATCATCTCGCGCGAACTTCTGCGCGCGGTCGGCGGCTGACAGGGGGCAAAGGGGGCTGTCTGCCCCCTCTTGGCCTGCGGCCAATTCACCCCCGAGGATATTTTTGAACAGAAAATGAGATCAGTCATGCGCGTTAACCCGGCATTAGGCAGAATCGGCCAAAGTGATCTGGCGGAACAGGCGGGGACGCCGATGGCCGTAGCAGGAAATGGCACCCCGTCTGCGGCTCGCGGACGGGGTGTTTCCATTTTCTGTTCAAAAATATCCTCGGGGGGCGGCCCGCAGGGCCGTGGGGGGCAGACAGCCCCCCGCAACCGCGCCGCCTGGGACAGCCGCCGGGACGCTGCGCTTCCCTCCCCCCTTGGGGGGGAGGGCAGGGTGGGGGCAGCCCGGCCCGGTGCGAGGGCGCGCCGATGACCCGCTTGAACCGCCTGCTGCGCCCGCGTTCCATTGCCGTTCTGGGGGCGGGCTGGGCCGAAAACGTCATCGAACAGTGCCGCAAGATGGGCTTTGACGGCCCGATCTGGCCTGTGCATCCCAAGCGGGCGACGGTGGGCGGCTTCAAGGCCTATGCCAGCCTCACCGATCTGCCCGCGCCACCGGATGCCACCTTCATCGGCGTCAACCGCTTTGCCACGCGCGATGTGGTGCGTGAACTGGCGGCGATGGGCGCAGGCGGCGCGATCTGTTTCGCCTCGGGCTGGGAGGAGGCCGGTGAGGCGGGCTTGCAGGCCGAACTGGTCGCAGCGGCGGGCGAGATGCCGATCCTCGGGCCGAATTGCTATGGGGTGATCAATTATCTGGACGGCGCGCTGCTCTGGCCCGATCAGCATGGTGGCCGGCGGGTTGACCGCGGCGTGGCGCTGCTGTCGCAATCCTCCAACATCGTGATCAACCTGACCATGCAGGCGCGCGGTCTGCCGGTGGCCTATGTCGCCTGCCTTGGCAATGCCGCGCAGGTGGGTCTGGCCGAGCTTGCCGCCGCGCTGCTGGCCGATGAGCGGGTCACCGCGCTGGGCCTCTATGTCGAGGGGATCGACGACGCCCCGGCTTTCGCCGCGCTGGCCGAGGCGGCGCGGGCGGCGGGCAAGGGCATCGTGGCGGTGAAATCCGGCAAGACCGAGGCGAGCCGGGCGGCGGCGGCCTCGCATACTGCCAGCCTTGCGGGGGGCGGGGCGGCGTCTTCGGCCTTTCTGCGGCAGGCCGGGGTGGCCGAGGTTGATACGCTTTCGGCGCTGATCGAGACGTTGAAGATCTTCCATGTGCACGGGCCGGGCCTTGGCGCCCGGCTGTGTTCGCTGTCCTGTTCGGGGGGCGAGGCCGGGCTGGTGGCCGATCTGGCTGCCCCGGCAGGCATCACCTTCCCGCCGGTGCCCGCAGCGAAGGCGGCGCGGCTGGGCGAGATCCTTGGCCCCATCGTTTCCATCGCCAACCCGTTGGATTACCACACCTTCATCTGGGGCGACGGGCCGCGCACCACCGATGTCTTCACCACCATGCTGTCGGGTTACGATGCCGGGATCTTCATCATCGACCCGCCGCGCCCCGACCGTTGCGACCCTGCCAGTTTCGAACCCGCGCTGGCGGCCATTGTCGCGGCACAGGCGGCCACCGGCAAACCGGCCTTTCCCGTCGCCTCGCTGCCCGAGAATTTCGACGAGCCGCGCGCCGTGGCGATGATGGCGCAGGGCGTGGTGCCGCTGATGGGGTTGGAAACCGCACTGGCCGCATTGCGGGCGGCGCAGGTGCAACCGGGCCTGCCCGGCTGGCGGCCTCTGGCCGCGCCGTCGGCCCGCCCGACCCGCCTTCTGTCGGAGGTCGAGGCCAAGGCGCTGCTGTCCCGGGCGGGTATCGCCGTGCCGCGCGGGGCCACGGCGGCGCATCTGGCCGATCTGGTGCCCGCGCTGGCCGATCTGCGCCCGCCTTTCGCGCTGAAAGGGCTGGGCTTTGCCCACAAGACCGAGGCCGGGGCGGTGCGGCTGGGCCTTGCCGATCTGGCCGGGCAGGCCGAAATGCCGGGCGCCGCAGGCTATCTGGTGGAGGAGATGGTCAGCGATGCCTGCGCTGAAATCCTGCTCGGCCTGCGCCGTGATCCGGTTTACGGTGTCACGCTGACGCTGGGTATGGGCGGGGTGACGGTGGAAGTTCTGGCCGATACGGTGACGCTGGTCCTGCCGCTGACGCCGGATGAGATCGCGGCCAGCCTGCGCCGCTTGCGGCTTTGGCCGCTGCTGGATGGCTATCGCGGGCGGGCGCGGCCAGATCTGGCGGCGCTGGTTGCCGTGGCCGCGCAGCTTTGCGCCCTGATGCAAGGCGATGACACGCTTGAAGAAATCGAAATCAATCCGCTGCTGCTGCGCCCGTCTGGTGCCGTCGCCGTGGATGCCCTGATCCGGAGCGCCGAATGACCACGATGACCATGCTGACCGAAGGCCCGATCCGCACCCGCCGCGAAGGTGCCATTCTGGAGCTGACGCTTGATCGGCCCAAGGCCAATGCGATCGACCTTGCCACCAGCCGCATCATGGGCTTGGCCTTCCGCGCTTTCCGCGACGATGACAGCCTGCGCGTGGCGATCCTGCGGGCCGAGGGCGAGAAATTCTTCTGCCCCGGCTGGGATCTGAAGGCGGCGGCGGGGGGCGATGCGGTCGATGGCGATTATGGCGTGGGCGGCTTTGGCGGCTTGCAGGAACTGCCGAACCTCAACAAGCCGGTGATTGCGGCGGTGAACGGCATCTGTTGCGGCGGCGGGCTGGAACTCGCGCTGTCCTGTGACCTGATCCTCGCCTCCAGCAATGCCACGTTCGCGCTGCCGGAAATCCGCTCTGGCACGGTGGCGGATGCCGCGAGCATCAAGCTGCCCAAGCGCATCCCCTATCATGTGGCGATGGACCTGCTGTTGACCGGGCGCTGGTTCGATGCCGACGAGGCGCTGCGCTGGGGGCTGCTGAAGGAAATCTGCACGCCTGCTGATCTGCTGGCCAAGGCCTGGGATCTGGCGCGGCTGCTGGAAAGCGGCCCGCCGCTGGTTTACGCCGCGATCAAGGAAGTGGTGCGCGAGGCCGAGGCGCTGCGCTTTCAGGATGCGCTCAACCGCATCACCAAGCGGCAATTCGTGACGGTGGACCGGCTGTATTCTTCAGAAGACCAACTGGAGGGCGCCCGCGCCTTTGCCGAAAAGCGCGATCCGGTGTGGAAGGGGCGCTGACCGCTCAATCCGCCAGAAGCGTCAGCAGCCGGTCGCGCGCCGCCATGATGTGCTTGGCAAGGCGCGAGGCGGCGGCATCGGCATCGCCCGCGCAAAAGGCGGCGCTGATCGCCTGATGATCGGCAAGCCAGCGCGGGGTGTCATCGCTCAGCCGGTCATAGGCGGCGATGTGCATCTGGCAGGTGTCGCGCAATTCGGCGATCATGGCGATCTGGCGGGGGTGGTTTGCGGCGGCATAGAGCGCCGCATGAAAGGCCCAGTCGCCCGCCTGCCAGCCGGGCCGCCCCGCCTCCAGATCCGATTGCTGGCGCGCATGGTCCACCGCCTCGTGATCCGCAGCTTTGGCCCGGGTTGTGGCGCGGCGCAGCGCATTGCATTCCAGCAACCGGCGCAGTTCGAACACCTCGGCCAATTCGTCGCGCGTCAGGCGAACCACCCGCGCCCCGCGCCCCGGCACCACCTCGACCAGCCGCGCCGCCGCCAGTTGCTGCAAGGCATCGCGCACCGGAATGCGGCTGACGCCAAAGCGTGCTGCCAGATCCTCTTGCTGCAAAGCCTCGCCGGGGGTGATGCGCCCGGCAAGGATGTCGGCGCGCAGGGTAGTGGCGATCTGGGGGGCGGTCATGCTTGCCTCTGTCCTGATTTATGTATACATGTATACGAAATCTGGGGGCGGCACAAGGAGGCGCAAGATGGCCGGGCATGTTTACACATCGCAGGTGGTCTGGACCGGGAACCGGGGCGCGGGCACCGCCAGCTATCGCGGCTATGATCGCACCTGGGATATTGCCGTGCCGGGCAAGCCGGTGGTCCATTGTTCCAACGATCCGCTGCTGGGCGGCGATCCGGCGAAGATGAACCCCGAGGATCTGCTGCTGTCGGCGCTCTCGGCCTGCCACATGCTGTGGTATCTGCATTACGCGGCCGAGGCGGGCATCACCGTCACCGCCTATGAAGATGCGCCGGAAGGGCAGGGCGAGGTTGGCCCCGGTGGCGCCGGGCGCTTCGTCGCGGCAACCCTGCGCCCGCAGATCACCGTGGCGCCGGGCGCTGATCTGGCCGAGGCCGAGGCGATCCATCACCGCATCCATGCCGTCTGCTTCATCGCCCGGTCGGTCAACTTTCCGGTCTCTTACGCCCCGCGCTTCGTGATTGCAGACTGAGCCGTTCCCGACACAACCTGTCGCCCGCAGCCATTGGCCCCTGTCATCCTTACGTTACCTTTGGCCATTCCCAAGGGCAGGGCGGCTATGGAAGACAGCGATTTCATCATCGTCGGCGCCGGTTCGGCGGGCTGTGTGCTGGCCAACCGCCTGACCGAAAACGGCAAATACCGCGTGACGCTGATCGAGGCGGGGGGAAGTGACCGGCGGTTTTATGTCAACCTTCCCTTGGGTTACGGCAAGCTCTTCTACGACCCCGCCGTGAACTGGCTTTACAAGGCCGAACCGGACCCCGGTCTGGCAGGGCAGCGCGACCACTGGCCGCGCGGCAAGCTGCTGGGCGGGTCATCTTCGATCAATGCCATGGTCTGGATCCGTGGCCACCGTGCCGATTATGACGATTGGGGGCAGGCGGCGCCCGGCTGGGGCTGGGACGATGTGCTGCCCGCCTATCGCGCGCTGGAAGATACCGAGGCCGGGGCGGATGATTATCGCGGGCAGGGCGGGCCGCTGTTCATTTCGGCCAATCGCCGGGGGCTGCATCCGCTGGTGCAGGATTATCTGCGCGCCTGTGCCGAAGCCGGGCTGCCGCCCAACCCCGATTTCAACGGCGCGCAGCAAGAGGGAGCCGGTGTCTATCAGATGACGATCAAGGGTGCCCGTCGCAATTCCACCGCCCGCGCCTTTCTGCGCCCTGCCATGATGCGGCCCAACCTGCGGGTGATCCCGCAGGCGCAGGTGACGCGGGTGCTGTTCGACGGGCGCCGCGCCGTGGGGGTGGAATACCTGCGCAATGGCACGCCCCATCAAGCGCGTGCGCGGGCCGAGGTGATCCTGTCGGGCGGGGCGATCAACTCGCCGCAGCTTCTGCAATTGTCGGGCATCGGGCCGGGCGCGCTGTTGCAGGGGCTGGGCCTGCCGGTGCTGTACGATAACCCCGATGTCGGCGCGCATCTGTCAGACCATCAGGGCATCAACTACACCTTCCGCATGAATGTGCCGACCTATAACGACGCGCTGCGCCCGTGGTGGGGCAAGCTGCGGGCGGGGCTGCAGTATGTTCTGGCGGGGGCCGGGCCGCTGGCGAAATCCATCAACCATGCGGGCGGGTTCTTCCGCACCGCGCCGGACGAGCCGCGCCCCAACATGCAGCTTTACATGCAGGCGTTTTCTACCCTGATCCCGCGCGAGGGCGAGCGCCCGATCCTGACCCCCGATCCGTTTTCCGGCATGTCGCTGGGCCTGTCGAACTGCCGCCCCACCTCGCGCGGGCATGTCCGGCTGCGCAGCCCCGATCCGCTGGCCCATCCCGCCATCACCGCTAATGCCTTTGCCACCGACCATGACGTGGCCGAGATGCTGCTGGCGGTGAAATTCCTGCGCCATCTGGCCGCGCAACCTGCCTTGGCCCGGCTGATCGCCGAAGAACTGCGCCCTGGCCCGCAGATCACCAGCGACGCCGATCTGATCGCCGATTTCCGCCAGCGCTCGGGCACCGTCTATCACCCGTCCTGCACCTGCCGCATGGGGGCCGATCCGGCAACTTCTGTGCTGGATCCGGATCTGCGCGTGCGCGGGGTCGAGGGGTTGCGGGTGATCGACGCCTCCAGCTTCCCCAACCTGATCGCGGGCAACACCAATGCGCCCGCCATCCTGATGGGCTGGATGGGCGCCGCGAAACTGCTGCGGCCTTAACCCTTCGGCGCCAGATCGGCCCAGCGGGGCCGCGTCATCTGGAAGGTCGGCCCCTCGCGGTAATAATCCGCCCCGCCGCCCCGCGCGATCAGGTCCAGCTTGCGTGTTTCGATATGGCCGCGCGCGGCGTCCTTCACCAGATCGTCGTCCACATGCACCGCCAGCACCTGACCCACCACCAGCAACTGATGCGGCCCGGTTTCCAACGTCTGCATCACCCGCGCCTCAAAGCTGATCGGGCTTTCGGCAATGCGCGGCGGGCGCACATGGGCCGAAGGGGCTGCGGTCAGCCCGGCCAACTCCAGCTCGTTCACGCCGTTCGGGGCATCGACGCAGGTGATGTTCATCTGTTCCGCCAGCCGATAGGGCACCAGATTCACCACAAACTCGCCGGTTTCGAGGATATTGCGCGGCGTATCCTTCCAGCCCCGCGCCGCATCGGCCAGAAGGCCCAGTGTCACGATCGGCGGGTTGCCCCCCATCGCGTTGAAAAAGCTGAACGGCGCGCAATTCACCGCGCCTTCGGCGCTTTGCGTCGTCACCCAGGCAATCGGGCGTGGCACCACCGTCGCCGCCAGCAGCTTGTAGCCCATCCCCGGGTCCAGCGTCTCCAGATCAAAGCGCATCGTTCAGCCCCGCTTGGCCGGTCATTCGATCACCTCGCCCGGGTCCACGCCCCAAAGGGCGGCCTTGCTGACCCAGCCCTTTTCGCCCTCCACGCTCAACCGGCACCAGTCGGGATTGCACTCCAGAATCCGGCCGATCACATTGCGCTCGGCGCGCAGCACCACCTCGGCCTCGCTGTCCGGTGCGGCGCGGAACTCGGCCATTTCCGCCTGAATCAGCACCGAGCGCACCCCCGACAGCAGCGAATAATGCACCCAGCCGCCCAGCCCCTCGGTATCCTCGACCCGGCGCCAGTTCTCGTATTCCGCCGTCACCCGCAGCGGCATCCCGGCGCGGGTGAACACCCAGTCGATGCGGTTCGACAGGCCCGGCCCGCGCCGCGCATTGCCCTCGCCGGTCTTCAGCGTCACATAGCGCGGCAGTGGCAGGTTGGTCACCGGCCCCTTGCCGGGGTCAGTCTGCGTGCCGGGCAGCGCCAGCGGGTCGGCGGGCAGGGTCTCCAGCGGCAGCGGCTCTGCCGCCGCACCACCCGGCACCGGGCGTGCCGTGGGCAAGGGCGAGACGGCAGGCGCGGCAGAACCCACATCCACAGGGCCCCCCACCAGCCCGCCGGTATCTTCCTCGCTCAGCGCAGGCTCCTGCGAGCTTGTGCCGCCGGTCTCCTCATCCATCACCACCGTCTGCGCCCAAAGCGCGCCCATCTGCGATCCGCTGACCAGCGCCATCCCAAGACAGGCCGCCAAGCCCAAGATCGACAAGGATTTCACCATGTCCTTCGCCCCTTTCCGGCCCCCGCCACCCCAAAGGGCGTCGGTTGAGCCGGTCTTCTGCCCCTGCACCGCATGTTTGCGCCGCAACTTTGTTACCGAGGGCTTGTGCCTCGCCCCGCAAGACGGCACTTTGCCAGCAAGCGCTTCGATTTGGAAGTGCCACGGTCGCAGTCTCCTGGGAGGAAGCCAATGCCCGCCAAACGTCTGAGTGTCGTCGTCACGCGGCGTCTGCCTGAGGTCGTCGAGACCCGGATGAAAGAACTGTTCGATGTCGAACTGCGCGACCCCGATACGCGGATGACCCGGGAAGAACTGGCCGATGCGGTAAAGCGTTGCGATGTGCTGGTGCCCTGTGTGACCGATCTGATCGACGCAACCCTGCTGGCGCAGGCGGGGGAGCGGTTGAAGCTGATCGCCAATTACGGCGCCGGGGTCGATCACATTGACGTTGCCACCGCACGGGCCCGCGGGGTTCTGGTGTCGAACACGCCGGGTGTGGGCGCTGAAGATACCGCCGACATGGTGATGGCGTTGATCCTCGGCGTGGTGCGCCGCATCCCCGAGGGTATGGCGGAAATGCAGGCGGGCCGCTGGACCGGCTGGTCGCCGATGGGGCACCTGGGCGGTCGCGTCGGCGGGCGGCGGCTGGGCATCCTCGGCATGGGGCGGATCGGGCAGGCAGTGGCGCGGCGCGCCCGCGCCTTCGGGATGCAGATCCACTACCACAACCGCCGTCGCCTGCGCCCCGAGGTGGAGGCCGAGGTGGAGGCGACCTATTGGGAAAGCCTCGATCAGATGATGGCGCGGATGGACATCATCTCGGTCAACTGCCCGCACACGCCCTCGACCTTCCACCTGCTGAACGCACGGCGCCTGAAACTGCTGAAGCCGACCGCCGTGGTGGTGAACACCTCGCGCGGCGAGGTGATCGACGAAAACGCCCTGACGCGCGGCTTGCGCGCCGGTGAAATCGCGGGCGCCGGTCTCGACGTGTTCGAACATGGCCACGAGATCAACCCCCGCCTGCGCGAACTGCCCAACGTGGTGCTGCTGCCGCATATGGGCTCGGCCACCGTCGAAGGCCGGGTGGAGATGGGCGAGAAGGTCATCCTCAACATCAAGACCTTCGCCGACGGCCACCGCCCGCCGGATCAGGTCGTGCCGGGGATGCTGTAAGCCCCTGACCCTTCTGCACCGGATGAAGCGCGGCCTGCACGGGCCGCGCTTTTCCTTTGGCGCGGGCGGCCCGCCCAAACGAAAAGGCCCGGAGGTTTCCCCTCCGGGCCTGTCCCGTCTCATCCTGTGGCGATCAATGCGCCACGGCCCCCGAGGCGCCATGCCCGGTTTCCGACCGCACGAATTGCGCATCGAACCCGGCCCTGTCCAGCGCCGCGCGTTTGCTGCTGTCGGTGACCGAGAACAGCCAGATCCCGGCAAAGGCGATGCTCATCGAGAACAGCGCGTACTGCTCCCACGGGAAGATCGCCGTCTCGAAGCCCAGCACCGTCACCCAGACCGTCGGGCCCAGCACCACACAGGCCACCGCCGACACAAGGCCCAGCAGCCCGCCGACAAAGGCGCCGCGCGTCGTCATGCCGCGCCAGAAGATCGACATGATCAGCACCGGGAAGTTGACCGACGCCGCCAGACCGAAAGCCAGACCCACCATGAAGGCGATGTTCTGATCCTCGAAGGCCAGCCCCAGCACGATGGCCAGTGCGCCCAGAACCAGCGTGGCAAAGCGCGTCACCTTCATCTCGGACTTGTCGCTCGCCTTGCCCTTCATCAGCACGCGGGCATACAGATCATGGCTGACCGCCGAGGCACCCGACAGCGCCAGCCCCGACACCACGGCCAGAATCGTGGCAAAGGCCACCGCCGAAATGAAGCCCAGGAACACATTGCCCCCCACCACTTCCGACAGGTGGATCGCCGCCATATTGGCGCCGCCGATGATCTTGCCCGCCGGGTCCAGATAGGCCGGGTTCGTGCCGACCAGCGTGATGGCCAGGAAGCCGATGGTCACCGCCAGCACGAAGAAATAGCCGATGAACCCGGTGGCAAAGAACACCGATTTCCGCGCTGCCTTGGCATCGGGCACCGTGAAGAACCGCATCAGGATATGCGGCAGCCCCGCCGGGCCACACATCAGCGCCAGCCCCAGCGACACCGCCGTGATCGGGTCAGAGATCGAGGCCGAAGGCGCGCGGATCGCCTCATGCAGCGTATGATTGTCCAGCGCCGCCTGCATCATCGCCTCGGGCGAAAAGCCGAACTGCGCCAGCCCCAGCACCACCAGAATCGTGCAGCCCCCCAGCAGCAGCACCGCCTTCACGATCTGCACCCAGGTCGTGGCCAGCATCCCGCCAAAGGTCACATAGGCCACCATCAGCACGCCCACCAGCACCACCGCATAGGCATAATCCAGCCCGAACAGCAGTTGGATCAGCTTGCCCGCCCCCACCATCTGCGCGATCAGGTAAAAGATCACCACGGTCAGCGCGCCAAACGCGCTCAGCGTGCGGATGCGGTTCTGATCAAAACGGAACGAGGCGACATCGGCAAAGGTGAACCGGCCCAGATTGCGCAGCCGCTCGGCGATCAGAAACAGGATCAGCGGCCAGCCCACCGTCCAGCCCACCGTGTAGAACACGCCGTCCACGCCCTTGGTGAACACCATGCCCGACACGCCCAGAAACGCCGCCGCCGACATGTAGTCGCCCGCGATGGCCAGCCCGTTCTGGAAGCCGGTGATGCCACCACCTGCGGTGTAGAAATCCGAGGTCGATTTGGTGCGCCGCGCCGCCCAGGCCGTCAGCACCAGCGTCGCCAGCACGAAGAACAGGAACATGCCGATGGCGGTCACGTTGACAGATCGTTTGGCAACCTCACCCTCGATGGCACCACCCGCGGCCCATGCCAGACCGGGCGCCGCGATCAGGGCGGCGGTTGCAAGCGTGACACTCCGTTTCATGCGGCTTTCCCCCCCCGGATCGCATCCTGCGCCAGCCGGTCGAATTCGCCATTGGCGCGGCGCGTGTAGATCCCGGTCATCACGAAGGCGAAGCCCTGGATGCAGAACCCGGCGATCAACCCCCAGGCCCAGGCCGATTGCCCGGCAAAGGACGAGGCGAACAGTGCCGGGTTGAACACCGCCACCGAAACGAAGCCCGCATAGACCGCCAGAACGATCACGGCGAGGGTGAAGGAAAAGCGGTTGCGGCGGCTCACCAGCTCGCGGAACCTCGGGTCGGCCAGGATTTTGTCATGGATCGGGTCCATGGGGTTTCTCCTCTCAAATCATGCGATGTGACGCAGTATACTTTCGCATACCGACCGCAAGATGAAACAATGCTGCACGCGCAAGAATCTTGCGGCGGCCCAGCATTGTTAGCGCCACCACAGCCGTAGCGCGCAACCCCATGATTTGAATGATGAATTTATGGGCGGGGCGGCAAGCCATGCCGCGCCCCGCCGAATCGCAGGCTCAGACGGCGTAATAGCTGCGATACCAGTCCACAAAGCGCGCCACGCCGTCGCGAATGTCGGTGCGGGGCAGGGCGCCGGTCAGCGCCTCGATCAGCGTGGCATCGGCCCAGGTGGCCGGCACATCGCCCGGCTGCATCGGCAGCAGGCGCTTTTCGGCCACCCGGCCTGTCGCCGCCTCGATGGCCGCCACGAATTCCATCAGCGGCACCGGCGCGCCATTGCCGATATTCACCACCCGCCACGGCGCCACCGGCGACAGGCTGTCGAAATCCCCCACCGGCGCCGCCCCCGGCACGGCGTCGATCAGCCGCACGATCCCTTCCACCAGATCCTCGACATAAGTGAAATCGCGCCGCATGTCGCCGTGGTTGTAGATGTCGATCGGCTCGCCCTGCAAGATCGCCTTCACGAACTTGAACAGCGCCATGTCCGGCCGCCCCCAGGGCCCGTAAACGGTGAAGAAGCGGAACATCGTGGTCGGCAGCCCATACAGATGCGCATAGCTATGCGCCATCGCCTCGCCCGCCTTCTTGGTGGCGGCATAGAAGCTCATCTGATGGTCGGCCTTGTGCGTCTCGGCATAGGGCATCTCGGTATTCGCCCCGAACACCGAAGAGGTAGAGGCAAGCAGCATATGCGCCGGCGGAAAGGCGCGTGCCGCCTCCAGCACCTCGAAGGTGCCGATCAGATTGGCTTCGACATAGGATCGCGGCGCGTCGATCGAATAGCGCACCCCCGCTTGTGCTGCCAGATGCACGATCACATCGGGGCGAAACTCCTCCACCAGCCCGCGCACCAGCCCCGGCGCCTCCAGCAAGCCCTCCACCGCCCGGAAGCCCGGCGATTGCAGCAGCATCTGATGGCGGCGCTGCTTCAGCGTCACGTCGTAATAATCGCTCATCCCGTCCAGGCCCAGCACCTGCCAGCCCTCGGCCAACAACCGCTGGCACAGATGAAACCCGATAAACCCGGCAGAGCCGGTCACAAAAGCCTTGCGCACGCTGACGTCCTTCATCTTGGCCCAAATATCCCACGGGGGTCCGGGGGTGTGAAACCCCCGGCGGCGCCGTCTCAGAACCGGCCCACCCGATAGGGCGCCAGATCCAGTTCCGGCCCCCGCCCCGCGATCAGATCGGCGACGATCCGTGCCGTGATCGGCGCCAATGTCAAGCCGATATGGCCATGGCCAAAGGCATGAATCACATCCGGCCCGCTGCTTGACGCCGAAATCACCGGCAGGCTGTCGGGCATCGACGGGCGGAACCCCATCCAGTCGCGCGACGGTTCGCCCAGATCGGGAAAGATCGCCCGCGCGCCCTCGATCAGCCGCTGCACCCGGTGGGGCGAGGGCGGCGCGGTCAGCCCGCCCAGCTCTACCGTGCCCGCCACCCGCAACCGTCCCGCCATCGGGCACAGATAGAAGCCGCGCGTGGTGGGGCAGGCGGGGCGCGTCAGGCGCGGCACTTCCATATCCCATTCCACATGATAGCCGCGCTCGGTATCCAGCGGCACCCGGTCGCCCGCCTGCGCCGCCAGCGCGCGCGAATGGGCGCCCGCCGCGATCACCACCCGCCGCGCATGGACGCGCAGCCCCGGCCCCTCCAGCACCACACCCGCCGCCTGCCGTTCCAGCCGGGCAATCCGGTGCGGCAGATGCGCCACGCCCATCTGCGCCAGACGTGCCGCCAGCCGCCGCATCATCGCGCCGGGATCATCCAGAAAGATCGCCTGCGGAAAGAACGCCGCCCCGCCCGCAACGCCGGGCAGGCCCGGCTCCATCGCCGCCAGCGCCTCGGGGCGCAGCAGCTCCACCGCGATGCCAAGGGCGCGCCGCCCGGCCATATCGGCCTCTGCCGCCCGAAACGCCGCAGCGGTTTCATACAGATACAGGCAGCCGCGATGCTGCAGAATCTCCGCCCCGCCGATCTCGGCGGCAAATTCCTTCCACGATCCGTTCGCGCTGGCCAGCAGCGCCGCAATCGCCGCTGCATTGCGCGCCGCCGCCGCAGGCAGGCTTTGCCGCGCAAAGCGCAGCAGCCATGGCATCAGCGTGGGCAGCGCCGCATGGCGGATCGACAGCGGCGAATTGCGGTTGAACAGCAGCGACGGCAGGTTTTTCAGCACATCCGGCGTGCCCACGGGCAGCACCGCATAGTCGGCAATCGTGCCCGCATTGCCGTAAGAGGCCCCCATCCCCGGCGCGCCGGGGTCGATCATCACGACCGCGTGCCCGTCAGTGGCCAGCTGCAGCGCGCAAGCCATGCCCACGGCGCCTGCGCCGATCACGGCGATATCGGTCGTATAATGTGCGCTCATGGCCTCATCCGGTCAGGCCGGGCACCCCTGTGGCACCCGGCCCTCCCTCTTACATGCAGGCGTCGTAAAGCGCGCGGGTATTTTCGCGCGTCATCGCAATCGGATTGCCACCGCAGGACGGATCTTCCAGCGCCATGTCGGTCAGCATGTCCAGATCGGCAAACTGCACGCCCATCGCGCTCAGGTTTTCCGGGATGTTCAGCTTGCTGCGCAGTTCCATGATCTGGTCGTGGAAGCCCGCGAACCCGCCGTCAAAGCCCAGATAGGCCGCCGCTTTCACGATCCGGTCCTCGATGGCCGACCGGTTGAATTCCAGCACCATCGGCATGACCACGGCATTGGTGGTGCCGTGATGGGTGTTATACACCGCGCCCACCGGATGGCTGAGGCTGTGAATCGCGCCCAGCCCCTTCTGGAACGCCACGGCGCCCATGGCCGCCGCAGACATCATATGCGCGCGGGCGTCCAGATTGCCGGGGTTCTCGTAAACCTCGACAAGGTTCTCGAACACCAGCCGCATCCCTTCCAGCGCGATGCCCTGCGACATCGGGTGATAGAACGGGCTGCAATAGGCCTCCAGACAATGCGCCAGCGCGTCCATGCCGGTGCCGGCGGTGATGAACTTCGGCATCCCCACGGTCAGCGCCGGGTCACAGATGGTGACGGCGGGCATCAGCTTGGGGTGGAAGATGATCTTCTTCTTGTGCGTGGCGCTGTTGGTCAGCACACCCGCCCGCCCGACTTCCGATCCGGTGCCTGCCGTGGTCGGCACCGCGATGATCGGCGCGATCCGGTCGGCATCGGCGCGGGTATACCAGTCGTCGATGTCCTCCAACTCCCAGACCGACAGATTGGCCGGTTGCCCGGCCATCAGCGCGATCATCTTGCCCAGATCAAGGGCCGAGCCGCCGCCGAAACACACCACCCCGTCATGGTCGCCCGCAAGGTAGACCTCGATCCCGGCCTCCATGTTCTTCTCGTTCGGGTTGGGGTCAACCTCGGAAAACACGGCGTCGCCCAGACCCGCCGCCGCCAGAATCCCGCGCGCATCGGCGGTGATCGGCAGCCCGGCCAGCGCCTTGTCGGTCACCAGCAGCGGCTTGCGGATGCCCGCGCTCAGGCAATGTTCGGCCAGTTCGGCAATCCGGCCCACGCCGAACTTGATCGCCGTCGGGTAAGACCAGTTCCGGTTCGGAACGCTATGGCTCATTTCGTCACCTTTTTCAGATGGTAGGATTTCGGCCGGGTCACCGAATGGAAGCCCAGATAGGACAACGAGCCGCCCCGGCCCGTATCCTTGCACCCTGTCCAGCACAGTGCCGGGTCAAGGTAATCGCAACGGTTCATGAACACCGTGCCGGTTTCGATCTGCCCGCCGATTTCAGCCGCAGCCTCGGCATCCGTGGTCCAGATCGAACAGGTCAGCCCATAGGGGCTGTCGTTCATCAGCTTGATCGCCTCGGCATCATCCTTCACCGGCATGATGCCGACGACCGGGCCAAAGCTTTCTTCCATCATCACCCGCATCGAGTGATCGACATTCACCAGAATCTGCGGCGCAAGATAGGCGCCGCCATCATCGGCGGGGAAGGCGGCAGGGTCGATCAGCGGCTTGGCACCTGCCGCAATCGCCTCGGCGATCTGGCCGCGCACCACGGCGGCAAAGCGGGCATTTGCCATCGGCCCAAGGGTGGAGGCGGCATCGAACGGGTTGCCCAGTTTCAATCCGCCGACCCAGGCCACCGCCTTTTCCACAAAGGCGTCATACAGGCTTTCATGCACATAGATGCGCTCGATCCCGCAGCAGCACTGGCCCGCGTTATACATCGCGCCGTCCATCAGGCTGTCCACCGCCGCGTCCAGATCGGCATCGGCGCGCACATAGCCCGGATCCTTGCCGCCCAGTTCCAGCCCCAGCCCGGTAAAGGTGCCCGCCGCCGCCTTCTCCATCGCCACGCCGCCGCGCACAGACCCGGTGAAGTTCACGAAGTTGAAGCAGCGCGCCTGAATCAGCGCCTCGGTCGTGTCGTGATCCAGCACGACATTCTGGAACACATCTTCGGGGATGCCCGCCGCGTGGAAGGCCTCGGCCAGACGCTCGCCCACCCTCAGGGTTTGCGAGGCGTGTTTCAGGATCACGGTATTGCCCGCGATCAGCGCCGGGGCCAGCGTGTTGATCGTGGTCAGATAGGGGTAGTTCCACGGCGCCACGATGAACACCACGCCCACCGCCTCGCGCGCCAGATAGCGTTTGAAGGTGGCGCCGTCCTCGATGATTTCGGGGGCCAGCGTCTTGGCGGCAATATCGGCCATATAGTTGGTGCGGTCATTCACGCCGCCCCATTCGCCGCCGAACCGCACCGGGCGGCCCATCTGCCAGGCCAGTTCCTCGACCAACTGGTCCTTCTTTTCCATCAGCTTGGCGACACCGGCCTTCACCAGCGCGATGCGTTCCTCCAGCGGGCGCGCGGCCCAGGCCTTTTGCGCGGCTTTCGCCCGGGCCGCAGCGGCAAAGGCCGCCTCGCGCGCCAGCGGCATCCGCTCGATCCAGACCGAGCCGTCCACCGGCGAGATCAGTTGAATGGGTTTCATCTTCGTCGTCCTCACAGGGCAGGGGCCTCCCTGCCATTTCTGTCCGGGGCGGGGAACCCCCGCCCGAATTTCTTACGCCCGAACGCTTAGGCCCGGTCAAAGCCGCGCGCGCGTTCCCAATCCGTCACCACGCGGTTGTGTTCGGCGATTTCCCATTCGGCGGCATGGGCGTAATGCTCCACCACCTCGTCGCCAAACGCCGCCCGCAGCAGCGCCGATCCGCGCAGCGCCGCCGCCGCCTCGCCCAGCGTTTTCGGAATCTCGCGCACCGCCCCCGCCTGATAGATGTCGCCGGTGGTTTCCGGTTCCAGCGCCATTTCCTTCTCGATCCCGTCCAGCCCGGCGGCCAGCAGCGCCGCACAGGCAAGATAGGGGTTCAGATCGGCGCCCCCAATGCGACATTCCACCCGCACCGCCTTGGTATCCGCACCGCAGACGCGGAAGCCCGCCGTGCGGTTGTCCAGCGACCAGACCGCCTTGGTCGGCGCGAACATCCCCACCACGAAGCGTTTGTAGCTGTTCACATAGGGTGCCAGAAAATAGGTGATGTCCGCCGCATGGGCCAGTTGCCCGGCCATGTAGTGCTTCATCACCTGGCTCATGCCATGGGCATCGGCCTCGTCGCGGAAGGCGGGCTTGCCGTCGCGCCACAGCGATTGGTGCACATGGCTGGACGATCCGGCGCGCCGATGGTCATATTTCGCCATGAAGGTGACGCTCGCGCCATGCTCCTGCGCGATCTGCTTCACCCCCAGCTTGATGATGCTGTGCATGTCCGCCGTGTCCATCGCGTCGGAATAGCGGGCATTCACCTCTTCCTGCCCGGCATCCGCCTCGCCCTTGGAACATTCGATCGGGATGCCCGCATCCCACAGCTTGCAGCGGATGTCGCGCATGATCGGCTCGTCGCGCGAGGTGCCCCAGATCGAATAATCGACATTGTGCCGCGCCATCGCGGTCATCTGGCGATAGCCGCTGTCGAACAGGCTGGAAAAGCTTTCCTCGAACAGGAAGAACTCCAGTTCCGTCGCCATCATCGGCTCGAACCCCATGGCGCGGGCACGCTCCACCTGTTTCTTCAGGATGGACCGCGGCGCGTGCGGCACCGGCTCATGCGTGTGATGGTCCAGCACGTCGCACATCACCAGCGCGGTGCCCGGCACCCAGGGCAGGCGGCGCAGCGTCGCCAGATCGGGCTTCATCACATAATCGCCATAGCCCGCCGCCCAGGAGGTGGCCCGGTAACCCGGCACCGTGTTCATCTCCATGTCGGTGGCCAGCAGGTAGTTGCAGCAATGCGTCTCGTCGAACGCACTGTCGAGGAAATGCTGCGCGTGAAAGCGCTTGCCCATCAGGCGGCCCTGCATATCCACAAGGCAGGCGGCCACGGTGTCGATCTCGCCGCTGGCAACGGCGGCTTTCAGGGCGTCAAGGGTCAGGTTGGCAGGCATCTTGGCCTCTTTATTTCAAAGGAAAAGGGAAGGGTTCAGGGTTACGCGCGGCGCACCCCCTCCGAATTCCGGCTTTCGCGGCCACGAGGCCGGGCGCAGATCAGCGGCCATCTTCCTCTCCTCCGGCCACGCGATGTGGCCTGAATTTGATCATATCTTGCAATGCGAGGGCGCGCAATCAATGCGCACCCCCTCGTGTTCAGAACGGCGCTCAATAGCGATAGGGCGGGCCTGCCTGCACCATCGTCTCGTTGTACTTCTTGATGATTTCCACCACCTTGGCCTTCACCGGGCTTTCGGCGGCGATCTCGTCCCAGAACTTCACGGCGGCATCCTGCACCGTCGCCCATTCCGCATCCGGGATCGTGGTCAGCTTCAGCTTGCCGCCATTGATCCGCAGATCGGCCTCGCCCGCCCAATACCAGTGCTGGCGATAGTAGTGCGACTGCTCGAAACACGTCTCCAGCATCTTCTGCAGATGCGGCGGCACTTCGTTCCAGCGGTCCATATTGGCGAAGAAATGCCCGATCCACGCGCCCGAGATGTTGTTGGTCAGGAAGTAGTCGGTCACATTGGCCCAGCCCACCGTGTAAACCTCGGTGATCCCCGACCAGGCCAGCCCGTCCAGCTCGCCCGTTTGCAGCGCGACCTCCACATCCTCCCACGGCAGCGTCACCGGCACCACGCCGAACTGCGTCAGGAACCGCCCGGCCGTCGGGAAGGTGAAGATGCGCAGCCCTTCCAGATCCTTCAGGCTGTTGATCGGCTTCTTGGTGGAAAAGTTGCACGGATCCCAAGACCCGGCCGAGATGTGCTTGACGCCCACCTTGGCATATTCTTCTTCCCAGATCGCCTTAAGCCCGTATTTGGTGAACAGCGCCGGCACATCGAGGCTATAGCGCAGCGCCAGCGGGAAATAGCCGCCGAACACCGTCACATCGGTGGGCGAGGCCATGCTGTCATCATCCGACTGCACGCAGTCGATGGTGCCTGATTGCATCGCCTGAAACAGCTCGGCGGTGGGCACAAGCTGGTCGGCATAGTAAAGCTCGATCTCCATCTGGCCATTGGCAATGGTGTTGAATGCCTCGATCGCGGGCTTGATCACATGTTCGCCCAGGGCGGCACCCGCATAGGTCTGCATCCGCCATTTGATCGGCGCCTGGGCGCGCACCACGGCGGGGGCGGCAAGGGATGCGGCCCCGGCCAGCGCGCCGGTGGTCAGGAACTTCCGTCTCGTCGTCATCGTGAACCTCCGTTGGTTTGCAATTGCCTCGGGGGCGGTTGGCCCACCCTTCGCGTTTCATTTCGGGTAAAGATATTGCGGCAGCCAAAGTGCCGTCTGCGGGAACACCATCACCAGCACCAGCGCCGCGACCATCAGCAGCACGAAGGGCGTGACCGAACTGTAGATGTCGCCCATGGTGATTTCCGGCGGCGCAAAGGCCCGCATCAGGAACAGGTTATAGCCGAAGGGCGGCGTCAGATAAGCAATCTGGCAGGTGATCGTATACAGCACCCCGTACCAGATCAGCACCTGATCCTGCGGCAGCCCCAGATCCAGCGTCGCCACCAGCGGCACATACAGCGGCGCCACGATCACCAGCATCGCCGTATCGTCCAGAAACATCCCCATGACCAGAAAGCTGAGCTGCATCAGGATCAGGATCGTCCAGGGGCCCATATGCAACTGATCGACGAACAGCCCTTCAATGGCCTTCACTGCGCCCAGCCCATCGAACACCGCCCCGAACGACAGCGCCGCAAGGATGATCCACATGAACATGCACGAAATCGCAAGGGTGGACCGCGTGGCGATCTCGAACACCTGCCGGGTGAAGCGCCCCTTGATCACCGCAGCAATCACCGTCACCACCACGCCCACGACGGAACTTTCCACAAGGCTCGTCTTGCCCATGATGAACGGAATCATCATCGCAGCAAAGATCAGCAGCGGCAGGATGCCCGCGCTCAGCAGCCGGAACCGCTCGCCCCAGGTGATCATCGCCCGCTCGTCCGGCGGCAGGGCCGGGCCAAGCTGCGGCTGCAAGGTGCAGCGCAGCCAGATATAGACGATGAACAGCCCCGCCATCAGCAGCCCCGGCACGATGCCCGCCAGCCACAACTGCGACACCGGCGCCCGCGCGATCATCGCATACAGCACCAGCACCACCGAAGGCGGTATCAGGATACCCAGGCTCGACCCGGCCTGAATCACCCCCGACACCATCTTCTTGTCATAGCCCCGCCGCAGCAGTTCCGGCAGCGCGATGGTCGATCCGATCGCCATCCCCGCCACCGACAGCCCGTTCATCGCCGAAATCAGCACCATCAACAGGATCGTGCCAATCGCCAACCCGCCCGGCACCGGCCCGAACCATACATGGAACATGCGGTACAGATCTTCGGCCAGCCGCGTCTCGCTCATCACATAGCCCATGAAGACGAACATCGGCAGCGTCAGCATCGGATACCATTTCATCAGCTTCATCGACGCCGAAAAGCCCATGGTCTGCGCCCCGGTGCCCCACAGCGCCAACGAGGCGACCACGGCGACAAAGCCGATGATCCCGAACACCCGCTGCCCGGTGATCATCATCAGCAGCATGGTCGAAAACATCAGCAGGGCAATCATTTCCTGCGGCATCAGATGTCGCCTCCGGGGATGGGCGCACCGCGCAGGGTGGCGATGTCACGAATGAAATAGGCGATGGATTGCAGCAGCATCAGCAGGAACCCCACGCAGAGGATGCTCTTGATCGGCCACATGTAGGGCCGCCACGCGGTGGGCGAGCGTTCCAGCCGCCCGATCTGCGGCACCCCGCCCTCCCAGGTCAGGCCCAGCGAATAGCCAAGGCTGTCAAGCGCCCCCCACAGCATCACCCCCAGATAGACGATCAGCGCGAAAATGGTGAAGGCATCCACCCAGGCCCGCTTGCGCGCGCTCCATTTCGCATAGGCCAGATCCATGCGCACATGGCTGGCCAGTTGCATCGAATAAGGCCCGCCCAGAATGTAATAGGCGACCATGGCGAACTGCGCCATTTCCAGCGTCCAGTAAGACGGCGTGAACGCCACCTTGGAAATGGTGGACCACATCAGGATGCCCATCAGCACGAACAACAGGTACATGGCGAACCGCCCGACCCCGTAATTCATCCGGTCCACGATCCTGACGAAAGCAACACTCCATCGCGGCATCTGTCACCCTGCCTTTGCGGTTGCGGTCAAAGCGGCAATCGCCGCGGAAAGGGCAGGGGCCAGCCGTTCGGCCATCGCCTCCTCTGCCGCGGGGCTGGCGATCAGATCGTTGCGGATCTCCAGCATGGCATTGGCCAGCCCGTAAGGCGTGGCCTGCAGGCGCAGCGTATGGGTCACATCATCCGCCGCCGAATAGGGGGCGTTCAGCCCGCAGACCAGACCGCCGCGCGCCTCCGCCTCGGCCAGAATCGTCCGGGCCAGCGCCGGGTCGGCATCATGGATCACGCCGAATTCCACATCGCGCCGCTGCCCGAAATAGACCGGGGTAAAGCTGTGGATGGTGATCACCACCGGCCGCCGCCCCAGCGCGATCCGCTGCACGATCAGCGCATGAAGCCCGGCGTGGAACGGCACATAGATCGCCGCCGTCCGCGCCGCCCGTTCCGCCGCGCTGATCGCGGCATTGCCCGGCACGGCAAAGGTTTCCGACCGCGCGGGCATCGCCCCGGCCATGTCGGGCGCGCGGTTGCAATCATAGATCAACCGGCTGACCGTCGCATGAACCGTGGTTGCCCCCAGCCGCCGCGCCAGCCCGCGCATCAGCCCCAGCGCGCCCGGATCCCAGGCGATATGCGCCTGCCGTTCGGCGCCGCTCAGCCCCAGGTCGCCCCAGGGCGCGGGAAAGGCGTTGCACGCATGCTCGCAGACCAGGATCACATCCCCGCCCGTCGCGCATATCTCGATAACGGGCTGAAACAGCCCGTTCTGATCCGGTTCCGGTGCAGTCATTGCTGCGAGTCTTCCCTGTTGACCTGCCCAGCGTCCACCGTCGCCCCGGTCTCTGTCAAGAATTTTTCTTCTGCTGATTTTCTGTTACAAAGTTTTCCGATCCGGTGCAGACTGGCCGGTGCAGACTGGCCGCAGAACGCAGCGCAAAGGGGGCGCGATGGGTGTGGAACTGACCATCGAAGACATCATGCGCAGCGCGCTGCCTGATCTGACGCGGGCCGAACGGCAGCTTGCCACTCATATCCTGAAAAACTTCCCCGTCGCCGCGCTGGGCTCGATCACCGCGCTGGCCAAGGCGGCCGAAGTCTCCACCCCCACCGTCGTGCGCCTGTGCCAGAAGCTGGGCTACAAGGGCTACCCCGATTACCAGAACGCCCTGCGCGGCGAGGTGGAGGCGATGCTCGTCTCGCCGCTTGCCAAGCATGACCGTTGGGCCGGGGGCGTGCCCGATACCCATATCCTCAACCGTTTCGCCGATGCCGTGGTGTCCAACCTGCAAGCCACGCTGGGCCAGATCGACCATGCCGAGTTCGACGCCGCCGCCGCCCTGCTGGCCGACCGCAACCGCGCGGTCTTTGCCATGGGCGGGCGCATCACCCATGCGCTGGCCGATTACTTCGTGACGCTGATGAAGGTGGTCCGCCCCTCGGTCACGCTGCTGTCGGGCCTGTCCAACACCTGGCCGCCCGCGCTGCTGGACATGCAGCGCGGCGATGTGCTGCTGGTGTTCGACATCCGCCGCTATGAAAACTCTGTCCTGCAACTGGTGGAACTGGCGGTGGAACAGGGGGCCGAGGTCATCCTGCTCACCGACCGCTGGGTCAGCCCCGCCGCCGCCCATGCCCGCCACACCCTGGCCTGCCATATCGAGGCGCCAAGCGCCTGGGACAGCACGGTGTCGATCTCGGTTCTGGTGGAAACCCTGCTCGCCTCGGTGCAGACCCTGACATGGGATCAGACCGAAGGCCGCCTGAAACGGCTGGAGGCGCTGTATGACCGCTCGCGCTTCTTCCGCCGGGCGCGCTGACCCTTCGGCGGCACGGCCGCGCCAGACGCTCAGCCGATGAAGAAGAAGTCGTGTATGTCGATACGGTCGGCATCAACCCCCAGCAGCGTCAGCTGCGCCGCGCCATAGCTGATGACAGCGCCCTCGGCCCCGTCTGCGATGTGGACATCACCGAAATCCGCGCGGCGGATGTCCATCCTGATCTGGTCGCGCTGATCTGTGAAATCGGTCACAACATCCCAGCCGCTATCGGCCCACAGCAGCACATCGTCACGCCCGGCGCCGGTCACGATCACATCTGCCCCGGCGCCGCCGTCGAACAGGTCATACCCTTTGCCACCCTTCAGCACGTCATTGCCGCCGTCGCCCACCAGCAGATCGGCGCCTGCGCCGCCGAACAGGCGATCCGTGCCACCATGCCCGCGCAGATAGTCATCCCCGCCCATCCCGGCAAAACGGTCATTGTGGTCGCCCAGCCGGATCACATCATCCCCGGCCAGAGCCGCCGCAAACAGCGCCCGGTCGTCCAGCGGATCATCCACCGTGTCGATCGCCGCCTGAAACGCCACCGCCGAAATCGACAGCCCGCGCATCACCATGTCCACCACGGTCACCGGCGCGGCACCGATCTGGCGCAGGGTCAGAAACTCGGTGATCGTGCCCCCGGCAAGCGTATTGCCCGGGCCGAACACGAAGTCCTGCACATTCCACAGCCCTTGGCGCGTCAGACTGTCCGACGCAACGAAAGACCATTCCAGAACTCCGGCCAGATCCACCGGCCCCAAGGTCTCGCCGGTCCGGTCCGTCAGCGACACCGCATCGCTCTGAAAATGGGCTTCGCTCAGATTGATCTGGCGGACATCAAAATGAAATCCGGGGCTGTTCAGCCGCAGCGTGACCTCGACCATAGCGCTCTCCTGCATCTTCACGCCACCAGCATGGCCCGATTCAGCCTGCGATACAATCTCGGGCAGCCATGCGTGCGCCGAGTGGCCGCGCAGGCCAGAACCGGCGTCAGGTCAGCCCTGCCGCCGGGGACTTGCGCCGCATCATCCCCGACCCGGCATTGACCAGTACCGCTGCCATCAGCACCGCACCACCGATCAGCGTGCCCCGGCTTGCCACCTCGTCCAGCGCCAGCCAGACCCAGACCGGCGCCAGCATCACCTCGATCAGGCTCAGCAGCGTCAACTCCGCCGCAGGCAACACCCGGCTGCCCAGCGTATACAGCACCATGCCCCCGGCCAGCGTCACCGCCCCCATGGCGATCGACAGCGCAATATCAGGCACCGGGGCGGCCAGCGTCTCGCCCGGCAGTGCCAGCACCACCAGCGCACTGCTCGCCGCCGAAAACACCCCGCCCCAGACGGCGGCAGGCATCATGTCGGCCAGCTTGCCCCAGCGCAGCGTCACGGTGAACCCGGCAAAGCCCAGTCCCGACAGCAGCGCCGCGACATTGCCCGCCATCGCCCCCATCGCCAGCCCTTCGCGCACCATCAACAGGATGCCAAAGGCCGCCAGCCCGATTGCCCCCCAGGTGGCGCCGCGCACCGGCTCGCGCAGCACCAGCCAGCCCAGCACCGCCGCCGCAAAGGGCGAGGCGGAAAACAGGAACACCGCCATGGCGACGGTCGTGGTCTGCAAGGCATAGATCGCGCCACCAAAGGCAAAGACCAGCGCCAGCCCGCCCAGCACCCCGGTCAGCCCCGCCGCCCGCATCGCCGCGATCACCCGACCGCCCGACCGCCAGCCGATAAAGGCCACCAACACCGGCACCATGCCCAGCGACCGCCAGAACAGCACCGCCCAGGTGCCCGCCTCGGCGATGTTGCGCACGATCAGCCCCTGCACCGACCAGACCACCCCGGCCAGCACCACCAACGCCACACCCGTTCCGTATCGCATCATCCGCCCCCTGCCGCGCGCCGCCACCATGGCGGGCAGGGCAGGGGGCGTCTGTCCCGTCCGCGTCAGCGGTTGTCGGGTTGTGACCGCACCGAAATCCGGCCCAACCGCGTGATGCGATAGGGCGCGCCCTGTTCCGATCCGATCAGCCGCTTGCGCCGCAGCGTGTGAAACAGCGCCAGCGTGCAATCGGCCAGAATCAGCCCGTCGCGCGTGACGCACAACACCTCTGCGATCCGGCGCCCGGCGCCGCGTTCGTGGCGGATGCAACCGCCTTGGGCGAGCGCATGAAGCACCCGCTGTTCAAGTCTGGAGATATTCATGGAAGATGCCTGTGGATATGCAAAACCACGCGCCCGCCCGCATGCCGCGGCCCGGCCCGTCAGTCCTTGCCCCTCAATTCCCCGAGGGGCTCAGAGGTTTCCCACAATCTCCGGCATCAAAGCTCCATCAGCGCACCCTGCGCAGCGCCAATCTAGGCCCACGCCGCGCCGCGTTCAATAGCCCCGCGCGCGGTCCACCACATGCAGCAGCGGCAGACCCGCCTCGCCCCGGCGGATATTCTCCACCACCACCCGCGCCGCCGAACTGGCCCGCGTGTCGGCGGCGATATGCGGCGTCACCGTCACGCGCGGATGGGCGCGGAACGGATGATCCTCGGGCAAGGGCTCCACCCGGAACACATCCAGCGTCGCATGGCCCAGCCGCCCGGCCTCCAGCGCCGCCAGCAAGGCGTCATCGTCGATCAGCGCGCCGCGCCCCGGATTGATGATCACCGCGCCCTCCGGCAACCAGCCCAGCCGCCGCGCATCCAGCAGGTTTTCCGTCTCTGCCGTCTTCGGCAACAACGTCACCACGATCTCGGCCCGGCGCAACACCGCCTCCAGCCCCGCGTCACCATGCGCCGCAGCAATCCCCAGCCCCGGCTTTGCGCTGCGGCTCCAGCCCTCCACCGCGAAATTCAGTGCCGCCAGCGCCCGCGCGCAGGCCAGCCCCAATGCGCCCAGACCCAGCACCGCCACCCGACGCTCGCGCGCCAGGGGCGGCACGATCTGCTCCCAGCCTTTGGCGCCCAGAATATAACGATCCATCCCCAGATGATGGCGCAGCACATGCCCCACCACATATTCCACCATGCCCTCGGTCAGCCCCGGATCGACCATCCGGCACAGCGGCTGCACCAGCGTCGCATTGCCCACGATCCGCTCCACCCCCGCCCAGAGGTTCAGCACCGCCTTGCAGCGGGTGTAGGGCGTGAAATCCTGCACGGGGCTGCCCGGCGCATAGATGATGTAATCCACCGCCTCCGGTGCCGCCGCGCAGACCAGATCCACCGCCAGCCCGGCCTCGGCCAGCGCCCGCCGCAGCGGCGCCTCATATTCCGGCCAAAGCGCCGCCCCCGCCGCAAACAGCACGACTGTCATCTGTTGTTCCCTCACTGCCACCGGCGCCCCCGGCCCGGCCCGCTTTTTTTGAGTATTTTTGCCAGGATGAAAAGGACGCGGTTTGCCTATTCACCCTGGCCCAAATACTCATTCTTTCTTGCGCCGCTCAGCGCGGGCGATGCACATGGGCGCTTTGCACCAGCCCGAAGCCCACCAGCAGCACCAGCATGGCCGAGCCGCCGTAAGACAGCAAGGGCAGCGGCACCCCCACCACCGGCGCCATGCCCATCACCATCGACAGGTTCACCGCGATATAGAAGAACAGGTTGGCGGCGACGCCGAGGATCAGCAGTTGTGAATAGCGGTCGCGGTTCTGCAGCGCCGAAATCACGCAGAAGGCGATGATCCCGGCATACAGCGCCAGCAAGGAGAACGCCCCCACGAACCCGAATTCCTCGGCCAGCGTGGTGAAGATGAAGTCGGTATGCTTTTCCGGCAGGAAGTTCAGCCGCGACTGCGTGCCCTGCATGAACCCCTTGCCGGCCCAGCCCCCCGATCCCAGCGCGATCTGGGCCTGAATGATGTTGTAGCCCGCCCCCAGCGGGTCCGCCGTGGGGTCAAGGAAGGTGTCGATCCGGCGATACTGGTAATCATGCAGGAACTGCCAGGGCGTGCCGCGGAAATAGAACACCCCGAAGATCGCGCTGCCCGCCAGCCCCGCCACCCCCGCGAAATACCAGAAGCTGACCCCGGCGCAGAACATCACCGCCGCCCCCGCCAGCAGCAGCATGATCGAGGTGCCAAGGTTCGGCTGCATCAGCACGAGGATCGTCGGCACCACCGTCAGCACCACCGGCAGCAGCACCCACAGCGGGCGCGACACTTTCTTCGGGTCCAGCCAGTCGTAATAGGCCGCCAGCATCATCACCAGCGTGAACTTCATCATCTCGGACGGCTGCAAGACCAGCGGCCCAAGCTCGATCCAGCGCTGCGCCCCCATGCCGACGCGCCCGAAGAACTCCACCACCAGCAGCAGCGCCAGGGACACCAGATAGGCCAGCACCGACATGTTGCGCCAGAACCAGATCGGCGTGAAGGCCACGATGAACATCAGCGCCATGCCCACGCCGAAGCGCTTCATCTGCGGCTCGGCCCAGACCTCGATCCGGCCGCCCGAAATCGAATAGAGCATCAGGAACCCCACCGACGAGACGGCGGTGATCAGCAGCACCAGCGGCCAGTTCAGATGCAGCACCTTGCGCAGCCCGGTCGGCGCGGTCTTGATGCGATATTCCAGAAAGCTCATGCCGGCCTCACGCGCGCGATTTGACGGGGGCCGCTTCGCCCGTGTCGCGCAGCTTCATTTCCTTGAACTGCGTCTCGATCCGCCCGCGCTGCGCCGCCGGATAGGCGCTCAGCGGCGGGATGCCGCCGGTCAGGCAGCGCAGCAGGATATCCCGCGCGATCGGCGCCGCCACGGTTGACCCGCCGCCGCCATGTTCCACCACCACCGACACCGCCACGCGCGGATTGTCATAGGGCGCATAGCAGACGAACAGCGCATGGTCGCGCCGCTCCCAGGGCAACTGGTCGTTCGACACCACGCCCGAGGCGCGTTCGGCGGTGGAGATGTTGCGCACCTGCGCCGTGCCGGTCTTGCCCGCCATCAACAGGCTGTCATCGGCGATGCGCGACGATTTCGCCGTGCCCCGCGCGCCGTTCATCACCTCGTACATGCCGCGCCGCACGCCATCGAGGAACCCCGGTTCCACCGGCAGCACCGCCGCCTCGGCCACCGCCACCGGCGTATTGTCCACCATATGGATCAGCCGCGGCTCCACCGCCCGCCCGCTGGCAATCCGCGCCGCCATCACCGCCAGTTGCAGCGGCGAGGCCAGCACATAGCCTTGCCCGATCGAGGCGTTGATCGTGTCCCCCACCCGCCAGTCCTGGCCATAGCGCTGTTGCTTCCACGCCTTGTCCGGCATCACCCCGTCGGTGATCGCCGACATCGGCAGCGCATGGCGCTGCCCCAGCCCCAGCAACCGGCCCATCTCGGCGATCTTGTCGATGCCCACCCGCTGCGCGATGTCATAGAAATACACGTCGCAGCTTTGCCCCAGCGCGTCATTCAGCGCCACGGTGCCATGCCCGCCGCGCTTCCAGCAGTGAAAGCGCCGCGTGCCCACCTCGTAATGCCCCGGGCAATAGACAGAGGTCTGCGGCGTGATCGCCCCCGCTGCCAGCGCCGCCAGCCCGGTGACCATCTTGAAGGTCGATCCCGGCGGATAGGCGCCCTGCACCGCCTTGTTGGCCAGCGGGCGGTGGTCATTCTCCATCAGCACCGAATAATCGGCCTGGCTGATGCCGCGCACGAACAGGTTCGGGTCGAACGAGGGCGCCGAGGCGATGGCCAGAATGTCGCCATTCTGCACATCCATCGCCACCGCCGCCGCACTCTCCTCGCCCAGCCGGACCTGCGCGAAATTCTGGATATCGGCGTCGATGGTCAGCCGGATATTGGCGCCCGGCGTGCCCTCCTGCCGCTCCAGCTCGCGCATGACGCGGCCGACATGGTTCACCTCGATGCGCTTCTGCCCGGCATGGCCGCGCAGCACATCTTCCTGCCAGCGTTCAACCCCGATCTTGCCGATCTGGAACTTGGGGATCTGCAACACCGGATCGGGATTTTCGATCCCCGCCAGATCCTTTTCCGACACCGGGCCGACATAGCCCACCACATGCGCGAAATCGCTGTCCAGCGGATAGACCCGGCTCAACCCCACCTCGGGGGTGACGCCGGGCAGGGTGGGCGCGTTGATCGAGATCTTCGAGAAATCGTCCCAGCTCAGCCGGTCCGCCACGGTGATCGGCACGAAGGACGACCGCCGCTCCACTTCTTTCAGCGTCTTGCCGATCTCGTCCTCTGTCAGCGGCACGATGGTCGCCAGCCGCTTCAGCACCAGTTCCACATCGCCCGCCGCCTCGCGGGTGATCACCACGCGGTAATTCTGCTCGTTCCCGGCAATAAGCTTGCCGTTGCGATCCAGAATCAACCCGCGCGCCGGCGGAATCAGCCGGATGTTGATGCGGTTTTCCTCGGCCAGCAGCCGGAATTCATCCGCCTGGTCGATCTGCAGATAGCGCATCCGCCCGCCCAGCACGGCGACGAATCCTGCCATCGCCCCACCCATCAGCAGGGCGCGGCGGCGGATCTTGCGGGCGCTTTCCTCGGTATCGCGCGGCGTGCGTCTCATAGCCTGCGTCCCATCTCGTCCACTTCCCCCATCCCCGGCTTGTGCACCCCCAGCGTCACATGGCTCAGCCATACGACCAGCGGATAGAACAGGATCGAGGCCACCACCTGCGCCAGCGCATAGCCAAACCCGACCTGTGGCAGGAAGGTCATCGCAAAGCCCATGCGATAGCCCAGAAACATCGCCAGCATCAGCGCTGAAATGAAAAGCCATTCCACGAGAAAACTCAACTCACGCGTCAGTGCGAGCCGCGAGCGCAGCACCTCGGTGCCCAGCAACATCATCGCCGTCCACAGCCCCGGCGGGCGCATCAGCAGCAGATCCTCGAACAGCACCACCGCCACGATCAGCAGCGCGGGCAGGTAATCGGGGCGCCGCTGCACCCAGGCCAGGATCAGGCACATCAGCAGATCAGGCCCCGGCAACCGCCCTGCCTCGCTGCCCATCGGCAGCAGCCGCAGGAAGATCAGCACCAGCGCCACCGCAACAAAAATCCCGCGATGCAGCAGCACGTCGCGGCGCAGCGGGTCAACCATTGTCGCCCTCGGCCTGCTCGGCATCCACTTCCGCCTCGGGCGGCTGCGGCCCGATCACCTCGGGCGCCAGCGGCGGTGCGACAAGGCTCCCGGGGTCGGTCAGCGGCGCCAGCTCATGGCTGCGCAGCACGCGCAAAAACTCCAGCCGCTCGTAATCCGCGCTTAACAGCACCCGCAGCCGCCGGTCCGGCCCCTGCGCCACGGCGCCGACCAGCAAGCCCGCCGGAAACACCCCGCCATCGCCCGAGGTCACCACCTGATCGCCGGGGCGCACCAGATCGGGCTTTTCCAGATAATCCAGCGGCGGGGCAGGGGTGTTGTCGCCCGACAGCATCGCCTTTTGCCCCGAAGGCTGCACCACCACCGGAATCCGGCTGTTGGAGTCGGTCAGCAGGATCACCCGGCTGGTCTGCCGCCCCACGCCGGAAATCCGCCCCACCAGCCCGATGCCATCCATCGCCGCCCAACCGTCGCGCACCCCGTCGCGCGCGCCCACGTTCAGCAGCACCGATTGCCGGAACGGGCTGCCGCTATCGGCCAGCACCACCCCGGTGATATGGGTCAGCTTCGGGTCCAGCCGCACCTGATTGAGGCCCAGCAGCTTGGCATTCTGCTGCTCCAGCCGCAGCGCGGCCTCTTTCCACACCCGCATCTGCTGCAATTCCTGCCGCAGATCCTGATTCTGTTCATACAGCTTGGTATAGGACTGAAAGCCCTGCACCATTTCCGCCGCCTTGGTTACCGGCAGCATCGCCCAGTCGAAACTGGGCACCACCCGGTCCACCAGCGCGGTGCGGAACCGCTCCACCCGCGGGCTGTCGATGCGCCACAGCAGGAACAGCGCCAGTAGCACCAGCGCCAGCAACCCGATCAGGATGCGCCGGACCGGGCGGACGAAATCTTCCGGTGATGTCCGGTTGCGTGCCACTCTCGGCCCTCACACGGCTAGGGGTCTGGTGCGATCAGCTGTCGTAGTCGATGACGTGGCGCAGTTGCTTTTCATATTCCAGCGCCTTGCCGGTGCCCAGCGCCACGCAGTTCAGCGGCTCGTTGGCGACCGAGATCGACAACCCGGTCTGCTCGCGCAGCGCCAGATCCAGATCGCCCAGCAGCGCGCCGCCGCCGGTCAGCATCACGCCCCGGTCCACGATATCCGCCGCCAGATCGGGCGGCGTGGTTTCCAGCGCCTGCATCACCGCATCGCAGATCTGCTGCACGGGTTCGGCCAGCGCCTCGGCCACCTGCGCCTGATTGATTTCCGTCTCTTTCGGCACACCGTTCAGCAGGTCGCGCCCGCGAATGGTCAGGCTGGCGCCGCGCCCGTCATCGGGCATCCGCGCCGTGCCGATGGAGGTCTTGATCCGCTCGGCGGTCGATTCCCCGATCAGCAGGTTCATGTGGCGGCGCAGATAGCTGATGATCGCCTCATCCATCCGGTCGCCGCCGACGCGCACAGACCGCGCATAAACGATGTCGCCCAACGACAGCACCGCCACTTCGGTCGTGCCGCCGCCAATATCCACCACCATGCTGCCGGTGGGTTCGGTGATCGGCATCCCTGCGCCAATCGCTGCCGCAATCGGCTCGGCAATCAGCCCGGCGCGCCGCGCCCCCGCCTGCAACACCGAATTGCGGATCGCCCGCTTTTCCACCGGCGTTGCGCCATGCGGCACGCAGACGATGATCTTCGGCTTGCTGAAGGTCGTGCGCTTGTGCACCTTGCGGATGAAATGCTTGATCATTTCCTCCGCGCTGTCGAAATCGGCAATCACCCCGTCGCGCATCGGCCGGATCGCCTCGATGGAGCCGGGCGTGCGTCCCAGCATCAGCTTGGCATCCTCGCCCACGGCCAGAACCTGTTTCTTGCCGTCCTTCACATGATAGGCGACCACGGAAGGCTCGTTCAGAACGATCCCCTTGCCGCGGATATACACCAGCGTATTCGCGGTGCCGAGGTCGATCGCCATATCCGACGAGAACAGGCCGGTGAGTGACATGCGGACAGGGTCCTTCAATTGCAAAAGCGGTTTGGCCCGCGACTCAGGTCATTCCAAGCCGGGCGCCTTCATATAAAGACAGCGCAGCCGCAGCGAAACCCTGCTTCCTGCACCTGCGGCACAATTCCGCGTGTGCCGCAAGGGCCTGCATTTTTCAAACATTAAAGCCAAAATCTGACACCATAATCGCTACAAAACTGCACAAATCGAATAACCTCCGCCAATCCCTTTCACCCTGGCCCAAATACTCAAACGAAACCGGGGGCGCGGCAACGCCGCACCCCCGGAGAAAAGTCGCGCGGGCAGGCCTGCCTGCCCGCTCTGCCAGATCCCCTTACGAGGCGTCGCGGTAGTTGACCGACTTGGTATCG
The DNA here is from genome assembly GCF_900110025.1 of Gemmobacter aquatilis. GTDB lineage: Bacteria > Pseudomonadota > Alphaproteobacteria > Rhodobacterales > Rhodobacteraceae > Gemmobacter > Gemmobacter aquatilis. Next base: position 25,194 of record NZ_FOCE01000007.1, on the reverse strand, counting down.
TCGCCCGGATTGCTCTTCTTGCGCCGCTCGATCAGCCGGTTCAGCGCGTTGACATAGGCCTTCACGCTGGCCACCACAGTATCGGTATCCGCCGACTGGCCGGTGGCAATCCGACCCTCCTCCTCGATCCGCACCGACACCGTGGCCTGCGCATCGGTGCCCTCGGTCACCGCATGCACCTGATACAGTTGCAGCCGCGCCCCGTGGGGATACAGCATCTTCACCGCATTGAATGCCGCATCCACCGGCCCGTCGCCCGTGGCGTCAATCGCATGGTCCACCCCGTCGATGCTCAGCGTCAGCTCGGCTTCCTGCGGCCCTTCGGTGCCACAGACCACGCGCAGCCGCTTCACCTGCAAGGTGTCATGCGCCTCCGACGTGCCCTGATCCTGCATCAACGCCACCAGATCGTCGTCATAGACCTCTTTCTTGCGGTCGGCCAAAGCCTTGAACCGCACGAAGACATCGTTCAACTGGTTGTCGGCCAGCTCGAACCCCAGCTCTTTCAGCTTGGCGCGCAGCGCTGCCCGGCCCGAATGCTTGCCCATGGCGATGTTCTTGGCGAACAGGCCGATATCCTCGGGCCGCATGATCTCGAAGGTCTCCACATTCTTCAGCACGCCATCCTGATGGATGCCGCTTTCATGCAGAAACGCATTCTTGCCCACGATCGCCTTGTTGAACTGCACCGCAAAGCCCGAAACCGTCGAAACCCGGCGGCTCAGGTTCAAAATCTTGGTCGTGTCGATGCCGGTGCGGTAGGGCATGATGTCATTCCTGACCTTCAGCGCCATCACCACCTCTTCCAGCGCCGCATTGCCCGCGCGTTCGCCCAGCCCGTTGATGGTGCATTCCACCTGCCGCGCCCCGGCCTCCACCGCCGCCAGACTGTTGGCCGTCGCCATGCCCAGATCGTTGTGGCAATGGGTCGAGAAGATCACCCCGTCCGCGCCCGGCACCCGCTCCAGCAACATGCGGATCAGATCGGCACTTTCGCGCGGCGCGGTATAGCCCACGGTGTCGGGCACGTTGATCGTGGTGGCGCCCGCCTTGATCGCGATCTCCACCACCCGGCACAGATAGTCATGCTCGGTCCGCGTCGCATCCATCGCCGACCATTGCACATTGTCGCACAGGTTGCGCGCATGGGTCACGGTGTCGTGGATGCGTTCGGCCATCTCGTCCATGGTCAGGTTCGGAATGGCGCGGTGCAGCGGCGAGGTGCCGATGAAGGTATGGATGCGCGGCTTGGCGGCGTGTTTCACCGCCTCCCAGCAGCGGTCGATATCCTTGTAATTCGCCCGCGCCAGCCCGCAGATGACCGAATTCTGGCTGCGTTTGGCAATCTCGCTCACCGCCGCGAAATCGCCTTCCGAGGCGATGGGAAAGCCCGCCTCGATGATGTCCACGCCCATCTCGTCCAGCATCTGGGCGATTTCCAGCTTTTCGGCATGGGTCATGGTGGCACCCGGCGACTGTTCGCCATCGCGCAACGTGGTGTCAAAAATCAATACGCGGGGCTGCGCGCTTTTGTCGGTGGTCATGTCTGTGATCCTTGGTCTCTGTCTCGTGCTTCAATCCCTGGGCGCTGGTCACCTCCGAGCGGTCGCACCCAAGGGCACGCTCAGAGGCAGCTAAGGAGAAGCAGGCCACGGGTGGCCGGGGCGCCGATGCGCGCGCTGGAAGCGATATGGAAACCCGTGTTCATGGGGCCGGACTATACGGAGGCGGCGGGAAAAGAAAAGCCAAAAAACTCACTCCCGATCCCGCTGCATGATCCCGGTGATCGCCGCCACGCCAAGGGCGCTGACAATCCAGCCGAACAGTTGCAGCCCCCATGTAAAGCCCCAGACAAGCGTTTTCGGCCACGAGGTCGTGGTCGAGGCCCATGCCGCATCCTGCCCCAACTCGATGATCGGCAGAAAAATATCCAGCGCATAGGCCCCGGCGTTGAACGTCTCGTAATGCGTGCCGCTGGGGCCGTTGGCCCAGACCACCGAAGGCGCCACCGGATCGGCCTTCATCGCGGCGTGCCATTCCGCCGACACCATCACAACATCCGAATCCGGCACGATCCCGCCCGCGCGCCAAGTGACGAAGTAGATCAGCATTGCCAGAAATGTGGCCCCCGTTGCCCAGATCAACGCGCGTTCCGGCAGATAGCCATATCCGACCAAGGCGCCGATGGTCTTGTTCCAGCACCGGGAGGACCAGGTTTTGATCCACTGGTTGCCAATATTGCTCTTAACAGTCTGCGCCAGACGTTGATCGTCCGCCTGACTGCGAGACCATAACTGTGCCAGTTGTGCCTTGTCCTCGCGGAACTGTGCCTCTCCCAACAATCGCTCACGCTCTGCCAACACCCGCCTCGCGGCTCGATTGTGGCCCATCTCACGCAGCACCTTGGCAAGTTGGGTGTAGGGTTGTGGAAAGAACTTGCCCTCGTAAGTCGAGAATCTGCCCAGCCATTTCAGCCGCGACTCAGCATCAACGGGTGCGCCTGAAATCCTGCCATAGGTGAAGCCATCGAGCATCGCGCTGCCTTTGGATTTCTCCCAACTCGCCACGTCGTCTGTCAGGCCGCCGAACTGAGCCGCCGCCAGGTAAATGTCCCCCGCCTCGATCTCGGCTTCACAGAGTATTACATCACCAGCTACACACAGACCCTGCGCATTGATTGCGAGTCCTCCATGTCCGTCGATATTCAGTCGTGTACATGATAGCTGCCCACCGATCACTGCCGCGTTCAAATCCAAGCTGCCGTAAAGTTGTGCCCTGTTGAGCAATAGGCTGCCCCCAATTTGAGCAGCCTGCGCGAAGATGGACTTCCCGGCGGGATCAGAATGAAGCCGGGTTTTGGTCGGCGTCAGGACGCGTATGGTGTTGTCCTCGTGTGTGACACTCCCTTCGTGGCGAATTGTTCTGGCTGCAACGCGCTGGTTTGTATTGTTCCTGCCAGATAGATTCTTTTCCTTCCTGTTCCCGAAAATCTTGGCTCCAGAGAAATCAACTTGGCCTGCAATCTCGGCAGCATTGATGTCCACAGACCCACTATGAATGTTCACACCTTGAAGGATCAGACTTCCTCCGATACTGATCCCCTGCGCATAAAATGCGCTCACATCATTCCAATCGACGTGGTCTACGTCAAAGTGAGCCTTGGTCAGACTTGCGTTGCCGCCGATCTGTGCCTTGGTCAGCGTGATGTTCCCTCGCACTTTCGCATTGCACAGCAAGAAATCGCTTGAGACTCTCAGGTTTGACGCTGACAAGCCGGGGAATATGCTGTCATTCATCGACAGCAAAGAAAGCGTTGAATGGTCGAAAACGGGCTTTTCCACAAAAAAGCACGCGTTCAACACCACCCTCCCGCGCCCTTGCACAAACCGCAAATCCAGCGTCCCAGTGATCCAAGCCCCTTCCATCCAGACCCCGGACTCATGCAGCCCACACCCCTCCGTCCCGCCCAAAATCAGCAGCCGCAGCAATTCCGCCCTTACCCGCCGTTCCGGGCTGTCCACCTCGGGGCGCGTGCCATCCCCCAGCACACACTGTTCCCCCGCCCGGCACGCCTCAACCAACTTCAGTTCCGCAGGCGTCGGGGCCTCATCCCCTTCCAGCGCCAGAAACTCCTGAACCGTCCTCAACCGCGCCATCCGAGCCCCCCCCGCATCCCGCAGTTGTGCCCGTCCTCCCCCCGTCGCGCAAGCCTCCCGCGTCCGCAGCGTCTGGCCCCATGGCTGGCGCACGCCCACCGACCATACCGCGCAGAAATCCGGTAGATTTTCTGTTTCATCCCGCTAGACTGTTGCATGATGCAACTGATTGGCCCGCCGATGACCCAGCCCTCTGCCACCCATATCGAACCGATCCGCGACGCCTCGCGTCAGGTGGTCCGCGCCCTGGGCTTCCTGCGGTCGGGGCTGGCGGGCACCGATCTGCCGGCCTCTGCCGTCCATGCCCTGCTGGAAATCGGCGCGCGGGGGCGTCTGACGGCGGGGGTTCTGGCAACGGTGCTGCAGCTTGACCGCTCGTCGGTCAGCCGGATGCTGCGGCGGCTGGTGGCCCGGGGCGATGTGCGCGAAGAACCGGGCGAGGCGGACGGGCGGCTGAAATGGCTGAGCCTGACCCCGCAGGGGCAGGACCGCTGCGCCGCCATCCACGCCTTTGGCCGGGCCCAGGTCGCCAGCGCGCTGGCCCGCCTGACCGAGGCCGAGGCGCTTCAGGTCCGCACCGGGCTTGGCCTTTACGCCACGGCCCTGACGGATGCGCCGCTGCCGCCTGCGGTCATCGAAACCGGCTATCTGCCCGGCGCGCTGGCCCGCTGCATCGAATTGCACGCCCGCCATTATGCCGCTTTTGCCGGTTTTGGCCGCCCGTTCGAGGCGGTTCTGGCCGCCGGTCTGGCCGATTTCGCCGGGCGGATGGATCGGCCCTGCAACCGGTTCTGGCGGGTGATGCGGCAGGACCGCGTGCTGGGCACCATCGCCATCGACGGTGAAGATCTTGGCCCCGGCATCGCCCATCTGCGCTGGTTCATCCTGGATGCCGAACTGCGCGGCGCCGGGCTGGGCCGCGCATTGGTGCAGCAGGCGCTGGCCTTCGCCGATGCCGCCGGTTACGGCGAAACCCATCTGTGGACCTTCCGGGGGCTCGATGCCGCGCGGCATCTGTATGAACAGGCCGGTTTCGTGCTGGCCGATGAAAAGCCGGGCAGCCAATGGGGGCGCGAGGTCATCGAACAGCAGTTCATCCGCCGCCGCTGAGGCCTCACCCCGGATCGCGGTAGCGATGCACCCCGCCTTGCCAATCCGTTACCAGATGTTCGCCCGCCGCGTCCCCCGGCGCCAGATAGTTCGGCCCGACCGGCACCTTGCCCGCGCCGCCCGGCAGGTCCAGCACATAGGTCGGCAGGCAGATCCCCGACAGCCGCCCGCGCAGCGCCGCCATCAGCGCCTGCCCCTCGGCCAGCGTGGTGCGGAAATGCCCGGTGCCCTTGGCCAGATCGCAGTGATGCAGGTAATAGGGCTTCACCCGCCGCGCGATCAGCCCGCGAAACAGCGCCTCCAGCACCTCCGCCCGGTCGTTCACCCCGCGCAGCAGCACGGTCTGCGCCAGCAGCGGCACCCCCGCCCGGCTCAGCCGCCGCAGCGCGTCCCCCGCCGCTTCGGTCAGCTCGTCGGGGTGGTTGCAATGCACCACCACATAGACCGCAGGCCGCACCTCCAGCGCCTCGATCAGCGCGGGCGTGATCCGCTCCGGCGCCACCACCGGCACGCGGGTATGAAAGCGCACCACCTGCACATGCGGGATCGCCGCGATCCGCGCCAGCAGCGCCGCGATGCGCCGGGGCGACAGCGACAGCGGGTCGCCCCCGGTCAGGATCACCTCCCAGATCTCGGGGTGCCGCGCCACATGGTCCAGCGCCTGCGCCAGATCGGCCTCGGGCAGGGCGCCATCGCTGCCCACCGTCTCGCGCCGGAAACAGAAGCGGCAATAGACCTCGCAGGTCTGCGTCGCCGCCAGAATCACCCGGTCGGGGTAGCGATGGGTCAGGCCGGGGGCCGGGCTGAAGGCATGGTCGCCAATCGGATCGGCCAGTTCCTCGGGCCGCACCACCAGCTCCTCCGCCCCCGGCACGAACTGCCGCGCGATCCCCTCGGCCCCCGCCACCGCCCGCATCTGCGGTGTCAGACGAATGCGAAACGTCTCTGCCACCTGCTCCAACGCCGCCTGCGCCTCGGGCGGGGCCAGCCCCTCGGCGATCAGTTGCGCAACGGTGGTGGTGGCATGGCTTTGGGTCACGGGCGGCTCCTGCGGCAAGCGCGTGGCGATAGACCAGATCGCCGCCGCTGAAAACCCGACGCCGCTAGCGCTTCCTTAACTTTCGCGTGCGAGATCTGGGTCAGACAGCAAAAGGGGGCAGGCATGAAGGGCATCGTTTTCGTCGAACTTCTGAAAATGGCCGAAGATCTGGTGGGGGAGGCGGCGGTGGATGCTGTGCTGGATGCCACACCCCTGTCCACCGGCGGCGCCTTCACGGCGGTCGGCGATTATCCCTGCTCCGATCTGGTGGCGCTGGTCAGCGCCTTCTCGCAGGCCACCACCGTGCCCGGCGCCGAATTGCAGCGCCAGTTCGGCCATTGGATGATGAACGCCTTCAAGACCTATTACCCCGGCTTTTTCGACAGCAAACCCGATGTGCTGGCCATGCTGGAGGCGATCGAGGGCGAGGTGCATGTCGAGGTGCGCAAGATCTATCCCAATGCCGAACTGCCCACCTTCGCCACCGAACGCCTCGCCCCCGATGCGCTGCGCATGGATTACAGCTCCACCCGCCCGCTGGTGCCCTTCTGTCAGGGGCTGATCGAAGGCTGCGTCGATCATTTCGGCACCCCGGCCAGCATCACCACCGCAGATCGCTCCACCCCCGATGCCGCGCGGGCCGAATTCACCATCCGCTACACCTGATGACCGCCATCCCCACCGATCCCGTCTCGCGCCGACGATACGACCGCGCGCTGCTGGCCCGAGAGGAGGCCGAACAACTGCTGGAACAGAAAAGCCGCGAATTGTTCGAGGCCAATCGCGCGCTGGAAGATCAGGCCCGCAATCTGGAAACCGAGGTGCGGCTGCGCACCGCTGATCTGGATCGCGCGCGCCAGCAGGCCGAGGCGGCGAATGCTGCCAAAAGCATGTTCCTCGCCAATATGAGCCACGAGATCCGCACGCCGCTGAATGGCGTGCTGGGCATGGCCGAACTGCTCGACGGCTTGCTGACCGATGCCGAACACCGGCACATGATCGCCACCATCCGCGATTCCGGTGAAATGCTGCTGCGGGTGCTGAACGACATTCTCGATCTCAGCAAGATCGACGCCGGCAAGCTGGAGCTGGAGGCGGTGCCCTTCCGCCCTGCCGACATCGTGGCGCGGGTCGAGGCGCTACATTCGCTGCGCGCGCAGGAAAAGGGCCTGTCCTTCGCCATTCTCGCCAGCGCCGATGCCGCGCGGCTGCGGCTGGGCGATCCGCATCGCATCGCGCAGATCCTGCACAACCTGCTGGGCAATGCCATCAAGTTCACCGAGACGGGCGAGATTCGCGTGCTGCTCACCTGTCCGGCCGGGCGGCCGATGCTCATTGACGTTATGGATACCGGCATCGGCATGACGCCGGACCAACTGGCGCGGATGTTCGAGGATTTTCAGCAGGCCGATGCCACGGTGACGCGGCGCTTTGGCGGCACCGGGCTGGGCATGTCCATCGTGAAGAAACTGGTCGAGATGATGCGGGGCGAGATTTCGGCCCTGTCGCAGCCCGGCTTTGGCACCCGCATCCGCATCACCCTGCCGCTGCCCGAAGCCGAGGAGGCGATGCTGACCACCCCGCCGCCCGAACCCGATCCACCGCCCGAAGATCTGGCCGGGCTGCGCATCCTCGCCGCCGATGACAATGCCACCAACCGCAAAATCCTCGCCGCGATGCTGGCGCGCAGCGGCGCCGGGGTGGCGCTGGTCGGCGACGGGCGCGAGGCGATCCTTGCTGCGGCGCGCGATGATTTCAACCTGCTGTTGCTCGACATCTCGATGCCAACCGTGGACGGCATCGCCGCCCTGCGCGCCATCCGCGCCGATCATGCGGCGCGGGGCCGGGCCATGCCGCCCGCCGTGGCGATCACCGCCAATGCGATGCGCCATCAGGTGGCCGAATATCTGGCCGCAGGCTTTGCCGATCACGTCAGCAAACCCTTCTCGCGCCAGCGCTTGCTGGAGGTGATCGCCCGCGTCACCCGCAATTGACCACCTTGCGTTGACCATCGGGGGCACCGATCCCTCGAAAACGGCCGGGGCCAGACCGGCCCCGCGCACCCCGGGATCAGGGCTTGGGCGCGGTCTCCACCGGGGCGGGCGTCGCTGCGGCAGGTGCGTCTGCCGCCGGGGGCGGATTCGCCGGGGCAGGGGCCTCAGCCGGGGCAGCCGCTGCTCCGGGGGCAGCCGGGGCCGGGGCGGCGGCCCCCTCCGGCACGGGCGGCGCTTCCACCAGAATCCCGTTCAGCCAGGTGCCCGCGCTTTCCTTGCCATCGGCATAGCGCAGCACCCCCGCGCCCTGCCGCTTGCCCGCCACGAACGCGCCCTCATACACATCGCCATTGGCATAGGTGGCGATGCCCTTGCCGGTCATCTCGCCCTTGTCCCATTGGCCGACATAGCGGAACCCGTCGCCCATCACGAACGCGCCCGTGCCCTGCCGCACCCCATCGACAAAATCGCCGGAATATGTGCTGCCATCGGGGTAGGTCGCCTTGCCCTTGCCGGTGCGCTTGCCCGCCGTCCAGGTGCCCTCATAGCGATAGCCGTCGGGCCGGGTCAGCACGCCTTGCCCCGTCGCCTCGCCATTCACGAAAGCGCCGTCATACACCGCACCATCGGCATAGCTGGCGCGGCCCTTGCCCTCGATCCGCCCCGCCACCCAAGTGCCCTCATAGCCCGCGCCGTCGCGATAGGTGATCTTGCCGCGCCCCTCGGGCAGATCGGCCTTGAACGCGCCCTCATAGACCGCGCCATCGGCATAGGTCAGCTTGCCCATGCCCTCCATCCGGCCCGCCACCCAGTCGCCGGTGTAAGCATAGCCATCCGGCGCCCGGAAGCTGCCCTTGCCCGCCCGCGCATCGCCGGCAAAGCCGCCCTCATAAACCGCACCGGTCTTGTAGGTCATCCGGCCCTGGCCCTGCCGCTCGCCGCCGACAAAGCCGCCCTCATACACATCGCCATTCGGCTGCGTCAGCTTGCCTTGCCCGTTGATCTGCCCCTCGGCCCAGTCGCCGTCATAGATCAGCCCGTCCGGCAGGGTCAGCTTGCCCTTGCCCGCCCGCAGCCCGGCCTTCATGCCGCCCTCATAGACCGTGCCGTCGGGATAGCGGAACACCCCCGCCCCCTCCTTCAGCCCGGCGACCCAGCCGCCCTCATACACCGCGCCACCCGGCGAGGTCAGCTTGCCCTGGCCCTGATGCACCGCCGCCTCGAACTGCCCGTCATAGACCGATCCATCCGCATAGCGCGCCACGCCATCGCCGGTGATCTGGCCATCCACCCAGTCGCCCTCATAGCTGCCGCCATCCGCATAGGTGATCTTGCCGCGCCCGTAAGGCTTGCCGCCCAGAAAATCCCCCTCATAGACCGATCCGTCAGGATAGCGCGCCACGCCCTGGCCGCGGATCTCGCCCGCCACCCATGCGCCGCTGTATTCATAGCCATTGGGCAGCCGGTAGGTGCCCGTGCCGTTCTGCACCCCGTCGCGGAACGTGCCCTCATAGACAGATCCGTCATCATACTGCTTGGTCACCACCGCGCCCGCGGTCTCCTGCGCCTGCGCACTGGCCACAAGCCCCGCCAGCGCCACCCCGATGACCGCCCGTCCCACCACCTTGCGCATGACCCAATCCCCCGCGACCCGCTGAAGCTTCTGCCTTTTCCTTGGCCGTCAGTCTGCTAGAAAGCAAGACAAATCCTCGGGACGCCGCTCCCGCCCCAGCCGGAGAGCCCGCCTATGGCAGACCGTTTCCGCCTCACCCTTGCGCAGCTCAACCCCACGGTGGGCGCCATCACCGCCAATGCCGCGCAGGCCCGCGAGGCCTGGGCACAGGCCAAGGCCGCAGGCGCCGACATGCTGGCGCTGACAGAGATGTTCATCACCGGCTACCAGACCCAGGATCTGATCCTGAAGCCGGTCTTCGTGCGCGAGGCCATCGCCGCCATCGAACAGCTTGCGCGCGATTGCGCCGACGGCCCGGCCATCGGCATCGGCGGCCCGGCGCTGTCGGGCCTGACGCTGCACAATGCCTATTACATCCTGCAAGGCGGGGCGATCACCGCCACGGTGCTGAAACACCATCTGCCCAACAGCGATGTCTTCGACGAAAAGCGCCTGTTTACGGCGGCCGAGGTGAACGGCCCCTACCGCGTCGGCCCAATCCGCATCGGCACCCCGATCTGCGAGGATGCCTGGCACCCCGATGTCACCGAAACCCTGGCCGAAACCGGGGCCGAGATCCTGCTGGTGCCCAATGGCTCGCCCTATCATCGCGGCAAGCCCGACCTGCGGCTGAACCTGATGGTGGCCCGCGTGGTCGAAACCGGGCTGCCGCTGGTCTATCTGAACATGGTCGGCGGGCAGGATGATCAGGTGTTCGACGGCTCGTCGATGGTGCTGAACCCCGGCGGGCAACTGGCGGTGCAGATGCCGCAATTCGATGCCTGCCTGACCCATGTCGATTTCACCCGCACCGCCGAAGGCTGGCGCGCCGAACCCGGCCTGATGGCCGAAATCCCGAAGATCTGGGAGGCGGATTACCGCGCCTGCGTCATGGGTCTGGCCGATTACATGGCGAAAACCGGCTTCACCAAGGTCGTGCTGGGCCTGTCGGGCGGGATTGATTCCGCCATCGTCGCCACCATCGCCGCCGATGCGCTGGGGCCGGACAACGTGCATTGCTTGATGCTGCCCTCGGCCTATACCTCCGAACATTCGCTGGAGGATGCGGGCGAGGTGGCGCGCAATCTTGGCTGCCGCCTTGATACCGTGCCGATCGGCGGCGCACAGGCGGCGGTGGGCGCGGCGCTGGCGCCGCTGTTTGCAGGCACCGAGCCCGGCATCACCGAAGAAAACATCCAGTCGCGCCTGCGCGGCGTCATGCTCATGGCGCTGTCCAACAAATTCGGCGCGATGCTGCTGACCACTGGCAACAAGTCCGAGGTCGCGGTGGGCTATTGCACCATCTATGGCGACATGAATGGCGGCTATAACCCGATCAAGGACATGTATAAAACCCGCGTCTTTGAAACCTGCCGCTGGCGCAACGACCATCACCGCCCGTGGATGAAGGGCCCCGCAGGTGCCGTGATCCCCGAACGCGTCATCACCAAACCCCCCACCGCCGAACTGCGCCCCAACCAGCGCGACGATGACAGCCTGCCGCCCTATGAGGTGCTGGATGCCATCCTCGAAGGGCTGGTCGATCACGAACTCTCGGTGGCCGATCTGGTCGCCAAGGGCTTTGATCGCGCCACGGTGAAGCGGGTGGAACACCTGCTCTACATCTCCGAATACAAGCGCTTCCAGTCCGCCCCCGGCACCCGCCTGACCCCGCGCGCCTTCTGGCTGGACCGCCGCTATCCCATCGCCAACCGTTTCCGCGACCCGTCGTGACGCTTGCGCTTTACGCCCTCGCCGCCGCCGCCGAAATCGCGGGCTGTTTCGCCGTCTGGATGTGGTGGCGGGCCGGGGCCTCGGCGCTCTGGCTGCTGCCGGGCGGGCTGTCGCTGGCCGCTTTCGCCTTCCTGCTGGCGCTGACCCCACCCGAGGCGGCGGGCCGCAGCTTTGCCGCCTATGGCGGCATCTATATCGTGGCCAGCCTGATCTGGATGTGGGCCGCCGAAGGGATGCGCCCCGACAGGTTTGATCTGCTGGGCGCCGCCCTCGCACTGGCCGGAACCGCCGTCATCCTGTTCGCGCCGCGCGGCTGAACCGTCCGACGCGGGCAGCACCGAAGGCCGACAGGGGGTGTACCGATGTCACCCCCCTGAAAGTGTTAATTTTACAGCGTTTCGACGTTAACCTGTGTTAACAGCCGGACCACATCCTCGGCATGGCACAACTCGGTTGCCGGGGTGATGCAGGCCGCCGCCGCTGCCGCCACACCCTGCGCCAATGCACAGTCGCGCGGTTCTCCCCTTGCCAGCGCCAGCACCAGCGCCCCCACGAACGTATCCCCTGCGCCGACCGCGCTGACCACCTCGACCCGGGGCGCCGCGCCGAACAGCCGCCCCGCGCCATCCGCCAGAACCGACCCTTCGGCCCCCCGCGCCACGATCACCCTCTGCGCCACGCCACGCGCCACCAGCCCCGCCGCGAAATCCGCAGCATCGCGCCGGTCGGCAAAGCGCCGCCCGGCCAGCTCCTCCGCCTCGGCATCATCCATCCGCAGCAGGGCAAGGCCGGGGATCGGCTGATCCACCACCGCATGAAGCGCCGGGCCTGACGTGTCCAGCACCAGCCGCGCGCCCTGCGGCAGCGCCGCCTGCACCGCCGCGGCAAAGCGGGCAGGCACGCCGGGCGGCTGGCTGCCGCTCATCACCACAAACGCGCCTTCCGGCACGGTTTGTCGCGTCATTTCAAGTAGATGATCTATATCCACCCGCGCCCATTCCGCGCCGGGCAGCACGAAACGGAACTGTTGTCCGCTGTTGGTTTCGGTCACCGCAAAGCTTTCGCGCGTCTCGCCCGGGGCCGCGATCGAGGTATGGGCGATGCCCTCGGCCTTCAGGGCCTGCGCCAGCCGCTGCCCGGTGGTGCCGCCCAGCGCCACCAGCGCCCGCGCCGTGCCGCCCAGAATGCGGATCGCGCGGGCCACATTGATGCCGCCGCCGCCCGGATCGACGCGCGGCGCCGTGCAGCGCAGCTTGGGGCCGGGGATCACCTCGGCGGTCTGGGTCGCAAGGTCCAGCGCGGGGTTCAGCGTCAGGGTCAGGATCGGGGTCATCGGGCACCTTTCGCAGGCAGAGTGCCAGAGCCCGCGCCATCCTGCAATGCGGGCGCTAACGCCGCATCGCCGCATTGTGCATGGCTGCACAAGTCATTCGCGCCGGTGCCGAATGGAACCGAATCCCCCCCAAGCCTAGTTTCCCCTCACAGGCCCCGGAACGGGCTGCATCCACTCCCACCCGCTGCGTTAGGAAAATCTCAAATGTCCGCTGTCAAACTCGCCGTCATCTTCTACTCCACCTACTCCACCAACTACGAAATGGCCAAACTCGCCGCCGAAGCCGCCACCGCCGCCGGTGCCGAAGTGCGCCTGCTGCGCGTCGCCGAAACCGCGCCCGAAGCGGTGGTGGCCAGCCAGGATGCCTGGAAGCAAACCGCTGAAAAGATTGCGGATCTTCCGGTAGCCACTGCGGCAGACATGGAATGGGCGGATGCCTATCTGTTCTCCAGCCCGACCCGCTTCGGTCAGGCCAGCTCGCAGATGCGCGCCTTCATCGACACGCTGGGCGGCGTGTGGTTCCAGGGTAAGCTGGCCAACAAGGCCGTGTCGGCGATGACCTCGGCGCAGAACCCGCATGGCGGGCAAGAGGCAACGATTCTGGGCCTTTACACCACGTTCATGCACTGGGGCTCGGTCATCGTGGCACCGGGCTTCACCGATGCGTCGATCTCTGCCGCAGGCGGCAACCCTTATGGCTACAGCCACACGCAGGGCAAAGAGTTCGGCGAGAACGAAAAGGCCGCGATCGGCCATCAGGCCAAGCGTCTGGTCGAAATGGCGGCCAAGCTGAAAGCCTGATCCGGCAACATGTTGAAAAGGGGCGGCTTTCGGGCCGCCCCTTTGCATTTCAACCCTCCAGCGCCATCTGATAGCTGGCCGGAACGAAGCGGAAGCCCGCCTCTTTCGGCTCCAGATACCCCAGCGCGGGGAAGGGCATGTGATAGCCGATGAAGGGCAGCCGGTCCGCCGCGATCATGCCCAGCACCTTGCCCCGCGTCGCCGCCGCCTGCGCCTTGTCCATGTCAAAGCGCACTTCCCAATCGGGGCGTTGCAGCGAAAAGACATAGTGGTTCACCGTGTCGGCGGTCAGAACCAAAGATTTCCCGGCACTTTCAATCATATAGGCCATATGGCCCGGGCTGTGCCCGAACGCTGCCAGCGCGGTGATGCCCGGCGCGACGGTTCCGCCATCGTCCAGCATCGCCATTTTTTCGTTCAGCGGCCTGACCTTGGCATCAAACCCCTCGTTCCCGGCGCCCGACCAGTGGTTGTGTTCAACCGCGCCGGTCACATAGCGGGCCTTGGCAAAAGTGGGTCCGGCATCCCCCGCAAGACCGCCGATATGATCGCCGTGCATATGGGTCAGCACCACCACATCCACCTGATCGGGGGTATAGCCCGCCGCCGCCAGCGCGCCGGTGATGCCTTCTGGCGCAAGGCCGGTATCGAACAGCACCAGCTCTGCGCCGGTGTTCACCAGCGTCGGGGTAAAGAAGTTTCGGGTCTTGTCGGCGGGTAGGAAATTGTCCTCCGCCAAGGACTTGAATTCTTCGGGCGTGGCGTTCAGGCCAAAGGTTTCCTGCGGTTTGTCGCTGACACGGGTGCCAGCCAACAGGGCCGTCACCTCGAAATCGCCCAGTTTGAAGCGATGGAACGGCGCCTGCGCGGCGCCCAGCATCCCGGCGGCAGCATGGGCCGCAGGGGCCAGAGCGCCCACGAAGGGCAGGCTTGCCCCGGCCAGAAAGGCGGTGCGGCGGGTCAGGCGGAAGTCGGTCATGGCGGCTCTCCCTCGGTTGATGTGACCAAAGGTAGCGCGGTTTTCGTGCCGCCCAATCACGGATGCGTCATTCCCACCACGGGTCGATCACGGCAATATCCTCGTCCGACCAGCCGAAATGATGGGCGAGTTCATGCACCATGACATGCGCCACCATCTCGCCCAGCGACACATCGCCCCGGTCCAGCCATTCATCCAGGATCGGGCGACGGAACAGCCAGATCACATCGGGGCCGGTCGGCTGATCCATCACCGATTTCTCGGTCAGCGGCGTGCCTTCGTAAAGCCCGGTCAGTTCGAACGGATCGGCGATCTCCATGGCATCCAGAATGTCCTGAGGCGCGAAATCCTCAACCCGCAGCACGACATGCGTGGCCGCCTTGCGCCACGGTTCGGGCAGGGCCATCACCGCCGCATGGGCAAGCTGTTCGATCAGGGCGAGGTCGGGCGCGATGGTGGCGGCAGAGGCATGGGTCATGCAGGCAGGATAGGCCAGCCCTGCACGCGGCGAAAGGGCGCGATATGGACAAAACGCCCGCCCCGTGCGACAGGTGCCGGGTTCAGGAGAATGCCCATGACCACCATTACCCGCTTCGCCCCCTCGCCGACCGGCTATATCCATGTCGGCAATCTGCGCACCGCGCTGATGAACTATCTGATCGCCCGCAAAAGCGGCGGCCAGTTCATCCTGCGGCTTGACGATACCGACCAGGAGCGCAGCAAGCAGGAATACGCGGATGGCATCATGCGCGATCTGGAATGGCTGGGCCTGCACTGGGACCGGATCGAAAAACAGTCGCTGCGGCTGGAGCGGTATCGTGAGGCAGCCGAGGATCTGAAGGCCAAGGCGCGGTTCTACGAATGCTTTGAAAGCCCGGTAGAGCTGGATCTGAAGCGCAAGAAGCAGCTGAACATGCACAAGCCGCCGGTCTATGACCGGGCCTCGCTGCATCTGTCGGACGATGAAAAGGCAAAGATGCGGGCCGAGGGGCGCGAGGGCTATTGGCGCTTTCTGCTGAACCAGACGCGGATCGAATGGGCGGATGGCATCATCGGCCCGGTGTCGATTGATGCGGCCAGCGTGTCCGATCCGGTGCTGATCCGCGCCGATGGGCAGGTGCTGTATACCTTCGCCAGTTCGGTGGATGACATCGACATGGGCGTGACGCATATCGTGCGCGGCGCCGACCATGTGACCAATACCGCGACGCAGATCCAGATCATGGAGGCCATGGGTGGCACGCCGCCCGCCTTTGCCCACCACTCGCTGCTGACCGGCGCGAAGGGGGAAGAGCTGTCGAAACGTCTGGGCACGCTGTCGCTGCGCGATCTGCGGGCGCGGGGGGTGGAACCTGCGGCGCTGCTGAGCCTGATGGCGCGGCTGGGGTCGTCGAAGCCGGTGGCGCTGGTCAGCGATCTGGACGAGCTGGCAGAGGGGTTCGAGGTGGGCAGTTTCGGCACCGCGCCGACCAAGTTTGACGCCGAAGACCTGTTCCCGCTGACCCGCGCCTATGTGCAGGGCCTGCCGCTGGATGCGGTGGCGGATCGCATCGCCGCACTGGGCGTGCCGGCCGACAAGGCGGCGGCGTTCTGGCGGGTGGCCAAGGACAATATCACCGTGCTGGACGATCTGGCCGGCTGGTGGGATCTGTTCCGCAACGGCGCCGAGCCGATGGTGGAGGATGAGGACCGCGAATTCATCGCGCAGGCGCTGGCGATGCTGCCGCCGCAGCCCTGGACGGAAAAGACCTGGGGCGAGTGGACGGCAGCGGTGAAAGAGGCGACGGGCCGCAAGGGCAAGGGGCTGTTCATGCCGCTGCGCAAGGCGCTGACCGGGCAGGCGCATGGGCCGGAAATGGCTGACGTGATGCCGCTGCTGCAGGTGGTGCGCGGGCTGTAAGGGCGGACGGGGGGCTGTCTGCCCCCCACGGGCCTGCGGCCCGCCCCCCGAGGATATTTGAACCAAGATGAAGGGGCGTTGGGACGCCCCTTTTGCTGTTTTGAACGGGTGTGATGGTGCAGGCGAAGTTTGTTGAAGGCAATCTGTTCCGCCATGTGGCGGTGATGTCGCTGACCTCCTCGGTCGGGCTGATGGCGATCTTCGTCGTCGATCTGATCAACATGGTCTATATCTCGTGGTTGCAGGACGAGGTGAAAACGGCGGCAATCGGCTATGCCGGGGCGGTGCTGTTCTTCACCACCGCCTTCGGAATCGGGCTGTCGGTCGGGGTGTCGGCGCTGGTGGCGCGGGCGATTGGCGGGCGCGACATGGCGCTGGCACGCGAACGGGCGACCGAGGGGCTGCTGCTGGGCGCTCTGTTCGGGGTGCTGTTTGCGGCGGTGGTCTGGCTGCTGCTGCCGGGGATCGTGAACCTGCTGGGGGCCGAGGGGCGCACGGCAGAGGAAACGCTGTGGTATTTGCGGCTGGTCACGCCCTCGCAGCCCTTGCTGATGATCGGGATGATTGGCGGCGGCATCCTGCGCAGCCATGGCGACGCGCGGCGGGCGATGATGGTGACGGTCTGGGGGGCGATTGCGCTGGCGGTGCTGGACCCGGTGCTGATCCTGTGGGCCGATCTGGGGCTGACCGGGGCGGCGCTGGCGGGCTGGGGCTCGCGCGCGGTGATCGCGGGCATGGCGCTGTGGCCGATCTGGAGGCATCGCGGCGGCTTTGTGCCGGTGAGCGGGCGCAGCCTGCGCGCGGGTGTGGCACCGCTGTTTGCCATTTCAGGTGCGGCGATCCTGACGCAACTGGCGACGCCGGTCGGGCAGGCGGTGATCACGCGGATGGTGGCGGGCTATGGCGAGGCGGCAGTGGCGGGCATGGCGATTGCCGGGCGGCTGACGCCGGTGGCTTTTGGCATGATCTTTGCGCTGTCGGGCGCCATCGGGCCGATCATCGGCCAGAACATGGGGGCGGGGCGGATGGACCGGGTGCGCCGCGGTTTCTGGGATGCGATCCTGTTTGCGGGGCTGGTGATTCTGGCCATGTCGGCGCTGCTGTTCCTGTGCCGGGGGCTGATCGCCGATCTGTTCCATGCGCAGGGGTTGACGCGTGATCTGGTCTATCTGTTCTGCGGGCCGCTGAGCCTGCTGTTCTTCTTCAACGCCTTGATCTTCGTGGCCAATGCGCTGTGCAACAACCTTGGGGCGGCCTTCCAGTCCACGCTGGTGAACTGGGGGCGGCATACGCTGGGCACGGTGCCGTTTGCGCTGTGGATGGCGATGTATTGGGGGCCGCAGGGCGTGTTGATCGGGCAGGCGGTGGGCGGGATCGTCTTCGGGATTCTGGCGGTTTTTCTGGCGTTGCGTGTGATTGACAGGCGGGCAGCGACATTCTGAATGTCGGTTTTACGTTGCATCCGGTCGGTTTCGCATTTTTCGCTTGCCAGCCTGCGCGGTGGCAGGCTAACCCTTGCCCCGTCAGGATCGGGAGAATCCGGCGGGGGTCCAACCCCTTGGCCGGTGCCGAAGGAGCAACCGCCCCGGTAAACTCTCAGGCGCAAGGGACCGTTCTGACAAGGAAGCTCTGGAGAGTGGCGTTCGCGCCCGCCGAAGGGATAACGATCTCAGGCGCCCGCAAGGGTAGGGACAGAGGGGGCATCGTGGGGCAGGGATTGGTCTGTCCATTCGGTGCCGGAGACGCATGACCGGCGGAAAGGGAGAGCGCGTGAGCGATCTGTTGCGCTTGGGTCTGCATGACCTGCATGTAGAGTTGGGGGGCAAGATGGTGCCCTTCGCCGGTTATGAAATGCCCGTGCAATACGGGCTGGGGGTGATGAAGGAACATCTTCACACCCGCGCCGCCGCTGGCCTGTTCGATGTCAGCCATATGGGGCAGGTGATCCTGCGGCCCAAGGGCACATATGAGGAGACCGCACGTGCCTTCGAGGCGCTGATGCCGGTCGATGTGCTGGGTCTGGCCGAGGGCCGCCAGCGCTATGGGCTGTTCACCAACGAGACGGGCGGTATTCTGGACGACCTGATGTTCGCCAACCGGGGCGATCATCTGTTCGTCGTGGTGAATGCGGCCTGCAAAGTGGCGGATGTGGCCCATATGGTGGCGCATCTGTCGGCCACGACCGAGGTGGTGGCGATCACCGACCGGGCGCTTCTGGCACTGCAGGGGCCGAAGGCCGAGGAGGCGCTGGCGCGGCTGGTGCCGCAGGTGATGGCGATGCGCTTCATGGATGTGGCGGTGGTCGATACGCTGTTCGGCGCGCTGTGGATTTCACGGTCTGGCTATACCGGCGAAGACGGGTTCGAGATTTCGGTGCCCGATGGGGGCGTTGAAGGGCTGGCCCGCGCGCTGCTGGCGATGGACGAGGTGGAGGCCATCGGGCTGGGCGCGCGTGACAGTCTGCGGCTGGAGGCGGGGCTGTGCCTTTATGGCCATGACATTGACGAAAGCACCAGCCCGGTCGAGGCGGGGCTGACCTGGGCGATCCAGAAGGCCCGGCGGGCCGGTGGCACGCGCGCGGGCGGCTTTCCGGGCGCGACGCGCATCCTGCACGAACTGGCCGAAGGGCCAGAGCGTCTGCGCGTGGGCCTGCGTCCCGAAGGCCGGGCGCCGATGCGCGAAGGGGTGGATCTGTTCGCGCCGGATGACACGCCGATCGGCCGCGTGACCTCGGGCGGGTTTGGCCCTTCGGTCGAGGCGCCGGTTGCGATGGGCTATGTCGCCCGCGCCCATGCCGAGATTGGCACCCCGCTGCAAGGCGAGGTGCGGGGCAAGAAGCTGCCGCTGACGGTGGCCGCCATGCCGTTCAACCCGACAACCTACAAACGCTGAGGCAAGACGATGAAATACACCCAGGAACATGAATGGCTGCGCGTCGAGGGCGATGTGGTGGTGGTGGGCATCACCGAACATGCGGCGACCCAGTTGGGCGACGTGGTGTTCGTCGAACTGCCCGAGCCGGAAACCATGGTCGCTTCGGGCGATGAGGTGGTGGTGATCGAAAGCGTCAAGGCGGCGTCGGACATCCTGGCTCCGGTCGATGGCGAGATCGTCGAGGTGAATGACAAGCTGGCCGACAACCCGGGGCTGGTGAACGAAGACCCGCTGGGCGCGGGCTGGTTCTTCAAGATGAAACTCGATGACCTGAGCGTGCTCGACGATTTCATGGATGAAGACGAGTACAATGAGCTGATCGGCTGAGCAGCCGATTTTTCTGCGAAAAATCGGGGGCAGGAATTTTCGCAGAAAATTCCTGCAGGCCCCGGTGCACGGGATGGGCTGCCATGCGTTTCACGCCGACCGACTATAACCCCTATGATTTCGCCAACCGCCGCCATATCGGCCCCTCGCCCTCGGAAATGGACGAGATGCTGAAGGCGGTAGGGGTGAAAAGCCTTGATCAACTGATCGAGGAGACGATCCCCGCCGCGATCCGGCAGGAGGAGCCGCTGGATTGGGCGCCGCTGGCCGAGCATGAGCTGCTGGCGAAGATGCGCGCCGTGGCTGCGAAGAACCGCGTGATGACCAGCCTGATCGGACAAGGCTATTACGGGACGGTCACGCCGCCCGCGATCCAGCGCAACATTCTGGAAAACCCGGCCTGGTATACAGCCTACACGCCCTATCAGCCGGAAATCGCGCAAGGCCGGCTGGAGGCGCTGCTGAACTATCAGACCATGGTGGCCGATCTGACCGGCCTGCCGGTGGCCAATGCCAGCCTGCTGGACGAGGCGACGGCGGCGGCCGAGGCGATGACCATGGCCGAGCGCAGCGCGAAATCCAAGGCGCGGGCGTTCTTCGTGGACCGCAACTGCCATCCGCAGACGGTGGAGGTGATCCGCACCCGCGCCCTGCCGCTGGGCATCGAGGTGATCGTTGGGTCGCCGAAAGAGCTGATCCCTGGCGAGGTGTTCGGTGCGATCTTCCAGTATCCGGGCACCTATGGTCATGTGACGGATTTCGCCGATGCGATCGACGCGCTGCACGAGGCCAAGGCGATTGCCGTGGTGGCGACGGATCTTCTGGCGCTGTGTCTGCTGAAATCGCCGGGCGAGATGGGGGCGGATATCGCCGTGGGGTCGGCGCAGCGCTTTGGTGTGCCGATGGGCTATGGCGGGCCGCATGCGGCCTTCATGTCGTGCCGCGACGATCTGAAACGGTCGATGCCGGGGCGGATTGTCGGGGTGTCCATCGACGCGCGGGGCAACAAGGCGTATCGCCTGTCGTTGCAGACGCGCGAGCAGCATATCCGGCGCGAAAAGGCCACCTCCAACGTCTGCACGGCGCAGGCATTGCTGGCGGTGATGGCCAGCTTCTATGCCGTGTTCCACGGGCCGAACGGCTTGCGGGCGATTGCGGAGCGGGTGCATTTCAACACCGTCCGCGTGGCCGAGGCGCTGCGGGCGGCGGGGGCGAAGGTGGCTCCCGGGGCGTTCTTTGACACGATCACCGTCGAGGTGGGGGTGGGCCAGCAAGGCATCATGGCGGCGGCGCGGCATCGCGGCATCAACCTGCGCAAGGTGGGCCGCGACCGGGTGGGCATCAGCTTGGACGAAACGACGGGCGAAGATGTGATCACGCGGCTGCTGGATGCCTTTGGCATCCACGAGGCGGCGCCAATGTCGGGCGATCTGGGCTTCCCCGAAGCGATGCTGCGGCAGACGCCCTATCTCACCCATCCGGTGTTCCACATGAACCGCGCGGAATCCGAGATGATGCGCTACATGCGCCGCCTGTCGGACCGCGATCTGGCGCTGGACCGGGCGATGATCCCGCTGGGGTCTTGCACCATGAAGCTGAACGCGGCGGCCGAGATGATGCCGATCACCTGGCCGGAATTCGGCTCTCTGCATCCCTTCGCGCCCGCCAATCAGGCCGAAGGCTATGCCGAGGCGATTGCCGATCTGTCGGAAAAGCTGTGCACGATCACCGGCTATGACGCGATGTCGATGCAGCCCAACAGCGGCGCGCAGGGCGAATATGCGGGGCTGCTGACGATTCAGGCCTATCACCGCGCGCGGGGCGAGGGGCATCGGTCTGTCTGTCTGATCCCGGTCAGCGCCCATGGCACCAACCCGGCTTCGGCGCAGATGGCGGGGATGAAGGTTGTGGTGGTGAAATCCTCGCCCAATGGCGACGTGGATGTGGAGGATTTCCGCGAGAAGGCAGCGGCGGCGGGCGACACACTGGCGGCCTGCATGATCACCTATCCCAGCACCCACGGCGTGTTCGAGGAAACCGTGCGCGAGATCTGCGCGATCACCCATCAGTATGGCGGGCAGGTCTATATCGACGGCGCGAACATGAACGCCATGGTCGGGCTGGTGAAGCCGGGCGAGATTGGCGGCGATGTCAGCCACCTGAACCTGCACAAGACCTTCGCCATTCCGCATGGCGGTGGGGGCCCCGGCATGGGGCCGATTGGCGTGAAGGCGCATCTGGCGCCCTATCTGCCGGGGCATCCTGAAACGGGTGGCTCCGAAGGGCCGGTGAGTGCGGCGCCTTATGGCAGCGCCTCGATCCTGCTGATTTCCTGGGCCTATTGCCTGATGATGGGGGGCGAGGGGCTGACACAGGCGACGCGCGTGGCGATCCTGAACGCCAATTACATCGCGGCCCGGCTGCGCGGCGCCTATCCGGTGCTGTTCATGGGCAACCGCGGTCGCGTGGCGCATGAATGTATCCTCGACACGCGGCCCTTCGCCGAAGCCGGTGTGACGGTGGATGACATCGCCAAGCGCCTGATCGACAACGGTTTCCATGCGCCGACGATGAGCTGGCCGGTGGCAGGCACGCTGATGGTGGAACCGACCGAAAGCGAGACCAAGGCCGAGATCGACCGTTTCATCACGGCCCTTCTGGCCATCCGCGCCGAGATCAAGGCGGTAGAGGCGGGCGAGATTGCCGCCGAAGACAGCCCGCTGCGCCACGCCCCCCATACGGTGGAAGATCTGGTGGCGGACTGGACGCGCAAATATCCGCGCGAACAGGGGTGCTTCCCGCCGGGCGCTTTCCGGGTGGACAAATACTGGCCGCCCGTCGGGCGGGTGGATAACGTCTATGGCGACCGCAACCTGATCTGCATTTGCCCGCCGGTCGAAAGCTATGCCGAGGCGGCAGAATGACAGAGGGGGGGGGGCGCCTGCGGGCGCCCCTGCCATTTGTATGCCTGCATATGGATTGACCGGGCCTGCGCCGCGCGTTAGCACCCCGCCATGCCACAGTCACGCCCCCCTTTTCTGGACGGAATCCTTGCCGCGCTGCCGATTGCGCTTGGCTATTTTCCCATCGCGTTTTCCTTCGGCGTGGGGGCGACCCATGCCGGGTTGAGCGCGGGCGAGGCGATGGTGTTTTCGGTCATCATCTATTCGGGGGCGGCGCAGTTTCTGGCGGTGGCGCTGGTGGCGGGCGGGGCGCCGTTGCTGGTGGCGGCCTTCACGCTGATCGCCATGGGGCTGCGCCATCTGATCTATGGACCGGCGCTGCTGAAGCTGGCGGGGCAGGGGGCCAGCACGCGGCGCGCCTGGGTCTGGGCCTTTGGCCTGACGGACGAGGTGTTCGGCGCGGCGCTGGGTGAAATGGCCCGTGGCAGGGCGCGGTTTTCCGAGCCGTTCATGCTCGGCCTGGGTCTTGGCGCCTATGCGGCCTGGGTCTCGGGCACGTTGGCGGGGGCCTTGGCCGGGGGTGGCGCGCTGGCGGGCTATCCTGCGGTGGAGGCGGGGCTGGGCTTCATGCTCACCGCCTTGTTTCTGGCGTTGCTGCTGTCGATCCTGACGCGGGCGCACCTGCCGGTGATCGCGGTGGCGGGCGCGGTGACGGTGGCTGTGACCCTGGCCGGATCGGCCACCACCGGGATTCTGGCGGGGATGATCGCGGGCGCACTGTCCGGGCTGGCGCGGAGGGCGCGATGAGGGCCGACGTTGTGGCGCTGGCGCTCATGGTCGGTGCGGCGACCTGGGCCTTCCGGTATCTGCCGCTGCGCTTCGATCTTTCGGGGCTGGCGCCGCACGGCTGGCTGTCGCGCCTGCTGGCGGCCACCGGGCCTGCCGCAATTGCCACGCTGTTTGTGGCCTCGGTCCTGCCGCTGTTGCGCGGGCCACTGATGGATCAGGGCCCGCTGTGGATCGGCTGTGCAGCGGTGCTGGGGCTGTGGGTCTGGCAGCGCTCGGTCGTGCTGGCAACCTTGGGCGGGGCGCTGGCCTACGGGATCGCCTTCGCGGGGATCTAGCCCCTTGCGGCGCGGCGCTTACATCCCAATATATTCGCGTAACAGAATGTGTTGGAGGGTGCGATGAGCGATGCCGTGAAACTGACCTGCGCGACTTGTGGCCAGATGAACCGCGTGCCCCGCGCGCGACTGGCCGAGGCGCCGAAATGCGGATCCTGCGGTGAGCCGCTGCTGGATGGCCGGGTGCATGAGTTGGACGGGCCGGGCCATGACAAGGCCATACGCGGTGACGAATTGCCGCTGCTGGTGGATTACTGGGCGCCCTGGTGCGGCCCCTGCCGGATGATGGCACCGGAATTTTCCAAAGCGGCCAAGGCTTTGGCGCCCCAGGCACGCTTGGCCAAGCTGAACACGCAAGATCACCCCGACATCGCCGGGCGTGCCCGGATTCAAGGTATCCCGGCGTTGGTGCTCTATCATCGTGGCCGCGAAGTGGCCCGGCTGGCTGGTGCCCGCCCCGCCGCCGACATCATTGCGTTCGTGCGCCAGAACGCCCCGGCCTCTGTCTGAGCCGTTCAAGGGCGCGGTCTGTGCGCTGCCCCATTCACGCCCACCATCGTTCGCGGTGGTGGGCGTGAATCCTTGTTAGTCTGCAGGTACTTGCGCGCTGCTTCCGCTTCACCATCCGCCTTGCGCAAAAACGTCGAGCACCCTTGACAATCCCACCGCCATCGGCGAAACAGCCGTCAGGTCGAGGGGCAGTAGCTCAGTTGGGAGAGCGCGTCGTTCGCAATGACGAGGTCAGGGGTTCGATCCCCCTCTGCTCCACCAGACCTGACACGTAAGTTAATGATATTTCAGAAAAATGGGCGGCTCTTGGATTTTTAGTCCCCCATCTCTTCCCCCATTCAGGCATCGCACGTTGTATGCATTGTTTAGTGAAACGCTTGTGTCACGCTGCGTTTTAGGGCGAACTTGCACTACCCCTTCCTGACAAAGCTATGTCTGCTGTGAATGATGCTTCACGGTTGCGTTGCGCGGTGGCGTCAGGGCAAAGGTCAAGTGTTGGGGGCGTCCGAAACCGGGCCTGCCCATTTGCGAACAGGGCCGCGCTTCGCCGGGGCCCGAAAAAGACGGGACAAGGCGCGGGACGAGATCGAGGCCGCCAACGCCGTGGAACCCAACTTTTCGCCTAGGTTGTTTCGTCTGGCGAACAAGGAAGGGCGGTTATGACAGTGGAACTTTTCGAGTCGAGAGAGGCAAGACCTTACCTACTGGTCGAGCGCAAATGAACTAGGGTCTGTTTATGTTTGAGGATTCCCAAATCGGCCTCTGTCTGATTCAAGCTTGCCAACAGGGGAGGCAAGCTTGATCCGCACCGTTCTGACCGACACTCAGTGGGCTGCCATCGCTCCGCATTGTCTTGGCCGGGAGTGCGATCCCGGGCGCACCGGCCCCGATCCACGGCTGTTCGTCGAAGCGGTTCTTTGGATCGCGCGCGCTGGCTGGCCACCATCGTCCTGCCGGTGGCGGTCAAGCTTGGACACGAGAATAATGATCTGGTCGTCGTCAATCTCACGCAAGAAGCTCAGCAGCCGGTAATCCTCCCCTGGCCCGCGCCGCCCGAGGCCGAGGAGGTGATCCATCCCGCCCCGATCCATGTCACCGAAGACGGCCCGGTGGCTCTGCCCAGCTATACCCCGGAGGTGGTCGCATGATCGACTGGACCCTGATGAAATCCCCCGAAA
>NZ_FOCE01000023.1 GCF_900110025.1 Gemmobacter aquatilis | reverse complement strand
CGGCTTCATCCTTGGACATGCAGAGCCGACGACAACCGGGAAATATGGGATCATGCCGCAAGGGATGCTGGAACAGCGGGTGGAACTGGTGAACGCGATTGCCTACCCCGGCCTGAACTTGGATCATCTGGCGGCGTGATACTATAACAAAACCCTTGCGGGCGGATTCTGCGCTGTGGTATTATGATACCGTAGTGCAGTTAACGAGTTCCCCATGGGTATCATGTCCAGCCTCGCCCGCGTTGTCGGGCGGGGCGCTTCTGAACAGAAGTCTATCCGCCTGACCGACCCCGAAGCGCTGGCGCTGTTCGGGGTTCTGCCCGCCACCTCGGGCGCCAGTGTCACCGCCGCCAGTGCCCTGCGGGTGCCTGCCGTGCGCCGGGCGGTGTCGCTGATCGCGGAATCTGTCGCCACGCTGCCGTTCAAGACCTACAGCGCCGACAAGGCCGCTGCGAAGGATCACCCGTCTTATGCGCTGG
The DNA here is from genome assembly GCF_900110025.1 of Gemmobacter aquatilis. Lineage (GTDB taxonomy): Bacteria > Pseudomonadota > Alphaproteobacteria > Rhodobacterales > Rhodobacteraceae > Gemmobacter > Gemmobacter aquatilis. Next base: position 12,225 of record NZ_FOCE01000023.1, on the reverse strand, counting down.
TGCATGACTGGGCAAACGACTGGACCAGCGCCGAAGACCTGCGCGAACTGCTGACTGCCGACGCGCTGCTGACCGGCCACGGTTTTGCGCAGGTGATCCGCAATGACGCAGGCAGGCCGCTGGAACTGCACCGGATGGACCCCGGCGCCGTGACGGTGGAACATGACGGCTTCGGCGAACCCTCTTACCGGGTGCGGCTGACGGGCGGCGGCACGGTGGTTCTGCCCTTTGGCGATGTGCTGCATATCCAGAGCCTGCGCGGGGTGTCGCCGATCACGCTGGCCCGCGAGGCTATCGGGCTGGCGCTGGCCGCTGAACAGCACCTTGCCGGGTTCTTCAAGAACGGTGGCCGCCCCTCGGGGGTGATCCTGCACCCGAACAAGCTGGACGCCGAAGCCCTGAAGAAACTGGCGACAAGCTGGTTCAAGTCGCATGGCGGCGAACAGGCCGGTTCAACCGCGATCCTTGACGAAGGCATGACCTTCCAAGAAATCGCGGCGAAGCTGGCGGATGCCGAGTTCTCCGAAGTGCGCCGCGAACAGGTGCGCGAGATCGCCCGCGCCTTCAACGTGCCGCCTGCGCTGCTTTACGAATTGTCGCGCGGCACATGGTCGAACTTCGAACAATCGCACCGCGACTTCCTGACCGGCACCCTGCGGCCTTGGATTGCCCGGTGGCAGGCGGCCTATACGCGCGTCCTGCTGCCGCCCGCCGACCGCGCCCGGTTCTATATCGAGGCCACGCCCGATGATCTGCTGTCGGTGGAGTTCGCCGCCCGTGCCACCGCCTACAGCCAATACCGGGCCATGGGCGCCATGGCGGCAAACGAGGTGCGCGCAGGCCTGAACCTGCCGCCGCTGCCCGGTGGCGATGTGCTGGAAAACCCCTTCACGACAACTGGTGCTGCGCCTGCGCCGATCAAGGAACCCCAAGATGACTGACCTTATCACCCATCGCGCCTTCTTCGGCGACGGGGAACATGCCTTCACCCTGACAGACCCCATGCTTATGGAACTGGAAAAGATCACCGGCCTTGGCGCCGGGGCGCTGTTCTTCCAGATGCTCGCCCTGGGCTATCCCGCCGAATACCTGCGCGAGATCATCCGCCTTGGCCTGATCGGCGGCGGCATGGCCCCGGAACAGGCCAAGCGCCTGTGCGATACCTACGCCGTGAACCGCCCGCTGGCCGAAGTTCTGGGGCTGGCATGGGAAATCATGTCTGCCCGGTGGAACGGCAAGGCGGAACAGGTGACGGCATGACCGATCGGCTGGAACTGAAGGCCGCGCTGTCGGTATCGGATGCGGGCGAGATCACCGGCCTTGCGTGGCCCTTCGGCACCCCCGACCGCGTGGGCGATGTGATCGAGAAAGGCGCCTTCACCGGCCCGGACACATTGCCCATGCTGTTTGCCCACGATCAGGCGCAGGTGATCGGGATCTGGGATCAGATCGCGGAAACCCCCGAAGGCCTGACCGTGAAGGGCCGTCTTCTGGTGGACGACGTGGAACGCGCCCGCGAAGTCCGCGCCATGGTGAAGGCGGGCGCGGTGTCGGGCCTGTCTATCGGCTTTGTCACCAAACAGGCGAAGCGTCACCCGCAGGGCCGCACGATCAGCGCCCTTGCCTTGCATGAAATCAGCATTGTTGCCGTCCCGGCCCATCCGGGCGCGCAGATTACCTCTGTCAAATCCGTAACGAGTGAGACCATGGAAAACGAAGAAAACCAAACCCCGGCCAATGCGCCGCAGATCGACATGAAGGCCTTGGAGGCTGTTGCGCAGCGTCTGGACAAGCTGGAAGCCAAAGGCAACCGGCTGGGTGCCCCCGCCATTGTGCAGGGCGAACCCGACAAGAAGGCCTTTGTCAGCTTCCTGCAAACGGGCCAGATCGACCAGAAGGCGCTGACTGTCGCCGCCGACGCACCGGCCTATGTGCTGGCCCCGGAAGAAACCTCGGGCGAGTTCATCCGCAATCTGGTGGAGTTCTCGCCCATCCGCAGCATTGCCGATGTGCGCACGACCGCCAGCCATACCGTTTTGCTGCCGAAGCGAACTGGCATCACCAACGCCCTGTGGGTGGGCGAGACGGCCACCCGCACCGCCTCTGAACCGACCTTCGGTCAGATGCAGGTGGATGTGAAGGAACTGGCAACCTTTGTGGACCTGTCGCTGCGGATGCTGGAAGATTCGGGCAATGCCGAAGCCGAGGTGCGGCTGGCACTGGCCGAAGACTTCGGCGCCAAGGAAGCCGCCGCCTTCGTGAACGGCAGCACCGCCGAGGCACCGCAGGGCTTCATGGTCGCTGCCGGTATCGCCGAGACGAACAACGGCCACGCCACCACGCTTTCGGCGGATGCGCTGGTGCGGCTGCTTTATGCGATGCCTGCGACCTATCGCAACCGGGGTGCATGGGTGATGAACGGCACCACGCTTGCCGTGATCCGCACTCTGAAAGACGGCAACGGCAACTATCTGTGGCAGCCGTCCTATCAGGCAGGCCAGCCTGAAACCATTCTGGGCCGCCCGGTGGTGGAAGCGCTGGACATGCCGAACATCGCCAGCGGTGCAACGCCGATCATCTTCGGTGACTTCAAGGCCGGGTATCGCATCTATGACCGCGTGGCGCTGGACATTTTGCCCGACCTGCTGACGCAGCGCACCAGCGGCCTTGCCCGCTTCCACGCCCGCCGCCGCGTCGGGGCCGGGGTGGTGCGGGCGGATGTGTTCCGCAAGCTGAAGATGGTCGCCTGATCCATGTCTGTCGCGCTACAGCCCGCCGCTGAAATCCCCCTGCGCTGCGGTGCCCATGCCGTGACGCTGCGGGCCAGTCTGCGGGCGGCTGTGGCGCTTGAAGCCCTGCCGGGCGGTATCGCCTCCCTTTGGGATGGTGTCGCCCGGCAGACCCTGACCGCGCTTCACGCGGTGATCCGCGCCGCGGCCACCGACAAGGCCGATGCTGAAAGCCTGCTGACCCATGCCGCCCATCTTCCGCTGGTGCAGTTTCTTGGTCCTGCACAAGCGGCCTGCCTCGCCCTGCTGTCGGTGGTTCTGGATACCGCGCAGGGCGAGGCCAGCGCCAGCACCGGCCCGCGTATTCCGCTGCGCCAGTTCCTCACCGATCTGTTCAGCCTTGCGACAAGCTGGCTGCACTGGCCCCCGTCCGAAGTCTGGAACGCCAGTCTGGCCGAGATCGCCGCCGCATTGGACGCGCAATCCGACCGCGAGTTGCGCCTTGCCGGGATCACGCCCGAGACCCGCGCCGACAAGGCCGAACAGCGGCAAGCCAATATCGCCGCCGGTCTGGACCCTGATTTTGACCTTGCCGCTTTCGAGGCGCTGCAAGCCCGCCTCGGGGTGTGACATGCCGAACCCGCCCCGCCTGTGTTCCTGTGGCAAGATCGTGCCCGCAAGCCGCCCCTGCGCCTGTCAGATCACCAGCACCCGCGCCCGTGGCCGTCGCCATGACGCCACCCGCCCGAACAGCCGCCAGCGTGGCTATACGCGCCACTGGGAAAAGGCCCGTGCCGCCTTCCTGCACCTGCACCCGACCTGCGCCCTGTGCGGCGCTGCGGCGGTGGTGGTGGATCACATCACCCCGCACCGGGGCGACACCGCGCTGTTCTGGAACTGGAACAACTGGCAGGCCCTGTGCGGGCACTGCCATAACAGCGTCAAGCAACGCGCGGAACGGGCGGCAGCATGACCGCCAGCCCGGAACAGAGCCTTTGGCAAGATGTGCTGATGCGCGCCATCACCGATGCCCGGCTGCAACCGCCGCGCAAGCCACTGGGCGAGAACGCCGTGTCCGAAGCCCTTGACGCCCGCCGCTACCTGACCACGCCGAGCAAAGACCTCGCCATGGTCTGCATGTTCGCCGGTGTGGACATGGACGCGCTGGTGGACAGGATGCGGGTGCAGGTGGCGAGGGCACCGAAGGTGGGGTGAGTTACCGGCGAGGATGCGAATTGTCGATTGTTTAAAAGGGGCAGCTATTTCAGTCAAAGAAAATGCAGTCCATCTTTTTTGGAGGGGCATCCCAGACATAGTGATACTCACCTTCATCAAGCTGGGCGCACTCGATGCCCGGTAATGCCTCGCCAGATTTGTTGGTGATGACTTTAGATGCAGTATAATTCCAAAAAATTCTAGCTTTTGGATCACGCACAAACCTACTTGTGTTCACTGCGCCACAAGACCCAGAGGGAGAAGATTCTACAGTCCAAACGTCATCTGAAATCTTAACAAATTCTTGATTATACTTGTTAACCATGGGCCTGCACGTTTGAGTTCCCCGTAAGTAGCCGTCATAAATAATCGGTTCAAAGTTTTCCTTTGTTGGATTCGCGCAGCTTTTTCGACTGCTTTCAGCAAGGTTTGCGGCTCTCACCCTGTCGTCACTTACGAAGATGCGCAACTGTTCATCAATGGCAGGATTGATGTCGCTGCCCAGCGCAAGTTCTAGATTCTTAGCCATTTCACACGCCATGGCCTGCACTTCTTTAATCTCGCTTGAATTCTCTTTTGGCCATGCCGCTACGAAATCACTCTTAACCTTATCCCATTGTCCTAGCGGCTTGTCTTTACTTATTAAAATCTGAACAAACTCACAATTAATCCGATTTTCATACTCTAGTTCGCACTCAAATGACATGATATCGCCATCAGAACTACCAATCATTGTTCCGCTGAGCGGTTGCGACTGCGCTAAAGAAATGGATGGCGCTAGGATGAAAAATAGGAGCCATAGTGTCATCTGGGAAGCCGTGAATTTCATTGGTGTTTATCCTCGCTTTGCATAAGCTGTATAACCCACTGTTACGCATATGGATACGAACAGTATACCTAGCCGGGGGCACCCTTCAACCTTACCCCCTCTCAGGGAACCGGCGTGTGGTCCTGCGCGCAAGACAGGCCCGAATATAACTTTTCCTGATGAATCCGGCGTGTTATATCATAACAAGTGATGAGTGCTTGTTGTGAGTAACCCCTATGCCGCTTTCCCTCGCCCTTGTCCGGGCGCATCTGAACCTTGACGACGACCGCGATGCCGATCTGCTGATCCATTACGCCAATGTGGCCGAAGCATGGGTGCAGGCCTATACCGGCCTGCCCTTTGACGCAGGGAACGCGCTGATGGCGCAGTCGGCGCTTCTGATGGTGGCCCACCAGTATGAAGCGCGCGAAGCCGTCACCTTTGCCAGCGCTTACCAGCTTCCGTTCGGGGTGCATGATCTGCTGTCGCCCCTCAAGACCCGCGTCACCGGCTATCAGCCCGAACCCGAGGCTGCCTGATGGCCCGCTATGTTCAGGGAACTGAGGCGCTGACCCGGCGCCTGCAAGCGATGCCGCAAGCGGTGCTGGAAGCGCTGAACCCGGCGCTTGCCAGATCGGCGCAAGAGATCGCCGCCGACGCCAGCGCCTTGGCCGAAACTTCCCGCAGCACCGGCGCCCTGATCGCCTCTATCGACGCGACCGCACCGGGCGAGACAACCCCGGCCTATGCGTCCGATGGTGGCCGCCGCACGGCAGGGGATGGGGAGGCCTTCGTCACCGCAGGCGAACCCGGCGCCCGGCATGGTCATCTGGTGGAGTTCGGCACCGACGCCCGCCAGCACCAAGACGGCACCAGCACCGGCACCATGGCGGCGGAACCCTTCCTGCTGCCCGCGTGGCGGCTGAACATGAACCGCGTGAAGGCGCGGCTTCGCCGGGTGATCCGTGCCGAAGTGCGAAAGGCCGCCAAATGATCGAACCGGGCTTTGCGCTGCAAGCGCTGATCGGGGATCGGCTGGCGGCTGATCCTGACATTACCGCGCGGGTGAACCCGCTGAACATCCGTGCCGGGATGATCCGGCCTGACCAGATGCCTGCCATCGTGCTGGCGCCTGCGCGGGTGCGGTTCCTGGGCCATGCGGCGGGCGGGCAGATCATGGCCGAGGTGCGGCTGCTGCTGCATGTCTGGGCTTTGGAGGATGGCGCGCAGGCGCAGGCGGTGGCCGGTGCGGTGATGCGGGCCATGATGGATGCGCCCGAGGCCGAGGGCTTCGCAATCGACGCTTGGGCGCGGCCTGAACTGGTATGGATGCGCGACCCCGACCCGGCGCGGGCACATACGCAAGGCGTGATCGCCCTGACTGCCGTTCTGCGGTGGAGGGCGGCGTGATGCAAAGCGGAAAGCTGCAACACCGGATCGACCTGCAACGGCAGACGGAAACCCTCGGGCCGGGGCGGGTGCCGGTGCAGACATGGGCGACCTATGCCAGCGGCAGGGCCGATCTGCGCCAAGCGGGCGTGTCAGAGTTCCTGACAACCTACGGTGAAGGCGTCACGAACAATGCCGTGTTCCTGCTGCGCTGGCTGCCGGGCGTGTCCGTCGCTGATCGGGTGCTGCATGGCGGCAAGGTCTGGAACATCGTCGCCATTGCCGAGATCGGGCGCCGCAAGGGCTTGGAACTGCGGGTGGTGGCGGCATGAGCAAGCACCTTCGCGGGGTGAAGCCCAAGATCGCCGCCGATCAGGAACCCTTGGCGCGGGTGCCGAAGGCGCCTTCTTACTTCGGTGTCTATGCGCGGGCGGAATGGAAACGGGTTCTGCCGGTGCTGGTGGCCCGGCGGGTGATCTGTGCTGCCGATCTGGCGCAGGTGGAGACCTATTGCTGCATGGCCGGGCTGGTGCGCCAGATCGAGACCGAACGCCAGCTTGCGGGCGGGGCGGTGGATGTGAAGCTGTTCGGGGTGCAGAACCGGGCCGCGCAGACCGCGCGCCAGATCGCCGCCAGCCTCGGGCTTGATCCTGTCAGCCGGGCGCGGCTGGGAACCGCGCCCGAAACTGAGGATGACGACGGGAGCCCATTATGCGTGAACTAGATCGAGGCCATCCGCTGCTTAAGGTGGCGCCGCTGATCGTCAGGAAGCGTTCTGGCGACAAGCAATATCATATCCACAAGTTTTTGGTGCAGATCGGCGTTGGTATCGGAGGCCTGCGGTTCGCGGAGAACGTTTATCCTCGCAACCCGGCTCGGAACCTTACCGAAAGTGTCGAGATAGCTGGCGAGTTTTTCGTGAAGTGTCCCCGAGAGTGCCGATGTCGTCGGCACTTCATCGAACCATTCTTGAAGCTGTTTCTCGGTTTTCCGTCCGTCCAAGCCGTTGTCGGGATCAAGAAATGTCGCGGCATCCATTTCGTGGTAGCCAATGAATTTAGATGCTCCAAACAGCCACTTACCAGAGTGGTCTTTGCAAGCATACCATGCCCGCACATGGGAAAGCCGATCTTCAATGGATCGCGCTTCATTCTGAAACTTGTGAATCATATCAACAGCTTCTTGTCTGTTGGTTACCAGTCGCGCCATAATGTCATCTCCTTGGTCTTGATCACTATCGTAATCAGTTACTTCAACGTATTCATGAATACAATGAATAGTAATGTGGCGTCAACATGATTCGCTCGAGTTCTGGTGCCAGCACCTTCCCGGCATGGATCAATGACGGATCGCCCATCGCTGACCCGCTCGGGCATGGCGAACGGGCCGTGACCTTCCTGCGGCGGCTCAAACATCCGAACAGCACCGCGCCGGGGCGGACCTTCCAGCTTTACGACTGGCAGGAACGGATTGTGCGGCGCATCTATGGCCCGAGGAACCCCGATGGCAGCCGGATCGTCAAAACCGTAATGCTCTTGCTGCCACGCGGGAACCGCAAGACCAGCCTTGCCGCCGCGCTGGCGCTGCTGCACCTGTTCGGGCCGGAATCGCGCGCCGCCGGGCAGGTGCTGTTTGCGGCCTGCGACCGTGAACAGGCGTCTATCGGCTTCAAGGAAGCGGCGAACATCATCCGCGAAGACCGCCGCCTGCTGCGGGCGGTGACGATCCGTGACGCCTTCAATTCCAAGAAACAGATCACCTTCGGCAAGAACGGCAGCACCCTGACCGCGCTGGCATCGGACGGCGGGGCCGCACATGGCCTGACGCCTTCCTTCACCTTGATTGACGAGATTCACGCATGGCGGGGCCGCGACCTGTGGGAGGCGATCAAGAGCGGGCAGGCCAAGACCGATGACACGCTGATGGTGATCGCCACCACGGCGGGGCGCGGGGCCGAGGGGCTGGCCGCCGATCAGTTCGCCTATGCGGTGCAGGTGGCGAAGGGCGAGATCGTGAACCCCGAGTTCCTGCCGGTGCTGTTCATGGCCGAACCGGAAGAGGATTGGCAGGACGAAGACGTATGGCGCAAGGTGAACCCCGGCCTTGTTCATGGCTTTCCGTCGCTGTCAGGGCTGCGGGCGCTTGCGAAAGAGGCCGAGGGCAACCCGGCGGAACTGGCCAGCTTCAAACAGTTCAACCTGAACATCTGGCAGGCGAACAGCCGCAGCCCGCTGTTCGACCTTGCCACCTATGACGCCCGCGCCTTCGCAGATGACGACGCCGACCTTGACCAGCTTCCCGCCTATATCGGGGTGGACATGTCGCAATCGGGCGACCTGACGGCTGTTGCCATCGCCTTTCGCCATGCCGATGGGCAGGTGACGCTTCGGAACACCTGTTTCGTGCCCGAGGCCGATCTGGCAGGCCGGGCGCATCGGGACCGCGCGCCTTACCGGCAATGGGCCGATGATGGCGTGATCCAGCTTTGCCCCGGCGGGGTGATCGACCAGAAGCAGGTTGAAGACCATGTGCGCGACCTTTGCGCCCGCTATGACGTGCAGGAAATCGCAGTGGACCCGGCCTTGGCGCGGGTGCTGTCACAGAACCTGTCGGATGATGGCCTGCCGGTGTTCACCCATCCGCAAAGCGCCGTCATCATGTCAGAGGCGACCGGGAACCTGATCCGCACGGTTCATGGTGAGATGATCCGCCATGACGCCGACCCGCTGCTGCGGCTGCATTTCGATAATGTGGCCGTGTCCACCAATCCACAAAGCGGGCTGGTGCGGATGCACAAGCAACGCTCCACCGGGCGCATTGACGCGGCGGTGGCATCGGCCATGGCGGTATCCCGCGCCGTGACCGCCCATCACAAGAAATCCCGCTATTCAGACCCGGACGTTCTGGGGCTGGTGCTGTTGTAAGAGGTAATGAGTATGGCCGAGGCCGATATGATGGGGCTTATCGTCAAGCTGGAGGCGCAGACGCGCCAGTTCCAGCGCGACTTTGCCCGCGCGACCAGCATTCACCAGAAGGCTGCGGCGCAGATGGAACGCCGGGCGAAGGAAAGCGCCGAGCGTATGGGCGCGGCCTACGGATCGGTGGGCAGCCGCATCGCCGCCGCCTTGGGCGAGATCCAGCTTCCGGGGCTGGGGGTGGGTCTGGCCGGTCTGGCCGGTGCCGGTCTGGGGGCGGGCCTTGGCATCGCCGCCGGGCAGATCAGGCAGACGGTGCGCGGGATTGCCGAGATCGGCAACGCAGCCGCGCGGGCCGGGGTGCAGGCGGAGGCCTTCCAGCGCTGGCAGTATGTGGCGGAACAGAACCGCATCGGGGTTGACGCGCTGGTGGACGGGTTCAAGGAACTGTCGCTGCGCGCCGATGAGTTCATCATCACCGGCCAAGGCCCGGCGGCAGAGGCGTTCGAACGACTGGGCTTCAACGCGACCGATCTTGCCGCCCGGCTGAAAGACCCGTCCGAACTGATGCTGGAAATCGTCAAGCGGATGGAAGGGCTGGACCGGCCTGCACAGATCAGGGTGGCCGATGAGGTGTTCGGCGGCACCGGCGGCGAACGCTTTGTCGAACTGCTGGGCAGGGGCGAGGCCGGTATCCGGGCCATGATGGACCGCGCCAGCGTCTTGACCGCCGATCAGATCGCCAAGGCCGATGAGCTGGACCGGCGCTATACCGCGCTGACCGCCAACATTCATCGGGGCTGGCAGAGTGCCGCCTTGGGCGCGGCGGACTTCCTTGCGCAGATTCTGAACCTTCAGACCGAAAGCGACAAGCTGGCGGCGGGCGATCTGTTCCGCAACCGCGATCAGGCGCCGCAGCTTCTGGGCGATGGGGTGACGCAGGCGCTGGACGGCAACGGGCAGGCCGTCGCCGATCATGCGCAAGAGATTCAGGGGCTGTTGACGCTCTATGAACGCTTCGGTTCCGAGGCCGGGGCGCTGGCGCCGATCCTGCAACGCTTCTCGGGCGATCTGCGCCGGATGGGCGAGGAAGGGCCAGCGCAGGCGCTGTTTGAGGCTGCGCAGGGGATGCAGCGGCTGAACACGCAACTGGACGCGGGCGAGATCAGCGCGGGCGATTTTGAAGCGCAGATGGCAACGCTGATCCAGAAGGCGCAGGATGCCTTCGCCGCCCTGGGCGATATTGACGATGCGCGCTTTGGCCGGGTGATCGAACGGCTGGGCGGGCTGTGGTCTTCGCTGGAAAGCCTGCGCGCCAAGGCCCGCGAGGTGCGCGAGGCGCTGCCGGGTGGTGCGCTGCCGATGGACAAGGGCACCCCGCTTACGGTGCCTGCGAACCCCTATGACCTGTTGCCGCCCGGTGAGTTCGCGCCTGCGTCTTCGCCCCGCCCGCAACAGCGCCCGTTTGAACTTGGGATGCCTGACCCTGAACCGGCGGGTGGCGGTGGTGCAGGTGGTGGCCGCACACAGGATGACTACGCGCAGGCGGTGGAAGCCCTGACCCGCGAAAAGGCCGCACTGGATGCCGAGGCGGTGGCGCTGATCGCCGCAGCCAAAGCCGGGGAAACCTATGCCGAGGCTATCGAGGTGGCCCGCAAGCGCGCCGAACTTCTGGCGGCGGCGCAGCGGGACGGCAAGGCGATCACCCCGGAACTGACTGCCGAGATAGACCGGCTGGCCCGGTCCTATGCCGCTGCCGGTGCGCAGGCCGAGGCCGCCGCCGTCCAGATGAAACAGGCCGAAGATGCGTCAAAGCGCGGGGCCGAGGCGATGGGCGATCTGTTCACCGGCATCCTGTCGGGTTCCATGTCAGCCGAGGAAGCGCTGTCTTCGCTGTTGATGCAGATCGCCAGCGCGCAGATGCAAAGCATGGTGATGGGCATGATGGGCGGGGCCGCTGCCGGGGGCGGCGGTTCTTTCCTCGCCACCTTGGGCGGGCTGTTGATGGGCGTTCCGATGTTCAGCGCCGGGGGCTATACCGGCCATGGCGACAAGTTCGAACCGGCGGGGGTGGTTCACAAGGGCGAGTTCGTCTTTTCGAAAGAGACGGTGCAGCGCTTTGGTGCTGACAACCTCGCCAGACTCCACCAGAGCGCCCGTAGGGGCTATGCCAGCGGCGGGCTTGTGGGTGAGGCTGGCAAGGTGGCACGGGCCACCAGCGCGCGTTCTGTGGACTCTGTGAAGGTGCCCGCCCCGGTGGTGACGATCAACGCCCCGGTGACGGTGAATGCCAGCGGCGGCGATGCGATGCAGAACGCCGACCTTGCGAAACAGATCGCCAGCGAAATGGATGTCACCCTGCGCGCGGTGGTGCAACAGGAACTGCAACGGCAGATGCGCCCCGGTGCCCTGCTGAACCGGGGCAGGGTCTGAGACTCCACAGGAAGCCCGCTGGGCGGCCTTGTCGGGCGCCGGGTGCATCGGGTGCCCGGCGGGGGTAGATGAGTCTGTGCGGGCCGCCTCATGGACTCTGGCGCGGCACGGCGGGTTCGGGGGCCGGGTGTGCTGGTTCGGGTGCGCGGGTTCGGGTGAACCGGGCAGGCCTATAGTTTGAACCGGGGAAGGGTATGTAATCAGAACTTTCCGGCTTCGTATGAACCGGGGAAGGGTATGGAAGAAAAATGGCCGTTACTATGATTATTTATAAGTAAGTTACTTAGAATGATATATAATACGGCCAAAATTCTTCCATCCTTTCCCCGGTTCCAGACTGGTTTACCTTCCCCGGTTATGATTCGAGTAACGGCCAAATTTCTTCCATATGCACCTGCGGTTCCATATCTATGTAACGTCCAATATTCTTCCATTTACGGGTTTACCTGACAACCCGTTTCCGGTATGTTCTGGCATGTCCCATCCCAAGAGGTTGCCATGCCCTACATGCTGAAACTGCCTGACGAACGCGGCGAACAACTGCGCCAGATCGCTGCCGCCAAGAACAAGACCGTGCCCGAGGTCATCACCGATTACATCCGCGCCGAGATCGACGCCCGGACCATCCCTGCCGACCTGCCCGGCGTGGAGGTCAAAAAGGCGCCCGAAGAAATCAAGATCATCATGCCCGGCTTTGAAGGCGCGGTGCCGCTGTCGCAGGTGCGCGTCCTGACCA
>NZ_FOCE01000024.1 GCF_900110025.1 Gemmobacter aquatilis | reverse complement strand
ATGCCTTGACCCCAGCATAACCCGCAGAACATAACCTTCAGGCGGGTCAATTCTCGATGAAAACCCCGGGTCACTTCTGGGTGGAAATCAACATTGTCAGGTCGCTGGATCGCTACCAAGGGTATAAAACCATCCAGTGGCCTTCCTGTGGCCGTCTGGCCCCCCCTGCCAAATCAACCAGACTGATCGCCATGCCCTTCCCCCTCTCGCCTCAAAGCATCGACGCTCTAGCCGACATCATCACCGGCGGTTCAGGCATGGGCGGCGGCCCACCCCCCATCGGTATCTATCGTTCCGGCCCCCAGCTTGAGCGCTTCATGCGCGGCTGCAATGTGGACTTCCGCATCAACGGCTCCCGTGTGCCGTCCCTCACTACAGCGCTACTCGACATCAACAGGGGCTTCGAGCCTGAGAAGGTGCTCTCAAGGATCATTGAGGCTGCTGCGGACCCCCGCGACTTCATCCATGAGCCCGAACGCCATATCGCTGTCCTCGACCATCTCAACCGCGTGCTGCGCTTCGACGGCTTTGAGGTTCAGCAGCAAGGTGGACGAATGCGTTTTGTCGAGGCGGGCAAGGGTGTGCCTGTCCTGGCGGAGTTGGCCGGGCTGTCCGAGGTGATCGACTTCGATACGGTGAGCCGCGATCTGGACCGCGCCCTCGCAAGCAGCCAAACCGACCCTGAGGATGCCGTCACCGCCGCGTGCAGCACGGTCGAGGGCGTGTGCCGGTCGATCCTCATCGAACTGGGGCAGCCGCTCCCTGCCAAGAAGGATGTGCTGGGGCTCTACAATGCCGTGAAACAGCCGCTTGGTCTGTCCCCTGACCGTTCCGACATCGACCCCTTGATAGCAGGTGATGTGCGACAAATCCTTTCCGGCCTGGCTACGGTCATCGGTGGGGTAGGGGCTCTGCGCACCCATGGCGGCGACGCTCATGGTCGCGAGAAGGGGTATGCCCGCATTGACACACGGATTGCCCGTTTGTCGATTCATGCCGCGAGCACGGCAGCGCTCTTCCTCATAGAGACATGGCAACGCAAGTTCCCAACCCGTCCTCTTCCCAAGGCCGATCATCTTGGTGAGTAGGTCGCCAACGACAAGGGTTGACGCTTTGGTATGCCAAAGGTCAAGCTCGCGGTGCTGGCACAAGCGCCAGTGAAAGGACGGGTGTTATGCTTGAGTGGATACTTATCATAGCCGCAGCCTGACCAAGGTTGCTGTCAGCACGTCCTGGGCCCGTTCATCGTTCAGGTGGCGGGCCCGCTTGTGTATCGACCCAGCGGAATCTGCACAGGTTAAGGTGGGTCGATACAGAAATGCGCGAGCGGCTGGAACTGGCGCGCGAGGCTTATGCCGAGGCCCGGGAAGAGTGGCAGGGCCATTTAACGAAATCGCCCATTACCACTTACTCACAAGCGCTTTAATTAGATAGGCTGTCAGGCCAGCGCCTAGGGCGAAGATCGCGACACCGATACTTCCAGTGTTAACTTCCATAATTCCAAGAAAGTTGATTTTGCTTTCGGAAGAAGGGTCTGAGGAAATGTAAACTAGAAATACGCCCATTGCGCAGATCGCAACGCCACACAGCATTGCGAAGTACATCAACCCAGACAGCTTATCTCTGTTGTGCATCGTAACAATGTCCTTTGGCGTTAAGTTAATGGGCGGGCCCTTCGAGAACCCGCTAAGATTCTTAAAACCGCTCAGAACACACCCCCGAGAGACTGTCCGTTTCTCGGGGGAATATACATGAGCAGCGTCAAACTGCAAACTTAAACGGCTTGCTGCACGCGGTCATCGGCACGGTTAAACTGGCGCGCAGTGGCTCCGCCTTGCCGTCTAAGCATCCGTGAAGCAGCAGCCTTTAGGGCTGGCATTTGCAGTTCTCGGTACACCTTGTTTGCCTCATTTATGGAGGCAATGGTGTTACCATTTTTCACCTCCTCTACCGCCCACTCAAGAAGCGTTAGAGCATTGTTGAAAAGCTCACGGTTGGAATCTGCTCCAATGTCATCCATTAGAGCTTTGATTTCCTCCACTCGCTCGTCCTTTACGTCAAACTGGAAGCGCGTCTTGGACATTGCGTCCTCCTGGGCAAAGATTATGGGGGGATTTGTGCGGGGACGTCCTGAACAACAGACTCAACCCTATTGGGAGTCCGGTCGTCGCAGTCCGACAAGAAATCTTTCGTGGGCAGGTCAAAGGGTCGCCCCTTCCTCATCCCTGCCAAAGACTTTTCTCTTGGCGCGGAACAAACGATGTTGGTTTCGTTCTGGAGGTCCATATAGCATCTCCCTGATGTCTAGGCTTTGCGTGCGTATCGATGGGTTTTTCATTTTCAATATCCATATAATTGCGTTTACGGGTTCACGTGGACCGCTATGGTTCAGGGATTTTTAGCGACATTACACGACTCCTACGAGGTTTACAGGGTACATATACGATGTCTGTTGGGTGTTGTCAAGAGGGACGGGAGGAATGGATAGGAGGTAAATACGAGGTGAAAGCGAGGAGCGTGGGTCCGTTCTGGCGACCTTTTCGAACCGCCGGGCGCTCGGACGCGTAGGATCACGATCGCCGCTGTGCCGTCTGATTGTACATGGTGCATTTTGCCATGGCATCTGTGGGTAGCGCGCCGTTGTAACTGCCGTTTGCTGACGGATTTCGACATACCTGCTGGGTGGTACAAAAACGGTCCTTTCTGTCCTGGCCCCCTGCCCTACCCCGGATCAAGGGCTTAGGTCGGACAAAAACCCATGACAAAACCTTTGCGATTATGGGAGGGTTTTGGCACTGTGCAGCATGATCATCGGATATGCCCGCGTAAGTACAGAGGACCAGAATCTGGACGGCCAGATCGATGCGCTAAAGGCGGCTGGTGCCGAGAGGATCTTTACTGACAAGATCACCGGCACGGCCCGCAGCAGGCCCGAGCTGGACCGCTTGCTAGATCATCTGCGCCAGGGCGACGTGATCACTGTCACCAAGTACGACCGCCTCGCTCGCTCCTTGCGTGACCTTCTCGATATCGTGGACACCATCCAGGCACAGGGCGCTGGCTTCCGGTCGCTGGCCGAAGACATCGACACCACCACGCCCGCCGGTCGGCTGGTGTTCCATGTCTTCGCGTCCATCGCTCAGTTCGAGCGGGAGCGGATTTCGGAGAGGACCAAGGACGGGCTGGATGCGGCCCGCAAGCGCGGTCGCATCGGGGGCAGGCCCCCTGCCCTATCGGTCTCGCAGAAGGCCGAGGTACTCCGGATGCGAGATGAGGATCTGCGGCCTCTGCCCGAGATCGCGCAGTTGTTTCGGGTTAGCGTAAAGACCATCAGGCGGGCGTAAGCTAGCGACCTATTCATGGGTGTATTACGCAGAGAACGGTCCATCCCACGGGGGGCTCGTCAAAGCTTCAGGCGGTGCTGCCATCGTTGCAAAGTGGGTGTATCCATCTAGCCCGACCAGCCGATAGATGTTGGGCTCTTTCTTCTCATGAAAGCGAGAAGACTGTCGTTCAACCACAACAAGACGGCTATGAGTCAAAACGGACATCGCCGACCGCACGCTGCCGACATGCACGCCGGTATACTTCTCAAACGTGGGATAGGTAGACAGAATGTAGTTGGTCTGCCGGTCTCGCGCCGAGATCAGATAGAAATAGATCTTCAGAGCGTTCATCTCATCAATGTTGCGCAGCTTCCAATGCTCAAATGGCAACATCACGCCAGAAGAGTACAAGGGACGAGCGGGCAACTTCCCCCACGGCTCCGGTCTGAAATTCAGCCGAAACATGCTGCGCTTTTCCACGGTCGTGTCGAGAAAATGCTGCTCGCGGAGCAGAGTGATGGCACGTGACAACGTCGCCCTGGATATGCTGAGTGATTTGGTGAGATCGTCGTAGGTGGCGCTGACTTCCGTGTGATCAGGGGCCAGCCTCTGGCCAAGGGCAAGCAGCACCATGAGGGCGGCGGTTGCCGTTCCTCCATGACGAGACCACGCGAACTTTCTCAGTTCACCGCGCCTGATCCACTCTGTTGGAAACTGCGTCCACTTGGACAAGCTGCGATCCGTCATTTCTTCGGCCCTCGTGTAGAGCCTCGCACGACGTGGATCGCATAGACCGCGAGAATGATCGCACCAAGGGCGATCAGCGCCAGCAACGACATCAGCGGGATTTGTGCGAGAAGCTTCAGGGTTTCTGTGTCCATTGGGGGTTCTCCATCTTGAGAAAATGCGATTTTCCCAAATTTAAAGTTTCCCCTGCCAGTATATCTAGAGACAGTTCAAGGCTAAAAGGAGAAAAAAATTCGACTTAATATATAAAAATCAAGCACTTGATGGATATATGCATGGTTCATTTATGTATCCAATACAGTTCATGAAGGTGTTCTTGTGAACTGTTTGCAGGGCGTTAGTCGTCACCGTTTGGCTCTATGGCGACCGGCAGCAGGCGTGTGTCCTGTCCTCAGCGTCACTCTTACTGAAATCTCCCGCAGATCAAAAAAGGCAGGAACTAGGCCTTTAGCCAAGCGGCATAGGCTCGGATGTCGATCATCGGTACCGTTGCTAGCGCTTGAAGCCTGGCAATCAGTTCGAAGAGGAAGGCTGTCGCTGCCATCGCGCTCTCTTCGACCTGGTAGTCACCGTCGCAGTTGCGCGCGTAAGTGCCGTGAGCCGCCACACAGCCAAGATCGAGCGCGTGCTCACCTTGTCGGGTGAGCAGGTTCTTTGTCAGCGAGTCACCGAGCGGGGGCTTCCATCCGCTATCAAGGGTCACCAGCCCTGCCAGGATGGGATGCGGCACCTTTGGGTCCGCGACCCCTGTCGCATGTGGGATGGGCAGGCTTGTCCGATGTAATGCCCGCACGCTCGCTGCCTTGTCCTGGGCATAGGTGATTTCTTCGGCCGTGATGACTTGCTTCGCCTCGAACACCGCATAGACGCTCTCGGCCGGGACAACTTCGAGGCCGTCCTGATGGAACACAAAAGGCGAGTACTGCCGGTCGAAGACGACGATGTCGATCTGCTGACTGAAGGCTCCGTTGCTATCGACGACAACAGCCCGCCGTGCGCGATACCGCTCGGGCAGGTAATCGCCTAGCATGCTCAGCCAAACGGTCTCGGCGGCGTCACCCTTCAGAACGGGATGACCTGCGACCTCACGCGCTGTGTGCAGGCGATTGTGGATGCCTTTGTGAAGACCTTGCAGAAGCGCGGGAAGTGACCAGGTCATCGGACGATTTCACTCCAGTCCTTCGCGCCCAAGGCGGTCCTGGCGGCGGCAACGATGGCCGCCTTCTCAGCGGCTGTCAGGTCATCTGAGATCACATTGTTGGTGTTCGAGGGGTCAACCAAGCGGGCAGTTGCCAGGTTGTCGCGGATATAAGTCAGCGCTTTCCAAACCCTTTGTGAAAGTGTTCCGCCGCTGCCCCTAAGTGCAGAGATCACTGCGAGTTCCAGGTAGAAGGAAGGGAAGTCGAGCCCCTTCTGATTGCGCCACAGCTTCAGGATACGAATTTCGGGGACGCATCCACCGTACATCACATAGGCAATGTGTGTTGAAACGTTGGTCTTCGTCCAGGTGTTTGCTCGGCGTCGGAAAAGACTGTGATCTTCCGAAAGCATGTTTTGCTGACGCGCAGGAACCAGATCGACGTCATAGCCGTTCAGACGAATGTTGATCGAAACATTCTGCTTTTTCGGTGACGCGCCTGCTGCTTTCAACGTCTCGAAAAGCGAGTTGTAGATATCTCCGAGGGGAGCCGTAGCCGTGTCAGCCAAAGAGATAAAGAAGTCGATATCGGTGCCGTTCTTGTTCGCCGTGCCCTTCGCAAACGAGCCGCTCGGCGAGATACGCCGAAGATGGTGCCCAGCCCAGGATTGGATCAGCGGCGTGATCTGGCCCTGGATGCGGCGCAAAGGGGACGTGGCGGTGACGTCAACAGATTCACGAAAAAGGATGTTCTGAAGATACTGGTCTGCCGTCATGGGCTCTCACACAATGCGCGGCTGTTCAGGCTGCGGCGGCAAGCTCGCGCGGGTCGGCAAATGCCGGATCGTGTCGCCGGTCTCCTTGTCCGCCTGGGCCAGATCGAACTGCGCTTGCAAGTTGAGCCAGAACTGCGGATCGGTCCCGAACCAGTGCCCGAAGCGAAGCGCCGTGTCGCCCGTGATCGAGCGCTTGCCCGCGATGATCTGGCTCACCCGGTTGGGCGGCACTTCGATCTGCCGTGAAAACTCGGTGGGCGTGATGCCCAGCTCCCCCAGTTCGTCCTTCAGGACCTGGCCGGGATGTACTGCTCTCATGAACATGGCCTGACCTCCTTTCGTCAGTGGTAATCCACGATTTCAACGTTGCCTGGTCCTGGCTGCCCTTCCGGCCAGTCAAAACAGATGCGCCATTGCTGGTTGATGCGAATGGAGAACTGCCCTGCCCTGTCACCGCGCAAGGCCTCCAGCCGATTGCTCGGCAAGGCCCGAAGCGTGTCGAGCGACGGCGCGGCGTTTAAGATCGCGAGCCGCTTTGCGGTCTGGTCCTCGAACCCCTGAAACGCCTTTACGAACTCGCCGCCTGCGAAGCTCTCGGTCTTCTTGTCGCGATAGCTTAGGATCATCTTGCTTGGGAAGATAGATCTCTTGACGAGATACGTCAAGCGTATCTCGTGGCGTCAAAATAATATTGGATTTTTTACCTTATCCGGTTAATAAAATTATCGGATAACATGGAGACGCCTATGCCGACCGTTGTCATCGCATCGCCGAAGGGGGGTGCCGGGAAGTCCACGACAGCGATCCTGTTGGGGACAGAGCTGGCCTATGCAGGCGCGAGCGTGGTCATGTTGGACTGTGACCCCAACCACTCTCTGACCCTTTGGGCTGACCGAGCCCCCCTGCCCGATCGAATTCAGGTTCTGTCGAGCATCAACGAGTCTGACATCGTGAAGAGTATCAAGCAGCATGACACAGACGGTCAGATCGTTGTCGTGGACCTGGAAGGCGTCGCCTCGCGGCTTGTTTCCCGGGCGATCTCTCAGGCCGATCTCGTGATTACTCCGATGCGGGCTACCACTTTGGACGCCACGATTGGTGTCAGAGCGCTTCAGCTCATCGCCGAAGAGGAAGAAGCGCTCGATCGGAAGATCCCGCACGCCGTCGTCTTCACGATGACGAAGGCCGTCCGTTCGAAGCAACACAGCGGCATCGCCGAATCATTGGTGGCACAAGGCGTCGATCTGATCGACCCGCCACTCCTGGAGCGGGCAGCGTTCTCTGCTCTCTTCGAGTTCGGAGGCAACCTCCGGAACATGCCCGCCCAGGGGAACATGGATGGGGCAATCGAGAACGCCGCTCTGTTCGCCCAGGCGGTCTACAAGCGGCTTGCAGAGGGAGTCTGAGATGTCGGACGGAAAAGCCTTCAACATCGACCTAGGCCGCCTGAAAAGCCGGGAGAAGGACCGCAGCCCGCAAGCTATCGAGAAGGCAGAGCGGGCAGGGGAGGAACTGGGCTTCGTTGCCCGTGACGGGCAGAAGCGACGCGGGCGCAAGCCTAGCCCCCGGACGGGGCAAGTCCACGCGAAGGTCATGCCCGGCATTTCCGAAGAAATTGCCAATGAAGCCAAGCGCAGGGGCGTGCAGCAAGGCGTCCTCATCGAGGAGGCCTGGGAGCTTTACAAAAACAAATCCGGTATTTGACATTACCCGGTATTTTTTCTGTTCTGTATCCACTTCCTGCAGAACCCGAGGAAAGCGGCTTCAGGGTTGCGGGGCGTCTCCGGGAGCCAACTACGCCACTCTCGCTCCAGGTAATGCACATCGAAGCCGGGTGCGAGCATCCGGGCCGTCTCATAGACATCAGGGTCCAGCTGCGGCGCTACAGCCGGAGGCAGGACAATCTTTACACCTTGCCGGTTTGAGAAGGTGACCATGTCCTCTTGCTCATCGTAGGCGATGGCATAGTCCGGCATGTGGTCGTGTTCCCGATCCTCACGAACGATGTTCATGACCAAGCGCCGAAACTCACGGGGGGTGGAGTTCGATCCACACTTCTTCTGTAACAACGCGAGGCTGATCCGCCATTCCCTCTGCGCCCCGCAGTGCTTGCGGGCAAGCTCGTAGATGCGCCGCTCCAGCGGCTTCCTAAGCCGGAAGTAATCACGGTGCAGCGTGAGGACTTCTTTTGACCGGATCGCATTGAAAACCCAGTCGGAGAGCTTGATCTCAACTTCCTGCATGCGCCCGTCACGGGTTTCCCTGACGACCTCGGCACTCTCGATCAGGCCAAAGGTCCTGAAGATCTCCTTTCCGCCAGTCACGATGTTCGTGCTGATCCTGGTCCCCGCCAGGCGCTCAAGGGCTGCCTTCAGCTGAGCGTAACCTGATCCAGCCGTGTTCCGGTTCGTAGCGACAAGCATGTCAAATGCGCGAAAGCGGACAACCTGGGAAACCTCTTTCCCTTCGTTCAGGGCGGTCATCAGTTGGCTTATGCAGTAGATCAGGACGTCTCGGTCATGCACTGTGGCGAGGCCATCTACGGAAGGCTTGATCGCAATCTTGATGCCATTGTGCTCATACTCGCGAACACGCGTATCCGGCTTGGTCGAGAGTGAGAAGATCGGGTGCTCCATCGAAGCCATGTCAGCCTTGGGAACGGCATCGAAGATGTCGCACACGAAGAAATCGCCCTGCGGATACCGATCAGGCAGGAGAGGGGAACGGTTTACTACATGATCGTCAGACACAGGGAGGCCTTTCGTACTTTCACACACAGTAAGGCAGGAGGCGCTCGAAATCCACGCCGATTCGTACTTTCACACACGCAAGGCGCTTTCGTACTTTTGCCCACGCTATATCGTACTTTTACACACATTCTATCGTACTTTCACACACATCTCATCCGGAATCTTTTTTCTGTTTCAATGGCTTGCGAGAGATTTTTGACGGTTAACCCTGAATCTAACCCATATTTAACACCTTGGCCTGTGGATAACTTTTCCCGCAGCACCTACAGACCTCACCCGGCATAAAACACGCAGGCCTGTATGCCGGTCTCAGACCCCCGCAGCCACTCACCTCCAAGGACAGTGCAGGCGGTACCGTTGCCTGCCATGAAGCGGGGCAGGGCGATGCTGAGACCGACCGCAAGGACCAACCCAAAGAGGGCTATGAATGGGGCGCGCTTCTTCCAGCGTTCCGCCCTTGCCAGTTCGTCACGCAGGCGTTGAAGGGTTTGCTCTTCCTGCCGGACCAACTCATCCAGGGTGCGGCTGGCGTCCCGCCGATCGGCAGCGAGGCTCAGGTGCAGACCTTCCAGCCGGTCGAGGGGAGCGGCCAGCGCCTTGTCGATCTCGTTGCCGATATGACGGCCATAGCGCTGCGGATCAGCAAAGGCCTTGGCCGCCTGTGCGGCGTCCCGGCTTTCCAACGCAGTCTTCTGAACCGCCGCGAGGGTTTCCCCGTGCTGATCCAGCTTGTCCGACACTTTGGCGACGACGACGCCCAGAAGATCCACCATTTCACCGAGGGCGGCGAGGGAGAGGGCAGGGGTGTTGATTTCCACCCAGAAGTGACCCGGGTAGCGGCGTAATTTTCATTGAGAACTGACCCATGTGACACCTTCCCCTTGGCTGCTGGCAGCAGG
>NZ_FOCE01000025.1 GCF_900110025.1 Gemmobacter aquatilis | reverse complement strand
GCTGGGATACCTGCCGTTCAGCGCCTCGGGCGGGGCGTTGCTGTTCCACCTCTTGAGCAAGCTCTACGAACGCACAAGCGTCATCATCACTACAAACCTCAGCTTCAGCGAATGGGCAACCGTATTCGGCGACGCCAAGATGACCACCGCCCTGCTTGATCGTCTTACCCACCGCTGCCACATCCTTGAGACCGGAAACGACAGCTTCCGCTTCAAGGCAAGCTCAGCAGTAGCCAAAACGAAAAGGGAGGCCACGCATGCCTTGACCCCAGCATAACCCGCAGAACATAACCTTCAGGCGGGTCAATTCTCGATGAAAACCCCGGGTCACTTCTGGGTGGAAATCAACACCGCAAGGGTCAGGCCACCGCAAAGGGCCAGGCTAGCTCTGAGGATCTGCCTCCGTTCCATGCGTCCAGGTCGCCTTCTCACCCTTCTTCAAAGGTACAGGCACCGTGGTCAGACCCAACTCGACCCCGAAGGAGATCAGACCGGCAATGGTCTTGAACTCTCTGGGTTGGAGCGTACGCTGGACAACGAGAAGTGCTGCCTGGTCGCCGATGCGCAGATAGATGCGCCAATCGCCCGTCCAGGTGTTTCCGACCTTCTTCGCGTCCTCAAGGCTATGGGCTTCGACGATGCCGCCTTCGTTCCGGGCCTCCTTCAGTCCGGTCTGAAAAATCACCGGGTATAAGTTCCTCATGGCTCAGCACGCTCCGAAGCTTGATCGCTCGGCGCCAACATAGTGCATGTCACGCCGTTGAGAAACCTGTCACCGCGCAACTTGGGGCGCACAACTAGCGAGAGAATCCGGTTGCGTCAATAGTGGTGTTTAGGCATTTATTCACCATCATAGATGGCGAGGACTCACCATGCCTGACCCTTCCCCGAACCTGCCCTTGGCGGGTTTGATCTGCTGCGCCCTGCTCTGTTGCGGCTCTTTAACCCGGGCCGCAACGGCGCTCGATTGCCTGCCGCCACGCGTCCCTGCCCCGGTCAATGACTCTGCAACCCGCGCGACTTATGCCTCTGAGATTCTTGAGGAATACGTCGCGTACTTCGATGAGGTGCAGACCTATCTCCATTGCCTCGAATCCGCCCGCGCCGAGGTGACGGCGGAGGTCAATCGCGCCATCTCTGACTATCAGGAGCTTGGCACTGTCCCGGACGACTGATGTCGCGAACCTGACGCCGCAAACGCCCCCTCCCCTCCTTCAGGAGTCTTCCTCATGCCCCTTCGCAACCTCGCCGTCGGACTCGCCACATCCGCTCTGACCTCACTTGCTAGTCCAGCAGCGGCTTATCCCGTCGATTGTGCGATCCTGCTTTGCCTTGCGGGCGGCTGGCCATCTTCGGCCGAATGTGCGCAGGCCCGCGCGGTGTTCATCCGTCGTATCACCCCCTGGCCGATCGAACCGCCGCTGCAGATCTGGAACTGCCCGATGCGGGCGAGTTTCCGTGCGCCTACGGCGATGGAACGGCTGTTCGAGGTCCGTGCTCCTTCCGGACAGCCGTTCCTTCAGGTCGCTCCGCCTTGGGCCTCGGCAGTCCCACTACCCGTCGCGGATCAGGCCGATATCGACATCTCCGATCCAGCTTTCGACTTCGTACGCTCGATCAGGGTGTTCGAGATCCAGTACATACAGCATGCCGATGACGATGGAGGAGCCTGCAACCGCTGGTGGACCATCCATGAAGGCAGTTACGGCGAGCAAGGTGGATACAGGCGTCGGGGCAGCACGCCTACAGCGGTCCCTGAAGCCTCTGATCTCGACCTCACAGCGGATTGCCGCAGTATCCGGCACCGCTCGGTCTTCGTGGAGTGGCGCGATGCCGAGGGTACCTATGGCCATGAAGAGGTACATTACTGATCATCTGACGACGCCTGAACTGATCAGGAAGAACGCAACCCCAAAAAGAAAAACGACGCCAGACCATAGGTCCGACGCCGCACTGATTTCCTCGTAGCACAAGGAATCTAGTGCGTGCTTTGGGTCCGTTCAACCGGCAACATGCTTGCCGGACACGATTTTTTGTTGCTCGATGGTCCGGCGTCCTTAGAAGAAGGACGACTACGCATGCAATTGACCACCGGCGCTATCCTGCGCCGCATCACCGAGACATCTCTGTCGGTCTCGGCCCATAAGCTGGCCACCATCATTCTGGACGGCATCGCCTGGAAGGACGGCTACAATGGCCTCGAGCGCGGGACGGCGGCCTTTACCCTGGCGCATTTGGCTGAACGGATGGACGTCTCCCGGCAGCACCTGACAGTTCTCTTGGCCGAGCTCGCCGCCTCGGCCTTGGGGCTGATCCGCTGGAAGCCCAACGGCAGATTCGCGCCCTGGCTCTTCCGTTTTGGCGCTGTGGATAACACGGGCCCAGAGGCAGATGTCGTGTCAGCCACAGATGACACATCACTATCTAGAGAGTCTAAGAACAAAATGATGTTCGCCGGGAAGATTGAATTTGGGAGCACGTCCAATGTCCATCGCACGCCTTGGGCTGCGATGATCAAGGCAGCGAAGACCGCCCTGCCGTGCTGGAATGTCGACACCCAAGTCATCTGGGACGCTTTCCGGACCTTCAACCGGGCAAAGGGCAAGGACGAGGTGCCTGCAGGGTATCTGCTGGGCTTCATGCGGAAATGGCGGACGGCCGGAGCAGCGCCGACGCGGGCTGAGCCGGCGCCGGTCCTGGACGCCGCAAACGCCGAGGTGGCGGCTCTGATCCGGCATGCGCCGGTGAAAAACTGGCGGTTCCATGAGCGGGATCTGCAGCAGAGCATCGGGCGGGAGGCTTATGAAAAGAGAGTCCGGGCCATGCACGCGCGGCTTGGGGTGAACCGATTTGCTTCAGCCTTGGCGGTACATGGGGAGGCCGTTAGAGCCAGGGAAATTGCCGGATGATGACCCTGCATTTCCAATGGCCTCAGAGGTGCATGATCTTCTGCAATTATCTGTTTTATCTTGGTTTTTCGTGGAATTGCCAATTGGCAACTCAGCCTGCTGCTCTCTCCTTCCGGTGGGCCATGAACTCCTCGAATGCCGAACGAAGGGCCGCCTCAGAAAGCTTTTCTGAAAACTCCAGAGTAAGCTTTGCACCGTGCTTCTTGAGCGTCATGCCCGCCGTCTCTGCATGTCCCTTAAATACCTGCCCTGCTGGCTTCACCCGCTTGGGGCCTGCCGCCGCTGCCTTCAGCTTCGCAAGAACCTGTGCGGCATCGATCGCCGCACCGCGACCGCTCCGGGCGGCAGTCTGCTTTTCGGCGAGCTCGGCCGCGACAGAAAGGATTGACGGCGCAAGCTTGGGGTCTGCGAGCAGAGGTTTCAGAATCCGGGCATGCAACTCCTTTATGTCACGGATCGAGGGATATGCAGCGACGACTGCTTCCGGGAGGCGAGCAAGTGTGAGATAGCGCGACAACCAACCTTCCGAAACCTCCAGTCGCTCGGCCATCCCCTTCTGACGTCCACCATAATACTGTTCGAGCGCGGCGGCGTAGTCACGGGCCCGTTCGAAGTCGGAGATGTCTTCTCTGTCGCGATTTTCGACGTCAGCAAGCCGAAAGGCCTCCTCGTCGGTCAGATCGCGCACCTCGACCAGGTAGCGGAACTGCGGATAGTTATTCGCCCGAAGCCAAGAGATAGCGAAGTGCCGCCTGGCACCACAGATGACCTCATACTCCGCCCCTGCCCCATGAAGGCGCCGTACGATCGCCGGGAACTCCTGCTGCCCTTGGGACCGGATGGAGTCGATCAAGTCCCGGCAGTTGTCTTCGTTCAAGAGCTCGTATGCCCGGTTATGGCGTGACCACATGGCGCACTGAGCCGGATCAACCCACCGCAGCACCTTTTCCTCACGCTCGCCGACATCAGCCAAGGCATTGGACCGGCGAAGGAAGCGGGTTGCACCGCGATCCTCGTCGGACGGCGCAGCCTCCTTGCCCAGATCCTTCAGGACATCTTCAAAGATTGCGTCATGCCGTTTGCTCACAGGATACCCTCCTTGCGAAGTGCGCGATGATGGCTGGGCCAGGTCTTGCGGGCCAGGATCTCTATCTCTCGGCCAACCGCGTCGAGATAGGCACGGCAGCGCTTGTGGGTTTCGGTCCGCGTCGCCGGGCCAGTTAACTCATAGACGGTCGAAAGATTCGCCGTAGCATTGTCGATTTCAGCGCTATCCTTGAGAACAGACTGGAGCATGTCTTGGGGGAAAACAGCATCCATCATCCGCTTGATCGCAAGATGAGCAGATTTCTGGTCATTCATCTTGGACGCCAAGATCTTGACGAAGCTGTAGGACCGCTCACCCCCGAACCGGGCCAACTCGGTCAAGGTGGCTTCCATCATTTTCAGGAAATGCGCGGTAGAAGCGAAGTCGATGTTGGAAGGTGGTGCCGGGATCAGAAGCGCGCTAGCCGCCCGCAGAACAGAGAGCGAAATCATCCCAAGGGCCGGCGGAGGGTCCAGCAAGATGACGTCAAACTGATCCGAGATGCTGGCGATGCCATCGCGCAACCGGTCCAGAATGAACGTGGGTTCGCGCGCCATGCGGGCCGCGAATTCATATTCTGCGTCATAGAGTCCGAGATTGGCTGGGATCAGCGCGATGCCGGGCCAGTAAGTGGCTCGCAGGGCATAGTGCAGCGATTTCGGGCCGCCGTGCTGTAGGAAAGGATAAAGCGTATCCTCTTCCTCATCGACGTCGACATCCGGGTTCATCCCAAAGATCGCGGTCGTCGAAGCCTGACTGTCGCAGTCGATGACGCAGACACGGTAGCCCTTCAATGCAAAGTATTGAGCCAGGTGGCTGACAATCGTGGACTTGCCGACGCCCCCTTTGAAATTCTGGACGGCAAGGACAAGAGGCGGATCGTCCGGAGCGCGATGCGGCAGTGTGCCGAACACTTCTCGCATCTTGTTGACCTGAGCCAAAGTATACCCAGTACGCCGACCTGTGCCGTCATCCTTGTCCGGCTCTGGCAACCGACCATCAGCCTCTGCATCCCGGATCGCCTTTTCCGTTCGCCCGACCATTTCTGCTGCCGTGCGAACATTGAACCTGATCTCTAGGCGCTTCTCCGCATTCGGTGCGAAGACGCGTTCTCGCAGTCTTTCGATCACGGTGGCTGCTCGGCGCGTCAGTTGGGTAAGTTCGTTCAGCGTAACCGGGGGAAGCACGGTATCGTCCATCAGCTGCTCTCTGTGTTTTCTCCGACGAATCATGCGTGAACTTCGCGGTGGCGTAAAGTTCGGAAATGGCGCCTAGGTGCTGGAAACTTCGGAAATGTACCTGGGGACCCTCAACTATCGCTCTTTTGCTAGATGCGGCTTGAGAACCGGAAGTTGGGTGTGAGTTTGGTTGCTGAACCGTCCCAATATGTAGGTCATCGAAGTCTGCGTGCTACGGTCGAGCTACGCCCCCCAAAAAAATAATCCACAAGGAACCCCTCTTGGTTCAGATTCTCTTTGGTTCTAGTGTTCACGCTGATTAAGTATCTGAAATAAAAAGGAAAATTTTTCGATAGGCTTACGTCTTGGGCGGCAGCGCTTACCTTTTGGGATGTAAGGACTTACGAATCGGGGCGGTTAGCCTTACGTCTTGGTGCAGGGCATAGCCTTACATTTTGGGTGAGCCGTCACGGCCCTTCGACCAGCCGAAATTTTCCCTTTGTTATCAGTCGCCTGCGAATCAGTCGCGAATCAGCTTGGTGCCTAACTCTTACAAATTGGGTGGCTTGTCTCACCGAAGCGTCCTGCCCGATCCAAAGACCTTGATCGCTTACGCGCGTGGCGCTACAAAAGTAAGGTAACGGAAGTACGGGCTCCATGGCTGAAAAACCCTATCGCACCCTCGATGCTCGGCCAAGTGCCGACAGCCTGATCAAGCCTGGTGAACTGGTTGACTTGATCGAGGTTACTCCACTCAGCCTTAACGACCGACGGATCTACAATCAGCTCCTCGAAAATGCCTGGGATGCAATCGATAAGCCCGTTAGCCATGTCATCTCGAAGGCAGCGCTTCGTGGCAAACACAATTCCAACGATCGAGTGGGCGAGAGCCTGGAGCGGTTGATGTCTGCAGTGGTGAAGGTTTCGGTCAACTGGGAGGGTGGACCAGCCATTGAGCGCGTTCAGCTGCTGGGCGGCAACATCGAGGCGCTTCGTTCGGACGGGTTGATCGAGTACGAAATTCCTGCGCGCCTTCGGAAGATCATCGGAAACTCTACTGTCTTCGCTCGACTGCAACGCGAAGTGATGTTTGCCCTTTCGTCCAAGTACGCTTTGACGCTCTACGAGATGGTACAGAAGCGGGGGAACCTTCGCTGGCGGTCTTCCGAACGTTTCTCGCTGGAAGCCCTGCGGGGAATTCTGGGCGTTCCCAAAGGCAAGCTCACATCATGGTCAAATCTCAAACTCCGTGCGCTCGACCCGGCCGTCGCAGAGGTGAACGACCTCTCAGATTTCATGGTTGCCGTTGAACCGATCAAGTCCGGCCGTAGCGTTACGCATGTTGAACTCAAATGGTGGCGGAAGGATGAGGATGCGACAGGTGCTGCGGGCAGGGCGCTTCAATTCTCGAAAGTTGGACGACGTGTGAAAGCGGCTGGAACAGAAGAGCAAGTCGTCCCTCCGGAGCCCAATGTGGTGTCAGGCGAACCTAGGCCCAAAGCCTCAGAACTTAAACCGCGGCCTGCGTGGCTGCAGTCTCGCGGAACACCGCTCCGGACCGAGACCTATGAGACTGCACGTCTGCGGCATGCCGGATATGATATCTATTTTGTGGAAGGTGAATGGCGGTCATGGGCAGCCGGGAAGCCTCCGGCGGATGACCCGGACAGGGCCTTCCTCGCGTTCTTCAGGAAGTACGCGGAGGCGAATCCGATCTAAAGTTGCCAACTGGCAATTCTTTACAAAAAGACATTGATAACAGATATTTAAATGAGTTGTTAGGTCAGAGGCGCCGTTGCTAGATCTGGACCTTTATGAAGTCCGGTGGCTGAGGTGAGAGGTCGAGTTTGGCTGAGTTTCCAGTGACGGGTTGAGATCGGGAGAGTGGCTCCTGGCGCCCGTCGTGGAGAAGATCTGATGGCCAAAGCTGCCCAGAACGTGACCCTGTCCCCCTCGCGGGACATCCCCTTCGACCGGGTGGTGTTGAGCCAGTCCAACGTGCGCCGCATCAAATCCGGCGTGTCGGTGGAGGAATTGGCGGAAGACATCGCCCGCCGTGGCCTGCTGCAAAGCTTGAACGTCCGTCCCATCCTGGACGAGGCCGGTGCTGAGACCGGCAAGTTCGAGATCCCCGCCGGAGGCCGCCGCTTCCAGGCGCTGTCGCTCCTGGTGAAGCAGAAGCGCCTGGCAAAAACCGCGCCGATCCCCTGCATCGTCCGTGATGCCTCATCGCCAATCCTGGCGGAAGACGACTCGCTGGCAGAGAACATGCAGCGTGTCGCACTTCACCCGCTCGACCAGTACCGCGCGTTCGTCGCCTTGCGCGAGAAGGGTCTCGGGGACGAGGCTATCGCAGCCGCCTTCTTCGTGACGCCGCAAGTCGTGCGCCAGCGGCTGAAGTTGGCCGCCGTCGCGCCCGCCCTGTTGGAGGTTTATGCCGAGGATGGCATGACGCTGGAGCAGCTGATGGCGTTCTCCGTGTCCGCTGACCATGCGCGGCAGGAGCAGGTTTGGGATGCCGTGAAATCGTCCTGGAACAAGGAGCCCTATGTCATCCGGCGCATGCTGACCGAAACCTCGGTCCGCGCCACCGATCGTCGGGCGGTGTTCGTCGGCGTTGCGGAATATGAGGCGGCCGGGGGCGTGGTTATGCGGGATCTCTTCCAGGGCGACGATGGTGGCTGGCTGGAGAACGTGGGGCTGCTTGATCGCCTCGTGGCTGAGAAGCTGCAGAGCGAGGCGCAAGCCCTAGTCGGCGAGGGCTGGAAGTGGATCGAGATTGCGGCGGACCTGACCTATGGCTTTGGCTACGGAATGCGTCGCCTTTCCGGAGAAGCGGCTCCGATGATCGCCGACGAAGCTGACCAACATGCGAAGCTCCTGGCTGAGTATCGTGCGCTGGAAGAGCAATGGGGCGAAGCTGACGAATTGCCCGAAGAGGTCGACGCACGGCTTACGGAACTCGCTGAGGCCGTGGAGCGGCTGGAGGCGCGTCCGATGATCTTCGATCCGGCGGAGATCGCGCGGGCAGGGGTCTTCGTCACCTTCGACCGGGAGGGTGTCCTGGTCATCCACCGCGGCTTCGTTCGCCCCGAGGACGAGGCGCAGGAAGAGACCGCGGTAAACGCGGAGAGCGCCGATGGCGAAGCCTTGGAAGGGCAGGGCGACCAAGAAGTGGTCTCCAACTGGAACCGGGGGCAGGGCGCTGCCAATGGCGTCGTCGGGACCGTAATCACCTCTTCTGGGCAGCAGATCTCGGCTGCGCCTGAGGATGACGACGACGGCGCGCTGAAGCCCTTGCCTGAGCGTCTGGTCATGGAGTTGACCGCGCACCGGTCGCTGGCACTGAGGGAGGCCTTGGGGCGCTCGCCGGAAGTGGCCCTGACGCTGCTGCTCCTGAAGCTCGTCACCGACACCTTCCGCACGTCCCCCTCGACCGGATCCTGCCTCGAGGCCTCGGTGCGCTCGGTCTACATGACCGCGCAGGCCCCCGATCTGAAAGACAGCGCCGTGGCCAAGGCCGTGGATGACCGTCACACCGCCTGGGAGGCGGACCTGCCTCTCGGCGACGATGCGGCCCTCTGGGATCACCTCGGTTGCCTCGACGCGGCCAGCCGTCTGTCACTCTTGGCACATTGCCTGAGCTTCGGGGTGAATGCGCTGCATGAGCGCGTGAACCCCTATGGTGCGGGTATCTCAGCCTCCGGTCTGACCCGGCGGATGAAGCATGCCGATCTGGTGGCCAAGGCCGTTGATCTCGACATGGTCGAAGCGGGCTGGGAGCCCACGGCGGAGAACTACCTCTCGCGCGTGCCCAAGGTCCGGATCCTAGAAGCCGTGCGTGAGGCGAAGGGCGAGGGGACGGCGCAGCTTCTCGATCACCTGAAGAAGGCCGAGATGGCGCGGGAAGCCGAGCGCCTGCTCAAGGGCAGCGGCTGGTTGCCTGAAGTTCTGCGCCGCGCGGATCTCGCTGCCTTCGACGGAGATGAGTCAGTGGAAGGGCAGGGCGCTGATATCGGCGACGCCGATGCGATGGATGAAGAAGCGCATAAGCTGGGCGACGACATGGACCTTCCGGCCTTCCTTGTTGCCGATCTTCCCTCCGATCCGGCCCAATTGATCGCCGCCGAGTGATCCAAGGCCCCGAGGGCGGGGAAATTCGCCCTCACTCATAAGAAAACACAACAGTATCAATGATATGAGTGCGATTCCTCGCACTCAGGATGAGGAAATCATGTCCGCAACCACCATCATCGACACCGCACTGTTGATTTCCACCCAGAAGTGACCCGGGGTTTTCATCGAGAATTGACCCGCCTGAAGGTTATGTTCTGCGGGTTATGCTGGGGTCAAGGCATGC
>NZ_FOCE01000027.1 GCF_900110025.1 Gemmobacter aquatilis | reverse complement strand
TTCGATGTCCGCCGCTGCTTGCGCGACTTCCCGGCCTCGGTCTTCAGCCAGCCCGACAGTTTGGCCGCAAAGGGGTCAAGTTTGCTCGGTCGCTCGGCAACCTTGAACTCAAGCTCAACCGCCCCAGACCGCAAATACTTCCTGATGGTGTTGCGCGACAACTTCGTCCGCCGCGCGATCTCCCGAATGGACAGATGCTCCCGCAATGCCCAACGCCGAATAATACTCAAAAAGGCCATGCCGATCACTCCAATGTCCCCTGCTGCCAGCAGCCAAGGGGAAGGTGTCACATGGGTCAGTTCTCAATGAAAATTACGCCGCTACCCGGGTCACTTCTGGGTGGAAATCAACAATTAGAACCCCCATTCTCCGCATGAGATGCGGCGAATGACAGGGGATCATGCTTTGATACCATTTTCCTGCCAGTCTCTGTCACCAATCTGGCTTGACGGCAGACTGCTGGCGACAACGCCTCTTGGTGTCAGAATAGAGCCAAATTCTGTTGCCAAGCGATCTTCGTGTGACTAGTTTGGCGTCAAATCCCGTTGATGACAGAATCGGCACAACCATGATCACCAAACCTTACGATCTTACGGATGCCGTCACCTATCACATCGGCACCTTTCCCCCGTCCGCCCTCGACTACGAGGTGCTCCTCGGGCCGCTCGAAGAGGCAGCCGCCTCCCTCGCGCGGTATGATACCAAGATGTCAGGCATGGTGAACAGCGAGTTGTTCCTCGCCCCCCTGCGTCGCCAGGATGCGGTCACCTCGTCCCGGATGGAGGGAACGATCTCGACCATCGAAGAGCTGTACCGCCTTGAAGCCGAAGAAGACGCGGGCAGCGCCGACCCTTATCGGGAAGCGCGCAACGACGACGTCGAGACCTACCTTTATTCCCGCGCACTGCGGAATGCCCAGCAAGCCCTCGCCGACGGCGCCCCGCTTGGAGAACACCTGATCCGGACTGCCCACCAGCAGCTGCTGTCCTTTGGCCGGGGAGCCCGCAAGCGCCCCGGCAGCTACAAGGTTGAACAGAACTACATCGGGGATGAACGGCGGGGAAGGATCTACTACGTTCCGATCGCCCCGGAGCAGCTGGGCCCGGCGATGGGCGAACTGGTCCGCTACATCAACGAGAGCACGATGCGGCCATTGATCCGCACCGCCATCGCGCATGTCGAATTCGAGGCTCTGCATCCGTTCGAAGACGGCAACGGCCGGATCGGCCGGATGCTGATCACCCTGATGCTGTGGAAACTCGGTGTCCTGCATCAGCCGAACTTCTTCGTCTCGGGCTACTTCGAAGCCAACAAGGACGAATACATCGAACGAATGCGCGCAGTCTCGGCCACCGGCGATTGGACCGGCTGGGTCGTATTCTTCCTCAAGGCGATGCACGCCCAGGCGACGGTCAACATCCAGACGGCCGACGCGATCTTCCGCCTTCACGGCGAGATGCGGGAGCGGTTCCGCGAAGTGCTGAACTCGCAGTTCCATGATCAGGCGCTGGACTTCGTCTTCGCAAGCCCGATCTTCCGCAACGACCGCTTCGTCGAACGCTCAGGCATCCCACCATCCTCGGCACGCGCGCTATCCCGACGGCTGGTCGAGGCAGGCATGCTGCGCACCATTGAACCGGCTTCCGGACGACGTGCGGCGATGTACGCCTTTGATCCGCTGCTCGATCTGCTAAAGGTGTGACGGTCATGGCCACGATTGTCTGCCCCCTCGAAGGGGGGCTCGCGAAATGTTGACCAGGTGTTGACAAGAATTCCAAAAGCAAAAATCCGACGCAAACCGTCGTGTTATAACATGCTGATATAATTTAGTTTTTTGGTTGCGGGGGCAGGATTTGAACCTGCGGCCTTCAGGTTATGAGGGCTACCCCTGCATCCGGAATAACCTTGTGATTTCTGCTCGTTAGTCGACTTTCCAGGTCGCTACGTCGGCGTCGTGTCGCACGGAACAGCCGCGAACCGATGGGAAGAAACTGCATCACTTCTTCTGGGTCCGCGTCCCCGCAAAAGGCCGCCGCAGGTACGCTACCTGCTGCCTTTTTCCTCACCATCGTCAATCTCGAAGTCCTCGGCGTCCTCATCTTCGACCTCTATGCCATAGGTCAGGTTTTCGAGCGTCGATGCCTCCAACAGCTCACGACGTTCCTTGAAGTTCGTGACGTCCTCGTAATGCGAGACTAGCTCGTCCAGCACAGTAATCTTTTTCCTGTCGGACCGGAGAGCTGCAAGATATTCGCCCTCGAAAGCAGGATCGAACGGTAGAGGCTTGATAAGATCGCGGATCAACTGTGCGTTCGGACCGCAGGCTGCACTCGAAAGAAAATAGGCCATAAGTTCGGCCTGCAGAATGTCCTCGTCCTCGAAATCGAATTTCTTACTCAAGAAAATCTTCGAAGCTTTCGACCGGTAGTCGATCTCATAGGTGTAGATATTAAGTCGCCCCGCTTCCTTCTCGACGATTTGGTGAGGGGAACAGGTGGCCGTAGCGTTCCATGGTCATCTGGATCGAGGAATGGCCCGCGAAGGTCATCACCTCCTTGATCGAGAAGCCCTGCTCGATCCACAGCGACACGGCGAAGTGGCGCAGGTCGTGCCAGCGCATCGTCACCTCGACCTTTTCCTGCAATTTGCGGAACCGGGCTTGGGTCTTGGTGTGCTGCAGGATGGGTGATCGACTACCGCGTGCTCTGGGGCGACCCTTCCGGCCCTCGCCTCTGGTCCGACCTGGATGCCGTGCTGAACGGCACCTGGGGCGACCTGCCGGTGCGAGCTGTGGCCGTGGACACCGGCGGCCACCACACCAAGATGGCCTACGAGTTCTGCCGCACCCGTCTCGCCCGCCGCGTTTGGGCGATCATCCGATCAAAGTGGATTGGCTAGTGCAAACCTACCCACAAATGTGACGAATTGTCCGTAGACGTACACGTCACACTTTCTGACAAAGGGGGATGACCGGAGTTCTGGAAATCCTTGGGAAGCGAGTGCGCGAAAAGCGCGAGGAACTTGGGCTATCCCAGGAAGCCC
This sequence comes from Gemmobacter aquatilis, assembly GCF_900110025.1. Lineage (GTDB taxonomy): Bacteria > Pseudomonadota > Alphaproteobacteria > Rhodobacterales > Rhodobacteraceae > Gemmobacter > Gemmobacter aquatilis. The sequence goes on along the minus strand of NZ_FOCE01000027.1, from coordinate 5,455 downwards.
TCGCCGATGTGTGTTCCTTCGACAGGACGTATGTGAGCCTTATCGAGCGAGGCAAGCGAAACATTTCGCTAGTCAACCTCGTTCGGATCGCAATTGGCCTGAACACTTCGGTCTCGCAACTGACCGAAGGCATAGAAGATGGCTCTTACCCCAAACGATGAAATCCATGCATTGCAGATCCAAGCAGGCACTTTAGGACGCAAGGCGGGTCATGCATTCGAAGATAAAATCACGGCAGTGATTAATTGGTTTCAGTACCCAATCGATCTGGAAGGAGTCAAAAACACACACGTTTTGACCGGGGATCCAGCCCTATTACTCCTTGAGTACGTTGCAAGCTCACATTCTGCTAGCCGAATAATTTCGGCCCGTGCACTTTCTACAGGTGCCCTCGCGACATCAGAGGAGGGGAAGAAGTGGCTCGAGCACAACGGGGTTCCCATACGTCGATGTAAGAGTGACCTTCTTCTGACACTTACGACAGATAAAGAGGGTGAAAATATACGGGATATCAACGAAGCAATGTGACAACACAACCCAAAAAAATGCGCAACTCTATTTCACTACTGCACGCGGGTTTGCGAAACTCTTAAATGATAATGGATTGCAGGTATCAGACATTGCCGTTCATGCCATGCGACAGTTTTGCGGGGATGTTGGCTTCCGACCACTTGACAAGCCCAATGAGCTCGAAGATCGAAAAAGTGATCCTCGAAGATATTTCTGGGAAGAAATAAACCCTCTCGGGCGCCGAGACTGGGAAACCCTTTTCACTGACAAACAAGACGAAATCACACGTCTATTGCTGCAAAAGGCCTACCTTGATGACCCATTCACGCCCGATTTCCTCCTGCACAAAACAAAGAAAGCAAACTTCTGGGAAAACATAGAGGTAGAGATCTACAGCATTGATGAACTGATTTCTCACTCTCGAGACTACTCGGGATACTCAGTAAAACCATATTCGGTTAGGAAAGGAAGCTACCGCGACCCCGCAGGTGTCTCTCACCAAGCCCCACGCTTTGGGATAGTGCAAATGCAGAGAGGCGGCCAAGCGCAGCATCCTGAACAATTACAATTCAACCTTGAGGCTGGGTACTTCTACAAGATCAAACAGGGTCGACCGTAAGTGCAATGCAATTTTTTCGAGCCAGTAGCGGAGGGACCGCATTCCCAATTCCCGTACGTATAGTGCCCATCGAACCCACGAACTTGAAAGTGTCTGGAAACGATTGAATGCGAGCGGCCTCTCGAACGGTCAGAGACCTAGTTGCGATTGGATGCACATTGCGGCAGCCTGAAATCATCCCGAATGTAGTCTGGACCGTGGACGCAGGTTCAAGCCAAACTTGGCGTTTGTAAGTAGTATTGTATCCTGAAGGAGGCCTTAATGCCGGATCCTCGTTGTCGTGTGCACTGGCTCCCTCAGGGACATCCCAAAGCCACTCAATCACATGATCGGGATGCTTAACAGCCACATGAAATGGGTCATCAGATGAATCCCCAGACTCGAGATATGGAAGATCAGAACAGGCATCAGCGAAGCTACGATACGGCGCACGACTAGTGAAAAGATCGGCGCGACCACCGAAGTCAGGTGCGGGAAACGACGGCTGAACGCCTAGGTCACGGCGAACACCCATGAAAAATACACGGTTGCGAGCTTGGGGAACGCCATACTCAGATGCATCAACCTCATAGAGACCTGCCGTGTATCCGCATTTACCCAGATCGGCTAGAATCTGATCTTTAACAAACCCACCGTCTTTCGACCTCATTGAGGTAAGCAACCGAACATTCTCGACTATCACCACCTTAGGGCGAACGAGGTCCACTATTCTCATGTACTCGTGGAAGAGATAGTTTCGAGGATCGTTTACATCGCGTTTACCAGAGAGACTGAAACCTTGGCAGGGCGGCCCTCCAATAATGATATCGACAGCACCCACCTCCCGGATAACATTCTCTATAGCATCAGATCGTATTTCTGCCACGTCAGACCCGATGCGCTTCGTATTTGGAAAGTTCGCCTGGTAGATTTCAGCAAGGTCGTCTGCTAACTCTGCAAAGCCTACAACATTGTATCCAGCGCTTTGGAAGCCAAGGCTAAAGCCACCTATTCCAGAGAATAGATTTATTGCTGTTGGCCCATCTCTTTTGACCAGATCAAGGAGACTGAGATCAGCTAGGTAGTCTATATTCCCTGCAACTCTTGCAGCTTGAGCCGTCCTTTTTGGGTCATTTTTCTGACTTGAATACGAGTGCCCTCTATATCTCTTTTTTCGTTTAATTTCAGGCGCAAATTCTTCAGTTTTACTAATAACATCAAGCAGCTTTTCACAGAGCGGTCATCCAGGCTAATATTATTTAGCTCATATGCAGAAATCTTGTGCTGCTCCACACCTGATATTTCAGCCAATCTAGCTTGCGAAATTCCAAGCTCTATCCGCATCTCACGAAGATCTTGTCCGCTCTTCAACATTGGCCCCGACTCTGGTGAGTTTCTGTTACGTCACGGTTGAAGGTCATAAACACTCTAAGGGGGTACAGCAACCAATCACATCAGGGTTGGAAATCGGCGATTTGCATCCCCACCTCCCAGCCCCACGCGTCAGCGCATCGTCGCCATCCAAGAAGCGCTGGCGCGTTTTGTGCCCGACGCCGAACGCGCCCGCAGTGGCTTCCGACCTGTTCGGAGACAAGGCGGCACTGGCCTTTCTGCGCATCGATCCGGCGACACTGCGGGAGGCCGCGCAAGATATGCGGGATTTTGGGGTGGCGGTCAGCGATACGGATGCGGCCCAGATCGAACGCACAGGTACCAGATCATGCCCGGATTGCGCTATCGGCCATTCTCGAAGATTACCGCGCTGGCCAACTTACTCCAGCAGGCCAGCCTCCAAAATCAGCGACAGTTGGGCCTATCGAGGCATTTCGTCGAGCTCGATTGGAAACGCTTTGGACAGATGATGTCGCAGCCCTTCCATCAGACCCTCAGCATCAAATGTGGTGGGCGGTGTGGACCGAACGTGGCAATGAAGGTGCTCTGGAGGATGTATGTCAACGGCTTGGATTGCGAGCTGCAGGAATAGACCGCCGCCATTACTTTCCTGAAACGGCGGTGGTTCCTGTCTGGGCAACACGTGCCGCCATCGAACTGATGATGTTTGCCACGGGTGTTATCGGTGAGCTGCGGCGTGCCACAGACAATCCAGTCTTCTTCATGGAAGATGCGCGCGAAACGCAGCACGAATGGTCTGATGACCTCGCCAACCGCATCGAATGGCCGGGCGCTGAAGTACCTGCAGTCTGTTTGCTCGACACAGGCGTTAATCGGGCACATGCTCTCCTTGAACCGGCGATCGCCCCAGTGGACCTTCATGCGTATGACACGGAATGGGGAACCGACGATCACGACAGCCATGGGACTGCGATGGCAGGAATTGCCCTACACGGTGATCTGGTTGCCCAATTGAGCGACACCCAAGTTCGGACACTCAGGCATCGCTTGGAATCGGTAAAGCTTCTTCCGCCGCACGGAGCTGATGCGAACAACCCCAACTCATATGGCTCGATAACGCAGGCAGCGGTCGCGCTCCCTGAGATCACGGCGCCAGAACGGTTTCGCATTTATTGCATGGCGATAACGAACAAAGGGGTGTCCGGCGCTCACCCATCAACATGGAGTGCGGCGATCGATCAGGCGGCTGCAGGAACTATGGTAGGTGACGACGACGGCGCACCGCAGCGTCTGTTCGTGCTTTCAACTGGCAATACCGCACCTGTGATGCGCATGGCGAAATTGATCGGTCAAGATTCGTACCCTGCGGAAGACCCATCGCAATCGTGGAACGCCCTGACCATCGGTGGATATACAGATTTTTCAGCCGTGACCGATCCGGGTTACGAGGACTGGAGCACACTGGCGAAAGTTGGCGAACTCAGTCCACACAGCAGAACTTCAGTTGGCTGGCTACACAGTCGGTCCCCTTTCAAGCCAGAATTGGTACTTGAAGCAGGGAATCGCGCAGTCAGCCCCGCGCGCAACGACATCCTCACTGTGGATTCGCTGTGCTTGCTAAGCACAGGGCGGGATGTCGGTCGTCTCCCTCTCGTACCTTTCGATGCAACCAGCGCTGCAACGGCTCAAGGTGCAAGAATCGCGGCGCGGATTGCTGCTGATCATCCGGAATACTGGCCTGAGATGATCAGGGCGCTCATGGTCCATAGTGGAGAATACACGGAACATATGCGTTCGGCTTTTGCTGCCCAACCCGGCTTGCGGGAGCGATATGCGTTGGTGCGCCGTTTTGGCTACGGTGTTCCCGACTTCGAACGAGCTACAGCGTCAGCGCGAGATCAGGTTGCGCTTGTCGCTCAATCCGAGATTCAGCCGTTTCGGATGCAAGGGACACGCAAATTCAACGACTGTCATTATTACCAGCTCCCGCTCCCGACGGCTGTCCTTGAACAGTTGGGAAACGAATTGATCGACCTCAAGGTGACGCTATCTTACTTCGTCGACCCAAACCCTGGGTTCTCGGCGAACGTCGACCCCCAAAGATATCAGTCATACGGTCTTCGGTTCGATCTCCGGCGCAAGGGAGAAACGGTCGATTTATTCAAACGGCGCGTGAACGCTGCGGAGCGCGATGATCCGAGCATCGGCGGTGCTCGACATCCAGACGACAGTCGTTGGCTGCTCGGTCCCGACAGCATCTCTACTGGTTCTCTCCACTGCGATACCTGGAGCGGACCTGCGATTGACCTGCTGGGGCGAGACCGACTGTGCATCAAGCCGGTGGGTGGTTGGTGGCGCGACCGCGCGCGACCAGAGGTTGTCAATCGAAGGGCCAGCTATGCCCTCGTTGTCACTCTTAAGGGCCGCCGCATCGACATCGACCTTCACACTCCCATCAGCATAGCCGTTCAACCTCCTGTCGAAATCGACTTGCCTCTAGGAAACTAAACCAATGGCAGCCAAGCGGATCTGCTCCGTCCGGCGCAACGCAACTTCCCCCGTTTTGTTGACCTATTGTTGACCTGGGATTTGGAACGCGAAAAGCCGCCCGGAGGGCAGCTCGTAACGTCTTGATATGTTTATTATATTTGGTTGCGGGGACAGGATTTGAACCTGTGACCTTCAGGTTATGAGCCTGACGAGCTACCGGGCTGCTCCACCCCGCGTCTGTCCCGATGGGATAAGCTGATCGGGTTTGGGTGTATCGTAAAGAGAGAGTGTTTGGGTCTTTTCTAGGTTTGGCGGTGACCTACTCTCCCACGTCTTGAGACGCAGTACCATTGGCGCGGCAGCACTTAACGGCCGAGTTCGGGAAGGGATCGGGTGTTTTGCTTGCGCTATGACCACCAAACCGAGGAAAGACCCGCGCTGGGGTTTTGAGTTCCAGCGCGTTTTTACAGCATCTTGTTCCAAATCTGTGGTGCTTTTGACGAT
>NZ_FOCE01000029.1 GCF_900110025.1 Gemmobacter aquatilis | reverse complement strand
CACCACCGATCCGCTCGACATCCGAGGCCAGCCAGGGGCAGGCCACCGCCGCGCGCGGCAGAACCGCGCCCTCGGCCAGCGGGGTGAAATCATAGTCCGTGCCGTTGATCGTCAGCACATCGCCCGCGCAGTGCAGGCTCAGCGCTACGTCGCGGCGCATGGGGGTCAGGGTGATTATCATGGGCAGCCTCTCAATACCATTTGCCGATGGCGAGGATCGCCACATAGCCAGCGATGCGGGCGCCCGCGGTGTTGTAGGCGCTGACTTCAGTGACGATTTCTGTCGTGGATGCTGCGCGCGCAAAACCGACGGTGGCGCCCGAGCACGAACAGAAGACGCGCGGTGGCGCAGAAAACTCCGCAGGCCACGTCCTCGTCGTTTCGCTGCTGGTCGATGTCAGAACCGTGCTGTCGCAGATCTGTCGGCCATCCGCGAAACGCATGTAACCGCCGTTTCCGTTGCTGCCGCTGTCCATCTCGCGGTCCAAGATCCAGCTGGCCCCATCGAATATGGCCCTGGTGTCCTTGCCGGTGCGGATATAACCGGCAGGCAGTGCCGCGCCGGTCACCGTCAGGCAATTGGCCGGGGCACAGCCATCAATCGCCAGCGTGGCTGCCCCGGTATTGGCCGCGGTGGCGCGGAACCGCACCTGCAACCCCGCGGCGGGCGTTCCGGTGAACCCGGCGCCGCTGGTCAGCGTGATCGCATTGGCCGTGCCGCCATAGGTACAGCGCAACGCGGGGCTGGCCGACAACAGCGTGGTGCTGTCGCCAACCCGCATCACCCGCCCCGGCGTGCCATCGGTGGCCGATTGCGTCACTGCCGTGCCAGTCAGCGGCACGTTTACCTGAAAAGCTGACCCGCTCAGCAGTGCGCGCTGCACGCCGCCGGTGGCAAAGCCGATCTGGTCGGCCGCCGGGTTGAGCAGCCCGGTGTTCTGATCCAGCGCAAATGCCAGCCCGGGCACCGCTGCACTGCCGGCCTGGGCCAACAGCCGCGCCGTGGCAGACTGGCAGCCAAGCGCGACCCATGCAGTTCCCGTGCAGACCAGCACGGCACTGGCCCCCGGCAGCAGCGCCAGCGTAGCCGCGCCATCGACCAGCTCTGACCCCGATGGGTCAATCGTGATCGTGCCACTGCCCGCATTCTGGGCAACCACGTCAAAGCCTGCGGTGGCTGTCGCTGCAGCGGGCAGGCTCAGCGTCCATGTGCCGCTACAGGCCAGCACCCGGCCCCGATCCGACAGCGCCACGGTATAAGCCGCAGTCTTTGCCGCATAGCTCGACAGCGGGGCACCCAGCGCGGCCAGTGCGGAGCCGACCTCGCCGGTGCTGCCCAGAAGCCCGACGATGGCTGACAAGAAAGTATTCAACCCTGCCTTGAACTGGGCTTCAGTGAGGGTGGCGCCGGTCAGGTCGGCGGCGGCGGGAAAGGCAACCATATCAGGCGCTCCACATCGGGTTGGGGTCAGACGTCCACATCGGCGTCGCGTCGGTGTTCCACATCTCGGGGATCAGGCTCCCCAGCGTCGCGGCCACCCACGGCCCGGCCGCGAGACCGATACCGCGCACCCGGATCATGGTGCGGGCCGCATGCATCAGCAGCACGGCGATCTGGCTGGCCGAGGTATCGGAGATACGTGTCCAGGACACTGCGGTCGCCCACGGGTCATCCCCCTCGGCCATCTCGATCTGATAGGTCTCGGCCCCGGCGGCCGGACGCCAGGCCAGCAGCACCCGGGTATTGTCGCCGGGGATGCGCCGCGCGATCAGCCCGGAAACGACAGGCCGTGTCACCCGACGCGACAGGGCCGACAGCCGGATCGGCGCTGCCACCTGCCCGATCTCGGCACTGTGGACCGAAGGATCATCCGGCACCGCCTCGATCGTCACCTGATAGAGACCTTTCGGCTTGATCCCGACCACCTTGCACAGGGCCGCCCAGGTGGTGCCCGGGCCAAAGGCAAGATGCGTCCGATCGCGCTCCGACGCTGTGTAAGGCACCATGTCGGGCGCTGTGACAAAGACCATCTGGTCAGCACGCGCCCCGGCTGTCACCTCCCACGGGCCCGAGACAGAGCCATCGGCCCGCCGCATCCCGACGTAATGGGTGCCTGCGCCCCAGGTCAGATCCTCGCTCACCGTCAGCGTCAGGCTGCCAGCCTCCCATGCCACCGCTTCGGCATGCGCCCCCCACGCAGGCATGTCATGCTGCACCGCGATCAGATCGCCGATCGATGGGATGAAGCCCGCCATTTCGGCGTCGAATTTCACAGACCGACGCCGGTACCTGTTGCTGGCAGCCTGATACATCCCCTCACGCATCGCATGATCACGGCCCGTGATGCCGAAGCCTTCCATTTTTGCGGGCTTGGCTGCCGCAGATCCCGGCAGCTTCGCTGTGACCCGCCGCGCAGTCCAATAGGTGCCATCGTAATAGCTGACCTCAACCGCATCCGCCGTGGCGGCGGTGGGCATCGCATAGTCCACCGCGAAACTGCCCTTGATGATATTGCGCATCGAAAACATCGCGATCGGCAGCGTCTCGGCCCCGTCTCGCACCACCCGCAGCACACCGCCCTGCATGAAAATCCGCGCCCGCCCCGCCTGTGCGATCCGCGCAACAGATTCCCACCAGCTGGCCGCGCTGTCGAACCGCCCGTCGAAACGGTCACCCCGCGCAGCCCAGACCGCATCCAGTACCAGAAGCGACGCGAGGTCGATCCGTGCATCGGCCAGCGCTGCACCGTAAGACGCATTGCGCGCCGCATCGGCAATGGCCCAGGCGATGGAACGGCTGGCCTGTGGCGCGGTCCACGCGCTGCCCGTCCAGATCGGGATCTTGCGGGTCGCAATCACCCCCACCTTGCGCGAAGCCTGCAGCGACAGGTTATTGGTCGCCCGCATCCGCATAGCGATCAGCGTCACATCCCCGAAATCCTCGGGCTCGCGCAGATAGGCCCGCAGCCCGGCCAGCGCCACATCATGCCCGATACTGCTGTCATCGTCTTTTTGATCGACGCGCCAGGCCCGCACCGCATAGCGCCCACGCGGGCTGACCGCCCGCCGGATGGACCTGCGGATCGGGGTGGAGGTCCGGTCGGTCAGCGTCACATCGGCAATCTGCACCCAAGCCCCCAGCGCATTGCCATTTGCATCGATCTGCTGCGCCTGGATGATCACCCGCAGGCTCTGGTCATTCAGTTTTCCAGAACTGCCAAGATCGAACAGACCGCGCGGCAACACCAGATCCACCGCCAGATGCGTCGCCATTGTGTCCGCCGCCGATGCGGTAAACCCTTTGATCCCGCCCAGCACTGACCGTACTGTCACATCCCCCGAGGCGGTGGCGGAACTGGCCGCCGTGACAGTATATGTATCCACCCCGGTCACCGTGGCGATGGCATAAACTCCGGTCGGCCCGCTGCCGGTGGTGAATTCCAGCTGCAATGCCTGACCCACCGCCCGGCCATGCGCTGTCTCGGTCACGGTGATTGTGGTGCCGGATTGCGCCCATGTGCCGGTCTTTGCCCCGCCAAGATCTTGCCCCGACACCTCGACAGAGGTCACGACAGCGGTGGGAAAAAGCGTCACATCGCCACCAGGTGCTACCACCTCATATTCGATCTCCTCGAAGCTGGTGACGGGTGTGTCCTCGATGCGCAGCTCTTCAACATCGTATTGCCCCGCGCCAAGGCAGAGCAGCTGGTACAGGTACTGCTCCCCACCTGCGAATTCGGTATAGGGCTGCGCCGCAAAATCTGGATACGCCAGCAGGCGTGTTGATTTCCACCCAGAAGTGACCCGGGTAGCGGCGTAATTTTCATTGAGAACTGACCCATGTGACACCTTCCCCTTGGCTGCTGGCAGCAGG
>NZ_FOCE01000032.1 GCF_900110025.1 Gemmobacter aquatilis | reverse complement strand
GCGTGGTAGCGGAGCGTTCTGTGATATAGCTCCATGCCTCTTGCCTTCCTCTCGGGGAAGCATGGAGGCGAGGAGCTTTCTGTGAAGCCAGGCCGTAAGGCAACTGGTGGAGAGATCAGAAGCGAGAATGTTGACATGAGTAGCGACAAACAGGGTGAGAGACCCTGTCGCCGAAAGTCCAAGGGTTCCTGCTTAAAGCTAATCTGAGCAGGGTAAGCCGGCCCCTAAGGCGAGGCCGAAAGGCGTAGTCGATGGGAACCACGTTAATATTCGTGGGCCAGAAGGATGTGACGGATCTCAAAGATTGTCTGCCCTTATCGGATTGGGTGGGCCGTTCAGAGGTTCCTGGAAATAGCCCTTCATCAGACCGTACCCTAAACCGACACAGGTGGACTGGTAGAGTATACCAAGGCGCTTGAGAGAACCACATCAAAGGAACTCGGCAAAATGCCTCCGTAAGTTCGCGAGAAGGAGGCCCCACTTGTACGCAAGTATAGGTGGGGGGCACAAACTAGGGGGTGGCGACTGTTTACTTAAAACACAGGGCTGTGCGAAGCCGTAAGGCGACGTATACAGTCTGACGCCTGCCCGGTGCTGGAAGGTTAAAAGGAGGGGTGCAAGCTCTGAATTGAAGCCCCAGTAAACGGCGGCCGTAACTATAACGGTCCTAAGGTAGCGAAATTCCTTGTCGGGTAAGTTCCGACCTGCACGAATGGCGTAACGATCTCCCCGCTGTCTCTGATGTGGACTCAGCGAAATTGAACTGTGTGTCAAGATGCACACTTCCCGCGGTTAGACGGAAAGACCCCATGAACCTTTACTCCAGCTTTGCACTGGCATCAGGATTGTGATGTGCAGGATAGGTGGTAGGCATCGAAGCGGGGACGCCAGTTCCCGTGGAGCCTCCCTTGAGATACCACCCTTCGCACTCTTGATGTCTAACCGCGGCCCGTTATCCGGGTCCGGGACCCTGCATGGTGGGGAGTTTGACTGGGGCGGTCGCCTCCCAAACAGTAACGGAGGCGCGCGAAGGTAGGCTCAGACCGGTCGGAAATCGGTCGTTGAGTGCAATGGCAGAAGCCTGCCTGACTGCAAGACTGACAAGTCGAGCAGAGACGAAAGTCGGTCATAGTGATCCGGTGGTCCCGAGTGGAAGGGCCATCGCTCAACGGATAAAAGGTACTCTGGGGATAACAGGCTGATGATGCCCAAGAGTCCATATCGACGGCATCGTTTGGCACCTCGATGTCGGCTCATCTCATCCTGGGGCTGGAGCAGGTCCCAAGGGTATGGCTGTTCGCCATTTAAAGAGGTACGTGAGCTGGGTTTAGAACGTCGTGAGACAGTTCGGTCCCTATCTGCCGTGGGTGTAGGAGACTTGAGAAGAGTTGCCCCTAGTACGAGAGGACCGGGGTGAACGAACCACTGGTGGACCAGTTATCGTGCCAACGGTAGTGCTGGGTAGCTATGTTCGGACAGGATAACCGCTGAAGGCATCTAAGCGGGAAGCCCCCTTCAAAACAAGGTCTCCCTGAGGGCCGTGGAAGACCACCACGTCGATAGGCCAGAGGTGTAAGTGCGGCAACGCATTCAGCTGACTGGTACTAATTGCCCGATAGGCTTGATTTGATCCAGTAACAGCAAGGCTGCTACGAAATCGTCAAAAGCACCACAGA
>NZ_FOCE01000031.1 GCF_900110025.1 Gemmobacter aquatilis | reverse complement strand
CGGATGTCGACCTTCTTGCCGATCAGGCGGTGCGGCACGGAATAAAAACTGTGCAGCACGTCGATGTGGTAATCAGGATGAACCTTGGCCTGCTTTGTTGATTTCCACCCCATCAGTTCTGGGTGGAAATCAACAGGCCTATGCCCAGAAAATAACCACACCCATATCGTAGGGACCTCGTCTCGTACTCCCGGACGAGCTACCGATACCATCGCATCTGCCACCCGCTGAACGCACCAGCGGAAAATCAATGGGGCGCAGCCAGCGCATACATCGCAGGCCAGGACTGGCATCGGGCGCTGGATCACCTTCTACAACCACCATCGCCCACACACAGCCCATGGCGGACAGCCGCCCGCTGTGGTCTACTTCAACACCATCGAAATCGATAAGCAGGTGCAGGCAGTAGCTTAAATCAGCCAGAATTCTGTCCAAGGATCGGGGAGTAGCTCACTCTGCGCGCATTCTGGGCGGAATGATTATTCAATGAAGTCAATAAGTACATAATAACTATTATCGGATTATTGTATGTAAGCGGGGTGGATTCAAGCTTGAAGTGCGACTTTTGAGTAAAAGCAATGTGTTGCTCAAAGGAGGATTCGCATGCCCCGCTCATATGTCCACCTCAGCCTCGAAGATCGTCGCAAGATCGCCCGCTGGCATGACGCAAAGATGCCGGTCCTGGAGATAGCCCATCGGCTCGGCCGCCACCGTGCCACGATCCACCGCGAGCTGAAGCGCAACCGGTTCGTCGACGCCGAGTTGCAAGATCTCTCCGGCTACTACGCTCTGAATGCCCAGTCCAAATCGGAGGCTCGGAGAGCGGGCTTGCGGAAATTGATCCGCCATCTTGAGCTTCGGTCGGTGGTCGTCGATCGGCTGAAGACGGGCTGGACGCCCGAGCAGATTGCTGGTCGCCTGCGCCTTGATGGCAGTGAATTGCAGGTCAGTCACGAAACGATCTACCAGTTTTCCTATTCCAAAGACGGCCATGCCATCGACTTCTGGCGCCACCTGCCCGAGCATCGCCGTCGCAGGCGGGGTCGTGGAAAGCGGCGCGCCCAAGCTCATAGATTTGCTGATGAATTGTCGATCAAGCTCCGCCCAGAGGCCGTGGATGGCCGCGAAGAGTTTGGTCACTGGGAAGGAGATCTCATCCAGTTCCGCAAGGAATTGGGCCCAGCCAATGTGACCTCCTTGGTCGAAAGGGTCAGCCGCTTCACGCTCCTCTTGAAGAATGCGGACAGGAAATCGAAGCCCGTGATGGAAGGGATCATCTCGGGCCTCTGCCCGCTCCCGTTCCATGCCCGGCGCTCCATCACCTTCGACAGAGGATTCGAGTTCCTGGCCTGGCCTCATCTGCAGGCCAGCCTCGGCGTCGCCGCCTGGTTCTGCGACCCGCAAGCCCCCTGGCAGAAAGGCACCAACGAGAACACCAATGGTCGCGCCCGCCGCTATCTGCCCCGTGAAACCGACCCGATGGCGCTGACCAATCACGCCTTGGTGGCGATCTGTCAGCGCCTCAACGCCACGCCCCGGAAGTGCCTGGGCTACTGCACCCCCGCCGAAGTCTTCCGCGAAAAGCTCTTGGCCGAGCCCGGCACCCTGCCCTAATCTCAACCGCGCTCAAATGCGCGCTTCGGCCTGAATCCACAATCACCGGTACGACCGTGCAGCCCACCCGGCCGCGCAAGCCCCGCGACAAGGGCAAGGTCGAGGGTGCGGTGCTGATCGTCGAGCGCTGGATCCTGGCCCGCCTGCGCAACATGCAGTTCTTCTCCGTCGAGGCGCTGAACGCGGCCATCGCAGAGCTTCTGGCCGACCTGAATGACCGCCCGATGCGCCGGATCGGCCGGTCGCGCCGCGATCTGTTCATCGAGATCGAGCGTCCCGCCCTGCGCGATCTGCCGCTCGAGCCTTTCGAATATGCCGAGTGGAAGCAGGCCAAGGTTCATCCTGATTACCACATCGACGTGCTGCACAGTTTTTATTCCGTGCCGCACCGCCTGATCGGCAAGAAGGTCGACATCCG
>NZ_FOCE01000034.1 GCF_900110025.1 Gemmobacter aquatilis | reverse complement strand
CTCCGTCAGATCAACCGCCGTCACGTCATGGCTGGTGAAATCCACCACCGGCTCAGATGCCTCGCCAAAGACCCAGCCATAGCGGCCGTCCGGTGCCCATTCGCGCAGACGTTGCGCCAGATCAAGACCGTCGCCGACATCGCCGAAGAGTTCCTGAAACGCACGAAAGTTCCGTAGGTCTTGCCGAGCCTTGCCGTTTTGGGAAATCGCCGACTTGAGGGCTTCGGATTGCAGCGGCGTCATGGGCCCGCTGCGCTGTTCCAGAAGGGCGACCAGCCAGTCCAGAACCCACGCCTCGCCGCGCTCGCCAAATTCTGTGGCAAGCGGGTTCAAGCCTGTCGGGCGACCAGCACGGATTTCGGCATAGCGTCCACCCAAGGCACGGACTGCCATTTTGAGACCGGCTTCCTTGTCGAAGATGATCGTCCGGCCCCCTGCCCGCTGGGCCTGGGCCGCGAGGAAGGCGGCGGTTGTGGTCTTGCCGCCGCCAGACTTGCCCAGAACAAGCGTGTGGCCATTGGTCGGCTCGGCTTTTGGATCGCCGGGCTCATGGAAACTGAACCGGTGCAGCGAGCCTTGCAGTGTTTGAAACAGGGTCAGCGGCGTCTGCCACGGCAGGCGCGCCCCTGGCGTCCCGGTATCGGCAGCATGAAGCGCCGCCATATCCGCGAAATTGACCGAAGAGACGGTCATATCGCGCGCCCGATAATCCATATTGCCGGGATGCATGGCGAAGAACCCGGCCTCAAGCGCGGTCACTTCGCGCACCAGCCGCATGCCGTTCTGATGGGCGATGCCACGGATGCGGGCAACCTCGGCGTCGAGCGTTGCCTGATCCTCGGCAAAGACCGTGATGGTCATCTGGTGAACGCCGAAGCCCAACTCACCGCTTTCAGATTTGTCAGCGGCCACGAAGAGTTGCGCCTCTACCGTGGCGGCAATGTCTTCGGCGGCCCGCATCTGGGCCACGCGGCGTTTCACGAATTCGGTGATGCTGCCGCGTTCAATCGGCGTATAGCTATGGGTGATGATGGTGTCGCGGGCGGCACCCAGGGCGTCGAGCATGCCGGGCCAGGTCGCAGTGGCATAAGATTTGACATAGAGCACGGCGCCGACACGAGGCGCGTCGGTTCCCTCCTCGACTGTGAACTGGCCTTTGCCAA